>NZ_JBKFDH010000001.1:160000-3050932 GCF_046452395.1 Erythrobacter sp. W302b | reverse complement strand
TAAGGACTTCGGGAAAACCCGCCCTGTTTATGTCGAACGCCACGACACGATCGAAGGCGCCATCGTCCGCGAGAAGCTCGTCAAGAAGTGGCGGCGCGAATGGAAGTTCGCGCTGATCGAGGCAACCAATCCCGCTTGGGACGATCTTTGGGAGCAATGGTTCGCGCCCCAGCAGGGGCAGAACTAGCCAAGCCCCGTGTCAAGCACGGGGCGACGAAAATGAAAGGTCCGAACTGAGGCCGCTTCCCGAACGGCAGCTTCCGGCCACCAACGCCCTAATCCTGCCGTTTCCTACAGCGCGAAGCCGCCCTAGACTCCTGCGGCTCTTTCCCATTGCTGTGAGGGTGGTCGCATGACCGCCGTGCGCGAAACAGGGCGCGCTTCCCCTGTCCGTCCGCTTGGCGCAAGCTGACTCAACCTGTTGAACGAAAAGGAAAATTAAGCCCTTTCACAAAGCGGACAGGGTGTCCGCTTTGTAACGCTTAAGCGTAGAGGCTCCCCTCGACGCTCTGCGCATAATGGCGTATTCTCCCGGACCGGAACGCCGCCGTAGAGCGACGGCAGACAACAAGGGGCCGATCCGGTGAAACAGTCGCTCATCAACCTGCTTCCGCCTGCCACCGTGGCGGCGATCTGGGCCTTCTGGGGCTTGGCGCCCGCCGCGTGGACCCAGGGGCCGTGGGCGATCATGGCGGTGGGCCTTGGCACCCTCGCCTTCGTCCAGCTGCTCGAGCTGGTGTTCGAACGGCACGAAGGCTGGCGCATCAACGGGCGCGAGCTGTTGACCGACATTTTCTATGTCGCCTTCGGTTACGGCGTGATCGGGTTTCTCAGCGACACGTTGGTCAACGGCCCGCTCGGCGAGCTGAAAGCGGCCTGGGGCATCGGCACCCCGTGGCTCGCAGCCAGCCCGTTCCTGGTGCAGGTGCTGGTGGTGATGTTCGTGTTCGAATTCGGCCAGTACTGGATGCACCGCGCGATGCACAACTGGACGCCGCTGTGGCTCACCCACGCGCCGCATCACCACATCACGCAATTGAATGCGATGAAGGGCTTTATCGGCAATCCGATCGAACTGTTCCTGATCAGCATTGGCATAACGGCGCTGCTGGATGTGGACCTCAACGCCCTGTTCGCCGCCATCACCGCAGGCGGCGCGATTGCGGCCTATGCCCACGCCAATGTCCGCGCCGATCCGCCGATCTGGTACGGGTATTTCTTCACCACCATCCGCAACCACAGCCTGCACCACACTGCGCTCAGCTACGAGGATACGCGCTGCAACTACGGCAATTCGGTGATCTTCTGGGACCGCGTGTTCGGCACCTACAAGGAAGGCGAAAGCGAGGTGGTGGGGCAGGATGACCGCAAGCGCCTGTCGATCAAGGAACAATGGCTGTTCCCGCTGCGCCCGTGGCTGGAGAAGCGCAAGACTGCGGCCTGAGCCCGCCGGTCGCATAGCGACTGCAAACGCAACCGCCCTCAAGGCGCGCAGCGATCAGGCGAATAAAGACGCGCGCGCCAGTGCCCGGAAGGTAGCGTAGCAAAGTGGAGGAACAGGCCTGCGGATATCGGCCTCGATGGGCCAACGAACCGCCAAGGGCGCATTTCCGCCCCGTATGGGCGGAAATGGTGCTGCTGGGGAGGATTGAACTCCCGACCTCACCCTTACCAAGGGTGCGCTCTACCACTGAGCTACAGCAGCGCCGGTATGGGCGGGCGCTATTGTCGCGCGGCCTCGTATTGTCAACGCCCTTATTGCGCTAAGATCGATGAGCCGTGCGAAGGCTTGAAGCTGCGGGCCACTAAGGCCAAAGGGTTTCGCATGAGTGAAGACCCCCGCAAGAATATGTCGCGCGAGGAACGGCTCGCGGCCAAGCTGCGCGAAAACCTGCGGCGCAGGAAGGCGCAGGCGCGGGCCGCGGGCAGCCTTGCGCGCGATTCGGATGCGGCAAATGCAACGGAATCGCTTCCCAATCCCGTCCGCGAAAGCTAACCCCGCGCGCTCTGACGCAGTGAGAGGACCGGGCCGCTCGCGGCGCGGTAACACGGAGTAAGAATGCCCAAGCTCATCCTTGTCCGCCACGGCCAGAGCCAGTGGAATCTCGAAAACCGCTTCACCGGCTGGTGGGATGTCGATCTGACGCCGCAGGGTGTGGCCGAGGCGACTGCGGCGGGCGCGCTGCTGCGCGAAAAGGGCGTGCTGCCATCCTATGCCTTCACCTCGCTCCAGACCCGCGCGATCAAGACGCTGCATCTGGCGCTGGAAGCAGCCGGACGCCTGTGGATTCCCGAAACGAAGGACTGGCGCCTCAACGAACGCCACTATGGCGGGCTGACCGGCCTCGACAAGCAGGAAACCCGCGAAAAGCACGGTGAAGAACAGGTGCTGATCTGGCGCCGCAGCTTCGATGTGCCGCCGCCGGTGCTGGAAGCCGGGAGCGCCTTCGATCTCGCCGCCGACCCGCGCTATGCCGGGATCGCCATTCCCACGACCGAAAGCCTCAAGCTCACCATCGAGCGCGTGCTGCCCTATTGGGAAAGCGCGATCCTGCCGGTGCTGGCGCGCGGCGAAACGGTGATCATCGCCGCCCACGGCAACAGCCTGCGCGCGCTGGTGAAGCACCTTTCGGGCATTTCCGATGCGGACATCACCGATCTCGAGATTCCCACCGGGCAGCCGATCATCTACGACTTTGACGCCGATATGGTGCCCGGCGCGCGGTACTATCTGAAGGACGCATGATGGAAGCCACCGGGGGGAAGGTCGCGATCGTGATGGGAAGCCAGTCCGACTGGCCGACCATGAAAGCCGCCGCCGATGTGCTGAACGAGCTGGAAGTGGCTTACGAGGCGCGAATCACCTCGGCCCACCGCACGCCGGACCGGATGGTCGCCTTTGCCAAGGGCGCAGAGGGCGAAGGTTTCAGCGTCATTATCGCCGGTGCAGGCGGCGCGGCGCATCTGCCGGGCATGATCGCCAGCATGACGCACCTGCCGGTGCTGGGCGTACCGGTGCAGTCGAAAGCCCTGAGCGGCATGGATAGCCTGCTGTCGATTGTGCAGATGCCGGGCGGCGTCCCGGTCGGCACGCTGGCGATTGGAGAGGCGGGCGCGAAGAACGCCGGGCTCCTCGCCGCCGCGATCCTGGCGCTGAGCGACGAGGATCTGTCCGAACGCCTGCAAGACTGGCGCGCGGCCAACAGCGCCGGCGTCGCCGAGGTGCCTGAAGACTGATGCTGCCCGCAGGCTCCACCATCGGCATTCTGGGCGGCGGCCAGCTCGGCCGGATGATGGCCGTTGCCGGTTTGCAGCTCGGCTACAAGGTGATCGGCTTTGCGCCGGAGGGGGACAATGTCGCCGCCGACGCCTCGTCCGATTTCATTACCGCGGACTGGGATGATACCGCGGCGCTCGCCGCCTTCGCGGGCCGCTGCGATGTCGTGACCTGGGAGTTCGAGAACGTGCCGCTCGGCACGGTCGCCGCCATCCCCGCGCAGCTGCTCGCCTGTCCTGCGCGCGCGCTGGAAGTGGCGCAGGACCGGCTCAGCGAGAAGGCCTTTGCCGCCAGCCTCGGCGGCACGCCCGCGCCCTACGCCCGGGTCGAGACGGACGATGACTTCGCCGCCGCGCTGGTGCGGGTTGGCACCCCCGGCATCCTCAAGACCGCCCGCGATGGCTATGACGGCAAGGGCCAGTGGCGCGTGCGTTCAGCGCTGGAGGCCAGCGGCGTTCGCTTTCCGGGCGTGGCCTGCATCTACGAAGGCTTTGTGACCTACGAGACCGAGTTTTCGGTGATCCTCGTCCGGGGCAAGGACGGCAGCGTGAAGTTCTGGGACTCCACCGCCAATCTGCATGAAGGCGGAATGCTGGCGCAGTCGATCTTGCCCGCGGGCGCGCTGGTCGAAGCGCAGGTGCCCGCCGCGCGCGCGCTCGCCGCCAAGGTCGCCGAGGCGCTGGGCTATGTCGGGGTGCTGACGCTGGAGTTCTTCGCCACCCGCGAAGGCCCCGTGTTCAACGAAATGGCGCCCCGCGTGCACAATTCCGGCCACTGGACCATCGAAGGCGCGGCCACCAGCCAGTTCGAAAACCACATCCGCGCGATCTGCGGCCTGCCGCTGGGGGTGACCAAGACCCGCTTCGAAGCGATCGAGATGCGCAACATCGTCGGCGAGGAGGCCCTGCGCGCGCACGCCATTCTGGCCGAGCCGGGCGAGCCGCACCTGCACCTCTACGGCAAGCGCGAAGTGCGCGAGGGCCGCAAGATGGGCCACGTCACCCGCGTGGGGCACGCGGTAAAATGACTCCCGAGATCGTGCTGATCTACGCCCGCGCCGCCAATGGCGCGATCGGCAACGAGGGCGATCTGCCTTGGCGGCTGCCCGCCGACCTCAAGCGCTTCAAGGCGCTGACGATGGGCCAAAAGGGGCTGGGACTCCCGATGATCATGGGCCGCAAGACCTTCGAAAGCCTGCCCGGCCTGCTTCCCGGTCGCCGCCATATCGTGCTCTCCCGCCGGGACAGCTTTGCCGCCGACGGCGCGCAGATGGCCGGGTCGGTCGCGGAAGCGCTGGCCTTGGCGGAGCAAGACAACGCGACCGGCGAAGTCGCGATCATCGGCGGGGCGGCGATCTACGATGTGTTCCTGCCGCTCGCCCACCGGATCGAACTGACCCAGATCCACGCGAACTATCCCGGCGACACCTTCATGGCCGAGCCGGGGCGCGACTGGGTGCTGACAGGGCGCGAAGATCACGCCGCGCAGGAGCCGCATCCCGCGTTCTCCTTCCTCACCTTCCGGCGGGCGGGTGCGATCTGATGCGCTGGCTCGATCATCGCGATGCCATGCCCGAGGCGCTGCGCGGCGCGATCATCGCGCTCGGCAATTTTGACGGGTTCCACGCGGGCCATCAGGCCGTGGCGGGCGAAGCGATCCGCTGGGCGCAGGCGGAGGGCCGCCCTTCGATCATCGCCACCTTCGATCCGCATCCGGTGCGCTTCTTCAAGCCCGATGTGCCGCCGTTCCGGCTGACCACCCTGGAGCAACGGCAGGAATTGTATCTGGCCGCTGGCGCGACCGCGATGCTGGTGTTCCACTTCGATGCCGATCTGGCCGGGACGAGCGCAGAGGATTTCATCCGCGCTATCCTGATCGAGCGGTTCGGCGCGCACGGGGTGGTGACGGGCGGCGATTTCACCTTTGGCAAGGGCGCGAAGGGCAATGTCGCGCTGCTGCGCACGCTTGGCGGGGAGCTCGGCCTGCAATCGCGGGTTGTCGCCGCGGTGACAGCGGGTGAGGAGGTGGTCTCCTCCAGCCGCATCCGCACCGCCCTGCGCGAAGGCGATCCGCAACTGGCGGCGCGCCTGCTCACCCGGCCTTTCGCGATCCGGGGCATTGTCGAGCACGGCGACAAGCGGGGGCGCACCATCGGCTATCCCACCGCCAACGTCACGATCGACAATTACCTGCGCCCCAAATACGGCATCTACGCCGTCACCGGCCGCCTGCTCGCCACCGGCGAGGTGCTCCACGGCGCGGCCAATATCGGCATCCGCCCGCAGTTCGAACCGCCCAAGGAGCTGCTGGAGCCCTATTTCTTCGACTTCAACGGCGATCTCTACGGGCAGGAGATCGAGGTGGCCTTCCACCACTTCCTGCGCGGCGAGGCGAAGTTCGACAGCCTCGAGGCGCTGATCGAACAGATGGACAAGGATTGCGCCGAGGCGCGGCGCCTTCTTTCGCTCCCGTCACCCTGACCTTGTTTCAGAGCCCATTTCCCCTTCCGCACTGCCGGTCGAACGGGAAGAATGGATCCTGAAACAAGTTCAGGATGACGAGATTGGGACGTGGTGCGCGCAAACCCTTTATCGCGAGCCGCAATTGCCCTAACGGCGCGAGCCTATGTCTGACGAAAGCACCAAGCGCGATTACCGGGACACCGTCTTCCTGCCGAAGACCGATTTCCCCATGAAGGCCGGCCTCCCCCAGAAGGAGCCGGGCATTGCCGCGCGCTGGACGCAGATCGGGCTCTACAACGCCTTGCGTGATGCCCGCCGGGGCCGTGAGAAGTTCATCCTCCACGATGGCCCGCCCTACGCCAATGGCGACATGCATATCGGCCATGCGCTGAACCACATCCTGAAAGACATGGTCTGCCGCACCCAGAACCTGCTGGGCCGCGATGCGCCTTACGTGCCCGGCTGGGATTGCCACGGCCTCCCGATCGAATGGAAGGTCGAGGAAGCCTATCGCAAGGCCAAGAAGAACAAGGACGAGGTTCCCCCCAAGGAATTCCGCGCCGAATGTCGCGCCTATGCTCAGCAATGGGTCGATGTGCAGCGCGAGCAGCTGAAGCGCCTCGGCATCATGGGCGATTGGGACCATCCCTACCTCACCATGGATTTTCAGGCAGAGGCAACGATTGTCGCCGAACTGCTGAAATTCGCCGAGGCCGGGAACGTCTATCGCGGGGCCAAGCCGGTGATGTGGTCCCCGGTCGAAAAGACCGCGCTGGCCGAGGCGGAGGTCGAATACGAGGACATCACCTCGACCCAGATCGACGTGGCCTTCGAGATCGTCGAGAGCCCGATCCCCGAGCTGGTCGGCGCGAAAGCGGTGATCTGGACGACGACGCCGTGGACGATCCCGGTGAACCAGGCTTTAGCCTATGGGCCGGAAATCGAATACGGCCTTTTCGAAGGCGATGGAATGCGGCTGCTTCTTTCGAAGGAGCGCGCAGCCGTTCTGGCTCATTATGCTGGCAAACCTTCTATCAAGGTCATCAAGGGGGCAGACCTCGCCGGCACCCTCGCCCGCCACCCGATGCACCATCTCGGCGGATTCTACGCCACCCCGCGCCCGCTGCTCCCCGGCGACTTCGTCACCACCGATAGCGGCACGGGCCTCGTCCACATGGCGCCCGATCATGGCGAGGACGACTTCGACCTCTGCAAGGCGAACGGGATCAACCCCGTCTTCGCGGTGATGGATGACGGGCGTTACCGTGACGACTGGGGCTGGCTGGGCGCGGCGGACGAGCGCCGGATGAGCGTCATCAACCCCAAGTTCAACGCGCCTGATGGCCCGATCTGCTCGGACCTGCGCGAAGCGGGCGCGCTGCTCGCGGCGAGCGCGGATTACGCGCACTCCTACCCCCATTCGTGGCGCTCCAAGGCCAAGGTGATTTTTCGGTGTACCCCGCAGTGGTTCGTGCCGATGGACAAGGTGCTGGTGTCCCCCTCCTCTTCAGAGGAGGGCCTAGGGGTGGTGGCAGTCGGGTCGGGCGGCACGCCCGAGCGGACTGCTCCGCAGCCCGCAACCACCCCCGACCCCTCCTTTGAAAAGGAGGGGGGAAGAACGCTGCGCGAGACCGCCCTCGCCGAAATCGCCCGGGTCGAGTTCATCCCCGAAAAGGGCCGCAACCGCATCGGCGCGATGGTCGAAGGGCGGCCCGACTGGGTGCTCTCCCGCCAGCGCGCCTGGGGCGTGCCGATCACCTTGTTCGTGCGGCCTGACGGCACCTACCTGCAAGACCCCGCCGTCAACGCCCGCATCGTCGCGGCCGTGCGCGAGGAAGGCGTCGATGCCTGGGACGAAGCGCGCAAGGCGGAATATCTCGGCAGCGCCCACAACCCCGACGATTACGAGATGGTCACCGACATTCTCGACGTCTGGTTCGATTCGGGCTGCACCCATGCCTTCGTGCTGGAATCGGGGCGCTGGCCCGACCTGACCTGGCCCGCCAACCTCTACCTCGAAGGCTCCGACCAGCATCGCGGCTGGTTCCAGTCCTCGCTGCTGCAATCCTGCGCCACGCGCGGCCGCGCGCCTTACGATCAGGTGCTGACCCACGGCTTCACGATGGACGCCAAGGGTCGCAAGATGTCCAAGAGCGAGGGCAACACCATCAGCCCGATCAAGGTGATGGAGGAATATGGCGCCGACATCATCCGCCTGTGGGCGCTGAGCGTCGATTTCACCGAAGATCACCGCATCGGCGATGAAATCCTGAAAGGCGTCGGCGACCAGTATCGCAAGCTGCGCAACACCTTCCGCTACCTGCTGGGTGCGCTGGATGGTTTCGTGGGCGACATGAGCGATGCGGGCGAGCTGCCGGAGCTTGAGGTCTATATCCTCGCGCTGCTGGCTGACCTCGACCGCAAGCTGAAGGCGGCGGCGGAAGCCTACGATTTCAACCTCTACACCCGCCTGCTGGTCGATTTCTGCAACGAGGATCTGTCGGCCTTCTACTTCGATATCCGCAAGGACAGCCTCTATTGCGACGGGCCGGACAGCGTCACGCGCAACGCCTATCGCACGGTGCTCGATCTGCTGTTCCACGCGCTGATCCGCTATGCCGCGCCGGTGCTGGTGTTCACCGCCGAGGAAGTGTGGCTGAGCCGCTATCCCGAGGACGGCGAGGCGGATGACGCGGGCCAGCGCGGGTCTGTCCACCTGCTCGAATGGCCCACCGTGCCGGGCGTGGTGGTCGACACGGCCCGCTGGGACATGCTGCGCGCGCTGCGGGATCAGGTCAACGAAGCGATCGAGCCGCTGCGGCGCGACAAGACGATCCGCTCCAGCCTTGAGGCCGAGGTGGTCGTGCCCGACAGCGCCGTGCCCGAAGGCGTTTCGGACGAACACCTCGCCGAGCTGTTCATCACCGCGACAGTGACGCGCGGGCAGGGCGACGGTGTGACTGTCACCAAGACCAACCACCACAAATGCGGCCGCTGCTGGCGGCTGCTGCCCGACGTCGCGGAAGACGGGGCGTTGTGCGGTCGTTGCGAAGCGGTTGTCGGTTCATGAGCGGCTTGTTCACCCGCAACCGGCTGATTGGACTGGCGCTGGCGGCGCTGGTCGCGATCATCGATCAGGTGGTGAAGTGGTACGTGATCGGCCCGCTGCAACTGCGTCAGGTGCTGCATATCGACCTGCTGCCGTTCTTCGATCTCACCTATACCGAGAACAAGGGCATCTCGCTCGGGATGTTCCAGGCCAATGACATGGAAACCCGCTGGCTGCTGGTGTTGCTCACCGCGGTGATCGCCCTGGTGGTGCTGGCGTGGATGATGCGCGAGCGCAAGCTGGGCGAAATCCTCGGCCTGTCGCTGATTCTGGGCGGCGCGCTGGGGAATATCCGCGATCGCTATGATCTGGGCTATGTCATCGACTATGCCGATTTCCACATCGGCGGGTTCCGCCCCTTCCTGATCTTCAACATTGCCGACGCCGCCATCACGATCGGCGTCGTCATAATCCTTGCCCGCAGCCTGTTCGTGCGCGACAAGGACGACACCGAAACCGGGGAAGCGCCCCGTGGAGAGACCCAAGATGCGTAAGTTTGCACCCCTGATCCTGCTGACCGGCGCTTCGGCGATGCTGGCGGCCTGTGGCGGCGGCGGCGGGGTTTTCAACCGCGAGCGGCCCGACGAATTTGCTGTGCAGCGTCAGGCGCCGCTGGTGGTTCCGCCCGATTTCACGCTCACGCCCCCCGCCCCCGGCGCCCCGCGTCCGTCCGAAGGCACCGCAGCCGAACAGGCGCTCGATGCCCTGTTCGGTGGCCCTGCCCCGCGCAGCCGTGTGGAAGCGAGCGTGATCGACCGCGCCGGTTCCGCCGCGCCGAGCATCCGCAGCCAGGTCGGCGACACCGCAACCAACACGGTCGCCAAGGGCCGCGTGACCCGCGACATCATCGCTGCGCCCGAAGGTGACGGGCAGGCGGCGACAACGGTGATCCCGAGCGCCTGACGCCTCCCTCCCCGCCGTGGCGGCGGGCGTGTGGGAGTTGCGTGAAACCTCGAGGCAAAGCCGCGTTACCTCTGGCCGGGTCGCCTCAGTCGGCGTTGTCGTTCACCCGGCTCACCAGCAGCTTGTCGATGCGGCGACCATCCATGTCGACCACCTCGAAGCGCCAGCCCTGATCGGTGAAATGCTCGCCCTCGCCCGGCAGCTTCTTCATCACGGACAGCGCATAGCCTGCCGCCGTGCCGAATTCGCGGTCCTCGCCATATTCGATGCCCAACCGGTCAGCCAGCGCGTCCGCCGATAGCGAGCCCGAGACCAGCAGCGAGCCATCCTCACGCTCCACCACCGAAGGCAGATCGCCATCATCGCTGTCGCTGGCGAAATTGCCGACGATCGCGGTGAGCAGATCGACCGGCGTGACGATCCCTTCGAAATGCCCGTATTCGTCGTGCACCACGGCCATCGCCACTTCGGCCGATTGCAGCACGCGCAGCGCGTCCATCGCGTCGAGCTGGTCGGGCACGACCTCGACCTTGCGCATCATCGCGCGGATCGAGACCTGCGCGCCGCTGACCATCGCCGCCAGCACATCGCGCACCTTGACCACGCCGAGGATCGTGTCGGGCGAGCCTTCGGCCACCGGCAGCAGCGAATGCGAGCTGTCCTCGATCGTTTCGCGGATTTCGGCGGCGTCGGCGTCGGCTTCGATCCAGTCGATATCGGTGCGCGGCGTCATCATCTCGCGCACCGGCCGCTCGGCCAGGCGGACCACGCCGGTCAGGATCTGGCGCTGTTCGGCCTCGATCACGCCTGACCGGGTCGCCTCGGCAAAGATCATCCGCAGCTCCTCGGCGGTCACCGTGGCCTCGTCCGTCCGGCGCAGGCCGAACAGGTTGAAGATGATCGCCGAACTCGAATCGAGCAGCCACACCAGCGGCGCGCCGATCCGCGACAGCATCGCCATCGGCAAAGCCATGAGCAAGGCCAGCGGCACCGCGCTGCGCAGCGCCAACTGCTTGGGCACCAGCTCGCCCACGACAACGCTGAGATAGGTGGTCAGCGCGATCACGACGGCAAATCCGGCTTCGTCGGCATATTGGGGCGGCAGGCCCAGCGCTTCCAACCGTTCCCCCACCGGACCGCCAAGGCTCGCCCCGGAATAGGCGCCCGCCACGATCCCGATCAGCGTGATGCCGATCTGCACGGTCGAAAGGAACTTCCCCGGATGCGCGGCCAGAGCGATCGCCGTTCGCGCCGCTTTGGACCCGGCTTCGGCCTTGGCTTCCAGCGTGCTGGTCTTGGCGGACACAATCGCCAATTCTGACATCGCGAAGACGCCGTTGAGCACAACCAGCGCGACGATGATGGCAAGATCGGTCCAGGGAAACGGGGTCACGCCCTGTCCGCTAGCATAATTGCAGCACAATGCCATCCAATCTGACAGACGCATGGAACATCTGTGTCCCCGGCAAGCTTTGCGTTCATCTGCTGTGAAGCTTAGAGTCTTCACTGCGGTAGGACGCGCCCATTCGCCTTGTCGCCCCTGCGGGCAAGATGGCATGGTCGGCAACGGATTATAGGGAGATAACCATGACTTTCTCACGCATCTTGCTTTCGGGCACTGCAGCGCTTGCTTTGCTGGGCACTTCGGCCTGTGTCACCGACCCCAATACCGGCGAAAAGAAGATTTCGCGCACGGCCATCGGCACCGGCCTTGGCGGCACGCTCGGCTACCTGCTCGGCGGCGCCATCGGCGGCGATACGGGCCGGATTATCGGTGCGGGCATCGGCGGTTCGGCCGGGGCCGTGATCGGCAAGCAGTATGACGATCAGATCAAGGAACTGAAGGAACAGACCGCGGGCAGTGGTGTGGACGTGGAAGAAGTCGGCGATCAGGACGCGATTCTCGTGCGCCTGCCCGACGGCGTGACCTTCGCCACCGGTTCGGCGGCGATCAATCCGGGCTTCCTTGATACGCTGAATAGCGTCGCGGAAACGCTGATCAAGTATCCCAACAGCCTGATCGACGTCTATGGCTTCACCGACACGACCGGCTCGCCGGCGACCAACCAGCGCCTGTCCGAACAGCGCGCGCAGGCGGTGGCCGATTACCTCGCGGCACGCGGCGTGGCGCGGGCGCGAATGGCGACGCAGGGCTTTGGCGAGCAGTATGACTATCTGCGCGTCAAGACCGGCGACAATGTCAGCGAAGCGCTCAACCGCCGGGTGGAAATCAAGATCATCCCGGTCAGCCAGGCCGACGTGAGCGCCGCGCGCGGGAATTGATCTTCAGGCGATGAAGGGGCGGGGGTGCGAAGGTGCTCCCGCCCTTTTTTGTTTCTCGCAGAGACGCAGAGGAAAGCGAGACGCGGAGAAGGTGACGCGGCTTTGCCGCGAGAACATCGCCCACGAAGACACGAAGAGGGCATCGCGCGCGGTGACGTTGCGCAACGTCTTCGTGTCTTCGTGTCTTCGTGTGAAAACCTGAAGCGCCGCTTTCGCGGCGGGCGCGTCACCTCTGCGTCTCTGCGTGAAACCCTTTTCAGCGCAGCGCCTTGGCCCGTTCCGCCAACCGCTCGACCGCCGCGGCGTGGATCGCGGGGGAGCAGACCAGCACCCCGAAATCGCGGGGATCGTGCTTGTTGTAGGCGAGCGGCGCGCCGAAGGCGTCCGTCACCTCGGCCCCCGCTTCGCGCGCGATGAGGGTCGCCGCCGCAATGTCCCACTCATACCCCCAGCGCAAGGTCGCCACCAGATCGGCCTCATCGGCGGCGACCATCGCGATTCTGAGCGCAATCGAGTTGGGCTGATGGACCATAACCAGATCGCTGTCGTCCTTGGGGAGACTGACGGTCGGCACCCGTGCACCGGCAAATTCGGTGCGCTGGCTCGCCCGGATCGTGACGCCGTTCAACGTCGCCCCCTGTCCTGCGACCGCGACCCATTCCTCGCGTCTGGCCGGTGCGGTGAGCATGCCGATCAGTGGGCGGCCCGAACTCACCAGTGCCACCGACACCGCCCAGCCCGGCCGGCCGCCGACAAAATCGCGCGTACCGTCAATCGGATCGACCAGCCAGATGAGGCCGCTCTGCGTGCGCGCCTTGTCATCGGCGGTTTCCTCGGACAGCCATGCCGCCGAGGGCAGCAGGCGGTGCAACTCGCGCTTGAGGAAGCGGTCGACTTCAAGGTCAGCCTCGCTCACCGGGTTGCCCGGGGTCTTGTCCCAGCTATGCAGGTCATGCCCCGCGCCCGGCCAACGCGAGTGGGCAATGCGGCCCGCCTCGCGGACGATGGCCAGAAGGTGATCCCTGTCAATCATGAGAGGCATCCGTGTTGGCCGTGCCGCAAGCACTTTTCAAGAGGGTCGATCCGTGCTTAGGCCCGGCGCGGACGAACCTCTCCCCACCGAATGCATTGAAGGGATCGATACGCAATGAACGTTCACGAATATCAGGCCAAGGAACTGCTCGCCAAGCACGGGATCGCGGTCCCCGCAGGCCATGCCGCCCTCAGCGTCGAAGAAGCGGTGGAGGCCGCCAAGAAGCTGCCCGGGCCGCTTTATGTCGTGAAGGCGCAGATCCACGCTGGGGGGCGTGGCAAGGGCAAGTTCAAGGAACTTCCGGCTGACGCCAAGGGCGGCGTGCGCCTTGCCAAGAGCCTCGATGAAGTCCGCGCCCATGCCGAGGAAATGCTCGGCAACACGCTGGTCACCATCCAGACGGGCGAGGCCGGCAAGCAGGTGAACCGCCTCTACATCACCGACGGCGTCGACATCGCCAAGGAATACTACCTCTCGCTGCTGGTTGACCGCGCGACGGGCCGCGTGGCCTTCGTGGTTTCGACCGAGGGCGGCATGGACATCGAGACCGTGGCGCATGACACGCCCGAGCTGATCACGACCTTCAGCATCGACCCCGCGCAGGGCTTCCAGCCGCACCACGGCCGCGCCGTGGCCTTCGCGCTCAAGCTTCAGGGCGATCTCAACAAGCAGGCGCAGAAGCTCGCCAAGCAGCTCTACGACGCCTTCCTCGCCACCGATTGCGAGATGCTGGAAATCAACCCGCTGGTCGAAAGCGAAGACGGCAAGCTGCTGGTGCTCGACGCCAAGATGAGCTTCGACGGCAACGCCCTCTACCGTCACCCCGATATCGAAGCCCTGCGCGACGAGACCGAGGAAGACCCGGCGGAAGTCGAAGCCAGCGAATACGACCTCGCCTACATCAAGCTCGATGGCAACATCGGCTGCATGGTCAACGGCGCAGGCCTCGCCATGGCGACGATGGACATCATCAAGCTGAACGGCGCCTTCCCGGCGAACTTCCTCGACGTGGGCGGCGGCGCCACCACCGAAAAGGTGACCGCAGCCTTCAAGATCATCCTCAAGGACCCGGCGGTGGAAGGCATCCTCGTCAACATCTTCGGCGGGATCATGAAGTGCGACGTGATCGCCAACGGCATCGTGCAGGCGGCGAAGGACGTGAACCTCCAGGTTCCGCTGGTCGTGCGCCTCGAAGGCACCAACGTTGCCGAAGGCAAGGCGATCCTCGAGAATTCGGGCCTCGCCATCGTCAGCGCCGACAATCTGGGCGATGCTGCGCAGAAGATCGTCGCGGAAGTGAAGAAGGCGGCGTAAGCCTCCCTCTTGCCTGAATATCGAAAGCCCCCGCCGGTTCGCGCCGGCGGGGGCTTTTTCTTGCGGTCAGCGCGAGCGGCCGGGGGCGGGCAGTTCGGGCGGGGTGGTGTCCATATAGGTCAGCCAGGTCTGCCAGATCGTGCGGGTGCGTTCGTCGATAAGTGCGATCTCGCAGCCCAGCGCCTGGATCGTGCGGATCGTGCCTCCCTCGTAGTCGGTGTAGACCGCTTCGCACTCCGCCTCGCGATAGGCTTCGAAGGCCGCGTCGCTTTTCCGGATCAGCGCGACCAGATCGGGCCGGTCGGCGTTGCGGGCGACGGCGGCTGCGAGATAGCGGGCCTTGCGCTCGCTGGCGCGCTCCCGGATGGCGGCCATGCATTCGTTCATTTCCAGCGTCGTGCCGTCGCAGTTGGAGAACCCCCGCGATCGTTCCGCCCGGTCGAAACGGAACAGCAATTCCTTTGGTTCCGGGGCGTCACTCTTCATCCGCACCGCGACCACCAGCTTGTCCGGCCCGTCGCAGCGCAGCGTGAGCCCGCTGAAATAGGCCGCGCAGAACTCGGCGCCGAGCAGGCGGAAGGTCAGCATCCCGTCCTTGTCCTCCCAGCCGGTGAGGTCGGGATTGAAGTGCTTGAGCTTGAGGACAAGGCTTCCGCCCTCCTCCATGATCTGCATGTGTTCGCTGAACAGGATTCCGCCCTCGGCGGTCTGCTGGATGAAGGTGCCGACCATGGTGGTGCCGGTCGGCGGCAACCAGCTTTCGGTCGCAGGCGCGCCCTCGATGCCGGTGCCCTGCCACAGGCCGTCGAGCCACCAGAGGTCATGAATCGAAGCGGGCGGCGGGGTCGATCCCGGTTCGGCCACCCGCGTCTCCTGCGCCGCCAGAGGCGCTGCCGCCACCACGGCGAGCGCCGCCATCCATGCCTTTGCCATCATCGCCGCATCCCTCCCCTTTGTCCGCCGTATCTTTGCCCGAGACCCCTGGCAAAGCACTCACGAATTGAAGGCTTGACCTGCGAGTGGCGCAAAGCAAGGGGAAACGACGATCGCGGCGCGCGTCGCCTGCTTGACGTTTACGTAAACGCAAGCTAGGCGGGCGGCCAAGGCGCTGTCAGGCGTCACGTGATTCTTTGAGAGGAAGGACGAACCCCATGAAGATCCTCGTCCCCGTCAAGCGGGTGATCGATTACAACGTCAAGCCGCGGGTCAAGGCCGACGGCACCGGCGTTGACCTTGCCAACGTCAAGATGAGCATGAACCCGTTCGATGAGATCGCGGTCGAGGAAGCCATCCGCCTCAAGGAAAAGGGCGCGGCCACCGAGATCGTCGCGGTGTCTGTCGGCCCGGCCAAGGCGCAGGAAACGCTCCGTACCGCACTCGCCATGGGTGCCGACCGTGCGATCCTCGTCGAGACCGAAGAAGAGGTCGAGCCGCTGGCGGTCGCCAAGATCCTCAAGGCCATCGCCGATGAAGAAGCCCCGGGCCTCGTCATTCTCGGCAAGCAATCGATTTCCGACGATTCGAACCAGACCGGCCAGATGCTCGCCGCGCTGATGGGCCGTCCGCAGGGCACCTTTGCGAATACCGTCGAAGTCGATGGCAACAGCGTGACCGTGAAGCGCGAAGTCGACGGCGGTCTGCAGACCGTCAAGCTCGCGCTCCCCGCGATCGTCACCACCGACCTGCGTCTCAACGAGCCGCGCTATGCCTCGCTGCCCAACATCATGAAGGCCAAGCAGAAGCCGCTCGCGACCAAGACCGCCGGTGATTACGGCGTCGACCTGACCCCGCGCCTCAAGACCCTCAAGGTCGCCGAGCCGCCGGTGCGTCAGGCGGGCGAGAAGGTCGCCGACGTCGCCGCGCTGGTCGAGAAGGTCAAGGCGCTCGGTATCGCTTAAGGATTAACCCCGCCCCCGTTCGTGTCGAGCGGAGGGCGCTGCCCGCAGTCGAGACAGGTTTCTCGACTTCGCTCGAAGCGAACGGGTTTCAATCGAGAGGTAAGTTCAATGAAGACTCTGGTTCTCGTCGAACATGACAACACGAAGGTGGCCGACGCGACGCTCGCGGTGGTGACCGCTGCATCGAAGCTGGGCGAAGTGCACCTCCTGGTTGCCGGCCACAATTGCGGCAGCGTGGCGGAAGCCGCAGCCAAGATCGCAGGCGTGGGCAAGGTCCACGTCGCGGATGACGCGGCCTATGCCAATGGCCTCGCCGAAAACGTCGCGCCGCTCGCCGCTGCGCTGATGGCCGATCACGACGCCTTCCTCGCCCCCGCCACCACGCAGGGCAAGAACGTCGCCCCGCGCGTCGCGGCGCACCTTGACGTGATGCAGGTCAGCGAGATCCTGTCGGTCGAAGGCCCCAAGACCTTCACCCGTCCGATCTACGCCGGCAACGCCATCGCCACCGTCGAATCGACCGACGCCAAGCTGGTCATCACCGTGCGCGGCACCGCCTTCGAGAAGGCGGCGACCGAGGGCGGTTCGGGCACCGTCGAGGCCGTCAGCGGCGCGGGCGATGCGGGCACCTCGAGCTTCGTCAGCTCGGAAATCGCCAAGAGCGAGCGTCCGGAACTGACCAGCGCCAAGATCATCGTCTCGGGCGGCCGTGCGCTGAAGGACGCGGAAACCTTTGAGGCGACCATCACCCCCCTCGCCGACAAGCTCGGCGCCGCCATCGGCGCGAGCCGCGCCGCGGTCGATGCGGGCTATGTCCCCAATGACTACCAGGTCGGCCAGACCGGCAAGATCGTCGCCCCGGAAGCCTACTTCGCGATCGGCATCTCGGGCGCGATCCAGCACCTTGCCGGGATGAAGGACTCGAAGGTCATCATCGCCATCAACAAGGACGAAGACGCCCCGATCTTCCAGGTGGCGGATATCGGCCTCGTGGCGGACCTGTTCACCGCCGTGCCGGAGCTGACCGGGGCGTTGTAAGCGGTTCATCGCAAGAGACTTTATTTTGAAAAAAGCCTCCGGCAGTCTTGACTGACTGTCGGAGGTTTTTTCATGCGCCACGCTGTTCCTGCTCTCGCTTTCCTATCCCTCGCCGCCCCGCTCTTCGCAGCCGAAGCACCCGTTGAGCTGGCCCCAAGCAGCCAATGGAACGTCGATTTTGCGCAGGACAAATGCCAACTCATCCGCACCTTCGGAGAAGGCGAGAACCGGCACTTCCTGCGCTTCCAGCAATATTCCCCGGGAAACGCCGCCGGACTGACGGTCGCCGGACCGGCGTTCAAACGGTTTCGCAGCCGCACGTTGACCGATCTGCGCTTCTTCGAGGGGCAGAGTCCGCACCGCACCAGACCCTTCACCGGAACGGTTGAAGGATATGGCGACGGTGTGATCTATTCAGGGGTGACCATCGATCAGGGAATGCCCGAGCGACCGACGAAAGAGGAAACGCCTCCAACCACGTCCTTGCCCCTGCTCGACACGGCGCTGGGCAAGCAAGTGCAATTCATCGAGCTGCGTCAGGGCGGGCGCACGGTACGGCTCAAATCCGGACCGCTGAATGCCGCCTTCGAGGTCCTGAACCAGTGCACGCTCGATCTGCTGCGGGATTGGGGGCTGGATCCCGACAAGCACCTCACTGCGATAAGTGGGCCTCGGTGGACCAATCAGGATGTGATCGTGCGTCGCATCCAATCCGATTATCCGAGCGAGGCGGCGCGTGAGGGCGAGCAGGCGATCCTGCGGATGCGAGTGATCGTGTCCGAGCAGGGCGAGGTCGAAAGCTGCACCTTGATCGAAGCAACCGAGACCAAGGAACTCGAATCCCCCGCCTGTCGGCTGATGAAGAACGCTACCTTCGAGCCCGCGCGCGACGCTTCCGGGGCGCCATTCAAGTCCTATTTCGCGACTTCGATCACTTACCGAATCGGGTAGCGCCGCACATCACAGCACCGTGGTAATGAAGTGCAGCGTCATCCCCACCAACCCGCCGACCAGCGTGCCGTTGATGCGGATGAACTGGAGGTCGCGGCCCACGGCGCCCTCGACGCGGTCAGTAATGGTTGTGGCGTCCCAGCGTTTCACCGTCTCCGACACCAATCGCACGATCTGGTCGCCGTAGCGGGTGGCGACGCCCACCATCGTGCGGCGGGCGAAGCGGTTGATCTGGAGTTGCAGCCGCGCATCCGCCTGCAAGGCCTGCCCGAGCTCTGACAGCATGTTGCGCATTTCCTCGCCCATGCTGCTTTCGGGGTCGCGCGCGCGGCGGATCAGCGACTGGCGGATGCGCTCCCACACCCCGGTCCACCACACCGCGACGGCGGGGTTGGCGATGAGATCGCGCTTCATGTCTTCGACCCTGGCGCGGGTCTCGGGATCGTGCTGCAAATCCTGCCCGAGCTTGGCCAGGCCTTCCTCGATCTTGCCGCGCAGGGGGTGATCGGGGTTCACCAGCACCTCGGCGAGCAGCTTGTACAGCCCGTCGAGCACGCTGGAGGAAATGGTCTTGTCGATCCCCGCCCAGCGCAGCACGCCCGCCACGCGCTGGTGGATGATGTCGCGCAGGGTTTCCTCATTGTCCTCGATGGTGAGGCCCGCCCAGCGCACGAAGCCGTCGATCAGCGGCTGGTGGCGCTTGTCCGCCATCGTCGTCTCGATCATGCGGCCGGCAAGCGGAGCGATGTCGAGCTTCGCCAACTGACCGGCGAGGCCCGAACGCACCTGATTGCCAAGCCGGTCGGGATCGAGCGATTCCAGCACTTCGGCCAGCAACTCCGCCGCGCCGGACGTGATCCGTGAGCGTTCGTCCACCATCTCGCCTTTGGGGCCCCGTTCGGGCGAGGCCGCAAGGAACTCGCCCGCCGCCTTGGCGACATTCATTCCCGCCATCCGCCGCGCGACCACGGCGGGCGTGAGGAAGTTCTCCCGCAGGAACTGCGCCATGGTATCGGCGATCCGGTCCTTGTTTTCGGGGATGATTGCAGTGTGCGGGATCGGCAGGCCCAGCGGGTGGCGGAACAGCGCCGTCACCGCGAACCAGTCCGCCAGCCCGCCGACCATCGCGGCCTCGGCGAAGGCGTTGACATAGCCCCACGCAGGGTGGCCGGTGGTGGCCAGCCCGTGGGTGGCGATGAAGATCAGCGCCATCGCCGCCAGCATCCCGGTCGCCGTCCAGCGCATCCGCCGGGCACGATCAACCGTGAGCGGCTGGCCGCCGAGCGTGAGGGGCCTCAGAGAGCGCGTTGCCATGCTGCGGCCTTAGCCCGCTTCGGGGTCGTTCGTCACGCCCTTACAATCACTCAGCCGGTTCACCGCCCGGTGGCGACAGCTTGGCAAGGCCGGGGAACGGCCGATCCTTTGCGGTATCGAAACTGTTCTCGTCGCCCGGCGTGTAGGTCAGCATCCGCGCCCGGAGCCACGGGCCTACCCGCTTTTCGAAGCTGTCGGCAAGGCTGAAGCCCGCGGGCACGATCAGCAAGGTCAGCAGCGTCGAGAGCACCAGCCCGCCGATCACCACGATGCCCATCGGCTGACGCCACGCTCCATCGCCCGACAGCGACAGCGCCACCGGCACCATCCCTGCCGTCATCGCGACGGTGGTCATCACGATTGGCTGCGCCCGCTTGTGCCCGGCGTCCATGATCGCCTCAAGCTTGGGAATGCCCTTGTTCATCTCCTCGATCGCGAAGTCGATCAGCAGGATCGAGTTCTTCGAGACGATTCCGAGCAGCAGCAGGATACCGATATAGACCGGCATCGATTGCGGCTGGCCCAGCAGCCAGATCAGCAGGATCCCGCCAAGCGGCGCCAGCGCGAGCGAGGTCATGTTGACCAGCGGGCTCATCAGCCGCTTGTAGAGCAGCACCAGCACCGCGAACACCAGCATCACCCCCGCGATGATCGCGATGATGAGGTTGGTGACCAGCTCGGCCTGCCATTCCTCTTCGCCCACCACGTCACGAATCACGCCCACAGGCAGGTTCTGCAACACCGGCAGGGCGTCGATCTGCGCCTGCGCCTCGCCCTTGAGCACGCCTGCGGCGAGGTCCGCGCCGACCAGCACGCGGCGGTTCTGGTTGTAGCGCTGGATCGCGGTCGGGCCGGAACCGAAGCTGATGTCGGCAACCCGGCTCAGCGGCACGGAACCGCCATTGGGCAGCGGCACAGGGAGGTTCTCGATCGTGCGGAAATCGGAGCGGGCGGCTTCCGACAGACGGACCACGATCGGGATCTGACGATCCGACAGGGAGAAGCGCGCGGCGTTCTGTTCGATCTCACCCAGCGTCGCGATGCGGATCGTCTGCGACAGAGCGACCGTGGTGATCCCGAGCTCGGCGGCGATCTTGTCACGCGGGGTGATGATGATTTCAGGACGGTTGAGATCGGCACTGATGCGCGGAGCGACCAGCGACTTGAGCCCGCGCATCTCCTCCACCAGCCGCGCGGCGGTCTGATCGAGCAACACCGGATCGGAACCTGCCAGCATCACGGTCATGTCACGGCCCGAGCCGAACCCGCCCGACTGCGACTGGAAGCGCACGCGGGCATCGGGGAACTTGGCAAGTTCGGGCGCGAGCTCCCGCTCGAACTCGACCGAGGTGCGCTGGCGATCTTCTTTCAACTTGACGAAGATCGAGGAGCTTTCACCCAGCCGGATGCGCTCAAGCAGGCGTTCGACCTCCGGCTCCTTGCGCAGGCGATCGGCCACGGTGTTCACCACCCGCTTGGTTTCAGCGAGCGTGGTGCCGGGCACCATCTCGATCTCGACGCGGCTGTTCTCGTCATCGATGGTGGGCTGGAACTGGCCGGGGATCTGACCGAACAGCAGGATCGTCACCAGCAGCGAGAACCAGCCGATGCCGAGCATCCAGATGCGGTGATCGTAGAACCGCGCCGTCATCCAGCGGATGCTGCGGGCAAATTTGCTATCGCCGCCCGCAGGAGCCTCGATCGCCTTGAACACCGCGAAGGTCGCGAAAAAGGACAGCAGCGAGACCAGCAGCACGATCACCACTTCGAACACCTTGGCGACAATCTTGTGCGCGGTGGTGTTGGGATCGGCGGAGACGACCGTGGCGATCTGCTTGTGCACGTCGAGCCCGATCAGGCCATTCCACGGCGGCGCTACGCCCATACCGCCTGCGAACATGGCCGAGATCGAACCGCTGGCCAGTTCAAACATCGCCAGCGCCGGGACGATCAGCAGCACGATCACCGCGAGCAGCAGCGTCAGGACATAGACCCCGCGGTGGCGCGGGCCATCGAGCCCGGCGCGGCGCGCGGCCATGCGGCCGGTGTCGAGCGTCCAGGCCAAAACCCGCATATAGCCGTCGATCATCGGCCCCTCGCCGTGTTCGGCGTGGCCCTTCGACTTCAGGAAGTAGGCCGCCATCAGCGGCGTGAGCATGCGCGCGACGGCCAGCGACATGAGCACCGCGATCACCACGGTGATCCCGAAGTTCTGGAAGAACTGGCCTGACACACCCGGCATCAAGCCCACCGGCAGGAACACGGCGACGATGCAGAAACTGGTCGCCACCACCGGCAGGCCGATCTCGTCGGCGGCATCGATCGAGGCCTGATAGGCCGATTTGCCCATGCGCATATGGCGCACGATATTCTCGATCTCCACGATCGCATCGTCCACCAGCACCCCGGCCACCAGCGCGAGCGCCAGCAGCGACAGGAAGTTGAGGTTGAAGCCCAGGAGATCCATGAACCAGAAGGTCGGGATCGCCGACAGCGGGATCGCGACCGCCGAAATGAAGGTCGCGCGCCAATCGCGCAGGAACAGGAACACCACGACCACCGCGAGCACCGCGCCCTCGACCAATGCCCACATCGAGGACTTGTACTGGCCGCGGGTGTAGGTCGTGCTGGTCGACAGTTTGATGAACTTCACGCCTTCGTTCTCGGCCTCGATCTTGTCCATCTCGGCCAGAGCCGCGTCATAGACCGCCAGATCCGATGCACCGCGCGCGCGGTTCATCAGGAAGTTCACGACTTCCTTGCTGTTGACCTCGGAGATAGAGGTGCGTTCGGAAAAGCCGTCCCGCACCTTGGCGATATCGGCGAGCCGCACGGTGCGCCCGCCACCCAGCTGGATCTGGGTCTGCGACAGGGCATAGGCCGTGTCCGAATTGCCAAGCACGCGCAGCGACTGGCGGGTACCGCCAATCTCGGCCAGCCCGCCCGCGGCATCGAGATTGACCTGACGCAGCGCCGCATTGATCTGCGTTGCGGTGACGCCGAAAGATTGCATCCGCGCCGGATCGAGGATCACTTCGATCTGCCGGTCGACCCCGCCGAAGCGCTGGACTTCCGCCATGCCTTCGATCTTCAGCAGGCGCTTGGCCACCGTATCGTCGATGAACCAGCTCAGTTGTTCCAGCGTCATGTCATTGGCTTCGACCGCGACATAGCCGATCGGTTCGCCCACCACGTCGACCTTGGAGACCTGCGGTTCGAGAATGCCGTCGGGCAGGCTGCCGCGCACCGAATCGATCGCGGTTTCGACCTCGTTCACCGCTTCGATCAGGTTGGTGCCGATCTCGAATTCGACGAAGGTGTTGGAACTGCCCTCACGCGCGGTCGACTGGATCGAGTTGACCCCGCTGATCGAACGCAGCGCGCTTTCCACGCGCTGGGTGATCTGGTTCTCGATCTCGGTGGGCGAGGCGCCGGGCTGAGAGATATTGACGATCACCGCCGGGAAATCGACGTCCGGGTTGTTGGTCACGTCCATTTGCAGGAAGCTGACGATCCCGGCGAACAGCAGGCCGGTGAAGAACACCAGCGGGATCACCGGATTGCGGATCGACCAGGCCGAGATGTCGCGTAGAGCCATGATATTCCTGCCTGTGTTTCGCCGGTGCTGTGCCCGCTCCCCGTCGGTTACGCGGAAAACCGCCGCGGGGATGGACGCGATTACTTCTTGAGGGGCTGGGGGTTGACGGTTTCACCGGGGTTGAGGAACCCGCCGGCGCGCAGCACGACCTGCTCAGAGCCGGTGAGGCCCTCGGTGATGGCGAGGCCGTTGGCTGTCACCGCGCCGGTCTTGACCGGGCGGCGCACGGCCTTCTTGTCCTTGCCGATGACGTAGACGAAGCTGCCCTGACTATCGGCGAGCACGGCGCTTTCAGGAAGCACCGTCGCGCTGAAGCTGCCGGCATTGATCCGTGCCGTGGCAAAGCCGCCGGGCCGCAGCTCCGGCGCGAAGGACAATGCGATCCGCGCGGTGCCCTGCCGGGTCGTCGCATCGATCACCGGGGCGACCTGCCAGATCTGACCCGAGAAGCTCTTGTCCGATCCGGTTGGGGTGATGGTCGCCATCGTCCCGACGGAAAGCTTGCTCAGCTGTTCTTCGGAAAGCTGCGCGAGCATCTCCATCTCGCCGCCGCTGGCGATGGTGAACAGCGCCGCCGAGCCGGCACCGACCGTCTGGCCGGGTTCGACATTGCGGGCGAGGACATAGCCGGTGGCGGGCGCATAGATATTGAGTCGCTCATTGCGGGCACGCTGCTCGCCGAACTGCGCCTGCGCGACCTTGACGCGGGCGACGGCAGCGTCGCGCACGGCGGTCAGCCGGTCGATATCGGCCTTGGAAACGAACCCGCGCGCCACCAGCTGGGAGGCGCGATCAAGGTTCGCTTGCGCCAGATTGGCGTCGGCCTGGGCAACATCGATCTGCGCGGATTGCGCGGCGGCCT
The DNA here is from genome assembly GCF_046452395.1 of Erythrobacter sp. W302b. NCBI lineage: Bacteria > Pseudomonadati > Pseudomonadota > Alphaproteobacteria > Sphingomonadales > Erythrobacteraceae > Erythrobacter > Erythrobacter sp. W302b. The sequence goes on along the minus strand of NZ_JBKFDH010000001.1, from coordinate 3,026,890 downwards.
GCTGGACCTGCACCGAACGGTCGATCACCGCCAGCACTTGCCCCTGTTGCACCCAATCGCCCGCATCGACGGTAACCCGCAGGACCTGCCCGCCTTCACCCACGACGCCAACCGGCATCGGGCGGCGCGCCGCCAGCGTGCCCGGCGCCTCGATCTCGCCAGCGACGGTCGTCTTGCCGGGCGTGACGACCGTGACGGAAGGGGCCTGCGAATTGTCATCGTCAACCGCCACGGGCTCGCCGCCGGCCAGCGCGAACCACGCCGCAATGGCAAGCAACAGCCCGAACACGCCAAGCCCGCCAACAATCAGCCACCGCGGGAGCGCGGGCGCAGCAAGCGTGCGCGCACCGGCAAACTCGGTGGTCACCCCGTCAGCGGCTTCGGCCGTGATTGTCGTCTCGTAATTCATCGCCATTCCCTCACTCGGACCGGTTCCGCGCAGCGGACACGCCGACCACGAAGTGTATTACTCGCATAAGTCACCAACTGCAACGCCTCATAGATTGTCGGGCGTTGGCCTGCAATGACTGCATCGACCGATGACTTTCAGCCTAGACGAAAGGCGCGGCCCATCGGTTCCGAGCGAGGGAAGACGATCGCGTTAGCGCACGCGGCCGCGCTGGATCAAATTGACGATCCCGAGCAACACCACCGCGCCGATCACGGCAATGATCAATCCTCGGATCGAGAATTCCTGCACGCTGCCGCTGATGCCGAGCAGGGGGCCGGCAATCAGATTGCCGATCACGGAACCGACACAGCCGACCACGATGTTGAGGACGACGCCCATTGATGCATCGCGCTTCATCAGGAGGCTGGCCAGCCAGCCCGCCACACCGCCAACAATCAACGCGATAATCCATCCCATAACGTGTCTCCCATACCGGCAGCTGATGCGCGAGATCTGCGCGCTGTCGTGGACAGGGAGTGCCGCCAAACGCCGACAGCCCGCAACGCCTTACGGGCGGAGCGGGCTGTCGGTGGGACGAAACGAAGCGGGCGTCAGTACTTGAGCTGGCGCTCGTAGAGGTCGCGGTAGTGCTGGATCTTGGTGACGCGCAGCCCGTGCATCCCCGAACGGTCGACCGCACGCTGCCACGAAGCGAACTCCTCCAGCGTCAGGCCATACCGCGCGAGCGCTTCGTCAAGCGTCAGCAGCCCGCCATTCACGGCAGCCACGACCTCGGCCTTGCGCCGCACCACCCAACGCTTGGTCTGGGGAGAAGGCAGGTCGGCAAGCGTCAGCGGCTCGCCAAGCGGGCCGATAACCTGTGCGGGGCGGATGTCCTGGTTCTCAATCATTGCTCGTCTCTCGCATCGCCGCAGGGCGCGTCGGAGGATAATCCTTTCGCGTCGCCCGGGCGGTTGGCTTCGTCGGCGCCAACCTTTGCACCCAAGGCTTTAGATTGCCCTAAAGCATCAAGGTTAACACCCGGTTCGCTATCGTCGAGAAGCGCAAAGTAACTTGCAGCCGCATCGCCGAAGCTGGCGGCGGTCTGCTCGATCGGCGCGTGCGATTCGGTTCGCAACAACAGCCGCAGATCGCGCGCGGCGTTGAGGCGGGCGGTCAGCTCGCTCCATTCGAGCGCGCGCAGAGCCTCACCCGCGCGCCGCGCCGGACGCTGGGCGAATCGCTCCTCACTCGCACCGGGGGCCGACGCCCGCACGCGGGTGCGTTCGTCGGCGGGACGACCACCGGAAAGCGCGCCGCTGAGCGCATTGAAAGGCTGGGCTTTCTCAAACATCATCGCCCTTCCTAACCCGAGTGCGTCAAAATCCGGTAAAAGGGGCATTTACCCGGGCTTAGGAATAGTGCTGGCGGATCAGGCAAGGTCATCTTGCTGGAATCGCGCACGGAATTGGCGCCACTGGCGAAACGGGTCGGGGCTCGCTATATCGCGGCCCGCTCATGGACACCCCCACCCTTCTCGACACCGGCCTGATGGCCCCGGAAGACGCTGCCGCGCTGTTCGATCTGCCGCGCCCGGCCGCCGAATGCCGGATCGTCGTGGCCATGAGCGGCGGGGTCGATTCCTCGGTGGTCGCCGCGCTCGCCCATGCCAGCGGGGCGGAGGTGATCGGCATCACGCTCCAGCTTTACGATTACGGCGCGGCGACGGGCCGCAAGGGCGCGTGCTGCGCGGGCGACGACATTCGTGACGCGCGCGCGGTGGCCGACAGGCTGGGGATCGCGCATTATGTCTTCGACCATGAAAGCGCCTTCCGCGAGGAAGTGGTCGAACAGTTCGCCGACGAATATCTCGCCGGGCGGACGCCGGTGCCCTGCATCCGCTGCAACATGGGGCCCAAGTTCACCGACCTGTTCCGCATGGCGCGCGAGTTGGGGGCGGATTGTCTTGCCACCGGGCACTATGTCCGCCGGGTGACGGGCGAGGCCGGGGTGGAGCTGCACCGCGCGCATGATCCGGCGCGCGACCAGTCCTATTTTCTCTATGGCACCACCGAAGCGCAGCTGGATTACCTGCGCTTCCCCTTGGGCGGGATGCCCAAGCCGCAGGTGCGCGAACTCGCCGAGGCGGCGGGCCTCAGGAACGCGGCCAAACCGGATTCGCAGGACATCTGCTTCGTGCCCGACGGCAATTACGCCAAGATCGTCACCAAGGTCCGCCCCGAGGGCGCGGCGCCGGGGGCGATCGTCCACGCCGCGACCGGTGCGGTGCTGGGCGAGCACAAGGGCATCGTCCACTTCACCGTGGGCCAGAGGAAGGGCCTCGAAATCGGCGGCCAGCCCGAACCGCTCTATGTGATCGGCCTCGACGCGCCGAGCCGCGAGGTGCGGGTCGGGCCGAAGCGGATGCTGGCGGTCGCCGTCGCGCGCCTGACCGAGACCAACCGCATCGGCCCGGTGCCTGCCGAACCGCTGACCGCCAAGGTGCGCAGCCTCGCCAAGCCCGTTCGGGTGACCTTAGAGGGGGCGCTGGGTGATGGAGCGGCGGTTACGATCCGCTTTGCAGAACCCGAATTCGGAGTCGCGCCGGGTCAGGCGGCGGTTATCTATGCGGGCGACAGAGTGATCGGCGGCGGATGGATTGATTCGACCGAAAAGGTTGAAGCCTAACCCTCCCACGGCTCCAGCACACAGCCATAGCCTTCGCGATAGGTGGCGGTTGCCTCGGCCACCAGCGGGAAGCGGGCGGTGACGCTCTTGGCCTCGGGATTGTCGCGCAGGGTCACGGCCTCCATCCCGGCGAGCTTGTCCTTCCGGCAATCCTCAAGACTGCGGCCCGCGACAAAGCGGCACGAACAGGCGACCCGCGCCGAATAGGCCGACGCGATGCTGCCATAGCCATTGATCGGCTCACGAAACGCCCAGGCCGCGCCGCCCACGCCCAGCGCGACGATCGCGAGCAGCCACAGCCCGTAACGCGGACGGCGGATCGCTGTGCCGGGGGATGATTTCGCCATTGCCAAGCCTTCGCGCATCGGGAATTGGGGGCCGCATGACCCTTGGATCGCCTGCCCATAATCGCGCGGCCCTGCTAGCGCCAGCCCTGCTGATGCTTGCCGCCTGCGGATCGACGCCGCCGGGACAAGCCCCCCTGTCCGAAGCCGCGCTCGCCGCAGTGACCGCGGATGCCGGGGCGCCGAAGGATCAGCTGGCCCGCTCGATCGACGATCTGTTCACGATGCCGGGCCTCGGCGAAACCCGCGCCGTGGTGGTGATGGCGAACGGCAAGCTGGCCGCCGAACGCTATGGCCCGGGCTATGACAAGGACACCCGCTTCATCAGCTGGTCGATGGCCAAGACCGTCACCGGCGTGCTGATCGGAATGCTGGTCGCTGACGGCAAGCTCAGCCTCGATGCCCCCGCGCCTGTCCCCCTGTGGCAGCGCCCCGGCGATCCGCGCGCCGAGATCACTGTGCGCCAGCTGCTCCAGATGCGCAGCGGGCTGCGCCATACCGAAGCGGGCGATCCGCCCTATGAATCGAGCGAGGTCAGGATGCTGTTCCTCGACGGGCGCGACAACATGGCCAAGTGGGCGGAGGAGCAGCCGCTCGAAGCCGAGCCGGGCAAGCTGTTCGAGTATTCCTCGAACACCAGCGTGATCCTCGCCGATATCGCCGCGCGGGCGCTGACCACCAGCGACAAGCCAGAGGCGCGGCGCAAGGCGGTGGCGGATTACCTCCAGGTGCGGCTGTTCGGTCCGCTCGGCATGACATCAATGCTGCCCGAGTTCGATGCGAGCGGCACGCTGATCGGCGGCAGCCTGATGCACGCCACCGCGCGCGACTGGGCCAAGCTGGGCGAGTTCCTCCGCCTCAAGGGCCGCGCGCCCGGCGGCGAGCAGCTGGTGCCGCAGCGCTGGGTCGAGGCGATGGTCACGCCCTCCCCCCGCAGTCCGCATTACGGGTTCCAGACCTGGCTCAACCGTCCCATTCCCGGCACCCCGGCGAGCGAGCACCCGCTGTTCCCCGATCGCGCGCCGCAAAGCCTGTTCTCGCTGATCGGGCATATGGGGCAATATGTGCTGGTTTCGCCCAGCCAGCGGGTGACGCTGGTGCGGCTCGGCCATTCGGACAGCATGGAGCGCCCGCCGATGTTGCAGCAGGCGGCGGATGTGCTGGAGCTGTATCCCGCTCGCTGACTCCTCGGGCGCTCCCGCGCAGGCGGGCGCCTCCCGATGCTTGGCGCAAACAGCCTGAGACCCCCGCCTGCGCGGGGCATCACAGACCTTTTGTCAGAGGCAGAACGATCCCTCGACCACCGTCACGCACGGCCCGCCGAGCCACGCCCGGTCGCCATCAAGCCGCAGCGTCAGATCGCCGCCGCGCTGGCTTGCCTGATGGGCGGTGAAGCTGTCCCGCCCCAGCCGCTTCGCCCAGAACGGGGTCAGCACCGCATGGGCCGAGCCGGTCACGCTGTCCTCGTCCACCCCCCCGCCGGGCACGAACACGCGGCTGACGATGTCAGTCGCCACGCCGGGCGCCGTCACGATGAACTGGTCTTTGCCCAGCTGCTCCAGCCCGCGAATGTCCGGCGCAAGGCCGCGCACCGCAGCCTCGTTGGCGTAGAGGTAGACGTTGTAGCCCAATTCCGAGCGGAACACCTCGAGCGGCTTCGCGCCGAGCAGGCGGATCGCCTCGGCCTGATTAGGGGCGGTATCGGCCTGCGTGGCAATCGCGGGAAGCGCGAGTTCGTAGCCCTCGCCAGCCCTGACCACTTCCAGAATGCCCGACTTGCGGGTGCGGAACGTCACCCGCTCCCCCCCGTCCCGCTGGAGCAACACATGGCCACTCGCCAGCGTCGCGTGGCCGCACAGCGCAATCTCGTAGGTGGGGGTGCACCAGCGCAGCTCCCAGTCCGCCTCTCCGCTCGCGTCGCGCACCACGAAGGCGGTTTCTGCGAAGAGGTTCTCCCCCCCGATCTGCACCAGCACATCGTCGGGCAGCCATTCTTCCAGCACCATCACGGCCGCCTGATTCCCGCCGAAGGGCCGGGCGGCGAAGGCATCGACGTGCCAATAGGGGATTTTCTGCGTCATCGGGTCAATCCTCAGGGATACAGGAGCGTGTCCGACCACGGCGCATCTGCGGCGTCGCGGACGAATTCGCGGCGGTCATGCAACCGGTTGTCGCGGTCGATCCAGAATTCGATTCGGCGCGGGCTCAAGGTGAAGCCCGTCCAATGCGGCGGGCGCGGCACCTTGCCTTCCGCCTCATGTGCGGCCCACAATTCCTGCACCCGGTCGAGATAGGTCTGCCGCTCGGCCAAGGGGCGCGACTGATCGCTCGCCGCGCTGCCGACCTGGCTCTTGTAGGGGCGCGAGTGGAAATAGGCATCGGCGCGGGCGGGCGAGACCTCGATCAACGGGCCTTCGATGCGGATCTGGCGGCGCAGGCTCTTCCAGTGGAACAGCAACGCGGCCTGCATATTGGCGCGGATGTGCTGGCCTTTGCGGCTTTCGGCATTGGTAAAGAAGGTGAAGCCCCCGCCGGTCATGCCTTCGGGGTTCTCGTCCTTGCCGTGGCCCTTCAGCAGCACCATCCGTACTGACGGCGCCGCATCCGCCGTCGCGGTGGCGAGGGCCATGGCATTGGGATCGTTGAGTTCGCCCACTTGCGCGGCGGCGAACCATTCCTCGAACAGATCAAAGGGATCGCCGCCCGCAGGCAGCACACTATCCGCCAACTGGGCATCGTCGAGAGGGGTGGCATCGGACATGGGCACTGAGTTCCTTGGTGACTGGGGGGCACATAGTTACGCGCGCGCAGCGGGGAAAGGCGCGCATCGTAAATTTCCCGTTGCCCCGGCATCACCCGCAAGCTTGCACACCGCGACTGTCTCACCTAGCTAATACGCCATGCGCGACCCCTACAGCACTCTTGGCATTGCCCGCACGGCGTCCGAGGCGGACATCAAGAGCGCCTATCGCAAGCTTGCCAAGGAGCTGCACCCCGACCGGAACAAGGACAATCCTCAGGCATCGGAGAAATTCTCCGAGGCCACCCGCGCCTATGATCTGCTGTCGGACAAGGCGAAGCGCGCGCAATATGACCGGGGCGAGATCGACGCCGACGGCAACCCCGCCAATCCCTTTGCCGGGATGGGCGCGCGGCCGGGCAATGGTCGGGGCGGCACCTATGGCGCCAGCGGGCCAGGTGCGGCCGACTTTGCGGGATTCGGCGCGGATGACGTCGATCTCGGCGACCTGTTCGAAGGCCTGTTTGGCGGACGCGGCCGCCAGCAGCAGCCTCCGCCGCGGCGCGGTTTCGGCCGCCAGCCGCCTCCGCCCCCGCCCAAACGGGGCGCGGACATCCATTACCGGCTCGCCGTGCCATTCGTCGATGCCGCTGCCGGACGCGATCAGCGCATCACGCTGGCCGATGGCAAGGCGATCAACCTGAAGCTGCCTGCTGGCGTCGAAGATGGCACGATGATGCGCCTCAAGGACAAGGGCCAACCCGGCACCGGCGGCCATGGCGACGGGATCGTGATGGTCGAAGTCGGCAGCCACCCGTTCTTTCGGCGGGACGGCGACAATATCCGCATGGACCTGCCGATCACGCTCGATGAAGCGGTGCGCGGGGCCAAGGTCAAATGCCCCACCGTCGATGGCGCGGTGATGCTGACGGTCAAGCCAGGCTCGTCGTCCGGCACCGTGCTGCGGCTGGCCGGCAAGGGCTGGACGCGCAAGAACGGCAAGACGGTCGACGGCAAGCCCGAACGGGGCGATCAGCTGGTGACGATCGCCATTCAACTGCCCGCCGATCTCGAGGCATTGGAACAACGGCTTGAAGGCTGGGTAGACACGGCCCACCCGCGCGAGAAGTTCGGCCTGTAGGCCGGGGCGCGCAAGGAGCCCGATATGAGCGCAGACAGCCGCGCGCAGCCGCAAGAACGCGAAGTCCGCTCGCTCTCTCCCGAAGCGCGCAAGCAACGCGCGCGCCATGGCGAAGGCGAATCCCGCAGCGGGATCATGGCACACCTCAGGCGGGTGCTGGGGCCCGGCAGCCGCGTGTTTGAGGTGGCAGGCCGGGTGCTCGCGGGCACTTATAACGAAGGCTTCATCCACGCGGGCAACCTCGCCTATCTGTCGATGGTCGCGATCTTCCCGTTCTTTGTGCTGGGCGCGGCTCTGTTCGAACTGATCGGCGGGCGCGAGAGCGCGCAGGGCATGATCACGGCCATCGGCCTGGCCCTGCCGCCCACCGTCGCCGAGGTCATCGCCCCGGTGGCCGAAACCGTGATGAACGCACGATCGGGCTGGCTGCTGGGCCTCGGCGCCTTGGTCGCGCTGTGGACCGTATCGAGCCTGATCGAGACAATCCGCGACATCCTGCGCCGCGCCTATGGCACCAAGGCGCGGCTGGCGTTCTGGCGGTATCGCCTGCTGTCGGCAGGGCTGATTCTGGGTGCGGTGGTGCTGTTGATGATCTCGCTGTTTGCGCAGGTGGCGATCGGCGCGGCGCAGCAGGTGATCGACGCGCGCCTGCCGCAGCTGGGTGAGCTGATTGCATGGCTGCGCTATTCGCGGATCGTCCCCGCGCTGGGCCTTGGCGGGTCGCTGTGGGTGCTGTTTGTGACGCTGACCCCCCGCTCCTATCGCGGCAAGGCCTTTCCGAAATGGCCCGGTGCGCTGTTCACGACAGCGTGGTGGGTTTCGGTCACCGCCGCGCTGCCGGTCGTGCTGCGCAATGTTTTCAGCTATGACGTCACCTATGGAAGCCTGGCCGGCACGATGGTGACGCTGTTCTTTTTCTGGCTCGTCGGCCTCGGCCTCGTTATCGGAGCGCAGTTGAACGCAGCGCTGGCCGAGCCTGAGAAGCTGGCGGGCAGGCCCGCAGAGGAGACGACAGGATGAATGGTAACGCTGGATCCGGGCTGATGGCGGGCAAGCGCGGGCTGATCATGGGGCTGGCCAATGACAAGTCGCTGGCCTGGGGCATTGCCAAAAAGCTGGCCGAGCATGGCGCGGAACTGGCGTTCTCCTATCAGGGCGATGCGCTGGCCAAGCGGGTCAAGCCGCTCGCCGCCGAACTGGGCAGCGATTTCACCTTCGAATGCGACGTATCGAAGATGGAGTCGCTGGACGCTGCCTTCGCGACTCTGAAAGAGCGCTGGGACAGTCTCGATTTCGTGGTCCACGCGATCGGCTATTCCGACAAGAACGAGCTGCGCGGCCACTATGTCGATACCAGCCTCGACAACTTCCTGATGACGATGAACATCTCGGCCTATTCGCTGGTGGCGATCACCCAGCGCGCCGCCGCGATGATGCCCGAGACCGGCGGCGCGATCCTGACGCTGAGCTATTACGGCGCGGAAAAGGTCGTGCCGCATTACAACGTCATGGGTGTCGCCAAGGCGGCGTTGGAGACTAGCGTCAAATATCTCGCCAACGATCTCGGCCCGCGGAATATCCGCGTCAACGCGATCAGCGCCGGGCCGATCAAGACGCTGGCGGCGAGCGGGATCGGCGACTTCCGCTACATCCTCAAGTGGAACGAGCTCAACGCACCGCTGCGCCGCAATGTCACGATCGACGATGTCGGCGGCGCGGGGCTGTATCTCCTGTCCGACCTGTCCTCGGGCGTCACGGGTGAGACGCACCATGTCGATGCAGGGTACCACGTGGTCGGCATGAAGCAGGAAGACGCACCGGATATCGCGCTTTCTTAAGCTTGGCGCGTTAGAGAGCGCCTCCATGCGCACCGTTCTTGTCACTGGCTCTGCCGGGTTCATCGGCTTCCACCTCTCGCAACTTTTGCTGGAAGAGGGATTCCGCGTCGTCGGCTTCGACGGCATGACCGATTACTATGACGTGCGCATCAAGCAGCGGCGGCACCAGATGCTGCTGCAACACCCGCATTTCTCCTGCGTGGAGGGGATGCTCGAGGATTTCGAGACATTGCGCGCGCTGGCGCTGGCTGAAAAGCCCGATGTGATCGTCCACCTCGCCGCGCAGGCCGGGGTGCGATACTCGCTGGAGAATCCGCGCGCCTACATCGACGCGAACCTGATCGGCACCTTCAACGTGATGGAATGCGCGCGCGAGCTCGGGGTCGATCACTTGCTGATGGCCTCGACTTCATCGGTCTACGGGGCCGAGACCGCGATGCCGTTCCACGAAGGGATGAAGGTCGACACCCCCCTCACCCTCTACGCCGCGACCAAGAAGGCGAACGAGGCGATGGCGCATTCCTACGCCCATCTGTGGAACCTGCCGACCACGATGTTCCGCTTCTTCACGGTCTACGGCCCATGGGGACGGCCCGACATGGCCTTGTTCAAGTTCACCCGCGGGATCCTCGAAGGCACGCCGATCGACATCTACAATGATGGCGAGATGTACCGCGACTTTACCTACGTCACCGATCTGGTGCGCGGCATCCGCCTGCTGATCGACGCGGCCCCGGTGCGGCCCGATACGCCCGAGGACATTGCCGAGGGCGACAGCCTCTCGCCGGTCGCGCCGTTCCGGGTGGTGAATATCGGCAATGGCGACAAGGTGCGGCTGATGGACTTCATCACCGCGATCGAGGCCGAGTGCGGGCGTGAGGCGGTGAAGAATTTCATGCCGATGCAGCAGGGCGATGTGCCCGCGACCTGGGCCGATGCGTCGCTGCTCAAATCCCTCACCGGCTACGCCCCGCAAACCCCGTTCCGCGAAGGGGTGGCGCGGTTTGTCGCGTGGTATCGGGACTATTATCGCGTCTGAGGGCTACTTCGGCGGCGGGGGGAGTTGGCCTTCGCCCGGCAGTTCGCCCTGCCGTTCCCGCTCAAGCCGTTGCATATATTCGCGCTCGATCATCTCGACCCGCTCCTGCTCGGCGGCGGCATCCGCGTCGATGGTTGAGAGGCGTTCGGCGCGTGCCTTTTCGATCAGCTGGCCAAAACGCACCGCATCGCGCTCCTTACGGTCGGCGGCCCAGGCCTCGACGAACTTCTGGGTGCAACCGGTGAACCCGCCCGCGCCCGCAGGCGAGCAGCTCATCGCGCCGAAATCGCCGACATACTTGATCTGATCGACCTGCCGCGCGAGCGACTGATTGGCGGGATTGTCGGAATAGCGCAGGTTGGAGGGGATGCGGTACCGCTCCTCCTCGACCAGAATCTCGCACACCACCACTTCGCCGGGCTGCGCAACGGGACATTCGGCCTCGCTATAGGCGATCACCATGTTGATCTTCTCATCCGCGCTCTGCGCAGCGGCGGGGGCCGACGCGGCGGCGAAAGCGGCGAGAGCGGCGGCGGGGGCGAGCAGATGCTTCATGGCGCGTGATCCTTTGTCGGTGCGCGGGAAATCGAATTCTTGCAATGCCCGCGACCGGGGCTGCTTGTCTAGTCCGACGGGGCTGAACCCGCGGTGAAGCCGCCAAGGTCCGCGTGGTTAGCGAAATATTGAAATCTCCGGCGCTATGCAGCCGCATGGACGGGAAAATCGCAGTCGTGGGCCTCGGCTATGTCGGCCTGCCGGTCGCCGTGGCGCTGGCGGAGCGGCTTGGCGCGCGCGGCGTTCACGTCACCGGCTTCGACATCGCAGCCCAGCGCATCGCGCAATTGCGCGCGGGACATGATGCGACCCGCGAGATCGACGACGCGCGGCTGACGTCATGCGGCCTTGCCGTCAGCGATGATCCGGCGGTGCTCGAGGAGGCAAGCCTGATCATTGTCACGGTTCCCACCCCGATCACCGAGGAACGCCGCCCCGATCTCACCCCCTTGGAACGCGCCTGCGAAACCATCGGCCCGCGCCTGTCCAAGGGCGCGCTGGTGGTGTTCGAATCGACCGTCTTCCCGGGCGTGACCGAGGATATCTGCGGCCCCTGGCTCGCCGCGCATTCGGGCCTTACGCAGGGCGAGGATTTCGCGCTCGGCTACAGCCCCGAACGGATCAACCCCGGCGACAGCGTCCACCGGCTCGAGACCATCACCAAGATCATCGCGGCCGACAGCCCCGCAGCGCTGGCGCGGATGCGGGCGGTTTACGGCGCGGTGGTCGATGCGGGGCTCCACGAAGCACCCTCGATCAAGGTGGCCGAGGCCGCCAAGGTGATCGAGAACACCCAGCGCGATCTCAACATCGCGCTGATGAACGAAATCGCGCTGATCTTCGACCGCATGGGCCTCGCCACGCGCGATGTGCTGGCGGCGGCGGGGACGAAGTGGAACTTCCTGCCCTTCACCCCCGGGCTGGTCGGCGGACACTGCATCGGGGTCGATCCCTTCTACCTCACGGCAGCGGCAGAAAAGCTCGGCTACCGGCCGGAGGTGATACTGGCCGGGCGGCGGATCAATGACAGCATGGGGCGTGAAATCGCGCAGAAGGTCGTGAAGCTGCTGATCGCGAACGGGGTGTCCCCGTGCCGCGCGCGGGTGGGCGTCATGGGGCTGACCTTCAAGCAGGACGTGCCCGATATCCGCAATTCCAAGGTGCCCGATATCCTCGCCGAACTGCGCGAATACGGGATCGAAGCGCTGGTGAGCGATCCGCTGGCCGACCCGGCGGCGGCGGCGCACGAATATGGCGTCACGCTCAGCCCGGCGGACGCCATGGTGCAGCTGGATGCGCTGGTGCTGGCGGTCAACCACGCCGCCTACATCGCCAACCCCGGCGACCTCATCGCCCGCGTGCGTAGCGGGGGCGTGCTGGTGGATGTGAAGAGCGCGCTGGACCGCGAGGGGCTGCCCGAAGAGCTTGTGTACTGGAGTTTGTAAGAGGGTTCGAAGTAATGGGCCTCGGTCGCACCGCGACCGCGAGGCCACGCGGCCGAGCCGCAGGCGCTCAAGCCCGTAGGGCTTGAAACAGCGCCGAGGACGCACCGGCGGAGGCCGGTGCGAAAATCAAAGCCGCTCACTCACCTTGATGGCAAACCGGCAGCCGAGCCGGATCGCGCCCGCCAGCAACGGATAGGCGGGCGCACGCTCCGCCCCGTTGGCCATCGCCGCGTCCAGGTGATCGCGCTCATCGGCGCGGAAGGCTTCGATCATTTCAGCCAGTTCCGGGTCAGCCCCTGTGGCTTCGAGCTTTTCGAGCTGTTCGCTGTAATGCTTGTCGATCTCGGTTTCGACCGCCGCCGTGCAGGCCATCGCCGCCTCCGGGCCGAGCAGGGCGGTGAAGGCACCCAGCCCGTATCCTGCCGCCGACCAGAACGGATGCAGCGCCGTCGGGCGGACACCGCGCCGGGTCAGCAGCGCATCAAACTTGGCGCGATGCTCGGCCTCCTGCGCGGCCATGTGACGGATTTCGGCCGAATGGGGGCCGCGATCGCCCATCACGGCCAGCTGGCCTTCATAGATGCGGGTCGCGCCGAATTCGCCGGCCTGATCGACCCGGATCATGCGGTGGAGTTCATCGCGCTGCATTGTCGGCTCCTTCGTTTGAATCCTTACTTCCTATACGCCGCAAGCGCCACAATAGCCGCACCGCTGATGCTGGAAATCAGGAAATTGAACCCGGCGAGCGAAATGCCCCACAAGGTCCACGGGGCCACATCGCAGCGGATCAGCGGGGCGGCGTTGAAGTCCAGCACGTCGGCCCCCGCCATCGGCGCGGTGCAGGCGGTGATCCCCTCCCACCAGCCATATTCGACCCCGGCATGAAAGCCGCCGATCAGCCCGGAGGTCAGGATCGCGAGGCCAGCCAGCGCGGTCCACACCTGCGGCGGCTTCATCACATAGGCGAGCAGCCCCAGGCCGACTGCGGCAAAATGGGGATAGCGCTGCCACCAGCACATCTCGCACGGCGGCAGGCCGAAGCCATATTGCGCCACATAGGCTCCGCCCAGCAATGCCGCCGGGACCAGCACGGCAAGCGCGCGGGCCTTGCCCAGATTGTCCATCACGCGTCGCCCTTAGGGTTTGGCCGGTCGGGGTGCCGGGCGAAGCGCGACGGTGCTCTTGGTGGTGCGGCGCAGGGTTTCCATCGCGTAGTGCAGCTGGAAGTCCTTCACGCCCTGCTGTTCAAGCTGCGCAGAGGTAAGCTGGAAGCGCGGATCGGCGATCTTGTCCGCCTCCATCTCCTCGTCCTTGACCGCGAGTTCGTTGATCAGATGGCCGCGCAGATCGCTTTCGCGGGTCTGGTATTTCGTCCGCAGCGCGTAATCCGGGTCGGAGATCTGCGGCACGGCGATGTCGGGGCGGATACCGCCTTCCTGCACCGATTTGCCCGCCGGGGTGAAGTAGCGCGCGGTGGTCAGCTTCAGCGCGGCATCGGGGCCGAGCGGGAGCAGCGACTGCACGCTGCCCTTGCCGAAACTGCGCTCACCCATGACAAGCGCCCGGCGATGATCCTGCAACGCCCCCGCAACGATCTCGCTCGCCGAAGCAGAACCGGCGTTGATCAGCACGATCATCGGCACGCCTTCGGCCATGTCGCCGCGATAGACGCTTTCAGCATCGTAGAGCATCGTTTCGCCGCGCGCGCGGCCGCGCTGGCTGACGATCCGGCCATCGCTGAGGAACAGGTCCGACAGCGCCACCGATTCATCAAGGCTCCCGCCCGGATTGTTGCGCAGGTCGAGCACCAGCCCGTTGACGCGTCCGCCCGGCGCCTTCTTCTTGATGTCCTGCCATGCGGCATAGACGTCCGCGCCGACATTGGCGGAGAATTCATTGACCGTGATGATGCCGATATTGCCCGCCGCGACCTCGTGGGTGACGGGCTCCAGCTCGATCACCCCGCGGGTGACGTTGACCTCCAACGGTTCTTCGCGGCCCGGACGGAAGATCGTCAGCTGGATCGACGTCCCCTTCGGCCCGCGCATCTGCGCCACCGCATCGTCAAGCTTGGTGTCGACGATCAGCTTGCCATTGAGATGCGTGATGAAATCGCCCGCCTTGATCCCAGCGGTTTCAGCCGGGCTGCCCCGGAACGGCGAGACGACCTTCACCGCGCCGTCTTCCATCACCACCGACAGGCCCAGGCCCGAATATTGCCCATCGATCATGGTCTCCAGCCGTTGGAGATCGCTGCCATCGAGATAGGCCGAATGCGGATCGAGCGCCGCCAGCATCCCGTCAATCGCGCCGCGGATCAGCACATCATCCTCGACCGGTTCGACATAGCTGGCCTTCACCCGCTGGAACACCGCGAACAGCTTGGCGAATTCAGGGCCGGCGCGGCCATCGACCTGGGCCATGGTGGCGGTGGTGGCAGGGATCAGTGCGACTGCGGTGACAAGCGCGGCGCTGCGCAGGAGAGCGGCGATTTTCATGGGACGGTGCAAGGCTCCTTTGACGCGGCAAGGTATAGGATTGGCGGTCTGAACGCCAGATGAGAGCGATCACCGCCGATCGAGCGTGCCCGCGCGGGACAGGGTCATCCGGTGCCTGTGCCGGACCGGAGCAATTAACGCAAGAATTGCAGAGGGTTGACGGGAACGCCGTCACGCCGCAATTCGATCGTGACCGGCTCCGCTCCGCCGCTTGCGCGGCCCAACGGGCTTCCGCCGATGACCAGATCGCCCACCGCGACCTCGACCTGCGCAAGCCCGGTGACGAGGCTCGTCCAGCCGCCGTCATGCTCGATGATGACGATTCGTCCGAACCCGCGATAGGCCCCGGCAAAGGCGATCCGTCCGCGGGCAGGGGCCACCACCTGTGCGTCCCTGGCCGGGGCGAGGCTCAATCCGGTGCTGGCGATCCCGCTGGCGCGCCGGGCTCCGAAGCCGGTGAGGGTGCGGCCCTGCACGGGAAGCTGGAAATCACGCGGCGGCGGGGTGCTTGCGCTCGGCGCGGGCGCGGGTGCGGCGGGGAGTGCAGCGGCGAGATCGACCGGGCGCAGCACCGGCCCGGGCAGCGCGGCAAGCTCCTGACGCAGCGCCGCCACCTCGCCGAGCTTGTCCACCAGGCCATCGAGATCGCGGGCTTCCTCGGCCAGCGCCAGCGCACGCTCGGCTTCGCGCAAGGCTGCCCCGCGCGCATTGCGGGAGGCGAGGCGCTGCTGGTTTTCGAGCGTGGCGAGTTCCGTGCGGCGCTGGCGCAGGGCACTTTCGCCGCTGCGCATCTGATCGAGCGCGCGCGCCGCCTGGGCTTCGAGCGCACGGCCGCGATCAAGCTCGCTCCTCAGCGCGGCGGTGCGGGCGCGGATCTGCGGCACCGCGCTATCGAGCACCGCACGGACATGGACCACATCCTTGAGCGATCCCGGCTGCAAGGCGGCGAGCGCCAGCGGGCGACGGGCGGCGGTCTGGAGCGCGGCGGCAAGGCGGGCGGTCGGCTCCTGCTTCTTGGCGAGGCGCGCGGTCAGCGTGGCGCGGGCTTGCCGCGCAATGGTGAGCCGGGCGCGGGCGACTTCGATGTCGGCTTCCGCCTGCTGGATCCGGGCAGCAAGGGCGGCGGCTTCGCTCGCGGTGCGGGTCGCGGCCTCGGTCGCGGCCTCGGCCTCGCGGGTCAGGCGGGCGGCGCGGCCCTCGGCCAGGCGGCTTTCACGGGTGGCCCGGGCGAGCGCGGCTTCGGCCTCGTCCGGCGCGAGCAGGGCAATCGACGGTGCGGCCTGGGTCTCCGGCAAGGCCAGCGCCAGCACGCCGCCGACGCCAAGCATGGCAAGCAGGGTAAGGATGATCGGCCGCGGCATGGCGGTGTCATGCCCGATGATAGGGATGCCCTGCAAGGATCGTGGTGGCGCGGTAAAGTTGTTCAATCAGCATCGCCCGGGCCAGCATGTGCGGCCAGGTCGCCGGGCCAAAGGCGAGCAGCAGGTCGGCAGCGGCGCGCTCGGCGTCAGAATGGCCGTCCGCCGCGCCGAGCATGAAGCGCGTTTCCCGCACGCCTTCGTCCCGCCAGCGGCCCAGAAGATGGGCGAAATCCTCCGACGTCATGGCCTTGCCACGCTCATCCAGCAGCACCGTGCGGCAGGGGGTCAGCGCATCGGCGACCTTGCCCGCGCCGGTATCGGGCCATTCGGTGAGCTTGAACGGCCAGGTCATGCGCTTGGCATAGCGATCCACCAGCTCACCCTCCGGCGAGCGGCCGATTTTCCCACGCGCGATGATGTGGAGGAGGATAGCGTAAACCCCATGAGGAAATAGCCAAACGGTCGCGCAGCGACCGCAAGGGCAACCGCCCGCCCGCAGCGATGCGGCCTTCAGGTCGCATAAGCGAGGATTTCGCAACCCGGATGGGCTGCGGAACACAAAATACTCTATAGCACCCGGGACGCTCGCCCGGATGGGCGAGCGCAAAACAAAATCAGTTCCGGCCCTGCATCGAGACTTCCGACCCCTCAAACGACCACATGCGTTCAAGGTTGTAGAAAGTGCGCACTTCGGGGCGGAACAGATGGACGACCACATCGCCTGCGTCGATCAGCACCCAGTCGGCAGCCGGCAGGCCTTCGACACGCGCATGGCCGAAACCGGCTTTCTTGATCTCTTCGGCCAGCTTCTGCGCCATGGACGCCACCTGCCGGGTCGAGCGGCCGCTGGCGATCACCATGTGATCGGCAATCGAGCTTTTCCCTTCGAGCGGGATCGTGACAATTTCCTGCGCCTGATCATCGTCAAGCTGCGCGAGCACCAGCTGGTGCAGGGCATTGGTGGCCATCTCAGGCTTGTCCAGCGACGTGGCTGTGGTGGCAGCGGCTTGCACCGCGCCAAGCGGAAGGGAAGCGACAAGGGCTTCGGTCATCGGCAATCGGGTATCTCCAGAGTTTGAGGTCAATGCAGGCTGCATGACGCAAGCGGGCAGAGCACCGGGCCGAAACGCTGCTGCGTCTCATGCCTTGTCCTCTTGCCTGAGCTTACGGAATGTCAGCCGGTCACGCACCTTTGCCCCTCGGTCCTGACTGTCCGATCCCTTGCCAAGCAAAGCATCGGCCCACCCGGCATGGTCACGGCGAATGGCCGTGGCCGAGCGATAGTCGGGATCGAAACGCAATAACACCAGGGCTGGTGCGCTCCATTGCCCCCGTTTCCGAATGCTGGCGGCGGGCACACGATAGCGCCTGAGCCAGGCCATGGCGGGGCTCGTCATGGCGTCCGCATCATAGCCCGGACGGGCGATGACCGCAATCGGCATTGTCCGCGCGATCCGGCGCCAGTCTTTCCAGCGGTGCAACTGGGCGAGATTGTCGCTCCCCATCAACCAGATGAAGCGGCGTTTGGGGTAACGCCGGGTGAGCCTGGCGAGCGTGTCGACCGTGTAGCGCGTGCCGAGTTGCTGCTCGATAGCGGTCGGCACGATGGGCGCGCGCCGCGCCTGATGGCGCGCCGATGTGAGCCGCGCCGCCAGCGGCGCCATGCCCGCTTGCGGTTTCAGCGGGTTGCCGGGGGAGACCAGCCACCAGGTCTCCTCCAGCCCCAGCGCGTCCATCGCGAACAGCGTGATCCGCCGGTGCCCGCCATGCGCCGGGTTGAAACTGCCGCCGAGGAGGCCGGTCAGAGCGGCGCGTGCCATGCTTACGGGCGGGTCTGCCCGCTCCCGCGCACCTGCCACTTGTAGGTGGTGAGCCCCTCCAGCGCGACCGGGCCGCGCGCGTGCAGGCGTCCGGTGGCGATCCCGATCTCGGCGCCGAGGCCGAACTCGCCGCCGTCGGCGAACTGCGAGGAGGCATTGTGCATCACGATCGCGCTGTCGACTTCGGCGAGAAAGCGTTCCGCGGCCGCCGCGTCCGCTGTCACGATCGCATCGGTGTGCGCCGAGGAATGCTGCGCAATATGCGCGAGCGCCGCCTCCAGCCCGTCGACCACGGCCACGGACAGGATGGCGTCGAGATATTCGGTGTCCCAGTCGGTGGCGCTTGCCGGGATCACCCGGCGGTCAAGCGCCTGCGCCCGCCCGTCACCGCGCACTTCGCAGCCCGCGTCGATCAGCGTCGCGACCAGTGCGGCGGCCTTGGGATAGGCCGAATCGATCAGCAGCGTCTCCATCGACCCGCAGATGCCGGTGCGGCGCAGCTTGGCATTGACCGCGATCGCCTCGGCCATGGCCGGATCGGCGGCGGCGTGGACATAGGTGTGGTTGATCCCGTCGAGATGCGCGAGCACCGGCACGCGCGCATCGGCCTGGACGCGCGCGACGAGGCTCTTGCCGCCGCGC
This sequence comes from Erythrobacter sp. W302b, assembly GCF_046452395.1. Taxonomy (NCBI): domain Bacteria; kingdom Pseudomonadati; phylum Pseudomonadota; class Alphaproteobacteria; order Sphingomonadales; family Erythrobacteraceae; genus Erythrobacter; species Erythrobacter sp. W302b. The sequence goes on along the minus strand of NZ_JBKFDH010000001.1, from coordinate 3,008,388 downwards.
GGCACGATCATGTCGATCAGCCCGCTCGCGGTCAGCATCGCGCCCACACAGGCGCGGTCTTGCGAGGGGATGAGCGTCACGGCCGCGGCCGGAACCCCGCCAGCCACAAGGCCTTCGACCAGCGCGGCGTGGATCGCGCGATTGGAATGCACCGCCTCGCTCCCGCCACGCAGCAGCGCTGCATTGCCCGCGCGCACGCACAACGCGGTGGCATCGGCGGTGACATTGGGGCGGCTTTCGTAGATGATCCCGATCACCCCGATCGGCACCCGAATCCGCTGAAATTGCAACCCGTTGGGCTGTTCGGACCGGTCGATGATCTGCCCCACCGGATCGGGGAGTTCGGCAACGGCGGCAACCGCGTCGGCAATCGCGGCAACCCGCGCCTCATTGAGCGCCAGCCGGTCGAGCATCGCGCCTGACAGCCCGTTCGCCTTGCCCGCTGCAAGGTCCCGGGCATTCGCTTCCAGAACCACCGGAGTGGCCGCCCGCAGCGCGTCTGCCGCACAATGCAGCGCGGCGGCGCGCGCTTCGCTCTGCATCGCCGCAAGCGCGCGCTGCGCGAGGCGCGCGGCCTCGGCAAGGCGTGTCACCAGCGCAGCGGGATCGGCGGCATCAGCGCCCGGCGAGATTGCGGTCATGCGATTCATGCGGCGCGGTCTAGCATCACGCAGCCCACCTGTCAGGCCCATCGCCACGGGAGCGAGTCGCTTGCGGCTCAAACGATTCGCGGCGGTCAGGGCCCGCCATTAACGTTGCGAAACCACAGCACATTCACTTCGTCGTGATTCCCGTTCGACTCATCTGCGTGCGCCACATAGGATTCGACCACAGGTTAACGCACTGATAGCGGCGCAATCGTGGGGCATAGATAACAAAATCGGGGCCGCAGCTTGTCAGACAGAATTGCCGCGAAATCGTGGGTAGAACGGCTGCGCCAGTGGTTCCCTGACCGCGAGTTTTTCATGCGCGCCGATGGGCAGGTGCGCTTCATCAAAGTCTCATCGAAACTCCAGATTCGCGTCGTTGTCGGCGTGCTTGCGATGGCGCTGCTGTGGCTTGTCGCGCTCGCTGTGATGGCCTGGGGACAATACCGGGCCGAGGCCGACCTGGCCTCCTTCGCGGAGGAGAAAGCGCGGGTCGCCACCACGGATGAGCGGATCAAGGCCTATGGCGGCGATCTCGACAAGGTGGTCGAAGATCTCAAGCAGCGCCAGGAATTCCTCGACGAGATGGCGCGGATGCTGCCCGAGGATATCGTCGCCGAAGGTGCGGCGAGCGGCACTGTCTCGGATTCTTCGACCGAGGCGGCCAAGACCGTGCAAAAGGTCGGCGCGCTGATCCCGCAGGCGCGCGGCCTCGCAGAAATCGAAGCCCGCCAGCTCGCCTTCGTGGAACGCCTGACCCGCTTCGCCGATGCCCGCGCCCGCCGCGCCGAGAGCGCGATGCGCAAACTGGACCTCGACCCCAAGGCGATGAGCCGCGACACGCAGCAGGCGATGGGTGGTCCCTTCGAAGCGATCACCGGCGGAAACGACATCGACCCGCGGTTCGAACGCCTGGGCCTCAGCCTCGCGCGCATGGCCGTGCTCGAACGCGCGCTTGATGGCATTCCGCAGGTCGTGCCCGCCAGTGTCGAGAATATCACATCAGGCTTCGGCTACCGCCGCGACCCCTTCAACGGCCATGGCGCCATGCACGCCGGGATCGATTTCAAGGGCGCGATGGGTTCGCCGATCTTCGCTGCGGCTGAAGGCCGCGTGACCTTTGCCGGATGGAAATCGGGCTATGGTCAGGCGATCGAGATTACCCATGGTAACGGGATGTTGACCCGCTACGCTCACCTGTCGCGGATCGATGTCAAAGTCGGCCAACCGGTTGCCGCCGGGGCCACCATCGGCGGGCTCGGCAGCACCGGGCGTTCGACGGGCCCGCACCTGCATTTCGAAGTCCGCATCAATGACCGCGCGGTCAATCCGCGCCCGTTTCTGGAGGCTGCCCCCGATGTTCTCAAGGAAGTCCGCAGCGGCCGACCTGACCGCCCCGCCGCCTCCGCGGCCCGTAAGTAGGAGCAGCAGCATGGCCTCGGGTTCGACCTTTTCCGTGATCGGCGCGGATGTGACCATCACCGGCAATATCAGCGCATCGGCCGATCTGCATATCGACGGCACGGTGGAAGGTGACATCACCTGTGCCAGCCTCGTGCAGGGTGAGAAGAGCAGCATCCACGGCGCTGTCGTTGCCGAAAGTGCGCGGCTGGCGGGCAAGGTGTCGGGTTCGATCACCGCGCGCGAATTGGTGATCCTCAAGACGGCGCGGATCGAAGGCGATGTCCATTATGACGCGCTGACGATCGAACAGGGCGCGGCGGTGGATGGCCGCTTCGCCCCCAATGCGCGGACCGCGGTAAAGGCTGTCCCTTCGAGTGTCGAAGCGGCGGAGTAAGGTTCGGCCCCTTTCCTCCCTTTCCCAAGGGGCGGGGAGGAACTGAAGCAGCCCTCTACAGCACCTCGGCCCGCAGCGTCTTGCGGTCGAGTTTGCCAATGATCGTCTTGGGCAGGCTTTCACGCACCACCACCTGATCGACGCGTTCGTGCTTGCCGATCCGGGCGTTGAGCCAGCTGGCCAGCTCTGCGCCGGTCGCTGAGGCGTCCTCGTGCAGTGTGACATAGGCGCGGGGCACTTCGCCGCGATATTCCTCGGGAACGCCGATCACCAGCGCCTCCTTCACCGCCGGGTGCTCGAGGATCACGTCCTCGACCACGCTCGGGAAGACCTTGAAGCCGCCCACCGCGATCATGTCCTTGATGCGGTCGACGATTTCGAGGAATCCATCCTCGTCCACGCGCGCGACATCGCCGGTGCGCAGGTAACGCTTGCCGTCCCGCTCCACGAAGGTTTCGGCATCGGTGTCCGGCCGGTTCCAGTACCCGCGCATCACTTGCGGGCCGTGGACCGCCAACTCGCCCGGCTCGCCTTCGGGAGCGAGCTGTTCGGGGTGCTCCTTGTCGAGCAGGATCACTTCCGTCCCAGGCACCAATTGCCCGATCGTGCCGCGCTTGCGGGTGCCATCATAAGGATTGGCCGACACGACGCCCGCGCTTTCGGTGAGGCCATAGCCTTCGACCAGCCGCACGCCGGTCGCCTCTTCGAAGCGGAGATGGACGGGGCCGGGCATCGGCGCTCCGCCCGAAATGCAGATCTTGAGACTGGAGAGATCGGTCTTGGCGAGGTCAGGATGATCGAGCATCGCCTGGAACATCGTCGGCACGCCGGGAAATCCGGTGCAGCGATATGTCTGGATCGTCTGAAGCACCTGCTTGGTCTCGAACCGCGGCACCATCGCGATCGAGGCGCCGGTGACGCAGGCGTGATTGAGCAGCGCGGTGTTGGCGAAGACGTGGAAGAACGGCAGCGCCCCCATGAACACCTCGTCCCGCGCATTGCCGAAGGGATTGATCGCGGCGACCTGCTGGGCGTTCACGCTCAGCTGGTCATGCCCCAGCATCGCCCCCTTGGGCCGCCCGGTGGTGCCGCCGGTGTATTGCAGCAAGGCAAGGTCTTGCGCGGTCACTTCGACCGAAGGGGCTGCGCCGTTCGGCGTCATATCCGTCCAGCGGCGCACGTTCGGGCCATAGGCGACATCGGCGATCTGGCTGCGCTTGAGCAGCTTCAGCGCCAGCCCCTTGTACCACGGCAGCATGGCGGCCAGAGAGCCCACCACCAGCGTCTCCAGCGCCGAGCCTTCGAGCACCTTGTGCGCGGTTGCGTAGAGTTCGGGCACATCGAGCGTCACCAGCACCCGCGTGCCGCTGTCACCCACCTGCCAGCTCAATTCCTCGACCGAATAGAGCGGCGAGAAGTTCACCACCACGGCGCCCGCCATCATCGCCCCGTAATAGGCGGCGGCGTAGATCGGGACATTGGGCAGGAACAGGCCAACACGGTCGCCCTTGGCGATGCCCATGGCGGTCAGCCCCCGGGCAAAGGCCTGCGCCTGCACGAAGATCTGCTGGTAGCTGTAGGTCCGCCCGAGGAAATGAAGGAACGGCGCATCGGGATTGGCGCGGACGCTGCGTTCCAGCATCGCTGGCAAGCTCATCGGCGCGAACCGGGTGTCGAGGGGCGTGGGGTGGTGATAGGCAGCGTTACTGACAGGCATGTCAATAATACTGGCTGACAATCACGCGGCGCACAAGCGAAAGTCGGAAAAGGCGCAGGCTTTTGCGACTTTAAAACAACGTCGCCCCGGACTTGATCCGGGGCTTGGCTTCTTCATCAGGTCACGAGACAGAAGAAACCCGGCCCCGTGTCAGGCACGGGGCGACGATGTGAGATGTCAGAGGGCCATAGCCTCCTAGATAAACCCGCTTTCCGGGTCGATCTTCTCTTCGGCGGCTTCGGCGGCGCGGCGTGCGGCGAGCCAGGCTTCCGCCTCGGCTTCCTGCGCGGCTTGCCCGGCCGCCTTGACGTTGGCATCGCGTTCCGCGCGCAGTTCCGCGATCAGGCTCTCGCGATCATTGCGATCGGACTTGGCCGGAGCATCGGCATCTTCGGTGATCCCGGCGCGCTTGGCAGCCTTGGCAACCATCGCGTCAAGCTCCCGCTGCGAACACAGGCCCAGCGTCACCGGGTCTTTCGGCGTGATGTTCTGGATGTTCCAGTGGGTCCGGTCGCGCAGCGCGCCGATGGTGTTGCGGGTGGTGCCGATCAGCTTCGAGATCTGCGCGTCCGACACTTCGGGGTGATTGCGCAGAATCCACGCGATGCCGTCGGGCTTGTCCTGGCGCTTCGACACCGGGGTGTAGCGCGGGCCCTTGGTGCGGGTCACTTCGACCGGAGCCTTGTGCATCCGCAGCGAATAGGTCGCGTCGGCCTGACCCTTTTCGATCTCGGCCTGCGTCAGCTCGCCCGAGTGGACCGGATCGCGCCCGGTATACTTGCTGCCCGCAAGGTCATCGGCCATCGCCTGCACTTCAAGGATGTGAAGTCCGCAGAACTCGGCAATCTGCTCGAACGAGAGCGCAGTGTTGTCCACTAGCCAGGTCGCGGTGGCATGCGGCATCAGCGGCTTGGGCTGATCCTTGATCGCCATGGTGGGAATCTCCGTTGAAAATGAAAGGGCCGCCCCTTTCGGAGCGGCCATCTTGGATTCCCAAATAGGCGAAAGCCGCGAAAACGGCAAGGAATGGATTCAGAAAGCGGGCATCGCTTGCAGCGAAACCGCCTCCTCCTCTTCCAGCGCGACCAGACCGGCGAGGAACTGGCGCGTGGCCGCTTCCCACGAAAAGCTGGCGGCATAGGCGGCGCAGGCGGCACGGTCGCAATAGCGCGCCGCGTCGATCGCGCGGGTGAGGTCTTCGGACATGGCGCCCACGGCATCGGTGACGATGTCGAGCGGGCCGGGCACCGGAAAAGCGGCCACCGGCGTCCCGCAGGCGAGCGCCTCGATCATGACGAGGCCAAAGGTGTCGGTGCGACTGGGGAAGACGAACACGTCCGCCCCGGCATAGCAACCCGCCAGCTCGACCCCCGACCGCTTGCCGAGGAACAGCGCGTCCGGAAACTTCGCCGCCAGCGCCGCGCGGGCCGGGCCGTCGCCCACCACCACCTTGGTGCCGGGATAGGGGCAGGCGAGGAAGGCCTCGATGTTCTTCTCGACCGCGACCCGCCCGACATAGAGCAGGATCGGCCCCGCCATCCCGGCATATTCGGGCGGCGGCGGGGCTGTGGGGGAAAAGCAGGCGAGATCGACCCCGCGGCTCCAATGGGTGAGGTGCGTCAGCCCCTGCTCGCGCAGCTGCGCACGGATCGTCTCGGTCGCGACCATGATTCGCTGTGCCGGGCGGTGGAACCAGCGGATATAGGGCCAGAACACCTTGGCCGGCAGGCCGGTGCGCCGCGCGAGGTAATCGGGGAACTGGGTGTGGTAGGCGGTGGTGAACGGCACCCGGCGCCTCAGGCAATAGCGCCGCGCGGCCAGCCCCAGCGGCCCTTCGGTGGCGATATGCACCGCGTCAGGCGCGATTCGCGCCAACCGCCGCCCGACCGCGCCGGGAGCCGTCAGCGCGAGGCGGATCTCGGGATAGGTCGGCGCGGGGATCGAGGGGTAGCCCTCGGGCGAGATCACCGTGACCTGATGGCCCCAGCCGCGCAACACCTCGCAGGTGGTCGAAAGCGTGCGCACCACGCCATTGGTCTGCGGATGCCAGGCATCGGTGATGATGGCGATCGAAGCTGGCGTCACGCCGCCACACGCGCAGGGGTATCGACGGAGGTATCGACGAGCGCATCGGCGCGCTCCCGCCGCTTCATCTCTTCGGGCCAGTGCAGAATCTCCATCCGCCCGTCGTGATGTTCGACCAGCGCATTGCAGCCTTCGACCCAATCGCCATCGTTCCAGTATTCGACCGGCTTGCCGTTATGGTGGAACTCGCGGAATTCAGCGGTGTGGATGTGGCCGCACACCACCCCGTCGACGCCGCGCTCGCCCGCAGCGCGAGCGACGACTTCCTCGTACTTCCCGATGAATTCGACGGCGTTCTTGACCTTGTGCTTGGCCGCCTTGGACAGCGACCAGTAAGGCTTGCCCAGCCAGCGGCGCACGGTGTTCACCGCGATGTTGCACTTCATCATCAGGTGATAGGCATGGTCGCCCACAAAGGCGAGCCAGCGGTGCGACAGCATCACGGCATCGAACTCGTCGCCATGCAGCACCATCAACCGGCGGCCATCGGCCGTATCGTGGAAGGCGGCGCGGCGGATCTCGATGCCGCCGAAGTTCAATCCGGTGAACTGGCGGAACATCTCGTCATGATTGCCGGGGATGTAGACCACCCGCGTGCCCCGCCGGGCGCGCTTCATGATGCGCCAGACGATGTCATTGTGCGCCGAGGGCCAGTAGAACTTCTTCTTCAACCGCCAGCCATCAATGATGTCGCCGACCAGATACATGGTCTCGCTGTCGGTGTGGTCGAGGAAGTCGATCAGCAGCTCCGCATTGCAGCCCTTGGTGCCGAGGTGGACATCGCTGATCCAGATCGTGCGATAGCTGCGCCGCTCGCCTTCCCGCTCGGGCGTGCGCGGGGCGGTGAAAGGGAAGCTGGCGATGTTGCCTTGAATCAAATCGTCGAGGTCGGCGCCGGTCATCGGAGGGTCCTGCGTGGCTTGGCTCGGAAGCCTCCATGGCAGGCAATTGTTACACGTGACTCTCAAGCCCGTGGCGGTTTCGCGTCATGTTTTCAGAACCATGACAGGCGCGCATCAGTCCATCGGGATGAAACCGGGCAGTCCTTCGACGCGGGCGATCCATGCGCGGACATGGCCATAGTCGCCAAGGCCGAAGCCGCCTTCCTCGGCGACATGGGTATAGGGGAACAGCGCGATGTCGGCGAGGGTCGGAGCGTCACCGCAGAAAAAGGCGTGGTTCGCCAGATGCTTGTCCATCACCTCCAGCGCCGCATGGCCCGCCATGCGCTTGGCGATGATCTGCGCGCGCTGGGCGTCCGAGAGGTTCGCCTCGCCCACGAAGCGCAGCCAGAAGCGGAGCGTGGCCACGTTAGGCTCGTGGTTGTATTGTTCGAAGAACATCCAGCGCAGCATGTCGGACTGCGCGAAGCGATCCGCCGGGATCAGCGCCGAGCCATGGGCGAGATACCAGCAGGCGGCATTGCTCTCAGGCAGGAAGCGCGCATCGGCCCCTTCGCCGATCTGGAGCACCGGGATACGGCCATTGGCGTTGACCTTGGCGAGAAATTCGGGCGTGCGGGTCTCGCCCTGCATGATGTCATAGGCGCGCGTCGCCAGCGGCAGGCCGAGCAGCGCGGCGGTGAGCTTGATCTTGAAGCAATTCCCGCTGCGGGGGTCTTCGTGGAGGGTAAGCGCCTCAGCCACCGGCGACTTCCAGCACAATCTTGCCGATGTGATCGCCTTTTTCCATGCGCGCATGGGCAGCGGCGGCTTCGGCGAGGGGGAAGGTCATGTCCATCACCGGGGACAGTTCCCCGTCGCAGAACAGCGGCCAGGCATTGTCGGCGATCTCGTCCGCGAGCGCGGATTTGAAGCTGTCGGAGCGCGGGCGCAGGGTCGATCCCGTCAGCGTCAGGCGGCGCATCATCACCACCGCCATATTGATGTCGGCCTTCGCCCCGCCCAGCACCGCGATGGTGACGTGGCGGCCATCTTCGGCCAGGCATTTGAGATTGCGCGCAACATAGTCGCCCGACACCATGTCGAGCACCACGTGGACGCCCTTGCCCTCGGTATGGGCCATGACCGCCTCGACAAAGTCGGTCTCGCGGTAATTGATCGCGAGATCCGCGCCGATCCGGGTCGCGGAAGCGCATTTGGCGGTGTCGCCGCAGGTGACGATGACCTCAAGCCCGAAAGCCTTGGCGAGCATGATCGCCATGGTGCCGATGCCGGAGGTGCCGCCGTGGATCAGCACCCGCTCCCCATCACGGGCGAGGCCGCGCTCGAAAAGATTGTGCCACACGGTGAACAGGGTCTCGGGCAGCGCGGCGGCTTCGGCCAGCAGCATGCCTTCAGGCACGGGCAGGCAGTGTTGCCAGTGCGCCGCGCAATATTCGGCATAGCCTCCGCCCGGCGTGAGGGCTGCGACATATTGCCCGATCATCTCGCGCGGGACTTCGCTGCCGACTGCGACGATCTCGCCCGAAACCTCAAGGCCCAGCAGCGGCGAGGCCCCCGGTGGCGGCGGATAGGCACCCGCGCGTTGCAGGCAATCAGGACGGTTGACCCCGGCATAGGCGACGCGGATCAGGACATCGTCAGGCCGCAGACGCGGAACCGGGCTGGTTTGCAGCCGCAGCACCTCCGGCCCGCCCGGCGCGTCGAAGCCAATCGATTGCATGGTCTCCGGCAAGGCGACCCCGCTGCTTGCAACCATCACAATCTGCCCCCAATCCACCGCAGTTAACTATGTCGCATGTGCGAATAACCGTCTCGCCGATTGACAGCAAGCCGCTTGGGCCTGATGCTGCGTCGCAATGGAAGAACCCGATCGCCCACGGCCCAGCGGAGACGCGGCGAGTCGCCTCGGACACGAGGACCTCGGCCCCTATTCGCAGGCCGAGCTGGATGAACGGATCGCGCTGCTCGAGACCGAGATTGCCCGGGTGAGGGCGCACCGCGACAAGGCGGCCGCTCACCGCGCCGCGGCCGATGCGCTGTTCGGGAAGGGCGGCGGATGATCCGCGTGGACCTGTTCAGCGTATCACCCTTAGGGGATTCGCAATTTGCGCGGCCCCACCCATATTGTTGGAAACCGGCTCCCCCCGCTCCTTCGCCACGAGCACCCTCTCTCAGCTGAAAAGGCCTCTCCCATGCCCAGCTTCGCCCAGAACCTCGAACGCACGCTGCACAACGCGCTCGGCAATGCGTCCGAACGTCGGCACGAATATGCCACGCTCGAACACCTGCTGCTGGCGCTGATCGATGATGAGGACGCGGCGCAAGTGATGGCCGCCTGCGGGGTCGACCTGGCTGAACTGGGCGAGGTGGTGAAACAGTACCTCGATCAGGAATACCAGAGCCTCAAGACCGAGGACGGCGCCGATCCCCAGCCCACCGCCGGTTTCCAGCGGGTGATCCAGCGCGCGATCCTGCACGTCCAGTCCTCGGGCAAGGACACCGTCACCGGCGCCAATGTGCTGGTCGCGCTGTTCTCGGAACGCGATTCCTACGCGGTCTATTTCCTCCAGCAGCAGGATATGAGCCGGCTGGATGCGGTGAGCTTCATCAGCCATGGCATCGGCAAGGGCGGCCGCCAGATGGAGCCCAAGACTCCGCAGGGCACCGACAAGGCGGATGAACCTGCACAGACCAAGGAAGCGGGCGGCGGCAACAAGAAGGAAACCGCGCTCGACCAGTTCACCGTCAACCTCAACGCCAAGGCCGAAAGCGGCAAGATCGATCCGCTGATCGGCCGCGGGCCCGAAGTCGACCGGACGATCCAGATCCTGTGCCGCCGGTCCAAGAACAATCCGCTCTATGTCGGCGACCCCGGCGTGGGGAAGACCGCGATTGCCGAAGGTCTGGCGCGCAAGATCGTCGAAGGCGATGTGCCCGAAGTGCTGCTGCCGGCGGTGATCTACTCGCTCGACATGGGCGCGCTGCTGGCCGGCACGCGCTATCGCGGCGACTTTGAAGAGCGCTTGAAGCAGGTCGTGACCGAGCTTGAAGCCATGCCCAACGCGGTGCTGTTCATCGACGAGATCCATACGGTGATCGGCGCGGGCGCGACCAGTGGCGGGGCGATGGATGCTTCGAACCTGCTCAAGCCCGCCCTGTCGTCAGGTGCGATCCGTTGCATCGGTTCGACCACCTACAAGGAGTTCCGCAACCACTTCGAAAAGGACCGCGCGCTGCTGCGGCGGTTCCAGAAGATCGACGTGAACGAGCCCACCATCGAGGACACGATCAAGATCCTCAAGGGTCTGCGTTCGGCCTTCGAGGATCACCACAAGGTCAAGTACACGCCCGACGCGATCAAGACCGCGGTGGAGCTCTCGGCGCGCTACATCAATGATCGCAAGCTGCCCGACAAGGCGATCGACGTCATCGACGAAGTCGGCGCGATGCAGATGCTGGTGCCGCCCAACCGCCGCAAGAAGACCATCACCGCCAAGGAAATCGAAGCGGTGATCGCGACTATGGCGCGCATCCCGCCCAAGTCCGTCAGCAAGGACGACAAGAAGGCGCTCGAAAACCTCGAACGCGATCTGAAGCATGTCGTCTTCGGGCAGGACGAGGCGATCACCCGCCTTGCCACCGCGATGAAGCTGAGCCGTGCAGGGCTTCGCGATCCCGACAAGCCGATCGGGAGCTTCCTGTTCTCCGGCCCCACCGGCGTCGGCAAGACCGAAGTGGCGCGTCAGCTTGCGAACATCATGGGGATCGAACTCAAGCGGTTCGACATGTCGGAATATATGGAGCGGCACTCGGTCAGCCGCCTGATCGGCGCGCCTCCGGGCTATGTCGGCTATGATCAGGGCGGCCTCCTCACCGATGCCGTCGACCAGAACCCGCATTGCGTGCTGCTGCTCGACGAGATCGAGAAGGCCCACCCCGATCTGTTCAACATCCTGTTGCAGGTGATGGATAATGGCCGCCTGACCGATCACCACGGCAAGACGGTGGACTTCCGCAACGTGGTCCTGATCATGACCACCAATGCCGGTGCGTCGGACATGGCGCGCAGCGGGATCGGGTTCGGCGATGTGTCGAAGGCCGATGCCGGGACCGAGGCGGTGAACAAGATGTTCACGCCGGAATTCCGCAACCGTCTGGATGCGATCGTGCCCTTCGCCTATCTCGGCAAGAGCATCGTCGCCCGCGTGGTCGACAAGTTCATCCTCCAGCTGGAATTGCAGCTGGCCGAACAGAACGTCCATATCCAGTTCGACAGCGACGCCCGCGCGTGGCTGGGGGACAAGGGCTATGACAAGCTCTACGGCGCACGTCCGATGGCCCGTCTGATCCAGGACAAGATCAAGCAGCCGCTGGCGGAAGAACTGCTCTTCGGCAAGCTGGCCGAAGGCGGCGAAGTCCATGTCAGCATCAAGGATGGCAAGCCGTCCTTCGAGATGACTCCGGCCCCGCCGAAGGTGAAGCCGGTGAAGAAGGTGTCGGTGAAGAAAAGGGCGCCCGCAAAGAAGCCCGCGACGGAAACCGACGAGGGCTGATTGCCGAAAGTCCCTCCCCGTCCCGCAGGGATGGGGAGGTGGCAGCGCGCAGGGCTGACGGAGGGGTTCCACCCCTTGTGCCTTACCCCTCCGTCACCGCTTCGCGGCGACACCTCCCCATTCCTGCGCGAGGGGGAGGAATGGAACCCTTGCCGCTTGCGACTCGTATTTCCTCCATGACCGCCCCCTTTTCCTGGATCCGGCCCGAGCCGCACGGCATCCATGTCGTCCCCGCCGACATCTGGGTCGATCCGTCTCGCGCGGCGCCGCGGGCCTTGGTGACCCATGGCCATGCCGACCACGCGCGCGGCGGGCATGGCGAAACCATCGCGACGCCCGCGACGCTGGCGATCATGAAGTTGCGCTACGCCACCTCGGATGGTGCGGTGCCGGTCGCGTATGGGGAGAGCATCAGCCTCGGCGGGGGCGTATCGGCAACCTTCCTGCCCGCGGGCCATGTGCTCGGCTCGGCGCAGATCCTGCTCGAACACGCGGGCGAGCGGGTGATCATCACGGGCGATTACAAACGCGCGCCCGACCCCACCTGCGCGCCGTTTGCCGTCACGCCCTGCGATATCTTCATCACCGAGGCGACCTTCGGCCTCCCGGTCTTCACGCATCCGCCCATCGGCGAGGAGATCGCCAAGCTGCTCGATGCGCACGCGGAGAATCCGGACGCCTGCATTCTCGTCGGCGCCTATGCGCTGGGCAAGGCGCAGCGGGTGATCGCGGAACTGCGCGCGGCGGGGCACACGGACACGATCTGGCTCCACGGCGCAATGGAGGCGATGTGCCGGCTCTATGAGGAACACGGGGTGGCGCTGGGCGATCTGCGCCTCGTCAGCGATGCGGCCAAGGATGACATGCGCGGTGCAATCGTGGTCGCCCCGCCCTCAGCGCTGAACGACCGCTGGAGCCGCCGCCTGCCCGATCCGATCACCGCCATGGCGAGTGGCTGGATGCGGGTCCGCGCCCGCGCCCGCCAACGCGGGGTCGAATTGCCGCTGGTCATCTCGGACCATGCCGACTGGAACGAACTCACCCGCACCATCGCGCAAGTGAACCCGCAAGAGACCTGGATCACCCACGGCCGCGAGGAAGCGCTGCTGCGCTGGTGCGAACTCAGCCAGCGCCGCGCCCGGGCGCTGGCGCTGGTGGGCTATGAGGACGAGGATGATTGAGGGGGTGGAGGAAGGGCTTGCCCCTCCGTCAGCGCCCGGCGGCGCTGCCCCCTCCCCATCCTTGCAGGGCGGGGAGGGACGATGTCGTGCGCCAACCGCTCGGCAGACCAGTGCCTCCCCGTTCCGCAGGGATGGGGAGGAGGGCCGACCGCGCAGCGGGTGGTGGAGGGGTTCCCCCCTCCCGCGTTTACTTGATGGCGGCCAGGTCGGCGGCGATCTTGGCCAGCATCTCGTCAGTGATCAGGCCCTGCGAGAAGGGTGCGACCGTCTTGAGGCTCAGCGACTTGAACTGTTCGTATGCCGGGTGCTGCGTGAGGTCCATCCCGTTGAAATGCTTGGCCACGGCTGCCTTGGCGCGTTCATCCGCCATCAGCACCTCGATGGGGGTGTCGATGCTGAAGGCCGCGGCCGGCGCAGTGGCTGGCACGCTGTCATCGGCGAAAGCAGGTGTCGTCAGAGCAGCAACGGTCAGGCCCAAGGCAGCAAGCGGAGCAAACTTCATAACAGCGAATCCTCGTTGAAGACGCGCACCCATGCGGCGTCGGTGAAGCGCACTAGCGCATCCATATGGCTGCGCAATGAATGTGTGAGCGGCCGATGAGCGCGCGGCTCGATCATCTCGAACGGGTCGAAGTGGCCAGCACCCAGGAGCTTCGCGCTTGGCTCGCGGCGAACCACGCGTGCGGGCAATCGGTCTGGCTGGTGACAGGCAAGAAGCAGGCCGGCGCGGGCTACATTCCCTATGCCGCGATCGTCGAGGAGCTGCTCTGCTACGGCTGGATCGACAGCCTGCCGCGCGCGCTCGACGCAACACGGGCGATGCTGCTGATCTCGCCGCGCAAGCCGGGCAGCGCATGGTCGAAGGACAACCGCGAGCGGATCGCGCGGCTCGAAGCCGAGGGACGAATGGCCGCGCCCGGCCGCGCCGTGGTCGAAGCCGCGCGCGCTGATGGGGCGTGGGAGCGACTGATGGCGACCGAAAGCGGCAAGGCCCCGACCGATCTTGCCGAGGCGCTGGCGGAAGCAGGCGCGCTGATGGGGTGGGAGGGTCTGAGCCTTTCGGTGCGCCGCCGCAGCCTCGAACTGCTGCTCGCCGCCAAGCGCCCCGATAGCCGTGCCGCACGGATCGCCCGCATCGTCACTGCCGCGCGCGAGGGGAAGGACCCCACGGCCTGGAGGCCCAAGGTCTGATGGAGGAATTCGCCGCCCTGCTCGACGCGCTGGTCTATACGACCAGCCGCAACCGCAAGCTCGCGCTGATCGCGGCTTACCTGCGCGCGGCGCCCGATCCCGATCGCGGGTGGGCGCTGGCCGGCTTGACCGAGGGATTGGATTTTCCGGCGGTGAAGTCATCGACCGTGCGCAACCTGATGATGGAGCGGGTCGATCCCGTGCTGTGGGCGCTCTCGCGTGATTTCGTCGGCGACACGGCTGAAACGGCGAGCCTGCTGTGGCCGGAGCCCGAGGATGCCCCGCCACAAGCGCCCCTCACGCTGGCCGAGGTGGTGGAGCGGCTTGCCGCCCTCACCCGCGCGACCGCGCCGCGTGAACTGCCCGCGCTGTTCGACCGGATGGATGCCAAGGGCCGCTATGCGCTGATCAAGCTCGCCACCGGGGGGATGCGCGTGGGCGTTTCGGCACGGCTTGCCAAGACCGCCTTTGCGCTGGCCTTTGATGTCGCGGTCGAGGAGGTTGAGGAATATTGGCACGCGCTCACCCCGCCCTACACCGAACTGTTCCAATGGGCCGCTGACGGTGGCCCTGCGCCCGATCTCGCCGGTGTCCCGCGCTTCCGCCCCTTCATGCTGGCCCATCCGCTGGAGGACAGCGCGGTCGATCTTGCCGACTACGCTGCCGAGTGGAAATGGGACGGCATCCGGGTCCAGCTGGTCAGGGCAGGCGGGGAAACGCGGGTCTATTCGCGCTCGGGCGACGATATCTCGGCGAGCTTTCCCGAAATGCTCACCGTGCTGCCGATGGACGCGGTGCTCGATGGCGAATTGCTGGTGCGGGGATCGGCGCAGGGCGGCGAGGCTGGCGGGGCCGCCAGTTTCATTGCGCTGCAACAGCGGCTCGGGCGCAAGACCGTGTCGGGCAAGATGCTCAAGGAGGCCCCCGCCTTCGTGCGGCTTTATGATGTGCTGCTGCTGGACGGCACCGATTGGCGCGAACAGCCATGGAAGTCGCGCCGCGCGACTTTGGAGGGCCTGATGCCGCGCCTGCCCGCCAGCCATTTCGACCTCTCCCAACTGGTCGAGGCCGAGGACTTCGCCGCGCTGGCCGCCATCCGCGACACCGCGCGCGACGAGGCCATCGAAGGGCTGATGCTCAAGCATCGTGAGAGCCCCTATGTGGCCGGCCGCAAGGTCGCGCTGTGGTACAAGTGGAAGCGCGATCCGCTGCTGATCGACTGTGTCGTGATGTATGCCCAGCGCGGGTCAGGCAAACGATCGAGCTTCCATTCGGATTTCACCTTCGGCTGCTGGGACGGCGATCCCGATGCGGGCGCGGAGCTGTTGCCGGTGGGCAAGGCCTATACCGGCTTCACCGATGCCGAGCTGAAACAGCTCGACAAATTCGTGCGGCAGAACACCCTGAACCGCTTTGGCCCGGTGCGCGAGGTGAAGCGGGAGTTGGTGTTCGAGGTGGCGTTCGATTCGGTCCACACCAGCAAGCGCCACAAGAGCGGGCTCGCCATGCGCTTCCCCCGCATCCACCGCATCCGCTGGGACAAGCCCGCGCACGAGGCGGACCGGTTGGAGACGCTCAGGGCGTTGATAAAGGACTGATCGGCGCGTAACCCCTGCCCATGCAAACTAACACGCTGCTGCTCACCACCTATGACAACCTGCTCGGCTCGCTCGATGGCTGGCTGACGAAGGCCGCCGATCACGAGCGCGGCGACGCGCTGCTCGATGCGAGGTTGGCCGAGGACATGTTTCCACTTGCCCGCCAGATCCGCTTTGCCTGCAACCTGCCGGGCGAGGCGATGGCCGGGGTCGCCGGGGTGGCCTATTCCTCGAGCGATATCGACGATACCACGCTGGCGAGCGCGCGTGAGCGGATTGCCGCGACCCGCGCGCTGATTGCGGGCTGGCAAAGCACCCCGTTCGGTGCCGATGATGCCCCGGTGGAGTTTTCCCTCGCCAACGGCATGACCTTCGACTTGCACACCGAAAGCTATGTCCGCGATTGGGCGCTGCCGCAGTTCTATTTCCACGTGATGAGCGCCTATGCGATCCTGCGCGCTGCGGGCGTGCCGCTGGGCAAGGCGGATTATGTCGGCTTCATGTTCCGCTATCTGCGCCAACCGCCTGCCGCCTGAGGCGCGGCCATAATGCACCGCTATGACCCCGCCCGCCAGCGCCTCGCCCTCGGGCTGGCCGCGCTCGCGGGGCTGGTGGATGCGACGGGGTTTGTGGTTGCTGGGGGTTACTTCACCAGTTTCATGTCGGGCAACACGACGCGGATGGGGGTGGAGCTGGTCGATCGGCCCGCATTGGCGCTGGCGCCGCTGGGATTGATCGCGTGCTTTCTGACGGGCGTGATTGGCGGCGCGGTGATCGGGCGGCGCTTTGCGGGGCGGCACAAGCGGGTGCTGCTCGGAATCGTGGCCATCATGCTGAGCGCAGGCGCGGGGTTGCTGGCGGCGGGCCTGCCGGTGCCCTTCCTCGGGCTCGCGGCAATGGCGATGGGTCTCGCCAATAATGTCTTCGTGCGTGATGGCGAAGTCACCGTGGGCGTCACTTACATGACCGGCGCGCTGGTGCGTTTTGGGCAGGGTGTGGCCGCAAGGCTGGCGGGCGAGCCGCTGGCCTCGACGCGCGGCTATGGCCTGTTGTGGAGCGCGCTGGCGCTGGGCGCGGCGGCGGGCGGTACGCTGTGCCTGATCGCCCCGCTCTGGGCCGCCGCCCTCGCTGCGCTGGCCGCACTGGCGCTGTGGGGCTTTGCCTTCACGGTCGAGCGCTAAAGCTCCACCGCCAGCAGCTTCTCCCGCGAAGTCACGCCGCGCAACAAACTGACGCGCGAGGGCGCCAGCCCGAGCGCCCGCGCCACCACCTGGATCACCGCGTCATTGGCTGCGCCCTTGTCGGCCGGAGCGCGGACCTTCACCAGCACGGCCTCGGGGGTGAGGGTCACGCTCTCCTCGCGCGCGCCTGGGGTGACCTTGAGCGCGAGGCGGCCGCGCGCATCGACCCGCGCCCGCAGCGCTGCGGCATCCGGCATCAGAGCCGGAGGACGCGCCATCAGCCCAGCGCGGCTTTCACCGCCTCGGCGTGGTGTTTCGCGTTCTCGGCATAATGGGCGACGCCCATCCGCATCCCGGCAATCGCAGGCTCCGGCAGATCGCGCATCTTCACCGCCGGACGCCCGCCCCACAGTTCGCGCTCACCCATCACCTTGCGCTCGGTCAGCATCGCGCCTGCGCCGAGCATCGCGTCACTCCCGATCACGGCCTTGTTCATCACAATCGCGCCGAGGCCCACGAACCCGCGATCGTGGATCGTGCAGCCGTGGACCACCGCCATATGGCCGATCAGCACATCATCGCCGATCACCAGCGGTGAGCCATCGGGATCGCCCGGACGCGGCGGGTCGCAGTGCAGCACACTCCCGTCCTGAACATTGGTCCGCTCCCCGATGCGGATCGAGAACACGTCGGCGCGCAGCACGCAATTGTACCAGATCGAGGAGCCCGCGCCGATTTCGACATCACCGATGATGGTGCAGCCGGGGGCGATGAAGGCGGTGTCGTGGATCACCGGCGTCTTGCCGTGGATCGGGATGATATTGACGCCGGGTCGGTGTGTCATTGCTGGCTTTCCCATTCTGCGCGGGTGATGGCATATTGGATCAACGGACGTTCATGCGGCTCCAGCGCCGGATCGTCAAAATCAAGCGCGGGCCGCCGCGTCATGCCGAGTTTGGCCATGAGCCGCCAACTGCCGATATTGGCCTCGCACGTGACAGCGACGAGGTGCGGCACGGCGTGCACCGCGAAGCCCCAGTCCATCACTGCGCGCATCGCCTCATGCGCATAGCCCATGCGCCAGCGGTCCTCGCGCACCACCCAGCCGATTTCGTGATCGGTGGGATTGGGGGCGAGCGGATGGGCGATCCGGCGCAGCCCGCAATGGGCGACGATGTCTCCGGTTGCGCGTTCCTCGGCCAGCATGAAGCCGAAGCCCTCGGCGGCAAAGCTGGCGCGGGACGCGGCGTGCTTCGCTGCGATCACCGCACGCGGCTGCACCCCGCCAAGGTGCCGCATTACCGCGGGCGTGTTGAGCAGCGCCATGTGCGCATCGAGATCATCCTCGCCGATCTGGCGCAGCACCAATCGTTCGGTCGTCAGCACGATTGCCGTCATGCCGCCGCGCGCCATTGGTCGCGGGTGATGCCATAGGCGATGATGCGCGGATCTTCGGAGCCGAAGTCGGTGCTGTCGAAATCAAGATCAGCGCGCCGCCCCATCCCGAGCCGCCGCATCAAGCCCCAGCTGCCGGTATTGCCCTGAACCGTCAGTGCAATCACCTCATCCGCGCCGAAATGATCGAAGGCCAGCGCGAGCGAAGCCGTGGCAGCCTCCTTGGCATAGCCCTTCCCCCAGGCATCCTCGCGCAAGCGCCAGCCGACCTCCATCATGCCCTGCGGTCCCCCCGGTTGATTCGAGCGCTTCAACCCGCAGAAGCCGAGCAGCGCGCTGTCTGCCTTGCGTTCGACCACCCAAAAGGTGTGGCCGTGCTCCGCGCGATAGCTTTCGATCCGCGCCTCCCCGGCCGCGCGCGCCGCTGCGTCCTGCACCCCGCCGAGCCAGCGCATGACGGCGGGCGTGTTGGTCGCCTCCCAGAACACGGACCAATCCTCCGCGCGCCAATCGCGCAAGATCAGGCGGGTGGTTTCGTGGCGGAATGCGGTCATGCGGGGGCGTCCATCGACCATACGGTGGTGGGATTGTCTTCCGGCGGGTAGTCGGGATCGTGGTAGCCCAGCTCAGGCCGCGCGGTGAAGCCGAGGCGCTGCATCATCCGGGTCGAACTCCCATTCGAATCACTGGTCTGCGAATAGAGCACCGGCAAAGCCAGCGTAGTGAAAGCATAGGCAATAACCGCCCGCGCCGCCTCGGTCGCATAGCCGTGGCCCCAATGGGCTTGCGCGAACGTCCAGCCGATCTCGCGCTGGCCTTGCAACGCCTCGGGCGCGGCAGGGGAGCGCAGGTGGAACAAGCCGCAGCGACCCACCCGTGTCCCGCTGTCACGCAGCCACACCGTCCAACGCTGATGCCCGCCGCTGTGGAAGGCAGCGATATCATCGGCCAGGCTCTCGGCTACCGCCTCGGGCGCGCGCACCCCGGCGAGATGGCGCATCACGCTCTCGGTGTTCATGTGTTCGAGCACCCACGGCAGATCCTCTGCCACGGGCGGGCGCAGGATCAGCCGCTCGCTCGCCAGTATGTCGTCAGCCATTCAACAGGCGGGCGACATGGGCGGCGTGATAGGTCAGCACCCCGTTGCACCCGGCGCGCTTGAAGGCGATCAGCTTTTCCAGCACCAGCGCATCGCGATCCCCGATCCCGGCGGCCTGCGCGGCCTCGATCATCGCGTATTCGCCGGAGACCTGATAGGCGAACACCGGCACGTCGAAGCGCTGCTTCACCCGGTAGATGATGTCGAGATAGGCGAGCCCCGGTTTCACCATCACGCTGTCCGCGCCCTCGGCAATGTCCATCGCCACTTCGCGCATCGCCTCGTCGGCGTTGGCGGGGTCCATCTGGTAGGCTTTCTTGTCGCCCTTCAGCAGCCCGCCGCTGCCCACCGCATCGCGGAACGGGCCGTAGAAAGCGCTGGCATACTTCGCCGCGTAGGACATGATCTGCACGTTCGGGTGCCCGTTCATCTCCAGCGCCCGGCGGATCGCGCCGATGCGGCCGTCCATCATGTCGCTGGGCGCGATGATGTCGGCGCCTGCGTTGGCCTGATTGACCGCCTGATCGACCAGCATCGCCACGGTCTCGTCATTCACGACATAGCCCGCGTCATTCACCAGCCCGTCCTGCCCGTGGGAGGTATAGGGATCGAGCGCGACGTCGGTCAGCACGCCGATCGAGTCCCCGCAGGCGTCCTTGATCGCGCGGATCGCCTGACACATCAGGTTGTCGGGATTATGCGCCTCGGCCCCGTCGTCGCTGCGCAATTCGCGCGGGGTGTTGGGGAACAGCGCGATCACCGGAATGCCGAGATCGGCCGCCTCTTTCGCCCGCGCGACAATCCCGTCGACCGACCAGCGCGAGACGCCCGGCAGCGTCGCGATCGGCTCTTCCACGCCCTTGCCCGAGGTCACGAACAGCGGCCAGATGAGGTCGGAAGGGGTCAGCACCGTCTCGCGGTGGAGCGCGCGGCTCCAGCCGGTGGCACGGGTGCGACGCAGGCGGGTGTTGGGGTAATGTCCGGTCATGCGGGCAGGCTTACGCCCAATCGCGCACGCTCG
Source organism: Erythrobacter sp. W302b (assembly GCF_046452395.1). NCBI lineage: Bacteria > Pseudomonadati > Pseudomonadota > Alphaproteobacteria > Sphingomonadales > Erythrobacteraceae > Erythrobacter > Erythrobacter sp. W302b. The sequence continues at coordinate 2,988,017 of NZ_JBKFDH010000001.1, read as the reverse complement.
ACAAGTGCTCGTTACGGCGTGGTGGCAGGCTTGGCCGCGCGCGCAGTTTCGACCTTCTCGATCTCGCGCCCCGGCTGCTTCACCTCGTTCGGCAGCGGGGCGAGATCCTTGAGCGCTTCACCCACGCTGATCTCCTTCAGGCGGGCCAGCTGGCGACGGAAATCGGCCAGTTCGGTGCCCGAAAGCTCGGCGCGGCTGACGAATTGCACGCTCGCCGGATTGATCGCTCGCCCGCCGCGATACATTTCGTAATGGAGGTGCGCGCCGGTCGACAGGCCGGTCGAGCCGACATAGCCGATCACCTGCCCGCGCCGCACCTGCTGGCCGGAACGGACCGCCATCTGACTCATGTGGCAATAGCGGGTTGCCAGACCGCCGCCATGCTCCAGCCGCACTGCGATGCCGCAGCCGCCCGCGCGGCCGGCGGCGCTGACGCGGCCATCCGAAACCGCCACGATCGGCGTGCCGTAACGCGCCTTGAAGTCGATCCCGGCGTGCATCCGGGTGTAGCCGAGGATCGGGTGGCGGCGCAGGCCGAAGTTCGAGGTGATCGCGCCCGGCACCGGGGCCAGCAGCCCGCGCCGTTGCTCTCCCACGCCCGAGGCTTCGTAGAACCGCCCCTCGCTCCCCCAACGCATCAACTGCGTGCGCGGACGGCCGCCGCGGTCGATCCCGGCATAGAGCAACTGCCCCGCCTGCCGTTCACCCGTCGCCGCACGGCGATAGGCGATGATGATGTCGAATTCGTCGGCCGATTTGACCTCGCGGTCCATGTCGATCTGCGCGTCGAGCGCCTTGAGATATTCCTGCACCGCGCTGGCCGGAACGCCCGCCTGCCGCATCGAGCGGTAGAGACTGCTGCCGACCACGCCGCGTACCCGCAGCGGCGTTTCATCGACGCGGATGATGTTGCGCTTGAGCGCCAGCGGGCCGGAGGGGACGACCGGCGTGCCATCCTCCGCAATCGTGCCAACGCCGGGGCGGGTCAATTCAAGCTCCAGATCAAAGCGGGCGCGGAACGCCAGGCTGTCGAGCGGGCGCGGCGCACCCGGAGCCGGGCGGCGGCCAAGCAGCACATCCATCTGCGTGCCGGGCGCAATATCGCCCACGGCCACGGCTTGCCCCACCAGCGCGGCCGCGCGGTCGATGTCGCCCGCGGCGACACCGGCGCGGCGCAACATCGAGGCGAAACTGTCGCCCGGCGCCAGTGTCACCACCAGCTGGATCTGCGGGCGTTCGGGTGCACTCTTGAGCGGGATCACCGCTGCGGTCGGCCCCATCCGGCGGCCACTATCGGCGCCCAGCGCCAGTGGCAGGATCATCTGGCTGCGCATCTCGCTGGCGACATCCGCGCTTTGGGGCATGGCGGGGCGCGCTTCGAGCGGCGTGAAATCGGGCCAGAACGCCAGCGCCACCGCGCCAAGACCCACCATCGTCCCCAGCCCGCGCAGCCAGCGGCGGCTGCCGATATCCTCGGCCAGATCGGGGGCCAGGTCGAGCCGGGCGAACCAATCCGAGGCGGCATGACGCCATGACGCATGCCGCTTGCCAAACTCACGCAGCCATGCGGCAGTCTGATCCTTGGCGTTCTGCGTCCTGGTGGGCGGAGCGGGCCGCGCGGAATTGCCCTGATTGGGCAGCAGTTCGGCCACGTTGGGTGCGTGGATCTGGTCGCGCGGCACGGGAGCAATCACGCGCGGGTCGGCCGCACTGTCAGGCGCGTCATGAGCCTCGGGCTCATCCATCAATTTCCGCGCATGATCCAACATTTCTGCCCCGATGGCTGCACCCGTGAGGACGTCTCGTCCGACGGCCGCGCGTGCCATGTCGCATTTCTTTGCCCGATCATAGTAAATGCACGGTTAACCAGCGGCCAATTGCATCGCCCGCGCGCCCGGACGTTTCCCTTATGCGCAGCCCCGGTGGACGGGCGGCCTTGCCCCCATGGTGCAAGCCTGACAGAACCCGGTGCACCGTGCCAGCTCCCCCGTCTGCCCGCCAGCTTGCCAGCCTCGGCTCTTCGCGTGAGAACGCCGCTGACGCGCGTGTGCGCGCGGTGCTGGGGCCGACCAACACCGGCAAGACGCACCTGGCGATCGAGCGGATGTGCGGCCATTCCTCCGGCATGATGGGCTTCCCGCTGCGCCTGCTGGCGCGCGAGGTCTATGACCGGGTGCGGGCGATCAAGGGTGACAAGCAGGTCGCGCTCATCACCGGCGAGGAGCGGATCGAACCGCCCGACGCCCGCTATTTCCTCTGCACGGCCGAAGCCATGCCGCGCACCGCCGGACAGCACGCCTTCGTCGCGCTGGACGAGGCGCAGCTGGGCGCCGATCCCGAACGCGGGCATATCTTCACCGACCGGCTGCTGCATGCGCGCGGGCGGGAGGAGACGATGATCCTCGGCTCTGCGACGCTGGAGCCGATGGTCAAGGCGCTGATCCCCAAGGCGGACATCACCAGCCGTCCGCGTTTCTCGACCCTCAGCCATGCCGGCGTGTGCAAGCTGTCGCGCCTACCCAAGCGGTCGGCCGTGGTCGCCTTCAGCGTCGAGCAGGTTTACGCCATGGCCGAGGCTTTGCGGCGGTTCCGCGGCGGCGCGGCGGTGGTGATGGGCGCGCTCTCGCCTGAGACCCGCAACAAGCAGGTCGCGATGTTCCAGGCGGGCGAGGTCGATTACATCGTCGCCACCGACGCGATCGGCATGGGACTGAACCTCGATCTCGACCACGTCGCCTTCGCAGCGCTGTCAAAGTACGATGGGCGGCGAAAGCGCCGCCTCACACCGTCGGAAATGGCGCAGATCGCCGGGCGCGCCGGGCGGCACCAGCGCGATGGCACCTTCGGGACGCTGTCAGGCACCGGGAAGGGCGATGGCGAGCCGCTCGCCTTCACCGATGAGGAAGTCTACGCCATCGAGGAGCACAAATTCGCTCCGCTCACCCACCTGTTCTGGCGCGATGCCGATCCGCGGTTCGATTCGCTGGCCGCGCTGATCGCCGATCTCGAAGCGCGGCCCAGCCATGCCGCCTTGAAAGCCGCGCCCGAAGCGATCGACATGGCGGTGCTGCGCCGTCTGGCCGAGGATGACGTCGGCCGTTCCGTGCGCGGGGCCGGGAGCGTGCGGCGATTCTGGGAGGCCTGCTCGCTCCCCGATTTCCGCAATCTCGGGGTCGAACAGCACGCCCGCTTTGTCGCCCGCCTGTGGGACGACTTGCGCGAAGGGTATCTCGGCGCGGATTTCGTCGCCGCGCGCATCGCCGAGCTTGACCGGATGCAGGGCGACATCGACACGCTGCAAGGCCGGATTGCGGCGATTCGCAGCTGGGCCTACATCTGCCAGCGCCCCGATTGGGTGCTGGCGCGCGACGAAATGGCTGCGCGGGCGCGCGCGGTCGAGGCGAAGCTCTCGGATGCGCTGCACGCGCGGCTGACCGAGCGTTTCGTGAACCGAAGGACGACTCTCTTGATGAAATCGCTGGGGCAGGATGCGAGTGCGCTGCCCGTCACGCTCGAACCCGATGGCCACCTGACCGTGGAGGGAATGAGCATCGGGCGGCTTGAAGGCTTCCGCTTCCATGTCGATCCGAGCGCAGGCGTTGCTGATCGGCGGATGCTGCTGGCGGCGGGTGAGAAGGCCTTGCCCGCGCTGCTGGCGGACCGGGCCGACTGGCTGCTGACACAGGGTCTGGGCGAGCTGGTCATCTCCGGCGGGGCAATCCGCTGGCAAGACCGTGCGCTTGCCGACATCACCTTCCCCGGTCAGCCGGGCGCGGGCAATTTCGGCACGCCGAAGCTGACGCTCACCCGCGATCTGGTGCTGGTGCCCGAAGGGGCTCGGGCCAGATTGGAAGCGGGACTGGCCGAATGGCTGGACAAGCAGCTCGAACCGCTGGAGCCCCTGCGCAAACTGGCCGAAGCCGCGCGCGATCCCGCAGCCGGATCGCAGGCGCGTGCGCTGGTCATCACCCTGATCGAAGCGCGCGGCGTCATCAGCCGCGAGGATGCCGGGCTGGAACACCTCCCCAAGGACATGCGCCCCTACCTGCGCAAACTGGGCGTGACGTTCGGCGCGCTCGACATTTTCGCCGCGCCCTTGCTCAAGCCCGCGCCGCGCCGCTTGCTGCACGCGCTCGGCCTCGATCTGCGCCCGGTGCAGGACGCGATGCTGCCGGTGCTCGCCGAAGGGAGCTGGGCCAAGGGGCGGCTGCCGGCCGGCTATCGCTATGCCGGGTCGCAGGCGATCCGGGTGGATCTGGCCGAGAAAATCCTGCGCGCCGCGTTTGACGGACGCGCGGTGGCCACGGCGGCCCACCCCAAGGAACGCAACCGCGCCTTCCGGCTCGACATGGCGCTGGCGGTGTCAGTCGGGCTGGAGGCCGAGAACGCGCGCCGCCTGCTCGGCAGCGCCGGGTTCCGCTGCGACCGGGCGCGGCCCCTGGCCGACGGCGCGTTCGGCCCGCCCGCACCCGACCGCTGGCACTGGCGCCCGCGTCGGCCTCAAGATTCCGGGCGTGAAAAGGACGAACGGCGTCCTGACCGCCGCCCCGAACGGACCGACCAGCGCAAGGATCAGCGCCCTCCGCGCGGCAAGGGCAAGCCCGCTGCGGCTCGGCCCGGTCGCGATGGCGCGCAGCCCGCGCGTGACGGCGGCAAGCGGCCGCCTCGCCCGGCGCAGGCCCCCGCAAGGCCCCCGGTCGACACGGGCCCGGCCCGCGCTGGCGGTGCCTTCGACAAGCTGGCGGACCTGCTCAAGGGATGAAGGGCGGCGGGGTGGGAGAGTCGATCCGCATCGACCGCCTGCTGGTCTATCTCCGCTTCGCCCGCACCCGTTCGGCCGCGCAAAGCCTGATCGATACCCACGCTTTGCGCCGCAACAGGAAGCATGTGCTGCGCTGTGCCGAACAGGCGCGTATTGGGGATGTGCTGACGCTGGCCGTAGGCGGCACCGTGCGGGTGATCGAGTTGCTGGCCCTGCCCGAACGACGCGGTTCTCCGGCGCAGGCGGCTTCCTATTATCGGGAGGTTGATTCTGACGGGCTTGACCGTAAAGGGCAAATGACAATAGCAGCGTCAACGCTCACGGCGGATGCCCCGCCGGAAAATTCCGAAGATTCCCATTGAAAGAGCCGCAATGACTTACGTCGTCACTGAAGACTGCATCAAGTGCAAGTATACCGACTGCGTGGAAGTGTGCCCGGTCGATTGCTTCTATGAAGGCGAGAACATGCTGGTGATCAATCCCAGCGAATGCATCGATTGCGGCGTGTGCGAACCGGAATGCCCGGCCGAAGCGATTCTCCCGGATACCGAAGACGGGCTGGAAAAGTGGCTCGAACTGAACACCCAATACTCGGCCCAGTGGCCCAACATCACCAGCCAGAAGGCTCCGCCCGAAGATGCCGACGCGCATAAGGGCGAAAAGGGCAAATTCGAGAAGTATTTCAGCGCCGAACCGGGTGATGGTGACTGATTTTCAGCCGCTTTTCGCGCGGTTTGTATAGTTCGGCCCGCTTTCGCAAACGCCGACTCGCAATTTTGTTGCAGACGTGCTATATAATACGCCAACCGCGCAGGGCCGTGCCCGCGCAGGCGTGAAAACCAGGAAGGCCCGACACCAGCAACCCCCCAACCGGATGATTACCACCCGGCGCTCGCTTTGTCTGAGGCACCCTTCAGTCAAGCCCCGCGTCGCTGGGCCGATTGTCCGCTCTCTCGTTGCCAGGACGGCCGATTGAAAGGAACTTGCATGGCAAGCACCGCGAACGCATTCACCGTCGGCGATTATGTCGTTTATCCCAAGCACGGCGTTGGCCGGGTGATCGAGCTTCAGCGCGAGGAAATCGCCGGGATGCAGCTCGAACTCTACGTCCTTCGGTTTGAAAAAGAGCGCATGACCCTGCGCGTGCCGGTGGGCAAGGTCGAAGCGATCGGGATGCGTAAGCTGTCGTCGGACAAGACGTTGCGGCAGGCGATGGAAACCCTCAAGGGCAAGCCCAAGGTCAAGCGCACCATGTGGTCGCGCCGCGCGCAGGAATATGAAGCGAAGATCAATTCGGGCGACCTCGTGTCGATTGCCGAAGTGACCCGCGATCTGTTCCGCCCCGAAGACCAGCCGGAACAGAGCTATTCGGAACGCCAGATCTTCGAAGCGGCCTCCAGCCGCCTCGCCCGCGAATTGGCGGCGATGGAAGAGACCGACGAGCCCACCGCGCTCGGCAAGATTCTCGACGTGCTGCGTGAACACGCGCCGCAATATTACGATACCGCCGAAGAAGCCTGAGGCTTTTTCCGCCGTGAGCGACATCAAGGGCTGCCCTGCGGGGCGGCCCTTTTTGTTTGTGCGGTGCGCAGTCTTGTGTCACGCGTCGGGGTGTATTATATCAGCAATACGCTAGAGCACTTCGGGAGAGACACGTCATGACCCAATTCACCGGCCGCCACATCGCCGCCGCCGCTTTGCTCACCGCCGCGATTGCGCTGGGCGGGTGCGAAGGGGCGGAGATGGAAATCAATGGTCAGAAGGGCGTGCCGCTTGCCGATGTCGTCCTCACTGGCACACCGCCGTCCGAAGTGGTGCTGGCCTCGGGCGATACGGTGATTCTCACCGAGGGCGATCAGTTCTCGATCAAGGTCGAAGGCGGCAACACCGAAAGCCTGCGCTTTGTCCGGGACGAACGGACCATCGGCATCACCCGCGAAGAAGGCTGGAGCGGTGAGACCAACGCCATCATCCGCATCACTATGCCCGCTCCCGAAGAGGTCGTGATCGCCGGCGCTGGCACGATCAAGGCCCCCACCCTCGCCAGCGAGGCCGAAGTCACAATCGGCGGTTCGGGTCTGGTCGAGTTCGGTACCGTGGCGGCCCAGAACCTCGGGATCAATATCGGCGGCTCGGGCACCATCCGCGGCGCGGGGACAGTCAAGAGCCTGACCATCAACATCGGCGGAAGCGGCGAAGTGGAACTGGCGGGCCTGAAAGCCGACACGGCCGAAGTCTCGATTGGCGGCGCGGGCGATGTCGCCTTTGCCTCGGACGGGGAAGTGACCGCGAACATCGCGGGCGCGGGTGACGTCACCGTTACCGGCAAGGCCAAGTGCACCGTCAACGAATTCGGCTCGGGCACGCTGACCTGCTCCGAGGGTGCCGGAGCCTCGGCCCCGCAGCCGCCGACAGCACCCGAAGCACCCGCAGCTCCGGTCGCCGCAAAACCCGCAGAATAGCATTGCCTTATAGCCTTGGCCGCGCGACACTCTGCGGCCATGCACATCCTCCGACTTGCGGCCCTTGGCCTCGCTTCGCTCGCCTTGCAGGGCTGTCTTGCGCGTGCGGCGGTGAATGTCGTCACGTTGCCGGTCAAGGCAGTGAGCAGGGGTGTCGATCTGGCTACCACCAGCCAATCCGAAGCCGACGAGAAGCGCGGTCGCGAAATCCGCAAGCGCGAGGAACGGTTGGGCGAGCTGGAGCGCGATCTCGACAAGCAGATGGACCGCTGCGCTGACGGAAATGACGCGGCTTGCGAGAAGGCACAGGCCATCCGGGCAGAGATGAAAGCGCTGCTGCCGGGCGTCCCGGTGGAGCCTGACCGCGACGATTAAGCCGCCGCGCGCCTCAGCCGATCATTGATCGCCCGGCCAACGCCCTCGTCCGGCACTGGGGCGACCGCGATGCGCGGCTGCGGGGCGCGGGCGGCTTCGTGCAAGGCCGCGTAGAGGCGGGCAGCGGCCTCGTTGACATCACCGCTGGCTGACAGCGTGCAGTCACCGCCGACAGCGCCGAAGCCGATCAGGAATTCGTCCGTTTCAGCCCACGCGGCATTCAGGCGCACGGGCTTGCCCGGCGCATAGTGGCTGGCGAGCTGGCCGGGGGCTTCCAGCGCCTTGCCCTCGCCCTGCTCCCCGATAGCAAGCGGGCCGGGGCGCAGTTCCTCCACCCGCCCATTGGCCCGCACCGCAACGATGGTCGACTCCACCCCTGCCGAAGTCGGCCCGCCATCGAGGACCAGGTCGATCCGCCCATCCAGCGAAGCGAGAACGTGATCCGCGCTGGTGGGGCTGATGAAGCCGCTGCGATTGGCGGATGGCGCGGCCAGCGGGAAATCCGCCGCCGCCAGCAAGGCCTGCATGACCGGATGGGCCGGCGCGCGCAGAGCGATCGTGGGCAGGCCAGCCGTCACCGCCTCGGCCAACCCCGCCTCGGCCCGGCGCGGCACCACCAGGGTCAGGGGGCCGGGCCAATGCGCGGCGGCCAAGGCGACCGCTTCGGGCGAGAAGTCGGCATAGCGTTCCGCCTGCTCCAGCCCCGCTACATGCACGATCAGCGGGTTGAAGTCCGGCCGACCCTTTGCGGCGTAGATTTTTGCGACCGCCTCGGCAGAATCGGCGCGCGCCGCGAGGCCGTAAACCGTCTCGGTCGGCACCGCGACAAGCCCGCCCGATTCGAGGATTCGCGCGGCCTCAGCGATCCCCGCTGCGTCTGCCAGTCGCACTTCCGTAACGTTCTTGCCGCTCATGCCCCGGCGCTATATTCAAACCCCCGCCCTGCCAAGTGCGCGCGGGCTTTACCCATCGCAAGGACGCCCCCGAAGTGACCCCCTTTACCCCGCCGACCGCCGACCAGCTGCTTGCCATCCGCATCAATGCCGGGATCGACGAGCTCGCTCAGACCGAACGCTTCGCCCATGCCGAACCCGACCTGATCGAAGCCATCGTCGAAGGCGTGGGGCAGTTTGCGGCGGGCGAATTCGCCCCGCTGAACCGTAAGGGCGATCTGGAAGGGGCCAAGCTGGAAAACGGCGTGGTGCGCCTGCCCGACGGCTTCGACGCGGCCTACAAGGCCTATGTCGAGCAGGGGTGGAACGCGATCGCGTCCCCGGTTGACCATGGCGGGCAGGGCCTGCCCTTCACACTGGCCTGCAACGTGCTCGAAAACCTCGGCGCTGCCAATATGGCCTTCACTCTGCTGCCGATGCTGAGCGTCGGTGCGATCGAGGCGCTGGAGCATCATGGCTCCAACGACCAGAAGGCGATGTATCTGCCCAATCTCGTCAGCGGCAAGTGGTCCGGCACGATGAACCTGACCGAGCCCGCCGCCGGGAGCGATGTCGGCGCGCTGCGGTCGGTCGCCGAACCGATCGTCAACGGGCCCCATGCGGGCAAGTACCGGATCACCGGCCAGAAGATCTACATCACCTGGGGCGAGCATGATCTGGCCGAGAACATCATCCATCTGGTGCTGGCCCGGCTCCCCGGCGCGCCCGAGGGGTCGCGCGGCATCTCGCTGTTCGTGGTGCCGAAGTATCATGTCAACGCGGATGGCAGCCTCGGCCCGCACAACGATCTCCGCTGCGTCAGCCTCGAACACAAGCTCGGCATCAATGCCTCGCCCACCTGCGTGATTAGCTATGGCGACAATGGCGAGTGTATCGGCGAGCTGGTCGGGCACGAGAACAAGGGCCTCGCCGCGATGTTCACGATGATGAACAACGCGCGGATCAATGTCGGTAATCAGGGTGTGCAGATCGGTGAGCGGGCGACGCAGCAGGCCCTCGCCTATGCGCGGGACCGGGTGCAATCGGCCCGCGCCGGTTCGCCCGACAAGGCGCCGGTAGCGATCATCGAGCATCCCGATGTGCGCCGCATGATCCTGCGCATGAAGGCGCTGACCGAAGGCGCACGCGCGCTGCTCTATTACTGCGCGGGACAGGTTGATCGCGGCAATCTGGGGGATGAGTCGGCCAAGGCCCGCGCGGAGATCGTCGTGCCGCTGATCAAGGCGTGGGGCACCGATATCGGGGTCGAGGTCGCGGGGCTCGGCATCCAGATTCACGGCGGGATGGGCTTTGTCGAGGAAACCGGCGCGGCCCAGCATTGGCGCGATTCGCGCATCGCGCCGATTTACGAAGGCACCAACGGCATTCAGGCGGCGGACCTCGTCACCCGCAAGCTCGGGCTTGAAGGCGGTGAGGCGATGGTGACCCTGTTCGAGACCATCGCCCGCGAAGCCGCATCCGAATATGCCCTCACCGCGCTGGCGATGGACTGCGCCCATGTCGCGCGCTGGATGCGAGATGAGGCGAGCCTTGATGATCGCCTCGCTGGCAGCGTGCCCTTCTGCACCATGGCCGCTGTCGCGGTTGCCGGATGGCAGCTGATGAAGCAGGCCGAGGCGGTGGCGGCGGGGGCTGCGCCCGAACTCGCGGCGACCAAGCCGGTGACGGTGCGGTTCTTCCTCGACCGGATCGTGCCGGAAGCCGCTGGCCTCAAATCAGGCGCGGTCGCCGGAGCCGAGTTGCTCTACGCCCTGCCCAGCGCAGCGCTGGTGGGCTGAGATGGCGCGCGGCGACGCTCTGGATCGGATCGCCGCCGCGCTCGAACGGCTCGCGCCCCCGCCTCCGCCCCCGACCGACTGGCGCGCCGCGCCCGCCTATGTGTGGGACGGCGAGACGGCGCGCGCGGTGCCGGTGCTGGATGCGGTCCCGCTCGCCCAGCTGCAGGGGATCGCCGCGCAGAAGGCCGCGCTGCGCAGCAATTGCGAGCGGCTTGCCCAGGGTGCGGCGGCGCATGATGTGCTGCTGTGGGGTGCGCGCGGGATGGGCAAATCGGCGCTGGTGCGCGCGACGGTGGCCGATGTGCAGGCGAGCGACCCGCAGGCCCTGGCACTGGTTCAGATCGCGCCGGGAGCCCTGCCGACGTTCCCGGCACTGGTCGCCGAGCTGGCACAGCAATCCCGCGCATTCCTCCTCTTCATCGACGATCTCGGCTTTGGCGCGGATGGGCGCGCCGAGATGCTGGCGCTGCGCAGCCTGCTCGACGGCGGCGTCGCGCCCCGCCCGGGGCATGTCCGCATCGTGGTGACGGCAAACCGCCGTGCCATCGTCGAGCGGGAGGATACCTCTGCCGCGATCCACGAGCGCGATGAGCGCGACGATGCCCTCGCGCTGGCGGACCGCTTCGGGCTGACGCTGGGCTTCCACCCGGCGGACAAGGACACCTACCTCGCGATCCTCGCAGTCTACACCGCGCCGCTCGGCCTCAGCTTCGATGCCGAGGAGGCGATGGCTTTCGCGATCCAGCGCGGCAACCGTTCCGGCCGCACCGCGCTGCAATTCGCAACCGAGTTGGCAGGGCGCGCCGGTTTACGGCTCAGTTGACCTTCTGCCCCGCCTGCTTGCGCAGGTAATCCGCCTCGAACGCCGCCCGCGGATCCTTCAGCGCGGTCGGAGGGAGCGGATCGTCCTTCAGCCGCGCGATCGCCGGAGCCGGCGTGGCCGAGGGTGAATGCACACGCCAGATGATCCCGGCGGTATCGTCAGACACCAGCAGCGACCCATCGCCCGCCCATTCGACCCAGGTCGGACGGCCACGGGTGGTGCCCTCACCTGTCAGGAACCCGGTCAGCACCGGCACCGGCTTGCCCACCGGATTGCCGAGTTCGTCGAAGTCCACGAACACCACGTCATAGCCCGAAGGCGGCTTGCGGTTCCACGATCCGTGCCGCGCGATGAAGGCCCCGCTGGCGAAGTTTTCCCCCATGCGGTCGCCCTCCCTGGAGAACACCAGCCCCAACGCCGCCACGTGCGGGCCGAGCGCGAATTCCGGCTTGCGGACATATTCCATCAGGAAGCGCGGCATGGGTGCTTGGACCCGGCGGTCGATATTGGTGCGGTAATAGACCCAGGGCCAGCCATATTGCGCGCCGATCGGCACATTGGTGAGGTAGTCGGGCACGAGGTCCGATCCCAGCATGTCGCGCTCGTTCACCGTGGTCCACAGCTCGCCGGTCCAGGGGCTGAAATCGAGGCCATTGGGGTTGCGCAGCCCCGCGCCGAACTGGCGCGCGCGGCCCGAAGCGAGATCATATTCCCAGATCATCGCCCGGCCTTCTTCGACCTTCATGCCCTGCTCGCCGATGTTGCTGACCGATCCCACCGCGACATAGAGCAGCTGCCCATTGGGCGAGAGTTCGAGATTGCGCATCCAGTGCCCGCCGCCCGGCGGCAGGTCCATCAGCTTGCGCGGCGCTCCAGTGACCTTGTCGCTGCCGAGCGCATAGGGGAAGGCCAGCACCGCATTGTGGTTGGCGACGTAGAGCGTGCCATCCTTCCAGGCGAGCCCGGATGGGGAATCGAGCCCCTCGGTCAGGATCACCTGCCTGGTTTCGGCACTGCCATTGCCGTCGGTGTCGCGCAGCAGCACGATCTGGTTGGGCGATGTGCCGCCCGCCCCCGCCTTGGCAAACAGGATGCCTTCAATCCAGCCGCGAATGGTCGCCATTACGCCGGTGTCGCGGTTCTTCTTCTCCGGCGCGCGGGTCAGCGAGACCAGCACATCGCCGTTGGGGAGCGCATAGAGCGTGCGCGGGTGATCGAGCCCTTCGGCAAAGCGGACCACCTCCAGCCCCTTGGCCGGGGTCGGGGCCTCGCCCGCTTTCCAGCCCACCGGCTCGGCAATCTGGACGGTCGGGAAGTTCTGCGGATCGCCCTCCTGCAACACCGGTTCGGTGCCAGCGACCTCTTCGACCGAGAGATCGGCGGTATCTCCGCGCGACAGGACAAACAGGGCGACCCCCGTCACCACGATTGCGATGACAAGAGCGATTGCGATTTTGCGAAAAAGAGCCATGTGACGCGGGATAATGCCCGGCCGCCGATGCGGCAACCGATAAGCGCCGGGGCGATGCGACGAAAGGCCACAGACCGCGATGTATGATTTCAAACCCGCCGCACCGCTCGCCGCGGAGGAACTGTACCGCGAGCTGCTGGCCGCCGCCGAAGCGCTGACAGCGGGTGAGCCCGATGCAGTCGCCAACATGGCCAATGTCGCGGCGCTGTTGTGGGAGTTTCTGCCCGATCTCAACTGGGCCGGGTTCTACCGCGTCGCTCCGGCGAAGACCGGCGGCGCGGACGAGCTGGTGCTCGGGCCCTTCGTGGGGCGCCCCGCCTGTATCCGCATCCCCTTCGGCCGGGGCGTATGCGGGGCAGCGGCGCAAAGTCGCGCCACGCAACTTGTCGCCGATGTCCACGCCTTCCCCGGCCACATTGCCTGCGACGCCGCCAGCCAGTCCGAACTGGTCGTCCCAGTGCTGCGCGATGGTGCGGTGATCGCTGTGATCGATCTCGACAGTCCGTCCCCTGCGCGCTTCTCCGAGGATGACGCCGCCGGGATCGAGGCCCTGGCGGCCCTGCTCGCTGACCGGATCTGAGCCCCTCCCCCCGGCGACTTTCCCGAAACGGGACAGCGCCGACAGCATCGCTTGGGCACGCGGCAGAGTCGGTGGTAAGCTTTCGCTAACCATCAGTCCAATCCGGCTGATTCAGGGGGAAATTGCCCATGTTCAAGCTTTCGCCGACTGTTTCGCTCGCCGCTCTGGCCCTTGCCGTTCCGGGGGCGGTGCAGGCGCAGAATTATGCCGATCTTCCGCCGCTTTCGCCGATGAGCGAAGCCGAGATGCGCTCGATCCCGAGCGAATATCGCACCGCGCCGGTGGCGATGCAGGCTGAAGAGACTGTGACGAACGTGAACGGGGTCGAGACCGTCACCCGCACCCGGCGGATCGACGGGCCGCCGCCGCGCCCTGCCATGCCGCATCAGGGCTATGCGCCTGTGCAGCACCACGGCTATGCACCGCCGATGGCCTATGCGCCCGCTCCGGTGGTGTTCGAGCGGCAGCAGTGGATCGACGAGTGCCGCCGCCGCACCAAGGGCCAGGGCAAGGATGACACCGGCCTGATCATCGGCGGCCTGCTGGGCGCGATCGCCGGCGGCTTTGCCGGTTACGAGATCGCTGGCGCGGGTGACCGCGTGCTCGGCACCGTCCTCGGTGTTGGCGGTGGTGGGCTGATCGGCGGATTGCTGGGCAGCATCTTCGACGGGGATGACGACGAGGACCGCTACGACTGCGAAGCCGCGCTCGACAGCTACCTGTCGCAGTATGGTGCCCCCGGCCCGCGCATCGCCAGCCGCGCCATCGCCTACCCGGCGCAGAGCTATTCCTATGGCTATGGCTACCCGGCCGGCTATTCCTACGGCTACACCTACGCCCCCCCGCCGCAGATGGTGATGGTGCCGGTGCGGACCGAAGTGCAGCAGCAGGTGGTGGTGCGCGAGACCGAGCGTTACGAGACCTACACCGTCCCCGGTGCCGTGCGCGAAATTCCGACCCCGCGCCCTTCGCCCAAGATGATCAAGAATCGCTGATTCTCTTTTGCCCCCTCCCCGGGGGACAAAGTGAAAGCCCCGCAAGATGAGGCGATCTTGCGGGGCTTTTTCATGCCTGATTGACGCTCGACGAGTCGGGCATCGCGCTTGCTGCGACGCGCCCGAAAGGCGTGTGAGCGAGGACTTCGCACGCCGGATGGCGTGCGGAACACTTTATCAGAATTCCCCGCCGGTCAGCCGCTGGCACACCAGATCGAGCTGATCCAGCGTGGTGTAGCGGATCGTGATCGTGCCCTTGCGCGGATCAACCTCGGGCTTGATCTTGACGCTGAGCCCAAGAAACTCCTCGAGATGCTGCTGGACGGCGAGAATATCAGCATTTTCAGCTGCTTGCTGCGGGACGGGAGTTGACGTGTCCGGCCGCTTGGCGGGCTTGCGGGTCAAGGTTTCGACATCGCGCACCGATAGCCCCTCGGCCACGGCGATCTCGGCGAGCTGCACTGCATCATCCCGCCCGATCAGCGCGCGGGCGTGGCCGATTGACAGTTTGCCCTGTTCGATGAAGGCCAGCACCGGCTCGGGCAGCGTCATCAGCCGCATCATGTTGGCGACGTGGCTGCGCGATTTTTCGACCATCTTGGCGATGTCGACCTGGATCATGCCCTCCTGTTCGGAGAGACGATGATAGGCCCGCGCTTCCTCGACCGGGTTCAGGTCCTCACGCTGCAAATTCTCGATCAGTGCGAGCGCCATGACCTCGCGTTCGGAGAGGTTGCGCACCAGCGCCGGGATCTCATGCAGCCGCGCTTTCTGCGCCGCCCGCCAGCGGCGCTCGCCTGCAACCAGCTGATACCCCTCCCCATTCGGGTGCGGCCGGACGATGATCGGCTGGATCACGCCCCGGGTGGCGATCGAGGCGGCAAGCTCGTCCAGCGCGGCCTCATCGAAATGCTTACGCGGGTTGCCCGGCAACGGCTTGATCGACGCCAGCGCGAGATTGCGAAGCGGCGAGCCGATCACTTGCGGCGCATCCACCGAAGCATCCTCGCGTCGCACCAGGGGTTCCTCGCGCCGAGTCTCACCGAGCAAGGCGCCCAGGCCCCGGCCCAAACGCCGCGGCTTGTCTTCGCCGCGCGAGGTCACGGGCGAATCAGCGGGTTGCGTCACATTCTCACTCATGCGGCTTGTCTTTCTGCGGGAAATCGCCCGATCAATTCGCGCGCCAGAGCCATATAGGCGCGGCTGCCGGTGCAATGCTGGTCATAGATCAGCGCGGGAAGCCCGTGGCTCGGCGCTTCGGAGAGGCGCACGTTGCGCGGGATCACGGTCTCGAACACCAGCTTGCCGAGGCAATCGCGCACATCATCGGACACCTGATCGGTCAGGCGATTGCGGCGGTCATACATCGTCAACGCCACGCCGATGATGCCGAGATCGGGATTGAAGCGCTGCTGGATCTGATCGACAGTCTGAAGCAGCTGGCTCAGCCCCTCCAGCGCGAAAAACTCGCATTGCAGCGGCACCAGCAGCGTATCAGCGGCGCACAAGGCATTGAGCGTGAGCAGGCCGAGCGAGGGCGGGCAATCGATGAAGCAGATGTCGTGCCCGGTGTGATTCGCCAGCGCTGTGTCCAAGCGGTGCGTCCGGCCCTCGACGGCGACCAACTCGACCTCGGCACCCGACAGATCGACTGTCGCCGGGATGAGATCGAGGCGGGGAATGCTGCTGGGCACGATCGCGCTGGCGAGCGGCACTTCATCCACCAGCAGGTCATAGCTCGAAACCGCGCGCGATTCGGCCCGTACGCCGAGCCCGGTCGAGGCGTTGCCCTGCGGATCGAGGTCGATCAGCAGCGTGCGCCACCCGGTCGCGGCCATGGCGGTGGCGATGTTGATGGCGGTCGTGGTCTTGCCCACTCCGCCCTTCTGATTGGCAATCGCGATTACGAACATGGCTGTTCCCGTCCTTCCGCGCGCCGATTCACGCTGAATCCGCACAGTTTCGCGTGTCAGGCCTTCACAATGATTCCCGCGTCGGGATCGGTCAAGGAATGTTTCACGTGAAACATTGCTCGAATCGAAGGCTTGAGCGTCTCCAACTCCTGCGCCGCCGACCGCCCCTTGGGCAAGACATAGGCGGTGGCCCTTGTGGAGAAGGGTGCGGATAGTTCGAGAAGTTTGGACAACGGGGCAAAAGCCCGTGCCGAAATGGCGCGGGCTGGAAAGGGCGTAACCCGTTCCAGCCGCTGCCCTTCGACCCGACATTTTGGCAGATTCAGCGCCGCAATGACCGCTTCAAGAAACTCCACACGCCGCGCGCGGGATTCGACCAGCACCACCGGCATGTTGGGACATAGCGCGGCGATCACGATGCCGGGGAAGCCCGGCCCGCTGCCGAGATCGAGCCACGGCCCCTGCGCATTCGGTCCCAATGTTTCACGTGAAACATTTTCGATGAGCTGCGCCGAGTCGGCAATATGCCGTTGCCACAGCTGCGGTTCGGTCGGTTTGGCGATCAGATTCTGGCGCTGGTTTTCCGCCAAAACCAGTGCAGCGAAGGCCTCCAGCCGCGTCATCCCCGCAGCATCGGTCAGGCCGGCGACATAGGCGCGGGCCTCATCTTCCGTGGTAATCACGCCGCTGCCTTCCGCCGCGCGTGCACCAGCAACGCCGAGAGCGCCGCGGGAGTAACCCCCGGCACCCGCCCCGCCGCTGCGAGTGTCCCCGGTGCGGCCTTGGTCAGGCGCTCGACCATCTCGTTGGAAAGGCCCGGCACCTCACCATACGGGAAGTCAGAGGCGAGCGGCAGCGCCTCGCTCGCGCGCAAGTCGCGCAGCTCGGCGTCTTGCCGCGCGAGATAGGGCGCATAGGCGGCATCTTCAGCCATTTCCTCGGCCAGCAGGGGATCAAGCGCGGTCACTTCTCCCAACCACGGCGCCAACGCCTCAGGCGTGACGCCGTCATACCGGAGCCATTCGGCCAGTGACCTTTCGCCCTGGTCACGGCGCACCGCAAGACCGAGATCGGCAAGCTCGCGGGCATGGACCCTCTGCGAATGTTTCACGTGAAACATTTCGCGGGTCGCTTCGCGCCGCTCCCACCATTGGCGGCGCTCTTCACCGACGCAGCCTGCTGCCACGCCCAGCCCGGTGAGACGGGTCGCGGCGTTGTTGGCGCGCAGGCGCAGCCGATATTCGGCGCGGGCGGTAAGCATCCGATAGGGTTCGGACACGCCTTGCAAGGTGAGGTCATCAACCATCACCGCGATATAGGAATTGGCGCGATCAAGCCGGGGTGCCTGCTTGCCGAGCGCGGCCGCAGCGGCCTCAAGCCCTGCGACAAGCCCCTGTGCGGCGGCTTCCTCGTACCCGGTGGTGCCGTTGATCTGCCCGGCGCAGTAGAGCCCGGGGATCGCCCGCAGTTGCAGGTCGGGAGTCAGCGCGCGCGGATCAATGTGGTCATATTCCACCGCATAGCCCGGCTGCACGATCACCACCCGCTCGCACCCCGGCATGGTGCGCACCACGGTCTCCTGCACATCGGTCGGGAGCGAGGTGCTGATGCCGTTGGGATAGACCATGTGCGTGTCGAGCCCCTCGGGCTCGAGAAACACCTGATGACCCTCACGGTCGCCGAAACGGTGGATCTTGTCCTCGATCGACGGGCAATAGCGCGGGCCCGCCGCCGCAATCGCACCGGAAAACAACGGCGAGCGGTGGAGGTTGGCGCGGATCGCATCATGGCCCTCCTGCGTGGTGCGCGTAATGGCGCAGAACACTTCGGGGTTGATACGGGCCGGGGTGAGCGCGGACATGGTCCACCCCTCCCCATCCGAAGGCTGCTCCTCCAGCACCGCCCAGTTGATCGTCCGGCCATCGAGCCGCGGCGGCGTCCCGGTCTTGAGCCGCGCCATCGGCAGCTCGGCCCCGCGCAGCTGCTGGGCGAGGCGGTGCGCGGCATTCTCGCCGATGCGCCCGCCCTCAAACCGCTCCTCACCGCGGAACAGCACCCCACCGAGGAAGGTGCCGGTGCACAGGACCAAATGTTTCACGTGAAACATTGTGCCGTCGGCAAGTTCCAGCCCGGCGACACGGCCGCCTTTCAGCACCAGCGCAGCGGCCTCGCCCTGCACCAGCGTGAGGTTCGGCTGTGCGCGGACAATTGCCTGCACCGCTGCTTTGAACCGCACCCGATCCGCCTGCACACGCGGACCCCACACGGCGCTGCCCTTGGAGCGGTTGAGCATCCGGTAATGGATCGCTCCGGCATCCGCCGCGCGCCCGATCACGCCGTCGAGCGCGTCGACCTCGCGCACCAGATGGCCTTTGCCCAGGCCGCCAATCGCAGGGTTGCAGCTCATGGCACCGATGGCGGCGAGATCGAAGCTCACCAGTGCCGTGCGCGCACCCATCCGGGCCGCCGCGCAGGCAGCCTCAACCCCGGCATGACCGCCGCCGATGACAAGGACATCGAAGGAATGCATGGGGCCGCAAATAGGGCCCGGGGCGCGGACAGTCAAAGGCGATTCATGGTCGTGGCGTTCGCGCCCTGTCCGGGTGATGCGCAAAATGTTTCACGTGAAA
The DNA here is from genome assembly GCF_046452395.1 of Erythrobacter sp. W302b. NCBI lineage: Bacteria > Pseudomonadati > Pseudomonadota > Alphaproteobacteria > Sphingomonadales > Erythrobacteraceae > Erythrobacter > Erythrobacter sp. W302b. The sequence continues at coordinate 2,969,275 of NZ_JBKFDH010000001.1, read as the reverse complement.
CATTTCCCACCTCTCGGAGAATCACTTCCCGATGCAGAAGCGCCCGAACAAGGTGTCGAGCATATCCTCGGTCGTCGCCCGTCCGATCAGCCGGTCAAAGGCCAGGCGCGCCCGGCGCAATTCTTCCGCGACGAGGAGCGGATCGGTGAGGCGCTTCGCCGCCGCCAGAGCCTCCCCCGCCTCACTCAGCCGCGCGTGCTGGCGGGCGTTGAGCGCAGCTTCGCCCGGCTTGGGCAGAGCGTCGCGGGCCGTCTCCACCAGAGCCGTCTTGAGATGGGGCAACCCCTCCCCGGTCGCCGCCGAAAGCGTGAAGCGCGCCGCGTCCTTCGGCACAAAGTCCGCGCGGTCGGCCTGCGCTGCGATCTCCCACGCACCGTCCGGCCCCTCCCCCTCAGGCCCAAGCCACAGCACCAGATCGGCGCGAAGCAGCTCGCTTTTGGCGCGGTCCATGCCGATAGCCTCGATCTGATCCGCCGCGGCGTCCGACTCTCCTGCCCGCAGGCCCGCGGTGTCGACGAAGGTGAAAGGCACGCCGCCGATCGCCACCGAGCGTTCGATGACATCACGGGTGGTTCCGGCGATGGGCGAGGTGATGGCCGCCTCGCTTTCAACCAAGGCGTTGAATAAGGTCGATTTTCCGGCATTGGGCGGCCCCGCGAGCACCACGCGGAACCCCTCTCCCAAGCGTTCGGAGCGTGGGCGGGTGAGCCATTCGGCAATTTCCGCCGCAAGCGCCGCAATGTTCCACGTGAAACATTCCGGCAGATCGCTGGAATCTTCCTCGTCCGAGAAATCGAGCACACCCTCAACTTCAGCGGACAGCACCAGCACCCGCTCCCGCCAGCGTTCCACCTGCCGCGACAAGGCCCCGCCGAGGTTTGCCAAAGCGGCGGCGCGTTGCAGTTCGGTCTCGGCCGCGAGCAGATCGCCCAGACCTTCGGCCTCGGCCAGATCGATCCGGCCATTGGCGAAAGCGCGGCGGGTGAATTCCCCCGGTTCCGCCCGGCGGGTCTCAGGAAGCGCCGCCAAGGCCGCCTCTACCGCGGCAATCACCGCGCGGCCGCCATGGCAATGGAACTCGGCCAGATCCTCACCGGTCGCGGTGTTCGGGCCGGGGAACCACAGCACCAGCGCCTCATCCAGCACCGCACCCGTACCGTCCCGCAGCTTAGCGAGCGAGGCGCGGCGCGGCGCAGGCACCCGGCCTGCCAAGGCCAGCAAGGCCGCACCCGCTTGCGGCCCGGACACACGGATCACGCCCACACCCGCAGGCGGCGCGCCGCTCGATAGCGCGAAGATCGTCGGCGTGGCGCTCATCGCGGGGTTAGTCGGAACCCTTCGTCCCGACCGATCCGCCTTGAGCCGCCTTCATCCCGCCTTCGACAAAGCTCTGGAACAGCTTCAGCCCCACCTGCCCCATCGGCGCCAGGGCCGAGGCATATTGCTGCAACTGGTCGGGATTGGAGACGCCCTGCATCGCCTTGGTGATGTTGTCGACATAGACATTGTTGGCCGCTGACACGTCCGGCAGGCCCATGAAGCTGCGCGCTTCCTCAGGGGTGCAATCGACTTCGATGGTGATCTTCATGGCGCCGCTCTCCTTGTCCCTCATTTGCGCTTGGCAGCGCGGCAAGGCAAGAGATAGACGATAGGCCAATCCCCGAGCCACGAGAGAGAGACCCCATGAGCCTGAACGCAACCATTCCCACGCTGGAAGCCGATGCCAGCTTCGGCGCCTATGTCGCCCACCCCGCAGGCACGCCCCGCGCGGCAATCATCGTCATTCAGGAGATTTTCGGGGTGAACCCCGGCATTCGCCAGAAGTGCGACAAGCTGGCGGCCGAAGGCTATCTCGCGGTCGCGCCGGACCTGTTCTGGCGCTTGGAGCCGGGGGTCGAGACCGATCCCGATGTCCCCGCCGAGTTCGAGCGCGCCATCGGCATGATGGGCCAGTTTGATCAGGACGCCGGCATCCGCGATATCGAGGCGACGATCCACCACATCCGACGCACGCTGGGGGTCAGCAAGGTCGGCTGCGTTGGATACTGCCTCGGCGGGCGGCTCGCGTTCATGACCGCCGCGCGCACCGATATCGACGCCAGCGTCGGCTATTACGGGGTCGGCATTGATGGCTTGCTGGGAGAGAAGCACGCGATCGCCCATCCGGTGATGCTGCACATCCCCACGGCAGACGGCTTTGTTCCACGTGAAACACAGGCCGCGATGCACGCGGGGCTGGATGATCACCCCAAGGTGACGCTGCACGATTATGAAGGGCTGGACCACGGCTTCGCGACCGAAACCGGCCAGCGCCGGAATGAGGCCGCCGCAACCCTCGCCGACAGCCGCACAGCCGCCTTCTTCGCCGAGCATCTCGGATGAGCGGCCACGCAGGCCTTGCCCGCTGGCACGACTACATGATGGGCGGCAGCGATCCTGCCGTCCTGTCTGCCCTGCTGGCGGAAGATGCGGTGTTCCACTCCCCCGTGGTGCACACGCCGCAGGCCGGCAAGGCAGTGGTGATGGCCTATCTGGTCGCTGCCAGCCACGTGCTCGGCAACGACAGCTTCCACTATGTCCGCGAGCTGGTGGACGGGGACGAGATGATGCTCGAATTCGTGACCGAGCTCGACGGCATCAGCATCAACGGGGTCGACATCATCCGCTTCAATGACGCGGGCCAGATCACCGATTTCAAGGTGATGGTGCGCCCGCTGAAAGCGATCAACAAGGTCTGGGAGATGATGGCCGCACAGCTGGCGGCGGCGAAGGGCTAATTCAGCACCGCGAAGTTGACGATCATCTTGCGCACTTCGGGGTCCAACCCCTCGGGCAGATCGCGCTCGAGCATGTCGCGGCGGCTTTCGATGCTTTCCGCGATCATCACCCGCTTCATCGCCCAGTCAGGACAGGTCCGGGCATCAATCCCGCGGCGATCGAGCACCGAGACGCCGCTGTGGCGCGGGTCGGCGGTGATCGTCTCCATCAGGCCAGAGACCGCGCTCTCCTCGCCTTCGAGCAGCTGGAGGAAATTGCGGCCGTTGAACAGCAGCAGCCCGGTAATCCCGCGCTCGGGATTGTTGCGCGCGCTGGCGGCGAGGATCGCTTCGACTTCTTCGCGCGGCAGGGTCGGCGCGGTGCTGATGTAGAGATACTGACTAAGCACGAATTCCCGTCCTTCTGACGTCTTTTCCGGGCCGACCCCATGGCCCGGATGGGCAACTCACCTATTGATTCATCGTGGCGAAGAAGTCCTCGTTGGTCTTGGAGTCCTTCATCTTGTCGAGCAGGAACTCCATCGCGTCTACGGTGCCCATCTGCATCAGGATGCGGCGCAGCACCCACATCTTGCTGAGATTGTCCTTCTGGACCAGCAGCTCTTCCTTGCGGGTGCCGGACTTGCCGACGTCGAGCGCGGGGAAGATGCGCTTGTCGGAGACCTTGCGGTCGAGCACGATTTCCGAGTTGCCGGTGCCCTTGAACTCTTCGAAGATGACTTCGTCCATGCGGCTGCCGGTGTCGATCAGCGCGGTGGCGATGATCGAGAGGCTGCCGCCTTCCTCGATATTGCGCGCGGCGCCGAAGAAGCGCTTGGGACGCTGGAGCGCGTTGGCGTCCACACCGCCGGTCAGCACCTTGCCCGAGGACGGCACCACGGTGTTGTAGGCGCGGCCGAGGCGGGTGATCGAGTCGAGCAGAATCACCACGTCATGCTTGTGCTCGACCAGGCGCTTGGCCTTTTCGATCACCATTTCAGCGACTTGCACGTGGCGGTTGGCGGGTTCGTCAAAGGTCGAGGAGATCACCTCGCCCTTCACGCTGCGCTGCATGTCGGTGACTTCCTCCGGCCGCTCGTCGACCAGCAGGACGATCAGGAACACCTCGGGATGGTTGTCGGTGATCGCCTTGGCGATGTTCTGCAGCAGCACGGTCTTACCCGTGCGCGGCGGCGCGACGATCAGGGCGCGCTGGCCCTTGCCCTGCGGGGCAATGATGTCGATCACCCGCGCGCTCTTGTCCTTCACGGTCGGATCGAGCGTATCGAGGTTGAGCTTCTGATCCGGGTAGAGCGGGGTGAGGTTATCGAAATTGGTGCGCAGACGCACCGCATCAGGATCGTCGAAATTGACCTTGGCGAGGGTCGTCAGCGCGAAATAGCGCTCGCCTTCGCGCGGTGCGCGGATTTCGCCTTCGACCGTATCGCCGGTGCGCAGGCCCCAGCGGCGGACTTGGTTGGGCGAGACGTAGATGTCGTCCGGCCCGGCGAGGTAGTTGGCCTCGGGGCTGCGCAGGAAGCCGAAGCCGTCCTGCAACACCTCGATGGTGCCGATGCCCATGATCTTTTCTTCGTATTCCTCATCCTCGGCGAGTTCGCGCAGAATGCTGAACAGCAGATCCTGGCGGCGCATGGTCGAGGCGCCTTCGACGCCGAGTTCCTCCGCCATCGCGACCAGTTCGGCCGGGGTCTTTCGCTTGAGGTCTTTGAGATGCATTTTTAATGTGTTCCGAAAGTCTTAGTGTGGCCGGATGGTCAGTGCCTCTGCGTGGCAGAGGTGCCCCGATTGCGACGGGGCTGGGCTTGGAGAAAGCAGACCTGTGGGAGCGGGATTGGCGCTCCGATACCGGATAGGTGTTCGCGAAATAGGAGCGCGCAGGCCCGAGGTCAATCAGCGATTGTGCGAGCCGCGCGCGGGATCAGAACGGTTTGATGTAGACCAGCACCACAATCAGCACCAACAGCAGCCCGGGCACTTCGCCAATCATGCGCAAGGTCTTTTCCGAGAGCGGACGCTCCCCGCGGGCCATCTTCTTGGTCTGGCCCACCAGCCAGCCGTGATAGCCTGTCAGGATCAACACCAACGTCAGCTTGGCATGGAGCCAGCCAGAGCTGAACCAGCCACCGCCATAGGCCATGGTCAGCCCCAGCACCCAGACGATGATCAGGCTGGGGGTGAGGATGATCGCACGCAGCTTGCCCATCCGGTCAGCCCATTTCGCCTCGCCCGCCGAGCCCGGTTCGTGATCGAGCATATAGATGCACTGGCGCGGCAGCATGAACAGCCCCGCCATCCAGAACACCATGAAGATCACATGCCCCGATTTGAGGAACAGGTAGATCGACGAGATGAGCTCCTGCATCGGATCAGCCTCTCAGTGCAGCCAGAAGTTCCTCGACATGGGAAATCGGGGTGAATTGCCCGATCCCGTGGCCGAGGTTGAAGACATGCGGACGGTCTTCGAAGGCGGCGATGATCGTCTTCACCCGCGCCGCCAATGCCGGGCCACCCGCTTCCAGAAGCAGCGGATCGAAATTGCCCTGCACCGGCATGCCTTGGGGCAGGCTCTGATGCGCCCACACGGGATCGAGCGTCTCGTCGAGCCCGACCGCATCCACCCCGGTCTCGCGGGCATAGGCGGGCAGCTTCGCGCCTGCGCCCTTGGGGAAGCCGATCACGGGGGTATCGGGGTGGCTTTCCTTCAGCTTCGCGGTGATCGCGGCGTTCGGCGCAATCACCCACTTCTCGAACTGATCAGGCGCAAGGCTGCCCGCCCAGCTGTCGAACAGCTGCACCGCCTCGGCGCCCGCATCGATCTGGCCGCGCAGGTAGGTGACCGAGACATCGACGATGGCATCGATGATCGCCTGCATCCGCACAGGATCGCGGTAAGCCAGCAATCGTGCCGTGTGGTGATCCTTCGACCCCTCGCCCGCGATCATATAGGTCGCGACCGTCCAAGGGCTCCCCGCAAAGCCAAGCATGGTCACCGCGGGGCCGATCTGCTGGCGCGTGAGGCGCACGGTCTCGTAGACGGGCTCGAACCGCTCGAAGGCCGGGGTGAACGAGTCCAGCTCCACCTCGAGCAGCGTCGGTGACAAATGCGGGCCTTCGCCAGCGGCAAAGGTCAGCCCCTGCCCCATCGCGTGCGGCACGATCAGGATATCCGAGAACAGGATCGCCCCATCAAACCCGAAGCGCCGGATCGGCTGGACGGTGATCTCGGCTGCGGCCTCGCTGTCGTAAACCAGCTCAAGGAATCCGCCCTTTTCGGCGCGAAGCTCGCGATATTCAGGGAGATAGCGCCCGGCCTGGCGCATCAGCCAGACGGGAGCGACATCCTGACGGACACCTTTGAGCGTATCGAGAAGCGGACCGGGCATAGGGTTCCTTAGAGCAAATCAAAACAAATTATAAAAGGACTGATGGAGTCTGATGGCCCTGTGGATAGCGGGAATTACCGGGCCTTGCCGGACTCTCCCCCCGTTTCCTGTCAGCCCCAAGCCCCCACCGAATCCGCATGGATTGGACGTCAAGCTGGCTTTATCCCCACTCTTCACAGACTGTCGACAAAACTTGTCCCGTGTGCGCAAATAGCCCGAGGAAAAGGCCGGGAGTGGGCATGAAAAATCCTCCTCAGCTTGTCCACTGCACCTCGCCGTGGTTTATGCGCCCATCTGTCCACAGGCACTCGCGATGAACCGACTGAACCTCCACCTTGTATCGGATTCGACCGGCGAGACGCTGGAAATGATCGCCAAGGCGGCTCTGGCGCAGTTCGACAATCCGAGCGTGAACCGCCATTTCTGGCCGATGGTGCGGTCGTTGCAGCATCTCGACCGGATCGTGGCGGATCTCGCCGCCCATCCGGGGCTGGTGCTCTACACGCTGGTCAACCCTGAGACGAGGAAGCGGCTTGAGGAGCATTGCCGCCACCTGGGCCTGCCCGCCGTGCCGGTGCTCGATCAGGTGACCGCGGCGCTGGAAGCGCAGCTCGGTCAGGAGGCGCATGGCCGCCCGGGCCGCCAGCACATGATGGACGAGAGCTATTTCAAGCGCGTCGATGCGATCCAGTACACCATCGCCCATGATGACGGGCTCGCCCATGAGGATTGGGAGGAGGCCGACATCCTGCTGGTGGGTGTCTCGCGCTCGTCGAAAACGCCGACCTCGATCTATCTGGCCAATCGCGGTTACAAGGTAGCCAATATCCCGCTGGTGGTCGAAAGCCCGCCGCCCAAGGCGCTGTTCGGTCTCAGGCACCCGCTGGTGGTGGGGCTGACGACTTCGCCCGAACGGCTGGTGCAAATCCGCCGCAACCGCCTGTTATCGCTCAATGAAGCGACCGAGACCGCCTATGTCGACAATGATCGCGTGAAGGCCGAGCTGCAATACGCCCGGCGGATGTTCGGCGATAATGGCTGGCCCGTGATCGACGTCACTCGCCGCTCGATCGAAGAGACCGCGGCGGCGATCATTCGGCTGGCGCAGGAGCGCGAGCGCAAGCCGGCGAGTGAAGGCGGGGTGGGGAAGCCGATATGAGCAAGCGTCTCATCCTCGCCAGCAAATCCGCCTCGCGCCGGGCGATGCTCGATGCGGCCCGGGTCGCATACGAGAGCATCCCGGCCGATATTGACGAGCGCGCGGTGGAGGCGGAGTTGCAAGGCGCAGCGCCTGCCGAGGTGGCTGAAGCACTGGCGGTCGCCAAGGCGGCGGCGGTGGCAGCGCTGCATCCCGAGGCGCTGGTGCTGGGGTCCGACTCGCTGGTGGTCGCGGCAGGGCGGCGGTTCGACAAGCCGCGCTCGGCTGAGGAAGCGGCGGAGCATCTGCGTTTCTTCTCAGGCAAGGTGATGGAGCTGCACAGCGCGGCGGCTCTGGTCCGCGCGGCGGGCTGCGAATGGAGCCACGCCAGCATCGCGCGCCTGCATGTCCGCGAGCTGTCGGAGGAATTTATCGCGCATTATCTCGCCCTTGAATGGCCCGCGATCAGCCACACCGTCGGGGCCTTTCGCATCGAAGGCCCCGGGGTGCAGCTGTTCGACGCGATCGAGGGGGACCAGTTCACCGTGCTCGGGATGCCGCTGCTGCCGCTGCTGGCGGCACTGCGCGAGGAAGGGGTGTTGATCGCATGACCCGGCCCGCCGAGATTCCCTATGCCGAGGTGATCGGCGATCCCATTGCCCAGTCCAAATCCCCGGCCATCCACGGGCTCTGGCTCGGGAAGCTGGGAATCGCGGCGGATTACCGCGCCTGCCATGTACGGCCCGACGAGCTCGCTGATTACATCGCGGAGCGCCGCGCCGATCCGCTGTGGCGCGGGTGCAATGTCACGATGCCGCACAAGCAAAGCGTGATGCCGCTGCTCGACCGGATCGATCCGCCGGCGGGTGAAATCGGGGCGGTAAACACCGTGCTGGGCGGGTCCGGCGGGACGCTGAGCGGCACCAACACCGATGCGAGCGGGTTTCTGGAGCCGCTCACGACTGATCTGGCCAAGACGCATTACTATCGCATGGCCCGGATCGTCGGCACCGGGGGTGCGGCCCGTGCGATCATCACCGCGCTGGCGGACAAAGGCTTCACGCTGGTCGTCGCGGGGCGCGATCCGGGCAAGGCGCGGGCGCTGCTCGATGAACTGGCGCCCAAGGGCGAGCATCACGCCATCCCCCTCTCGCACTTCGCTGATCCGACCGATTTTGCATTCGATGACCGTGAAGGGTGCCTCGATCTGGTCATCAATGCCTCATCGCTGGGGATGCGGGGCCAGCCCCCCCTGCCCTTCGACTGGAGCCATGCCCCGCCCGGCAGCATCGCCTATGACATCGTCACCGCCCCGCTCGACACGCCCTTCCTGCAAGGTGCGCGCGCCAAGGGACACCGCACCATCGACGGGTTGTCCATGCTGATCGGTCAGGCAGCGACGGCCTTCGCGCATTTCTTCGGCGCGCCCCCGCCCCGCGACCATGACGCCGAATTGCGCGCGCTGCTGACCCAATGACGAGCCCGAAGATCATCGGCCTCACCGGCAGCATCGGCATGGGTAAGTCGACCGTCGCGGGGATGTTCGCCGAGGCGGGGATCCCGGTGTTCGATGCCGATGCCGAGGTGCGCGCGATGCAGGGGCCGGGCGGCGAGCTGGTCCCCGCCATCGAAGCTGCCTTCCCCGGATCGACCGGGCCGGAGGGCGTTGACCGCGAACGGCTTGGGGCGCGGGTCTTCGCCGACAAGGCCGCGCTCGCGCGGCTGGAGGCCATCGTCCACCCCGCGGTTGCCGCCCGGCGTGCCGCTTTCCTTGACCAGCACCACGCCAAGCGCGCGGTCGTCTTCGACATCCCGCTATTGTTCGAAAAGGGCGGGCACGAAGCGGTTGACATGATCGTCGTCGTCTCCGCGCCTGAGGCGGTTCAGCGCGCCCGCGTGCTCGCCCGACCGGGCATGACGCCGGAGAAATTCGCGCATATCTTCGGCCTGCAACTCCATGACACCCACAAGCGTGACCGCGCGCATCATGTCATCGACACCAGCACGAGCCTCGATGACACCCGCGCGCAGGTCGCCGCGCTGATTGCCGCGCTCTGAAAGCTGCAATTTGATTCCAAGCACCTCTTGCAAGTGCCCGGACATGGGAGGATAGTCCCCCCAATGCGCGAGATTATCTTCGACACGGAAACCACCGGACTCGATCCCAAGACAGGGGACCGCATGGTGGAAATTGGCTGCATCGAGATGGTCGGCCGGGTCGAAACGGGACGCACCTTTCACGCCTATTTCAACCCTGATCGCGACATGCCGATCGAGGCTGAGCGGGTCCACGGCCTGTCTGCCGCCTTCCTCGCCACCAAGCCGAAATTTGCTGACAGCGCCGACGAATTGCTCGAATTCCTCGGCGATTCTAACCTCGTTGCGCACAATGCCGGGTTCGACTTCGGCTTCCTCAACAACGAGCTGGAATTGGCAGGGCGCGCTCCGATCAGCCTGGACCGGATGGTCGATACGGTCGCGATTGCGCGCAAGAAGCATCCCGGCGCGAAACTCAGCCTCGATGCGCTCTGCACCCGTTACGGGATCGACCGGAGCCACCGGGTCAAGCACGGCGCGCTGCTCGATGCCGAATTGCTCGCGCAGGTCTATGTCGAGCTCACCGGCGGGCGGCAGATCGGACTGGGACTCGCGCCGGCCGATTCTGACGCAGGCCTCGCGGCCGCATCCACAATCAACGCGCCCTGGCACCGGCCTTCCGCCGACAAGCCCCGGCGCGAACCTCGCCCTCATGTTGCCAGCCCGGAGGAGCTGGAACGTCACCGCGCCTTCATCGCCGGGATCGCCGAGGCGATCTGGACGCGGTGAAGCCTTGGCGCGACTCATCGCCTTACATTGGGCTCCTCAACCTGGACGGGAGGACTATACTTCATGGATATTCGGATTTCGGGCCACCAGATGGACACCGGCGCAGCCTTGCAGGAACATGCGACTGACCGGCTCGGCGCAGTCGTCGACAAGTATTTCGACCGCGCGCTCTCCAGCCATGTGACTTTCGGCAAAGCCCCCGCGGGCGCCTTCAGCTGCGACATCGTCACCCACGTCATGCAGGGCCTGATTCTGAAGGCACAGGGCTCGGCCTATGATGCCCATGTCGCCTTCGACGATGCGATGGCCAAGATCGAAAAGCAGCTCCGCCGCTACAAGCGCCGCCTGACCGACCGTCATGAACAGGCCGATCACGCGCGCGGCGAGGAAGAAGCCGCCTACACCATCTTCGCCGTCGAGGAAGACGAGGAAGAGGAAGTGGTGGCCGATGCCCCGCTGGTCATCGCCGAAACCCGCGTCGACATCCCCACCGCCAGCGTTGCGGACGCGGTGATGATGCTCGACCTCAGGAACACCGGCGCGCTGTTTTTCAAAAACGCTGGCACCGGACGGCATAATATGGTTTACCGGCGCGCCGATGGCTCTATCGGATGGGTGGAGCCGAAATAGGGCCTGAATAGGCGGTTGCCGTAAGGGCAAATGCCGCATGTCAAAGGCTCAGGCGGCGGAGGCAGGGGGCTTCGTCCCGATCCGGAGGTGCCTTGAAAAGCATGGCCGGGCCGGATTTTCGCCACCCAAGCGCGCTTGCAATCGGGATTCGCACAAGCATGGACGTCAACCTGGCTCTCTCACCGCAGGCGATTGCTTTCGCCCGGCTCGATACCAAGCCCAAGGTGCTGGCCCGCATGGCCCAGCTTCTCAGCGCGGCTTACGGGCTGGATGAGAGCGAGGTGCTGGAAAGTCTTGAAGCGCGTGAAGCCTTGGGCAGCACTGGCTTCGGGCGCGGTGTGGCGATTCCGCATTGCCGGTCCAAGGATATCCGCCGCCCGTCGCTGGCGGTGATCCGGCTCGACACGCCGATCGACTTCGCGGCGGCCGACGCCCGCCCGGTGTCGCTGGTGTGCGGCCTCGTCTCGCCCGAGAATGCCGGGGCGACGCATCTCCACGCGCTGGCGGCGATTTCGCGCCTGACGCGGGATGAGACGATGCTCCAGATGCTCGCCGATGCGCCTGACACCGATGCCGCCTATGCGCTGTTGACCAACCAGTTCCTGCGCACCGCGGCCTGATCCGCGCCGGTTTTCCATGTCGGGCGGTGACGGTTTTCCTTCGGCGAGTGGGGCCCAGCAGCACTACCGGGCGCTGGAGCGGCTTTATGCCTCGGCCCCGGTGAACGCCAAGTTCGCCAGCAGCCTGAACATCACGGGTGAGGGGCAGTCGCGGCTGCGCTTCACCGTCACGCCCGAAGATTACCACGCGGCCGGCGCGGCGCATGGGACGATCTATTTCAAGATGCTCGACGATGCGGCTTTCTATGCCTGCAATTCGCTGGTGACCGACCGCTTCCTGCTGACCACCAGTTTCAACCTGTTCTTTTCCAAGCCGGTGCGGGCCGGAACCGTCACGGCCGAAGGCCGCTGGGTCAGCGGTCGCCGCCGGGTGTTCGTCGCCGAGGCACGCTTGGTGGACGAAGAGGGTGACGAAATCGGGCGCGGCACCGGCACCTTCATGAAGAGCCGCATCCCGCTCTCCAGCCTGCCGGGTTATGCTGCGGACGGCCTGTCCGGGCTGTGATGTGAGCGACCGGCTCCCTGCGCATCTCGAAGCCAGTGCGATCCTGCGCCTCGCCGAATCGCAGGGCGGCTATGCCACGGTGCTCGCCAAGGGGGAGCGGGATGCGGGGACGATCCTCTTGGTAATGCTGTGTCGCGGCAAGGCCGCCGCGCTTTACGAAAGGATGCCGCAACGGGATGGTTCGCGCCTTTTTATTGCCACAAAGTTAGAAAACCGTGAAAATCCTCAGGAATTTTCCGAGTATCTGGCCCGTCGGCGGGTTCAGGACCATGATATGTGGCTTATCGAGGTAGACATCGCGGATCCCGAACGGTTCGTCGCAGGGTTGAACGATTCGCGTTGACGTAAACGGCAAGGCGGCTATCGGCTCGCTCAATTCCTCGCGCAGGCTGGCAGGACGACAATTCGGTCGTAACCTACAGCACGCAGACGGGGAGCGGCCGGCAGGCTTCTTTGAACCCCCACATCCCGATTTCATCCGGATAAGGTTCCCGCCTGCGCCTGTGCGCGCTCACCGCCGAATTTGTAGATTGAATGCGCCGTAAGACTGCCACGATTGTCGCGATTGCCGGGCTGGCTTTCGCAACCACGATGTTTCCGAGCGGCCGCGATGCCGCTGCCCTGGCGCAAGCCGCTACGGATCAGCCCCCCCTCCCCGCTGTGGCCGAACAGGTCGAGCTGGTCCCCGAAGTCATCAGCTTCGTCTCCGAGCCGGTGGTGCAACCCCTCCCCGCCGAAGCGCAATCCCCGACACTGACCGAAGCCGGATCGCTCACCGAGCTGGTCGGCATGGTCGATACCGATGCCCCGATGAACGAACAGCTGCGCTGCCTTGCGGGCGCGGTCTATTTCGAAGCCCGCGGTGAGCCGCTGGCGGGCCAGCTGGCTGTGGCGCAGGTGATCATCAACCGCACCGAAGACGGCCGCTTCCCGCGGTCCTATTGCGGCGTTGTCGCCCAGCCGGGCCAATTCTCCTTCATGCGCGGAAGCCGGATGCCTGCCATCCGCACCGGCACCGCCGCGTGGGATCGCGCCGTCGCTGTCGCGCAAATCGCGCATCAGGGCCTGTGGGAATCCGAGGCGGGCAACGCGGTGTTCTTCCACGCCCGCTATGTCCGCCCAAGCTGGAGCCGCACCAAGACGCGGCTGGCGCAGATCGACACGCATATCTTCTACAGGTAATCCTCGCCGCGTTTCGCCCTGACGGGCGAGCGGCGGCGGGCGGGCGGACGCCCTTGCGGCGCTGCGCGCGAGGGCGTCTTTGAAGCTTGGTCAGGCCCTCAGCCGCACCCAGACCGGCGCATGGTCGCTGGCTTTCTCCCGGCCGCGATGCGCCTTGTCGACCCCGCAGGCTTCCAGCCGGTCGGCGCATTCGGGCGACAGCAGGATGTGGTCGATGCGGAAGCCGTGGTCGCGCTGCCACGCGCCCGCCTGATAGTCCCAATAGGTCCACACGCCCCCGCGCGGGTTGTGGGTCCGCAGCGCGTCGGTCCAGCCATCGGCAAGGAAGCGGGCATAGGCGGCACGCGATTCGGGCTGCATCAGCGCATCGTCCGCCATCGCCTTCACCGACCAGACATCGTCATCCTCGGGGATCACATTGAAATCGCCCAGCACGACGGCGGGGACTTCCTCGGCCCAGATGTCCGCCATGCGCGCACGCAGCTTGTCCATCCACGCCAGCTTGTAGGTGAACTTCGGCCCAGGATGCGGGTTGCCGTTGGGCAGGTAGAGGCAGGCGATCCGCACACCGCTGACATCCGCTTCGAGATAGCGCGCCTGCTCCTCATCCCCCTCGTTCGGGCCGGGGATGCCGAGACCGCGCTGCACTTCGGTGAGGGTGTAGCCCGCGTGCGTATCGACCAGCATCGCGACCCCGTTGAAGCTCTTCTGTCCGTGCCAGATCGCCGCATAACCCAGCGCCTCGATATCAGCGGCGGGGAAACCCTCGTCCTGCGACTTGATCTCCTGCAAGCAGGCGACCGCGGGGCGGGTCTCTTCCAGCCATTCGAGCAGACGCGGAAGGCGCGCCTTGATACCGTTGATGTTGAAGGTGGCGATTTTCATGGGGGCCATCCCTAGCCGTTCGCCCGGAGCTTGTCGAAGGGCCGCACTTCACTTTGCCGCGGTTAACGGGAAGAACCGGGCCTCGACAAGCTCAGCCCGAACCGGGTCAGCGTCAAATCCCGAAGCTCGCCCCGCAACCGCATCCCGCGGCGGCTTGCGGGTTTTCGACCTTGAACGCCGCGCCGCCGAGCGATTCGACGAAATCGACCGTGCTGCCCGCGATCAGATCCAGACTGACCGAATCGACCACCAGCTTCACCCCATCAGTTTCCGAGACGGAATCGTCCGCCTCGGGCCCATCGGCCAGGTCGAACTTGTACTGGAAGCCCGAACAGCCCCCGCCCTCCACGGCCAGCCGCAGTATCGCGGGGCGCGATTGCTTGCTGGCGATCAGCGCGACGCGCTTGGCGGCGGAGGGAGTGAGGATCAGGGGGGCGGCGGTCATGGCTGTCATTTAGGGCGCGCAGGCGCGTTCCTCAAGCGGTCACACCGCCTGAATGTAATTGCGCAGCGCTTCGGCCTCGTGCTGCACTTCGTCCATCTTGTGCTTCACGAGGTCGCCGATCGAGATGAAGGCGATCAATTGCCCATTCTCGACCACCGGAAAGTGGCGGAAGCGGCGGCGGGTCATCAGGCTCAAGGCCTCGTCCACCGTGGTCGCCGGTTCGACCGTGACCGCAGGCGAGGTCATGATCTGCTCGACCGGCAGATCGAGGCAATGGCCCCCATGATCGGCGAGGCGGTAGATCACGTCACGTTCCGAGACGATACCCACCACCCGCCCGTCGCGCAGCACGGGCAAGGCGCCGATGCGTTTGCTGGCAAGGATGCCGACAGCTTCGGACACCGGGGTGGTGACGTCGCAGGCGATGATGTCGGATGGGCCGCGCTGGGCGATGATTCGCGCAATGGTCATAACGACTCCCTCTCTCTCAGACGGGGAAAGTGCCATGATTGCGGCCAAAAAGCGAATCCGCTGCAGGTCTGGTCTTGCGCCGCAGGTATCAGGCCTTGCAGCTTTCGCGCGTTGCCAAGCGGGCAGCAGCACGCCATGTCGGACACATGACCCGCAAATCCCCGCTCGACGATCCCGTGAACGCCGCCCACGCCTGGGCGCGTTACCGCCAGATCATGAAGGTCCTCCTGGCCGCGACCATCCTGACCGTGGCTATCGCGATGGGCCTGCTCTTTGCCTATAACGGCATGATTTCGGTGCATTTCTATATCGCCGTGGCGCTCGGGATCAGCCTGACGATGCTGCTGGGCGGCGGCTTGATGGGGCTGGTGTTCCTCAGCAACGGCACCGGGCACGACGAATCGGTCGACAATCAGCTGCCGAGCCGGGACGAGCTGTGGAGCCCGAAAGAGGATTGAGGGGTCAGCCTCTGCCTGCCGCGTCAGCGGCTTTCCAGTTGTTCACACGAAGACACGAAGAGGACAGCGAGAGTTGCGCCGTGGCACACCATCCTCGTGTCTTCGTGTGAGTTAATCTGCGGATGCGCCGCGGACTTGGCATTTGCCGCTAGCTGGCAGCTTTCAGCCGGAAATCTTCCACCGGCACGCCGCCCACCAGATGCTCCTGAATGATCCGTTCGAGCACCTTCGGGCTGCACGAATGGTACCACACCCCGTCCGGCCACACGACCGCGACCGGACCGGCGGCGCAGATTTGCAGGCAATCGGCCTTGGAGCGCTGCACGCCCCCGCCTGCGCCGCGCTTGCTTTCGTCGGTGCGCTGCGGGCCGACCAGCCCCAGCTCCTTGAGGCGCGATTTCAGGAAGCCCCACGCCTCCTCGCCGTCCTTGCGGGAGCAGCACTTCTGCTTGTCCGATACCGAACACAGCATGATGTGCCGGGTGATCTGCGTCCCCTTGGCCGGATCGCCATAATGCTTGGCGAGCGCGGTTTGCGCCGAGAGCAGTTCCTGACGGCTCACTTCGCCGCTCCAGCCTTCAGCCAGCGGTCCAGCCACGCGAAGACGGTGTTGTGCCATTGCAGCGAGTTCTTCGCGCCCAGCACCCAGTGGTTTTCGTCCGGGAAGACCAGCAACTGCGCCGGGATGCCGCGTTCCTGCAGGGCGGTGAAGCTCATCAGGCCCTGGCTGTAGGAAACGCGGAAGTCCTTTTCGCCGGTGACGACCAGCATCGGCGTCTTCCACTTGTCGACATGGTTGGCGGGGTTCCACTTCTCGTAGGTCTCGCGCGCCTCTTCGTAGGAGCCGCCGAAGTCCCAGCGGGGGAACCACAATTCCTCGGTCGAATAATACATCGAGCGCATATCGAACAGGCCGTCATGCTGGACGATGCACTTGAAGCGATCGGGCCATTGGCCGGCGATCCAGTTGACCATGTACCCGCCATAGCTCGCGCCCATCGCACAGGCACGATCGCCGTCGATCTGGGTATCGAGGGCAAGCGCGGCGTCGAGGCCCTTCTGCAAGTCCTCCAGCGGTCCGCCGCCCCAATCCTTGTTGATTGCATCGGTGAAGGCCTGCCCGTATCCGGTGCTCCCGTGGAAATCGACCGAGATGACGGCGTAGCCCTGTGAGGCGGTGACACGCGGGTTCCAGCGGTTCGACCAGCTGTCGTTGAAGCTGCCCTGCGGCCCGCCGTGAATGTAGAGCAGCGCCGGGATCGGCCCGGTCTGATCCGCCAGCCGTGTGATCTGGCCCCACACCGTGTCGCCCTTGGCACCCTTGAAACTGAAGCGGCGGGTGACGATGCTGGCAAGGCCGCCCATGCGGGTGGTCGCCACATCGGTCAGCGGGCGGGCCTGGCCCATGCCGTCCGACAGATAGAGTTCCGCGGGCTGCCCGAGCGAATCCCGGGTGAACAGCGCCCGGCCGCCCGGGAGCGGCACGAGATTGGCGATATGCGCCTCGTTCCCGGCCATCAGATTGAGTTCGGTGACCTTGCCGGTCCTGGGGTCGATATTGAAGGCCGGGGTATCCAGCACCTTCTGCGCGGTGGCGATCAGGTGCTTGCCATCCGCACTCCAGGCGAGGCTGGCGAAGCTGAGGTCGGTGTCCTTGGTCAGATTGCGGCGCTCACCCGTGGAGAGATCGAGCAACTGCACGGCGAGCTTGTCGGCCTCGTATGTCGGGCGCGCCATCGCCAGCCACGCGAGATAGCGGCCATCGGGTGAGACGACGGGGGTGGTGTCGGTCGCCCTATTGTCGGCGGTCAGCAGCTTGGGGGCCCCACCTGACAGGTCAGAGACGTAGATATCGAGATTGGTCGACGTGGGCTCGGCCGCGTTCGAAAGGCGCGCCGTGAAATAGAGCGCGCGGCCATCAGGGGCGAAGGCGATTTCCTCGGCTCCGCCAAACGGCATGGTGGGCGTGTCGGCGGTGATGCCGGTGGCGGGATCGGTGCCGTCGACCGGAACGCCTGCGCCCTGCGCGACGCCATTTTTCAGCGGGAAGGTGAAGATGCGGTTGGGCGTGCCGGGGGTGGCCCAGCGGTCCCAATGGCGCACGAAGCCGTCCTTCGCGTCATACAGCCGCCCGGTGCCGGGACCGGGCAGGTGCTGCGGCTTGGCATCCGCGCAGCCGAAGGTCGGGCAATCCCGCGCGACTTCGCCCCACAGAGCGATGGCGCTGCCATTGGGGGCGAGCTTGAACCCGGCGATCGCAGCGTGGGGTGCGTCCGCTACCATCTGCGGGGCGCCAACCGTCCCATCCTTCGCCAGCGCCACCCGCCACACGCGGCTGCGCTGCGGCGCGTCTGCGTCGGGATGTGCACTGCTGAGGAAGTAGAGCTGCCCGTCAGCGCCGAAGGCCAGATCGCTGCCCTTGAGCGGGAGCGTCAGCGCGGTCGGCGCGGCACCCGGCGTGCTGAGATCGAGCAGATAGTGGGCGGCGCTGCGCGACAGGCTTTCGGGATCGGTGATGGTGACGCTGTAGACCGCCAGTGTGCCAGCCGCATTGACCGCCGGCGCGCCCAGACGCGGCAGGGTGACGAGATCCTCGGCGCTCATCGGCGGCGCGGTGACGCCCGGGATGGTCGAGGAGTCCTGCGCGGCAAGCGGCGCGGCGATCAGGGCGGCGGCGATGACAGCGCCGAAAGCAGTGAGGTTACGCATGGGGGCGGGATTAGCCCGCCTTTGCCGATCCGGCTAGCCTTTGGGCACCAGTATCAGCGGCGCTTGCCGACGATGCGGGCGATTTCCGCCTGCACGAGGCTTTCGACCATCGCGGGCAGATGGGCTTCGAGCCATTCCGCCAGCATCGGGCGCAGCAATTCGCGGGTCAGTCCCTCGAGCGAGGTCTCACCCGAACGCACGATCTGCGGCCTTGCGCCGGGCTCTGCCAGCATCGCCAGCGCAGCCAGGTTTTCCTGCATCGCATCGCGCACCGTCTCGGCAATCAGCGGGGTTTCGTCCGCCTGATCGAGCGGGAGCGCCGATGGCTCGGCCTGATACTCCATATCGGACAGGTCGAGCACTTCGTCGGTGGCTTCCGCGGCATCGCGCACCTGATGGGTGCGGAGGAGCGGGGCGGGCTCAGCCTCGGACTCTTCGGAGACCAGCATCCGCCGACGGCGGGCTTCCAGCGCACCGACGCGGTTATCGCGCGCGATCACTTTCTTGATCGATTCAAGGATTTCCTCGACCGATGCTTCGTTATCCTGCGCCATCTCTTGCCCCGTCGTCATGCCGCCCAGCCTGTCCCGAATCGGGATCGCATTCACTCACCGGGCAGCAATTGCGGGCCGATTGTTGCGTTGGCGGGGGGAATGTCAACGGTTCTGGTCGATTTCGCTTCAGCCTTGGGATCGCGGTCCCAATCCCACATCTTGCTGCTGACCCGGTCCGCGTTGATCTGCGGATCATAGAGCACACCGGCATCAAGGTTGAGATCGCGCGCCTCGGCCCGGCCCATCAGCGCGAGCAGGGTGAAGCCTGCGACATAGGCATTGCGCCGCGCGGTCACCAATTGCGCGCGGGCGTTGACCAGCTCCTGTTCGGCGTTGAGCACGTCGAGAATCTGGCGGTTGCCGATCGAGTTTTCCGCGCGCACGCCTTCAAGGCTAAGCTCGGCGGCTTCGACCGCGGCCTGCGCGCTCTTGATGATGGCGCTTGCGGCCAGCCAGTTGGAATAGGTCGCGCGGGTTTCGGCAATGATCTGCCGCTCGGCCGCGATCACATCTTCCAGCGCAGCGGATTCGCGCGCACCGGCCTGGCGTTTTTGCGCGGCGGGCAGGCCGCCCTGGAACAGCGGGATCGTCACCCGCACGCCCGCATTGGCAGTCTTTTCGCTCTGCGCGAAGTCGGCCGAGACCGGACCGCCCAGCGTGCCGAAGAAGTCGCTATAGTCCCCGTTCACGAAGACGCTGACCGACGGCAACCGCCCGCTGCCAGCGGCCTTGGTGTCGAACCCGGCGGCCTGTGCGCGCTGCTTGGCCGCATCGAGGTTGGGGTTGTTCTCCAGCGCTGCGACAATGGCATCGCCGACCGTGTCGGGCAGGCCGGGCAGCGGCGGCGGGGCTTCCAGCTCACCCGGTTCGTTGCCGACCAGCCGGATATAGGTTTCCCGCGCGGCGATCAGGTTGGCTTCGGCCGCTTGCAGATCGCCTTCCGCGACCGCGAGGCGCGAGCGTGACTGGGCGACATCGGTGATGGTGAGATCGCCGATCTGGAAGCGGTCACTGGTCGCTTCGAGATTGGTCCGCAGCACGGCGACATTGTTGCGCGCCAGTGCCACCAGCGCCTCGGTCCGCAGCACGTCCATGTACGAGGCGACGACCTGGCTGAAGATCGTGCTTTCGGTGTTGCGCAGATCGGCCTGACCGGCCTCGACCCGCTCCTTGGCGGCTGCGATCCCATTGCGCACCGCGCCGCCCGAATAGACCGGCACCAGAAGCTGGGCGTTCACGCCGAGGTTGCGTTCCGGCGCGGTGAAGGCGTTGGCCGATTGCTGGATGAACTCGATATGGGTCGCCGTGACCGCGACCGAGGGCAGGCCCTGCGCGCGGTTGATTGGCACGCCTTCGTCAATCGCGCGCTGGGTGGCGCGGGCGGATTCGAGCGTCGGGTTGGTGGTGTAAGCCGCCGCCAGCGCATCCCGCAGGTTATCGGCCTGCGCAGGCGCCGCCATCGCGGCGAGCGCCAGCAGGCTGGCCGAACCGGCCCCGATCAGCGAGGCGGGCTTGCGATTCACGCGAAGGTCCAGCTCTTGGGCGCGTCGAAGGCGTGGAGCACCGGAATGCCGAGATCCTCGACCGGCTGGAGATTGACCTTGCCCGCGACCTTGCGGCCCGTGGCCAGCCGCGTGACTTGCCGCAGCACGAGGCCGGTGACGATCCGCCCATCATCGCTCAGTTGCGCGGCGAGACCATCGGGCAGCTGCGCAATCGCGCCATCGATCACGATCAGGGAATAGGTGCCGCTACCGCCTGCGCTCACCGCCTCGGCCGCGGTGATCTGATGGAGCTCGGCCACCAGCGGGCGCAGCAGCGCGGCGAGGTAATCGGTGCCGCCGCCAACCACGAGCACGCGGTCCTCCGGCATCGGTGCCGCTTCGAGCAGCAGCTTGCCATAGAACAGCGGGGCCGCGAGGTGGCCCGCTTCACCCAGCATCACCGCACGGTCGATATAGGCCTGTGCGGCCTTGTCGGCGGGGAGGAACTCCTCCCGCGGGATAGCGATCATGCGCGCCAGCACATATTCCTCGTTCACCCCGCTGGTGCGCAGCTGGCTGTCGATCATGGCGCGGCGCGCGAGATGAGTATCGGGCAAGGTCGTGGTCATGGTGTTCATCGTCTCTCGGGCTAACTGTATTAGTGACGCAATACAGTCCGTCAACCCTCTCCTTAAACGCCCGCGGCTCCGGTTCCAAGGCCTTTGGACCGCGTCGCAGCGACGCGTATGCTGGTGATTTCGGCCTTTGACCTTCCCGCGCGCCGGTGCTTAGGGGAGCGCCGAACCCTGTGGGGTGCAATTCGACTTAATGAGGGATGGCTTCGATGAGTGACATGACGGCAGCTGGGCAGGACGTGCGGATCGAGACGGATTCGCTGGGCGAAGTGGCGGTTCCGGCGAACATGCACTGGGGCGCTCAGACGCAGCGCTCGATCGTCAACTTCCCGATCGGCGGCGAAAAGATGCCGCCGGCGCTGGTGCGGGCGCTGGGAATCCAGAAGCTTGCGGCGGCCAAGGCGAACATGAAGCTCGGCGTGCTCGATGCCAAACTGGGCGAGGCGATTGTCGCTGCCGCGCGCGAAGTGATCGACGGCACCCTTGCCGACCAGTTCCCGCTGGTGGTGTGGCAGACGGGGAGCGGCACCCAGTCGAATATGAACGCCAACGAGGTGATCGCCAGCCGCGCGAACGAGATTCTCACCGGCAACAAGGGTGGCAAATCCCCGGTTCACCCCAACGACCACTGCAACATGGGCCAGTCGTCGAACGACACCTTCCCGACCGCGATGCACATCGCCGCGGCGGTCGAGGCGATGGATCACCTGATCCCGGCGCTGAAGAAGCTCCACGGGGCATTGGATGCCAAGGCGAAGGAATTCGCCGACATCGTCAAGATCGGCCGCACCCACTTGCAGGACGCGACCCCGATGACGCTGGGGCAGGAATTCTCGGGCTACGCCAAGCAGATCGAATATGGCATCGCCCGGGTCGAGGCGGCGCTGCCGCGTGTGCTGGAACTGGCGCAGGGCGGCACGGCGGTCGGCACCGGGATCAACGCCAAGGTCGGTTTCGACACCGCCTTCGCGGCCGAAGTTGCCGCCGAGACCGGCCACGCCTTCGTCACCGCCCCCAACAAGTTCGAAGCCCTCGCCGCGCATGATGCGATGGTCGAGATTTCGGGCGCGCTGAATGTGCTCGCGGTCAGCCTGATGAAGATCGCCAACGACATTCGCCTGCTCGGCTCCGGCCCGCGTTCGGGCCTTGGCGAACTCTCCCTGCCCGCCAACGAGCCGGGTTCGTCGATCATGCCCGGCAAGGTCAATCCGACTCAGTGCGAGGCGATGACGATGGTCGCCGCCCAAGTGATGGGCAATCACATGACCGTGACCGTTGCCGGATCGCACGGGCATCTCGAACTCAACGTGTTCAAGCCGGTGATCATCTATAACGTGCTGCAATCGATGAAGCTGCTGGGCGATGCGAGCCACGCCTTTACCGACAATTGCGTCGTCGGGATCGAGGCCAACACCACCCGCATCACGCAGCTGCTCAATGAGAGCTTGATGCTGGTGACCGCCCTGAACCCCCATATCGGCTACGACAATGCGGCGAAGATCGCCAAGAAGGCTCATGCCGAAGGCACCACGCTGAAGGCGGCCGCGCTCGCGCTGGGGCTGCTCACCGAAGAGCAATTTGCCGAGTGGGTGGTGCCGGCGGACATGATCAAGCCCCGCGACTGACGGCGCGATTGCGCGTCGCAAGTCGTTCGGCGTGTCTGAACAGCCGTTCATAATTCGACCAAGACCTGACCCCGCCCGACAATAAGCGCCAGTGCCAGTGGCGCGACGCGGGCGGGGGCGTTATCGCTGGCCGTCACAATGGCAACGAACCCGACCAGCGACGCATCCCTTGATCCGCCCGCCCCCACCGTGTCTTTCCGCACGGTGCTGTTTTCGATGGTGGTGCTGTGGGCGACCTATTTCGCGCTCACCACGGTCCGCGCGCTGGTGATGGATTTCGGGCTCCAGTTCGAACTCGGCTGGCGGCGGCTTCTGGTCACGGGTGTCGGCGTACTGCTGACGCTGGTGCTGTGGCTGCTGCTGCGTCTGTTCGACAATCGGCCCTTGTGGCTCAAGATCTCGGCCGCGATTGCGCTCGCGATGCCGGTGGCTCTGGCGATCGGGCAGGTGAATTACATCGTCTTCAAGGACATGGAGTTTGCCCAGCGGCAGGCCTATGCCGAGCGGTACAACCTCAATCTGCGCCGCGACGAATCCGGCAATCTGTTGATCGACGTGCCGGTCCGCCGCGCCGATCCGGCCGCGGGCGATACCAATGATCAGCCCACCGATTCGCAGAGCGTGCTGATCGAGGAAGCGGAAACCTATGCGGATTTCTGGCGCAAGCTGCTCGACGTGGCGCTGGGGCGGTATTTCCTGCTGCTGGCCTGGGCTTCGACCTATTTTGCCTTGCTCGCCGGGGTCCAGGCGCGCGCGGCGCAGCAGCGTGAGAACAAGTTCCGCTCTGCTGCCAAGGCGGCCGAATTGCTGTCCTTGCGCTATCAGGTGAACCCGCATTTCCTGTTCAACACGTTGAATTCCCTGTCCGCGCTGGTGATGACCGGCAAGGCCGACCGGGCCGAGCGGATGATCCAGACGATCAGCCGGTTCTATCGCCATAGCCTCGCCACTGAACCGACGGCCGATGTTGCCCTGCGCGACGAATTCGATCTGCAAAAGCTCTACCTCGATATCGAAGCGGTGCGCTTCCCCACCCGGCTGGTGTGCGTGTTCGATCTGCCGCAGGAGCTTGAGGAAGCGCGGGTGCCGGGCATGATCCTGCAACCGCTGGTCGAAAACTCGGTCAAATACGCCGTGTCACCCGTGTCGCGCCCGGTGACGATCACGCTCGCCGCGCGCGAGGAGTTTGATCGGCTGGTGATCACCGTCAGCGATGATGGCCCCGGCGTGCCGCAGGGCACACCGCACGGTTTTGGCATCGGCCTTGCCAATGTGCGTGACCGGCTGGAGGCCCGCTTCGGTTCCGACATCGGCTTTTCCTCCGCCCCCGTGCCGGGCGGCTACCGCACCGAAATCCGCATCCCCCTGACCAGAATGACAGCCCGCCATGCCTGAGACCGCCACGGAAACCACTGCGCTGCGCACCCTGATCGTTGATGACGAGCCCCTCGCGGTTGAGCGGGTGCAGGTCATCTGCGCCGAAATCCCCGCCGTCCGCGTGGTCGGCACCGCCAGCGATGGCGCCGCCGCGCTGCGCCTGGCCGAGAAGCTTGAGCCTGATCTGGTGCTGCTCGACATGACCATGCCCGAATTGGACGGGCTGGGCGTCGCGCGCCACTTCGCCAGTCAGCCGCAATCGCCGGTGGTGATTTTTGTCACCGCGCATGATCACTTCGCGGTCGAGGCCTTCGATCTGGAGGCGGTCGATTATGTGCTGAAGCCGGTCTCGGCCGATCGGCTGGAGCGCGCCATTGAGCGTGCTGTCGCCCGCCGCGGGCAGATCGATCAGAATCAGGGTCGCCAGAAGGCGAGCCGCTATCTCGACGAATTGTGGGTGCCGCACCGGTCCGAGCTGCTGCGCATCGCGGTGAGCGAAGTCCACCAGATCGATGCCGAGCGTGACTATGTCCGCCTGCACGTTGGTGGGCCGGAAGCGGGGCGCTCTTACCTGCTGCTTCAGACCATCGCCGGGTTGGAGGAACGGCTCGATCCCGAACAGTTCATCCGCATCCACCGCTCGACCATCCTGCGCCGCGACCATATTCGCGGCCTGCGGCATGATGGCCTCGGCGTGTGGTCGGCGGAGCTGGTGAACGGCGAGGCGCTGCGCATCGGCCGCACCTATCTCGCCCGCGTCAAGGCGATGGCCGGACGGTAGGGCGGGAGGCCTGTGTTTCGCGCCAGCGAACCTCAAAAAAACGGCCCGAACCCCAGGGACTGGAAGGGTTCGGGCCGTATCGACTGCGCTTTGAGGTAAGGCGCAGGATTGCAGCTGCGGTTAGCCGCCGCGCTGCTGTTCCAGCATAAGCGCGGCGACCTGACGCTTGGCATCGGTGCGCGCCTTGGCGAGGCAGGCGAGGGCGTCCTGGCTCATCACCCGCGAACCCGTGGTCACGCTGGTGGTGCGGCAGACCTGGCGCACGGCCCGTTCGACGCGGTTGTCGAGGATCTTCTGACCCTTCGCCGTGCCCAGGTCGATGTCCGTGGTGCTGACCCGAATGGTCGTCTTCTGGATGTCACCGGCCAGCGCCGGGGTGATCGCCGCGCCGGCAAGACCAAGCGCTGCAAGGGCATGTGTGAGTGTCTTCGCAAGGGGTTTCATGTTCCATCTCCTCCATCTCGCAGGGGCCTGAGATCGGGCGGGGGTCCGATCCGGCGGGGGTGCCAAGCGCCCTGCTGAAACCCTTGATACGCCGCCTTTCTGACGCCCGCATTCGGCCTTCGATCAACCCCCGTACCGCCGTCGACAGACGCGGCGGGCTGATGACCAATGGCGCTGATCGGGGGACAAATGGCGGTTCCCAATCGACCAGCGCAGCGCCATAGTGGCGCCATGGGTTGGTCGACCGTCATCATCTTTCTGCTGGGAATCGGAAACTTCGCGATCAACCGCGCCGTGTTCAAAAGCGGCCACCCGCTGTTTGCGCGCCTGCCGCGGGTGAGCCAGACGCTCGGCAGCCGCGCCGCCTTGGTGAGCGAGTTTGCGGTGCTGTTCTTCGCGCTGCTGCTCTCGGTCGAGGGATGGCCGGGCTATGCCTGGGCCTATGCTGCCTACACTGTCTTCAATGCCGGTGCCGCTTGGTTGATCCTCAGCGGACGAGTATAGCGCCCGAACCGGGGGCGCCGGAGCAATGACGACGATGGATTCGCACACCCCCTGCTGGCTCGTGGTCAACCCTGCAAGCGGGAGCAATGACCAGACCTCCGCCGAAACGCTTACCGCCGCCTTGACGGCGCGCGGATGGCCGGTTGAGCGGGTGGTGGCCTTTCCCGACGATCCCCTGCCCGATGCTGCCGCGCTGGATGCCGCCGGGATCGCGCATGTGGTGATCTACACCGGCGATGGCACAATGAACACGCTGATCAATCAGCTGTCGGGCTGGGGCGGCAGGGTGCTGGTGCTGCCGGGTGGCACGATGAACCTGCTGCCGTTGCGACTGCACCGGACGACGGACCTCGACACGATCCTCGACATTGTGGCCGGCGGCGGCGCGCGCGCGCGGCGGCTGGATTGCGTGCGCTGCGAGGCGGGGCTGGCGCTGGCGGGGCTGCTGGTCGGGCCGGGCACCGCGTGGAGCCGGGTGCGCGAATCGATGCGCAGGGGCGCTATCGCGGACATGGCAAAAGAAACGGTCGAGGCGCTGCGCGAGACGACCACCGGAGCAGGCGTCATGCTGGCCGATAGCCGGTTATCGCGTGACGGCGGCTATCCGCTCGTCGAGCTGACCCCTGGCGAGCACGGTGTGCAGATCGACGGATATTTCGCCGAGGCCGCGCTCGACTATGCCGGGCAGGCTTGGGCCCTGGTGCGCCGCCGGTTCCGGGAAGGGCCGCACGACCGGCTCGGGATCGCTGAGAGCATAACCCTCGTCAGCGCCGATGGCAGCCCGCTCGCCTGCCTGATCGACGGTGAACCGGGCGAATGCCCCTCGGGATCGCGCTTCTCGGTTGAGCCATGCGGCGTCGATCTGCTGGCGACATCGCATGAGCTCTGACCGGCTCTGCCTGTTCCACCTGTCCGACATCCACTTCGGGCTGGAAGACCGCGACGCGCTGGCATGGGTGCGCGACGAGATCGCGGCCAAGCGCCCCGCTGCGGTGGTGATTACGGGCGACCACACGATGCGCGCGCGCCATCACGAATTCGCCGCCGCGACCCGCTGGATCACCGCGCTCGACGTTCCGGTGACAATCAGCATCGGCAATCACGACATGCCCTATTTCAACCTGATCGAGCGCTTTTTCGATCCCTACAAACGGTTCCAAGGGATGAAGACGCTGGTCGAACGCGAAATCGACCTGCCGGGGCTGGCGATCGTGCCGCTCAAGACCGTGCGGCGCTGGCAGCCGCGCATGAACTGGTCGAAAGGCTGGGTGACCGCCCCGGCGCTGGCCGATTGCCTTGATGCGCTTGATCGGCTGCCTGCGGGCACGCGGGCGCTGGTCGCGGTGCACCACCCCCTGCGCGAGGCCGGGACGCATGGCACAGCGCTGACCCGCGGGGGCGAGAACGCCTTGCGTGAACTCGCGCGGCGCAAGGTGCTGGGCGTGCTGTCGGGCCATGTCCATGACGCCTTCGACATCGCCGAGCCGACCAGCGAAGGCACCGTTCGCATGATCGGCGCCGGCACCCTGTCCGAACGCACCCGCTCAACCCCGCCCAGCTTCAACGAATTGACGTGGGACGGCGTTCGGCTGGAGGTGGCGGTGCGCAATCTCGAAGGTGTGCCGACGCCCGACATGCTGATCGCGGATGTCCCCGAAGATGCCACCCCGCCGCGCACACCCGGCGAACCGGTCGCTCCGGTCGACCGTGTCCCCCCGGTCGATCCGCCGGTGCATTGATCGGCGCGCATCGGCAACATTTCGGGGCAGCACTTTAACCTTATCCCTATGATTTGCCTTAAGGTTTGTTGGTTACACTGCGAATGCAGGCTGGGATGGCGTGCATCCGCTGGCCTTGGCCAGCCTGTCCTTTTCAACCGACGGCCGCTTGGGGCAGGTCTCCCCCGTGCGGCTGGTGCGACGAGGGGAATGGCGATGGAATTGCTCAAGGCGATGACGTTCGGCGCGATCCTGTCTGCGACATTGGCGCTGGTGATCGGCTCGCAGGGATCGAGCGCCGGTCCACTGGCGATCCATGCGGTGCATATCGCCGATGCCAAAATGTACTGGTCGTGGCCGATCTTCGTGTCGGCGAGCGGGCTGTCCTTCGGGATCATGCTGCTGCAACGCTGATCGCCCGAGTCTCCCGGGCGGCAAAGGAAAAGGGCGGCTCCCTTTCGGGGCCGCCCTTTTTGTATCCCTTGCGGGGAAAGCTTAGCGCTTCGAGAACTGGAAGCTGCGGCGGGCCTTGGCCTTGCCGTACTTCTTGCGCTCGACCACGCGGCTGTCGCGGGTGAGGAAGCCTTCAGCCTTCACCGCGCCGCGCAGTTCCGGCTCGTACTTGCTGAGCGCCTGAGCGATGCCGTGCTTCACCGCGCCGGCCTGACCCGACAACCCGCCACCGCGCACGGTGCAGATCACATCGTACTGGCCGCTGCGGTCGGTGATGGTGAAGGGCTGGTTGATCACCAGACGCAGGGTCGGACGCGCGAAATAGGTTTCCTGATCGCGGCCGTTGATGGTGATCTTGCCGGTGCCGGGCTTGACCCACACGCGGGCCACCGCATCCTTGCGGCGACCGGTGGCGTAGGAACGGCCCTGCGCGTCGACTTCGCGTTCACGCAGCGGAGCGGTGACGCGAGCGATTTCGGCTGCGTCGCCCTGCGGCACGCCAGCGGCGATGTCCTTCAGATCGGCGAGATCCGAGACGGTGGTGGTTTCATCAGCCATTATGCGGCCACCTTGTTCTTGCGGTTCATGGAAGCGACGTCGAGCACCTGCGGCTTCTGGCCGTCATGCGGGTGTTCGGTGCCGGCATAGAGGTGCAGCGCACGCATCTGATCACGGCCAAGCGGGCCGCGCGGGATCATGCGCTCGACAGCCTTTTCAAGCACGCGCTCGGGGAAACGGCCGCCCAGCACCTTGGCCGGGGTGGTTTCCTTGATGCCGCCGGGGTGACCGGTGTGCTTGTAATAGACCTTGTCGGTCGCCTTGTTGCCGGTGAACTTCACCTTGTCGACGTTGATGACGATGACGTGATCGCCGCAATCGACGTGCGGGGTGTAGCTCGGCTTGGTCTTGCCGCGCAGGATGTTGGCGATGATCGAGGCCAGACGACCCACGACGAGTCCGTCGGCGTCGATGATGTGCCAGTTCTTTTCGACCTCGGCCGGTTTGATCGACCGGGTCTGCTTGGTGAGCGCCTTCATGGCATGTGTCCTTGGTTCGAAACTGCTCTGCCGGCAAATGTCCGGGAGAATCACCCCGCACCGACCGCAGCCGGGGGAGCGAAGTGGCGCGCAAATGTCGTCTGGGGCGCGCGAAGTCAAGCAAAAGCGCCGTTTTTGGATAGGGTAAAATAATACCGCTAGTCCGCAACGCTTCCAGCAAGCCACGCGAAGGTGGCCGGATGGACCGCGTCGGCGTGCCAGCCGATGATCGCGGGGGTATCGTAAGGGTGGAGCTCGCCAAGGCGCTCCACCACGTCATCGAGCCGTTCGGCGGTGGTCTTGAACAGCACCCCGACCTCGCTCCCGGTGGCCCGCGCGCCTTCCCACACGAAGCGGGATTCGATGCCACCGAGGATATTGGCGCAGGCGATCAGCCCCTCATCGAGCAGCGTGTCAGCCGCGGCGCGGGCGCTGTCCACGTCGGGGAAGGGGCACCACACAAGCGCGGCGGCCATCAGGCGGAAGCTCCGCCCTGCCGCGCGATTCCTTTGCTGTGCATGGCCCAGACCGTCGCCGCGACAGTCAGCGCACCGACCAATTGGTGCGCGGCGGCGATCCACAAGGAGACCCCGCTCATCACGGTTGCGATCCCCAGCAGCACCATCGTCCCGAACGCGCTGTGCACCGCGATGCTCGCGGCCCGATCGGTCTGGCGCACCGCCCGTCCCAGCCACACCAGGGCAGCGACCGCCACCCATGCCCACCAGCGGTGGAGGAAGTGGAGCAGGAAGGGATCATGCGTCAGCGTCCACACCGCGCCCTGCGACCAGTCGACCTCGGGCACCAGCCGCCCGTTCATGAGCGGCCAGTCGTTGGCGGCAAGCCCGGCATTGAGCCCTGCCACCCACGCCCCGAGCAAGAGCTGGACGAACAAGACCCCCGCCACCAGCGCCGCACCTGCCGTCAGCGGTGCCGGGCGGGCGGCAGGATCGCGGGCGAGCAGCCGCAAGTCGCGCGATGTCCACACCAGCCCCGCGAGCAGGAACAGCGCCGTCAGCAAATGCGCCGACAGGCGGAAATGGCTCACATCGGTCAGGTCGGTATTCCCGACGCCCGAAGATACCATGTACCAGCCCAGCGCCCCCTGCCCGAGAATCAGCGCGAACATCGCCGCCAGCCGCCAGCCATAGCCCGCCGGGATCGCCCGCCGCACGGCAAACACGATCAGCGGCAGCAGATAGGCCAGCCCGATGACCCGCCCGAGGATGCGGTGGAACCACTCCCAGAAGAAAATGAACTTGAATGCAGCCAGATCCATTCCCGCCGGGCCGCTTTCCATGCGGAACTCGGCGGTGAGCCGGTACTTGGCGAATTCCGCCTGCCACGCCGCCTCGTTCAGGGGCGGGAGGATGCCGCTGACCACGTTCCATTCGGTGATCGAAAGGCCGCTCTCCGTCAGCCGGGTAATCCCGCCGACCACCACGATGCCCACCACCAGCACCGCCACCAGCTCCAGCCAGCGCGCAATCGCCAGGGGTCGGGCGCGGGTGTGCGGGGCGGGTTTGAACAGGTTCGACACGGAGGCGGAGGTGGCCATAGTGCCCCGCTCTTTGTGCTCCGCGCCGTGCCAGCGCAAGTCTGTTCGGCGCAAATGCAAATGCTTTGCGCGCAAGTCCGCCTTGCACAATGTGACAACATTACATATGTGCGGCGGAGATCATGCCCCACAACGCGCTTCCCCCAGCGAGTCGGACCTCGCTCCGTCGCCGACTCGATCAGCTCGGGATCGGATTGGCGGGCTTGTGCGCGATCCATTGTCTGGCGACGCTGTTCCTGGTCTCGGCGCTGGGCCTTGGTGGGCATTTCCTGCTGGAAGAGAACATCCACCGCATCGGCCTCGCCGTCGCGGTGGCGGTGGCGACGGCGGCAATCGGCTGGGGCCTGCTGCGCCACGGGCGGATGCTGCCGTTTCTCGTCGCGGTGGTCGGTCTGGTGCTGATGGCGGCCGCACTCGTGGTGCCGCATGGGACCAACGAATTCCTGCTGACGCTGCTGGGTGTGGCGCTGGTGTCGGTCGGCCACGTGCTGAACCTGCGCGCCGCGCGCTGACGGACGCATCCCAACGCAGCCTCTCAAAACACTTGGGTTGCAGCCTCGGCCTGAGCGCCTATGTCCCGTGCCATGACGAAGAGCATCACTCTGAACGGCGCGCCGCACCGTTCCGCCGCCGCCACCATCGCCGATCTGGTCCGCGAACTCGATCTTGCGCCCGAGAAGGTCGCGGTGGAGCGCAATGGCGAAATCGTCCCGCGCTCAACGCTGGGTGACGCGCCGCTGGCGGATGGCGACAGGCTGGAAATCGTGCACTTCGTCGGCGGGGGCGATCAGGTCGCGGATAGCTGGACCGTAGCGGGCCGCACCTTCACCTCGCGGCTGATCGTCGGCACCGGCAAGTACAAGAGCTTCGAGCAGAACGCCGCCGCCGTTGAGGCGAGCGGGGCGGAGATCGTCACCGTGGCGGTGCGGCGCGTCAACGTTTCCGATCCCAAGGCGCCGATGCTGACCGACTTCATCGACCCCAAGAAAATCACCTACCTCCCCAACACCGCAGGCTGCTTCACCGGTGAGGACGCGGTGCGCACCCTGCGGCTGGCGCGCGAGGCGGGGGGCTGGGATCTGGTCAAGCTCGAAGTGCTGGGCGAGGCGCGCACGCTCTATCCCGACATGCGCGAGACGCTGAAGGCCACGGAAGTTCTCGCCAAGGATGGCTTCCTGCCGATGGTCTACTGCGCCGACGATCCGATCGCGGCCAAGCAGCTGGAGGATGCGGGGGCGGTCGCGATCATGCCGCTCGGCGCGCCCATCGGGTCGGGGCTCGGCATCCAGAATCAGGTGATGATTCGGCTGATTGTCGAAGGCGCCAAGGTGCCGGTGCTGGTCGACGCAGGCGTGGGCACCGCATCGGACGCGGCGGTCGGCATGGAGCTGGGCTGCGACGGCATCCTGATGAACACCGCCATCGCCGAGGCAAAAGACCCGATCCGCATGGCCCGCGCGATGAAGCTGGCGGTGGAGGCTGGGCGCGAGGCCTACCTCGCCGGGCGCATGGCGCGCCGGATGTATGCGGACCCAAGCTCGCCGCTCGCGGGCTTGATCTAACCGACCGGGCGTATGGCGCTGTAACGGTCCCGCAGGGGCCGCAAGGCCGACCGGCCGCCCGCAGCGCCCAAAGGGCGCGAGGATTTCGCAGCCCGGACGGGCTGCGGACAACAAAGACTCTACCTAACCTTAAATTAACCATGGAGTGCGACGTTCTCCCTGTCCGAAGGAGACGCACGCCATGATGATGCCGATTGCCGAGATGCGGGAATTTGCCGGGTTCGCCCCTGCCGAGCAGCGCTACATCAAGCGCAGCCTTGATATCGGCCTCGCGCGTACCGACGCGTTCCGCCGCTGGGGCCGCAGCGAAAGCGAGAATATCGCGATCCGCCGCCAATATGTTGCCTATCAGGATTTGAAGACCCTGCGCGCGCTGATCCCGCACGAAGGCTCCCCGCAGGAGGTCGAACGCTTCCTCGGCAAGCTGGTGCGGGTGGCGGCCTTCGATCTCGAACAGGAGCGGCTGGGGTGCTTTTCTGCGTTCCGCTTTCTTTATGAGCGCCTGCTCGGTGCCCGCGCGCGGCCCTATCTGCCTGCCGCCTTCTGCGCCGCTGCCGCGCTGCCCTCGATCCGCCCCGAACGCCGCAAACTGCTGCTGCAATCCCTGAGCGAAGCCGCCGCCACCGCGCCAGGCTGGTCGGAACGCGAGCCGGGGTTCCTGCCCGAATATGTGGACGACTTCGAAGCGGCTTGAGTGTTAGGAGGGCGCGGATGACGTCGCCCTATCACCCTCCGGTCAAACGCTCGCTCAGTATCGCGGGTCATCAGACTTCGATCAGCCTGGAACCGCTGTTCTGGGACATGCTGAAGGCCGCCGCGTCGCGCGAGGGGCTGGCGGTCGCCGCTCTGGTCGCCCGCATCGATGCCGAACGGATCAAGTCGCCCACGCCCCCGGGTCTGGCGAGCGCGATCCGGGTGTGGCTGGTGGCCAATAGCCCCCTCCCTTGAGGGAGGGGGTTGGGGGTGGGTGTACACCCCCTATCGACCGTGGAACCCCCACCCCCGACCCCTCCCCAAGGGGAGGGGAGTAACTAGTCGTCCACCCGCTCGATATCCGCGCCCACCAGCTGCAACTTCTCCTCAAGCCGCTCATACCCCCGGTCGAGGTGATAGAGCCGCCGCACCGTGGTCTCGCCTTCGGCCGCCAGCGCAGCAATCACGAGGCTCATCGAGGCGCGCAGGTCGGTCGCCATGACTTCCGCACCGGTCAACCGGTCCACGCCCTTGACGATCGCGGTGCGGCCCTCGGTGGTGATGTCCGCCCCCATGCGCGCCAGTTCCGGCACGTGCATGAAGCGGTTTTCGAAGATCGTTTCCTTCAAGACGCTCGCCCCTTCGGCCTTGCACAGCAGCGCCATCAGCTGGGCCTGCATGTCGGTGGCAAGCCCCGGATAGGGCGCGGTGGTGAGGTTGGTGGCCTTCAAGGGCCCGCTCGCGCCGACGGTGACGCTCTTGGCGTCCCACGACACGTCGCAACCGATGGCTTGCAGCGCGTGGATGGTCGCCATCATCTCGTCCGCACGCGCGCCTTCCAGACGAACCTCGCCGCCGGTGATCGCGGCGGCGCAGGCGTAGGAGCCGGCCTCGATCCGGTCGGGCATGACGCGGTAGGTCGCGCCGTGGAGGCGCTTGACGCCGTGGATGGTGAGGTTGGAGGTGCCGATCCCCTCGATCTCCGCGCCCATTGCGACGAGCATGTTGCACAGATCGACGATCTCGGGCTCGCGCGCGGCGTTGAACAACCGGCTGGTGCCGTTCGCCAGCACTGCGGCCATCAGCGCATTCTCGGTCGCGCCGACGCTCACCACCGGGAAGTCGAAATCCCCGCCCGGCATCCCGCCATCGGGCTGGATCGCGCGGACATAGCCCGCCGCCAGCTCGATCTTGGCCCCGAACGCTTCCAGCGCCTTGAGGTGCAGGTCGATCGGTCGGTTCCCGATCGCGCAGCCGCCGGGCATCGACACGGTAGCCTCGCCGCTACGGGCCAGCATCGGGCCGAGCACCAGGATCGAGGCGCGCATCTTGCGCACCAGATCATAGGGCGCGACGTTGGAGGTGATGCGGGTCGCCTCAAGGCTCATCACCCGGCCGAAATCCTCGGGCCGCGTGCCCTGGATCACCGTGGTGACACCGAACTGGTTCATCAGGTGCTGGAACCCGTCGATATCCGCCAGCCGCGGCAGGTTGCGCAGCGTCAGCGGCTCCTCGGTCAGCAGCGCGCAGGGAATGAGCGTCAAGGCCGCATTCTTCGCGCCGGAGATCGGGATGGTGCCGGAAAGGCGGTTGCCGCCACGAATGATGAGTTTGTCCATGATTCCGCCTTAACGAAAAGTGCCTTTCGTGCAACTCGCCGGGGTCGGTTTCCGATCAATCATTGACCTCGGTTATGGCGCAAGGCACGGAGGCGCGGGACATCAGGCAACCAGAAGCAAGCAACAAGGGCAGTTCATGTCTCCCAAGCCGATCCGGAAAGCCGTTTTCCCTGTTGCCGGTCTTGGCACTCGCTTCCTGCCCGCGACCAAGGTGGTGCCCAAGGAGCTGCTCTGCGTCGTGGATCGTCCGCTGATCCAATATGCGGTCGACGAAGCGCGCGAGGCCGGGATCGAGCAGATGATCTTCGTCACCGGGCGCGGCAAGACCGGGATTGTCGAGCATTTCGACATCGCCTTCGAACTCGAACAGACCATGACCGAGCGGGGCAAGGACCTGTCGGTGCTCGATTGCACCCGCGCGACGCCGGGCGACGTGATTGCGGTGCGCCAGCAGGTGCCACTCGGCCTGGGCCACGCGATCTGGTGCGCCCGTGCGATTGTCGGGGACGAGCCCTTTGCGATCTTTCTCCCCGATGAGCTGATGGTCGCCCGCGAAGGGGGCACCGGCTGCATGAAGCAGATGGTCGAGGCCTATGGCGAGGTCGGCGGCAACCTCATCTCTGTGCTCGAAGTGCCGATGGAGCAGGTCTCGTCCTACGGCGTGATCGACCCGGGCGCTGCGAATGGGGCACTGACCGAAGTGCGCGGGCTGGTCGAGAAGCCCCCGGTGGCCGAAGCGCCCTCCAACAAGATCGTCTCAGGCCGCTACATCCTCCAGCCCGAGGTGATGCGGGTGCTGGAAAACCAGGGCAAGGGCGCGGGCGGCGAGATCCAATTGACCGACGCGATGGCCAAGATGATCGGCCAGCAGCCCTTCCACGCCGTGACCTTTGGCGGCGCGCGCTATGACTGCGGCAGCAAGGTCGGCTTTGTCGAGGCGACGCTCGCCATCGCGCTCGCCCGCCCCGACATGGGCGATCAGGTGCGGGCGATTGCGCTGGATTTGCTCAAGTAGGGCCTAGGCGGCCGTCACCCGCAGAGGCAACGTCTTCAGCCCGCCCACGAAGGTGCTGCTGGCGCGCTTGGCCTCGCCTGCCGGTTCGACGCTGGCGACCCGGTCGAGGATCGCCTCGAACAGGATCTTCATCTCGAGCCGCGCGAGATGCAGGCCGAGGCACTGGTGCGCGCCAGCGCCGAAAGCGAGGTGGCGGTTGGGGGAGCGGGCGGCGTCGAAGCGGCGGGGGTTGGGGAATTGCGCGGGGTCGTGATTGGCGGCGACGTAGTTGATCATCAGCCAGTCGCCCTTCTTGATCGCCTGCCCGCTGATCTCGCAGTCCTCCGCCGCGGTGCGCATGAAATGCTGGACGGGGCTGGTCCAGCGGATCGCTTCCTCGACGATGCCGGGGAGCAGCGAGCGGTCGGCGCGGACGCGGGCATATTGCTCGGGATCGCGGGCGAGGGCCTGCATCGCGCCCGCCGTGCTGGCGCTGGTGGTGTCGTGCCCGGCGGTGGCGACGATGATGTAGTAGCCCGCCATGTCGCGCGGGGGGAGCGGTTGGCCATCGACCAGCGCATTGGCGATGACGCTGGCGACGTCATCGGTCGGGTTGCGACGGCGATCCTCGGCCAGCGCGGCGAAGTAATCCTCGAAGGTCTTCACCGCGCCCGCGACGATCTGCACCACCTGTTCGGGCGTCATCTGGTCCATGCCGCTGCCCGACAGGTCCTTGTCCTGCCCGCCGAACAGCTGCTGGGTGAGCATCTGCATCCGAAACTCGTCCTCCGGCGGCACGCCGAGGATCTGCATGACGACGCGCAAGGGATAGGGGCCGGAGACCTCCTTGACGAAGTCGACCTCGGAGCCCTGCGCCAGCATCCGGTCGACCGTCGCCGCTGCCAGCGTCCGCAGCTCGTCTTCGAGCTTGGCGAGGTTCCTCGGCATGAACCATTCCTGGGTCAGCTTGCGGTATTTGGGATGCACCGGCGCGTCGAACACCACCAGCGAATCGACCAGCATGTTCGAGCCGGTCGCCGCGCGGCTGAATTCGATCGCCTGGTTGAAGCTGAACACCACCGGGCGCGGGTTGTTGAGGAAGGCGGCGTTGTCCTTCGATATGCGCATCACGTCGTCGTAGCGGGTGACGAGCCAGAAGGGGTCGAACAGGCCGGGCGTGTCGGGCTGGACTTTCGCCACCGGAGTCGTCGCGCGGATATGGTCGAAGGTGTCGAGCAGCCCGTCCCACTCGGCATAGGCGTGGGGGTCGATGACTGTGCGGGCGAGATCGCCGCTGAGCACCGCCGCTCCGCTCATGCCGCGTCGGCCTTCGCCTTGGCGGCGTATTCATCGCGCAATTCGCGCTTGTAGAGCTTGCCGTTGGCTTCGCGCGGCAGCTCGGGGCGGAAGTCGAACAGCTTGGGCATCTTGATCTTCGACAGGCTGGCGCTGAGGAAATCGCGCAGCTCCGCTTCCAGCCCCGGCCCGGCCTGCGCCATATCCTTGGGCTGCACCACCGCCACCACCTTCTCGCCCAGATCAGGGCAAGGCGCGCCGATCACGGCGGCGTCCATCACCTTGGGGTGGGTGACGAGCAGGTTCTCGATCTCCTGCGGGTAGATGTTCACCCCGCCGCTGATGATCATGTGGCTCTTGCGGTCGGTCAGGAACAGGAAGCCGTCGGCGTCGAGATGGCCGATATCGCCCAGCGTCATCCAGCCATTGGGGTGCATGGCTTCGGCGGTCTTGGCCGGGTCATTGTGGTAGGTGGGGAGGTTGATATTCTCGAAGAAGATGAGGCCATCCTGCCCGGCGGGAAGCTCCTCGCCCTCCGGTCCGCAGACGTGGACCTTGCCATGCACCGGAAAGCCGACCGTGCCGGGCTTGGCGAGCCAATGTTCGGACTTCACCAGCGTCATCCCGATCATCTCGGAGCCGGCGTAATATTCGTTCACGATCGGCCCCCACCATTCGATCATCTCGCGCTTGATCGGAACGGGGCAGGGCGCAGCGGCGTGGAGCGCGCGCTTGTGGCTGGAGAGGTCGTAGCGCGTGCGCACTGCCGGATCGAGCTTGAGGAAGCGCACGAAATGGGTCGGCACCCATTGGCTGTCTGTCACCTTGTAGCGCTCGATCGCCTTCAGCGCTTCTTCGGGATCGAACTTCTCCATCATCACCACAGTGCCCCCGAGACGGTGGACGATCGAGCACCAGCCGATCGGGGCCGCGTGATAGAGCGGAGCGGGAGAGAGATAGACCATCGTGCCATCCGCCGGCATCCCTGCGCCCATCGTGGCGAGGCCGAGCAGCGGGACGGGTGCCATCGGATCGGGGTCTTCGGGCGGTGCGGGGCGGATGCCCTTGGGGCGGCCGGTGGTGCCCGAGGAATAGAGCATCACCATCCCGGCGCGCTGATCGGGGATCGGGGTGGCGGGCTGTGCGGCCAGCGCGGCGGCGAAATCCTCGGCTCCGCCTTCGTCCATGACCAGCACCTCAAGCCCCGGACAGGCCGCGCGGATGTCGCCGAGGATGGCGGTGAAATAGCTGCTGGTGATCAGCAGCGTCGCCTGCGCATCGCGGATGATATAAGCCGCCTCGGGCGCGGTCAGGCGCGAGGAGATCGGCACCAGCATCGTGCCCGCGCGCTGCGAGCCCCAGATCAAGGTGAAATACTCAATCCGGTTTTCGAGCAGCACCGCAAAGGCATCGCCCTGCTGGATGCCCCGGGCACGCAGCAGGTGGGCGAAGCGGTTCGATTCCGCTTCCATGTCCCCGTAGGTGATCTGCTTGCCCGATCCGGTCATGATGACAGCGGGATGATCGGGGCGGGTCGCGGCGTGCGCGATCGGATGCATCGACATGTGTTCTATCTCTCCCTTGCCATTTGCATGGCTCGGAGAGGAAATTACGCGAGGCGCGCGGCCCCGCAAGCAAAAACGGTATGGAAAATGCTACTCATCGTGAGGTGAGCGAGGCGCAACCCTGGCGCCGATGCGGGGCACAAAAAAAGGCGGCGGGTAAACCCGCCGCCAATGATCGGACACCCTCTCCAATGTCCGGCCCACTTACAGCGGGCAATCTCGTGAAGCCTGCGCGTCAGGGCCTATCGTGTGGGTCGCTTATTCGCCACCCTGGCCGGTCAGACGAGCATCGCGGGCGTAAGCCAGCTGTGCTTCGCTCTCTACCATATACGGAATCGGATTGACTGCAACCCCGTCAACGCGAACTTCATAGTGAAGGTGCGGACCGGTCGAACGGCCGGTCGATCCGACGTAGCCGATGAGGTCGCCCTTCTTCACATTGTCACCCGCAGCCACGGCGAGACGCGAGAGGTGGGCGTAGCGGGTCTGCATCGAAGCGCCATGTTCGACGCTGATGTAGAGGCCGTAGCTCGAATACCAGTCAGCGCGGCTCACCACGCCATCGGCCGTGGCATAGACCGGCGTGCCGGTCGGCGCAGCGAGGTCGATCCCCGTATGAGCGCGGCGTCCGCCGAGCACGGGGTGCGTGCGCATTCCGAAGCCGCTGGTCAGCGCTGCGCCTTCAAGCGGCATACGCGACGGCACCGAAACGGCGCGCTGCGGGATCGGGGAGGAATAGGCGGTCACCTCTGCGCCGGTGCCGAGCGTGGGGCTGGTCCGCTCCATCGCGGTCCAGCTGGAAAAGAGCGACTTGAAGCGGGCATCGCCGGTGTCGACCACTTCGGGCTGACCTTCGCGGAGCGGCTGGGTCACATCGGCGCTGGTGGCGGTGGTGGCGGAATTGGCGGTGTTGGCGAGCGCCGGAGCGGCAGCGGAAACCAGAATTGCCGAAGCAGCTGACACAGCAAGCTTCAACACGTTGCGCACGGCAAATTTCATACTGACCCGAATCCCGATAGCAGCTTTCGCCGTTGAATGCCCTGGCACGTCTGTTGCGCGCCTTTCGTGAAGCGTTGTTATCCGGGTGAGTCGTTAATGCGCAATCTCTGCATAGAATCCGCGCGACAAACCGGCTGCAAGACGCGCTGAGTCGTTGAACGGTGGCTTAACGTGACCTTTGAAGTGCCGTTTCACGAGGCTCTGCCACAGGGATTCGGGCTCGGACCGCGTCCGTTCAGCGCATCGCAAAAAGTGCTTGGTGCCTGCCGCGACGTGGCGGATTTCGTCGTCAAGTATCCGCGTGAGGATCTTGGCGCCGCTCTCATCGCCGCTCGCGCGGACCCGGTCGAGCGTCGCGGGCGTGACATCCAGCCCCCGCGCTTCGAGCACCATCGGCACCACGGCGAGCCGCGCGGCGACATCATCGCGCGTCGCATGGGCCGCTTCCCACAGCCCGGCATGGGCGGGCAGCGCGCCATAATGGCTGCCGAGCTGTTCGAGCTTTCGCGCCAGCAGCGCGAAATGCATCGCTTCATCCGCAGCCACATCCATGAAATCGCTGACGAATTCGCGCCCCATCTCGGCCCCGAACCGCCCCGCCATGTCGAGCGCCAGATCAATCGCGACGAATTCGATATGGGCAAGGCTGTGCCACAGCGCGATTCGCCCGCGCTCGCTGCCGCCCTTGCGGCGCTTGGGCATCTGGCCGGGGGCGAGCAATTCGGGCGCGTCGGGCCAGGCGGGCTGGTCGGGCATCGCCACGTCGAACTCCCACGCCAGCATTCCCATGCGCCAGTCCCGCGCCACCTGCCGGGTGGCGAAGCACTTGGCGCGCGGGTCGGCGGTCAGCAGGGCTGAACGGATGGCGCGGGCGATGGTTGTCATAAAGGTGCGTTAGAGCGCTTTAGCTACCGCCAGCACCTCTTCGGCGTGCCCGGCGACCTTCGCCTTGTCCCAGATGCGCGCGATCTTGCCGTCGGGGCCGACCAGATAGGTCGCGCGGACCATGCCCATGTAGGTCTTGCCGTACATCTGCTTTTCCGCCCACACGCCGAGCGCATCCGAGAGGCCGCCCTCTTCGGCGTCGGTCGCCAGCGGCGCGGTGAGGCCGTGCTTGGCGATGAACTTGGCGTGCTTCTTGGCAGGGTCCTTGCTCACCCCGAGCAGTTTGGTGCCCGCAGCCTCGAAATCGGCCTTAAGCGCAGAGAAATCCTTGTTCTCGGTGGTGCAGCCGGGGGTGTCGTCCTTGGGGTAGAAGAAGATCACCAGCTTGCTGCCGGCGAAATCCGAAGGCTTCACGGTCCCGCCCTCGGGGGTTTCCATGGCGATATCGGGAATGGCGTCGCCGACGCCGGGGAAAGTGGTCATGCGGGGTTCTCCTGTTCGGTAGCGAGAATGTCTGTGCCGAGGATTTGCTTCCATGCCTGCGCGACCTTATGGCGCGCGGCGGCGAAGGCTTCGAGCAGCGCTTCGTAGCTGTCACATCCGCACGCCCGCGCCAGCGCCCGCGCGCCGCTGGGGGGAGGTTCGCGGCCATCGGGGGCGAGCAGGCGTCCGGCGACGAGCATCCGGCTCATCAGGGCATGGGGCGCGGCAAGATCGGCGGGGATGAGGCCGGCCGCAATCAGCCCTTCCAGCGCCGTGGCCAGATCGGGATCGAGCGCGCGGGGTGCCGTCTGGGCCAGCGGGGTGCCGTCTGACGCCTCGCCCTTCAATTGCAGATAGTGGACAAGGAACTCGATATCGACGAGGCCACCGCGCGCCAGCTTGGCATCCACCGCACCGCTGGCGTGCTTGTGCTTCGCCATCTCGGCCCGCATGTCCAGCACGGCATCGCGCAGGGCCGCCCGGTCACGCGGGGCGTGGAGCACTTCGGCGAGCACGTCCTCCAGCTCGGCGCGGGCCTGCGGCGAGCCATAGAGCACCCGCGCACGGGCGAGCGCCATGTGCTCCCATGTCCACGCCGCTTCACGCTGATACTTGCCGAACGCCGCGCAGCTGACCGCCAACGGCCCCTGGTTGCCCTGTGGTCGCAGCCGCGTATCGACCTCGTATAGCGCTCCTTGCGCGGTCGGTACCGACAATGCGGCGCTGACCCGGCTGGCGAGGCGGTTGTAATAGACCGTCGCGCCCAAGGGCCGCGCACCATCCGATTGCGCGGCGAAATCGCCGGTGAACAGATAGACGATATCGAGGTCTGAAGCATGGGTCAGCGCCCCGCCGCCCAGCCGCCCGAGGCCGAGGATCAGCAACTCGCTATCCGGCACGCGCCCATGCTTGTCCGCGAATTCCTGCACCGTCGCCTGCGCCGCGAGCTGCATCGCGGCTTCGGCGGTGCGTGACAGGGCGCGGGCGATATCGAGCGGATCGGCCAGCCCTTCGATCAGCTGGATGCCCAGCGCGAAACGGATTTCCCCGGTGATGATCCGGATCGCATCGAGCAGCGCCTCGTAATCCGGCCGGATCGCCGCCCCGCGCATTCGCGCCATGATCTGCGGCACATCGCCCGGCAGGTCGAGCGCATCCCTGTCGATCAGCGTGTCGAGCAGTTCGGGCTTGCGCGCCAATTCGTCCGACAGCACCGGAGCGAGGGTAAGGGCGGCGACCAGTCGGCGAATGAGATCGGGCCGCGCGTCGAGCAGGCGGAAGGTCGTGATCGCCGAGGGCACGCTTTCGATGATCCGTTCCCACCGGGTGATCGCGCGCATCGGATCGTCGCTGGCGGCCATGGCTTGGAGCAGCGCGGGGGCCAGCCGGTCCCACGCCGCCACCGCCTGCGGACTGCGGATCGCTGCGTGGCGCCCGTCACGCCAGGTCTCGATCCGTTCGGCGAGGGTATCGGGTTCGGGATAGCCCCATTGTCCGAGCTGGTGGGCCAGCGCGCTGACCGGCATGGCGACCGGCACCGCCACGGCTTCGGGCTGGCCGATCAGCTCTTCGTAAATGCGCCCCGTGCGCTCGGTGATCGCGGTCAGCTCCGCCACCAGCGCCGCGCCATCGGCCAGCCCGTCGAGCTGCGCGACATTGTCGAGCGCTTCTCCCTCGGGCAGGGCATGGGTCTGGCGGTCGTTCACCATCTGGAGCCGGTGCTCGATCTGGCGCAGGCGGTCATAGGCCTCGCCCAAGGTGGCGGCGGTTTCGGAAGCGATCCACCCGGCCTGCGCCAGCGCATCGAGCGCCGCGCGCGTCCCGCGCACCCGGAGCGATGCGTCGCGCCCGCCGTGGATCAGCTGGTGCGTCTGCGCGTAGAATTCGATCTCGCGGATGCCGCCGCGGCCGCGCTTCACGTCGAAGCCGGGACCGGGGGCGGGTGGGCCTTCGTGGCTGTGGCGGATGCGGTGGGTGAGCGCGCTGATTTCCTCGATCGCGCCGAAATCGAGCTGGGCGCGCCACACGAAGGGGCGAATCTGGCTGAGGAAGTCCTCGCCCGCCACGATGTCCCCCGCCGCCGCCCGGGCGCGGGTGAAGGCGGCCCGCTCCCACGCCAGCGCGTGCCCCTGATAATGGGTCATGGCCGAGCCGACCGGGACGCACAGCGGGCTGACCTCGCTATTGGGGCGCAGCCGCAGATCGACCCGTAGCGCGTAGCCATCGGCCGTGCTGGAAGAGAGCAGGGCCACGATCCGGCGTGCATAACGCTGCGCCGCGTCACCCGGATCGTCCGTGGCACGGCGGGCCAGACGCTCGCGGTCGAACAGCAGGATCGGGTCGATATCGGACGAGTAATTGAGCTCGCCCGCCCCCTGTTTGCCGAGGGCCAGCGCGATGAAGCCATGGGCCGTCTCGGAATCGGTGCGTTCGGCAATCGCGGTGCGGATCGCGCGGTCCAGCGCGCGGTCGGCGAAGGCGGTGAGTTCGCCCACCACCTGCGTCAGCGGAAAGGCCCCGGCGAGATCCCCGACGGCCAGCGCCGCCGCGAGCGCCAGCCGCTCACGCCGGAGCGCGCCTTCGGCATCGTCCCCGCCACCCTGCGCCCGCGCCCATGCCAGCGCCGCCTCGCCCTCGCCCTCGGCGAGCAAGGCGGCGAGGTCCGGCTGGCGGTCCAGCGCACGCGCCAGAAACGGCGCGTGGTTGCGGGCGCGGCGGAGCGCGTGCTCCCAGTCGGTGCTTCGGTTCTCTCCCATCGCCTGCCTCTCTGGCCCCGCTGCGCTTGCGTGTCTACCGAGGCTCTGCGATGGGGCGCGGCATGACCATGATCATGCCCCCCGAATGGGCCCCGCAGGACTGGCTGTGGATCGGCTTTCCGCATCTGGCCGAGGAATGGCCCGGCTGGCTCGAGCCTGCGCAGGTGCAGATGGCGGCTTTCGCCAGTGCCGTGGCGGAGAGCGGGCAGGAGGTGCGCCTGCTGGTGCGCGACGCAGCCAACGAAGCTCGCGCCCGCGCGCTGGTGAGCGCAAAGGTGACGCTGGAGCGCCGGGTCTATGGCGATGTCTGGCTGCGCGACACCGGCCCGCTGGTGGTGTCGGACGGGCAGACGCGCATCGCGCGCCGGTTCGCCTTCAACGGCTGGGGCGGCAAGTATCTCATGCCGGGCGATCAGGAAATCGGCGCGGAATTGGCGCGCGATGCAGGGCTGGCGGTGACCACCACGGCGATGATCCTCGAAGGCGGGGCGGTGGATGGCGACGGCACCGGGCTGGTGGCGACGACCGAGCAGTGCCTGATCAATCCCAACCGCAACCCGCACCTGACGCGCGAGGCAATCGAGGCGGAACTCGCCGCGCAGCTCGGCTTTACCCGCGTGCTGTGGCTGGGCGATGGTCTCATCAACGACCACACCGATGGCCATGTCGACAATCTCGCGCGGTTTGTTGGCCCGAACCGGCTGGTTGTGCCGGAGGCGACCGGCGCAGACGATCCCAACGCCGCGATCTATGCCGACGCCGCGGCCCGCGCCCGGGCGGCCGGGGTTGAGGTCGTCCGCATTCCCTCGCCCGGTCTGCTGACCCGCGACGGCGTGACCGAGCCTGCCAGCTATGTGAATTTCGCGATTACCAGCCATCTGGTGGTGGTGCCGACCTTCGGCTCGCCCCATGATGCGGACGGCGTCGCCGCCATCGCCGCGCTGTTCCCCGACCGCGACACGATCGGCCTGCCGGGCGAGGCGGTGCTGGCCGGCGGGGGCGGATTCCACTGTGCCAGCCAGCAGATGCCGTCGCTGCCGGGGTCACATTAACGTTTCGTTAGCATATTGGGGCGAAGGTGCAGGCGATGACCCGCGCCCTCGCCCTCGCCTTGCCGCTCGCTGCCGCGACCCGTATCGATTCGCTCGATCTGGTGCGTCGCGTGATCGTGATGGGTTGCGCCGCAGCCCTGATCCTCGCCGGACAGGCGCTGCCGTTCTGACACTGTTCGCGTAACCGGATGCCGGTTTGACGCGAACCCATCCTCGCAACGTGACGAGGATGCCCCCCATGACCCGCCAACAGACCCTGACCGCTGCGCTCGGCGGTGTTGCCATGCTCGCTGCGGCCGCGCTTCTTTGGCCGCAGAGCGGGCCCGCAGCGGCCGAGGCCAGGGCTGACGCGCCCACGATGGCTGCATCAGGCGAGCCGGTGTTGCTCGAACTG
The DNA here is from genome assembly GCF_046452395.1 of Erythrobacter sp. W302b. NCBI lineage: Bacteria > Pseudomonadati > Pseudomonadota > Alphaproteobacteria > Sphingomonadales > Erythrobacteraceae > Erythrobacter > Erythrobacter sp. W302b. Next base: position 2,924,778 of record NZ_JBKFDH010000001.1, on the reverse strand, counting down.
TTCACCAGTCAGGGCTGTTCCTCGTGCCCCCCGGCGGACCGGCTCGCGGCGCAGCTTGCGACCGATCCCAATCTGGTCGTGATCGCCCGGCCAGTGACCTATTGGGACCGGCTCGGCTGGAAGGACACCTTGGCGCGTGAGGATAACACCATGCTGCAACAGGATTACGCGCGGCGCGGATTGGCCGGGCGCAACGGGGTCTATACCCCGCAGCTGGTGGTGGACGGCCGCTTCGGCGCGGTCGGATCGCGCAGCGATGATATCGCCGCCGGGGTCAAGCGCTATGGCAGTGCGGGCGATGCGACGATTCGGGCCGCGAAGCGCGAGGCGGGCGGCTACGCGGTGAGCCTGACCGGCACGGGGGAAGGCAAGGGCGAGCTTGTGCTGGTCGCTGTGACTCGCAAGGTGACCGTCGGTATCGGCAGCGGCGAGAATGGCGGTCGCAAGGTCGGCTACACCAATGTCCTGCGCGCCGAACGCAAGATCGCCGATTGGCAGGGCGGCCCAGCACAGGTGGCCGTTCGTGCCGATCAGCTCAGGGTGGCCGGCGCCGACGCCTATGCGCTGGTGCTGCGCGCACCGGGCGGCGGCACCGTGTTCGCGGCGCGCTGGCTCACCTAGATTGCTTCAAACGAGGCGCGCCAAAGCCGCCACTGCTGCGCCGCCGAGGATCAGACCCACCGTCACCCGCCACGCGGGATCGCTGACCCGGCCCGATACCCGCGCCCCCAGCCGGTTGCCCGCCATGATCATCGGCAGCATCACCAGCGCGAACAGCAGCATTTCCGGTCGCAGGATGCCGAGCCAGGTTGCGCTGGCCAGTCCTGCACAGGCCGCGATGGTGAAGATCAGCTGCATCGACGCCTTGATCGTCGGGCGCGGCAGGTCTCGACCCGCATAGTAAGGCACCACTGGCGGCCCTGGCATCCCCGCATAGCCTGTCATCAGCCCGCTCAGCACGCCCACGCCGCCGGTCACCAAGTGTCCCGGCGCGGCCGCACCGCGCTTCGGCAGCAGGATCGCGACAAAGGCGCTGAGAGCGATCAGCGCAATCACCAGCCGCGCGACATCCGTGCCCGTCATGGCCAGCGCCCAGAGGCCAAGCGGCGTGGCCAGCACCACCGCTGCGCCGATGCCCCACGCGGTCGGCTCGGCATCGCGGACAAGGCTGCGGATCTCCGTCGCCCCAAGCATCAGCGACAGCGCATTGGTCAGCACCACCGCCTCGACCGGAGGAAGCGCCAAGGCCAGCACCGGCACCAGCAGGATCGCCATGCCGAACCCGGTGAGGCCCCGCACGAAGGCAGAGCCGAGCGCCGCGGCCAGCGCGACGCCCACTTGCAGCGCGGTGAAGCCTCCGAAAATCTCCACGCGGCTATTGGACGCCGCGCGCCTTGAGCCACGCCTGCATCTCGGCGATCTCGGCCTTCTGCGCCGCGATCACCCGAGCGGCGAGATCGCGGGCCTGTTCGTCCTTGGCATATTTCAGCGCGACTTCCGACATTTCGACCGCGCCTTGGTGATGAGCCAGCATCCCCTGCATGAACGCGACATCGGCATCGGCAGGAATGTCGGCCATCCCGGCGTGCATTTTGTCGTTCACCGCCTTGTAGGCCGCCTGCGCTTCGGTCAGTTCCGGCTTGGCCGCGCCGGTCATGTCGTGGCCGGAATGGTCCATGGTCGAATGATCGACGGCAGCGGGCTTGGCGGCCGTGTCGGTGTCCGCTCCGCAAGCGGCCAGCAGCACCAGCGCGGTGGGCGCGAGAATGGCAATCGGCTTCATGATTAGTGCTCCGTCTTCAGATCGGGCGGCGTGCCCTCGGCGCGCAGCATCGCGATCGCCTCGGCGAGCGGCATCACCTTCTGGTGCTCGGCGCCCAGCGTGCGCACCGCGACGGTGCCCTCCTCGGCCTCGCGCTTGCCGACCACCAGCAGGTGCGGGACCTTGGCGAGCGAGTGTTCGCGCACCTTGTAGTTGATCTTCTCGTTACGGGTGTCGGTTTCGACCCGGATGCCCGCCGCCTTCAGCTGCGCCTCAACGTCATGGGCATAGCCGTCCGCGTCCGACACGATGGTCGCCACCACCGCCTGCACCGGGGCGAGCCAGGTCGGGAGCTTGCCCGCGAAGTGTTCGATCAGGATGCCGATGAAGCGTTCATAGCTCCCGAAGATCGCGCGGTGGAGCATCACCGGGCGGTGCTTCTCGCCATCCTCGCCGATGTAGTGGGCATCGAGCCGCTCGGGCAGCACGCGGTCGGACTGGATCGTGCCGACCTGCCAGGTGCGCCCGATCGCGTCGGTGAGGTGCCATTCGAGCTTGGGGGCGTAGAAGGCGCCTTCGCCGGGGAGTTCTTCCCATTCCAGCCCGTTTGCGGTCAGAGCGTCGCGCAATTCCTGCTCGGCCTTGTCCCAATCCGCCTCGCTGCCGAAGCGCTTTTCGGGGCGCAGGGCGAGCTTGATGTCATAGGTGAAGCCGAAGTCGCGATACACGCTGTCAGCGAGCGCGATAAAGGACTGCACTTCGGCCACCACCTGCCCCTCGGTGCAGAAGATGTGCGCATCGTCCTGCGTGAACTGGCGCACGCGCATCAGCCCGTGGAGCGCGCCGTGGGGTTCGTTGCGGTGGCAGCAGCCCATTTCGCCGAGGCGAATGGGGAGGTCGCGATAGGAGGTGATGCCCTGCTTGAAGACCATCACGTGCGCCGGGCAGTTCATCGGCTTGATCGCCATCCACGCGGCATCATCAGCGACCTTGGGCGAGGCGACGCCGCTCTCCTCGTCGACGTCCGGCACGATGTCGGGGACAGCGAACATGTTCTGCGCATACTTCCCCCAGTGGCCCGATTGCGTCCACTGGCGCACGTCCATCAGCTGCGGGGTCTTGATCTCGCGGTAGCCGCCGCCGTCCATCTTGCGGCGCATGTAGGATTCCAGCTCGCGCCAGATGCGGTAGCCCTTGGGGTGCCAGAAGACGCTCCCGTGGGCCTCCTCCTGCAAGTGGAACAGGTCCATCTCGCGCCCCAGCTTGCGGTGATCGCGCTTGGCGGCTTCCTCCAGCCGGGTGAGGTGGGCTTGCAGCTGCTTCTTGTTGAGCCAGCCGGTGCCGTAGATGCGGGTCAGCTGCGCATTGTTCTGGTCGCCGCGCCAATAGGCGCCCGCGACGCGCATCAGCTTGAAGGCGTCGGGGTCGAGCTTGCCGGTGGAGGGCAGGTGGGGCCCGCGGCACATGTCGAGCCAGTCGTTGCCGCTCCAGTAGACAGTCAGTTCCTCGCCCTCGGGCAGTTCCTTGGCCCATTCGGCCTTGAAGGTCTCGCCTTCTCCTGCCCACTTGGCGATTAGCTGCTCGCGGCTCCACACCTCGCGGCGCAGCGGCTTGTCGGCGCGGATGATGCGGCGCATCTCCTCTTCGATGGCGGGGAGATCGTCCATGCTGAAAGGCTCGCGGCTCTCGGGAGCTTTCACGTCGTAGTAGAACCCGTCGTCGGTCGCCGGGCCGAAGGTGATCTGCGTGCCGGGAAACAGCGCCTGCACGGCTTCGGCCAGCACGTGGGCATAGTCGTGACGGGCGAGCTCCAGCGCATCGGCTTCATCCCGCGCGGTGACGAGCGCGAGCTCGGCGTCGCCGTCGAAGGGCCGGGTCAGGTCGCGCAGTTCCCCGTCGACGCGCGCGGCAATCGCCGCCTTGGCGAGGCCGGGGCCGATAGCCGCGGCGATATCCGCCGGGGTCGATCCCGCAGGCACTTCGCGCACCGAGCCATCGGGGAGGCTGATCTTGAGCAGTTCGGTCATGTCTATCGCAATCCGTCTCGTTTGGGCGGCCCTTAAGGCAAAGGACTACGCACCGGAAGAGCGGTGTTGAGCAGATTACCGGTTCGGGAAGGACACCGCGCCGCCCCGATCCGGGCGGCTGGCGCTTGGCTTCAAGCCGCGTGCCGCCGCCCCCGGATGGTAGTCCGGGTCGTGGTGGTGCGGGTTGTGGTGGGCAGCTTGGCCATGAGCAGGGCTATAGGCGAGCGAGGGGTGAAAGTCATCTCCCAGATTTTGGAAAGCGTCCTTGACATTCGTGGCGACTCGAATGTAAAGCGACCTTGTCTTTCTGCAAAAGGAGCTTTCCATGCCGTCGAACATCCATGCGCTACTGACAGGCACCGTCGCGATTGCGATCGCCCTGCTGGCGGTCGTCGACATCGTCCCTGAATCGGTCGCGCAGATGATCCCGCTGATGGTGGTGCCCTTCGTGATCAGCCGCCGCAACGCTTGCGCCGTGCGGGCGTGCTGAGCGTGGACAAGGCCGAAACGAGCAAGGCCGCCGCCGGGCGCGGCCCGGGGTTCTGGGCGGGGCTCTACGTCGCCTCGTCTGCTGTCATCGCCGCGCTCAGGCTTACCGATGCGATTACCGCCACGGCTGCCCTGATCCTGTTCTTTGGCGCGATGGGACTGCTCATCCCGCTGGTGCGCGCGGGTGAGCGGCAGAACTGCGCGAGCCCCGTGATGGTGCGCTACAACCGCCGCTTCCTCGCTGCATCCTTTGGCTATGTCCTGGGGCTCGGCATCGCGATTGGGATCTGGAACACTTACGAACTGTCCGGCCCGGTGGTTTTCGCCATCGCGCTGTTGCCGACCTTGCCGACCTTCGCGATGATCTGGGCGATGGCCCGCTATCTGGTCGAGGAAACCGACGAATACCTGCGTTACCGCATGGTGCGCGCGGCGATTATCAGCCTTGGCGGGGTGCTCGCCATCGGCATCTTCTGGGGCTTCCTTGAGATGTTTGAGCTCGTCCCGCACATCTGGGCCTGGTGGGTGCTGCCGGTTTGGGCGGTGGGCCTCGGCCTTGCCCAATTGTGGATGAAGGTGCGCGGCGAATGAACAACCGCCTCAAGGTGCTGCGCGCCGAACGCAGCTGGAGCCAGCAGGACCTCGCCGACCAGCTTGGCGTCAGCCGCCAGAGCGTCAACGCTATCGAAACCGGCCGGTATGACCCCTCGCTCCCGCTCGCCTTCACCATTGCCGATGTGTTCGGCCTGCCGATCGAGGCGATCTTCAGCCGCGACTAGACCGCCAGCGTGCCCGAGCCCTTTTCGGTGGTGATCCGCTTCGTGCCTGCCAGCTTTGTTGAACGCTGCTTCACGCCGGTGCTGAAGCGATATTCGGTCGTCGCGCGGGCGGGGGTCAGTTCGACCACCATGTAACCGCGCTGCGCGGTATCGGCCCATTTGAGCTGTTCGTTCTCGGCCACCAGCGCCGCGGCCAGCACATCGGGCTTGATGGTGCTGAGGTAGCTTTCGAACCCGGGCGAACTGACCGAGCAGACCCCGAGCTCCACACCCACCTTCGCGCCGTCCTGCGTCAGGTCGAAGGCCCAGCCATTGTGGGTGTCGCCTGCCAGCACGATGAGGTTTGCGTCCGCCGCCAGCGCGGCCTTGAACACGCGTTCGCGCGCGGCAGGGTAGCCGTCCCACGCGTCCATATTGAGCGGCAGGCCCGCCTTGCTCGCCATCGCGGCGGCGGTGAGGCGCTGGCGCACGTAATCAGGCAAGCCCTCGCCGATCTGCGTGAAAAGCGATTGCGGGCTTTTGAGATTGCCGATCAGCACCTGCTGCACCAGCACCTGCCACGCGGTGCCGCTGGCGGTGGAGGCGGCGAGGCCGTCTGCCAGCCACGCATCCTGCGCCTGCCCGAGCAGCTGGCGATCAGGATTGGCCCATGCCCCATCCCGGAAAGCATCCAGTGCGGCAATGGCGGCTTGCGGATCGGTTTTGCCCGCCAGCACGGTTTCAAGGCTGAACTGCTTCTCGCGCCCCTCCAGCCGCGTATCGAGCCGGAACAGCGTCGCCAGATCGCCGACCTGGTAGGCGGCATAGGGCGCGTCGGAGACGGGCATCCATTCGCGGTAGGCCTGCTTGGCCGCGGCCTTGCGCGCCGCCCAATCGCCCTCGGTCTCGCTCTGATGGTTCTGCGCGCCGTCACGGTAGGCGTCGTTGGCGCTTTCGTGATCGTCCCACACGGCGATCATCGGCAGCACCTGATGCAGGCGCTGGCAATCGGGATCGGCGCGGTAGGTGGCGTAGCGCAGCCGGTAATCGGTGAGCGCGACGATCTCGGTCGCAGGCGCCAGCACGCGGTCCGGGTTGGCTTGGTCGGTGCTGGGATAGGTGCCCGCGGCATATTCGTAGATGTAATCGCCCAGATGCACCGCCAAGTCGGCGTCATTCGCCTCAGCGGCGTGGCCATAGGCGTTGAACCAGCCGAACCCGAAGTTGGAGCAGGAGAATACCGCGAGGCGGAACGCCGCGGACGGCCCTTCGGGCAGGGTGCGGGTGCGGCCCACGGGTGAAGCGGTGCCATCGGGCGCAAGGAAGCGGAAGAAATACCAGCGATCCGGCGACAGGCCCGCCACCACGCCCTTGGCGCACCAGTCGCGCGCGGGCGAGGCCGTCACGCTGCCCTCCGCCACCGGCTTGGCGAAGTCCTCGGTTGCGCTCACCTGCCAGGTCAGCGCGGTTTCCGCATCGGCGACGTAGCGGGTCCACAGCAAGACGCTGCTCGCCGATGGCTCACCGCTGGCAACATTATGCGTGAAGCCGGTGCCGAAGCTGCGCGCGGCGAGCGGAGTTGCCGCCAAGGCGGCGGAAGCCCCGGCGAGCGTGAACAGGTTGCGGCGCGTCAGAGCCATGGGCGAGGGGGCCGGCTGGGCGGCAGAATCGGTGGTGAACATGGCGCGTCGCGTAATCCTCTCCCGTTGCGCTGCTGTGACAGTCGCACGCCGACAATGGTTGCCTTTGCGCCTCCGGGCAAGGCATGGTTGCGCGCATGACCGATCATCTGCACCACACCCTTTATGATGGCCGCCGCGTGGCCTTCCGCTACACGCATGGGGCGGGCCCGTGCCTCGTGTTCCTGCCCGGCTACATGTCCGACATGAGCGGCAGCAAGGCGACCGCGCTGTTTGCCGAAGCGCAGGAACAGGGGCGAGCCTGCCTGCTGCTCGACTATTCGGGCTGCGGGCTGAGTGACGGCGAATTTGCGCAAGGGATGCTGAGCGGCTGGCGGGACGAGGTGCTGGCGCTGGTTGCGTCCTACGTCAGTGGGTCGGTGCTGCTGGTCGGATCGTCGATGGGTGGGTGGCTGATGCTGCTGGTGGCTGAGCATCTGAAGGATCGCCTCGCCGGATTGATCGGCATCGCCCCCGCGCCCGATTTCACTCGCTGGGGTTACAGCGAAGAACAGCGGGCGAAGTTGGCCGCGGGCGAGACGATCTTCGAGCCCAATCCCTATGGCCCCGAACCCACGCCGACTTACGCCAGGTTCTTCGCCGACGCCGAGTGCCACCTGCGGCTGGAGACCGGCATCGCCATCACCTGCCCGGTGCGACTGCTGCACGGCAAGGCCGACGCCGATGTGCCGTGGGAGATTAGCCTCAGGCTGAAAGCGGCGCTGCGGTCGGACGATGTTCAGGTGACTCTGATAGAAGACGGCGACCACCGCCTGTCGCGCCCCGCCGACATTGCCGCCCTCAAGGCCATCGTGGCCGAATTTTACGGATAGATCCTGTGTCCCTGCTCCTTGCATTGCTGCTTCAGGTTGGCCCCAATCCCATGGCCGGAGGGATGGCAGGTGACGACCTGATGCGTGACCGTCCGCCCCGCGCCGATGGGGTGACGGGCGACATGAACGCGACGAGCGCATGGCTCCAGACCTGCCTCGATCAGCTGGCGGAAGACCCGGCGCGCGCGCACACCATGGCGCAGATCCGCCGGAGCGAGACCAAGGGCGCCGACCGCGTGCTCGCCAATCACTGCCTCGGCACCGCTGCGAGCGAGCTGGGGCTGTGGCAGGATGCGCGGGCCGCCTTCCTCGCCGCGCGTGATGAAACGCCTTCGGACGAGACTCGCACCCGCGCGCGCTTTGCCGCGCTGGCCGGGAATGCCGCGCTCGCGGGCGGGGATGCCGAGAGCGCGCTCACCCTGCTGACGGAAGCTGAGGCCGATGCCCGCGCTGCCGGTTTCGCCCCGCTTGAAGCCATCGCCGCGACCGACCGGGCCCGTGCGCTGGTGGCCTTGTCGCGCGGTGAGGATGCGCTCGGCGCGTTGGCAGCGGCGACCACGCTCGCGCCCGAACGGGCCGAGGGGTGGCTGCTCAAGGCCACCCTGCTGCGCCGGCTCGACCGGCTGCCCGAGGCGCAGACCGCGATCGAACGCGCCGCCCTGCTGACGCCCGCCGATCCCGATATCGGGCTGGAAGCCGGGGTGATCGCGATCCTCGCCGGGCGTGACGATGCCGCGCGGGCGAGCTGGCAATCGGTGCTTGCCCTCGCCCCCGAAAGTCCTGCCGCCGTGACTGCCAAGGATTATCTTGCGCAGCTCGGACAGGCAGGGGAGACTGCGCCCGAGGAGGTTCCGCAATCATGACCCGATTTTCCGTGCTCGATCTGGTGCCGGTGCGCGAAGGCGGCACGCTCTCGGAGGCCTTCGCCGCCACCACCGAACTTGCCCGCGCCGCCGAAGCGCTGGGCTGTGACCGCTTCTGGGTCGCCGAGCATCACGCCATGGACGGGATCGCGGGCGGGGCGACCTCCGTCGTGCTCGCCCATATCGGCAACGCCACCAGCCGCCTCCGCATCGGATCGGGCGGGATCATGCTGCCCAACCACACCCCGTTCCAGATCGCCGAGCAGTTCGGCACGCTCGACGCGCTGTTCCCCGGGCGGATCGACTTGGGGCTCGGCCGCGCGCCCGGGGCGGGGCCGGAGTTGCAGCGGGCCTTGAGGAAGAACCTCCATCAGGCCGCCGAATATTTCCCGCAGGACGTGGTGGAACTGCGCGCGCTGTTGACGGGCGATTACGACCTGCCGATCCACGCCACCCCGGGTCTGGGTGCGCAAGTGGAGCTGTGGATGCTCGGATCGAGCCTGTTCGGTGCGCAATTGGCCGCCAAGCTGGGCTTGCCCTATGCGTTCGCCGCTCACTTTGCGCCCGATCACCTCGACGCTGCGCTGGCGGTCTATCGCCGCGACTTCCAGCCCTCCGAAGCGCTGGCCAAGCCGCACGTCATGGTGGCGATGAACGTGTTCACTGCCGAGACCGAGGCCGAGGCGCGCCTGCTCGCTTCCAGCCAGCAGCAGAGCTTCGTGCGGCTGCGCAGCGGCAATCCCGGCAAGCTGCCCCCGCCGGTTGAAGGTTATAGCGACACCCTCCCCGCCCAGGCGCAGGCGATGCTGGCCCATCTGGGACAGGCCGCCGCGGTCGGGACGCCTGCACAGGTGCGAGACGGAATTGCCGCCTTCGTCCAACGCACCCGCGCGGACGAGATCCTGCTGTGCGGCGCGACCTATGACGCAGCCGCGCGTATCCGCAGCCTCGAACTCACACTGGAAGCCTGCGAAACCGTCCTCGCGGGGTAACACTGCGCAATCATCACGCTTGCGCCAGATGCACGAAAGCGGGTATCGCCCAAGACACGATAACAACAATCCGGGACAACAATATTGCGCGCAAAGCGCAGCCGGAACGCAGGACGAGCAGGAGCCAAACATGGGGTCCAAGACCATTGCCGCCGCGGCGCCCAAATCCCCGGGCCGCGCGTTGATCAAGGCCTTGCGCCTTCAGCTCGAAGCCTCGCTGCTTCCCGGTGACGCCCCGGTCGAGAAGGCCGCACTGGACGAAGCCGCCACCTGGCTGCTCGCTGCTGCGGCCACCCGTGCGCCCGGCCAATCGCTGGTCCAGATCGAATCCGCGACCGGCGAGCGGCGCCATCTGCGCATCGCAATCATCAATGATGACATGCCGTTTCTCGTCGACTCGATTGCGGCGGCGATTGCGGCGCAGGGGCTCGCGATTGATCGGCTGCTGCACCCGGTTGTCCCGGTTGAGCGCGATGGCGCGGGCGCAGTCACCGGCCTGGGCAAGGACGGCAGCCGCGAATCGCTGATCTATATCGAAACCCCGCGCGTCGATGCCCGCCAGCGCCGCGACCTGCTGGAAGCGCTGCAAACCACGCTTGCCGATGTCCATGCTGCCGTGAGCGATTGGCCCGCGATGCAGGCGGCGATCAACGCCGATGCGACGCTGGCCGGGGCTCTCGACGCAGAGGCGGGTGCCCTGCTTGGCTGGCTGGGCGGCGGGATGCTGACTCAGCTTGGCCACATCACCCGCCATCGTGACGGGACCACCACCCAGCAGCTCGGCATCTGCCGCGCTTCGGCCGGCGAACTGCTCGCCGAGGTCAGCTATGCCCGCGCGTTCGAATGGTTCGATCGGCATGAGGCCGCCGGCACGCCCAAGGCGCTGCTGGCGATCAAGTCCAATGTGCAGGCGCGGGTCCACCGCTTCAGCCCGCTCGATCTGTTTATCGTGCCCGTGCGCGAAGGTGGCGCGATCAGCGCGCTGTCGATCCATGCCGGGCTGTGGACCAGCGCGGCGCTGAACGCGCGGCCAAGCGAAGTGCCGGTGCTGCGCGCGATGGTCGCGGGCATGACCCAGCAGCTCGGCTTCGATCCGGCGGGGCATAATGGCAAGGCGCTGGTGCACGCTTTCACCTCACTGCCCAACGACCTTTTGACCGCCTTCGAGCCTGCGCGGGTCGCCGATCTGGTGACCGCCAAGATGGCGCTGATCGACCGCCCGCGCCCGCGCCTCATCATGGTGCGCGCCACGCTGGAGCGGCACGTCTTCGCCTTCGTATGGCTGCCGCGCGATCAGCTGTCGACCGATGTGCGCTTGCAGATCCAGGCGATGCTGCTCGGCACGCCTGGCGCGGCGCTGCTCGACTGGAGCCTTGAGGTCGAAAGCAGCACGCTCGCCCTGCTGCGCTTCCTCGTCGATGTGCGCGCCTGCGCCGATCTGCCCGATGATGCTGCGATCGAAGCGCAATTGGTCGATCTGCTGCGCGGCTGGAACGAAGCGGTTGCCGGCCATCTCGCCGCCAGTGAGGAAGAGGGCCGCGCCGCCGCGCTCGCCGCGCGCTATGCGCCTGCCTTCCCGACCGGCTATCGCCTCACCTACGGCCCGCAGGAAGCCGCGCGCGACATCGCCAAGCTGCGCACGCTGGCGGTGGCGGAAGGCGAAGTGACCCGCGCCACCCGCACCGTGCGGCTCTACCGGCTGGATGGTGACGGGGCCGACACGCTGCGGCTGAAGGTCTATGTCATGACCGGCACGCTCGCCCTGTCCGATGCGGTGCCGGCGCTGGAGAACTTCGGGTTCCGGGTCGCCGCCGAAGTGCCGACCTTCCTGACCGATGCCAGCCTCGGCTCGATCCACGATTTCATCCTCACCGTGCCCGCCGGGCGTGATGCGGGCGCGCTGCTGGAACGCGCCGCGCTGATCGAAGGCGCGCTGGCCGAGGTGCTGAATGGCACGGCGGAGGATGATCCCTTCAACCGGCTGATCCCCGCCGCCGGTCTCGCCCCGCGCAGCGCCAACTGGCTGCGCGCGGTCTATCGCTATCTGCGCCAGACCGGGGTGAGCTACACGATCTACACCGTGGTCGACGCGCTGGTCGCCGCGCCGCAGGTGACGCGGGCGATGATCGACCTGTTCGCCGCGCGCCACGATCCGACTTTCGCCGGTGACCGGGACGAGGCGATTGCCGCCGCGCAAGGCGCCTTCACCCGCGGCCTTGCCAAGGTCACCGCGATCAATGACGACCGCCTGCTCAGGCTCTACCGCGCGGTGATCGACGCGGTGCTGCGCACCAACGCCTTTGCCCCTGCCGCTGCCGAGGCGCTGGCGTTCAAGATCGATTCCGCGCTGATTCCCGGCCTGCCCAAGCCCGTGCCGTGGCGCGAGATTTTCGTCTATTCACGCCGGGTCGAAGGCATCCACTTGCGCTCGGGCGCAGTGGCGCGTGGGGGCCTGAGATGGTCCGACCGGCGCGACGACTTCCGCACCGAAATCCTCGGCCTGATGAAGGCGCAGCGCGTGAAGAATGCGGTGATCGTGCCGACCGGTGCGAAGGGCGGCTTCTATCCCAAGCAGTTGCCGTCCCCCGCGATCGACCGCGAAGGCTGGGCGGCCGAGGGGCGCGCGGCCTATGAGATCTTCATCCGCACGCTGCTGTCGGTCACCGACAATATCGTTGGCGGGACAGTCGTTCACCCCGATTGCGTGCAGGTGCTCGACGGCGAAGACCCCTATTTCGTGGTCGCGGCCGACAAGGGCACCGCGACCTTCTCCGACATCGCCAACGGGATCGCGCAAAGCCGCGATTTCTGGCTGGATGACGCCTTCGCCAGCGGCGGCTCCAACGGCTATGACCACAAGGCGATGGGCATCACCGCGCGCGGCGCCTGGGTTTCGGTCCAGCGCCACTTCCGCGAAATGGGCATCGACGTGCAGACCCAGAGCGTCACCGTGGCAGGCTGCGGCGACATGTCGGGCGACGTGTTCGGCAATGGGATGCTGCTGTCCAAGGCGCTGAAGCTGGTCGCTGCCTTCGATCACCGTCACATCTTTATCGACCCCTCGCCCGATCCGATGAGCAGCTGGAAAGAGCGCAAGCGGATGTTCGAACTCCCCCGGTCGAGCTGGGAGGATTACGACGCTGCGCTGATCTCCAAGGGTGGCGGCGTGTTCCCGCGCTCGGCCAAGGTGATCAAGCTGTCGAAGCAGGCGCGCGAAGTGCTGGGGATCGAGGCGAAGGAGATCGAGCCTGAAGCCCTGATCAGCGCGATCCTGCGCGCCCCGGTCGATCTGATGTGGTTCGGCGGGATTGGCACCTATGTGAAGGCCCCGCAGGAGAACAACATCGCGGTCGGCGATCCGGCCAATGATGGCCTGCGTGTCGATGCCACCGACGTGCGCGCCCGCGTGATCGGAGAGGGCGCGAACCTCGGCGTGACGCAGGCCGGGCGCATTGCCTTCTCGCTCAATGGGGGCCGCATCAACACCGACTTCATCGACAATTCGGCCGGGGTCGATTGCTCGGACAACGAGGTCAATATCAAGATCGCGCTGGCGGCGGCGACCGCTTCGGGCAAGCTGGCCCCCAAGAAGCGCAACACGTTGCTCGCTGCGATGACGGACGAAGTCGCCGCGCTGGTGCTGGAAGACAACCGCTTGCAGGCGCTCGCCCTGTCGGTCGCCTCAAGCGGCGGCGCAGGCGCCACGGCGTCCTATATCCGCCTGATCGAGCGGCTGGAGGAAGTCAGCGATTTCGACCGCCGCACCGAAGGCCTCGCCGATGGCGAGACGCTGAGCCGCCGCGCGGCCGACGGGCAGGGGCTGACCCGCCCCGAACTCGCGGTGCTGCTGTCCTCGGCCAAGCTGGCGCTGCAATCGGCGATCGAGGCGAGCGCGCTGCCCGATGATCCCGTGCTGGAGCCGGTGCTGCTGGCGCGTTTCCCATCGGCGATGCGCAAGGCCTATGCCGCCGAGATTCGCGGTCACCGGCTGCGGTCGGAGATGATTTCGACCAGCCTGTCGAACCGCATCGTCAACCGGCTCGGCATGGTGCACCCCTTCGAACTCGCCGAGGAAGAGGGAGTGGGCCTCGCCGAAGTGGCCGCAGCTTTCGTGGTGGCCGAGCGATTGTTCGGGCTTGACCCGCTGTGGCGCGAACTTGATGCGGCCGACATCCCCGAAGCGGCCCGACTGCTGCTGTTCGACCGACTGGCGGCGGCGGTCGGCAACCTGATGTCTGATGTGCTGCGCACCGCTTCGGGCAAGGTGGCCGCGGGCGCAATGATTGGCGAATTGCAGAGCGGCGTTGCGGCGCTGGTTTCGAGCCGTGACGAATTGCTCACCGACGAGCCTCGGGCGCGCTCTCGGGCACTGCGGGACCGCTTTGTCGCCGCCGGGGCGCCCGAGGCGCTGGCCGCCAAGGTCGCCAATCTGTTCGATTTCGACGGCGCAGTGGGTCTGGCGCAGGGCGCGCTCGTCGCCGGGATCGAGACCAAGCGGCTGACCCACGCCTTCACCGATATCGGCACCCGGCTGGGGCTCGACTGGGCGCAAGGGACGGCGGCCTATATGTCACCGTCCGATGTGTGGGAGCGGCTGCTGGTGTCCGGCCTTGCGCGGGATTTCCAGCAGATGCGGATCGAGTTCCTGCGGCGGCTGATGCAGGCCAAGCCGGGCACGGACGACCCGCGCGGTGCGGTCGCCGAATGGGCGGAGCGCAATGCCCAAGGCGTCACGCAATTCCGCGCCATGATCGCCCGCGCGCAGGCCCGCCCGCCGGTGGGTGCGGCGATGCTCGCGCAGATCGCCAGCCAGGCGCGCAATCTGCTCGAACGGTAGCACTGGTGGTTATGGCGGGTTGACCCTCCGGCTGTTTGCGCCACATCAAGGGCCGCAAGTCGCCGGAGGGGCATAGCACGGACATGACCACAACCACGCAACACGCCGATGTCGTGATCGTCGGCACCGGCCACGGCGGGGCGCAGGCGGCGATTGCCTTGCGCCAGCACGGCCACGACGGCTCGATCCTGATGATCGGGCGCGACGATGCGCCGCCCTATGAACGCCCGCCGCTGTCGAAGGAATATCTCGCCGGGGACAAGGGTTTCGAGCGGATCATGATCCGGCCCGAGACATTCTGGGCGGAGAAGAACATCACCCTGCGGCTCGGCGCGGCGGTGACGGGGATCGATCCGGCCCAGCACACGCTTACCCTCAGCGATGGCGCGCAGGTGACCTACCGCAAGCTGATCTGGTCAGGCGGCGGCGATCCGCGCCGCCTGCCGGTGCCGGGCGCGGTGCTGCCGGGCGTGTTCTATGTCCGCGACAAGGCCGATGCCGATGCGATGATGCAGGCGCTGGCCGAGGGTGCGAAGCGCGCGGTCGTGATCGGCGGCGGCTATATCGGGCTGGAGGCGGCGGCGGTGCTGCGCAAGCTCGGCTGCGAGGTGGTGCTGGTCGAGATGCTCGACCGCCTGCTCGCCCGTGTGGCAGGGGAGGAACTGTCCACCTTCTATGCCGAGGAACACCGCCGGCAGGGCGTCGACGTGCGGCTCAGCACCGGCGTCAACGCGGTGCTGGGCGAGGAAGCGGGCCGGGTGACAGGCGTGCGGCTCGACAATGGTGAGGAGGTCGCCTGCGACATGGTGATCGTCGGCATCGGGGTGGTGCCTGCGGTCGCCCCGCTGATTGCGGCGGGCGCGGCAGGGAGCAACGGGGTCGATGTCGACTTCTGCTGCCGCACCACGCTCGATGATATCTACGCCATCGGGGACTGCGCCGCCCATGCCAACGATTTTGCCGATGGCGCGGTGATCCGGCTGGAATCGGTCCAGAATGCGCATGACATGGCGAACACGGTCGCCAAGGCGATCATGGGCGAGAAGGAGCCTTACCACGCGCTCCCGTGGTTCTGGTCGAACCAGTATGATCTGAAGCTCCAGACCGCAGGCCTCAGCCTCGGCTTCGATGCGACCGTGCTGCGGGGCGATCCTGCGACGCGCAAGTTCACGGTGGTGTACCTGAAGGACGGCAAGCCGATCGCCTTCGACTGCGTGGGGACGATGAAGGATTATGTCCAGGCGCGGAAGCTGCTGGAAAGCGGAGCTGGCCGGATCGATCCGGCGCTGCTGGCTGACCCGGAGGTGGCGATCAAGGATCTGATCTAGAGGTCCCTTCCTTGCGCAAACTCCCTTCCCCCAAGGGGAAGGGTCGGGGATGGGGGAGCGAGGCCGTCAGGCCTCGCGTCCTAGCCATCGTCGAGCCCCCACCCCCGCCCCCTCCCCGCCGGGGAGGGGAGAAGAAGCGATAAGCCGCCCCAGCGCCCACAACGCTGCGTCCGCCACCACCGGATCGGGGTCGTCCGTTAGCGTTTTGACCGGTGCGATCAGTTCCACGTTCCCGCTGTTCCCCGCCGCATAGAGGCAATTCCTGACGAAGCGGTCGCGCCCGATGCGTTTGATCGGCGAGCCGGAAAACAGCGACCGGAAGCCCGCATCATCCAGCGCCAGCAGCTCGGCGAGGCGCGGGGCGACCAGTTCGGCGCGGGGGAGGAATTCGCGGATCGCCTGCGCCTCGCTGGCGAACTTGTTCCACGGGCAGACGGCGAGACAATCATCGCAGCCATAGATGCGGTTGCCGAGGGCGGGTCGCAGCGCCTCGTCCACCGGGCCCTTGTGCTCGATGGTGAGGTAGGAAATGCAGCGCCGCGCGTCCAGGCGATAAGGCGCGGGGAAGGCGGCGGTCGGGCAGGCATCCATGCACGCGCGGCACGAACCGCATTGGTCACGGTGCGGCTCGGCAGGGGCGAGGTCGAGCGTCGTGTAGATCGCCCCGAGAAACAGCCAGCTGCCATGGGTGGGGCTGACGAGGTTGGTGTGCTTGCCCTGCCACCCGATCCCGGCGGCCTCGCCCAGCGGCTTTTCCATCACCGGGGCGGTGTCGACGAAGACCTTCACCTGTGAGTCCGGCACCTCGGCGACCAGCCAGCGCGCCAGGGCTTTCAGGCGTTTCTTCACCACATCGTGGTAATCCTTGCCCTGCGCGTAAACCGAGATGCGGGCGTGTTTGTCCGACCCTTCCAGCGCCAGCGGGTCATGAGCCGGTGCGTAGCTCATCCCCAGCGCAATCACGCTCCGCGCTTCAGGCCACAGCCCTTGGGGGGAGCGGCGATGGTCCAGCCGCGCGGCCATCCACTCCATCGCGCCGTGCTGTCCTTCGCCCAGCCATTGTTCCAGCCGGGCGCCACGCAGCGGATCCTCCCTGGCGCTGGCAAAGCCGCACGCGGCAAAGCCCAGGGCGGCTGCCTCCCCTGCAATCCGGGCTGCAAGGTCAGATGCTACTGGAGCATTAACCATATTCGGAGAGGCTCCCGTTTAATCCTGGCCGCTAACCGCGTAGGCTATGGATATGGCGGTAAGCGATCACACAGCATCGGGCAATCGGGCGGACGGTTTCAGCGCCATCCCGGCCGATGCGCGCCCCCTCGCAATCGAGGCCCGCGGGCTGGTCAAGAGCTTTGACGGCACGCGCGCGGTCGACGGGGTCGACATTTTCGTCCCCGAGGGCGCGATTTACGGGATTCTCGGGCCCAACGGTGCGGGCAAGACCACGACGCTGCGGATGCTGCTCGGCATTATCGACCCGGATCAAGGCGTGCGCCGCGTGTTCGGGCATGACCGCCCGCACGACATCGGCCGGATGATCGGCTATCTGCCGGAAGAGCGCGGGCTTTACCCGGCGATGAAGTGCATCGAGGCGATTGCCTTCATGGGCGCGCTGCGCGGCCTGCCCCTGAAGGAGGGCCGCAAACGCGCGGCCGAATTGCTCGAACGCCACGAACTTGGCTATGCGGCTGACCGCCAGATCCGCCAGCTTTCGAAGGGCATGGCGCAGACCGTCCAGCTGCTCGGCACGCTGGTGCACCGCCCGCGCCTGGTGGTGCTGGACGAGCCGTTCTCCGGCCTCGATGCGATCAATCAGGGCAAGCTGGAACTGATGATCCGCGCGCTGGCAGAGGATGGCGTGACCGTGATCTTCTCGACCCACGTCATCCACCATGCCGAACGCCTGTGCGAAGGCGTGGCGATCATCGCCGGGGGCAAGGTGCCCTACGCCGGGTCGGTCGAAGCCGCGCGCGACCGGATTCCGGCGCAGGTGCGGCTGGAGACGCGGGCGCGTGAGGGCGCGTGGCTCTCGGCCCTGCCGGCCAACACCCGCCGCAATGGCGATTTCTTCCAGTTCCCGCTGCCCGCAAGCGGCATCGAACCGCTGCTGCGCCAGCTGATCGAAGGCGAGGCGGGGATTCTCTCGCTCTCCATCGAGCGGGCGGGCCTGCACGACGCCTTCGTCGCCATCGCGGGTGAGGCCGCCGCGCGCCAGCTTGACGCCGATAATCAGGGGAACCGCGCATGAGCGAGACCGAAATGCTTCGCCCGCGCCTCACCACGCTGGAAGCCGCCTGGGTCATCGCCCGGCGCGATTTCGTCGCGGTGCTGTTCAGCCGCGCCTTCCTGTTCTTCCTGCTCGGCCCGCTCTTCCCGGTGCTGATCGGCGGATTGGCGGGCAGTATCGGCGGGCAGGTGCAGCGCAGTGCTGTCAGCACCGAGGTCGGCTTGGCCCTCTCGCCCGAGGACAACGCGGCGATGATCGCGGCTGCCGATGTTCTGCGCCCGCAGCTCGGCCCTCAGGTGCCCGAATTGCGGGTGATCAAAGAGGCGGCGCAGGACAGCAATTTCGATGCGCGCGCCTATCTGGATAAGCGCCGCGGCAATTTCGCCGCGATCCTGACTGGATCGCTGGCGGAGCCGCAACTGGTCGGCACCAAGGGTCAGATTGATCGCTGGTCGGGGCCCATCGAACTGATCGCCGCGACAGCGACGGGTGCTTCGCCCTCGCAATTCCCCACCGCCACCAGCGAAGTGGTCGCCACCAGCGCCGCGTCCGAACGCACCAACCGGGTGCGCACCGCGCAGGCGGCGCAGATGGTCCTGTTCTTGTTGACGATGCTGCTGGGCGGCATGGTGCTGTCCAACCTAGCCGAGGAGAAGGGCAACAAGATCATCGAAATCCTCGCCGCGGCCCTGCCGATGGACGCAGTGTTCATGGGCAAGCTGTTCGCGATGCTGGGCGTGTCCTTCGTCGGGATTGCGGTGTGGGGCACGGTCGGCTGGGCGTTCTGGGCGATTGCCGAGGATGCGATTGTCACCGTCACGCAGACCAATTTCCGCGAGCTGCCCGGCCCGGCGGTCGGCTGGCCGATGTTCATGGCGCTGGGGCTGATCTATTTCACGATGGCCTATCTGCTGCTCGGCTCGCTGTTCCTGACGATCGGCGCGATGGCGGCTTCGGTGCGCGAGGTGCAGACCTTGTCGATGCCGGTGACGATGCTGCAACTGATGGTGTTCTTCCTGTCGGCGGCCAATATCGGTCAGACCGGCACTCCGCTGGAGCTGGGGGCGATCGTTTTCCCGCTGTCTTCGCCCTTTGCCATGCTGGCCCGCGCCGCGCTGGAGGAGACCCTGTGGCTTCATGCGCTGGCGATTGTATGGCAGGGCATTGCGGTGATCCTGCTCGTCAAGGGCGGCTCGCTGCTGTTCCGCAAGCGGGTGATGAAGTCGGGCGGGGCCGGGCGGGCCAAGAAGAGCTGGTTCGCCCGCCGCGCGTCGGGCCCCACGCAGCCAGCCGAATAAGTCTCCATTCGCAACCCACTATTGACATTGCTGTCAGTTAGTCTGAGGATGCGACTCGGATCAGGGCGCCCGTGCGAGAGGCGACCCGACGGGAGACAGACATGGCCACGATCGCCCCGCCCACCCCGGTGCAGCGCCCCCAGGTGCGCCGCGAGCCGACCTCTTACGAGGCGCTCAAGGCCCATTTCGAGAGCCACCCCGAAGAACGCCTCAGCCATCCCCATCCGTGGGATGTCAGCCGCTCGGATATCTATGCCGAGGACAAGTGGCAGCCGATCTTTGCCGAGATGCGCGCGGCGGGCCAACTGCACTGGATCCCCGAAAGCCCCTTTGGCCCCTATTGGGCGGTCGTCGGTCACAAGGCGATCCAGCATATCGAGGCCCTGCCCGAAACCTTCTCGTCGAGTTGGGAGCATGGCGGGATCACCATCCTCAACCGGCTGAGCGAGGAAGAGGCCGCCGCGGCCGGGGTCGAAAGCCGCGAATTGCCGATGTTCATCGCGATGGACCGCCCGCAGCACACCGGGCAGCGTCGCACGGTCGCCCCCAAGTTCACCCCCACGGCGATCGCCGACATGGAGGCCGAGATTCGCCAGCGCACCGGCGAGCTGCTCGACAGCCTGCCGCGTGGGCAGGTGTTCGACTGGGTCGATACCGTCTCGATCGAGCTCACCACCGGGATGCTGGCGATCCTGTTCGGCTTCCCGTGGGAAGATCGCCGCCTGCTGACCTTCTGGTCGGACTGGTCGGGTGACACCGAACTCGCCACCGTGCGCGAGCTGGACGAGCTGCGCTGGGGCATCCTTCAGGAAATGGCGGCCTATTTCCAGTCGCTGTGGATCGAGCGGACAATGGACACCGAACCGCGCAGCGATCTCATCTCGATGATGATTCACTCGCCCGCGATGAACCAGATGCGGCCCGAAGAATTCATGGGCAACCTGATCCTGCTGATCGTCGGCGGGAACGACACCACCCGCAATACCATGAGCGGGATCATCCACGCGCTCGACAAGTTCCCCGACCAGAGGAAGCTCTACGAGGAGCAGCCGGAGCTCATCCCCAATGCGGTGCAGGAAATCCTGCGCATGCAGGTGCCGCTCGCCCACATGCGCCGCACCTGCACCGAGGATACCGAGGTGTTCGGCCAGCAGATCAAGGCGGGCGACAAGGTGGTGCTGTGGTACATCAGCGCCAACCGCGACGCCGAGGTGTTCGAGAACCCCGACAAGCTCGACATCACGCGCGAAAACGCCCGGCGCCACCTCGCTTTCGGCTACGGCATCCACCGCTGCGTGGGTGCGCGCCTGGCTGAGCTGCAATTGCGGGTGCTGCTGGAGGAAATGCACAAGCGCCGGATGCGGGTGCATGTCGCGGGCGATGTCGAGCGCGTGCGCGCCAACTTCGTCCACGGCTTCCGCAAGCTCGAGGTGGAGATCACAACCTTCTGATGGCCGGACGGGCAAGTGAAACCTCAGGCGTGTTCCGGGCGTATTAAGGACAGGACCTTCAAGCCCTCCGAATGGAACACGCCCCGATGCGCCTGCCTGTGATTGATCGCCGCCGCCTGCTTGCCCTTGGCGCAGCGCTGCCCTTTGTCGGCGCCTGCTCTGCCGCGCCTGCCGAAGCGAAGAACTTCCCCAAGGCCCGAACCGAAGCCGAATGGCGCAAGGCTCTGACCAAGGAGCAGTTCTATG
This sequence comes from Erythrobacter sp. W302b, assembly GCF_046452395.1. NCBI lineage: Bacteria > Pseudomonadati > Pseudomonadota > Alphaproteobacteria > Sphingomonadales > Erythrobacteraceae > Erythrobacter > Erythrobacter sp. W302b. Next base: position 2,903,991 of record NZ_JBKFDH010000001.1, on the reverse strand, counting down.
TGCTGCGGCAGGCCGGGACGGAGCGTGCCTTCACCTCGCCGCTCGACAAGGAAAAGCGCAAGGGCACCTTCGTCTGCGCCGGCTGCGCGAACCCGCTCTATGCCTCGGCCCACAAGTATGACAGCCGCACCGGCTGGCCGAGTTTCTGGCAGGCCATCGACAAGGGCGCGGTCGGCACGTCGACCGATTACCTGATCGGCTACCCTCGCACCGAAGTGCACTGCGCCGATTGCGGCGGGCATCTGGGGCATATCTTCGACGATGGCCCCAAGCCCACCGGCAAGCGCCACTGCATCAACGGGGTCGCGATGAAGTTCGTGCCTGCCTGATTTCGGGCAGACTATTCGCCGAGCAGCGCCGGGGCCTGGAGCCGGGCAGCAAGCCGTGCGAATTCGCCGAGGGTGAAGGTGTCGTCGAACACCACCCCATATTGACGTTCACGCCGCCATCGCACCTTGGCACGCACTTCGCCGGTCTTGCCCGTCAGGCCCGGCGCAGCGATCCGCACATTCTGGTCGATTGCCAGCAGCTGGTTGCAGGTGATTCGCGCGCCCTGCTGCGAGAGGTTTTCGACCACCGCATCGAAACTGCCGGACAAGGTGTGGACCATCACCGGGAAGCACAGGCCGAGCCTGAGCCCGCGCTTGGGATATTCGCTTGATTCATTGACCAGTTGGCTGACCTCGACGCTGTGGGCGAAGGTGAAGCCAGCTTCATTCTCCCGCTGCCACACGCAGCTGACTTCATAGGTCGCGCCTGCGGGCATGTGCAGCGCGTAGTCCTTGCAGCCGGGCAGGGCGTGGAACAGGCGAACGCTCACGCCGGTTTCGGACACGTCACGGATCACGCACACGAACTCACCCTGCGCCGAGACCAGTTTGGCCGCACGGATGAGCAGCGTGAAGCGGGGTGCGGCGCGCTGGTCAGCGCCGGGTGTATCGGGTGCCTCTTCGAGACGTGCGGTATTCGTCGCTATGTCCATGCCCTGTTGTCCCAACCCGACAGCCCCTGGTCCTGGCACTGGCGAGACATGTTGATGAGACGCGCCTGTCCCATGCTCACAGAACGGTCATAGGTAGAAGACGTTAAGGGGGAGATAATGGCTGCCTGGCCGTCAACGTGCATGACTTAGGTTGAATGACGTATCTGGTACGGGCGGCGGGACTCGAACCCGCACGAGCAAAGCTCAGGGGATTTTAAGTCCCCGGCGTCTACCATTCCGCCACGCCCGCATACCCATCGCTGTGGCACAGATTGCGGCCCGAACGCCAGAGCTTGTAACCAGCGCAGCCATGCTCCATCTCGCGCAAGGACTTTCGGCAAGCGGAGCGGGCATGGCAGGCGAAGTGGTGGAGACGATCCAGCCGGCGATCACGCTGCTGGGGCTGGGCATCGGCGCGGCGCTGGCGAGCCGCGCGCTGCGGCTCAATCCCATTGTCGGTTATCTCGGGCTCGGGCTGGGGCTGTCGGCGCTGGGGCTGGCAGAGGATTTCCGCGGCCCGCTGGTGGCGACGATGGCCGAAGCCGGGGTGATGTTCCTGCTGTTCAACCTTGGCCTGCATTTCTCAATCGGGCGGATCCGGGCCGAGGCGGGCAATATCTTCGGCTTCGGCAGCTTGCAGATGATGGTGGCAGGCGGAGCCTTTGCGGTGCTGTTCATCGCCTTCGGCCTGCCGGTGGCCTTTGCGATCATCGCCGGGTTCGGCATGGGCCTGTCCTCCACCGCCGTCGTGATCGGACTGGTGCGGGAGCGCGGGCAGGAGGATTGTCCGGTCGGCCGTGCGGCGCAATCGATTCTGATCTTTCAGGACATTGCCGCAATCCTGCTGCTGGTGACGGCCGGTGCCTTGGCGAGCGGCGGGGCGCTGGCGCCAGCGCTGGGGCTGGCGGGGGCCAAGGCGCTCGCCGCCTTCGGGATCGCGGTGCTGTTCGCCCGCTACCTGACCGAACCGCTGTTCAACCTGATCGCCCGCGCCGGCACGACCGAGGTCTATACCGCCACCGCGCTGTTCATTGCGCTCGCCGCCGGGTGGGCGACGGGGATGGCGGGGCTGTCGCTGACGCTCGGCGCCTTCCTCGGCGGGATGGCTGTGGCGGATTCGCGCTACCGCATTCTGGTGCAGACCGAGATCGACGCCTTCCGCGGGCTGTTCCTCAGTTTCTTCTTCATCTCCGTCGGGCTCAGCATCGATCCGGCGCTGCTGGTGGCGGACTGGCTGCTGGTGGTGGGCGTGACGCTCGGCATGATCGTGCTGAAATGCGCGTTCAACGTGGCGGCCGCGCTGCTCAACCGCTGGTCGGTGCCGGGCTCGATCCAGCTCGGGTTCCTGCTCGGGCAGGGAAGCGAGTTCACGCTGGTGCTGCTGGCGTTGCCCGCGGTGGCGGGGCTGGCCGAGCCGCGGCTTGTGTCCGCGATGGTCACCGCGATTGCGATCAGCCTGGCAGTGACACCGCTCGTGTCGAATGTCGGGCGCAAGCTGGCCGGACGCCTGCGCGCCGGGCCGCCGGACAGGAAGCTCGCGGGTGATGACGCGCCGGTGCTGATCATCGGCATGACGTCGGCGGGTCGTACGCTGGCCGATGCGCTGTCATTCAACGACATTGGCTACCTCGCGCTCGAAGCGGATCATGATCGCTTCCAGATGGCGCTGGCCGATGGCTATCAGGTCCACCGCGCCAATCCGGCCGACCCGAGGAGCTGGGACGCGATCGGGATTGACCGGCGGCAGGTGCTGGTGGTGGCGACCGGCGACACCTCGGTCTCGCGCGAGGTCACGCCCTTGGCGCAGCAACGGATGCCGGGACTGGCGCGCATCATCGCGGTGCCGGGGCCAGACGAGATCGACGAGATTGCGGCGCTCGGCATGCTGCCGGTCGACATGAGCCTGAGCGGCGGCGGTGAGCGGCTGATCGAACTGGTCTTCGCCGCCTTGGGCGAACAGCGCGCGCTGCCGGTGCCGAGCCTCGCGCACGATGAGATGCGGCCGCTGAAGGTGGCGTGATCTGCTTTTGCTCGCCCCTGAAGGCGAGCGTCCTCGCTGCGTTCGATCCCTGCGGGATCAAGCAGCTGCGGATCGCACACGTGCGCTCGCGGTTGCCGGCGCGACCGAGATCAGCGCTGAGGGCGAAGGCGCGGAAGCGCCCTCGCAACTCACATCACTTATTCAACCGCTCGCGGATTTCCTTGCCGGCCTTGAAATAGGGTACGCGCTTCGAAGGCACGTCCACCGTTTCGCCGGTGCGCGGATTGCGCCCGCTGCGCGCTTCACGCTCCCGCGTCGAAAAGGCACCAAAGCCACGCAGTTCGACCCGGCCGCCCTCGGCCAGCCGTTGCGCGATTTCATCGAAGAAGATGTCGACCACCTGTTCGATTTCGTCCGCGCGAAGCTCTGGATTATCCTTGTGCAATTCCTGCAGCAATTCGGATCTGATCATGGCGATCTCCCGACGCCCATGGACGGTCTCGCCGCCACAACACGTCGTCAATGCGGGTTACCCCGTCGTTTCGTTTACGCGCCCCCGACCCGTGGGGCGGCCCCCTTTACTCTCAGCTTTGCAAGATATGCAACCCGTTGCTGAAGAGTATGAACAAACTGTCAGAATTCGGGAAAGTCCGCAACCTGCATTAATGTCAGTAAGCCAAAACCTTACAAAACGACCGCAAGATTTGCTGGATCAAGCCCGAGGCGTTGCATCCGACTGCGGATTTCGGGCCATTCCTCGCGCAGAAACGTCTCGCGTTCCGTGGCGCGCAGGCGCTCGGCCGCGCCGCGCACGACATACATGCCGACGCCGCGCTGCACTTCGACGAGGCCGTCGTTCTGGAATTGCTGATAGGCTTTGGCCACCGTGAGCGGGTTCGCCCCCTGCTCCGCCGCCAGCGCGCGCACCGAGGGAAGCATCGCGCCCTCAGGATAGGTGCCGTCAATGATCGCAGCGGCGATCTGATCGCGCAGCTTGAGATAGACGGGCCGGTTGGAGCTGGGGCGGTTGGGGTTCATGACAGCGGTGTCCCTTACGAGGTGCATCAGTGCCATAATACAGCCATGCGGTCAAGGCGCGGGAGCGCCTTAGCCCCCCACCCTTGCAGGAGGGGGAGGGACCGCGTGGGCCATTCCATTACGCCCCCGCGCAACAAAAGCTTCACACGGGCGCAACAGGCGCTAGGGTGCCTCCCCATTGCAGCGGTGTGGTGAGGCGCCGCTTAACCATTCGATGGGGATCGAATTCATGAAAGATATGTCGCTGTGGGCGGAGGCCGATTGGATTGCGGCCATCGCCGTGGTTGTGTTGATCGTGTTTCTTGCGATTGGCAGCAAGATCGCGGTGCAGAAGGAGCCCGAGTTCGCCGGGCACCCCAAGGGCCTCTACATGCTGTTCTTCGCCGAGATGTGGGAGCGATTCTCCTACTACGGCATGCGCGCGATCCTGATCTTCTACCTGACGCAGCACTGGCTGTTTTCGGACGGCAAGTCGAACCTGATCTACGGAGCCTATACCTCGCTGGTCTACATCACCCCGGTGCTGGGCGGCTGGCTGGCTGACCGTTACCTCGGCCAACGCAAGGCGGTGCTGTTCGGCGGGTTGCTGCTGGCGGCGGGTCACGCGCTGATGGCCGTGGAAGGCACTGGCGGGCAGAGCGATCCGACAATCAATGTGTTCTGGGCGGCGCTCGCCTTCATCATCGTGGGATCGGGCTTCCTCAAGGCCAATATCTCGGTGATGGTCGGCCAGCTCTATTCCATGACCGATGTGCGCCGCGACGGGGCCTACACGATCTTCTACATGGGCATTAATGTCGGTGCGGCGATCGGTACGATCCTTGTCGCCTATCTCGGCCAGACGCTTGGCTGGGGCTACGGTTTCGGTCTTGCCGGTATCGGGATGCTGGCGGGCCTGATCGTTTTCGTGCTTGGCAAGTCGTCGCTGCGCGGCGCGGGCGAGGCGCCCATTCCGCTCGCCAAGGGCAAGGAATACGGCCTTTACGGGGTAGGTTTTGCTGCCGTCGCGGTGATCTGGGCGCTGGTGCAGTACCAGGATGTCATCCAGACCCTGCTGGCGATTTCTGGCGTCCTGCTGCTCGGCTATGTGCTGTTCGAGAGTTTCAAGCTCGAAAAGGAACCGCGTGAACGCATGTTCGCGATCCTGTTCCTGATCAGCCTCAATCCGCTGTTCTGGGGCCTGTTCGAGCAGGCGGGCGGATCGATGAACCTGTTCACCGACCGCTTCGTCGACCGCGCCGGGGTGCCGGCCGGGATCTTCCAGTCGATCAACCCGATCTATATCATCCTCTTGGCTCCGCTGTTTGCCGGGCTCTGGCAGTGGTTGGGACGCAGGGGCAAGGAGCCTTCGGCTCCGGCCAAGTTCGGGCTGGCGCTGGCGCAGATGGGCTTTGCGAACCTGGTGCTGGTGTGGGGCGCGGAAGCCTATGGCGTGGTGGCGATGACTCCGGTCATCCTCGTCTTCGCCTATTACCTGTTCGCGACGACCGCCGAACTGTGCCTTTCGCCGGTCGGGCTGTCGGCGATGAACCGGCTCGCGCCGAAGCACCTCGCCAGTCTCATCATGGGCGCGTGGTTCTACATGACCGCTGTCGGCAATTTCGTCGCAGGCAAGATTGGCGAGGCGACCGGCGGGCATGATGGCGAAATGACCAAGCAAGGTCTGCTCGACGTTTATGAACTGTTCGGCTGGATCGCGATTGGTGCCGCAGTGGCGGTACTGCTCGTTAGCCCGCTTGTGAAGAAGTGGATGCACCTCGATACCCTTCGCGATGACAAGCCCATTGGGCTCGACAAGCAGGAAGGCGCGGACGAGGCCTATCCGATCACCACCCGCCCGGCCGAGTAAAGGCGACCGGACAGGTTAGTCGTCCAACGGCATGGACAAGCCCCCCGTTTCCCGTCACACATGTGGCAGGGAAACGGGAAGGGTTTTCGATGATTTCACGAATGAAACTGCGGCCGCGCTCCGGCGCGCTGGCCATGCTGGTGAGCGCGCTGGCACTTTCGGCCTGCGCCACCACCGGAGCTAGCTCCGATACGGCGAGCGCGTCCAAGGACACGCCCAAATTCGCCGCCACGCCGGCAGGCGATCCGGTCTTCGCTTCGACTTATAAGCCCTTCCCCAACATCGCGACCGCCATTCGGGGCGCGACCATCTATGACGGGCGCGGCGGCAAAATCGAGAACGGCGTGGTGTTCATGTCGGGCGGCAAGATCACCGCTGTCGGCGGCCCCGATACGCCGATCCCGGCCGACATCGCGGTATTCGACGGTACCGGCAAGTTCGTCACCCCCGGCATCATCGACATTCACTCGCACCTTGGCGACTACCCCTCGCCCGGCGTCGAGGCGCATTCCGATGGCAACGAAGCCACCGCGCCGACCACGCCCGAAGTCTGGGCCGAGCATTCGGTCTGGCCTCAGGACCCCGGCTTCAGCCGCGCGCTGGCGAATGGCGGTATCACCGCGCTCCAGATCCTTCCCGGCTCGGCCAACCTGATGGGCGGCCGTTCGGTGACGCTCAAGAACGTGCCGGCGCGCACTATGCAGGGGATGAAGTTTCCCGGCGCGCCCTATTCGATGAAGATGGCCTGCGGGGAGAACCCGAAGCGCGTCTATGGCAGCCGCGGGCGGATGCCTTCGACCCGGATGGGCAACCTTGCGGTCAACCGCGAAACCTGGCTCGCCGCGATCGATTACGCCAACGACCCGAAAGCCAAGCGCGATCTCGGCAAGGAGACGCTGGTGGGGGTGCTGAAGGGCGAGATCCTGATCCAGAACCACTGCTACCGCGCTGACGAAATGGCGCTGGTGATGGATATGGCCAAGGAGATGGGCTATAAGGTCGCCGCCTTCCACCACGCGGTCGAAGCCTACAAGATCGGCGATCTGCTGCGCGAGAACGACGTGTGCAGCGCGATCTGGGCCGACTGGTACGGCTTCAAGATGGAAAGTTACGACGGCATCCTCGAAAACGCCGCCTTCCTCCAGCGCGAGGGCGCCTGCGTGGTGATCCACTCGGACGATCAGAACGATATCCAGCGCCTCAATCAGGAAGCCGCCAAGGCACAGGCTGCCGGGGCGCGGGTGGGGATCGACATCCCGGATGCGACCGTGATCCAGTGGCTCACCTACAATGCCGCCAAGGCGATGGGGATTGCCGACATGACCGGCAGCCTCGAGACCGGCAAGATGGCCGATGTGGTGCTGTGGAACGGCGATCCGCTGAGCGTTTATTCGCGCCCCGAGAAGGTGTGGATCGACGGCGCGCTGATGTTCGATGCGATGAACCCCAAGACACGGCCCGTCAGCGATTTCGAGCTTGGCCAGCCCGGTGAAGGAGATGTGAAATGAAGCGGCTCCTCATCTCTGCGGCCAGCGTTCTGGCCCTCACCGCCGCACCTGCCTTCGCGCAGGACATGGTCGTCACCAATGCCAGGCTGGTGATCGGTGATGGCGGCGCCCCGATCGAGGGCGGCGTGGTGATCGTCGATGATGGCAAGGTGGTGTTTGCCGGAGCGCCCACCCCCGGCCAGACCTTCACGACCGATGTGGTGATTGACGCGGGCGGCGCGTGGGTCACCCCCGGCCTGTTCGCCACGGTGACGACGCTTGGCCTTGCCGATGTCTCGGCGGTCGACGAAAGCAACGATATCACCGCGCGCGAAACGCCGTTCAGCGCCGCGCTGGATGCGGCAACGGCGATCAACCCGACCTCGCAGCATATCCTCGTCCACAAGGCCGCCGGGATCACCCGCGCGGCGACCTCGATGATGCCGGCCGGTTCGATCTTTGCGGGGCAGGGGGCGATCATCGATCTTGATGGCGATCCGAAGCCGGTGATGCAGGCGCGCGCCTTCCAGATGATCAATCTGGGCGAAGGCGGAGCGGACCGTGCAGGCGGCAGCCGCGCCGCAGCCCATGCGCTGCTGCGGTCGGCGCTGCGCGAAGCGCAGGCACTGGTCGGCAAACCCGGCATTCCCGAGACGACCGAGATCGGCAAGGCTGACGAGGTGTTCCTCAGCCGCTTCGATGCCGAGGCGCTGGTACCGGTGGTGACCGGCAGGCAGAAGCTCTATGTCGCGGTGGACCGGATGGCCGATATCCGCGCCGTGCTGGCTCTCAAGGCGGAGTATCCCAAGCTTGATCTGGTGCTGGTCGGCGTGACCGAAGGCTGGCTGGTGGCGAATGAAATCGCTGCTGCCGGGGTTCCGGTGATTGCCAACGGGCTGAATGATCTGCCCGAGACCTTCGAGCAATTGGGTGCCACCCAATCCAATGCCGGACGCATGGCCAAGGCCGGCGTCAGAGTCGCGATCAACGCCGAAACCCTCCAGAACCCGCGCCGCTTGCAGCAGGTGGCGGGCAACCTTGTCGCGCTGACCCGGATGCCCGGGGCGAGCGGGATGGAATGGGGCAAGGCCTTTGCCGCCATCAGCTCCGTTCCCGCCGAAATCAGCGGCATGGGCGGCAAGGTGGGCGTGTTGAAGCCCGGCGCGCTCGGCGATGTGGTGATGTGGACCGGCGATCCGCTCGAAGTCGGCTCGGTGCCGACCAAGGTGTTCATCGCCGGGGTCGAGCAGGACCTCACCAACCACCAGACCCGTCTGCGCGACCGCTATATCGACCTTGATGAAAGTGATCGGCCCAAGGCTTACGACTGGTAATGATGCTGCAAACCAAACCTGTGGCCGCCGCCTTGGTGGCCTCGCTGCTGCTCGCCCTGCAACCTGTGCAGGCACAGGAGGGGGCGGGCGAGGCTGTTGCCGATCCCAGAGCGCAAGACCCTGCCTGGCATTCTGCGCAGCAGATCTACCTGCTGGGCCTCATGCCCGAAGACGGCTGGCATTTTGTCGATGGCGGGCTGCGCTGGCGCTGGATCAAATATCTCGCGTCAGACCGTAAGCCGAGTGTCGATGACCGGGTCACCGTCCATTACGAGGGGCGGCTGCTCGATGGGACCGTGTTCGACAGCTCCTATGCCCGCGGGGAGCCGGCAACCTTCCCGCTGGGCCGGCTGGTCAAGGGCTGGCAGCTTGCCATTCCGCAGATGGGCGTGGGCGAAATGATCGAAATCGCCATTCCCGCTGACCTCGCTTATGGTCCGGTCCGGCGCGGGCCGATCCCGGCAAATGCGACACTGGTGTTCAAGGTGGAATTGCTCGGGATCGAAGGCCAGACCTAGCCAGCGTGCGGCGGCCATTGCGGCACTGGCTCGCCATCAGCGAACAGGTGCGCGCTGCTCCATCCCGCCATCTGCTCGAACATCGGCACCAGCGCGCGGGCCTTGTCCGTCAGGATATAGCGCGCGCGCTTGCCGTCGGGCGGGTCACGGCGCATCAGCCCCGCTTCTTGCAGGATCGCCAGTCGCGAGGTCAGCGCGGCGCGATTGATGCCGAGGCGGTCCACGAACTCCTCGAACCGCTCCGCTCCCAAAAAGGCGTCGCGCAGGATCAGCAACACCCAGCGGTCGCCGAGCAGGCGGGCGGCGCGGCCGATCGGGCAGGGCGCGCGTGAGGGCGTGTAGGTCTTCATCGTCTGATTATCAGACTTGCGGGCCGACAAGGCAAGCGGCATAACGTCTGCATAACAGACTTAAAGGAAACCCTCACATGTCCGCATCCCGTTTCGCCTCTCCCGAAGACTCCATCGCCTATATGAAAAAAGTGGCCGTCGCGCGCTCGGGCTTCTCGGCATGGCTCGATGTGGAGCCGGTGACCGTGTGGGAAGGGGAGAGCGAATTGCTGCTGGTGATGCGCCCCGAAATGACCCAGCACCACGGCTATGCCCATGGCGCGATTGTCGGGCTGATGGCCGACAATGCCTGCGCCTGGGCAGGGGCATCGGTCGCCGGCGATGTGGTGACGGGAGGCTACACCATCGATTTCCTGCGCCCTGCGAAGGGCGAGCGGCTGCGCGCAAAAGGCACCGTGATCAAGGCGGGCAAGCGGCAGGTGGTGGTGCGCGCGGATGTGTGGGCCGAAAGCGATGGCGAGGAACCGGTCCATGTCGCGGTGGCGCAGGCGACCATCGTTCCTACTGGCATCGTGCCGACCGGGATCGGGGCGTGATCTGCGCCCGCTAGCCGTGCCTCCTCACCCATGTTAGGTTTGCTGCCATGGACGGGGCAATCATCACACTCATCGCGGCCAATGTCGCATTTGTCGGCACCCATTTCGCCATGTCGCACCCCTTGCGGGCGCCCATGGTCAAGGCCTTGGGGGCAGGTGGGTTCCAGGGGGTCTACACCGTCGTTAGCTTCGCGACGCTGGCGTGGGTCTATTTCGCTTTCACCGCAGCCCCACCGGCTGACCTTCCGGGATCCGGAGAAGTGGGCTGGATCGCGGCGACAATCATCACGCTGCCAGCGATGATTTTGCTGGCGGGCTCGTTCATGGGCAATCCCGCCCTGCCGACCCCGATGGCGGAAACGCAGGCGCGCGCCGAGCCCAAGGGCGTGTTCAAGGTCACCCGCCACCCGATGATGTGGGGGATCGGCCTGTGGGCGGCCTCGCACATCGTGCTGTTCTGGAGCACGCGCACACTCGTGACGGCGCTGGCGATGGGCGTGCTGGCACTGGTCGGCGCGAAGTTTCAGGACGCCAAGAAGGAAGTCCTGATGGGCGCCGCCTGGGCCGAGTGGGAAAGCAAGACCAGCTATTGGCCCCGCTGGGGCGCGCTGCCCGGCGTCGGCGCGGTCCCGCTGATCGCGGGCACCGTGCTGTGGCTGGCGGGCAGCTATGTCCACCTGTGGCGCGCGGGCATCCCGGCCGGGGTGTTCAAGTGGCTGACCTGACCCTCTGCGCTACTCGCCCGTAAACACCGCGCCCCGCTTCTCGATCAGCGCGGCCACCCCCTCGGCATGGTCGGCGGTGGTGTGCATCATCGCTTGCGTGTTCGCTGCGAGTTCCAGCGCCGTGTCGTAGCCGGTCTGCTGACCCTGCCGCAGCAGGTTCTTGGTATGGCGCAGCGAATGCGGGGGGAGCAGTGCGATCCGGCCCGCCAGCGCGCGCGCTTCGTCCATCAGCGCTTCCGGTGCAACCACGCGGCTGACGAGGCCCCAGTCCTTCGCGGTGGCCGCGTCGATCACATCGCCGGTGTAGAACAGCTCGGCCGCGCGGCTCATCCCGATCACGCGGGGGAGAATCCAGGTGCCGCCATCGCCGGGGATGATCCCGAGCTTGAGGAACGTCACCCCGAACTTCGCGCTCTCGCTGGCGATGCGGATGTCGGCGAGGCAGGCGACATCGCAGCCCAGACCTATCGCCGGGCCATTGACGGCCGCAATCACCGGCACGCGCAGGCCGTAGAGGGCGCGCAGCATCAGGTGGATGTTGTCGCGGTAGCCGTCGGAGATCGCCGGGGTGGTGCCGCCAAACGTGCCGGTCTTGTCCCGCATCGCTTTCACATCACCGCCCGCGCTGAAGGCCCGTCCGGCGCCCGTCAGGATCACCACCCGGCATTCCATGTCGCGATTGATCGCATTGGCGACCCGGACAAACTCATCCCCGTCGCCCGGCGCGCCCAGCGGGTTCATGGACTCCGCCCGGTCGAGCGTGAGAATGGTGACAGGGCCTTCTTTGGTGATCTGGATCAGAGACGGCTGGGACATCGGGAACCTTGCATCAATCGAGTGGGCGATTAAGGCTGCGTATAGGGGGGGCATGACAAGGGCAAGGTGGCCCATGCGTGCGCTGCGCTAGTGATAGGGGGCCGGAGAACCGATTTTGCCGAGCCTGACCCTGCTTGCCACTTCCCCGCCTCTGTTGAGCGCTGCGCTGGCGGCGGCACCGTTGCCGCCTGCCCCGCCGCCCGCCACGCTTGAGGTCTTGCCGCTCGCATGGACGCTTGCCGCGGCGCAGGACGCTGCCCCGCCCGAAGGCACACCCCCGCCTGACAGTGAGGCGCCGGTCAACGAGATCGTGGTCGAAGGTCAGGTCGGCCCGCCGAAAAGCGATCCGGTCGAGGCGATCAACGAGGAAAGCTATCGCCTGACCCAGGCGGTGGATCAGGCGCTGGTCGAGCCGATGGCCAATGCCTATCGCGATGGCCTGCCCGAACCGGTCCGCGACGGCCTCGGCAATGTCGTGCGCAATCTCGGCGAGCCGAGCGTCGCGCTCAATTTCCTGTTGCAGGGCAAGGTCGGCAAGGCGTTCGAGACGCTGGGACGGCTGGCGATCAATTCGACCATCGGCGTGGGCGGACTGTTCGATGTGGCGGAAAAGCGTGCGGGCCTGCCCTATCGCCGCAACGGCTTTGCCAACACCATGGGCTTTTACGGGATCGGGCCGGGGCCCTACCTCTACCTGCCGGTGACGGGCGCGACGAGCGTGCGCGATCTGGTTGGCAGCACGCTCGATCAGGCTTTGCTGCCTTTCGCGGTGGGCGATCCGTTCAACCGGATCGAGTATGCGGCGACCTATTTCGTGGTCAACGGCCTCGACCAGCGGCTGGAGTTCGACGAGGAAATCGCCAGCATCCGCAATTCCGACGACCCCTATCGCCTGCGCCGCGAGACCTACCTCGCCCAGCGCCGCCGCGACATCGCCGAGCTGAAGCGCGAGCCGATCTCGGAACGCGACCGGATGTGGCTGGAGGAACTGGAGCAGATGAAAGCGGAATCGCGCGCGGTGCCCGACGCTCCGGCCCCGGCGCCCACCGGGGGCGAGGCCATGCCGGTGGAGCCGCCCGCCAATCCCGAAAGCCTGCTAATCACCCAGCCGCGCTAGAGCGCGCGCCCTTCTGCCACACCCGTCATGCCCGCCTGCGCGGGGGTGACGAAAAGCGGTCAGGCCCGCGCCTCTTCGCTCGTGATTCCGGTGCTGTTGTGCTTCAGCGCCTTCAGCACCGTGTCCACGATCTGCGGGGCGTTGAGCCCGGCCTCGTCATATTGCTTCATCGGATCGTCGTGATCGATGAAGGTGTCGGGCAGACGGAGGGTGCGGACCTTCAATCCATTGTCGGTAAGGCCGGTATCGCTGGCGAAGGTCAGCACATGCGCGCCGAGGCCGCCGATCGAGCCTTCCTCGACCGTCACGATCACCTCGTGGCTGCGCATCAGCTTGGCGATCAGATCTTCGTCCAGCGGCTTGGCGAAGCGCAGGTCGGCGACCGTGGTGGAAAGGCCCTTGGCCTCCAAAGTATCGGCGGCCTTAAGCGCTTCGGTCAGGCGCGAACCGAGCGAAAGGATCGCGACCTTAGTCCCCTCTCGCACCAAGCGGCCCTTGCCGATTTCGAGCTTCACCGGGACCTCCGGCAGCGGCACCCCGGTGCCGTTGCCGCGCGGGTAGCGGAAGGCGATCGGGCCCTCGTCATACTCGGCCGCCGTATAGGTCATGTGGACCAGTTCGGCCTCGTCGGCGGCGGCCATGACGACCATGTTGGGCAGGGTCGCGAGATAGGTGATGTCGAAGCTCCCCGCATGGGTCGCCCCGTCCGCGCCGACCAGCCCCGCGCGGTCAATGGCGAAGCGCACCGGCAGGTTCTGGATGCACACATCGTGCACCACCTGGTCGTAGGCGCGCTGGAGGAAGGTCGAATAGATCGCCGCGAAGGGCCGCATGCCCTCGGCCGCGAGGCCTGCGGCAAAGGTGACCGCGTGCTGTTCGGCAATGCCGACATCGAAGGTGCGGGTGGGGTGCGCCTTGGCGAACTTGTCGACCCCCGTGCCGCTCGGCATGGCGGCAGTGATGGCGCAGATCTTGTCGTCGGTTTCGGCAAGCTTGGCCAGCGTCAGGCCGAACACGTCCTGATAGGCGGGCGCAGACGGCGCGCTCTTCGCCTTTTCGCCGGTGATGACGTTGAACTTGGGCACGCCGTGGTACTTGTCGGCACTGTTCTCGGCGGGCGCATAGCCCTTGCCCTTTTCGGTGACGACATGGATCAACACCGGGCCTTCGCTGGTGTCGCGCACGTTCTCCAGCACCGGCAGCAGGTGATCGAGATTGTGCCCGTCAATCGGGCCGACGTAATAGAACCCCAATTCCTCGAACAGGGTGCCGCCGGTCACCATGCCACGGGTGAATTCCTCCGCCTTGCCGATGGTGTCGTGCATGCGGCGGCTCATCTTCTGGATCACGCGGCTGGCGAGGCTGCGGATGCCGAGATACTCGCTCGAAGACACCATGCGGGCGAGATAGGCCGAAAGCCCACCCACCGGCGGCGCGATCGACATGTCGTTATCGTTGAGGATCACGATCAACCGGTTGCCCGCCTGCGCGGCGTTGTTCATCGCCTCATAGGCCATGCCTGCGCTCATCGAGCCGTCGCCGATGACGGCAATCCCGCGCCCCGGCTCGCCCTTCAGCTTGTTGGCGATAGCAAAGCCCAGCGCCGCGCTGATCGAGGTCGAGGAGTGTGCTGCGCCAAAGGGGTCGTATTCGCTCTCGGAGCGCTTGGTAAAGCCAGACAGCCCGCCGCCCTGTCGCAGCGTGCGGATCCGGTCGCGGCGGCCGGTGATGATCTTGTGCGGGTAGCACTGGTGGCCGACGTCCCACACCAGCTTGTCCTCGGGCGTGTTGAAGACATAGTGGATCGCCACGGTCAGCTCGACCACGCCGAGGCCCGACCCGAGGTGCCCACCGGAGGTGCTGACCGCATCGATCATCTCGGTGCGCAGTTCGTCGGCGAGTTGGCGGAGCTGTTCGGGCTTGAGGCGGCGCAGGTCGTCAGGGGTGTCAACCTGATCGAGCAGAGGCGTGTAAGGCGATTGTGTCATAGCCTTAAGCCTTACACAGGGAAATCGGACCTGTCGATTGAAGGCTTGATGGAGATCAAACGCGGTTTGTCTTGGCCTTGCCGAGTCCCGCGGCGCTCGGACATCGCTTTGTTCCGCCCGGTCAAGTGCAGCGTGGGCGGGGCGGGACTGCCACCGGCACGGGCGTCAGCCACTTGCCGCGAGTGCCCTCAGGCGCAGGCCTTGCACAGCCCGCGGATCTCCAGCACCGGCCGCTCCGCCTTGAAGCTGCGGGCGGCGGCGATGGCGCGGACGGCGCGGCTCACATCCTCGTCATCGACATGGGCCGCTTCGCCGCATTCGTCGCAGACGAGGAAGATGCAGTCATGCGCGCAGCCCGGATGGGTGTTGGCGAGATAGGCGTTGGCGCTTTCGACCCGCATGGCGAGGTTGTTCGCCACGAACACATCAAGGATGCGATAGACCGAGTTGGGCGCCACCCGCTTGCCGCGCGCCGCCGAAAGATTGTCGGCAATATCATAGGCCGAGACCGGGCGTTCGTGCCGGGCGAGTTCGGCGAACACCGCTTCGCGCATGGTGGTCCACTGCTCGCCCGCCGTCACCAACGCGCGCGCGGCCTCAGCCACAAGGCCGGGGCCGCGATGTTCGTGATGGCTGTGCGCGTGCTGTCCCATGCCTGCCCATATAATCACACAGGCGGGTGAGCGCCAGTGGGGGAGGCAATGTCCCTCCCCATCCCCGCGGGACAAAGAGGAACGCGGCAGCCACTTGTCGGTGGCGCGGCCTCTTTACCCCGCATCCCTCAGAAAACCCGCGCGGTAATGCGTCGGGAACATTGCCTTCAATGCGGCCACCTTGGGCGCGTCCCAGCGCACGATGTAGCGGCTGGTCGGATTGATCGCCATGTAGTCCTGGTGATAGGCCTCGGCCGGATAGAAGGCCTTGTAGGCCTCGATCCGGGTGACGATCGGGTTCTTCCAGATCCCCGCCTTGCCGAGCTGAGCGATATAGGCCTTGGCGACGGCGGCCTGTTCGGCGTTCATCGGGACAATCGCGCTGCGGTAATGCGCGCCGGTGTCCGGGCCCTGTCGGTTCTTCAGCGTCGGATCGGCGACGACCGAGAAGAAGATCCGCAGCAACTGGTCATAGCGCACCACCGCCGGATCATAGGTGATCCGTACGGCTTCGGCATGATCGGTCACGCCGCTGGAGACGAGGTCGTATTTGGCGCTGGCTGCGTTGCCGCCATGATAGCCCGATACGGCGGAGGTGACGCCCTTCACATGGCTGAACACGCCTTCCACGCCCCAGAAGCACCCGCCCGCGAAAACGGCGGTTTTGAGGCCTTTCGCTTCCTTGGCGACGCGGGTGGCGGCCGGCGCGTTGACGGCCTCTTCGGCCACCGCCGGTTCGGCGCAGGCGCTCAGGGCCAGCGACGTGGCGGCGAGCAGGGCAGCAATCTTGTGCATGGGATCAGCGTCCTTCGGGCGCGATCACGAACTCCGCCGATGGGCCGGGTGTCTCATGGCGTTCGGCAGCCTGCGCGGCCGGAGCCAGCTCGCCCACCCAGCTCTCCGCATTGGCGCCCACGATCAGCAGGGCTCCGAAGACGAAGCCGATGCCGAAATTGCGGAACAGGTCAGGAGAGAACAGACGCATGGGGAACTCGTGATTCGTATGGTTGCCGCCAATGCCTCTGCCCGACGCCGAATTGCAGCGGGATGAACATGGCGGTCAGGCCCGATTAGCTTGCGGCCATAACTTAGTTACGGAACTGCTGAGAAAAAGTTGCGCTTCAGGACGGTTCGTGTCGAGCCGTGCGCGCGGTGCGACGAATGGGGGGGGGTGCGTGAGGCGACCTTCCGGAACAGCCGAGCCTGCCCCTCCACCACCTGCGGTGGTCCCCCTCCCCTAAAGGGGAGGATTGGCTCGGACGAGGGCGCGGAGATGCCCTCGCAACCAAACCGGCCCGCAGGGCCGCAAGGCCGACCGGCCGCCCGCAGGCGCTCGATCCCGCAGGGATCGAAACGCGCCGAGGACGAGGGCGCGGAGGCGCCCTCGCAACCAGGTCAGTGCCGGAAATGCCGCATCCCGGTGAACACCATGGCGAGGCCCGCTGCGTCGGCGGCGGCGATCACCTCTTCGTCCCGGATCGAGCCGCCCGGCTGGATCACGGCGGTCGCGCCTGCTTCAGCCGCCGAGATCAGCCCGTCGGCGAAGGGGAAGAAGGCGTCCGAGGCGACGGCGCTGCCCACGGTGCGGGGGGCGTCCCAGCCATAGGTCTCGGCGGCTTCCTTCGCCTTGATCGCGGCGATGCGCGCGGAATCGCGGCGGTTCATCTGGCCCGCGCCGATCCCGGCGGTGGCGCCATCCTTGGCATAGACAATCGCGTTGGATTTGACGTGGCGGGCCACGGTCCAGGCGAACAGGCAGTCCTTGAGCTCCTGTTCCGTCGGCGCGCGCTTGGTGACGACCTTGAGATCGTCCGCCGCAATCGCCCCGTTGTCGCGCGACTGGATCAGCACGCCCCCGGCGATGGTCTTCAAGGCAAGGCCGCCCCGGCGCGGGTTGGGCAACGCGCCGCATTCGAGCAGGCGCAGGTTCTTCTTCTTCGCGAAAATCTCCCGCGCTTCGGCCGAGACGCTGGGGGCAATCACCACCTCGGTGAAGATCGCGGAGATCGCTTCGGCCGTCGCAGCGTCGAGCTCGGTGTTCACCGCGACGATCCCGCCGAACGCCGAGACAGAGTCGCATGCCAGCGCCGCTTCCCAAGCCGAGAGGAGCGATCCGCCCTGCGCCACGCCGCAGGGGTTAGCGTGCTTGACGATCACCACCGCCGGTTCCTGCCCCGCAAACTCGGCAGCGAGTTCGAGCGCGGCGTCGGCATCGTTGAGGTTGTTGTAGGAGAGTTCCTTACCCTGAAGCTGCGTCGCCTGCGGCACACCCGCGGTGCCCGCAACCTGCGGCACATAAATCGCCGCCATCTGGTGCGGGTTTTCGCCATAGCGCAGCGTGTCTGCGCGCTTCAGCGCCAGCGGGAGCGTCTCGGGGAACAGCGTCGGCTCGTCCGAGGCGGCGGGCGAGAAGGCGAACCAGCTGGCGATCGCGGAATCATAAGTGGCGGTGCGGGCATAGGCCTTGCCCGCCATGCGGGTGCGGAAGGCTTGCGTGGTCGCGCCGCCGTTCGCTTCCATCTCGGCGATCAGCGTCGGGTAGTCGGCGGGATCGGTGAGGATCGTCACGAAGCCGTGGTTCTTCGCGGCCGAACGCACCATCGAGGGGCCGCCGATGTCGATGTTCTCGATCACTTCAGCGCGGTCGGCGCCTTTCGCCACGGTCGCCTCAAACGGGTAGAGGTTCACCACGACAAGATCGATCGCCCCGATCCCATGGGCCTCCATCGCGGCGACATGTTCGGGATTGTCGCGCAGGGCGAGCAAGCCGCCATGGACTGTGGGGTGCAGCGTCTTGACCCGCCCGTCCATCATTTCGGGAAAGCCGGTGAGGTCGGAGACGTCTTTCACGGTCAGCCCCGCATCGCGCAAAGCCCTGGCCGTGCCGCCGGTGCTGACCAGTTCGACGCCGCGCGCCGCCAAGGCAGCGCCCAGTTCAGCCAAACCCGCCTTGTCGGACACTGACAGCAGCGCCCGCTTGATCGCCTTCTCGCTCATGGTGGAAATCTACCCTGTTTTCCTAAACAGCCAGGAGAATTGCCCCCCGCTGCGCAATGCCAGTCCTTCGATCACCAGCTGCTCGGTGGCATGGGGCCGGCCGTCACCGTCGACCCACAGGCTGTCCTCGGCAGTGAGAGTGATTGCGTCGGCACCCGCCCTATCGCCGCCGAGCCGGAATTGCCAGAGCCGACCATCGGGCAGCAGCAGGCTCGCGCCGCGCTTGTCGCCCGAAAGTTGCACCTCGACCCCGCGCCCCAGATGGAAGCGCAGGGCAAAGGCGATCTTGCCGCGCTTGCCGTTCTTCGAGGTCGGGATCAGGAGATCCTCGCCGGCCAATTCGGTGCCATCGGCAGACAGGGTCAGGATGCGTTGGTGGGTGAGGCCGAAGCGGCTGGCGTAACCATCGTGGGCGGCGTCAATCCGGGTCGCCTCGCGGCCGCGTGACGGCACGGTGCGGCGGTCGAGATTGACCGTCTCGACCCCCTTGCCGAGCTGGCCATTGAGCAGCACCGCGGTGGAATTGGCATTGTCCAGCACCAGCGTCGAGAATGCGGCGGTCGCCCGCAGGCCCTGCCCGATGCGCGCGGGAACCTGTCCGCCTGCCAGCGCCGCGCCGCCGCAATTGACGATGACGCGCTGCGGCCCATCGGACAATTCGAACGCCAGCGTCGATGCGCATCCGGTGCGCGCGTGCTTGGCGCGGGGCGGCGGGGCGGTGTCGAATTGCAGCAGGGTCTCGCCCGCCTTGGCCCGTTGATAGCCCCAGCCCTGCACCACCGACAGCGGCCGGGTGCGCACGCCGCTCGCTTCGATCACGGCGTTGATCCGGTCCGAAGAAATCGCGCCCTGTCCCTGCCAGCTGCCCAGCATCCCGTCGCCATGACGCAGCGCCAGCACGGGTGGCACCAGCAATTCGCGCATCACCTTGAGCGCGGCGGGCGGGGTCACTTGCACGGCCTCGTAACAGGCGATGAGATCGGTCAGCAGGCGGATCGCATCCAATTGTGCGGCAGGACAGCGCGACAGCACGCCGCCATCCTCGCCCACCATGTCGCCGAGCGCTTTGACGAGGCCTGCCTCGCCAAACAACCGGCGCGGCTTCCCGTGGGGGAGCAGCAGACCGGCCGCCACCACGCCCGCCCATGCCGCGACCTGCCCGAACCCTGCGTCCTCCCGCGGCGCGCGCTTGTCGAGCCAGGCGGCGGTTTCTGCAATGGCAGCCAGCAGGCGCGACTTCAGCTGCTTGTCCTGCCCGCCGAGCATCAGCGGAGCGTGAACCAGCCAAGCCACCAGCCGGAGACCGGTGTGCTCGGCCTCCCATGCCGGACCCTTGCCGACTTCGCGGTGCGCGTGAAGCCATTGCGTCGCGATCCGTTCAGCCACGGCAGCGCCATCGGCACGCGCGGCGCTGGCGGCAAGATCGGCGAGCCAGCTGAAAGAATGCAGCACCCGCTCCACCCCGGGCGCATGGCGCGCGGCGGCGGAGAAATCGAAGCTCGCGATTGGCAGGCGCGCGCCGTGGATCAGGAAGTGACCAGCGCGCAGCGCGGTGCCGGCGGCCCGGTCCCCGCGATTGGGGCTCTCGACCGTCGCCAGCACCCGCAGAGGCTGCGGTCGGCGGAACGGGGCGGCGAGCGCATGGCCCGGCACCCCGAGGCGATAGGCCAGTCGCATCAGCGCCTCGCCCGGCCCGGCCTTGACCGCGATCACATCGGACAGCGCCAGCGCACGCGATGGTTCGGCGAGGTGCGGCTGTTCGGGCGAAGGCGGCGCGCCTGGTTCAGCCCCGGTGGCCAGCGCCAGCACCGGATTATCGGCTACCCGCTCCACCAGCGCATCGGCACGGACGGAGGCCGAGTTGCGCAGCAGCGTCGCCATCAGCGCGCGCCTTTCAGGCCTGCAATATTGGCAGCATAGGCATCCGGCCCGCCCTTGAAGGTCGCCGAGCCGGCGACCAGCACATCGGCTCCGGCCTCCACGCACATCCGCGCGGTTTCGGCGTTGACGCCGCCATCGACCTCAAGATGGATCGCCCGGCCCGAGCGGGTGATCATCGAACGGATGCGCGCGATCTTGTCCAGCTGCGAGGCGATGAAGCTCTGCCCGCCGAAGCCGGGGTTGACGCTCATCACCAGAATCAGGTCCGCGAGGTCCATCAGATTGTCGAGCACTTCGACCGGGGTGCCCGGATTGATGACCACGCCCGCCTTCTTGCCCAGCGCCTTGATCGCTTGCAGCGTGCGGTGAATATGCGGCCCCGCTTCGGGATGGACGGTGATGATATCGGCCCCCGCCTCCGCAAAGGCC
Source organism: Erythrobacter sp. W302b (assembly GCF_046452395.1). Classification (NCBI taxonomy): domain Bacteria; kingdom Pseudomonadati; phylum Pseudomonadota; class Alphaproteobacteria; order Sphingomonadales; family Erythrobacteraceae; genus Erythrobacter; species Erythrobacter sp. W302b. The sequence continues at coordinate 2,883,310 of NZ_JBKFDH010000001.1, read as the reverse complement.
TGCAGGTAGGGATCGACCGGTGCGATCATCAGATGCACGTCGAACGGTTTCTTGGTGTGCGGTCGCAGCGCCTTCACCACATCCGGGCCAATGGTGATATTGGGGACGAAATGCCCGTCCATCACGTCGATGTGAATCCAGTCCGCTCCCGCCGCGTCGATGGCGCGCACTTCCTCGCCGAGCCGAGCGAAATCGGCAGACAGGATCGAGGGAGAAATCAAAGGTGATGGCATGGCGCGGGCTTTGGGCCTTTCTCGGACGCTGGACCAGTCATAGGAGTGCCGCGAATCGCGCCACAAGGCGCGGAACGGACCTTTTCCACCGCCAACATCCCTGTTTGTGTCAATTAAGCCGTAATTCAGGCACGGCTCGTCATAAGGCTTTCATGTCACGATGGCTTTGACATCGCGTCCTTGCTTGCGCGCACGCCCCTCTCCCCTTACCGATGAGATGTCCATGACCGGTTCTATGCCCTCTTCCCGCTTGCCGGATCGCACGTCGCCTGCGCTGTTGCCGGTGGTGGCGACCGGTCTGGCGATCGCCGGACTGGTCGCTGCGCCGCTTGCCGCGCAGCCCTTTACCTATGCCCGCACCGCTCCGAATGACATGAGCCAGTGTGCGCCGGGGAAGGGACCGGCGGTGCGCGTCGTGGTGAGCGGGCTGAAATCGTCCGCGGGCAATCTGTTCGTGCGCGCCTATCCCGCCAACAGCCGCGACTGGCTGGAGAGCAAGCGCTATATCATGCGGGTCGATGTCAAGCCGCAAGCTGGCAGCGTGACCGCGTGTGTGCCGCTGCCTGCGGCGGGTGATTATGCGATCGCCGTCCACCATGACGTGAACGGCAACCGCAAGTCCGATCTGTCTGATGGCGCGGGGATGTCGAACAACCCCGGGATCAAGAAGATCCTCGGCCTCGTCCCGCGACCGCCTTCAGTTGACAAGGTGCGCTTCAACGCCGGTTCGGGTGTCACCCGGATGGCGATTTCCATGCAGTATATGTGAGACGGCTTATCCCACCCGCTGCCGGCGACGGTGGCGGCGCAGGTCAAGCAGCACTTGCGGCGCGGCGAGCAGCGGGAAGCGTTCGCGGAAGGGCGTAATGGTGACGGGCATGCCCGTGTGCCGCTCGATCTTCCACGCAGCATAGCGCGCCGCGCCCTCGAACGTCGTGCTTGCCTTGACCAGCCGCAGCAGATTGAGCGGCTTCCCCATGCGGCGGCGGCGGTTCCACCAGCGCAGGATGCGCGCGCGCTCGGCAGCCGGAAGCTGGGGCGTGAGGGTGGAGCCATGCTGGCCGGGCGGGATGCCCCCTGCTTCCAGCGCGAGCGGCAGCAACCCGGCAAAATGCTCGGCATTGACGCTGAGGATGTCATTCTCGCGGCCTGATTTCTCGACCCGGAATTCCGCGCTGTAGGTGGCGCGGAACAGCGCGCGCCAATAATCCTCCGCTGTCCCGCTGGCCGGGCCAAGCGCCGCCGCCAGTCGTGCGGCGGTCGTGGCGGCCGAGGCGATGGCGGCGATCACTTCGCCGCGCGCGTTATCATCCACCGCCCAGATCAGCGCGCTTGGCTGAACGAACCGCGCCCAGATGGTGGTGTCGGTCAATTCACCGCTGGCAGCGCGGGCGAAGGTGGCCAGTCGCATGGTCGCGACCTTGGCACGCAATGTCGTGCCGTGATGATCGCGCTCATGGTAAGAGACGGTCGGCCAGATCGCGCTTTCGTGGGTGCCCGGCAGCAGGATATAGAAATCGAGCACGCCTTCGAGCGATCCGGTGCGCAGGTTCGACCCGTAGAACAGCACGGCCCGCGCGCCCGACGCATCGCCTAGCGCGCGTGCGAATTCCGCTACGGCAGGATCAATCGGAACAGCAAGGCGCGCGGCGATCCGTTCGGCGAGCGCCGAGGGCCCCGCACTCACTGTGCACCGCTCATGGCGCGATGAAGGCGAGCTCCGGCCCCTGTTCGATCAGGTAATCACCTGCCGGGAACGCCTCGCCATCAAGGATGAACTGATCGTCGATCGACAGGCTGAACTGGGTCGCAGCGAGCTGGTGGATGCCGCGCTCACGCAGGGAGCCACGCAGCTTGCCGAGCAATGCCAGCGGCACCAGCGCGGTGGTGCGCCGCGAAATCTGGTCGACCGCGACGAGTTTCAACCCGCTCTTGAGCGCGCCGAACGGCTTGATCCCGGCCGGCAGGCGCTCCAGCGTCGAGGCGAACAGCAATTGCCGCATTGTGGGATCGCCGTGGCCGCTATGCTCCATCGGTGCATCCGAGGTGCCGAGCCCGATCTGCATTCGCGCGCCTTTGCGCCACGGATTGCTCCGTCCGGCGAACAGTGATTGCAGCAGCGCCCAAATGCCGGTGACCGCCACGACCATGCTGTCAAACGCGCCGAGCTTGTGCGCGCTTTGTCCGGCCTGGGTCGCCTTGCTGAAAGCCCCTGCGCCGAGGATGAAGCCCGCAACACGCGAGCCGGGCTCATCCACCCGCGACACGGCCATCGGGCGGCGCCAGACGCGGGTACCGTGATCCAGCGCGTCAATCGCGTCTTGCAGCGTCCAATCGTCCGGCACGCCGAGATCGACGGTGAGGGCGTTGGTCTTTCCCTTGGGGAGAACGGCAATCGCGGGCCATTCATCGCCAAAGATCGTTTGTCCGCAGGTCAGCACGTCGCGCACAGTGCCATCACCGCCGTTGATGACCAGCAGATCGATCCCCTTGGCGGCGAATTCCGCCAGCGCCAGCGGCAACTGCCCGCGCTCGCGTGGCTGGGCGATGTGAACATGCGGACAGACGCCGCAATCGAAATCGGCGCCGAGATTGCGGTGGCTGCGCGGATTGTAGATCACGCCGACCGTCGGCGCCTGACCCACATCACGCACCCGCCGCGCGCGGCCGCGCGGCTTGTCCGCAGGGTCAACCCGCGGGACTTGGGCAAATTCGTAGATCGGCGTCGCCATGCTCGTCCTATAGTTGTCGGAAAACTAACTTTCTACCGCAATCTTGACCCGCAACTGTCACAGCAGCCCCACGAGATCGGCGGTCCGCACCGAAAAACAAGGGGGCCAGCGACGGGAGCAAGGCGGTTTGCGACGTGTGCCGTGCGGGCAAGGTTTGGGCGGGTGGGCCGGGGCCGAACGGGCCGCGCTGCCTAATCGCCGCCTTCCAATGTACGGATGGTGAACTGGCTCACCAGCCGCTGCACGCCCGGCAGCGCGGAGAGGATCTCGCGGTGGATCCGTTCATAACTGTCCTGTTCGCGCACCAGCACCTTGATCAGATAGTCGGATTGCCCGCTCATCAGATAGGCTTCGACGATCTGCGGCGTGCTTACCATCGCGCGCTCGAAGGCGAGCATGGTCGCCTGGCGCTGATCGGTGAGGGTGACCTGCACGAACACGGTAGAAGGGTTCCCCCGCGCCGCCGCCGACAGCCGTGCCCGGTATCCGATGATCGCACCGCTTTCCTCAAGCGCCTTCACGCGCCGATGGGCGGCAGAGGACGACAGGCCGACCCGCTCGCCCAGCTGCTCACCGGTGAGGCGCGAGTCCTCCGACAGCAGATCAAGAATTTTCCGGTCGATGCGATCCATACGCAGAATTTCTGCGCCAATTCAGGCCAAGGTGCAAGATTTTCCCGTCTGTGTCCTTCTCCGTGCCGATCATTGCGAAGAACGCGCATCGCCCTTCTGCTAAAGGCACCGCAGAGAGATCCAGCAGGAGAGATACCATGCGCGTCGGCGTTCCCACCGAGATCAAGAACAACGAATACCGCGTCGGCCTGACCCCGGCGGCGGTCGCTGAACTGACGCGTGCGGGCCACACGGTCGTGGTGCAGAGCGGCGCGGGGCTCGGCGTGGACTTTACGGACAGCGCCTATGTCGCGGCTGGTGCGGCGATCCTACCCGATGCGGCGTCGGTGTTCGAAGCGGCCGAGATGATCGTCAAGGTCAAGGAACCGCAGGCCGTCGAAGTCGCGATGCTGCGCCCCGACCATGTGTTGTTCACCTACCTCCACCTCGCCGCCGACAAGCCGCAGACCGAAGGCCTGATGGCCTCGGGTGCGACCTGCATTGCCTACGAGACGGTGACCGCGCCCGACGGCACTTTGCCGCTGCTGAAACCGATGTCCGAAGTCGCCGGGCGGATGAGCGTCCAGTGCGGCGCGCATTATCTCGAAAAGCACCAGGGCGGACGCGGCGTGCTGCTCGGCGGCGTCCCGGGTGTGGAGCCGGGCAAGGTCGTGATTCTGGGGGGCGGGGTCGCGGGCGTGAACGCGGCGCAGATGGCGGTCGGCCTGCGCGCCGATGTGACGATTTTCGACATCTCCAATCGCCGCCTCGCGGAACTCGACATGGTGTTCGGCAACCAGATCCGCACCGCCTTTGCTTCCTCCGCTGCCATTGCCGAAGCGGTGGCGGGCGCTGACCTCGTGATCGGCGCGGTGCTGGTGCCGGGTGCTGCTGCGCCCAAGCTGGTGACCAAGGAAATGATCGCTTCGATGCGCCCCGGCACGGTGGTGGTCGATATCGCGATCGATCAGGGCGGCTGTTTCGAAACCAGTCATGCCACGACCCACGAAGACCCGGTGTTCGTGGTGGATGACGTGATCCATTACTGCGTCGCCAACATGCCCGGCGCGGTGGCACGCACCTCGACCATGGCGCTCGGCAACGCGACGCTGCCCTTCGTGCTGAAGCTGGCGAACCTGGGCGCCGAGGCGGCGATGGCGGCCGATCCGCATCTGGCGGCTGGGCTTAACGTATCGGGCGGGAAGCTGCACATTCCGGCCGTGGCTGAAGCGCTGGGCCTGCCGCTGGGTTGAGCCCTGTCAGCCGGGGTTGCACCGCCGCTCCCCCGCCACTAGCCTGCATCCCCGGGAGTTCGCGGCGAAAGCTGCGGTGAAAGGGTGGGGATGCAGCCGTGCAGGGATCAAAATTGGTAGCGGTAACATGGAGGGTGCTCGCGGGTTTTGCGGGATCGGGGTGGATGCTCGCGGCCCAAGTCTCGGCTGGCGAGGTGCAGCAGGTGGCGCATGGCATGATCGTCACCACCGATGCGGGGGAGCAGGTGCGCGTGCTGGCCTATGCCGATGGCACGTTCCGCGTGACGGTGGCCGAGACCCTGCCCGATGGCCGGCCGTCGGCCATGGTAATCGCCGAAGCGGACGGCACGCCTGAATTTCGGCTGGAGGGCGAAGTGGCCACGTTGGCCCTGCCTCAGGCCTCCGCCGCGGTACGTCTTGCCGATGGTCACATCGCGATCCGCGATCCACAGGGCGCGATACTGCTGGACGAATATGCCCCCGCGCGCCGCCTTTCCCCCGTCACTATCGAGGGCCAGCCATGGCTCGCCTCGCGGGTCCAGTTCAACCGGGGGACGGAGGAGGGGCTTTACGGCCTCGGTCAGCACCAGAACCGCCAGATGAATTACAATGGCGAGGATGTGGAGCTCGCCCAGCACAACATGGCGATTGCCATTCCCTTTCTCGTCTCGACCAAGGGCTACGGCATCCTGTGGGACAACGCCGCGATCACCCGCGTCGGCGATCCTGAGCCCTATGCCAGGCTGGTGCTGGACTGGCGGGCGGAGTATTTCCTTGGCAGCCGCAAGGTGCTGGAGCGGACAGAAAGCGCGGTCGATTATCAATACCTCAAGGATCAGACCCGCTGGCCCGCCGAGGCAAAGGCGGCGACGGTCGCTGCGACGACTGGCCAGAACACGCAGGGCAATGCCGTCGAGACCCAGCGCGTGGTGTGGACCGGCAGCTTCACCCCCGACAAGGCGGGCACGCACAAATTCCGGCTCTATTCCTCGTCCTATGTGACGGTGTTCGCGGATGGGAAAGAGGTGCTCTCCCGCTGGCGGCAGAACTGGAACCCGTGGTATCACAACTTCCAGCTCGACCTTGCGGCGGGAAAGCCCGTTGCGCTGCGCATCGAGTGGGAGCCCAACCAGGGCTATATCGCGCTTGACCACGCAGACCCCTTGCCGCCCGAGGACCGCCACGCGGTCAGCTTCGCGAGCGAAGCGGGCAAGGCGGTCGATTACTACGTGGTCCCCGCCCCCTCGATGGATGATGCCATCGCCGGATACCGTCGCCTCACCGGCAAGGCGCCGATGATGCCGCGTTGGGCCTATGGCTTCTGGCAATCACGCCAGCGTTACAACACCCAGGCCGAGGTGGTGGGCGTGGTGCAGGCCTACCGTGACCGCAAGATTCCCATCGATACAATCGTGCAGGACTGGTTCTACTGGCCCGAAGACAGCTGGGGCTGCCACTGCTTCGATCCTGCGCGCTTCCCTGATCCGGCCGCGATGGTCGACGCGGTCAAGGCGCTGAATGGCCGGGTGATGATCTCGGTCTGGCCCAAGTTCTATCCCGATACTGTGCACGGCAAGGCGCTGCGTGAGCGCGGTTTCCTCTATGAACGCCCGCTCGAAGCCGGCCAGCGCGATTGGGTGGGTAAGGGCTATGCCAACACCTTCTACGACCCCTACCTGCCGGAGGCGCGCGCGCTTTACTGGAAGCAGATGCAGGACACGCTTGTGCCGCTGGGCTTCGATGCCTGGTGGATGGACGCGACCGAGCCAGACTGGCACTCGAACCTTTCGGTGGCAGAGCGCGCCTTCCAGATGACCTCACCCACCATTGGCGTCCCGGGGGCGGCGATTTTCAATTCCTATCCCTTGCCCCATGCCGAAGGCGTGGCCGAGGGGCTGCGGCAGGCCCAGCCAGACACGCGCCCATTCATCCTCACCCGCAGTGGCTTTGGCGGGATCCAGCGCGCGTCCGCCGCGCTGTGGTCGGGCGATGTCGCGGCGCGGTGGGACGATTTGCGCGACCAGATCAGCGCGGGCCTCAATCTCAGCCTCGCCGGGGTGCCCAACTGGACGCATGACATCGGCGGCTTCGCGGTCGAGGATCGTTTCAGCAAGCAGGACCCGGCGCACCTCCCCGAATGGCGCGAGCTTTACCTGCGCTGGTTCCAGTTCGGCGCGTTCTCGCCGCTGTTTCGCAGCCACGGCGAGTTTCCGCAACGCGAGACCTACATCGTCAGCGAAGGCGATCCGGCGATGCTGGACGGTCTCACCCACTACCACCGCCTGCGCTACCGCCTGCTGCCCTATATCTACACGCTGGCCGCCGCGACGCATTTTGACGACGCGACGATCCTACGTCCGCTGGTGATGGATTTCGAGGGTGACCGGAGGGTCTGGGGCATCGACGACCAATATCTGTTCGGCCCTTCGATCATGGCTGCGCCGGTGACCGCGTTCGAAGCCCGCTCGCGGCAGGTCTATCTGCCGGAAGGGGGCGACTGGTTCGACGCGCTCTCCGGCAAGCCACTGAAGGGCGGGCAGACCGTCACCGCTGCCGCCCCGCGCGAGCGGATGCCGCTGTTCGTCCGGGCCGGAGCGATCATCCCCGCCGGGCCGGACGTGCAATGGTCCGGCGAGAACCCGCAAGGCCCGCTGACGCTTCATGTCTTCGCCGGGGCCGACGGCCGCTTCACGCTCTACGAGGATGCGGGCGCCGACATGGGCTATGCCCGCGGCGAATTCGTCCGCATCCCGATCACGTGGGACGATGCCGCCCGCACGCTGACGCTGGGCGCGCGCGAGGGGAGCTTTCCCGGCATGGCCGAGACGCGCGCGATCACCGTGATCCTTCACGATGGGCAGGCACCGGGCGACGTGTTCGACCGACGCGACGGCCGGACGTTGATCTACACCGGCCAGCCCCTCGCTGTCGGACTGTAGCGCCCCGGATCACGCCAGATCGCGCACCTCGGGTTCGCGGTGCCAGTGACGGATGGGGCCAACGCCCATGAAGTCCTCGGGATCGACCACCCCGTCGTCAGGCTCGATATTGGCCTTGGGCAGCAGGTGCTGGCGCGTTCCGCCACAGGCACCGATCGTCTTGCAGTGATACCAGGCGTCCGCAAACCACGCGACCGCGCCGACATCACCCGCCAGTTTCTCGGCCCGTTCGGGCATGAGGATGGCCACGACCGCATCGAACAGGACAGAGGGCGATCCCGCAAGCTGGCCATCAGCCTTGAGCTTTCCGCCCTTGACCTTCAGCGGCCCGATCTTCGGTGCGACGAGGAACGTCGTGCCGCCTTGTTTGGCGATATCGGCCACCAGCGTGTCGATCATGGCCTTGTCTGATCCTTCGTCGAACAGGATGCCGATCTTGCGGCCCTTGAAGGTCGGCTTGGCACGCTTCTGGATCGACAAGGCGTCCGAGGTTCCCAGGTCAACCGGTTCCTTGGCGGCGGGAGCCTTCTCGGGCAGTTCGATTCCAAGGCCGTCCGCCACGCGCCGGGCGAGATCCTCGTCAATATTGCGCAACCGGGCAATCACCGCTGGCGGGATGTGGGGGATCAGCACCTTCGATAGTTCGAACACCAGTGCCGAGGCGATGTGCGCCTGCTCATTCTCGGTCTGCGAGCGATAGAACAGCTGCGCCTGGCTGTAGTGATCGGCAAAGCTCTCTGCCCGCAGGCGCAGTTTCTCGGCGGGGTTGTTGCGTTCCGCGTTGTCCCGGAACGAGGTGAACCCGGTCTCCGGGCAGGCGCGCGGACCGCCATCCTCACCTGCTTCGGCCAGCGAATTGGGCTCGTAATTGGCGCGGCCTGTCGGCACCAGCGTCTGCATCATCCCGTCGCGCTGCATATTGTGGAACGGGCATTTGGGCGCGTTGACCGGGATCTGGTGGAAATTGGTGGTGCCGAGCCGCGACTTCTGCGTGTCGAGATAGCTGAACAACCGGCCTTGCAGCAGCGGATCATTGCTGAAATCCATCCCGGGCAGGATGTTGGTCGGCATGAAGGCGACCTGTTCGGTCTCGGCGAAGAAATTGTCGACATTGCGGTTGAGCGTCATGCGCCCGATCACCTCGACCGGGATCTCCTCTTCCGGGATCAGCTTGGTCGCGTCGAGTACGTCGTAGGGCTGCTTGGCCGCCCATTCCTCGTCAAACACCTGCACGCCCAGATCCCACTGCGGGAAATCGCCGCCATCGATCGCTTCCCACAGGTCGCGGCGGTGGAAATCGGGATCGGCCCCGGCGATCTTGACCGCCTCGTCCCAGGTGGTGCTTTCAAGACCAAGCACAGGCTTCCAGTGAAACTTCACGAAGCGGCTTTCACCGGCCGCATTGATCAAGCGGAAGGTGTGAACGCCGAAGCCCTCGATCATCCTGAGCGAACGCGGGATGGCGCGGTCCGACATCGCCCACATGATCATGTGCATGCTTTCGGGCATCAGGCTGACGAAATCCCAGAAGGTATCGTGCGCACTGGCGGCCTGCGGATAGCCGCGGTCGGCCTCCATCTTCACGCTGTGGACGAGATCGGGGAACTTGATCGCATCCTGAATGAAGAACACCGGGATGTTGTTGCCGACCAGATCCCAATTGCCTTCTTCGGTGTAGAGCTTGACGGCAAAGCCTCGCACATCGCGCGGCGTGTCAACGCTGCCCGCGCCGCCCGCGACCGTCGAGAACCGGACGAACACCGGGCAGGTGTTGCCCTTTTTCTGGAACAGGCCAGCGCGGGTCCATTCGGGGATTGCGCGGGTCACTTCGAAGGTGCCGTGCGCACCCGATCCGCGGGCATGGACGATCCGTTCGGGGATGCGTTCGTGATCGAAGTGGAAGATCTTCTCGCGCAGCACGAAGTCTTCGAGCAGGGTCGGCCCCCGCTCGCCCGCGCGCAGCGAGTTCTGGTTATCGGCGATGCGGTGGCCGTGATTGTCGGTCAGATGGGCCCGGCTTGCGTCGTGATCGCCATCGGACGGAATGTCCTGGTGCAGTTCACCGGCATTGCCTTCGTTTTGCGCAAAAGCGGCAGAGCCGCTCCCTGGTTGGTGTTCGCGCAGGGCGTTGTGGGTCGCGGGTGATGTTTCACCGGGGGCTTTGCTGCGGGGCATGGGGGAATTCCTCCGGTTACGCCAATGGGGAAACCCATGGGTTACCGGTGAACAGGGGCGCGCACCCTAAACGACTTTAGCGTCGTGGTTGAGCCTCAGGTCTCCGCCACCCGGTAACCCACCCCCGGCTCATTGATCAAAAGCCGCGGGGTGGCTGGTGCCACTTCCAGCTTGCGCCGCAGCGACCGGATCGCAACCCGGAGATAGTCCAGATCGTGCCGGTGCGCCGGGCCCCACACCTGTTCGAGCAGGCTCTCATGCGTGACCACGCGCCCGGGCCGGTCGGCCAGGGCCCATAGCAGGTTGAACTCGCGCGGGGTCAGTTCGGCCCGCTCGCCGCGCACCATCACCTCATGCGTATCGCGGTCGATATGGCCGCCCGCAAACTCGCGCCGGTGGACATTGATGAGCGGCCCCGCCTTGCGCCTCAGTGCAGAGCGGATGCGGGCGAGCAATTCCTCGCTGTCGAACGGCTTGGTGACGAAATCGTCCGCGCCCAGATCGAGCGCGGCGACCTTCTCCTGAGTCGCGTCGCGTGCGGTCAGGATGATCACCGAGAGACCCAGCGCCGCGAGTTGCGGGACGATCTCCAGTCCGTCGCGGTCCGGGAGGCCGAGATCGAGCAGCGCCACCAGCGGCGCTGGGGTCGCCCCGGCATAGCGCAGCGCTTCGCCCGCGTTGGCGGCCTCGGCATGGGTGATGCCCGCGCGGTCAAGCGCGCTGGTCAGGAGCCTGCGGATCGACGGCTCGTCATCAATGATGAGAACGTCCTTACGCATCATCTGTGGGGCGTAGCGCTTTACTGCCGCTTGCCGCAACCGGCAAGGTCACGACAAACGCCGCGCCCCCGCCTTCGCGATTGCGGGCTGCGATGTGTCCGCCGAGCGCCTCGGTGAAATTGCGCGCGATCCACAGGCCGAGGCCGGACCCGCCGACCCGGTCACTTCCTTCGAGGCGTTCGAAGCGTTCGAACAGGTTGGCGTGATCGGGCGGCAGGCCGGGGCCACGATCCCGGACGGTGCAGGTGACGCCATCGGGCGCTGTGTCGATTGCAACGTCGACGCGGGTGTCCTCGGGCGCGAACTTCAGCGCATTGTCGATCAGGTTGATCAGCACATGGCGCAGCAAGACCGGGTCGCTCAGGATCAGCGGGCAATCCGATGCGATGCGCGTATCGACCCGCCCGCCATCGCGGTCCTGCCTGAGATCACGCAGGACCGCCGCGACCACGTCGGTCAGGTCAAGGGTTTCAAGCCGCGGCTCGATCGCCCCATGTTCGATCCGCGAGGCTTCGAGCAGGTCACCCAGGAACCGTTCGAGCCTTCGGGCTTCGGTCCGCGCGATGCGGACTTCTTCGGCATAATCGCCCATGGCCGGGATCGTCTCGGCAGCGGCGATCACGGCCGTCAGCGGCGTGCGCAGATCATGGGCGATGCTGCCGAGCAAGGCGCCGCGCAGCCGGTCCCGTTCGCGCAAGCCATCAACCTGCCGCGCGTCTTCTTCCAGCACCAGCCGTTCATGGGCGAGTGCCGTCTGATCGATCAGAGAGGCCAGCAGGGTGGCATCGTCCGCGCGGATCACGCGGCCTTGTTCGGGCCGCGCCACCCCCAGCGCCCCCATGATCCCCAGTGCCGTCTGGAGCGGATGGAACTGCCAGTCGGAAGCATTGAGCGTGCCGGTATCGCGGCCGGTCGCTTGCCCATGCTCCAGTGTCCAGCGCGCCGCCGCTTCGTCCACCAGATCGAGCCGCCGGTAGCTGTCGTTCCCACGCACAACCATATGCCCTGCCTCCTCGGCAACGATAATCGCCTGGACGCCCAGCAGCGCGCCGATCTCGCGGCAGGCGACGCGCGCGGTTGCGTCGCGGTCGGACACGCCGCCAAGCAGCCCGGCAAATCGTGCGAGGCTCGCGTTGAGGCGCGCCACGCCGGCGCTGGTTTCGGCCTGCCGCCGCACTTTGCCTGCGAGCGCTCCGATCACGCCCGCTACCAAAGCCAGCGCGGCAAAGGTCAAGATGTCGCCAGCGCTGGAGATGAACAAGGTGAAGCGCGGCGCAGTGAAGAAGAAATTGTAGGCCAGAGCCGCGAACACCGCCGCCCATAACCCCGCTTGCAAGCCGATCATGCTGGCCGCGACAATCACCGGCAGCAGCAGCAGCATATCGATCGCACTGGAAGGAAGCCACGTCTCTGCCAGCCACAGCGGCACAATCATGGCGACCACCAGCATCAGCGCCACCGCCGGGGCAGCGTAGGGATTGGTCTCGCGCACCGGCGCGGGCCGCTCGTCCGCCTCATCCAGCGGCACGACCTGAACCGCTATCCCGCGCGCCTTGCGGATCACATCCTGCGCGATCGAGCCATGGCGCCACTCGAACCAGCGGCTGCGGCGGCTCTTGCCAACCACGATCTGGCTTGCGCGCAGTTCCCGCGCCTGATCGACCAGGGCTTGGGCCACGTCCGTTGCGGCGACCGTCATCAGGCCTGCGCCCAGCGACGAAGCCAGCGCGAGATTCTCGGCGAGCTGTTCGCGCTGACTGCCCGCGACGCCGCGCGCGCCGCCGCTCTCGACCACGACGGCGGTCCAGGCCGCATGGGCAAGATCGGCGAGCCGCTTGGCATGGCGGATCACCCGCGCCCCGCCCTTGCCGGGGCTGACGGCGACGAGCAGGCGTTCGCCCACAGCAAAGTCGCCCTCGGCCGGACTGATAGCGAGATCGTCGAACAAGCGGCGGTCGACCGATCCGGCCGCGAACCGCAGCGCCAATTCGCGCAACGCGGCCAGTTTGGCCGGGGTGAAGAAGTTGGCGAGCGCCTGTCCGGCCGTTTCGGGCAGGTAGATCTTGCCCGCATGCAACCGCTCGATCAGCGCTTCGGGCGGGAGGTCGACAAGGATGATCTCGGCGGAATCGAGGATGCTGTCCGGCACCGTCTCGCGCACCCGGACATGGGTAAAGCCGGCGACGATATCATTGAGGCTTTCGATGTGCTGGATGTTGAGTGTGGTGGCGACGTCAATTCCCGACACCAGCAGTTCGGCCACATCCTGCCAGCGCTTGGGGTGGCGGCTGCCGGGGGCGTTGGTGTGGGCCAGTTCGTCGACAAGGATCAGGCCGGGGCGGCGCTCCAGTGCGGTATCAATATCGAATTCGTCGAGAGCATGACCCGCGTAGGTGATCGTTTTGCGGGGTAGCACTGCGAAGGGTTCGAGCAATATTGCGGTCTCGCTGCGGCCGTGGCTTTCGGCGATGCCGACGACCACATCCACGCCCTCACTCTGGCGCCGCGCTGCATCCTGCAGCATCCGGTAGGTTTTGCCGACGCCGGGAGCGGCGCCGAGGTACACTGTCAGCCGCCCCCGCGCCTCGCGCTGTGCGAGGCGCAGGAAGCGCTCTGCATCAGTGGTGGGGCGCGGGCCGTCCATAGGGCTCGCCTACTGCGCCAACCGGTCGAGCGCCAGATTGAGTTCGAGCACATTGACGATCCGCTCTGGTGCCAGCGTTCCGCCGACGCTGATCGCCTGACCCTCGACGAGCTGCTTCATCGCCGTCACGGTCAGGCCGCGCGCTTTGGCCACGCGGTCCACCTGATAGAGCGCTCCGGCAAGGCTGATGTGGGGATCAAGCCCCCCGCCCGATGCCGCCACAAGGTCGGCGGGGATCGGGTTGGCCGCCGTAGCGCCATAGGCGGCGATCGTATCTTCGGCGCGCCTTGTCAGATCGGGACTGGTGGGCGACTTGTTGCTGCCCGCCGCTCCCATTGCTTTGTAATCGGGTGCGGAGGGACGGGGCCAGAAGTAGCGCGGGCTGGTGAACTTCTGCGCGACCAGCTTGCTGCCCACCGCCCTGCCGCCGACCTCGATAATCGAGCCGTTAGCGCTGTAAGGCGTGATCCCTTGCGCAAAGCCGAGGATCAAGGCGGTGTAGAGCACCACACAGACGAGGAAGGTGACCAGCCAAAGGCGGATCGAAGGAAGGATGTATTGCATCGCGGCAGTGCTCCTCAGCGCATCAGGGTGACATGCTCGGCAATCGGGCCGAGCGCGGCAGCGGGAAAGAAGGTGAGCGCGCCGAAGATCAGGATGACGAGGAACAGCATCACCCCGAAGGTCGGCCCCTCGACACTCAGCGTCCCCGCGCTCTCGGCGCTGCGGCGCTTGGCCATGAGCGAGCCGACGATCGCGAGTGGGACGATGATCGGCAGGAAGCGCGCGATCAGCATGACGATCCCTGTGGCGATGTTCCAAGCCGGGGTGTTGTCGCCCAGCCCTTCGAAGCCGGAGCCGTTGTTGGCGGCGGCAGAGCTGAACTCGTAGAGAATCTCGGAGAAACCGTGCGCGCCGGTGTTGTTGAGCGTGTCGAGGCCCCAGGGGGTCGCCGCGAACAGCGCCGTCCCGCCAAGGATCAGCAAGGGGTGACTGATAAGCGCCAGCACGACCAGCCGCATCTCGCGGCCTTCGATGCGGTGACCGAGATATTCGGGCGTCCGCCCCACCATCATCCCCGCCACGAACACCGCGAGCGCGATGTAGAGGAACATGTTGATCATGCCGACGCCGACACCGCCGAAGGTCTCGTTGAGCCACATTCCGGCCATCGGCACGAGGCCGGTCAGCGGATTGAGGCTGTCGTGCATCGCGCCCACCGAGCCGTTGCTGGTGGCGGTGGTGAGCACCGCCCACAGCGGCCCGGTGATCGCGCCGAGGCGCAGTTCCTTGCCTTCGAGATTGCCGACATCCTGCTGCACCGGGAGGTTGGTGAAGGCCATGGTGGGCGCGCTTTCGAACGTGACGGCGGCGGTGAGCTTGATCGCCAGCAGTGCGGCCATCACGCCGAAGATCACGGCGGCGTGACGGGGACGATTGATCATCCGCCCGAACATCCAGACGCAGGCCATGGGGATGAGAATAAGCGAGGCCATTTCGACGAGGTTCGCCCAGAAGCTGGGGTTTTCGAGCGGATGCGTGGAGTTCGGCCCGAAGAAGCCGCCGCCATTGGTGCCCAGCTGCTTGATCGCGACAAATGCCGCCACCGGCCCGCGCGCAATGGTCTGCGCGGCGCCTTCCAAAGTGGTGACGTTCGCCGCGCCCTCCAGGGTCATCGGCACACCCGAAAGCGCGAGCCATGCAGCGACAATGATCGCCAGCGGCAGCAGGATCAGGAAGCTCGCGCGAGCCACGTCGAGGAAGAAGTTCCCCATGCTTGCCTGCCCTCCAATCCCGCGCGCCAAGGCAGCCAGAGCCGCGATGCCGGTCGCGGCCGACACGAATTGCAGCCACATCAGCCCGCCGAGCTGCGCGAGGTAGCTGAAGGTGCTCTCACCCGAATAGTGCTGGAGATTGGTGTTGGTGGTGAAGCTAGCTGCCGTGTTGAAGACCAAGTCAAGGCTGGTCGCCCCCTGTCCGTCGGGGTTCAGCGGCAGCAGGTGATGAGTCGTCAGCAGCGCGAACACGAAGCCGAACATCACCACGTTGAAGGCGGCGAGAGCGAGCGCATAGGACCTCCAGTCCTGCTCCCCCGCGCTGCCGGTGAGAGTGGTGAACATCCGGTCGGCGCGGGCGAAGCGGCCCGAGAACAGCGCGGCCATGTATGTGCCGAGCGGCCACGACAACAGCGCCGTGCCGCCGATGACGAGCGTGATGGTGAGAAGGCTTGCAAGCATGGGTCAGGTTCCTTTGCGGCTCAGGCGAGGCCAAGGCTGGCGACCGCGAGGTCGATCAGCTTGATGCCGACGAAAGGGGCGATCACGCCGCCGCCGCCATAGATTGCGAGGTTGCGCAGCAGCTGGCTGGCAGCGGGCATGGGGCGGTAGGCGACCCCTTTGAGGGCCAGCGGGACCAGCAGCGGAATGATCAGCGCGTTGAAGATGATCGCGGACAGAATCGCGCTTGAAGGGCTTGCCAGCCCCATCACATTGAGCGCGCCCAGCCCCGGATAGAGCACCACGAAGATCGCCGGCAGGATCGCGAAATATTTGGCGACGTCATTGGCGATCGAGAAGGTCGTGAGCGCCCCGCGCGTCATCAGCAATTGCTTGCCGATGCCGACGACCTCGATCAGCTTGGTCGGGTCGCTGTCGAGATCGACCATGTTGCCCGCCTCGCGCGCGGCCTGGGTGCCGGTGTTCATCGCCACCCCGACGTCCGACTGCGCGAGCGCGGGGGCATCGTTGGTGCCGTCGCCGCACATGGCGACCAGCTTGCCCTCGGCCTGCTCCTTGCGGATATAGGCGAGCTTGTCCTCGGGCGTGGCCTCGGCGAGGAAATCGTCGACCCCGGCCTCGGCGGCGATGGCGGCGGCGGTGAGCGGGTTGTCGCCGGTGATCATCACCGTGCGGATGCCCATGCGCCTGAGTTCAACGAAGCGTTCGCGGATCCCTGCCTTGACGATGTCCTTGAGATGGACCGCGCCGAGCAGTCGACCATTCTCGGTCACGGCAAGGGGCGTGCCACCGGCCTGGGCAATCCGGTTGGTGAGCTGCCGCAACTCGGCGACACCGGCCTCGGGGAAGTCCCCGAGCTTGAGGACGGCATCGACCGCACCCTTGCGGATGCTGCGACCCTGCTGGTCGATGCCGCTGACCCGGGTCTGGGCGGTGAAGCCCACCACCTCCGCATCAGGCGCAAGCGGTTCGCCGTCGCCCGCCAGCACCACGATGGAGCGGCCTTCGGGCGTCTCGTCGGCGAGGCTGGCAAGCCGGGCGGCAGAGATCAGGTCGGCCTCGGCCACACCGGTCAGCGCGACAAACTCGCTCGCCTGCCGGTCACCGATGGTGATCGTGCCGGTCTTGTCGAGCAGCAGCGTGCCGATGTCCCCCGCCGCCTCGACCGCGCGGCCCGACTTGGCGAGCACGTTGAAGCGGATCAACCGGTCCATGCCCGCGATACCGATGGCCGAGAGCAGCCCTGAGATTGTGGTCGGGATCAGCGCCACGAACAGCGCGATCAGCACGGGCACCGCAATGCTTCCACCCGCATAGGCGGCGGAGGCGGGCAGCGTGCCGACCGCGATCAGGAACACCAGCGTGAGGCCGGTGAGCAGGATCGTCAGAGCGATTTCGTTGGGGGTCTTCTGGCGGCTCGCGCCTTCAACCAGCGCGATCATCCGATCGAGGAATCCTGCCCCGGGTTCGGCTGTCACCTTGATGCGGAGTTCATCCGAGATCACGGTCGTTCCCGCCGTCACCGCCGAGCGGTCGCCGCCCGCTTCGCGGATCACGGGCGCGCTTTCGCCGGTGATGGCGGCCTCGTTGACCGAAGCGACCCCGGCCACGACTTCGCCGTCGGCAGGGATTTGCTGGCCTGCAACCACCAACACCACATCGCCGCGTTGGAGCTGGGTGGCGGGGATCTGTTCTGCCGCACCATCGCGTCCGATGCGGTAGGCGACCAGCTGATCCTTGGTCGCTCTCAGGCTCGCCGCCTGCGCCTTGCCGCGGCCTTCAGCCAGTGCCTCGGCGAAGTTGCCGAACAGCACCGTCAGCCATAGCCAGAACACCAGCTGGCCCTCAAAGCGCGGATCGCCCGTGCCCATTGAGAGGTTGTAGAACAGCACCAGCGTCGCTGCCGCCGCGGTCACCGCGGTGGCGAACATCACCGGATTGCGCGCCAGCGTCCGCGGATCGAGCTTGGTGAAGGCGTCGCGGATGGCGGGCCCCATCAGCGCGCGGTCGAACATCCCGGCGCTTGCCATCAGAACCGCTCCGGCTTGAGCAGCACGAACACCAGATAGGCAAACAGGCCGAGCGCGACGAGCGCGGCCAGCAGGAGGTCGAAGGTCATCAAAGGCTCCTCAAAGGGGAGCCGTCCCAATGCGCGCGCAGCCCATGAAAAGTCGCAGGGGGTTCAGGGGCGCTGACATTAAATCCGCGTGAAAGCGGTGCGCGCCCGTTGTTGCCAAGTGGCCGGTTTCATGCGGCTTTCATGCCCTCCAGCCGCAATCCGCATGGTGATTTAACGGCAAGGCGGAGGAATTGCGCAGGCTCGGGGCAGCCCTTTCGGCTGCGCCGCCAGAAGGAACAAATCCCATGCGTTTTCTCCCCATCGCCGTGCTGGCAACCATCGCCGCTGGTCCCGCCTATGCCCAGCAAGCCGAGGAAGGGCCGGGCGAAGCGGCCGAACCCATCACCGTCTCGGGCAGCGCCGGCCTCACCACCGATTACCGCTTTCGCGGCGTCTCTCAGACAGATGGCGGACTGGCGGTGCAAGGCGGCATCACCGCCACGCACACAAGCGGCGTCTATGTTGGCGCCTGGGGCTCGAACCTTGCCGGCTGGGGCACGTTCGGCGGGGCCAATATGGAGCTTGATCTGTACGCCGGGGTGGAGGTGCCGGTGGGAGCGGGGACGCTGGATACCGGCCTTGTCTGGTACATGTATCCCGGCGGCGCGGACAAGACCGACTTTGCCGAGCTTTATGCCAAGCTGTCCGGCACCGTCGGCCCGCTCGCTTTGACCGCAGGTGTGGCCTATGCGCCGCAGCAAGAGGCGCTGGGCCATGTCTTTTTCACTGGCGCAGCGGCTCAGGCCGGACGGTCGGATGATCCTGGCGACAAGGAGGACAACCTCTATCTGTCCGCTGACGCCGTCTATGCGCTTGGCGGCACCCCGGTCAGCCTCAAGGCCCATCTCGGCTACTCGGACGGCAATCCCGGTCTTGGTCCCAATGCCACCAGCGTCGCGCCGACCGGCACCTATTTCGACTGGTCGATTGGTGCGGACATCACGCCACGAGCAGGGCTGACCTTCTCGATCGCCTATGTCGACACGGATATCTCGCGGGCGGAGAGCGCTTACCTCCAGCCGGGTTTCTCGCGCGGTCAGGATGGTGTCGGCGCGCTCGCTGGTTCCACGGTTCTGGCTGCGGTAACGGCGTCCTTCTGATGGGTCCAAGGGAGGGGCGGCCTGTTCGTCCCTTCTGCCGGCACAAGCTCCCGCAGTTGCAATTCGGCCCCGATCGGCGGACACTCACGCCTCAGAGCCGGGGAGCAAACCCGGCGGAGCCACAAGAATGATGACAACCGCCAGCGCCCACCCCGATGATCCGCACTATGTTCACCGCACGGGCTGGTTGCGGGCCTCCGTGCTCGGCGCCAATGACGGGATCATTTCGGTGTCTTCGCTGATCATCGGGGTGGCGGCGGCGACGCCTGAACCGGGTGCGATCATGGTCGCCGGGGTGGCAGCGCTGATGGCCGGGGCCATGTCGATGGCGGCGGGCGAATACATCTCGGTCTCCAGTCAGGCCGATTCCGAACAGGCCGACATTCGCCGTGAGGCCGAGGCCTTGGCCGCGACGCCCGCCGACGAAGAGGCGGAGCTCGCCGCGATCTACCGTGCGCGCGGCCTTAGCGAACAGACCGCCGCTGCCGTGGCACGCGAGCTGACCACGCTCGATCCGCTGGCCGCGCATGTGCGCGACGAACTCGGCCTGTCGGACCAGCTTTCGGCCCGCCCGTTGCAGGCGGCACTGGCGTCAGGGCTGACCTTCAGCGCGGCGGCGGCCGTGCCCCTGGTGGCGGCGTGGCTTGCACCGGCCGGTGCGATCGCCTTCACCGTGGTGGCGGTGTCGATCCTCGCGCTGGCCATCCTCGGCGCGCTTGGCGCCAAGGCCGGTGCCGCACCGCTTGTCCCGGCAACGCTGCGGGTCGTGGGCTGGGGCGTGTTCGCGATGGCGACCACGGCTCTGGTGGGCCGCCTGTTTGGGGTCAGTGTCTAAGGCACGGGCCATAAGCTCCTGCTTAGGCAGGCCCGGATAAGCAGATCGCCAATCGCGCGGCCGCATTTGCCGCCGCACATGATGCGGGCCAGCGGCTCGCTTGTCCCTTTGTCCCGCGCAGTCGCTGGCACCCTTCACAAAGGATGCGCCATGACCGCTGCTACACATCCCGCTCGCCGCCGCTGGGATCCGATTGTCCGAATCACCCACTGGTCGATCGCCTTGGCGGTGCTCGCCAATGCCCTCATCACCGAAGAAGGCTCCGCCCCCCACATCTGGGTTGGCTACGGGCTCGCCGCAATCCTTGGGCTGCGCCTGCTGTGGGGGCTGATCGGCCCGGCCGAGGCGCGCTTTGCCGCCTTTTGGCCAAGCCCGCGCAAGGCGCTCGCCCATCTGCGCGACATCCGGACTGGCAGTGTCATCCCGCACGCCTCGCACAATCCGCTGGGCGCGCTGATGGTCTATGCCATCTGGAGCTGTCTGCTGACGATCATCGCCACCGGAATCGCGATGGCCGGACCGCCTCCCTGGGACGCTGCGGAGCGGGACGAGGACCGTGGCAGCATCGCCGTTTCCCCGCAGAACTATGATGAGGACGGCGATGAGGAGGACGGCGAAGCGGAAGGCGAAGAAGGCCCGCTCGGCGAAATCCATGAAACCGCCGCCAATCTGCTCTACCTGCTGATTTTGCTCCACCTTGCCGGGGTGATCTTCGAGACCCGGCGGAGCGGCAAGCAGGTTCTGGTGGCGATGGCTCCGTTCGGGCGATAGGCTCGTGGCATGAACGCAACAGCGCGCAGCATTGAACGCAAGGCCACCGGGGTCAGCATCCTGGTGGCCTTGCAAGCCTTGGCCTGCGCGTTCTTTCTGTCCGATCTGGTTGGTGATGTTGTCGCAGACGGGATCGGCTTGCATCTGGCCATCGAAGGCTTGGCCGCCATCGCCCTGCTCATCGCGGTGGTGCTGGGAAGCCTGCAGGTGCGCAGCCTGATCGCCGCCGCCCGGCGTGACGAGGCGGCGGTGGCCGCAGCGCAAGGCGCGATGTCTGACCTGATCGCCCTGCGCTTTGCGGAATGGAAGCTCACCGCGGCCGAGGCTGACGTGGCTCTGTTTGCGCTGAAAGGTTGCGATATCGCCGCAATCGCAGCCTTGCGCGGTTCGGCCGCCGGCACGGTGCGCGCGCAGCTCGCCCGGGTCTATGCCAAGGCCGGTGTTGATTCCCAGTCAGGCCTGATCGCTCTGTTCCTTGAGGAGTTGATCGCCTTGCCGGATCAAGGGCCGTCCGCGCCGCTGGGCTGATGTCTCGGCACTGGCGCCGCTGCGTCCTTTTGGTATGTTGCCCGGGGGAATGCACGCAGGTGCATATGTGCGAGTCTCGCAGCGCGGTCGCCACGCTGGCCGCAAAAGGGGGGAATTACGATGCGTTCGATGATCGTCGCAGTCCTGTTGTTTTCAGCCTCGCCGCTGGCGGCGCAGATCGTCACGCCTGAGCGGCCGGTCACCGATCCCAGAACCGTCGAATCCCCGGCCAATCCCGAGGCGCGCGCCGTGCCGCTGGAAGACATCGGCAATTCGCGCGGGATCGCCGGGGTGACGTGGAGCGCCGACGGCAAGCACATCTTTGTATCGACCAACCTGACCGGGCGCTACAACATCTGGCGCACCGACGCGGATGGCAGCTGGCCGCTGCAGATGACCCAGTCGGACGAGACCCAGACCGGCCTCGCCGCCTCGCGCGATGGCAAGTGGCTCTATTTCCGGCAGGACGCCGGGGGCGACGAATATTACAACATCTTCCGCGTTCCCACCGGCGGCGGCTCGGTGGAGCAGGTGACGCGCACTCCCGATCTGAGCGAGACCGGACTGGTGCCCGGCGGCGCGGACGGGCTGATCGCGCTGTCGGTCAAGAAGAAGAGCGAGGCGCAGTCCAACCTCGCCGTGCTCGCCCCCGACGGCTCTGTGCGCGTGCTGACCGCCGAGGCCGACCCCAATTTCGGCTGGAGCCCGCGGGTCTGGGCCGATGGCGGCAAGACCATCTTCGCCAACCGTGAGAACATCGATTCGACCGCGAGCGAAATCTGGCGCGTCGATGTCGCCACCGGCAAGGCGACGCGCGTGCTGGGCAAGGATGACACGATCTACGCCGTCGCCGACGTCAGCGCCGACGGGAAATGGCTGGCGGTTACCACCAACGAGCGCACGGGCCGTATGCAGGCCGGCCTCTATGCGCCCGCCTCGGGCGAGTGGAAATGGCTAAAGCCGATCGTCTGGGACCAGTCGGCGCTGCGCTTCACCCGCGACGGCAAGACGCTGCTGGTCGAGAGCAGCGACGATCTGCGCAGCCGGTTGGTCAAGGTCGATCTGGCGACGGGGACGGAGACGCCCCTCAAGCTGCCGCAGGGGATCAACTTCACCTCGGGTGCCGAACCGCGCTCGCCCGATGGCACGTCGCTGCTGGTGGTCAATATGGCCGCCAACGTCACGGGCGAGCTCAACCGCTATGACCTTGCCACCGACACCGTCACGCCGGTCACCCGCCTCGCGCTCGCCAGTGTCCGGCCCGAAGTGCTCGCCACCTCGCAGCAGGTGACCTACGCAAGCTTTGACGGCACGCTGATAAGCGCGCTCGTGACGATGCCCGCAAACCTCAAGCGTGATGGCAGCAACCCCGCGATCGTCATCCCCCACGGCGGACCGACCGGCAAGACCGATGACTATTTCGACGACATCGCCGCCGCGCTCGCCAGTCGCGGGTTCATCATCATCGCGCCCAACTTCCGCGGCTCGACCGGCTACGGCAAGGCGTTTCAGGCGGCCAACTACAATGATCTGGGTGGCGGCGACCTGAAAGATACCATCGCCGCCAAGCAGTTCCTCGTCGAGAGCGGCTATGTCGACCCCAAGCGGGTCGGCATTTTCGGCGGCTCCTACGGCGGGTTCATGACGCTGATGGCGATTGGCAAGGCGCCGGACGAATTTGCCGCCGGGGTCCAGTGGTTCGGCATCATCAACTGGCGCACCATGTACCGCGACATGGACGAGGTCTTGAAAGCCTATCTGCGCAGCCTGATGGGCACGCCCGAGGAGAACCCCGAAGGCTATGACCGCGCCTCTCCCCTCACCTACATCGCCAATGCCAAGGCCCCGCTGCTGACGATCCAGGGCGACAACGACATCCGCGTGCCGCGCGGACAGGCGCAGGAGGTGGACGACATCCTGAGAGCCAAGGGGAACACGGTCGAGACGGTGTTCTACCCCGCCGAGGGCCACGGCTTCAGGAAGCGCGAGAACCAGCTCGATTCGCTCAAACGCACGGTGGAATGGTTGGAACGTTACCTCAAACCGACCCCGCCAAAATAGGAAGCGGTCGCAGGCAGCGCCCCTTGCTGATCCGGTCGGTGATGATTTGGAGGTGGCGCACCCGACAGGATTCGAACCTGTGACCTCTGCCTTCGGAGGGCAGCACTCTATCCAGCTGAGCTACGGGTGCATGATGCCATGCGGTGCGCGCTATTCTTGCGTGCGGCGGGGCGCTTAGCAAGAGGTGGGGCGCGATGCCACACAATTGTTCCGGGGACGCGCGGGTTCGGATCGCCGCGCCAGCGCCGGGAGCGGGCTTAACCAATCGGCAAGGACGCTTGCCTAGGCTCCGCCCATGGCCACGCTTCCGCCCGAGACGATTCCCCCGCAGGCCGCGACCCTGCCTGCGGACAGTGCCGCGTCCGAGGCGCTGGCCGAAGCACTGGTGGCGCTCCACGGGCAGGCGGCCGGACTGGCGTTGCTCGCCCGGCTGGGACCTGAACGGGTGGAGATCGGCGGCGAGCTTGGCGCGGTGATTGCCCGGGCGGCGCCGTGGCAGCGGGCGCTGGTGGCGCAGACGGTCGCGGATTGCGCCGCGATGCTTGACAGTGGGCTGGCCGCGCTCGGCACGCTGGCGCGCCGGGGGCAGGACCCGGCGGCTCCGGCCTTGGTGCTATGGCGCGAGTTTCATGCGGCCCGCGCCGCAATCGTGAGCGTGCTCGAAAACCCGCGCCCCGAGTAAGGGCGCTTGCGTGAGAGCGGTGGGACACGGCTTGACTGCGTTCCGCTTTCGTTCCAACCGTGCCTTATGACCGGCGGGCCGATTTCCTCCCCTGATTCGTCCCAGCCGCTGGCGCTCGCCGCTGGCGATGTTGCGCGCGGGATCGGGCGTCTGTTCGCGCGCAACGATATCTGGTGTTTGGCCGAAGTGCCGCTGCGGAACGGTCGCCGTGCCGATCTGATGGGGATCGATGCGAAGGGGCTGGTGGTGATTGTCGAGATCAAGGTCGCCCGCGCCGATCTGCTCGGCGATGCCAAGTGGCCCGATTATCTCGATTATTGCGACCGGTTCTTCTGGGGCCTGCCGCCGGGGCTTGATCGTACGCCGCTGGAAAGCGAGGCCTACAGGCCGGGCACTTGCGGGGTGATCGTCGCCGATGGCTATGATGCCGAAATCCTGCGCCCCGCGGCGCTCGAACCGCTGGCGGCTGCGCGGCGCAAGATCCAGGTGGAACACCTCGCGCGGATCGCCATGCGGCGGCACATGGCGCTGCTCGACCCGCTGGCGACGGCGCTCGATTCGCACGGCTGAGATGGGCCCCCTGACTTAACCCTGTCGCGCCGTTCGGATTTGCGGCATATCGTGGGGCGATGCTCCCCGCTGACACGCCCGTTCCGCTTGCGCTGCTGATCGTCAGTTTCGCCGTCACGTTGATCGTGGCACTGCGCTATCTGCTGACCAGCGGGCTGTTCGCCTATGCCACCGCGAAAATGCGACCCGGACTGTATGACGGCAAGCGCGCACAGATCGCGCGCGAGGTGCGCTGGTCGCTGCTGTCGGCGGCGATCTATGGCGCACCGGCGGGGATCGTGCTGTGGGGCTGGCGGCATCATGGCTGGACACAGATGACCGCCGACTGGACGAGCCTGCCCTTGTGGTATCACCCGCTGTCGGTGCTGATCTACCTCTTCGTGCAGGACACCTGTTTCTACTGGAGCCATCGCTGGATGCACCGCCCGAGGTGGTTCCGTCTTGCCCATGCCGTCCACCATGACAGCCGCCCCCCGACCGCGTGGACCGCGATGAGCTTTCACCCGATCGAGGCGGTGACGGGCGCGATTGTGGTGCCGGTGCTGGTGTTTGTCGTGCCGATCCATGTCGCCATGCTGGGCCTGGTGCTGACCGTGGCGACGGTGATGGGCGTCACCAATCACATGGGGTGGGAGATGTTCCCACGCTGGCTTGTTCACTCGCCGTTGGGGAACTGGCTGATAACCGCCAGCCATCACGAGCGTCATCACGAGGAATACAGATGCAACTTCGGGCTATATTTCCGCGTGTGGGACAGGCTGTGCGGGACCGACAAGGGGCTGTCGCGGCGGATCGTGGCCGAGGCCGGGCACGGCGCGCGGGCCGTCACGCCGTGAAGGCCGGGGCGCTGATGCTCGCAGGGCTTGGCGCGGCCTATGCTGCGGCGCTGGCCGCCGCTCCGGCGCAGACCGGTGAGGTGGTCATCACCGTCACCGACATCCGCTCCGCCAAAGGCGTGGTGCGCGCTTGCATGACCACGCGTGCGGATATCTTCCCCAAATGCATCAAGGATCCGGCCGCGCACCGCACTGTGGTGCCCGCCAATGGCAAGGTCGAAATCCGCTTCACCGGGGTCAAGCCCGGTCAATATGCCATCGCGCTGCTGCATGACGAGAACAACAACGGCAAGGCTGACCGGGCGATGGGGATGATGCCCAAGGAAGGCTATGGCTTCTCGCGCGATGCACCGGTCCGCATGGCACCGCCCAAGTTCACGGACGCGGTGTTCGCGCTGGGCGCAGGCACCAGCCGCGTGACGATCAAGATGCGGTATTTCCTGTAGTCTGATCGACTTACGGCTGAAAGGAATCTCTGCAAGATCAAAACATCCCAGCTGCGTTTAACGGGATGTTTACCACGCTGCGCCACAACCCTGCGTGACTAGGTTCACCAAGGGGCGGATTACAGCCATGGACACTCTGCGCGGCACCTTCGATCCCGACGCGATTGCGGATCGGGGTTGGGATGCATCCGACGACGACGACGGTGCCGAATCGTCCCAGCGCCGCGACTTGCCGCCGCATGCTATCGGGCAGGACGAGCGCCGGATGCAGGTGCGCGCCTACAACCATTGGGCCAGCCTGCTGGGCGAGCGCATGTTCCCCAATATCGAAGACCTTGATCCGGCCGCCCTTCCCGATTTCGGGCCGCATTCGGTGCTGCTCGATTTCTCGGCCGGGATCGACAATCCGGCAGTCTGCTTCCTCGGCGCCAAGTTGGGGCAGGAATGCGGCGCTACCGGCGTCATCACCCGGCTGTCGGACGTGCCGCCGCGCTCCTTGCTGAGCCGCATCACCGATCATTACATGCAGATTCTCGCCAATCAGGCGCCGATCGGCTTCGAGGCCGAGTTCGTCAATCACGCCGGCGTCGCGATCCTCTATCGCGGGATCCTGCTGCCCTATTCCAGCGACGATGCCACGATCGACTTCATCTATGGGGTGATCAACTGGAAGGAAATGGCCGACCAGCTGACCGCGGATGAGCTGCTGCTGGAGATCGATCAGGCGCTCGAACTGGGGTCCGAGCTTGAACTCGATACCGCGCCTGCCTTGCGCCCCGCCGACCCGGTGACCGACTGGGCCGATTCGCCTGCGCATGAAAGCGCCGATGACGCCACCGAGTCCGATGAAGGCCTGCGGATGCCCGACTTCAGCCAGTTCGGCCTCGGCGATGATGACGAGGAATATGACGAGGACGAAGGCGAGGGCGAGCTTGCCGGATATAATTTCGCCTCGCTTGCGGACTACATCGAAGCGCCGGCCAAGAAGGCCATCGACCTCACCGGCCTCGAACCGCTGCCGGAAATCGAGACCGTGCCGGAGTCCGATTACGCCGTTGCCGATTTCGGCGCGGTGCCCGTGGCGGCAACCGAGCCTGAGCCCGCGCCTGCAATCGCCGCTACCCCCGCCTACGCCTCCATGGCCCGGGTCGCCGACCCGGTGGCCGAAGATGGCGACTTCGCTGACGATTTCGTCGACGAGCTGCCTGATGATGCCGGGCTTTATGATTGCCTTGCCGCCGCGCGTGAACTTGCGCGGGCCGCTGACAGCACCGAGGATCGCAGCCGCAACGCGCTCTATGCCGCGGTCAGCCGCGCCTATGACTTCAGCCTCGCTGCGCAGGCCGCGCCTGAGGACTATGCCGAACTGATCGCGGAAAGCGGCCTCACCGTGCAGGACCGCGCGCCGATGACCCCCGTGGTCAAGCTCGTGTTCGGGCATGATTACGACAAGACGCGCCTCACCGAATATGCCGCTGTTCTGACCCACGCCCACCGCTTGCAGCTGGAGCGCGGGAGCCTGGCGCGCTTCCTCGCCGATGTCGAAGGCGGGGTGAAGGCCGTGGTCAAGGCCGAGCGCCGGTTGCGCCGCGAAGAGCAGGGCAAGCCGGTCGAAGATGCCGCCGCCGTGCGCGAGGCGCTCGCGCAGCAATTGCGCGCGCTGGATGCGATCTCGCTCGAACATCTCGACGGGGCCGGGCCGGAATTCGCGCTGGTGCTGATCCGCCGGGACGAGATCGGCTGCGCGGAAATCCTCGCCGAAGTGCCCGAAGACCTCGCCCAGATCGAACGCGCGGCAAGGAAGATCGTAGGCTGAAGCCCTAGTCCTTCCCCGTCCCGCAGAGATGGGGAGGGATAAACCTCCTCCCGCCCTTCACTTTGCGTTCAGGTGCAAGTCCGGTAGGGTAGCCGCCATGCGCGGTCGCCCCAACTTCATCGCTGCCTGCCTTGCGCTGCTGGCGAGCCTGATCCTCGCCGTCACCCAGGTGCGGGCCCAGTCGATCCTGCGCGATGCCGAGACCGAGGAACTGCTCAAGGACATGGTCGCCCCGCTGGTCGAGGCGAGCGAGCTTGAACCCGGCAATGTCGAGCTGGTGCTGATCAATGACGGTTCGATCAACGCCTTCGTCGCGGGCGGGCAGGCGATCTATGTCCACTCCGGCCTGATCAACGCGGCCGAAACCGCCAACGAAGTGCAAGGCGTGCTCGCGCACGAGCTGGGGCATATTACCGCTGGCCACGTCGTCCGGTTCGACGAGCGGACCAAGCGGGCAACCAATATCTCGATCCTGTCCTTGCTGCTTGGTGTCGGCGCGGCGCTGGCCGGGGCGGGCGAAGGCGCCATGGGCATCATCGCCGCCGGGCAACAGGCCGCAATGGGGAGCTTTCTCTCCTTCAACCGCGATCAGGAAGCCGCGACCGATCTGGCCGGCGCGCGTTACCTCTCGGGCGCAGGCATCACCGGCAAGGGGATGATCAAGTTTTTCGAGCGGCTGCGCGGCAATGAGATTCGCGCAGGCTACAGTCAGGCGGACGAAGCCGCCTATGCCCGCACCCACCCGCTTTCGGGCGACCGTATCCAGGTATTGCGCGGCTTGCTGGAGAAGGACCCGGCGTGGGATGCGCCGCCCGATCCGGCGTTGCAGGAACGCTTCGTGCGGGCCAAAGCCAAGCTGTTCGGCTACCTTGCCGAACCGCGGCGCACGCTCAACGCCTATCCCCCGCGCGACACCAGCATCCCGGCGCGCTATGCCCGCGCCTATGCCTATCACAAGGAAGCGCGGGTCGACATGGCGTTGACCGAGGCTGATGCGCTGTTGGCGGCGGAGCCCGACAATCCGTGGTTCCTCGAGTTGAAGGGGCAGGTGCTGCTCGAATCCGGGCGACCGGTCGAAGCGCTGGTGCCGCTGCGTCGCGCGACCGAGCTGACCCGTGCGCACCCGCTGATTGCCGGAATGCTCGGCCACGCTCTGATCGCGACCGAGAACCAGGCCAATTTCCCCGAGGCCGAACAGGTGCTGCGCGCTTCGGTGCAGAAGGATCGCTACAATCCCTTCGCGTGGTACCAGCTCGGCGTGGTCTATGAAGCGCGCGGCGATATTCCGCGCGCACGGCTTGCCAGTGCGGAGGTGCAGGTGATGAACCGCCAATATCCGCAAGCGCTTGCCAATGCGCAGGCGGCGGAGGCCTATCTGCCCTATGGCTCGCCGGACTGGATCCGCGCACAGGATGTTGCCCTGGAAGCGCGCGCTGAACTGGAACGGCTGCGCGACCGGCGCTAGGCTGGCGCGCCTCTCCCGCTGACCGACGGAACCTTTGCGCATGTCCACCCCACCGCCTGCCTCGCCTCCCGCCGACGCACCCCGCACGCTCACCGCGACCTTGCTGACCGCATTGCTGGCGCTGGTGTTCGGCTTTCTGGGCGCGGCGGCGTGGTCCTATTCCGGGCTGGCGGACAATCGCACCCGCACTTTCCTGCTCGCCAATCCCGACCTGCTGCCGCAGATGGCGCAGGCTTACGAGGAGCAGGAATCGGCCAAGCGGCTGGCGCAGATGGGCGGCGAGGTGCGCGAGCCCTTCCCCGGCGTGGTGCTCGGCAATCCCAACGGCAAGACCGTGCTGGTCGAGTTCACCGACTATAACTGCCCCTATTGCGAGGCGAGCCTCAAGGACGTGAACCGGCTGATTGCCGAAGACCCAGACCTGAAGGTCGTGATCCGCGAATGGCCGATTTTCGAAGGCAGCGATGTCGCCTCGCGCATGGCGCTGGCGGCCGGATTGCAGGGCAAGTATCGCGCGTTCCACGATGCCATGTTCGCGACCGGCGATGTCACGGCTGCGGCCAAGGCCGCCGGGCTCGATATGGCCCGGGCCGAGCGTGACGCGGCGTCCGATGCCGTCTCGACCGAGATCGCCCGCAACCTCGATTTCGCCCGCTCGCTCGGCTTCACCGGCACCCCGGCATGGATCGCAGGCAAGACCCCGTTTGGCGGGGCGGTCGGCTACGACAAGCTCAAGGCCGCGCTCGCCGCTTCGACCGAGGCGCGTTGATGCGCGCCATTGCGCTCGTCGCCCTGCTGCTCGCCGCCCCGCTGGCGGCGCAGGCGCAGGAGCCGCCGCCGGTGATCGACTACGCGGCCGAACGGGCGGCAATCGGGCGCTATCAGGACGCTGACCAGCGCTTGCAGGATGTGGGCTGGCACCTCGCCCGCGCGAATGCCGCCTTTTGCCCGCGGGTCGTGCCGAGCATCGGGCTGCAATTGCAGGATATGGCGAGCTATGGCGCGCCCGCGATCGCCCGCGCCGCGCTGGGGCTGGAGCGCGACTTCGCGGTGCAAACCGCCGCGCGCGGATCGCCCGCCGCGCTGTCGGGCGCGTTCCCCCGCAACCGCGAGGTTATCGCGCTCGAACGGTTCGACCCCAACCAGTGGCCCGCCGGCGCGGCGATGGAATGGCAGCGGTTGGTGCGCGCGCATGAACACATCGAAGCGATGCTGACCGAACATGGCGGGATCGCGATTGCCTTTGCCGATGGGGGCGAGGCGCGGGTCCAGCCGGTCGAGGTCTGCGCCACCCGGTTCGAACTGATGGGCGACGGCAAGCGCGCGGTCGCCGATGGCGCGCGGGTGGTGATCGGGATCGGTTTCCCCGCCTTCGGCTATGCGGAAGAGCCGCTCTTCGCCGCGCTGGTCGCGCATGAGCTGGCGCATAATGTGCTCGGCCATAATGCCTGGCTCGAACGCAACGGGCGCAAGGCCAAGCTTGTGCGCCGGGTCGAGCGGGAAGCCGACCGGCTGGTGCCGTGGCTGCTCGCCAATGCGGGCTATGATCCGCAGGCTGCCGTCGCCTTCATGACCCGCTGGGGTTCGACCCATGACGCGGGGCTCAGGATGCGGCGCCATCACGAAGGCTGGGACGAGCGGGCCGAGGCGATGGCCGCCGAAGTTCCGCTGGTGCAGGCCCAGATGGCGGGTGCGGGCAAGGCCGATTGGGCCACCCATTTCCGCCGGGAGATCGACCCGGCCGGCGGCCTCATCTCCCAACAGAAGCGGTAATCCTTGCGCCGAGCCGTGGCGGCCCCGCGATGATGCGACCGATTAGCCGTGTGGTTTGCGACGAAATGAGTTAGGACTGTCGGGCTATGGCAGTGCTCCAGATCCAGGCGGCGCCGTTCTTCGCCAGCAAGAACCGGGCGTTCTGGAACCTCCAGTTGGCAGGCTGGGGCGCGGCTTTCCTGTTGCGTGCGGTCTCGGCATTGGCGAACCAGCAGCCGCTGGATCTGCTGGCGCTGATCCTTGTCACCACCATCACCGGCTTTTCGATCAGCCTGATCCTGTCGGTCATCTACCGCAAGCTCATCCAGCAGCAACCGCTGGTGACCTGGGGGCTGACGGCGGTGGTGCTGTTTGTCGCCGTGCTGATGCACGCTTCGATCGATGCCTGGGTGCAGGGGGTCTATTACGCGGGGAGCCGCGATACGACCTTTGCCCAGCGCCTGATCGGCTTGCTCTATCTGCCGCTGACCTTGCTCGGCGGGTGGAGCGCGCTGTATTACGCGATCAATTTCTTCCTCACAGTGGAACAGCAGGCTGACCGGCTGGAGCGGCTGGAAGCGCAGGCAACGGCTGCGCAGCTGGCAATGCTGCGTTATCAGCTCAACCCGCACTTCCTGTTCAACACGTTGAATTCCATCAGCACGCTTGTGCTGCTTAAGCAAACCGAGCCCGCCAATGCGATGCTCACGCGGCTGTCGGGCTTCCTGCGCCACACGCTGATCGCCGAGCCCGGCAGTCAGGTGACGCTGGCGCAGGAGGTCGAGACCTTGCAGCTCTATCTCGATATCGAGCGGATGCGGTTCGAAGAGCGCCTGCGCACCCATTTCGAGATCGAGGATGCCGCGCTCGCTGCGCAGCTGCCCGCGATGTTGCTGCAACCTCTGGTGGAAAACGCGATCAAATATGCCGTCAGCCCGCAGGAGGAAGGGGCGCGCATCTCGCTCACCGCGCGGGTGATCGGCGATCGGCTGCGCCTCACTGTCGAGGATACCGGACCGGGTATCGAAGACATGCAGCGTTTCATGGCGGGCGATCCGTCCGGGACGCCTGCACCCGGCCGTCCGGTCTCCACCGGGGTCGGCCTTGCCAATATCCGCAATCGGCTGGCCCAGGCCTATGGCGACACACATCTGTTTGAAACCCGTTCGGAAGCTGGGGGCGGCTTTACCGTGCTGATCGAGATCCCCTTTACCCGCGCCGACAGAGCCGGGGATGGGCCAATATCCGCCGTGGCAGCCGGGACTGCCCCAAGCGGCGGGGGCGACAATATCATCCCGCTCAACCCCCCTAAAAACATCGGAAAAACCGCATGACTATCAGAACCATCCTCGTCGATGACGAGAAGCTCGCCATCCAGGGCCTCCAGCTGCGGCTCCAGCCGTTCGAGGACGTCGAGATCATCGACACCTGCGCCAATGGCCGCGAAGCGATCCGCAAGATCAAGACCGAGAAGCCCGATCTGGTCTTCCTCGACATCCAGATGCCCGGCTTTGACGGCTTCAGCGTCGTCAAGGGCGTGATGGAGATCGAACCCCCCCTGTTCGTCTTTGTCACGGCCTATGAAGAACACGCGATCCGCGCCTTCGAGGCCAATGCCGTCAACTACCTGATGAAGCCGGTCGACGAACAGAAGCTCGCCGGCACCATCGAACGCGTGCGCCAGCGCCTTGCCGAGAAGAAGTCGTCCGAGGATGCGGGGCAACTGCTCGAGGTGCTCTCGGAAATCGCGCCCGAGCGGGCGGCGGATTTCGTCGAGACCACCACCCCGGCGGCAGAAAGCGCGGACCGCTTCGAGAAGCTGATCAACGTCAAGGACCGCGGCCAGATCTTCCGTGTCGAGGTCGATACGATCGAGCACATCGAGGCCGCGGGCGATTACATGATAATCTCCACCGGCGACAATTCGCTGGTGCTGCGCGAGACGATGAAGGACCTCGAGCGCCGCCTCGACCCGCGCAAGTTCCAGCGCGTGCACCGTTCGACCATCGTCAATCTTGATCTGGTGCGGCAGGTGAAGCCCCACACCAACGGCGAATGCTTCCTGGTGCTGGAAAGCGGCGCCGAGGTGAAGGTGAGCCGCAGCTATCGGGATGTGGTGGCGCGCTTCGTGCATTGATCGCCACCCCGCCCCGGGCTTGACCCGGGGCCCAGCTTCTTACGGTTGATGGAAAAGTGAGCGGGGCCCCGGGTCAAGCCCGGGGCGGGGGTAAAGGTATCGACTTGGCGCAAGACGAAAGGCTAGGGTTGAGCCATGACCACCTTTACCCTCCCTGGCTTCGACCTCGCCCAGTTCATCCGCGAAACGCTGGCAGAGGACTTGGGAGAGGGCCTGCCCGGCGGCGGGCGCGACGTGACGAGCGAAAGCGTGATCCCCGCCGATGCCCGCTTTTCGGGGGTGATGGATAGCCGCGATGCGATTGTCGTGGCGGGCTTGCCGCTGGCCGAGGCGTTTTTTCGCCACCTTGATCCCGAATGCACCATCGAGGCCCTGGTCCATGATGGCGACAAGGTGCCGGCCGGAACCGATCTCATGCGGATCGAAGGCCGGGCCCGCGCGCTGCTGACGGCAGAGCGCAGCGCCTTGAACATCGTCCAGCACCTCTCCGGCATCGCCACGCTGACGCAGGCCTATGTCACCGCGATGCGGGGGGAAGGAGGCAACCCTGCCTGTACCCTGCTCGACACCCGCAAGACCATCCCCGGCCTCAGGTTCCTTGAGAAATATGCCACCCGCCAGGGCGGGGCACAGAACCACCGCATGGGGCTGTGGGATGCGGCGATGATCAAGGACAACCACGTCGCGGTCGCTGGCTCTGTCGGCGAGGCGGTGCGGCGGGCGCGCGAGGCGGGGGTGACCAAGATCATCTGCGAGGTGGATAGCCTCAACCAGATCGAACCCGCGCTGGCGGCAGGCGCGCATCACCTGCTGCTCGACAACATGGACGCAGGCACGCTGGCCGAGGCCGTCCGGCTGGTCGCAGGCCGCGTACCGACCGAGGCGAGCGGCGGCGTCAACCTCCAGACCATCGCAGCCAAGGCGGCGAGCGGGGTGGACTACATCTCGGTCGGCCGCCTGACCCAGAGCGCGCCCGCCGCGGACATCGGGCTGGATTTCAAGCCGCTATGAAGATGGTCCGCGGGCCGCGTCCGCTGGCGATCCGGGTGTTCGCAGCCGCTTTCCTTGCCGCGGCGATGCTGCGGCTGGCGCGCGGCTTGGGCAATCTGGCGTTGTCGGAAACCATCCTCGCCGTGAATGCCCCGTGGTTCGCATGGGACCGCGACTGGACCATTGTGGCCCTCTCGGCCGAATTCACCATCGCCCTGATCCCGCTGGTGTGGATCTACCTGTTCGCCGCGCCCTTTGCCCGCTGGCTGGTGCTCGGCTTCGGCGCGCTGCGGCTTGTCCTGCTTGATCCCGCCGCTTTGGTCGGGCCGCTGCTCGTCGCCATTGCCATGGCAAGCCTGCTTACCCCGCAAGCCGCGCGCTGGTTCGCCCGCCAACCCGAGGAGGAGGATGGCCCTGCGGTGTTCGAGTAGCCTTGTCGCGGCCATGGCGCTGGCATTGCCTTCGCTGGCAAGCGCGCAGGCCTATCAATGCCGCGCGCCGCAGGTCACCAGCGTTCCCAGGATCACGCCCGATGGGCCGCGCCGGGTGATGCCGATCACCGGCTACACCATGGCATTGAGCTGGAGCCCGGAGTTCTGCAAACCCCGCG
The DNA here is from genome assembly GCF_046452395.1 of Erythrobacter sp. W302b. Taxonomy (NCBI): domain Bacteria; kingdom Pseudomonadati; phylum Pseudomonadota; class Alphaproteobacteria; order Sphingomonadales; family Erythrobacteraceae; genus Erythrobacter; species Erythrobacter sp. W302b. The sequence goes on along the minus strand of NZ_JBKFDH010000001.1, from coordinate 2,848,989 downwards.
CCGATGATCGCAGCCACGCCGTGCAATGCGCGGGCACCAACGGGCGCTTCGGTCTCGTCGTGCACGGGCTGTGGCCGGAAGGTGGGCAAAGCTGGCCGCAATGGTGCGAGGCCCGCCAAGCCCTCACCCCTGCCGAGGTGCGCGGCAGCATGTGCCTGATGCCGTCCGAACGCCTGATCGCGCGCCAATGGGCCAAGCACGGTGCATGCATGGTCAAGCGCCCGGCCAATTACCTCAGGATCATCCGCGTCCTGCGCTCGGGCCTGCGCCTGCCCGATTACGACCGCATCAGCCGCGAGGACGGCCTGACGGCAGGCCGCATCCGCGCCGCCTTTGCCGATGCCAACCCCGGCTGGCGCGAGGAGGCGATCGGGGTCAAGCTCAATCCGCGCGGGTGGCTTGAGGAAATCAGGCTCTGCTATTCCAAGACCTTCCGCCCCGCGCGCTGCACGCCGTCACGCTGGGGCGCCAGGGACGCCGCACCGGCCAGGATCTGGCGGGGGCTGTAGCCGCCCGAGCCTACGGCGCGTCCTTCCAGCCCCAGGCGAGACGGCAGGGGAGGATGTTGAGCAGCTCGAACCCGCTATCGACCCGGTCAAAATGCTGGGCGGTGAGATTATGGGCCGCCTTGCTGAACTGGTAGGTGAGGAAGGCGCCGCCCGGCCGGATCGCGCGATGCGTAGCGGCGGCGATGCGGGGGCCGAGGCCTTCGGGCAGGGTCGAGAACGGCAGCCCGGACAGGATGTAATCGGCATGGTCATGGCCATGCGCGTGGATGATCGCTTCCACATCTTCAGCCGAGCCATGCACTGCGATGAAGCGGCTGTCGGTGATGGTGCGATTGAGATAGTCGATGAACAGCTTGTTGGTGTCGATCACCAGCAGCGTCCCGTCGCGCCGCAGCTGATCGAGCACCGGACGGCAGAAGGTGCCGACACCGGGGCCATATTCCACGAACAGCTGGCAGCGCTCCCAATCGACGGGCGCAAGCATCTTGCGGATGGTGTAGCCTGATGAGGGGATGATCGAGCCGACCATCACCGGGTGTTCGATAAAGCCCTGAAAGAACACCCCCCACGGCCCCAGAAAACCGCGAAGCTTCTGCTTCCAGCGCGTCAGCCTGCGGGTCTGCGTAACTTCATAACCGGCCATTATCGATCAGTATCCCTTGCCTCGCCCCCGGGCATGAGGACCGTCCTGAGTCACCCTGCCCGTCGCAAATTCACCGCCGGTTTGCAAGGAATTGACTAATGACCTGCTTATCGACCGCCAATCCGTGGCGCTTTTGCGACGAAATTCGCCCGCAAAACCAGCCGCTCGCCGAAGGCCTGACGGCGCTTGCATTTGGCTCGGCGCGCAACATCTGGAAACCAACACCGGCTCGCGTCCCGAAAGGCAGGCCCATGACCTATGCGCTCGACCATCTGACCATCCTGTCGCGCTCGCCCGAACAGGCAGCGGCGTTTTACGGCTTCCTGCTCCCGCGTATCGGCTTCACGCAGAAGCAGCCGCACATCTGGGCCAATGCGGCCGGGCTTTATATCCAGTTCGGCAAGGCCAAGCAGGGCACGGGCGACTATGGCCGCTATGCTCCCGGCCTCAATCATTTCGGGCTGTCGGCGCCCAGTCCCGATGCCGTGCGCGCGCTCGCTGCCGAGCTTGAGGAAGCAGGGATCGAAGCCCGGCTCCAGACCTTCGATCCCGGGATCACCGCGCTGTTTGTCCCCGACCCTGATGGCCTGAGGGTCGAGATTTCCTATTATCCGCCGGGTGTTCCGCCGGTCGATTGAGGGGTTTGCGCCCCTAAGCCCGGCGTCTCAGCGCCGCTCTCTGAAAAATCCCCGGAGCATGTCCGCCGCCTCGCCCTCGCCGATGCCGCTGTAGACCTCGGGGCGGTGCAGGCATTGCTCCTGCTCGAACACCCGCGCACCATGTTCGACCGCGCCGCCCTTGGGATCGCTGGCCGCGTAATAGAGCCGCTGGATGCGCGCATGGGCAATCGCACCCGCGCACATCGCGCAAGGCTCCAGCGTGACCCACAATTCGCAGCCGGTGAGGCGTTCATCGCCCAGCGCTTGCGCAGCGCGGCGGATGGCGAGGATTTCGGCGTGGGCGGTGGGATCGTGATCGGTTCGCGGGCTGTTATGTGCCTCGGCGATCACGTGCCCGTCTTTCACGATCACCGCGCCGATCGGCACCTCGCCTGCGGCCGCCGCAGCGCGGGCCAGCGCAAGGGCACGAGGCATGAAGCTGCGGAATCCCGCATCGCTCACGCCCCGCGCCCTTGGCGGTAAGGTTTATTCGTCGCCGGTAGCCGGCGTGCCCTTGGCATCGGGCATGGTGATCTTGACATCCGGAACCTCGACCGTCGTTTCCTTGGTGCCGACATCGACGTCGGCGGTTTCGACGTCATATTCCGGCAGCGCGCCGCCTGTCACTTCGACTTCGGGCATTTCGCCTTCCTTGGTCTGGTCGACATCGCACGCGGCGAGCCCGATTGCCAAGGGGGTGATGAGGCTGGCGATAAGGATACGATTCATGCTGATCTTCTCCTGTCAGCCTGACACGGCGGGCGGCGCCCGGTTCAGGCCTGTCACATCAGCACGATGGACGGGCCTGTCCGGCCATTAAATGGGTTAGGCTGGCGCGAAGAGGCGCCGGGATTGCGACCATCCCGGTTGAGCGCCATCTGCTTGAGAAGATTGACGAATTGGCTTCGCCGCCTAGAAGGCAGGGACCATAAAAAAGCGGACCGCCTAGTGCCTCTGATGTATTACCCCAAACCGGGTGAAATTCTGCTCTGCGATTACAGAGGGGGCTTTATCGTTCCTGAGATGGTCAAGACGCGGCCAGTTATCGTTGTCTCGCCGCGTCTCAGGCGCAGAAGGGATTTGGTGGCCGTTGTTCCTCTGAGCACTACCGCACCAACGCCCAGGGAAAATTACCATTGCGAAATCGTCTTGGCGCAGCCGCTGCCAAAGCCTTTCGACAGCCCCGTCATGTGGGCGAAGGCCGATATGCTCGCCACGGTCGCAAAGTCTCGTCTGGATAGGTTCAGAGCGGGCAAGAACCCACACGGCGGCACACGCATCTATATGTCAGGATCGGTTGACGCAGCGCAACTTAAGGCCGTCAGAGTGGCAGTTCTTTGCGGCCTAGGCCTTGATTCATTGACGATTCATCTGTGAGGCTTTATCTACCATCCGTCCCCGCTCTGCTTCGGCATCGGGCTAGAAGACTGTCACCGCCGCACAACAGTGGAGACAGCCAGCCTCTTTGAAAGCGATTCCAAGCTTCTTGAGGCTGTTGTGGACGGAAGGCCCTGCCGAAAGGCGGGGCCTTCGCGCATTTTCCAGCTTGAAGATTTCGGCTAGCCTACAGCCAAGGTCCGGATTTCAAACTGAGACCCTACCGACGCGCGCAACTTGCTTGACGATTCGGCAGCGCCCCGTTATGCGCGCCGCTTTCCCGGACCACATCCGAACTTTACGAGAAGAGACACACCATGTCGCGCATCTGCGAACTGACCGGCAAGGGCCGCCAGGTTGGCCACAATGTGAGCCACGCCAACAACAAGACCAAGCGCGTGTTTCTGCCCAACCTGCAGAACGTCACGCTGATGAGCGAAAAGCTGGAGCGCAGCTTCAAGTTCCGCGTGTCGACCCACGGTCTGCGCTCGGTCGAGCACAATGGCGGGCTCGACAACTGGCTGCTCAAGACCAGCGACGACAAGCTTTCGGCCAGCGCGCTGAAGGTGAAGCGCGAGCTGGTGGAGGCTCAGGCCGCCGCCTAAGACGGCGCTGTCCTTCGGGATAGCAACGGATCGATCAAGCGCTCGGGGTTCCGGGCGCTTTTTCGTTTGCGGGTTGGAGAGATGCGCCTCAGCCCCTGTCCCGTTCGCCCTTGGCTGTTCGAAGGGCCGTTCTGTGGTTCGCGCCTAGGGAACGACCCGAACGCCGTCCTTCGACAAGCTCAGGACGAATGAAGGTGGGGGGCGGCGTTCCCGCTCCCAGACAACGTCACCCCTCCCAATCGAATCGCACCAGTATATTGCGCTGGAAGACCGAGAAATTGTCGTCGGCGATCAGCCACAGGCTGCCGCGCGCGGGATCGGATGCGGAGGGGACATAGGCCAGGCCTTCGAAATTGTCGGCGAAGACGCCGCCCGTCAGCCGCTGGATGATTCGCGCTTGCCACGGCTGGCCTGCGCGAATCCTGCGCGGATCGGCGATGGCGATGGCGGTGTCGAAGCGCGCGGGCAGGGCATAGGCGACACGTCGCAGCAAAATCAGCACCCGACCATCGGGCAATTGGGTCGCGTCGACCGGATCATAATCGCGCGGCGCGGCAAAGGGGAACGCGGTCGGCTTGCCTTTCGCCACCGGATCGGTCGGGTAGAGCAGCGCCTGGTGCAGCGTGTCGCTGCCGCTCTCCGGCCCTTCGGCGATGATCAGAAACCGCCCATCGGCGAGCCGCTCCATCGTCTCGGGGCCGCTGTTCGGGCTCCAGCGCGCCATTTCACGCGGGGCGCGGGTCTGGCTTGAGCCATCGGCGGCGAGGCGCATAATGAGATTGTCGTTTTCGAACGCGGCCCACAGCGTTTGGGTGACAGGATCATGGGCGAGCGATTCGAGATCGACGATCTCTTTGCGCCCGCGGTCGCTGATGCCGACAAAGCGGAAGCTGCCCGGCACGGCGCGCGGCGAATCGCCTGACAGGTCGAGATCGAGCAGGAAGCCGCGGTCGGTCCCCGCGATCAGTCCGCGCTGATCATCGGCGACCAGCGCCGAAAAGCCGCCGAACCAGCCATGCCCGGCGGTGAGCTCCCACGCGCCGCTCAGGGTGAGATCGCCGGACACGCCGCCGCGCGCGTCGAGTGGGGTGACGGTGATGTTCGCGGCATCGCTGCGCTGCCCGATCGTGGTCTGGACGATGGTGCCGGGCACCAGCCCGATGGCGACCAGCGCCAGCAGCACCAGTCGCCCCGCCCGCAAGCGTCCCTTGGGCTTCGTGCGAACCCGGTCCATCACAGGGGGAGTGTCGGTCAGGCGCGGGCCTTGGGGCGGCAGGTGGTCCGGGGCGCGACGATCACTCGATGCCGAGCAGGCGACGCGTGGCGATTTCGCAGGACGCATAGGCCTCCTGCCGCTCGGCGCTCCAATAGCGCAGCTCGGGCAGGGGTATCGCTTCACCGGTGACGGCGCAGAGCACATGGCTCCCCGGGCGCAGCACGCGGAAACTGGAGGGGCCGTAATAGAGTTTGGCGGCCTTGTCGGACGGGGTCATCAGCATGATGCGAACCATAGCACCGAGCGGCTAACGGAACAAATCATCTTGGATGGCCGAGCGCGGCGCAGCCCGTTTGCGCGGCGCGGCAGCGGGGGGCGGGGACGCTGGGGGCGCGTGTCCGGCGGGCACGGCCGCGAGGTTCCCATCGCGAAATTGCAGCGTCAGCGCCGCCTCGCCCGCAGCCTCGGCGCGGGTGGTGAGCGCCTTGCCGCCCGCATCCCTTACGATCGCATAGCCGCGCTCCAGCGGCTTTTCGGGGTGAAGCTGGCTCATCACGCGGGCGAGCGCGGCGAGCCGGTCGGTGCCATGGCGCAAGGGCCGCTCGATCAGCGCGGGGCTGAGCCGCGCGCGGTCAAGACGGCGCTGGGCCTCGGCAGCAGACCGCGACAGCAGGCTGGGCGACAGCCGCGCGGCGACGCCCGCCAGCCGCTCGCGCCCTTTGGCGGAACGGTCGCCGAGCGCGCGCCGCAGCCGCTCGGACAGATCGTCGAGCCGCTGGGTCTGGGGGGCGAGCAGGTTCTCGGGGCGCGGCAGCAAGCGCGCCCGCGCCGCCAGCCGTTCCCGACCCAGCTCGACCGGGCGATAGACCGCGCGGCGCTGGCGCGCGGCGAGGTCGGTGAGCGTGAAGGCGAGATCGGCGCGCACCGGCACCGCCATTTCTGCCGCGGCGGTGGGGGTGGGCGCACGGCGGTCAGCGGCGTAATCGGCGAGCGTCGTGTCGGTCTCGTGGCCCACGGCGCTGATCACCGGGATCGTGCACTCGGCAATGGCGCGGACGACGACTTCCTCGTTGAAGCTCCACAAGTCCTCGATCGACCCGCCCCCGCGCGCGACGATCACCACATCGGGTCGCGGCACCGGGCCTCCGGGGGCGAGGCCTGAGAACCCGCGCACCGCCGCCGCCACCTGCTCGGCCGCGCCCTGCCCCTGCACCAGCACCGGCCAGACGATCACGTGGCTCGGAAAGCGATCCGCCAAGCGGTGGAGAATATCGCGGATCACCGCCCCCGTGGGCGAGGTCACCACGCCGATCACCTGCGGCAGGAACGGCAGGCGGCGCTTCCTCTCGGCGGCGAACAGCCCCTCGGCGGCGAGCCGGGCGCGGGTCTTCTCCAGCAGCGCCAGCAGCGCGCCTTCACCCGCCAGCTCCAGCGAATCGATCACGATCTGGTACTTGGAACGCCCCGGATAGGTGGTGAGCTTGCCGGTCGCGATCACCTCCAGCCCGTCTTCGGCGCGGAAATTGAGGCGGGCGGCGTTGCCCTTCCACATCACCCCGTCGATCACCGCGCCTTCGTCCTTCAGCGCGCAGTAGAAATGCCCCGAAGCCGCCCGCTTCACCCCCGAGAGCTCGCCGCGCAGGCGGACGAAGCCGAAGCGATCCTCGACCGTGCGCTTCAGCAGCGCGGAAATCTCGCTGATGGTGAGGGGCTGGGCGTTGTCGCCGGGCCGGGTCTCGGCGATCATGTCGGGCATATCGGGGCTTCCATGTGCCGGTTAGCTGTGACCAAAGAAAAGCAGCCCTTCGACAGGCTCGGGGCGAACGGATAAGGGCCGACTCAATACCCGTTCGCGCCGAGCTTGTCGAAGCGCCGTCCTGTCTTTTGCGCGAGGTTTCGCAGATGAATGTTCTTCTCCTCGGCTCCGGCGGTCGTGAGCACGCGCTGGCGTGGAAGCTGGCGCAATCCCCGAGCCTCGCAAAGCTCTACGCCGCCCCCGGAAATCCCGGCATCGCCGAGGAGGCCGAGGTGGTCGCGCTCGATGTGACCGACCATGGCGCGGTGATCGCGTTCTGCGCCGACAAGGCCATTGGCCTCGTCGTCGTCGGCCCCGAAGCGCCGCTGGTGGATGGCCTCTCGGATTCGCTGCGGGCGGCGGGGGTGCCGGTGTTCGGCCCCTCGCAGGCGGCGGCGCAACTGGAAGGCTCCAAGGGCTTCACCAAGGACCTGTGCCAGCGAGCAGGCATCCCCACCGCCGGTTACGTCCGCACCGCCTCGCTGGAGGAAGCCCGCGCCGCCCTCGCCCGGTTCAGCGCGCCCTATGTGCTCAAGGCCGATGGGCTGGCAGCGGGCAAGGGCGTGGTGATCGCCGCGACGCTTGAAGAGGCCGAAGAAACGCTCGCCGACATGTTCGGCGGCGGGTTCGGCAGCGCAGGCGCGCAGGTGGTGATCGAGGAATTCATGGAGGGCGAGGAGGCCAGCTTCTTCGCGCTCACCGACGGCACGGCGATTGTCCCCTTCGGCAGCGCGCAGGATCACAAGCGGGTGGGCGATGGCGATGTGGGGCCGAACACCGGCGGCATGGGTGCCTATTCCCCCGCCCCGGTTCTGACGAGCGAATTGCAGGCCCGCGTGATGGCCGAAATCATCGAACCCACGGTGCGGACGATGCGCGCGGAAGGGAACCCCTATCAGGGCGTGCTTTTCGCAGGCCTGATGCTGACGAGCGAAGGCCCCAAGCTGATTGAATACAATGCCCGCTTCGGCGACCCGGAATGCCAGGTGCTGATGATGCGGCTGGAAGGCGATCTGGTGGCGCTGATGCTCGCCTGCGCTACGGGCACGCTCGAAGGCACGCAAGTTGCCCTCAGCCACGAGACCGCGCTGACCGTGGTGATGGCAGCCAAGGGCTACCCCGGCACCCCGGAAAAAGGCGGCGCGATCGATCTGTCGGGCGTGGAGCCGGGCGCGGCCAAGGTGTTCCACGCCGGCACCGCACTGAAGGACGGCGCGCTGGTGGCCAACGGCGGACGGGTGCTGAACGTCACCGCCATGGCGCAGAACGTGACCGAAGCGCAGGCCCGCGCTTATGCGGCCGTCGACCAGATCGACTTCCCCACCGGCTTCTGCCGCCGCGATATCGGCTGGCGGGAGGTGGCGCGGGAGCACGGGTAACGAAGCGTTCCCGTCACCCCAGCGGAAGCTGGGGCCTAGGGCCGCAAGCACCGCACGTCGCCGCCCTAGGTCCCAGCTTTCGCTGGGATGACGAAGAGTGGCAGGAGTTGCCCCACTTCCATTCATATGCGCTGGCCCGGTGCGATCCCGGATCTGCCGGAAAGCCTGCGACAAATTTGATTCCGATCAAAGACGCTGGCCTTGGGGAGGCCCACAAGGCCAGCATGACCCACCGCCTCACCTTCATCGCCGCTGCGACCTTGGCCCTCACCGCCTGCGCTACCGCGCCCGGCACCGACAACCCGCCGCCGATGGTGGGCAAGGCGACCTTGCCCTCGCCCGACACCCGTGCGCCCGCCTTTGTCGAAGCGGCCTGCGGGGGGTGCCATGCGGTCGAGCCGCCGTTCCTGTCGCCCAATCCGGCCTCGCCCAGCTTTGCCGCGATCGCCAACCGGCCGGGGCTGTCCGAGACATCGCTCGCCGACTGGTTGGCCGAGGCGCACAATTACCCTGAGGACATGGATTTCACCCTCACCCGCCCCCAGATCGACCAGATCGCCCGCTACATGGTGACGCTGCGTGACGCGGGTTACGTGCCGGACGAGTGACCGCATTGCGCCCTGCGGGGCCCGCATTTGGCTGATCAGGCAGACGTGTGCTAGCATAGGGCAACCGTAATCGAGAGGGGGGATCTCGATGCCGTATCGCCATGCGCCATATTTCGTGGGTTTCGTGCTGCTGGTCATCATGGCCGGGTTCTGGGCGAGCTATTTCGCGTTCGGAGGTGCGATCCCGCTCGCTTTCCACGTCCACGCGATCTCGTCGATGATGTGGCTCGCTTTGCTGATCGTCCAGCAGGTCGCGGTGCAGCGCCGCGCCATCGAACTCCACCGCTGGCTCGGGCGGGCGAGCTTTGTGCTGTTCCCGTTCCTGATGTTCGGCTTCGTAATGATCATCAACCGCGCGGCGCACCGGTTTGTGGTACGCGAGGACGAGGTGATCGCTGCGCTTGGCCCGGCCTTCGGGGTCGGCATGGGGATCGCGATCGCGGCCTATCTGACGCTGTTCTACCTCGCGCTCAAGCACCGCCGCAATGTGAAGCTCCACGCGGGCTATATGCTCGCGACCCCGCTGATCCTGTTCGAAAGCCCGTTCAGCCGGGTGATGGGGGATTATCTGCCGTGGATGAACGTGATTGGGAGCGATTTCCCGCTCGCGATCCTCGATACCATCGCGATCAGCGACGCCCTGGTGGCCGTCTTCGCGCTGGTGCTGTGGGCACGCGATCGCAAGCACGGTGCGCCATGGCTGGTGGCGGCGGGTTTCACGATGCTTCAGGCGGTGATGATGTGGTTTGCGCCCTTCATGCCGGGGCTGACCGAGGGCTTCGCCGCCTATGCCGCGATCCCGCCCGCGATGACACTGGCGCTCGGTATCGCGGCGGGCAGCGCAGCGGCATGGCTGGGCTGGGAGGCAGGCAAGCGCCCCGCGCGGGCCAAGACAGCAGCGGCAACGGTCTGAGGCGCTTTCCTACCGCGGGCGAGCGGCGATAATGTCAGCGCCGCTCTTTCCCATCGTCAGCCTGCAACCATCAGTGAGGCCCACAAAGCAGGCCCCGTTCCCCTGTCCGTCCGCTTGTTCTGGGCGTTTATAGACCCATGAAATACAAGGAAAAATCGGGCAATTACAAAGCGGACAGCGTGTCCGCTTTGTCCGCTTAAGCCCGCAGGGCTTGAACGGCGTCGAGGACGCTCGCCCGGAGGGGCGAGGGCAAGCGACGGGCCAAAGGCCCGCAAGGGCGACTGCCCGCCCGCAGGCGCTCAAGCCCGCAGGGCTTGAAACAGCGCCGAGGACGCTCGCCCGGAGGGGCGAGGGCAAGCGACGGGCCAAGGGCCCGCAAGGGCGACTGCCCGCCCGCAGGCGCTCAAACCCGCAGGGCTTGAAACAGCGCCGAGGACGCTCGCCCGGAGGGGCGAGCGCAAAGCATCAAAGCCGCTCGGCCATCAACGCCTGCATGTCGGCCTCCGGGCGGGGGCCGTAGTGCGCGATAACCTCCGCAGCGCAGATCGCGCCGCGCTTGAGGCACTGCGCCAGCGGCTCGCCCTTGACGTAGCCTGACAGGAACCCGGCCGCGAACTGGTCGCCCGCGCCGGTGGTGTCGATCACCTTGGCGACCGGCTCGGCCGCGACTTCGGCGCGTTCCCCGTGAGCCACCGCAACCGCGCCCTTTTCGCTGCGCGTCGCGACCAGCACCGGCACCTTGCCCGCGACGGCGGCGAGGCCGGCGTCGAAGTCGTCCTCGCCCGTCAGCGTCGCCAGCTCGCTTTCATTGACGAACAGGATGTCGATGATGCCTTCCTCGATCATGGCGCGGAAATCGTCACCGTGGCGCGCGATCACGAAGCTCTCCGATGCGGTGAAGGCGATCTTGCGGCCCGCCGCGCGCGCCACCTCGATGGCGCGGCGCATGGCGCGGCGGGGCTCTTCGGGATCCCACAGATAGCCTTCGAGATAGAGGATCGCGCCGCTCGCGATCAGCTCTTCGTCGAGCGCGGCAGCCGGGAGGAACTGGCCCGCGCCAAGGAAGGTGTTCATTGTCCGCTCGCCATCGGGGGTGACGAAGATGAGCACGCGGCCCGTCGCCGGTTCACCGTCGCGCGCCGGGGTGTCGAAATCGATGCCGGTGGCGCGCATGTCGTGGCGGAACACCTTGCCCAGCTGGTCGTCGGCAACCTGGCCGATGAAGGCGCATTGCAGGCCCAGGGTGGCGAGGCCCGCCAGCGTGTTCGCCGCCGATCCGCCCGACAGCTCGCGTGCGGGGGGCATAGCCTCGTAGAGCTCGTCGGCCCGCGCCTCATCGATCAGGGTCATGCCGCCGCGGTTCAGTTGCAGCTCGTCGATCAGCTCTTCCGTGCAGGAGGCGATCACGTCGACCACGGCATTGCCGATGGCGATCACGTCATAACGGGGGTCGGTGTTGGCGGGCACAGAGAGTTCCTTGGGCTTGCTGGGTTGGCTTTCGCGCCGCCTAGCCCCCTTCTGGCCACAGGCCAAGCCATCTGTGTGCGGCGCAGCATACGCGCGTTGACTTCGCCGCGCAGGGATACCATCGCAGCGCCATGTCAGCCGTCCCCGCCGCGATTGTGAAAGCCTTTGGGCAGCTGGGCGACCGCGCGGTCGTCGCGGTGCTGGTGAAGAGCATCGTGATCACGCTGGTGCTGTTTGCCGGGCTGGGCGTGGGGCTCTATTTCGGGCTGGTCGAGGCCGGGCAGCGCTACGGCGTGGAGGAAGGCTGGGCAGGCCTTGCCGCGGTGCTGCTGGTGCCGCTGGCGATGTGGCTGCTGTTCCGGGTGGTGGCGCTGGCGGTGTTGCAGTTCTTCGCAGACGCAATCGTCGTCGCGGTCGAGGCACGGCACTATCCGGCGCTGGCAGAGCGCGCGCAGCCCTTGCCGCTGCCGCGCGAGGTGGCGGTGGCGACGCGGGGCCTGCTGCGGGCGCTGGGCTACAACCTGCTCGCCCTGCCGCTGGCTGCGGTGCTGCTGTTCACCGCGATCGGCCCGGCGGTGGTGTTTCTGGCGGTTAATGCCGTGCTGCTCGGGCGCGAGTTCACCGACATGGCGTGGCTGCGGCATCACACGGCTGCTGGCGGAGGGGATGAAGCGGCCAACCCCTCGCCCTGGGCCGAGCGGGCGCTGCTGGGGGCAGCGATCGCGGGGCTGATGCTGGTGCCATTCCTCAACTTCGTCGCCCCGGTTATTGGCGCGGCAGCGGGAACGCATCTGGTGCTACGGCGGATTGAAGCAGGGGCGGCAGCGCGGTGAGAGGGACTGCGCCATCACTCGCCGCGCTTGCGCTGCTGCTGGGGGGCTGCGCCGGGTCGAGCAAGCCGGCGCCGACCCGTCCGCCTGCCGCGGTTCAGCCGCGCAGCACGGTAGTGCGCGTGCCGGAGGTGATGGCGCCGAAGGGGCTTGAGGGCGTGATCGGTTCCTCGGCTGAAGCGCTGCTCAAGCGGTTCGGCACGCCGCGGATCGATCTGGTTGAAGGGGACGCGCGCAAGCTCCAGTTCGCAGGCGCGAAATGCGTGCTCGATATCTACATCTACCCCGTCTCCGCCGTCGCCCAGCCGACCGCCACCCACGTTGTGGCCCGGCAGCGGCAGGGGGGAGGCGCGGCTGATCCCGGCGCCTGCATCCGCGAGGTGGAAAAGCGGTAACGCCGTCTTAAGCCTGTTCGTGCCATGCTGCGCGCGATTTTCAGGGGATAGACCGCCGCATGACCACCCAATTCCTCGCCGTCGCGCAGGCCGCTGCCGCGGACGGACGCATCACCGCCGACGAACTGCTCAGCTTGCGCCGCGAAGGCTGGGGTGACGGGATCATCACCCGCGCCGAGGCCGAAGCGCTGTTTGCGCTCAACAATGCCCTCAGTGAGCGCACGCCCGAATGGTGCGATTTCTTCGTCGAAGCGATTGGCGAATTCGTCCTCAACGGCACCCCGCCGCGCCTGCAATGCTCGCTGGAGGAGGCCGAGTGGCTCATTGGCCAGATCGATCATGACGGCGTTGTCGAAAGCATGGTCGAACTGGAAACCATGGTGCGCATCATCGAGCGCGCCGAGAACACCCCCGACCGGCTCAAGAACTATGTCCTGGCTCAGGTCGAGCGCGAGGTACTCACCGGCACCGGCCCGACCCGCTGCGGCGGTGCGCTGGCCGCGACCCACATCAGCGCCGCCGAATGCCGCATCATCCGCCGGGTGATCTGGGCGAGCGGCGGCCACGGCCCGGCGGCGGTGACGCGCTGGGATGCGGAGATGCTGTTCCGCCTGAAGGACGCCACATTGGCCGAAGAAAACGCCGCCGAATGGGACGATCTGTTCATCGACGGCGTGGCGAACTTCCTCAAGGGCTTCGTCCTGCCCAACGCGCAGGTCAGCCACGAACGCAAGCGCGAGCTGGAGGCCTTCGTCGCCGACAGCTCGGTCAACGTCGGTCGCTTCATGGGCCGCGTTGCGAAGGAAGCGCCGCAGGTGATGAACCACTTTGGCCGGGTGTTCGGGAAGAAGCAGGCGACGGGCACGGACTTTGACGCCCTCGCCGCAGCAGGCGAAGTCATCACCGATTATGAAAGCGAATGGCTCGAAGGGATGATCGCGGCCGATGGCGAGGTGGACGAGCTCGAAAGCCGGTTGATCGCACGGCTGGCAGCGGAAGGGTGAGGCGTCAGCGCCTCACACCATGAAGCTCTCCCCGCAGCCGCAGGCTCCCTTGGCGTTGGGGTTCTCGAACACGAAGCCGGCGGTGAAGTCATCCTCGCGCCAGTCCATGATGCTGCCGACGAGGTAGAGCACGCTCGCCCCGTCGATGTAGAACACGCCGCCGGGGGTGACGATCTTCTCGTCGAACTTCGCCTCAGTGGTGACGTAGTCGACCGAATAGGCGAGGCCCGAGCAGCCGCGACGCGGGGTGGAGAGCTTCACGCCGATGGCATCCGCCGGGGCCTTGCTCATCAGCTCGGCGATCCGCGCCTCGGCGCTCGGCGTCAGGGTGACGGCGGCCTTGGGGGCGGGGCGAGCGGTGGTGGTCGTCTCGGTCATTTGAGCCTCTTCTGCCAGAACAGCGCGTGCCCGGTGGCGGGATCGAGCTGGTAGTCGCCATAGCCTTCGCGGGCGTAGAGATGCCGCGCCGGATTGCCGCTCAGCACTTCCAATGTGATCTTGCAGGCCCCGCGCTTCAAGGCCTCGGCCTCGACGGCCTGGAGGAGCGCCTTGCCGACCCCGCGCCCGCGCGTTTCGGGCAGCACGGCGAGGTCGTGGATATTGACCAGCGGCGCGGCGGCGAAGGTCGAATAGCCCATGAAGCAGTTGGCGAGGCCGACCGCTTTGTCATCAAGCCGCGCGATCAGCGAGAAGGCTTGGCGGTTCGCCGCCAGATCGCCCGCGAGGCGCGCCCTGACGTCATCGCGCAAGGGCTCGCCCCCGCCCATCGGGTCGCGGGCATAGGCATCGAGCAGCGCCACGACGTCGGCCGCATCGCGCGCGTCGCGGTAATCCGCGAGGGTAATCGCAAGGGCGGCGGTGTCGCTCACAGCATCCCCAGTTCGAGCCGCGCCTCGTCGCTCATCTTGTGCGGGCCCCATGGCGGGTCCCAGACGAGATTGACTTCGGCATCGCGGATCCCGGGCACGCTCGAGACGCGCAGTTCGACCTCGCCCGGCATGGACTCGGCGACCGGGCAATGCGGGGTGGTGAGCGTCATGGTGACGGTGGCGTCACGGTTCTCGTCCACCTCGACACCATAGATCAGGCCGAGATCGTAGATGTTGACCGGGATCTCCGGGTCGAAGATTTCCCGCAAGGCCGCGATCACGTCGGCCTGAAGGTCACTGCCTTCACCGCCGACAGCCGTTCCGGTCTTGGCGGCGAGGAAGCCTTCGAGATAGTCGCGATTGCGCGGGGTCTCGGGCGCGGCGTCGGTATCGACAGCATCCGCGACACGGGCGCGGGGCGGCTTGGTCATGTCCGGGTGATCGGCTGAGCTGTCCATCGCTCTCATCCTCTTCCAAAAATCTTGCGGGTGCGGGCGATCCCGGCGAGCAGCGCGTCGACATCGGCCTCGGTGGAATAGAGGCCGAAGCTGGCGCGCGCGGTGGCGGGGACGCCGAGGTAATCCATCAAAGGCTGGGCGCAGTGGTGCCCGGCACGGATCGCGACATTGCTCTCGTCGAGGATCGTGCCGAGATCGTGCGGGTGGATCTCGTCGAGCGCGAAGCTGACGATCCCGGCGCTGTCGGCGGGGCCGAAGAGCGTGACGTCATTCATCGCGCCGAGTTCACGGCGCAGGCGGGCCACCAGCACCTGTTCGTGGGCGTGGATGCGTGCCGGGCCGATGGCCGCGACGTAGTCGGCGGCGGCGGCGAAGGCGACGGCCTCGGTGATTGCGGGGGTGCCGGCCTCGAACCGTTGGGGGCCGCTGGCATAGGTGGTCTTGGCGAAGGTCACCCTATCGATCATCGCCCCGCCGCCCTGATAGGGGGGCATGTCGGCGAGAATGTCCTTCTTCGCCCACAGCGCCCCGATCCCGGTCGGGCCGTAGAGCTTGTGCGCGGAGAAGACGTAGAAGTCGCAGGCCAGCGCGGCGACATCGACGCCCATGTGCGGCGCAGACTGGCACCCGTCGAGCAGCAGCTTCGCGCCGACCTTGTGCGCCATCGCGGCAGCGCGCGGGGCATCGAGCAGCGCCCCTGTCACGTTCGAAACATGGCCCAGCGCGACCAGCTTGTGCCGCTCGGTCAGCATGGCCTCGGCGGCATCGAGGTCGATGCGGTGATCGTCGGTCAGCGGGCACACATCGATCACCGCGCCCACCTCTTCCGCCACCATCTGCCACGGCACGATGTTCGAATGATGCTCGGCCTGCGAGAGGAGGATGCGGTCGCTTGGCCGGAGGTTCGCGCGGCCCCAGGTCTGGGCGACGAGGTTGATCGCTTCGGTGGCGCCGCGGGTGAAGACCAGCTCGTCCTCATGCCCGCCGATGAACCGTGCGACGGTGCGCCGCGCCGCCTCGTAAGCCAAGGTCATCTCGGCCGAGCGGGTGTAGACCCCGCGGTGGACGGTCGCGTAATCCTCCCCCAGCGCGCGCGCCATGGCGTCGATCACCGCACGCGGCTTCTGCGCGGTGGCGGCGGTGTCAAGGTAGTGCCACGGCTTACCGTCATGGGTGACCATGCCGGGGAAGTCGGCGCGCAGGTCGCGCTCGATGGTCGTCGGAGCGTTCATGCCTTGGCCTCGTAATGCTCGCGGATCAGCCGATCGACGAAGTAGAGCGCCTCGGAACGCAGCGTCTGCCGCTTGGTGATGCTGCCGTGCGACACCTCCTCATAGAGCCTGACGGCTTCGGGCGAATCCGCCGCGGCGTCGATCTGCGCCTCGCAAACCCCGGCAATCGCCAGCGCCCACTGCCAGCGTTCGTCGGCATTGGGGGCAGGGGCGTTGGCGGCGAGCTTGTCGGCCAGACCTTCGCGCAGGCAGGCGTGGGCGGCATCGAGTGCCGGATTGGGCTGCGGCACGGTGCCGACGACAGCCGGTGCTTGTGCCAAGGCGAGGGCGAGGACCAGGCTCACAGCTTGGCTCCCTCCAGCGCCGCCAGTGCCGCATCGAGCAGCGTCTCGCGCTCGGCCTCGTCCTCCAGCGCCACGAAGGCATCGCCGATGAAAGCCTGCACCAGCAGCCGCTGCGCTGTCGCCGGATCGACCCCACGCGCCATCATGTAGAAACGTGCGTCCTCGTCGAGTTCGCCCACGGTCGCGCCGTGCGCGCATTTCACATCGTCGGCGAAGATTTCGAGCTGAGGTACGGCATTGGCGCTCGCCCCGGCTTCGAGCAACAGGCCCTTGAAGTCCTGCGCGGCGTCGGTCTTCTGCGCATGGCGCGCGACCTTGATCTCGCCGAGGAAATTGCCGGTGCCGGTGCCCCAATGGACCGCGCGGACGGTCTGGTTGCTGGTCGCCTCCGGGTCTGCGTGGATGACCTGCGTCACGAATTCGCGGGTGGCCGCGCCGCCGCCGATGGTGACCCCGCCGAATTCGAAATGCGCCCCCTTGGCGAGGCGGACTTCCAGCTCGACCCGGGTGTAATCGCCGCCTGCGTTGGTGACGAAGAAGGCGGCGCGCGCGCCCTCGCCCAGCGTCACGCGGAAGCGGTGGAGTTCGGGCGCGTCGGAGCCGACCACGAGGCAGCGCGTCACGCTCTCGCCCGCGGGGACGTCAACCGCCTGCCACTGGTCGAGCGCCGCAACGCCAAGCCGCGCCACGCCGTCCATGTCGGCATAGCGCCACGCTTCATCGCGGCGGGTGGGGAGGGTGGCTACCGTCACGCCATCACCGCGTCATAGCCCTCGGCCTCGAGCCTCAGGGCGAGTTCCGGCCCGCCGGTCTCGACGATGCGGCCGCCGGCAAGGATGCTGACCTTGTCGGGCTTCACCACGTCAAGCAGGCGCTGGTAGTGGGTGATGAGCAGCACGGCCTTGTCCGGCGAGCGCATGATGGCGTTGATCCCCGCGCCGACGATCCTGAGCGCGTCGATATCGAGGCCCGAATCCGTCTCGTCCAGCACCGCAAAGGCGGGATCAAGGATGCCCATCTGCACCATCTCGGCGCGCTTCTTCTCGCCGCCCGAGAAGCCGACATTCACCTGCCGCTTGAGCATGTCCATGTCCATCTTGAGCAGCCCGGCCTTGTCCTTCGCCAGCTTCAGGAACTCGCCGCCGGAGAGCGGCTCTTCCCCGCGCGCCTTGCGCTGCGCGTTCAGCGCCTCACGCAGGAACTGGACGTTGGAGACGCCCGGGATCTCGACCGGATATTGAAAGCCGAGGAACAGGCCCGCCGCGGCGCGTTCATGCGGTTCGAGCGCGAACAGATCCTGCCCGCGGAACATCACGCTCCCGCCCGTCACTGCGTAACCCGGCTTGCCACCCAGCACGTTCGCCAGCGTCGATTTGCCCGCGCCGTTGGGGCCCATGATGGCGTGGATCTCGCCCGCAGGCACGTCCAGCGTCAGGCCCTTGAGGATCGGCTTATCGCCAACCGAGGCGTGCAGATCGGTGATGGTCAGCATTACTTGGAGTCCTTGTCTTCGTTGGTCGCACCGGGCGCGGTGGCGTCGGTGCGGGCCTTGACCACGCTCGCATCGCGCAGTTCGATCACCAGCCCCTTGGGCCGCCCTGCTTCGTAGGCATCGCTCGCCGCCGTGGCCCCGGCCATGCGCGAGGTGAATTGCTGGTCGAGATCGCGTCCGCGCGCGACGTGGATGGTGCCGATATTGTCGAACAGGGTGTTCACCTGTTCCGGGCTCAAGGTGGTCTTGGCCCCGGCAAGATCGGCATTCGAGTTGGCGATAGCCTTGGCCTTGACCTCGGCACAGCGCACAAGATCAGCCGCGTGCTGGCGCTCGAAATCGGCAGTGCCCGCGATGCGCCGGTTGGCGACGGTCAGGCAGCGGCGGTAATCCGCCACATAGGGCTGGATCAGGCGCGGATATTCAACGGTCCAGGTTTCGGGATTGTCGTTCTTGATCGCGACAACCGACTCGTTGGCGGATTGCAGCGCAAGAAGCGGAGCAAAGAGGGTAGCAATGATCACGCACGGCTCCGGGGCTTGGCGTTGCGGGAGGAGGCAGCCCTGTCACCGGAGGGCGATTTGGGGCGCGAATAGGTCTGCTTGGGATTGGCGGCCTTGTGCGCGCGGGCGGCCGCTTTGCGTTCCTCGATCCGGTCGCGCATCACCTGAGTAAGCTGCTTCAGCACGGCGTCGATATCGGTGAGGATATCGCTGGCGGCGATGCGCATCACCTTGATCCCGACGCTTTCGAGGCTCTTGTCGCGGCGCTTGGCGAGGGTGTCGTTCTGTCCCTCCTCGTCAATCGCCAGCGCGAGACCGAGGTTGTGGCAGTTGAAATCGACAATCGCGCTACCGACCACCGCGTGGCGCTTGAAGGTGTAGCGGCCAAGATCGGCTTTGGAGAACTTCTCGGCCAGCGCCTTGTGCGCGTCTGTCGAATGGCGGCGCAACTCGCGCGCCTGTTCGTGCAGGGCGTCGAGCCGCTTGTCCGAAATCTCCCACCCGCGGCCCTTCTTCTTGAGCGCGGGGGCTTCGGAGGAGGCAGCCTCGGGGTTGAGGGCGAGGGTTTTGCGGGTGGTCATTTCAGTCGGGCCTCGGCATTTTTGCACGATCTTCGTCAGACATCGAAAGCCGAAAACGACCATTACCAAGATCTTCAATGATTAGCTTAGCATCAAAGTGTGCCGCTTGCGTTTTCATGATCTCTATCATCTCAAGATCATCAGTCGTGACAATCATCATCCGACGCTGCCCTCAAGCAAACCACCTTCGTCACCCTGAACTTGTTTCAGGGTCCATTTTTCCGCACGCGCGGTGGGTGCATGGGGCGGGATGGATGCTGAAACGAGTTCAGCATGACGGGGGAAGCGGGCCTTGGTCACCTCACGTTCCCCTCGAGCAAAATCGCCCATTCGTCATTGCGAGCGCAGCGAAGCAATCCAGAGCCGCACGCGCAAACACTGGATTGCCGCGCGGCTTCGCCGCTCGCAATGACGAAGGAGGAGAGGGCCTTCATCCGACCGAACCCTCAAGCGAAATCGCCAGCAGCTTCTGCGCTTCGACCGCAAACTCCATCGGCAGCTCTTTCAGCACGTCCTTGGCAAAGCCGTTGACGATCAGCGCCACCGCTTCCTCTTCGCCGAGGCCGCGCTGCATCGCGTAGAACAGCTGTTCGTCGCTGATCTTGCTGGTGGTCGCCTCGTGCTCGATCTGGGCGCTGGGGTTCTTGACCTCGATATAGGGCACGGTGTGCGCGCCGCACTGGTCGCCGAGCAGCAGGCTGTCGCACTGGGTGAAGTTGCGCACGCCGCTCGCGGTCGGGCCGACGCGGACGAGGCCGCGATAGGTGTTGTTCGACTTGCCCGCCGAAATGCCCTTGGAGATGATCGTCGAGCGGCTGTTCTTGCCGTTGTGGATCATCTTGGTGCCGGTGTCGGCCTGCTGGTAATTGTTGGTGACCGCGACCGAGTAGAACTCGCCCACGCTATCCTCGCCGTTGAGCACGCAGGAGGGGTACTTCCATGTCACCGCCGAGCCGGTTTCGACCTGCGTCCACGAGACCTTCGAGCGGTCCCCCTGGCACAGCGCGCGCTTGGTGACGAAGTTGTAGATCCCGCCCTTGCCCTCGGCGTTGCCGGGGTACCAGTTCTGCACGGTCGAGTACTTGATCTCGGCATCGTCGAGCGCGACGAGTTCCACCACGGCAGCGTGGAGCTGGTTCTCGTCGCGCATCGGGGCGGTGCAGCCTTCGAGGTAGCTGACGTAAGCGCCCTTGTCGGCGATGATCAGGGTGCGCTCGAACTGGCCGGTGTTCTCGGCATTGATGCGGAAATAGGTGCTGAGCTCCATCGGGCAGCGCACGCCTTCGGGCACGTAGACGAAGGTGCCGTCGGAGAAGACCGCGCAATTGAGCGCCGCGAAGTAGTTGTCGCGCACCGGCACGACGCGCCCCAACCACTTCTTCACCAGATCGGGATATTCGCGGATCGCCTCGGAGATCGAGAGGAAGATCACCCCCGCGCGCAGCAGCTCCTCGCGGAAGCTGGTGGCGACGCTGACGCTGTCGAACACCGCATCCACCGCAACCTTCTTCGCGCCCTTGACCCCGGCGAGGACTTCCTGCTCGCCCAAGGGAATGCCGAGCTTGTCGTAGACGCGCTTGATCTCGGGATCGAGGTCATCGAGACTGTCCAACTCGATCTTCTTCTTGGGCGCGGCGTAGTAATAGGCGTCCTGATAGTCGATCGGCGGATAGCCGAGCTTGGCCCAGTCGGGCTCCTCCATCGTCTGCCACAGGCGGAAGGCCTTGAGGCGCCATTCGAGCATCCATTCGGGCTCGTTCTTCTTGGCGCTGATGAAGCGGACGGTGTCCTCGTTCAGACCCTTGGGCGCAAATTCGGTGTCGATCTCGGCCGACCAGCCATGCTCGTAATCGGCGACCTTGGCCGCCGCCTCGCGCGCCTCGCGGTCCTGGATGTCGATGTCTTCGCTCATGCCGGAAGGTCCTCGGAAAGGGTGGTGGGCGCTGCCACGGGTCCGCGCAGCTGGGCCAGCGTAATGCCCGCCAGCGCGCCGCGCAGCGCGTTGTTGATGATCGGCCAGTGCGGCTTCATGTTGCACCCGCTCTCGAAATCGCAGGGGGTGTGGTCAATGCAGGCCGTGAGCGCGATGCGGCCCTCGATCGCCTCGACGATGTCCGCCACCGTGATCGCCGCTGCCGGTCGGCCCAGCTGCAAGCCGCCATGCGCCCCGCGCACAGAGCGCAGCAGGCCCGCGGCCGTCAGCTTCGAGACCAGCTTCTGCACCGTCGGCACCGGCAGCCCGGTCTCGGTCGCAAGCTCCGCCGCGCTCACCCGGCCGCTGCCGCAATGCAGGGCGGCCTGGCACATCGTAATGACGGCGTAATCGGCAAGGTTGGACAGGCGCATATTGCGAGCGGTTCTCAATTCGGACGGAATCAGTCCGAATTGGAATTAGGAGCATTTTGTTCGCATTACAACCGCCAATGCGCCCAGCGCTCAGACGTCGAGTTCGCGCAGGTTTCGTCCGTCGATCATCTCGGCAAGGTAGGGCGTGGTCGCGTCGGTGAGCCGCGCCGGTGTGCGGCCGACAAAGTGCGCGATCTCGCGGATCATGTGCGGTTGATCGAAGAAGGCTTCGGAAATCGCGGCTTCGTCCTCCATCGACAATTGCGGGGCGGAAAGCAGCGCTGCGGCGCGCAAGGCGCGATATTTGCGGGCCAAGGCACGCGGAGGCAGGCCGAAATAGCGTTCCACAAGCCGCTGCACCTGCCGACCCGAGTAGCCCGCGACCCCGGCCAGCGCGCTGACTTCGGGATTGAACGAGGCGCTCAGCCAGCGGCCGGTTGCGGCAACCAGTGCAAGATGGCGCGGATTGACCGGCTGGATGTTGCGTTCAATGAAGTCGCCGACCGCGATAGCGCAGTCCCGACCGCTCATCGTGCCCTGGCGATAGGCAGCGATCAACCGCTCCCCCAAAATGTCGATTTCCGGGCCGAGCACGCTGGCGGCAGGGAGCAGCCGGTCACGCCATTGTCCGGCATGAAGTCCGGTCAGCGCCGCCCAACCCACGGGTGTCAGCGCTGCGCCAAAGGCATGGAACGGCCCCTCGACCACGATCGGCGTGGCGCGCGAGAGCGGCGTCATCAGGCCGACCGTGTGATTGGGATCGCGGCGCCCCTGGGCAAACAGCATTTCGCCTGTGCCATGCGGAAACAGGCACAGATTGCCAATCGCAGCCGGCTGAATGTCGCGGATCACCGGCTCGTCACAGCGAAAGTGGTAGAGCGTGGTCACGAAGGGCGCGATCGGCGCGGGCGGCGCAATATAGTCGACCGCAATCAGCGCGGCAGAGGTCAGCCGCTGCTCCCCTCCCGGCAGGCCACTGGTCATTTCGGAAGAGGCAAGGGGCGCGTCCATGATGTCAACGAACACCTGATGCCACATTTCTTTCCCTGTCAAAACAGGACAAAAAAAGGCGGCGCTCCATCGGGAGCGCCGCCTCTGTGAGTTGAGGAACTCTTTGCATTGCTGCTCCGAGCCCTTCGGGTCGCAAGACCGGCATAACCTGCGAATCCGCGGCGGGATTGTATGCAAGCGACACGAAATCCCCCCAAATCGCCCCGAAAACCCGACAAAATATAACCCAGATTAAATTCGTGGGATGCTGTCCCGAAGCAGGCCGATTTGCTCGACATGCTAGACCGGCTGACTTAGGCGCCAACCCATGCTGTTCCGCCTGATCAAGCCCGCCCTTTTCGCCCTCGATTCGGAAACCGGACACCGTCTGGCGATCCGGTCCCTCGCCGCCTTGCCGCGCCGCGCGCCGGCGGCGGCGGGCGGGCCGCTGGCAGTGGAGGTGGCGGGGCTCACGTTCCCCAATCCGGTCGGCGTGGCGGCGGGCTTTGACAAGGATGCCGAGGTGCCCGACGCGCTGCTGGGGCTGGGCTTCGGCTTCACCGAGGTCGGCTCGATCACCCCGCTGCCGCAAGCGGGCAATCCCAGGCCGCGCCTGTTCCGGCTGGTCGAGGATCAGGCGGTTATCAACCGGATGGGGTTCAACAATGGCGGGGCAGAGGCGGCGCTGGCGCGGCTGCGCGCACGGGCCGGGCGACCGGGGATCGTGGCGGTCAATATCGGCGCCAACAAGGATTCCGCTGACCGCATCGCCGACTATGCGGTGATGGCCCGGATGATGGCCCCGTTTTCGAGCTATCTCTGCGTGAACGTGTCCTCGCCCAACACCCCGGGCCTGCGCGCGCTTCAGGATGAAGGCGCGCTGAGCGCTCTGATCGATGCGGTGATTGCGGCGCGCAACGCGGCCATGCCGTCCGCGCCGCCGCCGATTTTCCTCAAGGTCGCGCCCGATCTGGAGCCCGCCGACATCGACGCCATCGCCCGCATCGCGATCGACAAAGCGTTGGGCGCGCTGGTGGTATCGAACACCACGATCAGCCGCCCCGCGCTGCGTTCGCATCACGCGGGCGAGACCGGGGGGCTCTCGGGCGCGCCCTTGCGCAGCCTCGCCACCCAGCGCCTGCGCGATTTCCGCAAGGCGACCGGGGCTGCCATCCCGCTGGTCGGCGTCGGCGGCATCGCCACCGCCGAACACGCGTGGGAGCGCATCCGCGCGGGCGCTTCGCTGGTGCAGCTCTATTCGGCGATGGTCTATGAAGGCCCCGGCCTCGGCGCGCGGATCGTGCGCGGACTGGAGCGGCTGATGCGCCGCGATGGCTTCGCAAGCATTGCCGAAGCGGTGGGAAGCGAATAGCACCGCCGCGATGCGTATCCTTCCGTCCCTGATCGCCCCGTTTGCACTGGCCCTTTCGGGCTGTGCCACCACGCAGACCATCGCCGCAGCAGATGCGCCGCCCGTTACCGCAGGCGCGGTCAGCAGCGCCGACCCGCGCGCCACGGCGGCGGGCGAGGCGATCCTTGCACAAGGCGGCTCGGCGGTCGATGCCGCCATCGCCGTGATGCTGGCGCTGACCGTGGTCGAACCGCAGAGCTCCGGCATCGGCGGCGGCGGGTTCATGCTGCGCGCGGATGCCGCGACCGGCGCGCTGGTCAGCTATGACGGGCGCGAGACGGCCCCAGCTGCCGCCACGCCGAACCGCTTCCTCGACGCGAACGGCAAGGTGCTCCCGCGCGAGCCGCGTGTCTTCTCGGGCCTTAGCGTCGGGGTGCCGGGCAATGTCGCGCTCGCCGCCAAGGCTCACGCCGCGCATGGCAAACTGCTCTGGGCCAAGCTGTTCGAACCGGCCATCGCGCTGGCCGAGGATGGCTTCGTGATGAACAAGCGGCTCTACGAATCGCTCAATGGCAACAAGGGCCGGGCCGACAAGAGCCCCGCGGCCAAGGCGGTGTTCTTCGGCGCGGATGGCAACCCGCTGCCGCTCGGCACCACGATCCGGGTGCCGGAACTGGCAGCCACCTTCCGGGCGCTTGCCGCTGAAGGCCCGCAAGCGATGTATGGCAGCGCGTCCGCCACAGCGCTGGCCGCCTATGTCGCCGGCGAGACGCCGCAGGACGGCAAGATGACCGCCGCCGATGTCACCGGCTACACCGCCAAGGACCGCGTACCCATCTGCGCCCGCTACCGCGTCTACCGCGTGTGCGGGATGGGCCCGCCATCATCGGGCGGCATTGCCGTGGCACAGATGCTCGGCCAGCTCGAACGCTTCGATATCGCCGCGATGGGGCCGGACAGCCCGCAATTCTGGCACCTGTTCATCGAGAGCCAGCGCCTCGCCTATGCCGACCGCGAGCTTTATTCCGGTGATGCCGATTTCGTCGAGGTGCCGGTCGCAGGGCTGGTGGATGCGGGCTACCTTGCTGCACGGTCAGGCCTGATTTCGCCCGAGGCAAGGATCGCCAAGCCCGAGGCCGGTGTGCCGCCGGGCGCGCCGCTTGCACGCGGCGACGGGCCGGAAGAGCCGGAGAACGGCACCACCCATTTTGCGGTCGTCGACCGCACGGGCAACGCGGTCAGCTACACTTCGACCATCGAAGGCGCCTTCGGATCGGGCCTGCACTTCCGCGGGTTCTACCTCAACAATGAACTGACCGATTTCACCCTGACGCCCGAGGCGGATGGCAAGCCGGTCGCCAACCGGGTCGAGGGCGGCAAGCGCCCGCGTTCCTCGATGGCGCCGACCATCGTCTATGACGCGGACGGGCGGATCGTGCTGGTGATCGGCGCAGCCGGTGGCCCGACCATCCCCGTGACGGTTGCCCGCGCGATCATCGGCGTGATCGACTTCAAGCTCGGCGCGCAGGAGGCGCTGGCGCTGCCCTTCGCCATGTCCTTCGGCGACATGCTGCTCATCGAGGAAGGCACTACGCTCGCCGCCATGAAGGAGCAGCTGATCGCGCTGGGTCACACCAACATCCGGCTCGGCCCGGCGCCGATCAAGGCCAATGCGCTCGGCCTGCGCGCCGACGGTACCTGGGAAGCGGCGACCGAGCCACGCCTTGTCAGCGTCGTCACGCCCTGAGCGCCGTCTTGGGGGGAGACACCATCCCCATGCTTGCCGCTACGGATTTGTCCTTCTAGTCTGTGCACCACACGCGGGTCGCACCTGAACCTGCGAATGACAAACTCGAAGGGATCAGGAGCCTTTGCCAGTGCATTCCCCCACCATTCCTCACGCCACCCGTGCGGTCGCCAACCCGGCGGACGACCAGCTGTTGCAGGACATCGACAACGCGCAGAACCTTGTGGAGCTGTTCCTCAAGCGCGCGGATGAAAAGGGCGATGCCCCGTTCCTCGGCCACAAGACCGGCGGGCAATGGGTGACGCAAAGCTGGCGGTCGGCGGCGGAGCAGGTCTGCCTGCTGGCTGAAGCGCTGCGCGGGATGGGGCTGGAGGATGGCGACCGGGTGGCGCTCGTCTCCGAAAACCGTCCCGAGTGGTGCATCGCCGACCTCGCGATCATGGCCGCCGGGTGCATCACCGTCCCGACCTACACCACCAACACCCGCCGCGATCATGCGCATATCCTCGACAATTCGGGCGCGCGGGCGGTGTTTGTCTCGACCGAGAAGCTGCTCGCACCGCTGGTCGGCGCAATCGGGCAGACCGGGCTGGTCGAACATGTCATTGGAATCGACGACTTGAAGCGCCAGCAATCGGGCAGCTTCGAGTATCACGCCTGGGCCGGACTGATCACGGGTGACGCCGCCGCTGCGCGCGCGGCGGTGGATGACCGCATCTCCCGGATCGAGCGGTCGGAAACCGCCTGCCTGATCTACACCAGCGGCACCGGCGGTGCACCGCGCGGGGTGATGCAGCACCACGGCGCGATCCTGTGCAACGTGGCGGGCGCGGCCGAAGTGCTGATCGAGGACTTCGGCATCACGGACGAACGCTTCCTGTCCTTCCTCCCGCTGTCCCACGCCTATGAGCATTCCGGCGGGCAATATCTCCCCATCGGGGTCGGCGCGGAAATCTTCTACTCGGAAGGGCTGGAGAAGCTCGCCTCGAACATCGAGGAAACCCGGCCCACGATCATGGTGGTCGTCCCACGCCTGTTCGAAGTGCTGCGCACCCGCATCATGAAGCAGATCGAAAAGCAGGGCAAAGTCGCGAACTTCATGATGGATAGCGCGCTCAAGATCGCCGAGCATTCCAAGGAGGGCAGGAAGCGCCTGCGTGACCGGCCGCTCGATTTCCTCGTTGAAAAGACGCTGCGGCCCAAGATCCGCCAGAAGTTCGGCGGACGGATCAAGGCGATGGTTTCGGGCGGCGCGCCGCTCAACCCGGAAGTCGGCAATTTCTTCGACGCCATGGGGCTGACCATGCTGCAAGGCTACGGCCAGACCGAAGCCGGGCCGGTGATCAGCTGCAACCGCCCCAAGGTCGGGCTCAAGATGGACACGGTCGGCCCGCCGCTGCGCGGGGTCGAGGTGAAGATCGCCGAGGATGGCGAAATCCTGGTGCGCGGCGAGCTGGTGATGCACGGCTATTGGCGCAATGATGCCGAGACCGCGCGGACGCTGAAGGACGGCTGGCTCCACACCGGCGACATCGGCCACTTCGACAACAAGGGCCGGATCAAGATCACCGACCGCAAGAAGGACATGATCGTCAACGACAAGGGCGACAACATCGCGCCGCAGAAGGTCGAGGGGATGCTCACGCTCCAGCCCGAGATCGCGCAGGCGATGGTGAGCGGGGACAAGCGGCCTTACGTGGTGGGCCTGATCGTCCCCGATGCCGAATGGGCGCTGGAATGGGCGCGCGCCAATGACGAGAAGTTCGACATGAAGGCGCTGCAAGAGCTCCCCGCCTTCAAGAACGCGGTGCGCGCGGCGGTCGACCGGACCAATGCCGATCTGTCCGTGATCGAAAAGGTGAGGCAGTTCGCCTTCGCGGACGAGGCGTTCTCCATCGAGAACGAGGAAATGACGCCGAGCATGAAGATCCGGCGCCACAAGATTCGCGAGCGGTATCAGGAACGGATCGACGGGCTGTATCGGAGCTAGGGACAGCGGGCCGTGATGCTCGGCGTTGTCCTTGCGGCGGCCCTGTCCGCGCAGCAGGCGGCGCCGTGCCCTGCGACCTTGCCCAACGGCACCGCGGTGCGCGGCGGTTTCGCACCGTCGCGTGACCTGCCTGACTTCACGATCCGCAACCGCGAGGCGAGCCATGTGCTGGTCAAGCTCGAACCGGCGGACGGCGGCGGCGAGGATCACGTCTATTTCATCGTCTCAGGCGGGGAGATGACGATCCGCGGCGTGCCGCTCGGCAGCCATACCGTCAGCGTCGCGGTAGCAGGCCGGTTCGCGCCGGACTGCCGCTCGCTCGCGGCGGCCGAGGCGATCTACCGCTTCGAGCAACCCTTCGTCTTCACGCGGGCGGAAACCGTCAACCCCGACGGATCGCGCGATGTGCGGATGGAAGGGCACTGGATCGAGCTTGGCAATGCGGGGCGCGATGATGCGGGCGGGGTAACGATCACGGTCGATGCGTTCAACCGCTAGCCATGCTGGCCGGATGACGCATGGCGGCGGCATCGCAGGCCGGATAAGCCTGCGGCAGATGGCCAAGGAGATGGCGGCATGAAGGTCTGGACGGCGGCACTGGCAGCAACGCTCGCGCTTGGCGGAGCTTTCGCTGTGCCCGCATCGGCGCAAACGCCCGCCCCGCCTCCGACAGTCGCCCCCGCCCCGTGGATCGCGCCCGACTTCGCTGTGCCGACGCTGATCGAGGGGCCGGGCTTCAAGCTCGTGCCCTTGGGACCCGCGCTGACCGAGATCGATTACCGCGCCTACATGAGCTCGATCGCGCACTTGCAGAAGACCTTCACCCGCTCGGCCAGCTGGCCGAACGATCAGATCACCCTCAAGGACGCGGTGGTCGACATGGAGACCGAGGCAGGCCGCTTCGCCCGCCGCGAATCCTTCGCCTATGCCGTCCTCACCCCCGATGGCCTGCGCGAGCGCGGCAGCGTCTATGTCTATCCGAGCAAGGTCCCCGGCCACGACGCGCAGGTGATGATGTGGGTGACCGCGGCCGACTACGAAGCAGGCTTCGACGCTGAGCTCTACACCTGGGTGAAAGGCTGGATCGCCCGCGACTGGCCTTTTCGGAGCGTCGCCTATCCGGGCCGCGCCATACCGTGGGAGCAGTGGGACGCGATGGTGGCGAAGAGTAAGGGCGGCTGAGCGGCGCGCTGCTCCGCCCCTCCACCGTCACCCCGGACCTGATCGCTCCGATGAGGACCTGCCGCACATGGCCCCCGACTGACGTCTGGAATGGGCCAACGGGCAGTATCGGGTCTAAGGCTTGCGCAGTTGTTCAATGACTTTCGTGTCGCCCAGAAGGTTCTGCACCTGATCGTGGATCGAGCGACCGTCATTCGAGGCGATCCGCAGCACTTCAAGGCTCTCTTCAGCAGACCACACCCTATCGGGCGTTATGTCATCCTCGTCACGAGGCAGATGGCGAGTCACGATCACGGCGTTGCGATTTTCGTCGAACAATATGCGCACCGTTGCGTGAGCCAAGACGTGACGTACGGGCCGAAGGGATTGCCAGCGCTTGATGCGCTTTTCGAGGTTCTGGCAGCGCCTGTCGCCTGAGCGCACCAGACGGTTGCGCAGGTCGTTCACGCTGCCAAGAGGACCGTTCTTGATGGGCAGATTGATGCCGAGGCAAAGACGGCCAATCGCTTGTTCGGCTTTTGCAAAGCTCGTGAGGACTTGGGCAAGCCACTGATGGGCAACCGCCAGATCATCCTTGGCGCTGCTTCTTTCAACGGGCAGATTCTCACTCATGGGCTGAGCGTGTAGCAAAAAGCCCTTAAGTCTTCGTCACTTCGCAAGCGCTCAATAAGGCGGCGTGGCACTCTCCCGCTGCGCCTTCGCTGCCTCAGTCCACCATGCCAGATCGTCGGCAAAGCGCGGGAACTGGCGCTCCAGCGCCTTGCCGCCGTCGCCCACCGGCTCACCCGCCTCGTCCAGCGTGTCCTTCATCGGCCCCACCGCTATGGTGCTCGACACCACCACCATCCCCATTTCGCCGAGAATATCGCGCCACGCCAGCGCCGCGCGCACTCCGCCGAAGCGCCCGGCGGAGTAGCTCGCAATCGCGGCCGGCCGCCAGAACCACTCTTCAAGAAAGTGATCGGTGAGGTTTTTCAGCCCCGGCTGCACGCTCCAATTATATTCGCCGACCACGAACAGGAAGGCGTCCGCGCTGCGGATCTTGCCCGCCAGCCTCTCCAGCGCATCGGGCGCATCGCCCTTGGGATATTCCTTGTACATCCGGTCGAGCATCGGGAGATCGAACGCCATCGCATCGATCAGCTCGACATCGCAGCCCCGCGCCGCAAGCTGGCGGACGCAGTACTCCGCCAGCCGGATGCCCTGCCGGTCGCGGCGATAGGAGCCGTAGAATACGAGAATGCGGTCAGCCATGTCAGTCTCCCGCGCCGTCACGGCACGATGGTGGTGAACAGATAGGTTGCGAAGATCACGAGGTGGATCACCCCTTGCACCAGCGTCGTGCGGCCTTGGCCGAGCGTCAGGCTGGCCACCAGCAGCGTCAGCGCCAGCAGCACGATCCCGCCCATCGACAGACCGAGTTCGAGATCGAGCCCCAGCGCCAGCGCCACCATCGCCACCGCCGGGATCGTCAGCCCGATCGAGGCCAGCGCCGATCCGATCGCGAGGTTGAGACTGGTCTGCACCCGGTTGGCCTTGGCCGCGCGCAGGGCGGAAAAGCCCTCGGGCGCGAGGACCAGCGCGGCGATGATGATCCCCACCACCGCCTTGGGAGCGCCCGCGGCCTGCACGCCGTCCTCGATCACCGGAGAGAGATTCTTGGCCAGCAGCACCACGGCCACCAGCGCTGCGAGCAGCATGGCTGCTGCCGCTGCCGCCTTGGGACGCGACACCGGCTCTTCATGGGCATGATCGTCGGCATCCGCGATCTGGTGGATGAAGTGATCGCGGTGACGGATCGTCTGCGCCACCACGAAGGTGACATAGACGATCAGCGATACCGCCGCGACGAACAGCAGCTGCGTTTCGGTGTAATAGGCCTCGGGCGCACTGGTGGTGAAGCGCGGCAGCACCAGTGTCAGCACCGCGAGCGTCGCCAGCATCGCCAGACCCGTGCTGACTCCGGCCTGGGTATAGGCCTGCTCCAGATGGCGCCGCCCGCCTGCGATCAGGCAGATGCCGATAATGCCGTTGATGGTGATCATGATCGTCGCGATCAGCGTGTCGCGCGCCAGCAACTCGGTTTCCGCACCGCCCGCCAGCATGATCGACACGATCAGCGACACCTCGATCACCGTCACCGCCAGCGCGAGGATCAGGGTGCCGAAGGGCTCGCCGACATAGTGAGCGATGATTTCGGCATGATAGACCGCCGCCATCACCGCCGCGCCCAGCAGCAGGGCAATGATCGTGGTGGGCGCGAAGCCATCGGGCTTGCCCAGCGCCAGCGCGGCGATGCCGAGCACGGGCGCGATCAGCGTCCAGAGCGGAAGCCCGACAGTGAAGCGAGCGGCGGGGGAGGGTGTGGCAGAAGCTGTCATGCGCGGCAGCCTATCGCATTGCGACGGCGCGGGGAACGACGCTGAAACCCCACCCGAAAAATTCGGGGTGGCCCGCCCCCGGTGCGCGCCCTAGACCGCAGCCATGGCGACCGTCCGCGACACCTTGACCGAGAAGGAGAAGCAGACCCTCCGCCTGATCCTGCGCGGGCATGACGCCAAGTCCTCGGCGCGCGAACTCGGCCTGTCGGTCCACACCGTCAACGAACGCCTGCGCGATGCGCGGCGCAAGCTCGGCGTCACCAGCAGCCGCGAGGCGGCGCGGCGCTTGCTGGCGGAGGAAGGGGAGCCGACCCCCGAAACGCTGGGGGACAAGGCTTTGGGGGATGCACCGGACGGCACGGCGGCGGCAGGAATGACGGCATCCGCCACCCGGCGGCCGCCTGTCCTTGCCACCATCGGAGTGCTTGCCATGTCGCTTGTTCTTGCCGCCCTGCTCGTCCCTGCCTCCCCGCTCTCGGTGCTGCCCGCCGCGGCCCCCGCCCCGGTCCTCGCCGCCGAGACCGACGCCGCCGCTGCCGCCCGCGCGGCCGAGGATTTCCTCAAGCTGGTCGACGAAAGCCGCTGGGCCGAGAGCTACGCCGCCACCGGAGCCGAGTTCCGCCGGCTCAACACCCTCGCGGTCTGGAGCGAGGTGTCCGAGAGGGTCCGCCCGCCGCTCGGCAAGGTGCTGACCCGCGATCTGGTCGGCAACGAATGGGTCCCCGCCCCGCCCGCCGGCTACCGCCTGATCAAGTTCCGCTCGGCCTATGCCAATGGCACCCAGCAGACGGAGAGCCTTTCGCTGGCGTGGGAAGACGGCGCTTGGAAGGTGGCGGGGATTACGTTCGATTAGCGCTCAGCGTACGGCTTCGATCAGAAGGGCAGTGCGCTTCTCGGCATCGGCCAGGGCGCTGTGCACCCGCGCAAAGCCGGCAGCCTGCAAACCTCCGGAGACTTCGCCGATGAAGGCATCTTCGTCGCCGTAGTCTTTCCGGGCCGCCCACGCATGGGTGATCGCGATCAGCCGTCCGCCGGGCTTGAGGAGTGCCGCGAGCCGCGCTGCCGTGGGGCCGAAGGGGCGGCAGATCTGCAAGGTGTGGACCGCGATTGCGCCGTCGAAGGGGCCGTATTCCAGCGGAAGATCCGCCACGACAGTCGGGACCAGTTCGAGCCGACCTGCGTCGATGGCATCGCGGTTTCGGTCAGCAGCAATCTCGTTCATCACGAGCGAAGGATCCGTTCCCACGACACGCCCGACCGGTCGGCCCAGCAGTCGCTCGATCCCCACGCCCGGTCCAAACCCGATGACCAGCACCGCCGATCCGGCCGCCGGATCAAGCCGCGCGACCGCCTCTGCTTCGGCTTCGGCATTCATGCGCGCCATCACGCTTGCAGCAATCCTGCCGGAGACGCCTTCAAACATCGCCATCGGGCAATCCTCTGTTGTCAACCATGTTGACATATATCCGGCTTGCCTCATGTCAACATGGTTCTCATTTAAGCGGCATGACAGAGGAGACTTCGGGCGAATTCCTGATGGCGCTGACCCGCGCCTATCATTTGCTTTCGGCGCTCTCGGATCGCCTCCATGCCGCCCACGGCCTGTCGACCGGCGTGCGCTCGGTGCTGCTCCTGCTCGACCGCCAAGGGCCGCGAACGCTGTCGGAGATCGCGCGGGACCGAGCCGTATCGCGGCAGTTCATCCAGAAACTTGCGCAAACGCTGATCGCGCGGGATCTGATCGTCGCATTGCCCAACGCCGCAAACCGGAAGTCGCCGCGATTTGCGCTGACCCCGACGGGTGAGCAGGCGCTAGCGACCATCCGCGAGCGCGAGGCGGAGGTGCAGGAAGCGCTGGCGAGTGTCCTTCAGGCGGCTGATCTGGAGCCAGCCCTGAAGGTGCTGGATCGCTTGAACGCGGCTTTGACAGACTTGAAACAGCCGTTGGCGTGACGTCAGACGGGATCGGCGGACGGGGGTCCGCCGCCCCGCTGGCCGCTCGGCCGGCTGGCGCTGCGCGCCACCGGCGGCCAGCCAAGCTGGCCGCCTGCCTGCGCTAGTACATATGCTGCCCGCCGTTGATGCTCATGGTCGAGCCGGTCATGAAGCCGCCGTTCTCGCTCGTCAGGAACGCGACCCCGCGCGCGATTTCCTCGGCCATGCCGAGGCGGCCGACGGGGATCTTGGCGACGATCTTCTCGAGCACCGGGGCGGGCACGGCGGCGACCATGTCGGTGTCGATGTAGCCCGGCGCGATCGCGTTCACCGTCACCCCGAACTTCGCGCCTTCCTGCGCGAGCGCCTTGGTGAAGCCGTGGATGCCGCTCTTGGCGGCGGCATAGTTGACCTGACCGTATTGCCCCGCCTGTCCGTTGATCGAGCCGATGTTGACGATCCGCCCCCACCCGCGCTCACGCATTCCGGGGAAGGTCGCCTTGGCCATGTTGAAGCACCCGCCGAGGTTGATGCGCATGACATCGTTCCAGTCCTCGAAGCTCATCTTGTGGAGCGTGCCGTCACGCGTGATCCCGGCGTTGTTGACGACGATATCGACCGCGCCGAACTCCTCCGCCACGGCGGCGCATCCGGCCTGAGTCGCCTCGTAATCGCCCACATCCCAACGGCGCGCCGGGATGCCGGTCGCCTCGGTGAAGGCCCGCGCCTTTTCCTCGTTCCCGGCGTAATTGGCGATGACGGTGTGGCCCTGGCGCTGGAGCCGTTTGCAGATCGCCTCTCCGATTCCGCGCGTTCCTCCGGTGACGATGGCTACCCGGCCCATGCTCTTCTCCCCTTTGTCGTGATGCGATGGCACCAGCGCAACCTAGCCGTGCCGTAGGGTCAGGGAAAGCGGGGAATAGCTATGCGTTTCGGGCCGATTGACGCGCCAATGACCGGGCCATGATCGTGCAACGGGTGGGCAACCACGGGCCAACGCCCGGTGGATCAGCGCGGGATCAGAACTTGATCTGCGTGCCGACGTAAACCGCCTGGCTATCCTGCACCGAATTGGTCAGCGGATTGAGCCGTTCACGTTCCTGCGAGTAGCGCACGCCTGCCGTCACGTTGAGATTGGGCGAAAGGCGGAAGCTTCCGCCGAGACCCACGGTCTGCGCGGCGGTCGAATCGAGCGTGTTGGGCGAACGGCCCGCAATCTGGCGATCTTCCAGCTCGATCCGCGGCTGGAGGCGGCTGGGCTTGTCTTCGGCCTTGGGGCGCGAGGGTTCAAACTGCGCGAGATCGGGCAGCGAGACATTGCTGACCTTGGCCGACAGATCGACCGAGCGGGCAAAGCTCTTGTAGCCACGCGCCGAACCCAGCTGGAACTTGCTCGAATCGAGACCGGTCAGACCGAGCCCGCGGCCCGGCACGGCGTCAATCGCCTTGCGCACCGTGATCGCGCGGGCGGTGTCATCATCCATCCGCACCGCGACCGTCACCGTGCGCTTGCCCGACATCGTCGGCGCGCTGGCGGGGGTGAAACGAATGCCGCGCGCACGCGCCTTGTCCGCTACGCGGGCCGCCAGATCAGGATCGACCGAGGCCGGAGTGAACATCCCGAGGCCCAGCGCGTCGAGCGAGGCCGCCGTCCGCGCCGGGGCGATTTCGCCCGCCAGCGCCAGTCCGGCGCTCGGCACGGCAAGGGCAAGCGCACCGCACGCCAGCGCACACAGGGCAAGCGGCCGCAGCGATTGCTGCGCCTTTGCTGACCTGTCCGACTCGCGTGCCATTATGCTACCCGTTTCCTGTTCTTATGCGCCCCGGATTTGCGACTGGAGCGCCTTTGCCTCACCACGTTTTGCCTTAACCCCAGCTGAGTCGCGGTGACTTTGAAATATAGTGATAGTCTCGCGCCAGCCGCTTGCAATGGGGTTGCTGCGACACGAAACGGATTCGCGCCGCACCTGTGGCACCATGCACACAGAATGTTGCACAGCGAGGTAAATTCAGGCTGGGTAAAGCCCGCAGGCGCTCTTCCAGCGCCGGGCTTGACCGCTTCGACCGGGCCGCCACGCGGATGATGCTTGCCGCATCAACCCTTGGGGCTATAGAGCGAGGCCGATACAGATGATGAGGATGATCCGGCTGTGACACGCGCCAATTCCGCCACTTTCTCCAAGGCCACTGGTCGCCCGGCGTTGCGCCGTACGCTCGGCCTTGCGCTGCTTGGCGTCTCGCTGGTGGGCCTCAGCGCCTGCGGCGGCGGCGCCCGTCCGCGCACCGAATTGTCTGCGGCCCAGCTCAACACCATCGGCGTCAACGCCTATCTGTGGCGCGCCGCGCTCGATACGGTGAGCTTTGCGCCGCTGCTTCAGGCGGACAGCAGCGGGGGCGTGATCGTGACCGACTGGTATGCCAATCCCGCCAATCCGGGTGAGCGGGTCAAGCTGACCGTGACGATCCTCGATCAGGATCTGCGCGCCGATGCCCTGCGCGTCGCGGCGAGCCGTCAGGTGAACGAAGCCGGCAACTGGCTCGAAGCCCCGGTGCAGGCCGCCACTGTCCAAAAGCTTGAGGACATCATCCTCACCAAGGCCCGCGATCTGCGCCGTCAGGCGCTGGCGTCTTGAGTTTCTACGCTTTTCACTGAAAGCCGTTCATGACTGACACTCGTGTTGATCCGTCCGCCGGAGGCGAACGGGGGCGTTTCGACCCTGCCGTCGCCGATGAACGCTGGCAGCGTGCCTGGACCGAGGCGGGCACCTTCACCGCCGATTCCGACAGCCCCAAGCCCAAGAGCTACATCCTCGAGATGTTCCCCTATCCTTCGGGGCGCATCCACATGGGCCACGTGCGCAACTACACGATGGGCGACGTGCTGGCGCGCTACCAGAAGATGCGCGGGTTCGAGGTGCTGCACCCGATGGGCTGGGATGCCTTCGGGATGCCGGCGGAAAACGCCGCGATGGAAAAGGGCGTGCACCCCGGCGGCTGGACGCGGGCCAACATCGCGCAGATGAAGGCGCAGTTGCAGCGCATCGGCTTCGCGCTCGACTGGACGCGCGAATTCGCCACCTGCGACCCTGAATATTACGGCCACGAACAGGCGCTGTTCCTCGATCTGTATGAGGCGGGGCTGGTCTATCGCAAGGAATCGACCGTCAACTGGGACCCGGTCGACATGACCGTGCTCGCCAACGAGCAGGTGATCGACGGCAAGGGCTGGCGGTCCGGCGCGGAGGTCGAGAAGCGCAAGCTGAACCAGTGGTTCCTCAAGATCACCGACTTTGCCGATGATCTGCTGGAGGGGCTGGGCAGCCTTGAGGACTGGCCCGAGAAGGTTCGCCTGATGCAGGAGAACTGGATCGGCAAGTCGCAGGGGCTGGAGTTCTCGTTTGACCTGAGCGACGGCGGCAAGCTGGCGGTCTATTCGACCCGCCCCGATACGATCTTCGGCGCGAGTTTCTGCGCCATCGCTGCCGATCACCCGATCGCGCAGGGGCTGGCGGGCGACCCCGAGGTCGCCGCCTTCATCGACCAGTGCAAGAAGGGCGCGACCACGGCCGCAGCGCTCGAAACGGCGGAGAAGCTGGGCTACCGCACGCCGATCACGGCAAAGCACCCGTTCACCGGGTCTGAGCTGCCCGTCTTCATCGCCAACTTCGTGCTGATGGAATACGGCACGGGCGCGGTGATGGGCGTGCCGGGGCATGACCAGCGCGACTTCGAGTTTGCGACCAAATACGAATTGCCGATCCTGCGTGTCGTCGCCAGCGATCCTTCCCGCGCGGACGAGCCCTTCAAGGGCGAGGCCGAGGCGGGGGACGGGGTGATCGTCAACAGCGATTTCCTCAATGGCATGACCGTCGAGGCCGCCAAGGCTGCCGTCATCGCCCGCGCCGAACAAGGCGGCTGGGGCGAGGGCCGCACCGTGTGGCGCCTGCGCGATTGGGGCGTTTCGCGGCAACGCTACTGGGGCACCCCGATCCCGATCATTCACAGCCCCGATCACGGCCCCGTCCCCGTCCCGCGCGACCAGCTGCCCGTCGTGCTGCCCGAGGACATCGACTTCAGCGAACCGGGCAACCCGCTCGACCGCCACCCCACCTGGAAGCACACCACCTGCCCGATCAGCGGCAAGCCCGCGCTGCGCGAGACCGACACGCTCGACACCTTCGTCGACAGCTCATGGTATTTCCTGCGCTTTGCGAGCCAGCCGGCCGACAAGCCCTTTGACCCCGAAGAGGTCGCCAAGTGGATGCCGGTGCAGCACTATATTGGGGGCATCGAGCACGCGATCCTGCACCTGCTCTATGCGCGCTTCTGGACGCGCGCGCTGGCTCACATCGGCAAGCTCGACCTGAAGGAGCCCTTCGCGGCGCTGTTCACGCAAGGCATGGTGACGCACGAGACCTATAGCCGCATCGACGAGAGTCGCGGCGTGCCGGTGTTCTTCGGCCCCGAGGAAGTCGACCGCACCTCGGAGGGCGCCACGCTGCTCGCCGACAACGCCCCCGTCGAAGTAGGCCGCGTCATCAAGATGTCGAAGTCGAAGAAGAACGTCGTCGACCCCGATGCGATCATCGCCCGCCACGGGGCGGATGCGGTGCGCTGGTTCATGCTCTCCGATTCGCCGCCCGAGCGCGACCTGCCGTGGTCTGAC
The DNA here is from genome assembly GCF_046452395.1 of Erythrobacter sp. W302b. NCBI lineage: Bacteria > Pseudomonadati > Pseudomonadota > Alphaproteobacteria > Sphingomonadales > Erythrobacteraceae > Erythrobacter > Erythrobacter sp. W302b. Next base: position 2,811,522 of record NZ_JBKFDH010000001.1, on the reverse strand, counting down.
GCCGGGATCGAGGGCTGCGCGCGCTTCGTCCAGCGCCTGTGGCGGCTGTTCGGGCAGGCGGGCGCGGGCGGCGCCGGGGCCGATACGGAATATGACAAGGCCTTGGACCGCAAGCTCCACCAGACCGTTGCCGCGGTCGCCGAGGATATCGAGGCGCTGAGCTTCAACAAGGCGGTTGCGCGCATCTACGAACTGGTCGGCGCGGTCGAGAAGGCGCCGCTGTCCGCCACCCGCTCGGACGCGATCCGCAAGCTTGCCATCCTCGTCTCGCCGATGATGCCGCATCTCGCGGAAGAAGCGCGCGCGACCTATGGTCTCGGGACCGGCCTCGTCGCCGAATCCGTCTGGCCCGACATCGACCCGTCGCTGCTGGTCGACGACGAGGTCACCATCGCGATCCAGCACATGGGCAAGCTGCGCGACACCGTCACCGCGCCCAAGGGGGCTTCGAAGGGAGACCTCGAGGCGCTGGCGCTGGCTTCGGCCAATCTGCAACGCTCGGTCGATGGCGCGGCGATCCGCAAGGTGATTGTCGTGCCGGACCGATTGGTGAATATCGTCACCTAGACAATTTCCGTCACCCTGAACTTGTTTCAGGGTCCATCGCGCGGCATCGTGCTGCGGCTTCAGGAGGCAGAAGGGATGCTGAAACGCGTTCAGCATGACGAAAAGCGATGGGGCAAGGCGCTGATTGCCTGCTTGGCGCTCCTCGCCCTCACCGCCTGCGGCCTGTCGCCGATGTATGCGGGCGGGGCGAGTTCGGGCGCGGCACAGGGGATTGCGGCGGTCGATATCCCCGCGATCCAGGGGCGCGGCGGGTGGCTGATCAAGAACGCGCTCGATGCCCGGCTGGGGGTGGCAGGTCAGGTGACGCCGCAATACCGGCTCGACGTCAGGCTCGACGATTCGCTCGAGGCCCTCGGCGTGCTCAACGATGACACCATCAGCCGTGAACGCCGCATCCTGCGCGCGCGGTATCAGCTGGTCGAACTGGCGACCGGCGCGGTGCTGCTCGATGCCACCGCAGGCTCGGACGCGGGGATCGATGTGGTCTCCAGCGAATATGCCACCATCGCGGCCGAGCAGAAGGCACTGGAAAACCTCGCGCTCGAAGTCGCTGACCGGATGGCGACGCAGGTCGCCGTCACGCTGCGCAGTCGCGCCGCTGCGGGCCAGTGAAGTCCAAGAACAGCGATTTCGCCCGCGGCCTGCCGCAAGGCGCGCTCGCTGCCCGCATCTTCTTTTTCTGCGGCCCGGACGAAGCCGGGGCGACCGCTGCTGCGAACCGCCTGGCTGCGGCCTTCCCCGATGCGGGCGAGCGGGTGGAACTGGCCGGAGCAGACCTCAAGCGCGATCCCGCGCTGCTGGGCGATGAAGCGCGCTCGACCTCGCTGTTTGGCGGCGCGCGCCATATCTGGGTGCGCGCCAGCGGGGATGATGCCCATGATGCGCTGCAATTCCTGATCGAAACCGCCGAGGCCGGCGCGGGCGCGGCGGCACCCGTCATCGTGGTGGCGACGTCTGCCACCGACAAGTCGCGCACGGCCAAGCTGCTGGAAAAGCGGCAGGATGCGCTGGTGGCGATGTTCCATCCGCCCGAACTCAAGGATGTCGTGCAGGCGGTGCGCGACATGGCCAGCGCGGCGGGGCTGCGGCTTGGCGGCGATCTGGCGGAGCGGATCGCGCGCGGTGCGGGGCTTGATGTCCGGCTGGCGCAGTCCGAGGTCACCAAGCTGGCGCTCTATTGCGATGCCGATCCGCAAGCCCCGCGCGCGGCCACGCCCGAAGATCACGCCGCGATTGGCGCAGCGACCGAAGAGGATGGCTTTGCCCCGCTGGTCAACGCCGTGCTGGGCGGGGAGCTCGGCAAGATTGCGGGCGAGATCAAGCGGATGCGCGAGCTGGGGCTGAACCCGGTCGGCGTGGCGCTGGCGCTGGAACGGCGCGCGGCGCAGCTGGCGCAGATCGCCGCCTACCTTGGCCCGCGCGGCAATTTCGACCAGATCGACAAGGGCGCGGAAATGCGGCTCGGCATCTTCTTCAAGGAGAAGCGCGACATCGGCAACCAGTTCAAGCGCTGGACCCTGCCCGCGGCGCGCGGTTCGGGCGAGACACGGCTCGACCGGCTCATCCCGCGCCTCACCGCGCTGCACCGCAGCCTGCTCGCAAATAGCCAGTCCGCTGAGCTGCTGCTCGCGCAGGAGCTGGCCGAAATCGCGCGGTTTGCCGCGAAGCGGTAGCCGGTTTCCCTCCCCCGCGTACCGCGATCAGGCAGCATCAGGGCAGAGCGGGCGGATCAGTTCTTTTGCGGGACCGTGAAGGTGCCGGTGACGCGGCCCTGACCGGCAGGCGCGCCGGGCGCTCCGATGCTGGAGCCCGAGGCGGTGCCATCAACCGTCGATAGCCCGCTTTCGAGGTCGATCACCAGACGTCCGCCATTCAGCGTATCGGTCCCGCGGCGCAGGCGCACATTGCCTGCCATGGTGATGACCCGGCGGTTGAAATCATAGACCGCATTGTCGCCGCTGGCGCGCTCGTTGCCGCGGGTGACGACCACCCCGCCGGTGGCGGTGATGCGCTGGATCTGGAGCTGTCCGCCCGTATCGGTGAAGTTCACCAGCATGCGATCGGATTCGACCCGCAGGCCCGCCTGCGTGATGATCACACCGCCGCTCCCGATACCCTGATTGGTCTTGTCGTTGAGCACGAACTTGCCCGCGTCATAGGTGACCGGCGCGTTGGAATCGTGGCGCGCAATGCCTTGCGCGTTGAGGCTCATCCCGCCCACCAGCGCGGCGGTCAGCGCGAAGCCGCCGATGCCCCAGATCAGAGCGAGCCGGGCAAACGGGGTGCGGGAAGCGGGGGCATTCTGATCCATCACGGCATCCTCAGCTGGCCGGGTATCATTGTCAGGCGGGCATTGCCTTCGAGCGTGATCGTGCGCGCGGACAGATCGGCACGCATCGTGTCGGCGGAAAAGGTCCCGGCCGGAACCTCACCCGAAACCCCGGCATCGCCCTGCATGGTGCGCGCCTTGAGATCGACCGAAACCCCGCGCGCGGTCATGACATAGCCATCCGACGCCGTCAGGCGGACCGGGCCGTCGACCGTCACGGTCTCGGCATTCAGGTCATAGATGCCGCCGTCCGCGCTCAGGCGCGCCGGCCCTTCGGTCAGCAGCAGTTGCGCCACCAGATCGCGCATCCGCACCAGGCCTTCGACACTGGAGCGCTGCACCGCCTCACCCGCCAGCAGCGAGAAGGGGCGGCCCTGATTGTCGCGCCCGCGATACATCGCATTGTCGACGCTCAGGCGCTCGTCAATCTGGGCGACCTTGTTGCGATCCAGCAGGAAGCTGACCTCGCCGCGCGGGCTCAGAGGCGTGATGATCATCAGCGCCGCGACCACGCCAACGCCCATCGGCAGGGCCCGCGCGAGGAACCGCACCAGCCGATCATGCGAGCCGCCCGGCGCAGCAAAAGTTTGCCGCCGGCTGCGAAGCGCGCGCGCTTCGGAGGTTTCGATGGTGGTTTCGGCGGGGGCCATGACGGGGGTGTGCCTCGGGCGTCCTTACATGTGGCTGAAGATGTCGTTGTCGGCCCAACCGGCGACGTCGAGCAGCGCCCGCGTCGGCAGGAAATCGAAGCATGCCTGCGCCATCGCGGTGCGCCCCTCGCGGTCCAGCCGCACAGTGAGCTCATCGCGCAGCCGGTGGAGATAGCGCACGTCCGACGCGGCGTAATCGCGCTGCGCATCGGACAGCACCGGCCCGCCCCAGTCGGAGCTTTGCTGCTGCTTGGAGATGCTCTCGCCCAGCAATTCCTCGACGAGGTTCTTGAGCCCGTGGCGATCGGTGTAAGTGCGCACCAGCTTGCTGGCGATCTTGGTGCAGAACACCGGCCCGGCCATCACGCCGAGATAGTGGTGGATCGCGGCGAGATCGAAGCGGCCGAAGTGGTAGATCTTCACCCGCGACGGATCGCCCAGCACCGCTTTCAGGTTTGGCGCGTCGTAGCGGCTCCCGGGGTTGAAGCGCACGAGATGCTCGTTCCCCGTGCCGTCCGAAATCTGCACCACGCACAGCCGGTCACGCGCGGTGATGAGGCCCATGGTCTCGGTGTCGACCGCAAGATCGGTGGTGCCGGTCAACACGCCGGCGGGGAGGTCTTCTTCATGAAAATGGACTGCCATGCCGCTCGCCCTACGCCGATTGGGGAAAGAGGGGAAGGGGCGAGTGGCGCGGAGAAAGAACCTGCCTTACCCCGTTCGCCTCGAGGCGAAGGGAGAATTGTTTTTGTCCGAAACCATCCCCGATACCTGGCGCCCAGCGCTCGAGCCGGTGCTGCGCACCCCCGAGGCGCGCAAGCTGGGCGGGTGGCTCAAGGCCGAGGAAGCCGCGGGCAAGCAGGTCTATCCCCCGCGCGGCACCCGGCTCGCGGCGCTGGCGCTGACCCCGCTGCCCGAGGTGCGCTGCGTGATTCTGGGGCAGGACCCCTATCACGGGCCGGGACAGGCGCATGGGCTGGCCTTTTCGGTGCAGGCGGGCGTGAAGGTGCCGCCCTCGCTGGTGAACATCTACAAGGAGCTGGAAGCCGACCTCGGCCTGCCCCGCGCGGCGACCGGCGATCTGACGCCGTGGGCGAAGCAAGGCGTGCTGCTACTCAACAATACGCTGACGGTCGAGGCGGGGCTCGCGGGCAGCCATGCGGGGCGCGGGTGGGATGCGATCACCGATGCCTGCGTGGCGGCGGTGGCGGAGCGGGCGGAGCCGACGGTCTTCATCCTGTGGGGCAGCCACGCGCGGAAAAAGGCGAGCCGCGTGCCCGCCCTCGCCCGCAATTCCCACCATCTGATAGTGGCCTCCGCCCACCCCAGCCCGCTATCGGCGCATAACGGCTTCTTCGGCTCGCGGCCCTTCAGCCAGACCAATGCGTTTCTTGAGGCGAACGGGCGGGGGGCCATCGACTGGAGACTATGATGTCCGACGATGTAATTCTGTGCGACGTGGCTGACGGCATTGCCACCGTCACTCTCAACCGTCCGCAGGCGATGAACGCGCTCAACCGTGCCCTGCGCGCGCGGCTGGCGGAGGTTATGCGCGCGGTCGATGCGGATGATGCGGTGCGCGCGGTGATCCTCACGGGTGCGGGGGAGCGGGCCTTCACCGCCGGTCTCGACCTCAAGGAACTGGGCAGCGAGGCCGGCGCGCTCGGCAGCGCCAATGCGACCGATCCGGCCGACAATCCGGTCAAGGCGATCGAGCTGTGCCGCAAGCCCGTGATCGGCGCGATCAACGGGGTGGCGATCACCGGCGGCTTTGAAGTCGCACTCGCCTGCGACGTGCTGATCGCCAGCACCAACGCCCGTTTCGCCGACACGCACGCGCGGGTCGGGATCGTGCCGGGCTGGGGGCTGTCGCAGAAATTGTCGCGTATGATCGGGATTTCGCGGGCCAAGGAACTCGCCTTCACCGGCAACTTCCTCGACGCCGCGACCGCACACAACTGGGGGCTGGTGAACCACGTGGTCGCGCCCGACGCGCTGCTGCCGCTGGCGCGCAAGCTGGCGGGCGACATGGCGGGCATCGATCCAGCCTTCCTCGGCCTCTACAAGCGCCTGATCGACGATGGCTATGCCGCCAGCTTCGGCGAAGGGCTGGCGCTGGAGGCGGAACGGTCCAGCGCCGCCAATTCCGCTGTCGCCCCCGAAGAGGTCGAAGCCCGCCGCGCCGCCGTGCAGGAACGCGGGAGGGGACAGGGGTAACGGCAGGTTTTGAGCATGCGGCTAGCTCGGCCGCAAATGGCGGGAAATGTGTGGAATCCTGCCACTCCCCTCACCGTCGCCCCGTGCTTGACACGGGGCTTGGCTTTTCTTTCTTCGGCCTTCGCGCGATACTCGGCGTATGGAGAAGGGTGGCTGGGTCTACATCATGGCGAACCGCTATCGCGGCGGCATGTATGTCGGTGTGACGGCGGATGCACTCGCCCGGGTCTATCGACACCGCGAAGGCACGGGTTCGCGCCACGTCGCGGATTTCGCGAAAACGCGGCTGGTCTATGTCGAGCGCCACGACACGATCGAAGGCGCCATCGTCCGCGAGAAGCTGCTAGCCAAGCCCCGTGTCAAGCACGCGGCGACGAAAATGAAAGGTCCGAACTGAGGTCGCTTCCCGAACGGCAGCTCTCGGCAAAACACCCTCGATTGCCGACATTTCCTACATCCCGGCGCACCGCTAGGATCGCGGTCGGCTCTTTGTCATCGTTGTGCGCGGCCTGCGAGGCCGTTGGAAACCCAAGGCATGACAATGCCCCGCGCTCTCCTGTCCGTCCGCTTGGCGAAAGCGGCAATAGATCGTTGTTTATAAAACAAAATTCTTGACGTCATGAAGCGGACACGGTGTCCGCTTTGTAACGCTTATTTCTGCGTCAGCCCGCGTGGGCGGCGATCCATTCTTCCACCACCGGCGCGACCTTGGTGCGCCAGCGGCTGCCGTTGAAGATGCCGTAATGCCCGGCGCCTTCGGCCATGTAATACCGCTTCTTGCTCTCGGGCAGATTCGGCGTCAGCTTGAGCGCCGCCTTGGTCTGGCCGAGGCCGGAGATATCATCGCGCTCGCCCTCGATCGCCAGCAGCGCGGTGTCGGTGATTTGGGTGATGTCGACCAGCTCGCCCTTGTGGCGGAACTCGCCCTTGGGGATCGAGTGCTTCTGGAACACCTCTTCCACGGTCTGAAGATAGAACTCCGCCGTCATGTCGCAGACCGAACGATATTCGTCATAGAAGGTCTTGGTCGCCTGCGCGCTTTCCTCGTCGCCCACGGTGAGGTGTTTGAACATCTCGTAGTGGCTCATCATGTGGCTCGAGAGGTTCATGCTCATGAACGCCGAGAGCTGCATGAAGCCCGGATAGACCCGCCGCCCCGCGCCCGGATATTTCATCGGCACGGTCGCGATCACCGACTGGCGGAACCATTCGATCGGGCGCTGCATCGCCATGTTGTTGACCACGGTGGGGCATTCGCGCGTGTCGATCGGCCCGCCCATCATGGTGAGGGTGGCGGGGGTTGCGGGCGACTTGTGGAGGTTCATCAGCGCGACCGCCGCGAAGGCGGGGACGCTCGGCTGGCACACGGCCATCATATGGATGCGCGAGCCATTCGCGTCGGCGTGCACGTGCTCGGCGAAGGCGATCAGGTAGTCGATATATTCATCGAGGTCGAAACTCCCCGCATCGGTCGGCACCATCTTGGCATCGGCCCAATCGGTGATGAACACGTCGGCGCTTTCCAGCATCCGCTCCACCGTGCCGCGCAGCAGCGTGGCGTAGTGGCCGCTCATCGGCGCGACGATCAGCAGGCGCGGCCGGTCTGCCGGAGTGCCTTCGACAGTGAAGTGGAGCAGATCGCCGAAGGGACGCTTCAGCGCGATGCGCTCGATCACGGGGTGCGACTGGCCGCCGATCTCGACCGCGGTGATGCCGAATTCCGGCTTGCCATAATGCGCGGTCGCATGGGCGAACACGTCAAGCGCGTTCGCCACGATCGGCCCCATGCCCATATAGCCGAAGGGATTGGTGGGATTGTTCAGCATCCCCGCGCTGATCGAAGCCAGCGCGCTGGCGCTGTTCAGCCAGCTGCGCTGGAGCTCATAAGCGTGATAAAGCATCGGTTTACCTCAGGCGACGAACGGTTTGGCGCCTTATCCCGTGGCACCTTGGCGATACAGATGCGCCTTCCCTGACCATTGTGCAATGCACAATTATGGGGAAAGCCCGTGCGGGTGCTTGTGGGCTTGCCGCTTTTTGCACGTGAAATTCATGCTCCGGCCCGCTAGAGCGCTGCGATCATGCAAGCTGACCTCCAGAAGCGCGAACCCTCTGACGTCCCGGCGGATGCTGAGGCGACGGCTGTCATGCCTGAAACGGTGGCGGTGGTTGGAGACGCGCCTGCGCCCAAAGCGCGCTCTCTCGGGCCGCTGCGCATGGTGTTCCGCACCACGCTGCAATACCCGCGCGAGATCGCCTTTGCCCTGCTGGCGCTGGTGATCACCTCGGCGGCGACGCTGGCGATTCCGTGGCGCTTCAAGGTCATTATCGACGAGGCGTTCACCGGCGCGGCCAATGCCGACGATATCGCCCACGCCTTCCAATACCTGCTGATGATCGTCGTGATCCTCGGACTGGGGACGGCCCTGCGGTTCTATTTCGTCAGCTGGCTGGGGGAGCGGGTGGTGGCCGATATCCGGCTGAAGGTGCAAGCCAATCTGCTGCGCCTGTCGCCCGGCTTCTATGAGGTCAACAGCCCCAAGGAAATCTCCAGCCGCATGACGAGCGATACGGCGGTGATCGAAAATGTGGTCGGCACCACGGTCTCGGTTGCGCTGCGCAATTCGCTCACCGCAATCGGCGGGATCGGGCTGCTGGTGTACCTCGCGCCGTCGCTGACCCTGGGCCTGTTGATCGGCATTCCGCTGGTGATCGCGCCGATTGTGTTTTTCGGCCGCAAGATCCGCGCGGTCTCGCGCTCCAGTCAGGACCGGATTGCGGACGTCGGCGCCTATGTCACCGAAGTCCTCTCGGCGATGAAGATCGTCCAGAGCTTCGGGCAGGAACGGCGGGAGAGCGAGCGGTTCGCCAGTGTGGTCGAAGGCACCTTCGAGACCGCGCGCCGCCGCATCCTGCTGCGCGCGGCGATGACGTCGGTGGTGATCCTGCTGGTGTTCGGCGGGGTGGTGCTGGTGATGTGGCGCGGCGCTCTGGCGGTGGCCGATGGGCTGATCAGCGGCGGCACCATTGCGGCCTTCGTGCTGACCGGCGGGCTTGTGGCCGGCGCGCTTGGTTCGCTCACCGAAGTCTATGGCGATCTGCTGCGCGGCGCGGGTGCGGCGAGCCGGCTGGCGGAACTGCTCGAATCCAAGCCCGACATCGCCGCCCCCGCCCGGCCCGAGCGCCTGCCGGTGCCTGCGCGCGGGAGCCTCTCCTTCCGCAATGTCACCTTCCGTTATCCCGCGCGGCCCGAAACCGCCGCGCTCAAGGACTTCACGCTCGAAATCGAGCCGGGAGAGACCATCGCCATCGTCGGGCCCTCGGGCGCGGGCAAGAGCACGATCTTCCAGCTGGTCGAGCGGTTCTACGATCCGCAGGCGGGCACGATCCGCCTGGACGGCGTGCCGCTCACCAGCGCCGATCCTGCCGAGATCCGTTCGCGCATTGCGCTTGTGCCGCAGGAAGGCGTGCTGTTCAGCGCCAACGCCCGCGACAATCTGCGCTATGGCAATTGGGACGCAACCGACGAGGACATCTGGCAGGCCGCTCGCGCCGCCAATGCCGAAACCTTCCTGCGCGCGCTGCCGCAAGGCCTCGACACCTATCTCGGCGAAGGCGGCACGCAGCTTTCGGGCGGCCAGCAACAGCGCGTCGCCATCGCCCGTGCACTGCTGCGGGATGCGCCGATCCTGTTGCTCGATGAAGCGACCAGCGCGCTCGATGCCGAAAGCGAGCAATTGGTGCAGCAGGCCTTGGACGGGCTGATGCAGGGACGCACCACGCTGGTGATCGCCCACCGCCTCGCGACCGTGCGCGCGGCGGACCGGATCGTGGTGCTGGATGAAGGCCGGATCGTCGAACAGGGTCCGCATGAGGTGTTGAGCAAGGCGGGCGGGCTCTACGCGCGTCTCGCGCGGCTGCAATTCGCCGCCGACGCGGCGTGATCCCACACCAGCCTCTCCCCATCCGTGCCGGACGGGGAGGGACAAGGTTCGCCCCACCCTATTCGACGAATGACGACATGCGCCGGACAAAGCGCAACTCTTTCCCTCGTCTGACGTTAATGTGACGTCAGGCCGACACTCTGTCGCCATTCTCAGGGACTCGAGATTGACATGATCCACAAGACCGCCGCCCTCATCGGCGCGAGCCTGCTTGCCCTCGCCGCCGCCCCCGCGCTGGCCGATGACCATGCGCATGATGACGCCACCGAAACGCTCCAGAGCGCCGATACAGGTTCCGCCCTGCCGACGATGAGCTTTGGCAGCTGGGGTGTTGATCCGGCGCTGCTCGCCGATGACATCAAGCCGGGCGATGACTTCAACGCCTATGTCAACAAGCGCTGGATCGACGCCACGCCGCTCCCCGCCGATTTCAGCCGTATCGGCGCTTTCGTGCTGCTGGGCGAAAAGAGCACCTATGACGTCAAGGCGCTGATGGACGAGCTGATGGCCAAGGACGCCGCCAGCCTTTCGGGTGACGAGCGCCGCATCCTCGATACCTATCGCACGTTCCTCGACACGAGCGCGATCGAAGCCGCGGGACTTGCCCCGGCCCAGCCCTATCTCGCGCGGATCAAGGGCGCCAAGACGCTCGACGATCTCGCCATGCTGTGGGCCGAGCCCGGCTTTGCCAGCCCGGTCGGCGGCGGGGTCGGTGTCGATGCCAAGCAGCCTGACCGCCACATCGCCACTGTCGGCTTCGGCGGGCTGGGGATGCCGGACCGCGACTATTATCTCGACACATCCGAGAAAGGCGTCGCGATCCAGGCCAAGTACAAGGAATACCTGACCTTCCTGCTGGGTGAGGCCGGTTACGCCAACCCGGCGGCGATGGCCGAGACGGTCTATGCCTTCGAAGACACCATCGCCCGCAAGGTTGCCTGGGACCGCGCCGTGCGCCGCAACCGCGACCTCACCTATAACCTGCTGACCGCCGACGAACTCAGCGCAATCGGTGGCAAGGTGCCCGTCACCGCAATGCTCGCCGCCATCGGGATCGACAAGAGCCCCGGCTTCGTCGTCAGCCTGATGCCGCCCACGCCGGAGGAAATCGCCAAGTTCAAGCTCGACGAAGCAACGCAGGCCAAGATCGGCACCGGCCTTCCGGGCATGTTCGCGCTGCTTGGCGAAACCCCGGTCGAAACCTTGCAGGCGTGGATGATCAAGGAGTTCCTGTCGGCCAATGCCGCCGTGCTGCCAGCGCGCTTTGATGCGGCGAACTTCGAATTCTTCGGCAAGACCCTGCGCGGCACGCCGCAGCAGCGCCCCCGCTGGAAGCGCGCCATTGGTGAGGCGGAAGGCCTGCTGGGCGAGCTGATCGGCAAGGAATATGTCGCGCGCTACTTCCCGGCCGAAAACAAGGTCGCGATGGATGAACTGGTGGCCAACCTGCGGCTCGCGCTGCGCGAATCCATCGGTGAGATCACCTGGATGGGCGCGGAGACCAAGACGCAGGCGCTCGCCAAGCTCGACAGCTTCGATCCCAAGATCGGCTATCGCCCGAACCTCGAAACCTATGACGGCCTCGCCATCACCGCGGGCGATCCGATTGCCAACCGCATGGCCGCGGCCAGGTGGGGGCAGGCGGACAATGTCGCCAAGCTCGGCCAGCCGATCGACCGCACCGAATGGGGCATGCTGCCGCAGACGGTGAATGCCTATTACAACTCGGTGAAGAACGAGATCGTCTTCCCGGCCGGCATCCTCCAGCAGCCGTTCTTCGCACTCTCCAACGACATCGCGGTCAATTACGGCGCGATTGGCGGGGTGATCGGGCATGAAATGGGCCACGGCTTCGACGATCAGGGCTCCAAGTCCGATGCGACCGGGATGCTGCGCAACTGGTGGACCGACGAGGATCGCGCCGCCTTCGACAAGCTGGGTGACCGGCTGGTGGCGCAGTACAACAGCTTCTGCCCGCTCGATGAGGGCAAGACCTGCGTGAACGGCCGCCTGACGCTGGGCGAGAATATCGGCGATGTCGGCGGGCTCTCGATGGCCTACCGCGCCTACAAGATCGCGACCAAGGGCATGGATGTGCCGGTGATCGACGGGCTGACCGGCGACCAGCGCTTCTTCCTCGCCTGGGCGCAGGTGTGGCGTTCGACCCAGCGCGAGGCGAATTACCGCAACCGGCTCGTCACCGACAGCCACAGCCCCGAGGAATACCGGGTCAATGGTGTCGTGCGCAATCTCGACGAATGGTACGAGGCCTTCGGTGTGAAGCCCGGTGACGCGATGTATCTGCCCCCGGAAGAGCGCGTGCGCATCTGGTAATTCGCATCCTCCGTCCCGGGTTTGACCCGGGACCTCGCTTCTTTCGTTGTCTGATCGAAAGAAAGCGGGGCCCCGGGTCAAGCCCGGGGCGGGGAAATCGAGGTTTGGGTTTGACACCCCGCGCCGCCTCGTCGATGCGGTGCCCCCATGACCGATACCTTAGCCGCGATCCTGCTCGGCATCCTCGAAGGGTTGACCGAGTTTCTGCCCGTGTCATCGACCGGCCACCTGATCCTCGCCACCGAGGTCCTTGGTTTCAACCAGGATGAGTGGGAGGTGTTCAACATCGCGATCCAGCCGGCCGCGATCCTCGCCATCGTGGTGCTGTACTGGCGGACCTTCTGGGATGTCGCCAAGGGGCTGTTCGGGTTCGAGAAAGGCGCGCTGGCCTTCGTGCGCAACTTGCTGGTGGCCTTTTTCCCGGCGGTGCTGCTCGGCCTCGTCTTCGGGGATGTGATTCAGGGCTGGCTGGGCAATCCGGTGTTGGTGTGCTGGTCGCTGGTGCTGGGCGGCGTCGCCATTCTGGCGGTGGAGCGCTGGGCCAACCCGCCCGCCGAAGGCCCGGGCGTTGCCGGCGTGCCCTTGCGCACGTCAGTGCTGATCGGCCTGGTCCAATGTCTTGCGATGATCCCCGGGGTCAGCCGCTCGGGCGCGACCATTCTGGGCGCAATGGCCTTCGGGGTGGACCGCAAGACCGCCGCCGAATTCAGCTTCTTCCTCGCGGTGCCGACGCTGACGGGGGCGACTGTGTATCAGCTCGCCAAGCATGGGTCGAACCTCACCGCGGACGATGCGCAGCTGATCGGGATCGGTTCGATCGCCGGGTTTGTGACCGCGCTGGTGGTGGTCAAGATCTTCGTGGCCGTGGTGACGAAGATCGGATTTGCCCCCTTTGCCTGGTATCGCATCGTGCTGGGCCTCGCCGGTCTGGCCTGGCTGACCTGGCGTTAGAGCACTTTCCCGGAACCGCTTGCCGCTCCACTGGTTAGGGAGTCGAACCGCCGCGCGGCGGCGAAGACGGAGACTGAAGACAAAATGGCGTTGCTGGTGCTGATCGTGTTGGGGGCAAGTCTGGGCTGGCTGGCCTCGATCCTCGCGCGGACCGAGGCGCCGGGCAGCATCCTGCGGCAGGTCGCACTCGGCATGGCGGTATCGGTGGTCGCGGGCGAAATCGCCAATGACGGCACGATGATCGGCAGTCTCTCGTTCCTCAGCCTCGGCATCGCGCTGGCCGCGACCGGGGTTGCGCTGGTGCTGTATCACGCTGTCGCCCGGCGCGGCGCGAAAGCGTAATTCCTTTCGACCTCGGGCCCCGGTCCCCTAGACCGGCACCGCCCCGCTGCCACGACCGCCGCGCAGGTGATATTCCTGCGTCCCCCGGTGCAGCACATTGTCGACATCGATCACCGCGCTGTTCGCATAGGTGAACCCGGCCGGCAGGCTGCGATAGAGCCGGTCGAAATCGCGCTCCACCGTCTGCCGATACAAGTCCGCAAAGCTTTCGATCACGAAGTAGGTCGGCTGCAGGTCGCTGATCACGTAATCGGTACGCATCACCCGGTCGACATTGAGCATGATGCGGTTGGGGCTTTGCGCTTCCACCGCAAAGCGCGCTTCGGTCGGGCCGGAGAGGATGCCTGCGCCGTATGCCCGGACGGAGCCCGCCTCCTCGATCAGCCCGAATTCGACCGTGTACCAGTAGAGCGCCCCCAGAGCCTTCAGCCGGTTGTAGCGCATCGCCTTCCACCCGGCGCGGCCATATTCCTGCATGTAGTCGGCATAGGTGGGATCGGTGAGCATCGGGACATGGCCGAACACGTCGTGGAAGACGTCCGGCTCCTGGATGTAATCGAAGGTTGCGCGCGTGCGGATGAAGTTGCCCGCCGGAAAGCGGCGGTTGGCGAGGTGCCAGAAGAACACGTGATCGGGGATCAGCATCGGCACCGGCACGACGCTCCACCCAGTGAGCGCGCCCAGTTCCTCGGACAGCGCGCCGAATTCGGGTATGCCCCCGCGTCCGAGATCCAGCTTTTCGAGGCCCGCCATGAAGGCCGAGCAGGCGCGGCCCGGCAGCACCTCCATCTGGCGCGCGAACAGATCGTCCCAGACGGCGTGATCCTCGGCGGTGTAGGCGGTCTGCGCAGGCTCCAGCCAGTCCGCGCCCACGTGGGCGGGCTTTACGAGCGGCGCGGTGAAGACATCCGCCGCCATGTCTGGCAGGATGGCGAAATCGGGCTGGGGGTCTGCGAGCGTGGCCATATCGTTGCAGATGATACTACCTTTGCGAAGGCAGCACAAACAGGAGGGACAGCCATGGCGATGAAGCGCAAGGATTACGAGGCGGCGCTCGAACCGCTCAGCCTGGAACTGGTGAGCATGGCGCGCTGGGTCAAGGCTACGGCTGCGCGGGTCGTGGTGCTGTTCGAAGGGCGCGACACGGCGGGCAAGGGCGGTGCGATCAGCGCAGTGCGCCAGGAACTGAACCCGCGCCAGTGCCGCACGGTGGCGCTGAGCAAGCCGACCGAGGCGGAGATGGGTCAGTGGTATTTCCAGCGCTATGTCGCCCACCTCCCCACCGCCGGCGAAATCGTGCTGTTCGACCGCTCATGGTACAACCGCGCGGGCGTCGAGAAGGTCATGGGTTACGCGGATACGGCGCAGGTCGAGGCCTTCCTGAAGGCGGTGCCGCTGTTCGAAAAGCTGCTGGTCGATGACGGCATCCTGCTGTTCAAATACTGGCTCGCCGCCGATCAGGACAAGCAGGAAGAACGCCTGCGTGAGCGGCTGGAGGATCCGCTGAAACGCTGGAAGCTCTCCCCCATCGACCTCGCCGCGCGTGCAAAATACGACGATTACACCAAGGCGCGCGAGGCGATGCTGAAGGCGACCCATGCGGATCACGCGCCGTGGACACTGGTCGATTTCAACGATCAGCGGCGCGGGCGGCTGACACTGGTGCGCGATCTGCTCAGCCGCATTCCCGACACCCACGCTGAGCCGGATGCGATCGACTTCCCCGATCTGGGGCGCGAGCCGGCGAAGGAAAAGTTCAAAGTGCTGAAGCCGATTCCTGATTGGGAGGGGTGAGCGGATAGCCCCCTCCTCTTCAGAGGAGGGGGTTGGGGGTGGTGGCGCGGCGCGTCAGCCTCGCGCTCTGCCGCATTCACCACCCCGCTGCGACTAGGCCGCGAGCGGCCAAGTCTCGCGGCCCTCCTCTGAAGAGGAGGGCGGGTTAGACCCCCGCGCTCGCCTGCGTCACCTGCCGGCCGTCGCCCGCAAACGCCGCCAGCTCATACCCCGCTTCGCCCTTTCGCATCACCAGATGCAGCGACTCGCCCGCGATGGCGGGGGAGAGACCGCGGAAGGCGAAACTGCGCAGCCGGTTCTCGCCGAGTTCGCGCGCGGCGAGTTGCAGCAGCAGGCTTGCGGTCAGCGGGCCGTGCACCACAAGGCCGCGATAGCGCTCAACCCCTTCGGCATAGGGCGCGTCGTAGTGGATGCGGTGGGTGTTGAAGGTCAGCGCCGAGTAGCGGAACAGCAGCCGCGCGTCGGGGGTGAGAGTGCGGTGCGCATCCCAGCCTGTGGGGTCGAATCGTCCGTCACCTAGCGGCGGCGGGCTGAGCGGCGCATCGGGCGCGGCGGCCTCGCGATAGACCAGCGTCTGGGTCTCGATCACCGCGATGCTGCCGTTGGCTTTGGTGACATGCTCGACATCGACAAAAGCGAGGCGGCCCGATCCGCCCTCTTTCTCGCTGACCGAGGCGACCTTGCTGACGCGCTCGATCACGGCCCCGATGGCGATGGGGGCATGGAAGGCGATCTTTGAGGAGGCCCACATCCGGCGCGGCATCGGGAAGGGCGGGAGGAAGCTGTCCGGGCTGTCATCCCGCGCCGGGTGCCCATCCTCGCCGAGCGTGGCGCTGGGGGCCTGCGGGGTGCACAGCGCGAAATGGATGCCCTGCGGCATGATCGGCGGAAGGGGTTTCGCGAGATTGAAGGTGGCGAGCCAGCGTGTCGCCAGCCCCTCGTCGAGCCGGTCCGTCGCGCGCGTCTCGCGCCCGATCCACGCCTCGAAGGTCATTCGGCGCGCTCGAACACCGCCGCGATGCCCTGACCGCCGCCGATGCACATCGTTTCGAGCCCGTAGCGCACCCCGCGCCGATGCATTTCGTACGCCATGTCGGCAAGGATGCGTCCCCCGGTCGCCCCAATGGGGTGGCCGAGGCTGATGCCCGATCCGTTGACGTTGAGGATGTCGCGGCGGCTGTCGTCCGCCGACCAGCCCCAGCCCTTGAGCACGGCGAGCACCTGTGGCGCGAAGGCCTCGTTGAGTTCGACCAGCCCGATATCGTCCCACGAATAGCCGCGCCGTTCGAACAGGCGCTCCACGGCAGGCACCGGGCCGATGCCCATGCGCGAGGGGTCGCACCCCGCCGCCGCCCAGCCGCCGAACCACAGCATCGGGGTAAGGCCCAGTTCCTCGAGCTTGTCCTCCGCGACCACGAGACAGGCGGCCGCCGCATCGTTCTGCTGGCTGGCATTGCCCGCGGTGACGATGGCTTCGGGGTCGCGGCGCAGGTCGATCGGGGCGAGCTTGCCCAAGGTCTCCATCGAGGCATCGGTGCGGTAGCCCTCATCATGGTCGAACACCACCGGGTCACCTTTGCGGCTCGGAATGGTGACGGGGACGAGCTGCTCGGCAAACTTGCCCTCGGCCCAGGCCTTGGCCGCGTTCTGGTGCGAGCGGACCGCGAAGGCATCGGCCTCCTCGCGCGAAATGCCGTAGTCCTTGGCGAGGTTCTCGGCGGTCTCGATCATGCCGGTGATGACCCCGAACCGCTCGACCGGCTGGCTCATCACCCGGCCGCGGCTGAGGCGGTCATGCAGCACCATGTCGCCCATCCGCACACCCCCGCGCGCGGCAAGGGTGTAGTGCTCGACATTCGACATGGACTCAACGCCGCCCGCGACCACGACATCGGCCATCCCGGTCTCGACCATCATCGCCGCCGTCGCCACCGCCTGCACGCCGGAACCGCAGCGCCGGTCAAGCTGGAAGCCGGGGACTTCGATGGGCAGCCCCGCCGCGAGCCAGCTCCAGTGGCCGATCGCGGGCGCCTCGCCATTGCCGTAGCCTTGCGAGAAGACCACGTCATCCACCCGCGCCGGATCGATGCCGGATCGCTCCATCAGCGCCTTGAGGATCACCGCGCCCAACTGGCCCGCGTTCATGCTGGAAAGCCCGCCGAGGAACTTGCCCACGGGGGTGCGCAGGGGCGAAACGATGGCGGCGCGACGAGAGGACATAGGTTTAACTCCGTTCGGGCTGAGCCTGTCGAAGCCCTGCCCTTCTCTTCAAGAAATGCGGCCCTTCGACAAGCTCAGGGCGAACGGGTGGTGTGTTGATCCGAAAGAGCCACCGTCCCCGCATCGACCAGCTTGCCGATCGCGCCGGAGGAGAGGCCCAGCTTGTCGGCCAGCACCTCTTCGGAATGCTCGCCAAGATAGGGCGCGGGTGCGGGGTTGCCCGCCTCGCGGCCCGGCAGGTTCGCGAAGCTGCGGGTGGCAGGATAATCAAATCTGCTCGGGTTGGCAGGAGCGGGGCCGAACAGCGGGTTGTTCGCCACCAGCTGCGCGTCATTCGCCGCCTCGTAGGCTGTGCGATAGCGCTCGAAGGTGCAGGTCTCGGCGGTCATCCGCGCTTCGAGCGTGGCGTAGTCCATCGTCTCGGCAGCGCGCTGGAACAGATCGAACAGCGCGGCGCGGTGCTGGAAGCGCGGGGTGTCGCCATCGGCGAAGCGGACGCCGTGCTGCGCTTCGAGGGCGGCGATGCCGTCCTGCAATCCGAAGGCCTTGACCAGCCCGCTCCACTGCTTGGGCGTGAGCGCGGCGACCATGAAGCGCACCCCGTCCCGGCTGCGGAAATCCCGCCCGAACGCGCCCCAGATCGCATTGCCGAGCCGCTCACGGTCACCCCCGCGATAGAGCACTTCGGCCATCAGCCCCGCGTTGGCCATGGTGCCGATAGCGACGTCGCCCAAGGGCAGGCGCACCTCGCTGCCCTCGCCCGTCCGGTCGCGGTGGCGCAGCGCGGCGAGCATGGCGAAGGCGCCGTAGGCTCCGGTGATGAAATCCCACGCAGGGAGCACCTGGTTGACGGGCGGGGCAGTCGCCGGGTCCCACTCCTCCGGCCCGCACATCAGCGGGTAGCCGGCGGCGGCGTTGACGGTGAAATCCATCGCCTGCCGCCCGTCATGCCAGCCCATGACGCGCAGGGAGATCATGTCGGCCCGCCGCGCCTGCATAGCGGCGTGGCTGAGGAAGGACTGCTCGGGCAGGTTGGTGATGCACTGGCCGACCTTGGCCGCCAATTCGACCAAGAGTTCGCGCCCCTCGGGCGATTGCAGATCGAGCGCGACCGACTTCTTGGCGCGGTTGAGGTTCTCCCAGCTCAGCGAGCGCCCTTCGCGGGTCAGCATGTAGCGGTTGTAATCGAGCCCGCCCGCCTTGTGGTCGACGCGGATCACCTCCGCGCCCAGCTGCGCGCAGTAAAGCCCGGCGGTGGGCGAAGCGACGAAGCTCGAGACTTCGACGATGCTCAGGTCATTGAGAAGGTTGTACATCTCAGGCGTTGGCCGCCCACTCGCGCAGCATGTGCTTGGCGATCTGGAGTTGCAGGATCTGCGTCGTGCCTTCGTAGATGCGGTAGATACGCGCATCGCGGAAGAAGCGTTCGGCGTCGTATTCGGCGAGATAGCCTGCGCCGCCGTAGACCTGCACCACGCGGTCGACCACGCGGCCGCACATTTCGGAGGCGAAGACCTTGAAGGCGGCGGCCTTGACGAGAATGTTCTCGCCCCGGTCGGCGCGGGCCGTGACGTCCTTCATCATCGCTTCGGCGGCGTAGATCTCGATCTCGCTGTCGGCGAGCATCTGCTGGATCAGCTGAAAGTTGGCGATGGGTTCGCCAAACGCCTTGCGCTCGTTGGCGTAGCGCAGCGCAGAGTCGAGCGCACGCCGCGCATAGCCGGTCGCCGCCGCGCCGACGCTGATGCGGCCGTTGTCGAGGCTCTTCATCGCGAAGACGAAGCCCTTGCCGGTCTCGCCGCCGAGCAGCGCATCCCCCGGCACCCGCACATCGTCGAGCATGATGTCGGAAATGTGCGAGCCTGATTGCCCCATCTTCTTGTCGGGGCTCCCGCGCGAGACTCCCGGTGAGTCCATCGGCACGAGGAACGCGCTGACATGGGCGTTCTTGGGCAGCGCCTCCTTGTTCGTGCGCGCCATGATCAGCGCAACGTCTGCGTGGGGCGCGTTGGTGATGTAGCGCTTGGTCCCGTTGAGGATCCAGCCATTGCCGTCCGGGTCAGGCGTGGCGGTGGTCGCCATCGCCGCGCTGTCGCTGCCCGAACCCGGTTCGGTGAGACCGAAGCAGGCGATCCGGCCTTCCGCGATCTTCGGATACCACTCGGCCTTCTGCGCCTCGGTCGCACCGTTCTTGAGCGCGCTGGCGAACATCCCGACATTGATCGAGAAGATCGACCGGTAGGCGGGTGCGGCATAGGCCATGATGTTCACGACGCGGGCATATTGCGTCATGTTGAGCCCCGCGCCGCCATATTCCTCGGGCACCGAAAGGCCGAACAACCCCATCTCGCGCATTTCCTTGACGATCTCGTCAGGGATGCGGTCCTCGGCGATCACCTGCGGCTCGGCCGGGATCAGCCGTTCGCGGACGTAACGCTTCAGCTGTTCGGCGAATTGTTCGAAGGTCTCCTCGTCCATGCCGGGGTTCGTCGGCGCGGCGAGATTGGTGGGGGCATTCATGGTGAGCAATCATCCTTGGGCAGGAAGGCAGGCTGGCCTGCTCGCGCCTACTTGCGCGGAGCGGCTGCGTCGCCTGTCATTTCGGCAGGGGCTGGCACAGGCGCATCCGAGGGGAGCGCCTCGGGCGGCAGGCGGCGCTCGTCCAGCATCGCGGCCGCATCCTCAAGCGCCTTGGCCTCGCCCGCGCTGACCCCGCCCGGCGCGCTCGCGCCTTCACCCCCGCACGCAGCGAGGGTGAGGGCGAGGCTGACGGCGATTGGCCAGCGCGGCATTGCGCGGCTTATTCGGCCGGTTCTTCAGCCGCAGCCGCGGCTTCGGCAGCGACATTGGCGGCGGCTTCGGCCGATTGTTCGGTGGTGGCCGTGGTCTCGGCGTCCACGGCGGGCGCGTCAGTCGCCGTAGCGGACGGATCGGCCACCGGGACCTCCGCCACCGGCGCGAGCGCGCTGTCGGCGGGCATCTCCACGGTATCGGCGCTTGCTTCGGTCGAGGCATCATCGGCGCTGCCGCAAGCGGCGAGCATCAGGGCGGCGCCGGCAAGGGCGGTAAAGGGAGCAGCTTTGCGCATCGGGTAGGGTCCTCTCGTCGGTCAGGCTATGGCGGGGGTTTAGCCAAGCCAAGGGGGATACGCCAAGCGGCAAATCGCGCTTTAACCATTGTCGGTTAGGCTGCCGCGCATGACCCGCAACCACGCCCTCGCCCTTTCCGCGCTTGTTGCTGCCGCTGCTACGGCCGCGCTCCCTGCCGCCGTGCTGCTGGCCCAGCCTGTTCCCGGGGCCTTCACCGTGGTCGAAACCGGGCGCAGCTACCGCACCTTGCAGGACGCGGTCAGCGATATCGGCAACACCCGCGCCACGATCCGCATCGCGCCCGGCACCTATCGCCAATGCGCGGTGCAGGAAGAGGGCGTGATCATCTACGAAGCCGCCGAGCCTGGCACCGTCACGCTGGCGGGCCGCGCCTGCGAGGGCAAGGCCTCGCTGGTGTTGCGCGGCACCGGCGCCGAAATCCGCGGGCTGACCTTCAGCAACATCAATGTCGCCGATGGCAATGGCGCGGGCATCCGGCTCGAAGCGGGCGCGCTGAATGTCGCCTATGCGCGGTTCGAGAACAGCCAGCAGGGCATCCTGAGCGCCGCCAATCCGTCGATGCGGGTCTACATCACCCGTTCGACCTTCACCGGGCTTGGCACCTGCGAGAATGACGCAGGCTGCGCGCATTCGCTCTATATCGGCGACATCGGCTCGCTGACCGTGCGCGAAAGCCGGTTCGAGCGCGGCACCGGCGGCCATTACCTCAAGGCGCGGGCCACCGAGGTCGTGATCGAGGGCAACAGCTTCGACGATGCGGGCGGGCGCGGCACCAATTACATGATCGATCTGCCCGCCGGCAGCGTCGGCCGGATCGCGGACAACTGGTTCGTGCAGGGGCGCGACAAGGAGAATTACTCGGCCTTCATTGCGCTCGGGGCCGAAGACCTGCTCCACCCGTCGGACGGGCTTCAGGTGGTGAACAACGAAGCCCGCTTCGTGCCCGGCCTGACCCGCCAGACCGCTTTCTTGGCCGACTGGACGGGTTCGCGGATCGTGATGCAGGGCAACACGCTCGCGGCGGGGATCACACCGTACGAGCAGCGCTAGCCGGCGCGGAAAGCGGGGGCATAAGTGACCTCGCCGATGGGCAGATCGCCTGTCAGCACGAGGCACTGGAAATATTCGGGTGGCGGGCCGGGGTAGCGTAGTTGCGGCTCGTGCCGAAAGCCGAAGCGGCCGTAATAGGCCGGACTGCCGAGCAGCACGATCCCCGCCGCGCTGCGCATCCGCAAGGTCGCGATGCCGTGCCGGATCAGTGCGCTGCCGATGCCCTGCCTGTGCAGGTCCGGCCAGACCGAGACCGGGCCAAGATCGTACCAGTCGGGCGTGCCATCGCTGATCGCCACGCGCGAAAAGGCGATGTGCCCGACGATCCGCGTCCCATCCTCGGCGACCAGCGACAGCGCGAGATCGCCGTCGCGGCGCAGCGCGTCGACGAGGTGCTGCTCGTCACCCTCGCTGAAGGGCATGTCGCGAAAGGCGGCTTCGGTGAGACGGTGAATCGTGGCCTCGTCACCCTCACGTTCGGGGCGGATGGCGAGGGTGCTCACGTCAGCAAATGCCCCGAGCGATCCCGTTTGGTCGCCAGATACCTCGCATTGTGCGGGTTTTCGGGGAGCTGGTGCGGCACGCGCTTGGTCACGGTGATGCCCGCGGCTTCCAGTGCGATGACTTTCGCCGGGTTGTTGGTCAGCAGCCGGATCGTCCGCGCGCCCAGCAGCTCCAGCATACGCGCCGCCACGGGGAAATCGCGGGCCTCGTCCGGCAGGCCGAGGCGCTGGTTGGCCTCGACGGTATCAAAACCCTGATCCTGCAAACGATAGGCGCGCAGCTTGTTGACGAGCCCGATCCCGCGCCCCTCCTGCCGCATATAGAGCAGCACGCCCCAGCCCCCGCTGTCCCGCGCCTCGTGCGCCATCGCGTGGAGCGCGGCGTCGAGTTGCGGGCCGCAGTCGCATTTGAGGCTGCCGAGGATGTCGCCGGTGAGGCATTCGGAATGCAGCCGGACGAGCGGCTGGCGGTCGCCCGATTGCTTGCCGATGACGAGCGCGACGTGTTCGCGCAGGTCAGCGGCGGACCGGAAGGCGACGATCTCGGCGTCCTCGCAGGCGCTGACGGGCAGGCGGGCGCGGGTGACGATCCGCAGCGCGCCCGCAGCGGAGTAGGCGGCAAGATCGGAAACGGCGACCGGCTGCGCCTCGCCCGCGTCCACCGGATCGACCAGAAAGGCCGGCAGGATTCCCGCGATCCGCGCCAGTTCCAGCGCGGCGCGGGCGGACTCTTCCCAGTTCAGCGTCACTGCCTTGAACGGGCCTTTCAACGGATTGCCCAGATCGAGCGCCGGATCGGCGATCGGCAGGGCGTCCCGCATGGTGAAATCCTCGCCGCCTGCAATCAGGACGGGCGCGTGCGGCACGGCAGCCTCGCGCTGGTTGGCGAGTTTCAGCGTCGCGGCGCGGGCGGCGGAGATCAGCATTCGCGGCGCGCTGGCTCCCTGTGCGATGGCGGTCTCGACCGGCAGAAGAACCGGCCCACCCGCGAACGCCAGCGGCCAGCCGTGACGCAGCGCATCCACCGCCTGTGCCGCGCGGCGGGACGGGGAGGGCGGCTCGCTCAGAGGTCGAACTCCGTGATCAGCGGCACGTGATCGGACGGCTGCTCCCAAGCGCGCGCGGCTTCCAGCACGCGGTGCGCGCGTGCCTGCTTGGCCACCGCGGGTGAGGCCCACATGTGATCGAGGCGGCGACCCTTGTCGTTCTCCTGCCAGCCGGGATTGCGGTAGCTCCACCAGGAATAGTAGCGCTGCGGGGCGGGGACGTGCTGGCGGCCGAGATCGATCCAGCCGTGGGCGTCCTGAAACCGGCCCAGCGTCTCGACCTCAATCGGCGTGTGGCTGACGACCTTGAGCAGCTGCTTGTGGCTCCACACGTCGCTTTCGAGCGGGGCGATGTTGAAATCGCCGACGATCAGCGTGGGCCGGTCAAGCTTGTCCGCCCACTTCGTCATCCGCCCGAGGAAATCGAGCTTCTGGCCGAATTTCGGGTTCACCTCCCGATCCGGCACATCGCCGCCCGCCGGGACATAGACGTTCTCGATCAGCAGGTCCTTGCCCAGCACCTCGACCCCGATGTGCCGCGCTTCACCATTGTCCTGCCAATCGTGACGGGTGAGTTCGCGGATCGGCACGCGGCTGACCGTGGCGACGCCGTGATAGCCCTTCTGCCCGCTCACCGCCTGATGGGTGTAGCCCAGTGCCGCCAGCGCCTCGGCCGGGAACAGGTGGCTCTCGCACTTGATCTCTTGCAGACACAGGATGTCGGGCGCGGCCTCGGAGAGCAGCTTTTCGATCAGGCCCACGCGCAGGCGGGCTGAATTGATGTTCCAGGTGGCGACAGTCAGCATGGCAGCGGACTTAGGCATGGGTGGCACCAAAATCCAGCCACTAGGATGGCGATCATCGCTTTACCGTCCCATCGCCAACCGATAGCGGGCAGCCTGAGGAGAACGCCGATGACCACGACCCGCGCGATGATCGCTCTGCTGGCCGCAGCCCTGCCTTTGGGCGGCTGTGTGACCACCATCAACACCAGCGGCACGGGCGATGCGCGTCCCGCTCCGAAGGCTCAAGCCCCCGCGCCGCAGCGGGCAAAGAACGTGATCCTGTTCATCGGTGACGGCATGGGCATCTCCACCATCACCGCCGCGCGCATCTACGAAGGGCAGAAGCGCGGCGAGACGGGGGAGGAAAACCGCCTCAGTTTCGAGAAGTTCGACAACCTGGCACTGGTCAAGACCTACAACACCAATGCGCAGGTGCCCGACAGCGCCGGCACGGCGACCGCGATGCATTCGGGGACCAAGACCCGCATCGGGGTGCTCGGCATCGGGCCTGAGGCGGAAAAGGGCGTGTGCCAGGATGCGCTCGCCCATCCCTTGCCCTTGCTGGGCGAGGAAGTGAAACAGCGCGGCCTCGCGCTCGGGATCGTCACCACGACGCGCCTGACCCATGCGACTCCGGCCAGCGTCTATGCGCGCAGCGCGGATCGTGACTGGGAGAGCGACACCAACATCCCCGCCGACCAGCAGGGGCAGGGCTGCAAGGACATCGCGCTGCAATTGGCGGAGAGCCAGTTCGATGTCGCGTTGGGCGGCGGCACGGCGGTGTTCTACGGCAAGGACAAGGATCGCACTGGCCGCCGAATCGATGCCGGGGCCGATCTGCCCGACCAGTGGGTCGCGGCCAACGACGGCACGGTGGTCAAGACCGCCGCCGAATTGGCCGCCGCGCCGTTGGACAAGCCGGTGCTCGGCCTCTTCAACCCCGGTCACCTGACCTTCATGGCTGACCGCAAGGCGGATTCGCCCGAGCCGACCCTGACGGACATGACCGCGCAGGCGATCACGCGGCTGAAGGCCGATCCTGATGGGTTCTACCTGATGGTCGAAGGTGGCCGGATCGATCACGCGCATCATGCGGGGCAGGCGGGCTATGCGCTGGAGGAGGCGGTCGAGTTCGCGCGCGCGGTGCAATATGCGGTCGACAACACCGATCCCGCCGAAACGCTGATCATGGTCACCGCCGATCACAGCCACGTCTTCACGATCGCGGGCTATCCCCAGCGCGGGAACGACATCCTCGGTCTGGTCGTCCCGCCGAAGGGCAATGGCGAGGATGGCGGGGACGGCACATCGCCCCTGCTCGCTGCGGACGGCAAGCCCTACACCACCTTGGGCTATGCCAACGGGCCGGGCGGGTTATTGGCCAAACAGCAGGGCGATGACGATGATGACCACGATCATGGCCGACCGATGCCCGAAACCGGGATCAAGGCCCGCCAGCAGGCGCTGGTGCCGCTCGGCAGCGAGACCCACGGCGGCGAGGACGTCGCCCTGTTCGCCACCGGCCCCGGCGCGAACCGGGTGCGCGGTGTGATCGAGCAGAACGTGATCTACGCGATCATCCGCAAGGCGCTGGGCTGGGCGGAGTAAAGAGCGAAGGCTGCTTTATCGCGCTGACCGGCGGGCGTAGCCACGCCGCAAGGCCGACCGGCCGCCCGCAGCGATGCGGCCTTCAGGCCGCATGAGCGAGGATTTCGCGCGCCGCAGGCGGGCGCAAGAAACGCCCCAAACACCAAAAAACCCTCGACCCGGGGGCGGTGGGTCGAGGGTTCCATGGAGCGTTCGTCACGCTTGTACAAGGCAGGCCCAATTCCGAAGGGTGGGCAACAGGGGGGAAACCTCCCTTCGAGCCGCCTTGTTGAGAATGATTAGCCCGTCCCGGCTTTCATTCACATGAACACGACGAGAATTTTGTCGCGTTCTTACAACAACTCGCCGTGCCGCCGTTCATCCTGGACGACGAGTTGAGCGGCGCGGGTCCTTGAAGGTGAACGTGCTGTCGGCAACCGCCACGCCATAACGCTGGTTCGACAGCACCACCTTGGTGCGGTTGTTCTGCGCATCGAGCGCGACCCAGTGGGTCAGCTGCAAACCGCCGGGTGCCGCGGCGTTCTTGGTGAAGATCAGCGTGATCATCCCGAACTCGGGCTTCTTGGGATCGCGCACTTCCACGCTCAGCACGTTGGGATTGCTGGTCGGCACCATCTTGCCGAACTTCTTCACATCGCGATCAGGATCGAACAGCGCGCCCAGCGGCGAATTGCCGATCGGCCAGCGTTCGACCTGATTGACCTCGTAATCGATCACGTAGAGCGACTTGCCGTTCGAGATGACGAGGAAATCCGCATCCTTCCCATAGTCGAAGCGGATCTTGCCCGGGCGCTTCAGCGTCATCTGCCCGCGCAGGGTCGTGCCCTGGCGGTCGGTCTGGGTGAAGTCGGCCTTCATGGTGGAAATGCCGCGCAGCGCGGCGACCACCTTGTCGAGGTTGGTGGCGGACTGGGCCGCGGATTGCGCCGCAGCAGGGGCAGTCAACGGGGCCGTGCCAGCCGGGGCAAGGCCAAGCGCCAGCGCACCGGCCCCGAGGCCGATGGCGAGCGTGCGAAGGGAAGCGATGGGTGTTGTCATGCCGATGCGCCTAAGGACGCGGGCTTGAACTGTCGATGAATTATCGCGCCCCGCCGTGAGGAAGAGCGCGGGAGCCAGATCTTACTTGATCTTGGCTTCCTTGAATTCAACGTGCTTGCGCGCCACGGGATCGTACTTGCGGAAGCTCATCTTCTCGGTGATGTTGCGCGGGTTCTTCTTGGTCACGTAGAAGAAGCCGGTGCCCTCGCTCGAGACGAGGCGGATCTTGACGGTGGTGGGCTTCGCCATGGCGGGTTCCTGTCAACTGGGTCGGCCCGGCGAACATTTCACGCAGGGCTAAAAAAGCAAATAGCGGCGCGCCCGGAAGGCCCGGCACACCGCCACACGGGCGCGCCATTCGCCGATTCACAGGGAAAAGTCAAGGCAGGGTTGGGCCCGCGCTTACCAGTCCGCGCTGCTGGGCTTGCCGCGATTGGCCTTCACCGTGCCGCGCACCTTCTTGACCTTGAGCCGCTCGGTCTTGCCCACGCGGTTGAGGCGGGTCTTGGCGCGGCGCTTGGGCTCGGTCTGGGCCTCCTCCAGCAGCGCCGCCAGCTTGCCGCGCGCATCCTGCCGGTTGGCCTCCTGCGTCCGGTGCGCCTTGGACGTGATGATGAGATCGCCATTCCCCGCCAGCTTCGCACCGGCCAGCTGGCGCAGCCGCGCAAACACCGGCGGGCTGAGGCGCAGCGCGTAGATATTCACCCGCAGTTCGACTTCGGTCGCGACCTTGTTCGCGTTTTGCCCACCGGGGCCGGAGCCTGCGAGGAAGCTCTCGCTCGCCAGACGGATCGCGCGGGCGCTCAGCGGTTCGGGCGAATCGTCATCCATCCGTCGCCCCGCCATCCTTCGCCCCCAGAGCGAGGAAATCATTCGGCAGCGCGGCGCGCGCTTCGATGGCGCTCTTGCCGGGGCGGGCGACAGTCAGGCTTTCGGCGTGGAGCATCGTGCGCTTGGCACCCGGCGCATTGCCCGCGCCATAGATCGGATCGCCCAGCAGCGGCAGGCCGAGGCCCGCCAAGGCGTGGACCCGCAGCTGGTGCGTGCGGCCAGTTTCAGGGCGGAAGCGGATCAGGCTGTGCGGCCCCAGCTCGTCCACCAGCTCCCAGTGCGAGATGGCCGGCTTGCCCTTCTTGGCCGGGATCATGCGCCAGCCCTTTTCCGCCGAACTGATCTTCGACAGCGAAAGCGCGATTGTCCCTTCCGTCCCCTGCGGATGCCCGGCGAGGATGGCGAGATAGGTCTTGCCGACCAGCCGCTCCTCGAACGCCTTGTTGAACCGGGCGAGCGCCTTGGGATTGCGGGCGAGCAGCAGGCAGCCGCTGGTATCGGTGTCGAGCCGGTGCACCGCGACAGGCGGGCGCTGGAAGCCCAGCTTCAACCGCTCAAGGTGGTCTTCCAGGCAGATTCCGCCCTTGCGCGGCCGATCGACCGACATGCCCGAAGGCTTGTCGATCACCAGCGCTTCACCGTCTTCGTAGAGAATTTTGATATCAGCCATGGGCCCCACTAACCGCTCGCCCGATGCTTGTCTAAGCCTGTCCCGCGCGGCTGAAGTTCAGACCAGCTCCGCCCGCATCATTCCGCGCAGCGCATTGCCGATCCAGAAGCCGCTGGCGAGATCGTCCAGCGTCAGCGCCACCTCACGCGCCTTGCCCTCGGCGAGCAAGTGCGCGCGCAGCACGCCGGGGAGCAGGCCGAGGTGAGCGGGCGGCGTCAGCAGCACACCGTCGGGTCCGTCCGCGAAGACACAGGTGAAGCTGCCTTCCGTGACCAGTCCATCGCCGCGCACCAGCAGCGCCTCGTCCGCGCCAAAGCTGCGCGCGGCCGCCAAGGCCTCGTCGTAGAAGCCCCGGTCGGAGGTCTTGTGCATCAGCCGCCAGTCCGATGGATCAAGCGGATGGGGTAGCGCGGCAACTGTCACCGGCTCGCCCAAAGGTGCGGGCAGCGGCGCGGTTTCGAGCGCGCTCGCCCCGGAGCGCGACACCAGCAGCCGCACGCGCGCCGGGGCGTCGAGTTCGAAGCACAGCGCCTGGATCTGGTTGCGCAGGGCATGGCGATCAAAGGCAAAACCCAGCGCCGCTGCGCTCGCCTTCATCCGCGCGAGGTGAAGTTCGAGCAGGGCGATCCCGTTGTCCGGTTCGAACCGCATCGTCTCGATCAGGTCGCATTGCGGCGCGTTGAGGCCGGGTGCCGCGCGGCGCAGGAAGCCGGCCTTGACCTCGCATTCGCGCCGTTCGGACAGCGCATCACTATCCGCCACAATCGCCGAGCCGATGCCGAGCACCGCTGACCCTTGCCCGTTTTCGATGGGGGTGAGCCGCAGGGTGCGGATCGCGACATTGAACGCCGCCGTCCCGTCCGCATCGATCCGCCCGATCGCCCCGCAATAGGGCCCGCGCGCATCGCGCTCCACCTCGCCCAGCAGTTCCATCGCCCGGATCTTGGGCGCGCCGGTGATCGAACCGCAGGGGAACAGCGCCCGCACCAGATCCATCGCCCCCTTGCCGGGGCTGAGCCGCGCGCGCACCGTGGAGACCATCTGGTGCACCGTCGGATAGCTCTCGACCGCGAAGGGCGCATCGACATGGACGGAGCCGGGCTCGGCCACGCGCGACAGGTCATTGCGCATCAGATCGACGATCATCAGGTTCTCCGCGCGGTCCTTCACCGAGGTGGCGAGGTCGTCCGCCAGCGCCGCGTCTGCCGCTGGTTCCGGGCTGCGCGGGCGCGTGCCCTTCATCGGCTTCACCTTGGCCTCCGCGCCATTGAGCGCGACGAAGAGTTCGGGCGAGAAGCTCAAGAGCCAGTGCGAACCATCGAAGATGAGCCCGCCATAGCCCGCCGCCGCGGCATCGCGCAGCGCGGCATAGAGCCCGACCGGATCGCCGCGGAATGATCCCGCGAGGGGGTAGGTGAGGTTCGCCTGATAGATATCGCCTGCGTGGATCGCCTCACGCAGGGCATGGAACGCCGCTGCGTATCCGCCGGGGGAGAGTTGCGGCTCCATCGGGCCGAGCGTGCCGCTGCCCTCCGCCCGCGCGGCGAGCCAGCCGGGCACATCGCTTGCTGCAATGCGCGTGGGCGGATCGAACAGGCCGAGCCACACCAGCGGCCCCGCCGCGCCGCTGCGCGCGGCGGCAAGGCCTGCCAGCTTCGGCTCCAGCGCGAGGCCCGCTTCATAGGCGATATAGCCCGCCAGCGAGCCGCCCTCTGCCATGCGGGCAGCCTCCGCTGCAGCGAGAACGCTGTCCACCTCGTCCGGCCGATGCGCCACGAACAGCGCGCGCGGCGCTGCGTAGAGCAGCGCGTCGGCGGCATTTTCCCCGGCGCGAGCATCGTCAAGCAGCACGAAAGGCGGAGTCTGACCCATGCCGGATAGCCTTAGCCAAATGTGCGCCGCTGTCGAGAACTTGACCGCTGCGGACGGCCCCTGCACATCAGGGTCAGGCAGAGTGTGACGGGGATCAGGCATGGGTGAGCAGGCGGGTGATATCTATCTGGGGCTGGGGTCGGACGGATCGCGCCGCGCGCTCGCGCTGAGCCGGTCGAACCGCCACGGACTGATCGCGGGCGCGACCGGGACGGGCAAGACCGTGACCTTGCAGGGCATCGCCGAGAGCTTTTCCAAGGCAGGCGTGCCGGTGTTCGTCGCCGACGTGAAGGGTGATCTGTCGGGCATCGCCATGCCGGGTTCGCCCACCTTCAAGCACGCCGACAAGCTGGAGAGCCGCGCCAGGGAACTCGGCATCACCGATTATAGCTATACCGACAATCCGGTGATCTTCTGGGACCTCTATGGCGAGCAGGGCCACCCGATCCGCACCACCGTGTCGGAAATGGGGCCACTGTTGCTGTCACGGCTGCTCGATCTCAACGAGACGCAGGAAGGCGTGCTCCAGATCATCTTCCGCTATGCCGACGAGAACGGCCTGCTGCTGCTCGATTTCAGCGACTTGCAGGCGCTGCTGGCCTGGGCGAACGAGAATTCGGCGGAATTGTCAGGCAAATACGGCAATGTCACCAAGCCCTCGGTCGGTTCGATTCAGCGGCAATTGCTCAGCTTCGAAGCGCAAGGGGCGGACAATTTCTTCGGTGAGCCTGCGCTGGAGATCCATGATTTCCTGAAGGTGGACGATCAGGGCCGCGGGTATGTCAACGTGCTGGCGGCCGACAAGCTGATGCGCAGTCCCAAGCTTTACGCCACCTTCCTGCTATGGCTGCTCGCGGAACTGTTCGAGAGCCTGCCCGAAGTCGGCGATCCCGAAAAGCCCAAGCTGGTGTTCTTCTTTGACGAGGCGCACCTCCTGTTCGACGATGCGCCCAAGGCCTTGCAGGACACCATCGAAAACGTGGTGCGGCTGATCCGATCCAAGGGCGTGGGCGTGTTCTTCGTCACGCAGAACCCGATTGATATTCCCGAGGAGGTCGCGGGCCAGCTTGGCAACCGGGTGCAGCACGCCTTGCGCGCCTTCACCCCGCGCGATCAGCGCGCGATCAAGGCGGCGGCGGAGACGTTTCGGGTCAATCCGAAGCTGGATGTCGAGACCGCGATCACCGAGCTGAAGGTCGGCGAAGCGCTGGTTTCCACGCTGGATGAGGACGGTGCGCCCACCATTGTCGAGCGCACGCTGATCAAGCCGCCGCGTTCGCGCCTTGGCCCGGTGACGCCCAAGGAGCGTGCGATCATTCAATCGATCAGCCCGCTCGACGGCAAGTATGACACCCGCGTCGACCGCGAAAGCGCCGCCGAAGTGCTCGCCGCCAAGGCTGCGGATGCGGCGGCGACAGCGGAGGAGGTCGCGGCAAAGGGACGCGAGGAAGTCGGCAAGCGCGAGCGCAAGACGCCGTCCGTGTGGGAGAAGGCAGGCAAGAGCGCGATGACGGCGGCGGGCGGTTCGCTGGCGTCGATCGCGGTGGCGGCGGTGCTGGGCAAGAAGTCCGGTGCCAATCCGCTGCGCACCGGTGCGACCGCTTTCGTCAGGAACCTGATCGGCGGGCTGATGCGCTGACGTCCGCCCGGACACACGCGGCAGACCAGGATACAGGCCGCCGACTGTTTCACGTGAAACACGCAAAGACCCGCCAATGATTGCACAAAAACCGCGCAACGCTGGGGCCTTACGCGCCGTCGCGACAAGGCTAGCGCGGGCGGTGTGCGGTGCCCTCCCCGGCGGTGATGAAGATCGCGGTTGCGCTTTGTGCCACATCGGCGGTGTGCCACACGCCGGGCGGGTTGATCGCATATTCGCCTGCCGTCAACGGCACTTCTTCAAGCCGTCCATCGGGATATTCCTGCACCAGCACCATCGCACCCGCGGTGCAGATCACCACTTCGTCGCCCACCGGATGCATTTCCCACGACGTCCAGCTTGTCGTGAAGGTGTATTGCGACACCAGCCGTCCTTCGGCCCCGTCAGCGGCAGCACGCGCGCCATAGGCTTCGTACCAGTCCATCCCGGTGAAGGGCGCCAGCACCTCGGCCTTGGCACCAAGGCCGAGATGGATGAAGCGCTCCTCCAACCGAGGCGCGGTCACGCTTCGGTGCCGTTCGCTGCGACCATGCAGAAGGCGTTCAGCTTGTTGCCATCGGGATCGCGGAAATAGCCCGCATAGAAGCCATCATTCCCGCGCGGGCCGGGCGCACCTTCGTCACTGCCGCCGTGGGCCATCGCGATATCGTAAATCGCATGGACATCTTCCGGCGTCTTCACTTCGAGCGCGACCATCACGCCGTTGCCCACGGTGGCGGGCTGGCCATCGAACGGCACCGTCGCCGCAATCCCCGGCGCCCCGCCCCATTCGCCCCAAGCGATGAAGGTTTCGAACTCCATCATCCGCTTGACGCCGAAATGCGCGGCAATCGCGTCATAGAACGCCGCCGCGCGCGGCAGATCATTGGTGCCCAAGGTGACGTAGCCGATCATTGATGTTCCTCCCATGCAGTGCGAATCGATGGGGGAACATTACAGGAACATCGGAAGTGCGGCAAGCATCCCCTCCCCGTCCCGGGCTTGACCCGGGACCCCGCTTTTCTTTCAGGCGGTTGCAACAGTGCAAAGGCAGCTGGGCCCCGGGTCAAGCCCGGGGCGGGAAGATTAGAGGGGCTGAGTTTCCCGCTCCACCCACGCCCAATCCTCGCCGGTCAGCCGCGGCGCAAGCACCTCGCGCACCCGGGCATGGTAGGCATCGACCCACGCGATTTCCTCGGCCGTCAGCAGCGCCTTCTCGATCAGCGTGCGGTCCAGCGGCACGAAGGTCAGCGTCTCGAACCCGAGATACTTGCCTTCCTGACCGGCAATCTCCCGCTCCTCGACCAGCACGAGATTCTCGATCCGGATGCCAAAGGCGCCCGGCTTGTAATAGCCCGGCTCGTTGGAGAGGATCATGCCCGCGAACAGCTCCTGCCCGGTGCCCGCCTGCCCGCCCGAAGGCTTGGCAATGCGCTGCGGGCCTTCGTGCACGGCGAGCACGCTGCCCACGCCGTGGCCGGTGCCGTGGGCGTAATCGACCCCCGCTTCCCACAGATATTGGCGCGCCAGTACATCGAGCTGCGCGCCGCAGGTGCCCTGCGGGAACACTGCGCGGGCGAGCTGGATGTGGCCTTTCAACACGCGGGTATTCCGGTCGCGCATTTCCGCCGTCGGCTCACCCGGGCCGATCCACACGGTGCGGGTGATGTCGGTGGTGCCGCCGGGATATTGCCCGCCCGAATCGACCAGATAGATCGACGATGGCGGGATCGGGATATTGCTGTCCGCGTCGACCTTGTAATGCGGCAGCGCGGCATGGCCAGCGGCGGCCGAGATGGTGTCGAAGCTGAGGTCGGAAAGGCCCGGATCTTCCGCGCGGAACGCCTGCAACCGGGCGGCGGCGGAAAGCTCGTCCACGCCCCCCTTCGGCGCTTCGATTGCCAGCCAGCGCAGAAACCGCGAGACCGCCGCCCCGTCCCGCGCCTGCGCATCGCGCTGGCCGTCCTGTTCGGCGGGGTTCTTGATCGCTTTGGCAAGGATCGTCGGGTCCTGCTTGAAGGCGAACGTGGCACCGCCCGCCCGCAGCGCCTGGGCGATGCCGACCACCGCGAAATCGGGATCGAGCGCGACGCTCTTGCCCGCATATTCGCGCAAGGCACTCTCGAACGCCGCACGGTCGCGGATCGTGACCGCGTTGCCGAGGTGGCGGGTGAGTTCGGGCGTGACCTTCTCGGGGGCGATGAACAGTTCGGCGCTGCCGTCCTTGCGGGCGATGACATAGGACAGGGCGACGGGGGTGTGCGCCACGTCCGCACCGCGAATGTTGAGCAGCCATGCGACCGAATCGAGCGCCGGGATCACCACCGCATCATGGCCTTCCCTGACCAGCCAATCGGCCACCGCCGCGCGCTTGTCTGCCGAGGAGCGCCCGGCGCGCGCTTCGTCGTGGACCGTCGCCACCGCCGCCGAGGGGGCAGGGCGATCGGCCCACACCGCGTCGATCGGGTTGCTCGCCGCCGGAACGAGCGTGATGCCTTTGGGATTGACCTGCTTTTCCAGCGCTTCGACCCAGGCCCAGGTATGGAGCCACGGGTCATAGGCGATGCGCGCGCCATCCTCGCACACCTCGGCCAGCCATCCGGCGAGGCTTTCGGCCGGCACGCTCTTGTAATCGAACAGGTGCCCGTCGACTTGCTCGCGCACCTGCACGGTGTAGCGCCCGTCGACGAAGATCGCCGCGTGGTTGAGCGTCACTGCCGCAAACCCGGCTGAGCCGCCGAAACCGGTCAGCCAGCCCAGCCGCTGGGCATAGTCGCCGACATATTCGCTCATGTGCTCATCGCTGATCGGCACGATGAACCCGTCCACGCCGCGGCGCTTCAATTCCTCGCGCAACGCGGCCAGGCGGGCTTCATGGGTCTGCATCAGCATGTCGTCGATCCTCGGCTTATCGCGCGGGGCTCTTGCCGCGCCGGAATGTATCACTAGAACGGCCAACATAGGCCCAAAACCCGCGTCTTTCCACCCGGACGCACGCTGGCCTCCTGCCATAAGGGACGACCCATCATGACCCGCCCGATCAGCCGCCTTGCTCTTGCCACCGCGCTGGCGGCCACCACTTGTGTGCCAGCCGCCGCGAACACCACCACCCGAGAGGAACAGTCCCGCGTGACCACGTCATCCGCCGCTTCCACTGCCGCCAGTACCGACATCGCACCGCCCGTCGCGGCCAAGCGCCCGCACACCTACACGCATCACGGGATCACCATCGAAGACCCCTATGACTGGCTCTACGACAAGTCTTACCCGGTGGTGGATGACGAGGATGTGCTGAACCACGTCAAGGCCGAGAACGCCTATTTCGAAGCGAAGATGGCGGGCCAATCGGCGCTGACCGAAGCGCTGTTCACCGAGATGCGCGCCCGGATCAAGGAAGACGACAGCACCGTCCCGCAGAAGGATGGCGATTACCTCTACTGGTCCGAGTTCGAGGAAGGCGCGCAGTATCGCAAACATTGGCGCAAGCCCGTTGCAGGCGGCGAGGCTGAGCTGCTGATCGATGAGAACGCGCTGGCCGAGGGGCAGGAATATTTCCGCCTGGGCGCTGCCTCGATCAGCCAGAACCAGCGCTATCTCGCCTTTTCGACCGACACCAACGGGTCGGAGCGCTACACCGGGCGGATCAAGGATTTGCAGACCGGCGAATTGCTGCCCGATGTGCTGGAAAACCTGCGCGGCGATCTGGTGTGGGTCGCGAATGATACGGCGCTGGTCTATGGCCCCTCGACCGAAGAGTGGCGCACGCTGGAAGCCAAGCTGCACGTGATCGGCACACCCGTCGAAAGCGACGTCACGCTCTACAAGGAGGAAGACCAGAGCTTCGGCGTCGGCACCGGGCTGACGGCGCAGGAAGACTGGCTGATCATCGCCACCGGCGACAACGAGACGAGCGAAGTGCGCCTCGTCCCCGCCGCCAACCCGACGGCCGAACCGATTCTGGTGAAGGCGCGCAAGAAGGGCGTCGAATACAGCGTCGATGTGCGTGACGGCGAGCTGTGGGTGTGGACCAATGACGATCACATCAACTTCCGCCTCGCCAAGGCGAGCCTCAAAGCGCCGGGTGACTGGCAGACGGTGATCGCCGGGTCGGACGAATTCTATCTGACCGGCTTCGACCTGTTCAAGGACTTCTTCGTCACCGAGGGGCGCCGGAACGGCCTCGATCAGATCGAACTGCGCCAATATGCCGATCCGGCCAAGATCACGCCGATCGCCTTCCCGGAAGCAAGCTACACCGCGGGCCTGTCCAACAACCCCGAATATGACATGACCAAGCTGCGGCTGTCCTACCAGAGCATGGTCACGCCGAGCACGGTCTATGACTACGACGTCAAGACCGCCAAGCTGGAGACGCTCAAGACGCAGGAAATCCCCAGCGGCTATGACGCCTCGCTCTACACCACCGAGCGTGTGACCGTGCAGGCGCGCGATGGCACGATGGTGCCGGTCAGCATCGTGATGCGCAAGGACCGGGCCGAGATCCTGAAGAAGGCCGGGATCGAGGGGCCGGGGCCGCTGCATCTCTATGCCTATGGCGCCTATGGCTATGCGATCCCGCCGGGCTTTTCGACCTCGCGCCTCTCCCTTGTGGATCGCGGGTTCGCCTATGCCATCGCGCATATTCGCGGCGGGGACGATCTCGGGCGGCGCTGGTATCTGCAAGGCAAGATGTTCGAGCGGACCAACACCTTCAACGATTTCGTCGATGTCGGCCGCGGCCTGATCGCCAAGGGCTACACCGCCGAGGGCATGGTCACCGCCAGCGGCGGCTCGGCCGGCGGCGAGCTGATGGGCGCGATCATCAATCAGGACCCCAAGCAGTACGGCGCGATTGTCGCGCACGTGCCGTTTGTCGATGTGCTCAACACGATGCTCAACGAGAAGCTGCCGCTCACCCCGGGCGAATGGCAGGAATGGGGCAACCCGATCACCTCCAAGGCGTCCTTTGCCTATATGCTGTCCTATTCGCCCTATGATCAGGTGGTCGCGCAGGACTATCCGCCGATGCTGGTGACCGCGGGGCTGAACGATCCCCGCGTCACCTATTGGGAACCGGCCAAGTGGGTCGCCCGCTTGCGCGAACTCAAGACCGACGACAACCTGCTCTTGCTCAAGACCAACATGGGCGCAGGCCATGGCGGGCAATCGGGTCGCTGGAACTCCCTCAAGGAGACGGCGGAAGAATTCGCCTTCATCCTGTGGCAGATGGGGATGGCGCCGAAGGACTAAAGCCCTTCAAACCCGTTCGTGTCGAGCGAAGTCGAGACACTTGTCCTGAAGCCTCTCGCCTACGCTCGAGGCGAACGGAGAATAATGATGCCTTCGACCTTCACCCGCACCTTCGTGGCGCTCCCCGAGCACATTGACGAGCTCGGCCACGTCAACAACACCGTGTGGGTGCAGTGGATACAGGACATGGCGACGGCGCATTGGGATGCTGTCGCGCGGCCCGAGGATCGCGCGGCATTCTTCTGGGTCGTGGTGCGGCACGAGATCGATTATCGCGGCAACGTGTCCGAAGGCGACACCGTGACCGCGACGACGTGGATCGAGGGCCCGGCGCTGGGTGCGAAATCGCTCCGGCGGGTGGAGTTTGCCGATAGCGCAGGCAAACGCCTTGTCAGCGCGGCGACGACATGGGCGATGCTCGACCGCGCCACAGGCCGGCTGGCGCGGGTGCGACCCGAAGTGCTGGCGGCGTTTGCGGACGACTAATCAACCCCGTTCGTTCGTCCTGAGCTTGTCGAAGGACTGCACTTTTCCTGAC
The DNA here is from genome assembly GCF_046452395.1 of Erythrobacter sp. W302b. Taxonomy (NCBI): domain Bacteria; kingdom Pseudomonadati; phylum Pseudomonadota; class Alphaproteobacteria; order Sphingomonadales; family Erythrobacteraceae; genus Erythrobacter; species Erythrobacter sp. W302b. The sequence goes on along the minus strand of NZ_JBKFDH010000001.1, from coordinate 2,774,234 downwards.
AGCCTGCACCAAGGCCGGAAAAGCAAAACGGCCCTTCGACAAGCTCAGGGCGAACGGAGCGAGTTGCTATGCCAAGCGTTCCCGGCCGCGCTCCGGCGGGGCGCTGGTGAACACTGTCAGGCGTTCATAGGCGAGCCGGTTGCGGCCCGACGCCTTGGCTTCGTACATCAGCGCGTCGGCGCGGGCGTAGAAATCGGCGAAGGCCATCTTGTGGCGGGTCGCTTCGGTCAACACGATCACGCCCATGCTGGCGGTGACCGGCAGGTCGAGCCCGGGCACTTCCTTGGCGATCCGCATCGGAATCGCCTGCCGCAGCGCCTCGGCCCGTTCGAGCGCGCGTGGTCCGCGCAGCAGCACCACGAATTCCTCGCCCCCCAGCCGCACCGCGATCGAATCCCGGTCCCCGGTCGCGCGGATCGCGCTGGCGCAGGCGATCAGCGCGGCATCGCCAACCTGGTGGCCGTGGAGGTCGTTGATCGCCTTGAACCGATCAAGATCGACCAGCGCGAAGGTATCGAAGCCCTGCGCCACCAGCTCGTCGAAGCGCGCTTCGATGGCGCGGCGGTTCATCAGGCCCGTGAGCGAATCGCGGGTCGAGATCTGTTCCAGCATCTTCGCTTCGGTCAGCGCCGCATCGCGCTCGCGCCGCAGGGCGAGGAAGCGGTCCGCAATCGCGAGGCTGATCACCACCACTTCGATCCCGACCGCGACATAGATCATCTGGTCGAGACTGGAGGGGCCGACGTGCCAGCCAAAGCCGCGCAACAGACGCTCGATCGAGGCAATGATGATCGGCATCCAGGCGGCGGCAATATAGCGCGCCGAGCGGCTGCCCCGCAGCACCGCCGCGATCACCGCCATGCTGATCACAAGGATGCAGGGGATGAACGTGATGAAATAGCCGCGGTCGTCGAATGGCTGGGTCGCATCGAGCTGGAGCGCGAAGAACCCGGGCGCGATCATGGTGAACCAGCCGGTCATGATCGTCAGGTTGCGCATCACCCGCGATTGCGCGCCGCGTTCCAGAAAGGTCGCCAGGAACAGCATCGAAAGCCCGGCGCCGATGGCGTAGGACAGGGGCGACACGACGGCGAGAACAGCAACCGGCAGCGTCACGAAGGCCGAAGCCAACCCTCCCGCGGTCACCACATAGGTCATCATCGCGCTGACCATTGCCGCATGGAGCACCACGAAGCGTTCGCGCAGCACCAGGAAGAAGCTGATGTCGAACAACAGCGGCAGCACCAGCATCCCGGCCACGAAGGCCAGCAGCATCATTTCGGATTGCGACCATTCGGCCTCGCCCGGATCATGGGTGATGCGCGCCTCTGTCAGCAGCGGGACCGAGTGTGGGGCTTCGATCCGGGCCAACAGCACGGTCGTCTCGGCCGTGATTTCGGGCAGGGGGAGCTGGAACACCGGGCCAGACGGGAACGGCACGCCATCGGCCTCCGTGAGGCGCGTGACGCGGCTCTCGCCATCGGCGTCGAGCGCGTGGAAGGTGATCGATGTGAACCGGGCAATGCGGGAGAAGAACTGCCGCGGGAGCTTTTCGCCCTCCCAGCGTCCCGCCTCGAACCGAAGCCAGACCACGGGCACGTCGGACCGCCATGATTGGTTGTTGCAGACCCAGCGCCCCTGCGCCTGCATGTCGCGCGCGGTGGCCTCTACGCCGCTGGCGGCATGGCAGGTCGGCGCAAAGACAGGCACAGTATGATCATTCGCCGCAGCCGGACGCGCGGCCAGCAGCGCGATGAGCGCAGCAGCCAGAACGTAACGGAACATGAGGCGCGCAAGTGCCATGTGGCGGCTCATACTATGCAAGCTGTTACGATGCTGTTAAGCGAAAAACCGCCATTTTGGAGGAATATCACGCATTGTCATGCACTTGCGTGGAGTTACCTATACTGCTGTATTCAAAAAATTCAGCATACCGATCCGGGTGAAGGATAGTCACAAGCTTGTCATGAAGTCCGCCTAGGGGCGGAACGGGGCGCGCCTTTTGCGCCATCTGGGCAGGGGTTCGATCCGAACTCATCGGGAAAAATCATGGCACATTCAATCACTAAGTTCTTCAAAGTCGGCGGGTTGCTGGCACTGGGCGCGGCAAGCCTGACCGCTTGTGACAGCGGCGACGGTTCGGCCAATCAGTCGGTCCACGCGGTGGGTTCTTCCACCGTCTATCCCTTTGCCAAGCTGGTGGCGGAGAATTTCGCCCGGTCGTTCCCCGACAAGCGTTCGCCCCTGATTGAATCGACCGGGACGGGGAACGGCATCCAGCTGTTCTGTTCCGGGCTCGGCCCCAACACCCCCGACATGGTGAACGCCTCGCGGCGGATGAAGCCGTCGGAATTCGATAGCTGCGCATCGAACAAGGTGGACGAGATCATCGAACTGCAGGTCGGGCTGGACGGTATCGCCTTTGCCTCGGCGAAGGGCGGGATCATGCTCAACCTGTCGCCCAAGACGGTGTATGAAGCGCTCGCCGCGCGGCCCTATGGCAAGCCGCAGACCGCCAAGACCTGGAAGGATGTCGATCCGGCGCTGCCGGCCGATCCGATCCTCGTCTATGGCCCGCCCAGCACCTCCGGCACGCGCGATGCGCTGAAGGAGCTGGTGATGGAAGTCGGTTGCAAGACCGATCCGGCGATGAAGGCGCTCAAGGACAGCAACGAGGACGAATATCGCCAGATCTGCACCGAAGTGCGCGATGATGGCGGCTATGTCGATCAGGGCGAGCAGGATAACCTCATCGTCCAGAAGATCGTCGGCAATCCGCGCGCGGTGGGCGTGTTCGGCTATTCCTACATGGAAGAAAACGCCGACCGGGTGCAGGGCCTGCCGATGAGCGGGGTCGATCCGACCTACGACAACATCGCCAGTTTCAAATACCCCGGCGCGCGCCCGCTGTTCGTCTATGTCAAGAAAGCGCACATGCGCGCGATCCCGGGGCTTGAGGACTTCATGAAGGAATGGGTCAAGAGCTGGGGCAAGACCGGCCCGCTCGCCAAGGTCGGGATGGTGGCGATGCCGGATGATGCGATGACGGCCAACGCCGCCAAGGTGCAGAACATGGTGCTGCTGACCAAGGCCGAACTCGAAGCCAAATAGCCGCGCCGATTGCCCGGCAGCGGGCAAGCGGGTAGCGTGTCGCGATGAGCGCGCGCAAGATCGTCCAATGGCACGACGCCGGCCTGATCGACGCGGCCACGCGTGACCGGCTGCTGGCCTATGAGACCGAACACGCCCGCCCGCTGGTGCTGTGGGCGGTGTTCGGGATCGGCGCGCTGGCGATCGGGTTGGGGCTGGTGTCGGTCATAGCGGCCAACTGGGAAGATATTCCCGGTCTGGTGCGGCTGTCGGTCCACTTCGCGCTGATGGCAGGGACGCTGGCCGCGCTGTTCCTGCGCGAAGAGCGGCTGGCGGAGCGCTCCCCCTGGGTGGTCGAGGCGCTGGTGTTCGTCACCGCGGCGCTCGGCCTCACCTTCTTCGGGCATCTCGGGCAGGTCTATCAGACGTCCGCGCCGCTGTGGCAGCCGCTGGCGCTCTGGCTGGCGCTGTTCGCGCCGCTGCTGCTGCTGATGGGGCGCAGCTGGCCTGCGGCTCTCGCCGTGATGGGCGGCAGCGTGTGGACGGTGTGGGAATATGCCAGCGCCAACACGGGATACGGTGTCATCCTCGATACCGGCTGGAGCGTATGGCTCGCCTTCGCCACGGCGCTTCCGGTTGCCTTTGCAGCGCTGGCCGCGGGGATGCGCGGCCGCAGCGCCCGCCCGGATTTCTGGCGACGGCTCGAACAGCTTGCACTCGCCTACGCCGTCTGCGGCGCGTCATTCGCCTGCGCCGTCGCAAGCGCGGGGGGCTTTCACCAAAGCGCGCTCTCACGCGAAGCCGCGAGTGTGCTGACAAGCGGTGTGGTCGCCGTGCTGGCCGGTCTTGGCGTGATGCTGGCGCGGCCCTCCGTCTCGGGGCGGATGGCAGGCGCGATCATCGCCGGAGCGGGATTGGCCGTGCCGATCGCTTATGTCACCGACGGTGCGACTGTCCCTGCCGCGCTGCTGTTCATGGCGCTGTGGGCGGGGTTCGCCGCCGCCGCGCTGGCGGCACAGTGGCGCGGGGTGTTCCAGCTCGCTGTCGGCGTGATCGCGCTCAGGCTCATCATCCTCAGCTTCGAACTGGCGGGCGATCTGTTGACGAGCGGCTTCGGGCTGATCCTGTCCGGGGTGATGATCCTCGCCGTGGCTTGGGTCGCGGTGCGGGTGTCCAGACGCTTCGCCCCGCGTGAGGAGCCCGGCGCATGAACCGCCTGATCCGCCTTGCCGCTGTCATTCTCCCCGTCCTCGGCCTCGGCGCGCTGTGGGCGCAGAGCGACCGCACCTACCATCAGGGCACCGAATGGGAGGTGCCGATCATCGGCTACGATCCGCGCGATTACCTGCGCGGGCACTATATCGAGTTCGCCTATGACTGGCCGGGTTTCGACGAGACGCAGGACGGCGTGATTTCCGAATTGTGCCTTTCGGGCGAGGCGCCGCGCCTTCGCACGGTCGCTCGCCGGACCGCAGGGCAGCCTTGCGCCCACCCCGTGCGGCTGGAAGCCGACGGCGTCTACCGCGCGAATGGCCTCGTCAATGGCCGCCTCTATCTCGGTCAGGACCGTGCCACCCGGCTCCAGGAGCAACTCAGCAGCGGCGACCAGCGCGGGATCGTGACCATCCGCCAGCGCGAGGATGGCAGCTTCACGCCCGTCGACATCCGCTTCCGCCCGCTGACCCCCGCCGAGATTGCCGAACTTGATGCGCAGCCGGCGGAGGAATCGCTTCCCCCGCCCGCCATCAAGTCCCGTTAGGGCACGGTCAGAACTTCGCCGTGACTTCCACCCCGTAGAACTGCGGTTCGGCTGGGATGAAGGTCGGAATGCCGAACGCTCCGCCGGTGTTGCCCGCATCGAGCAGGTAGTCTTCGTTGAAGGCGTTGCGGATGAAACCGGCGATCTCGTACCGCTCATCGGCAAAGCTGAGCCCGGCGCGCGCGTTCACCAGCGTCACCGCTTCCTGCGCGATCAGCGGGTTGTTCGGCACTTCGAAGAAGATCCGGCTGCGGTGGGTCACGCTCGGCGTGGCGAAGAAGCGCATCCCGTTGCCGAATGCGTAATCGACCGTGAAGCCGCCAGCGGCCTGAAATTCCGGCTGCAACCGGAACCGCGCGCCAGAGAAGGCCGGCGAGAACGCGCCGTCCTCGTCAATCCCGCCGTCGATATAGCCGAAATTGCCGAAGACATTGAGCCAATCGGTCACGTCCACCGCCAGCTCCGCTTCGACCCCGAGGTTCGAGGCCTTGCCCGCACTCTGCGTGACGAAGGCACCGGTCGGGTTGCCATTGGCATCGAGCTGCGCGACCGAGACCTGGAAGTCGTTATAGACCTGGTAATAGACCCCGATCGATCCCGAGACGCGGCCCGTCGCCAGCTTGATCCCGCCTTCGTAGTTCCAGACGGTTTCCTCGGCGATGGTCTGGACGTTGGGTACCGGACGCCCGCCGCTGCGCGCGGCGGCGACCTGCACCACCGGCGACCGGCGACCCTTGGAGATGGTGGCGAAGACATTCACGTCATCATTGATGCGGTAGAGCGCGTTGACGCGGGGCAGCCACGCTTGGAACCACTTGTCGGCTTCAAACGTCCGGCCGCCGGTGTCGATCTGACCGGGGATCAGCGCCGCACGGCTGATCTGGCTGTTGGGCACGCGGGCGAAGAATTGCGAGCCGCGATATTCGGTCAGCCAGCGGATGCCCGCGGTCAGTTCGAGGCTTTCGAACGGGATCCAGGTGGCGTCGGCAAACAGCGAATAGGCTTCGTTGCGGCCCTGATTCTCGAACACCGAGGTATAGGGAATCGCCGTCGCCGCCCCGCCGGTGAGGATTGCGGTCACGCCGCTCGCCGGGACCGAGCCGTTGGGCGCGACGCAGGCGATGCCCGGCACCAGCGGCGCACCGAACAGCGAGGAGAGGCACTGGAGGAAGGTGCCTTCCTCGGTGGCGAAGGGCACGTTCTGGCGGCCGTCCTCGATGAAGGCGTTCCAGCCGAAGCTCGAACGCAGCTTGGTGCCGGAGTAGGTGAAGCGGCCTTCGTGGCTGACCTGCCAGCCCTCGGCGATCTCCGCAAATTCGAGGAAGGGCGCGGCCGAGCCGTCGGCGTCGAACACTTCGGCGCTGTCGAACTTGCGATAACCGTTGACGGTGGTGAAGCTCCAGTCGGTATCGAACTGGTGGTCGATGGTGAGGTTGAGGTCATAGACCTCGCGGTTGAGACCGAGCTGGTCATTGCCCAGCGCTGCCGCGCCCGCCGGATTGCCGCCGAGATTGGCGTCGCGGAAGGCATTGGCCGATCCGCCGGGCGCGCCGGTGAAGGCCGGGAAGCGGCCCGAAATGAACGGCGTGCCGCCATTGCGCTGCTGGTCATAGGTGCCGACGAGGTCGACCGTCAGATCCTCGGTCGGGCTCCAGCGCAGCGAGGCGCGCAGGCCGAGCTGGTCCTGCGCGTAGAGCTCTTCGTCCTGATTGGGCGAGAGGTTCTCGACATAGCCGTCGCGCGTGCGCCATTCGCCCGCCAAGCGGAAGGCCAGTGTGTCGCTGCCGACATTGACGAAGCCGCCGAGCAGGGTCTGGTTGAAATTGCCATAGCCGCCGCGCACTTCGGCCGAGAAGCCTTCGCGCGGGCGGGCCGAAACGAGGCTGATCGCGCCGACCGCGCTGGCGGTGCCGAACAGGGTCGCCTGCGGGCCCTTGATCACTTCGACGCGTTCGAGATCGTAGATCGCCTGATAGGACCCGCGCGAGCGCGAGATGTCGACGCCGTTGTAATAGAGCGTGACGCGCGGACCCTGCTGGGCCGAGCCGCTGTCCGAGGTGATCCCGCGGATCACGATGCCGGGGTTGTTGGCGCTCTGCTCCTGAATCAGCAGGCCGGGGACGTAGCTGGAAAGCTCATCCAGATCGGTGACGCCGAGATCGCGAATCCGCTCGCCAGTGGTGGCGGTGATGGTGATCGGCACGTCGACCGCGCGCTGTTCGATCTTCTGGGTGGTGACGATAATCTCGTTGCCCGAGGCGGTGTCGCTGCCTTCCGGGGCTACGGCGGCCTGCGCAAAGGCGGCCTGCGGTGCGGCAGCGAGGATGGTGGCGACCGCGACGAGCGAGACGCGCGAGAGGGTGGTGCGGTTCATGTTCTGGCTTCCCTGTTGCATGAGAGAGGCCTTGCCCGTGACACCTATTGGTGACGCAGAGGCGACGGGCGGATGAAGCGCGCGTTACAGGGAATTTACAATTTGAAGGCGTTGCCGAATTGCATCGGAGGCCCCGAGTTTCTCCCTGTCCCGGACTTGATCCGGGATGGGGAGGGACCGGGGTGCCCCATCGCGCAAGGGAACGGTACTTCCGCGTGGGATGCTAAAGCGGATTGCCGTCCTTGTCCCGGTAGATCTCGCGCCGGCCGACATGATTGGCGGGGCCGACGAAGCCGTCTTCCTCCATCCGCTCGATCCACTTGGCGGCGGTGTTGTAGCCCACGCCCATCTGGCGCTGGAGCCACGATCCTGACGCCTTCTGGTTTTCGAACACGATCTGGCAGGCCTGGCGGTACTTGCGTTCTTCCGGGTTGTCCGACGCGGTGAATTCATCGTCGAAGCCGAACCCGCCGCCGTCCTCAGGCTCTTCGGTGACGGCGTCGATATAGGTCGGCGATCCTTGCGCGCGCCAGTGATCGGCCACGGCTTCGACCTCTTCGTCGCTGACGAACGGCCCGTGGACGCGCAGCATCGCGCCGGTGTTGGGCTTGTAGAGCATGTCGCCCTTGCCCAGCAATTGCTCCGCGCCCTGTTCGCCGAGGATCGTGCGGCTGTCGATCCGGCTCGTCACCTTGAAGCTGATGCGGGTCGGCAGGTTGGCCTTGATGACGCCGGTGATGACATCGACCGAAGGCCGCTGCGTCGCCATGATGAGGTGGATACCCGCCGCGCGGCTCTTCTGGCTGAGGCGCTGGATCAGGACTTCGATTTCCTTACCCACCGTCACCATCAGGTCGGCCAGCTCGTCGACGATCAGCACGATCTGCGGGAGCGGCTGGTAATCGAGCTGTTCTTCCTCGAACAATTGCTCGCCGGTTTCTGGGTCGAATCCGGTCTGCACCCGGCGTCCCAGCGGCTTGCCCTTGGCGATCGCGGCGCTGACCTTCTCGTTGAAGGAGGTGATATTGCGCGACGAGATCGCGCTCATCATCCGGTAGCGCCGCTCCATCTCCTCGACCGCCCATTTCAGCGCGCGCACCGACTTGGCCGGCTCGGTCACCACCGGCGAGAGGAGGTGGGGGATATCGTCATAGGTCTTGAGTTCGAGCACCTTGGGATCGATCAGGATCAGGCGCAGTTCGGTTGGCGTGAAGCGGTAGAGCAGGCTCAGCAGGATCACGTTCAATCCGACCGACTTGCCCGATCCGGTCGTACCCGCGACCAGCAAGTGCGGCATGGCGGCCAGATCGGCGATGATCGGTTCGCCCGCGATATCCTTGCCGAGGATGATTGGCAGGTTGCCCTTGGCTTCGGCAAAATCGGCGCAGGCGGCCAGCTCCTTCAGCGCCACCATCTGGCGATCCTGATTGGGCAATTCGATGCCCATCACGGTGCGCCCGGGGATCGGCGAGACACGCGCGGAGATAGCGCTCATATTGCGGGCGATGTCTTCGGCCAGGCCGACCACGCGGCTGGCCTTGATGCCCGGGGCGGGCTCTAGCTCGTACATCGTCACCACCGGACCGGTGCGCACGGCGGTGATTTCCCCCTTCACGTTGAAATCGTCGAGCACGTTTTCGAGCAGGCGGGCGTTGCGTTCCAGCGCCAGCTTGTCGAGCTTGGGAGCCTTGTCCACCGGGGGTTCGGCGAGCAGGTCGAGGCTCGGAAGGTTGAACGGCGCGAACATGTCGGTTTGCGCGGTCTTGCCCGCCGCCGCGCGCTTGGGCGGGGCGGAGGGATCGCTGATTTCCGGCGGACGGCGCGGGGGCTGCGGGCTTGGCTCCGTCGCCGCCTCACCCTTGCCGATGCGGCGCGGGCGCGGGGCAATCACATCATCGTCGTCGGTGTCGTCTCCGGCAAAGCCGAGCGCCGGGACAGATTCGCGGCCCGGCAGCGGCAGGCGGCGCATCAGCCCGGACAGCGAACCGCCACCCAGAAACTCGGGCAGGCTCATCAGCACGCGCCAGTCGATCGCGAAAATCCGCGTCAGCAGGCCCACGCCGATCGCAAGGCTGGTGAGCGCGAGGCCGAGAATGACCCAGCCTTCGGCATCCGCGCCGAACCGCGCCGCCACTGCCTGAATTGCTCCGGCGCCGAGCAGCCCCGAAAGGCCGCCCGCCTGCGCGGGCAGCGTGCCGCCCTGATCCTCGAACGCGAGGCTCAGCACGGTCGCAATCAGAGTCATCGCGATCAGCAGCAGCGCGGTGGGCATCCACCAGGCGGTGGTTTCGGGCGCGTCGCCGTTCTCGACATCGCGCCACAGCTTGCGCGACGAGACATAGAGCAAAGGCAGCAGCAGCACGCCGGGCAAGCCGAAGATCAGCAGTACCTTGTCCGCCGCCCAAGCCCCCATCGTCCCCATCCAGTTGGCGACCTCGCCCGGATCAGCCGCGGTCGATCCGCTGGGATCGGTCTGGGTGTAGCTCGCCAGCGCGAGCGCGAGAAACACCGCCGCGCCCAGCAGCAACCCGGCGCCGGTCATCTGCGCGATTCGGCGCAAGCTGCGGCGCAGACCTGCGCGCCATTCGGCGTCAGTCTGGCGACCGGGTTTGACGGGTGTGACCGCGCGGCTGGCCATGGGGGTTCTCCTGTGCAGAACACATCATGAATCCTCGGCGGACTCGGGTCAAGGAAAGAGCGATGAACGACATGGCGGCGGGATCGTCCCTAATCCCCTGCGTCGCTCGGCAATGGCATCATTGTCACCCCGCCGGCGCGGGGTGAAACGTCAGGAAAGTCCGTCAATCGCCGCCCAGCGCTTCCAGCCCAGCGCATGCGCCCGCGCCGCATCCATCCCGCCCAAGGCGATCACCGGCAGCCCCGCTTGCCGTGCCAGCAGACGGAACCGCACCGGCCCCAGCACCCGGCCGCCCGGATGCGAGCGGGTCGGGAAGACCGGCGAAAGCAGCGCCGCATCTGCCCCCAGCCGCGCCGCCAGCCCCAGTTCGGTGAGGTCATGCGCGGTGGCGAGGTGGATCAGGCCGCTGCGGCGCGGGGTCAGCGCGCGGGGTGCGCCATAGATCCCGTCCGCCCCCCACTCGCGCGCGGTCAGCGCCGAATCGGCGAGGATCGTGACATGACCCCTCGCCCGCGCGATCCGCCGCAAGGCCCGAAACCGCGCGTAACGTTGCGGCCCGGCGAGATGGTAATGGCGATAGATCCACCCCGATCCGCGCGGCAGCTTGGCCAAGGCGCGCGCCAGCCCCGCGTCATTGCGCGCATCGCTGATCAGCCACAGGGCGGGGAGGGGCTTTGCGCGCGTCACGCACCCGCTATAGAGCGCCCCCATGGAAAATGCAGCGTCCCGCCTCGCCGAAGTCCGCGCCAATATTGCCAAGGTGTGCAAACCCGCCCGGCGCGCGCCTGCCGACGTCACGCTGATTGCGGTCAGCAAGACCCACGATGCGACCGCGATCCAGCCGCTGATCGACGCGGGCCAGCGCGTGTTCGGGGAGAACCGGGTGCAGGAAGCGCAGGCCAAGTGGCCCGCCCTGCGCGAAAGCCATCCCGATATCGAGCTCCACCTCATCGGCCAGCTGCAATCGAACAAGGCGGAAGAAGCCGTGGCGCTGTTCGACGTGATCCATTCGCTCGACCGTCCGAGCCTGCTGACCGCGCTGGCCAAGGCGATGGACAAGGTGGGGCGGCGGGTGCCGTGCTTCGTGCAGGTCAATATTGGTGACGAGGCGCAGAAGGGCGGCTGTCCGATCGCGGAGCTGCCCGCCTTTCTGGAGGCTGTGCGTGCCGCCGATGTGCCGCTGGCCGGACTGATGTGCATTCCCCCCGCCGACACCGAAGCCGCGCCGTTCTTTGCCCTGCTGGCGAAGCTGGCGGCGGATCACGGCCTCACCGGCCTCAGCATGGGGATGAGCGGCGATTACGAGACGGCGGTGATGCTGGGCGCGACCCATGTCAGGGTGGGCACCGCGCTGTTCGGGTCTCGCGGGTGAGCGCAACGCTTGCCCGGCTCGACGCCTTCAATGCCGCATGGCGTGCACGGCTGTGCGCGGGGACGGCCCAAGTCCGCATTGAGGGGCGCCCGCTCGACCATCCGCCGGGCCTGCATTCCGCTTGTGCTGACGCTCTGGTCACCAGCCTCGGTTATCAGGCGATTGGCGGCAATTGGGAACTGCTCGATGCCGAGGCGGAGCCGGATGGCCCACGCTCGGCCCGGGCCGCGCTGGTCGAGGCCTTCGCGCGCCAGATGGTGTTCGCGCACGAGCCGTGGCTGGGTGAGGCCGATGCGCTGTCGATGGGCGAGGATTTGCTCTCCTGCTTCGACCCCGCACCCGCCAGATCGTGACCAACCGCATGTATTTCGGCTGGAATCCAATCACTTCGGCGACCTTCGAATGGGCCTTCGTCGCGTTCGACGATACCGCCATCGCGCTGTTGCTCGCCACCGCCGAAGACTGAACGAAAAAGGGCGCCCCGTTGCCGGAGCGCCCTGTTCAGTGAGAACGATCGCCCGGAGGGGCGATCGCCACACAAACATCAGAATTCAAACAGCGCTTCGATCCCGACGTTGCGGCCGCGCAGCAGCGGGCTGAAGGTACCGGCTGCCGGACGGTCAGCAAAGGGCAGGCGCACGCCGGTCGACAGCGGGCCGCCGAACGGAACCTGCGTGTCGCCGCCTTCCTGGACCTCGTCGAACAGATTGCGCCCGTAGACCGAGAGCGACAGGCCTTCGACCGGGGTGTTCCAGGTGATGTTGGCTTCCAGCTGGTGGATATCGTTCAGCCAGCCGAAGTTGTCATCGGTATAGGCCGCCGTATCGCGGTACTGGTAGTTCACGCGGGTCAGGATGTTGCTGCTGCCCAGATCCAGTTCGTGGATCAGGCCCGCGCCCACCGTGACCGGAGGAACGCGCGGCAGGCTCAGCGCCAGGTCACGCCCGTTGATCTGGCCATCGCCCGAGATGTCGAACAGGATCTCGGTATATTCGGCGTCGATCACGCCGATATTGGCGGTCAGGATCAGCGCGTCGGTCGCACGCAGCCGCATTTCGGCTTCGATCCCGTTGATCGAGGCGTTGGCGGTGTTGAAGATCGACTGGGCCACACCGGCGGTCGGCGACGACTGGTTCACCTCGCGCTGCATGTTGTCGATCTTGGTGACGTAGCCCGCGACGTTGAAGGTGAACACGCCGTCGGCGGTCTGGAACTTGCCGCCCACTTCGTAGGTGTCGACCTTTTCCTCGTCGAAGGCGAGCGAACCGCCCGGCGCCAGCGCGATCTGTTCGAAGGCGTTGGCGTTGGTGATGCGGAAGTTATAGCCGCCCGAACGGAAGCCGCGGCTCCAGTGGCCGTAGATCTGGCTGTCGCCGAATTCGTACTGGAGGCCGAGCTTCGGCGAAACGTTGCGGAACCGCACGCGATCGGTGAAGCCGTTGTTCTCGGTTGTCGCGCCGGTCACCGGGTTGAGCAGAACCGGGTTGCGGCCCGAGGTCGGGCAGGTGCCATCCACCACCGAACAGGCCGGACGCGGCCGGACGTAGGTGACGGCGGCGTCCTTGGTTTCCTGGTTCCAGCGGATGCCCGCGATGACCGAAAGGCCGTCGATCACTTCGTACTGCGCGTTGGCGAACACGCCGAGCACTTCGTGATCCTGACGGCCACCGCCGAAGAACTGGAGCGGGCTGGCAAGCGGCAGCGCGCGCTGTTCGGTGTAGGCGAGGTTCTGATCGAACCAGAACCCGCCGAAGGTCAGGTCGAGCCCGCTTTCGGTCGAGATCGCGTAGCGCAGCTCGTTCGAGAACTGCTCCTGCGCGGTTTCGGTTTCCGAGTGGAACAGGAAGCGCGGGGTCGCGTCGATATCGCCATCGGTGGTGGCGTCATACTTGCGCCAGCCGAACACGTTGGTCAGCGTGCCTGCGCCGATATCCATCGTCGCGGTGAGCGAGCCGGTCCAGATCTCGTTGGCGTAGCCGCCGGGGTTGTCGATCGCCAGATCATAGGTGTTGCGATCATAGATCCCGCGGTTCTGGGCCGACGGGCCGTCGCCATCGCTTTCGAAATAGTCGAGCTTGCCGAGCAGGGTCAGACCGCCAAGCCGCGCTTCGAGCGCGCCGCGCAGGATCTTGGTTTCGGCCTTGCCGTGGTTTTCGGGGATGTTCGGGTTGGTCAGCGAGGCGAGGTTGCGGAAGTAACCTTCGTCCTTGTTGTAATAGGCGCCGAGCTTGAACAGCAGCACGTCTTCGACGATCGGGCCGCTGATCACACCGCTGACGGTGTAGTTGGGGCCGCCGCGTCCGCCATCGAGCGCCGGGCCGTCAACTGCGGCGCGGAACTTGCCGCGGAAATCTTCGGTCGGGTTGCCGGTGTTGATCACCACCGCGCCGCCGGTCACATTGCGGCCGAACAGCACGCCCTGCGGGCCGCGCAGCACTTCGACGCTGTCGAGGTCGAACAGGTCGAACACCACGCCGCCGTTGATGCCGAGATAGACGCCGTCCACGAACACGCCGACGGTCGGGTCGATCGACGGGATCGACGAGTTGATGCCCAGACCGCGCACCGAGAAGTTGGCGGTGCCACGGCTGGTGCCGACCTGGTCGAGGCTGACGCTGGGCGCCTGGAACGACAGGCCCGAGATGTCGCGGATCTTGAAGGCTTCCAGCGTGCCGGCGTTGAACGCGGTCACAGCCAGCGGCACGTCCTGCACGTTTTCGGCATCCTTGGTCTTGGTGCCGGTGACGAGGATTTCGTTGATGGTGTCGAGCGCGCTGGTCGTTTCTTCCTGCGCGGGTGCTTCAGCGTCCTGCGCCTGCGCCGCGACCGGGATCAGCGCCGCGGTCGAGACCAGCAGCGCCAGCTTGCCGAGCCGGAGGCGGCGCGGCAGGGATTGTGCGATGTTCATGTTATAACTCTCCCTGAATTGAGGGCCGCCCCCATAGCAATACGTTTCGGGATTGCAACCTATCGTGCAAATCGCCCGTCAGAGCGCGCAAATGCCGATGTCTTCAAGCTTTTGCAGTTATGCTTTTTCGAGCTGTTGCTGGCGCTGATCGCTGGCCGCAGCGAGCAGGGCCGCCTCGATTTCGGCGAGGCGTTCGGGCGCCTTGATCTTGGCGGCGGTCAGATCGGTCACGTAGAACGTGTCCGCCGCAGCCTCGCCATAGGCCGTGATATGCGCCGAATGGACGATCAGGTTGGCCTTGTAGAGCGCATGTGCCAGCCGGTTGAGCAGCGCTGGCCGGTCGCGCGCGGTCACTTCGATCACGGTGAAGTGGTTCGACGCGTCATTGTCGAACCCGACGCGCGGGGCGACATCGAAGGCCTTGGCGCGCGAATGGGCGAGCGGGCGCGCCGCGAGCTTGGGCACCAGTTCGACCTTGGCCAGCAGGGCGTCGCGGATGCCTTTCTCGATTCGGGCCATCTGTGCCGCCTCGCGGAAGGGCTGGGCATTGTGGTCCTGCACCAGGAAGTTGTCGACGGCATAGCCGCTGCGCGCAGTGTGGATGCGCGCGTCGATGATGTTCGCGCCGGCCAGGTGGATGCCACCCGCCATGCGGTAGAACAGGCCGGGGTGGTCCGCTGCGATGACGCTGACACGGGTGGCGCCGCGGGTTTCGTCAACTTCGCACCGGATCGACAGCGGTTCGCCTGCGGCATTGGCGGCGTCATATTGGGTGAGGTTTCCGGCGATGATGTCTTCCGGCTCGGCGATCCAATAGGCATCGCCCAGCAGCGCGCCGATGCTGTCGACGAGGTGGTCGGCGTCGCCCAGCAGCCGCGCGACGGCGTCCTTCTTGGCCGTGACCCTTGCCTTGCGACCGGTGCCCTTGTGCCCCAGCCGCAGCCGTTCCTGCGCCGCGTCATAAAGCTCGCCGAGCAGCTGGCCCTTCCAGCTGTTCCACGTCCCCGGCCCCACCGCGCGGATATCGACCGCGGTGAGGATCGCGAGATTGCGCAGGCGTTCGAGGCTTTGGACCTCGCCCACGAAATCCTCGATCGTCTTGGGATCGGTAAGGTCGCGCTTCTGCGCGGTGCGGCTCATCAGCAGGTGTTGCAGCACCAGCCAGGCGACCAGATCGGTCTCCTTCTCGTCGAGCCCGAAGCGCGGGCACAAATGGTGCGCGACATCCGCGCCGAGCACAGAATGATCGCCCCCGCGCCCCTTGGCGATATCGTGCAGCAGCACCGCGACATAGAGCGCGCGGCGCGAGCCGAGCTTGGGGAACTCGCGGGTGGCGCGCGGGTGATCGGCTTCCAGCATCCCGCGCTCGATCTGGCTCAGGAGGCCGATGGCGCGGATCGTGTGCTCGTCGACCGTGTAGTGGTGATACATGTCGAACTGCATCTGGGCGTTGACCCGGCCAAAGTCGGGCACGAAGCGGCCGAACACCCCGGCCTCGTTCATCCAGCGCAGCGCGGTTTCGGGATCTTTGCGGCCTGATAGCAGATCAAGGAACAGCGCATTGGCTCGCTTGTCGCGGCGCAGCTTGCCGTCGATCAGCTTGGCATCACGCCCGACCTGCCGCATGGTTTCGGGGTGGACTTCCAGCCCCTCGGCCTCGGCCAGCTGGAACACTTCGATCAGGCGGACGGGATCGGCGCGGAACCAGTCATCCCCCGGCGCCCGCAAACGGCCGCCTTCGACGGTATAGCCCTTGAACATCCGCGGCCGCTGGGTCCAGCCCGCGAAGAACCCGGTGCGCGGGCGCTTCTTGGCGAACTCCTCATCAAGGTGCGCAAGAAACACCCCGGTCAGGCTGCCGACGCGTTTCACTTGCAGGAAATAGTACTGCATGAACCGCTCGACCGCGCTCTTGCCCGGCCGGTCGGCGAACTGCATCCGCTCCGCCACGGCGCGCTGCAAGTCGAAGGTCAGACGGTCTTCGGCGCGATCGGTGATGAGATGCATGTGGCAGCGCACCGCCAGCAGGAACCCTTCGGCGCGGCGGAAGCTGCGATATTCATTGGCCGTCAGCAGCCCGACATCGACCAGCTGTGCGCCATTGTCGACGCGGTGGATATACTTGCCGATCCAGTACAAGGTCTGGAGATCGCGCAAGGCCCCCTTGCCTTCCTTGATATTGGGTTCGACGACATAGCGGCTGTCGCCCATGCGCTTGTGCCGCGCATCGCGTTCGGCGAGCTTTTCGACAAGGAACTGGCGTTCGCTGCCCTTGGCGACCTCGTTCCAGAACCGCGCGCGCAGCTCCTCGTACAGCGCCTGTTCGCCCCACACCAACCGGCTTTCCAGCAAGGCGGTGCGGATGGTGAGATCCTCCTTCGCCATGCGCACCGTATCCGCGACCGTGCGGCTCGAATGGCCGACCTTGAGGCCCAGATCCCACAGCAGGTAGAGCATCGTTTCGATCACCTGCTCGCACCACGGCGCGCGCTTTCCGGGGGTGATGAAGGCGACATCGACGTCCGAATGGGGCGCCATCTCGGCCCGCCCGTAACCGCCCACCGCGAGGATCGCGAGGCGCTCGGCCTGGGTGGCGTTGGGGGCGGGGTAGATATGCGTGGTGACGTGATCGTGGATCACCCGCAGCAGCTGATCCATCAGGAAGCTGAAGCCGCCGGTGACATCGTGCCCGGCCGAAGGCGTTTCGGCCAGCCGCCGGGCCAGTTCCGTCCGCCCCCCATCCAGCGCATCGCGCAGCGCCTTGACGATCGCCGGGCGCGCACGTTCCCCGCCTGCCTCATGCAGGGCAGCGATTTCCTCGGCCAGCGCGCGCCGATCAATGATCGCGCGCTGGCCGGGGACTCGTCTGGGGCTCACGGGTGGCTCACGCGGCGACAGCCTCGGCGGTGAAGCGGGCCTTGACCGTGCGCTTGTCGATCTTCTGGGTACCGAGGCGCGGCAGGGCCTCGCTGGTGAACCAGATGTGCTGTTCGAGCGGCACCTTGAAGGGCGCAATCCGTTCGAGCAGGAAGGCGCGCAGCTCGGCAGGCGTGATCGCCGGGTGGCCTTCCTTCATCGCATAGACCGCCGCCGGCACTTCGCCGAAGCGCTCGTCCGGCAGGCCGAACACCGAACATTCGCCGACATCGTCATGGGCGTAGATCGCGTCTTCCACCTCGATGCAGGAGATGTTCTCACCACCGCGGATGATGATGTCCTTCTTGCGGTCAACGATGAAGAGATAGGCGTCTTCGTCGAGATAGCCGAGATCGCCGGTGCGGAAATAGCCAGTGTCGGTGAAGGCGGCCTTGGTCGCCTCCTCGTTCTTCCAGTAGCCGCGGAAATTGGCGACAGAGCGAATGCAGACCTCGCCCACCTGACCCTGCGGCAGTTCGTTGCCGAGGTCGTCGAGGATCGCCAGATCGACCAGCGGCTTGCTGGCGCGCCCGGTCGAACCGGGCTTGGCGAGGTAGTTCTCGTTGAAATTGCCGCAGCCGACCGCGTTGGTTTCGGTAAGGCCATAGCCCAGCAGCGGGAAGCCACCGGGGAAGGCCTCCTTGATCCGGGTGACATGCTCCACCGGACGCGGTGCGCCGCCCGCGGCGAAGCTCTTGCAGGCCGACAGGTCGTAATTGGCGCGGTCAGGGTGGTTGGCGATCTCGTAGCTCATCAGCGGGACGCCGACGAAATAGCTGACCTTTTCCTCCGCCATCAGCCGGATCGCGAGGCCCGCGTCCCACTTGGGCATCAGCACCAGCTTGCGCGCGATCGCGAAGCTCTGGAGGAACAGCGGCACTTCGCCCGTCACATGGAACAGCGGCACCGCGACCAGTGCGCAGGGCTGATCGGTGATGACCTCGCCCTGGCTCTCGATATGCACCTTGGCCATCGCCGACTGCGCGACGTAGTTCATCACGCCGTTCACGACGCCGCGGTGATCGGACCAGGCACCCTTGGACTTGCCGGTCGAACCCGAGGTGTAGAGGATTGTGGCGATGTCGTCCGGGCCAAGCTCACCCAGCATGGCCATCGCCGCGCTCGTGCCTTCCGGCAGCGCCCAGGTGTTGGCGAGGCCTTCTGACGGGGCATTGCCGTGCGTGAACAGCACGATCTTCGCCGGATGGGCATGGCCCTCGAGCCGCGCGGCGCGGCCGTCGTCGGCCAGCAGCACCTTGCATTCGGCCAGATCGAGCCCGTAGGCCAGCTCCTCGCCCGAGGAGAACCCGTTGAGCAGCGTCGCGCAGCCGCCCGCCATCAGGATGCCCATATAGGCAATCATCCAGTTGGCCGAATTGCGCGCGGCCAGCCCGATCCGGTCGCCCTTGGCGATGGCGTGGTGTTTCACCAGCCCTTCGGCCACGCAGGTCGCGGCGGCATAGGCCTCGCCAAAGGTCAGGCGGATGTCGCCATCGACCAGAAACGGCAGATCCTTGTTCTGGTTGGCGAAGTGGGCGAAGTAATGCGCGAGGCTCGGCGGGGCGCCGGCGAAGGCGGGCATCGTCACGCCGTCACGGGTGAAGGGCACGGTGGCGAACGGCTGGCCTTCAGCGGTGAGGGCGGTGATGATCGCTTCGAGCGCATTGTCCAGCTGGGTGGGCATGCGGTGGTGTTCCTCTCTCATTGTTGTTGCGGCCGTTCAGCCGGGGTGCGACCCACGTCCGAATTGCCTGTCCCATTCCGCCCGGCGATCCCGCGCCCCTTCCCCTGCCCCGGATGCTGTGCCAGAAGCGCCAGCGCGACCGGAGCCCAAACGTGTTCGCTTCGGGCCCGCCGATACGGCATCTCATTGTCAATAAGAGGTTCGCTCCGTGCTGTCACTACTTGCCGCAAGCATCCCTGCCGATCCGATCCATTGGACCGATCTCGGCCTCAAACCGGGGATCGAACTCGGGTTCTTTACCCTGCGGTTTTATTCGCTTGCGTACCTGATCGGGGTGATCTTCGCCTATTGGCACACCTCCAAAATGCTGAAGCAGCCCGGCGCGCCGATGGCGCAGCGCCATGCCGACGATCTGTTTTTTTACTGCACGCTCGGGGTGATTCTCGGCGGGCGGCTGGGTTACGCGATGTTCTATGACCAGAGCCTGTGGACCGACTTTTCCGGCGATGGCTTCGTGACGTGGAAGCTGTTGCGGCTGTGGGACGGCGGGATGAGCTTCCACGGCGGCCTTGCCGGGGTGACGTTGGCGATGGCTTACGTGGCGTGGCGCGATAAGCTCAATTTCATCCGCGTGGTCGATTACGTCAGCGTCGGGGTGCCGATGGGGATGCTGCTCGGCCGCCTCGCCAACTTCGTCAACGGCGAGCTCTGGGGCCGGGTCAGCGATGTCCCCTGGGCGATGGTCTTCCCCCGCGCCGGTGATTTGCCGCGGCATCCCAGCCAGCTCTATCAGGCAGGGTTGGAAGGGCTGGCGATGCTGGTCATCATGTTGGTGCTGTTCTGGTTTACCCGTGCGCGCTATCGGCCTGGCCTGCTGGCGGGGGTCTTCACCACCGGGATGGGGGTGTCGCGCTTTGTGAACGAATTTTTCCGCGAGCCAGATCAACAACTGGCTGACTTTGCAGCCCGAACCGGGCTATCGATGGGACAATGGCTGACTATACCGCTCATCCTGACTGGGTTGATTGTCGTGTTCTACGCGCTGCGGAAGAAGCCGCTGGCGGCGGGGATCAACGCGCCGGCCTGAGCGACGGGGCGGCTGTCTGGCGGAGCGCGCTCAGGCTGATCGATCCGAAGCCCGCACCCCAACCTGTGGCGCGCCCCGCGCCCGATCCGGCCGCGCGCGCTGCGGCTGAGGCACAGGCGCGCGAATTGGCCAAGGCCGAAGCCCGCGCCCGGAGCGAAGCTGCTGCCCGCGCCAAGGCCGAAGACCTCGCCCGCGCCAAGGCTGAAGCCGAAGAGCGCGCCCGCGCATTGAAGGAAGCCCGCGCGCGCGAAAAGGCGGAGGCTGAAGCGCGCGCCGCTGCCGAACGCGAGGCTCGCGAAAAAGCCGTCGCCGAAGCGCGCGCCCGCAAGCAGGCCGAAGCCGAAGCCCGCGCGCGGGCCGAGGCCGAAGCGCGGGCCAAGGCTGCCGAGGAAGCGCGGCTGCGCAAGGAAGCCAAGGCCCGCGAAATCGCCGAGGCCAAGGCGCGCGCCGAAGCCGAGGAACAGGCCCGCCGCGAGGCGGAGGCCGCGGCCGCCGCCGCAAAGGCCGCCGCCGAGGAAGCCGCGCGCCGCGAAGCCGAAGAGCGCGCGCGCGCAGAAGCCGAAGCGCGGGCCAAGGCCGAAGAAGAAGCCCGTCTGAAGAAGGAAGCAGAAGCCCGCGCCAAGGCAGAGGCCAAGGCCCGGGCCAAGGCGGAAGCGGAAGCCCGTGCCAAGGCTGAAGCCAAGGCCAAGGCCGAGGCTGAGGAAGCCGCTCGCCTCGCCGCGGAACAGGCCGCGCGGCTCGCCGCCGAGGAACAGGCCCGCCGCGAGGCCGAAGCCGCCGCCGCCGCTGAAGTGGCGCGCCTCGCCGCAGAAGCCGCCGCAGCCGAGGCTGCCGCCCGCGCCGAAGCCGAGGCCAAGGCGGCCGAGCAAGCCCGGCTCGAAGCCGAAGTCCTCGCCCGCGCGAATGTCGATGTCCCCGCCACGCTCAAACGCCTGATCCGCGAGACCGGCCCAATCAGCCTCGCGCAGTACATGGGCGAGTGCAACGCGCGCTATTACGCCAGCCGCGATCCCTTGGGCGAGCAGGGCGATTTCATCACCGCGCCCGAAGTCAGCCAGATGTTCGGCGAGCTGATCGGGCTGTGGCTGGCGGACCTGTGGGTCCGCATGGGCAGCCGCAAGCGCATCCACTATGTCGAGCTTGGCCCCGGCCGCGGGACGCTGGCGAAGGACGCGCTGACGGCGGCACGGCGTTATGATTTTGCGCCGGAGATCCACTTTGTCGAAACCTCGGCAAGCCTGCGGAAACTCCAGCGCGAGGCCTTCCCCGATTGCCACCATCACCACGACATTTCGACCCTGCCCGACGATGCCCCGCTGCTGATCGTCGCCAATGAATTCTTCGACGCGCTGCCGGTGCATCAACTGATGCGGTCCGCCGACGGCTGGTTTGACCGGCTGGTCGGGCTGGATGGCGAGGATTTTGTCTTCGTGGCGGGCAAGGAGCGGATGGATCATCTGGTGCCCCCCAGCTGGGTCACGGCGGCGCAAGGCGCGATGATCGAGACCAGCCCCGCCGCAGTCGCATTGATGGCGGAGATCGCGCGCCGCTTGAAGGAACAGGGCGGCGCGGCTCTGGTGATCGATTACGGCCACATGGAACTGCGCTCAGGCTCGACGATGCAGGCGCTGAAGTCACACAAAAAGGTCGATATTTTCGCGCATCCCGGCGATTCCGATCTTACCGCGCATGTCGATTTCGAACTGCTCCAGCAGGTCGCCGCCGATAACGGCGCGGATGTGATGGGACTGCAATATCAGGGCGAGTGGCTGCGCCAGATGGGGATCGACACGCGGATGGAAGCGCTCCAGCGCCGCAACCCCTACGAGAAAGACAAGATCAAGCGGCAGCGCGACCGGCTGGTCGAGGATTCGCAGATGGGCACCTTGTTCAAGGTGCTCGGGATGTGTGGGCGGCGCTGGCCGTTTGGCGTGGGGTTCGATTGATGATGCGACTTCGGCAAATGATACTCGTGGCCGGCCTGGCGCTGGCGGTGCCTGCCAGCGCGGCCGAGCCGGTTGCGGGGCGCTGGCTCACGGCCGAGAAAGACGCGGTGATCCTGATCGCCCCCTGCGGCAAGACGATGTGCGGCACGATCGAGAAATTCCTCGTCCCCCCGCCGCAGGGCAATGATCAGCGCGACGTCAACAATCCCGACCCCGGCAAGCGCAAACGCCGCCTGCTGGGCATCGCGATCCTCTCGGCCTTCACCGCGGATGGCGATGTCTGGCGCGGGCAGATCTACGACCCCAAGAGCGGCAAAAGCTACCGCTCGGTGATCCGCCGCAAGGGGGCAGGCGTGCTGGAGGTGAAGGGCTGCATCGGGCCGTTCTGCCAAACGCAGGTGTGGAAGAAGGCGTCCTGATTTTTGGCACGCCAACCGGCGTGCCGCATCCTCGCTCACGCCGCCTGACGGCGACATCGCTGCGTGCGGCCGGTCGGCCTTGCGGTCGCTTTGCGACCGTCGCAGCGCAACCTCCTAACGCCCAAGCTTCGCGCCCAATTCCGCCGCCGCTGCCTTTGGGGTCAGCTTCTTGGCATCCTCACGATCGACCGCAAGGTTCGCCTCGCGCATCGCTTCGACGCTGATCGCGCCCAGCAGGGGTTCGAGCGCGGCGATCACGCCCTTGTTTTCGGCGATGCGGGGGGAGAGCATCAGCAGCGCATCATAGCTCGGCAGCGCGCCCTTGGGGTCGGCGAGCACCACCAGCCTGTCCGCCGCGATGCGCCCATCCGAGGTGTAGGCGCTGATCACATCGGCCTCGCCCGAGGCGAGCGCGTTGTACATGAAGGTCGGCGCGAAATTGCGCGATTGGCCGAAGCGCAACCCATAGGCATCGCGTACCGCGAGCCATTCGGGCCGTTCGAAGAATTCGGGGTCCCCGCCGACGGTGAGCTGCGGCGCCTTGCCCACCAGATCGGTGAGCGAGGTAACGCCCAGTTCCTTGGCCCGGTCGCCGCGCATCGCGAAGGCATAGGCGTTTTCGAACCCGAGGCGGCCCAGCACCTTCACCCCGTTCTGTCGCCACTCCCAGTCTCGGATCGTCTCATACATCGCTTCGCGGCCGGGATTGTCGGCGCGTTTGAGATAATTCGTCCAGATCGTTCCGGTGTAATCGACCGAGATGTCGATGCTGGAGGCAGCGACCGCGGAATGCACCACCGCGCTGCCCAGCCCGTCGCGATATTCGACCGCGTAACCCGCTGCCTCCAGCCGCGCGCCAATCAATTGGGCGAGAATATATTGCTCGGAGAATTGCTTCGAGGCGATGACGATGCGGCGCTCGTCGCTCCCCGTACTCTGCGCCCACAGCGCGGCAAGGATGCCGAGCGCGACCACCGCCATCCCGCCGAAGGTCATCGAGCGTGATCGCTTCGCCAGCCCGACCTCGATCACCCAAAGCAGGTTGTCCGCCGCCAGCGCCAGCCCCGCGCTCGCCAGGCACCCGGCGAGCACCAGCGCCCAGTTCTGGGTCTGGAGACCCGCAAAGATCGGATCGCCAAGGCTCGGCTGGCCGATGGTCGTCGCCAGCGTCGCAGCGCCGATGGTCCAGACGCTCGCGGTGCGGATGCCGGCCATGATGAAGGGGGCCGACAGGGGGGCTTCGACCAGATAGAGCTTCTGCCACTTGGTCATGCCGACGCCGTCGGCGGCCTCGAGCACGCCCTCGTCGAGGTTGGCCTGCGCGGTCACGGCGTTCCTGAGGATCGGGAGCAGCGCATAGAGCGTCAGCGCCATCAGGGCTGGCAGGAAGCCGAGGGTCGGCAACCCCTCACCGAACACGGCGCGCAAGGACAGCAGCAGCGGGAAGAACAGCGCCAGCAAGGCGAGCGCAGGGATGGTCTGGACGAGGCTGGCGAGGCTCAGGGCAAGGCGCGAGACGATGGCGGAACGGCTCGCCCATACCGCCATCGGCAGCGCGATCAGCATCGCGAGACCGATCGCGCTGGCCGACAGCACGACATGCGCAGCGAGTTTGTCACCCAGGCCGGGGAGGATATCCCAGATGTCCTGCATCAGCCTTGCGCTTCCATCGCGGCGAGCCGCTCCGCCTGATGGCGCGGGACGGCGACAAGGCGCTGCGCCACTGCCCCGCCCGCACCGGAGAGCAAGGCGCGCGGCGTCTCGTCGGCGACCAGCTGGCCTTTGTCCATCACCAGCACCCGATCAGCCAGCAACAGCGCTTCGGCCATGTCATGCGTCACCATCACCGTGGTGAGGCCGAGCGCATCGTGCAATTCGCGCACCTTGCGGCCCAGCGCGTCGCGGGTGACGGGATCGAGCGCGCCGAAGGGTTCGTCCATCAGCAGCAGCTCCGGCCCGCCCGCCAGCGCCCGGGCCACGCCGACCCGCTGGCGCTGTCCGCCGGAGAGTTCGTCGGGCATCCGGGTGGCGTAGGCCGGGTCAAGCTCCACCAGCGCGAGCAGCTCGGCGATCCGCTGCGGGGCGAGTTTCTCCCCGGCGAGGCGCGGGCCGATGGCGATATTCTCGGCCACCGAGAAGTGCGGGAACAGGCCGATGCTCTGGAACACATAGCCGACCCGGCGGCGCAGATGCGCAGGCTTGAGACCCGCCACGTCGTCCCCGCCGAACAACACCCGCCCCTCGCTGGGCGCGACGAGTGTGTTGACCGTTTTCAGCAGCGTCGACTTGCCCGAGCCTGACGCCCCGACGAGCGCGACGAAGGTGCCGCTCGCAATTTCGCACGTGACGCCGCCGACTGCGGTGACCTCGCCGAAGCGGCAGGTGACGCCGTCGAAGCGGAGCAGGGGCGGCGCGGTTTCCATTCCTGCACGGGATTAGCGATTGTCGCAGCCCTGCGCCAGCGCCAGCGATTGGCCTTTCGCCGATCGCTTGCTATGCGGCATCACAGAACAATCATTACACCCGCAGGACATAAAATGCGCGCGACCCCCGATTTCGACTTCCACCTTGGCGAGGCCGCCGCAATGATCCGTGACACCACGGCGCGCTTTGCCGACGAGCAGATCATGCCGCTCGCGGAACGCACCGACCGCGAGGACCGCTTTCCGCGCGAATTGTGGGAGCCGATGGGCGCGCTGGGCCTGCACGGCATCACGGTGGAGGAAGAATGGGGCGGGCTGGGACTCGGCTATCTCGAACATGTCATTGCGGTCGAGGAAGTCAGCCGCGCCTCTGCCAGCATCGGCCTCAGCTACGGGGCGCACTCCAACCTGTGTCTGAACCAGATCCGCCGCTGGGGGAATGACGAGCAGAAGGCCAAGTATCTGCCCAAGCTTATCAGCGGCGAACACGTCGGCAGCCTCGCCATGTCCGAAGCGGGCGCGGGCAGCGACGTGGTCTCGATGAAGCTGAAGGCCGATGAAGTGCAGGGCGGTTACGTCCTCAACGGCACCAAGTTCTGGATCACCAACGCGCCCGAGGCCGATACGCTGGTGGTCTATGCCAAGACCGACGGCCACGCCGGGTCGCGCGGCATCACCGCCTTCCTGATCGAGAAGGGCGACGAGGGTTTCGCCATCGGCCAGAAGATTTCCAAGGTCGGCATGAAGGGCTCGCCCACCGCCGAGCTGGTGTTCACCGATTGCTTCATCCCCGAAGACCGCATCATGGGCCCCGTCAACGGCGGGGTCGGCGTGCTGATGAGCGGGCTCGATTACGAGCGCGTGGTGCTCGCGGGGCTGCAATTGGGCATCATGCAGGCGTGCCTCGACACGGTGATCCCCTACCTGCGAGAGCGCAAGCAGTTCGGAAAGCCCATCGGCTCGTTCCAGCTGATGCAGGCCAAGGTCGCCGATATGTATGTCGCCCTGCAATCCGCACGCGCCTACACCTATGCGGTGGCGAAGGCGTGTGACGCAGGCCAGACGACGCGCTTCGATGCGGCAGGCGTGATCCTGCTCGCCTCCGAGAACGCCTTCAAGGTCGCCGCAGAGAGCGTGCAGGCGCTGGGCGGCGCGGGCTACACCACCGACTGGCCGGTGGAACGCTACATGCGCGATGCCAAGCTGCTCGACATCGGCGCGGGCACGAACGAGATCCGCCGGATGCTGATCGGGCGCGAGTTGATCGGGGCGGCGGGGTGAGCGACATGCCAATTATTGAAGGCGAGGAACCCAAGAAGTCGAAGCCCTCGGTTCGTGGTCGGGCCGACGCAATAAAGCCGTTCGTCTGCAAGAACCTGATCGCGGTGATCGAAGACCCCGCCGACATCAAGAACATCGGCACAGTGATCCGCAACGTGAACGCGCTCGGTGCCGAAAAGATCTATATCGTCGATCCGCGCAAGTCGCTTCCTGACGATTGGCAGGATATGCGTGAGAAGCCTTCGCTGTCCAAAACGTCGGTCTCCGCGGTGAAATGGAGTTTCGTCAAACGTTTCGACAGCACCGATGACTGCTTCGACCACCTCGAAAAGAACAACTTCCGTTCCATGGTCACCTCGCCGCATGTGAAGGGACAATTGAACATCATTCTCCACGAGGGCGATTATACCGAGCACGCCAAGCTGGCGGTCTGGTTCGGCAACGAGAAGCGCGGGATCAGCGACCGCGCGGTCGAGCGCAGTGACGCCTGTGTCTCGATCCCGATGTTCGGAATGATCGAGAGCCTCAATCTCGGCACTTCCTCGGGCATTGTGCTCTATGAAGTGTGCAAGCAGCGCCGCGAATATCAGAGCAAGTATCGCAAGCGTGACAAGCGGGGCAAACGGGCCACGCCGTTGCCGACTGTGATGCCGCTGGAGGACAGCCAGAAATGACCGCCCCCACCCTTTCGACCAAGCTCGACCGCGAGAGCCCCGAGGCCAAGGCCCGCTTTGCGCATAACCATGCCCTCGCGCAGGAACTCCGCGCCCGCGTGGCCGAGGCCGCGCTTGGCGGGCCGGAGAAGCATCGCGAGCGCCACGTCAGCCGTGGCAAGCTGCTCCCCCGTGAGCGGGTGGAGCGTCTGCTCGATCCGGGTTCGCCCTTCCTTGAGGTCGGCCAGCTTGCGGCGAACGGGATGTACGAGGGCGACGTCAACGGCGCCTCGATCATCACCGGCGTGGGGCGCGTCTCGGGGCGGCAGTGCATGATCGTGTGCAACGACGCCACCGTGAAGGGCGGCACCTACTACCCGATGACGGTCAAGAAGCACCTGCGGGCGCAGGAGATCGCGCAGGAGAACCGCCTGCCGTGCATCTATCTGGTCGACAGCGGCGGCGCGAACCTGCCGCATCAGGCGGAAGTGTTCCCGGACCGCGACCACTTCGGGCGGATCTTCTTCAATCAGGCCAACATGAGTGCGCTGGGCATCCCGCAAATCGCCTGCGTGATGGGCAGCTGCACCGCGGGCGGCGCCTACGTCCCCGCCATGTCCGACGAGACCGTGATCGTCCGCAACCAGGGCACCATCTTCCTCGCCGGACCGCCCTTGGTGAAGGCGGCGACCGGCGAGGAGATCACGGCGGAAGACCTCGGCGGCGGCGATCTCCACGCCAAGAAATCGGGCGTGGTCGATCACTTGGCCGAGAATGACGAGCACGCGCTCACCATCGTGCGCGATATCGTCAGCCACCTCAATTCGCCGTTCGGTTCGAGCGCAGTCGAGAACCGTGGGCTCGGCAGTGTCTCGACGACGCTCGACACGAACGGGTTGCGCGACCCCCGCCCGCCGAAATACGATGCCGACGACCTCTACGCCCTCATCCCCGAGGATGTGCGCGCGCCCTATGACGTCAAGGAGGTGATCGCGCGGCTGGTCGACGGCTCCGAGTTCCACGAATTCAAGCAGCACTATGGCAGCACCCTCGTCTGCGGCTTCGCGCACATCTGGGGGATGCCGGTCGCGATCCTCGCCAACAACGGCGTGCTGTTTTCCGAAAGCGCGCAGAAGGGGGCGCATTTCATCGAGCTCGCCTGCCAGCGCCGCATCCCGCTGCTGTTCCTCCAGAACATCTCGGGCTTCATGGTCGGCGGGAAATACGAGGCGGAGGGTATCGCCAAGCACGGCGCGAAGCTCGTCACCGCGGTCGCCACCGCGACCGTGCCCAAGGTCACCGTGCTGATCGGCGGCAGCTTTGGCGCGGGCAATTACGGCATGTGCGGGCGGGCCTATTCCCCGCGCTTCCTGTTCACCTGGCCCAATGCGCGCATTTCGGTGATGGGCGGGGAACAGGCGGCCTCGGTGCTCGCCACCGTCCACCGCGATGCCGACAGCTGGACACCCGAGCAGGCCGAGGCGTTCAAGGCTCCGATCCGCCAGAAATACGAGGACGAAGGCAATCCCTACTACGCCACCGCGCGCCTGTGGGACGACGGCGTGATCGACCCGGTGCAGACGCGGGATGTGCTG
This sequence comes from Erythrobacter sp. W302b, assembly GCF_046452395.1. Taxonomy (NCBI): domain Bacteria; kingdom Pseudomonadati; phylum Pseudomonadota; class Alphaproteobacteria; order Sphingomonadales; family Erythrobacteraceae; genus Erythrobacter; species Erythrobacter sp. W302b. The sequence continues at coordinate 2,746,089 of NZ_JBKFDH010000001.1, read as the reverse complement.
GGGCTGGCGTTTGCTGCGTGCCTTGAGGCCCCCATTGCCGAGCGGCCGGCGTTTGGGGTGTTCCGGATGTGATTGTTTACGATTTCGATCCGAACGGCATCCCGGATGATTATCTCCGTGCGATTGGTCGCGTTATGCTATGTGCAGCACAGGCTGAAGACAGTGTGCGAACCGCAATCGGTGTTTTTCTGAAGATCGACAATATCGAGACTTTGGCACTCACAAACCAACTGTCCGGCCCGCTAAAAGACAAAATCCTACGAGCTGCCGCTGAGCTAAACGCTGCCTCAGCGAGCATGGTCGACACGCTCGATGATATCTTAGACGACATCAATGAGGCGATGGTGAGCCGAAACGCATATGCTCATCGGTCACTATGCCGACACCCTGACACTGGGGAAGTGTTGATTTGGAAAGAAAAAGTGAGCGGAAGCATTGAGTTAGAGCTTCAAGCGATAACCTTGGCGGAGATCAACGCTGTCGGAGATAAGCTTTTAGAAGCGTCTCACCGCCTGACCATTTTTCTTCAGCTCTGTGGCGGCCCTAAGAACAGAGAAATTGCGCTTCGTGATCCATTGAAACGCACAAAGGCAGCACGCAATGAGAGGCGTTCTGCACACGGCGATCACTATTAGGAGTAATTGAAACCCTCCCCCGCCCCCTTGCGTATCTAACCCAAGTTAGGCCACAAGGGGCCAAGCCTTTTGGGAGAGGGCAGGGACATTGCCGCACATGCCGACCGCCGCCGCGCACACCCGTGCGCCAACTCTGCTTTCGCGCATCGTGCGCCGCATCATCCTCGCGATCTGGTATGTCAGGGGGTGGAGGATCGACTCCCCGCTGCCCAAGCATCTCAAGAAATATGTGCTCGCCGGCGCGCCGCATACCTCGAACTGGGACTTCGTGTTCTTCACCGGGGCGACGCATGAAGAGGGCGTGCGGCCCAATTTCATGGGCAAGCACACCCTGTTCACAGGCGTCATGAAGAACTTCATGCTCGACATGGGTGGCATCCCGGTCGATCGCACCGCGAAGGCCAATGCCACCGAGCAGGTCGCCGCCGAATTCGCGCGCCGCGACGAACTCGCGCTGGTGATCGCCTGCGAAGGGACGCGCAAGTCTGATGGCAAGTGGAAGTCCGGATTCTACCACATTGCCCGCGCGGCGAATGTCCCGATCGTCCCCGCCTTTGCCGACAATGTGAAGAAGATCATCAGCTTCGGCCCGCCGATGATCCCCACCGGGAATTACGGCGAAGACCTGCTCAAGATTGCCGAATGGTTCCGCTCCAAGCTGCCCGATTACGAGCGCTTCAAGGTGCTGGAACAGCAGGCGCGCGACATCATTGCGGGGAAGAACGATGTTTGAACTCCTCGCGCTCAACGCCGCGATCCTGTTGGTGCTGGTGCTGATCCAGTGGGCGATCAGCGTGACAATCGACGATGTCAGCTTCATCGACGCCTTTTGGGGCGCAGGGATGGCGATCCTTGCGGTGGCGAGCTGGCTGCATGTGCCCGGCAGTCCCGGCGCTCTGGCGACGCTGATCATGGCGATGACAGCCGCGTGGGGCTTCCGGCTCGGCGGTTACCTGTTTCTGCGCTGGCGCAAGGAAGGCGAGGACAAGCGTTACAAGCTGATCCTCAAGAAAGACCGCGAGGCGGGCCGCTTTGCGCAGGCCGCGCTGACACGGGTGTGGCTGATGCAGGCGGTGCTGCTCTTTGCGGTGTCGTCACCGGCGCAGGTTGGCATTCTAGCGAGCGGTGCGCCTGCCCCGATCCCGCCACTGGCGTGGGTCGGATTCGCGGTGTGGAGCATCGGCGTATTCTTCGAATGGGTTGGCGATTGGCAGCTCGCCCGCTTCAAGGCCGATCCGGCCAATCACGGCAAGGTGCTCGACACCGGGCTGTGGCGCTACACCCGCCACCCCAACTATTTCGGCGACTTCGCCGCGTGGTGGGGCATCTGGCTCGCCTGTGCGGCGGCGGGCTGGCAATATGCCGCGGCGACGGTGATCGGCCCGCTGTTCCTCAGCTTCACGCTGACGAAATGGTCGGGCGTCACCCTGCTGGAGAAGGGCCTCGACAAGTCCAAGGGCGACAAATACGCCGAATACAAACGCCGCACCTCAGCGTTTTTCCCGCGGCCGCCGCGGAACGGATAGGCCGCTCAACCGTCTCTTGCACATGAGCTTTCCCTTGCTGCGGCGCACAAAAATCGACGAGCGCCTCTTCCGGCCTGCGCCCGCTTCGCCTATGTTGGCGCTTGCGCGAGGAGGCGCGATCGACATGGGATTGAACGAAACCGCCCGGGAAGCCGAGCGCGAGCGGATCGCGCGGCATGTGCTCGATCTGGTCAAGGAGCGCGGCTCGGAAATCCCGTGGACTGTCGCAATGGCCGAAAGCGGGCTGACCCGTGCACGCTTCGAAACGCTGTTTGCCGATTACGATGATCTGTTCGATGTGGTGGCGCAAACATGGTTCGCCCCGCAGTTGCAGGTGATGGAAGAGGTGCTCGCCACCAACCTGCCGCCGCCGCGCAAGATGTACGAATTCTTCCGCCGCCGCTTCGTCATTTCGCAGGAACGCTTTCGCGCCGATCCGCACTTCTTCAGCATCCTGTGCGAAATGGGCGCGGCCAACTTCGAACGGGTGCGCTCCTATGTCGATCTCGCCGATCACTACCTGTGCGAGTTGATCGCCGAAGCGCAGGCGGATGGCTATTTCGCCGGGCTGGAGATTGACGAGGCGCTCTCGCTGATCAACCAGATGATCTCGAACTACACCCTGCCCGATGCGCTGATCTATCTCGGCGACAAGCTGACCGAGCAGAAGCTGGCGCGGATCGTGGACACGATGTTCATCGGCCTGTCGGGTGAGGCGGGGGCCGATGCCTCGGGGGTGAACACGCTGAAGGTCGCGTCCTAGGCCGCGTCCCACCACGCTGCCGACGGATCGTCTGCCCCGCGTGCACCGCGCCGTTGCAGACCATCGAACAGCCCGCCTTCCAGCTGCATCGTCGCAGGCGCCGTGCGGTTCCAGTCCATGACATAGAGCCGCTCGGCAATCTGCCAGCGGCCTTCGCGCTTTGCCAGCGTGTCGAGATAGCGCCCGCCGACCACCAGTTCGATTGCGCCATCGGGCGTGGGGATGATGTGGAGCGCGACACAGTTTGTCTCGGCCCGCGCGGTCAGGTCCGCGATGCGGATCACGGTGTTGCTGATATTGTGCTGGGTCAGCCGCATCGCACCAAGGCCCGCCATCAGTCCGGGGATCACCTCGGCGATGGGCTTCGCACCGTCGCCATAGTCGATCACGGCGTCAGGCGTGAACACCGCGGCGAGCTGTTCGGGATCGCAGCGGTCGATCCCGCGGCAATAGAGCGCAAGGGTTTCGGCAATGGCGAGCCGGTCGGCGAGTTCGATCATGTCCATGGCGCGGTTCTAGTCGCTTGGCGCGGGCAGCGGGACTGCCGAAAGCGTCAGCGCCTGGGGTCTCGCCTGAATTGCAGCACGTTGGCGGGCAGCTTTCGCGGCGGTGGGCGCAAGCGGTGTTCGGCCAGCGCATATTTGAGTGCGGCGCCCACCATCACGCCCGAGAGCAGCAGGATCAACCCCGCCCAGAACCAGTGCGGCAGGCCCAGCGCGGCTTCGATCTGCCCGGTATCCGACATCATCGGTCGGCCGTCCACCATGCCCTGCTCGGTGAACAGGTAATTGAAATCGCGCAGCATGGACATGGCGCCCAGCACGCCCAGGAATTGCAGGCTGAAGCGCGCAAAGCCGGGGGAGGCGCGCCATGCGATCAGGGCGAGGATCGCAGCGACCAATGGCAGCACCCACAGCCCGGTCAGCGAGCGCACCCAGATCAGCACGCTGCCAAGGATCACCGCCGCGGACAGCCATAGCACCGGCCGCCACGCCTTGGGATGGGCGCTGGCGACGATCAGCAGGGCGCCCACCGCGCTCGGTGCGATCGGCCCGCCGGCAGCAATCGCCGCATGGGTGAAGCGCGACGCCTCACCCGAAACCTGACTCTCGGCCAAGCCCGAGCCATTGGGGAAGATCATCAGCTGTTCGAAATGCTGACCGAGCAGCATTGCGGTGAGGCCGTGGCCCATTTCGTGGAACCACGTCGTCAGGATCGCGAAGGGATAGATGAGGTAGGCGCCAAACGGCAACGCGGGCAGCATCGTCACCACCAGACCGGCGACGACCAGCCGTCCGATCGCTTCACCCTGCGAACCGGGAGTGACGAGCGGCTGCATCCTGCTCAGTCCGCCGCTTCCGGATCGTCGTGGACGTGGCCGTGCACATCGACCCGGATCGCGCCGCGCTCGGCAGCCTCGCGGTCCTCGTCGCGCTGTTCGCGCAGGATCGACCAGCTCGCAAGGAACAGCCCCGCCACAAGCGGCCCGAGCACAATGCCCGAAAAGCCCACGAAGCTGATCCCGCCCAGCGTGGTGATGAGGATGATCCAATCCGGGATGCCGGTGTCGCGGCCGACCAGAATCGGACGCAGCACATTGTCGGCCGAGGAGATGACGAAGAAGCCGGTCAGCAGCACGAATAGCCCCTGCCAGGTCTCGCCCGTGATCAGCAGATACAGCCCGGCCGGCACCCACACCGCGCCCGATCCGATCACCGGCACCAGCGCGAAGATCGCCATGATCACCCCGAACAGCAAGGCCGAGGGCACACCCGCGATCATCAGCGTGATCGTGCCAAGCGCGCCCTGCACCAGAGCAACGACGCCGGTGCCCTTGATCGTGGCGCGCACGATACCGAGGAACCGCTCGGCCAGCCGGTCAGCGATGCTGCGTTCGACCGGGACAGCGCACAGCACGGTGCGTCCGATCCGCTCGCCATCGCGCAGCAGGAAGAACATCACATACAGCGCCACGCCGAAGGAGAGGAAAAAGCTGAGTGCCCCGCTGCCGATCGAGACGGCCTGCGATGCGATCATCCCGGCGCTTTCGGTGAGCAGTTCCTGCAAGCGCGTCTGCACCGTCGCGATATCCGCCCAGCCGCTGCGATCCACCGCCTCGCGGGCAAACTGCGGCAGCCGCGTGTACACCGTATCGAACAGCGCCGCGAGGTCGATAGGCTGCTGTTGCAAGGTGGTGACCAGCACAAAGGCTTGCTGGATCACCATCGAGGCAATCCAGGCCGCAGGCACCAGCACCAGAATGAAGATGATCAGCAATGACAGCCCGGCGGCCGGGTTGCGCCGCCCGCGCAGGCGCCGCAACACGTTGCGATAAAGCGGCTGGAACATGATCGCCGCCAATCCCGCCCACAGCAGGGGCTGGGCGAAGGGATAGATCACTACGGCCATCAGCAGAGTGACCACCGCGAGGATGATCAGGAAGCTGGTCTGTTGCAGTTCCTCGGTGCGGTGGGGCTGGCTGGCCATTGCTGCTCCGGATCTAGGCGTCGAGATTGGCGGCGTTCAGGGCCCCCGGCGAACATTGCTGGCTGATGCAATCAGACATCAAGGTTCGCCACATTAAGGGCATTGTCCTGAATGAACTCGCGCCGCGGTTCGACGATATCGCCCATCAGGCGGGTGAAGATTTCGTCGGTCACGTCGGCATCTTCAACCTTCACCTGCAGCAGCACGCGGGCCTCGGGATCGAGCGTGGTTTCCCACAATTGCTCGGCATTCATTTCGCCCAGACCCTTGTAGCGCGCAATCGCGAGACCCTTGCGCCCGGCGGCGAAGATCGCGTCGAGCAGCTGGCTCGGACGGCTGATGCCGTCGTCCTGCGGCGGGGGCGGGGGGACAACGGCCTGCTCGGCCTCTCCGGCGAAGCCATCGCCTTCCATCGGCTCATCGCCAAGGGCGGTGTCGGTCTCCGGCTCGTCCGGCACGTCGCCCGCGCGCACCAGACGGACGGGCGAGGCATAGGCATCGGCCTGCGCGGCGGCAAGGCCGTGGAGCTTGTGGGCTTCGGTGCTGACAAGGAAGCGCGCGTCGATTTCGTGCACGTCTGTCACGCCGCGCCACAGGCGTTCGAACACGACCGTGCCATCATCGCGCTGATAGGCGCTCCAGCGTGCTTCGCGGTCGCCCGCGCCGAGGCGGCCAGCCGCACGCCCCAGCGCAGCGGCGAGCGCTTCGCCCGCCAGCCCCGGTTCGAGCGCGCCAACCAGCGCCATCTGTTCCACGATCCCGCTGTCATAGCGGCGCGGCACGAAGGCGAGCAGGTTCTTCAAGCGCAGCGCGCCATCCACCAGCGCACGCAGATCATCGCCGCCGCGCGCCCCTTCGGTGGTTTCGATCACCCGGCCTTGCAGCCCGGCATCGACCAGATAGCGATCAAGCGCCGCCTGATCCTTGAGATAGACCTCGCTTCGTCCCTTGCTCACCTTGAACAACGGCGGCTGGGCGATGAAGAGGTGCCCGGCCTTGATCATCTCGGGCATCTGGCGGTGGAAGAAGGTCAGCAGCAGCGTGCGGATATGCGCCCCGTCCACGTCCGCGTCGGTCATGATGACGATCTTGTGGTAGCGCAGCTTCTCGAGGTTGAACTCGTCGCGGATGCCGGTGCCCATTGCCTGGATCAGGGTGCCGACTTCCTTCGAGGAAATGATCCGGTCAAACCGCGCGCGCTCAACGTTGAGGATCTTGCCCTTCAGCGGCAGGATCGCCTGCGTCTTGCGGTCACGCCCCTGCTTGGCCGAGCCGCCTGCGGAATCGCCCTCGACAAGGAACAGCTCGGACTTGGCCGGATCGCGTTCCTGGCAATCGGCGAGCTTGCCGGGGAGGCTGGCGACGCTCATCGCCCCCTTGCGGCTCATTTCGCGGGCGCGGCGCGCGGCTTCGCGGGCGGCGGCGGCGTCAATGATCTTCTGGATGATGGCACGCGCGTCGGCGGGGTTTTCCTCGAGCCACTCGCTCATCTTCTCGCCCATCAGGGTTTCGAGCGGCGAGCGCACTTCGGAGCTGACCAGCTTGTCCTTGGTCTGGCTGGAGAACTTGGGATCGGGCAGTTTGACGCTGACGATGGCGGTGAGGCCTTCGCGCATGTCTTCGCCGGAGAGGCTGACCTTCTCCTTCTTGAGCATCCCCGAACGCTCGGCATAGTTGTTGAGCGTGCGCGTCAGCGCGGCACGGAAGGCCGACAGGTGCGTGCCGCCGTCGCGCTGGGGGATGTTGTTGGTGAAGGCGAGGACATTCTCGTAATAGGAATCGTTCCATTCGAGCGCGACATCGATCCCGATCCCGTCCTTCTCGGCCGACACGGCGATGGGTTCACCCACCAGCGGCTGCTTGTTGCGGTCGAGATATTTCACGAAGGCCGCGATCCCGCCCTCGTAGTAGAGATCGTGCTCGACCAGCTCCTCGTGGCGCTTGTCGCGTAGCTTGATGCGCACGCCCGAGTTCAGGAAGGCAAGCTCGCGGTAGCGGTGCTCCAGCTTCTCGAAATCGAATTCGGTGACGTTCTTGAAAGTGTCGTGGCTGGCCTTGAAGGTGACGCGGGTGCCCTTCTTGAAGCCGTTCGGGTCGGCATTGCGATCAGACTTGGGCGCATCGCCGACGACCTTCAGCGGCCCGACCGCATCGCCATGCTCGAAGCGCATCCAGTGTTCCTGGCCCTCGCGCCAGATGGTAAGTTCAAGCCATTCGGACAGCGCGTTCACCACCGAGACGCCCACGCCATGGAGGCCGCCCGAGACCTTGTAGGCGTTGTCGTCCGAGGTGTTCTCGAACTTGCCGCCCGCGTGGAGCTGGGTCATGATCACTTCGGCGGCGGACACGCCTTCTTCGGCATGCATTCCGGTGGGAATGCCCCGGCCATTATCTTCGACCGATACGGAACCATCGGGGTTCAATTCGATCAGAACGAGGTCGCAATGACCCGCCAATGCCTCGTCGATGGCATTGTCTGAAACTTCAAAGACCATGTGATGCAGGCCCGACCCGTCGTCGGTGTCGCCGATATACATGCCGGGGCGCTTGCGGACCGCATCGAGGCCCTTGAGAACCTTGATGGAATCAGCGCCATACTCGTTGGCATTGGGCACTTTGGCGGGGGGGTGATTGGTGTTCTCGTCCATGGCCCATCATATAGGGGCTTGGACTGCGAAACCCAACCGCGGGACGCCCCTTGGGAGCGCTTTTCCACGGGTGACAAGGGCCGTTGGTCGAGCGTTTCAGAAAGCGGGTCGGAAATGCACTGTACCGCGCCACATGGTCGCATCGAAGAGCGGCATTATCCCGGCGCGGGTCGCGGCATCGAACTGGGTCACATGGCACGCGGCAGCGGCTTTGGCGGCGTCGAGATCGGCGGGGGTATAGGCGATGCTTTGGGTCAGCAGCGCCGGATCGGTTGTGCCCCAGCTGGCCATGTCTGGCACCGGCGGCAGGCTGCCTGCGGGGATGCCGACATAGAGCAGCGTCGGACGGTCGGCGGCGGGCATGGCCTGCACGATCTGCGTCGTCAACGCGCTCACCAGGCGGTGATCGGCATGGCCATAGCCGCCGTCCGGCCCCCAGGTCAGCACCGTGTCGGCGGAGGCCAGGTGCGGGACCATTGCGCCTGTCAGAGCATTGTCGCGAACTCGCTCGGCCAGCCGCCCGTCGCCGAAGCCGAGATTGTCCACTGCGGCCACGCCCAGCGCGCGTCCGGCGCATTGCGCTTCGCCGCGGCGCGTATCGGCCAGCGCCTCGCCCTTGGCCATTCCTGACACGCCCGGCCCGGCATCCCCCGGCGTTGCGTGGATGATGGTGACCGTGGCCCCCTGCCGGGCCAAGGCGGCGATCGCAGGCGCCATCGGCAATTCGTCGTCCGGGTGGGCCAGCATGACGACCACGCGCCTCGGCGCGGACGTTTCCTGCGCAGTGACAGGTGTCATCGCCAGTGCAGCGAGTGCGATTGGTGCAGCAATGCGGTTCATCCGAGCCTCTCCCTCGCCGCGCTTCCTGCCACTTGTGCAGGCCCCTTCGCAAATCCTTTGCGCCAGAGGCTGGGCTGATTATGCATGGCGCCCATGAGCCACGACCTGATGATGAGCCGCCTTGCCGAACCCTTCGGCAGCTTCCCCGACATCCTGATGGAATGGAGCCGCATCAAGGGCGATGACCTCGCCCTCGTCGACGAAAGGCGCGAGGTTTACTGGGCGGAACTCGTCGGGCTGGTCGAGCGGCTGGCGGCGCGGCTGGTGGAGACCGGGTTGCAACGCGGGCAATCGGTCGCGATCCTCGGCACGTCCACGGTCGAATATGCGCTGGTGTTCCTCGCCGCCGTGCGCGCCGGGGGCGTGGCCGCACCGCTGACGACCAGCGCCTCGCCCGAACAGCTTGCGGGGATGGCGAAGGATTCGGGGGCGATCCATCTGTTCATCGATGCAGCCAAGGCGGCGGAACTCGGCACTGACTTCATGGCCGATCTGATCCGCGTGCCGCTCGAGAGCATCGATCAGTGGATGGCCCCTCCCGGCACCCGTGCGCCGGCCTTTGTGCCCGAGCCCAAAGACCCGTTCAACATCATCTATTCCTCCGGGACGACCGGCATTCCCAAGGGCATCGTCCATTCGCACCAGATGCGCTGGCGGCAATTTGCCTCCACGGCGCTTTCGTACCTTGGTGCCGGACTGGAAATCCGCTCGCTCGCTTCGACACCGCTCTATTCGAACACCACAATGGTCGCCTTCTTGCCGGTGCTGCTGGCGGGGGGCTGCGTGCGGGTGATGGGCAAGTTCGACTGCGCCAAGTGGCTGGCCTTTGCGCAAGCCGACCGCACCACGATCACCATGCTCGTACCGGTGCAGTATCAGCGGTTGATGGATTTCGAGCGCTTCGATGCGTTCGACCTGACGAGCCTGAAACTCAAGTACTGCACCTCCGCGCCCTTCTCCGCCGAATTGAAACGCGAAGTGCTCAAACGGATGCCCGGCGGTCTCATCGAGATCTATTCGATGACCGAGGGCGGGGTCGTGTGCCTGCTCGCGGCCCACGAATTCCCCGACAAGCTCCACACCGTCGGCCGCCCCGCGCCGGGGAGCGAGCTCAAGGTGCTCGACGACGAGGATCGCGAAGTCCCACCCGGCACTCCCGGCAATATGGTCGGCCGTAGCCTCACCATGATGAGCGGTTACAAGAACCGCCCCGACAAGACCGCCGAAGCCCAGTGGATCGACCCTGCCACGGGCGAGGCGTGGATGCGGATGGGGGATATCGGCCGGGTGGACGCGGAGGGCTTCGTCGAACTGGTGGGCCGTGCCAAGGACATGATCATCTCGGGCGGGTTCAACATCTACCCCTCCGATCTCGAAGCCGAATTGTGCCGGGAACCCGGCGTTGCCGAGGCGGCGGTGGTCGGGATGCCGTCGCGCAAGTGGGGCGAGAGCCCGGTCGGCTTCGTGGTGCTGAAGGACGGCGCTGGCGATCCGGCGACCATCATGGCGGCGGTGAATGCGCGGCTCGGCAAGACCCAGCGCCTCGCGGCGCTGCACCCGATTGCCGAAATGCCGCGCAGCCACATCGGCAAGCTGCTCAAGACCGAGTTGCGCGAGGAAGCCGCGCGACTGGGCGGGATCGACTGACGGGCGCCACAAACAGCTCGGCCCGGCTCCTCGGATGAGGAACCGGGCCGGTTGAGGCGTGTGCCTGCTGGCGCGCTTACACGATGAGCGTGTTGAACGCGGTGCCGCTGATGGCGACGGCGAGCAGCAAGGCGACAACCTTTTCGCTGATCATGTTCATGGTTCGGGTTTCCCTGTTTTGTTGTTGTTTGGGAGTCCGGGCAATCGGGGGGAGTTGGGGAGAGGACTGCCCGGACCGAAGCATCATATACAAAGCGTCGCGCAATTTTCAATTACCAAAAAGACTGAAAATAATTCATCACCGCAATCGAAAAAGGCAATCACCGGGCGTCGGTGCGGCTTGCTGTGGTCCGATCCGGGGAATGAGCGGCTTGAGACGCGGCCACCTTTTAAGGGGGGGGAGGGCGGTGGCCGCGTCTCGTTCGCTGCATGTCCGGCGCTGGGCCGAACGGAGACAGGGCGGGAGGGCCAAGCAGGGGGGGAGCGCTGGCCGCTCCTGCCGGTCAGGCAGGCAGGCAACGGGTCCGTGTTCGGATGCCGCACCCTGGCGATGGCTCCGCATGGGAGAATGCCGGTTTGGAGAGAGGGGCCCGGCAACGCATCGCTCGGATGGCGAAGTGGTGTTGCGCAGGCCCGAATTCAAATGCGAAAACACCAAGGTCAGTTGCAAAGGATGCAACGATCTGCCCCCTCGCCGGAATCAAGACGGCCGCCAGATCGCTCCGGCGGCCGTTTCGGTTCAAAGGCTTGGCCTGCCTCAGTTGGCGGCGACAGTGCGGCCGCTGCGGGCCTGCTGCATCATGGCGACCCGCTCAACTTCGGCGAGCGCGGCGGTGCGGGCTTCAGCCACGCACTTGCTGTCGACCGAGGTGCGACCGCTGCTGTAGCGGCCGGCGGCTTCGACGGTGCAGGCCTGACGCAGCTTGGCATTGATGCGCGCTTCGAGCGCGGCGCGGCCTTCCGGCGTGGTCACGTCGACATCGCCATAGGCAATGCGAACGGTCACGGCCTGCTCAGCCGCCGGTTCTGCGGCAACGGGCGCTGCGACGGCAGCGAGGGCGATCAGGGGGAGAGTGAAACGCATGGTATACTCCGATTTTGCGAGAGGGTGTCGGTAGGACGATGCCGCTGACCGGCATTCGGTTGCTGTTTGAAACTCTGGTGCAGTGCACAAGAATAATGTGCAAATGCGAAAGGTGCAGAATTGGTTCCAAAGATTGCAACGGATCCGGGCGCTTTTTCCGGGAACCTATTGAAAACTAGCTGTCACTTTTATGCTGCACTGCAAAAGTGTTGGCCGGTGATGCGGCGATGCTGGACAGCACGGGGCCTGCTTCGTAATCCGCCGCCATGAGCGCGCACCCTTCAAGCCCCGCAGCGGGCGATTCTGCCGTCCCCGAATCGATCCTGATCGTCGATTTCGGGTCCCAGGTGACGCAGTTGATCGCGCGCCGCGTGCGCGAGGCGGGGGTCTATTCCGAAATCGCCCCCTTCACGCAGGCCGAAGCTGCTTTTCGACGGATGCAGCCGAAGGGCATCATCCTGTCCGGCTCCCCTGCCAGCGTCCCCGAAGAGGGCAGCCCGCGCGCGCCGCAATCGCTGTTCGATGCGGGCCTGCCAATTCTCGGCATCTGCTATGGCCAGCAAGTGATGAGCCATCAGCTTGGCGGCGAAGTCCGGCCCGGCCATGAAACCGGCGAGGGCGGCGAATTCGGCCGCGCTTTCCTGACCGTCACCGGCGAATGTTCGCTGTTCAACGGCTTGTGGGAGGTGGGGGAGCGCCATCAGGTCTGGATGAGCCACGGCGACAAGGTGACGCAGTTCGCCCCGGGCTTTGAAATCGTCGCCACGTCCGACGGCGCGCCCTTCGCGGTGATCGCGGACGAGGCGCGCAAGTTCTACGGCACCCAGTTCCACCCCGAGGTGGTCCACACCCCCGATGGCGGCAAGCTGATCGCCAATTTCGTGCGCCATGTCTGCGGCCTCAGGGGCGACTGGACCATGGCCGAGTTCCGCAAGACCAAGATCGCCGAAATCCGCGCGCAGGTGGGCGACAAGCGGGTGATCTGCGGGCTTTCGGGCGGGGTCGATTCGGCGGTCGCGGCGGTGCTGATCCACGAGGCGATCGGCGACCAGCTGACCTGCGTCTTCGTCGACCACGGGTTGATGCGCATGAACGAGGCCGAGCAGGTCGTCACTCTGTTCCGCGACCACTACAACATCCCGCTCGTCCACGTGAACGCAGAGGAGCTGTTCCTCGGCGGGCTCGCGGGCCTCACCGACCCGGAAGCCAAGCGCAAGTTCATCGGCAAGACCTTCATCGACGTGTTCGAGGCCGAGGCGAAGAAGATCGGCGGGGCGGACTTCCTCGCGCAGGGGACGCTCTATCCCGACGTGATCGAATCGGTCTCCTTCACCGGCGGGCCTTCGGTGACGATCAAGAGCCACCACAATGTCGGCGGCCTGCCCGAACGCATGAACATGGCGCTGGTCGAGCCGCTGCGCGAACTCTTCAAGGACGAGGTCCGCGATCTGGGCCGCGAGCTCGGCCTGCCCGATGCCTTCGTCGGCCGCCACCCCTTCCCCGGCCCGGGCCTCGCCATCCGCATCCCCGGCGAAGTCACCAAGGAGCGCTGCGACATCCTGCGCAAGGCCGACGCGATCTATCTGGAGGAAATCCGCAACGCGGGCCTCTATGATGCGATCTGGCAGGCCTTTGCGGTGCTGCTGCCGGTCAAGACCGTGGGCGTGATGGGCGACGGGCGCACCTATGATTCGGTCTGCGCCCTGCGCGCCGTGACCTCGACCGACGGGATGACGGCGGACGTCTTCCCCTATGACGCCGGGTTCCTGACCCGCGTCGCCACCCGCATCGTCAACGAGGTCAAGGGCATCAACCGGGTGGTCTATGACTATACGTCAAAGCCGCCGGGGACGATCGAGTGGGAGTGATAAGCCGGGCGGTCGCAGTGCCGCTACGTTGATCCGCCCCTTCCGCCTGCGCGCAGAATCGCATATCGCTCAGCGCCGCACTTCCTGCATGAGAGGTCCTGTGATCGTGATGTCGAACCTTCGTCCCCTTGCCCTTGCCGCCGCATTCGCTGTGGGGCTGGCTGCCTGCGCCGAGCAGGGCACAAGTGCTCCGACGGACGCTGCCGCCGATGCAGCGCCGCTGACCGAGGGCGACTGGACTCTCGACCCGGCAGGCTCGCGCCTGTCCTATGTCAGCATCAAGGCGGGCGAGGTGGCCGAGGCCAACCGCTTCGACACGCTGTCGGGCAGCGTTGCGGCGGACGGCACGGCGACACTCGATATCGATCTCGCCTCGGTCAACACGGGTGTTGATATCCGCAATGAGCGGATGCGCGAAATCTTCTTCGGCGTGGCCGAAAACCCTAAGGCGACGGTGACCGCCAAGCTCGACCCGGCGGCGTTCGCGGGGCTGGCGGTCGGCCAGTCGCTCACCCGGCCCTTGAAGGCCAGCGTGGCGATCAAGGGTGCGTCCAGCGATGTCGAGACCGAAGTGCTGGTCACCCGCGCTTCGGCTGACCGGGTGACCGTGGTGCCGACCGCGCCGGTGATCATTTCGACCGACATGTTCGGCCTGACCGACGAACTGGGCGAATTGCGCGCGCTGGCGCAACTGCCCTCGATCACGCCTGCGGTGCCGGTAACCTTCACCCTGTCGTTCAAGCGCGGCTGAGGCGGAATTTACGCTTCAAATCAGGAGCCTTGCGCTGGATCAATGTGGTCTGGCGGGCGGTGTCGCATAGGCTGACGTGCCGGGCAGCTGGCGAGCGGGCCGATCCCACCGCATCCCCGCCGCCCGGCGACCTTCCGGAAATTGCACGCAACCTGACGCTACGGCGCGCGGCCTGCATCGCGCTCTCCCCAAAAGCGGGCTTGAAAGCGCGGCGCAACTCGGCTTGTCTCCCGCGCAAACACGCATTCCAACGGGAGAGACCACGCCATGAAGACCGCCATCACCGAAATGTTCGGCATCCAGCACCCCATCATCCAGGGCGGGATGCACTATGTCGGGTTCGCCGAAATGGCGGCGGCGGTCTCGAACGCCGGGGGTCTCGGCATCATCACCGGCCTCACGCAGGGCACGCCCGAAAAGCTCGCCAATGAAATCGCGCGCTGCAAGGACATGACCGACAAGCCGTTCGGCGTGAACCTCACCATTCTGCCGACCCTGACCCCGCCGGACTATCCGGGGCTGGTCAAGGCAGTGATCGACGGGGGCGTGAAGGTGGTCGAGACCGCCGGGCGCAACCCGGTCGATCTGCTGCCTGCGCTGAAGGACGCGGGGATCAAGGTGATCCACAAGTGCACTTCGGTGCGCCACTCGCTCAAGGCGCAGGACATCGGCTGCGATGCGGTGAGTGTCGACGGGTTCGAATGCGGCGGCCACCCGGGCGAGGACGATGTGCCGAACTTCATCCTGCTGCCGCGCGCGGCGGACGAGCTGGAGATCCCCTTCGTCTCCAGCGGCGGGATGGCTGACGGGCGCAGCCTTGTCGCGAGCCTTGCGATGGGGGCGCAGGGGATGAACATGGGCACCCGCTTCATCGCCACCAAGGAAGCCCCGGTGCACGAGAATGTGAAGCAGGCGATCCTCGCCGCATCCGAACTCGACACCCGCCTCGTCATGCGCCCGCTGCGCAACACCGAACGCGTGCTCAACAACGCCGCGGTCGAGCGCCTGATCGTCAAGGAGAAGGAACTGGGCGATGCCATCACCATTCAGGACATCCTGCCGGAAGTCGCCGGGGTCTATCCCAAGATCATGATGGAAGGGACGATGGACGCAGGCGCGTGGAGCTGCGGCATGGTCGCCGGGCTGATCCACGACATCCCGACCTGTCAGGAACTGATCGACCGGATCATGCTCCAGGCCGAGGAAATTATCGCCCGGATGACCGCGATGGCCCGGGCCTGAACCGAACGGCGCGGGCGACCGGGGGCGGGTGGCTCAGCCTTCGCCGCCCTCGTTCGCTTTGACGCGGGTGTAAGGCACGAAATCCTCGAAGAACACCGCGCCGGTGAAGAACCCGAGGACCCGGTCAACCGTGGTCATCTGGTCGAGCCGGCACAGTTCGCTGGGGTTGAAGCGCTGGGTGACCAGCGCGTCATTATCGTCGATCTGATCGGGATCGCGGGTGCGCTGGACATAGATCGTGTTGCCCGAGCCATAGACATAGGCGGTGCGATCGATGGTGGTCATGCGCTGGCTGGGCAGGCTGCGGATGCAGCGCACCGGCTCACCCGCGACGCGGCCTTCGAGCAGCTTGGCAAGGCGCGCTTCGCCCTTGGTCGGGGGCGCGGCTTCGGCGGAGGTCTCGGTTTCGACGTCCTGCGCGGCAAGCGGGCTCAGGCTTAGGCCCACCAGCGCGAGCGGCACAGCGGCGATCAGGGCAGGGCGAAAACGGTTCATCGGGCGATCCTCGCAATCAGGGATACAGCACGCGTAGAGCACAGCCTGCCTTAACCGTCGCTGAGCGCGCCGAATCAGCTGTGCGCGGCGCTGGCGCCGGCAGCAATATCGGGCAGGCCCGCCTGATCCGCGCCATCGGCCGGTCCGCCGCGCAGCACGAAGCGGCGGTCGCAATAGCCGCAATCGACATAGCCGTGCTCGTCGATTTCGAGGAACACGCGCGGATGGCCGAGCGCGGAGGGGCGATAGCCCGCGCGGGCGCGGATGCCGCTGGCCCCGTCGCAGGAAACGCGCCGCGTATCGACCAGCAGGACTTCGGGAGGAGGAATGCTCATGGCGCCTGCCGATACAGGGCGCCGCCTCTGAGTTCAATTGCCTTTGCAGGCGCGTTTGCCTAGGCGGGAGGCATGTCCGCCGAACCCGCCATCCGTATCGACAATCTCGTGAAACGCTACGCCCCGGCCAAAGGCGCGAACGGCACGGTTACTGCAGGCAAGCTGGCGCTCGGCGGGGTGAGCTTCGATGTCCCCGAAGGCGCGATCTTCGGCCTGCTCGGCCCCAATGGCGCGGGCAAATCGACGCTGATCAATATCCTCGCCGGGCTGGTCAACAAGACCTCCGGCAGCGTCGACATCTGGGGTTTCGACATTGATCGCAACCGTCGCAACGCCAGCCGCTCGATCGGGATCGTGCCGCAGGAGATCGTGTTCGATCCCTTTTTCACGCCGTTCGAGGTGTTGGAGAATCAGGCCGGGTTCTACGGCATCGCCGCCGCCTTGCGCCGCTCCGAAGCGCTGCTGGAGGCCGTGCGGCTTGCCGACAAGCGCAATGCCTATGCCCGGACGCTGTCAGGGGGGATGAAGCGGCGGCTGCTGGTGGCCAAGGCGATGGTCCATTCTCCGCCCATTCTGGTGCTGGATGAACCCACCGCCGGGGTCGATGTCGACCTGCGGCGTCAGCTATGGGAGCTGGTCAGCGAATTGAACCGGGACGGCGTGACCGTGGTGCTGACCACCCACTACCTCGAAGAAGCCGAGGAGCTGTGTGACCGGATCGCGATCATCAACAATGGCCAGCTGATCGCCAACAAGCCCACCCGCGAGCTGGTCGACATGGCGCGCGAGAAGATCGTCACCGTCACCGCCGCCCAAGACCTCGCCTCGGCCCCTGCGCATGAGGCGTTCGTGAAAGTGCAATGGGACGGCGCGCGCGGGGTCGAGGTGACCTATGACAAGGACCGCCTCAGTGCCGGTCAGGTGCTGGGGATCCTTCAGGCGCAGGGCCTGACGGTGGAAGACGTCACCACCCGCGAAGCCGATCTTGAGGATGTCTTCGTCCAGCTGACCGCCAGCGCCGGCTGAACACCGCGCGCATCCCGCTTGCCGACCGTGCAATTGCACGTCATGGCAAGCAGATGGCGATGGAAGACGGGTTGCAACAGGCGCATGACGTTGTCGTGATCGGCTCGGGCGCGGCGGGGCTGACCGCCGCGCTGGCTTTGGCGGAAACGCGCCGGGTGCTGGTGTTGGCGAAGGGTTCGCTGACCGGCGGGTCGACCGCCTGGGCGCAGGGCGGGATCGCCGCCGTGCTCGACACCGGCGACACTTTTGAAAACCACGTGCGCGATACGATGGTGGCGGGCGCTGGCCTCAATGACCTTGCCACGGTCGAATTCGTGATCGAGCGCGCGCCGGCCTCGATCGACCGGCTGTGCGAGCTGGGCGTGCCGTTCAACCGCGACGCCGACAGTCTCCACCTCACCCGCGAGGGCGGGCATTCGCACCGCCGCATCGTCCATGTCGACGACGCGACTGGCTGGGCGGTGCAATCGGCGCTGGTAAAGGCGGCGGAGGCCCATCCCAACATCACCCTGCTGCCGGGCCGCACCTGCATCGACTTCATCACGGATCGCCACCGCGAACAGTTCTCGGCGGCCGGGCGCGTCTGGGGGGTCTATGCCCTGTGCGAGGAAACCGGGCGGGTCGAACGTCATGTCGCCCGCGCCACGATCCTCGCCACGGGAGGTGCCGGGCGCGTCTATCAATTCTCCACCGCCCCGCGCGGCGCGACGGGGGACGGGATCGCGATGGCCTGGCGGGCGGGGGCCCGCGTCTCCAACATGGAGATGATGCAGTTTCACCCGACCTGCCTCTACAATCTCGATGTGAAGAACTTCCTCATCACCGAGGCCGTGCGGGGCGAGGGCGGGCATCTGCTCCACCCTGAAACCGGACGGCGCTTCATGGTCGATTACGACCCTGAGCGGATGGAGCTGGCCCCGCGTGATGTGGTCGCCCGCGCGATCGATGACCAGATCAAGCGCTTCGGCCTCGATTATGTCCACCTCGATATCAGCCACCAGCCCGCCGACTTCGTGAAGGGACACTTCCCGACGATCTACGAGAAGCTGACGGGCCTCGGCATCGACATGACCGCCCAGCCGATCCCGGTCGTCCCCGCGCAGCATTACACCTGCGGTGGGGTGGTGGTGGATTTGCAGGCGCGCACCGACATCCCCGGATTGTGGGCGGCAGGCGAGTGCACCGAAAGCGGTCTCCACGGTGCAAACCGCCTCGCCTCCAATTCCCTGCTCGAATGCTTCGTCTTCGGCGAGGCGGCGGCACAGGACATTCTGGCGCGCTGGGACACGCTGGAGGCCCCGCCTGCGATTCTCCCATGGGACGAAAGCCGCGTGACCGATTCCGACGAGGAAGTGGTCATCAAGCAGAACTGGACCGAAATCCGCCGCTTCATGTGGAACTATGTCGGCATCGTGCGCACCACCAAGCGGCTGGAACGCGCCGCCAGCCGCATCGACCTGCTGAAGCGCGAGGTCGAGGATTACTACGGCGCCTTCCGCGTGACGACCGACCTGATCGAACTCAGAAACCTGCTCCAGGCCGCCGAGCTGATCGTGGCTTCGGCCCTCAAACGCAAGGAGAGCCGGGGGCTGCACTATACGCTGGATTACCCGGCGCTGGCGGATCAGGCGAAGGATACGGTGCTGGTGCCCTGAGGCGGGGTGGACCTAGTTATCCTCCTCAAGCGCGCCGGTTTCGCTGTGCTTTCGCAGGTGATTGATCTCGACAATGCCTTTGCTCTCACCTTCGGTGAAGGTCACCCGCAACTCCATCTCACTGTCGGTAAGGCGCGTCACAACGCATTCTTCGAGTGTGGTAATCTCTTGATTGTTCGCCTGCCGGCTAAGAACCGATCGTTCCGAATCAAACCGCCAATCGCCCCGTTCACTATAGACCGGAACCAGGTTGCCAGTATTCCCGGTCAGGACTTCGTGACTGTATGACCCATCGCTGTTCAGCCGGGTTACGATCGCGATCTTTCCCTGCCGGATGTCTTCCTTGACCTTGGCCTGCCTTTCGCGTGAGCGCGCCAATGTTTCGGATGCTTTCGAACCCACCCCATTGGTTTCGTCCAACGCGAAGACGACCTCGACCAGGTGCCAGCGCCCGTGAATCTGCGCGTCTTTGATTGTCACAGGAGGGGGCGGTGGCCCGGTGTCTGCCGCAAACAGGGCAGATGGGAGCGACACAGCGAACAGGGCCACGCATGCAAGGACAAGGGCGACCGGTCGTGAATGCCGTTGAATCCGGGATGCAATCACGTGCCTTACCTCTTTGATTTTTCGCGTTAAGCTAAGGTATAGGCTTGCTGCGTCATCGATATCAATCATGAACTCTCCACAACGATATCTTGCGGCTTTTCAGGGTCTGGCGCTCTTGCTTGCTGCGTCACAATCGGTTGCGCAGGAACCTGCTGCATCCGAAAACGCCGCCGACAATGCCATCGTCGTCACCGCCCAGCGCTCCGGCGCGCCGATGTGGACGATTGATACGCCCTCCGGCACCATCATCCTCGTCGGCGAGATTCGGGCGATCCCCAAGACCACCCCGTGGGAGCCTGCGCGGCTGGAGGAGGCCACCAGGCAGGCCGACCGCGTGATCCTCGGCGCGCGGCCCAGGATTTCGCCGGGCGATGTGCTGCGGCTGCTCTTCAGCGGCTCCAAGTTCACAAAGCTGCCCGACAAGACCGTCGCCAGCGAATATCTGACGGCGGACCAATGGGCGCGGCTCTCTGCGCTCGGCGCCGTGCATGAGGAGGATTACGCAAGGCAATCCTTCCTCCTCACGTCGTTCCAGATGCTGCGCAAGGAACTGCGCTTCAACCGCGACACTGCTGATGAACCCTCCGAGGTGGTCAGCAAGGCGGCGGACAAGGCCAATGTTCCGACCACCCGCGCGGCCACGCTGCGGGGCGAGGATATCATCGACAGCCTCGCCGATGCCCCGCCCGCCGCGCATATCCCCTGCCTCAATGCCGCGATGGACGCGGTCGAGGCTGGCCCCGCTATCGTCGAACAGCGCGCGGCGGACTGGCGGCGCTACGATATTCCCTCGGTCATGGCGAACCCGCTGGAAAGCGCGCTCGGCCAGTGCTGGCCCTGGGCGGACGAGACTTTGGGCAGTGAATTGAGGACCATCTGGGTCGATAAAATCGCCGAAGTCAGCACGGCCAAGGGCACAACCCTCGCCGTGGTGCCCTTGAGAGTGTTGGCGGAAAGCGGCGGAGTGCTTGACCAATTGGACGCGCGCGGCTTCGATATCGCCGGACCCGAATGGAAGTGACCATTTGGGCCACCTGAGAGGATGAGCCCGCACCATGCCCACCGTCACCACGCCCAACACCGGCATCGAAATCTTCTACGAAGACCGGGGTGATCCGTCCGCCGAGGTGATCCTGCTGGTGATGGGCCTCGGCGCGCAGATGACGCTGTGGCCGGACGAGCTGGTCGCCGCGCTGGTCGGCGATGGGTTCCGGGTGATCCGCTATGACAACCGCGATATCGGGCTCAGCCAGAAGTTCGAAGGCGCCCGCGCGCCCAGCCTGCCGATTCAGGTGTTGCGCAAGAAGATCGGCTTCCCGGCCAAGGTACCCTATACGCTCAAGGACATGGCCGATGACGGGATTGGGCTGCTCGATGCGCTCGGGGTCGAGCGCGCCCATGTCGTCGGAGCGTCGATGGGCGGGATGATCGCGCAGCTGATGGCGGTGCATCATGGCGCGCGGCTGGCAAGCCTCACCTCGATCATGTCGACCACCGGCAATGGCAAGCTGCCCCAGGCGGAAAAACATGCGATCGATGCGCTGGTGGCGCCGATCCAGAGCATGGAAGAGGAGTCGCTGGTCGCCCACGGGCTCAACATCGCCAAGAATATCGGCAGCCCCGGCTATCCCTTCGACCCCGACCAGCAGCGTGAGCGCGTGCTGCTCAACATGCGCCGCTCCGTTTACCCCGCGGGCCTGCCGCGCCAGCTCGCCGCGATCATCGACGACGGCTGCCGCCGTTCGCGCCTCGCCAAGGTCACCGTGCCGACGCTGGTGATGCATGGCGAGGCCGATCCGCTGGTCAAGCTGGCGGCAGGCGAGGATACCGCGAAGCACATTTCCGGCGCGCGGCTGGTGACGATCCCGGGCTGGGGCCACGACCTGCCTCTCGCCCTGATCCCGCGCATCGCCAGCGAAATCGCCGGTCACGCGCGCGGACAATAGAGCCGCTTTCGCACCTGCGAAGGGATTTTCTTTGGGACGCGCCCGATAGGCTGTTAAGGGCGCGCCCATGCTTACAATCGACGGTGTCACAGTGCGGCTTGGTGGCCGGGCCATTTTGGAACGCGCCAGCGCAACCGTGCCGGTGGGCGCGCGCGTCGGCCTGATCGGCCGCAATGGCGCGGGCAAGTCCACGCTGATGAAGGCGCTGATCGGCGAGATCGAGCCGGATGACGGCGAAATCTCCAAGCCTGCCCGCGCCAGGATCGGCTATATTGCGCAGGAAGCCCCCAGCGGCTCCATGACCCCCGAAGAGGTCGTGCTCGCCTCCGCCACCGAACGCGCGGAATTGCTGGCGGAGCTCGAAACCTGCACCGACATGGACCGCATGGGCGACGTTCACGAACGCCTGCTGGCCATCGACGCCTATTCCGCCCCGGCGCGCGCGGCCAAGATCCTCAACGGGTTGGGCTTTGACGAGGAGATGCAGCAACGCCCGGTCGACAGCTTTTCGGGCGGCTGGAAGATGCGCATCGCGCTCGGTGCGTTGCTGTTTTCCGAGCCCGACATCCTGCTGCTCGACGAGCCCAGCAACCACCTCGATCTCGAAGCGACGCTGTGGCTGGAGAACTTCCTCAAGTCCTATCCCGCGACGCTGGTGGTGATCAGCCACGAGCGCGACCTCCTCAACAAGGTGGTCGATCACATCCTCCACCTGCAAGGCGGGCAGCTGACGCTCTATCCGGGCGGCTATGACGCCTTCGAGAAGCAGCGGGCCGAGCGCGCGGCGCAGCTCGCCGCCGCCAAGGCCTCGCAGGAGGCGCAGGCCGCGCGGCTGCGGGATTACGTCGCCCGCAATTCCGCCCGCGCCTCGACCGCCAAGCAGGCGCAATCGCGCGCCAAGATGCTTGCCAAGATGCAGCCCATCGCCGCGCTCATGGAAGACCCGACGCTGAGCTTCGATTTCCCCGATCCGGCCGAGATGAAGTCGCCGATGATCACGCTGGAACAGGCCGCGGTCGGCTATGGCGCAGCGCCGCCGATCCTCAAGCGGCTCAATTTCCGCATCGAGGCCGATGATCGCATCGCGCTGCTGGGCCGCAATGGCAATGGCAAGACCACGCTCGCGCGGCTGCTCGCTTCGCAATTGACGCCCGTTGAGGGTGAGGTGAACGCGCCCGGCAAGCTCAAGGTCGGATACTTCACCCAGTATCAGGTCGAGGAACTGGCGGGCGAGGATACCCCGCTCGATCTGATGAACCGCGCGATGGAAGGACAGTCGCAAAGCGCAGTGCGGGCGCAGCTGGGGCGCTTCGGCTTTTCCGGCCCGCGCGCGAACCAGCGGGTCGACAAGCTGTCCGGCGGCGAGCGCGCGCGGCTGGCGCTGGCGCTGATCACCCGCGATGCGCCGCACCTGCTGATCCTCGACGAGCCGACCAACCACCTCGACGTCGATGCGCGCGAGGCGCTGATTCAGGCGCTCAACACCTATTCGGGCGCGGTGATCCTCATCAGCCACGATCGCCATATGGTCGAATTGACGGCGGACCGCCTGATCCTCGTCGATAGCGGAACGGCGCGCGAATATGCCGGCAGCATGGAGGATTACATCGACTTCATCCTCGGCCGGAACCAGCCCAAGGGCGCGCGCGACGGCAAGGTCAAAGGCGCGAAGGGCGGGGCATTGGCCAGCACGGATTTGCGCGCGGCTCAGAGCGACCTCAGCAAAGCCGAAGCCGCCATCGCCCGCCTGTCCGCCGAGGTGGAGCAGCTCGATAGCGAGATCCTCGCCCTCAGCGCCAAACCGGGCGGGCAATCCGGCAATGCAATGCAGACCCTGCTGACCAAGCGGGCGCGGGCGGCCGGTTCTCTGGATGAAGCGGAACGCAGGTGGCTGGCCGCCGGAACCGTGCTCGAGGCGATCGGGCAAGCCTGATTCTCCCGCCCGGGGGTCGCCGCACCCGCCCGCCGCGCAACAATCCTACCGTGAGCCATGCAAAAGATTCACGGGTGGATTCGAATGATTCAATCACCATATTTTTCTTCACAGATTCAATTTGGGGCTTGCGGCCCGCGCGACTCAAGCTTGGTCCACGCGTCGCGGGTGTGACGCGGGTCTGACATGGGCTGGAAACCGACCCGGCATGGTAACCAGGTGATTAAACGCCCGTTGACGGGAGTCCTGCAGTGATTCATCATCTAGTGGTTCGGCGCTGATCGGACCCCCAAGCCTTGGTGAAACGTCCCCGCCCCGTGAGAGGGCAGACGGGGATCGATTCGCCCCGGCCCACAGGTTCGCATCACGCCGCAAATGGGACCAACCGATGCGCCAACAGGCCCGACAACCGGGCAGCCTGTTGGCAAGTCTGTGGACCAAGCGGTATAGAACAGAATCGGAACATGGCCCCTTGCGTCCATGGTCTGATTCGGGGGACAACAGGGGCTTCAGATGGATTTCAAGGCGAGCGAAAACGTGCCCAGTGATGCGGTGACTAGCGATGTGACGAATGAACTGGATGCGGGCGTGATGGCCGAGACGTCCGTGAAGGATGAAAAGGCGGTAAGCATGAACAAGATCGATATGGGCACAGATGCCCTGATCGCGGCCAAAGCCGGTGAGGCGCTGGCCGGTGCCATGGTCGAAGCGGCCAAGGATGCCGCCAAGACCGACAGCAAGAAGGTCAACGACCGCCGCTTCACGATCGTGACCGACGCCAGCCGCGACGCGCGCCTCACGGATTTCGGCAAGGAAACGCTGACCGATCGCTATCTGCTCCCCGGCGAGACTTATCAGGACCTGTTTGCCCGCGTGGCTGATGCCTATGCCGATGATGAGGCGCATGCCCAGCGGCTTTATGACTACATCTCGAACCTGTGGTTCATGCCCGCGACCCCCGTTCTCTCGAACGGCGGTACCAACCGCGGCCTGCCGATTTCGTGCTATCTCAACTCGGTTGAGGACAGCCTCGAAGGGATCGTCGGCACGTGGAATGAAAACGTGTGGCTGGCGTCCAAGGGTGGCGGGATTGGCACCTATTGGGGCAATGTCCGCGGCATTGGCGAGCCGGTGGGGCTCAACGGCAAGACCTCGGGCATCATTCCCTTCGTGCGCGTGATGGACAGCCTGACGCTCGCGATCTCGCAGGGCTCGTTGCGGCGGGGCTCGGCCGCCTGCTATCTCGACATCTCGCACCCCGAGATCGAGGAGTTCCTCGAAATCCGCAAGCCTTCGGGCGATTTCAACCGCAAGGCGCTGAACCTGCATCACGGCGTGCTGGTCACCGACGATTTCATGAATGCGGTCCGCGAAGGTGCCGAGTTCGAGCTCAAGTCGCCCCGCGACGGCTCCGTGCGCGGCAAGGTCGATGCGCGTTCGCTGTTCCAGAAGCTGGTCGAAACCCGCCTTGCCACCGGTGAGCCCTATATCGTCTTCTCCGACACCGTGAACCGCATGATGCCCAAGCATCACCGCGATCTCGGCCTCAAGGTCTCGACCTCGAACCTGTGCTCGGAAATCACCCTGCCGACCGGTATCGACCACCTCGGCAATGATCGCACGGCGGTGTGCTGCCTGTCGTCACTGAACCTCGAAACCTGGGAAGAGTGGAAGGGCGACAAGCAGTTCATCGAGGACGTGATGCGCTTCCTCGACAACGTCCTGCAGGACTATATCGACCGCGCGCCGGACGAGATGGCCCGCGCCAAGTACTCCGCCGCGCGCGAGCGCAGCGTGGGCCTCGGGGTGATGGGCTTCCACTCCTATCTCCAGCAGAAGGGCGTCGCCTTCGAAAGCGCGATGGCCAAGGCGCTGAACCTCCAGATGTTCAAGCACATCCACGCCAAGGCCTCGGAAGCCTCGATGCTGCTGGCGCAGGAGCGCGGGCCCTGCCCCGACGCGGCCGACATGGGCGCGATGGAGCGCTTCAGCTGCAAGATGGCAATCGCGCCGACCGCGTCGATCAGCATCATCTGCGGTGGCACCTCGGCGTGCATCGAGCCGATCCCGGCCAATATCTACACCCACAAGACCCTGTCGGGCAGCTTCATCGTCAAGAACCCGTACCTGGAAAAGGTGCTCGACAAGAAGTCGAAGAACTCGACCAATGTCTGGAACTCGATCCTCGAACGCGGCGGCTCGGTCCAGCACCTCGATTTCCTCACGGCTGAGGAAAAGGCGACCTTCAAGACCAGCTTCGAGATCGACCAACGCTGGCTGCTCGAATTCGCGGCCGACCGCACGCCCTATATCGATCAGGCCCAGTCGCTGAACCTGTTCATCCCGGCCGATGTCGACAAGTGGGATCTGATGATGCTGCACTATCAGGCGTGGGAGCGCGGCATCAAGTCGCTCTATTACCTGCGCTCCAAGTCCGTGCAGCGCGCCGGCTTCGTTGGCGGCGTCGAGGCGGACAACACCTCGGAAGCGCCCAAGATCGAGCTCAGCGCCGAGACCGATTACGAGGAATGCCTGAGCTGCCAGTAGGCGCTCACGGCCGGGACGCGGGTGGGCATCGCGCCCGCCCCGCGCCTGCGGCCGCGGCATCATCGTTCACAGGGGGACCACATACATGAATCTGCCGTTTGTCATGGGGGTTATCGGGCTGATCGTCAGCGCCGTCTTCGCCTTCAACGCGTGGCGCGAATTGAAGCGCAACGTCGAGGGCCATTCGCGCAACGCCGCCATGATCCACGTGGCGATGGTGTCGATGTTCGTGCCCTTCTGCATCTACGTCGTCATCGCCTACGCGCCCTGACGCCGCCGTGAATCCGGAAGCGCGCGCGCTTCGTATCTGCTATTCTCATTCGTTCCAGGAGACCGCCCATGTCGCTTCTCGAAGCCCGCTCGACCTACAAGCCCTTCCAGTATCCCTGGGCCTATGACTTCTGGAAGCGCCAGCAGCAGATCCACTGGATGCCCGAAGAGGTGCCGCTGGGCGAGGATTGCCGCGACTGGGCGCAGAAGATCACCGAGAACGAGCGCAACCTGCTCACCCAGATCTTCCGCTTTTTCACTCAGGCCGACGTCGAAGTGCAGAACTGCTATCACGAGAACTACGGCCGGGTGTTCAAGCCGACCGAGGTGAAGATGATGCTCGCCGCCTTTTCCAACATGGAGACGGTGCACATCGCGGCCTACTCGCACCTGCTCGACACCATCGGGATGCCCGAGAGCGAATACAGCGCCTTCCTCGAATATGAGGAAATGAAGGACAAGCACGATTTCCTCGGCCAGTTCGGCGTCGACAGCGATGAGGACATCGCCCGCACCCTCGCCGCGTTCGGCGGCTTCACCGAGGGGCTCCAGCTCTTCGCCTCCTTCGCCATGCTGATGAACTTCCCGCGCTTCAACAAGATGAAGGGCATGGGCCAGATCGTCAGCTGGTCGGTGCGCGACGAATCGCTGCACTGCGAAGGCATCATCAAGCTGTTCCACACCTTCTGCGAGGAACGCCAGTGCCTCACCAAGGCGGTGAAGGAAGACCTGATCGACATCTGCCAGAAGACCGTGCGGCTGGAAGACGCCTTCATCGACCTCGCCTTCGAAATGGGCCCGATCAACGGCATGAGCGCCAAGGAGATCAAGCGCTACATTCGCTACATCGCCGACTGGCGCCTGAAGCAGCTCGGCCTGCAAGAGATCTACATGATCGACGAGCACCCGCTGCCGTGGCTTGCGCCGCTGCTGAACGGGGTGGAGCACGCGAACTTCTTCGAAACCCGCGCGACGGAATATTCGAAGGGCGCAACGCGCGGTGACTGGAACACCGTGTGGTCGTCGTTCGACAAGCGGCAGAAGGCGAAGGCGGCGAACGAGCCGGGCGCCGAGGGCGCGGCTGAGGCTGGGCTGTTTGGGGTGCAGGCGGCGGAATAACGAGAGAAGGCGATGCCGACGAGTCCTTATCAGAGGATCGCAGAAATGAAGTCCACCCGCGGCACTTCATCTCTTGCGACCGGTCAAGGCGAGCTCATGCCGCTTGCCCTGACTGGGATTCGGCCGAGCCAACCCCAAGGTCAACACATCAAGTTGGTCGGCGAGGTTGGCGGTAGCGTCTACTACTGTAAGAGCGCCCTGAACGGCAAAGACGTATGTGCCAATGAGTGGATTTACTCGAGCCTAGCTCGCCACGTAGGCATTCCGGTGCCGGATTTTTGCCCTATCATTGATTACCGAACCGGCGAGACGTTGTTCGGGTCTAAGGAGACATGGGGTACAGCTGACGAGTTTGAAGTCCAAACTTTGCTCACAACTCCGCCTAACGCCGACCCTGTAATCGGCGATCCGTTCGCATGGCTAGGGTCATATCTGTCTCAGGTTTATGCCTTTGACGTGTTCGCTGGCAACGTTGATCGCCATCTCCGAAACTTCCTGTTGATACCAGGCTCCCCTGCCCGGCGACTGCTGGCGTACGATTTCGCTTCGTCACAGCTTATCCACCGGGCTTCAGATCACTTCCCCATTGCGCAGACACGAACGCAACTTGTAGGGAGACAGCTTCGGAAGCTACGCAAATTCGACATCGAAAGCGCGATAGAGATCCTTGAGCGTATCAGGGCGGTTCCGATCTCGCAAATCGCTTCGTTTCTGTCATCGATTCCTGATGAATGGATTACTGAGGATCAGAGGGGACAAGTTTATGAACAATGGTCAGGCGATGTGGTCACCGAAAGAGTCAAAGCTCTTATCAGTGGCTTGAGAGATGGCTCACTGCTATAAGTACGCCATCGCTCAACTCCGTGCCAACCCGGTGCGGGGGGAAAGCCTGAACATTGCAATCGTGGTGTTCGATCGTGATAACCTCCAGATCCACCGTGCGCGAAACTTAGACAAGCTTCGCGCGATTTCGGGAGCGCTGGACTTAAGCGTAGTCGACCAAGCACTCACTAACCTCGCAGTGATCGACCAAAGTGTTTTGCTGGACCGGGAGACTGGGCCAGAGGCGCGGCTTGACGTGCTCCAAGCTATGTCGCCAATCGGATTCTCCGCTTTCGGCGAGTTTATCGCGGAAAATGCGCTCTCCTATGATCAGAACGTAGCAAGGCTACTCAACCAACTGGTTGAACCCGAACCGGCCCCCCGGCCGATAATGACGCAGCGAAAAACCCGCCTTGTGAGTTCACTTAAGGCTGCGTTCCGGGCGGAGAGAATACTCGCCGCAAAGGGAGAAGGCATTGATTCCCAAAGGATTGTTGCTGACGAGCCGCTTGCTGATGGCCTGAATGCCGATTTCCTTTTGAAGAACGGTGCTATGCACATCGTGCAAACGGTTGATGCATCAAACACAGATAGAATTCGGAAGGCCATTCAGGAGATTGGTGTCTCGTCACTCGTTTTTGAACACGCCAAAATGCATTTTGGAGAAGCTCAAACTCAGGCGCGGCTTGTTTACTCGGCTAGTTCGCAATTGGAGGTGGCTCTGACCCCGGCGCTCTGTGCGGCTGAGCACCAAGGCGTAGAGCTTGTGAATTGGGAAAGCCAAGACCAGCGGGTCAAATTTATTGTCCGCATGAGCTCACTGGCCGAGCCGTCTGGTAATCAGACGCGTGCGGATTTCGGGCCGATCAATGCGAGCGGCAAAGATTCAAGATTGCTCAACTGATTTGCAGAGTCCCGGGCTCGCCCGGGACTCTGCTTTCTAGTTCGTATCTCAGCGCAGGCCCAACCCGCTGCGACTAAGGCGGCAGAGCCGCCAGGTGTCCTTAGGACAGCTTCGCTTCCTCGCGCCCTTCCCGCAAGCGGGAAGGGTTGTCGGAGAGACCCGATCTCGATCGCTTGCCGCCGTTCGTCCCCCTCGCGCTTGCCGCCGGGTCAAGCCCGGGGCGGGTATCGAGGTTAGGGGTGGGCGCGGGGCCACTGGGGCTGGCGGCTTGTCCCGACGGCGCGACGCAGGCCCACCCCGCTGCGACTAACTTCGCTTTCCCGGGCTTGACCCGGGACCCCGCTTTTCCTCCCTATGAGCTAAAGGCAGCGGGACCCCGGATCCCCGGCCTGCGTCGGGGCAGGCAAGTCCGGGGAGACGAGAATGGGAGCGCCCCCCTCTTCGTCACCCCGGCGCCATAAATTTCTGGGGCCGGGGTCCCGCTTGCTTCCGCAGATGCTTGCACGCTGTCGCCCTGGGCCCCGGCCTGCGCCGGGATGACGCGGGCATGTCATGCGTCGCCATGCGACCACGGGGCGGATGAAGGCGAAGCGCCCCATCAACCCTTCCGCAACCCCTCCCGCGCTACGCCGCGCGCATGGCTTTGCTGCACACCCTGCTCTCCCCGGCCAACATCATCACCGCGCTCGCCGTGATGAATTTCCTCGCCTTTGCCGCTTTCGGGCTCGACAAGGCGCGGGCCGAGCAGGGGGCCTGGCGGATCAGCGAGGACACCCTGCTCCAGCTGGCGTTCTTCGGCGGCACTCTCGGCGCCTATGCCGGGCGCGCGCTGTTTCGGCACAAGACGCGCAAGCAGCCGTTCTGCGGGCGGCTGCATTTCATCGCCGGGCTGCAATTGTGCCTCGCGGTGTTTCTGGTGGTGTTCCTGTGGTGATCGCCGCCGACCTGCGCGCCGGAATTTGACCGCGATCAAGTACGCCCGCGGTGCGAGCGCCTAGGCTGGGGACATCACCTCAGGAGAACACCATGTCCGCGCACACCCCCAACGAACTCGCCGATGTCTTTCCCGACAAGGCCGAAGCGCTCCACCAGCTCAAGCTGACCGATGCGCATTTCGCCCGGCTGGCCGAGCAGCATCACACGGTGAACCGCGAAATCCACCGGATCGAAACCGAGATCGACGCCGCAAGCGATGACCGGCTCGAAGCGCTCAAGAAAGAGCGGCTGCATCTGCTGGACGCCGTCGCCGAAATGCTGCAAGCCGCGCCGGACGCGGCCTAGCATCCCTGGGCTTGTGCGGGCGGGGCAACAGGCGATGCTCCGCCCGCAACCCTGCAGTGGTCGAGGCTACCCCTCGATCTCGCCCTCCGCGCGCGGGGTGGTGCGCCGGTCCGTGCCGGTGCGGCGATCGCCCTTGCGGCGGTCAGGGCCGTCAAACGGCACCTGCGCCTTGCGCCGATCACTCTGCCGCCGCCCTCCGCCGGACGGGTCAGCCGCCGACTTGTCGCTGTCACTCTCGCTCATCGTTCCCTCTCTCGGGCGGGAAGCTATCACTATGGTCCAGAATTTCCTAATCCTTTGGGCGCGTTCCACCAATCGGCTTGGCCCGGGGGCCGCGAGCGGCTAGGGGCCGCGCGACATCGCAAAGCGCGCGCAGGGGTTTGAACACCGGTGACCGACAAGCTGAACCATACGCCGCCTCGTTCCGGGGCCGAGACGCCGGACCTCTCGAAGGCCGAAGTGCTGATTGAGGCGCTGCCCTATTTCCAGCGCTACGCCGGGCGCACTTTCGTGGTGAAGTATGGCGGCCACGCGATGGGCGATCCCGAAGCGGCGCGCGATTTTGCCGAGGATATCGTGCTGCTGAAAGCTGTCGGCATCAACCCGGTGGTGGTGCATGGCGGCGGCCCGCAGATCGGGCAGATGCTGAAGCGGCTGGGGGTGGAGAGCACCTTCGTTGACGGGCTGCGGGTCACTGACGAAGCCACGGCGAGGGTTGCCGAGATGGTGCTCTCGGGCGCGATCAACAAGGAACTGGTCGGCTGGATCGCGGCCGCAGGCGGCAAGGCGATCGGGATCTCGGGCAAGGATGGCGGGATGGTGACCGCGCGCAAGGTCAGCCGCACCACGCGCGATCCCGACAGCAATATCGAACGGGTGGTCGACCTCGGCTTCGTGGGCGAGCCTGCGGCGGTCGACACCAGCGTGATCGACACAATGGTGGCGGCCGGGATGATCCCGGTGATCGCCCCGATTGCGCCGGGCGCGGACGGGGCGACCTACAACATCAACGCCGACACCATGGCGGGCGCGATCGCGGCGGCGCTGGGCGCGGCGCGGCTGTTCCTGCTCACCGATGTGCCGGGCGTGCTCGGCGCGGATGGCGAACTGCTGACCGACCTCACCCCCGCCGACATCACCAAGCTGCGTGATGACGGCGTGATCCGCGGCGGCATGGTGCCCAAGCTTGAGACTTGTGTTGCCGCAGTCCAATCGGGCTGCGAGGCGGCGGTGGTGCTTGATGGGCGGGTCGGCCACGCGATGCTGCTCGAATTCTTCACCGCCCGCGGGGCCGGGACGCTGGTGCGCGCCTGAAGCAGGAACTGAGGTGTAGCGCGAGGCGTATTAACAAGCTAATACGCCTGCCAAGGGACATCACCGGGGCGAGGACCACACCGGCCCGCGCCTTCGCAACGGAAATGGATCGCAATGACTGACGCACTTTTCCAGATACTCGCGATGATCATCAGCACCGCCAACATGCTGCTGATCATCTGGTTCATCATCGGGCTGCTGTTCGCGTTCAACGTGGTGAGCCCCAGCAACCAGTTCGCCTATGCGGTGCATGATGCGCTGAGCCGCCTGTTCGAGCCCGTTCTGCGCCCGATCCGCAAGGTCATGCCCGATACCGGCGCGATCGACTTTTCGCCGATGGTGTTCCTGATGATCCTCAATGCCATCGGCTATATCCTGCAAGGTGCCGTGCGCTGATGGGGGACGCGGCACTGATCGACGGCAAGGCGTTTGCGGCCAATCTGCGCGCCCGGATCGGCGCGCTCGCGGCGGACTTCGCGCAAGTGACCGGGCGGCGGCCGGGGCTTGCGGTGGTGCTGGTGGGTGACGATCCGGCGAGCCAGGTCTATGTCGGAGCCAAGGCGCGCGCCTGCGAGGAAGCCGGGATTGCCAGCTTTGAGCACCGCCTGCCCGCGGAAACCAGCGAGGCGGAACTGCTCGCACTGGTCGAGCGGCTGAACCGCGATGACACGGTTGACGGCATTCTGGTGCAGATGCCGCTGCCGAACGGGCTGGACGAGCAGGCCGTGATCGCCGCGATCAGCCCGGACAAGGATGTCGACGGGTTCCATGTCATCAACGCCGGGCGGCTGAGCGTCGGCCAGCCGGGCTTCGTCCCCTGCACCCCGCTCGGCTGCATCATGCTGCTCAAGGACCGGCTGGGCGATCTGTCGGGACTGGAAGCGGTGGTGATCGGCCGGTCGAACATCGTCGGCAAGCCGATGGCGCAGCTGCTGGTGGATGCGAACGCAACCGTCACCGTGGCGCATAGCCGCACGAAGAACCTCGCCGAGGTGGTCCGCCGCGCCGATATCGTCGTCGCCGCCGTGGGTCGGCCCGAGATGGTGCAGGCCGACTGGATCAAGCCGGGGGCGACCGTAATCGATGTCGGCATCAACCGCCTGCCGCCCACTGACGAGAAGCCGAAGGGCCGGCTGGTGGGCGATGTCGCCTTTGCCGAGGTCAGCGCAGTCGCAGGCGCGATTACGCCGGTGCCGGGCGGGGTTGGGCCGATGACGATTGCGGTGCTGCTGCGCAACACTCTGGTCGCCGCGCATGCCCACGCCGGGCTGGCGCCGCCGGTCGGGATATAGCGTTCCGTTCGCCCTGCGCTTGTCGAACGGCTGGAGTTTCTTCAATCTGGGGCGAACAGAAGGGCAGGGCTTCGACCCCGGCCTGCGCCGGGGCAGGCAAGCTCAGCCCGAACGGAGGAAGGTATGAGGATCGCAGCCAGCGTCGTCGCCATCGCCATCGCGCTGGGGCTCACCGCCTGCGCTGGCGGCGGGGGGCCGCCCAAACCGAACAAGCGGCAGGTCGCGATGATTGATCGCGCGCTCGCCGTCGCACCGGGGGCCGCGCAGCCAAGCACCATCGTTGCCACCGAAACCGCCTTCTCACGCGCGGCGCGCGAGCGGGGGCAGTGGACCGCGTTCAGAATGTTCGCCGCCCCCGGTGCCTTGCTCCACGGGGCCAATGGTCCCTTCCTGATCGAGCCCTGGCTCGCCACGCAGACTGATCCGCCCGCCGCCGTTCAGTGGGACGCGCGCGTTGTCGTGATGAGCTGCGACGGGGCGCTGGCGGTGAGCAAGGGCCGCTACCGCGATCCCGAAGGCAAGGTCGGCAGTTTCGTCACCGTGTGGGAACGGCAAGCGGACAATTCCTATCGCTACACCTACGATGCCGGCGGCGATGATGTGCCGCAGCCCCCGCCGCGCAAGGCGGTGCCGGAGGGCGATATCGTCGTGACCGAGATCGACGCCGTGACCGGCCTCGTCGCGACCTGCCCGCGCGGCGCGAATGGCACGCCCCCGCCGCCCGCGATCCCGATCGGTGACGATGGCAAGGCCGATGCGAGGCTGTCGCGCGATGGCACGCTGCGCTGGCGCTGGGAACACCGGGCGGATGGCACGCGCTATGTCGCCGCGGATTACTTCTACCAAGGCCGTTGGGTCACCGCGATCGAACAAAGCCTTGTGCCGACCGGCGATTGATGTGAGGGGCGCGGAACGCTCCCCCTATCGACCTGCGAAACCCCTGCCATGGTGCTGACCGAACTCTTCCTTTCCGCCTTTGTCACCCTGTTCGTGGTGATCGACCCGCCGGGGTGTGCGCCGATCTATGCCGGGCTGACCAAGGGCGCGACGCCGCAACAGGCGCGCAGCATGGCGCTGCGGGCGACGGGGATCGCTTCGATCATCCTGTTGATCTTCGCGCTGTTCGGGCAGGAACTGCTGGGCGCGCTGCATATCGAATTGAACTCCTTCCGCATCGCGGGCGGGCTGATGCTGTTCTTCATCGCTTTCGACATGGTGTTCGAAAAGCGCACCCAGCGCCGCGAGGAACGCGCCGAGAAGATCGCCGCCACGCCGGAGATCGAGGACGTGTCGGTCTTTCCGATGGCGATGCCGATGCTGGCCGGGCCGGGCGCGATTGCGGCGATCATGCTGCTGATGAACGAGGCCGAAGGCTGGCCCGAGATGTTTGAAGTGCTCGCCGCGCTGGCCGCCGTTCTGGCGATTACGGCGGCGGCGCTGGTGGCGGCCGGGCCGCTGATCCGGCTGCTGGGCGACAAGGTCGAAGCGGTCATCACCCGCCTGCTCGGCGTGCTGCTGGCCGCGCTCGCGGCGCAATATGTGATCGACGGCCTGAAGGGCAGCTTCGGGCTTTAGAACGAAGCGAAAAGGGCGGAGCACGCCTTCCCTCAACGCCAGTCAGGACACAAGATAAGGGCGATGGGCTGACCCTTTCACCCGCGCGCAATCCTTTAATGAAAGCGTAATGATAACAGCCGTAAGTCCCCTGCAACCCCCTCGGGCGTAGGGTTGACACCCCTATGGCCTTCGGGGATATCCCGATTTGGGACAAATAGCGCAGTTACGCGGGGGATCAGTGGGAATTTCGCTTCAGAAGAGCCAGTCGGTCAGCCTCGCGAAAGAGGCCCCCAACGGGCTGACGCAGATCAGCCTCGGCGTGGGCTGGGATGTGGCCAAGAAGGGCTTCTTCGGCGGCCTGCTCGGCGGCGGGGGCGATATTGATCTCGACGCCTCGTGCATCACCTTCGATGGCGACAAGACCGTGCTGGAATCCGTCTGGTTCGGCAAGCTCACCAATGCCTCGGGCACGATCCGCCACAGCGGCGACAATCTGACGGGTGAGGGCGACGGGGATGACGAAAGCATCGCGATCGAGCTCGACCGGCTCGACAGCAAGGTCGAATATCTTGTCCTCACCGTGAACAGCTTCCGCGGGCAGACCTTTGACAAGGTTGCCAATGCGTTCGGCCGGGTGGTCGACAAGCGCAGCGGCAAGGAACTGGCGCGGTTCGACATTTCGGACTCGGGCTCGCACACCGGGCTGATCCTCGCGAGCCTGTCGCGCAATGGCGGACAGTGGGATTTCAAGGCGATTGGCGAACGCACCGGCGGGCGCACGGTCCATGACCTGACGGCACCGGCCCGCGCGATCCTCTGATGGGCCGCAGCGCCCGGCGGCGCCGCACCCTTCCTTTCATCTTTAGCCGGAGCCAGTCACATGCAGCTGCAACGTGGGGAAAAGCGGTCGCTGGCCGATCTCGGAATTGGCGCGCAATGCGAGGTCACGGTCGCGTTCGGGATGGACGGGATCGACATCGCCGCCTTCGGGCTCGAACCCGGCCAGAAGATCGGCGATGATCGCTATGTCGTGCTGTTCTCCAACCCCGCCACCCCCGGCGGCGAGGTGCGGATGACCAGCAGCGGCAACGCCGCCAGCTTTGCGCTCGATCTCGACCGGCTGCCCGCGAGCATCGACCGGATCGTGTTCACTGCCACCCATGATAGCCGCGCGGTGGGCGAATCCCGCCCGCTGACGGTGAGCATTGATGGCGGCAAGGCCACCTTCGATGCGGCCGCCGCACTCTCCAACGAAAAGGCGGTGATGTTGGCAGAGATTTACCGCCATGCCTCCGGCTGGAAGATCGGCACCATTGCCGCCGGTTTTGCGGGCGGGCTGGCCGCGTTGATCGGGCATTTCGGCGGCGAGGTGGACGAGCCTGCACCGGCACCAGCCCCGCCTCCTCCGCCTCCGCCGCCGCCTCCGCCTCCGCCCGCAGCGCCGGTCAGCCTGAAGAAGATCAGCCTCGACAAGGGCAATTCCACGGTCAGCCTGAAGAAGCAGGGCAACAGCTTCGGGGAGATTGTGCTCAACCTCAATTGGACCGCGCGGACCCAGAAGAAGGGCTTCTTCGGCGGATCGCAGCAGCTTGACCTTGATCTCGGCGTGATCTTCGAACTGGCCGATGGCATGGGCGCAGGCTGCATTCAGGCGCTGGGGCGCAGCTTCGGCGCGTACAATCAGCCGCCCTTCATCGAGCTGTCAGGCGATGACCGGACCGGCGCGGTTGCCGCGGGGGAGACGATCCGCGTCAACGGCCAGTATTTCGACTATATCCGCCGCATTGGCGTGTTCGCGCTGATCTATGAGGGTGCGCCCAACTGGGCCGAGACCGATGGGGTCGTACGGCTCAACATTCCGGGCCAGCCGGAAATCGAGGTGCGGATGGACGAAACCGGCAGCCGCGAGCGGTTGTGCGGGATCGCGACGATCGACAATGTCGGCGGCGAGCTCAAGATGAGCCGGTTGATGCGCTTCTATCAGAGCCAGAAACCTTTTGCCGAGGATATCGGCGTCTATCTTCAGTGGACGCGCGGCAGTAAGGACTGAGCAACAAGACTGCCGTATCGTGCGGCCAGAGGGAAGATTTTTCGATGTTCAAACATTTCGGCGGTTCGCTGCTGTTTACTCTGTTCGGTCTGATCCTGGGCGGCTGGTATGGCTGGGAGCTGACCGGCACCGTCGACGGCATGCTGGGGATCGTGTGGATCTGCGCGGTGCTGGCGGTGCTGGAAGTGTCGCTGTCCTTCGATAACGCAGCGGTCAACGCGTCGGTGCTCAAGGACATGGACCCGGTCTGGCAGCAGCGCTTCCTGACCTGGGGGATCGCGATTGCGGTGTTCGGGATGCGGATCGTGTTCCCGCTGGTGATCGTGATGGTCGCCGCATCGCTCGGCCCGGTCGAGGCGATGAAGCTCGCGCTGAATGAGCCGACCGAATATCAGCGCATCGTCAGCGAAGCGCATATCGGGTTGATGGGCTTTGGCGGCGCGTTCCTCGGGATGGTGGGCCTCAAATATTTCTTCGATTCCGACAAGGAAGTGAACTGGATCGACGCGATCGAGCGCCCGCTGGCGAAGGTCGCCGATATCGAGGCGATTGCCATCGGCCTGGTGCTGGCCGGCACCTGGGCAACGTCGACCATGCTGGCCGATGCTGACGCGCTGACCTTCATCATCGCTGCGATTGCCGGTCTGCTGACCTATCTCGGCGTGGAGATCATCAACCACCTGCTCGAACCGCCCACGCCGACCACCGGCGATGTCGCCAAGGCGGGCTTCGGGGCGTTCCTCTATCTCGAAGTGCTGGATGCCAGCTTCTCGTTCGACGGGGTGATCGGGGCCTTCGCGCTCACCAACAACCTCATCATCATCGCCATCGGTCTGGGGATCGGCGCGATGTTCGTGCGCTCGATGACGATCTTCCTCGTGCGCAAGGGCACGATGTCGGAATATCGCTATCTCGAACACGGGGCCTTCTATGCGATCATGGCGCTGGCGGTGATCATGTTCATCAACACCTTTGCGCACATCCCCGAAGTCGTCACCGGGCTGATCGGCGCGGTGCTGATCGGGCTCGCCTTCTGGTCGTCGGTGCGGTGGAACCGGGCCAACCCGGACGGGGCGCCCGAAGACGCGCTGGCCTGATCGGCGGCGCAGCAATCATTGTGGGTCGCGGCCGGGGTAGTCCCGGCCGCCGCCGGACTTGGGAAAGGAAGACGGATTATGGCTATCTCGCTGTCAAAGGGTGGCAATGTCAGCCTGTCGAAGGAAGCCCCCGGGCTTGACCGCATCATCGTCGGCCTCGGCTGGGATGTGCGCGCGACCGATGGCAAGGATTTCGACCTCGACGCGTCGGCGTTCCTGTGCGCGGCGGGCGGCAAGGTGCGCAGTGACACCGATTTCTGCTTCTACAACAACAAGAACGTCGCCGGCGGCGCAGTCATCCATCAGGGCGACAACCGCACCGGCGAAGGGGACGGCGATGACGAGCAGATCGAGATCACCCTCTCGAAGATGCCCGCCGATGTCGACAAGGTCGCGGTCGTGGTGACGATCTACAATGGCGACGAGAACGGCCAGACCTTCGGTCAGGTCTCCAACGCCTTCATCCGTCTGGTTGATGCCAGCAACAACAATGAAGTCGTGCGCTATGACCTGTCGGAAGACGCTTCGGTCGAAACCGCGATGATCCTCGGCGAAGTCTATCGCCACGGCGGCGAGTGGAAATTCCGCGCGGTCGGTCAGGGCTTCAAGGGCGGGCTCGGCCCGCTCGCGGGGCATTTCGGCGTCAATGTCGGCTAAGGGCTTGGGCGCGCGGTCGGGGCAGGTGTCCGGGCCGCGCCCCCGTTAACACAGGGAAGCACAGAATATGGCGGTTTCGCTCAGCAAGGGCGGCAATGTCTCGCTGTCGAAGGAAGCCCCGGGTCTCAACGCGGTCATGGTGGGCCTCGGCTGGGACGTGCGGCGCACCGATGGCGCAGCGTTCGATCTTGATGCCTCGGCCTTTGTGCTCGGCGCCAATGACAAGGTGCTGTCGGACGCGCATTTCGTCTTCTACAACAACAAGACCTCGCCCGATGGCGCGGTGGTCTATAGCGGCGACAACCGCACCGGCGACGGCGAGGGTGATGACGAGACGATCCGCGTCGACTTCAGCAAGCTCTCGCCCGATGCCAAGAAGGTCGTGATCGCCGTCACCATCCACGATGGCGAGATCAACGGGCAGAATTTCGGTTCGGTCCAGAACGCCTTTGCGCGTGTGACCAATCTGGCCGATGGCAAGGAGCTCGCCCGCTACGACCTGTCCGAGGATGCGTCGATGAACGTCGCGATGATCTTCGTCGAGCTCTATCGCGGCGCTGCGGGCGACATCAAGGTCAAGGCCATCGGCGAAGGCTGGCGCAGCGGGCTTGCGGGTCTGGCAGGCGCGATGGGTGTCAACATCGGCTGAGCCGGGACAGGACGCGGCCATGCAACCTGCCCAGCCCGGCCAGCGCCTGCCGGTCAGCGCCAAGGCTGACTGCCGCATCCGTCTGCAAGGGCCGGAAGGCCAGCGCATCGCGCTTGCCGCCATCGGGACAGGTCAGGGCCAGAGCGGGCGCGTGCTCGCCTTTGAACGGATCGATCCGCAGCACTGGTTCATGGACGGCATGGCCGAGCTCGAAGGCGACTTCGAGATCGTCGCCTATGTCATGGATGACCGCCACGGCGGCTTCACCAATGCCGCCTACCCGATCCACATGGAGGTGGACGGCACCACCCACGTGATGCCCCCGCCAACCGAACAGCTTGCCGCCGTGATCCTGGCCGAGGTCTATACCCGCAATGGCGAGCGGCGGATGAAGCTGTCGAACGAGGGCTTCACCTTCGGGATCGACGCCTATGTTCGGGCGCGCAATCTCGGCGCGGTGACGGTGCCGTTCCGCAATGTGCCGGATGTGCCGCCGCCGGGGAACGGTCCGATCCCGCATCCCGACGGGCGCGGGCATAACCGTCCCAAGCCGGTGCCGGGCCAGCTGATCGGTTCGGGCAGCGGCGTGCTGATCGCGCCCGATCTGATCGTCACCAATGCCCATGTGGTCGAGGACGGCCAGCGCTTCGAGGTCGGCCCCGCGCGCGATCCCGGCATCGTGCTCGCGGTCGATGTCCAGCACGATCTGGCGCTGCTGCGCTGCCAGACGGCCGGCGCGCCGCTGCCGCTCAGGATCGGATCGCCGCTGTTTCTGGGTGAGGATATCATGGCGGCGGGCTTCCCGCTGATCGACGTGCTGGGGGCGGATCTCAAGGTGACCACCGGCAATGTCTCGGGCCTGACGGGCGGGGGCGGGGACATTTCGCGCTTCCAGTTCAGCGCGCCGATTGGCTCGGGCTCGTCCGGCGGGGCGATTATCGACGAATTCGGCAACCTCGTCGGCATCACCTCGGCCAGCCTGGCGCATGACAATATGCGCAACCGGGGGTCCATTTCCGAGAACGTCAATTTCGGCATCCGCGCTGCGATGGTGTTCGAAATGGCAGCGGCGGCGGGGGCGGAACTGCCGCCGATCGCGATTGCGACCGATAACGTGCGCCGCAATGTCGTCGCGCGCGCGCGCAGTGCGGTGGTCAGCATCATCATCCATGCCTGATCCGGTGCAGGATGGCGTCACGGTCGACCTGCCGACCGGGCAGCTTGTGCTGCGCGGGGTCACGCCGGAACGCGTGGCCGCGCTGTGCGATTTCGCCGCCCGGGCCAATCCCAGGCGCGGGTTCCTGATCGTCTCGCGGGTGCTGGGCCGCCATTTGCCGACACCGCCGCAGGCCCTGCGCGCCGCTGCGGATGCGCTCGCCGCGCAGATCCCCGGCGACCTGCCGGGGCCGGTGCTGTTCTGCGGCATGGCCGAGACGGCGACGGGCCTTGCGCAAAGCGTGTGGGCGGCATGGCGCGCCCGTCACCCGGAAGCCGCCAGCGCCTATATCCAGAGCAGCCGTCAGATCGTGGCAGGCGCGCGCATCCTCACCCGGTTCGAGGAAGGCCACAGCCACGCCGCTTCGCACATGGTGCAGGTGAGCGCGGACGTCGAACCCACACTCGCCGCCGCGCGAAGTCTCGTCATTGTCGATGATGAATGCAGCACCGGCAGCACCTTCGTCGAGGCGGCCGAGGCGCTGATCATGGCCTTGCCGCAGATCGCCGCGGTGCATTGCGCCAGCCTCACCGATTGGAGCGGGGGCGGGTTTCTGGCCCGGATGCCGCGCCCCGCTGCGACGCATTCGCTGATCGCCGGAACGCTCGTATGGACGCCGGGCGCTGGTCAGGCCGCCGCGACCCTCGCGCCCACCGCCAACCGCCACGGCACTGCGCCTGCCACCGGCATGCGCAGCCGCACCGGCCTGCTCGCGCCGGAAGCGGCGGATCGCGAGCCTCTTTCCGCCGCGCCGGGCGAACGGGTGCTGGTGCTTGGCGATGGCGAGCACGCCTATGAAGCGCTGCGGATCGCCGAAGACCTCGCCGCGCAGGGCGCGATCACCGCCGTCCAGTCGATCACCCGCACGCCCGCACTGATCGGCCATGCGATGCGGAGCGTCACCACGCTGGAAGACGCCTATGGCTCGGGCGCGGCGTGCCATGTCTACAACCTTCTCGCCCACCGGCCCGACCGGATCGTCATCGCGGCGGAGATTGCGGGGGCGCAGGCCGACACCCTGGCGCGCTGGGTCGCGGAAGCCGGCAGCAGCGCCATGGTCGAACTCGCGCTTTGCCGCTACGGGGCGCAGGCATGACCATCCGCCCGCTTATCCTGGCCGACCTTGACGACAGCCTGTTCCAGACGCGGCCCAAGTGCGGCGACTGGCCGGAGGACACGCTGCGGCTGATGAGCCGCCTCGTCGATGGCAGCCCCAGTGGGTACGCAACGCCGCCGCAGCAGGGGCTGATGGCGTGGCTGGCGCATGGCGAGGTGGTGCCGGTCACCGCCCGCAGCCGCGAAGTGCTGTCGCGGGTCGACATCGCGCAGGCCCCGGCGATCTGCGCCAATGGCGGCTGCATCCTGATGGCGGACGGCACGCCCGATCCGGTCTGGCATCGCCACCTCGAAGCGCAGGCGCAGACCGGGATTACGCCCGCCGCGCTCCATCCCGAACTGATTGCCGGGCTGGACGGCGCGGCGTTCCGCCACTGGATCGTCAGCGAGGACGGGCTCGATCTCTATTGCGTCATCAAGAGCAATCACGGCGATGTCCCCGCGCTGACCGCCGTGGCCGAGGCGCTGAGGCCGCGTCTGCCCCACGGCTGGCGCATCCACGCCAATGGCAACAACCTCGCCTTCCTGCCCCCGTGGCTGAGCAAGCGGGCAGCGGTGCGCTACATGCTGGAACAGGTCCGCTGCGACACGCCCGAACGCCCGGTGATCGGCATTGGCGACAGCTGGTCGGATGCGGGCTTCCTCGACCTCACCGATATGGCGATGATCCCGACGGGCGCGCAGTTGTGGCAGCACATTGCGCGCGGGCATGAGTGGATCGATTGAGCGCGTGGCCATGACCCCGTTCCACGGCTCCTACGCCCCCGAAG
This sequence comes from Erythrobacter sp. W302b, assembly GCF_046452395.1. Taxonomy (NCBI): domain Bacteria; kingdom Pseudomonadati; phylum Pseudomonadota; class Alphaproteobacteria; order Sphingomonadales; family Erythrobacteraceae; genus Erythrobacter; species Erythrobacter sp. W302b. Next base: position 2,703,941 of record NZ_JBKFDH010000001.1, on the reverse strand, counting down.
ACGTAACCTTCCTGCTGAAACCCGCAGCCATCGGCCTGACCGACGTGCGCGCCAAGGAGGCGCTGATCCAGTCGGGCGCTCGGCATTATTCGGAAATGCTGTCGGAAGAGCGGCTGCCGGACGGGCGCTATCTCGATCTCTACCACGCCGCGCTGGCGCGGAATGGGGGGCGGCTCAGGGCTGACGTGGCGGCGCTGGCCGATGCGATTGCCGCGCGGCCCGCAACGTCGCAAAGCTGCACCATTATCTCGCTCGCCCGCGCGGGTACGCCCATCGGCGTGCTGCTGCGCCGGGCCTTGCTGCGGCGCGGGGTCGAGGCGGTGCATTACGCGGTCAGCATCATCCGGGGCCGCGGGATCGACCGCGTCGCGCTCGCCCACATCGCCGCCGCACGCGGGACAGCGGACGCGGTGTTCGTTGACGGCTGGACGGGCAAGGGCGCGATCACCGGGGAACTGGACGCGAGCCTTGGCGACGGGAGCACCGGCTTCGCCCCCTTCCTCGCGGTGGTGGCCGACCCGGCGGGCTGCGCCAGCCTCGCGGCGACGGCGGCGGACTATCTCATCCCCTCCGGCATCCTCGGCGGGATCGTATCCGGGCTGGTGAGCCGCTCGGTGCTGTCCGATGCGCTGGTGGGTGAGGGCGAGTTCCACGCCTGCCGCCACCTCACCGAATTCGCCGCAGCCGACCAATCGCGCGCCTTCATCGCCGCCATCGAGGCCGCACCGCCTTCCGCCCACCCCCACCCCGGCTGGACAACGGAAGGGGCCCGCCACAGCCGCCTTGCCTGCGAGAGGCTGATCGCCAGCCTGATGGACGAATTCGCGGTCAGCGATCGCAACCGCATCAAGCCCGGCATCGCGGAGGCGACCCGCGCTGTCCTGCGCCGCGTGCCCGAGGCCGTGCTGGTGCGCGACACGGATGACGCGGAAGTTGCTCATTTGCTTCATCTTGCCACACAAACCGGGGTAAGTGTGCGGCAACGGGAACTCGGCAACTATCGCGCCGTAACTGTGATTGCGAAAGCAGGAGACGTGTGATGACGAAAGCGGTCGAGCTCGGTGCGACGCTTTATATCCCGGTGCAGCACCCGCGCCTTGCCGAAGTGCTGGCGGGCGACAATCCCGATCTGCGTTCGGTGGTGATCTGTCTTGAGGACTCGCTGCACGAGGCCGAGGTGGGCGCGGCGCAGGACGTGTTCCGTGCAACGCTCCGGGCGCTGGAGGCCGCGCCGCCCGCGCTGATCGCCTACACCCGCCCGCGCAGTCCCGCGATGCTGACCTGGATGCAGGCGCAGCCGGGAATCGAGCGGCTGGCCGGGTTCGTCCTGCCCAAGATCACGACCGCCAATCTGGGCGACTGGCTCGCGCGGCTGGAAAACCCCCGGCACGGGATCATGCCCACCATCGAAGGCGCCGAGGCCTTCGACCGCACGGCGCTGACCGCGATGGCGCGCAGGCTCCAGCCGCTGGGCGATCAGGTTCATGCGGTCAGGATCGGTGGGAACGACATCCTCAACCTGCTCGGCGTCCGCCGCTCGCGCACCCGCACCGCCTATGACGGCCCGCTCGGCCTGGCGATTGCGACCATGGCGAGCGTGTTCCTGCCCGAGGGCATGGCCCTGTCCGCTCCGGTGTTCGAGCACTACGCACAAAGCGATCTGCTGCGTGAGGAGGTCGCCCGCGATCTCGAGCATGGCCTGCTCACCAAGACGGCGATCCATCCGGTGCAGGTCGGCATCATCCACGAAGCGCTGCGCCCCTCGGCCAGCGAAGCGGAAGAGGCGCGCGCCATCCTTGCGCGGGAAGCGCGGGCGGTGTTCAGCCACGGCGGCAGCATGTGCGAGCCGACCACCCACGCGCGCTGGGCGGCAGGCGTGCTGGACCGCGCCGCGGTGCACGGCCTGCGCGGTGCTGCGCCCGGCGTTCCCGAACAGCCGACCCGGGTCGCCTGACGCTGCCGCCAATGACCCACCCCGCCTCCGCGATCACCAAACGGCGCCACGCCGAACTGGCCGGGCAGGCGATGAAATATGTCGCAGAGTTGCTGCTGATCGAGCCGCTGAGTCCGGCCTTCGATCACAAGCTCGAAGCGATTGAGGCGCTGGGCCGGGATGACATCGCGCAGCTTTCCGCGCGCCATGCGGGCAGCCTCGCCCATGTCGCGCCGCCGCCGACCGGCGGGATCGCCCGCGCGATTGCGGGGCTGCGCAACCTTGCGGAAAGCCTCGAACCGCTGCGCCAAGGCAATCTCATCAGCGGGGCCAAGCGCTTCGGCCTGATCCCGGCCAAGCCCGACCCCAAGGCCTATTTCCGCCGATATCGCGCGGCGCAGAGCGAGATCGAGGCGGCGCTGACCGCGCTGACCCGCGAACGTGACGCGCTGATCCGCGCCAATGTCACGCTCGAAGCCGAGCAGGCCGGGCTGACGCCGCTGATCGCTGCCCTCAGCGAACACGCGCTCTTCGCCGAGGAAATCGCGCTCACCCTCACCGCCCGCGCTGAGGCGCTGGCCGCGCGTGAGCCGATGAAGGCGCGGCGGCTGCAATCGGATGCGCTCCACACGGTCCAGACCCGGATGCGCGACATGGCCGAGGCCCGCGCGCTCGCCATGCAGGCCGCGGCCCTGCGCGAGATCGTCAGCGCCACCAACACCCGGCTGATCGAAGGCATTGATCAGGCGACCGCGACCATGGTGCTGGTGCTGCGCACCGCGATCGAGGCGGCGCGGATGATCGCCAGTCAGGAACTGGTGCTCGACGGGATTGCCAGCCTGCGCCGCGCGGCCAGCAATCTGATCGAGGAGGATGATCCCGTCAGCACGGACGCCAGCGCCGAAGCCTTGCAGTCGGCCTTTGCCAGGCTCTACGATGCGCTCGACCGGCTCGACACCGAACGCGCAGGCAGCGCGGCACGGCTGGGCGATCCGGCGCGCTAAGCTGCTGGTGGCACTTGCCGGGGTGTGATGTTAGGACGGCACGCCGGACAAGCGCCGGTCAAGGGAGACGTGACGGTTCGTGGGCCTGTTTGATTCGATCAGGAAGATGTTTGCGGCGCCCGAGCCGGGGGCGGACCCATTGCCCGGTGCTGCGGCGCCCGCGCCTCGCAAGCCCGCATTCGATTACGACGACCCGCGCGTGCCGACTGGCGCGCGGGACAAGATCCGCACGATCCTCTCCAGCCTCGCCGAAGTCGAAGGGATGATGGACCGCGAACAGGTGCAGGCCGTCAGCCGCACCGAGATCGAGCTGATGCGCGACGAACATCTGCCCAAGCTGGTCAAGAGCTATATCGACATCCCCAGCGCCCACCGCGCCGAAATCTTCCGCAAGACCGGCAAGTCGGCCAGCTTTATCCTCGAAGAAAGCCTCAGCACCATGCAGGCCCGGATCGACGAGATCGCCCGCAATCTGGCGCAACACGATCTCGACGCCTTTTCCAGCAACGCGGCCTTCATCAGCCGCCGTTACAGCGACAACGACCCGTTTAGGTAAGTGCTTTCGAACTGGGCGACCCTTATGGGCCCCTCCCCAAGGAAAGGGGAGGTGAAAAGCATTTGGTTTGCGGTTTGCCTGTTACGCCCAGTCGCCCAGCAGCGGCGTAAATTCATCCACCCGGATCAGCTGCCACACCCCGCCGGTGAGATAGGGATCGTCCGCCAGAATGGCGCGGGCGGCGGCTTCGTCCTCGGCCTTCACGATCAGCAATGAGCCGATGATCAGCCCGTCGCTGCGCTTCAACGGGCCAACGATCACGAAATGCTCGGCATTGGCGTGGACGAAGTCGAGGTGTGCGGGCCGATGGATTGCGCGCAGGCGGCCACCGTCTTCTCCGTCGCGGCAGTGGAAGCAGAACATGCGCATGATCGAAAAGCCCCCGTTGGTCGCCAGCGCAAGGCTAACCGCGCAAGCTGCGGCGGGCAAGCGGGGCGTTGCAAAACCCGCGCTTGAAGCGCAGCCTCAGCGCGTTCAGAGGGCCGGGCATTCTCCCCGCGAATCGTTTCAGGTGAAACCAGATGGCTGACTACTCCGCTGCCCCCAGCATCGACCGCACGGACCTGCGCCGCGCCTACCGGCAGGAGGAAGAGGCCTGCATCGCCGAGCGGCTGGATCAGGCCGCCCCGGCCGCGCGGGTTCATGCCGCAGCGGCGCAATTGGCCATCGATCTGATCGAAGGCGCGCGCGGGAAGAAGGCGAGCGGGATCGACGCCTTCCTTCAGCAATATGGCCTCGATACCGAGGAAGGCATCGCGCTGATGTGCCTCGCCGAAGCGCTGCTGCGCGTGCCCGATGCCGCCACCGCCGATGCGCTGATCCGCGACAAGATCGGCAGCATCGAATGGGGCGAGCATCTGGGCGAAAGCTCTTCCACTTTCGTCAACGCCGCGACCTTCTCGCTGATGCTGACCGGCGAAGTGCTCGATCCGCCCGATGCCCGCCAGCGCGGGATGGGCTCGGTGCTGAAGCGCGCGATGAACCGGCTGGGCGAGCCGGTGATCCGCACCGCGACCGGTCAGGCGATGAAGATATTGGGCGGGCAATTCGTGTTCGGCCGCACCATCGACGAGGCGCTGAAGCGCGCCGCGCCCGAGCGGGCGCGGGGGATCACGCACAGCTTCGACATGCTGGGCGAGGCGGCGATGACCTTTGCCGATGCCGAGAAGTACCGGCAGGCCTATGAAGCGGCACTGACCCGGCTGGCGCGCGAAGCGGGCGCTGGGGTGGCCGGATCGCCGGGCATTTCGGTCAAGCTCTCGGCGCTCCACCCCAAATATACCTTCTTCCACGCCGACGCGGCCAAGGCCGCGATGGTGCCGATGATCAAGACGCTCGCCCTGCGCGCGCGCGATGCCGACATCCACTTCACCATCGACGCCGAAGAGGCCGAGCGGTTGGAACTCAGCCTCGACATCATTGAGGAACTGGTCGCCGATGACGAGCTGTTCCGCCGCCCCGATGGCAGCCGGTGGGAGGGCTTCGGCCTCGCGATCCAGGCCTACCAGAAGCGCGGGATCTGGGTGTGCGACTGGGCCGGCAAACTGGCGCGCCGTCACGGCCGCAAGCTGTTCGTGCGGCTGGTGAAGGGCGCCTATTGGGACAGCGAGGTGAAGCTGGCGCAGGTGGGCGGCTATACCGACTACCCCGTCTTCACCCGCAAGGTCGCGACCGATGTCAGCTACCTCGCCTGCGCCGCACGCCTGTTCGAGCACGCCGATGTGATCCGCCCGGCCTTTGCCACGCACAACGCCTATACGATTGCAGCGATCAAGCACCTCAGCGAGGGCAAGGCCTTCGAGTTTCAACGCCTCCACGGCATGGGCGAAGAGGTGTACGACGCCCTCCACGCCCTCGAAGGCAACCAGCGCACTCCGGTTCGCATCTACGCGCCGGTTGGCGGGCACAAGGAACTGCTCGCCTATCTGGTGCGCCGCCTGCTGGAGAACGGCGCGAACACCAGTTTCGTCAACCGCATGGGCGATGCCGATATTCCGGCCGAAGAGCTGGTCGGCGATCCCGTCGCGGAACTCGCCGCGCTCAGCCCGCGCCGCAATCCGGCGATCCCCTTGCCGAAGGACATCTTCGGCGCGCGCGTCAACAGCGCCGGGATCGATCTGAGCGACCCCATGGTGCGGGAGCCGCTGATGGCGCGGCTGAAGATGCTCGAAGACGTCCAGTGGCAGGCCGAGCCGACCTTCCCGGCGGCCATCGCGGGCGAGATCGCGCCGATCACCAAGCCGCATGATCCCGCCGCCGTCATCGGCACCCGCCGGGATGCGACCGCCGAAGAGGTCGAAGCCGCCTTCACCCGCGCCGCCGCAATCCAGCCCGGCTGGGACGCGCTGGGCGGCGAGGCGCGGGCGCTGTTGCTCGAAGAAGCGGCCAACCTGTTCGAAGCGCACGCGGCGGAATTCCTCAGCCTGTGCCAGCGCGAAGCGGGCAAGACGCTGCTCGATTCCGTGCTCGAACTGCGCGAGGCGGTCGATTTCCTGCGCTATTATGCGCAAGGCGCGCGTCAGCAATTCGGTGCGCCAACGATCCTGCCCGGGCCGACGGGCGAGGAAAACTCACTCGCGCTCCACGGGCGCGGGGTGTTTGCCACCATCAGTCCGTGGAACTTCCCGTTGGCGATTTTCATCGGCATGGCCTCAGCCGCGCTGGCGGCGGGCAATTCGGTGATCGCCAAGCCCGCCGAACAGACTCCGCTGATCGCGGCCCTCGCGGTCAAGCTGTGCCACGAAGCCGGTATTCCGCCCGAGGCGCTGCAACTGCTGCCCGGCGCAGGCGCGGTCGGCCAGATGATCACCGCCGATCCGCGCCTTGCGGGCGTCGCCTTCACCGGCTCGACCGAGACCGCCCGCGCGATCAACTGCGCGCTCGCCAATCGCGACGGGCCGATCGCCACGCTGATCGCCGAGACCGGCGGTCAGAACGCCATGATCGTCGACAGCTCCGCGCTGCCCGAACAGGTGGTGCGCGATGTGCTGGCGAGCAGCTTCCAGAGCGCGGGGCAGCGCTGCTCGGCGCTGCGAGTGCTCTATCTGCAAGATGACATCGCCGAGCCGATGCTGGACATGATCCGCGGCGGGTTCGAGGCGCTGCATGTCGGCGATCCGGCGGAGCTTGCCACCGATGTCGGCCCGGTCATTGACGAGGACGCCAAGGCCGCGCTCGAACGCCATGTTGCGCGCTGCGTGGCGAGCGGCCGGCCGGTCACGCGCCTGCCGCTCCCGCCGCAGACCGCGAAGGGCTGCTTCGTCGCGCCGACCATTGTTGAACTCGGCTCGATCCGCGATCTGACGCGCGAACATTTCGGCCCGGTGCTGCACGTGGTGCGCTTTGGCGCCGGTGAGCTGGCGCAGGTGGTGGATGACATCAACGCCACCGGCTTCGGCCTCACGCTCGGCCTCCACAGCCGTATCGCCGAAACGCGGCGCTTCGTGCAGGCCCATGCGCGGGTCGGCAATTTCTACGTCAACCGCAACCAGATCGGCGCGGTGGTCGAGAGCCAGCCCTTCGGCGGCGAGGGCCTGTCCGGCACCGGCCCCAAGGCGGGCGGTCCGCACTACCTTGCACGCTTCGCGACCGAGCGGGTGATGACGATCGACACCACGGCGGCAGGCGGCAACGCGAGCCTGCTGGCGGCGGGATAATGGCGCAGCGGATCAAGGTCGCCAGCTACAACATCCACAAGGGCGTGGGCACCGACCGCCAGCGCGATCCCGCGCGCATCCTCAAGGTGCTGGCCGAGGTCGATGCCGATATCGTCTGCTTGCAGGAGGCAGACCTCAGATTCGGCAAGCGCACCAGCGTGCTCCCGCCCTTCATGATCGCGAGCCACACCGACTACGTCCCGGTGCCGCTCGACGTACAGCATGATTCGATGGGGTGGCACGGCAATGCGATCCTGGTGAAGCGCCACATCCGCATTGACGCGCATGACATCATCCACATCCCCTGCCTTGAGCCGCGCGGGGTGGTGACGGCGACCTTGGGGATCGGCGGGGCGAGTGTCAGCGTGTTCGGGATGCATCTCGACCTGTCCGGCCTGTGGCGCGTGCGGCAGGCCCGCGCCATCACCGCACTGGGCGAGGCCGCCCGGCAGCAGCATCCCACGGTGCTGATGGGCGACATCAACGAATGGCGCGCCAATGCCGGGTGTTTCCGCGAGTTTGGCAAGCATTTCACCGTGCTCGACCCCGGGCCCAGCTTCCACAGCCAGCGCCCCATCGGGCGGCTCGACCGGATCATGCATTGCGACCGGCTGGTGCTGCGCAGCTGCGGCGTGCACCGCAGCGCGCTCTCCGCGACCGCGTCGGATCATCTGCCGGTGTGGGCCGAGTTCACGGTGGGGTAATCTGCTCTGCGCGAAAACCGCGGTGATACCCGCAGGAGGAGAGCGGTGATGACAATGTCGGCCAAGGCCGTCCTGCTTGCAGGGCTGATGATCACGGCGAACGCGCAGGCCGAGCCGCCACGGATGCGGGTCCGGCCCGCCGAGACGCCAACGCCCGCGCCGTCACCCGGCGATAGCTATGGCCTGCCCGGCGCCCCGAACGAGCGCGCGCTGCGCGCCCGCGCCAATCTGGAGGCGCTGCTTCAGGGCCGCATCTATACCAGCGACCTGTCTCCGCAGGACTTGCAGGACGTGCTCGATTTCGAGCGCATGGCGCGGGGCATCGTCCCGGACAACCGCACCTTCCAGCAGCAATGCATCGACGAGGAGGTCCGCCGCAACGGCGGCAACCCGACCCAGCTCGCGTGGCAGGTGATCCGGCTGAAGTGCCAGTGAGTTGCAGTCCTAGCCCTCTCCCCTTGCGGGAGAGGGTTGGGAGAGGGGTCCGGAGCGAAGCTCCGGCCCAGCCCCCTCTCAACTGCGACTAGGCAGCAAGCTGCCAAGTCTTCGTATCTCTCCCACAGGGGGGAGAGATAAGCTTTTCCGCATAGGGGTCTCTAGCCGTTTTCCGCTCCCGCAACGCTGAGGCGAGAGGGGATATGTTTCCGCCCGCTCTTGCCCCGCACCCGCGCATCGGGAATCCCTCGTTCATGGCGATTCTCTCCGACAAATGGATCCGCACCCAGGCGCTCGAACATGGCATGATCGAGCCCTTCGTCGAAGCGCAGCGGCGCGACGGGGTGATTTCCTATGGCCTCTCGTCCTACGGCTACGACGCCCGCGTCGCGCCCGAGTTCAAGATCTTTACGAACGTCGATAGCTCGGTGGTCGATCCCAAGCAGTTCGATCCCAAGAGCTTCGTCGACCGCGAGACTGATGTCTGCATCATCCCGCCCAATTCCTTCGCGCTTGCCCGCACGGTCGAATATTTCCGCGTGCCGGAAGATGTGCTGGTGATCTGCCTCGGCAAGAGCACCTACGCGCGCTGCGGGATCATCGTGAACGTGACGCCGTTGGAGCCGGGTTGGGAAGGGCATGTGACGCTCGAGTTCAGCAACACCACGCCGCTGCCCGCGAAAATCTACGCCAATGAAGGCGCCTGCCAGTTCCTCTTCCTCCAGGGCAACGAACGCTGCGAGACCAGCTACAAGGACCGCGCGGGCAAATATATGGGCCAGCGCGGGGTGACGCTGCCGAGGTTGTGACCCACTTCCGTTCGCCCTGAGCTTGTCGAAGGGCCGCACTTCTTTTAGCCCTGAGCCTGCCTCAAGAAAGACAGTGCTTCGGCAAGCGCAGCACGAACGGAGTTGGGATTCACCATGACCAAAGCCCGCGAATTCGACATCATCGTCTATGGCGCCACCGGCTACACCGGACGGCTGGTGGCGGAATATCTCGCCCAGCATTACGGCAGCCGTGAGGACGGCCCCAAGTGGGCCATGGCAGGCCGCAGCCTCGCCAAGCTTGAGGAGGTCCGCGACCTGATCGGCGCACCGGTCTCCACGCCGCTGGTGGTCGCCAATGCCGACGAAGACGCCGACCTCGAAGCCATGTGCGCGCGGACGAAGGTCGTGCTGACCACCGTTGGCCCGTACCAGCTCTATGGCGACAAGCTCGTCGCGGCCTGTGTGAAGACCGGCACCGACTATGCCGACCTGTGCGGCGAACCGGCCTGGATGGCGGAGAAAATTGCCGAGCATCAGGCCGCCGCCGAGGCGAGCGGCGCGCGCATCTGCTTTTCCTCCGGGTTCGATTCCATCCCCTTCGATCTCGGGGTGATGATGACCCAGAAGGCCTGCGTGGAGCGCTTCGGCAAGCCCGCGCCGCGCATCCGGGGACGGGTGCGCGCGATGCAGGGCACCTTCTCGGGCGGCACTGCGGCGAGCCTCGGCGCGACGATGAAGGCGGCGGCCAAAAGCCCCTCGCTGATCAACGTGCTGCGCAATCCCTTTGCGCTGACGCCGGGTTTCGAAGGGCCGGACCAGCCCTCGGGCATGATCCCTTCGTATGAGGACGACCTCGGCAAGTGGTCCGCGCCCTTCGTGATGGCGCCGATCAACACCAAGAACGTCCACCGCACCAACTTCCTGCTCGGCCACCCCTACGGGACCGATTTCCAGTATGACGAAATGATGCTGACCAGCCCCGGCGACGCGGGCAAGGCGGCGGCCAATGCGGCGCTCGAGTTCATGAAGAACCCCTTCGGCGCCAAGCCGCCCAAGCCGGGTGAGGGCCCCACGAAGGAAGAGCGCGAGAACGGCTTCTACGATGTGGTGTTCGTCGCCGACATGGCTGACGGCGGGCGTCTGCAATTCGGGGTCAAGGGCCGGTATGATCCGGGCTATGGCTCAACCAGCCGGATGCTCTCCGAAACCGGGATTGCGCTGCTCAGCTGCACCAAGCCGGGCGGGATCGGGACGCCGGGCAGCTTCCTGGGTGAAGATCTCGTGAAGCGGCTGGAAGAGCACGCCGAGCTGACCTTCGCGGTCGAGAGCTAGGCTGTGAGTCCCCGCGCAGGCGGGGACCTTGGTCGTCTTTGTCACAAGGCCAAATGAGCCCCCGCCCGCGCGGGGGCTCACCTGTTTTTGCAATCGTCAGAAGCTCAGGCGCACGCTCGCGCGGAAGTTGCGGCCCACCAGCGGCACGAAGTCCTTGGTGAAGCTGGCATGGCGGCGGCCGTTGACATCGAAGATGTTGTCGGCGGCCAGCTGCACAGTGACGTTCTGGTTATCGGCTAGCGGACGCCACGCGATCAGGGCGTTGACCAAAGTGAAGCTGTCCGTTGGCGTTTCAAACGCGGTCGTGCGGTCCTGCTTGTCGAACCATTGCACTTCGCCGCGCACGTCGAACGCGCCGGTCTGGGCTTCCAGCGCGCCGAGCAGGCTCAGCGGCGGGATGCGCGGCACGGCGGTGCCATCGGCCAGTTCCGCCTCGACATAGGAGGCGCGCAGATCGGTGATCAGGCGGAAGCCTTCGCCGTCGATGATCGGATAGTTGAGATCGGCTTCAATCCCGAAGAAGTCGGCATCCTGCTGGAGGTATTGGAAGACCGGCAGATCGTCCTCCTCCTCGCCGGTTTCCTCCAGGAAGATGTAGTTGCCGAACCACTGCCTGAAGGCGGTCAGGCTGAACGTCCCGGCACCGATGCTGCCGCGGGCATAGGCTTCCAGGCCCCAGGCGGTTTCGGTCCGAAGGTTGGGGTCGCCGATTTCGAACGCCTGCGTGGCGATGTGCGGACCGTCGGAGAACAGTTCCTCGGCGCTCGGCGCACGTTCGGCGCGCGAGCCGTTGATACCGACGCGGATACCTTCGATGCCCTCGTACACGAGGCCAAGCGCGCCGGAGTAGGTATCGAAATCACGCTCGATGCCGAGGGTCTGGGCCTTGACCTTGGTGAATTCGGCGCGGCCAGCGGCTTCGATCTGGAACGGGCCCGTGCCGAGTTCCTGAAGCGTGAACAGCGCGACCTGATCGGTCAGGTTGGGCGGAATATAGGCCTCAGCCCCGACGGCGAAGAAATCGCGGTGCTGGTATTGAACACCGCTCGATCCGCGCAGGGTGCCGCCGGTGTTCTGCACCAGTTCGGCGCGGGCTTCGACGCTGGTGGAATCGAACACGGTGCCGACTTCGGCGCCTTCGAATTCGGTGTGGGTGTAGTCCGAATAGCCGACCCGCAGCTTCAGGCGTTCAAACGCGCCGTCGCCAAGGAAGACGTCGCCCTTGAAGTCGGCGCGGAACTGCTTGAGGCCGATGGTGACGAGCTCCTCGCCTTCTTCCTCGCCGCCTTCTTCTTCGCCTTCCTCGCCGTGGTGGTGGCCTGCGCCCGGCCGCGTGGGGACGCCGTAGGTGGTGTCATACCAGCCGAGCGATGCGCCGAAGGTGCTTTCGCCCAGGATCACACCGAGACCGGCGTTGATCGTCCAGCTTTCCATCGCCGAGTTGGGCACGGTGCCGCGCTGATTGGCGGCTTCCCGCAGTTCGGCCGCTTCTTCCAGCTCGCCTTCCGCTGCTTCCTCGTCGGCATCGGCGAGCAGATCGGCCCGCAGCGCCGGCGCGACCTGGAAGCCGCCGATCTCGAAATCATCGGTCTGACGCCAGGAACCATCGACGTGGAACACGAGGCTCTCGCCCACACCGACGTCGATGCTGCCCGCGCCCGTGCGCAGGTTGGTTGCGCTGTCGATCCCGGCAAAACCGTCAAAGTGGAAGTCTTCATCCGGCATCCGGGTCGGGATGCGCTTGTCGATCACGTTGACCGCACCGCCGATCGCCTGGCTGCCGTAGAGCAGCACGGCGGGGCCGCGCAGCACTTCAATCCGCTCGACCGTGATCGGGTCGATGGTGGTCGCGTGGTCGACCGAGGTGTTCGACACGTCCGCGGTGCCGACGCCGTCGACCAGCACGCGCACACGTTCGCCCTGCTGGCCGCGCAGCACGGGGCGCGAGGAGCCGGGGGCGAAGCTGGTGGCAGAGACGCCCGGAATCTTCGTCAGCAGGTCGCCGATCTGGCCGGTCACGGCGTCGCGCTGGATGTCGCGGATTTCAACCACGCTCGTACCGGCGAGCACGTCGAGCTCCTTGAGGCCCTGTGCACTGACGATAATGGTGCCGATCCCGTCGGTCTGGCGGTTGTGGACGTCATCCTCCACCTGAGCGCCGCCAGCGGGCTGCGCTGCGGCTTCCGCTTCCGCCGTCTCCGCAAGCGCGGGCGTGGCGACAAAGGCCAGACCCAGCGCAGCAGTGAGTGCAAGATGAGAGGACGCGGTTTGCGTCTTGTGCTTGATCATGGGGGTTCCCGTTGAAAGAATGAGATAACGTATCGCGCGCCTAGCGCCGAGCCCGGCGAATGCAAGCCACAATCTGACAAGTGGGCGATGAAGACCGACCAAGTGCGGCGGATTTGCGACAGGTCTGGCAGGGTCTGACGCGCGCTGGGAGGGCCTAACGGATGCCGACGAAGGGCTGGCGGCCTGCGCCAGCCACCGCGCGTTTCATGCCGGGAGAGTTGAACGCCATCGTCACCGCGCCGCTGCGATCGACCGCGATCACGCCGCCATCGCCCTGCTGGCGCGCGACCTCTGCCAGCATCGCAGCGCAGCTCTCGTCGAGGTTCGCCCCGCCATAGGCGATGCGCGCGGCAATATCGCGCGCGCCGCCCGCGTAGATGAAAGCCTCGCCGATCCCGGTGCAGCTGACCGCGATGTCGCCGTCCGCCCAGTTGCCGATGCCGGTAATCGGCGTGTCGCCGACGCGCCCGGCACGCTTGCCGAGCAGGCCGCCGGTCGAGGTCGCGGCGGCGAGCCGCCCCTGCTGGTCCAGCGCCACCGCACCAACCGTGCCATGCGCGAGGCCGCTGTCGAGCTGGAGCAGTTCCTCCGCCTCCACCCCGACCGGCAAACGGTAATGGGCGGCGCTGTCGGTGACGAAGGCCAGCCCCTGTTCCTCCGCCAAGCGCCGCGCGCCTGCGCCTGCGATCAGCACATGAGGTGTGTGTTCGAGCACCGCGCGCGCCGCGCGGATCGGGTGGACGAGGCCCACCGCCGCGCATACGCCGCCCGCCCGCATCCGCGCCCCGTCCATGATCGCGGCGTCACATTCGACCTCGCCCCGGTCATTGGGCGCAGACCCGCGCCCGGCGACATAAAGCCCGCTCGCTTCCATCGCCGCGACCGCGTGTTCGACCACGTCGATTGCGCTTGCTCCGTCGGCCAGCTGCGCCTCACAGTCCCGCACCAGCGCGCCAAGATGCCCCTCGACCTCGCGATAATCGCGGGTGGGGTGGACGCCTGCTCCGCCGTGCAATGCGATGACGTGAGGGTGCGGCATCAATCGGTGGCCTTTCTGATGGCAACGGTGATCGGGGTGATGTCGAAGGCGACGCCTTCAATCGTATAGCGGGCGCGGCCCTGTGCATCGCGGCCCCACCACCCGCGCGCCGCGCCGGTCTTGGCGAAGCGGTAGGTGACGCCCTCTCGGCCAGCAAAGGAGTGGCGTTCGGTCACGCTGGCAGCGGCGTTATCCAGCAATCCCTCCCCCACGACCCCAGCAAGCGTTTGGTCGCCATAGGCCATGCCGCCGCCTGCGAGCAGCGGGCGTTCGACGTATTCGCGCCCCGCCGTCGGCTTGCGGATGGGGGCAGGGGTGACGCCCGGTTCGGCAAGACCGATGCTGTCACCCGCGCCCGCCAGCCCGAGCCTCAGCCCTGCGATCCCGATCCGCGGCCCGCGGGTCCGCTGCGCCATGCGGGCATCGAGCAGGGTGACATAGCCGCTGCCTTTCACCAGAGCGCGACCATCGCCGAGGCTGACGATCAGCGCGGTGTCCTCATCAATCCCGAGGCCGATGCGCTGCGGCTGACCGGGGTCGGTGATCGCCACCGCCAGCCGCCCGAGCCGCGCGCGCTCACCGAAATGCTGATCGACCAGCGCGCCTTTCAGGAACCCGAGCCCGCGCGTCAGCTCAAGCGGTTCGCCGCCCGCATTGGCCAGCAGCGCGCCCAGGCTGTCGCCCTGACCGATCATCCCTTCGCTCATGATCGCTGCCCCGGCCGAGGTGCCGCCGACCACCGCGCCGCCCGCCAGCCGCTGCCGGATTGCGGCGAGCATCGGGGTGTCGCTGCCATCCTTCTCCAGCAGCACCGCCGTGATCCGCGCCTGATCGCCGCCGAGGAACCAGATCGCGCCCGCGCGTTTCACCGCAGCGATTTCCGCCGGGTCATGCGCATTGCCGGCCCAGCGGCTTTCGTCCTCATCGGGCGTGCCGGGGTCATCGACAGCCGCGAGGCGGATGGTCACGATATCCTCCGGCCTGGTGCCGTGGCGTTGCAGCGCGGCGGTAAAGGCCCGCGATGAGGCTGCGGATTCCCCCGAGGCCGCCGGAATGATTGCAATACCGGGCGCGCCCTCGGGCCGGGCATCGAGCAGCGCGGCGAAAATCTCGGCATTGGCCGGATCGAGCCCGCCGCCGACGATTACCAGCGTGCCGCCCTCGGCCCGCGCCGCGGCGGTGCTCGCCGCCAAAGCAAGGCCCGCCAGAATGAACCGCGCCCGCATCAATATCCTCCCAGATGGGCCGCAACCATCACCGCGCTCGACAGCGCCATCAATCCCAGCACCGGCCGCCAGATGAAGGCCAGCCATTCGCCAAACCCGATCCGGGCCGCTGCCAGACAGGCCATCAGCACCGCTGAGGTGGGATTGACCAGATCGGTGAACCCGTCGCCCAGCTGGAACGCCAGCACCGCCGTCTGCCGCGTCACGCCCGACAGGTCGGCCAGCGGGGCCATGATCGGCATGGTGACGCTCGCCTGCCCCGATCCCGAGGCGATGAAGAGGTTGATGAGGCTTTGCACCATGAACATCGCCCAGGCGGTCAGCCACTCGGGCATGGCGGCGGTGAACCCGCTCAGGCTGTCGAGCAAGGTGTTGAGCAGTGAGGCCCGCGCAGGGTCATCTCCGCCCAGGATCAGCAGGATACCCTTGGCCGCGCCGACCACCAGCGCAGCGGGGAGCAACTGTGC
The DNA here is from genome assembly GCF_046452395.1 of Erythrobacter sp. W302b. Taxonomy (NCBI): domain Bacteria; kingdom Pseudomonadati; phylum Pseudomonadota; class Alphaproteobacteria; order Sphingomonadales; family Erythrobacteraceae; genus Erythrobacter; species Erythrobacter sp. W302b. Next base: position 2,688,530 of record NZ_JBKFDH010000001.1, on the reverse strand, counting down.
AGCGCCCTCGCGGAAGGCGTCGACCATCGCGTGCACGCGCGCGCCTGGGATCCGGCCGAAATGGGCGATCGCGGCGGTGGCGATGCCGACGGCGAAGAACTGCGCGGCGATTTCGGGCAGGTAGTAGCCGCGGGTCGAAACACCCCACGCAACCCAGCCGACCCCGGCGATCACGGTCAGCAGCACCAGCTTGTGAGCGACGGTGAACGCCATCGCCGGAGCCTCTGCCGCCGCCTCGCCCAGCGTCCCGATCCGCTCCCGCCGCCCCAGCCGCACCGCGCGGGCATGGCACGCGACAAACAGTGCGGCGGCGAGGGTGAAGCCCAGCCACAGCACCGCGCGCACCTCCAGCCCCGACATCGGCGCAAGGCCGGCAATGCTCTGCGCAACGATCACGCTGAAGGGGTTCATCCAGCTGGTCGCAAAGCCGATCTGGCTCGCGCCGTAACAGACCAGCACCGCCGTCACCGCGTCATAGCCTGCGCGGGTCAGCGCGGGCGCGAGCAGCAGGGTGAGGGCAATCGCCTCCTCCGACATTCCGAACACCGCGCCCGCCAGCGAAAAGGCGATGCACAGCGCAATGATCAGCGTCTCGTTGCGCGCCTTGCCGCCGGGCAGGGCCGATTGCAGCGCGGCGTCGATCGCGCCGGTCTTCATCACCATCCCGAACACGCCGCCCAGCACGATGATGAAGGCCATCAGGCCAATGGCCGCCGAATTGCGATCGCCGGTGACCAGCCCCGCAAACAGAAAGTCGATGAAGCCGGTGCGCGCCTCCCCGCCCATGATCGGCGCGGGGCTTGGCCCGGCGGCGGCGGTGAAGCTGCCGGGCACGATCCGCGCCGGATCGCCCGCCAGCGCGAACTGCCCCGGTGTGAACAGCCAGGTCGCCGCCCACGCCAGCGCGGCGAGCGTGAACAGGATCAGCAGCGTATCGGGCATCTGCCAGCGTTTCGCCGGGGGCAGCGCGGGATCGTCAGTCATGTATTCTCCTCGCCGCGCCGCCCCGGACCCTGCGCACGCTTGACGCGCAAGGCCCGGGTGGTGCGACCCTCACCGAGGCTCAGAACCGCTTCACGATGCTGACCGTGGCAAACCGACCGATGAGGTCGTGATTGAACAGGTCGACATTGGACGACGAACCGAGCACCAGCGGGGGATCCTCGTCAAGCACGTTGCGCACCGCCAGCTGGACGAAGCTGTCTTCGGCGAAATCGTAGCTGACGGTGAAATCGACGGTGATGTAATCATCGACGAAATAGTCCTGCCCGCGCGGCAGGCCGAGGGCGTCGAGCGTCCGGTTGGCCGGATCGTCGCGGTAGCCGCTTGTGTAGAACCCGGCGACGCTCGCGCGCCATTCATCCTTGCGCCAGCGCAGGCGGGCCGCGCCGATCCAGTCGGGGAAGAGGTAATCTCCCGCCAGCCGTTCAACCGGGCTGGAGGGCGACGCCTGCCGGTCGAAGTTGAGGATGTGGGTCACGTCCGCAGTCAGCGTGAACAGCCCGAGCGGCCCTTCGGGGAAGCGGTGGGTGTAGGCGACATCGATCCCGTCGGTCTTCTGGAAGCCGAGATTGGTGATCTGGAAATGCGCGTCCGACACAAAGCCGTTGGTCACCTCCAGCCCGGGTGAGCCGGTCGGCAGCAGGCCGGAACCCACCACCGGGAATTCGCCCGCCAGCGCGCGGCGGATGAAATCATCCTCGTCGATGCCGACCAGATTTTCGTGCCGGATGTTCCAGTAATCGATCAGTAGTTCGATCGCATTGCTCGGCTGGAACACCACCCCGCCGCCGAAGCTGCGCGCGTTTTCGGCTTCGAGATTGGGGTTGCCGACGTCCTCGGACAGCAGCGCCTGACCGGTGGCGTTGGCGTTGTTGTTACAGGCCTGCGGCGTGGCCCGGCAATCGACGCGATAGGCCGACAGCAGCACACCCGCCCCGCTTTGCGCGAGAGAAGGCGCGCGGAAGCTGGTCGAGTAATTGCCCCGCAGGGCGAGCCATTCCACCGGCTGCCAGCGCGCCGCGATCTTGGGATTGAAGTCGCCGCCGAAGCCCTGGAAATCGTCGTAACGCGCGGCCAGTTGCAGGTTAAAGGTCTCGGTCACGGGGACGTAGAACTCCCCGAACACGGACCAGTTGTTGCGGGTGGCGTTGGCGCTGGTGGACGAGAAGCCGAGGATCGGATCGGGGTTGGTCGGGGTTGCGACCGCGAGGCCCGAGGGCACATCGCTCAGCGTTTCGCGCCGGAATTCCCCGCCGAACGCGGCCTTGACCGGGCCGGCGGGCAGATCCAGCACCGTGCCGTTGACGAAGCCATCCAGCGCATAAAGCCGCGACTTGCCGCGCCGTTCGGCCTGCGTTTCCAGCAGGTCGAGCACGCCATCCTCCTGATCGGTCTGACCGCCGAAGGGGTTGTACCACAGCGTCGATTTGCCGGAATCCTCGCAGGTATTGCCGACAAAGCGCGCGCTCGGCCGGGCTGCGTTGACCGTCCAGCGGTTCACCCGGCTGCCGTCGGTGCAGATATTGCCGAGGTTGAGATCGAAGAACGTGCCCGACTGGTACAGCCCGGAGGTGCCGCGTTGCACCCGGTCATTGCCGCCGAACAGGAAGGCGACATCGAAGTCCCAGTCGCCGGTCAGATCGCCCTTGAGACCGGAGGTGATCCGGTAGCTGTCGGATTCGACTGCGACCCCGCGCGGCTCGGGCACCTTGCCCCAGGCGAAAATCGGGAAGCCGAAGAATTCGCTGAAGTCGTCCACCCCGGCTTCGTCGATGAGGTCCTGCTGGAGCGCGGCGGGCCAGAACGGGTTTTCGGGGTCGACCGGCGCGCGGCTGAAGTTGGCCGGGCTGCTGACCCCGCGTGAACGCACGCGCTGGTAGATGACATCGTTGTACCACGTCAGACCATCGGTGATGCGGAACTGGTGGGTGAACAACCCGCCCAGCGTTTCCAGCCGGTCATTGGCGGAAACAAAGGCGTTGTTGTTGACCTCGCAGAACTCGCCGAGGTTGCCGACCCCGAAATCCTCGGGCGCGCAGCCGCCGTTCCCCGGGCCTTCGGTCTGGTCGTTGGTTTGTAGGAACAGATCGTTGAAGCTCGGGAAGAAGCCCTGCTGGCTCGGGCTGAAGCTGTTGCGGCTGATCGCCCGGTCGCGCAGGAAGAAGGGATTGCGGCGGAAATAATCGACCACCAGCATCACCGAATTGCGCTCACCCAGCTGGGCGCCGAACACGCCCGAGATGTTGAAGCGGCCTTCGTCTGTCCCCGCGGTGGAATTGCCGTAGGAGCCGGACAGCTCCAGCCCTTGGAAATCCTCGCGCAGCACAAAGTTGACGACCCCCGCCACGGCGTCGGCACCGTAGATCGCCGATGCACCGGACGGCAGCACCTCGACCCGCTCGATCGCGGCCAGAGGAATCGAGCTGGCATCGATGAAGCTCTCCTGCCCGCGCGCGAAGGCGCTGATCTGGGCGCGGCGTCCGTTGATGAGCGTGAGGGTGGAGGATGCACCAAGCCCGCGCAGCGACACCGCCGAAGCGCCGACCGGCGTGTCGGACGACAGCGCACCGGCGGTCGCGGTCGAGAAGGTCTGGCCGCCGCCGCTGGTGACGGGCAGGTCTTGCAGCACTTCAATGATGGTACCGGCGCCCGACTGGACGATATCGTCGCGCGTCACGGACAGCGTCTGCACCGGGCCGTCCTTGGGCAGGCCGGCAATCCGGCTGCCGGTAACGGTGATGGCTTGCCCCTCTTCGGCGGACTGTTCGTCGGTGGTGGCAGTGACGTCGGCTTGGGCATCGGCCGGCTGCGTCTCGGCCTGAGCCAGAGCGGGCGTGGCGACGCCGGCGAGCAGAATGGAGGCGACGCGCAGCGCGCCGCGGTAAAGCGGTGTTTGAAACGACATAAGGTGAACCCCCTGAAACCCTGAGGCACGGCACGCGGCCGCGAGGCGAATCAGCGGGATGAAGCCCGGAGCTGTGATGAAGGGCAGCGACGCGCCACGGCGCCAGTCGCTGCAATCAATCCGCGCCTATCCCGCGCGGCAGGGAATCACTCGTTGAACCAGTCGGTGAGATGAAACTCGACCGACCGGCGAACGGTCACTTGACCGCCGAGGGGACAGAAGAAACGTGCGTCCATGCAAGCAAGTATGTCATGCCCGTTCGCACCGTGCAACATTCTTGCAAGTACCCATGCAATCGGCGCAATTCCGCCATCGGCGTGCCTTGCCGGAGGCTCATGCACAAACCCGCTGTGTCGCGACTGCAACACACCCGATTGTTGATGTCCTGCAATTTTTCGCGTCAGCGCGACTCCGATGGCAAACCGTCCGCAAGCCGGGTCAGTTGCCGTTATTGGTCACCACATTGCCGATTGCGACAGCCGAGAACGCCAGGCTGGTCACGGTCGACAGGAATTCCCGCAACTCCGCTCCCGGTGCCGTCGAGACATAGACCACATCCTGATCACGGATCTGGAATTCCTGCGCCACGAAGAACCCGCGCGCATCCGACAGATCAAGGCGATAGATGACCGGGACGCGGCCATCCTCAAGCGCTTGCGTTGCCCGACGCTGTGCCGGATCCAGTGCCTCCGGTTGCTCCAGCCGGAACACAAACACGCCGCGAATATTGGCCTGGTTATCGCGCAATCCGCCGACCCGCGCCAAGGCCTGCGCCAGCGAGATGCCCCGCCCTTCGAAGGGGATTTCCGCGCTGGTCGCCACAGCGCCCATCGCGATGAAGCTGTAGGGCTGGTGCAGCACCGTCACCACGTCTTCCGGGCGCATCCGAATGTTCTGTGCCGGTTGGGCAATGATCGCCTCCAGCGCCATGGTCGCCGAGGTGCCGCCGCGACTGACCTGCACGGTAGTCTGATGCACCGGCGCGCGCGGGCCACCGGCGCTCGCGATGATGTCGAGCAGTCGCTCGCCGCGCGGGCCCAGCGGGACGCGGCGGCTGGCGGCGATTTCGCCCAGCACGGTGACATTGCGCGAATCGTTGAGCGCCAGCCGGACGTTGACCTGGGGATCATTGGCCCGGCCCGCCAGCCGCGCGACGATGGCACGCTCAATGGCGGCAGGCGTTTGCCCGGCCGCTTCAATCTGCCCGGCAAACGGGACGCTGATCCTGCCCGTCCCATCGACCACCTGCTGGACGACAGTGCGGTTCTGCGCGCCAGCGTCGGCTCCCGGGATGATCCCTGCGCTGCCGAACAGCACCGCGGGCGGTGCTTCCCACATCGCGATGTCGAGCACATCGCCGGGGCCGATCAACACGTCGCCCGCGCCGCCTTCACCAAATTGCTGCGCCAGACCAAGCGATTGTTCGAAGGCTGCAATCCGCTTGTAGGTCAGCGGATCGAGATCAACCAGTGCGACCTGCGACCCGGCATAGTCCGCCCCCTCGGCCTTGCGGATCTGACCGGACGAGGGCCCGGCCGCACCCAGCGTGGTGCAGGCACCGACCACTCCGGCGAGCAGCAACGCAAGCAAGGGGCGTGCGACGGTTCCGGTGACGGACTTGGGGCGGGTCATGCTGATTGTGCCTTTGTAAGCGGGACAGGCGGCGCGGCGCGCCCCTCGTTGGGAAGGCGCGAGGCCGTGCCGGTCAGCCGCGCATAAAATTCGCTCAACCGTTCGCGATAGGCGCCTGCGCTGAAACGTTCTGCCTGTACGAGGCCGCGTTGCCCCAGCTCTGCGACGGCGCTGTCATCATCGTCCAGCGCCTTGATCGCCCGGGCGATCGACCGCACATCATAGGGGTCGACCATTACAGCCGCATCGCCCGCGACTTCGGGCAGCGAGGATGTGGCGCTGGTGATGACCGGGGTGCCGAGCGACATCGCCTCCAGCACCGGAAGCCCGAAACCTTCATACAGCGAGGGGAACATCACCGCCCGCGCCCCGGCAATCGCCGTGGCCAAGGTCTGGCGCGGCAGATAGCCCAGCCACTTGATGCGCTTTTCGGTGTCCAGTTCGGCCAACTGCTTGAGCAGGGCGACATCGCGCTCGCTTCCCCATCCGGGCGCACCGACGATCACCAGCGGGTGCCGCGATCCGCTCATCAGATGCGCCTCCAGCAGCCGGGCGAGGTTCTTCTTCGGTTCGAGCGCGCCGAAGAACAGATAGTACTCGCGCATTCCGACGCCGAGCAGCCCTTCGACCTCCTGCGCGATCTGATCGGGCGTTACGCTGTCCAACAGCCCCGCGATATCGGTCGACTGGTAGAGGTTGGTGACCCTGTCCTCCTCGACGCCGAGGATGCGGATGATGTCGGCGCGCGAATGCTCGGACACGGTGAGGATATGATCCGCCTCGCGTGCGATCCGCTGGCACAGAGCCAGATAGTGCCGCTTGTGATCCGCGGTGGTGTAGGGAAGGCGCAGCGGCACCAGATCGTGCAGCGTGTAGACATTCGCCGCGCCCGGGGTCTTGACCGGCAGCGGATAGGTCCAGTGCGCAATGTCCGTCCCCGGTAGCGCGACCCGCGTCATCCGCCCCGTCGCCCGGAACGCCGCGTTGGCGAGTTCATAGAGCTGCGGCGTGTGCCAGTACCGCGCCCCCGGCACGCCGAGCGCGGGCGGCAGGATCACCTCGCCCGAAAGCGCGACTTCGCGCGCCTGCCGGGTGCCGAAGACCCCGCCAGTCGCTTTGACGACCTGACCGGGGAGCGCCAGCGCCCGCCGCTTGCGAGGCTCGGACTGCCCACCGTCACCCTCGGCCAGAGCGATTTCGTTGAGCAGCGGCTGCTTGCGCGAATGGCCCGCGCGGGTGCCGAACATCAAACGGACCTCAAACCCCAACCCCGCAGCCGCCCGCGCAAGGTTGCGGCCATAAGTGGCCACCCCCGTGCCGTGCGAGCGGGCGATGTTATAGGCGTCGAGGAGGATGGTCATAGAGTGTGTGCCGTCATCAACGTCTCTGCAAGCCAGGTATACTCCGTGGAATACAGAGCACATCCCACTCTTCGGTGAATTCGCCAGACCATTGACGAATTCCCGCCTCTAATCCGGCCCCCTCGTCAAAGTGTTTGAATTCATATCCTAAATCTTCAAGAAACCTGTAGATTTCTCGGTAGTCGTAGCCTTTCAGCTTCATCCAATATGGGGCTATTTCCAAAAAGATCTTAGGCTTGAACCGGTCAATGACGTTCCTTGCTCCCAAAAGCACAAATAGCTCAAAGGATTGAACGTCGATCTTCATGAAATCCAATTGATCAATGACGATTTTCCCAGATGAAATCAGGTTGTCGAGCGCCCAGACTGGCACAACCTCACCGCCCGACGACTCTGTCGTTGACGCCACCGACAGAGCTCCGAAATTGTTCGGCTCTTCATAGGATATCGGTGCCATATAAAGTTGCCCATCTTGGTCACCGAGGCAGCCTTGCATCAAGCTCGTGTTCCAGCACCCATTCAGCGCAAGGTTGGCCGAAGCGAATCTGAAAATCTCCTGCTGAGGTTCGAATGCGAAAACCTTTCCGCCCTCGCCCACGAGCTTGGAGAAAAATACAGTGTGATGGCCAATGTTTGCGCCGATATCGAAAGCGACGTCACCGACTTTGACAAGTTGCTCAAAAAGTTCGAGATCTTTGGGGGCCCATGCCCCTGTGTTCTTGATTGCCTGCCCGATCACCGCATCCAAGTGCGGGACTATGAGGCTTCCCACCTTCGCAAATCGAAAGTCGGCATGGCTAGAGAGCGGGAATGACTCGCTTTGCCACGGCTGAAGCTCGAAGAACTCGACTCCCTTGAGCCACACTTGTTGGCCTTTGGCTGCCGGATCGCAATCGCCCATCGCAAATAGCGAGATCGACGTCAGTTCACTGCTATCGGAACCGAATTCGATCCAGCAATCACTCGGTTCAGATGAGAATAGGTTGAATTGCTCTAATCTCCCCTGTTCAATTTTTGAGAGGCTCCCGCTCCAAGCGTGCGTATGGAAATGTAACTTGCCTCTGCCTTTGGAGTATATAGTTATGCCATTAAACCTATCATCAATCAGGTCTGCCAAGGGATCGAAAGCATTTGCGCTAAAATTCTTTAGCATGATGCCATCACTTGGTATGTAGTGGGTAGATGCTAGGGACCTAAGCATAGATGATGTATAATACATGGTGCGACCTCAAGTATGTTTAAATCATCGTAATAAAGTCGTTGGGCCGCGCGCGGCTTGAAATGCGCTGGCGGACGCGGATCGTGTCGTCCACCGCCCAGCGATCGGCTTCCTGACTGGCCGTAATGGCGCGTAACTGAGCGTCCTTGCACGCTTCGTTCTGTTCCTGCGGCAATCCGCCGCGGGCGGTCTGCGTAAGCGCCCGCGGACGGATAACCGCCTTACTCGCCTCGGCCAGTGCTGCCCGTGTTGCCGGCCAGCCGGAAAATCCACTCTGCGAAAGAAGCAGCCACGGCAGGACCTCGCGATCGTCTCCAAGTTCTTGCGCCAGGTCGTTCGCGTCGTGCCCAGATATTGGCGTTTCGGCCATCATCGCCGCTTGAAGCAGCCATCCGGCATCAATCATCGTTGCCTCCTGAATTCGCGAGAATGCTGCGGTAATATTCGGCCACGTCGCGCGCCATTATCGTGTCCGAGAAGCGCGTAGAGAAAGCACGGTGACTGGATTCTGCGAGCCGCCCGAGCCCTGCGCGGTCGCTTGCAAGCACACGAAGACGCTGCACCGCGCCGTTCACAAATGCATCTTCACTGGAAAACAAATAGCCCGAGACACCTTCCTCTATGACCTCGGCCAGCCCGCCGGTCGCAAGTGCGAGCACTGGGGTCGCCGCAGACATTGCTTCAATCGCGACAAGTCCAAAGGATTCGAACCGGCTCGGCATCATCACAATATCAGCGTCGAAATAGAGCTGTTCGAGCGCCGCGCGATCAACCTCCCCGTGGAAGCGGATGCCCCCTTCGCGCACTGGGTCGATGCCATATTCTGCCTTGATGCGGCTAAGCAGGGCGGCATCCGGGTTCGCTCCGGCGAAATCGAAGCACAATTGCGCATCACTTCGCAGATGCGCCGCGACCTTCAGCGCGAGGTCATAGCCTTTGCGCGGCTCGAACCGTCCGGCGAACAGGACGCGTAGTGGCTCGCCCTTGCGCTGGCGGGCCAACTTGTCGTCCAGCGTGACGCCGAGCAGGTCGAGGATATCGGGCGTACCGTGCGGCACAATCCGCGCCCGCTCCCCTAGTGAAACGTCATATTCGTTTTCGATCTGGTCGATCACTGCGCGACTGTTGGCAAGGATGTGCGGCGCGCGGACAAGTGCCGCCCGCTCGGCTTCGATCATTGGCTCGACAAAGCTGCGACCGTAGATGATGCGGGATGTCCATTCCCGCTTGAACGGACGTGCCAACTTGTAGCTGGTGTGCAGGCTCAGGACGCTTGCCACATCGGGATCGTCGAGCACTGGCAAAGCCTCCAGATCCCAGATCGGGAAGGACACTAGGTCGACCCCGAAGGTCTTGAGGAAGTCGATTTCCCGCATCACGCCGGCCATCCAGTCGGCCACCCCGCTGCGAGGCACCCGGTAGGTCGCCGCCAGCGCATCGGCGTCCTCGGCGGCAGCCGTGATCTTGTGAAACCAGATGCCGTCGCGGAAGCGGCGGCTGGGCAGGTCTCGAGCGCGGGTGATGATATGGACGGCCAACCCAGCCTCGCGCAGACCTTCGGCCAGCAACATCGTCCAGCGGGCAATCCCGGCCTCGTTGTCAGGCGGCAGGCCTTGCGACACCAGAACCACCCGCAGCGGGCGCGGCATCGTGGATGCAAGAAACGGTTCCGGCGCGGGGCTGGCTGCCAAGTCCCCTCGGGTCTTGCGCTCGAGCAGCGCGCGGCTGCTCGCTTCTATTCCCGCTTCGGTCCCGGCCTCGACATCGCTGTCAAGCGCCTGACGGTGGAGCGACGAAATGTCGCCATGCTCTTCAAGCCAGGCATTGGACCTGAGCAGCTCGGTCCGGTAACTCTCAAGCGCCTGAGCCACCTTGCCGTAGCCATCGGCCCGGCCATGGTGGTTGATGAAATAGGTCTTGCTGACAACGGAGGGATAAAGCGTTTTGGCTTTGCGTGTGCTGGACCGGATGTGGCTGGCGGCGAACTGGTGGAAGATCATCGCAGCCGGTTCATAGACAACGTTCCACCCGCTATCGACCAACCGCAGACAGACGTCAGTTTCGTCGAGCAGATAGGCGAAGGTATGATCGAACCCGCCGATTTCGCGTAGCGCGGACATGCGGAAACTGGAGTTGGTGCCGAGCAGGCTGGGATAGAGCGGGGTGCCAGGCCAGTTAAGAACCCGTTCGTCAAAGGAATCCGACGGGAAATAGGCATTGCCGAAACGATCGCACACCGTCTTGCGCACCTGCCAGCGCACTCCGGTATTATCGACTGTGAAACCGCCAACCCCGCCGATCGACGGATCGGCGAAACTGCGCGCGAGATAGCGCAGCCAGTGTGGATGGGGCACGGCGTCATCATCGAGGAAGGCAACTATCTCGCCCGCCGCGCCTTCGATCCCGACATTGCGTGAGACTGACAGATTGGGCACATCACAGCGCAGATGCTTGATCCGCCCCTGCCAGCTCGCCAACACGTCTTCGGAATTATCGGTTGATGGGCCGTTGACCACTACCAGTTCGACATGCGGATAATCGAGCTGCATCACGCCGGTAATTGCATCATTAAGCAGTTCGGCACGGTTAAGTGTGTTTATCACCACCGAAACAGACGGTGATTGGGCGTCAGAAAGAAAGCGGGTCACAGCTCTTCCTCTCGCACGAGTTCAAGCCACGAGCGATTAGCCCGCTCAAACCGCGGATCACGGATCATCGCCGCCATCAGCTCGTCAAGAGTCGCGCAACCGCGCAAGAAGCGGGCAATATCCTCATCATCCATTCCTAGCGCACCCCACAAAAGGCGGCCGCAGGCAAGAACATCTGGTCGGCCCGGCACATGCTGCGGCTGCGGACCGGTCTTGTAATGGAGGATTGGGTGGCGATGTTCTTCAAGACCTTGCCGCGCCATCACAAATCGCAGGTGTGGATCGACATCCTGCGGTGCCGCTCCCAGCGCACAGGCCGTGCGGTAGGCATTTTCGGCCCTGACGAAGGCTTCCTGTTCTTTTGCCATGTGACCCAGCTGGGTCCAGTAACTGCGCTCATAAGGATACAGATCAAGTGCGGCCGCATAAGCAGCCTCGGCCTCAAGCCAGTTTCGAACATCCCGGGCTCGGTCACCGCGCTCAATATGCTCAAGAAAACGTGCGTCACTAAGAGCCGCCCTCTGCGACGACTCAAGCAGATCTTGACGGCTTGTTCGTGACACTGACGACGTTCTGCCCGGCACTGAAGTCCCGGCTCCCGCCCGCACCGTACCGCGCCGCGCTAGGGCGAACATGTCCTTTCTGGTCTTCATTCCTCGCCCCCCTGATCGGCTATCTCGATGACATTGCCCGACAATCCCCCGTGAAGAGCATTGGCGATCTGCGATAAGTTCATGGATCAGGCCCCGCCCTTCTGAATGATCAGGCCGAAGGAGGTGGTGACCCACTTTTCAATCATGAGTTTCAGGTGCCGGTCGGCAGAATAGGGAGCCATATCGATATGTCGGTCGAGCGGCTGGTCCCCGAGATCGAAGGTCAGATCGATCCGGTGGCCGCGCGCGCGCAGGCGGTCTGCCAGGCGCAGAAAATCGCGCTGCCGGAACAGGACGGTGGAAGCATGGTCCAACGTGTCACCGTCTGACGAGCAGTTGAACTCGGTCGTATGCACCGCCACGCCCCCGGGGACGAGGCAGGCGATCGACTTTTCGATGAAGGCCAGCCCATTCGCGATCGAACCAAGGTGCTCAAGCGCGCAGGCCGACCAGCAGAAATCGAACCGCCCGGCGAGATCGGACGGCACATGGTTCATGTCGACCACGCGGTAATCGACAAGGCGTGCGAAACTGTCCGGATCGCACAGCGCGCGGTTGTTGAGCGCGGCCTTGCCGGCGGCGTGCTGATCGGTGTCGACCCAACCCAGCGCCGCGGCGCGGGACTGGTCAAGATCGGTTGCCAGCACTTCTACGCCGCGCTGCGCCATCAGGGCGGCGAGTGGCTCCTCACCGACGCCGAAGCCGAGCCCGCGCATGTCCGGGGCCAGCTTGCCGGTGCGGGCCAGCGCCTGCAGGATGTAACAGAACTCCCACTGCTTGCGATGATGGCGCGGCACTTCGCCGATCGCCGCGCACCAATAGGCATAGGCAGGCTCTTCCATCTGCGCCTGGGTGCAAGCCTGCGAACGCGGGTCGCGCAGCGTCGGCACCGGATCGGCAACAGGGGTAGCAGTTTTGAAGAGGCCCAACATGATCCCGTTTCTTAGGCTGTCGTCGGTTCGTGCGGAGACCAGCCCACCGGCGGCTTCCACCCGATCAGATCCTTGAAGATGGCATAGGCGACCTCAAAATCGTCGTACGGGACGAATTCGCCCTCGTGCAGGATCGCCCAGCGGTTGCAATTGTCACGGACATACGCGGCATCGTGGCTGATGATGATCATCGCCCGGTCGCCGCGTTTCTCGAACAATTCGTGATTGCAGCGCTCGTGAAAGCGCGCGTCCCCGACCGATGCAATCTCGTCGATCAGAAAGCAGTCAAACTCGATGATCATGGAAATGGCGAAAGCCAGCCGCGCCCGCATGCCCGAGGAATAGCTGCGCACTGGTTCGCGCAGGTAAGGACCGAGCTCGGCGAATTCCTCGACGAAGGCCAGGTTGCGTTCGAAATCCTGATTGTAGATCCTGCTGATGAACCGGATATTGTCCACGCCCGTCAGCATCACCTGGAAAGCGCCGCCGAATGCCAGCGGCCATGACACTGACATGGTGCGCTCGATTTTGCCTAACGTGGGTTTCTCCGCGCCGCTGACCAGGCGGATCAGGGTAGACTTGCCCGCGCCATTGCGACCAAGGATGCCAAGCCGTTCGCCCCGCCGCAGTTCGAAGTCGACGCCCTTCAGAACCTGCTTGTCGCCGAACCGGGTCGGATAGGTCTTGTGCAGATCGGTCACGCGCAGGACCCCGGTGGCGTCGCCACCCACTATGCTCGCCTGCCGGTGCAGCGCGCCTTCGATCAATCCTTGCGCGGTCATTCGGGAACCACCCGGCCTTCGCTCCATCGCACCAGCATCAGCGCCACGACGGAAATCACCAGCGAGAAGGGGATTACGTATGAGAGGTCGTAGATGGCCTCCACACGGCTGCCGAAAAAGCCCTCACGGACGATCTCGACGCCATGCACCATCGGAATGTAAAGCACGACCTGCTGCGCGTAAGGGGGCAACGCCGAGACGAGGAACGCCGAGCCGGAGAGCGGGAACAGGAGGTAGGAGGCGGGATGCCACAGTTTCTCGACCAGCTCGCTTTCCTGCGAAACCGCCCCCAATGCGATTGCGAGCGCCGCGCCGAACCAGGCGATCAGCAGCCAGCCCCCGACGACCTCCAGAAAATCCTCGGGTGGTTCAAGCCAGCCGATCAGGATGAAGAACAGCGACAGGGTGAAGAATGAGATCGTCGCGCCCGAAAACTCGATCATCAGACGCGCCAGGTAAATATCCAGCGGCTTGATGTTGCGGTGATACATGAGCGAAAGATTGGCTTCGAGCGCGCCGATGCAGCGGCCCGGCATATTGCGCCACAGCAGCACGCTGGAATAACCCGTAAGTGCGAAGGCCACGATCGGGATGTCGCTGCCGTGCACCGATTTGGTTGCGGTCCACAGCGCTGTCACCCCGAGGGTGAAGATCATCGGCTCGACGAACAGCCAAAGAAAGCCGATATTGTGCCGCCCGTAGCGCGTCAGCATCTCGCGTATCAGCAGCGCGCCCAGCACGCGGCGCTGCACCCCAAGGCTGGCGATCAGCGAATCCCGGGCGGCGCTTGCCATGCTCAATCCCTGTGCTCACGAATGCCGACCAGCAGCATTGAGACCACACCCCAGGCCAGCAGGCCCAGCACGAAGGTGGCGAGGATGTTGCGCAAACGGCGTGGATAGGCAGAATCGTCGGGCAGGCTCGGATTCGAAATCCGCTCGACATAGGCCTGTTTGCGTCGAGCTTCTGCCTGCGCCTCCTGATAGGCCGACAGCGTGATGCCGAGTTGCTTCTCCGCAAATTCGGACGCCAGCTTCAGCTCCTGATAGCGCACCGAAGCCGAAGACAGCGAACCCCGTCCGCCCGCCAATTGCGTGGTCTGATCGGCAATTTCGCGCTCGAGATTGCGAATCTGCGTGCGCAAGAACGGGATTTGCGATGCCCGCGGCGTATAGGTCTGCAATTGCAGCAGCTGGGTCTGGGCCGCGATCAGCTGGTCCTGAAGCTTCGAAATCATCTGTAGCCCGGCACTGGCCTGCAATTCGGGATCGATCAGGCCTTCACGATCGCGGAAGGTCCCAAGCGCCAGCGCGGCCTCCTGTGCTTCCCGCCGGGAGCGGGCAAGTTCGGCCTCGGCAAAGGAAATGGCGTCGCGCCGTGCCCGGTTGGACAATTCATTGACCAGCTCTTCGGACTTTTCGAGCAGCCGCTGGTTGATCGCCCGCGCGGTCTGCGGGTCGAAGGATTGCACTGACAGCACCGTGACCATGGTCGTGGTCGAATCCTCGGCCGACACCTTGTCGAGATAGTATTCGAACAGGTCTTCGCCGGTATCCGCGCCGAACCTGCCGAACCGGTCGAACCAGAAGATCGACGGGTTGCCCCATGCGCGGGTTGCGTAACCATCGGCATTGATGGCAGCGAGGCCCTGACGCGAACTCAGGAACTCGGTGACGGCTTCGCTTTCCTCGCTAGCGCCCACCAGACTGCCGCCCCCCAGCACCACGCCCAGCGGTGACAGGTTGGGTTTCGACGGGCTGCGCACGATGAAGCGGCTTTCGGAGACATAGACCTCGCTGGCGAAGACACCGAAATAGAGGCTGGCAATCAGAGTCGGCAGGATCACCAGCGCCGCGAACAGCGGATCGATCGCCTTCAGCCGCGACAGCAGGCTGCGGCGAGCAGGCGCATCGTGATCAGCGCCGGGTGCGCCATGCGGTCCTTCTGGGTCAGTCAGCACGGGATCAAGAATAGGCTTCATCTGGGTCATGCCAACCCCCGAGCCAAATCCGAACGTGCCGCGGTGTCATTGGCTGCGACCAGCGGGGCACAATCCGCGGCGCGGCGCACGGGGAGGGTCTCGAGCCATTCCTCCACCAGACCGAAATGATCGCGCCAATCCGGGGCGGACCATGCCGCCAAGGCGGCCATCTGGCGGCTCCGCTCCGCTCCATCGGTCATGAAGTCCTTGATCACGCGCAGCCACTCTTCCGGCGCATCAGGAGCAAGGAAGGTCGGCACGGTGCCGCCAACTTCGCGAAACACCGGCAGGTCGCTGGCAATAACGGGAACGCCGAGCGATAGCGCCTCGACCACCGGCAGGCCGAAACCTTCGGCTCGCGAAGGCGCCAAGAGCGCGCGCGCTGCGCTCACATGCTGGACCACCTCGGCATCGGTGCACCCGGTGTGGATCGTGACGAAACGGCGCAGCTGAGGATCGGACAGATAGCGCTGGCGCACCGCCTGCGAACCGACACCCCACCGCCCGATCAGCACCAGCCGCGGCGCGCTCTCGCCATAGCGGGCAATCAGGCGCTGCCACACGTTGAGCAGCAACATATGGTTCTTGCGCTGTTCGATGGTGCTGACGCACACAAAGCTTGCTCGCTCCATCGCCGCAAGAGCAGGCCGTTCAGGCAGGCGGGGCGATCCGAGCGGGGCGCCAAGGATCGGCGGCAGGGCCAGCCCCTCGCTGCGCGCAAAGGCGGTGATGGCGCTGGCCGTGACGCGCGAATTGGCAATGATGCCGCTTGCCGCCTCAAGGGCGCGGCGGACACGCCCGTTGTGCCGGTTGACCTTTTGGGGCGTCGTGAATTGCGGATGCTCGATCGGGATAAGATCGTGCAGCAGATAGACCGGCCGCAGGTTCTCCGACCGCACCCAGGCAATATGCCGATCAAGGTCGAAGTCGGTGTGGGTCACGTTGAGATACAGCGCGCCAGGCGGGGTGCCGACGCCGCGTGCTTCGCCATCCATCAGCGCCGCAAAGCCGCTGGCCAACGAGGCGAAGCGCTGACGCAATGCGCCGCCGGGCGTGTCGAGCAAGGCGAAGAGCCGTTCCGACTGCGCCCGGGTCATCACGCGCGCGCGCCCGCGCACCTGGATGACAGCTTGGGCACGCGCCGCAAAATGCGTGCGATAGGCGTCAGCGACACGGTCAATCCCGGTCGGCATGGCACCGGACCAGTAGCGCGCGATCATGCGCGTGCAATCAAGCAGCAGGGGTTGAGCGGTGGTCATGCGGCGACCTGATGCGATATCGGCTGTGCCGCGCCGCGCCCCAACAGGGCGGGCGCCATCGCCTGTGCCAAGGCCAGCATCGCCGGATCGTCGACGTCGATCCACAATTCACCCGTCGCATCGACCGTGTCTGCCAATCCGCGATCGGCGAGGCGTTGCATCCCATCGGACAGGCTGCCGCTGGCGCCTTCCCCAATCGCATCGGAAATCGATTGGGCGAGATCGGGTGTGGCAATGAAGGCGCCGCAGTCGACCGCGTCATATCGGCTCAGATGCTTGCCGATCTGTGCGATCTGGCCGTTGCCGTGGCAGCGCACCCAGGTGGCATCCGCAGGATCGATCGCGGGCCCATCGACGCCGCGATCGATTGCCAGAGCCGCACCGGAACTGCGGCCAAAGTCTGTCACAAGGCGCTGCAGCAGCCCCACACTGAGCAGATGATCGGCCATCACGAGCAGGTAGTTGCCGGTGATCCTTGCGGCACCGGCGATGACGGAATGGCCGTTCGGACGCGACCAGTCCGCCATCCGGCATGGCTCGAGCGCCACGCCGGTAACCTGCGCAATCCCGGGCAGGCGAGCCTCAATCTCGTCGGCACAATGCCCCGTAACGATCACCGCCCGCGTAACCCCGACAGCGGCCATCTGTCGCACAGACCATTCCAGCAGGCTGATACCGGCGACTTCGACAAGCGGCTTGGGCGTCCGCATGGCGGACAACCGGCTGCCAAATCCGGCCGCGAGGATCACTGCATTCATGACGGGCTGCCTTGGGCCAGAGAGGATGAGAAGCCAGGGAGCTTGCAAACAGGGGATTCTGTAACGGTTGTGCGGTTGTATCGGTCCCGCATTACTCGGCGGCGTCCAGCCTCGGCGCTGCGCGCGCGTCCAGCAGGCCCAGCGCGACATCTTCCACCAACTGCTGCGGCGGGTGTTTGCAGTAATACGCGCTTTCGGCGATCAGCGTTCCGCCTTCGCCGCGATCACGGGCGAGTTTGCAAAACCGGATCGCATCCATCACGCAGGCGGCGGAATTGGGGCTATCCTCGACCGAGAGGCGCAGCTCGAGGTTGACTGCCACGCCGCCCCATTGTGACCCCTCCAGCCGCACGAACGCGATCTTGTTGTCCTTTTGCCAAGGCACGTATTCGGCCGGGCCGATGCGGATATTCTCTTCATCCAGGCGTTGCGCCAGCGCGGCCTGCACCGCTTCGGTCTTTGACACCTTTTTGTGAGCCAGCCGCGCCGGATCCAGCATGTTCATGAAGTCGGTATTGCCACCGGTGTTCAGCTGGTAGGTTCGGTCAACCGTGACACCACGGGTCGAGAACAGGTTCGACAGTGCGCGGTGGATGATCGTGGCACCGACCTGCGCCTTGATGTCATCGCCCACGATCGGCAGACCGCGCTGGCGGAAGCGCGCCTCCCATGCGGGGTCGCTGGCGATGAACACCGGGATGGCGTTGACCACGCCAACACCGGCCTCAAGCGCGCATTCCATGTAGAATTCGCTCGCCTGTTGTGACCCAACCGGGAGGAAGTTGATCAGCACGTCCACCCGTTCACGCCGCAATGCAGCAACGATGTCGTCCTGCGTGGGTTCGGGAAGATCAGCAATCTGGAAGCCGCGCTCGCCAGCCTGCACCATGTGCGGAGCGACACCGTCAAGCACACGTCCCATAATGACCTGCGCCGAAGTCGGTTCAATATCGGCTTCGAAAACCTGCGTATTGTTGGGGCTTGCAAAAATTGCCTCAACAAGAGGTTTGCCGACTTTGCGGCGATCAACGTCAATTCCAAGAACAAAATCGACGTCGCTGGCTTGATAGCCACCGATTGACTGATGAATTAAACCGTTGCTTGACAATGTCCGCCGATAATAGGCACTACCTTGCATCAGTGAACAAGCACAGTTGCCCACGCCTACGATTGCTGCTCGTACGCGATTCATCAATACATCCTTAAATTGCCCGCAATACATCTATGGAGGGCAAGCGTCTGTCAACCCTCACGAATTTTTGTCGTGTTACCTTTCCTTGGATAAATGCGGCTAAAGAGGCCAGATTTGAAGCGGCTGAATGATCCGAAATGAACGTCATTTGGCCCGTGAAAAGGCCGGAAATCTGCCACATTCCGGCTGTGGCCGAAGCGTTGGCAAACGGCCTAGTCAGGGTATGTGACACACCGCCACACGCCTTTCGCACCTGCGGTAAACCGCGCCAAAATTCAGCTAATCCGAAATGGATGAAGTCACTGTAACAATGCCAGTACGCACGCCCCTTCGGAGCCCCCATGTCGCGCTCGATTGCCGCTATCTCGGTCCGCGCCCAAGCGGGATCGGCGAAGTTGTCGCGGCGCTCGCACATCACTTGCCGTCTCTGGCGCCTGACTTCCAATTTACGTTCCTCAGGCACGCATCTCGCGATGAACCTCTCAGCAATGCGGCCAATGTTCGAGAAGTCATTATTCGCGCTCCGGCAAATGGTCCGGTCACGTTGCTTCACCTGCCACTTGCTGTCGACTTGCGCGGGATCGACCTGTTTCATGCACCAGCCAATATCTTGCCTGGGGGACTGACAATGCCCGCGATCACAACCATTCATGACACGATGTGGCTGACGCATCCGAAATGGTGCAATCCGGCGCCCTGGGGCCGAATCGAGCAACACTTCTATGGCCATGGCATCCGGCGGGCGCTCACCCGCTCTGCGGTTGTTGCGACAGTCAGCGAAGCGAGTCGGACCGAAATTGCCCGCATCTGGTCGCAGGCGGCGGCGCGTGTGGCCGTCACCCCTTCGGGCGTTGCCGATGATTTCCACCCCGTGTCGCCCGATCCCGAAACATTGGCGCGATTGGGCGTTGCACCCGGACGGCGCTATGTCCTGATCGTCGGGCAGGGCGCGCCCTACAAGAATCACGAAGGCGCGCTGCGGGGGTTTGCGATAGGATGTGGGTCATCATCCGACATTGATCTGGTGCTGGTGCAAAGACGCGGCGGACAGCGGCAGGCTTTTGCGGAGCGCGTACGCGAGCTGGGTCTTGATGGCCGGGTTCATGTGCTGGAGCCGATCGACCGCGCGGCGCTGGTCCAGCTTTACAGCGGGGCTGCGGCGCTGCTGCATCCCTCTTTCATTGAAGGTTTTGGTAATCCGGTTGCCGAGGCGATGGCATGCGGTTGTCCGGTCGTAACCAGCAATTGCTCGGCCATGCCAGAGGTTGCCGGCGGCGCCGCGCTTCTGGTTGATCCCC
Organism: Erythrobacter sp. W302b; assembly: GCF_046452395.1. NCBI lineage: Bacteria > Pseudomonadati > Pseudomonadota > Alphaproteobacteria > Sphingomonadales > Erythrobacteraceae > Erythrobacter > Erythrobacter sp. W302b. Next base: position 2,668,908 of record NZ_JBKFDH010000001.1, on the reverse strand, counting down.
ATGATTCGGCTGCGATCGCCGCCGCTTTGCGGCGCGTGACGCAGGACGCCGCCCTTGCCACCACGCTGCGTCAGCTTGGCTTGGCACGCGCGGCCGCGCTTGACTGGCGGGCCTTCGCCGCGGCCAATCTTGCGCTTTATCGCAAGGTATTGGACGCCCTTGCCTGAATCAGAACCGCCTCCATCACCTGCCGCACCCGGGCGAGGGAGGCGACAAGGACGGCGCCCAAAACCACGATCTCGAACAGGAAATACCAGTGCGGCCGCCCCGCCAGCATTGCGGCACCCACCGCGAGGGTGCGGTAATTGGCGCTGAGCGGGCCGATCCGGGCGAGCAGAGCCGGGCCGTGCCGCCGCATCGCCTCGCGCAGCGGCGCGCTTGTCTCCGGCGATTGCGCTGCCATCCGCAACGCGGCACCGTGCGGCACGATCCAGCCGGTGAGCCACAGGTAATAGGCGACGAAGGGATGCCGCCGGCCCTTGGCATCAGTGGCAGGGGCCTCGCTCCCCATCCACGGAGTGCCATAGACCGCCAGTTGATATTGCCGCCGCGTGCCTTCGTAATGCGCGGCCTGCACCACGCGGCTGGCCCCCGCCGCCCACATCAACGCCCAGCCCCAGCCGCCGATCTGACCCGCGGCAATCGCCCCCATCGTCACATAGAGGACGATATGCCCGGCATAGTCGCAGATCCCATCCACCAGCTCGCCATGCGCCGAACTGCGCCCGGTCAGCCGCGCGAGATCGCCGTCCGCGCCATCAAGCGCGTGCCAAGACATATGGAGGAGTAGTCCCAGCACGGCCCCCCAAGACGCTGCGATCAGGCCATAGCTTGCAGCGGCCAGCATGATCGTCGCCGCACCGGCAGCCGAGACCATGTCCGGCGTTATCCGGGTCGACGCAAGTCTGCGCGCCAGCCGCCACGACAGGGGGTGATAGACCTGACGATTGAGCCAATCCTCCAGCTCCGCCGGTCGCGCGGGCGGCGCGGTCACCGGGGTCGAGGAAGCAGAGGTCATAAGGTATCACCGGATCCGCGGCAGGACGACGTTGCCCTGCCGTGCATCGGCGATGCATATAGGCGGCTGTTTACCAGCGCAATTCCGCAGCACTGCGAGGCCTCATGTCATCCCCCCTCGGGTATCGCTTCTCGTCGTCACGCACGGCCGACCGTCTGGTGGCCGGCGTGCCAGCGGCGGCGCGCTTGGCCAAAGCCCATGTCGCGGCGCTGCCCGGCACGCCGCTGCGGCTGGTGTTGGGCGATTCGGGTGCGCTTGCCCCGTTGACGCGCGCAGAGATCATGCGCTTGGCACCCGGCCTGCCGGTTGAACTCTCGGCAGCTGCCGACATCACTCTGCTTCCCGGCGAAGCACTGCCGGACGCGGCTACGATCCTCGCGGTGCAGGCGGGTTTGGCGGCAGCCCCCGAACAGTCGGATGATCCCGAGATGGCTTTGCGCAGAGCGGCCAAGACGATCGTGCGCGGCACGGCAAAGCCCGGCGACGGGATGATCTCGCGCCATTGCAACCGTCCCCTGTCGCAGGCCGCCTCGGCGGCGTTGCTGCGGCTCGGCTGGATCCGTCCCGGCCATGCCACCTTGCTGACCTTCCTGACCGCATTGGCGATGGTGGCAAGCTTGCTGACGGGGACACCGGGCGGGTTGGTGGTGGGGGCGCTGCTGTTCCAGATCGCGTCGGTTGTCGACGGGATCGATGGCGAGATTGCAAGGGCAACCTTCCGCTCTTCGAAGCGCGGTGCCTCGCTCGACAGCATCATTGATGCCTTCACCAACGTCGCCTTTCTGGCCGGCGCCGGGTGCAACTTCTGGATGCAGGGGCAGGCAGAGGACGCGCTGGTCGGCATGGCCGCGGGTGCTGTGATGGCCACCGGTCTCGCCCTCCTCGGAACCTCGGCCTTCCGGCGCGAGGGTATCGTCCATTTCGATGGCGCGAAACGCATTCAGGAAGAGGCGGGCAGTCCTAACGCGCGGCTGCTCAAGGACCTGACGAGCCGCGATTTCTACTGCTTTGCGCTGCTTGTCGCGGCGCTGGCCGGGGTCTTGGACGTTGCATTGAAAGTGTTTCTTGCCGCCGTCGTCGTTTGGCTGGTGGCGATCATATCGCTGCTGTCTGCGCAGGCGCGGGGCCAGCAATGACGCGTCAGGGGAGCCAACTGGCGATCAGGCGCAAAGCAAAAAGGAAGGAGCCTGAGCGCGGCGCATCGCGCCAGGCCCGCAACAGGCCGTCGCGCTGACTTGCCGGTGACCTAGGGCCCGGTGCCCGAAGGCAAAAATTCGCAAAACTGTTGGATGTAATGGAGCGGGCGAAGGGATTCGAACCCTCGACCCCAACCTTGGCAAGGTTGTGCTCTACCCCTGAGCTACGCCCGCTCACTGGCGCTGACAAAAAGCCGCAGTTGCGCGCTTCCTGCCGGAGAGGCGGCGCGATTAGCAGCGCCTTGGCACACCTGCAAGCGCTAAATTCGCACATTGGCTCGTGCAAATTTGGCGCGATTGGGGCTTGATCGCGTATAGCGCAGCGGTCAGCACAAATCCGCGCTTCACATCTTGGCGCAAGGCCCCACATTGGAGCCAATGGCGCGCGGGCGTCCAATGACACAGCAGGAGCAGATACCTTGGCCAGCATGGGACTGAGCATCGACGAACAGAAGGCGGTCGACCGTTTCCGCAAGGCGGTGGTCGAACCTTCGCAGAGCAAGCTCGTCATCCTTGATTTCTGGGCCGAATGGTGCGGCCCGTGCAAGGCGCTGACCCCGGTGCTGGAAAAGGTCGCGGGCGAATATGCCGACAAGGGCGTGGTGCTCGCCAAGATCAATGTCGACGAGGAACAGTTCATCGCCGCACAGTTCCAGGTGCGCTCGATCCCCACGGTCTATGCCATGTTCCAGGGCCAGCCGATCGCCGATCTGACCTCCGCGCGCAGCGAATCGCAGCTGAAGGCGATGCTTGATCAGTTGCTGGCGCAATTGCCGATCCAAGGCGGCGCGGCCGATGGGGTGACGGGCGAACCGCAGGGCCCTTCGCCCGAGGAGATCGCGCAGTTCGTGAAGCTGGGCGAGGAAGCCCTTGCCGCGGGCGATCCCCAGCGCGCTGCGGGCATCTTCGCGCAGATCACCGAGTTCGCACAGGACAATGCCCCCGCCCACGGTGGTCTGGTGCGCGCACTGGTGCAATTGGGCGAGGTCGATCAGGCCAGACAGGTGATGGAAGTGATCGATTCCGACCCGCGCCTCGCCACCGATCCCGCCATCGCACCTGCCCGCAGCGCGCTGGAACTTGCCGGCACCCGCGTCGACGACAGCGAGCTTGCCGCCCTGCGCGCCGCCGCCGCTGCCGCGCCTGAGGATATGGACGCGCAGTTCGCTTTTGCCGAGGCCGCCTTTGCCGCAGGCCAGCGCGATGACGCCGCCGACACCTTGCTCGCCATGATCACCGCCGACCGCGCGTGGAACGACGGCGCGGCGCGGTCCAAGCTGCTCAAGATCTTCGAGGCGACCGGCCTTGAAGACGAATGGGTGGTCGGCGTCCGCCGCCGCCTGTCGCGCGTATTGTTTGGATGACCGCAAACACCATGACCCGCCGCCTTTCCATCTTTCCCCTGACCGGCGCCGTGCTGTTCCCCGGCATGCAGCTGCCGCTTCACATCTTCGAGCCGCGCTACCGTGCGCTCGTAGGCGATGCGCTGATCCGGGACCGTCAGATCGCGATGATCCAGCCGCAGCGTGCAGTGGAAGGCGCGCCGCTCTACGCGGTCGGCTGCATCGGCAAGATCGGCGAAGTGCAGGCGATGGACGATGGGCGCTACAACCTCATCCTCGAAGGCACGGCGCGGTTCCGGCTGGTGCGCGAGCTCGATGTGGCCACCGCCTTTCGCCAGATCGAAGCCGAGGTCTATGCCGAGGACGAAGACGAAACCCTCTCCCACGCGCAGCGCGGCGGGTTTGAGCGGGAGGCGCGTCGCTTTGCCGATATGCAGGGCTATTCGGTCGATTGGGCTTCGGTCGAGCGGTTGGATGATCGCTCGCTGATCAACGGCGTCTCGCAGATCGCGCCGTTCGATCCGGCGTCAAAGCAGGCACTGCTCGAAGCCGAGACGCTGGCCGACCGCTGCGAATTGCTGGTGCAGCTGATGCAGTTCTATGGCCGCACCGATGGCAGCGAGGAAATCACCACACTGCAATAGCCGATAGCGCGCTGGCGCGGGTATCAAGGCAACTGGCGTGGGTGCGCTACCCCATCGCCTCCAGCACATCTTCCAGCCGCGCCGGATCGCCCAGTGCGATCACCGTGCCATCGCTGCCTGCGTCAAGCGGATTGCCCTGCCAGTCGGCCATCATCCCCCCTGCGCCTTCGACCACCGGGACGAGCGCGGCGTAGTCATAGAGCTTCAGCCCCGCCTCGATCACCACATCGACATGGCCGCTGGCGACCAGGCCGTAATTATAGCAGTCGCCGCCGAACACGATCTTCTTTTCCGCCACCTGCTTGGCGACCGACATGAAGGCGTCGGCCTCCTGATTGGTGAAGAGGTGCGGGCTGGTGGTGGCCAGCACGGCGTCGCGGAGTTCCTTGAGGGGGCGTGCCTGTGCGGGCTTGCCGTTGAACAGCGTCGGCTGGCCGATGCGGCCCACCCAGCGTTCTCCGCTCACCGGCTGGTCAATGATCCCGAGCACCGGCCAGCCGTCCTGTAACAACGCGATGAGCGTGCCGAAGATCGGGCGGCCGGCGATGAAGCTGGTGGTACCGTCGACCGGGTCGAGCACCCACTGCCGCCCCGCGCCCTCGTTGCGGGTGCCATATTCCTCGCCGATAATCCCGTCGGCCGAGAATTCCGCCTCGATCAACCGTCGCATTGCGGCTTCGGCGGCACGGTCGGCTTCAGTGACGAAGCTGCGGTCGGCCTTCTTCTCCTCGCTCCACTGGCCGCGGAATAGCGGACGGATCGCGGCTCCGGCGACATCGGCGAGGCGCAGGGCGAGGGCGAGATCTTTATCGGTCATGCGCTTCCCAATAATCGAACGCCTCGGCCTGTCGAGCCTGCGTATAGGCCCGTGCTTCCGTCCCCTCCCATTCGAGCGGCAAGTCGTCGTAAACGCCGGTACGGCTGACGAACCAGCCTTGGCCGGGCAATCCGTCCGACTGGCGCACGACCAGCACCGCGAGGCCGGGCTCCCCGCAAGCGCGCCCGTCCTCGTCGATCCGGTCGAGCACCTTGCACAGCTGGCGCATCAGGGGCCGCGTGAAGGTATGGCCGAGAATGGCGAGGAGCCCGCCGTAGGTGAAGGTCTGCCGCTGGCGGGCGGCGTCGATCAGAAGGGCGCGGATTTCGCTGGGGTCGAACATCAAAGCCCCCTCCTCTTCAGAAGGGGGAGAATGGTCGGCAACTCAATCAAACAGGCTCGAAACCGAGCTCTCATCCGCAATCCGCCGGATCGCCTCGCCCACCAGCGGGGCGATCGGCAGGATGCGGATGCGGTCGGAGGCTTCGGCGGCCTCGGTCGGGCGGATCGAATCGGTGATGACCAGCTCCTTGAGGCTCGACCCGTTGATCCGCGCCACCGCCCCGCCCGAGAGCACGCCGTGAGTGATGTAGGCCGCGACCGACTTCGCCCCGCCTTCCAGCAGTGCCTCGGCCGCGTTGCACAGCGTGCCGCCCGAATCGACGATATCGTCGATCAGGATGCAGTGCCGCCCGGAAACGTCGCCGATGATGTTCATCACCTCCGATTCGCCCGGACGATCACGCCGCTTGTCGACGATGGCCAGCGGGGCGTTGTCGAGCCGCTTGGCCAGCGCCCGCGCGCGGACCACGCCGCCGACGTCGGGCGAGACCACCATCAGCGACTGGTCGCCGTAACGCGCCTGAATGTCCGCCGCCATGACGGGCGCGGCGTAGAGGTTGTCGGTCGGAATATCGAAAAAGCCCTGAATCTGCCCGGCGTGAAGATCGACCGCCAGCATCCGGTCGGCGCCCGCCTCGGTGATGAGGTTCGCCACCAGCTTGGCCGAAATCGGCGTGCGGGGGCCGGGCTTGCGGTCCTGCCGCGCATAGCCGAAATAGGGCACCACCGCCGTGATCCGCTTGGCAGACGCGCGGCGCAGCGCGTCGATGCAGATCAAGAGCTCCATCAGGTTGTCGTTCGCCGGGAAGTTGGTCGGCTGGACGACGAACACGTCCTCCCCGCGCACATTCTCGTGAATCTCGACGAAGACCTCCTCGTCCGAGAAGCGCCGCACGCTGGCATCGGTCAGCGGGATTTCGAGATAGGCCGCAATGGCCCGGGCGAGCGGCAGGTTCGAATTGCCGGACATGATCTTCATCGCTGCGAATCCCCGTTGGCGCGTGACGCTTCCGCCTAGCGCGGCGTCATGGAATTGCAACGCAGCGCTGCGGCGTTCTCGTCAGGTAAGGTGGGACTTTCGCACTGCGAATAGCCGACTGGGCCGCGCGAGCTTACCCGAACAGCCGCCCGGCGACTGCATCCAGCTTGGCCATGACCGCCGGGTCGTGTTCGTCGGGCGCAGTGATCACCGCATCGTCCAGCGCGAAATCGATCGGGGAAGGTTCGCGCTCTTGCGGCAGAGCGGCGATGAAATTCGCCACCATCGCGCGGGCAAGCGCGCCGTTGGCCTGCATCTGGCCAACCACCTGCGCCACATCGACCGCTTCGCCTTCGCGCCAGCAGTCATAATCGGTGACCATGCCGACCAGCGCATAGGGCAGCTCCGCCTCGCGCGCGAGTTTCGCCTCGGGCATCGCGGTCATGCCAATCACATCGGCGCCCCAGGCGCGGTACATCCGGCTTTCGGCGCGGGTAGAGAATTGCGGGCCCTCCATCGCGAGATAGGTCGCGCCGACTGCTACCTTCCCCCCGGCGTCGCTGATCGCGTGAGCGGCCATGTCCGACAGGCGCGGGCAGACCGGATCGGCCATCGAGACATGGGTGACAAAGCCGCTGGTATAGAAGGTGCTGGGGCGGTGCACGGTGCGGTCGATGAATTGCTCGACCACGGCAAAGCGCCCCGGCTCCAGCTCCTCGCGCAAGGATCCCACCGCGCTGATCGCCAGAACATCGGTGCAACCCGCCCGCTTCAGCGCGTCGATATTGGCGCGGGCGTTCAACTCCGTCGGCGTGATCGGGTGGCCTCGGCCATGGCGCGGGAGAAAGCGCACCTTCACCCCGGCGAGCGTCCCGCACAGAATTTCGTCCGACGGGTCACCCCAAGGCGTGTCGATCGCGATCCACTGCGCGTCTTCCAGGCCGTCGATAGCATAGAGGCCTGATCCGCCGATGATCCCGATGCACCATTCGCTGGCCATTTTGCTCGCCTGTTCTCTGATCGCTTTGGGATGTGGGGCTTAGGTCAGGTCGAAGCGGGTGGGCAAGGCCCTGCGGATCATCTTTTCCGCCGCCGCATAAGGTTCGGCGATCAGCGGCAGGGCCTGCATCGCAGCGTAATGTGCGGCAAGGCCGGGCCAGCGATCCAGCGGCATCTCTGCCACCAGCGCGATCTGCATCAGCACCGTCGCCACGGTGATGTCGGCAATCGAGAGCGCGTCGCCCGCGAAGAATGCGCGTCCGCCGAGCCGCGCTTCGAGCACATCGAAGATCGGCGGCAGCTGGTTCGCCCAGGCATCGCGTGCCTTTTCGAGCCCTGGCTCCTCGCCCTTGCTGACCGCGAAGAAGATCGGCCGGAAGATGCCTAGGCCGCCCGCCATCGCCAGCGCGGTGTCGGCATATTCCTCGATGAACAGCGCTTCGCCCAGTGCCATCGGGATATCGGGATAGAGCGCCGGGGTGGGGTGCTTCTTCTCGATGAACGCGCAGATGGCGGAGGAATCGGCGATGGTGCCCGCCAGGCCTTCCTCTGCCACCGAACGGTCGCGCAGCACCGGAATGCGCTTCATCGGTGAGATGTCGCGGAACCACTGGGGCGGATCGAACACGTTGATCGCCTCGACCTCGTAAGGCACGCCCTTGGCGATGCAGACCCCGGCGACCTTGCGCACGAAGGGCGAGATCGGGCTGCCGTAAATCACCAGATCAGGGCGGGAATCACTCATGCGGCTCTCCTCCAAGGCATCTCTCGCCGGTTCCATAGGCCCCCATGCCGATAGCGCAATCATCAGGTGATCGCGCCCGGACATCGCGCTAGCCCTGTCGTCAACGCAAGCGTTGCGTTTTGCTACGCAACGCGCCAACCTGATTGCGAGAGACGACTCCCCCCATTCGTAGAGAGGACAGACAGATGGTCACCCAGTACAAGAACCTTATCGGCGGCGAGATGGTCGCGACCGACCGCTGGCTCGACGTGGTGAACCCCGCCAACGAGCAGGTGATCGGCCAGGTCCCCGCCTGCGGCCAGGCCGAGCTTGACCGCGCGGTCGCCGCTGCCCGCGCTGCGTTCAAGACGTGGAAGAACACCCCCATCGAGGAACGCCGCGCCGCGATCATGGCGATTTCGGGCGCGATCAAGGCCAATGCCGAGGAACTCTACCGCCTGCTCACCAGCGAGCAGGGCAAGCCCCACGATCAGGCGCGCGGCGAAATCTACGGCGCGGCCGGGATGAGCGCGGCGCAATCGACCCTCAGCCTCGAAGACGAGATCAACGAGGACAGCGACACCCGCCTGTCGCGCACCCGCCGTGTGCCGGTGGGCGTTGTCGGCGGCATCGTGCCGTGGAACTTCCCCGTCATGATGGCGATCCAGAAGATCGTCCCCGCGATGCTTTCGGGCTGCACCATCGTGCTGAAGCCCTCGCCCTTCACCCCGCTCACCACGCTGCGCATCGCCGAGCTGATCGCCGACAAGGTGCCCGCGGGTGTCGTCAACATCATCACCGGCGAGGACGACCTCGGCCCGATGATCACCAGCCACCCCGATATCGACAAGATCACCTTCACCGGCTCGACCGCGACGGGGAAGAAGATCATGGAAGGCGCCAGCGCCGATCTCAAGCGCATCACCCTCGAACTCGGCGGCAACGATGCCTCGATCGTGCTCCCCGATGCCGATCCCAAGAAGGTCGCCGAACAGCTGTTCTGGTCGAGCTTCTCCAACGCCGGGCAGATCTGCGTCGCGGCCAAGCGCGTCTATATCCATGAGGATATCTACGATGAACTCAGCGCCGCCATCGTCGAATATGCCAAAACCGTGAAGGTCGGCGACGGCAGCCAGCAGGGCACCGGCGTCGGCCCGATCCAGAACAAGAAGCAGTACGAGCGCGTGCTGGAGCTGATCGAGGACGCCAAGGAGAACGGCTACAAGTTCCTGCTCGGCGGCAATGTCGATCCCTCGGGCACCGGCTACTTCGTGCCGCTGACCATCCTCGACAACCCGCCCGAAGATGCGCGGATCGTGGCCGAGGAACAGTTCGGCCCGGTCATGCCGCTGATGAAGTTCTCGACCGAGGAAGAGGTCATCGCGCGCGCCAACAACTCCGAATACGGCCTCGCCGGCGCGGTGTGGACCGGCAACCCCGAGAAGGGCGTGGAGATCGCCGAGCAGCTCGAAACCGGCACGGTGTGGGTCAACGAATACCTCCACCTCTCGCCCTTCGCGCCCTTTGGCGGGCACAAGCAGTCGGGCTTCGGCGCCGAATACGGCAAGGAAGGCCTCAAGGAGTTCACCTATCCGCAGGTGATCACCGTCAAGAAGGACGCCGTCACCGCCTGATCCGGTGGCAGTAACGGTTGAAGACCTGAGCGCCGGGCTGGCGCGGGTGTGTGCCCGCGTCGGCCTCGGCGCTTTGTCGTTGGCGCCGCAGCGCCTGACGGGCGGGGCGGTGATGGAAAGCTGGCGGTTCGAGGCGGGGGGCTCCGACTGCGTGTTGCGCCGCGCCCCGAGCCTCGCCTTCATGGAGGGGCGGCCTTACGGGCACGCGACCGAAGCCGCGCTGATCGAGGCGGCGCGGGCCAAGGGCGTGACCGCGCCGGAAGTGGTGGCGGTGCTGGAAGAGGCGGACGGGCTGGGTTCCGGCTTCATCATGCGCGCGCTGCCGGGGACGGCGGACCCCAAGGTCATTCTCGGTTGCGACGATCCCGATGGGTTGCTGCGCGACATCGCGCGTGATCTGGCGCGCATCCACTCGCTGCGGCAGTCCGACGTGCCCGCAGGCGTGCCGGTGATGGACTACCGCGCCGCGATTGCCGACCTCAAGGCGCAGTTCATGGACGCGGGTGGCGACCGACCGATCATTGCGCTCGGGCTCAAGTGGTTGGAGGACAACTGCCCGCCTGAGGTCGAGCCCGTCCTAAACCACGGCGACTACCGCATGGGCAATCTGCTGGTGGAGGGCTCGGCGCTGACCGGCGTGCTCGACTGGGAGATCGCCCACTTCGGCGACCGCCATGAAGACCTCGCCTTCGGCTGCATGGCGGTGTGGCGCTTCGCCCGCTACGACCGCCCCGCGCTGGGGCTGGGGAGCATCGCCGACTACATCGCCGCCTATGAGGCCGAGGCGGGGGTGACCATCGACCCCGCGCGGTTCCGCTTCTGGACGATCTACCGGACGGTGTGGTGGGCGCTCGGGTGCCTCAAGATGGCCGCGCAATGGCGCTCGGGCGCGGACCGGATGCTCGAACGCGTGGTGATCTCGCGCCGGACGAGCGAGCAGGAGCTCGATCTGCTGCTGCTGCTGGAGGAGGACGCGTCGGAGGAAGAGCGGGGACGGCCAGTTGTCCTCCCCGATATGTCCTGCACTTATCTCGGCGAGGCCAATCAGGCTGAGATGGCTACCGCCATCGCCGAGTGGCTCGATACCCTGAAGGACAAGCTGACCGGGCATGACCGCTTTCAATTGGCGGTCGCACGGAACGCACTTGGCATGATCGCCCGTGAGGATGACCTGCTGCCCTATCCAGGCGACTACCTGCTGTCGGAGGCACTCTTGGTGGGCGAGAAATCGGTCAAATCATCGGGATTGCTAGCTGACTTGAGATCGTCGGCACTACAAAAGTTGAGCGCAGACGTTCCCAAATACCCTGCGCTCAAAGCGGCGCGGAAGAAGTGGCTTGGAGAGGAATAACCCATGGACTTCGCGCTTCCCGCCGACCTGCAAGCCTATCTCGACGAACTCGACGCCTTCATCGCCGCCGAGATCAAGCCCCTGGAGCAGCAGGACGACAACATCCGCTTCTTCGACCACCGCCGCGAATATGCGCGCACGGATTTCGAAGCGGGCGGGCTGCCCCGGCACGAGTGGGAGGAGCTGCTCAAGGAAGCCACCCGCCGCGCCGACAAGGCGGGCCATTGGCGCTTCTCCGCCCCCAAGCGCTATGGCGGCAAGGACGGCAGCAACCTCTGGATGGCGGTGATCCGCGAGCACTTCGCGCGCCAGGGCCTTGGCCTCCACAATGACTTGCAGAACGAGCACAGCATCGTGGGCAACTTCCCCTTCGTCGCCATGTTCGACCAGTGGGGCACCGAGGAACAGAAGCAGGAATTCATCCTCGGCGGCTTCGAGCGCACGCGGCGGGTCGCCTTCGGCCTCACCGAACCGCACCACGGCTCGGACGCCACCCACATGGAAACCCATGCGGTCAGGGAAACCCGCGATGGGGTCGATGGCTGGCTGATCAACGGCGAGAAGATGTGGATCACCGGCATGCACGTCGCCACCCACTGCGCGATGTTTGCGCGCACGGCGGGCAAGGCGGGGGACGCGAGCGGGATCACCTGTTTCCTCGTCCCCAATCCGACGCCGGGCCTCGAAATCGAGGAGTGGCTGTGGACCTTCAACATGCCCACCGACCACCCGCGCCTCAGCGTGACCAACGTGTGGGTGCCCGACAGCGCGATCCTCGGCGTGGAAGGCCGCGGGTTGGCGCTGGCGCAGAGCTTCGTCCACCAGAACCGCATCCGGCAGGCGGCGAGCAGCTGCGGCGCGGCGCTCTATTGCATTGATGAGAGTGTGAAATATGCGCGCGAACGCAAGCCCTTCGGGGAGGAGCTGGCGCGCAATCAGGCGATCCAGTTCCCCTTGGTGGAGCTGGCGACGCAGGCGGAGATGCTGCGGCTCCTGATCTTCAAGACCGCGTGGGAGATGGACAATATGCCCCACGAGGCGATCGAGAAGACCATCTCGGACAAGGTCTCGATGTGCAATTACTGGGCGAACCGGCTGGTGTGCGAGGCGGCGGACCGGGCGATGCAGGTCCACGGCGGCATCGGCTATTCGCGCCACAAGCCCTTCGAGCACATCTACCGCCACCACCGCCGCTACCGGATCACCGAGGGCAGCGAGGAGATTCAGATGCGCAAGGTGGGGGCCTACCTGTTCGGCTATCTCGGGCCGAAGCGGGGCATGTACGGCTAGCCCCTTCCCTTGGGGGGAAGGGGTTGGGGATGGGGGTACGACGCCCGCTGATGCCGAACCCCCACCCCCAGCCCCTCCCCAAGGGGAGGGGAGGAAGAAGGGCTAACCCCTCCGCCGCCACCACCCCGCCAGCAGGCTCCCGATCACCACGTGCCACACGGCCGAAATCGCCGCTGGAACCGGGGCGAGGGCGGCTTGCTGGATGCTGGCGAACTGCGCGGCAAAGGCAGGGGTTTTCGCCAACCCTGACCCGAGGCCCGAATTCTGCATCCCCACCTCGATGCTGATCGTGCGCGCCTCGATCTCGCCCAGCCCCAGCATCCGGGCCAGCCCATAACCCAGCGCAAAGCCTACCGCGTGCAGCAGGAAGGTCGCCAGCAGCAGCACGCCTGCGTGCGCGGCAATCTGCGTCTTTGCCCCGCCGACGATCCCGCCCACAATCAGGATGACAAGCACGATGGCGACCAGCGGCAGCACCGCACTGACCCGTTCTGCGGCGCGCGGGAACAGGCGGTTGAGCAGCGTGCCCAGCACCACCGGCACCAGCACAATGCTCACCATGTTGGCGAGGAGGTTCCAGCGGTCGATCTCGACATAGGCCCCCGCCAACCACCCGGTCAGCAGCGGGGTCAGCACCACGGCGGCAAGGGTCGAGGCCATGGTCATTGCCACCGACAGCGCCACATGGCCGCGCGCGATGTAGGTGACCACGTTCGACGCCGTGCCACCCGGACAGCAGGCGACCAAAATCAGGCCCACCGCCAGCCCCGGCTCCAGCGAAAGCGCGCGGGCAACCGCGAAGCCCGTCAGCGGCATCACCGCAAATTGCAGCACCACGCCTGCAACCAGCGCGCGCGGCGCCGAGGCGAGCTTGCGGTAATCATCGAAGGTCAGGGTCAGGCCCATCGCGAGCATGATCACGCCGAGCGCAAGGCTGAGCAGCGGTTGCCCGGCAAGGGTGATCCGACCGTCGGTCATCCAGGTGAAGCCCGCGGGGAAGAACCACGCCAGCCCCACGCCCAGGACAGTCAGCACGGCAAAATTGTTGGTGATTGTGCGCAGCATGGCCCCCTCTTTGCGCCCCCCTTCGTTGCGCGTTAGCGCAAGACGGGGATCGGTGCACCCATTCCGGCTCTAGCAATATCCGAAACCGGCGCTAGGCTCTCAAGTCATTCGTTGAATGGGGGTCTTTCATGTCGCGCCGTCTCGCCAATCGATTTGCTCGCCCCTTGGCAGGCCTGCTGCTGGCCGGGACGGCGGCGGTGCCGGTGTGGGCAGGTGAGACCGTGCTGTATGACGCCGCGCCGAGCTGGGTCGAGGTCGCCAGGGTTGACCCCAAACCGGCCAATTCCAATGCCATCATCATGCTGCTTGATCAGCAAGCCCGGATCGAAACCGGCAAGCTGTCGACCTACATCGACACCGCCGTGGCGCTCGATTCCCCTGAAGCGCTGACCCGCTTCGGCACGCTGACGGCGAGCTGGATGCCCGACAAGGGCGATCTCATCGTCCACCGGGTCGAGCTGATCCGCGCGGGCGAAGTGATCGACGTGCTGAAGGGCGGCGCGCAGTTCGAAGTGTTGCGGCGCGAACGCGGTCTCGAAAACCGGCTCGTCGATGGCCAGCTTACCGCGACGCTGGCAGTGCAGGGCGCCAAGCTCGGCGATGTGTTGCGGCTCGCCTATTCCACCACCCTGAGCGATCAGGCGATGGGCGATAATGTGCAGTGGCAGGGCGGGCTCATCGCCAAGCCCTTTCCGCTCGAACAGGGGCGCGTCACGGTGTCATGGCCCGAGGCGCTGCCGGTCACCCGCCTGCGGCTGGGCAAGGCCGCCGTGCCGGAGCCGGTCGCGAAGGGCGGGTACATGGTGTGGTCGGCCTCCCTGCCGGTGCCCGAGGGTGATGAGATGCCCGAAGACGCGCCCTCGCGCTTCCGCATTGGCGAGCTGATGCAGGTATCGACCTATGCCGATTGGCCTGCGGTTTCGCGCAATCACGCCCAGCATTATGGCACCGCGGGGAAGGTGACGCCCGGCGGCGATCTGGCGGGCCGTATCGCCGGGATTGCCGCGGCGAGCGATGATCCGCGCACCCGCGCGGCGATGGCTCTGAGGCTGGTGCAGGACGATATCAGCTACCTTATGAACGGCATGTCGGGCGGCAATTACATCCCCCAGGCGCCCGAGGAGACGTGGGAAAAGCGCTTTGGCGATTGCAAGGCCAAGACGCTGCTGCTGCTCACCATGCTGCGCGAGCTGGGGATCGAGGCCGAGCCGGTGCTGGTCCGCAGTCAGGGCGGCGATGCCTTGCCGAGCCTTTCGCCAATGCCCGGCAATTTCGACCATGTGATCGTGCGCGCGGTGATCGGCGGCACGAATTTCTGGCTCGACGGCACCACGTCAGGGGTGCGTGCCGATACGATGGATGAAGTGCCGCGCTTCTTCCACGGCCTGCCGCTGCGCGATGCGGGCGCGGAACTGATGGCGCTCGACACGCGGGCGCAGTCGACGCCTGACCGGGTGGTGCGCCTGACCGTCGATCAGCGCGCGGGCCTGCGCGTTCCGGCGACCTTCGATGTGACCATCGAATATCGCGGCACGATCGGGGCAGGCTGGCGCAGCATGGCCTCGCAAGGCAGCGACGAAATGCGCGAGGACGCGGTGGCTTCCGCCATCACCGAAGTGATCGGCGATGGGCAGGTGGTCGAGCATTCGGTGCGCTACGATGCTGAGGCGGGCCTTGCCGTGCTGACCGGGCGCGGGATCATGAGCAGCGCGTGGACGCGGGACGGCACCGACTACAAGTTCGAGCCGCCCGCTCAGGCCGCGCGCGATGTCGGGTTCGAAGCGGACCGTGCACGCAGTGCGTGGCGCGCCATCCCGCTCCAGCTCAACGGCCCGGTCTATTTTACCAGCACGGCCGAGGTGCTGCTGCCCGACGATGTCGCAGGCGTGAACCTGGAAGGCAGCGCCGCGCCCGTTTCTGCCACCATCGGCGGGGTCGAACTGGCCTCCACCGCCAAGCTGGAAGGGCGCAAGCTGACAGTCGATCAGACGATGCGCACTCTGAAGGAAGAACTCGCCGCCGATGCCATCGGCGCGGCGCGACGCGAACTCAACCGGTTCGACCGCCAGCTGCCGGTGCTGCGTTCGCAAGGCGACGTGCGCGAATTGTGGCAATATTTCGGGAAGGACCGCGCGCGGCTTTCCGCGCTCGAAGCGCTCTATGCCAAGGGGATTGCCAAGGCGGAGCCGGATGATCCCTATCCGCTGATCAACCGCGCGGGCTTCCGCATGGGCATCTTCGATTTTGCCGGCGCGCTGGCCGATGTCGAAGCGGCCATGAAAATCGAGGATTCGCGCGATCTGATCTACGCCCGCGCCACCCTGCGGCGCGAGCTGGGCGATATGTCCGGCGCGCTCGCCGATCTGGTCGAGGCCGAAGCGCTGCAACCCGATGGCTCGACCTATGGCGAACAGATCGAACTGCTCGCCTTGCTGGGCCGCGCCGAGGAAGGGTTGGCGCTGGCAGAGGATTTCGAGGCCCTGACCAAGGAGCGCGCCGACGGCGTGACGGTGATGGCATCCGCGCTTGGCTGGCAGGGCGCGGCGGAGGAAGGGCTCGATCTGCTGGATGGCATGATCGCCCAGCGGCCAACCGACGGGAACCTGCTCAACGCCCTGTGCTGGCAAGCGGCGATCTGGTCGAAGATGGACGAGATGCGGCTCGATTCCTGCACCAAGGCGGTCGAGAAAAGCGACAATGCGCCGACCGCGCTCGATAGCCGGGCGATGGCGCATTTCCGGCTCGGCAACCTTGCGGCGGCCAAGGCGGATATCGACGCGGCGTTGCTGGCGGAGCCCTATCAGGTCGAATCCCGCCTGCTGCGCGGCATCATCCTCACGCAAATGGGCGACAAGAGCGGCAAGGACGAGATCGCGCTCGCGCTGAAGATGCGGCCTTCGCTGGCCGCGACCTACAAGGCGTTCGGGCTGACGTTCTAAGGGTATTTTGTCGACCTAACGCTTCGCTGCTTGAGGCCTTATGCCGCCTCCAGCAGCGCGCGCAGGTCTTTCAGAGCCTTGGCGCGCAGCTGGTGCACGCGCGGCACGCTGACGTCGAGCACGGCGGCGATTTCGGTGAGGTTCAATTCCTCGACGAAGAACAGTTGCAGCACCAGTTTCAGCCGGTCGGGCAATTCGATCATGGCGTGCAGCAACCGGTCACGATCCTCGGCGGCGCACAGCGCTTCGAACGGATCGGGATCGTCGCTGGCGAAGGCGAGGCTGGTTTCGTCATAGGCGTCATCGATCGGGGTCAGCTTCACGCCTGAGGCTTCGATGGCGAGCAATTCCGAATCGCTGACGGCCATCGCGCGGGCAAGCTCTGCACGGCTTGGCTCGCGGCCCAATTGCCCGCGCAGGGCGGACAGCGCGCGTTCGTAGCCGGTGCGTTTGGCGCGTGCTGTCCGGCTGTCATGGGCAAGGCGGCGCACCTCATCCAGCATCGCCCCGCGCACCCGGATCTTGGCATAGGCGGCAAAGCCGTCCTCGGTCGGCCCGGCGTGGCGCTGAGCGCATTCGGTCAGCGCGAGGATCCCGGCCTGCACCAGATCCTCGATCTCGAGCCCCTCACGCCCACGCCCGTTGATGTGCCACGCGGTGCGGCGGACGAGCGGGAGGAAACGGCGCACGCGATCAGCCACCTCGGCGCGGGTGGGGGCATAGGGGGCGGGCTGCGCAAAGCTGGCGTGGTCTTGCTTCATGCGGCCAGCCCCTCAGGCGCAGGAGGGGCAAGTTCGGGGGTGTCCTCGGTCGCTCCGATCACGCCCACCACCGCAATCGGCTGGGCGGCGGGCAGTTCGGCGATGGAGAGGACAAGGCAGCGCGGTGCGCGGGTCTTGAGCAAGGCGGCGAGCGCGCGGCGGGCGGGTGGCTGCACAATCAGCGCAATGGGGCTGCTCTCGCGGTCGGCGATCCGGCTCGCCTCGCGCACGATCATGCTGCTGCAATCGGGCTCGATCAGCGGTTGCCCGGTGGCCGGGTCGATCATCCCGCCGAGAATGGCGCTCTCCAGTCCGGCATCAAGCGTGATGACCTTCAGCGGCTCACCCGGCGCAGCGATGCGGGCGACGAGCCGCGCGGCCATATCGGCGCGCACGGCATCGATCACCGCGTCGAAATCACTGGTCTTCTGGAGCGCCAGCGCCAGCGAGGTGAACAGCGGCTATGGATGCGCCAGCCCGATCCCGTCGGCCATCAGCGCCCGCAGGGTGCGGGTCAGCGCCGCGAGCGGCAGCGGGTCGGGCGTCACCGCCTCGACCAGAGCGGGCGCGCGGGCCTTGAGCCCATCGACCCACTCGCGCACTTCGTCCGGGCCGAGCAATTGGTGCGCCTCGGCCAGCAAGGCCTGATTGGCGTGGGTGGCAATGACCGAGGCGGGATCGACCACGAGGAAGCCCTCGGCCACGGCATGGTCGCGCGCGGACGGCGTAATCCATAGCGCTGGGTAATCGAAGGAGGGATCGCGGGTCGGCTCGCCGGTCAACCCGTGCCCCGGCCTAACATCACCCGCGTCGATGGCGAGCAGTTTGCCAGTCCGCACGCTCCCGCGCGCGATGCTCACCCCGCCCATCAGCACAGCGTAATCCTGGGCAGCGAGATCAAGCGAATCCCGGATCCGGAACTGCGGCAGCACAAAGCCGAGATCGCGCGACAACTGCTTGCGGATGCCCGTGATCCGGGTGATCAGCGGCGCGCCCTGTGCGGCATCCACGAGGCCGACGATGCCATAGCCCAGTTCAATCGTGACCAGCGTGCCATCGGCCACATCGGCGAGCGCAATGTGATCGGGGGCTTCGTCTTCTGTCGCCTCGATGATCGGGGCAGGCGCGGCGGCGCGGCGTTTCAGGTGCCACCAGATCGCTGCCGCAATGGCGGCTCCGGGGAGGAAAAACAGCTGCGGCATCGCAGGCACCACGCCCACGGCGCCGAGGATCAGCGCCACTGGCAACCATCCGCGCGGATCGGCGAACTGGCCGCCGATTTGCCCGGCCAGATCGCGTTGATCGCTGACCCGCGTCACGATGGCGGCCGCCGCAATCGACAGCAGCAGCGCAGGCACCTGCGCCACCAGCGCGTCGCCCACGGCGAGGGTGACATAGGCTTCGCCCGCCTCGGCGGCGCTCAACCCGTGGCTGATGATCCCGATGGCGAACCCGGCGATGATGTTGACCCCGAGGATCAGGAGCGCGGCGACGGCGTCGCCCTTCACGAACTTGGAGGCGCCGTCCATCGAGCCGTAAAAATCGGCCTCGACGGTGACCTCGCGGCGGCGCTCGCGCGCTTCGTCGGCGGTGATGAGGCCTGCGGCAATATCGGCGTCGATTGCCATCTGCTTGCCCGGCAAGGCGTCGAGCACGAAGCGCGCCGAGACTTCCGAGACGCGGCCCGCGCCCTTGGTGATGACGATCATGTTGATGATCATCAGGATCGCGAAGACAAACAACCCGACGACGAAATTGCCGCCCACCAGAAAGGCCGCGAAGCTCTCGATCACATGCCCAGCGGCCGCGCCGCCTTAGTGCCCGTGGACCAACACCACGCGCGTCGAGGCGACATTCAGGGCAAGCCGCAGCAGGGTCGCGAACAGCAGCACCGAGGGGAAGGACGAGAAATCGAGCGGTCGCTTGGCGTTCAGCGCCACCATCAGCACCGCGATCGAAATCGCGATATTGAGCACGAAGAAGATGTCGAGCAGCAGCGCCGGGATCGGCAGCACCATCAGCGCCAGCAGCGCAAATATGCCGACCGGCAGGGTCAGCGCGGCAGACGCGGTGCCGAAGCGCGCGACGCGGGAGGTGATGGCAGCGGGGGGCATCATCACAGGCCCAGCGCGTTGAGCGTATCATAGGCGCGGCGCACCTGCCGGGGCGCAGCGGCGGAATCGGTCCCGAAGGTCGCACCCAGCACCTGCGACATGGGCCGTCTTTGGGGCGACTGAACGGTTGCCGCAGGCAGCGAGGCCTGCGTCAGCGCGGGCGGTATTCCGGGGCCGAACACGTCCTCGTCAGCGATCAAGTACGGGGCGGGGGTGAAACCGCTTGTGTGGCTGGCGTCGGCGCGGCCGAGCGCGCGGTTGAGCTTGCCGCCGATCACGTCCATCACCTGCGCCAGAGAGCGGGGCGCGCCATCGGGCGCATAGAAGATCGCGCGGTTGGCAGCGGCGGGGCGCGCGAACAGCGCGGCTGCGTTCTGGCCCGGATCGGCCTGCAATTCGCTCAGGAACCGCCCCGCCCCGCCCGCGCCGAGGAAATGGGCGAGGTACAGCTCGGCATGGCTCGGCTGGCGGCCGAGGATTGGCAGCAGATGCGCGCGGTTATCCTCCGCCAGCCCCGCCGCCATCAGCGCGGCGACCTGCGGGTCGTTGCGCAAGGCCAGGATCGCCTCGCGCTGGGCGGGATCGGCGACATAGGCGCTGCCCGAGGGCGTCAGGTTGATCTGATCGGCCACCGCCTCCAGCCCGAAGCGCGGGCCGTGTTTCTTGACGGTATCAAGCCAGGTGCTGTCGATGAACTGATACAGCCCGGTCGCGCTCGATGTGGCGGCGCGGGCGGTGGGGTTCATCGCCGACTCCACCTCGGCCTGGGCGAGGAGATAGTTGAAATCGACGCTGGTGGCCTGCGCCGCATGGGCAATCGCGGCTTCGACGGGGGAACCGGGTGCGGCGATCTGGCGGGCGGCAGGCAGCGCGCCGTCCTCCCGCTGCGCCCGCGCAGCGGCGTGGGTGCGCGCGGCGGTTTCAAACCCGACGCGGATCGACCCGGTGGGCAGGCCCCCTGATGAAGCAGACTGGTTCACGCATCCTCCGCCCAGTGGCGAGCACCGCAGGAATGGGCGGCGCTTTCACGGGCGGATTGTGCAAACGGCGTGCCAGAAGCAGGCCGCGCCGCCTCAGCACGAATACCTAGGGGCGGGTCGGATCATAGGTCGCGCGCGGCGAGCGGCCGAGGCCATGCCGCCGCCCACCCAGCGCTTCGATCCGCGCAGCGACATTGGCGGCAAGCAGATTGCGCACCCGACGATTAACCTCGTTGAGTTGTCGCGCGGTCTCGGCGAGGGTGCGGGTCTCCCCGTCAAGCGTCTGCGGGCCGATACTGGCCATCGCATCGCACAGAGCCTCCTTGTCGCGCGCCGCGCCGATCAGTCCGTCGGCATCGAGCGCGGCAAGCGCCTGCCGCTCGCGCTCCAGCACGGCAATCATTTGCCGCAGGCTCTGCGACAGCGCCGCGGCCTGGGGGAGGGTGTCAGTCACCGGCTCAGCTCCGCTCGGGCAGTGACAGGCTGACCTGCGCAGCGATCATCGCATCGACGATCTTGGTCGGCACCAGGGGGTATGAGCCATCGCGCAGCGCGTCCCGGATCTGAGCGACCCGCTCGGCATCGACCGGCGGGCGGATCGCCTCGCTGGTGCCGGTGACTTCGACGCTGATGCCGGATGTGCTGCCGGTGTTGGCGGCAATGGCGGGACGGGCGCGCGCGTCCATCTGCGCGCGGTCGCTGGCAGAGAGCGCGCGTGCGGCGCTGATGCCCGGCAATTTGCTCAGTTCGACAGAGGGCATGGCAATGTCCTTCGCATGGGTTCCTGCGAGCGAGAACGGCGGCGCGGGAGCGGGTTTAAGGGGCGGTGGGCGGGTTTCTCAATCGGCGGGGATCACCGCGAGGCCGGGGCGTACGATCCGGGCGCGCAAGGGCTCGCCCTTGCGGTTGGTGCGCACCTCGATCCAGTCGCCCACCGCGCCCGCCTGCATCGCTTCGCCCGGTTGCTGGACGCTGAAACCGCGCCCGCGCACCATGATGGTGAGCGCATCGCCGCGCTTGACCGCGGGCGCGGCGCGCGTGGCGGCGGTCGATCCGGCGGCAGGCGTGATGGCAACGAAGATGCGCCAGCTGACCGGCCCGGGGCATTCGACCTGCACGGCGGTCCGCGCCGCAGTGTGCCAGCTCACCGCGAGCGACCCGGCGCAGGCGGCAAGCTGCAATCGCGGATCGGTCGCCGCCCGGGCCCCGCCGGGGGCACCGATGGCGGCGCCGGTAAACTCGGTCACAGCGCGGTCGATCATCGCCGGATCGGTCATCCCGCGCGCCTCGGCGGCGGGTTCGCATAGCGGCAGCAGCATCGGCAATGCCAGCGGGCTCAGCCGCCATCCAAAGTGCCGGGGAAAGTTTGTGTCCACGCGGGGGCGCTCCTTGTTTCTGCGCGTTGGCGCTGGCGGTGGTTCAGCAAGGGCCATGCCAAGCGCGAGGGCGGGGTTCAGGAGGCGACCTCGGCAATCACCGCATCATAGGCGAGGCTGGCATAGACCTCCTCGTGCATTCCGGCGGTGATGATCGCGCGCACTGCCACCCCGCTGGCGCGCGCTTCGGCGGCCAGCGCCCTGGCGCGCCGCCAGGCCGCCGCTTCGCTGCCCCTGGTGTGGACCGCGAAGATCGTCAGCGTCGCGCGCGGGTCGGGCCCTTGCGCGGCGAGCCATGCGCCAAGGCTCGGCCCGCCCGGAATGGGCCGGAACAGCGCCTGCGCCGGAGCGACCTCGGCGTGGAGCATCCCGAGCGCATCACGCTCGCGTGCTTCGGTGTCGGCCAGACGCCGTCCGCTCTCCGCCTCGGCGGCGGGGAGGGCGGAGAGCGCCAGCAGGAACAGGATCAATGCCAGATCGGCGAGGATCAGCTGCCAGCCATGGCCCCCACGCGGGTGGGCGGCGCTGAGGGTCATGTCACTCCGCGCAGGTGCGCGCGGCGGGCCGTGGCGGCGACATCGGCCAGATCGATCTGGGCGACGAACCATGCGGCCAGCATTTCGCGGTTCTGCTCCTCGATCAACCCGCGCCGCTCGATCGCGCTCGCCAGCGGGTAACACACCAGGTGGGCGAGCAGCGCGCCGTAAAGCGAGGTGAGCACGGCGGTCGAAACGCCGCTCATGATCATCGTCGTCACGTCTGCTCCGGTGGCAGGGGTGAGCTGGGCGAGGCCGTAGAGCGTGCCGATCAGCCCGAACACCGGGGCCAGTTCGCCCGACCAGATGAACACCTGCGACGCGCTCACACGGCGCGCTTCATCGAGCGCGCGTTCGGCCTTGCGGATCTGGCCGAGCGCTTCGGGCGCGCCGTGGCGCAGATAGGTTTCGACCATCAAGCTCAGCGCGCGGTCGGGTGGCAGGGCGGGATCGGCGCGGTGGAAGCCATCGCGCTGGATGGCGCTTACCGCCTTGGCCAGCGCCTTGCGGTTGGCTTCGATCTGAAAGCGCCGCCGCATCAATCCGCTCGCTGCCTTGATTGCTGCGCCGAAATCGCCCCACCCGCAGCGCGCGACCGTGGCGAGCACTGTGCCGACGACCACAATCCCCAGCGAACCGGGATCGAACAGGTGGGATAGGTTGGGCAGGGTAGGCGGCATCACAGATCCCCTCGCGTTAATTGCCGCTGTCAGAACGGCGGCACAACCGGCGGATTAAGGCGTCTGGCGGCGGCAGAGGCTTGCCACAGGGGGGGCGAGGATCCGGCAAGAGCCTGCCGCCCAACATCTCCTTCCCCCACCGCGCCCGGTAACGCGCTGGTTTGGCACGCTTCCTGCTGTTGGGGCCGCAACCCCGCGGGCCCGTCCCGCAGCATCAGGAGCCTCAAGCGTGAACGAGCGACTTTTCGGTATCCACGGCGCCGCGCTGACTGTGCGGTCGGAGCGGATGGGCGTGATCGCGTCCAACATCGCCAATGCCGCCACCCCCGGCTACAAGGCGCGCGACATTGATTTCAACGCCGCGCTCGATGCCCGGTTGGCGCGGGCGCGCGGGGTCATGTCCGCCAACACCCGCGCCGGAATGGTGTGGCGCAGCCCGACCATGCCGTCGATGGATGGCAACACGGTCGAACTGAGCCGGGAACAGGTCGCCTTTGCCGAAAACGCGGTGGCCTATTCGGCGACGCTCAGCTTCGTGCAGGGCAAGGTCAACACCATCACCCGCGCGCTCAAGGGCGAGTAAGGCCGATGCCCGATCGCCAGCCCATGACGCTGTTCTCCATCACCACCCGCGCCATGAGCGCGCAGATGGTGCGGATGAACGCGGCGACCTCGAACCTCGCCAATGCCGGTTCCGTCTCCACCACGGAGGACGGCGCCTATCGCCCGATCCGCGCGGTCTTCGCCGTTGAGCTCGACCGCGCCTCGGGCCTTGCCGGGGTGACGACCGGCGGACTGGTGCGCGCCGAGACCGCCCCGACCAAGCGCCATGATCCCTCCCACCCGCTCGCCGACAAGGATGGCTACGTCTTTGAAGCCCCGGTCGATGAGACCGCCGAGATGGTCGAGATCATGGAGAGCGCCCGCCAGTATCAGAACCTGGTGCAGGCGCTCCAGACCGCCAAGCAGCTGATGCTCGAAACCCTGAGGAGCCAGTCATGACCACCCCCACCACAGTCACCCCCGCAGCGCAGGCGACCCTCGACCGCTTGAACAAGCCCTCGCAGCTCAAGGGCGGCGGGTTGGGCGCGCTTGATGGCGGCGATTTCCTCAAGTTGCTGACGACCCAGCTGACCTTTCAGGATCCGCTTGAGCCGACGGACAACGAGGCGATGCTGGCGCAGATGGCGCAGTTTTCCGCGCTCGCCGCAACCACCCAAAGCGGAGCGACGCTGGAGGAGATATCGACCAAGCTCGACCGCTTGATCGCCGCGCAGGAAGCGGCCCTCCTTCCCGCCAAGCCGCAAACCTGACCCTTCCCCTTCCTGAGAAAGGACCAACGCCATGTCGTTCTTCACCTCCCTGTCCGGCCTCAAGAATGCCGAGACCGATCTGCGTGTCATCGCCAACAACATCGCCAATGCCGAAACCGTGGGCTTCAAGAAGAGCACGGCGCAGTTCGCCGATCTGGTCGCCACCGGCTCCTCCACCGATCCGCGCCGCAACCCCGGCATTGGTGCGGCCCTCGCCGCGATCACGCAGAACTTTGTGCTCGGCCCGCTCGAACAGACCGGCCGCAGCCTTGATCTGGCGATTGATGGCGATGGCTTCTTTGCGCTCGCCAACCCGTTTTCGGGCGACGTCAGTTACAGCCGCAACGGCAATTTCAGCCTGAGCGCGACGGGCGAGCTGGAGGATGCGTGGGGCAACCGCTTGCAGGCCTATCCGGTCAATGCGGCGGGCAATCCCACATCGAACACGCCCGCCGATGTCGATGTGCCGATCACCAATGCCGCCGGATCGACCCTTGCCAATGTCACCATCGACGTGCGCGGGGTCGTGAATGCGGCCTATGCCGATGGCACCACCGTGCCGGTGGGCATGGTGGCGCTGGCGACCTTCCCCGCCCCCAACGGGCTGCGCGCCATCGGCCAGACCAAGTGGCAGGCGACCGGGGATTCCGGGGTAGCGGTGTTCGGCAATCCGGGCATCGGCAATTACGGCGAGATGATCACCGGCGCGCTCGAACGCTCCAACGTCGATCTGGCCGAGGAAATGGTCTCGCTGCTCATCGCGCAGCGCAACTTCCAGGCGAACGCGCGCGCGATTGACACCGCGACGCAGATTTCGACCACCGTCCTCAATCTGCGCCAGCAGTAATCGCCCGATGGACCGGCTGATCTACACCGCCATGACCGCGATGAACGCGGCGATGGACCGGCAGCGGGTGGTGGCGAATAACCTCGCCAACGCCTCGACGCCGGGCTTTCGTCAGGAAATCTTCGCGGTCACGCCGGCGACGCTCAAGGACGGATCGCTCGAAGCCCGCGCCATGGCGCGCGGCAATGTGCGCGGCGCGGATATGAAGACCGCGCGGGTGGTGCCGACTGGCAATCCGCTCGATGTCGCGCTGGAGGGCAAGGCGCTGATCGCTTTCCAGTCCCCCGACCGGCAGGGAGAAATCTACTCTCGGCGCGGTGATCTGCGGGTCGCGGCTTCGGGCGTGCTGGAGAACGGCGAGGGGCTGGCGGTGCTGGGTGAAAGCGGTGCGCCGATCACCGTGCCCCCCGGTTTCAGCATCAGCCTTGCCCCCGACGGCACGATCCTCGCCAGCGACCCGGCCGCGCCCAATGCCGCTGCGGAGGCGATTGACCGCATCCGGTTGGTCAACCCCGCGGGCAGCCCGCTGGCCAAGGGGATCGACAGCTTTCTGAAGGTGCCCGGCGCCAATGGCCAAACCGGCGTGCTGCCCCCCGATCCGACCGCCCGGCTCACGCCCGGCACGCTCGAAATGTCGAATGTCGAAACCGCCGATACGCTGGTGCAGATGATCGAGGCGCAGCGTGCCTTCGAACAGCGCGCCAAGATCATCGCCACCGCCGGAACGCTCGATGAAGCGGGCAGCGGGCTGATGGCGCTGCGTTAATTCCAAAGGAGACCTGACCCATGCCCACCTCAGCCCTTCACGTCGCCCGCACCGGGCTAGAAGCGCAGGATGCGCGGATGCGCGTCATCGCCAACAACCTCGCCAATATCGGCACCACCGGTTTCAAGCGCGACCGCGTGGATTTTGCCACGCTCGCCTATCAGGAACAGCGCGTTGCGGGACAGGCTTCGACCGGGCAGACGGCCTTTGCCGTGGGCCTCAATCTCGGCACGGGGGTGCAGGTGCAAGGCACCAGCCGGATGTCGACCCAGGGCACGCTCAACCCCACCGGCAATGTCTTTGACCTGGCGCTGGATGGTGACGGGTTCTTTCAGGTGGAATTGCCCCCGGGTGGCCAGATCGGCTTCACCCGCGCAGGCAATTTCGCGCTGGCGAATGACGGCACGCTGATCACGGCGCAGGGCTATGCCTTGCAGCCGCCCTTGCAGGTGCCGCAGGGCGCACAATCGATCTCTATCGCGCCCGATGGCACGGTGAGCGCGCTCACCCCCGGCAATGCCGAGCCGACTTTGCTCGGCCAGCTGACTGTGGCGAGCTTCGTCAATCCCGCCGGTCTGCGGGCGATCGGGGACAATTTCCTTGTCGAAACCGCCGCTTCCGGCCCCGCCGAACTCGGCTTTGCAGGCGAGAACGGGCGCGGGCAGATCCGGCAGGGGATGCTCGAAAGCTCGAACGTCAACGTGGTCGAGGAACTGGTCGAGATGATCGAGGCGCAGCGCGCCTACGAGATCAATTCGAAGATGGTGAGCGCGGTCGACGAGATGCTGCGCAACGCCAACCAGACATTGTGAGGCCGCGCATGAAGGGTCGTATCGCCATCCTTGCCATGCCGCTGTGGCTTGCCGCGTGCGGCGGGTTGGGCGGCAAGGGGCCGCAAGCGGGCTTCACCGCCCCGCCCCCGCCCGGCGCCGCGATGGTCGCGGCCGGGGCAAGCGATCCGCTCCGGGTCGCCGCGCCCGAGCCGATGAAGCCTGCCACCACCGCAGGCGCGATCTTTCAGACCGGCAGCGGCTATTCCGGCCTCGTCACCGGCACCCGTGCGCGCCAGCTGGGCGACATGGTGACGATCATCCTCACCGAAGCGACCACCACGACCAAGAGCACCACCGGCAGCACCGCCCGCGAAGGCAGCTTCGGGATCACGCCGCCCACTTCTGGCCCGCTCGATTTTCTCAACCCCAATGCCCTTAAAGCTGCGGCCGAAGGGTCGTTCACTGGCGGGGGCAATGCCGCGCAGCAGAGCCGCCTCAACGGCGCGGTCGCTGTGACCATCGCCGCGATCTACCCCAACGGCACCGCTGAAGTGGTCGGAGAAAAGCAGATGATGTTCAGTCAGGGAGACGAGTGGGTGCAATTCGCCGGTCGGATCCGGCTGGTCGATATCGACAGCGACAACCGCTTGGCATCCTCGCAGGTCGCCAATGCCCGGATCATCTATTCGGGCAAGGGCGCGGTGCAGCAGGCGAGCCGTCCGGGCTGGCTGAGCCGCTTCTTCACCATGATCTCGCCGTTCTGAGGGAGCCCGCGACCATGAACCGCATCCGCATCCTTGCCCCGATCCTCTACATCCTGATCGCGCTAGTCGCAGGGCACATCCCTGCCCCCGCTCATGCCGAGCGCATCCGCGATCTCGGCCAATTCGAAGGCCTGCGCGCCAACCAGCTGACCGGTTATGGCGTGGTCGTGGGCCTGCAAGGGACGGGCGACAACAACCTCGAATATGTGACCGAGGCGATGCGCGGCGTGTCCGGCAGGCTGGGGCTGCAATTGCCGCCGGGTGTCTCGCCGATCCTCAGGAACGCCGCTGCGGTGATCGTCACCGCCGAACTGCCGCCCTTCGCCAAGCCGGGGCAGCGGATCGACATCACCGTCTCCACCCTTGGCCAGGCGCTGAGCCTGAGGGGCGGGGCGCTGGTGCTGACCCCGCTCTATGGCGCAGACGGACAGATCTATGCGATGGCGCAGGGCAATGTCGCGGTCGGCGGGCTGGGGGTGACGGGGCGAGATGGCTCGCAGGTCAGCGTCAATGTCGCCACCGTGGGCCGCATCGCCGACGGGGCGAGCGTCGAGCGCGCGGTCGCCACCGGGTTCGACGCCTCGCCCACCTTGCGCTTCAACCTCCACAAGGCCGATTTCCTCACCGCCGCCCGCGTGCGGGATGCGATCAATGGCCGCTATCCCGGCATCGCCAGCATCGCTGACGGGGTGAGCATCGAGCTTGCCTTGCCCCCGGGCAATGACGTGCGATCGGGGATCATGGCCGAGATCGAGATGCTCGGCGTTTCCCCCGCGCCGGTCGCGGCGAAGGTGATCGTCAACAGCCGCACCGGCACGGTCGTCATCAACGATGCGGTCCGTCTTGCCCCCGCAGCGGTCAGCCACGGCAAACTGGTGATCCGCATCGACGAGAACCCGGCGATCATCCAGCCCGCGCCCTTCAGCGATGGCGTCACGGCACAGGAGGAATCCTCCGATATCACCATCGAGGAAACCAGCGACCGGGTCGCCTACATGCCTGCCGCCGCGTCCTTGACCGAGATTGTCGATGCGCTGAACCTGCTCGGCGTGGGCGCATCGGATCTGGTGGTGATCCTCGAAAGCCTGAAGCAGGCCGGCAGCCTGCAAGCCGAAATGGTCGTGCTGTGATCGGGCCGGTTGCTGGCGCGGGAACCCCTGCTCTCTCGTCTGAACGGGCCGAGCTGCGCAAGGCGGCGGAGGGGTTCGAGGCGATCATGCTGCGCAAACTGCTCGCCAGCGCGCGGGCCTCCCACTTCGCCGAGGAAACCCCGCTCACCGGCGGCGGGATGCAGCAGTTCCAGACGATGCGCGACGAACATTTCGCTGACATTGCCGCCCAATCGGGCGCCTTCGGGTTTGCCCGGAGTATCGAAGCACAACTTGCGCAACACCTTCCCAGCAAAGGGGATAGCTGATGCCTACCGCGATCTTCACCATCGGCCGTTCGGGATTGACCGCATCGCGGCGCAGCCTTGAGCTGACGGCGCAGAACATCGCCAACGCCACCAACCCCGATTACACGCGCCGTACCCTGACGCAGGGCGAGTTGGTGATGACCGGATCGATCGGCACCAATGCGGCGGATTCCTTGGGCGGCGTCCGTCCCGGTGCGATCAAGCGGGCGGAAAGCGCGCTGGTGCAGCGTCAGGCGCGGGATGCCTCGTCGGCAGTGGCGGCAGCGGAAGCGGAGTTCTTTGCCCTGCGCGAGGCGGAAAGCGCGCTCGAAACGTCGGGCCTGTTCACCGGCATCGTCGGTTTCGAAGCCGCGCTGAACAAGTTGCAGAGCAACCCGACCGAACCTGCGCTGCGGGTGACGGCGGTGGAGGCGGGACGCAAGCTAGCGAGCAATTTCCGCGTTGCCAACGGGACGCTCGCCAATGCGCGCAGTCTGGTGCAGGGTGAAGCCAGCGCCGAGGTACTCACAGTCAACGAACTGGCCAAGGAACTCGCCGAGATCAACGCCGATCTGGTTGGCGCGCGCGAAGGCACGGCCGGCCGCGCGGCGCTGCTGGACGCCCGTGACAAGGCGCTGCGCGGACTGGCTGAGCAATTTGGCATCCAGCCCACCATCAACGCCAACGGCACGGCCGATGTCATGCTGGCGGGCACGCCGCCTGTGGCGCTTGTGACGGGGGCGACCGCTCAGGCGGTCAGTGTCACCTTCGCCGCCAATGGCACCGCCAATTTTGCTGTCGGCGCCACCGGTTTTGTGCCAGCCGGCGGAGCGATGGCGGGCCGCGCCAGCGCGCTGGCGGACATGGCAAATGTTCAGACCGGACTTGATGGCATCGCCGTTTCGGTCGTCGCCATCGCCAACGCGGCGCAGGCCGCCGGTGTTGGCCTTGACGGCACCTCCGGCCAGCCGTTGTTCGCAGGCACCGGTGCAGCCGACATCACCGTGGTGCTGGCCTCTGCCAATGGCCTTGCCACCGCGCCCGCCGGAGCGCCTGCGGGCAGTACCAACACCGCCAATCTTGCCGCGCTCATCACGGCGCTGTCGGCGCCCACAGGCCCGGCCTCGGGCGCGGACTCGCTGCTGCTCGGCCTGTCGAGCCGCGTCTCGGCGCTTGAAACCCGTAGCGAAGGCCTCGCCATTGTTTCTGCCAGTGCCGAGGCGGAGCTGCTGCGAGAAACCGGCGTCGATCTCGACACCGAAGCCGCCAACCTGATCCGGATGCAGCAGGCGTTCGAGGCCAACAGCCGGGTCATCCAGGTTGCCGCCGAGCTGTTCGATACGATCCTTGGTCTCAGATAGGGGAGCGCGCCGCCATGAGTTCCGTGACCAATTCGACCGGTTCCTTTTTCAACCGCTCGCTCGCCCAGATGGCAGACCTGCGTGACGGGATCGAACGCACCCGCACGCAGATCGCCACCGGTCGCAAGTTCGAGCGCGGATCGCAGGACCCTGCCGGTGCCGCGCAGCTGCGCAGTATCGACCGGCGCGCGGCTCTGGCCGAGGCGGAAAGCGATAATGCCGTGCGGCTCGGGCAGGATCTCGGCGCGGCGGCAACCGAGGTCGAAGCGGTGACAGCGCTGCTCCAGCGTGCGCGGGAACTGGCGGTGCAGGCGGCGAACACGGCGACCGGAGCGGATGGGCGGCAGGCGATTGCCTTCGAACTGGCGCAGCTGAGCCAGGAGCTGTTCACCCGCGCCAACAGCGCCTCGCTGACCGGTGAGCCGCTGTTTGCCGGGCAGTCATCTGGCCTTGCCTTCTCCCGTGATGCCGCTGGCACTGTCACCTATATCGGCACGCCGGAAAGCGGCGCGGTGCCGGTGGCGCCGGGCACCGCGATCGAGCGTGGCCTGCCGGGGAGCGAAAAGTTCACATTCAACCTCAACGGCTCGCCATCCAGCGCCTTTGCGGTGCTGGATGGACTGGTGGCGGCCTTGCAAGGCGGGGCGCCCGATCCGGTTGCGGCAGCCAAGAGCGCGCTTGAAGGGATCGACGCCGCGCTCGATACGGCAGGCCGCGCCACCGCCATTCTCGGCACCCGGATGGCCTGGGTCGAACAGGTCGAAGCCCAGCAGGCCGACCGCAAGATTGCGCGCGCCGAACGCCGCAGCCGGGTGGGTGACACCGATATTGCCGATGCCATCGCCCGGTTGCAGCAATCGCTGACGGCGCTGGAAGCGACCCAATCCGCCTTTGCCCGCGTCAGTTCGCTGACGCTGTTCGACGCGCTGCGTTAAGGGGGCGGCCCGATGTTTGTTGCAATCGGCATCGTGGTGTTGCTGGTGATGGTGTTCGGCGGGTTCATGCTCGCCGGCGGCGCGCTTGGTCCCGTGGCGAAGGCGATGCCGCTGGAATTCATGATGATCGGCGGCGCGGCTGTCGGCGCGACGTTGATCGGCAATTCGCTCCATGCGATCAAGCTGCTCGGCAGCGGATTGCGCAAAGTGTTCAAGGGGCCGAGATACACCGACGCGGACCATATCGACGCGATCGCGCTGACATCGAAGCTGATGAAGGTGCTGCGATCCGAAGGCGCGGTCGCGCTCGAAAGCCATGTCACGGATCCGGCGGCATCGGCGCTGTTCTCCGAATATCCGCGCCTTCAGGCCGATCCGGTGGTGACCGCCATGATCTGCGATCCGCTGACCTTGCTGGTCGTGTCATCGGGCACGCTCGACACCCATGCGGTCGAGGATGTGATCGATAGCGCGATCAAGACCGAGCTCCATGAAATGAGCGAGCCCGAGCACATGATCCAGTCGCTTGCCGATGCCTTGCCCGCGCTGGGGATCGTGGCGGCGGTGCTCGGGATCATCAAGACGATGGGCGCGATCGACAAGCCACCCGAGATCCTCGGCAGCATGATCGGGTCGGCGTTGGTCGGCACCTTCTTGGGGGTGCTGCTGGCCTATGGCTTTGCCGGGCCGCTGGGCACCCGGTTGAAGCAGATCAACGGCCACGACAGCCAGATCTTCCATTCGATCAAGCAGGTCATCATCGCCAGCCTGCATGGCTATCCCCAGCCCCTGGTGCTTGAGGCCGCGCGGTCAGGCCTGCCGCCTGCACACCGTCCGAAGCTGACCGACCTGCTCGACATGATGCGGGGCCGTTGAGGTGGCTGAGGCCAAACCCAAGCCAGCGGCGATCCCTGCACCGATTATCGTCAAGAAGGTCACCATCGTCGAAGGCGGCCATCATGGCGGGGCATGGAAGGTCGCCTATGCCGACTTCGTGACCGCGATGATGGCCTTCTTCCTGCTGCTGTGGCTGCTCGGCGCGACCGAGGAGAAGCAGCGCAAGGGCATCGCTGACTATTTCACGCCCACGCTGGTGAAGCTGCGCGAAGAAAGCGTGGGGGCGGACGGCTTGCTGGGGGGCAGCTCCATTACCGATGTGGATAATTATCCCAACCGGCAGGGCCAAACTGGCACGCAGACGCTCACCATTCCGCGCGGCGCCGAAGGCGGGCCCAAGGAAGCCGGGCGGGGCGAGGCGTCCGACGTCGACGAGCTCAAGGCCCTGCGCGAAAAGATCGAGGACAAGCTCGCCCAGAGCAAGCAGACGTCGCACCTCGCGCGGCAAGTGCGGGTGATGCGCGCGCCCGATGGCATTCGTATCGACCTGATGGATGACGCCGATTTCTCGATGTTCGAACTCGGCACCACGATCCTGACCAGGGAAGCGCGCGCGCTGCTGGGGATCATGTCCGAGACGCTGAAAACCGAACGCGCCCCGCTGATCCTGCGCGGCCACACCGATTCGTTGCCGTGGCGCGGCGGGGTCAGGGCCAATAACTGGTCGCTTTCCACCGGCCGGGCCGAAGCCACGCGCCAGGCGCTGGTGCTGGGCGGGGTCGCGCAAACGCGCTTCGCCCGGATCGAAGGCGTGGCCGAAACCGAACCGCTGATCGCCGATAACCCCGCCGATCCCCGGAATCGCCGGATCTCGCTGCTGCTGCTGGAGGGGCGGGGTGTAGGCGGCGGCGACCGAGCGCCTGCGGCCACGACAGCCAAGACTGCGTTTGCCAAGGCAGGACGCTGAGGCGGTGCCGACGCAGACACCCAAGCGGCGTAGTAAACACCATGGACGCACAGCGCCTTCTGCCAGAGGTACCAACCGGCAGTACTTTTGATCTGCCCTAACCAAATCTATGGTCCGCGGAATGCATCCAAGTGACCGCCTTGCGAGACTGACCGAGCGCGAAAAGCTTTGCTTGCGGCTGTGGCTGCAGCACATGTCCGCTAAAGAAATCGCGGCTGACCTACGGATAAGCCATCACGCGGTTGAAAAGCGGTTGAAGATGGCGCGGATCAAGCTCGGGACCACCTCCTCGATGCAGGCGGCCCGTATGCTGCGCGATTCCGAAGATTACGGTCAGACAGTAGCCCAGTCGGCGGACCTTGGACGGCCAGCCCCAACCTTACATCCCATGATCAATTCGAAACTGATTATCGGAGGAATGGGAATGACGATTGCCGCCGCAATCGCTCTCGCGATGGCCACACTGCCAACGGCAGAAACAGTCGCTCCTTCGCCAACGAGTGCGCTGATCCATGAGTATGACGAGCAATTGGTTGCTGTATTGCAGACCTTGATCGCTTCAGCAGAGATTGGGCCTGAGGGCGAGGTACTCCTGACGCAGGCTGTCGGCGATCGCCGCTTCCTGGCGCCGAAAAGCGGTTATTACTGGCAGATCAGCGCGGACGGGCTGACCGACTTCAGGTCACGCTCCTTGTGGGATCGAAGGTTGCAACCCAGAGGGCGTCAATCGCGGGAGCCGGTCCATTACAACTCTGACCAGTTTCCGAACGAGCCGCTACGTGTCGTTGAACAGACCCTGCTCTTGCCGGATAGCGATGTGCAATGGCGGTTTGTGGTGGCCCGACCGCTTGCCAGTCCAGAATAGTCAGCGCTCCATCATTTTTTCACGGCTCGCCCATCAACACCAAAAGCCCGGAGCCGTGCGGCTCCGGGCTCTCCCTGCCCGCCCCTCAGGGGGAAAGGGGGGTGCGGGGTAGGGCTTAACGCAGCAGCGACAGCACGTTCTGCTGCGACTGGTTGGCCTGTGCCAGCATCGCCGTCGAGGCCTGGCCGAGGATCTGCGCCTTGGCGAGCGCGGTGGTTTCCGCCGAGTAATCGGTGTCCATGATCCGCGACCGCGCATCGGTCAGGTTGGTCGAGACATTGGTCAGGTTGTTCACCGCCGACTGGAGGCGGTTCTGGCTCGCACCGAACGAGGCACGTGCGCCGTTAACCGCGGTGAGCTGCGTGTCGACGGTTGCGATGGTGGTGGTCGCGGCGGCCGCATCCGCCACGCTGTATGTTGCGGCAGTGACGGGGGTGAGGTCGGTGCGGGTGATCGCAATCGTGTCACCGGAGCTGCGCGAACCGGCCTGAATATTGATCGCGTCGCCCGAGTTCAGCAGCGAAATACCGTTGAACTCGGTCCCCGTGATGACCTGCGTAATCTGTGCGGTCAACGCCGTGACTTCGAGGCCGATGTTGGTGCGGTCGGCCGTGGCGAAGGTTCCCGAGGCGGCCTGAACGCTCAGCTCACGGATGCGCTGGAGCATGTTGGTCACCTCGTTCAGCGCGCCTTCTGCGGTCTGGACAAGGCTGATGCCGTCATTGGCGTTGCGGACGCCCTGCGTCATCCCGCGAATCTGGGACGTCATCGAGTTGGCGATGGCGAGGCCAGCGGCATCGTCTGCGGCGCTGTTGATGCGCTTGCCCGAAGACAGACGCTCCATCGCGGTGCCGAGCATCTTGCCGGCGGACACAGACGCGTTGCTGGCACGCAGCGCCGAGGTGTTGGTGTTGATCACGTTCATTGTTCAAACTCCCGAATGGTCAGGCAGGACGAACTGGCCCGTCGCTGCTGGCCCATAGAGCGGCTGCCCCGCGGAATGTTTAAGGTCAGAAATTTCCGAGGTGAAATCAATGATATATTGGTCAGATCTTGTAAGCAGAGCGTCATGGCCCGGACCGGCCTCGGTGTTCCCAGAAGGCCCGCTAGGGGAAGCTACGAGGTTCCGTATTTGCCGCTTGTGCAGCCTGTGTGCGGCAGAGCCTTGCCGACACAGACGGCATTTGCGCCGCAGTTCAACCACACAGGGGCAAGCATGAGGGAACGGGCGATCAGCACGAGAGGCGACGAGGCGGCAGCGGCTTCGCAGACCGGCGCGCATGAGGCGCTGATCGGCATGACCGTGCCGCTGATGGGCGGCAGCTGGCAGCATGACCGGATCGTTTTGGGTGACGAGTTGCGCCCCCCCATGGCCGCCGCCATCGCGCGCGGGGGGAAGGTGGCGATTGGCTTGTCCCATGCCGCCGCCCCCGCGCTGGCGCTTGCCGGAGCGGGGCGGATCACCCTCGCCTATGACCCTGACGCGCTGCCCCCAGCGCGTGCGGCACTGATCGCGGCCTCGGCACAAGGCGGCTGGCCGGTGGCGGGCGATCCGCAATCGCTGGCGCTGCTGACGCTGGCCGAGCGGATCGCGGCGAGCGATATTCCGGTCCTGCTCGAAGGGCCGACCGGCACCGGCAAGGAAGTGCTGGCGCGCTTCGTCCACCGCCTCTCGGCCCGCGCCGATGGCCCCTTCGTCGCGGTCAACTGCGCTGCCATGCCCGAAGCGATGCTGGAGGCGCTGTTGTTCGGTCACAAGAAGGGCGCCTTCACCGGCGCGGCCGAAGCCGCCGAGGGGCTGTTTCGCGCTGCGGATGGCGGGACGCTGCTGCTCGACGAGATCGGCGAACTCCCGCTGGCCCTGCAATCGAAGATGCTGCGCACCTTGCAGGAGGGCGAGGTGCTGCCGCTGGGCGCGACCAAGCCGCTCAAGATCGATGTGCGCGTGGTCGCAGCCACCAACCGCCATCTGGCGAGCGAGGTCGAGGCCGGACGGTTCCGGGAGGATCTGCTCTATCGTCTCAACGTGTTCCCGCTCACCCTGCCCGCGCTGCGCGACCGGCCGGGGGATATCGCCCCGCTCGCCTTTGCGATGCTGCTGCGCCACGCGCCTGCGCCGGGCGAGCCGGGCTGGATCGGGGCCGACGCCTTGGCGCTGCTGGAAAGCCACGCCTGGCCCGGCAATGTCCGTGAGCTCGAAAACGTCATCCGCCGCGCGATCCTGCTGGCGGGTGGTTCAGACGCCATCGCGGCCGAGCACATTGTCTTCGACACGGCCGTGGGTGCGGTGGGCGAGCCGCTGGTCCCTGCCACCGGCGCACGGTCCCTGTCGGATGTCGCCTTCGCTTCCGAAGCGCGGGCGATCCTCGAAACCCTCAATCGCAACGGCGGCAACCGTGTCGCGACCGCACGCACGCTTGGCATATCGGAACGCACGCTACGCTATCGCCTCGCCTCGATGCGCGGGGCCGGGCTACTCGCCGCAGGAGGTGCGGCGTGAGCGGGGTGAGCGGCATTGGGCGCGCCAGCTTCGGCATTGAGGATGTGATGGCCCTGCGCAGTCAGGTGCTCGCCCGCAGCGCCGCCCTGCGCGATGTGCGCGCGGCGAGCGAGGCGGGGCGCGCCTTCGTTCCGGCACAGGCGCCCGGTTCGGGCTTTGCCGATACGCTGAACACCGCGCTCAGGCAGGTCAGCGCGGTGCAGGAGCATTCGTCTCAGATGCAGGTCGCCTATGAACGCGGGCAGGTGACCGATATCGCGCAGGTGATGCTGGCGCGCCAGAAAGCGGGAGTCGCGTTCGAGGCTACGCTGCAAGTGCGCAACAAGCTGCTCAACGCCTATCAAGACATCATGCGGATGGGGGGTTAAGCCATGGCCGATGCCTTGCCCGTCCCCGCCGATCCGGCGGGCCCGCCGCTGGCGCCCGCAAGCGGATGGCGCACCATGTTGCCGCCGCAAGTGGCCGGCTTCGTCAACCAGCCCGCGCTGGCCCGCGCGCTGCCGGCCCTCGCGGGCGTGGGCGCGCTGGCGGCAGCAGCGGCTGTGTGGATGGCGATTTCCTCTGGCCCCGACCGGGTGCTTTACACTAGCCTGACCGATGCGGAGCGCGCCAAGGTGGTTGAAACGCTGGAGGCGGGCGGCATCGCCTATGCGATCGACAGCGGCACCGGCGCGCTGTCGGTGGCCGAGGGCGATCTCTACCGCGCCAAGATGCTGGTCGCGAGCGACGCCGGGATTGCTGCGCCCGAAGGGGCCGAGGCGATGCTCGACGCGATGCCGCTCGGCACCTCGCGCACCTTGGAGGGCGAGCGTCTGCGGCTGGCGCGGGAGCGCGAGCTGATGCTGACGATCCGCGAGATCGACGGGATCGAAAGCGTCCGTGTCCACCTGGCCACGCCGGAAAGATCAGTGTTCGTGCGGGAGAACAACCCGCCCTCGGCCTCGGTGATGGTGCGGCTGGTGAGCGGGCGCAGCCTGTCACCCGATCAGGTGGGCGCGATCGTCAATCTTGTCGCGGGCTCTGTGCCGGGGCTGTCTGCCGATGCGGTGCGGGTGGTCGATCAGAACGGCCGGCTGCTGACCGATCCGCGCGCGCAGGAGGGCGAGGGGCTGACGCTCCAGCGCGAGCATGAGGCCAAGCTGCGCGAACAGGTCGATGCGCTGCTGCTCCCCTTGCTGGGCGAGGGCAATTATTCGGCGCAGGTGCAGGTCGAACTCGACACGGCCGAAGTCACCACCGCGCGCGAAACCTACGAGAAGGAAGGCGCGATCCGGGCCGAAAGCGCGCGCAACGCCAGCCGAACGGGAGCTGGCCCGGTGGGCGGTGTGCCGGGCGTTCCGGCCAATACCCCACCACCGCAGGCCCAGCTGGTCGACGGCGCGCCCAACCCGCCGCCGCCCGCCACCGCCCCCTCGACCGACACCGAAACCGCGACAGATCGCTCTTACGAACTGGGGCGCGAGGTCGCTGTCACCACCGCCGGGCCGGGCGCATTGAAGAAGCTCTCGGTCGCGGTTGCCGTCAGCGACGCCGCGCTCAAGGCCGCCGCGCCGATGACCGCGCAGCAATTGGAAGCGTTGGTGAGCGCCGCTGTCGGCGCCAACACCCAGCGCGGCGACATGGTCAAAGTGGTGGCGAGCAAGTTCGATCCGGTCGATCTCGAACCCCCCGCCTTCTATGAGGAGCCGTGGTTCGCGATGTTGGTGCGGTATGGCACGGCCTTGCTGGCGGTGTTGCTGGTGTTGCTGCTGGCGGTGCGCCCGCTGATCGGCAGGCTCAAGGACAAGACCGCCCCCGCCACGCTGCCCGCCGAAGACGCGCCGCTTGGCATGATTGTCGATGCCGACGCGCAGGACAGCGGCCCGACGCTTGCCGCCGGTGACGAAGGCGTCGCGCTTGCCGATCTTCCGCAGCAGGTCGAACTCGCGCGGCGATTGGCGGCGAGCCAGCCCGAACGTGCGGTCGAAGCCTTGCAGCGGATGCTCGAAGGGCCGGACCCGCGCGCGGGGGAGGCTGGTGCGGCATGATTCAGGACGATGCCCTGACCGATCCCCCCCCCGCCACGCCGCCTGCCCTGCTCAGCCGGGTGGACCGTGCGGCGGTGTTCCTGATGCTGCTGGGCGACGAGGAGGCGACCGGCCTGCTGGCCCGCCTGACGCCGGCTGAACTCGAAAAGCTCGGTGCCGCGATGATGGCGCTGGGGGAGATCGATCAGCCGCACATGGCCGAAGCGCTCGCCGATTTCGCGGGCGAGGCGGCGCGCGAGATGCTGCCGATGCGCGGACGGACCGACCGGGTGCGCAATCTGCTCGACAAGGCGCTCGGCCCCGCGCGCGCGGATTCGATGATGCAGCGGATCGAGCCGGATGCCGCCCCGCGCAGCCTCGAACTGGCGAAATGGCTCGCGCCCGGCGTGCTGGTGCGGCTGATCCTTGACGAACACCCGCAGATGATCGCGGCGCTGCTGTTGCTGATCGAGCCCGAGCCTGCCGCCGCCGTGCTGGCGATGCTCCCGCTCGAATTGCAGACGCTGGTGGTGGAGCGTGTGGCGAAAAGCGGTGCGATCTCCGCCACCGCTGTCAGCACGATCGACACGCTGCTCACTCAGCGCATTTCCGCGACCTATGGTACGGCGGCGCTGATGCTGGGCGGGCCGCGCGATGCGGCCAACCTCATCAACCTGGCCGCGGGCGAGGTGCGGGGCACCGTGCTGCCCGCCATCGCCGAGCGCGATGCGCCGCTGGCGGAGCAGATCAAGGACGAGCTGTTCACGTTCGAAATGCTGTTCGCGCTCGATCCAATGGGGATGGGCCGGTTGCTGCGCGATGTCGACAACGACATGTTGGTCGTTGCGCTCAAAGGCCTCAAGGACGCCGACCGTGCGCCGTTCTTTGCCGCAATGTCGAGCCGTGCGGCAGACGGTGTGCGCGACGAGATCGAGCTGCGCGGGCGCTTGGCCAAGAGCGAGGTGCTCGCCGCGCAGAAGGCTATCGTCGAGATCGCGCGGGGCCTGGCCGATGCGGGCGAAATCGTGATCGGAAGCGGCAGTGGCGACTTCGTCTGATTGGCTCGGCGCGCTGGCCGAACCCCAGACTGTCACCCTCGATGCGCCCGGCTGGTTGGCGCAATTGGGTGAGGGAGGCGTGTTCCGCGAGGCATCGCCATTCGCCGCTCCGGAGCCGGAAGCCCCGCCACCGCTGCTGCCGCCCGAGCGTGAGGCGGCTGACCCGACGGTGGAAGCCTGCGCCCGCGCCTATGCCGATGGCCTCGCCGCCGGGCGCGCCGCGGCCGAGGCCGAAGCCGCCGAACATGGCGCGCGCCAGCGGGCGCTCAGGCTCAATTTCCGCGCGCTGGATGAAGCCGCGCGCGACGTGCTGGCCGATGATCTCGCCGCCACGGTGCTGGCGCTGTGCGAGGGTGCTTTGGCCGGGGCCGCGATTGAGCGCGAGGGGTTGCTGGCCCGCTGCCATGCCGCCGCGCGGCGGATTGGCGGGGCGGCGGAGACGCTGACGCTGCATCTCCACCCCGAAGACATCGCCCTGCTGGCAGATGCGCCGCTGCCCGGTTGGCGCGTCACATCCGACGCGGCGCTCGAACGCGGGACAGTGCTGATTGCAGGCGCGGACGGCAGCGTCAGCGATGGCCCCGCCGAGTGGCGCCGCGCGATTGCCGCAGCGGTGCGCGGATGATTGCCGAATTGCAGCTCGATCTGGCGCGGATGCGCAGCGCCCCCGTCGCCACCGGTCCGGTGCTGACCGGGCGGGTGGTGACCTGTGATGGTGGGCTGATCGAGGTGGAAGGCCTGCCGTTGCCGGTCGGCTCGCTGGGGCTGATCGAAAATGACGCGGGCGCGGAGTGCCTCGCCGAAGTGATCGGCTTCCGCGCGGGCCATTCGCTGATGATGCTGCTCGGCGATGCCATGCTGCTGCGTCCGCAGGCGCGGGTGCGGGCGCTTGGGGCGCCGGGCGAGGTGCGCGTGGGCGAGGCATTGCTGGGCCGCGCGGTCGATGCGCTGGGCGATCCGATCGACGGCGGACCAAGGCTCGATCTGGCGGATATCTGGCCGCTGGCGGGCAAGCGCGAAGGCGCGCTGGAGCGGGCGAGCGTCGAACATCCCTTCGATTGCGGGGTGCGCGCGATCAATGCGCTCGCCACGATGGGGGTGGGGCAGAGGCTCGGGATCATGGCGGGATCGGGCGTCGGCAAGTCGGTCCTGGTCGATACCATCGCGGGCCACGCCGTCGCCGATGTCACCGTGGTCGCGCTGATCGGTGAGCGGGCGCGCGAGGTGTCGGATTTCGTGAACCGGCACATGGCGGGCGCGCGGCGCGGCGGGATCGTGGTGGTCGCGGTGCCCGCCGACCATGCCCCCAACCTGCGGCTGCGCGCGGCGCAATATGCCAGCGCCATCGCCGAATATTTCCGCGCGCAGGGCAAGCGCGTGCTGCTGATCCTCGACAGCCTCACCCGTGTCGCCCATGCCGCGCGCGAGCTGGCGCTCGTGCTGGGGGAGCCGGGCGCGGCGCGGGGCTATCCGCCCTCCGCGCTCGCCGCGATCACCCGGCTGGTGGAGCGCGCGGGCAATTCCGCGCGGACGGGCGGGGCGGTGACGGGAATCTACACCGTGCTGGCGGACGGGGACGACGCCAATGACCCGGTGGTCGATACCGCGCGCGCCATTCTCGACGGGCACATCGTCCTGTCGCGCGAATTGGCGCAGCGCGGGCACTATCCCGCTATCGACGTGCCCGCGAGCCTCAGCCGGGTGATGGACGATCTCGTCCCGCCCCCCATCCTTGCGGCGGCGCGGCGGCTGCGGGCGCTGATCGCCGCGCGTGAGGCCGGGCGCGATCTGGTGCTGATGGGGGCCTACCGCGCGGGCGGCGACCCGCTGCTGGACGAGGCGCTGGCGCTGAGCGCTCCGATTGACGCCTTCCTCACCCAGACGCGCGGCGAGGCCGAACCGCTTGCCGCCAGCCACGCCGCGCTGGCGGCGCTGATGGCTGATCCGGGTGCGTGAAGCCCGCCGCCTCGCGCTGCTGCGCCGCCAGAGCCTGATCGCCGAGGTTGCGAGGAAGCAGGCCTTGCGCGGCCTCGCCGAAGCGCTGGAGAGTGAGGCGCGCAGTCATGCGCTGGCGGAACGCAGCCGCAGCCTCGTCGCCGCGAGTGCGCCGGGTGCGGGGGCGACCACCGGGGCGGCCTTGCAGGCGCGGGCGGAGTTCACCGCCGGGCTCGCTCAGCTTGCTGTCAACGCCGGAGACGCCGCCCGCGATGCCGCGCGCCAGCGGGCGTGGCAGGTCGAAAG
This sequence comes from Erythrobacter sp. W302b, assembly GCF_046452395.1. Classification (NCBI taxonomy): domain Bacteria; kingdom Pseudomonadati; phylum Pseudomonadota; class Alphaproteobacteria; order Sphingomonadales; family Erythrobacteraceae; genus Erythrobacter; species Erythrobacter sp. W302b. The sequence continues at coordinate 2,627,491 of NZ_JBKFDH010000001.1, read as the reverse complement.
CCTCACCCGCGCCGAAACCCGCGCCAAGCGCCTCGCCGAGCGAGCCGCCGAAGCACGCACCGCGCTCGCCGCAGCCAAGGCTGAAGCGGCGCGCGCTCTGCCGCTGGCACGCAAGTTGCAAAGTCGAGGTGAAGACTGATCCCGACAGCCGAGGACGACCGCGATGATCCCCTTTTTGCCCGACCTTCTCAGCGCTCCCGGCGCGCTCGCCGCCGGTGACGCAATGCCGCAAGCGCCTGTGCTGACGGGGACCGGGCTGAATTTTGCCGAGCTGCTGGGGGCCGCGTTGCCGGAGAGTGTCGCCGCCAGTGAGGCTGCCGTGCCTGCCCCTGCCCCCCCGTCCAACCCGCCGCTCGCCCTGCCGACCGGCAAGAATGTGCCGGAGCCGGGCGTGCCTTTGCCGCCGCCGCCGCCGCCGGTGTCGCTGCCGACCGCGCCGCCCACCCTCCGTGCCGGGGCGGTCCGCCCGTTGTCGCCAGGTCCAGATCCAGACGAAGCGCTGCCTGTGCCCGTAGCGGACGAGGTTGCTCCAGACATCATCACCGTGCCCCCCGCACTCGTTGACGCTGCCGTTGATGCCGACGCTGACGCCGCGCTTCCTGAGCCCTCAGCGCCCGACCCCGCGCTCGTCGCCACGATGCTCTTGCCTGTCCCTGCGACCCCGCCCGCCGCACCGCCGCAACGCGAAGCGCGTCCGGCAGAGGCCGAGCGCGCGGTTACGGCCCCGGCGGCTCGGCCCGGGAAGGGCGGATCGCCTGCTCCCTCCACCGTGACGTTGGTGCCGGTCGCGGATGCAGCCCAGCCTGTACCAGACCTGCCGGCCACCCCATCACGCGCCCCTGCCGCGCCGCTGCCCGCACCGGAAGGCCCGGCGCCGTCTGCCCTCCCTCCGGCCCAAGCCCTCGCGGCCCCGCCTGCGATGCTCACCACCCCCGCGCCCGAACCCGTCGATGCACCCCGCGTGCCCGCGCCGCAGCTCGAATCGAGCATCGCGCAGGTCGGCGATCTGCGCGAAGCCCTGCGCAGCGCGCGGCCGGAAATGACGCTGCGGCATGGTGAATTCGGCTTCGTTGCGCTTCGCCTCGAACAATCCGGCGCGCAGGATTGGCGCGCGGTGCTGGCGAGCCGCGATCCCGGCTTTGTCCCCGCGATTCAGGCCGCGCTGGCCGACCGCGCGGTCGCTGCCGCTTCGGCGAGCGCCGAGACTGGACAGTTCCTCGGTCAGCCGGGCGCGGGTCAGAATGGCACGTCCGATCCGCGCTACGGGGCTTCCCCTAGTGGGGGGCAAGGGGGCTCGCAACCATCCTTCGGCCATTCCGCCAACCGTCATGGCGAGGCTGCGCCGGACCACCGCCACCCCTCGACCGCCGCCGCACTCGCGGCCCGCGCCGAGGAGGGGGAGGAGGCATCCGGCAGCCCCGCCGCGCCGACACACGGCATGTTCGCCTGAGCGCTGCACGCACCCGGGCCAGAGGTTGAAACAGGGAACTGACGGAAAATGTCAAAAGGCAAAGAGCATTCCGATTGGGACGGTGTCGAACGGCGCAAGGCGCGGAAGGGATCGGGCAAGGGCGGGGTGATGAAGATCGCCATCGGGGCGGTGCTGCTGCTCGGGCTGGGCGCGGGCGGGGCTTACGGCGCGGTGGCGATGGGTCTGCTCGGCGGCGGTCCGGACGCGCCCGACCAGCCCAAGCTGGTGCTCAAGACCGAGGCCGATCCCTATGCCCCGCCCGGTGACGGCAAGGAGAAGGACGCCGTCGCCCCGGTCTATGGCGAGGGCGGGAGCAAGTATCGCACCGCGTACTATTCCTTCACCGAAAGCTTCACCTCCAACCTCGTGGACTCGCCCGCGCTGATCCAGGTCGAACTGGCCGTCTCCACCCGCCGCGATGGGCGGGTGCTGCAATGGGTGAAGAACCACGAACTCGCGATCCGCTCGGCCATTCTGGCGGAGCTCGCCGCGACCTCCGAGAGCGAGCTTTACGATGTCGCGGGCAAGGCAAAGCTCGCCAAGCGGCTGACCAAGTCGGTCAATCAGGTGCTGGAGGAGAACGAGGGCTTCGGCGGGATCGACGCTGTGCACTTCCGCGGGTTCCTGGTCCAATGAGGATGGGCCAATCCTTTGCCGCCGCACGGCCTGCGGCGCTGCATTGTCCCGAACTGATTTGTCGTGGCCCGCGCCCGGAAGAAAGCGCGGCGCTCCTGGCGGCATGGCGGCGCGATCTGGCGCGGCTGCTGGCCGATGATCTTTCGGGCCTGCTGTCGGGCGACCGGCTCGATGTGTCCGTCAGCGAGCCTGACCGGCTGAACGGTGCCGAGGCGCTGCACCGGATCGGGCAGGTCGCGGCCAATTCCTTGCTGCGGGTCGGCGCGAGCGGAGAGACCGCGCTGCTCAGCTTCGATTTCGCCACCGCGATCGCCTTGATGGACCGCAGCTTCGGGGGCGACGGGCGCGCGACGGGCCCCGTGCCCGACGTGCTCCCCCGCTCGGCAGCACTGCTGGTCGAGGAAGCCGCGACCATCATTGCCGGGGCGATGACCCGCGCCAGCTTTGGCGACATGCCGCCGCCCGCTGGCGGCAGCCCGCGCCCCGACGTGATCGTGCGCAGTGAAAGCGCGGCGCGGCTCAAGCCCTTTGCGCTCGACGCCGAGGCGCTCGCCTTCACGATTGCCATCAGCAATCCGCACGGCTGCACCTGGCGCGCCAGTCTGTGCGTTGCGGCCGATCGGATGGCGCGCCTGCTTCCCGGAGGCGGTCGCCGCCCCCGTCTCTGCACGCCGCGCGCGCCCGCCACCGGCATGGCCCGGCCCTTCGCTGACATGTCCTTGCCGCTGCACGTGGTGCTGGCCGAAATCGACCTGTCGCTCGCGCGGCTCCAGACCCTTGCTCCCGGAGACATGATCCCGCTGGCGATGGGGCGTCAGGTGCCGCTGATGGTGGGCGAAACCGTGCTCGCGCATGGCAGCGTCGGCACGTCCGAGGACCGCATGGCGATCCGCCTCACCCGCTTTCCCCTTCCCGCATCCCATCAAGGTGTCGCAGCATGACCGCTCATCAACCCGCCGCTTTTGCCCGTTTCGGCGATGTCGCCGTGCGCCTTTCGGTCGAACTGGGCCGCACTGAAATGCCCTTGCGCGATGTGCTGATGCTGGGGGAGGGGAGCACGGTTGCGCTCGACCGGTTGACCGACGAATTGCTCGATGTGACCGCCAATGGCCGCGTGATCGCGCGCGGCGAGGTGGTGGCGGAAAAGGGCCGGTTCGGGCTGCGGATTGTCAGCCTGGTGGGCGAGGACGGACAGGACGTGCCGCCCGCACCGGGTGACGCGCCCGCCGACGCAGCGGTGCCCGCCGCCGAAGCGCTCTAGGCGGACACGGCCGCGATGCTCGAATATCTCCTGCGTCTTGCGCTGCTGCTGCCGCTGCTGGCGGGGCTGATCTGGGGGAGCCTGTGGCTCACCCGCTACCTGCAAACGCGCCTCCACGGAGCGCCCGGAGCGGGGGGCGGGCGGCATCTGCAACTGGTCGAAACCCAGCTGCTCGCGCCGGGGATGAAGCTCGCCGTGGTGCGGTTCCATGACCGCGAAATCCTGCTCGGGCTGTCGCGTCAGGGCCTTGTGCGGCTCGGCGAAGCCCCCGCCCCGGTAACGGAGACCGCGTGATGCGAGGCCCCGTGAACATGCGTGCAGCCTTGCTGTGCCTGATCGCATTAACCATGTTTGTTCTCCCCGGACTGGCCCACGCGGCCGCGCCTGCCATGCCTGCGCCTGACCCGGTCGCGGCGGGCGTCGGCACGGCGATCGAGCGCGCGCTGGGTGATCAGGGCGCGGGCGAGGATAGCCCGCTCAGCCTGTCGCTCCAGCTGCTGGTGGTGATGGGCCTGCTGACCATCCTGCCCGCGCTGGTGCTGATGATGACGAGCTTTCTGCGCATTCTGGTGGTGCTCGCGATCCTGCGGCAGGCGCTCGGCCTGCAAGGCTCGCCCCCGGGGCAGGTGCTCGCGGGGCTCGCGCTGTTCCTCAGCCTGTTCGTGATGGCCCCGACGCTCGATGTGGTGAACGCGCAGGCCGTCGCCCCCTATGCCGCCGGAAGCATCAGCGCGGACGCGGCGATCGGCAAGGCGGGCGAGGCGTTCCATGCCTTCATGATCGCCCAGACCCGCGAGGCGAACCTGATGATGTTCACCGATATTGCTGGCGGCGGCACGTTCAAAAGCGGCGCCGAGGTGCCCTTCTCGATCCTGCTCCCGGCCTTCGTGACGAGCGAACTCGAAACCGCCTTCCAGATCGGCTTCATGATCTTCCTCCCCTTCCTCGTCATCGACCTCGTGGTGGCGAGCGTCTTGATGAGCCTCGGCATGATGATGCTCTCCCCCACCATCATCTCTCTGCCGTTCAAGCTGCTGCTGTTCGTGCTGGTCGATGGCTGGGCGCTGCTGATGGGCTCGCTCGCCATGAGTTTCGCCACATGAGCGAGGATGCCGCCCTCCTCGCCTTGGCCGATCAGACGCTGTGGGTAACCGCGCTGATTGCCGGGCCGGTGCTGATCGCGACGCTGGTGGTGGGTCTGGTGGTCGGGGTCATCCAGGCCGCCACCTCGGTCAACGAACAGACCCTCTCCTTCATCCCCAAGCTGGCGATCACCGCGCTGGTGTTCGTGGTGCTGGGGGCGGCCATGATCGGGTTGCTGTCGGACTTCACCCGCGAGATCATGGCGCAGGTCGCCGGGCTTTCCGCGTGAGGCCATGAACGTCCTCGATTTCGGCTTCGGCAGCCTTGAGGCGCAGCTGTGGCAGATCGTCTTCCTGTCGATCCGCTGCGGCGCGGCGCTGATGGCGGCGCCGATGGTGGGCGGGGTGGCGGTGCCTGCCCCGGTGCGCATCCTGCTCAGCATCGTGCTCGGGTTCTTCATCGCGACCTGGGTGCCGCTCCCGCCCGCTCCTGCGATGCTGAGTTTCGCCGCGATCATCGCGGTGCTGCAAGAGGTGGCGGTGGGCCTGATGCTGGGCTTCGTGCTGCAACTCGCTTTCGCCATTCCGCTGATCGCCGCCGAGCAGATTTCCGGCACCATGGGCCTTGCCATCGCGACGGCGATTGATCCCGCCAGTGGCGCGCAATCAGGGGCGCTGGGGACGTTCTTCGGGCTGGTGCTCAGCCTGCTGTTCTACGCCATTGGCGCGCATCTGCTGTGGTATGAGCTGCTGATCGAAAGCTACCGCCTGCTACCTGCGGGCGCGTTCAGTTTCGGCGCGTGGCGCGCGCAGAATGTCGCGCTGTTCATGGGCTACGGCTTTGCGACGGCGGCCGCGATTGCGCTGCCGGTGGTGCTGGTGCTGCTGCTGGTGCAGGTGGTGACCGGCCTGATCGCGCGCTCCGCCCCGTCGCTCAACCTGTTCGCGCTGGGCCTGCCTGCCGGCGTGCTGGCGGGGATTGCGGCGCTGATCATCGCGCTGCCGGTGATGGTGCACCAGTTCAAGGGCGTGATCGAAATGGCGCTCGACCAGTCGCAAGCCCTGATCGGGGCGCGCTGAAATGGCCGAGGAAGCCGCTGGCGAAAAGACCTTCGCGCCCACCCCGAAGCGCCGTCAGGACGCCGCGAAGAAGGGCGATGTGCTGCGGTCGAAGGAGCTTGGCACGCTGGCCGCGACCGGCGCGGGCGCGCTGGGGCTGTTGGGGCTGGGGTCATGGCTGCATGACGCCATGGGCCGGATCGCGCGGGCGGGGTTCCACTTCGATCGCCGGGCGTTGGATGGCTTCACCCCCGGCGCGGCGCTGGGCGATGCGGCGCTGGCCGCGCTGCCGCCCGTCATGGCGCTGGGGCTGATCGTGGCACTGGTCACTGCCCTGTCGCAACTGGCGCTGGGGCAGGACGGGCGCTTCATCGCGGGCAATGCCGCGTTCAAGCCTTTGCGGATCAATCCGCTGGCGGGCTTCAAGCGGATCCTCGGCTGGCAGGGCTTGATCGAGCTGGGCAAGGGACTGGCCAAGCTGGGGCTGCTGGGCGGGATCGCGTGGTATTGGGCCAAGGGCCGGATGCCCGCGCTGCTGGCGCTTGGCACGTTGCCGCTGGAGGCGCAGCTGGGCCTTGCGCTTGAGGCCTTCACCAGCCTGATCGGCGCGCTGCTGATCGGCCTCACCGTGATCGCCGCCATCGACTACCCCCTGCAACGGTTCCAGCGCGACAAGCGGCTCAAAATGAGCCTGCAAGACATGCGCGAGGAGAACAAGCAATCCGAAGGCTCGCCCGAGATGAAAAGCGCCCGCCGCCAGCGTCAGCGCGATCTGGCGCGTGGCGGCGTGGCCAAGGCGATGAAGGACGCGCAGTTCATCGTCGTCAATCCGCTCCATTTCGCGGTCGCGCTGACTTACGATCCTGCCCGCGCGCCCGCGCCGCTGCTGCTGGCGAAGGGCCGGGGTGAAACCGCGCTCGCCATGCGCGAGATCGCGGCGGAGACAGGGCTGCCGGTGCTCGAATACCCGCAGCTCGCGCGTGCGGTCTATTTCACCACCCGGCCCAACCAGATGGTGCGCGAGGAATTGTATATCGCGCTCGCATCGCTGGTGGCCTTCGTCATGGCGCTGAAACGCGGCCAACGTCCGCGCCGCCCGGTGGTGGAGGTGCCCGCCGCCCTGCGCTTCGATGGGGACGGGAGAGTGGAGAGGTGATTGTCCCCTTTCTCCCCATCCCGGGCTTGACCCGGGACCCCGCTTTCTTTGCTGCAAACACAAGCTGGGCCCCGGCTCAAGGCCGGGGAGGGGAGAGCAGAGCCCTTAAACTTCCTCGCCGCTGCCCGTCCTGACAGGCATGACAACCGCAGGCTCCTCCATCATCTCCGCGCTTGGCGCTGGTAGTGGCGTCGATTTCATCAAGCTGGCGCAGGATATCTCTGCCGCCAGCTTTGCGGCGCAGCGAAATTCCATCACAGCGCGCCAGACCGCATTGGAGGCGCAGATTTCGGCGGCCGGGCAGCTGCGCGGCGCGATCACCGGGCTCGCAAGCGCGCTCGGTGATCGCATCCGCAGCGGCGATCTTGCGCCCAGGCCCGAACTGGCCAACCCCGCCGTCGCCAAGGTGACCGTGCCCGCTGGCCTTACCCCGCGCGGCAATTTCGCGCTGGAAGTCACCCAGCTTGCCCAAGGCCAGACGCTGGTGGGCCGTCCCTATGCCAGCCGCGATGCGCTGGTGGGCGAAGGCACGCTGACCCTGCGGTTCGGCACGGTCAGCGGCGCGAGCTTCACCCCCGATGCTGCGCGCGCGGCCGCCGCTATCGCCGTCAGTGCGACCGACACTCTCGCCACGCTGGCCACCAAGATCAATCAGGCGAGCGGCGGAGCGGTGCAGGCCTATGTCGCAGAGGGCGCCAGCGGCGCGCGGCTGGTGATGAAGGGGGGCGAAGGCTCGGCCAATGGCTTCGTGCTCGAAGCCGCAGGCGCGGGCGGAGCGGCGGCGCCGGGCGATCTCAGCTATCTGGGCTGGCAACCGGCGACCAACGCGGGCGAGTTGCAGGCCACCGCGCGCGATGCTCTGTTCCGGCTCGATACGGTGGAGCGCACCAGCCCCACCAACCGCGTCACGGGCCTGCCAGGCGGGTTCACCCTCAACCTCACCGCGACCAACACCGGCGCGCCGACCACCCTCAGCTTTGCCAGCAACACCGATGCGATTGCCAGCGTGATGAGCGATTTCGTCGCCGCCTTGAACAATGTCGTCAGCCAGCTCGCCGATGTCGCCGCGCCGATTGGCGGGGAACTGGGCAATGATCCCGGCGCGCGCGAATTGCGCCGCGCGCTCGCCGGGTTGGCGGGCCGGGTCGTCATGCCCGGCGCTGCCAATGGCGAAGCGCGCACGCTTGGCGATCTCGGGCTGGCACTGAACCGCGATGGCAGCTTCCGGCTGGACAGCGCGCGCCTCACCCGCTCGCTGGAGGCCAGCCCCGATGCCGTCGCGGCGATGTTCACCACCGGGGTCTCCGGCGTCTTTGCGACGATGGACCGCTTTGCACGGGAAAACAGTCTGGTCACCGATCCCGGAACGCTGGGCGGATCGCTCAAGCGGTTCGAGGCGCAGAAAGCCGCCAGTGATGCGCGGCTGGCGAAAGTTGCCGAGCAGCAGGACAATCTGCGCGAACGGCTGACCCGCGAATTCACCGCCTCCGAACGCCGTGTGGCAGCGTCGCAATCGACCTTGGCGTTCCTGCGCCAGCAGGTCGATATCTGGTCGAACAGCGACCGGTAAGGAGGAAGGCGCGATGCAGATGTTCAGCCAGAACCCCGCCGCTGCCTATCGCCGGGTCGCGCTGGAAGCCCGGATCGAGGCTTCGGGCAGCGCCGAGCTCACCCGCATCTGTCTGGAGGAGGCGCACGCCGCGCTGGGGCAGGCAATGCGCGCCGTAGAGCGGCCGTTGCCCGGTCATAGCGAGGCAGTATCGGGGTCTTTGCCGGGTTGTCGCGACGCGCTGAGCCGGGCGCAGACGATCCTGTTGTGGCTCGCCGGGTCGGTGGCACCGGACCATCCGCTCAGGCCAAGCCTGACGGCGTTCTATGGCGGGCTGGCGCGCCAGATCGGGGCCAATTGCCTACAGACGGACGCTCAGAGTATCGCGCAAATACAAAGCGATATCAGGGACGTACTTGAAGCGGCGGGCTAGGCTGTGGCTATGTTTCACGTGAAACATTTGGCGAACATTGCGGTCAGTCGAGCCACTCTGCGATGATCCGCGCCGCATCCGCCGGGTCCTGAAACGGGTGGAAATGGGTCATGTCAGGCCGGTAGAGGTCGGTCCCTTGCGGCAGCACTTGCGCCAATTCGGGCCAGGTCGGCGAGCTCTTGAAATCGTTGAGATTGGTCATCTGCGCCCGCACCACCAGCACCGGGATGTCGACCCGTTTGGCGGTCTCAACAATCGCGCCATTGCTGCGGCTCGACGCATAGACGCTGGCTTCGACTTCGGGGGCGCAGGCCAGTTCCAGCCCCTCGCCCGAGGCGGCCTCGGTCAAGCCATAGCGGCAGTAATCGGCGAAAACGCGGGGGTCGAACAGGTTGTACGGATCGCGGGTCTGGAAGCGCGCGATCATCGCCTCGGCGCTGGCGAAATCGCGCTTGCGGCGGATCGCGGGGTGGGGGTTGTCGGCGGTGTAGAGCGGCTGGCCGGGGGCGTAGAATTCCGGCGCGAGGATCACCGGATCGAACAGGACGAGGCGGCTGAACCGCTCCGGCGCGTCAGCAGCGACTTGCAGCAAGGTATGCGCGCCCATCGAATGGCCGATGCCGACCGCGCCGGTGATGCCCGCCTGGGCCAGGAAATCAGCGACATCGCGTGCCACGACCCGCCAATCGTCAATCGGCCCGGCGCGCGATTGACCGTGGCCGCGCAGGTCGATGGCGTAAGCGGGGTGATCGGGGAAAGCCTCGACAATCGCGTCGAACACCCGACCGTGGAACCCGGTCGCATGGGCGAAGACCAGCGGCGTGCCGTCTGTGTCCGAGGCCCATTCGTGCACGGCCAGAGCAATGCCGCCGGTGGGATAGAAGCGGGTGACGGGGGCGGGGCGGGTGGTGCTCATCCGCCTGCCCAACCGTATCACCGGCCGCAAGTCAATCGCACAGCTTTGCTAGGGGTCATTCGGCCGGAGCCGGTTCGGCCTCACCGCGATTGCGCAGGAAATGCAGCGCCTCGGCCATGCGGTCCGGGGCGATCAGGTGGAGCGCGCCGAGGTACAGGCCGACGCCGAGCAGCACCGCGCTCGCCAGCGCGACGATGTCCGGCACCGCTGGCAAGGCCCGCAGCATCAGCGCCACGCCCACCGCCATCATCAGCGCGGCGGCCAGTTGCGGGGCCAGCGCGCGGGCCAGACTGCCAATCCTCAGCCCGATGATCCCGCCCGACAGGATCACCGTTGCGCAGGTCAGCACCGCCATGCCGCCCACCCAGCCCCATGCAAAGCCTGTCACGCCCCAGTGCGATCCGATGAAATAGGCGCTCGGCATGACGACGCTGCCAATCATCGTGATCCGCAGCGCCGCCCACGGCACGCCGCGCGCATTGGTGGCAGGCGCGAACAGGATCTGGAGCGTCATCATCGCCATCGCCACCGACAGGATCGGCAACAGCGGCACAATCTCGGACCACTTGTCCCCCAGCAGCACCGGCACCAGCACCGGGGCTACCACGGCGAGCCCGGCATAGGCCGGCAGCGCCACCATCGTCACCAGCCGGATCGTCGCCAGCAGCGCCGATGCGGCCACATCCTGCTGGCGGGAATAGGCGGCATAGGCGACTTCGTTGATCGGCGGCACGAACTTGGCCGCGAGCAATTGCGCGAGGAACAGGCCGGTGGTGTAGACGCCGAGGCTGTGGGGATCGAGCACGCGGCCCGCGATCATCACGTCGGCCTGGCTCTGGACGAACCAGAACAATTGCGTCGCGGTCATCACTCCGCCGAAGCCGGCGATGTGGCCCGCGCCCGAAAAGCGGAAGCTGGGGCGGATCGGCGCGCCCGCGGCCCAAGTCATGCCGATCGCTTCGGTCAGCATCATCATCATCGGCGCGGCCACCAGCGTCCACACGCCCCAGCCGCTCAAGGCGCCCGTCAGGGCGGTGGTCGCCCCGGCAATCGCCACCACCAGCCGTACCTGCGCCGGGCGGCGGAAGTCCATCCGGCGGCTCAGCATCGCGTGCGGCAGCGCGCAGAATGGCACGGCGAGATAGAGCAGCGATTGCACCCGCAGTAGGTTTGCCACCATCGGCTGTTCGAACCACAGGGCCACCAGCGGTGCGGCGAGGAACTGAGTCAGCGCCAGCCCGCAATTGAGCAGGATCAGCATCCCCAGCGTCTGCCGCAGGCGCTCCTCCGTCACCTCCTCCTCGCGGATCAGTGCACTCGCCAGACCCCAGCCGTTCATCGTGCTGAGGAACATCAGCATCACCTGCGCCATCGCAAACAGCCCGTAATCCTCCGGCGCAAGCAGGCGGATCACGATCAGGGTCGAGGCCCAGGACACGAGCTGGGTCAGCACCTGACTGCCCGAGCGCCAGATCACCGCCGTGCGCACCTGCGCGGCGAGCGAGGGTTTGGAGATGGGGTCAGCCTCAGCCATCATTGGTCCTGCTCGGCATGATCGCGGCGGTGGCGGGGGTGGGCGCAAGTTCCTCGCCCCAGGCCTGCCCCAGCATTCGCGCGGCGGAACGGCTGCGGACGAACAGCAGATCGGCCATTTCGTAGCCTTCGACCGCGCCCATGACCTTCTTGTACCCGGTGTCGCCCACGCCCATGTCCATCACGCTTTGCCCATCGGCCATGGCGTCTTCGATCGCGCGGTAATTGGTGAGCTTGCCGATGCCGAGGTGCTTCAGGTCTTCGACATAGCTGCCGGCAATGCCATATTGCAGCGGTCCATCGTCGAGATCGAAGCTGAAGGCGACCGGGCGATCACCCATCATCAGGATCGTGGCGGAGAGATTTGCAGCGAGGACGGGATCGCTCAGCACGTGGCTCCACAAGGCGCGCTGGGCGGGCGTCATGAATTTCGCGCCGCTGCCATCGGTGGTGCGGGCGATCCAGCTTTCGGCTTCGACCCGCCCCAGGTCTTCAAGCGCGCCGCTGTCCCAGTCCGTCCCGCGCACATAGCGCCAACGCGGGGTGCCGTGATCGTCGAGCTTGCGCCACGCGGCGCGCAGTTTGCGGGCGGTTGATGCGCTGGGCCAACCCCGCTGGCGGGCCGCGTCGAGGTCGATCACCCAGCTCGTCCCGGCGGGGCGCGACAGCACGGTCCAGTTGGCCAGCTGCGCGGCGGCAATCAGCAGCGTGGTCGCCGGATCGTCACAGCGCGCCGGGCCGACCCGCCACACCGGGCCAAGACATCGCGCGGCGGGATGATCGAGAGCATGGGCGAGTTCGAACACATCGCAATCGGGCGCGAACAGCGGACTGCGCAGCGGCCAGTATGATCCCGGCACCTTGCGTCCGCGACCGATCATGGGGCCAAAGGCGATGGTCGGGATCGCAGCCAGCACCGGGCCGTCACCGCCGCGCCGCACAAGCAGCGTCCGTCCGCTATTGGGCGCGCGGGCCGCATACCAGGCGGCGCGCAGGAATCCGTGTCCGGCAAGATTGCACGCTGCAAGCGTGTTGATTTCAGGCGGGAAGCCCTCCACCGCTGCGACCGTCAGGCGGCTCGATGCAATGCTGCTCTCGTACATTCCTCACCTGCAGGGCCCGCGTGGGCGAAGCGCAAACCCTGCCATAGCGAGCGGGCGTAACCACGCGGTTAACCACAGGCCTGACAATCGGGCGCTTTCCCGTGATGCCGCAGGAACCGGGGGCGGCGGCAGTGATTGACACAGTGGGGCAGTGTGCCGATGACCCCGGATGCGCGCCTGTTCCTTGATCGCCGGAGACCTTCGTGCCTGCTTCTGCTCCGGATCGCTCTGCCGATACCCGCGCTTTCCGCCAAGTGATGGGGCAATTTGCGACCGGGGTGGCGGTGATCTCGCTGGTGCCACCGGGCGGCGGCGTGTCGGCGATGACGATCAATTCGCTGGTGTCGATCTCGCTTGATCCGATGCTGGTGAGCTGGAGCCTCCAGAATTCAGCCAGCCTCTATGAGGCCTATGCAGGGGCGGAGGCGTTTGCGTTCAGTATTCTGGCCGAGAGCCAGCAGGCGCTCGCCCGGCGCTATGCCGCACGCGGGGACAGCGCGCTTGATCCGGCGGATTTCGCGCCGGGGCCGAGCGGGCTGCCGGTGATCCGCGGCGCGCTCGCCCACATTGCCTGCCGCCGGTTCGCCCTGCACCCGGCGGGCGACCATACGCTGATCCTCGGCGCTGTGAGCGGAATTGCAGAGGCTGACACGGCGAGCGGCCGCCCGCTGCTGTTCTTCGGCGGGCGGTTTGGCGAGATGGCGCCTTAGAACACCACCACGCTGCGGATCGACTTGCCTTCGTGCATCAGGTCGAAGGCGGTGTTGATCTCCTCGAGGCCCATGACGTGGGTGATCATCGGGTCGATTGCGATCTTGCCGGTCATGTACATGTCGACGATTTTGGGCACATCAGTGCGGCCCTTGGCCCCGCCGAAGGCCGTGCCGCGCCAGTTGCGGCCTGTCACCAGCTGGAACGGGCGGGTGGCGATTTCCTTGCCCGCTTCGGCCACGCCAATGATGATCGAGGTGCCCCAGCCGCGGTGGCAGGCTTCCAATGCGGTGCGCATCACTTCGGTGTTGCCGGTGGCATCGAAGGTGTAATCCGCGCCGCCATCGGTCATTTCCACGATCTTCGCCACGACCTCCTCGCGGCTCATGCCCTTGGAGTTGAGGAAGTGAGTCATGCCGAACTGACGGCCCCATTCCTCGCGCGCGGGGTTGATATCGACCCCGACGATCAGGTTCGCTCCCGCCAGCCGCGCGCCCTGAATTACGTTGAGGCCGATCCCGCCAAGGCCGAACACCACGACATTGTCGCCCACCTGCACCTTGGCGGTGTTGGTGACCGCGCCGACCCCGGTGGTGACGCCGCAGCCGATGTAGCAGGCGCTCTGGAACGGCGCGTCCTCGCGGATCTTCGCCACGGCAATCTCGGGCAACACGGTGAAATTGCTGAAGGTCGAACAGCCCATGTAATGGTAAATCGGCTGGCCCTTGTAACTGAAGCGGGTGGTGCCATCCGGCATCAGCCCCTTGCCCTGCGTCGCGCGGATCGCGGTGCACAGGTTGGTCTTGCCGCTGAGGCACGACTTACACTGGCGGCATTCCGGCGTGTAGAGCGGGATCACGTGATCGCCCGGCTTCACGCTGGTCACCCCCGCGCCGACTTCGCGCACGATCCCGGCGCCTTCATGGCCGAGCACGGAGGGGAAGATGCCCTCGCTGTCGAACCCGTCCAATGTGTAGGCGTCGGTGTGGCAGATGCCCGTCGCCATGATTTCGACCAGCACTTCGCCCGCCTTCGGCCCCTCAAGGTCGAGTTCGACGATTTCGAGCGGCTTTTTCGCTTCGAAGGCAACGGCGGCACGGGTCTTCATGGGGCGGATTCTCCGGTTGGTCAGCGGCGCGTCGGTACGGCCTCGTGATCGTAAGGGCAATGCCGGCACGCCGATCCGCAACACTTCCCGCGCGCCAGGTGGGCGAGGCGGGTGAACACAGTGTAGCCGGTGTCAGGATCGCGATAGGTCGCCTCCCCGCGCGCGCAGGCGGCTTCGTGCAGGGCGTGCCATGGGGGGAGAGTCATGGTGCGAGGCGATAGAGCGAACCGCAGCCAGCGCCAATAGCGTGACTTCGATGCCGCATGATACACAATATCACGACCTGCGCAGCATAGTCACTTGCGCGCCCGCCGGTTTTGCGCTCTCACCCGCGTCTGCCATTTTCCCGGAGAGCGCCCTTGCGTTTCGTGCTGTTTGTCGCCGCCCTGTTCTTTGCCATCCCTGCTCACGCCCAGGGCGTGCAGCAGACCAAGGGCAATTTCGAGGACAAGTTCCGCCAGTTGGACGAGGTGCTGCCTGACGCCAACACCTATCGCAACGCGAGCGGCGCGCCGGGGCATGAATACTGGCAGCAGAAGGTCGACTACAAGATCGCCGCCACGCTCGACGAAACCAAGCGCCGCATCACCGCGCGGGCCACGGTGCGATACACCAACAATTCGCCCGACAGCCTGCCGTGGCTGTGGATGCAGCTCGATCAGAACATCTTCAAAACCGATTCGATGGCCGAGCTGACCGACGCCTTCGGCGGTCCCGGCCGGCGCGGGCCGAAGGTGACGCTGGGTTCCGGGAGCGAGCCGACCAAGCTGTCGTTCGAGGAGCTGCGCCGCCAGCAGGCGATGGCCGACAACCAGTATGGTTATGACATCAACGCGGTGACGCGCATGGACGGCGCGAAGCTGCCGCACACCATCGTCGGCACGCTGATGCGGATCTATCTGCCCGCGCCGCTGGCTCCGGGTGAGACCACCGAATTCGCCATCGAATGGGCGTTCAACATCGTCGAGGAAGACGCGGTCAACGCGCGTTCGGGTTACGAGCACTTCCCTGATGATCCGCGCAAGGGCGGGAACGACATCTTCCTCCTCGCCCAGTGGTTCCCGCGCATGGTGGTCTATTCGGACTACGAAGGCTGGCACAACAAGGAGTTCCTCGGCCGCGGCGAATTCACGCTCGAATTTGGCGACTACACGGTCGATCTGACCGTGCCTTCCGACCATATCGTTGCCGCCACGGGCACGATCCAGAACCCGGATGCGGTTCTCACCGCTGCCCAGCGTCAGCGGCTGGAAGCGGCCAAGGATGCCGCTGCGCCGATGTTCATCGTCACCCCGCAGGAGGCCGCGGCCGCGGAAGCCGGCAATCCCAAGGGCACCAAGACCTGGCAGTTCGCCGCGCAGAACGTGCGCGATTTCGCTTGGGCCTCCAGCCGCAAGTTCATGTGGGACGCGCAAGGGGTGAAGCAGCCGGGCGCCGAGCATGAAACCGTGCTCGCCATGAGCTTCTGGCCCAAGGAAGGCGGCGATCTGTGGAAGAAATATTCCACCGCCGCGGTGGCGCACACGCTGAAGGTCTATTCGCGCTTCAGCTTCGATTATCCCTATCCCACCGCGCAGTCCGTCAACGGGCCGGTCGGCGGGATGGAATATCCGATGATCACCTTCAACGGCCCGCGCACGACGCTGAACAAGGACGGCACGCGGACCTATTCGCTGGCCGAGAAGATGTTCCTCGTCGGCGTGGTGATCCACGAGATCGGGCACATCTACTTTCCGATGACGGTGAACTCGGACGAGCGCCAGTGGACCTGGATGGACGAAGGGCTGAACTCCTTCCTCGATTCGGTCGCGGGCTATGAGTGGGATCCGAACATGCCCTGGACCCGCAGTCTGGCGCGCGATCTGGTGCCCTACATGGTCTCGAACAACCAGCAGCCGATCATGACCCAGTCGGATTCGATCACTGACTTGGGCTCCAACGCCTATGGCAAGCCGTCGGCGGCCTATCACGTGCTGCGCGATACGGTGATCGGGCGCGAACGGTTTGACTTTGCGCTCAAGGAATATGCCCGCCGCTGGAAGTTCAAGCGGCCCACCCCGGCGGACTTCTTCCGCACCATGGAAGAGGCATCGGGCACCGATCTCGACTGGTTCTGGCGCGGGTGGTTCTACACCACCGATCACGTCGATATCAGCCTCGATTCGATCTACCGCCTGAAGATGGACAGCAAGAACCCCGACATCGACCTGCCGCGCCGCCGGCAGGAGCGGGCCGATGAACCGACCCCGGTCGGCATCCGCATGAACGAGGAGCAGGGCCTGCCGATCTGGGTGCTCGAAAACCCCGGCGTCACCGATTTCTACGACAAGAACGACGAATTCACCGTCACCCCCAAGGATACCAAGGGCTACAAGGACTTCCTCGACGGCCTGCTGCCGTGGGAACGCACCGCCTTTGACCGCGCGGTGAAGGAGGACGCGAACTATTACGTCCTCAACTTCAGCAACAAGGGCGGCCTCGTCATGCCGATCGTGCTGGGGCTGACCTTCAAGGACGGGTCGAAGGAAAAGCTCAACATCCCGGCCGAAATCTGGCGCCGTAACAGCAAGGAAGTGGCCAAGCTTCTGGTCTACCCCAAGGGCAAGGAATTGGTCGAAGTAATGGTCGATCCCGATTGGGAAACCGGCGATGCCGACCTTGAGAACAACCACTACCCGCGCCGCATCATCCCGAGCCGGATCGAGGCCTTTAAGGACGAAGCCAGCAAGTCGCGCGTCAGCCGCGATCTGATGGGTGAAGCCGCCGGGGCCGAGCCGGACAAGAAGAAGAAATGATCCGCTGCCTGCTGGTGCTGCTCGCCTTGGTGCTGGCCCCGATCGGGGCCGGCACTGCGGCTGCGCATCAGCAGAAGTTCACGATCAGCACGGTCAGCCTCAACCACCGCACCGGCATGATCGAGATTGCGCATCAGGTGCCGGTCCACGATGCCGAACATGCCCTGGTGGTGCAGCGGACCGGCAATCCCAACATCCACACGCCCGATATCATCGGCAGCGAGGACAGCCGCGAGGCCTTCGCGCGCTATGTCACCCGTCGGTTTCTGCTGGTGGTCAATGGCGAGATCATCACCCCCGATTACGTCGGCAGCGAGATTTCGGGGGGCAGCCTGTGGGTCTATCAGGAGACGCCCGCACCTGAAGGCGAAACAACGATCCGGGTCAATTCGCAGATCCTGACCGATGTCTGGGCGCGGCAGGAAAACCGGGTCAATATCGGCGGTGGCACCAACGTGCAGACCTTCATCTTCAAGTCCGGGGACGTGGCCCAGACCGCACCGCTCACGCGGTAATCACGCCCGGCGGCGCTGCGCCGTTCCGGTCCCGTCCTTATCGGCGAAGCGCGCCTGCAAATCCGCCAGCAACATCGGACGGCCATAGCGGTAGCCTTGGACGTGGCGGCAGCCGATGGCGCGCAGGAAGATCTCCTGCTCCTCGGTCTCGACCCCCTCCACCACGACGCGCAGGCCGAGGCTGTAGCCCATCTGCACGATCGCCTGAATGATCAGACGCGACTGGTGATCCTCGCCAATTCCGGCGATGAAATCGCGGTCGATCTTGACCTTGTGGATCGGGAAGGCGCGCAGGTGGGTGAGTGACGAGAACCCCGTGCCGAAATCATCGAGGCAGATGGTGAAGCCGCATTCATCCAGCATCGCGAGCGACGCGCGCAGCTGGCCGCCGGCGTCGATCAACATGGTCTCGGTCACTTCGATGGTGATGTTCTTGGGGCTGAGCGGGCTATCGTCGATCACGTCGATCAGATGCTGCACGAAATCGCCGCGCCGCAGATCGGCTTCCGACAGGTTGAGCCCGATCCGTGTGTCTGGGCCGAACAGGGCGAGGATTGCGATGCCATCGGCCACCACTGAATCAAGCATCACCCGGCTGACCCGGCGCGACAATTCGGGATCGAGCAGGGCGGCGAACACGTCGCTCGCCGCCAGCAGGCGCCCATCCTCGTCGCGCAGCCGCAGCAGCGCTTCGACCGAGACGACTTCGCCGCTCTCCAAATCCACGATCGGCTGATAGGCCGCCAGTGCCCGCCCGCTGTTGAGCGCCCCGCGCAGCTGCGCGATGGCGGTCTGGCGTTCGGACTGGCGCGCTTCGATGTGATGGTCCCAGCACACCACGGCGCCGCGCCCGGCCTCCTTGCCGCGATACAGCGCAAGGTCCGCCCGGCGCATGATTTCCTCGCTGCTCGCCGAGGTGCTCATCTGCGCCACCCCGCAGGTCGCACCGATCTTGAGCATGGTGCTGCCGAGCGGCGGCATCTCCTCGAATTCGGCCAGCAGACCCTCAAGATAGTGGGTCACTTCGTCGAGCGTCATCGCGGGCGGGAACAGCATGGCAAATTCGTCGCCACCCCAGCGCGCCAGAAACATGCCCGGCGCAATCCGCGTCGTGAGCTGTTCGGCGATGGTTTCCAGCACCCGGTCCCCGACCAGATGGCCCAGCGTGTCATTGACGTCCTTGAAGCCATCGAGATCCAGCAAGGCGATCGTCACCGGCTCGGATTCGACCTCCTGCATCACCCTGGCAAGCCTGCGATCAAAGCTGGCGCGGTTATAGAGCCCCGTCAGCCGGTCACGTTCGGCCGCACGGTTCAGGGCGACATTGCGCAGGTGTTCTTCGGTGCAGTCGAGGATGATGCCGGCAACACATTCGGGCTGCCCGTCGACATCCATCCGTTCGCCGACCACGCGGATGCGGCGTCGTTCGCCATCGCGGCGGCGGATGGTGGTCTCAAAGCTGAAGGGTTTGCCGTCTTCAATGGTGTCGTAGATCGCCTTGCTGACCATCGGGCGGTCTTCGGGCTGATAGAGCTGGACCACATCGGGGACGCTGACGGATCGGCCTGGCTCCAGCCCGGCGATATCGAACACCTGATCGGACCAGTGGAGCTGCCGGGTGGCGATATCGACCCGCCAGCTGCCGACATTGACCGCGCGTTCGGCCTGGCGAAAGACCTGGGTCGATTCCTGGAGCGCAGCATTGGCCAGGCTCAGCGCGCGGGTGCGGGCATTGAGAGCAAGGCTTTGTTCGGCCAGCTCGGCCAGCATTGCCAGCGGCGCGATCTGTTCGGGCTGGAAGGCCTTCGCTTCGGGCGAGACCACACAGAGCGCGCCCAGCAGCACACCCTCGTCCGAACGGATCGGCACGCCGAGATAGGAGCGAATCAGAGGGGTGCCGGTGACAAGCTGGCTGTCACGCAGCCGGTCGTCGCTACGAGCGTCCGCAATCAGCAGCGGACCCGGATTCAGCACGCAGATGGTGCAGAAGGGATCTTCGATCGGGACTTCCAGCACATCGGTACGGGTGCGCCCCAGAAACCAGTGCCGTTCCTGCTCGATCACGGAGAGCAGCGCAATCGGACAGTTGAACATGGTGCTGGCGAGATGCGTGATGTGTGAAAAGACATCACGATCAGGAATCGCCTGAAGTCCGCGATCGCGGATGGCCGTGAGACGGGGTTGATCTTTCACCCGCGCACCCATGCCCGAAAGCCCTTAATAAAGCGTCGATAGGGGGCTGAGTATCCGACGAAGATGGTGGCGTGCGCCGCGCTATCGGCAAGGTCAGGGAAGAGGCAGCCTACCATTGCGAAGGTTCGGCACTAGTCACACAAGGACGGTGCAACGCGCTCCGCATTGCGCGGTCCGGAAAGATCCCGACTTGCTCTGGTATTGAACGCCGCAAATTCGGTAATCGGTCCGGTTTCCACGCCCGTTACGGGGAAGATCGGCTCGTAGCTGTAGTAGATTTCGGTCACCATGATCGAGGTGCCGGCAGGGGCCTGCACACGCCGGTTCTGCGGACCCATGCCCTGGAACGATGTGCCGCTTTTCCCCTCACCTTCGCTGCCATAAGCGGAGCTGAACGTGCCTTCGCCATAGCATCGCTGCCACGCAATCCACTGGCCGCCATCGGCATTTCGCTGAAGACTGGACAAGATAATTCTTCCATTCCGTTCAAAATCCGGAAGATTGTCTTGCAGTTGCGCGCCGATGAACACATCGTTGATTTCGGCCTCGGAGATCTGCTGGATGCTCAGGCCTGCGCTTCGTGTTCCCATCCGTGACGCATTATCGGTGACCAGAACCGCGAGGTCTCCGACCCTTTTTATCGCAAGGACGTAGTTCGCCAGCTCCAGCCCGAACGCGGTCATGATCAGCAAGATCGGGAGCGCGAACGCAAACTCCGTGAGCGCCACACCGCGGGCATCCCGCAGGATATTCCTGCCGGTTGAAGCCGTGCCTCGCGTTCTTTTGACAGAGAACATCACGCACATGTCCCCGACATCGGCTGAGACTGCTGATCGAACGGTTGGTTCTTCAAGATCGTGCGGGCTTGTATCTCGACGTCATTTTCCATGCCGAACAATTCAGCCACCGGGAAAAACCGCGCATATCGCAAGGTAGCGGTATAGATAACGACATCACGCGCCCCTCCCGCTCCGGCTCTGGCTCCGTTCAGATCGAACCGGCTGTTGCCGTTGAGATCAAGGTAGCTCTCCCCGACATCGCATTTGTCGTTGTCATTGGCATCCACGAAAGGTTCGACGCGCGTTTGGGCTAAACCGTAAGTATTGAACGATTCTCGTTCGAAGGTGACTGCGCCATCCGGCACGATCAACCTGACCTTTTCAGCGACACGCGCATCCATGTCGGCTCGACTCTTGTCAGTGGCGCTCTCAAGCGCTGAGGCGCGGCCAACGGCATTGACCTCTCCGCTCAGGATAGAGCGCGCATAGGCCATAAAACCCATGTCAAAAATGAACATGATGATGCCGATGAATATCGGAGCAACAACGGCGAATTCGACGATTGTCGCTCCCGACGTATCACGGCCAAGGCTTCGATTGATCAAGAGGGGCCGCATAACCATCAATTGGTCAACCTGAGCTCGGCCATCTGCGTTGCAATTTGGGTGAAGGCATCGGTCAATTCGGCCGCGTTTCGTGCTTCGAACGCCTTGTCAGGCGAAGCACAATCGATCAGGAGTTGATCGAGCTTGGTGCCAAAAGCGATCACCCAAAGCGTGATGTTCTTGTTGTTCTTCGCGATCGAGCAAAGCTCGATGAGGCGCTGTTCAGACACTGCATCTTCCGTAGCTCTCGTCGGAAAGGAATCTGTCGGTGTGCGACGGCGTGCGACACCGGCAATGCCCCATGCTGAATAGGTGAACGGCCTTGTGTCCTTCTGCCCATCCACCATCAGGATCATATGCCGCTGCACGGCGCCGCCAGCATCTGCCGCACGGTTTTCTGCACCGAACAGCCCCTCGCGTGACATCAGGCGCAGGCCCCAGAGCATGCCGATCTCGTGATAGGTATATCCCTGGGGCCGCAGTGAGCCGAGATAGGTCAGGAGATCCGCCCTCGAAATTTCACCAAGCTTGCGCGCGGGCGAGGGGCAGGCCCCTTCATAATTGCCGAAGTTGCCGCCAAAGGGATTGAAGTAGTTGTACGTCGATTCCAGCTTGATCTTGCGGGTGTAGGTCGGCGCCAATTGGCTGAACACCCACCGCGCATCGACATTCGGATTGGTTGAGACGCGGGTCTCACTCTCTCGAATGTTCGTTGTCACGTTTCGCGCGTATACCAGCGCCGGCAGGTAAGGCTTCCACTGTGTGTCAGGCTTCGAAGTGTCCGGGATGAGATCGATGTCCATATCGTAACGCGACGTCAGGAATGTTTCATTCGTTCGCCGCGTGGCCCGCTCCTCGATGCATGCGCGATCACCATCCGGCCATCGGATGGTGCGGTTCGACTGATCATCGTTCACAGGTGCGGTGAAGCTTCCGCCGGAGACAGGGTTAGCGCCGGGACCAGGGCCCTTCAGAGCCCGAAGGTCGTATTGGACCGGTCGATAAATCCAGTGGCGCGCAGTGTTTGTGGTCGGCGAAGTCCCGGTGGCTGTATTCTGCCGGACCGTTTCCGTCAGCCGTTCGCGATAATCGACCCAGTCACGGGGCGTGATCCAGCAATTGCCGCTGGGATCGCGCTGGACGGTGAATTGTGTCCCATTAAGCGTCCGGAGGCGCGTACGCGAGCGCGGCAGCGCCGTGGCTGAAGGGTCCCAGTCGCTCCATGGCGTCAACTCCTCGCGCCAATTCTCGCGAGGAATGCTTGTCGGGCAGTTTTCCGATGGCCCGCGATAGCGAGGGCGGGCCGTACTTGTGCCGCTCACATAAGCCGCCGTTGTTTGGCTCGTGGTGCTGGGAGGCGCGCTTCCGTTCGTCGTCCACGTGTGAATCCCATCGGGCTCGCGCGAGTCATAGGTCCCGAAATCCTGAATCCAGTCCTTGCTGAGCAACGCGCCCACGTTCACGGTCTGGGAATATGGCACGAAGCCGTAACGGATCCGCGCCCCTTGGGGCTTTGCGGTCTCCAGCGTATCGAAGAATGATGTGACGGCGCTTGAAAGTGCATCGATGCGTCTGACGCTGTCGCCTGGATTGTTGTCATTCATCGACAGGGTCGTGTCCAGGACCATCATGACATCGGTATTGGGCAAGTTTAAATTCGCCGAGCACGTGACGGCCACTTCCTGTTCCTCAACGCCGAAGAAGGTCATCAAGGTCATCGGAACTTCAGCAGCAGCCGTGCCTTCCACCGTGCCACCCCTGGTGGCCGAAAAGGTCGCTGTCAGGTCACCCGTAGCATACCTTCCCTCGGGGAAATTCGCGCGAAAATAGGTGTCAGCCACCTGCTTCGTCGCTTTTGTCCAGTTCAGGCCGCTCATTGAGCGCCGGGACGCCAAGGCGCCGGCATCGCAAGCCGATTGAAGCCGTGACTGCACGAGATACATGCGGCTGAGATCAATGCCGCCGCCAACAAGCGCTATCATGGGCACGATGGCGGCTGCGGTCATGGCGAGCGTGTTTCCCGCGTCGTTGCGAATGACGGACCGAATAAATGACAATCCGAGCGATCTCCGAGCCATAATCAAGCGCGCCCCTTGTAGCTTAAGTATTCGCGGAAAGCTGTTAAATGAAACTGTCAGCCACCAGCCTTCGGATAACCCTATCGGCCGATCGTAAATAAAGGGTTAATGCGTTGATTCAACACCCTGAAATTGCGCCGTATTCTGGATGGCGCAATCGGCGAATGACCGGTTGAGGGCATGGGCGCAGCGATAGTCGAGCGCCTGAATGACCGCTTATATCTTTGTTAATCTGAACCAATCTCTGCCATTGAGATACGTTTTGATTAGATCAGTAATATCCATGATATTACGATGACAGATTGGCGTCTATTCGAATACCCCTATCGTCAATTCATGCTCTCGTCTGCGCCAATATCCTGCGCTTGGGGTCGCCATGCATCCCATTGCTGCTACGAGGAGCAACAAGGGGAAAATGCGGAGTGAGAGCCAGGTGAGGCTTTCCCAATACATCAACGGGAGTTGAATATAGAGGGACATTTTTACGATGACTGAAGTCCCTATCAGGCAGACAGAAAAAAGAAATCGCTGTATTGAGGTAAGGTACCACAGAGCCAAGTTTGAAAAGAAGCAGAAAGTCGACGATAACAAGATTCGCGTCGAGGCAATTTCATCACCAGATATTGCGGCGTATTCGATAATCGCGGCGGCCTCTAGCAAGAAGGCGCCCCAAAACAGAATATCGAATGCCAAGACAGTGACGGGTTTCTTCCGGGCCACGGCCAATCATCCCATTGGATCATCGCAGGAAGGGGGCGGGCAGACTGCTGGCCAAAGCCGCAATCCGTTTCCGAGCGCTCCGGCCATCGGGAGGGTGTCGCCCGGGTCGTCACGGAGCGCGCGCCGAATCGGCGCTGATGCGAGCAATCTTCGACCCATAAACAAGCGTACCCTTTATCGTGTAAGTATCCATCCAAGATCATCAAATGAAACCGGATGTCCTTTGCGTGCCAATTCATCTACGGGCTAGTGGTAAATGGAAGGTAAACGAGAGGATACAAAGCGCTGAAATAACGCCGAAAATGGCGAATATGCAGTAGCAGGTGAGCGCTGGTCGGCTTGTCGAGAATTGGACGTCTGCGACGCTGACGTGCTGGATTGGCGACAGAACCATCTGATAATCGCAACCTTTGTGCGATGCTAGGGCACACTTTGTCTCAATAAGATGTGACTTCGCCAATCTGAGAATTGATTATAAGTATATGTTCGCTTGGCTTGGTCCTAAATCTTCCGTCTCATTTTATAGACACAAGCACGTAAGGCGATCATGCGCACGGGTGTCCCTCTCAGTACCAATATCAGAGAAATCTGTAGTTTCAGCAGGTTTTGTTCGCGGCCTGACGCAGTGCAGTTGCATGTGCGGCTCGCATTTTCATGACAGAGACCTGGGAAGGCAGGGCCGGGCGATCCGGCGCGTCGCTAGTGCCTGAGCACATCCTGGCTGATCACAGCCCCAAAGGCCTATAGGCCTGCGCCACTTCCGCGGCGCGGACTGCCCGAAGGCTAAATCTGAATTTCAGGAGAGACTGTTTGGTGCGGTCGAGAAGACTCGAACTTCCACGGGCTTTCGCCCACAACGACCTCAACGTTGCGCGTCTACCAATTCCGCCACGACCGCACTCGGGTTTGCCGGGGCAGCCAGAGTGCTGGCCCCGCGGTAGGAGCGCGCCCCTAGCAAGGGGTATGGCGGCGCGCAAGCTCTTTGACGATGGCTTGTGATCAGCGGGTCGTCAGGGGGTCAGTTGGGCGCCCAGCCGATGGCGGCCTTGGCGGCACCGGGCGGGATGTTGGTGATCGCCTGAGTGACGGTGATCGTCTCACCGGGGGCGAGGCGGCGCTTGGCCGGGGTGACCGGCCAGTCGCCGATGTTGCGATCGCGCCGGTCGCTGAACACCACCAAGAGGTTGGGGACATCCAGGCTTTCGCGCCCATTATTGGTGATCGTCCCGCGGACCCCGAAAATCTCCTCGCCGGTTTCGAGCATCTTCTTCTTCTGCTCAGCGGGCGGGAAATCGAGCTCCAGTCCGGGACGGCTGACACCGAAGGTCGGGCGGCTGATCGGCACCCACTCGGGCAGGCCGTAGTAGTTCACGGCGAGTATCGTGCCCAGCACCATCGCGGCAAACAGCATCGCCGCCAGCGTCCACATCCGCAGCGTGTTGCGCCGCCGGGTAAAGGGCGCCCGGTACCCGAACTGCGAGCCCCCATCCTCGTCACTGTCCTCGTCCTCGAAGGGCGGGTCAGACATGTCGTCGACAATCGCGGGCGGCTCTGGCGGTGCCGCTTCGACAGGCGGTGTGCCGCGCGTAGCGAAACCGCGCCGTGACGCAGGGGCGGCGACGGCCGTGTCTTCATCGCTTGCGACGGGCGCAGCGGGCGGCTCGGGCGAGCGCCAGTGGCTGACCGAGGGGCCGGCGGTTTCCGGTTCGGGCGCGGGCGCGGCCGCGAATGGAGGCGGGGGCGGCGGCGCGACCGCCGCAGGCTCGGCCGACGGCGGCGGCGCGGGCGGCGTAGCGGCAGGCTCGACCGGGGCCGGGGAAGGCGCTTGCGACGCCACCGCATCCTCAGCCGAGGGGGGCGGATCCTGAAACCAGCTGTGCTTGCACTTGGCGCAGCGCACGGTGCGGCCCTCACTGCCGATGGCGGCATCGGGCACGGCGTAACGGGTGCCGCAGGCTGGGCAAGCGATGATCATGTCACAAATTGCATACTCGTCACACTCTCGTGCACAAGACCAACTGCGGCAGAGCCCCCTATTTACTCTCTGTTTTCCACATTACGGGGCGTAAATCAGTCGATCTATGGTCTGCATTGCGATCTCCGACTTCCCCCGTGCCTGCCCCCCTGATAGGTGCGCGACATGAATGATCGCCTCGCCGGACACGTGAAATTCGACAATGTCGGCTTGCGCTACGGCACCGATCCCGAAGTGCTGAGCAATCTTAGCTTCACGCTGTATCCCGGCAGCTTCTACTTTCTCACCGGCGCGAGCGGGGCGGGGAAGACATCGCTGCTGAAGCTGCTCTACCTGGCGCAGCGGCCATCGCGCGGGGCAATCCGCATGTTCGGGCAGGATCTGATCACCATGCCGCGCGAGCGCTTGCCGGAGCTGCGGCGGCGGCTGGGGGTGGTGTTCCAGAACTTCCGGCTGGTGCCCTATCTCACCGCCTTCGACAATGTCGCGCTGCCGCTGCGGCTGGCGGGAACGGACGAGAAGAAGGTGGTCAAGTCGGTCGGTGACATGCTCGACTGGGTCGGCCTGTCGCACCGCGCTCATGCCGTGCCGCCCACTCTGTCGGGCGGGGAGCAGCAGCGTGTCGCCATCGCCCGCGCGGTGATCGTGCGGCCCAAGATGCTGATCGCTGACGAGCCGACCGGGAACGTCGATCCCGACATGGCGCTGAAGCTGCTGCGCCTGTTCGAATCCCTCAACAATCGCGTCGGTACGACCGTGGTGGTGGCGACCCACGATGTCCACCTGCTCAAGAAGGTGCCGGATTCGCTGATCATGCGGCTGCACAAGGGCCAGCTGTCCGACCCGACCGGCGCATTGCGCTATCCGCCGCGTGCGGTCTCCCCCGGCGGAGGCGAGGCCGAGTGAGCACGCTGCCCCCGCTCCCGGCCGAGCCCGAGACCGAGACCGAGGCGGTCAAGGCGGCACCCGTCCGCCCGCGCGGGCGCGCCGCCGCGCGGCTGCTGCCCCCGACGCGGCTGACCGGACCGATCCCGTGGGTGATCGCGATCCTGATCGCTCTGGTGGTGATCGCTGCCGCAGGGGGGCTAGCCCTGCGCAACCTCGCTGCCAACGCGCGGTCTGATCTCTCGAGCGCGGTCAGCGTCCAGGTGATCGAACCCAACCCCGATCTGCGGGCAGAGCGCGGCGCGGCGGCGGTGAAGGTGCTGACCCGGATGGAGGGCGTGCAATCCGTGCGGCTGGTGCCCGAGGCGGAGCTGGTCGCCCTGCTCGAACCCTGGCTCGGCGAAGGGGCGAGCGGCGATGATGTGCCGATCCCGGCGCTGATCGATGTCGAGCTGACCGACAGCGCCAGCCGCGCGGACATCGCGCGGATCGAGAGCGCGCTGGCCGCTCAGGTGCCCGGTGCGCGGGTCGATGCCCAGGGCGATTTCCTGCGTCCGGTCTATGATGCGCTGTCCGCCATGCAATATCTCGCGCTCGGCCTGATCGCGCTGGTCGCGCTGGCGACTGCCGCAGCGGTGTGGCTGGCGGCGCGCAATGCCTTTGCCGGCGCGCGCGACACGGTCGAGATCATGCACCTGCTCGGCGCCAGTGAAAAGCAGATGACGGCGGTGTTCCTGCGCGATGTCCTGCGCGAAGCGGTGTTCGGCGCGCTGGCCGGGGCCGGGCTCGGCGTTGGCGCGGTGTGGCTGCTCGGCCAGCAATTCGCCGCGCTCGACAGCGGAATGGTCGGCAGTGGCGGTTTGGGACTGAGCGATTGGCTGGTGATCGCGATGATCCCGCTGATCGGCGTGCTGCTGGCACTGGTGACGGCACGGATCACCATTGCGCTTGCCTTGCGGGACATGCTTTAGGCTCAGACCCATGATCCGGCGTGTCGTCTCCTTGATGTTTCTCGCGTGGGCGATCGGCTTCCTGTGGTTTGCCGTCGCCCTGCCCAAGCCCGTGGCCGGAGCCGTGACCACCGATGCGGTGATCGTCGTCACCGGCGGGCCGGGGCGGATCGCGCGCGGGCTGGAGGTGCTGGACAAGGGACTGGCGGACAGAATGCTGGTCAGCGGCGTCGATTCTGAAGTGCGCCCCGGTGAGTTCGCTGCCGAATTCGGCGTCTCTCCGGCCGAGATGGCCTGCTGCGTCACCCTGGGCTTTGCGGCGGTCGATACCCGATCCAACGCCGCCGAAACCGCCAAATGGGTCGCGCAGAAAGAGGTTCGCTCGCTGCGCCTGGTGACGACCGACTGGCACATGCGCCGCGCGGCTGGCGAGCTTGACCGCGCGCTGCCCGATCACGTCACCGTTATCCGCGATGCCGTGCCCTCGCAGCCCGATCTCGGCACGCTGTTCCTCGAATATCACAAGTTGATCGCGAGCCGTGCGGCGGGTCTGGCTGACCTTTGACCTGGTTGCTGGCGGCCCTGCGTTCCTTGGTCTTTTACGTGCTGTTCTACGGGGTCAGCGCGGTGCTGGTTGTCGCTTCGGTGGTGGCCGTGGTGGCGCAGCGCCGCTGGCTCGGCCCGATTGTGGAGCGCTGGGGGCATTGGCACCTGTGGTGCGTTCGCCATCTGCTCGGCATCGAGGTGGTGCTGGAGGGCGCCTTGCCCGATGGCCCGGTGCTGATCGCGATCAAGCATGAGAGCTTCTTCGAAGCGATCGACACCCCGCGCCTGTTCACGCTCCCCGCGGTGTTCGCCAAGCAGGAGCTGTTCGCGATCCCCGGCTGGGGCTATTCGGCGCGGACCTACGGGCTGATCCCGGTGGCGCGCGACAAGGGCGCCACGACGCTGCGGGCCATGCTGGCGCTGGCCAAGCAGCGCCTCGACGAGGGCCGCCCGCTGGTGATCTTCCCCGAAGGCACCCGCGTCGCCCCCGGCACCCGCCCGCCTCTGCAAGCGGGCTTTGCCGGGCTCTACAAGCTGCTGCGCCTGCCGGTGGTGCCGATCGCGGTGAATAGCGGCGCGGCCTATCACCATCTGGTGAAGCGCCCCGGGCGGATCACCTACAAGGTCGGCGACATGATCCCGGCCGGGCTCCCGCGCGAGGAGATCGAGGCGCGGGTGCATGACGCGATCAACGCGCTGAACGGGTAGGCGCGCGGGGCGTCATGTCCGCTTTAGGGGTGAAGTTGAACCTGTCGGAATGGCGGGAAGTGGGTGGAAAACGGTCAATCGCGATCGAGCATTTCGGCATCGCGTTTCGCCCTACGGCGTTCTGCCTCACGGGTCCTCTCTTCGTCCCAAAACTTTCGCTGACGCTTCGCCCAGCGCCAGTTGACGAATGCGAACGGCCAAGGTGCCCAAAGGCTTAGAAAGACCAGCCAGCCTCCCACTCCCTCACGCAAAAGATATGGGCTACAGGGGTAGGAGAACAACATGGCAATCTTTGCTGATCGCCGTGCGCTGTATTCGTCCAACGGCAACCCAGTGCAGCTTTCTATGTAATCAGCGTTCAGTGCAGCGATAAGCACGCCAACAACGACAGCGATCGCTGGCCACCAGCGCGAGATCGGAATGCCCGATCCGACCTTTCTGAAATGCCGTTCTTCGTCTGTCAGACTGCGTCGCCCCATAGACGCTTTTCGCATTGGTTCATAATGACCGCAACGGGGTCGATAGCTGCAGGGCAGGAATTTTTCGCGACCGGGGTCAAGCCGACACGCCGCTTTCGGGGTCGCGCATCCGCCTTGCTCATGGCAACTCATGGGTGGGGAGCTGACTTCACCCCTCATCGTCGCCCCGTGCCTGACACGGGGCTTGGCTTTTCTTTCTCCCCGGTTGCGGCGATACCCGGTGCATGGAGAGGGGTGGCTGGGTCTACATCATGGCAAACCGCTAACGCGGCGGGATGTATGTCGGCGTGACTGCGGATGCTCTCGCCCGCGTCTATCAGCACCGCGAGGGCACGGGTTCGCGCCATGTCGCTGATTTCGCAAAGACCCGGCTTGTTTATGTCGAACGCCACGACACCATCGAAGGCGCGATCGCCCGCGAGAAACTCGTCAAGAAATGGCGGCGCGAATGGAAGTTTGCGCTGATTGAGGCGGACAATCCCGAATGGGCCGATTTA
Organism: Erythrobacter sp. W302b; assembly: GCF_046452395.1. Classification (NCBI taxonomy): domain Bacteria; kingdom Pseudomonadati; phylum Pseudomonadota; class Alphaproteobacteria; order Sphingomonadales; family Erythrobacteraceae; genus Erythrobacter; species Erythrobacter sp. W302b. The sequence goes on along the minus strand of NZ_JBKFDH010000001.1, from coordinate 2,597,748 downwards.
TGGGCGCAATGGTTCGCACCCGACGCTGAGCCAAAGTAGCCAAGCCCCGTGTCAAGCACGGGGCGACGATGAAGAGGGATGGCCAACTTGGGGGCCAAAGCCGCCATTTCCTACACCCCTGCCCGCCGCTACAGATTGCGCGGCTCTTTGGCATTGTCAGACCCCCCATCGCGACCGTTAGGGGCGAATTTCCGCGCGCGCGTCCTGTGTCCGTCCGCCCGGCCTTCTGGCCTCAAGCTTCTGAAAAACAGGCGATAATCCGGAATCCGCAAAGGTGACACGGTGTCACCTTTGTCAACTTTGTTATTTTGTTGCGCGACCCGCTCTGCCGGCCGGAGGAAAGCGCTGATCCGGTCCGCCAACGGACGGACCGCAAGCGCGAACGCGCGCCCGCAGCGGCCCGGAGCGAAGCGTAGGATCAGCCGCGAGGACGAAGCGGCGGAGGCCGCTTCGCAAAACAAGAAACGGCGACTAGTCGCCGTGCCCGCGCCCGAAGTCGGGCCGTTCGTCGTCCTGCCCTTGCTCGATCACCTGACGGCGGATGGCGCGGGTGCGGGTGAACAGGTCGAACAGAGTGTCGCCGTCGCCCGAGCGGATTGCGCGTTGCAGCGCGGTGAGATCCTCAGTGAAGCGACCCAGCATCTCCAGCACCGCGCCCTTGTTGGTCAGGAACACGTCGCGCCACATGACCGGGTCGGACGCGGCGATGCGGGTGAAGTCGCGGAAGCCCCCGGCGGAGTACTTGATGACCTCGCTCTGGGTCACGTCCTCCAGATCGCTGGCGGTGCCGACGATGGTGTAGGCGATGAGGTGCGGGATATGGCTGGTCACCGCGAGGACGAGATCGTGGTGCGCGGCGTCCATCAGCTCGACCTTGGAGCCGAGGGCGGTCCAGAACGCCGACAGGGCTTCGAGCCGCGCCGGATCGACCCCGTCGGGCGGGGTGATGATGCACCAGCGGCCCGCGAACAGCGTGGCAAAGCCGGCGTCCGGCCCGCTCTGCTCGGTGCCCGCGACGGGGTGGGCGGGGATGATGCAGGCGCCCGGCAGCGCCTCGGCCAGCGCGGTGGCGACGGCTTCCTTGGACGAGCCGACATCGCTGATGATCGCATGGGGCGCGAGGCCGGGGGCGACCGCCCGCGCCGCATCGCCCATCGCACCGACGGGGACGCACAGGATCACGAGATCGGCGGCGGCGACAGCGGCCTCGGGGGTGTCGCAGACGGTCTCCACCAACCCGCGCTCCGCCGCGCGCTGGCGCACCGCGGGATCACGGTCCCAGCCGGTGGTGGCGATGGCGAGGCCGCGGGCCTTCACCGCCAGCCCGATCGAACCGCCCAGCAGGCCGAGACCGATGATGGCAACGCGCGCGATCGTCATGCCGCCTCTCCGCACAGTTTGCGCAAGGTGGCGATGACGTCGGTGGTCGCCTCGGTGGTCCCGATGGTGATGCGCAGCGCATGGGGTAGGCCCTGGCCCGGCAGATGACGCACGGCGTAACCGGCCTCTGACAAGGCCTCGACCGCGTCAGCCGCGCTCACGTCGCCTTCGAAATGCACCAGCAGGAAGTTGGCTTCGCTGGGCGAGGCGGAGAGGCCGTGGTTGCCGAGCATCGCGATGGCGTCGGCCAGTCGTTGGCGCTCGGTTGCATTGTGGTCGCGGCTGCGTGCGACAAAGTCCTGGTCGCCCAAGGCGGCCAGCGCGGCCTTCTGCCCGCTGATGGAGACGTTGAACGCGCCCCGCAACCGGTTGACGAGATCGATCAGATGCGGCGCGCCGGTCACCCAGCCGACCCGCTCCGACGCCAGGCCATAGGCCTTGGAGAAGGTGCGGCTGACCAGCACGTTCTCATGCGCGGCGGCGAGTGCGAAGGCGGCGTGTTGCAACGCCGGATCGACATATTCGCCGTAAGCCTCGTCGATGATCAGCAGCACGTCACCGGGCAGACCAGCGTGGAGTCGCGCGACTTCGGCAGGGGGCAGGAAGCTGCCGACGGGGTTGTTCGGGTTGTCGAGCAGCACGACCTTGGTGGCGGGCGTGACGGCGGCGAGCACGTTGTCGACGCTTGCGCCATAGCCCTCGGGTTCGGCAAAGACCGGGGTCGCCCCCACCTTCTGCGCCAGCAGCGGATAGAGCGAGAAGGAATAACGCGAGGCCAGCACCTCGTCTCCCGGCCCGCACAATGCCTGCACCGCGCAGTGCAGCAACTCGCCCGAGCCTGTACCGCACACGATCCGGTCGGGATCAAGGCCGTGCACCTCTGCGATCTTTTCGCGCAGAGCCCGCGCGTCGGGATCGGGATAGTCCGCCGCCACGTGCGCCTCGGCCAAAGCCGCCAGCGCCGCCGGGCTGGAGCCGAGCGGGTTCTCGTTGGCCGAAAGCTTGGTGAGCGGCTTCCCGCTCGCCGACTTCGACTTGCCCGGCACATAGGCGTGGATTGCGCTGATCCAGGGCTTGGGTTGGGGTTTTGCCATTGTCATCGTGATGCGCCGCTTGAAGAAAAGGCAGTGCTTCGACAAGCTCAGCACGAACGGATTTTGCGAAAAGTTTCGTTAGCCGTTCGCCCTGAGCTTGTCGAAGGGCCGTTTTTCCGCTTTCGCAGCTTTTGCATGAACGCCGCCCCGCCCATCTCCTCGATCTACCGGATCCCGGACCCCCTGCCGCTCGACAGCGGACAGGTGCTGGAGCATTGCGAGATCGCTTATGAGACTTACGGGACGCTGGCGGCGGACAAGAGCAACGCGGTACTCGTCTGCCACGCTCTGACGGGCGACCAGTATCTCGCGAGCCCGCACCCGATCACCGGCAAGCCGGGATGGTGGGAGCGGATGGTCGGCCCGGGCAAGCCGATCGACACGAATCGTCATTTCGTGATCTGCGCCAATGTGATCGGCAGCTGCATGGGATCGAGTGGCCCCGCGAGCCTCGCGCCCGACGGCGCGCCTTACGCGATGCGCTTCCCCGTCATCACCATCCGCGACATGGTGCGCGGGCTGGTGGCGCTGCTCGACGGGTTGGGGATCGACAAGCTCCACGCGGTGGTTGGCGGGTCGATGGGCGGGATGCAGGCGCTGAGCCTCGCCGCCAACTGGCCGGAGCGCGCCGCGCGGGTGCTGGTGATCGCCTCGACCGCGCGCCATTCGGCGCAGAACATCGCCTTTCACGAGGTCGGGCGGCAGGCGATCATGGCCGATCCGGCATGGGCCGAGGGGAATTACTACGCGAGCGAGGCGAAGCCCGACAACGGCCTCGCCGTGGCGCGGATGGCGGCGCATATCACCTACCTCTCCGAAGCAGGGCTGACCGAGAAGTTCGGCCGCCGGTTGCAGGACCGCGAGGCCAAGGGCTTCGGCTTCGACGCCGAGTTTCAGGTCGAAAGCTACCTGCGCTATCAGGGCAGCGGCTTCACCCGGCGGTTCGACGCCAATTCCTACCTCTACATCACCCGCGCGATGGACTATTTCGACATCGCCGAGGAGCATGGCGGCAAACTGGCGGACGCCTTCGCGGGGACGCAGGCGCGCTTCTGCATTGTCAGCTTCGATACCGACTGGCTCTACCCGACGAGCGAGAGCCGCCACGTGGTCCACGCGCTGAACGCGGCAGGGGCGAAGGTCAGCTTCGTGGAACTCTCCGCGCCGCACGGGCACGACAGCTTTCTGCTCGAACACGACCAGCTTGACCGGGTGGTGAAGGGCTTCGTCGAATGAGCGCGCTTCCCGAGGGCTACGAACTGGTCACCGACCAGAGCGCGATCGATGCCGTCGCCGCGCACGCCTATCTCACCACCAGCTACTGGTCGCCGGGCATCCCGCTCGAGACGGTGCAGCGCGCGGTGGCGGGGAGCCTGTGCGTGGCGGTGCGGCACAATGGTGCGCAAGTGGCGATGGCGCGGGCGATCACTGACCGCGCGACCTTTGCCTATCTCGCCGACGTCTATGTGCTCGATGCGCATCGCGGCAAGGGGCTGTCGAAGGCGATGGTCGCGTGGTTCCATGCCCACCCCGAGCTTCAGGGCCTGCGCCGCTGGATGCTGATGACGCGCGACGCGCACGGCCTCTACGCGCAGTTCGGCTGGACGCCGCTCGCCGATCCGGCGCTGGCGATGGAACGCCACAACCCGGCGGCCTACGCATGACCTCCCTGCGCCCCGACCTCGCCGCGATCGCCGCCCATGTCGCGCCGGGCAGCCGGGTGCTCGACATCGGCTGCGGGGACGGGGCGCTGATGGCCGAGCTGGAAGCGACGAGCGGCTGCGATGCGCGGGGGATGGAGCTGGACGGGGCGCTGGTCGAACGTTGCGTCTCGCGCGGTCTCAGCGTGGTGCAGGGGGACGCCAATCTCGATCTGGCCAACTATCCCGACAAGGCGTTCGATTACGCGATCCTCAGCCAGACGCTGCAGACCGCGACCCGCCCCGATCTGATGCTCGACGAGCTGCTGCGTGTGGGGCGGCGGGCCTTCGTCTCCTTCCCCAATTTTGCCCACTGGCGCACGCGCGCGGCGCTGATGTTCGGCGGGCGCATGCCGGTCACGCGCGCGCTGCCGGTGAGCTGGTACGAGACCGAGAATATCCACCACGTCACGGTGGAGGATTTCCGCGATCTGGCGCGGATGAAGGGCGCGACGATTGAGCGCGCGTGGTTCTTCGCCAATGAAAAGCAAATCGGCGCGCCAGCGGCGAACTGGCGCGCCGAATTTGCGGTGTTCGAGTTAAGCCGGTAGGCTCAGCCTGCGCGGTGCAGCATGCACAGCTTGTGGCCGTCCAAGTCCAGCACGTAGCCGAGATTCAGCGTCCCCATCGCGCCGGTGCGCGGGCCCGGGGGGTCTTCGATCGACTTGCCACCCGCAGCGACAGCCGCATCATGGAACGCCTGCACCTGCTCCAGGCTGTCGCAGGCAAAGCCGATGGTCGAGCCGTTGGCGCAGGCGGCGGGTTCGTTGTTGATCGGCTGGCTGATGGCGAAGATCCCGCCATTGTGGAACCAGAAGGCGCGCTTGTGGCCGGTGGCTGCTTCGTTGATGTTGCCCGGCCCGGCGCCAAGCGTGGCCAGCACCGCGTCATAGAACGCCTTGGCGCGGTCGAAGTCATTGGTGCCGACCATAATGTGACTGAACATGGAAACCCGTCTCCTCTCATAAGACCGGTTGCGGATTAGGACGGATTACGGCTGCCCGCAATCGGCATTTGCGGGGCGATTTCGGTAGCGCCGCGTTCATATTGCAGGGCATAGGGTGCGCCATGCTCACTTCCCTTCTTGCCCCTGTGCTTGGGGCCGCACTCGCGCTGCAAACCGCCCCCGCCCCGGTGGCGCCCGAACCCGCGCCGCTATCGCAGGAAAACCGGGCCTTGCTGCGCTGTGCGGCGGCCTTTGCGCTGGTGGCGCAAGGCCAGGTGGCGGGCGATCCGCAGGCCAAGGCTTGGCCCGATCTGTCCGCACGTGGGCGGGAGTTCTTCGTCCGGGCGATGGCGCAGCTGATGGACGAAACCGGGCGCGACCGTGCGGGCATCGCAGCGCTGGCCCATGCCGAAGCCGAGGCGTTGACCACCAGCGGTGATCTGCACAAGGTCATGCCGTCGTGCCTGTTGATGCTGGAAGCCGCACAGCTCTGATTACTCCCCCGTTAGTCGTGGCGCGCGCTGGATTTGCCCTGCAAAATGCGGCAGAGCTTGGGGCCTTATGTGGCTCCTCTATCAATTCCCCTTGTGCCCTTTCAGCCGCAAGATCCGGCTGCTTCTGAGCGAAAAGAACGTGCCCTTCGATCTGGCGCGCGAGGATCCGTGGGCGGCATCGGACCTGTTCTTCAACCTCAACCCGGCCGGACGCACGCCTGTGATCGTCAACGCCGAAAAGAACATCACCATCCCCGATAGCCGGGCGATTGCGGAATATTTCGAGGAAACGGTGGACCGCAATCCGATGATCAACGGCACCGCGACCCAGCGCGCCGAAATCCGTCGGCTGGTCGCGCTGTTCGACGAGAATTTCTACGCCGATGTCACCGCCCCCTTGCTGTCCGAACGGATGAAGAAGCGCATCCTGCGCCAGCCGCCCGATAGCGGCGCGCTGCGCAATGCGATGAAGATGGCGCACGGGCATCTCGATTATCTCGACTGGCTGATCGACAACCGCCCGTGGGTGGCGGGCTCGACTATGAGCCTCGCCGATCTCGCGGCAGCGGCGCAGATTTCGGTCGCGGACTATCTTGGCGGGATCGACTGGGCCGGGCACGAGCAATCGCGCGGCTGGTATGCCGTGTTCAAGAGCCGACCGAGCTTCCGTCCCCTGCTGACCGAGCGGATGGAGACGATCAAGCCGCCCGCGCATTATGCGCTTCTGGATGGGTAGCATCCTCGCCGTGTTTTTGTTTTCCGCACGCCGTCCGGCGTGCGATATCCTCGCTCACGCGACCTGAAGGTCGCATCGCTGCGGGCGCGCGGTCGCGCTTGCGGACCGCCGATGGCGATCCGATATCAGCGCAAAGTTGAGAGGTAGCTTTATGACCGACGATCCCCGCAGCCTGACCGATGCCGAATGGCGCGAAAAGCTTTCGCCGATGCAGTACCACATCCTGCGCGAGGCTGGCACCGAGCGCGCTTTCACCGGCGAATACGACAAGTTCTACGACGAGGGCGAATATCACTGCGCGGCCTGCGGGACGCAGCTGTTCTACTCGACCGCCAAGTATAACAGCGGATGCGGCTGGCCTGCGTTCACCAGGCCCGCCGATGAGGACGTGATCGAGGAGCACCGCGATGTCAGCTACGGCATGGTCCGCACTGAAGTGCGCTGCGGCACATGCGGCAGCCATCTCGGCCATGTCTTTCCCGACGGCCCGCCCGAGCAGGGGGGGCTGCGCTACTGCATCAATTCGGCTGCGCTGATCTTCACACCGGCCGAAGACTGAGGCAATCCGCCGTTGATGGGGGAGAGCGCCGTGAACCCGGGTTCACCCCCGGTTACAACTTGCCTATGCATGGGCGCGCATCCCCCGTGTCAACGATGGGGGTCAGATTAGGCGCAAGCAATGTCGAAACGGGGTGAGCGGTTGCAAAACAAGGGCGGACGCGGGACGCGCCGGGCAGCGACGGAACGATCCGCCGCGCCCGACGGCAGCGGCAGCGGCGCGCCGCGCTCGCGCTGGAAGTTGTGGCTGAAGCGGCTGTTCCTGTGGGGCGGCGGGCTGGCGGTGCTGGGCCTCATCTTCCTCGCCTTTGCGGTCGGCTTTGCCGCGCAATCCCTGCCGAGTTACAGCACCCTGCAAGCGACCCAGCCGGGCCAGACCATCGTCATCCGCGCGCGCGACGGGCGCGAACTGGTCGAGATCGGGCCGAGCTTCGGCGAATGGCTCAGCTACGACGACATCCCCGAAAACATGACCAACGCGATGATCGCGGTGGAGGACAAGCGCTTCCGCTCGCACTTCGGGGTCGATCCGGTCCGCTTGACAGGCGCGCTGATCGAGGGGCTTACCGGATCGCGCGCGCGGCTGGGGGGCACCTCGACGATCACCCAGCAGCTCGCGCGCAACCTGTTCCTCAACAACAATCGCTCGCTGGACCGCAAGGCGCGCGAAGCGGTGCTGGCGATGGCGCTGGAATGGAAGTTCTCGAAGGAAGAGATCCTCGAGCTCTACCTCAACAAGGTTTATTTCGGCGGCGGCGCCTATGGGATCGATTCTGCGAGCCGCAAATTCTTCAGCCACCCGGCCAACGACCTCAGTGTCGAGGAAGCGGCGATCATTGCCGGGCTGGTGAAGGCACCCAGCCAATATTCGCCGACCGCCGACGTGCAGGCTGCGGTTGACCGGGCCGAAGTGGTGCTCGAGCTGATGCGAGAGCAGGGCTACATCACCGCTGACCAGGCGCAGGTCGATGTCAGCGCGGTGCAGTTGAAGGAGCAGGCCGGACAGAATTCGGTGCGCTATTTCACCGACTGGGTGCTGCCGCAGCTCGAGATCATCTTGCCCGAAACCTACGAGCCGATCGAGGTATGGACCACGCTCGACATCGGGATGCAGCGCGCGGCGACCGCTTCGATCGAAGCCAACACGCCCAAGGGCGCACAGGGCGCGCTGGTCAGCCTTGATCGGGACGGCGCGATCCTCGCGCTGGTGGGCGGCACGGATTACGTCGCGAGCAATTTCAACCGCGCCACCACCGCGATGCGCCAGCCGGGCTCGGCATGGAAGCTGTTCGTCTATCTCGCCGCGCTGGAGGCAGGCTACAAGCCGGAAGACAAGGTCAACGACACCCCGGTCACGATTGACGGGTGGAGCCCGCGCAATTCCAACGGCCGCAATGTCGGCGAGACCGATCTGCGCACGGCCTTTGCCTATTCGATCAACACCGTCGCGGCGCAGCTGGGCAATGAAGTCGGCTTCGGCACGGTCGCGTCGATGGCGCGGCGGTTCGGCGTGAGTTCCAAAGTCGACACCAACCCGTCGATGGTGCTCGGCGCGTCCGAAATGCGGGTGATCGAGATGACCCAGGCCTTTGCGGGGATCGCGGCCAAGGGCGTCGCGGTCGAACCCTATGGCATCACCAAGGTGACCGGCGCGAGCGGCGAGGTGCTTTATCGCCGCGCAGCATCGTCCGGATCGCCGGTTGTGCCCGATTATGTGGTCGCCGGGATCACCGATCTGCTGCAAGCCGCAGTGCAGACCGGCACGGGCCGTGCAGCACAGATCGGTCGGCCCGTGGCGGGCAAGACCGGCACGACGTCCTCTAACAAGGACGGCTGGTTCATCGGCTTTTCCAGCGGCATCACCACCGGCGTCTGGATGGGCCGCGACGATGCCAAGGCCGTGCCGGGCCTGCAAGGCGGGCGCGCCCCGGCGCAGGCCTTCGCCTCATACATGCGCTATGCCGTGAAGAGCCGCCCGGTCGAGGAATTCGATGTCACGCTCGAACTGCCGGAATGGCAGCTGGAGCCCGACGAAGAGGCGCTGTTCGGTGAGCCCGATGATTATTACTACATCGATGAGCAGGGCAACATGATCCAGCCCGGCCGCGATGAGTTCGGCCCAGAGGGTGAGCGTGGGCCCGATGCACCGCCTGCGGCCAGTCAGGACTTCCTCGAGGAAGCCACCGGCGGGGCCTTGCCGCAGCAGAGCCAACGCCCCCAGCGCGAACCCCGCCGGCCGCCGCCGCAACCGGCGATCAAGCCGGGCGAATAAGCGGCCACGCATGAAAAAAGGCGCCGGGATCTGCTCCCGGCGCCTTTTTCGTTGGGCGCTATGCCGTGCGGGTGCCGATCAGCGGATGCGCACCGCCACGAAGGCGGGTGGCTGCGTGCGGCGCTGGATGCGCAGCAAGAGCGCCTCGCGCTTTTCCGCCGTTGCGGCGGTGATCTGTGCCAGCAACTCTTCGACCGTCGCGGTGGGCTGATAATTGGCCGAGAGGATAATGTCCCCGCGACGGAGACCCTTGCGCGCCGCGTCGGAATTGGGATCGACCGCTGCGATCACCACGCCCTTGGTATCGGCGGGCACGCCCAGCGAGCGGGCGATGGCCGTTGTCATCGGGGTGACTTGCATGCCGAGCTTCTGTTCGATCGTGCTGTCCGACGTGCCGGGCGCCATCGGCTCTTCGGCATCCGGATCGAAGGTCTGGCCCTGTTGCAGCAGCTCCGCTTCAGGCGGACGCTTGCCGAGCGTGACGTTGAGCGCGAGACGCTCCCCGCTGCGCAGCAGTTCGACCGGCACCTTGGCCCCCGGCTGGAGGTTGGCGACGAGGAAGGACACGGTCTGATCCGCGGTCACATCCTTGCCATTGACCTTGGTGACGACATCGCCGGGCCTCAGCCCTGCGCGCGCAGCCGGACTGTCGTCCTGCACGGTCTGTACCAGCTCGCCGCGGCGCTTGGGCAGGCCGAGCGAGGCGGCAAAGTCCTCGTCAATCGGCGCAAGGCCGACGCCGAGATAGCCACGCTCGATCTCGCGGCCATCGCGCAGCTTTTCCACGATCGGCGCGGCGATTTCGGCGGGGATCGCAAAGCCGATCCCGACGCTGCCACCCGAAGGCGAGAAGATCGCGTTGTTGATGCCGATCACATTGCCGCGCATGTCGAACAGTGGGCCGCCCGAATTGCCGCGGTTGATGCTGGCATCGGTCTGGAGGAAGCGGTCATAGGGGCCGCCCTGGCCGGTGTTGCGATACACCGCCGAGATGATCCCGCTGGTGACCGTGCCGCCAAGGCCGAAGGGGTTGCCGATCGCCACCACCCAGTCACCCACGCGCGCCGCGCTTGAATCCCCGAAGCGGACAAAGGGGAAGGTGCGGTTGGCGCGGATTTTCAGCACTGCAAGGTCCGAGGCCGCATCCGCGCCGACCAGATCGGCTTCGTATTCGGTGCCATCGGGCAGCGTGATGGTGATCGATTCCAGCTTGGCGCGCGTATCGGGCGGCGAGATCACGTGGTTGTTTGTGACGACATAGCCATCGGCCGAGATGATGAAGCCCGAACCCAGCGACTGTGCCTCGCGCGTTTGCGGCTGGCCGCCGTTGCCACCACCGCCGCCGCGCCGGTTGAACAGCTCGGCAAAGGGCGTTCCGGCAAAGGGGTTGTTGGCCACCTCGACCCGCTGGCGCGTGGCGATATTGACCACGGCGGGCTGCAATTGCGCGGTGAGATCGGCGAAGCTGGCCGGAGCGCCGGCAACCGGCACAACCCGGTCCATCACCGCATCATCGTTCTGGGCCACCTGCGCGCCCAATGGCGAACCGGTGATCAGCGAGATGGTAGCGCCGCCCACCAGCAACGCGCTCGTCAGTCCGTATACATAGCGCACTTTGTTCACGTCCTCATGGTCCTCATTCTTGGCAGGAATGCGCAGGGGTCCTGCAACGTTCCTAAAGCCGTTGTCGGGGCCGACCACATGGGCCGGTTTCGCGCCCCAAATGCCCTGTTCCGGGCTGAACGCTGATTGAACACCTGCGACGTTCAGCGCCGCGTGTTGGCACTTGGTCGATTGCTCAGCGGTCACCCTTGAACTGGCGGAAATATTCGCTGTCCTCCGACAGCACCATCGTGCTCTGCCCTTCGCCTTGCAGGAAGGTTTTCTTGTAGCTCTGCATGGCGCGGTAGAAGTCGTAGAACTTCGGGTCTTTGCCATAGGCATCGGCATAGATGCGCGCCGCTTCGGCCGAGGCTTCGGCCAGAATGATCTGCGCATCGCGCTGACCAGCGGCGCGGATGGTGGTCGCCTCTTCCTCGCGATCGGTCTGCATCCGGGTGAAGGCCGCATCGAGCGGGCGACCTTCGGGAAGGTCAGCCGCCTTGATCCGCACGTCGAGCACCTGAGCTCCGTAATTGCGCGCCTGCTTGTCGAGCGTGGCGGTGATGTTGGTCATCGCCGTCCCACGTTCGGCATTGATCAGCGCCGAGAACGGCCTGCGGCCCAGTTCCTGCCGCAGCACCGACGTGAGGATCGGCAGCAATTGGGATTCGAGCTGGCTTTCAGAGCCGGCGCTTTTGACCAGCCTGACCGGATCAATGATGCGGTAGCGCGCATAGGCATCGACTTGCAGGCGCTGCTGATCGTTGGAGAGCACCTGGGTGCGCTCCATGTCGAGATCGAGCACCCGGCGGTCGATCATCCGCACTTCTTCGATGAAGGGAATGCGCAGCTGCAAGCCCGCCCCGGTCTGTCCATAGGGCACATCGGGGCGGAACTGGTTGAAGGTCCGCACCGGCTTACCAGCCTGCACCACGACGCCCTGATGGGTTTCGGGCACGATCACCACGCTGGAAAGCAAGGCGACGGCGACCACAATCGCGCCAATCACGAACGGCTTGTAGGTCTGAAACAGGTTGCTCATGCCCTTACTCCCCCTGCGGCGGCGGCGGCGTCTGCGCACGGCGCTTCAGCTCGGGCAGCGGCAGGTACGGCATCACATTGCCGCTTTCGACGATGGTCTTGTCGGTCTTGGACAGGATCTGCTCCATGGTCTCGTAATAGATGCGGCGACGCGTCACTTCGGGCGCGAGCTTGTATTCCTCGTAGATGTCGTTGAATTCGCTGGCGTCACCTTGCGCACGGGCGAGGGTTTGCTGCGCCACCGCGCGCGACCGGTTGATCGCGGCATCGGCATCCTGCTGGGCGGACGAAACGTCCTTGAACGCTTCTTCCACCCGGCTCGGCGGATCGACCTTGTTGATCTCGATACCCTGCACCTTGATCCCGGAACGATAGGCATCGAGCCGCGCCTGCATCGCGGCGCTCACATCCTGTTCGATCTCTGCACGGCCGGCACCGGTCAGCACGCTATCGAGCTTCTGCCGCGCCACCGCCGCACGCATCGCGGCCTCGCCGATTTCCAGCAGCGCGTTACGCGGATCGTTGAGCTGATACTTGTAGAGCGCCAGATCGGAGATGTTCCAGCGGATCAGATAGCTCAGATCGACGAGGTTCTGGTCGCCGGTCAGGATCAGCTTTTCGGTCTTGGTGCCGGGCACTTCCTCAAGCCGGACCTGCGTCACATTTTCCTTTTCGACCATATGGATCGGCCAGGGTGCGGTGAAGCCGGTGGATTCGAGCGTGTGGGAATACTTGCCGCCGAGCCACGTGACGACCGCCTGTTCGCCGGGCTGGATAAAGTGGAAACTCGTCACCGCGGCCCACACAATCGCGACCCCGCTGATGATGGCCGGCGCCCAGCTCTTGCCGTTCGGACGCTCGGGCAAACGGAAGGTCGGGCCGCCGCCGCCTCCGCCGCCTGCGCGGCGCGGGCCTTCGGGGCCGCGGCTCTTGAAGATGTCCTCGATGCTGGCCGAACGCCGCTTGCCGGGTTCACCGCCGCCGGGCAGCCACGGGTTGCGCGGGCCGCCTCCGCCGCCGCTCCCGGCATCGCCATCACCGGCAGGCCCATCGCCGCCAGGTTCGTCGCCGCTTCCGCCGCCACCCCAGGGGTTGTTCTTGCCAGCCATGGCGAAGCCTTTGAGGCCAGCGCCAAGTCGTTCTCTCCAGCCGTCTAATCTTTGCATAAGGTGTTTATAGGCACGCGTTCTGGCGAAAAACAGGGGTTCGCTGTGTGATTTTGGTGGTAGAGGCGTGCCGAAATGGACACGTCACCCCAAGAACCCCGTCAGCCTGCCGCCGAAGAGGCGCTGATCCGCGCTGCCTTGACCCCGGAAATCAACCATCGTCTCCGCTCCGCCCGGATCGTTGCACGTCGCGCGGTGATTGTGGCCGAGGCGGGCGACCTGTCCGACTCCGCCCGCGCCGAGCTCGAAAGCGCCATCACCGCTGCCCTGACTCCGCTCGCGGAAATCGACGAAGTGCGCATTGCGCTGACCGGGGAGCGGCGGCGGCGGCGGTTGATTGCCGTGGGGAGCGGCAAGGGCGGGGTTGGCAAGTCGACCTTGACCACCAACCTCGCGGTCGCGCTCGCCCGGATGGGCCGCAAGGTCGGCGTGATCGACGGCGACATCTACGGCCCCTCGCAGCCCAAGCTGCTCAAGACCGAAGGCGTCAAGCCCGGTGCCACCGCCGATGGTTCGCAACTGGTGGCGATCGACAGCCCGTATCAGGTCAAGGTGCTGTCGATGGGTCACGTCGTCGCACCTGGCAAGGCGCTGGCGTGGCGCGGGCCGATGACCGGCAAGGCGCTGACGCAGCTGGTCGATGCCGATTGGGGCGATACGGATCTGCTGCTGATCGACTTGCCCCCTGGCACCGGCGATGTGCAGCTGTCGATGCTGTCGGCCCACCGCCCGGATGGCGCGGTGCTGGTGTCCACCCCACAGGATCTCGCGCTGATCGACGCGGCGCGCGCGGGCCAGCTGTTCGAGCAGGGCGAGGTGCCCATCATCGGGCTGGTCGAGAACATGGCGGGCTATTGCTGCCCGGAATGCGGCCATATCAGCGACCCGTTCGGTTCGGGCGGGGTCGAGAAATTCGCCGCCGCGCTGGAGATTCCCTTCCTTGGCCGCGTACCTTTGACGCTGGCGACGCGGATCGCGGGCGACAAGGGCAATCCTCCCGCCGCCGGCGATGACGAGACCGCCGCGCCGTTCCGCGCCATCGCGGAAAAGCTGGCGCACTGGCTCGATCGCGGTACGGTCTGAGGCATGGAGCTCACGCGGCGCGGATTGCTGGCAGGGGCAGCGGCGGGTGGCGGTCTGATTGTCGCCTGGTGGCTGATGCCGCGCAACTACGCGACCCCGCTCGTGGCGGCCAAGGGCGAGCATGTGTTCGGCGCCTGGCTCAAGATCGCGTCCGACGGGGTGGTCACCGTCGCCGTGCCGCAGCTCGAAATGGGGCAGGGCATCACCACCTTGCTGCCGCAGATCGTCGCCTATGAATTGGGCGCGGATTGGCGGCAGATCGCGGTCGAGCCTGCGCCGGTTTCCGGGGCCTATGCCAATATTCCGCTCGCGACCAAGTGGATGGCGCTGTGGGACCCCTTTGGTGCCGGGCTGTCAGGCACCACCGATGCGCTGATCGCGGCGCGCTTTGCCGGATCGCAGCGCTTCAATGCGACCGCCGATGGCACCTCGCTCGCCGCCTATGAACAGCCCTGCCGCGAAGCCGCTGCCGCCGCGCGCGCCATGCTGGCGCAGGAGGCCGCGTCGCGCTGGGGGGTCGCATGGGAGGAATGCGAGGTCGAAGGCGGCTTCGTCACCCACACGGACAAGCGCGCCAGCTTTGGCGAACTGGCCGAGGCTGCGGCGGATTACACTCCGCCCGATCTTCCCCCGCTGCGCCCCGAGCCGCCGCGCGAAAAGCCGCTGCCCGCCGATGTCGACGGCGCACCCGCCTTTCCGCGGATCGATCTGCCCTCCAAGGTTGATGGCTCCTACCGCTTTGCCGGAGACGTGCGCCTGCCGGGGATGGTGTTTGCCTCGATCCGCCACGGGCCGGTCGACGGGTCGGAACTCACCGGGTTCAACCCCAAGGCCGCCGCCGGGATCAAGGGGCTGGCCGGGATCGTCGAAAGCAAGCGCTGGCTCGCGGTCGCGGCCGACACGTGGTGGAGCGCCGAGCAGGCGCTCGCCGCGATGAAGCCCAAATTCGCCAACCCCACCCCGGTAAGCAGCAACGAGATTGCCGAGGAGCTCGATACGGCGCTGACGCGCGGCAAGGCCTATACCATTGCAGAGACCGGTTATGGCGGCGAGGCGCTCCAGCGGGTCGACATCGGGCGTCGCTATGAGGTGGAGCCCGCCTATGCCGCTCCGGTCGAAACCGCGACTGCGGCGGCGCGCTATGCCGATGGACGGCTCGATCTGTGGATCGCAAGCCAGGCGCCTGAACAGGCGCGCATCGCCGCGGCCCGCGCGATCGGCATTTCGACCGAGGACGTCGCGCTGTATCCCATGCCCGCCGGGGGCAGTTTCGATGCGCGGCTGGAACATGACCACGCCATCGAAATCGCCCTGATCGCCAAGGCGCTGGGCCGCCCGGTGCAGCTGACCTGGCCGCGCCGTGACGAGTTGATCCGCGCCCGCCCGCGAGCGCCGGCCTGGCTGCTGCTCGGCGCGCAGCTGGCCAAGGGCGGGGCGAGCGGGGAAGGCGGCGCGATTGACGCGATGCGTGTCCGCATCGCCACGCCGCCCGCCGCGCGTGAATTCGGCCAGCGGCTGTTCGGCAATCGCACCAGCATGGCCGCGATCCGCGACACCACTGGTGAGCCTGATCCGCTCGCCTGCGAAGGGGCCGTGCCGCCCTATCAGCTCCCGGCGCTGCTGGTGGAGCACGTCCCGGTCGCAATCGGGCTGCCGGTCGGCCGGGTGCGCGGCAATGCCTATGGGCCGACGGTGTTCGCCATCGAAAGTTTCATCGACGAGATTGCCGCCAAGGCCGGGCGTGAGCCGCTGTCGTTCCGCATGTCGATGCTGGGGAGCGATGTACGGCTCGCCGCCTGCTTGCAGCGCGCGGCGCAGCTGGCCGGATGGGATGGCGGTGCGGATCAGAGCGGTCAGGGCCTTGCCTGCGCCCGGATCGGCGAAGGGCCGGAAGCCGGGCGCATCGCCTGCGTCGCCACGGCGCGTCAGGGCGAAGGGGGCGTGCGGGTGATCCGATTGTCCGTTGCGGCGGACATTGGCCGGATCGTCAATCACGACATCGCCAAGCAGCAGATCGAAGGCGGGCTGGTGTTCGGCATGGGTATCGCGCTCGGCAATGCGCTGCGGCTGCGCGGCGGGCTGCCCGAAGGCGGCGATGATTCCGCGCTCGGCCTGCCGGTGCTCGCCGATTGCCCGGAGATGCGGATCGAATTCATCGCCAGCGAAGCTCCGCCCGCCGATCCCGGAGAGCTGGGCACGGTGGTCGCCCCGCCGGCGATTGCCAATGCGCTGTTTTCGGCTACAGGGTTGCGCCTGAGACGCCTGCCCCTACTTTCGGACGGCATATGACCCGCACATTTTTGCCACACCGCGTCCGGGCGATGGACTTTGCCCGGAAACGAAACGCCTGCGATGCGTTAGGCGGGCTATGACCTGGCAGACCCAGCGCCTTCCGGGCGACCATCCTCCCGCCAAGAGCGGCCAGATCGGCGTGTTGCTGATCAACCTCGGCACGCCTGACGGGCCCGATCCGGAATCGGTGAAGAAATACCTCAAGCAGTTCCTGTCCGATACGCGAGTGGTGGAGATTCCGCCGATCGCCTGGCAGCTGATCCTGCGCGGGATCATCCTCAACACCCGGCCCCAGAAAAGCGCCAAGGCCTACCAGAAGATCTGGACCGAGCGCGGCTCGCCGCTCGCTGACATCACCGCGCGGCAGGCCGAAGCGATGGGTGGCCGGTTTGGTGACAATGTCGTGGTCGACTGGGCGATGCGCTACGGCAACCCCTCGATCGAAAGCCGCCTGACCGCGCTGATGGCCGAGGGCTGCGACCGCATCCTCATCGCCCCGATGTACCCGCAATATTGCGCCGCGACGACCGCGACCGTTTTCGACGAAGTGGCGCGGGTGCTCAAGAAGATGCGCTGGCAGCCTGCGCTGCGCTTTGTGCCGCCCTATCATGACGAGCCGACGTTCCTCGCCGCCTTGGCGGATGACCTGACCCGACAGGTGCGCGCCCTGACCTTCAAGCCTGAAGTGATGCTTCTCAGTTTCCACGGGATGCCGCAGCAGACGCTGGAAAAGGGCGATCCCTATTACTGCCACTGCATGAAGACCGCGCGCTTGCTGCGCGAAAAGCTGACGACGCGGCCCGAGTTCGCAGGGGTCCGGTTCGAAACCACCTTCCAGTCGCGCTTCGGCCCGGCGGCGTGGCTTGAGCCGTCCACCGATGCGACGCTGATGGCGGAAGGCGACAAGGGCACCAAGCGGCTGGTGGTCGCCGCGCCCGGCTTTGCGGCGGATTGTGTCGAGACGCTGGAGGAACTCGCGCTGGAAGGGCGCGATGAATTCATCGAGCATGGGGGCGAGGACTATGCTGTGCTCGATTGCCTCAACACCTCGGAAGATGGCCTCGCGATGATCGACGCGATGCTGCGGCGCGAGCTTTCCGGCTGGATTTGACCGCGCGGATTATTTACATCAGAGTCAGTTGCGAATCCGAACCTTCACCGGAGCATCAAGACCCTCATGGCTACCCTTGCCGAAGCCCCGCAGTCCCCTGACACCGCACCCGCCAATGCGCCGCGCCACTGGAGCGAGCTGCGCCTGACCGAGGCCGATCTCGCGCACATTCCGGGCGAGGCGGGCTGGCCGGTGGTCGGCAACACCTTCACCATGCTCGCCAACCCGCACGCTTTTGCCGAGCGGATGATCAAGACCCACGGCAAGGTCTACAAGAACCGCGCCTTCGGCGGCTGGCAGGTCGCGCTGATCGGGGCCGAGGCGAACGAGCTGCTGCTGTTCAACAAGGACAAGATCTTCTCCAGCGAACAGGGCTGGGGCCCGGTGCTTGACCAGCTCTTCCCGCGCGGGCTGATGCTGATGGATTTCGACCATCACCGCATCGATCGCCGCGCGCTCTCGATCGCCTTCAAGCCTGAGCCGATGCGGCACTATTCGGGCGCGCTCAATCGCGGGATCGCCCGCGAGGTCGCCACCTGGGCGGGGCCGAAGGAGTTTTACCCGGCGATCAAGAAGCTGACCCTCGATCTCGCGGCGGACAGCTTCATCGGCCTGCCGTGGGGGCCGGAAGCCGACAAGATCAACGAGGCCTTTGTCGACATGGTGCAGGCCTCGGTCGCGCCGGTGCGCCGCCCGCTGCCCTTCACCAAGATGAAGAAGGGCGTCGATGGCCGTGCCTTCCTCGTCGACTATTTCACCCGCGAGACCCTGCGGCGCCGTGCCGAAGGCGGCGGGCAGGACATGTTCAGCCAGTTCGCCACCGCCACCCGTGAAGACGGCTCGCTGCTGCCGGTTGACGAGGTGGTCGATCACATGAACTTCCTGATGATGGCGGCGCATGACACCATCACCTCCTCGGCGACCTCGCTGATCTTCCACCTCGCCACCAATCCCGAATGGCAGGAGAAGCTGCGCGAGGAAATTTTCGCGGTCACCGGCGGGCCGGACGGGGACGGGAACCCGCGCCCGCTCGACTATGATGATCTCGCGAAGCTCGACCTGACTGAGATGGCGTTCAAGGAATCGCTGCGGATGGTGCCCCCGGTGCCCTCGATGCCGCGCCGCGCGCTGCGCGCGTTCGAATATGGCGGCTATCGCATCCCGGCGGGCGCGATGGTGGGGATCAACATCTACTGGACCCACCATTCGGAGGAATACTGGGACAACCCCTTCACCTTCGATCCCATGCGCTTCACCCCGGAACAGGTGAAGGCGCGCCACAAATACGCCTGGGTGCCGTTCGGCGGCGGGGCGCATATGTGCCTGGGGCTGCACTTTGCCTATATGCAGGTGAAGATCCTGCTCGCCCAGCTGCTCCAGCGCTACCGGATCGAGGCGGCGGCGGGCTACAACCCTGAATGGCAGGACTGGCCGATCCCGCAGCCCAAGGACGGGCTGAAGGTGGAATTCAAGAAACTTTGATTCTTACCCCTCCGTCAGCCGCCTTCGGCGTCTGCCACCTCCCCATGCCTGTGGGACGGGGAAGGACTTGGTCCCTTCGTCTCTCCCCGTTCGGAACGAATGGGGAGGCGGCAGCGCGAAGCACTGACGGAGGGGTCATTCTTTCTTAGAAATCGACCGCGATCCCGTCACCCCTCTCCCAATCACCGTAACGGGTGGGGGAGAGCTTTTCGGTGTTCTCCACCGGCTTGGGGGCGGGCACGGGATCATTGGTCCAATGGGCGGGCTTCTTGAAGGCCTTGGCGGCTTCGGACTTCTGTCTGGTCATGCGAAGCAAATGCCTATGCTGGCACTTTGTTTCAAGGACGGTTAGGGGCGGGACATGTCAGCCACCCCCGGACTCCCCGTGCGCCGCGCTGCGCTTCGTCTGCTCGATGCCGTATTCCGGCGGGGCGAGACGCTCGAACAGGCGGAAGGCGGCGCGCTCAGCGATATCCGCAAGGCGCCCGACCGCGCGCTGGCCAAGGCGATTGCGGGCGAGACGCTGCGCTGGCTCACCGATCTCGACGCTCTGATCGACAGCGCGACCAAGCAGAACCTGCCCGATGATGCCAAGGCGCGGATGGTGCTGCGGATCATGCTGGCCCAGGCGTTGCGGCTCGACACCCCGCCCCATGCGGTGATCGCGACCGGGCTACCGCTGCTGGCGGGCGGTCCGCGTCGGCTCGCTCACGGCGTGTTCTCGGCGCTGGTGAAGCGCGCCGATACTCCCCTCCCGCCTGCGCCTGCGCTGCCCGAACGGGTCATCGAACGCTGGGGCGCGGAGAAGGCCGCCGCCATCGCCCCCGGCCTCGCCTTCCCGCCCGAGCTTGATCTCGCATTGAAGGATGCCGCTGCAACCGAGACCCGCGCCGTGGCGATGGGCGGCGTAACCCTCGCCCCCGGCCATATCCGGCTGCCGCGCGGTGCGGCAGTGGAGAGCCTCGCCGATTACAAGGCGGGCGACTGGTGGGTGCAGGATCTCGCCGCTTCGATCCCCGCGCGCCTGCTCGGGGCAGGGGAAGGGCGCTCGGCGCTCGACCTGTGCGCCGCGCCGGGCGGCAAGACGATGCAACTGGCGGCGGCGGGGTGGAAGGTGACCGCGCTCGACATGTCGAAGCGCCGGCTTGACCTGCTCAAGGACAACCTCAAGCGCACCGGCCTCAAGGCCTCGCCGGTCCGCGCGGACGCGCTGACGTGGGAGCCGAAGCACCGCTTCGACGCGATCCTGATCGACGCGCCCTGCACCGCGACCGGCACCTGCCGCCGCCACCCCGATGTGTTGCACCGGATCGGCAAGGGCCAGATCGCCGAAATGGTCGAACTGCAACGCGCCCTCGTCGCCAAGGCCGCAGAGTGGCTCAATCCCGGCGGGGTGCTGGTCTATGCGGTGTGCTCGCTGGAGGCCGAGGAAGGCGAGGAACAGGCCGCGTGGATCGACGCCGAACTCGGCCTTACGTCCCAGCCGATTACGGCGGAGGAACTGCCTGCGGGCCTCAGGCCAACTGCCGAGGGCTGGCTGCGCACCCATCCCGGAATGCTGGCCGAGCAGGGCGGGCTCGACGGGTTCTTTGTCGGGCGGTGGGTAAGATAACGTCCCCGCCCCGGCCTTGAGCCGGGGCCCCGCTGCCCTTCATCGCCGAAAGATAAAGCTGGGTCCCGGATCAAGTCCGGGACGGGGGGGTTACTTCACGTACTTCTGGAAGCTCTTCCTGAGCTTCATCATCTTGGGCGGGATGACCGCGAGGCAGTAAGGATTGCGCTGACCCTCGCCGTCCCAGTATTCCTGATGGTAGTCCTCGGCCGGATACCATTCGGCCACCTGCGCGCCGCCCGACAGCCCTTCGATCGTCGTCACCGCCGTTTTGCCGTTCTCGGCATTCCAGCGCGCAATCGCCGCTTCGGCTTCGGCGCCTTGCGCGTCCGAAAGCGGGAAGATCGCCGAGCGGTACTGCGTGCCGATGTCGTTCCCCTGCCGGTTCAGCTGGGTCGGATCATGGGTGCCGAGGAACACGTCGTAAATCTGCGGCAGGCCGATCACATCCGTATCGAAGGTGACGCGAATCCCCTCCGCGTGGCCGGTCGTACCGGTGCAGACTTCCTTGTAGGTCGGGTTGGGCTTCGTTCCGCCGATATAGCCGCTCTCGACCATCGTGACGCCCACCACATCGCGGAACACCGCCTCGGTGCACCAGAAACAGCCGCCTGCAATGATCGCCGTGTCCAAGTTGCTCATCGAAATCTCCATTGGTATTGGGCACAAATAGGCTAGCAAGCGGCAATTGCCATGTGCTGGCGACCGAAATTTCCACCTCCGGAGAGAGACCCCATGAAGAAACTGATCCTTGCCGCCGCTGCGAGCGCGCTTGCCGTTGGGGCACCGCTGCTGGCCCAACAGCACATGAACCATGCCGAGCACGGCGATGCCCACGTGCTCGATACCGCCGCCTTCAACAAAATGCATGGCGAGGCCGTGTCGGGCGCGCTCAACCACCCGACCCGCGCCGAAGACCGGGCCCGTGACATCCATCGTCACCCCGCCGAGGTGCTCGCTTTCTTCCACGTCGGCCCGGATATGAAGGTCGGCGAATATTCGCCCGGCGGCGGCTGGTATTCCCGCCTGCTCGGCCATTATCTGGGCGGCGAGGGGCAATTGGTTGGCCTCTACAGCAATCCCCTGACCGCTACGCCTGACGCCGCCCGCCAGCAGCGCATCCGCGATGCCGCCGCAGGCTTCGGCGCCGAAGTGGCGGGATATACCGGCCTGCCGGCCGAGAAGTTCAGCGGCCTCACGCTCGACAAGGCCGCCGAGCAGAAGGGCACCTTCGACCGCATCCTCGTGATCCGCGCGCTGCACGGCCCGACCCGCGCCGGGATCGCGGATACCGAAATCCGGGCGATGCGCGAATTGCTCAAGGATGATGGCCTGATCGGGATTGTCCAGCACCGTGCCAAGGCAGATGCGCCGTGGTCCTATGCCAATGGCACCAAGGGCTACCTCAAGCAGCAGGACGTGATCGACTTCATGCGCCTCAACGGGTTTGAACTGCTCGCCGCAAGCGAGATCAACGCCAACCCCAAGGACACGGCCGATCATCCCGAAGGCGTGTGGGAAATGCCCCCGACGCTCGCGACCAAGCGCGAAGATCTGAAGGACAAGGGTGAAAGCGACCGGATGACTCTGCTGTTCAAGAAGGCAAAGTAATAAGGTAGGGGCGGCGGCATGACCGCTATCACTGTCGCCGCCCTGCAGCTTGCCCTCGGTTCCGAGGACGAAGCTGCCAACATCGCTGCCGTCTCGGCGCTGGTCGAGGAGGCCGCGGCCAAAGGCGCGCAGCTTGTTCTGCCACCTGAGCTGTTCAGCGGCCCCTATTTCTGCCGCGAGGAAGACGAGGCGCTGTTCGCGCTCGCCCGTCCGACCGCCGAGCACCCCAGCGTGATCGCGATGCAGGCGCTAGCCGCCAAACTGAAGGTGACGATCCCGACCAGCTTCTTCGAGCGGGACGGGCACCACTATTACAACACCCTCGCCATGATCGGGCCCGATGGCGCGGTGCAGGGCACCTATCGCAAGAGCCATATCCCCGATGGGCCGGGCTACGAGGAAAAGTACTATTTCCGCCCCGGCAATGATGGCTTCAAGGTGTGGGACGTGCCGGGCGAGGATGGCGCGCTGGTCAAGGTCGGCGTCGGCATCTGCTGGGACCAGTGGTATCCCGAATGTGCGCGGGTGATGGCGCTGATGGGGGCGGAGCTGCTGCTCTATCCGACCGCGATCGGCTCCGAACCCTATGACGCGGACCTTGACACCAGCCGGATGTGGCGACGCGCGATGATCGGCCATGCCGTATCGAACTTCATGCCGGTCGTCGCCGCCAATCGCATCGGCCACGAAGGCCCGGAGAACCGCGCGCAGAGCTTCTACGGTCATTCCTTCATCACCGACGAATGGGGCGATGACCTCGCCCTGTTCGGCAAGGAGGAGACCGGCGTGCTGGTCGCGCGGCTCGATCTGGCGCGCGCCGCCAGGCACCGCGCCGGCATGGGCTTTTTCCGCGACCGCCGCCCGCAGCTCTACGGCCGGATCGCGCAGGACATCTGACGGGGTGTCCAGCACCTATCTGATCGCGCTGGGGAGCAACCGGCGGCACCATTGCTATGGCCGCCCGCAGGACGTGGTGCTGGCCGCGATGGAAGAATGCGCCGCCTTCGGCACCGTCACCGCCCGCGCGCCCGTGATCGCGACGGCCGCGATGGGCGCGGCGCGGCGACGCTTTGCCAATACCGCGCTGGTGCTTGCGAGCGCGCTTTCCCCCACCGCGCTGCTCGCGGCGCTGAAGCATACCGAGCGCGCTTTCGGTCGGCGACCCGGCCAACGCTGGGGTGATCGGGTGCTCGACTGCGATATCATCCTGTGGAGCGGCGGGGTGTGGCGCTCTGGAGACCTCAAAATCCCCCACCCGGCCTTTGCGCAGCGGCGCTTCGTGCTCGACCCGGCGGTTGCCATTGCCCCCGACTGGCGCGATCCGGTGAGCGGTTTAACCCTCGCCCAGGCCCATGCCCGCTTGACCCGCCCGCGCCCCCTGCCTAGGTGAGCGCCCCAATCGCCGTTGTCGCCCCCGGCGACGCGGCGAAGCCGTTTGCGTGGACCCGTAGCTCAGTTGGTAGAGCAACGGACTTTTAATCTGTAGGTCTCGGGTTCGAGCCCCGACGGGTCCACCATTTCTGTTTGCGCGCGCCCTCCGGCGCGCGATTTCCTCGCTCATACGAGCTGAAGCTCGCGTCGCTGCGGGCGCCCGGTCGGGCTTGCGGTCGCTTCGCGACTGTTCCGGCGCTTAGCGAAAAGTTGCCAGTCTTCGGCCTCAGCCTTCCTTCTTCCGGTCCAGCCAGCGTGCCGCCTGAACGCCGCCGGTGATCAGGAAGGGGACCAGCACCAGGCTCAGGAACACTTTCGCCAGCACTTGGCCGATCATCAGGTCGGTGATGTCGAACTCCCCGTAAAACGCCAGGGTGATGAAGATCACCGAATCGACCGCTTGCGACAGGGCCGAGGCGATGGCGCCGCGCACCATCAGGCCCAGCGTGCTTTCGGCCCCGCTGCCGCGCAGGCGGTCGAAGATCCAGATATTGAGCAAGAGCGAAGTGATGTAGGACGCAGGGCCCGCCATCCACACCCGCCAGGTCGAACGGTGCACCCGTTCGAACGCGGCCAGATCATCGGGGCGGAAGGCAATCATCTCGGACGAGGCGGGCAGGGCCAGCACCAGCCACATCAGCAGCGCCGACAGCCCCAGCGGGAAGAACCCCCACCACACGATCCGCTGCGCCATCGCACGGCCGTAAAGCTGCGACAGCGTGCTCGAGATCACCACCAGCAGCAGGAACGGGAAGATCCCGCTCTCGACCGCGAGGCTGGTCGGCCACAATTGCACCTGCTTGAACGCCAGCACCCCGGCCAGCACCGTCATTCCGCCATAGAGCAGCGTGAAGACGAACAGCCCCAGCGGCATGTTGATCGTGGGCGAGGGCGCGGCGACGGGTGCGGGATCGGTCTGGTCCATTGACCGAGTGCTAGCCAGCACTGCGACAAAAGAAAAGCGGCGCGCACCCGCCTGTCACCCGTGCGTTGCGAGCGGTTAGCCTCAGCCTCCCATGCTTCCCCGCTTGCAACGCCGCGCGCAAACTGCCACGCCAGCACGCGCTGCGCGCAAGGGAGGCGTTCTTGCGGGCCGCTGGGGTCTAAC
Organism: Erythrobacter sp. W302b; assembly: GCF_046452395.1. NCBI lineage: Bacteria > Pseudomonadati > Pseudomonadota > Alphaproteobacteria > Sphingomonadales > Erythrobacteraceae > Erythrobacter > Erythrobacter sp. W302b. The sequence goes on along the minus strand of NZ_JBKFDH010000001.1, from coordinate 2,573,029 downwards.
GCTTCCGACATGAAGAAGGGCAATTTGCTGCCGTGAACGAGAGTATCACGTCCATCCTGCTGAGCCTTGCAGGCGTGTTCGCCATTCTTGGGATCGCCTTTGCGCTGTCGACCGCGCGGCGCAGGATCAACCTGCGTGTGGTCGGTTCTGCCTTTGCGTTGCAGGCGGTGACCGCGCTGATCGTGCTGCGCACCGACACCGGCGTTGCCGTGATCGGCGGTCTGTCGCAGGGCGTGATCGCGCTGCTCGATTTCTCCAAGGTCGGGATCACATCGGTGTTCGGCCCGATGGAGACCAATCCCTTCGCCAACACTTTCGTGATCGCCGCGCTGCCGGTGATCGTGTTCTTCGCCGCGATTGTCTCGATCCTCTACCACCTCGGCATCATGCAGCGGCTGGTGCGCTGGGTGGGCGGAGCAATTGGCTTTGTCACCGGCATCAGCAAGGTCGAGGCCCTGGGCGCGGCCGCCAACATTTTCGTCGGCCAGTCCGAAAGCCCGCTGGTGGTGCGTCCTTATCTGGCGGCGCTTTCGCCGTCGGGCCTGTTCACGCTGATGAGCGTCGGCATGGCGGGCGTCGCGGGGACGATCCTCGCCGCCTATGCCAGCTTCATCGGTGAGGACGCCGTGCCCTTCCTGCTGGCGGCGGCGTTCATGTCGGCGCCGGGCGGGATTTTGATGGCCAAGATCATGATGCCGGACGATGCCACACTCGCGGTCGGGCGCACTCAGGTCGTGGCGGCGGCGGCCGAGGCCAACACCATGGCCGAGGCGACCCGCGAGGTCGTGTATGACGAGAACGGGCAGGAGGTCGAACTCCCCCAGGCGCGCATCAGCGCGGTCGGTCCGGCCTCGATCCTCGAAGGCGGCGCCAAGGCCGACGAAGTGAGCGCGGCGGAAACCTTCGAGGAAGGCCAGCGCCCCGCCAATATCATCGAAGCCGCAGCGCAAGGCACCCAGACCGGGGTGAAGCTGGCCGTGGCCGTGGGCGCGATGGTGATGGTGTTCGTCGCACTGGTGGCGCTCGCCAACGGAATGCTCGCCGGGATCGGCGGCGGGATCGTGGACCTTGCAAACGGCATCGGCGCGCCGCTCAGCCCTGAGGTCGCCACCTGGCTGCAAGGCATCAGCTTCCAGCAATTGCTCGGCTATGTGTTCGCGCCCGTGATGTTCCTGATCGGCATTTCCGATTGGGATCAGGCGCGGATTGCGGGCGGGTTGTTCGGCACCAAGATTGTCCTCAACGAATTCGTCGCCTTCATCGATCTGGGCAAGATGCAAGGCGCGGAGCTGACCGAGCGCAGCCGCGCGATCATCACCTTTGCCCTGTGCGGCTTTGCCAATTTCTCCTCGATCGCGATCCAGATGGCGGTGACCGGCGGGCTGGCCCCCAACCAGCGTCCGGTGATCGCGCGGCTGGGGCTGCGAGCGCTTGCCGCGGGGAGCCTCGCCAACCTGATGAGCGCGGCGCTGGCGAGCCTGTTCCTGCCTTACTGAGGCCTGCGCGAAGGGCTTGGCAGGCGCGGTGCCCCGCGTGTAAGGGCCGGGCATGATCAATATTGCTTCCGTCTCGCTGACCCAGCCGCTCGAAACCATCGCTGACGAGTTGGGGCGCAGCTTTGGCGAATATGGCTTTGCCGTGGTGCGCGATCACGGCATCCCCCAGACCCTGATCGCGGAGGCCGAGGCGGTCTCGAAGGCGTTCTTCGCGCTGCCCGATGCGGTCAAGCGCGCCTACAAGATCGAAGGCGGCGGCGGCGCGCGCGGCTACACCTCCTTCGGCACCGAAAAGGCCAAGGACGCCGAGGTGTTTGACCTCAAGGAATTCTGGCACGTCGGCCGTGATTTGCCCGAAGGCCATCCCTTGGCGGAATTCATGGCCCCCAACGTGTGGCCGAGCGAAGTCGAAGGCTTCCGGGAAACGATGACCGCGCTTTTCGCCGCTTTCGAAGTGGCCGGTGGCCGTGTGCTCGAAGCGATCGCACTCCACCTTGGCCGCCCGCGCAATTTCTTTGCCGCCAGCGTCGAGGACGGCAATTCGGTGATGCGGCTGCTGCATTATCCGCCGTTGGGCGAAGGCGCACCCGAAGGCGCGATCCGCGCGGCTGGGCATGAAGACATCAACACCATCACCCTGCTGCTGGGTGCCGAGGAAGCAGGCCTGGAACTGCTGACCAAGGCGGGCGAATGGCATGCGGTCGATGTGCCGCCGGGCGCGCTGGTCATCAATGTCGGTGACATGTTGCAGCGCCAGACCAACGGCCAGCTCCGCTCGACCACTCACCGGGTGGTCAATCCGCGCGGAGAGGCTTCGCGGCGGGCACGCTATTCCATGCCGTTCTTCCTGCATTTCCGGCCCGATTTCCTGATCGAGCCGCTGCCGGAATGCGTTGCGGCCGATGCGGCGAATCCGCCGCCGGAGCCCATCACTGCGCATGATTACCTCATGCAGCGCCTGCGTGAGATCAACCTCGCCTGATCCGGCGTTAAGGGGCGATTTTTCGTCCCATTGATTGGCCTCAAGAAATTCCCTGCGGGCGTTGCTGCGATGCAACACTCATTGATGGAACTCGCGCTAAACCTACACTTTTCTGGCGTTCGGCGAGACTCGCCTTATGGAATCGCCGCGCCTGGGTGAGGCGTTTCATCAAACTGTCACAGAACAGTCGCTTTGCCGCAAGCGTTCAGGCCTAGGGCAGGTCGCATCACGTTTCGATCACCTCTTCATCTAAACCGTTAACAGGGGCTTTTACCCATGAAGCTTAAGTATCTTCTTGCGGCGAGCATCGTCAGCCTTGCTGCGACCACCACCATCGCCACGCCGGCGTTTGCGCAGGAAACCACCTCGTCCGTTCGCGGCGATGTTGTTGACCAGAACGGCAACCCGATCGTCGGCGCCACTGTGGTCGTGACCCACGTTCCCTCGGGCACCAAGTCGACTCAGACCACCGATGCTGCGGGCAGCTTCAACGCGGCCGGTCTGCGTCTTGGCGGTCCGGTCACTGTCGAAGTGAGCGCTGACGGCTTCGAAACCGCTTCGCAGGAAATCGGCTTCCTCAATGCCGGTCAGGCCCAGCGCATCAGCGTGGCGCTGGCCGAAGCGGGCCAGACCATCGTGGTCACTGGCTCGCGCACCCGTTCGTCGATCTCGCTGAGCACCGGTGCCGCCACCGTGCTGAGCGCGAACGACATTGCCGGCGTGGCCAACGTCAACCGCGACATCCGCAACCTGGCTGCGCGCGATCCGCTGGTGACGCTCGACGCCACCAACAACGGCGCGATCAGCATCGCCGGCCAGAACAACCGCTTCAACCGCTTCACCGTCGACGGTGTGGCCTTTGGCGATCCCTTCGGTCTGGAATCGGGCGGCCTCGTGTCGACGCGCGGCCCCGTGCCGCTGGACGCGATTGGCGAATTCTCGGTCGAAACCGCGCCGGTCGATATCCAGCAGGGCTTCTTCCAGGGCGGTGCGATCAACACCCAGCTCAAGTCGGGCGGCAACGCATTCACCTTCATGGGCGCAGCGTTCTACCAGAACGAAGATCTGCGCGGCAGCAAGGCGGACAACCTCCGCCGCATCGGCGCCTTCGACTCGCAGGTCTATGTGGCGCAGATCACCGGTCCGATCATCAAGGACAAGCTGTTCTTCGCGGTGACCTATGAACGCACCCGCGACACGGTTCCGGCCGACGTTGATCCCTCGCAGCTCGGCATCACCGATGCCGAAATCAGCGCGATCAGCGCCACGGCGCAGAGCGTCTACAACTACGACACGCTGGGCGTTGCCAACGACATCGTGGAGAAGGACGACAAGCTGGTCACCAAGCTCGACTGGAACGTCGCGGATGGTCACCGTGTGACCGCCACCTACATCTGGAACGATGCGGCGCTGCTCGCCGGTCAGACCGGCACGGGCCAGCTCTCTGCTGTCGGTAACGGCAACCCGACCTACAACCTGCTGTCGAACAACTACACGCAGGGTGCGAAGAACCACTTCGGGATCATCCAGTCGAACAACCAGTGGTCGGATGACTTCTCGACCCAGCTGCGTGTGTCCTATGCGGATTACGTGCGTCTTCAGCAGCCGATTGGCGGCACGACCTTCGGCCAGTTCCAGGTCTGTCTCGATCCGACCAACCCGACGACCGGCGTTGGTGCGGCTCCGGCCGTTTGCTCGCCCGGCCAGCAGCGCATCCAGTTCGGTCCGGACATCAGCCGTCAGGCGAACGAGCTCGACAGCCAGTCGCTGGCAGTTGAATTCGCCGCCACCCTGAAGGTGGAAAACCACACCCTCAAGCTGATTGCCGAGCGTCGTCGTCAGGATGTGCGCAACCTCTTCGCGCAGCGCGTTTCGGGTGCCTGGCTGTTCGACAGCATCGCCGACTTCGAAGCACGTCGTGCCAACGAGCTCGACTACGCTGTGCCGTTGCTGGGCGGCCTCGACACCGTCACCGCCGAATTCCAGAACAACAGCTGGACCTTCGGCCTGATGGACACGATCGATGTGACCGACACCCTGACGGTTGTGGCGGGCGTGCGTTACGACCTGTTCGATTCGCCGGATCGCCCGTTCTTCAACGAGTTCTTCCTCCAGCGCTTCGGCTTTGCCAACACCGCGACCCTCAACGGCCGTGACCTGTTCCAGCCGCGCTTCGGCCTCAACTGGCAGCCGACCGATCGCCTTCAGGTCCGCGGTTCGGCGGGCCTGTTCGGCGGGGGCAACCCGCTGGTGTGGATCTCGAACAACTTCTCGAACCCGGGGCCGACGCTCCAGCGCGTGCGCGTGCGTCGTAACGCCAACGGCACCTTCTCGATCCCCGAGCAGTCGGTTCTCGGCCTCAGCAACGCCCAGGTGCAGACCCTCGGCGCGGCGACCCTGAACAATGTTTCGGGCGGTGAAGGCGTGCCCCAGGAACTGATCGACGCCGTGCGGCGCGCCGGTTTCCAGGGCGCCCCGACCAACGCGCTGGATCCGAACTTCAAGGTTCCCTCGCAGTGGCGCTTCTCGGGCTCGATCGACTATGAAGCCAATCTGGGCTTCCTGGGTGACGGCTGGCGCTTCGGCACCGACGTGATCTATTCGAAGACCAACGACGCGCTTGAATGGGTTGATCTGCGCTCGGTCCGGCAGACGGGCACGCTTCCCGATGGCCGTCCGCGCTACGACGTGCTGGCTGGCACCGCCGGTGAAAACACCGACATGCTGCTGACCAACACGGGCTTTGGCGAAAGCTGGAACATCGTTGCCCGCTTCGACAAGGACTTCGATTCGGGCTTCTTCCTGAGCGGTTCGTACACCTTCCAGGACGTGACCGATCAGAACCCGGGCACCTCGTCGGTGGCGTTCTCGAACTACCAGAACACGGCCTTCACCGATCCGAACTTTGCGGCTCAGGGTATCGCCAACTACCAGCGCGATCACCAGTTCCGCCTGGTCGCGGGCTATGACGCCGAGCTGTTCGGTGACAACAACACCCGCATCGAGTTCTTCTACAACCTGCGTTCGGGCCAGCGTTACAGCTACACCTTCAACGATCCCACCAACGGGCGTTCGGCGGTGTTCGGTGTCAATGGTCGCGGCAGCCGCGGTCTGCTCTACGTTCCCAACGTGAGCAGCATCACGGCGGACCCGCTGGTCACCTACGATTCGCAGGCGACCTTCGCGGCGTTCCAGAGCTTCGTGCAGAACTCGGAGCTCAACGACTACCAGGGCCAGATCGCGGACAAGAACATCGGCAAGACCCCCTGGGTGCACAAGCTGGACTTCTCGATGCGTCAGGAAGTGCCGTTCGTCTTCGGCGGCAAGCTGGAGCTGATGGCCGATGTCGAGAACGTGCTAAACATGATCGACAAGGATTGGGGCACGATCCAGCAGGTCGGCTTCCCCTACACCGCCTCGCTGGTCAACGTGACCTGCCTCCAGACCGCAAACGGCGCGCCGGCCACCACGCCGAGCCAGCCCTGTGCGCAGTACGGTTACTCGAGCTTCCGTGCGCCGAACGAAGCGACCAACATCAACGGTTCGCTGTGGGGCGTCCGCTTCGGGGTTCGCGTCCGCTTCTGATCGCTTGCGCGATTGCTGAAACACGAAAGGGCGGTCCGGCAACGGGCCGCCCTTTTTGTGTGGGAGCGCCTTCCATCGCCTATTGCCCACAGTCTGCTATAGTCCGACCCAGCGGCTTGGGGGGACAACCACAGCCGGAACAGACCGAACGCGAGGACAGGCCACAGCCCATGCCCGACCACCGCACCTTCCAGAGCCGTCCGCGGCGGCTGAGCTGGCCGCTGATCGCCGGGATCGTGGTGCTGCATGTGGCGGCGCTCTATGGCCTCGCCCGCGCGCTCGCCCCGGATTTCACCGCCTCGGTCGAGCGTGAGGTGTTGTCGACATTTGCCGTCACCATCACTGCGCCGCCGGATCCTCCGCCACCGGACAATCAGCCCGAACCGGATGAGGGCGCGCAGGGCGATTCGGGGCGTGAGGCGGTCGCTCAGCCGGTGACCAGTCCGCCGCCGCGCGTGCGGGTGAAACAGGACCGGCCCCTGCCCCGCGCCGCATCGACCGGGACGGCCAATCAATCCGGCGCGGCGGCGGCGGGCGACGGCACCGGTGCCGCGGGTAGCGGAACCGGCACAGGCAGCGGGAACAGCGGCAGCGGGCGCGGCGGGGTTGCGGTCACCAAGCCGGTCCACATCAGCGGCCGCATCGACAATGCGCGCGACTATCCGGTGCCGCCCGGTGGCCGTGCAGCGCGGCGCGGCACGCAGGTGATCGTCCGGGTAACCGTCGGCACGGATGGCCGCGCGCGGGGGTGTTCGGTCTATCGCCCCAGCCCTGATCCCGAAGCGGATCGCATCACCTGCCAACTGGTCGAAGCGCGGCTCGGCTTTCGACCGGCAACCGATGCCAGCGGCAATCCCGTGGCCGCACCCTTCTATTGGCGTCAGCAGTGGTTTTGATGAGACAAGTTGCGGAATTATGGGCGGATTAGAGATGCTTCCTGACAAGGAGTTGCTATAGGCTTGCCCAAATAAAGGGTATTTGAGTGACTGTAATCCATCCTGTGATCCTGTGCGGCGGCAGCGGCACGCGGTTATGGCCGGTCAGCCGCAAGACCTGTCCCAAGCCGTTCCTGCCGCTGGTGAGCGATGAGACGCTGTTCGAACAGGCTGTCCGCCGGGTCGCAGGCGATGATCGCTTTGCCGCCCCGATGGTGGTGGCCGGGGCAGCCCATGCCGAGCTCATTCTCTCGCAGTTGGGTGATACGCCCGGTGCGCGGCTGGTGATCGAACCGGCGGCCAAGAACACTGCCCCTGCGATTGCGCTCGCCGCCGCTTTGCTGCCCGAAGATGTGGTGATGCTGGTCTGCCCGAGCGATCATCATATCGCCGACAGCGCCGCCTTCCGCGCCGCCGCGCTGGCCGCTGCGGCACTGGCGCGCGAAGACTATCTCGTCAGCTTCGGCATTGCTGCGGATCGGCCCGAGACCGGCTATGGCTACCTGCGGCGCGGGGAGCCCCTGGCGGGTGGGTTTGCGATCCGCGAATTCGTCGAAAAGCCCGATCTGGCGCGGGCCGAGGCCTATCTTGCCAGCGGCGACTATAGCTGGAACGGCGGCATCTTCGCTTTCCGCGCCGGGCACCTGCTGGACGAACTCGCCGCGCACCGTCCGGACATGGCGCGGCTCGTGCGCGAGGCCGTTGCCAGTGGCACCGAGGATGGTGCGCGTTTCCTCCCGGCGGCTGAACCTTTCGCCGCAATTGACGGGGACTCGATCGACTATGCCGTGATGGAAAACACCGCCCGCGCGGCGATGGTGCCTGCCAGCATGGGGTGGTCGGATATCGGCAACTGGGCCGCGCTGGGCGAGGCGCTCGCGGGAGAGGCGGACGCGGCGGGCAATGTGGTGCGCGGCAGCGCCGACCTTGCCCAATGCAGCGGGGTCTTTGCCATGAGCGATGGTCCGCGCATTTCGGCGGTGGGCCTGACGGATGTCTGCATCATCGTCTCCGGCGGGGAGGTGCTCGTCACCACGCGGGACGGCGCGCAGGCGGTCGGCAAGCTGCCCGGAGCCGTCAACCAGTGACCGCCCGCCAACTTCCCACCCGCATGGTCGAGAAGGTCTGGGGGCGCGACGTCCTGCCCGCGCCCTTCGTTGCCCCACCGGGTGAGCGGATCGGCGAGATCTGGTTCGAACCCCCGCGTGAAGTGCCGCAGGTGCTGGTGAAGTACCTCTTCACCTCCGAAAAGCTGTCGGTGCAGGTCCATCCGTCGGATGATACCGCGCTGGCAGGTGAAGCGGGCAAGGAGGAATGCTGGCTGGTGCTCGATGCCGAGCCTGACGCGCGGCTTGCCATCGGGTTCGAGCGGGACGTGACCCCCGAGGAAATCGCGGCCGCCGCGCGGGATGGCTCGATCGAGGCGCTGCTCACCTGGCACCCGGCGCGGGCGGGCGATCTGTTCTATCTGCCTGCGGGGACCGTTCACGCCATCGGCCCCGGCCTGTCGCTGGTCGAGGTGCAGCAGACCAGCGAGACCACCTTCCGCCTCTTTGACTATGGCCGCCCGCGCGAATTGCATCTGGAGCGCGCGCTCGCGGTGGCCGACGGCGGGCCCTATGCCGCCGCGCACCGCCGCTCGATTGCCAACGGCCCCGTGCTCGTCGACGGCCCGCACTTCCGGCTCGACCGGATTGCAGGCGCGCCCGATGCCGCCACGCTTGAGGCCTATCCCGGCGCGTTGCTGGTGCTGCCGCTCGCAGGTGAGGTTAGCGCGCGCGATGGGTCGGCGCGCGCTGGAGCGGGAGAATGTCTGGTTGCCGACGACCTCGCCAGCCTGGACTTCAGCCGGGCCGAAGTGACCTTGTTGACGCGTGCGGCGTGATGCGGCCGCCAAAATGTTTCACGTGAAACATTTGTAGAACATCGACAGCCGCGAGGCTCATGCTCCGGCCAGCAAACGTTCGATCTCGGTCATGCCGTAGGGCTTGCGCAGCACGGCAGCCGCGCCCAGCCGCTCAAAACTGCCCGCGCCTTCGGCATAGCCGGTCGCCAGCACGAAGCGGACACCGGCGGCGCGCAGGGCTTCGGCAATCGGCTCGGAGGATTCGCCGCCGAGGTTGAAGTCGATGATCGCAAAGTCTGGCGGACTGTCGGCAATCGCCGCCAAGGCGCCGGTGACAGAGCTTTCCAGCTGCACATCGCCCACGCCCAGACGCTTGAGGTTTTCCTCGGTGTCGAGCGCGATGATGATGCTGTCCTCAACCACCAGCACGCGCCCCGGCTGGCTGGCGGCGGCGGTGGGCGCAGGATTGCGCTGCGGTTCTGGTGGGCGCGAAGGGAGCGTGCGGCCCGCCTCGTCGGGTGCGGCGAGATAGCGCGCGGGCACGAGGAAATCCGCTTCGACCCCGGCCAGCTTGTAGCGCAGATCGGCCTCTCCGCCGAGATCATGGGGGATGGAGCGGTTGATGATGGTCGAGCCGAAGCCGGACCGGGTCGGCGCAGTGACCGGCGGGCCGCCCGCCTCGCGCCAGCGCAGCGACAGATCCCCGAAGGCGGTGCGCGCGAGGGTCACTTCGACCGATCCGGCGCGCGCGGACAGGCTGCCATACTTGGCGGAATTGGTCGCAAGTTCATGCACCACCAGTGCGAGGATGGTGTAGGCCTCGGGCGCGATCAGCACGTCATCACCCACCACGCCGAACCGCGCGCGATCCGCACCGCAATAGGGCGCGAGCTCCGCCTCGATCAGGCGGGTCAGGCTGGCCGGACCCCAGTTCTTCGCGGTGATATTGTCATGCGCCGCCGCCAGCGCAGCGATCCGGCCGCCGATGATCGCGGCAAAGCCCGGCACGCTCAGCGCCTCGGCCTGCGATTGCGCCACCAGCGCGCGAATCAGGCCGAGGATGTTGCGCACCCGGTGATTGAGTTCGGCGATCAGCAGGTCCTGCTGCGCGGACGCGCGGGCACGCTCGCGGGTCAGATCCTCGCTCATGCGCAGGATCACCTCGATCAGCGTGCGGCGCAGTCTTGCGGCGATTTCGCATTCATCGGCGCTCCAGTCGGCGCTGTGGCCGCGCACGGTTTCGGCCCAGGCGGCAAAGCTGGAACGCGGCTGGAGCAATTCGCCCGGAGCGGCCGCCGCCTTGGTCGGATCACCGGCCCATGTCACCACCCGGTCAAGCGGGCGGCGCCACAGCACCAGCGAATCGCGTGTCCCGCGCGACAGCGGCAGCACCAGCGCGCCCGTCACCCGGTGAGCGAAACCGGCGGCCTCGGGGATCTGGTCGGCCAGCCGCGTGCTGGAATGGGTGGCTCCTCCCAGCGTGCTGGCGAGCAGCGGAGCGATGGCGCGGAATTCCGCTTCACAGGGCGCTTCGCCGCTCGCGCGGTATTCTCCGTCGGCGAGCAATGAGATGCCGTCATGCTGGATCGTGCCGCGCAGCAGCTCTTCGATCATCGGCAGGCTGTCGGCGAGTGTCACCCCGCCCGCCAGTCGCAGCAGCAGCCGGTCGTTCAATTGCCGCGCCCGCTCCCGCAAAGCCTCGGCCTGCGCCACCAGAATACGATCGAGCATCAGCGAGAAGGTCTGGCTCAGCAGCTCTGCCACGGTGCGCAGCGAATAGGGCGGCAGCCGCGCTGCGCGGTGGTGGCACGAGATCATGCCCCACAGCCGATCATGCCGGACGATCGCAATCGCGAGGCTCGCACCCACGCCCATGTTGCGCATATAGGCGAGGTGCATCTTGGAGTGGGAGCGCAGCATCGACATCGACAGATCGAGCGGCATGTCGTCCGGGCCGGTGGCGGGGAGGATCGGGACGGGGTCCGAATCCATGTCGGCGATGATGCGGAACCGGTTGCGGCGGAACAGCTCGCGCGCCTGCTGCGGGATGTCGGCGGCGGGGTAACGCAGGCCCTTGAATGGTTCGAGCGCCTCGTCGCGGTCCTCGGCGATCACCTCGCCGCTTTCGTCGGGGTGGAAGCGGTAGACCATCACCCGGTCATAGCCGGTCATCTGCCGCACCAGCCGCGCGGCGGTGTCGCACAGGGCGGCGACGGTTGCGGCCTGTTCGAGCTGGGCGATCACGGGGACAATCATGCTGACATGATCGGCGAAGTCATTGCGGGCGTGGTGTTCGAACTCGATCACCCGCAGCCCGCCGCTGATGTGCACCGCGCAGTCGAATTGCTGGCCCTTGCCCGTGAGATCAAGCCCGAAGCGGCGCTCGAGCGTGTCGATCCCGGCGAGACCGGCGAAGGCCTGATCGAGGGTCGCCAGAGCGTCAGGCGCGATGATCGCCGCCAGCGCGGTGCCGGGGGCGGGGCTGTCTGCCAGCCCGAGCAGATCGGCGATATTGGCGGAGGCCTGCACCACCCGGCCCTGCGGATCGGCGGCGATCAGTCCGCCGAAGTTCTGGACCGCAGCAATATGGTGGATTGCCTCGCGGTCACACTCGGACAGCGTGTCGTTGCGCTGGTGCAGGTTCATGCGGGGAGGCTCTCGGGCGCGCGGCCATGCTCTGCAACGGCGAGGAAATGGGCGAAGACGGCTTCGGCGGCGCGGGTCGCACCCTCGGCTTCGTCCGGTTCGGCAGGACGTTCGATCCGGGCGCGAAGCCCTTGCCAGAACGCCATCATCGTGTCGTCACCGAGAAAGGCCGTCGGCCATTCGCCGCCGCTGATCCGGGCCACCTGCTTGGCAATCGCCCGGTTGCCGAGCGCCGAGCCGGCCAGCACCCAGGCCGTGCCCAGCGCCTCACCGGGAGAGGGCATGGCAGGTGTCAGAAGCGGTGCCGGCTCCGGCACGCCCAGCCCAAGCGCCGCCAGATCGCGCGCGAGCAGCGGGGTTTGCGGCGGGGGCGAAAGATCGCGCGGCGCGTGGCGTGCCAGCCAGCCCTCCAGTGGGACGCGTGCGGCATATTGGAGCGCGAGAAAGCGCGCATAATCGGCGCGGGTTTGCCAGCCGCTCGCGGCCTGCATGGCATGATCGAGGAGATCATGCGCGGCCATGGTGGCAGCGCGCAGGTGCGTTCTCAGGCTGTCATCAGCCCCTGCACTCTCCTTGACCGGTGCCATACCACCCGTCCCTTCCGCCTGAGTCGGCCCCGCAGCCGAATTGCCCCATCATCCTCGGCAACTGGCCGGTGCGTAAGGCAAATTAGGCAGATATTTGTGTCCAATATTTATGACACACAGGTTGTGGCTTGGCAATGGGAAGTGGGTGACCGCAGCCGGATAGTCAGGGTGCGAGCAGCCGCCCGCCTTCCTTCTTCACCGCCGCTTCGAGCGGGCCTTTCATGACCGAGAACAGCAGCGGCAAGTCCATCTCGATCACCACGTCATGCTCGCGCACCTCGACCCCGCCGGGGATGGTCTGACCCATGACGACAGCGGTGATGCTCATGCGGTCTTCGGACGGCCAGTCGGTTGTGACCTTGGCGAGGCCGGGCGGAAAGAACCCCCCGATCTCGTCCGCGTGCTTGTGCATCCGCGCGCGCACCTCTTCCTTGGTGAGGTCGTGGGGAAGGGTGACGCGCATCGCCTAACGCTCCTGTTTGGCGGGCATGGCCGAAAAATCGGGCAGAGGAACGCCGGTATCGGGCATGGCGTCTTCGAGCGCCTCGGCCCCGCCATAGCGGTATTCAAGATAGCGGCTCTTGATCGCCAGATCATCCAGCGCGCCTTCGGCCAGCCGCCGCGTGACGCGATCGACCTCGCCCGAAATCTTGGTGAGGCTCTCGACCAAGCGCGCGTCGGCGGTCTTGCCAGCATATTCCTCGGAGCGCAGGTGCGCGGGGATCTTGCGGTAGTTGTCGATCGTCTCGGGGATGTATTCGCCGACCAGTTCGCGCACTTCGGTCATGGCGGGCTCGTTGTCGCCGAGGCCCTTGAGCTGAAGCCCCAGCGCATCGAGCTGCACCCCCAGCTGATCGACCAGCGCCTGCGCCGGCGGGGGGAGGGCGGGGCGCTGGGCTTCGAGCCACAGCTCGGTGCGCGCGACCATCTGGCCGGGGTTGCCCTGCTTGAGTTCCGCGCGCTGCGGCACCTTCACCTGGCCAGTCATCGCGAAAACGCCGACCGCAACGACCGTGGCAAGCAGTGTCGCCATGAAGCCCCAGAACAGCAGCGGGCCGACGACCGCGCTGAAAATCCCCGCCCCAACCCAGATCGCCACCACCGCGAGGGCGATGTTGCGCACCTTCTTCAGCAGCGCCTTGGTCTTCATCTCAGCCGAGGCCTTGCCAATGCTTGCCCCGCGCAGGCCAGGCCGGTGCGTCCCGCCTTCGCGCTGCACCACGAGGCTGGTTTTCGCCTCGAACAGGATGCGGTCGCTCTCGCGGGTGGAGTCGGGCATTACTTATCCAGTGCCAGCAGCGAGGGCGCCTGCGAGGCGACCTTGGCCTGCGCCTGCGATTGGCCTTCGGCGCGGGCGATGTAGCCCTTCGACTTCTCGACCTCGGCGGTGAGGACGGTGACGGTCTGCTTCATGGAATCCAAGGCGCGGACCTTGAAATTGTCGACCTCGTCCATCGTGTCGTAGATGTTCTGGAAGGCGCGTTGCAGCGTTTCGAGCGGGATCGTCGAGGACGCCGCCTGTTCGTGAATTTGCGCCGTCTGTTCGCGCAGCAGCGTGCTGGTCGAATCGATGATGTCGCTGGTGGTCTTGTTGAGCGCCGTGATCTGGCCGAGCACCAGTCGCTGGTTGGTCATCGCCTGCGCGACCGTAACCGCCGTGCGCAGCGCGCCCACCGTGGTGGTGCTGGCGCGGTCGACGCCCTTCACCAGCTCGACATTGTTCTTCTTGACGAGGTCCAGCGCGAGATAGCCCTGAACGCTCACCGCCATTTGGGTCAGCAGGTCCTGCGTGCGCTGGCGGACATAGAACAGCGCCGATTCCCGCAGCGCTTTGGCCTTGGCCGGATCGGAGGAATCCAGCTCCAGTGCCTTGGCCTCGAGCCGCGCATCCAGCGTCTTGGCGATGTGGATCATCTGCTCCAGCTCGCCCATCGCCGCCCACAGCTTCTGCCGTTCGGTATCGATCGCGGCGTTATCGAGATGCAGCTCCTTCTTGCCGCTTTCCAGCCGCTGGAGGATCGAGGCGATGTGCCCCTGCGCGGATGTGTAGCTGTCGAAGTAGTTCTTGATCTTGTTGCCGAAGGGGATGATCCCGAGGATCTTGCGCGGGCCCGACAGCTTGCCCTGTCGGCCGGGATCAAGATCCTCGACCGTGCGGCGCAGTTCGGCGAGGTCCTTGCCCACGCTCCCGTCGCCGTCCATCGCCCGCACCGGGCGATCCAGAAAGCGGTTCGACATGGCGGCGGCCGAGCGGATCTGCTCCTGCCCCATGCGGGTGATCTGATCGACCTTCTCGCCGAACTGGGGCGAATTGGCATCGACCGCGACCAGCTCGTTGACGAAGGCATCGACCTTGGTGTCGAGTTTGGACTTCTGCTCCGAGGTGACCGGCACCAGCCCAGCCGCTTGTTCGGGCGCGACCTGCGGCACCGGATCGGGCGGGGTCAGCGAAAAGGGGGTCGCGGTTGCCGTCTGCGTTTCGGTGCTCATGCCAGTTTCGTGCTCCCTCAAACCCGCGCCGCAGCGTCAGGGTCATCGCTACTGTATTAGTGATCTAAAACACGCCTTTCAAGCGGGCTTGATGATCGTAGGCCGGAAAGGCCCCTCGCGTCCATCGCACTGAGGGCCTCGCGCGTCACGGTTTGCTTGGCAATCGCGGATGCTGCAAGCTATCGCTGGATACAGGACACACGGCCAGGGGCTGCTTGATGAACGACACTTCCGGATCAGGTGCCACGCCTGACGCTGCCAGCGCGGCCGCGCGTCCCTTCAATCTGCGCGCGCTCATCGGCGATGTGCGCGAATGGTGGACAGTGCATGTCATTGGTCAGGTCGATCAAGCCGAAGTGACCGAACGGCGGCGCGAGGACGGCAAGCTGTCCGAACACTACCTGTTCATGACCGCGATGGCGGGCGGGATCGCGATCCTCGGCCTGCTCCTTTCCTCCCCTGCCGTCGTAATCGGCGCGATGCTGCTGTCGCCGTTGATGGGGCCGATCATGGGTCTGGGCTTTGCGCTGGCGATCGGCGACTGGGCCTGGCTCAAGCAATCGGTGCTGACACTGGTGATCGGCAGCGTGCTGGCGGTGCTGCTGTGCGCGGTGCTGGTGTTCGTCTCGCCGATTCAGACCATCACGACCGAGATTGCCGCGCGCACCCGGCCCAATCTGTTTGACCTCTTCGTGGCGCTGTTCTCGGCGATGGCCGGAGCCTATGCGATGATCCGCGGGCGCGAGGGGGCGATTGTGGGCGTGGCGATTGCGACCGCCTTGATGCCGCCGCTCGCCGTGGTCGGCTTCGGTCTGGCGACCTGGAACTTCACGGTGTTTTCCGGGGCGCTGCTGCTGTTCGTCACCAACTTCATCACCATCGCCTTGACCGCGTTCGGCATGGCCAAGCTTTACGGCTTTCGCGCCAAGCTGACCAAGGGCCAGTCACAGGCGCAGAGCTTTGCGGTGCTGGTGGTCTTTGTCGCGCTGGCCATCCCGTTGGCCTTCTCGCTCAACCGGATCGCATGGGAGACCAACGCCCAGCGCATCGTCCGCAGCGAAATTCGCGAGCAGTTCGACGGGCGTTCCCAGCTCGATCTGCTGGAGATCGACTTCGCCGCCGCGCCCATCGGTATTCACGCGGTGGTGTTTACCCCGGTGCTCCGGCCCGAGATCGAACAGGCGGTGGCTGCCTCGCTCACCGAGCGGTTGGGAGAGACCGTCAGCCTCGACCTGGTGCAATACGAGGTCGGCACGAATGATTCCGCAGCGGAACGCGCGCAGCTCTCTGCCGCCCGCGCCCGTGAGGAGCGCGAAGCGTCCGCCCGGGCCGAGGCGCTGGCGGTGCGGCTGTCGCTGGCAGCGGGCGTGCCGCCGCGCGAGGTGCTGATCGATGAATCCCGCCGCCGCGCGCTGGTGCGGGCCAAGCGTCTGGATGGCGCAACTCTGGTAACCTATCGCGCGCTGGAGGCGCGGATCGCGGCGGGTGAGCCGGACTGGACCATCGAACTGATACCGCCTGCGGGGGCGCTCCCCGCCGCGATTGCCTTCGATGGCAGCGAGCCGACCGAGGCCGGCCAAGCCGCGCTCGCTATCACCGGCTGGGCCGCGCAGCGGCTTGGCCGGGGCGTGGTGCTGACTGGCCCCACCGCCGAGGCCGAAGTCGCCGCCGAGATGCTGCGTGAAGCAGGCGTCCCGGTTGAGCTCCGGGCTGGCGGAGCGCCCCTGCGGGCGAGCTGGGCGAGCGAGGGCTAACCGACAGGGGGCTGGGAAAGCTGGATGGTCGCGCTTGCCGGCAGTGGGTTCCCGTCACCTGTTGCCGCCACCCCATTCGCGGGTGTCTGCGATCGTGCCCGGAACGTTCCTGCATCGATAGAAGCCCGCACCAGTTCCAGAATGTTGCCGGGCGTGCAGATGTTCTGGTGATCAACCAGCGTACGCGCGGCCTTGTCAAAGGTCGTCAGTCTTCCAGCCTCAACGGCACTTACGATATCATCCTGATGCGCTTTCAGAGCCCGCAGGGTCATGTCTCGCACCGAATAGACGTTGTCGGCACCGAACAGGAACTGGTCTTCGTAGATGTCGATCCCGGAATTCGCTGCCGCAGTGCCGACAGCCAGTAGCGCGAGAGCATCACTTTCGCGTCGCTCGCTCCCGAAGGTGATCACCGAAAACGCGCCCGTGATCGCTACCGACAGGGGCTGGATCAGGCTGCGTGCCAAACGGGCACCGCCCTGATGGGTCTGCTTCGCGTTGAAGAAATCGTTGCAGCGGACCTTCACCAGCGTCATGCCGCTTTGCAGCATCGCAGAAGTTACCCCCGCATCAGCAGGCTTGGAAAGCGAGGCGCATACTTTTGCCGAAAAGTTCACGCTCAGGTTGTTCTGCATGATCGATTCGGCCCCTTTCGCAGGGCTTGTCAGCACGCCGTCGACACATTGGAAGTCGCCAGACCTTACCGATCCATCGATATGGGAAAGCCGTACAAGCCGCGGCGGCCCGGCAAAACCTGCCCCGCAGGCTGACAGGACGAAGGTCGCTGCGATCAAGCAGCCCAAACCGATCGATTTCAATGTTGATCTCCCCCGAATCATCCCGAGCTGGGGTCGGCGTCCGACTAACTGGTGTCTCTGCTAACACCAATATGGAGCCTTATCAACGGCTTATCTCATTGACGAACTAAGCCGCCAGATCGATCGGCACGATTTCGCCCGCCAGATAGAGCTTCTTCGCCTTGGCGCGGCTGAGTTTGCCCGAGGAAGTGCGCGGCAGGGTGCGGGGGGGAACGAGTTCGACGATGCAGCTCATCCCGGTGACCGAACGCACCTTGTCAGCGATCTGGTCGCGCAGCTTCACGCGCTCTTCGGGGTCGGAGACCTTGCAATGCACCAGCACCGCGGGGGCTTCCTCGCCGTTTTCCATCTCGATCGAGAACGCCGCGATGTCGCCGTGGTTGAAGCCGGGGAGCTGTTCCACCGCCCACTCGATGTCCTGCGGCCAGTGGTTCTTGCCGTTGATGATGATCATGTCCTTCGCCCGGCCGACGATGAACAGATAGCCATTGGCGGTGTAGCCCATATCGCCGGTGTCGAGCCAGCCGTCGACGAGGCAGTCATTGGTCGCTTCGGGGTTGCGGAAATAGGAGTGCATCACGCTGGGGCCGCGGCACCAGACCTTGCCGATCTGGTGATCGCCCCGGCGGCTGCCGTCCTCGCCCTTGATGGCGACGTCCATGTCAGGCAGAGCCTTGCCGCAATTGACGATCGCGCGGTAGCGGGCCGGGCGTGACAGATCGCGCGGCGCGCCCGACAGGCGCTCCTCTTCGACCAATTCGACGCGGATGCCTTCGCCCGGCGGCATCACCGTCACCGCCAGCACTGCTTCGGCAAGGCCGTAGGAGGGGGTGAAGGAAGCCGCCTTGAACCTGGCGGGCGCAAAGGCGTTGACGAAGTTCTGCATCACGTCCGGGCGGATCATGTCCGCGCCATTGCCTGCGATCCGCCAGCGCGACAGGTCAAAGCGTTCGGCGACATTGCTCTGGCTGGAAATACGGCGCGCACAGATGTCGTAGCCGAAGGTGGGCGAGTAGGAGAGCGTGTTGCCCGGATTGCGGCTGATCATGTCGAGCCACGCCAGCGGGCGGCGGGCAAAGGCATCGGGCTTGAGGTAATCGCCGGACACCTGATTGGCGATCAGCGAGAGCAGGCAGCCAACCAGCCCCATGTCGTGATACCACGGCAGCCAGCTGACGCAGCGGTCGTTCTCGCCGAGGTTCATCGTGGTCGCGTGACCATAGAGGTTGTGCAGCAGCGCCCGGTGCGTGACGGCGACGCCGGTCGGGAAGCGGGTCGATCCGGAGGAGTACTGCAAGTAGCAGATATCGTCCGGGCTGGCGGTCGGCAGGTCACAGTCCGGCGCGGGGCGGTTCGCGAAATCCTGCCAGCTTTGCGCCTCGCAGCCCTGACGGGCGGCGGCAGTGGCGGCCATCTCGGCGATCTCCTCGGGGTAGAGGAGGATCTTCGGGTCCGAGCTTTGCAGCTGAATCGCCAGCTGGTCGATGAAATTGTCCTTGCCGCCAAAGGTGGTCGGCAGCGGCAGCGGCACGGGCCATGCCCCGGCATAGACGCAGGCGCAGAACAGGGCGGCGAAATCGGCGCCGGTCTCGGCGATCAAGGCGACGCGGTCTTCCTTGCCGATCCCCGCCGCGATCAGGCGCCGGGCCATGATCAAGGCATCTTCGCGCATGGTCGTATAGGGGTAGACGCGTGCCAGTTCCCCCCGCATGTCGTGAAAATTGAGCCCTTTTCGGCTCTGCGCAGCATAGTCGATCGCGTCATTGAAGGTTGCAAATTGCGCACGGACCCGCGGCAGATCGCAGTCATTCGGCGTCGGCGTCAAAACGGCCTCGGTCATATTTTTCAACGATACCCGTCAGTTGCGGCGCGTTTCATGACAGCATCATGTACGCGCTCTGGCATAACCCCGTGTCGCCGGGCATAATCCGGCAGTGATCAATGTTCCGCATTTGATAAAGAAAGTGGCGCGAATAAGGCGAAATGGTTTCACGTAAAGCGAATTCGTCGTCACCCGGTCGTCGAACCGGGGAGGATTCCGGGCAGGAACGCCGGACGGCGAAGCGGGTGAAACCTCCGCTGGGAGAGGCCGCTTTGCGCGATTTGGCGCTGCATTACGCCGCCCGTTTCGCCACCACCGGCGCGCGGCTCGAGGGCTATCTCCTGCGCAAGATCAGGGAGCGGGGCCTCGCCGAAGACGGAGATGGCCGAACGGTGGAGATCGACATTCCCGCGCTCGTCGCCCGTTTGGTGGAGCTGGGATACGTCGATGACGATGCCTATGCCCGGATGCGCGCCCGCGATCTTGGTGCAAGAGGCTATGGCGCGCGCCGGGTCGAGGAGAGCTTGCGCCATGCCGGTGTGGACGAGGGGCTGCGTCAGGCCCACGCCCCCGGCGAGGCCGCAAGCCGCCGCGCCGCTGCGCTGATGGCGCGGAAGCGGCGGCTGGGCCCCTATGGTGCCTCATCCGAGGAGGGCGGCGACCCGCTGGCCGCGCGCAAGGCCTACGAAAAAGCCGTTGCAGCAATGCTGCGCGCAGGCCACCAATACGAGCATGCACGCTTCATCCTCGCGGCCCGGAGCCTTGAGGATGTGGACAAATGGCTCGGCGAAGCGGCCGAAGAGGAAGGGATGGACGACCAATGGTGAGGCACCTCTTGGCAAGCGCGGTCATGGCCGCGGGACTGCTTGCGGCCTGTTCGCCCGGGACAACCACTGCCAGCGCGCAGACGCCGGCTCCGGCCACGGCGACGCGCCACCCGGTCTCGGGCCTTGAGGTGATCGACCTCGTGGTCGAGCGCGGGACGAAGAAGTTGGCCTTCAAGGTCGAAGTCGCCGCCACCCCTGAGGCGCAGGCCAAGGGCCTCATGTTCCGTACGTCGCTGGGCGATAACGAGGGCATGATCTTCCCCTCCGCCGTGCCCGAGCCGAAGAGCTTCTGGATGAAGAACACCCCGCTCTCGCTTGATATCATCTTCATCGGGCCGGACGGGCGGATCAGCAATATCGCGGCGAACACCGTGCCCTATTCGCTCGATTCGGTGCGATCGAGCGGGCTGGCCAGCGCGGTGCTGGAACTGCGCGCGGGCCGGGCGAAGGAGCTCGGGATCGTGCCGGGGGACAGGGTAAGTTACTGAGCGCACGGTCCCTCCCCGTCCCGCAGGGATGGGGAGGTGGCAGACGCCGCAGGCGGCTGACCGAGGAGGCGTTCCTGCGCCGCCCTTACCCCTCCGACCGAGGCCTGATGGCCTCGGCCACCTCCCCATTGCGATGCATCTGGGAGGGACTTTGGGTTCCTAAACCGAAGAGTCTCCCTTGGCGCGCCTGTTCTAATCCGCTAGGCGCACGGCCTATGGGTATCCTTGGAAAAATCTTCACCTGGTGGGACGGTGCCACGCTTGGCACGCAGCTCTGGGCGAGCCGCGCGGGCGGCGAGCATGTCGGCACCGATGGCGCGGGCAACAAGTACTACCGCGAAAAGCCGAAAGCAGCGGCGCACAACACCGGCTCTTACACCAGCCGCGAAAAGCGCTGGGTGATCTACAACGGCGCCAATGATGCGAGCCGCGTTCCGGCTGAATGGCACGGCTGGCTGCACGGCACCTATGACGATGTGCCCGAAAGCCACCTGCCCCCGCCGCGGATCTGGGAGGCGGATTACACGCCCAACGCCACCGGCACCGTTCAGGCCTATCGCCCGCAAGGCGCTCTGGAGCGCGGCGGCCAGCGCGCCCGCGCTGTCGGCGATTACGAAGCGTGGACCCCCGGCAGCGCGGACAGCTGAGGCGCGCGGTGCGGCAGTTGCGCCTGACCCTTCCGCTGGCGAGTGTGCTGATGCTGGCCGCGTGCGACATGGGCACATCGCAGAACGAAGCGGTGGTGGTGCCGCTGGGTGAGGCAAGCCCCGAGGCTGCGGCCAGCCCTGCCGCACCGGTTAATGATTACGGCGCGACCCCGATGAACGAGCGCGTTGCGGTGCTCGGCCTCCTCAACAAGCGCAACAATGTCTCCGAAGAGATCAAGCTCAAACCCGGCGAAAGCCGCGAGACCGGTCCGGTGATCGTCCGCGTATCCGCTTGCGAGCGCACCGCGCCGTGGGAAATGCCGCAGCAGACCGCGGCCTTCGTGCAGGTCGATATCAGAGGCCGGGGCGAAGCGCAGCACAAGCGCGTCTTCTCCGGTTGGCTGTTCCTCGAATCGCCCAGCCTCAACGTGGTCGAACACCCGGTCTATGATGTCTGGGTCAAGGATTGCACGATGCGCTTCCCGGGCGAGGAAGGTTCGGCCGCCCCGTCGCCCCAAGCATCGGGCAAGCCTGCCGCGCGCCCTTCGGCCACGCCCACGGCGGCACCCAGCGCGGCACCTACTCCCGACGCATAGCCGCCGCTGAAGTGGCGCCACGCGGTGCCAAGGCTGTCATGCGGCTGGCCCCTGGCCTGCTCCACCAACCTTCGATAATCCGCCTGCGCCAGCTCGGTCGCACCCATGGCGCGCAGGTGCTCGGTCATGAACTGGCAGTCGAGCAGCGCGAACCCCGCGCGCCGCATCATCGCCACCAGCCATGCGAGCGCGACCTTGCTGGCATCCGGCACCCGGCTGAACATGCTCTCGCCGCAGAACACCCGGTCGAAGCTGACCCCGTAAAGCCCGCCCACCAGCTGCGGCGCGCCATCCTCACCCGCCAGCCAGCATTCGACCGAATGGGCGTGCCCGGCGCGGTGGAGGCCGATATAGCTCTGCACGATCCGTTCGCTGATCCAGGTTTCGGGATGGTCGGCGCGCGGCTCGGCACAGGTGCGGATCACTTGCTCGAAGGCGCGATCGACCGTCACGGTGAAGCGATCCGCGCGCAGCACCTTGCGCAAGCTCCTGGAGACATGCAGTCCGTCCAGCGGAATGATCGCCCGGTCACGCGGTTCGACCCAGAACACCTCGGCATCTTCGCGCGTGTCCGCCATCGGGAAAATCCCGCTGCGATAGGCCAGCAGCAGGGTCTCGACGGGGATGGGAGGGCGGATCGGCGCGTGCATGGTTGCAGCGCAGAATACATGGCCGCGCGCGATGAGGCAAAGAGCATTGCCTATCGGATAAGCCTTCGATAAAGGCACCGCTCCAACGCGCTGCAGGGGTGTAGCTCAGTTGGTAGAGCATCGGTCTCCAAAACCGAGGGCCTGCGGTTCGAGTCCGCACACCCCTGCCATCGTTGTTTGTTCCGAACCGGCCTCCGCCGGTTCGTCCTCGCGGCTGATCCTCCGTTTCGCTTCGCTTCACTCCGGGCCGCTGCGGCTCGGCCGCGTGGCCTCGCGACGCCTGCGGCGTCGATACTGTTTTTCGAACCCGCCTCCGCGGGCTCGTTCTCCCGGCTGAGACTTGCTTTTTGTGCCGCAGCCCCTCAGGCCTGCGAAATCCTCGCTCATGCGACCTGAAGGTCGCGTCGCTGCGGGCGGCCGGTCGGCCTTGCGGCGCCTCTGGCGCCGAATCTTCCGCCTCTATGAAAGCTTGTCCTAGGAAATGCCGCTGGCGTCGGCCTGCGCATTTCGCGTGCCACTCAGCGCTCCTACCGCCCCGCCGTTCATCATCCCGCAAGGCGAACCGTGTATTCCTGTCGACGAACCGATTGACCGCCCTCGCACAGGAGACACAGGATGAGCGCCTACACCTTCCGTTCCTCGCGGCCCGATCAGTGGGTCAGCCCGCGTCCCACCCGCGATCCGGCGCGGGGGCGGGCGATTCATGGCCCGCTCCAGCCCATGCAGTCCAGCGGCAGCCTGATCGCGCGCCTGTTCGGGACGCGCTGAGACGCGCTGCCCGCGCACGCACGCGGGCCCCAAGCAATCTTGCATTTGCGCTGTCCCGCGCGTAAGAGCCTCGGCGTCTTATCCGACATCGGTAGATCTCCAGCCCCTCCGGCGACCTTGTCCCGGGCGGCGCGGCCCCCTACCTGAAAGCCGTCTCGGACAGGACGAGCAGGCATTACGCGAAGGAACAGGCTATCATGGCCGATCAGAAGAACGCCGAACTCGGCAAGGTTGAAGAGAAAAAGCGCAAGACCTCGCCCGGCGAGTTCTTCAGTCAGGTCAAGGCCGAGACGAACAAGATCGTCTGGCCGACCCGCGAGGAAACCGTGCGCACGGCGATCTTCGTGTTCATCTTCATGATGATTCTCTCGATCTTCTTCCTCGGTATCGATAGCCTCTTCGGCGCGATCGTGCGCGGCGCGATCAGCCTGCTGCAATAAGGCGCACGGCGCGCCCGATTTTTCTGCCCGTCAGATCTCTATTTCCAAGGACTCTCCATGGCTCGCTGGTACATCATCCACGCTTACTCCGGTTTCGAGAACAAGGTTCGCGACGCGATCATTGCGGAAGCCGAACGGCTCGGCCTGTCGGACGGGGTCGAAGAAGTGCAGGTGCCGACCGAGACCGTCACCGAAGTGAAGCGCGGCAAGAAGGTGCAGGTCGAACGCAAGTTCATGCCCGGTTACGTGCTGGCCAAGCTCAACCTGACCGACGATGTCTATCACCTCGTCAAGAACACCCCCAAGGTGACCGGCTTCCTCGGCTCGATGAACAAGCCGCAGGCGATCTCGGAAAAGGAAGCTGCGCGCTATTTCGGCGGCGTCGCCGACGCGCAGGCGGCCCCCAAGCGCGAGATCAGCGTCGATTACGAGATCGGCGATTCGGTCAAGGTGCTCGACGGCCCGTTCGCCAGCTTCAACGGGATCGTGGAAGAGCTCGATTTCGACAAGGCGAAGGTCAAGGTTTCGGTGTCGATCTTCGGCCGCGCCACCCCGGTGGAACTCGATTTCGAGCACGTCGAACTGGCGAAGTGAGGTTCCGCACCCGCCTCCGCGGGTGCGTCCTCG
Organism: Erythrobacter sp. W302b; assembly: GCF_046452395.1. Lineage (NCBI taxonomy): Bacteria > Pseudomonadati > Pseudomonadota > Alphaproteobacteria > Sphingomonadales > Erythrobacteraceae > Erythrobacter > Erythrobacter sp. W302b. The sequence continues at coordinate 2,549,025 of NZ_JBKFDH010000001.1, read as the reverse complement.
GCGCTGTTCCTTCGTCGCTGCGCTCCTCTGAGCGCCCGCGGCTCGCGCGCGTGCGCTCGCGGCCTCTTGCGAGGCCGTTCTGCCGCCTTCATGATGCGTCGATGCAAACCCGCCCCGGCATCTGCAACCGCAAGCGTCGCTATGCATCCCGCGAGGACGCGGATGCCGTGGCGCTGCGCGCCGATGTGACCTTGCGCACCTACAAGTGCGCGCTGTGCCACCAATTCCACCTCACCAGCCGCACCAAGGGGCTCAAGCCGCCGCGCGCCGTGCAGGATGGTGCCGCCGTTCGCGGGTCATAGGCCCCTGCCATGGCAGACGCCACATCGCTTCGCCAAAGTTCATGACATGCGCTGCGAAAGTAGAATCACGTATCCAGTAACATACTGATTTTATATGGCGTCGTTCGCAGAACGGCGGCATGAAGCGAAGTGATCTCACCTCCCTTGCCATCGAGGCCCTCGACAATGTCGGACAGGGCACGTGGGCGGTCCTCCCCAAAGGCCGCTGGACGGTCCTATGGAGCGAGGGAATGTTCGACATTTACGGGCTTCCCCGTGGGTCCGAACCGCCCAACAACGAGACGGTCTTCAAACTGAACCACCCTGACGATGCCAACTATGTCGCGCGGCAATGGCGAAAGCTTCTTGCGGCCGGCGGATCCCATAGCTGGCACGAACGCGTCGTGAGACCCAACGGGGAGGTTCGCCACGTCATCGTCAAGGCGGTCGAGTTGCCTCCCGACGAAGATGGGGAGATCTGGTTCCTGGGAACGATGAGCGATGTGACCGAGCTCGCCGATACGAATAGGCTCGTGGAATCGGAGCGGGCATTCCGCTTTGTCGCCGAAAATATTCGTGATGTGGTGCTGCGAACCTCGGCGAGCGGACAGATTGAGTTCGTATCGCGATCGGTCAAGCACTTGCTCGGGCGGGAGCCCGAAAGCCTGATCGGTCATTATGTCAGCGATTTGATCCATCCCGATGATGCGGAACGCATCAGCGAGGCCTTCCGCGCGCAACTGGCCGAGCGGTGCCAAGTGCGGAAGGAAACAACGGAATACCGCGTCCTGAAGGCGGATGGGCAGCCTGTCTGGATCGAGAGCTCTCCCCGGCTTGTGTTCGATGCCAATGACAACTTCATCGGCTGGGTGGATGTCGTGCGTGACATCACCCAACGCCGCGCTGCGGATGCCCGGATCGCCCATATGGCGCGCCACGACTGTTTGACGGACCTGCCCAATCGCGTGGAATTTGATGAGCAGTTGGCAAAAGCACTGTCCCTATGTCGTGGCCGGCGTCGGCTTGCGGTGCTCTGTCTCGATCTCGACCGGTTCAAGGCGGTCAATGACACTCTTGGTCACGCTGCCGGAGATGCGCTTCTGGTCCAGGTGACAAAGCGTCTGTTAGCCAACGTACCGGTCGACCGCAGCCTTGTCGCGCGGATCGGCGGGGACGAATTCGTGCTGTTCGTGACCGGTGCCGGACCCGAAGAAGCAAGCGTGCTGGCTGCTGACCTGATCAACAGCGTCGGCGCGGCCTATGAGATTGAGGGACAAGCGGTGAGCATCGGGCTCAGCGTCGGGATTGCGCTGGCTCCGCGCGATGGCAACGATCCCCAAGGGTTGCTCCGCACAGCGGACATGGCGCTGTATCGCGCGAAGGCTGAGGGGCGCGGGATTTTCCGCTTCTTCGACGCCGAGATGGGGTTGCGGATTCAGGAGCGGCGGAAGCTGGAAATGGACCTTCGCCGAGCCCTCGCCGATGGCCAGTTCCAACTCGATTTCCAGCCACTGGTCGACCTGGCGTCGGCCCGTATTGTCGCGGCTGAAGCGCTGGTTCGCTGGCGCCTGTCCGACGGGCGGCTTGTTCCGCCGGACGAGTTCATCCCGCTGGCCGAAGAGATTGGACTGATTGTTCCACTCGGCCAATGGATCCTTCAGCACGCCTGCCATGTCGCCTCAACCTGGCCCGAGCATGTCCGTCTGGCGGTCAACCTGTCCCCCGTCCAGTTTCAGCACCCGGGGCTGGTGAGCGTGATCACATCGGCACTCATCAATGCCGGGCTGAGCCCCAGCCGACTCGAATTGGAGATCACAGAGGGGGTCCTGATGCAGAGCGACCTCGGGACCGTTGAGCTGCTGCACCAACTCAAGGCGCTCGGCGTTCGCATCGCGCTCGATGATTTTGGGACCGGCTATTCCAGCCTGAGCTATTTGCGTTCGTTCCCCTTCGACAAGATCAAGATCGACCGATCCTTCGTGGCTGACATGGATAGTCGTGCGGACGCGGCGGCGATCGTTCAGGCGGTCGCGAGTCTGGGGGCTAGCCTCGGGATGACGACAACCGCCGAGGGGATCGAGACGCAGGCCCAGCTTGACCAACTGCGCGCAGAGGGGTGCACGCAGGTCCAGGGATTTTTGCTCAGTCCGCCGCTGGATGAGCGTGGGTTCCGCGCGCTCTTGAGCAAGGAAACCGGAGACAGCCTCGCCGCCTGACGGGCGTGCCGACAGCTATACACCGGGGGTCCGTAGGTTGCGATGTGCCGATGAGGCATCCTGATCGCGGCACAGTTCCTGTTTCTGGCCAATGTCTCCAGCGCCGCCCTCAGCCGCCATGCTGAGCATTGGCAGGCGCTGGGATGGGGCCGCGGGCTTGCATTGCGCGGCAAAACCGCTATGCGCGCGCCTTCGCTGGCCCCCGAGGCCGGTGATTCCGTGCGGGAGCCTCTGCAATGCACGAAGCAGAGGCGCTGGACCGCTTAACATGAGCCCGGATGGAAACAGCCGGGCAACAGTGCGACAGGAGTAAGGCCTCATGGCCAAGAAAATCGAAGGCTATATCAAGCTGCAGGTGCCCGCGGGCTCTGCCACCCCCTCGCCGCCGATCGGCCCGGCGCTGGGTCAGCGCGGCGTGAACATCATGGAATTCTGCAAGGCGTTCAACGCCGCCACGCAGGAAATGGAAAAGGGCATGCCGATCCCGACCGTGATCACGGTTTACGGCGACCGCTCCTTTACCTTCGTCACCAAGACCGCGCCGGCGACCTACTTCATCAAGAAGGCCGCCAACCTCAAGTCGGGCTCGAAGGAGCCCGGCAAGGTGTCGGCTGGCACCATCAAGAGCTCGCAGATTCGCGAGATCGCTGAAGCCAAGATGGTTGATCTCAACGCGAATGACATTGATCAGGCGATGAAGATCATCGCCGGTAGCGCCCGCTCGATGGGCCTCGAAGTGGTGGAGGGCTAAGCACATGACCAAGATCACCAAGAAGGCCAAGGTGCTGGCCGCGCTCGATCGCGAAAAGCTCTACACGGTCGAAGAAGCGCTGGCTGTGCTGCGTGAGTACAAGACCAAGTTCGACGAGACCGTCGAAGTCGCCATGAACCTCGGCGTCGACCCGCGCCACGCTGACCAGATGGTCCGTGGCATGGTCTCGCTGCCCTCGGGCACCGGCAAGGACGTCAAGGTTGCCGTGTTCGCGCGCGGCGACAACGCCGAAAAGGCGCTGGCTGCGGGCGCTGACAAGGTCGGTGCGGAAGACCTGATGGAAGACATGCTGGCCGGCAACCTCGATTATGGCCGCGTCATCGCCTCGCCCGATATGATGGGCGTCGTGGGTCGTCTCGGCAAGATCCTGGGTCCCAAGGGCCTGATGCCGAACCCCAAGCTCGGCACCGTCACCCCCAACGTCGCGCAAGCGGTCAAGGACGCCAAGAGCGGCCAGGTCGAATACCGCGTCGAAAAGCAGGGCATCATCCACTCGGGCATCGGCAAGCTGAGCTTCACCGATGACGCGCTGAAGGCCAACTTCAAGGCGCTGACCGAAGCGGTGGTGAAGTCCAAGCCTGCTGGCGCCAAGGGCAAGTATGTGCGCAAGGTCACCATGACCTCGAGCATGGGCCCGGGCCTGAAGGTCGACCTTTCGGAAGTCGAAGGGGCGTAAGCTACTCTCCTACAGCTCCGCTGACAGCATATGAGGGGTCGGAAGCCGCGCGCTTCCGGCCCCTTTTGCGTTCGGCATAAGTCATTCGGACCCCTTGTCTTCGCCGCGCGTTGTACCATTTGATAAGGGTTCTCGCGGCGCCCCTCCTCCCCCTTCGGCCGCGGTTCATGAAAGAGGTCGCTCATGCCCTTTGCTTCCGAACGCCTTGCCGGATGGCTCTCGCCCAAGTGGCTGGTGGCTGGCGTGGCACTCGCCGCCGATGGGATGTTGATCAATTACGACCTGCGCCTCGGTATCGCAGCCAGTGTGCTGCTCGGCGTTGTTGCGGCGATGTGGCTCTATCTGGCGCTGCGTTACGGGTCGCTCAGCGGTGCACCGTCGGGCCGTTCGGCGCTGGTGGCGCAGGTGCGCGCGCAGGAGAGCAACCGCCGCCGCGCGGCTGCGGCCATGCGCGGCAGATCAGGCCCGCAGCAGGGCGCGGATCCGTCCCAGCGCCCCTGAGCGTTCCGCCAGCGCCTTGGCGCCAAGCACGCTCGCATCAAACCCTGCCCGCGCGCCCAGGAGCGTGCGATTGGCGAGCGTCGGCTCCAGCAGCACGAGGCTGGAGCAGGCGGCCGCATGGGTGCCGAACATCTGCTTGTGCGCACCGTCGCCCTCGGTGAAATCGAACCAGCGGTAGCGCTGCTCGGCAAACAGGCGTTCGAGCGCGTCCATCTGAAGCACCGTGCCAACCGACAGCCGCGCCCAATCGGGGTCATAGCCCAGATACGCATAGACCAGCGTCTGCCCGGCCAGCGGCAGCGACAGGTAGGCGACCGCCTGTCCGCCCGCGTGGAGCAGGAAGGCGCGCATCCGGTCAGCCTCGGCCGCCTCCAGCATCGCGCGGCGGGCCTCGGGGCTTTCGGGCAATCCGGCATCGAGCAACCGCGCCTGATAGGTGCGCGCCGACAGCGGCAGCGCGGCGGCAAGGAAGGCTTCGATCTCGGCCGGGGTGCGGTGTTCGGTGACGGTGTAGCCACCGGCGTCGTCCGCCAGCTTGCGTGCCTTGCGCCGCAGGGTCGAGCGGGTCTTGCCCGAGAACTGCGCCATGTAGTCATCGAAGCTCTGGTCCATGTCGATGTAGTGGCGGCGGTAATCCTGCCGCCCACCGGCAATGAAACCGGGATAGCGCGCGGTGATCTCGGCAAGGCGCGCGGTCGGGGCGGACAGCACCCGCACCCCATCACGCCCGCTTGGCGGCGCAGCGGGCAGGGCGCCGGCGAGCACATCTTCCAGGCTGAAGGCCCAGGTGGAAAGCTGGCGCGGCACGCTCAGCAGGCGGCGCGATCCCACGGTGAAGTCGATGGCGGCGGTGCCCACGGCGCGTCCCTAGAGCGCGCCGTAAAGCGCGTTGGAGACGAATTGTTCGGCCAATCGCCGTCCCGTCCGCAACGCGCTGGGTGGCAGCGGCTGGCTGGCCCGGATCGGCGAGCGCACGCGGGGCGGGGTCTCCGCGTAGGTCCCCGTCGTTACTCCGGACATGGTCTCAAGCGCCTTGACGAGCCCGGCGAAGCGATGGCGCACCACGCGGTTGGCGGCCAGCTTGCGGCGGTTGATCAGTTCGAAGGAATGGCTGACGAGGGTGAAGGTCTCCTGCCCACTTGCCGCCGCATGGCGGATCGCGGCGAGCATCTCGCCCAAGGACAGTGCGGTGATCTGGGCATGGCGCTGCCCTCCACCCATCGCGCCGATACTGCCGACGGGGACTTCGATCACGCCCATATGCTCCAGCGGGTCGTGCACGTCGCTGCCGAGGCTGATCCGGCACGCGCTCTGACCGACCATCGCCGGACAATGGCTCGTATCATAGGCGATGCCGAGGCTGGCAAGCGCGCGCAGGGTATCGTCATTGGCGCCATAATTGCCCGCCCGGAACGCGACTGGCGCAGGCGCGCCTGCGGCCATCAGCGTGGTGCGGGCAAAGTCGAGGATCTGGCATTGCTCATCGAGCGGGAAGTCGGCGAGGTTCTGGCCGGTGCGCTTTGACGCGAGCGGGTTGGCGGCCCCGGCCAGGCCGAGCCATTCCGTGTGGCAATGCAGCTGCACATCCTGCCCGGCGGCGAGAATGGGGCCAACAATGTCTTCGATCGCGGCCACGCCCCACACCAGCGCGGGCATGGGATCGACGAAGAACACTGCCTTCTGGCCGTGGCGGCCAAGCAGAGCGAGCTTGTGTGCGACGCCTGCCGGGCCTTGCGGCGTGTGGCACGCGATCGAGCGGGCAAAGTTGTCCGCCCGGTCTGCCGCCCCCGGCCCGGTGTAAAGTCCCGAGGAATACTCGGTATCAATCGTGATGAAGACCCGCGTCATGACCCGGGCGGTATAGTGCAAGAGGGTTAAGAGCGGGTGATGATGTCTCTTGGCGCGCTAGATGCCGCCGGGCGTGACCGCATGGCCATTGCTGGTGAGCCCCTCCGTCAGGCTGTCGGCGCAGGCCTTGAGGTCTTCGGCGCTGACGGAGCGGATCACGAAATTCGCCCCTACCCGGCCTTCGCGGAAGAACGGGTAAGAGCCGATCTGGCAGGTGGCATGCGCCGCTTCGGTCTGGCGCAGCAGATCGGCGACCTCGCTTTCGGCGACCCAGCAGCCGAGCGTTTCGGACAGGAGTGGCGCGCCGCCTTCGAGCTGGCCTGTGAGCGCGTCGAGCATGCCTGCGGTGATGTGTGGCACGCCCGCCATCAGGAACAGGTTGCCGCGCCGGATGCCCGGAGCGCCCGACATGCGGTTGGGGATCAGCTCCGAGCCTTCCGGCACCCGCGCCATCCTGAGCCGCCCCTCGTTCAGGCCCCCGCGGGTTTCATAATAGCGCTCCAGCAGCGCGCGCGCCTCGGGGTGGATGACCACCGGCACACCGAGCGCTGCGGCGACCGCGTCGACGGTGATGTCGTCATGCGTCGGCCCGATCCCGCCGGTGGTGAAAAGGTAGTCATAGGCGAGGGTGAGCGCGTTGACCGCCTCGATAATCCGCGCCTCGACATCGGGCACCACCCGCACTTCGGCAAGGCGGATGCCCTGCACCTGCAACCACGTCGCGACCTGGGCGATGTTCTTGTCCTGCGTGCGGCCGGAGAGGATCTCGTCGCCAATAACGATGAGCCCGGCGGTCCAGATTTTTTCGGGAGAGGTCATGGGCATTGGTTAGGCGAAGGCGGGGGAAACCGAAAGAGTTTCGTCATTGCGAGCCGGAGGCGAAGCAATCCATGAACTGCCGCCGCGTCCCGTCGAGCGGGTGGGTCATGGATTGCTTCGTCGCCGTCGGCTCCTCGCAATGACGAGGAGTGCAGTTACTCCGCCGCTTCCAGCTGTTCCTCACCGCGCTGCGCATTGGCACCGGGCCTGGTGAAGGTCAGAATGCCGTCGGTCAGCGGATCATCCTTCATCCGCTTGCGGTCGACGACATATTCCTGATTGAGCCGCCAGGGATAGCTGACCGAATTGCGCGGCATGATGTGCTTGCCACGCTGGATGTAGCCCGAGGAGAAATCGAACACGTCATCCTCGACAATCGCCGCCTCGCCCGCAGGCGTCAGCACCGGGGTGGCGATAGTCGCGCCGGTCGTGCGCATGTGTTCGAGCACCCGGCAGACGTAGTCCGAATTGATGTCCGCCCGCAGGGTCCAGCTGGCGTTGAGATAACCGAACACCACTGCAAGGTTGGGCAGGTTTGAGAACATGCAGCCCTTGTAGTAGAACCGCTCGTTGAACTTCACCGCCTCGCCATCGACGCGCACGTCGATCTTGCCAGCGACTGCCAGCTTCAGCCCCGTCGCCGTCACGACGATATCGGCGGGAAGGAAGGTGCCGTCGGTCAGCCGCACGCCGCCCTTTTCGAACTTGGCGATATGGCCGGTGACCACATCGGCCTTGACCGCCTTCATCGCCTTGAACAGGTCCTCGTCGGGCACCAGGCACAGGCGCTGTTCCCACGGGTTGTAGGGCGGGGTGAAGCTGTCCTTGTCGTAATCCGGGCCGAGCGACTTCTCGATCTTCTTGTAGAGCGCGTCCTTCACCTTCTGCGGATTGTCGCGCGCCAGCTTGAAGCTGAAGTCCTGCATCTTGATGTTCTTGAACCGGGTGATCCGGTAGGCGAGCTTCTCGGGCAGCACGGCGCGCAGGAAATTCGCCACCGCATCCTTGGCGGGCCGCGTGAACATCCATGTCGGCGTGCGCTGGAGCATGGTCACATGCGCCGCCTCGCGCGCCATCGAGGGGACGATCGTCACAGCCGTCGCGCCCGAGCCGATCACGACGACATTCTTGTTCTTGTAGTCGAGGTTTTCGGGCCAGAACTGCGGGTGGACCACCTGCCCTTCGAACGCGCCGAAGTCGAAGCCGGGGTCATAGGGCTCGTCGTAATCATAGTAGCCCGAGCCGAGGTAGAGGAAGTTGGCGGTCAGGTGGGTGCGGCTGCCGTCAGCCTTTTCCATTTCGACATGCCAGCGCGCGTCATCATGGTGGAAGTCGGCGCTCACCACCTTGTGGCCGAAGCGGATGTGCTGGCGGATGCCGCGCTCGTCGACGATGCGGTCGAGATATTCGAGGATCGCGGGGGCATCGGCGATGCTCTTTTCGTGCCGCCAGGGTTCGAAATCGAAGCCGAGCGTGTGCATGTCGCTGTCCGAGCGGATGCCGGGGTAGCGGAACAGATCCCACGTCCCGCCCAGATTGTCGCGGCGTTCGACGATGCAATAGGAATGGTGCGGGGCCTTCATCCCCATATGCGCGGCCATCCCGATCCCGGAAATCCCGGCACCGACGATCAGGACGTCGAAATCAGGCGGTGTTGCAAGCATGACGGGCCCTCTCTCTCCCTTGTTGACACAGATGTAACCACAGCGTGCCCGCAAAAGCGAGTCTTGAATGGCAAAGTGCAACTGAGTTTGGGGTGACGGGACGGGCGCGAGCGTATAGGCGACGCGCCATGACGATCCGCCACCGCTTGCTCGCTTCCGCTCTGCTCCTCCCTGCCGCCGCGCCGCTCGTCGCGCAGGACGAGGGGCCGTTGCCCGACGAGGTGCTTGAGGCGGACTCTCTGGTCGAGGAGCTCCCCGAAGACATCATCGTCACCGGGCGCGGGCTTGATGCGGCGCTGTCGACCGGCATCTACGCCACCACCACGCTGGAACGCGACGTGATCGTTGCCAGTCCATCGGGCCGGATCGAGGATGTGCTGCGCAATGTCGCGGGATTCCAGCAGTTCCGCCGCTCGGACAGCCGCTCGTCCAACCCGAGCGCGCAGGGCGTGACGCTGCGCGCGCTGGGCGGCAATGCCACGAGCCGCGCGTTGGTGCTGCTCGACGGTGTGCCGCTGGCCGATCCGTTCTTCGGCTACATCCCGCTCTCCGCAATTGCGCCCGAGACGCTGGGACAGGTCCGAGTGACGCGCGGTGGCGGGTCGGGGCCGTTTGGCGCAGGCGCACTGGCTGGCACGATCGAACTCGAAAGCGCAGGACCGGACAGCATCGCGCCGGTGCTCGCGAGCGCGGCGGTCAATGACCGGGGCGAGACCGAGCTGTCCGGCGTGCTGACCCAAAGCCTCGGCCGCGGCTTTGCAACGGCGAGCGGGCGCTGGGACCGCGGGCAGGGATTTTTCACCACGCCTGCCGATCAGCGCGTCCCTGCCACCGCGCGCGCCGGGTTCGATAGCTGGAACGCCGCCTTGCGCGCCGCCGCACCGCTCACCGACACCGTCGAAGTCCAGGCCCGCATCGCCACCTTCCGCGACGCCCGAAGCTTGCGCTTTGCGGGTGCGGATTCCACCAGCAAAGGCGAGGAAGCCTCGATCCGCTTTGTCGGGCGCGGCGATTGGGCTTTCGATGCGCTGGCCTATGTTCAGACGCGCGACTTTTCGAACATCGTGATTTCCTCGACCCGCTTCACCCCGACGCTCGACCAGCGGCGCACACCATCCACTGGCATCGGCGGCAAGTTCGAACTGCGCCCGCCCGTGCTCGAAGGGCACGACATCCGCATCGGCGCGGATTACCGCCGCGCCGACGGCGAATTGCAGGAGGAGGCGATCAATGCCGTCTCGGGCGCGATCACCGAGCGCCGCCGTGCGGGCGGAGCGACCAGCAATCTCGGCATTTTCCTGGAGGATGACTGGCAGATCGGCCCGCTGCTGATCAACGGCGGTCTGCGCGCCGACCGGAGCAGCATCACCGATGGCTTCTACCGCGCTGTCAGCGCCAGTGGCGTGCCGGTCAGCACCCTCACCGCGCCTGACCGCAGCGACTGGACGGTCAGCTGGCGTGCGGGGGCGTCGTTCAATGCCACCCGCCGGCTCGATCTGCGCGCGGCGGCCTATACCGGGCTCAGGCTGCCGACCCTCAACGAACTCTATCGCCCCTTCGTGGTCTTCCCGGTCGTGACCGAGGCCAATGCGGCGCTGGAGAACGAGCGGCTCGAAGGCTTCGAAGTCGGGTTCGACTGGCAGCCGGTCAATGCGCTGGTGATTGGGGTCTCGGCGTTCGACAACAAGGTCGAGAACGCCATCGCCAATGTCACCATCGCCCCCAATCTGCGCCGCCGCGAAAACCTGCCCGCGATTGCCGCGCGCGGGATCGAGGCGAATGTGGCGGCGCGGTTCGGCACGGTCAGCGTGGAAGGCGCACTCGCCTGGAGCGACGCTGAGGTGCGGGGCGAGGGCGCTTCGTTCGACCTCGATGGCAATCGTCCGGCCCAGACCCCCGAATTTGCCGGAAGCCTGACCCTCGGCTGGGAGCCGGCTGCGGGCTGGCGGATCGCTGGCACGCTGCGCCATGTCAGCGCGCAATTCGAGGATGACCGCGAGACTGACCGACTCGCTCCGGCCACCACGATTGACGCTTTTGTCGCTGCTCCGCTCGGCCAAGGCGTGTCGCTGATTGTGCGCGGCGAAAACCTCACCGACGAGGTGATCGTCACCCGCAACCAGGGCGGATCCATCGATCTCGGCGTGCCGCGCACCTTGTGGCTGGGTTTACGTTACGGCTTCTGAGATCTCCACAATAGCGCGAAATATTCTTACGACCGACAAGGTCAGAGTGAAGTCATGCTGCGCCGCAACACAAGATGTGGCATTTTTGCTACTGTTTGCTATAAGTTGACTATGACTCTTGTTAGGGCGTGCGACGCTGATAGGTTCCGCTTCACAACCGATGACCGGCATCAAGACCGGAGGGTTTTGTGGAGAGAGGAAAGCCATGACGCGCAAGTTCGCACATATCGCCTGCGGCCTGTTGGCCTGCAGCGCGCTGACCACCCCTGCCTTTGCGCAGGATACTGAGGCCCAAGCCGAACCGACCCGGGACGACAACGTCATTATCGTGACGGCCACCCGCCGCGCGCAGGACGTGCAGGACATTCCGCTGGCAGTGACGGCGATTTCGCCGCAGCAGCTCGACAATCAGGGCGTGGTCAACATCCAGCAGGTCACGGCGCTGGCCCCGAGCTTCAGCAGCTCGCAGGCCCAGCTGGCCTCCGGCTCGGTGGTGCTGCGTGTGCGCGGTGTCGGGACGACATCGAACAATATCGGCTTTGAAAGCGCGGTCGGCATCTTCATCGACGGCGCCTACCAGTCGCGCCCCGGTGTTGCTCTGGGCGAATTCGTCGACGTGGAGCGCGTGGAAGTTCTGCGCGGTCCGCAGGGCACGCTGTTCGGCCGCAACACCTCGGCAGGCGCGCTCAACGTCACCAATGCGCGCCCTGACGTGACCGAGTTCGGCGGCTTCGTGAACGCGGGCTACGGCAACTTCAACGAGGTCAGCGTGCAGGGTGCGGTCAACGTGCCGATCGTGCAGGACACGCTGGCGATGCGCGTCACGGGGGCCTACCGCCAGCGCGACGGGTTCCTTGATGTCGTCAACCGGACCGGCGCGAAGATCGGCGAGACCAATGATGCCGATCAGTGGCTGGTGCGCGGCCAGCTGGGCTGGGATACGGAAAGCGGCCTGCGCGGCCGTATCATCGCCGACTACTCCAAGAGCACGGCGAGCTGCTGCGGCGCGATCGAACTCTATCAGTCGCCGCTGGTGACCGGCGGTGCCTATGCTGCGGTCGGTCTGGGTGCCAATGGCGGCAATGGCCAGCCATCGGTCTCCACCAACCGCGACGATCAGGGCGCGTTCGAGCGGGCGATGGACAATCGCACCGTATCGGCCAATGAAGTGCCCCAAGCGGACATCGACAATTACGGTGTCACCGGTGAGCTGGAATTCCCGCTGTCCGAAAACGCCGACCTGATCTTCATCGGATCCTATCGCAAGTACAAGAGCTTCGAAAAGTACGACACCGACTTCTCCGGGCTCGACATCTTCAACGTTGATGCGCTGAACCTGGAAATCGACAACTGGACCGCGGAATTGCGACTTCAGGGCGAAAGCATGGGCGGCGCGCTCAACTACATGGTTGGCGGCTTCTTCTCGGACGAAACCATCGACCAGTCGCAGACCTTCTCGCTCGGCGCGGATTATGGTGAGAACGTCGGTGCGCTGCTGTTCGTCCCGACCGGCGGCGCGCTTGGCGCCAATCCGCTGACGGTGTTCACCGGCCGCGATCCGGCGGGCACCCGCACCACCAACCGCTTCCAGCAGGACGCCAAGAGCTACGCGATCTTCACGCACAATTCGCTGGAGATCACTGACGGGCTCGAACTGACAGTGGGCGCGCGGTACTCGTGGGAAGAAAAGTCGGGTGGGTTCACGCAGACCGCGACCAACAACCAGATCTGCCCGTCCACCCTGGCGGCACTCGGGGCCATCCCGGCGCCGCTTCGGCCTTCGTTCATTGGTCTGGGCTGCTTCGGGTTCACCGCCCCTGCCGACCTTCCGCAGGCTGCCGCCTTGCCGCTGGTTCGCACCTTCCAGTCCGATTTCGATGACGAGGAACTGATCTACACGGTCAAGCTCGGCTATGAATTCAGCCCCTATGTCAACAGCTACGCCAGCTTCACCCATGGCTACAAGGCAGGCGGTATCAACCTCGATACCACCGCAGCTGTTGCCGGGGCCGACCCGACCTTCCTTTCGGAAGAGGTCGATGCCTATGAAGTGGGTGTGAAGGCGCGCACGGCCAACGGCGCACTGACGCTGAATGTGGCGGCGTTCTATGAGGAGTTCAGCAACTTCCAGGTGCTGGAATTCACCGGGACGGCGTTTGCCACCTTCAACGTGCCTGTGGCCGAAACCAAGGGGATCGAAATCGAAGGTCTGGTGCGTCCCAATGACGAACTGACCCTGAATTTCGGCGCGACCCTGCTCGATGCGAGCTACCCGGATGATTGCGCAGGCACTCAGACATCGGTGCAGGTGCTGTCGCTGTGCGGCAACAAGCTGACCAATGCGCCGGACTTTGTCGGTCTGATTGGAGCCCTGTGGGAAAAGCCGATCAGCGACTCGACCGAGTTCTTCCTGTCCGGTCAGGTTCGCATGGAAAGCGACCAGCGCACCTCCACGCAGGCGATCATCCTGCCGGGTGCTGCTGAAATTGCGGCCAATGGCGGGTTGCAGCAGGCAATCGACGCGGCTCCGCCGATCATCGCCGACATTCAGGACGGCAAGGCCTTCGTGAACCTGCGGGCTGGCCTGAAGTTCAATGATGGCGCCTATGCGATCGAAGGCTGGGTCAACAACCTGACCGACGAAGTGGTACGCGGGGTGACCTTCAACACCACCCTGCGCGGCTCGGGTGCGGCCAACTCGCGTTCGGCCTTCACCCTGCCGCCGCGCCAATACGGCGTGACGCTGCGCGCCAAGTTCTAAGCGCGAAAGAGCTTCGGCCAAAAAAAAGAGGGGCGGCTCGAAAGAGCCGCCCCTCTTTTTTGCTTTGCGAAGCCACTTCCGTGGCTTCGTCCTCGGTGCTGTTTCAAGTCCTGCGGACTTGAGCACCTGCGGGTCCATAGCGAAGCGGAGGACGTCTAGGGAGGACGCAGCCGCGCAGGCGGCTGCGCTCACATCAACCCGCTTACATACCCCGCGCGATCACCATCTTCATCACCTCGTTCGATCCGCCGAAGATGCGGGTGATGCGGCTGTCGCGGTACATGCGGGCGATCGGGTAGTCGTTGATGAACCCGGCCCCGCCGTGGAACTGCAGGCACTTGTCGACGACTTCGCCCTGGAGCTCGGTCACCCAGTACTTCGCCATGCAGGCCGTCGCCACGTCCAGTTCGCCCTTGAGATGCCGGGCGATGCAGTCATTGACGAAGACGCGCGCGGCGGTGCTGCGGGCCTTGAGGTCGGCCATCACGAACTGGGTGTTCTGGAAATCCCAGATCGTCTGACCGAAGGCCTTGCGGCTCTTGACGTAGTCCATCGTGGTCTCGAGTGCCTTCTCGATCCCGTTGATCGCACCCACGGCGATGATCAGGCGTTCTTGCGGCAGCTCGCCCATCAGCTGATAGAAGCCCTTGCCCTCGACCCCGCCGAGCACGTTTTCGGCCGGCACGAAGACATTGTCGAAGAACAGCTCCGAGGTGTCGGCCGCGTCCATCCCGATCTTGTCGAGCTTGCGCCCGCGCTGGAAGCCGTCCGCGCCTTCGGTCTCGAGCAGCATCAGCGAGATGCCCTTGGCGCGCTCGTTCGGGTCGGTCTTGGCGACGACGATGATGAAGTCGGCGATCTGGCCGCTCGAGATATAGGTCTTCGAGCCGCTGATGCGGTAGCCGTTGCCGTCCTTCACCGCGGTGGTGGTGATCGACTGCAAGTCGGAGCCGACGCCCGGTTCGGTCATGGCGATCGCGCTGACGAGATCGCCGGAAACCAGCCGGGGCAGGTACTTCTGCTTCTGCTCCTCGGTCCCGTGGCGCACCAGATAGGGCAGGATCACGGTGTTGTGGAGCGAGGCGGCAAAGCCGTCCACGCCGTGCTTGGCCTGCTGGTCGATGACGACGAGGTCATGGCGGAAGTCGCCGCCGTGGCCGCCATATTCGCTCGGCACAGAGACGCCGAGCAGGCCTGCCTCGCCCGCCTCGCGCCAGAATTCGCGCTCGACCTGGCCATCCTCGCGCCACTTCTCGACGCGCTTCTGGGGGGCGTGCTGCATGTAGAACTTGCCGACCGCGTCGGCGAAGATGGCGATTTCCTCGTCTTCCATGAAGGCGGGCTGAGGGACGTTCAATACCGACATTGTCTTACTTCCCCGTCCAGTTGGGCTTGCGCTTTTCGGCGAAGGCGGCGGCGCCTTCGCGGGCATCATGGCTGACGAACACCGGGCCGATCAGCTTGCCCTGGTTGGCGTAGCGATCTTCCATCGCCCAGCCGCGTGACTGCTTCATCACCTGCTTGGAGACTTTCACCGCGAGCGGGCCGTTAGCCGCGATCCGGGCTGCGAGCGCCTTGGCACCGTCGAGCGCCGAACCTTCGGTCACTTCGTTGATCAGACCAAGCTGATAGGCGCGCTCCGCCCCGATGAAATCGCCGGTCAGCGCGAGTTCCAGCGCGATCCGTTCGGGAATCTGGTCAGGCAGCATCATCACGCCGCCTGCCGCCGCCACAAGGCCGCGCTTCACTTCGGGGATGCCGAACTTGGCATTGGCATTCGCGACCACGAGATCGCAGGCAATCATCAATTCAAGCCCGCCGGCCAGCGCATAGCCTTCGACCGCCGCGATCAGCGGCTTGGCCGGAGGGGCCTGCACCACGCCGCCAAAGCCCTTGCCTTCGACGCTGGGGCTCTCGCCGCGCAGGAAGCCTTTGAGGTCCATGCCCGAACAGAAGGTGCCGCCCGCGCCGGTGATGATGCCGACCCTCAAATCGTCATCGCTGTCGAGCCGCTCCATCGCCGCCGCGATTCCCTCGGCCGCCGCCTTGGTCATCGCGTTCTTGGCTTCGGGGCGGTTGATGGTGACGATGAGGACGCCGTCCTCCACTTCGGTCAGCACTTCGGGGGCAGCGGTATCGCTCACGGCTCTCTCTCCTATCGAATTTGGCATTACGTTTCGAAACGCAATCCTTGTGCCTTTGGTGCAGCCGGTTTACGGACGCGTCAACCGCAATTTCGCTATAAACGGAGAGGACCGACATGGCCGAGGCTTACATCATCGACGCAGTGCGCACCCCGCGCGGGATCGGCAAGCAGGGCAAGGGCGCGCTGGCCGCGTGTCACCCGCAGCATCTCGCCGCGACGGTGCTGAAGGCGATCAAGGACCGCAACAATCTCGACACCAAGACGGTCGACGATGTGATCTGGTCGGTCTCTACGCAGGACGGGATGCAGGCGGGCGACATGGGGCGTATGGCGGCGCTGGATGCGGGCTATGACATCACCTCGTCCGGCACCACGCTCGACCGTTTCTGCGGCGGCGGGATCACCAGCGTCGCGCTCGCCGCCGCGCAGGTGATGAGCGGGATGGAAGATTGCGTCGTCGCCGGGGGCACCGAGATGATGAGCCTCACCGCCGCCATGTCGCAGGAGAAAATGCGCGCCGGGATCAAGCCGCCGATGATGGGCAGCTATAACGAGCGCCTGCAGAAGGTGCACCCGCAGTCGCACCAGGGCATCTGCGGCGATGCCATCGCGTCCAAGGAAGGCTTCACCCGCGAGGAGCTGGACGAAGTCGGCTACCGTTCCCAGCAGCGCGCCGCCGAGGCGATTGCCGAGGGCCGCTTTGCCAAGTCGGTCGTCCCCGTGGTGGCGGATGATGGCACGGTGCTGCTCGACCGCGAGGAATATCCCCGCCCGCAGACCACCCGCGAAGACCTCGCCAAGCTGGAACCGGCCTTCCCCAAGATCGCCGACGTGCCGCTGGACGCAGAGGGCACGACCTTCCGCAAGCTGATCAACGCCAAGTATCCCGATCTCGAAATCAAGCATTTCCACCATGCGGGCAACTCGTCGGGCGTGGTCGATGGCGCTGCGGCGGTGCTGATCGCCTCGAAGGACTATGCCCAGAAGCACGGGTTGAAGCCCCGCGCGCGCATCGTCGCCACCGCCAACATGGGCGATGATCCGACGCTGATGCTGAATGCGCCCGTCCCGGCGGCGAAGAAGGTGCTGGCCAAGGCGGGCCTCAGCAAGGACGATATCGACCTCTACGAGATCAACGAGGCCTTCGCCGTGGTCGCCGCCAAGTTCGTGCGCGATCTCGAGCTCGATTGGGACAAGGTCAACGTCAACGGCGGCTCGATCGCGCTCGGCCACCCGATCGGCGCCACGGGGTCGATCCTGATCGGCACCGTGGTTGACGAGTTGGAGCGGCGCGGCGGGCGTTACGGCCTTGTCACCATGTGCGCCGCGGGCGGCATGGCTCCCGCGATCATCGTCGAGCGGGTGGAAGATTTCGTTGACTGAGATCGCTGACAACACCCCGGTTATCATCGGGGTCGGCCAATATTCGGAGAGGGTGGGCGAGCCGGGCTACGAAGCGCTCTCCTATATGGACCTCGCAGGGCGGGCGCTGGGGGCGGCGATTGCCGACAGCGGGGCTTCGGGGTCGGTGGCGCAGGCCATCGACACCCTCGCCGCGATCCGCGCTTTCGAGATGTCGCGGCCTGACAGGAAGCCGCCCTTCGGTGCTGCAAGTAACGTGCCGCGCGCGATTGCCAAGCGGGTCGGGGCAAACCCGGCGCGCGCGATCCTGACCACCACGGGCGGGCAAACCAACCAGCAATTGGTGGGCGAGTTTGCGAGCGCCATTGCGGCAGGCGACAGCCAGTGCGCGGTGATCGTCGGCAGCGAGGCTATCTCGACCGTGCTGGCTCTTTCCGCGAAGGGCGAGATCCCCGACTGGTCGGAAGAGATCGAGGGCGACTTCGAAGACCAAGGCTTCGGGGTCGAG
Organism: Erythrobacter sp. W302b; assembly: GCF_046452395.1. Classification (NCBI taxonomy): domain Bacteria; kingdom Pseudomonadati; phylum Pseudomonadota; class Alphaproteobacteria; order Sphingomonadales; family Erythrobacteraceae; genus Erythrobacter; species Erythrobacter sp. W302b. Next base: position 2,531,285 of record NZ_JBKFDH010000001.1, on the reverse strand, counting down.
GAGCTGATGGAACCCGCCCTCTTCATGCACGGCGCGAGCGGGGCGATCCCGCTCTATGCCCTCGCTGAGAATGCGCGGCGGCACCGGCTCGGCATGGGGCTGGAGGCATGCCGGCTCGAAATCGGCAAGCTGTTCGCGCCCTTCACCAAGGTAGCAGCGGCGAACCCCCATTCTGCGGCTCCGGTCGAGCGCACGGCAGAGGAACTCGCCACCGTCACCGACCGCAACCGCATCGTCGCCGAGCCCTATCCGCGCATGACCGTTGCCCGCGATCAGGTGAACCAGGCGGCGGCGGTGATCGTCGCCTCGGCGGGCCTCGCGCGCGAGCTGGGCGTGCCGGAGGACAAGTGGGTCCACATCCACGCCGTCACCGCCGCGACCGAGCTCAAGCTCTCGCAGCGGCCTGACCTTGCGGGCAACCCGGCGAGCCTCGCCAGCGTCGACAAGGCTTTGGAGCGGGCGGGCAAGGGGATGGCCGATATGCGCTACCTCGACTTCTATTCCTGCTTCGCGATTCCGGTCTTCAACCAGTGCGACCACTTCGGTCTCACCGCTGACGACCCGCGCGGGCTGACGCTGACCGGCGGCCTGCCGTTCTTTGGCGGGGCGGGGAACAACTACTCGGCCCATGCCATCGCCGAAGCGGTGCAAAAGGTGCGCGGGGATCGGGGCTCGTTTGCCTTGGTGGGCGCGAATGGTGGCTGGATGAGCAAATATGCGACCGGCATCTATTCGACCGAACCTGCCGACTGGAGCGCAAATGATCGCTTCGCCGTGCTCCCCAAGGCCACCGCCAAGGTGCCGCTCGCCAAGGGCCCGGTGGAGAGCGCGGTCGTCGAAACCTACACCATCAACCGCGGCCCCAAGGGTGCCGAGGCGATTGTCATCGCGCGCTCAGACGCGGGCGAGCGGGTGGTGGGCAATGCCGACCTCTCGGACCCTGCCACCGCCGAGGCCTTCGAAAGCGGCGAGCCCTTCGGTAAGCGCCTGTCGCTGACGCAGGACGAGCGCGGGCGGACCTTGGGGCGGGTCATAACCTAACCCGTTCGCCCTGAGCTTGTCGGAAGCGAAGCTGGCCGATAGGCCAACGGCCGTTCTGACTTCGAATGCCGCGCCCGGAAACGAAAGTGCGGTGCTTCGACAAGCTCAGCACGAACGGGAATGGGGAATAGCCTCCATTGGCTCCAGCTTGCGCGAATCGGAGCTTTGCGGTAGATGGTTTCAATTGAAACTATCTCGCCAGTGAGGGCCCTGCCGATGAACGCGCCGACAAAAGACCTCTTCGACAATCCCGCCGGGCTCGACGGGTTCGAGTTTGTCGAGTTCTGCGCGCCGGAAAAGGGCGTGCTTGAGCCGGTGTTCGAAGCGATGGGCTTCACCCGCGTCGCGCAGCACCGGTCGAAGGACGTGCACCTGTGGCGGCAGGGCGGCATCAACCTCATCGCCAACTACGAGCCGCGCAGCGCCGCATGGTACTTCGCGCGCGAGCATGGTCCTTCGGCGTGCGGCATGGCGTTCCGCGTGCGTGATGCGGCCAAGGCCTATGCGCACCTGATCGCCCAGGGCGCGGAGCCGGTCGCCAATGATCCCGGCCCGATGGAACTGCGCATCCCGGCGATCCGGGGCATCGGCGGGGCGATCCTCTATCTGGTCGACCGCTATGCCGGCGCGGGCAACAACCTCACGATCTATGATATCGATTTCGACTATCTGCCGGGGGTCGACAAGCACCCGGTCGGCGCGGGCTTCCACACGATCGATCACCTCACCCACAATGTCTACACCGGGCGGATGAAGTACTGGGCCGACTATTACGAGACCCTGTTCAACTTCCGCGAGATCCGCTTCTTCGACATCAAGGGCGAATATACCGGCCTCACCAGCAAGGCCCTGACCGCGCCCGACGGCAAGATCCGCATCCCGCTCAACGAGGAAGGCGAAGGCGGCAAGGGCCAGATCGACGAGTTCCTGAAGGCCTTCAACGGCGAGGGCATCCAGCACATCGCGCTGATCTGCGACGATCTGGTCGCCTGCTGGGACCGGCTGCAAACACTCGGCGTTCCCTTCATGACCGCGCCGCCTGCGACCTATTACGACATGCTCGAAGGCCGCCTGCCGGGCCACGGCGAGGATGTGGATGCGCTGAAGATGCGCGGCATCCTGCTCGACGGCAGCACCGAAGGTGGCAGCCCCCGGCTCCTCCTGCAAATCTTCGCGCAGGCGCAGGTCGGGCCGGTGTTCTTCGAATTCATCCAAAGGAAGGGCGACGAAGGTTTCGGCGAGGGCAACTTCAAGGCCCTGTTCGAAAGCATGGAGCGCGACCAGATCATCCGCGGCGTGCTGAACGTCGAGGAACCGGCGGAGTAAATCCCTTCCGTCATGCTGAACTTGTTTCAGCATCCATCGAGCCGCCGCAAGCTGTGTTCGATGCGGAGAAATGGACCCTGAAACAAGTTCAGGGTGACGAATAGTAGGAGTGCAGGACCATGACCCACCCCGTCGCCCTGTCAGGCATCCACCACGCCGCCTATCGCTGCAAGGACGCCAAGGAGACGGTGGAATGGTATGCCCGCGTGCTCGGCATGACCTACACCACCGCCTTTGCCGAGGATCATGTGCCCTCGACCGGCGAGTATGATCCCTACATGCATATCTTCCTCGACGCGGGGAACGGCAACATCCTCGCCTTCTTCGAGCTGCCCAACCAGCCGGAGATGGGCAAGGATCCCAACACGCCCGCATGGGTGCAGCATCTGGCGCTGAAGGTGCCCTCGGAAGAGGCGCTGCTGGCGGCGAAGGCGCATATTGAGGCGCAGGGGATCGACGTGCTTGGCCCGACGCATCACGGCATCTTCAAGTCGATCTACTTCTTCGATCCCAACGGCCACCGGGTGGAACTCGCCGCGGACATCGGGACGGCCGAGCAATATGCCGAACTCGCCCGCGTCGCTCCGGTGATGCTGGAAGAGTGGTCGCAGACCAAGACCGCGCCGCGCCATGCGGACTGGCTGCACGAGATCGCCCGCGCGAAACACGCGGCGAAGTAGCTTCGGGCGTCACTCTTCGTCTTGTTTCTCGCAGAGACGCAGAGGAAAGAGAGACGCAGATACGTTACCGCGGCGAAGCCGCAGAAAATCTCGCACGAAGACACGAAGATGTCGCACCAGGTCGCGGCGAGCGCCGCCCTCTTCGTGTCTTCGTGTGAAACCCATGAAGGCCGCTGACGTGGCAGGCCATTCTTCCTCTGCGTCTCTCTTTCCTCTGCGTCTCTGCGAGAAACCCCCTCAGGCACGACCGATCAACATTTGATCCAGCGCAAAGCCCCCGCGCGCCGCATCCCTCACCTTGGGCCCACTCGAGAGGGGAGAGTCGGCCCATGCGCATTCTGTTCGTCCATCCCAACTATCGCTCCGGCGGGGCCGAGATTGCCGGGACATGGCCGCCCGCCTGGGTCGCCTACCTCACCGGGCCGCTGAAGCGCGCCGGGTTTGACGACATCACCTTCATCGACGCCATGACCGAGAACCTCTCGGACGACGAGCTGCGCCAGCGCATGACCGCGCTCCAGCCCGATGTGGTTGGCACCACCGCGATCACCCCCTCGATCTACGCCGCCGAGCGCGTGCTGGAGATCGCCGCGCTGCATGTGCCGCAGGCGGTGCGGGTGCTGGGCGGGATCCACGCGACCTTCATGTATGCGCAGGTGCTCGCCGAAGCCCCCCACATCGACGTGATCGTGCGCGGGGAGGGCGAGGAGATTGCGGTCGCGCTGTTCACTGCGATCAAGCAAGGCCGCTGGCCGCAGGACGCCCGCGCCATCAAGGGCCTCGCCTTCCGCGAGGGCGAGAAGGTCGTCGCCACCGAGGCTGCCGACACGATCAAGGACATGAGCTCCATCAAGCCCGACTGGGATATCCTCGACTGGAACCAGTACACCTACATCCCATTGGGCACCCGCGTCGCCATCCCCAACCTCGCGCGCGGCTGCCCCTTCACCTGTTCCTTCTGTTCGCAATGGAAGTTCTGGCGCGACTACCGCGTGCGCGACCCCAAGGACGTGGTCGACGAGATCCAGGAGCTCCACGAAAAGCACGGCGTCGGCTTCTTCATCCTCGCCGACGAGGAGCCGACGATCAACCGCAAGGCCTTCATCAAGTTCTGTCAGGAACTGATCGACCGCGGCCTGCCCGGCAAGGTGAAGTGGGGCATCAACACCCGCGTCACCGACATTTATCGAGATAAGGAACTGCTCCCTTTCTACCGCAAGGCGGGTCTCGTCCACGTCAGCCTCGGCACGGAGGCCGCCGCACAGATGAAGCTTGACCGGTTCAACAAGGAAACCAAGGTCGAGGAGAACAAGCAGGCGATCAAGCTGCTGCGCGATGCCGATATCTTCGTCGAAGCGCAGTTCATCGTCGGCCTCGACAACGAGACGCCCGAGACGCTCGAGGACACCTTCCAGATGGCGTGGGACTGGCAGCCCGATCTCGCCAACTGGGCGATGTACACCCCCTGGCCCTACACCCCGCTGTTCGAGACGCTGAAGGACCAGGTCGAGGTTCACGATTTCAGCAAGTACAATTTCGTGACGCCGATCATGAAGCCCGCCGCGATGGAGCGGGGGGAACTGCTCGACGGGGTGATGAAGAACTACCGGCGGTTCTACATGCGAAAGGCGCTGTTCCACTATCCGTGGCGCGGCACGGGGTTCCGGAGGCGCTACCTGCTCGGCTGCCTGTGGGCCTTCCTGCGCGCCGGGTTCAAGCGCACCTTCTACGATCTCGGCAAGGCCGGGTATTGGGGGCCGCAGACGAAGAAGCAGCTCGACTGGCACTTTGACGAAAGCCGCCGCGCCGCCGCCGACGCTGCGACCGACTGGGAAACCAATGCCGACAAGGCCGCGCAGGCGCAGGAACGCCGCGAGGCGGTGCGCGCGCAGATGAAGCAGCGGGGTGAGAGCCGCAAGCGGGATCGGATCGATGTCGAATAGGGCGCAGCTTCACGCCCGGCGCAGACCCGGTGCGCTGATCGGCCCCAATGCGGTGCTGCAAGCGGTGGCGGTGATGGAGGAGCGGCTCGGGATGGCCGAAACCGCCGCGATCCTCGCCGATGCGCAGATCGAACAGCTCCCCACGGGCCAGCACATGATCCCCGAGATCGAGGCGCTGCGACTCCACCGCTGGCTGGCGCTGCACGATCCGATGGGCGCGCTGGTCATCGCCGAGGAGGCGGGCGCGCGCACGGCGGATTACATCATCGCCAACCGCATACCGCGCCCGGCGGTGTGGTTGCTGAAGCGCCTGCCCGCTCTGCTCGCCGCGCCGCTGTTGATGGGGGCGATCCGCAAGCACGCCTGGACGTTCGTCGGCGCAGGGGTGTTCACGCCTGCGGGCGCATGGGGCTTTGCCATTGACCGCACGCGCGCCGACGACAGCATTCCCCCTCCTGATAGTCTGTTCCTGTGGTATGCGGCGGTCTTCACCCGGCTGTATCGCGTCCTGGTAGCGCCGGACTGCACCTGCCGGATGGCCGAGCCCGGACAGGACTTCGCGCCGCGCCGCACTTACACGATCAATCGGGCGCCGGACCACAGCTCAGACGGATCTCGCTGAGCGCGAGGTCATAGGTGATGCGCGAGCAATGCGCGATCTGGTCGCGGCCAAGGCGGGTCAACAGGTCGGGCCGGCCGCGACCCTTGCGGCGGCTGACGAGGATCTGGCTCTTGTCGAAGCGCGGGTCATTTGCGCCGATCTCGCCCACCCGCTTGGGATCGCCGTAGTCATCCACTCGCACCGCGAAGCGTGTCAGAGCCAGATCGCCCAGAATGATCGGTTCCGCAATGCGCATCATCCGGGTCCGGCGCTCGACCGCGAAATTCATGATCGCCGTGCCTTCCGTTCCGGGCTCGAACCCGCCTTCCTGATGGGTGGCAATGAAATTGGCGGTGGGGGCGGTGATGAGGTTTTCGGCCCGCCGCAGCGCGAAAATCATCGCCAGTTTCTTCTTCCCGACCACGACTTCGGTGCCCAGCCGGGTGTCGCCCTGAGAGCCGCTGCGTGTCATGGGGAAGCGCTGGATGGTCTCACCGTCCACGGGCGGGGACAGCACGAAGGTCACCCGCTTGTAGGGCAAGTTATGGACCCCGGTGACCCCATCGGCCTTGCGCGACGCGAAGCGCTCGGCCCAGCTGATCGGCATCATCATTGGGCCGCCGCCGAAATCCAGCGCCACCCCCGCGGACATTCCTTCCACCGCGAAAGAACCAAAGCGCCAACCGCGCCGCGTCTCGGCGACCAGTTGCAGCCGTGTGGCGGCTTCGCTGTTGATCACTGGCGCGCCGAAGCTGTCGGCATCAACCTCCAGCCGCAGCGGCGTGCCATTGACCATGACGGCGATGATGTTGTCGCCTTCGAGCACCAGCTCGTCCGGCAACGGGGTGAGGGGCGCAGACTCGGTAACAGGCGCGGGCGTCTGCGCGGCAACGGACGGGCCTGCAAGCAGCAGGGGCAGCAATGACACAAGCAACGGGCGTCCGACCATCCCGCCTCAACGCGGGGGGCTGGACAGCGTTCCTACCGCTCGCCGCGCCGCGCCCTGCGTTCCGTCTCGCGCTGCTGCCGGAGCAGCTTCTCCACATCGATCACTTCGGCGCGGGCCATCATCCAGCGGATGCTGACAAGGCTCCAGACGAGCGTGGCCGCCAGATAGAGCGCCAGCGCGGCCCAGAATTCCGGGCGACCTTCGACGCGTTCCGCATAGATGGCAAAGGCAATGGTCGGCACCGCGAACACTGCCATCCATGCGCCGAATTGAGTCCAACCGGCTTTCCCGCGCGGCATGATGGTGAAATTCCACGGCCCGCGCCGATACATCACGAAGGGCTTGTCCTGTTCACGCATCGCTCTCTCCTTCTGGCGCCGTGCCCGGTGGCCGCCCGCGCCGTGGCGCTTCGCTGCGCGCCACTTTTAGTCCACGCCGGCTGAGCGCTTCGCGCAGCAGCACCTCGATCTCGGCATTCACGCTGCGGAGCTCGGCATCGGCGAGCCGCTGGACCGCATCGTGCAACGCCGGATCGAGGCGCAGGGCAAAGGCTTTCTTGGCGGGCATGGCAGGATCAGTAGAGGCTGCCTGCGTTCACCACCGGCTGCGTGTCCCGCTCCCCGCACAGCACCACCATCAGGTTCGACACCATCGCCGCCTTGCGTTCATCATCCAGTTCGACGACGTTCTTCTCGCTGAGCTGAGTCAGCGCCATCTCGACCATCGTGACCGCGCCTTCGACCAGCTTCTTGCGTGCGGAGATCACCGCTTCGGCCTGCTGACGGCGCAGCATCGCACCGGCAATCTCGGGGGCATAGGCCAAGTGGGTGAGGCCGCATTCGTCGACCGTGATCCCGGCCACCGCCAACCGCTCGATCAGCGCGGCGCGCAGTTCCACGCCGACTTCTTCGTGATTGCCGCGCAGCGTCACTTCAAGGTGCTCGATGTCGTCGTAGGGATAGCGCGAGCCGATCGAGCGCACCGCGGCCTCGATCTGGGCGGTGACGAATTCGCGGTAGTCATCGACATCGAACAGCGCCTGTGCCGTATCGGTGACGCGCCACACGACCTGCGCGGCCATCTCGATCGGGTTGCCGCGCGCGTCGTTGACCTTGATGGTCTGCGAGATGACGTTGTTGGCGCGCACCGCGATCTTGGTCTTGCCCAACCACGGCAGCACCCAGCGCAGGCCCTCGTTGCGGTCGGTGCCCTTGTAGGCGCCGAACAGCTGGATCGCAGCGGCCTCGTTCGGGTTAATCATGTAGAAGCCGGTGAGGATGAACAGGCCGATGATGGCGGTCAGGATCGAACCGATCGCCATCAGTCCGTCGGGCGCATCGGGCATGACCACGCCGGTGATGAACATCCAGACCGCGACCCCGACCAGCGCAAGGCTGACCAGCAGCATGACATAGCCGCTCTGGGTGGTGGCCGGGACCTCGCGGCTGCGATTGAGGGCAAAGGGTTCAGCAGAGGACATGACGAATCTCCAGATGCGATATAATTATGATATCATATTTATATCATATGTTGAGGCCGTCAAGCCGTTTCGGGCTGCCCCCGCGCCATCATCACTTGGCGCGGCCCCCTGTTTGGCTGTAGCATGGCGTCCGGGGCAATTACGGATGGGGGAGCAGGCGGCAGTGGAAAGCGGCGACGACACTCCGGCCCCGCCGCGCCCCGTGCTGTTCGTCAGCTATTCGCGCACCGACCTTGCTCATGCCCGCCCGGTGATCGACCTCTTGGAACAGGCCGGGTTCGACGTCTGGTGGGACGGACGGCTGGAGGGCGGGGAGAATTATCTCCAGACCACCGAACACGCGCTTGAGACATCCGACTGCGTGGTGGTGCTGTGGTCGGCGACCTCGGTGAACTCGCATTGGGTGCGGGACGAGGCGCAGCGCGGACGCGAGCGCGGGTGCCTCGTGCCGCTGACGATTGATGGGACGATGGCACCGCTCGGTTTCCGGCAGTTCCAACTGCTCGATATCAGCGCTTGGGACGGCGCTGCGACCAGCCCCGAAGCGGCACGGATTCTGGTGGCGGTTCGGGCCAAGGCCGGCGCGCCAGCGCCCGTGCCCGCGTCCATGCCCGCGCCTGTCCTTGTCTCAGCCTCACCAGCCCCAGCGTCGCCCCCGCCCCCGTCCCCGGCGGGGGGCTTGGCGCTGTCGCGGCGGACGGTGATGATTGGCGGCGCGGCGGCGGTGGGGGGTGCCGGTCTGATCGGCGCATGGCAGTTCGGCCTGCTGGGCTCCCCCGCTTCGGCAGCGATTTCCATGGTGGTGCTGCCCTTCGGCAACGAGACCGGCGATCCCGACAAGAAGTACTTCTCTGACGGCCTGTCCCGCGAGCTGCGCGCTGTGCTGGCCCGCAATCCCAGGCTCAAGGTGGCCGCTCCCGCCTCATCCAATGCGATCGATGGGGAGGATGACTTTGCCATCGGTCGCAAGCTGGGGGTGAGCAATATCCTGCGCGGCGGGGTGCAGCGCGATGCCGAGCGGGTGCGCGTCACGGCCGAGCTGGTCGCAATTGATAACGGGGAGCTGCTCTGGGCGAAATCCTTTGACGGCGCGCTGGAAGATGTCTTCGCGGTGCAATCCGAAATCGCCGAGGCGGTGGCCGTCTCGCTGGTCGCCGAGATTGCGTCGGACGCCGAGGCCAAGCAGTCGCTCGCCGCACAAAGCGAGATTGGCGGAACGCAGAAGGTCGAGGCCTATGAGGCGTTCCTGCGCGGCATGGCGCTGTATGATCTGGGCGCTGGCGGGGATTCCAACCGCAGCGGGCTTGCCCAGTTCGACGCCGCCATCGCCGCCGACCCCGATTACGCCGCCGCCCATGCGATGCGCGCGACGATGTTGCTCAACCTCGCGGTTGAAAGCAGCAATGCGGGCGAGACGCGGCGGCTGTTTGCTGAATCGATCACTGCCGCCAAGCGCGCGATCGCGCTCGAGAAGCGGCTGGCGCAGGGGCACCTCGCGCTCGGCTTTGCGCTCAACAACGGGCAGCTCAATCGCGCGGCCGCCTTGCCCTCCTACCAGATCGCCGAGCAGCTGGGGGCGGGCGATGGCGACCTGTTGCGGCAGGTCGCGACCTTTTATTCCTATGGCGACGAACACGAGCGCGCCGGGCAGATCATCGACACCGCGCTGGAGCTTGATCCGCTCAACGCCCGCGCGTTCCGATCGGCGGGTTTCGTCGCGCTGCTGGCGCATGATTATCCCAAGGTCATCAGCCGGATGGAGCGCGCGCTGGCGCTGAACCCGACCCTCGCCAGCGTCTATTACGCGATGGCGGTCGCGCGGCTGATGCAGGGCGATGCGGCGGGCGCTTTGACGCTGGCGGGGAAGGAACGCACGCCCATCTTTCGGCTTACCGCCACAGCCGTCGCCGCCGCCAAGCTGGGCGATGCGGCGGGATCGGCCAGAGCCTTCGATCAGACCCTCGCCGAGTATGGCGATGCCGCGCTCTATCAGCAGGCGCAGATCAAGGCGCAGCAGGGCGACAAGGCCGCGGCGCTGGCGCTGCTGGGCCGCGCGATTTCCGAGGGCGATCCGGGTTTGCTCTGGGCCCCGAATGACCCGCTGCTCGATCCCCTGCGCGGCGAACCGGCGTTCAAGGATTTGCTAATCCGCCTTGGGTCGTGATAGCTTCGCGCCCGGCCCAAATGGGGGGCGGCAACAGGGGAAATCCGATGAAGAAGATCATGACTGCTGCGGCGTTGGCCGCAGGTGTGCTGGCGCTGTCGGCGTGCGGTGGCAAGAAGGAAGAAGCACCGGCGGCTGAGCCCACGGCCGAGGAAATGATGGCACCGGCCACCGAAACCCCGGCTGCGGACGATGCGGCCGCGGCTGCCGAAGGGCTCGACCCGACCGGCAACCCGATCGGCCCCGGCGCCCCGGCAGCGGCCTCCGGCGAAGCTGAGGCCGCGCCCGAGTAATTGCATGGCGTCCCCTTGCGCGACTGTTTCCCAGGAAACAGCGCGCAAGGGCGACCCTAACGCCTGCCGGTGCCTGGCAGGATCGCGTTGAGCCAGCTCTGCACCAAGGGATGGGCAATCCGGGTGAAGCGGCTCGGCACGCTGGTCCGGCCGCACTTCACCCCGGCGCTCACCACACCCAGCAAGGTCGGCACACCGCCTGCATCGCCATAGGTGATCAGCGGACCGCCGCTGTCGCCAAAGCACGCCTGCTCACCCCGCGCTCCGGCGGCGCAGAGCACCGCTTCGCGGCGCTTGTCACGGAAGCTGGTGAGGCGGGTGCAGCTGTCCAGATCGCGCAGTTCCAGCCGCGCTCCGCGCAGCTCCTCGGGCGGCGCGCCGCCTTCCAGCGCAGTGCGGCCCCAGCCAAAGGTATAGGCCGGCATCCGCGCCCGGATCGTGCGGGCCGTGATGGGCTGCGGATCAAGCCGGATGCGCGCGATCGGATAGACCTCGCCGCCGAGCTTCTCGCCCTTGGGGTCATATTGCACCAGCGCGACATCGAAAGCGAAGGTCGACGGCTGGAAATCGGGATGCGGGATCACGCGCAGGATGCGGTAGGTGTACCCCTCATTGTCGAGAGGATTATACAGGCCCAAGCGGATGCGGTGCCCGCCGGTCAGCACCGGAACCCCGCCTTCGTCCGTCAGGCAATGGGCGGCGGTCAGCACCCAGCCGGTGCGGATCACGGCCCCGCCGCATAGCACCCGCTGGGCCGGGGTCAGGCGCTTGCGGCCCAGTGTCTCGGGTCGCCACAGCAGCGCCTGCCACGGCGCATCGCCAGCTTTGACCGCAAAGCCATCGATCACCGCCACCACCCGCACGCAGATCCGATCAGTATAGATCACGCCCCGCAATTCGACGGTGGTGTTGGTGCAGGCGCGCTCGTTCTCTTCGGCTTCTCTGCGCAGGCGTTCCGCTTCGGCGATCCGGCTCCGTTCGGCGATTTCCTCGGGGCTGAATTCGGGCGGAGACAGGTCGCCGCCTGCCACCAGCAGCGGCGCGCCGGGATCGCTACGGATCGCTTTTTCCAGACCCCTGCAACCGCTCGCATAATCCGCGTCGCACAGAGCTTCATACAGGCCGAGCGCGCGCGGCTTGTCGGCGGGCAGGATCGCGCCCGACCACAGCGCATCGGCGAGGTTCGCGCAGGCGCTGTTCGATCCCGCCGCGCAGGCTGCGGTGTAGAGGCCATCGATCCGGGCTGGATCGATAGCAGCGCGAGCGTCGGCGCTGCCATTGGTGGCTTGATCCAGCGCCAGATTGCCCGCGGTCTCGCACAGCTCCTGCGCCTCCTCCGCATGTCCGGCGGTCAGGCACGCCACGCTCAGCAATGCGATCCCGCGCGGCAGATCCTCCAGCGGGCCGCCTCGGCGGGTGTATTGCTGGCCGATTGCGATACAGGCGGCGCGCTCGCCAAGGTCGCAGGCGGCGCGCTGGGCAGGCTCATCGCGCACGGCTCGGGCGGTGTCGCAATGATACTCAGCCAGTTCGCAAGCGCGGACATAGAAGGCGATTCCGGCGCTGCGGGCCTCCGGCCCGATACCATTGCGCAAGGCCCGCTTGCCGATCTCGGCACAGACCCATGCATCGCCCGCCCGGCAGCCGAGCGACTGGTATTCGCGCGCGCGCGGCCCAAAGCCGCCTTCGACCTCGATCCAATGGCGCGCCGCATCGCCGCAATCCCGGCTCTCGCCCGCGCGGCACTGGCGGTCGAGCAAGGCTAACCCTTCGGCCTGTTCCGCGGCGCTGCGATCGCTGCGCATGAGTTCGCCGGCGAGTATCGAGCAGCTCGGCGCGCTTCCGCCTGCGCAGGTCGCGCGGCGCAGGGCCAGCGCGGCGTCGGGATCCGTGACCCCGGTGACGCCCGCTTCCCAATCATCCGCCTGCGCATCGCACCCGGAGGCCGAACCCAGCGCGCAGGCGCGCACGAAGAGCGGGGCGGTTTGGCCCCAGTCGGCGCGGTCATCGGCAAAGCGCAGCAGCTTGCCCAGTCGGTAGCAGCCTTCTGCCGCCTCGCCCTCACATGCCTGACGGTAGAGCATTTCTGCCACGGGGCGGTTCTGCGGACGGCCCTTGCCTGTCTCGAAGGCGGTGCCAAGAGCGGTGCAGCCGGTCGGGTCTCCGGCATCGCAAGCGGCGGCGAAGCTGTCAGCCTCCTGCGTTTCGCGGGTGAGGGTTTCGGGCGACTTGCCGGTATAGGCGCGTTCGAACCCCGTGGCCGGATAGAGGCGCGGGATCGGCGCATCTTGAGCCGCGACCGGCGCGGCCGCTGCGAGCAATCCGGTCAAAAGCGCGCCCCACAGCGCCGCGAGAGATTTGTGCATCGAAAAGCTCCCCCAAGCTTGCGCAAGCACTGCGCTTTTCCCGAAGGATCGTCAAACCTCCCGTATCGGCGCTTGTAAGCGGGCAGGGCGTGCGATTAAGCACGTTGCCATGCCTGCGGCTGCGCGCGGGCGGGAGACGCCGCGCCTCATGCCATCCCATCTGCCCGCCCGAATTCATGACAGCTGGCAACCGCATCTGGCGCTGGGCATCACCGGGCACCGCGCCTCCAACCCTTCGTACCGCGCCCATGCGCCAGCGATTGCGGCAGCGCTCGCCGCGCTGTTCGCCCGGATCGAGGCGATGGCCAACAGTCTGCCGGGCACGCGCGGGGCGGTGCGGCTGCACAGCCTGATGGTCGATGGGACGGACCAGGTCGCCGCCGAGCTAGCGCTGGCGCAGGGCTGGGAACTGGCGGTGCCGCTGCCGTTCGGCGCGGGGCTCAATGGCGCGATCAACGCCCACCCGCACACGCTCGCCGATGCCGATGCGCTGCTCGCGGGCGGCATGGCGAGCGACCCTGCGGTCGAGGCCAGGGCCGCCGCGATCCGCGCTGTCACGGCGCGCGCCTGCCTCTTCGAACTGGCTGACCGCGATGCCGAGGTGGAAGCCCTGTGGCGCGCGGTGATCGCCGATCCGGAGGACCGCGCCGCTACCCGCGCTTTCGAAGCGCTCGCGTCGGACAATGTCGCGCTGGCGGGGCGCGTGATGATCGAGCGGACCGATCTCGTCATCGCGGTGTGGGACGGCAAGGTCGCCAATCTGCCCGGCGGGACGGGGCACACGGTCGTCGCCGCGCTCCAGATGGGGACGCCGGTGCTGCTGATCGATCCCGCTGCGCCCGAGGCCTGGCGGATCCTCACCCGACCCGAGGAATTGGCCCAGCCCGATTTCGACGGGTCGCCTGACAGTGCCCGGCTGGAAGCGATCATCCGCGCTGCCGTGGTGGTGGAGGACTGGAGCCCGGCCAGCCTCGCCAAGGAACAATGGCGCCCGCACAGCTCCCGCGCTTTCGGCCTCTATCGCCGGGTCGAGCGGATGTTCGGCGGCGGAGGCAGCCCGTTTGCCTCGCTCAAGATCGCCTATGAAGCGCCCGATGCCATCGCGACCGGTAGCGGCGCGGGAGTGATGGCGGCGGCGCAGACCATGCCGGGTGGCGATGCGCAAGTGACGCGCCAGCTGGCCGAAGATGTGCTGCCACTCTTCGCCTGGGCCGATGGGATCGCCAGCCGCCTTGCCGATGCCTACCGCAGCGGGATGACGGTCAATTTCGTGCTCGCTGCGCTGGCGGTGATGATCGGGATTGCGTTTCTGCCCACCGGGATGGGCGATAGCAAATGGGCCTTTGCACTGGTCGAGCTGCTCTTGCTTGGCGGGATCCTGGTGATGACGGCGGCAGGATCGCGGCTGGGCTGGCACCGGCGCTGGTTCGCGATGCGCCGCGCGACCGAGTATCTGCGCCATGCCCCTGCCTTGCTGCTGCTGGGCGTCGCCCGGCCCACCGGACGCTGGGCGCGGAGCGGTGAGGGGGCGGAATGGCCCGAACATTTCGCCCGCCATGCACTGCGCGATGTCGGGCTTCCGCAGGTTCAGGTGACGCGCGCCTATCTGCGCGCGGGGTTGACCGGTGTCGTCTTGCCCCATGTCATCGCGCAGGCGAGCTATCACGAGGCCAAGGCCCACCGGCTGGAGCGGGTGCACCACCGGCTTGATAAGGCGGCGGAGAGCTGCTTCGCGCTCGCCGTTGCATCGGTTGTGGCCTATCTGGGGCTGAAGGGCGCGGGCCTTGCCGGGGTCGTGCCGAAGCACCTGGCCGCTGACTGGTCGCCGTTCTTCACCTTCTGCGGCGTCGCTTTCCCGACGCTGGGTGCCAACCTTGCCGGAATCCGATACTTCGGCGATTTCGAACGCTTCGCTGCAATCTCGCAAGTGGCGGCGGAGAAGCTGCGCGAGATTGAGGCGCGGATCGGCCTGCTACTGTCAGGCGCGCCCGCCGCGCTGACCTATGGCGCGACGGCCGATCTGATCCATGCGCTGGATGACGCCGTGGTCGAGGAAATCGCCAGCTGGCAATCCGTGTTCGGTGCCAAGCATCTGGCGCTACCGGCCTAGGCGCGCTGCGGCATCATACCAGCCCGATCCTCTGGGCAGCCCGACTCACCACGGCGCGCAGCAATGGGGCACTGGGCTGCACGACCGGATCATAGGCGGGCAGGCCGACGCGGCGCAGCAGCGGGTTGAGACTGAGGGCATCGGCAATCGCGCGGCTCTTGCGGCTCTGCCACGTCACCGACAACGAAAGGGATGGCTTGAATCCGGCCTGAATCCAATGCGGCGCGGCATAGGGCACGAAGAGCGCATCGCCCCGCGCCAGCTTATGCTGTTCGCCCAGCGCCGCGTAATGATGCTTCCATTCGAGCAAGTTCTGGCCTGTGCGATGATAGGCTTCGCGCCGCGCCAGATCGAGGAAAGGCGGCGCAGGCGGGTAGGTGGCCAACGTCTTGTCACCGGCAATCTGGAACAGGATGCTATCCTCGGTATCGAAGTGGAAAGGGGTGCGGGCACCGGGTGCGCTGATGAAGATGAAGCCCTTGAAGTTGCGCAACGCTGCGGTCGCTGTGCCGATGACGGGGGCAATCTCTCCCAGCAACCGTTCGAGCAACGCGCGATAGGCAGGCAATTGCTCGATAGAGCGTAGCATGATCCATCCCGAGCCCGCGCCGCCTGCGGCAATGGCATTGGCGATGTGCGCGTCACTGTCGCGCACACGAAAGGCCTCGCCATTGCTGGCATTGTGGACACGCCGTTCGACATGCTGGCGCGGCAGCGCGCGCGCGGCCTGAGCCAGCGCGGGGTAGCTGAGCAGACCCTCGGCAGCGAGGTGGTGGCGCAATCGTCCCGGCTTGCGCGGAAAACGCGCGCGCAAATGGGACAAGGAGTTGGGGTCAATCAGCGACATGAATGCGGCCCTGTCAACGAAATCCCTACTGTATAACAAGTATTTGCCCGGATTCCGTGAAGGGCTGGTTAACGCAAACTGCCACTCGCTTAACGCGCGGGCGGATCAGTAGCCGCTGGCTTGTCCGTCCTTTCGCATTTCGGTCGCACCGGTGTAGACGCCGCTCACCGGATCGCGCACGATCGCCTGATAGCCGCCGAAGGGGATGCCGGTTTTCTCCACTTCCACCCGGTGGCCCATCGCCCGCAGGGCTTCGACCGTCGCCGCCGGGATGCCGGGCTCGAGCTGAAGCACGCCGAGCATATCGACCGGCGCCGTGTCGGCGGGGCTGCCCGCCAGCGCATCGGTCGGCTGGCGGCCGCCATCATGGTGCAACCGCGCCGCATCGCCCGCTTCCTGCAGGTTCATCCCGTAATCGACGAGGTTGATCAGCACCTGCACATGGCCCTGCGGCTGCATCCCGCCGCCCATCAGCCCGAAGCTCATCCACGGCTTGCCGTCCTTCTTGATGAAGGCCGGGATGATCGTCTGGAACGGGCGCTTGGCGGGCGCATAGGCATTGGGGTGCGCGGGATCGAGGCTGTAGAGCTCGCCCCGGTCCTGGAACATGAAACCCAGCCCGTCGGGCACCAGCCCGCCGCCCATGCCGCGATAGTTCGACTGGATCAGGCTCACCATCATCCCGTCCTTGTCGGCGACGGTGAGGTAGGTGGTGTCGCCCGGCCCTTCCAGCTTGGGGGCAATCAACGCGCCGGGGGTGAAGGCGGGCGTGGCCTTGGCCGGGTCAATCAGGGCGAAGCGCTGCTTGCCGTAGTCGTCGGTGAGCAATTCCGCGGGCGCGCGGGCGAAGGCCGGATCGGCATAGAAACGGGCGGCATCTTCAAAGGCGAGACGCTTGGCCTCGGTGATATAGTGGATCACTTCAGGACTGCCGCGCTCCCACTGGGTGAGGTCGACATTCTTCAGGATGTTGACCATCTGGAGCGCCGCAAAGCCCTGCGAGTTCGGCGGCAGTTCGCACAGCTCGTAGCCCTTGCGGTATGCCACGCAGGCAACATCGACCCACGCGCTGTCATGTGCGGCGAAATCGGCGAGGGTGAAGGCGCTGCCCTGCCGTCGCAGGTAATCGACCATCACCTTGGCCAGATCGCCCGTGTAGAAGGCATCGCGCCCGCCAGCGGCAATGGCCTCCAGCGTGTTCGCCAGATCCGGGTTGCGGAACATCTCGCCGGGGCGCGGTGCGCGGCCTTCCTTGAAATAGGTCGCGCGGGCATTGGCGAATTCGAACGGGGTGGTGGTGCGCTGGCGTTCGTAATTCTTGAGCCCGCGCTCCATGTACATCGCGATCACCGGGGCGACCGGGTGGCCTTCGCGAGCATAGCGGATGGTTGGGGCGAGGACGTCGGCCATCGGCAGCTTGCCGAAGCGCGCGTGGAGATCGAACCACGCATCGACCGTGCCGGGGATGGTGACAGGCAGCACACCCACGGGAGGCAGGCTGGTCGCGCCGGCGGGCAACTTGGCCTTGAGCTGGTCGAGCGTCTGGCCGCTGGGCGAGCGGCCTGATCCGTTGATGCCGATCAGTTGGCCGGTCTTGGGATCGTGAACAATCGCGAACAGATCGCCGCCGATGCCGTTGCCGGTGGGCTCCATCAACCCGAGCGCTGCGTTGGCGGCAATCGCCGCATCGACCGCAGAGCCGCCCGCCTTGAGAATATCGAGCGCGATTTGCGTCGCAAGCGGGTGGGCGGTGGCGGCCATGCCATGCGGGGCGACCACCGGCGAGCGGCTCCACTGTGCGCCGACGGGCCGCGCGCCGGGACCGATCCCGGCGGTGGCCTCGGGGGCACTGGTGGCGGGGTTGGGCGCGGCCTCTTGCGCGAGGGCGGGGGCCGCGAGGAGAGCGGTGGCGGTAAGGAGGAGGGGTGCAAGTTTGATCATGGGGCCGCACCCTAAGCAAGTCGTGCAAACCTTCAACCATCGTGATTGCGAACCGAAGGCGTGGCAATCCATGGCCCGGGCTCTTGGTGTGGGCTGCGGTCGCCCTTGGATTGCCGCGTCGCCAGTGGCTCCTCGCAATGACGAGGAACGGCCACGGCGAGAAAAAAGGCCCCCGGTGTCG
The DNA here is from genome assembly GCF_046452395.1 of Erythrobacter sp. W302b. Taxonomy (NCBI): domain Bacteria; kingdom Pseudomonadati; phylum Pseudomonadota; class Alphaproteobacteria; order Sphingomonadales; family Erythrobacteraceae; genus Erythrobacter; species Erythrobacter sp. W302b. The sequence goes on along the minus strand of NZ_JBKFDH010000001.1, from coordinate 2,513,363 downwards.
CCACCGGAGGCCCTTCTGGGTCAGCGTGTCACCGCTCAGGCGTGGTACTTGGCGTAGCTCACGTCGAAGCGGTCGGCGTTCATCACCTTGTTCCAGGCCGAGATGAAGTCGCACACGAACTTGCCCTCGTTCCCGCTCTCGGCATAGACCTCGGCCTGCGCGCGCAGGATCGAGTTCGAACCGAAGACGAGATCGGTGCGGGTCGCGCGCCACTTCTCCTCGCCCGTCGCGCGGTCGACGCCGACATATTCCTCGTCACCGCTGTCATCGACCGGCGACCACTTGGTCCCCATATCGAGCAGGTTGCGGAAGAAGTCGGGCGTGAGCTTGCCCGGGGTCTCGGTCAGCACGCCGATGCGGTGGCCGTGGTGGGCGTGATCGCTCACCGCACCCAGCGCGCGCATCCCACCGACCAGCACGGTCATCTCGGGAACCGACAGGCCGAGCAGGTGCGCCCGGTCGATCAGCATCTCCTCAGTGCGGACCTGGGCCTTGGTCTTGAGGTAGTTGCGGAAGCCATCGGCGAAGGGCTCGAGCGGCTCGAAGCTCGCCGCGTCGGTGTGCTCTTCGGTCGCATCGCCGCGCCCGCCGAGGAAGGGCACGGTCACATCATGCCCCGCATCGCGCGCCGCCTTTTCGACCGCCGCCGAACCGGCCAGCACGATAGCGTCGGCCATGCTCAGCGCTCCGCGATGGGCGTCGATGGTGTCGAGCACCTTCGCCAGCTCCGCCGGGTCATTGACCGCCCACGAACGCTGCGGTTCCAGCCGGATGCGCGCGCCGTTGGCACCGCCGCGGTGGTCGGAGTTGCGGTAGGTCGAGGCCGAGGCCCAGGCCGCCTTGACCAGCTCGCGCACGCTGAGGCCGCTGTTCAGGATCGCATCCTTGAAGCGGGCGACTTCGGCATCCGAAGGCGTGGTGCCCGCCGGAACCGGGTCCTGCCAGATCAGCGTCTCTTCCGGCACTTCCGGCCCGAGGTAGCGGATCTTGGGCCCCATGTCGCGGTGGCACAGCTTGAACCACGCGCGGGCGAAGGCATCGTCCAATGCCGCCTGATCGTTCAGGAACCGCTCGGAAATCTTGCGATATTCCGGGTCGTTCTTGAGCGCCATGTCGGCGGTGGTCATCATCGTCGGCACCTTCTTCGACGGGTCGCGCGCGTCGGGGGCCATGTCTTCGGGATCGGGGTTGATCGGCTGCCACTGGTGGGCACCGGCGGGGGACTTCACCAGCTCGAAGTCATACTTGAACAGCAGGCGGAAGTAGTCGTTGCCCCACTGGGTCGGGTTCGGCGTCCACGCGCCCTCGATCCCCGAGGTGGTGATGTTGCCAGCCTTGATTTCTTCCTCGTCATTGAGCCAGCCGAAGCCCATCAGGTGCAGGTCTTCGCTCTCCGGAGCGCCGCCGAAGGTGTCGGCCGGGTGCGCGCCGTGGGCCTTGCCGAAGGCGTGGCCGCCGGCGGTGAGCGCGACGGTTTCCTCGTCGTTCATCGCCATGCGGGCGAAGGTCTCGCGCATGTCGCGGGCCATGCCCTCGGGATCATGCGGGTTGCCCTGCGGCCCTTCGGGGTTGACGTAGATGAGGCCCATCTGGATCGCGGCGAGCGGGTTTTCGAGCGCCTTGCCTTCCTTGGGCTGGATGCGGGTGGCGACGCCTTCGTTGACCCACTGCTCCTCGGTGCCCCAGTAGACGCTCTCAGGTTCGAACACATCGGCGCGGCCGCCGCCGAAGCCGAACACGGGTCCGCCCATGCTCTCGATCGCGACATTGCCGGTGAGGATGAACAGGTCCGCCCAGCTGATGTTCTTGCCGTATTTCTGCTTGATCGGCCACAGCAAGCGGCGGGCCTTGTCGAGGTTGCCGTTATCGGGCCAAGAGTTGAGCGGGGCGAACCGCTGCTGGCCCGAGCCCGCGCCGCCGCGTCCGTCACCGGTGCGATAGGTGCCCGCCGCGTGCCAGGCCATGCGGATGAAGAAGGGGCCGTAGTGACCATAATCCGCCGGCCACCACGGCTGGCTGTCGGTCATCAGCGCGGTGAGATCGGCCTTCAATGCCTTGTAATCGAGCGCGTTGAAGGCTTCGGCATAGTCGAAGTCCTCGCCATAGGGATTGGCGCTCTTGCCCTGCTCGGTCAGGATGTCGACCTGCAGCGCCTGCGGCCACCAATCCCGATTGGTGCGGCCCAGCAGGTTCCGCATATCCATGCTGCCGTGGAACGGGCAACCGCCGCTCATCTCTCCGGTTTTTGCGTCCATGATGTGTCTCCTCTCGAAGTTCAGACTCGTCCCTTGCGGGGGTCTATGGCGAGAAGATTACGCTTTCAGGATGGCGCGTCCAATCGATTAATACGCGCTTTTTGATTGAGTGGGGCGATTAGTGGACCGAGTCGGTGCGCACAAAAAAGCCCCCTCCTCTTCAGAGGAGGGGGTTGGGGGTGGTGGCGTGTGCCGCTGACACCACCCCGCTGCGACTAGCGAGCAAGCTCACAAGTCTCGCGGCCCTCCTCTAAAGAGGAGAGCGGGCTTTGCCTCAAGCCGCCTGCGCGACCTCTTCGACCGGCTCGTTGCGGATCAGGAAGTCGAACGCCCCCAGGCCCGCCTTCGCGCCTTCGCCCATGGCGACGACGATCTGCTTGTGCGGCACGGTGGTGCAGTCGCCCGCGGCGTAGATGCCGGGGATGGAGGTCGCGCCGTGATCGTCGATCACGATCTCGCCGAACTTGCTCAATTCGAGGCCCGTTTCGCGCAGCCATTCAGTGTTCGGCACAAGACCGATCTGGACGAACACGCCTTCCAGATCGATGCGGCGCTCGTCGCCGTTGGCGCGGTTCTTGACCACGAGGCCGTTCACGCGGGTGCCGTCACCCAGCACTTCGGTGGTCTGGCCGTTGGTGATGATCTCGACATTCGGCATCGAGCGCAGCTTGCGCTGGAGCACCTCGTCGGCGCGCAGCTTCACGTCGAACTCGATCAGGGTGACGTGGCCGACGATCCCGGCCAGGTCGATCGCTGCCTCGACGCCGGAGTTGCCGCCGCCGATCACCGCGATGCGCTTGCCCTTGAACAGCGGGCCGTCGCAGTGCGGGCAATAGGCGACGCCCTTGTTGCGATACTCCGCCTCGCCCGGCACGCCGAGATTGCGCCAGCGCGCGCCGGTGGAGAGGATCAGCGAGCGGGCGCGCAGGGTCGCGCCATTGGCCATCACGACTTCGTGATAGCTGCCGACGTCCTTCGCCGCGCGCAGTTCGACCGCGCGGGCGAGGTCCATCAGGTCGATCTCATATTCGCCGACGTGCTTCTTCAGGCTGTCGGTCAGCTTGGGGCCCTCGGTGTAGGGCGTGCCCGGGAGGTTCTCGATCCCGAGCGTGTCCATCAGCTGCCCGCCGAAGCGTTCCGCCGCGATGCCGGTGCGGAAACCCTTGCGCGCGGTGTAGACCGCCGCCGCCGCGCCCGCCGGGCCGCCGCCGACCACCAGCACCTCGAAGGGCGCCTTGGCGGCGAGCTTCTGGGCCTGCTTGGCATCGGCATTCTTGTCGAGCTTCGCCAGGATCTCGGCCAGCTCCATCTTGCCGTTGTAGAAGGGCTCGCCATTGAGGAAGGTCGCGGGCACGGCCATGATGTCGCGCGCCTCGACTTCGCTCTGGAAGGTGCCGCCTTCGATCAGCGTCGCGGTGATGCGCGGGTTCTCGAGCGCCATCAGCGTCAGCGCCTGCACCACGTCGGGGCAGTTGTGGCACGAGAGCGAGAAGAACATCTCGAAATGGAAGTCGCCCTCGAGCGCGCGCACCTGCTCGATGAGGTCGGCATCGACCTTGGGCGGGTGGCCGCCGGCCCACAGCAGCGCGAGCACCAGCGAGGTGAATTCGTGGCCCATCGGCAGGCCCGCAAAGCGCACCCACTTCTCGGCGTCGGACGCGCGGCGGATGATGAAGCTGGGCTTGCGATCATCGGTCCCGTCAAAGCGCGCGGTCACAAGATCGTGCAGCCCGGCGATCTGTTCGATCAGCTGGCGGGTCTGGCGCGACTTCTCGCTGTCATCGAGGCTGGCGACCAGTTCGATCCCCTCGCGAAGATTGCCGAGATAGGTTGTGAGCTGGGCCTGCATGGCGGCGTCAAGCATGGGTCTGTTTCCTTCGTCATTGCGAGGAGCCCCGTCAGGGGCGACGTGGCAATCCATGGATCGACCTATCGGCAAGCGGAAAGAGCAGGCCATGGATTGCCGCGTCGCCTCCGGCTCCTCGCGGGTGACGAGGAGGGGGCAGTGAGGGTTGGGTAACGCGGGACCGGACGGCACTTGCCCCGAAAAGGGGAGAAGGGGCGGGCACATCCGGTCCCGGTCACGACCCGAGGGCATCAAGCCACTCGGGATTTGTCAGTCAGCGCAGGGCGTGGGGGAGGGGGGAAGCCCCGCGCTGACCGAAAGGGCAGGCTTAGATCTTGCCGACGAGGTCGAGCGAGGGAGCCAGCGTGTCGCTGCCTTCTTCCCACGCCGCCGGACAGACCTGACCGGGGTTGGCACGCACATACTGCGCGGCCTTGATCTTGCGGGTCAGTTCGTTGGCATTGCGGCCCACGCCTTCGCAGGTGATTTCCATGATCTGGATCACGCCGTCCGGATCGACCACGAAGGTCGCACGGTCGGCCAGGCCCACGCCTTCACGCAGCACGCCGAAGTTGTTCGACAACACGTGGTTCTGGTCGCCCAGGAACGGGAAGGTCAGCTTGCCGATCTTGTCCGAGGTGTCGCTCCACGCCTTGTGGCTGAAGTGCGTGTCGGTCGAGACGGCGTAGACTTCGACGCCCATCGCCTGAAGCGTGGCGTACTTCTCGCCCATGTCTTCCAGTTCGGTCGGGCACACGAAGGTGAAGTCGGCCGGGTAGAAGAAGAACACCGACCACTTGCCCGCGAGATCCGCGTCGGTGACGGTGAAGAAGTCCTTGCCCTTCTGGAAGGCGGTGGCGGTGAACGGCTGGATGGTCGAACCGATGATACCCATGGGAATTTGTCCTTGTGTTGGGTGGTTGGAAGAGGGTTGAAACTGACCGTGCCCAGATAGGCGTTTTTGCGCTGCACAAAAGTTGATTTGTGCGATTGCGAAAATCGGTTTTTTCAATGAGTGGGCCGGGAACCAATCGGATTTGGCGGTCAGGCAAATGCCGCGTCCGGTCTGCTTTTGGAGGTTGGCGATGGATTGCCCTATGACCGGAATTGGGTGAAACACTGCCCCATCTTCACCGTCGCCCCGTGCTTGACACGGGGCTAGGCTTTTCTTTCTTCGGCATTGACGCGATACCCGGCGCATGGAGAAGGGTGGCTGGGTCTACTTCATGGCGAACCGCTATCGCGGCGGGATGTATGTCGGGGTGACCGCAGATGCGCTCGCCCGCGTCTACCAGCACCGCGAGGGCACCGGCTCGCGCCATGTCGCGGATTTCGGCAAGACCCGGCTTGTTTATGTCGAGCGTCACGACACCATCGAAGGCGCCATCGTCCGCGAGAAGCTCGTCAAGAAGTGGCGGCGCGAATGGAAGTTTGTGCTGGTCGAGAAGGATAATCCGGACTGGGATGATCTTTGGGATCAGTGGTTCGGATCAAGTGCGCCAGAAAGTTAGCCAAGCCCCGTGTCAAGCACGGGGCGACGAGGGGAAATGACCGCACCGTGATCGATAGCCGCATGGCAGGTTTTGCCGTGCGGCCATTGATAACCGACGTTTCCTACAAGCCTACCAATCGTTAGGTTTGGCTTTGGCTCTTTCCCATTGTCATGTCTGGCCGCAAGTGGTCGGTTGATCGCCGGAGCACAAAACAAGCCCCCGCTCCCTGTCCGTCCGCTTTGGCGGATCGGGCAGAGGCGATTGAAATCGTTCAGAAATACACCGGCAAGCCAAGCGGACAGGGTGTCCGCTTTGTAACGCTTAATGTCGCTTGGCGGCATCCCGCTGCTTGAGCGGGCTTGCCGCTTTAGCCGCGCCACCACTTACGCTACTTCAGCGCGTGCTTGCCGCGCTATCGCTCAGCCCACCTGCCCCCGGTGCAGCAGCTTGTGGTCTGCCAGTACCAGCGCCATCATCGCCTCGACCACCGGCGTGCCGCGGATGCCCACGCACGGATCGTGCCGGCCCTTGGTAACCACGTCCACCGCCTCGCCAGCCGAATTGATCGATTCCACCGGGGTCAGGATCGAGGAGGTCGGCTTGAACGCCACGCGGCACACCACCGGCTGCCCGGTCGAAATGCCGCCCGCGGTGCCGCCTGCGTGGTTGGCGAGGTAGATCGGCTTGCCATCGGGGCCGGGGCGCATCCGGTCGGCGTTTTCCTCGCCAGTGAGGCGCGCGGCTTCGAAGCCGTCGCCGATCTCGACGCCCTTGACCGCGTTGATGCTCATCATCGCGGCGGCGAGGTCGCTGTCGAGCTTGGCATAGATCGGCGCGCCCCAGCCGGCCGGGACGCCCTCCGCCACGCATTCGACGATCGCACCGAGGGACGATCCGGCCTTCCGCGCCGCATCGACCTTTTCCTCCCAGCGCTTGGCCGCTTCGGGGTCGGGGCAGAAGAACGGGTTGTTGGCGATCTCGGCATAGTCGATATTCGCAGGGTCAATCCGATCGCCGCCGAGTTCGCAGACATAGGCGGTGATGGTGACCTCCGGGATCACCAGCCGCGCCACCGCGCCCGCCGCGACCCGCGCCGCTGTCTCGCGCGCAGAGGAGCGCCCGCCGCCGCGATAGTCGCGGATGCCGTATTTGGCGTCATAGGCGTAATCGGCATGGCCCGGGCGGTAACGCTGGGCGATCTCGGAATAATCCTTCGAGCGTTGATCGGTGTTCTCGATCATCAAGCTGATCGGCGTGCCGGTGGTCTTGCCCTCGAAGGTGCCCGAGAGGATCCGCACCAGATCATCCTCGCGCCGCTGGGTGGTGAATCGGCTCGTCCCCGGCTTGCGGGCATCGAGGAAGGGCTGGATGAAGTCCTCGGAGATGGCGAGCCCCGGCGGGCACCCGTCGACGACCGCGCCCAATGCGGGCCCGTGGCTCTCTCCCCAGGTGGTAAAGCGCAGCACGCGCCCGAAGGTGTTCCAGCTCATGGGGCGGTTCCTTTACCCAAACTCCCGTTCGTGTCGAGCGTAGTCGAGACACCTTGATGGATGCATCGCGACTTCGCTCGATGCGAACGGGGATTTGTGAGGCAGAACACTAGCCAAGCCAGAGAGATTAGGTCAGGAACAAACCATGATTGCAAAGCTCTCAGGCAGGCTCGATGCGACCGGCGAGGACTGGGCGGTGGTCGATGTCGGCGGGGTGGGTTACCTCGTCCACTGTTCGAGCCGCACGCTTGCGGCACTGGGCGAGGTGGGCGAGGGTTGCACCGTCCACACCGAACTGCAGGTGAGCGAGAACGACATGCGCCTCCTCGGGTTTGCCGAGCAGGCGGAGCGCGACTGGTTCCGGCTGCTGACCGGCGTGCAGGGCGTGGGGAGCAAGGTCGGCCTCGCGATCCTCTCCGCGCTCTCGACCGGAGAACTGCGCGACGCCTGCGGCAAGGGCGACGCGGCAATGGTCGCGCGGGCGCAGGGCGTGGGGCCGAAGCTGGCGGGCCGGATCGTCAACGAGCTCAAGGACAAGGCGGGCGGGATGCCGGGCGGCAGCGGTGGGTTTGCGGTCTCGGCCGCCGCCGCCCCCGCAGGCAGCAAGGGCGCGGATGCGGCGAGCGCGCTGGAGAACCTCGGCTTCAAGCCTGCGGTGGCGGCGCAGGCCGTGGCCGGGGCGCTCGAGGAATTGGGCGAGGGCGCGAGCGAGGGTGATCTGATCCGCGTGGCGCTGAAGAAGGCGGCGGGGTGATGGGAGCCACCTCCCTTCGTCATCCTGAACTTGTTTCAGGATCCATCCGGCCTTCCGCGCGGATCCATCGGCGCAAACCCCAGCCCCACGGCCAGATCATGCCAATCGGGGTTTTCGCTCTCGATCAGGTTGATCTTCCACTGCCGGTGCCAGCGCTTCAACTGCTTCTCGCGCAGGATCGCGCGCTCCATCTCGACGAACAGCTCATAGCGGACGAGGTGGTGGACCTTGTAGCGGCGGGTGAAGCCGGGGACGACGCCATTGCGGTGCTGCCACAGCCTGCCGATCAGGTCGCTGGTCACACCGATGTAGAGCGTGCCATGCCGCTGGCTCGCAAGGATGTAGACGCAGGGCTGGCGCTCTTGCCGCATGGTGCTGAGGGTGACGCACGATGGATGCTGAAACAAGTTCAGCATGACGGGATTTATGACTGAGCCCCTCCACTCCCCCGCCCGCCAGCCCGGCGACCCGGACGCCGCCCTGCGCCCGCGCAGGCTCGCCGAGTTCGTCGGGCAGGAGGCGGCCAAGGGGAACCTTGCCGTCTTCATCGCGGCCGCGCGGGCGCGGGGGGAGGCGATGGATCATACCTTGTTCTTTGGCCCCCCCGGTCTCGGCAAGACCACGCTGGCGCAGATCATCGCGGGCGAGCTGGGGGTGGGCTTCCGCGCCACCAGCGGCCCCGTCATCGCCAAGGCGGGGGATCTCGCCGCGCTGCTCACCAATCTCGAACCGCACGACGTCCTCTTCATCGACGAGATCCACCGCCTCTCGCCGGTGGTGGAGGAGGTGCTCTATCCTGCGATGGAGGACCGCGCGCTCGATCTCATTATCGGCGAGGGGCCCTCGGCGCGCTCGGTGCGGATCGACCTGCCGCCCTTCACCCTGATCGGGGCGACCACGCGGCAGGGCCTGTTGACCACGCCGCTGCGCGACCGCTTTGGCATCCCGGTCAGGCTCAACTTCTACACGCACGAGGAGCTGGAACGCGTCGTGACCCGCGCCGCCGGGTTGCTCGGCCTGGCGATCCAGCCCGATGGCGCACACGAAATCGCCCGCCGCAGCCGCGGCACACCGCGAGTCGCTGGCCGCCTGCTGCGCCGCGTGCGCGACTTTGCCGATGTCGCGGGCGCGGCAGCTGTCACCCGTCATGTCGCTGACGAGGCGCTGACGCGGCTCGAGATCGACCGGCTCGGCCTAGACGCGATGGACCGGCGCTATCTCACGATGATCGCCACCACCTATAAGGGCGGCCCGGTGGGGATAGAGACGCTGGCGGCGGGCCTTTCCGAGCCGCGCGACACGGTGGAAGAGGTGGTCGAGCCCTACCTCATCCAGCTCGGCCTCATCGCCCGCACTGCGCGAGGCCGGGTGCTGAATGATGGCGGCTGGGCGCATCTGGAGCTGACCCCGCCCAGAGAATCACCCCCAAGCCAGTCAGGTCTGTTCGAGGACTGATCCCCGGCCATTTGGTTAACCGATCAGCTAACCCGACCCCTGTTTTCGGTGCCAGTTCGGGACAGCGCGCCCGAAATCCCGCGATTTCCGGCCGATTCCCGCCGTTCCCGGTGCTCCGGCGTGGTTAAGCGGATTGCCCGCCAGCGCCATCTGACATCAAAAGAACGCTGGATTTGGGGGAAGTGCGGACAGTCCGCATCCAACCCGCAGGCAAACAGGGTTACCGACTATGTCGCTCAAACTGGCCATCGCGAAGCTTTCCGCCGCTGCTGCGGGTGTCGCATTGTTGCAAGGCGGCGCGGTGCGCATGGCCGAACCGATGAACACCGCCGCACCGGATTACTCGACCAATATCGATGGCAAGCTCATTGCGGTCGATCCGGTGACGGGCGCGCGCTACATCAAGACGCGCGAGCGGGACATTCCGATGCCGGAACAGCGTCGCCGCCGGATTGTCGAGCGCACGATCGAATGTCAGCCGGTGGGTCCGGCCGGCTCGGTCGCTGCGGCCAGCGCGCCCGCCGGGGCAACCCAGGCCTATTTCGACGCCAATGAATGTCCGCCGATCACGCAGATGGCCTATATGCCTGCGCCGCTTCCGCCACTTCCGCCAATTTCGGGCGGCGGCGGAGTTGGCGGCGGCTGGGGCGGCGGCTTCGGCGGCGGCTTTGGTGGCGGTTTCGGGGGCGGCTTCTTCGGCGGCTTCTTCGGCGGCGGCGGTTCCTCGTCGGGCGACGTCTCGGTCTCGACCACCACCTCGACCTCCGGGAGCAGCAGCAGCAGCGGATCGAGCGGCGTCGTGGTCGATATCGACATCGACAACTCCACCTCGACCACCTCGTCTTCGGGCCAGATCAGCACGTCCACGACGTCGTCGTCAGGCCAGATCAGCTCTTCGACCGGGCAGGTTTCGACCTCGACCTCGACCGGGCAGGTTTCCACCAGCACCGGCGCGGTGTCGAGCACCAGCACCTCCGGCAACGTCAGCTCTTCGACCGGTGCGGTCTCGACGAGCACCGGGGCCGTGTCGTCCAGCACGGGTGCGGTCTCCAGTTCCTCGGGCAATGTCAGCTCCTCGACCGGCGCGGTGACATCCTCGGGTTCGTCTTCGTCCTCGTCGTCGTCCTCGAGCTCGTCTTCGTCGTCCTCTTCGTCCTCGTCCTCTTCGGGCGGCGGCAGCAGCGGCAAGCCGGGTGGCAGCTCGGGTCATCCGGGCAGCACGTCTTCGGGCGGTTCGGGTTCGTCCGGCTCGTCAGGTTCGTCGGGCTCGAGCTCCTCGGGCAGCAGCGGCGGCAGCAGCTCGTCTTCATCGTCGGGTAGCAGCTCGTCCTCGTCGTCGGGCAGCAGCAGCTCGTCGTCGTCCGGCGGCGCGACCAGCGGTGGCAGCACATCGGGCGACATGACCAGCAGCACCAGTGGCAGCTCGTCGTCCTCCTCGTCGTCTTCTTCGTCGTCGTCTTCTTCGAGCAGCTCCAGTGGCTCGTCGGGCAGCAGCGGTTCCTCGGGGTCGAGCTCGTCTTCGAGCAGCAGCAGCTCTTCTTCGTCTTCGTCCTCGTCGAGCAGCAGCAGCTCGTCCTCTTCGTCGGGCGGTCATGACGTGCCGGCTCCGCCGATGACGATCCTGTTCGGCCTTGCCGCCGCAGCGATCCTCGGACGCCGCAAGTTCCTCGGCTAAGCCGGAGCGGTCAGACACAGCAAAAGGGGCGGCCTGATCGGGCCGCCCCTTTTCGTTTGCGCGTCAGAATTGTGGCTTAAGGCTTGTCGACCGGCTGCTGCGCGGCTTCCCAGGCGAGCATCCCGCCTTCGAGATGTTCAACCGGCTCACCCGTCACCGCGGCCAGTTTCTCACCCGCCATCGCGGAACGGCGGCCCGAGCGGCAATAGAGCACCACCTCGCGCCCATCCGACAGATCGAGCGCGGTGGGATCAAACTGATCGAGCGGGATGTGTTCGGCGCCGGGGATCACGCCCTCGGCCACTTCGGCGGTGGTGCGCACGTCGATCAGGCGGATATTGCCCTGCTCAAGCCGCGCGGCCAGCTGTTCCGGCGTCAGCGCGATCAGCGGTGCGGGGGCTGCCGGAGCAGGCACCGCCGAATCGTCCGCCGTGCCATCGCTCACCCCGGCCATTGCCAGTTCAAAGCCCAGCGGCGCGGACGGCCCTTTGCGGCCCTCGCCCGCCCCGCTGCCTTCGCCCCCGCAGGCCGACAGCGCCAGCACAAGCGGCGCCAGCGGGAGAGCGGGAGCAAGCAGCAGAGCGAGGCGGGCTGGCGTCATGCCTCTCCTTATGCCGCAAGCTTGCGCAGAACGTAATGGAGAATTCCGCCGTGGCGGTAATATTCCATCTCGTTTGCGGTATCGATGCGACACAGAGCGGTGAAGCTGAACTGCGTGCCGTCCTCACGGGTGACTTCGACCGTGACGTCCTGACCGGGGGTGAGGTCGGCAAGGCCGCGGATCGAGAAGGTGTCGGTCGCCGCAAGGCCAAGGCTCTGGCGGGTGTCGCCTTCCTTGAACTGGAGCGGCAGCACGCCCATCCCGACGAGGTTCGAGCGGTGGATGCGCTCAAAGCTCTCGACGATCACCATGCGGACACCCAGCAGGATCGTGCCCTTGGCCGCCCAGTCGCGCGAGGAGCCGGTGCCATATTCCTTGCCGCCGATCACCACCAGCGGGGTGCCGTCTTCCTTGTGGCGCATCGCCGCATCGTAGATCGGCATGGTCTCGCCCGCATAGGTCGAGAAGCCGCCTTCGACGCCCGGGACCATCTCGTTCTTGATGCGGATATTGGCGAAGGTGCCGCGCATCATCACTTCGTGATGGCCGCGGCGCGAGCCGTAGGAGTTGAAGTCCTTCTTGGTGACCTGGTTCGACATCAGGAACTTGCCCGCCGGGCTGTCTTCCTTGATCGAACCGGCCGGCGAGATGTGGTCGGTGGTGACCGAATCGCCGACGATCGCCAGCGGCTTGGCATCGACGATGTCGGTGATCGGCGCCGGGGTCATGGTCATGCCCTCGAAATAGGGCGGGTTGGCGACGTAGGTCGAACCCGCGCGCCAGGTGTAGGTGTCCGACGGGGCGACTGTGATCGCCTGCCAGTGCTCGTCACCGTCATAGACGTTGGCGTAGCGCGATTCGAACATCGAGCGGTCGATATTGGCGGCGCGGTGTTCGGCGACTTCGGCGTTGGTCGGCCACAGATCGGCGAGCATCACGTCATTGCCGTTCTGGTCCTGGCCGATCGGGGTGGTCGTGATGTCCTCGGTCACCGTCCCCTTCAGCGCATAGGCCACCACCAGCGGCGGCGAGGCGAGGAAGTTGGCGCGCACGTCGGGCGAGACGCGGCCTTCGAAGTTGCGGTTGCCCGAGAGCACCGAGGCCGCGACGATATCGTTGCCGTTGATCGCGGCGCTGATCGGCGCGGCGAGCGGCCCCGAGTTGCCGATGCAGGTGGTGCAGCCATAGCCGACGAGGTCGAAGCCGACCGCATCCAAGTGCTCCTGCAGGCCCGACTTTACGAGGTAGTCGGTGACGACCTGCGAGCCGGGGGCGAGCGAGGTCTTGACCCACGGCTTGGGCTTCAACCCCTTCTCGTTGGCCTTCTTGGCGACGAGACCCGCGGCGATCAGCACGTCGGGGTTCGAGGTGTTGGTGCAGGAGGTGATCGCGGCGATCACCACGTCGCCGTCACCGATGTCGTGGTCCTTGCCCTCGACCGCGACGCGCGCGGGCGCAGCCTTGCCATAGGCCTTGGTGAGGTCCGAATTGAACAGGTCGTCGACCTCCTGGAGGATCACCTTGTCCTGCGGACGCTTGGGTCCGGCGAGGCTGGGGACGACCGCGGCCATGTCGAGCGAGAGGGTCTTGGTGAAGACCGGCACGTTGGCCGGATCGAACCACATGCCCTGCGCCTTGGCATAGGCTTCAACCAGCGCGATGGTGTCTTCGCTGCGGCCGGTGAGGCGCAGGTAATCGAGGGTCTTGTCGTCGATCCCGAAGAAGCCGCAGGTCGCGCCGTATTCGGGGGCCATGTTGGCGATAGTGGCGCGGTCGGCAAGCGTCAGGTTGGCCACACCCGGCCCGTAGAACTCGACGAAGCGGCCCACCACGCCGACATTGCGGAGCATCTGCACGCAGGTCAGCACCAGATCAGTCGCGGTCACGCCCTCGGCCATTGCGCCTTCGAGGTAGAAGCCGACCACTTCGGGGATCAGCATCGAGACCGGCTGGCCGAGCATCGCGGCCTCGGCCTCGATCCCGCCGACGCCCCAGCCCAGCACGCCGAGACCGTTGATCATGGTGGTGTGGCTGTCGGTGCCGACGCAGGTGTCGGGATAGGCGACCATCACGCCGTCCGGCCCTTCGGACGACCACACCGCGCGTGCGAGATGTTCGAGGTTCACCTGGTGGCAGATCCCGGTGCCCGGGGGCACCGCGGTGAAGTTCTGGAAGCTCTTCGAGCCCCACTTGAGGAAGTCGTAACGCTCGGCATTGCGCTCGTATTCCAAAGCCATGTTGGCTTCCATCGCCTTGGGATGGCCGAATTCGTCGACCATGACCGAGTGGTCGATCACGAGGTTGACCGGCACCAGCGGGTTGATCTTGGCGGTGTCGCCGCCGAGCTTCTTGATCGCGTCGCGCATCGCGGCAAGGTCGACAACGCAGGGCACGCCGGTGAAGTCCTGAAGCAGCACGCGCGCCGGGCGGTACTGGATTTCCTCGCCGGTGGTGGGGTTGTTCTGCCAGTCGACCAGCGCCTGGATGTGCGAACGGGCCACCGTGAACCCGCCGTCTTCAAAGCGCAGCAGGTTTTCCAGCAGCACCTTCATCGAGATCGGCAGTTTGGAGATATCGCCCAGCTGCTCAGCGGCTTTCGCGAGCGAGTAATAGGCGTACTGCTTGCCGTTAACGTCAAGCGTCTGGCGGGTGCCGAGCGAATCCTGGCCGATTGCGGTCATGGGAGGGTTCCATCCTTATGATTAGACCCGCCCCCGATCCACCAAGGGCGCGGTTTTCGAGGGCGCACTGCGCTTTCAGACGCGCGAGGTCAAGGGGGGCAAGGGGCTTACCGCCCTTGGCAAATGGTCTTAGCTGGCGGCGACCGGGGCGGGGCGGGCGGGGCGGGTGGCGAGCCAGCATCCGCCAATGATCAACGCTGTCCCGGCGAGTGTGGGCACAGTCACCGCTTCGTGGAAGAACAGCCAACCGAAGAGGCTCGCCCAGACAAAGCCCGAATATTCGGTCGGCACCAGCACATTCGCCTCGGCCCGTGCATAGGCCCAGGCGATGGCGAGCGATCCGGCCACCGTCAGCGCGCCCGCCGCCAGCAGCGGCACCAGGGCGTCGCCGGAGGGTGTCTCCCACAGGAGCGGGGCGAGCGTCAGCAGCACCAGCCCGCCGATCCCACTGTGAAAGGTCGCGATCTCCAGCGGCCCGGCGACCTGCGCCTGCCGCCGGATGACAATGAAGTTATAGGCATAGAGCAGTGCCGAGACGAACAGCGAGGCCACGCCCAGCGCCGCGCCTTCATCAAACTTTCCCTGCCCGATCCGCCCGCCCACAATCACCAGCGTGCCCGCAAAGCCGAGCACGCTCGCCCCGATCGCCGCGCGGCTGATCACCTCACCCAGCAGCACGCGCGCAAGGTAGAGCGCGATCAACGGCGCGATAAAGCTCAGGGCAATCGCCTCGGCCAGCGGCAGCAGGGTCAGTGAGAAGAAAAAGGTCAGCGCCATGAAGGCCGACACAACGCCGCGCGTCAGGTGCAGCTTCCACACCGCGCGGCTTGGCATCGCCGGCCCGCGTGACAGCCACACCGGGGCGATCAGCGCGGCGCCGATGAATGCCCGCAGCACCGTGGCGGTATAGGCGCCGATCAGCAGCGCGGCCTCTTTCATGAAGGCATCCATCAGCGACAGGAAGCTCACGCCCGCCAGCGCAGCGACAAACGGTAGCAGAGGGTGATGGCGCGGCGGCATGGGCGCTCCTTAAGCGCAGGTGGCCCCAAGGTCACGCCAAGGACACAGGGGTGTGAACATTAATCCAGGTGAAAGCCAAGGTGGTTGATAGGAGCAAGGCTGAGAATGTATGCAGCTTGCGACGGTTATTGGTCGCGATCCCAAGCGGCACGGGGCGAAAAGGCAGTATCGAGATGAAGTTTCCCGGCAAATTGGCAGGTGGCATCAGCGCCGCAGCGCTGGTGGCGAGTGCGGCCTTGGCGCAGGAAAGCCGCCCGTCTGCGTCGGCCAATCCTGCGCCCGCGCGCAGCCAGAGCACCGGCAGTCCCGCGCCCGCCGCAGTTCCACCGCAGGGCGAATCCGTGGCCGAAGCCTTTGCGCAGCCGGTATTCGAACCGCTTTTGCAAGCCTGGACCGTGGCGCAGGCCACGCGGTTGGTCGCGGTGATCGAGGGGATCGGTGCCGAGGGGCTCGATCCCAAGGATTATGATCTCGAACCGCTCAAGGTGGCGCTGGCGTCCGGCCCGTCGAAGGAATTGAACGAGCTCGCATCGCAAAGCTTCGTGTGGCTGGTCGAAGATCTGCGTGACGGCCGCACGCCGATGGAGGCGCGCGAGCAGTGGTTCGTGGTCGATCCTGACCGGGATCTCTACCCCGCAGGCAAGGTCATGGCCGAAGCACTGGCGAGCGGCGATATCGCCGGCACGCTGGCCAAGCTGAACCCGACCCACCCCGATTACGCCAAGCTCAAGGCGGAACTCGCAGCAACGTCGGACGGGCAGACCGCCAAGCGCAAGCTGATCCGCGCCAACATGGACCGCTGGCGCTGGCTGCAGCGCGATCTCGGCTCGCAATACCTGATCACCAACGTGCCGGAATTTCAGCTGCGGTTGACGGTGAAGAACCGCATCATCAGCACCTACCGCACGATTGTCGGCAAGCCGGGCCGCACCGCGACGCCGCAGCTTGCCGAAATGGTTGAAGGCGTGGTGTTTAACCCGACCTGGACTGTGCCGCAGTCGATCGTGAAGGGCGAAGGCCTCGGCGCCCGCGCGCTTGCCAACCCGGCATGGGCCAAGCGCAACGGCTATGTCGCGACCAAGGGCGCGAACGGCTATATCACCGTCGTCCAGCAGCCCGGGCCAGGCAATTCGCTGGGGCAGATGAAGCTCGAAATGCCCAATCCCCACGCGATCTTCTTCCACGATACGCCGTCCCGCCACCTGTTCGCCGCCGAATTCCGCGCGCTCTCACACGGCTGCGTGCGGACCGAGCGCGCGCTGGAACTGGCGATGACGATGGCGATCCTCGGCAAGGGCGCGACCAAGGACGAGGCTGTGGCGATTTCAACCTCGGGCAAATACACCAAGGTGATGCTCGAAAAGCAGTGGCCCGCCTATATCACCTATTTCACGATGGCGTCGGACATCAACGGTCAGATGGCGACCTTCAAGGACATCTATGGGCGCGATACCAAGGTGCTTGCCAGCCTCGACAAGCCGCGGGTGCGCAACCGCACCAGCGTGCCGACCGACGAAGTGATCGTGATCGAGGATGATTTGCAGGACAGCTGAGCGGGCTGAGGCAGCGCCTTAGTAGGCGCTGATCGTCGGCCGGGGATAGAGATCGAGCGGCTGACGCTCGATCATCGCCAGTTCCGGCACCGGCTGGATGCTGCCGTCTTCCTCTAGCCCCAGCGAATCGGCGAACAGCAAGCGCCCGCCGGACAGGTGCATCAGCGCCATGCGGAACTGTTCCTCGCCCATCGCGAAGCACCCGTTGGAGCGCCCCAGACGGCCCCACTTTTCCAGATGGCTGCTCTCGGCATAATCGGCGCGGTGCATCACGATGTAGCGTTGCAGCGCGGCGTTGTTGCTCTCATCCAGCCCGCCGAGGCGCACCGAGGTGCCATAGCGGCCCTTGTACCATTCCCACGTGACGTAAGCCCCGCGGCTGGTCGCGTTGGAGCCTTCGGTGTTCGAGAACTGCTTGAGCCACCCGTCATGCTGCGGGTCGGAGCCCATGCCGTGGCTGACGTGGTACGACTGCACTTCGGCGCGTTCGAGATTGACGAAGTGGAAGCGCGGCTTCGCCGAATGGAGGCCGAAATCGGCGATCCCGACGATGTCATGCTTCCAGATCGCGTTGCCCGCGCGCAGCAGCTCGCGCTTGGCGATGTCGAAAAGGATGCGATCACGCGGAGAGCCGGGGGCGACGGACGCGAACAGGCGGGATGGCAGCGCCAATGCTGCCCCCGCTGCCAGAGTGCCCTTCAGAAGATCCCGACGCTTCATTGCGCCGTAACGTAAACCGCGCTGCTTGCGTTCCCAATGGGGTGGCCAACGGTTTATCGTATCTATGGCTCACTTCGTGGAGGATGGCTCCGGAAACGCGCTGTTTGCTGCGGCCATTGTCAGCATCGAAGCCGCATGGCGGGCGGCGACGATGCGCGGATCATCGCCGTAACCACCCCCCAACGCGCTCGCAACCACCACGCCACGACTGCGGCACGCGGTGACAACGAAGCGGTCTCGCAGCGCCAGTCCGGCATCGGTCAGGGCCAGCCGCCCCAGCTTGTCTGCATGATGGGGATCGACCCCGGCCTGATAGAGCACGAAATCGGGCGCGAATTCGGCGAACACCTCCGGCAGGTGGCGGGTGAGCGCCTCCATGTAGCCATCGTCGTCCACCCCGTCGGGCAGGCCGACATCGCGGCTCGATCGCGCCTTCCTGACCGGGAAGTTCTTCTCGGCGTGGAGCGAGAGGGTGAAGATGTCCTCCCGCCCCGCCGTCAGACTGGCGGTGCCGTCCCCCTGATGCACATCGAGGTCGACGATCAGCACCCGCGCCGCGTGACGCTCGGCAATCAGGCGGTTGGCGGTGACGGCGAGGTCGTTGAACACGCAGTACCCCGCGCCGGTGTCATGCAGCGCATGGTGGCTCCCCGCGGCGGAGTTGGCGGCGTAGCCATGCTGGCGGGCGAGCTGCGCGGCGAGCCAGGTGCCGCCGTTGGTGTGGCGCACGCGGCTGGTGATCGCGGGGGTGACGGGAAAGCCGATCCGCCGTTCCTTGGCGCGCGGGACTTCGGCGCGGAAGACCTCGTCGACATAGTCGGGGCAATGCACCGCCTCGAGCCATTCGCGCGGCATGGGCTCGGGGGCGTGTTCGGTGATCGGCGCTCCGCTCGCGCGCAGCTCCTCCATCACGAGGTAATATTTGTCGAAACGGAACGTCCCCCGCTCCGGCCGGGGCGCCATGTAGTCGGCATGGTGGACGACGTGGAGCACGCGGTTACAGCCAGCCGGAATGCTCGGCGAGGATCTTCACCCCTAGCCCAATCAGGATCACGCCCCCGATGCGCTCGGCCCATTCGCCCCAATGATCGCCGGCCCGCCGGCCCAGCACCACCCCCGCGCCGCTCATGACGAAGGTGACGATCCCGATCAAGGCGACCGCGAGCCACGGCGATAGGCCGAGCGTCGGCAGGGTGATCCCGGCGGCCAGCGCGTCGATGCTGGTGGCCACGCCGGCGATCAGCAAGGTGCGCCCCGTCAGCGCGCGCGCGGCTTCCTCCTCGCCGACATGCCCGCCCAGCATCCGCACCCCGAGGAAGGTCAGCAGACCGAAGGCGATCCAGTGATCCACTGCCTCGACATAGATCAGCGCCACCGCGCCGATCACCCACCCGGCGAGCGGCATCAGCGCCTGAAACACCCCGAAGGTGAGCGCAATGGCCAGCCCCCCGCGCGGTGATGGCCGGAACCGCGCACCTTGTGTGAGAGCGACGGCAAAGGCGTCCATCGCCAGCGCGAGGGCAAGGAGCAAGGCTTCGATCATGGCGGTCAGATTTCCAGCGCGGATTGGATGTCGGTTTTGCCGAAGTCATCGCCCTTGAACAGCAGCGGGGCGTTCAGCGATTTCGCCAGCGCATAGGCCATGCAATCGCCGAAGTTGAGCTGCGCCGGATGGCGACCCCTTCCAAACTTGCTGTGAGCGCCAATCGCAGCGGCGAGATGGTCGAGCGTAAAGGGCACGGTTTCGATGGCTAGGCTTTGCAGCACGCGCAGGGCTGAGGGCCCGTTCGGCCCGGTTTTCGATCTCAAGACGATTTCCAGCTCAATTGCGGTCGGCGCAGCAATAAAGACTTCATTCGCCGTGCTGACTGCGGTCAGGAGGTTGTCAGCATCCGGTTCGTCAAGCGTGATCGCGATAATTGCTGACGTATCGACGACGATCAACGCGGCAGCCCATGTTCGTCATAGCCAATGATCTCGTCCGGCGTGCGCGGATCAAGAATGGGCAGCTTGCGCACCTCCTCCTGCAATTCGCGCACAGCTTCGCGGATGCGTGCGGGGTTGCGGGCCGGGGAGCGGCGCTTGTCCAGTTCGTTCCTGACCGCCAGCCGGATGGCTGCGGTGAAACTCACCCCGGCCTGCTGAGCGAGCTTGCGCACCAGCCGGTCGGTCTCTTCGTCCTTGATGCTGAGCGCCATGGGTGCTGCCTCCGTTCTAGACAGTATAGAAAGCAGCAGCCGCAATGCAAGGCGTCGCCCGAGCTGGCGGCGCTAGCCGGACTCGCCCGCCAGCGCTACCAATTCCTCAAAGATCGCATCCTCGCTGCGGCTGGCGGCGTTGCGCCAGCTGGCGGCGGTGTCGAGGTTCACGGCGCGGCCCTCGGCGGTCAGCACCAGCAGGGCCGGGGTGCCGGGCATGTCTGCCAACCCGAAGCGGCGCGCGATGTCGAGATTGCGGCCCTCGCCCGTCTGCGGCGTGCCGACATCGACAAAGACGACGTCATAGGCCTGCGCGGTAAGCGCGGCGAAGCGCGGTGTTTCCAGCCATCCGGCGAGCGCGCGGCTATCGTGACACCAGTTCGCGCCCAGCACCAGCAGCACCCGCTTGCCCGAGGTGGCGGCGCGGGCAAGCGCGGCGTCGACTTCGGCGGTTGCATCGGCGGTGGCAGAATAGGCGCGCGCTTCGGGATGGGCCGCAGCAGCATCACCCGTCGTCGCGCAGGCGGCCAGCGCCAGCGCCAGACATGCGGCCATCGCAGCGCGGATCACTCGGCGGCTTCGGCGGGGGTCGCGTGGGGATCGAAAGCGGTGGCTTCGCCCGCTTCGATCGCGGCGGCCTTTTCCTCGACCAGCTTGACGATGTGATCAAGCATCGCCTCGTCATCGATCGCGTGGGCCTTCATGCCGCTGAGGTAGACCATGTGCTTGCCATTGCCGCCGCCGGTGAGGCCGATATCGGTCTCGCGCGCTTCGCCGGGGCCGTTGACCACGCAACCGAGCACCGACAGGCTCATCGGGGTCTTGATGTGTTCGAGCCGCTTTTCCAGCGTTTCGACCGTGCGGATCACATCGAAGCCCTGCCGCGAGCAGGACGGGCACGAGACCACCCGCACCCCGCGCGTGCGCAGGCCCAGGGCCTTGAGCATGTGGTAGCCGACCTTGATCTCTTCCTCCGGCTCGGCGGAAAGGCTGACGCGGATCGTGTCGCCGATGCCCGCCCACAGCAGCGAGCCCATGCCGATGCTGGATTTCACCGTGCCGCCGATCAACCCGCCCGCTTCGGTGATGCCGAGGTGCAGCGGGCAATCGACCGTTTCGGCCAACCCGTGATAGGCCGCGACGGCGAGGAACACGTCCGAGGCTTTCACCGCCACCTTGTATTCGTGGAAATCGTGATCCTGCAGCAGCTTGATGTGATCCAAGGCGCTCTCGATCAGCGCTTCGGGGCAGGGCTCGCCATATTTTTCGAGGAGGTCTTTCTCAAGGCTCCCGGCGTTGACGCCGATGCGGATCGCGCAGCCATTGGCCTTGGCGGCGCGCACCACTTCGGCGACGCGCTGGGCCGAGCCGATATTGCCCGGATTGATGCGCAGGCAGGCCGCGCCCGCATCGGCTGCTTCGAGCGCGCGCTGGTAGTGGAAGTGGATGTCGGCGACGACCGGAATGCGGGCGCCGCGGGTGATCTTCTTGAAATCGCGGGTCGATTCCTCGGTCGGGCAGGAGACGCGGATAATGTCCGCGCCCACGTCCTCGCAGCGCCGGATCTGGTCGAGCGTCGCCTTCACGTCTTCGGTGGGGGTGTTGGTCATGGTCTGCACGGTGATGGGCGCATCACCGCCTACGGGGACATTCCCCACCATGATCTGGCGACATTTGCGCCGTTCGATCGTGCGCCACGGACGGATGGAAGACATGGCCTGCCATATAGGCGGCAAAGCGTGGCGGGGCAATGACAAGCGCGGGGGTTCGGCGTGGGGCAGGCCTGTCTGCAAATCTTCCGACTGTCGCATATTGGCGCAGGGGCCGATTTGCCTGTTCGTGCGAGGCATGGCGCACGGTATTTGTGACAATACCGGGTCACACACCAGACGCAGTTGCGGGTTCGCTGCGCATCAGGACGGAATACGGCGATGATCATGATCGGCGATCTTTGGCGGACAAGTGTCGAGCTGGCACGGTCGCGCGCGCTGCACATCGCGCTGATGTGCGTGGTGCCCTATGCCTGCGTGCTGGTGGGTCTGGATGTCGCCGCGCATTATGGCGATGCGACCGGGGCCGCTTTGCCGACGCAGTTCTTCATGTCGCAGGATGGCTCCTTCGCGGAGTTCCTCGAGTATTCGCTGACCACGGCCTCGGCGGTGATGCTGTTCGTGCTGTGGCTGCGCACCCGGGCAATGGTTTATCTGACCAGCGCGGTGCTGTTCGTGTGGATGACGCTCGACAATTGGGGCGAGGTGCATGAGCAACTCGGCTTCACGCTCGGCGCGATGCTGCCGGTGATGGACTGGCTCCCGATGCAGCCGCATCACCTTGCCGAATCGCTGATCTTCGTGGTTGTCGGGGTGGTCTGGCTGGCCGGCATGGCGGTGGCCTTGCGACAGGCGGACAAGCGCGCCGCGATCCACGGTGCGCTGATCGCGGCCTGCATCGCCGGAGCGGCGGTGTTCGGCATCGCGGTCGACATGGCGACGTCGTGGGGCGATCACGCGCCGAATGTGCTCAACCTCTTCGCCTTTGTCGAGGACGAGGGCGAGTTCGCGATGATCGTGATCATGTTCGCGCTGAGTGTCGGGATCTTCGATGTCGAAGCGCGCCGCCTCAAAGGCGAGACCTCCGGGCAAGGCGCGCTGCGCACCGCCAGCGCTTGACCTGCCTCCCCGGAGCGGCGCTCTGTCGCGACAAGGGGGAGAGCGCGGCGGGTGTCGATGCCAAGTTTTGCGAAGGCGAGGCCGCCCCGCCCGTCGTCTTGGCGTTCCTGCCCGCTAGCTCGGGAACTTCGCCCCGGTCAGCTCCTCGCTCAGCTTCCACAGCTGGTCGGCATAGCTGGGGTTGAGCGCGTAGGAGCGCACCCCGCCGCTGGCCGATTCGTCATCCACTTCGGCGACGTGGCAGTCCTCGCAATAGACCCCGCCCTTGCCTTCCAGCTCAGGGGCCGTCGCCGCCCAGCAACTGGTCGCGGCGCCTTGCGGGATGGTCTTCCAGGCGAAGCTGGTATCGCGAGAGGAAATCCTCGCCATCAAGGCGTCGCGCATCTCCTGCGTCATATGGCGGCCAAGGTTGGTCTCGATCCCGCCGGGGTGCACCGCATAGGCGTGGATGCCCATCACCGCATAACGCGCCTCGATCCCGACCGAGAACAGCACATTGGCGGTCTTGGACTGGCCGTAGCTCGCCCACGGATCATAGGGGCGATGCACGAAATTGGGGTCGTCGAAATGCACCGGCCCCATATGGTGCCCGCGGCTCGACAGGTTGACGATGCGCTTGGCTGCTCCCGCTTCGATCAGCGGCATGAGTTCCGCCGTCAGCGCGAAGTGGCCCAGATGGTTGGTGCCGAACTGCCGCTCGAACCCGTCGGCAGTGTGTTCGAAGGGCGTGGCCATGACCCCGGCATTGTTGATCAGCAGGTCGATCCGGGTGAACCGCTGGCGCGCGCGCGAGGTTGCGGCGCGGATGCTTTCGAGCGAGGCGAGGTCGACCGTGATCGTATCAAGCTGTGCGTTCGGCACGGTCGCAAAAATCGCGGCAACCGCTTCGTCCAGCTTGGCCTGATCGCGCCCCGCCAGCACCACATGCGCGCCCCTGGCGGCCATCGCGCGGGCGGTTTCCTGCCCCAGCCCGGAATTGGCCCCGGTGATGAACGCCGTTTGTCCCGAGAGGTCGATGCCCTCCAGCACCTCGTCGGTGGTGCTGCTCCAGCCAAATGCGCTCATGGTCCCGCTCCTGTGATTATAGCTTCAATTCGTACAGAAATTCCGCGTCGAGCTGTGCGCCCACCTGAAAGGTGATATCAGCGATCTTGCCGAAACCATAGCGCTGGTAGAACCGCTGCGCGCCGAAATTCTCTGAATAAACCGACAGAAGGACCGCATCGTGCGACCTTTCGCGCGCCACGCTCAGCGCCCAGTCCATCAGCCTGGCGCCGATGCCGGTGCCGGTGTGGGTGGGCAGGGCGTAGAGCTGGCCCAGTTCGATCGGATCGCGCGCCTCGGTGTAGCGGGTGTAGTGGCTGGGGTAGCGCAGCTTGCAATAGGCGACCAGCGTGCCGTTCTCTTCGACCAGGCAGTGGGTGCAGCTGTCGCCCGCGATTTCCTCCGCGACCGGGCCGGGCGCGTGGACCTGCGCGAGAAAGGCGGCGAGGTCTTCGGGCGTGTAGAGATGCCCGAAAGCGGCGATAAAGGTTTCCGCGCCCAAGGCGGCAAGCGCAGGGGCATCGGCGAGAGTGGCGGGACGCAGGATCATGGCACCGCCCTAGCCTGCGCCGAGCGCGCTGTTAAGCTGGCGAAACGGTGAGCAGCGCGTTACACCTTGCGGCCATGAACAAACTGATCGCCGCTCTCACCCTCGCCCTGATCCCCGCCGCCGCCGTGGCTGAGGATGCCGCGCCGCCAGCCCCCAAGTGGTCGATTGCGATCCATGGCGGGGCGGGGACGCTCGACCCCAAGGCGATGACGCCGGAAAAGCGCGCGGAGTACGAGGCGGCCTTGCAGGTCGCGCTCGATGCCGGAGCGAAGGTGCTGGCCGAGGGGGGCAGCGCGATGGATGCGATCAAGGCCGCGATCATCCCGATGGAAGATTCCCCGCTGTTCAACGCAGGCAAGGGCGCGGTGTTCACCTGGGAGGGAACGAACGAGCTGGATTCCTCGATCATGGATGGCCGCGATCGTAGCGCCGGTGCGGTTGCCGGGGTGAAGACCGTGAAGAACCCGATCCTGCTGGCCGACACAGTTCGCACCGATTCCGAGCACGTGTTTCTGATGGGCGCGGGTGCCGAGGCCTTCGCGGTCGAGAAGGGCTTTGCCGTCACCCCGCCCGAATATTTCGCCACGCCCGCCCGGCGCGAGGCGCTGGAGCGGATGAAGGCGAAGCAGCTTTCCGCGCTCGATGTGGATCACAAGTTCGGCACGGTGGGCGCGGTGGCGCTCGATCAGAGCGGCAATCTGGCCGCGGGCACCTCGACCGGCGGGATGACCGGCAAGCGCTGGGGCCGCGTGGGCGATGCGCCGGTGATCGGCGCGGGGACCTATGCGGATAACCGCGCCTGTGCCGTGTCTGCGACCGGGTGGGGGGAGTACTTCCTGCGGGTCGGCGTGGCGCATGAGATTTGTGCGCGGTTGCGGGCGACCAACGAGGTGAAGGTCGCAATGGCAGAAGAAGGCGCTGCCGCCGAGAGCGTCCGCACCGAGGAAGCCCAGTATATCGCCGATGCTGTCATGGCCGATGTCGCCGGTCTCGGCGGCGATGGCGGCGTGATCCTCGTCACGCCCGAGGGCCACGCGATCTTCAGCTTCAACACCACCGGCATGTATCGCGGCCGCGCGACCAGTGCAGGAGTGCGCGAAGTGGGGATCTTTGGCGGTGAGGCGAAGGCTTCGGACACGCCGGATCACTAAAGCCCCTTCCCTTGAGGGAAGGGGTTAGGGATGGGCGCTCTGCCCTCTCGGAGGTGGGAGCCCCAACCCCTAGCCCCCTCCCCCAAGGGAGGGGGGACTTAGTAAATCTTCCCCACCAGCGGTAATCCCCGCTCCGGCTCGGCGAATTCCTTGATGATCCGGCCCACGCGCGACAGCGTCAGTTCGGCCCGCGCGGCCATGTCGTCATCGCCTTGGCGCGCGCGGAAATAGCAGGCGAAGGTGATCGGCGGCTGGCCCTTCGGCCCTTCGGCAAACCCGATGTCGATGTAATTGCCGTCCGTCCCGACCATGCCGCTGGTGCCGGTCTTGTCGCCGGCGACCCAGCCTTCGGGCAACCCCGCGCGGACGCGCTTGAGGCCGGTTTCGGTCGCGATCATCCAGCCCTTCAACTCCGCCCGCTCTGCTTCCGGCAGAACGTCGCCATAGACGATCTTGGCGACATTGCGGGCCATCGCAGCGGGCGTGGCCGTGTCGCGGAACTCCGCGGGCGGGACGATGTTCATCTCCGGCTCGTAACGGTCGAGGCGGCTCACCTCGTCACCGATGCTGCGCCAGAACGCGGTCAGCCCCGCAGGGCCGCCCAGATGGCGGAGCAGGATATTGGCTGCCGGATTGTCCGAGGTGATCTGCGTCGCCCGCGCCAATTCGCGCAAGGTTGCGCCGCTCGCCATCCGCTCGGTGGTGAAGGGCGCGTGGTGCAGCATGTCGGCCTCGGTCCAGGTCACATGCTTGTCCGCATCGATTAGGCCTGCGGCATGACGCTGGAGCAGCAGCGCGGCGAGCGAGAGCTTGAAGGAGGACGCGTGGCCGAAGCGACGGTCGCTGTTCAGGCCGAGCGCCATGCCGCTGACGGTGTCGAACAGCTCGACGCCCAGCGTGCCGTTCCCCGCCGCCTCAATCAGCCGCAGCTCAGCCGCCAACCGGCCCATCGGGCTCTGATCGGGCGGAATGCAGGCGCTTGCCCCGAGAGCGAGGGTGCCGCCGAGGAAGAGTCGCCGATCCAGTTTCATGAGAACTTGTCCGCTTTCCGCTTGCCGAACCGCATGTCGGCCTCCAACCGGCTGCGCAATTGCGCATAGAACGCCTCGAGGAAAGCCCTTTCGTCGCCCGCGCCGGGGTCCCAACCGATCTTGCGGCAGATCGTGGCGTGCACGGCCTTGAGCGCATCGGGCTGGGAATCGCGCAGCAGCCGCTCCAGCGTCTGAAGCTCGCGCTCGCCATAGATCGAAAGCTCCGCATCGCCGAAATCATAGCGCACGCCCGTGACCTCGCTGGCACCCGCAGCTGCGGCGGCGCCCTGCGTGCTGAGCACGGCGGCCAGACGGGTGCGCGGACGTTCCACCACCCAGGTCCCGGCCACGATGTCGCCCGCGCGCAGGCCATCGCGGTTGAAGAACGGGAACAGCATGAACAACAGCAGCCAGCCGGACAGCACAATGCCGAGCGCGCCGACATCTTCGCCCTGACTGCTTAGCCCGACGAGGATCAACAGCGCGATCAGCGGGTAGAAGACCTCGATATCGCGCAGCAGATTGCGCGCGATGACCGCCTCGGGCGTCAGGCGCGCCCCGCCGCGCGCGGCGATGCGGATGCCGACCAGCCGCTTGCCCAGCGTCGCGCCGCGCGGGCCGAGCTCCTGCACCAGGAAATAGCCGTACCACGCGGCAAAGCCGATCAGCACAGAGGTGATCACCAGAAACTCCGCCGATCCCGGCAAGCCTTGCTGGGGATCAAAGCCGATCCCCTCGACCACGCCCTTGAACAGCTCCTGCATCACCCACTGGAAGGCGATCAGGCCGATCACGATGATCACCATGTCGATGATCAGCGCCCCGGCCCGGGCCCCGCGTGAGGCGAGGGTAAGCGGCAGCGCCAGCCCTTCGGGTGTGATCAGCGTCCGGGCGCGCTTGTCCGGCTTGGCGGTGGCGGTGGCGGCTTTGCTCATGCGGTCTCCGCCCCGGCGACGTCACCGGTGATGCGCGGGCGGTAGAGGATGAAATAGCTGAGCCAGAACGCCAGCATCGTCCCGCCGATCATGAACCGGCCGGCGGTGCCATCGACCAGCTGGCGCGGGAAGGCCTCAAGCAGTGCGGCGACGATCATCATGATCACCACGCCGACCATCACCACCGCCGAGCGCCGCCCGGCCGCCGCCGCTGCTTCGAGCACCGGGCGCTTGCCGGGGAAGGCCATCGCCCGCCCGATATGCAGCCCGGCTGCGCCCGACAGCAGAATGCCGAACAGTTCGGTGGTGCCGTGGACGGAGAGCCAGGCGGCCAGCTCGACCACTAGCCCCTGCCCGTCGAACAGCCACAGCAAGGCGCCCAGCAAGGCCATGTTGTGCACCAGCAGCAGCAGCGACGGGATGCCGAAGGCGAAGCCCAGCGCGAAGGCGAGGATGCACACGGCCGAATTGTTGCCGAACAGCTGCGCGGCGAACGCCGACAGGCCATTTGCGCTGTTCTCGGTCGCCAGGGTGGCGAGCAATTGTTCGCGGCTGGCACCGGGCACGCGGGCCTCGCCGAAGCCGGCCGGGAACAGGCGG
Organism: Erythrobacter sp. W302b; assembly: GCF_046452395.1. Classification (NCBI taxonomy): domain Bacteria; kingdom Pseudomonadati; phylum Pseudomonadota; class Alphaproteobacteria; order Sphingomonadales; family Erythrobacteraceae; genus Erythrobacter; species Erythrobacter sp. W302b. The sequence continues at coordinate 2,485,642 of NZ_JBKFDH010000001.1, read as the reverse complement.
TAATACCACGCCTCGTCCTGCGCCACGAGCAGCCAGCCGACCACCGTGCCTGCCACCATCACGAACAGCGCGATGCAAATGTCGAGCCACAGGCTCCGCACCGCGCGGCTCCAGCCGCCGAAAATGAAGCTTCGAAACCAGCGGATGAACCCCTGCCGCGGGCCGTAAACCTGAAACCACGCACGCTGCACCAGCGCTTCGAGATAGGCGAGAGTCGCGGCGTCGAGCGACGTCTCGCGCGCCACCGAAAGCGAGGAGGCGGCGGTGCGATACAGCGCGGGCAGCGCGATCAGATCGGCATCGGGGATACGGCGCAAGCCCCCGCGCTCCATCCGCGCCAGAATTTCCTCCAGTCGCCGCCAGTCGCCCTCACGCTCCAGCCGGAAGCGATCGGACCGCAGCGCCGCGCTGGCGATATCGGGCGGCGCGGCGACCTGACCGCGCCCGAACCATGACGAGATGACCGGCGCCTTCACCCGATCGCCTCGCTGCTGCGGATCGCGAGATAGTGGTCGATCAGGCGCGGGCCGATGCTCTCCCACGGCGCCTCCAGCACGTCGATCCCCAGCCGCCGCAGCCGGGTCAGCACCAGCTTGCGCTGCTGGGCGAGGCTATCGGCGGTGACCGACCGGGCCAGCGTCGCGATATCGCCGGGCGGGGCGGTGATGAGATCCTCGACCTCGCTGTCGGTCATGGTGACGAACAGCACCAGATGCTTGCCCGACAAGCGGCCGAGGCTTTCCACCATCAGTTCCGCCGCGGTGGGATCGGTAAAGTCGGAGAACACCACCACCAGCGATCGGCGCTGGAGCCGCCCGGTCAGCGTGGCGAGCGCGAGCGTGAAATTGGGCTCGGCCGGTTGATAGTCGAGACCCGCCGCCGCGCTCTGCAAACGGTGGAAGGCGCGCGGGTCGGCGATGAAGGGCGTCATGATCTGCGGGGCTTGCGCAAAGCCGAACAAGGCGACCTTGTCTCCGCCCTTGAGCGCGACATAGGCGCAGGTCAGCGCGGCGCTGACCGCCCGGTCGATCCGCGGCAGGCCGTCCACCGGCTCGCACATCGCCTGCCCGCAATCGAAAGCGAAGACGATCTGGTTGTTGCGCTCGCTCTCGTTCTCGCGGGCGAACAGGCGGGTGTGGCGAGCGCTGGCCTTCCAGTCGATGCGGCGGCGGTCCATGCCGGGCTCGTATTCGCTCAAGGCTTCGAACTGGGTGCCTTCGCCCCGGATGCGGCGGGCGATCAGGCCGATCTGGGCGTTGCGCAGGAAGGCCTGCAAATCGGGGGAGCGCACCGGCGAGAGGTCGGGCCAGATTCGCACCACGCGGCCCAGCGGATAGTCAACCTGCCGCGCGCCCAGCCGCAACGGCCCTTCCCAGCGCATCCACGCCCGCTCAACCTGTGCCGTACCGCGCCGGGTGGGTGTGAGGATCGTCTCACCGCGCCAGCCTTCCCCAAACGGCTGCGGCGCGAGCGCGAGCGTCACCCGGCCCTCCGGTGCCAGCCGCGCGTCGCAGGCGAGCGCCGCCTCGGCACGCGCCGGCTGGCGACCTTTGAACCGCGCGGTGATGGCGAGCACGCTCGGCTGGCCGACTTCGATGTCCTCTGCCGTGCGGATGTCCCAGCCGTCGAGCCGCCCGGTCAGCACCGCGTCGAGCGCGATCAGCGCCACCAGCGTCAGCCCCAGCAGCGGCGCGATCACCCACGCGCCGGGAGAGGTCGCCGCGATCACCACCGCCACCGGCGCGAGCGCCGCCGCGATCCACGCCGCCCGCTCGGTCGGCGCGACGATCAGCAGCGGCCGCAAGGGCAGCAGCAGGATCCCGAGGACAAGGCGCAGGACGCGGATCACCTTACCGGGGGGCCTCGGTGCTTTCGACCAGTTCGGCGACCAGCGCCTCCATGTCGCGCCCCTCGATCTCGGCGGCCGGGCTCAAGGTCAGGCGGTGGCGCAGCACCGGCACGGCGAGCGCCTTGACGTCATCGGGGATCACATAGGCGCGGCCCTCCAGCGCGGCGCGGGCGCGGGCGGCACCGGCCAGCAGCACCGCCGCGCGGGGGGAGGCGCCCACGGTCAGCTCCGCATGGTCGCGGGTCGCGCGGATCAGGCGTACGACGTAGCGGGTGATATCCTCGGCGACCGCGACCTGCGCCAGCGCCGTGCTCGCCGCGACCAGACCGGCGGCGTCGGTCACGGCGGTCACGCCCAGATCGGCAGGGCGCTGCGGGCCGGAACGCTGGCCATAGGTGGCGACGATCCGCGCTTCCTCGTCCTCGGCCGGATAGGGCACCAGCAGCTTGAACAGAAAGCGGTCAAGCTGGGCTTCGGGCAGGGGATAGACACCCTGGTTCTCGATCGGGTTCTGGGTTGCGACCACCATGAACCGTTCGGGCAGCTGGTGCGTCTCCCCGTCCAGCGTGACGCGGCGTTCCTGCATCGCTTCGAGCAGCGCGGCCTGGGTCTTGGGCGGGGTGCGGTTGATCTCGTCCCCCAGCAGCAGATCGCAGAAGATCGGCCCGCGCGTCAGCGTGAACTGGCTGGTCTGGAAGTTGAACAGGTTCGACCCGAGGATATCGCCCGGCAGCAGATCGGGCGTGAACTGGATGCGCCCGAAATCGAGCCCCAAGGCGGTGGCAAAGCTCTGCGCAAGGAAGGTCTTGGCGGTCCCCGGCGGGCCTTCCAGCAGCACATGGCCTTCCGCCAGCAATGCGGTCAGCAGCATGTCGACCATGTTGTCCTGCCCGACGATCGCCTTGGCGATTTCGGCGCGGATGGCGCCTGCGAGGCTGCGGACGTCGTCGAGTGTCATGGTCATCATTGTCCCTGCGATAACTTGGCGTTGAGGTCGTCGAGGCTTTGCGCGGCGGCCAGAATGTCGGCGGGTTTCGCCGCCGCTTCCAGCCGTGCGGCGCGGCGGGTGAAGGGTTCTTCCTGCGGCAGGCGGCGGGCGAGCGCTGCGTCGATCGCCTGCGGATCGGGCCGGGCGAGGCCGAGCCGGTCGGCGATTCGCCGCGCGGAAAGGGCGGCATAGGGCGCGCCCAGCAGCCCGAACCGCCGCGCGCGCAGGATCAGCCCTGCGCCATTGGCGATCAGCTGGCGCTTGCCGAAGGCGATGTCGGGCCCGGCAGGCGCAGCCGGTGGGCCAAAGCGCTGGAACGCGCGCCACCCGACGATCAGCAGCGCCACCAGCAGGCTCAGCGTCGCCGCCAGAAAGGGTGGGCGGAAGGCGAGCGTCAGCAGGTTTTCCGACGCGCCAAACCCGTTCAAGGTCATGTCGAAGGTGACTTCGTACACGTCGGCATCATTCGCCAGCCAGTCCACCAGCGCCACGGCCGCAGCGGCGCGGTTGGCGTCGGCAAGGCCGTAATTGTTCGCAAGGTCAGGCTCGGCGAGAAAGACCACCGGATAGGCCGGGTTGTCATCGTCAATCCCTTCGCCGGGGTTGACCCAAAAGGCGAGCGCGCGGCCTTTGGCATCGGCGATCAGCACGTCGTGCGCGGCTTCGGGCACGGCATACATGGTGGTGGAGGTCGGCAAGCGTCCGGCAAGGTCCAGCCCGCTCCAAGGGTCCCCGGCGGCGCTTTCGGCGTCCTCGGCCACTTCGTGGCTGAACCGATAGGGCTTGGGCAGGTCGGCTGGCCACTCCGTCGCTTCCGCCCCGTCGAGGATCACCCAGCCGCGCTTGAACTTGTCGCGGGCTTCGGAGGGGAGCTGGTTCGACGGCGGCATGGCGAACCATTTGGGCACTATCACGAGCGTGGGGCCAAGAAAGGTGCGGTTTTCGAGGATTTCGGCGATGGCCTCGCCATCACCAAAGGCCGGAGGGGTCAGCACCAGCAGGCCGCTGGTCTCCAGCCCCTGCGGGCTGCGCGACCGGGCGACGTCATAATTCGCCGCCTCGAGCAGCCGAACGAGACCGGCATAGCCGTTCAATCCGTTGCTGGCGGCATGGGCCTGTCCTTGCCCGCGCGTTCCGCCGAAGTCCTCGCCCGCGCCGATCAGATAGAGCGCGGCAAGGAACAGCGCGAAGCCGCCCACCACCAGCGCCAGCACCCCGCCGCGCGAAAAGGCTGCGCCGGACGTCATGCCGCTCGCCCCAGCGGCGTCCCGCGCGGATCGATCCGGGCAAGCGCGAACTCGGCATAGGCGGCGCGCGCCGCCTCCCAATCACTGCGGTCGAGCCTGCGCAGCGCAAACAGCGAGCGTTCGACCCGCTCGGCAATCACGCCGAAAGCCGTGCGCGCGCTGTCTGGCAGAGCGGGGAGCGCGGCGAGCTCGCGCGCGGTGCTCGACGGTTCGACCCAATCGGGCCGCGCCGCCGCGATCTGGCCAACGCTGCGCTGAAGCAGCAGGTGGGTCGCCGCCTCGAACTGCCCTTCGGCGGCGAGCCGGTCGGCATCTTCGAGCAGGGCAAGGCTGGCCGCCTGATCGGGTTGCCACGTGTTATCGGCCCCCGCATCCGACGCAGCGGATTGGGCGCGGCGGAAAAAGCTCGGATCGATCAGCCGCACCAACAGCACGAGCGCAAACAGCCCGACCAGTCCCAACACCACCCATTGCAGCCACCACCACGAACCGCCCAGCGCAGCCCCCGCCGGCGCCAGCCATTCGGCAAGCACTTCACCAAAGGCGTTCAACAGGCGTTCCAGCCAGCTTGGCTCGGGCGGTGTGATGGGGGGGATTTCGACCGGGGCGAACTGGACATTGCCCTCGGCATGCAGCGCGTCCCATCCGACGGGAGCCGATCCGCCTGAATTGGCTATTGGTTCGGAAGGCGAAGAAGCGGCCGCTGCGGTCATCCACCGTTGGTGGTGGCACGCCATGTGCGCGCGCGCAACGGGAAACAGCGCGGCGGCCGCGCTATCCGCGCCTTAGCCGCGCCTTAGCCTCTGGCGCGAGCCTGTTGGTAGCTGCCCAGAATGCGCAAGACCTTGGAATGAAACGCACATTCTTCCAGCGCGCGGTCCACCGCCGGATCACCCGGCGCGCCGATGATGTCGGCGTAGAAGGTGGTGGCGGCAAAGCTGGTGCCCTGCTGATAGCTTTCCAGCTTGGTCATGTTGACCCCGTTGGTCGCGAACCCGCCCAGCGCCTTGTAGAGCGCGGCGGGGATGTTCTTCACCTCGAAGATGAAGGTGGTCATCACCGGCTTGCCCGCAAGCGCGCTGTCGGCCAACGGCTGCTGCGCGAGGATCACGAAGCGGGTCATGTTGTCCGCGCTGTCCTCGACATTGTGCTCGATGATCTGGAGACCGTAGAGCTCGGCGGCGAGGGCGGGGGCGATGGCGGCCACAGTGGGATCGCCGCGCTCGGCGACATAGGCCGCAGCGCCAGCGGTATCGGCGTGGCTCAGCGGCACGATCCCGCGCGCCCGCAGATAGTGGCGCGACTGCCCGAGCGCCTGGGGGTGGCTGTAAGCGGCCTCGAACGGCCCCGCTCCCAGCGCCATCAGCGCATGGTGAATCGGCATGAAATATTCGCCGATGATGTGCAGCCCGCTTTCAGGCAGCAGGAAATGGATATCGGCGACCCGCCCGTGCTGTGAATTTTCGATCGGGATGATCGCTTGCGCCGCCCGCCCGTCCTTCACCGCTTCCAGCGCGTCTTCGAAGCTGAAGCACGGCAGCGGCAGCATATCGGGCCGCGCTTCGGTGGCGGCGCGGTGCGAATTGGCCCCCGGCGAGCCCTGAAACGCAATCGTGCGCGCAGGCTCCGCCAAGGCGGCGGCGCGCATCTGGTCGACGATGGCAAGGGCAGGGCCGGGAAAGGATCGCATGGTGCAAGCCGCCTAGAGGCGCAGGCGCGCAGGCACAAGCCCGCTTGCAAAAGGTGCAAGAATTCGTGCCACGATCAGTCTTGCGCGCCTCGGCTGGCGACACTATGAGCCGCCCGGGATGACACAGGATAACTCTTCGCAGGATAACGCGGCCAGCCAGACCGGCGGTGGCGATCTGTTCAACACTGCCGCAGGCTGGGTGCTGTTCGCGGGCGTCGTGGGCCTTGGGCTCGTGCAGCTTTCGAAAGGCTATTTCCACGGCGACAAGCCGGAGCGGCCCGAAAAGCTCGGCTACGTGATCGAAGGCGCGGTCGAAGAAGGCGCGGGCCCGGCGGAAGCCTCGATTGCCGATGCGCTGAACGCCATGCCCGCCGCCGAACTGGTCGCTGCGGGTGAGAAGGCCTTCGCCAAGTGCCAGAGCTGCCACACCATCAATGCGGGCGGCGCCAATGGCATCGGCCCGAACCTTCACGGTACGATGGGCAAGGCCGTGGCCAGCCACGCCGGGTTTGCCTACAGCGCCGAGCTGAAGGCTGTGGGCGGCAATTGGGACTGGGACAAGATGGATGCCTGGCTCAAGAACCCCAAGGGCATGGTCCCTGGCACCAAGATGAGCTTCGCCGGTCTCGGCAAGGTGGAAGATCGCGCCGCGATTGCGGCCTACCTCAACGCGCAGGGGTCGAACCTGCCGTTCCCGGCTGCTGCTGCACCTGCGGCCGCGGCTGAAGGTGAAGCCGCTGCTGCCGAAGGCGAGGCGGAAGCTGTCGCCACGGCCGAGGCTGGCACCGATCCGGCGGCTGCGGCGGAATAAGCATCACGGGCGGGCGGCATCAGGCCGCCCCCTCTCCCCACACGTCAGCCCTTGAACCCTTGGGCGATCACGTACCACTCCGACGAGCCCTTGCGGCTCGCCGGGGGTTTGGCGTGTTTGACCTGCGTGAAGTTCTTTTTCAGCAGCGCCAGCAGATCATTGTCCGTCCCGCCCGCCAGCACTTTGGCGACGAAGGCCCCGCCCGGCGCGAGATTCTCGGCCGCGAACCACGCCGCCGCTTCGACCAGGCCCATCGTGCGCAGGTGATCGGTCTGCTTGTGGCCGACCGTGTTGGCCGCCATGTCCGACAGCACGAGATCGGGCGGCCCGCCCAGCGCGTCGGCGAGCTTGGCCGGGGCCTCATCGGCCATGAAGTCCATCTGGAAAATCGTCACGCCTTCGAGCGGTTCGACCTCCAGCAGGTCGATCCCCACCACTTCCGCCTTGGGTGATTTGGCGCGCACGACCTGCGACCAGCCGCCCGGCGCAATGCCGAGATCGACCACCCGCTTAGCGTCCTTGAGCAGGCCGAACTTCGCGTCGAGCTCGATCAGCTTGTAGGCCGCGCGGCTGCGATAGCCGTCGGCCTTGGCCTGACGGACGTAGGGATCATTGAGCTGGCGTTCGAGCCAGCGCACCTGGCTGGCGGTGCGGCCCTTGGCGGTTTTCACCCGCTTGCTCGGCGTCTTATCACCGCGGCTCATTGGGCGCCCGTCCATGGTTCTGGCCGCCGCGCTGCCGTTGCAACGCTTTGAGCGATCGTTCCGACTGACGCTCGGCCGCCATGATGCTGCGCAGGATTCCTTCGCGGATTCCCCGGTCTGCCACGCCCAGTCGCCGCGCGGGCCACAGGTCGAGGATCGCCTCAAGAATCGCGCAGCCCGCCACCACCAGATCGGCGCGGTCCTGCCCGATGCAGGGCAAGGTGGAGCGTTCATAGGGCGTCATCACCGATAGCCGTGCGCTGATTTCGCGCATCTCGCCAGAGGGCACGATCAACCCGTCCACGGCCTTGCGGTCATAGCTCGGCAGTTCGAGATAGAGGCTCGCCAGGGTCGTCACCGTGCCGCTGGTGCCGAGCAGGCGAATATCGTCATGCTGCGCGGCCCCCGCCACGCGGGCGGCGAAGGGGGCGAAGCTGTCGGCGACCATCTGCCGCATCTGCGCAAAGCGGGCGACGCGCGCGGCTTCGCTGTCCTCGGCGCGGCCGACTGTGTCGGTGAGCGAGACGACACCCCACGGCACGCTTTGCCAATCGAGAATGCGCGGCACCCGGCTGGCACCTTCGCCGACCGCTTCGACCAGCACCAGCTCGGTCGATCCGCCGCCAATGTCGAAGATCACGGCGGGGCCGGTGCCTTCTTCCAGCAGGATATGGCACCCCAGCACCGCCAGCCGCGCTTCTTCCTCGGCGCTGATGATGTCGAGCGCGATGCCGGTCTCGCGCCGCACCCGCTCGATGAAGGCGAGCCCGTTTTCCGCGCGGCGGCACGCCTCGGTCGCGACCGAGCGGGCGAGGCGGACATTGCGGCGCTGCAACTTGTCGGCGCAGATGTTGAGCGCACTCAAGGTGCGGTCCATCGCCGCGTCGGACAGGCGCCCGCTGGTCGCGAGGCCTTCGCCCAGCTTCACCACCCGGCTGAAGGCATCGATCACCGTGAAATCGCGGCCCGAAGGGCGGGCGATCAGCAGGCGGCAATTGTTGGTGCCTAGGTCCAGCGCGGCATAGGCCTCACCATGGCTGGCGGGCTTTAACGCACCAATATCGGCCAAGTCCGGCCTGGACCGGTCTGCGCCATTGCCTTTGGCACGGCCATTGGCTCTGGCATCGGGCTGAGGGGGGCGCTTGTAGCGGAAATCGACTACCTTGCCGGACTTGCCGCCCCGGTTTTTCCCAGCACTTCTATTCCTGTCCGGCGGGAGAGTTTCCGCCATGATCACATTACTTTCATATCACCCTGCGCGCGATGTGGGGCGCAGGGCACTTGGGACCAAGCTAACCCAAGCGCCGCGCAAGAGCAAGCAATGCAGGCGCAACGCGTGCTTGACCTTGCGCCGCAGCGAAACTAGGGAGCGCCTTCGTCGACGCCGCCGGACTTTGCTGGCGCGCCAGGCCAATGCCCCGTCCTCTAATGGTAAGAGAGCGGACTCTGACTCCGTCAATCAAGGTTCGAATCCTTGCGGGGCATCCAGCCATTTATCATGATTTCAAACGCTTATGCGTTGATCAGGACGCGACGGCGGTGTTCTGCCCAATCCCTTTGATTCCCACGAGTTTTCGTAGATTTCCTTGGTGTGCCCGCGACTCCTTGCAACACCGATGCAACATACGGAGCCGCAACGGCTGGGCAAATTCTAAGAGCCGGCAGGCAGCTTCACGCTCGTTTTTGCGAGCAGCGGGCATTCTGAAACCGACCCCAAGTCAGACGTTCAGTTGCGACCTTCGACTTCCTGAAAGTGGCCATCTGTTCATGGGGCTCGGAACAACTGAAATTGGGACATTGCGGTCATTCCTGCGCGGCCAGCACAGCGGCCGATTATGCCCCAAAACCTCACACCGATCGATGCGGGGACGGATGCTGCGGAGGCGGGACGTTAGCATATCGCCAAGGCAAGCGAGATCGAGTTGTGCTATGCCGTCTGAGGGATGGCCGGCAGCTCGTGATGGCCTGCACGCCGCGTTCATCATCTGTCAGAGCCTGTCGCGCCCTTCGGCATACCCGCGCGCGATCGCCTGATACATCCGCGCATTCATCAGGTTAGCCTCGGAGCAGTCCCGCTCGCGGATCAGGCGCGCCGGGCTTGTCGAGAGGGTTCCCGCCCTTCACTTGCTCGCCATCGACGCCTCAAGAAACGCGCCGATCTCGGCGAGCATCGAGGCGCGCACCGTGCTGTCGTCGAGCGCGTGCTGGAGATCCTCGTACTCGCGGTAGATCACGCGCTTGCCGGCCGCTTCCAGCGCCTTGGCCATACCTTGCGAATGGCGCACATCGACGTTGAGGTCGCGGGTGCCGTGGAACAGCGCGACGGGCGCTACAAAGCGGGACGCTTGCCGGCGCGGGCTGCCCGCCTCGACATGGGGGCCAGTGCCGACGAAATCGCGCACCAGTCGCGAATTGGTGTAGGCCTGCGCGTCTTCGGTGAGATAGCCCAGATCGCTTACAGGCGCGATGGCCACCACCGCCTTGAACAGAGCCGGATCGAGCACCTGCGACTGCAAAGCCGCGTAGCCGCCATAAGACCATCCGACGATGCCGAGCTTGTCGGGCTTGGCGATGCCCTCGCGCAGCAGCCAGCGGCCTGCATCATTGACGTCGCCGATCGCCGTGTCCCAAGCCTTGAAGCCGTTGCGCCCATACCATGCGTCGCCATAGCCGGAGGAGCCCCGGTAATTGGGCTGGAGCACGGCGTAGCCCTTGGCGGTGAAGTATTGCACCAGCCAGTCGAAGCCCCACTCGTCGCGCGCCGAGGGGCCGCCGTGGGGCAGCACGATGGCGGGCAGGCCCTTTCGGTCCGATCCGGGTGGCAGGGTGAGATAGGCCGGGATCATCGTCCCGTCCGCGGCCGGATAGGTCACCGGCGTCATTGTGCCCATGACCTTGCCTGTGAGCAGCTTGCGCACCCGAAGAATGGGTTCGAGCGTCCGTGCGGTCTTGTCAAAGAAGTAGACCATCCCCGGCTGGGTATCGCTCGACGCGATGAGCAGTAGCCGCTGCTCGTCCGCGCTTGCTCCGACGATGTTGATGATGGGCTGGTCGGATAGGGCCTTGCCCAGACCGGCGGCCAGCTTTTTCAGGTCGGGATCGAAATAGGCGACCTCCCGCTTCTCAGTGGCGAAGCTGACGCCGACCACGCGGCGCTTGCGGCCCACGCGGATCAACGAATCCACGTCAACATCCGACCGGGCAAGCAACGCCTTGCCCTGCCCGGTTCCGTCGAGGGCGACCTCGGCAATGGCATCATAGCCATCCCGGGAGAAAGAGCCGTAGGCAACATTGCGCAGGCTATCGACCGACAGGGGGACGAACGAGGGAGCCGCTGCATTGTCGATCTGGACCGCCGGGAAACTCTGCCAGTCGTTGCTGCCGCGCGGGCGATAGAAATAGACCCTCTCGCCCGTCAGGAGGCCGTTGCGATCGCGTAACGCGCGCACCTTGATCCTTACCCAGCCAAGTTCGTCCGCGACATAGCGCACAGCGAGTTCATCCGCGCCCTCGCGCACCCGTCGCTTCGCTGTCAGCACATCGACCAGATCGGTGCCGAAGCCACTCTTGTCGGAATAGGTACGCGTGGCGGCATTGGCTTCGGGTACATATTGCCGCGACATCAAAATCTGGCCCTGCTCGCCGCCAACATCGAGCGCGACGACATCGCCGCCATATTGCAGGACCTGAACCGCATCGTTGGACTGCCGCTGACTCAGATCCCTGAGATTGCTACCATCGTCGTTGACGGCGAAAAGCCGCTGGAACGGCACCAGAATGCCCGACGGCCCGTAATCCACGCCTGCAACCTGACAGACAAGACGGGACTCGGTCGCCCATTCGCACCAATCGATATCGGTTATCTGCTCGCGGTTGGTCGCGACCGGGCGTTCCTTGAGATCGCCTTGGAGGTCGATGACGTAGACGATCTCGGTGAAGGCCGGCCCGGCGGCGACATAGGCGATCTTGTTACCGGAGGGCGACAGGCTGATATGCAGCACGTCGGCTCTGGCCCCGAATCTGATGGCCGTCTCGTCCGTGACCACGGCCGGTTCCGCTGCCGCGGGAACTAGCGGTGCGATAATCGCAAGGCACAAAGTGGCGCGCAGCCTCTTCCATAATCGTGCCAGCATCATGCCCCCTCTGCGCCAGCCCTCAGACTAGCGCAGGGGAAGCGGTCTTCAAGCCCTCTTGTGAAGATAATCGCGGCGGAAGTCGCTAGCGAAGCTTGCGAATTGTCCGGCGGCGACGCTGTCGCGCATCCCCTCCATCAGGGCCTGGTAGAAACTGAGGTTATGCTCGGTGACCAGCATCGCACCGAGCATCTCGCCCGATTTGACGAGGTGGTGGATATAGGCGCGGCTGTAGGTGGTGCAGACCGGGCAGGTGCAGCGGGTGTCGAGCGGGCCTGTATCGGCGGGCAAGCAGTATCTTTTGGGCGAAAACGGCCCCGAGATGTTCGCGCCTCCCTCACGGATCCTTCGGCGCACGCGAGCCACAGCTTTCGGCGCAAGCAGACACTCAAGCACCTTCTGTTGAAGGGCAATTTCTGGTCGATAGGCGACGCATTGCTCGGCTGTGATCAACGGCAGCTAACGCGTTTTGTCACCCGAAAGCAGTCAGACAGCTACCCACCCAGCTGCCGTCATTAGCTTGCTCGATGGGCGATCCTGAAAGCGGCACGGCAGCTTCAACGGGGTTTTCGCCAGCAGCCGACATTCAGGCTTCGACCCCATTCACGACGTGACGATTTATCGTAATCGCTATGAGTGGACAGACATGCAGGGAAACATCATGAAACGTGCAAGGCTCATGACGTCTCATTTTCGAGGGTGCGAAGAACATGATCGATTTGAGAGGCCATATTAATCTTCCAGAATATGGCATGGATGCTGACGACAAAATTACGGTTACGCGAGATGAAATTGAAAATCTCGTCACTTCAATTCGAGATGCGGCTGAGGGCTGGATTACGATTTGCCTTCACCATTGGAATAATGGCCAGAGAATAATCTTTCTCGCTGATTTTGGAAACCACGGTCTCCATAAAATCGCTGCATTGAAAGAAATTGAATCTCTGCTCAGACCATTTGAAGAACGCCTTCCTGGAGCTTTGAAAGCTCATATTTTCGCGCACGACGACGAGACTGACCGAACCGTCGATATGCGTTTTGGCGAACCATATTCACCAAAAATCTGACTTCGATTGCGATGTCCCTTTTCCACCCACCACCCACCTCCAGTCATTAGCAGGCCTGATCCGCGATCCCGAAAGCCGCATGGCGGCTTTGCCGCGCTTCTGAAAAATTCCTGCCATTCAGCAATCGACCCCAAGGTGGTCGCGCATGAAGGTCTTGTTTACCAGCGCCTTTCCATTACATGACGAGCATGCGGCTGAATGAACCCGAAGCGATAATATTTGATTGCGACGGGGTGCTGGTCGACTCCGAGGTCATTCATATAACTGCCGAACTTGAGCTGCTTGCGCACTTGGGCTTGGTCTATGAACGCGAAGCTTATCTGACGCGCTTTGTCGGTTTATCGAATGCGGATTTCCATGCCGAGTTAAGATCGGATTACGCCAGACTTACCGGAGATGAATTCCCTTCAAACTTCGGGTCGCAGCTTGAGCAGACCGTATGGCCCCGGATCGAAACCAAGCTTGAAGCAATTGATGGCGTTGCGGATCTTGTATGCGCCTTGGGTGGAAAGGTCGCTGTCGGATCATCTTCTCCCTATCATAAGCTCGTGAGGAAGCTCGAAATCACGGGGCTGCAATCATTGTTTGTTCCCCACATCTACTCTGCCGATCATGTCAAAGCTGGCAAACCAGCCCCAGACCTTTTTCTGCATTCGGCCGCGCAGCTTAATGCCGATCCCGGACGCTGCCTCGTCGTCGAAGACAGCGTTCATGGGGTCCTAGCAGCAATTGCGGCAGGCATGACACCAATCGGCTTCGTGGGCGGAAGTCATTGTGACGCTGGGCTTGAGCAAAGGCTATTGGCCAACGGCGCGGAGGTGGTGGTTACCCATCACACCCAAATCCTAGCGTTGCTTAGCTGACCTTCAGCTCCCCGCCCACGAGCCGCCATGAGCCGAGCCGAAGCGCGCTTCTGAATACCACATGGCGGCTCTCCCCTGCTCGCGAAAAACATCTACCAATCAGCAACCTACCCCAAATCGGTCGTTCACGACCAAGGTCATTCGACCTCAAAGCTGTCGTTCAAGCAAAATACCGTCAGCAATTCTCAACCGCTAAAAGCGGGGCAGAGAGGCGGAACGATGATGGATATGGAGCGCAAAGAAGCATGTTCTGCCATACCGCTGCTGGGGAGCATGTGCGCGCCCTTGGCTGGTTATGAATGGGCGCGCGATTAAGTCGGGGAGTCAGGCGGTGCGGTTTATCGTCTACATGCCAAACCCGACGGGCCCGACCTGTTCCTCAGAGCTTATCCCTCATTGAAGCTTTTGGCACCAGGAATCCAATAGCTGGTTCAGGAACAGTGCTCCAGCAATTGGTGGCCTTATCTGATAGCCGTTCGCCTTCCCACCCAAAACCAGCCATTCAACACGGTAACGATCTGCGGCCGGGATTGAACCGACAAAAGGCAAGCGGCCTTCGAAATTGACCAAGCCGAAGTTGGTATTTGTTGAGTTTCAAGTCGATGAAATTAGGAGCCAGAATATCACCCGGGTGATATTGACTCTCTAATTTTACCCCGGTAATAATCCCGTATCGGAGGAGGGGCTTTTGAGCGACAATGAACATTCGGCTGCATTTGCAAGCACGAAGCGCCGTGAAGCGAGGGCAGCTCACACGATCGTACGCACCGTCGAACGCCAACTCGAACAGGATTCGGGCACAACCAATCTCATGTTCGACCGCCCGACCGGTCGCCTCGTCGATCTCGATCCGCGCGGAACTGAAGCCGATGTGGCAGATCGATATCGCATCGACGCGCCTATCCCTTCCGCGGAAGCGCGCGAACGCGGCCGTCCAAAGCTCAGCGTCGTTTCTCGCGAAGGGACACTTCTGCCGCGCCATTGGAATTGTCTCGCCGACCAGGAGGGCGGAGCGTCCTCAATGGGGCGTCGAATAGTGGACGCAGCGATCAAGGTTCGCCAAGGCTTGGAACGCGCGCGAGGCGCAACCGAGGCTGGCTCCCGCTTTATGAGTGCCATTGTCGGCGACCTTCCGAATTTGGAGGAAGCGTCAAGTGCCTTGTTTGCGGCCGGCCACGCTGCGTTCAAAACTCGAACAGCCGGGTGGTCAGCCGATTTAAGGGATGAGCTAGACCGTTTTCGTCGCGACGCGACCGGAGCGGACGCATGATCGGCACAGGCCTGTTCGCCCTGTGGGGGAATGCGGTTCTGCTGGCCTGGACTGGCTTGGCGCTGTCCGCTGCGCTCCCGCGATCAGTCACTTGGGGAAAGCGCTTGGCCACTATCAGCGGCTTCTACGCCCCCGCCGTCCTGTCGATCTGCTGGGCCGTGCTGCTTGTCGCCGCCATGACGAATCCGGGTGCGGGCGATCTGTTTACGCTCGATGGTGTGGTCGCAAGGTTCGCTGATCGCGATCGACTAATGCTGCTGTATTTCGAGTCCCTGACGTTTTCATTGTTCGTGGGCGGTTGGATCGTATCGGATGCTTCCGAAAAAGGTGTGCCGCGCATCGCGATGATCCTAGTCCTTCCCCTGCAATTTCTATTCGGACCCGCTGGCGTCGCGTCGTATGTTGTGGTTCGAAAACTACGAACCAAAACCGCATGCTAGGCACATTGTTTATCGAGGTCGGTCGTTGTTGAATGAACGCCTACTTCTAGCACGATCAAACGCTCACAAGCCAATAGGCGAACGACCGGGTCTGATCGGGAGCCGTCACGGCTCACCCTAGCCGCGAATGGCGGTTTGGCGTCACTTTAGAAAAACTTACTGTCATTCTGAAATCTACCCCAGAGCCGACTTTGATCAGGCAAGTGGATTTTATTACCCGGATATAATTGACTCAGTTTCTATCCGGGTATAATGCCACCTCTCAGGAGGCAATCGAAGATGACACATTACACGGCTTTCCTCGCGCATGAGCGAGTTGCCTCTGGCACGCGCGGTGAAATCCAAAGGCAAATCCTGTCGGAGCTCGGGGAGCACAAGGACTCCATCCTCGTCTTCGATGACGAGACCGGGCGGGTGACCGACCTCGATTTTCGGGGGACAATGGCCGGGAATACGCCCCAACCTGTTGGGCGCCCGAAGTTGGGCGTTCAGGCGCGAGAGGTGACGCTGCTTCCGCGGCACTGGGATTGGCTCTCTCAGCAAAGTGGCGGCGCTTCTGCTGCGCTTCGACGTCTCGTCGATGCTGCACGCTCACAAGGGCGCACTGTCCGTGAGCGTCAGGACGCGGCCTATCGCTTCATGCAGGGCCTTTGCGGCGATATGGAAGGCTACGAGGAGGCACTGCGCGCGCTTTACCGTTCTGACAGCACCATGTTTGCATCCGCCATTGCGCGGTGGCCCGAAGACGTGAGGCTCTACATCAACAGCTTGCTCAGCGCAGGCGCGAGCGATCAGGAAACAAAATGATGCGCGTCGCCTCTTGTCGTTGCGGCAGCCTCAGAGCGAATTGCTCAGGTGAGCCGATCCGACTTTCCGTCTGTCACTGCCGGGCCTGTCAGCAACGGACCGGGAGCGCCTTTTCGGCACAGGTTCGCTTTCCTGTCGACGCCGTCACTGTTGAGGGGAACTGGCTCGAATTTGTTCGGACGGCTGACAGTGGACGCGAGGTCACGTACCGGTTTTGCCCGAGCTGCGGATCGACGGTGTCCTACATGATCGATGAGTGGCCAGAACTGATCGCGGTCCCTGTAGGTCTTTTCGATGAGGCAGATTTTCCGGATCCCGCATATTCGATCTACGAGAAAAACAGGCAATCCTGGGTCAGCATCACGTCCGCTGAAGCGGAGCATCATCCGTAGTAAGCTGACTTTCGCCTTCACACCCATCACACGTAATGAGCGGGATCGACGCGCGATCCCGGAACATGCCGGGCGGCTTCGTTGGGCTTCTGACCGACTGCCGAAATTATCGTTCCGACCCCATTCGTGCGATTTGTCGCGATCAGAACTGCTCTTGAATTGGCCGCTTGAAGTTGACGCGACGTCAACTGCTAAAGGCAGGTCATGAGCGATTCGTTTTCCATTCAAGAAGTTGTCCGCCGCACGGGCCTCACCTCGCGCGCACTTCGGTTCTATGAGGCGCGCGGGCTAATCGCGCCGCTGCGGACGGGCTCTGGACGGCGGTTTTATGGCGCGGCCGAGCTTGAGCGCATCCACCAGATTGTTACACTCAAGCGCGCCGGGCTTACACTGGAGGCGATTGGCCGGGTGCTCGGGCGCGGGCCGCATGATCTGAGCGCGATGATCGATGCGCAGCTCGACGTGATCGAAGCCGAAGCTGCGCGCCTGGCCGACATCCGTTCGCTGCTGGCGGCGGTGAAATCGCGGCTCGCACGCCATGAGGCGCTCGATCCGGCCACATTGTGCCAGCTTATCCATGACAGCCAGCTCGCTGCGAGCGGCGACATGGCCGCCTGGCAGGCCTTTGCTAGCCGCTACATGGATGAAAGTGTGCAAGCTGAATTTGTCCGCGCAATGCCTACCATCGACTGCGACGTTTCGAGCGAGGAATATAACGCTAGGTGGCACGATCTCGGCGCGCGGATCAGCGCGTCCCTGCCGCTCGCGCCCGATAGCGCGGCCGCGGTGGGCTTCGTGCGCGAATGGATGGCGCTGCTTGCGCCTTTCTCGCAGGTGGCAACGCCTGCCATGTGGGAAGGCGCGCGCGCGATCTATGACGATGTCGACAACTGGCGCGGCGAAGGCGGATTTGATCCCGGCTTTGACGGCGCAGTGTGGCGCTTCATCAGCGCAGCAACCAGCGCGGCGCTGGCGCGCGGCGAGGATATTGGCCCGGTGCCCGCCTGGATGCAGGCAAACACGCCTCAGGAGACGGAATGACAATGCGCAAATGGATAAAATGGTTCGGCATTGCGCTCGGGGTGGTGCTGGTGCTGTTGGTGGCAGCAGGGGCGTGGCTGTGGACCACCAAGCCGTGGATCCCTGCCATTGAACTGGCTGAGCCGGGGCCGGGCGGTGAACGGATCAACCAGCCTGGACTGATCGGCAATTTCTACCCCGGTAAAGGCGAGGGCAAACGCGCAGCGGTGCTGGTGCTGGGCGGATCGGAAGGCGGGCTGGGCGGGGCGAGCGAGGCCGAGGCGCAATTGCTGGCCAAGCAGGGCTTTGCCGCGCTTGCCATTGGCTACTATCGTCTGCCCGGCCAGCCTGAAAAGCTTGAAGATGTGCCGCTGGAAACCATCACCCGCGCGATTGATTGGCTCAAAGCGCAGCCGACGGTTGATCCGGCGCGCATCGCAATCATGGGCACGTCCAAGGGCGCCGAGGCTGCTCTGCTGGTAGCGAGCCGCCGCGCCGAGGTGGCCGCCGTGGTCGCCGCGGTGCCGAGCCATGTGGTGTGGCAGGGATTTGACTGGAGCTTCATGCCTGTGAACAGCTCCAGCTGGAGCGAGGGCGGCAAGCCCGTGCCCTTCCTGCCGCTTACGCCGGGCGGGTTCAGCAGCGATGTCTACACCCCGGCGCTCGCAAATCTGCCGCAGCATCCCGAAGCGGTGATCCCGGTGGAACGGATCGCCGGGCCGGTGCTGGTGCTGTGCGGCGAGGATGACAGCCTGTGGCCATCCTGCCCGATGGCGCGCGCTGTCAAGACACGGCGCGATGGCAGCGGGGCGGGCCTCCAAACCACGTTGCTCGCGTACAAGAATGCCGGCCATTTCGGCGTTGGCCCGCCGCTTCCCGAGGGCAAGGATGTGCCCTTCATGCTGACTGTTTTCGGCGGCACCGAGCAGGGCAATATCGCCGCGCGCAAGGATGGCTGGCCGCGCACGCTCGCCTTTCTTGAAACCGCGCTGGCAGAGCCTGCCGCTGGAAATGCCGCGCAGTGACGATCAATCTCTGGGCATTGCTGGTGGGCGGGATTACGCATGAGGTGGTCTCGACCAGCCTTCTCAACGCCTCGCAGGGGATGACCCGCTGGGCCCAGTGGCGATCGCGAAAGCGCTA
Organism: Erythrobacter sp. W302b; assembly: GCF_046452395.1. Classification (NCBI taxonomy): domain Bacteria; kingdom Pseudomonadati; phylum Pseudomonadota; class Alphaproteobacteria; order Sphingomonadales; family Erythrobacteraceae; genus Erythrobacter; species Erythrobacter sp. W302b. The sequence continues at coordinate 2,467,218 of NZ_JBKFDH010000001.1, read as the reverse complement.
TGGCGGCTTTGAATTTCTTCAGAAAAATTTCTGCAGTTCTGAAAGGGCCTCCGTTATGGTCATGCGTCTAATGCCTTCCCGGTACTATCGCCGAGGCTTCGCAGATGGGTCTAACCTAGCCCGATGACTGCGCGCTACGACACGATCGGGATCAACTATGACCAGCTGCGATTACCGGATCCCCGGATCGCCAGGCAGATCAACCATGCGTTGGGAACAGCCTCGACCGTACTGAACGTTGGAGCCGGAACCGGGTCATATGAACCTGCGGATAGACAAGTCACGGCTGTCGAGCCGTCGATGGAAATGATCCGCAAGCGAGGACGGTCGGCTGCTCCCGTCATTCAGGCGAGCGCCGAGCACCTTCCCTTCGAAGATCAGTTCTTCGATGCCGCGATGGCAATTCTGACCATCCACCATTGGCCTGATAAAGCTGCAGGCTTGCGCGAGATAAGGAGGGTGACGCGCGGACCTATCGTGCTGCTAACGTTCGACCCGGCGCACCGGCCTTGGTTGACCGATTACTTGCCCGAACTGGTGGCGCTGGACGAAGGCCAAATGCCACAGATGTCGCAGGATGAAGAATGGCTGGGATCAGTAACGATTGAGCCGGTCTTGGTTCCGCATGACTGCACGGACGGATTCCTGTACGCCTATTGGCGCCGACCGGAGGCATATTTGGACGCGCGGATCAGGTTGGGCAGCTCTTCGTTCTGGTCGATCAAGGGTCTGGAGCAAGGCCTTGCGCGATTGTCGCACAATCTGGAAAACGGGCAGTGGGACAGCAAGCACGGACATCTTCGCGATCAGCGTGAATATGATGCGGGATATCGACTGGTGATCGGCAATCAGCTGCAAGGCAGCTAGCCACGCGGCGCCGGCCATCAGCAGGCAGCAAACGCGATCTTGCCACCTGCCGGGCAGCTTCAACCGATGTTCATCAGCAGCGGCCATTCGAAAACCGGCCCTTGGCAGCTCTCGCGTGCTTTCGGAGTGGAAGGTAAGGGTGGAAGTATGCGACGCAAGACGATCATGGTTGATGTGGATGGCGTGCTCGTCACGCACCCGGATGCAGCTGGCTGGTCTGCCAATCTCGAGAACGACCTCGGCATCCCGCCTGCCTTGTTGCATGACGGATTTTTTCGCCGCCATTGGGATGATGTCGTGCACGGACGCGCTGCTCTGCGAGATCGCTTGGCGCTTGCCCTTGCCGAATTTGCGCCCTCGGTCTCTCCCGCAGCGCTAATTGACTACTGGTTCAAGAACGACGCGCACATTGACGAGCGTTTGCTGGCGGAACTTCAGCACCTGCGAAAGGCAGGTTTCGCGCTCCATCTGGCCACAGTCCAGGAGCATGAACGGGCCGCCTACCTGTGGGATCGTCTGGCGCTGCGAGACAGCTTCGATGGCATGCATTACGCTGCTTCTCTCGGCTGTTCCAAGCCCGATCATGCCTTCTACCTTGCGGTTGAAGCCGCTGTGCAGATCCCACCCGCAGCGATCTTCTTCATCGACGACAAGATCGAAAACGTGGAAGCGGCAAGAGAATGCGGTTGGGCTGCAGCACTATGGACAGGTGACAGCACCGTGACAGAACTCATGCAAGTGATGCAGTGGCAATACCTTTGAGCAACCTGAAGCCAGCCTCAGCGGCAGCGTTCACAACGACTATACTCGCCATGCAGCTTCAACGGATTTCCCAGCGGAAGCCACCATTCTGAAAACGATTACGTAGTTGCGTGGGGGGCGCGGTTCGGTGAGGTATCCTTATGAACGATAAGTGCTTTGCTTGCGGCGGTAGCTTTGTGGCTGTCGAAGGCCCCACGCACGAATACATGCTTTCATCTCCAGGGTGTTGGAACGCATATGGTGGGGTTCTGGCACGCGAGTATGAGAACCCTATGCTATTTGGTGCCGTCCACCGACTGACCGTGGACGCTTATGCACTTCAACATCCAGGCAATGCTTCAGACAGACGCGCCCGACAATCCGTCTGGATTCACTATGCTGCCCTTTATTTGTCCCTTCACAAAAAGGAAGCACACTCGAGGATACCGTCTGTCATGCAGAAGCTAGTGGCTGGCACCTTCCCGGCGCTGCCGCCGCCTCCCGCACGGTTCGATGTCACACTTGAGGACGTTCTCGCCCAGGGGGAGATAAATCATGTATCGGCGGTCAAGGCATGGGCCGACTGCGCATTTAAGGCTTGGGCCGAGCTAGAAGATCAAACCGTCGCGATGCTGAAATCTCTTTAGCGACCATTCCGGAATCCACCCAAATGCAGTCATTCGCCGCGATCGGCCGCGACCCTGAAAGCGGACGGGCAGCTATCGCCGCACCTGCGCCGAAAGCAGACCTTCCGCAAACGACCCCAACCCGGACATCGCGCGGCCCGTTTGTATATATTCCTGAAGGCTTCCAATCGGACGACCCAACTCGTCAGTCCGGCATACATTGACTATTTTTGCAGAGAAGATCTTGGCTCTGGATCGAGGTCAAGAATCGCGCGCGCAACTAGATAATCCCGTTGAAAAGCTGGCTGAGAGATGACAGCTCCGCACTCCTCGATGATAGTTTGTAACCCAATCCGTGCTTGGGCGACTTCTCTGACAAGATTATTCTCCTCGGATGAGCTCGCAAGAAAATATGCCCACGAGAGTTTATGCAACGTGTCGTAGACTTGCTGATCTTCTTCTTTGCAGGTCTTGGGGATCCCATCAGCGTCTAATTGGGCCGCCAAGACCAAGAGACGGACTGCCTCAGACGGAGCGGCGCTCTCCCCATAGCGCATCCCTTGATGCCACGCGCGTCGGATGAAGAGATCTATTGTCTTTCGGGTTGTGCGACCCATTGAGACAGGACCATCAAGCCAGCCAATTGACAGACCGACTTTTTCAGCCAGCAATTCCAAGCGGCTACGCTGATACCAAAAACCGTAGGCGTAACCCTCGAACCCATTCTCATTACACCGATCTTTGTATCCGGCTGCGCTATTCAACTCATTAGCTATGCAAGCTTCATCATCCCTCTCGTAAGCTTCCAGAATGAATGTCAGAAGGTCTGGATACGGATAGCTGCGCCCATCTGGACGATACAGACGTCTCGTCAAGTTATCGGCCGCTAGTATCGCTTGGCTCTCTTTGGTCACAAATGCTTCTGTCACAGCCAATGAAATCTCTCGGAGACGCGGGTCCATCCGGTCGGATAGATATTGGGGTCGCGTGCGCCCTGCTAAAAAAGCCTCAATGCCGCCAAGTTGTTCGCGTTGTTCGATGAACGCCAATGCTGCAGCTGCGGAGGTATGGACCCGCCGCGCCTCACCCAGCAGTTCGCGTGAACCGAACGATTCTGCTGCGCGCGTATATTCGGTTGCAATAAATTGGGCCTCACCGATTTTCTCGGCCTCGGCCTGAAGTTTCTTGATGCTCTTCAGTTTCTCAAATGCAGCGGTCATATCAATGCGTAACTGCTCTTCACTTGCCGAGGGGTTCTTAAGTCGCCTGCGTTCGAGAAGCGCTCCGGCGTCGCGAGCCGCACTTGCCCAAGTCCTCTCGAAATTTTCGGCAAAATCGGGCTCCAGACCGCCGATAAGTTCTTGCTCGAGAAAGCGCAGGGCAGCGATGGCAGACCTATCGTCACCGTGCTTGAGATGCCAATCTAGGAGGCTTCCAAGTACGAGCTGGAACCGTGTGCACGGATCACCAAAAAAGCGGTCACGGAAGGATTGCGGGATCGGCACGTCGTTAATTTGCGCTCGCTCCACGCGGGAGCCTGTCCAACCGCGTGCAATCGTAAGGCAAATTATACCAGAGTCTCTTCCTTCGCTTTGGTCGTTTAGATCCTGGCCGTACAAAGGGTGCACAGCGGCCAACGACGAGACGAGGGCGACCACGGAAAGTCTCGCGGCTAAGCGTATTCGTGTGGTCAAGATCAACACCCTCCAGGGTTCAAGCGATGATGGCGGATCCTAACGCGCTGAAGCTAAGAAATTATTGAATTACCTTGATTTGGAAGCTGCCTTTTAGGAATCCACCCACGAGCCGCCATGAGCCGGGCCGACGCGCCATCCCGAAAGCCGTCTGGCGGCCATCCCCGGCTCACGAAGAAATCCTGCCTTTCAGCAACCGACCCCATTCCGGACGGCTGTCGGCTACCAAGCTTGCCCATTGATCGGGCGAATGTGCCACCCGGGCAACACGTGCGCTAGCACAGGCCAGCGCCGCGTAGACGCCATTTACACAATCCACATTCTTATTGCGTTAACGCAACGAATCATGCATCACATAACTATGTCGAGAGAAATTCACAATCGGATCGCCATGTTTCGGGCTGATGCGGGGATGACCCGCCGCGAGCTTGCGGAAGCCGTCGGGGTCAACCCCCAGACGATCGGCTTCCTCGAGCGCGGCGATTACAAGCCCAGCCTCGAACTGGCGCTATCGATCGCCGAGGTGTTCGGTGTGAGCGTGGAGCTGCTGTTCTCGTTCGAGCCGTTCCCCTCGCTCTCGCAGGCTTTGCAGAAGGGACGCGAATGATGGCTTATGGGAAAAACGGCTTGGTTACAGTCATGGACAGGATCGCGATGGCCGTGACAGGCCAGGATGCCGCCAGTGGCATGGCTCGGCGCGTCGCGATCTTCGGCAATCTCATGTTCATGGCAGCCGGCATCGCGGGCCTTGTCCTCACCGCGCGAGGGCAAAGCGGCCTTTGGCTGGTGTTCATCGCGATGAGCTCCTCGGGCGCTTATTCGGGTGTCCTCGAGCACCAGCAGCGGGGCAAGGCCCCGCGCGACGAACGCGAGTGGGCCATTTTCTGGAAGGCTTCGGCCATCGGAGCTTTCGTGCCCTGCGTGCTCGCGGGGTTCTGGGCCATGCTGCTGGGGTCGTTTGCCGATCAGGGGATGTGGTATCCCGACCGCGCGGAGGAATGGGAGTCGGCGGGGCTGTTCATCCTCGGGCTCATGGTCCAGATCAGCAATGTCGCGAAGGCCTGGATGACCCCTGCCTACGCGACTGAGCCGCTGGGCGATGACTGAACTCTCGGGCCTGGACAAAGCCTGACGAAATCATGCCGACTGATCGGGAGGGGCAACGCGCACAACCTTGAGGTTGAAGGGGTGACCGAAGATAGCTGCCATTCGCCTATCCACCCACTTGCGGTCATCAGCGAGACTCACCGACAGAACCAATAGCGGTCGTTCCATTCCCGGTGGATGGGCGGCTCGTCCAGACCTCGCCTGATTGGCAGCACCTGGGTCAAGCACTTCCGCACGGTCTAGGACTTCTTGTATTTGCAGCGCAGCGACTATGCTAACATGACGAGCTCGTCCCTCAGAGCTCGATAGACGCTCGCTCGTGCGATCCCCAGATGCGTCGCAATGTCAGTTGCACCGATACCCTGTTGTCGCAGAGATCGCACCCGATCGACGTCTACCGTGCGCTTGCGGCCTTTGTAGACACCAGCCGCCTTGGCGCGCTCTATACCTTCGCGTTGGCGTTCTTTGCGAATGTCGGTCTCGAATTCTGCGACCGCAGCGAGGATGCCAAGGATGAGCTTCCCCATACTGGTGGTCGTATCGACCGCTCCCTGTTGAACGCACCGGAACCCTACCTTCTTGGCTGAGAGCTGTGCGATGATGTCGTGCAAATCGCGACCAGACCGAGCGAGGCGGTCTAGGCGCGTGACGATCAGCGTGTCGCCCTCCCGCACCCAGTCGAGGCAATCTGCGAGCGCTTGCCGGTCATTGCGCGAGGTTCCTGTGATCTTTTCCGAGAAGACCTTCTCGCAGCCCGAGGCGGCAAGCTGTTCAAGCTGGAGGTCTAAGTTCTGGGAGTTGCTGCTAACGCGGGCGTATCCGACTATGCTCATGTGCAGGGCCTCACTGTCTCGCTGGGGTCTAGAGTCAGCGCAGCATAGCGTCTCACAATCGCAAGCGAACTCTTATGAGACACTCCGTGGACGCCGTGAGACGCCTCGGATGGGTACCTGCCCCGAGGGCTACAGCCCACAGGCTGGTAGCGCAACGCGCCGGTCGCCGATCCCGACAGGTTTCTCAGCACCCCTCTTGTGGCGCTCATGGGCGCGTCTGTTGGACTTTGGAATTGCATTGCGCTTCTTCACGTTGAAGTGTCACAAGATGGAAGGCGTTGAATACGCATTCCAAGATGGGGGCGCAGAGATAGATGAGTGACCTGAAGCTTTTCCAGGCAAGCAGTTCAACGATGGTGGAGCTCGAAAGTTCTTCCGCCCCCTTGGAGAAGGGTCTCCAAACGCAATTCGAGAAAAACCTCGATACGCTCCTTGGCGTGCGCTTCCTCGCCATTGAATATGTGACGTCGCATGGTGGGCGGATGGACACACTCGGCATCGACGAGAACGGCTATCCGGTCATCATCGAATACAAGCGCGATCGGTCCGAAAACGTCATCAATCAGGGGCTGTTCTATCTCGACTGGCTGATGGACCACCGCGGCGACTTCGAGCTGCTGGTGCGTGATCGATACGGTAAGGAAGCGGCCGACCAGATCGAATGGAGCGCACCCCGTCTGATCTGCATCGCAGCCGATTTCACCAAGTATGACGAGCATGCCATCAAGCAGATGGGCCGCAACATCGAGCTGGTGCGCTACCGCAAGTTCGGCGAGGATCTGCTACTGCTCGAACTGCTCACCGCTGTGTCGGCATCTGCCTCGACAAAGCCGACTATCCCCAGCCTGAAGTCGTCGGGAGCTGGGTCATCTGGCTACAAGACGGTCTCGGACTACATGAACGACATGTCGCCCCAGCTCGCCGAGCTGTTCGCCGACGTAGAGACTTTCCTCCTGGGCCGCGGTGACGATGTGACGAAGAAGGTCACGCGGTTTTACCTTGCCTACCGCCGCATCAAGAACTTCGTGTGCCTGGAGGTGCGGCCGACCCTCGGCCAGCTGAAGTTGTTCCTGAAGATCGACCCAAGCACCGTGGAGCTGAAGGACGGCTTCGCCCGTGACGTGCGCAAGATCGGCCACTTTGGAACCGGCGATCTCGAACTGACGATCGCCTCGCACGACGATTTCGAGCGTCCGAAAGAGCTAATCCTACGATCCTATGAAGAGTCGTGACGCATGTCCGAGCGGCCTCGCAACCGGCCGGGGGAAGGTCGCCAAATTCGACTTCAAGCAGCTCACCCACCTGTCGGTTGCGCTTGCGCTGATCGACGCTGGCTTGTCGCCAGAATACGCCGCGACCGCAGTCGAAGACATGGACGGCGTGGCTGACAGGTGTTTCGGCTTGCTTGCCGGCCACGGGCTTTGCCGTGACGAACTAGGGCAGGCACTGGTGGCGAGTTTCTGGCCAATGGAGGCGAGCGTCACAGCTCTATGCAGTGTGCATCGTCTTCTGGGTAATCCCGGTGATCAAGCAATTCGCGTCCCTACTTGGGCTATCTCGTCGTCCACAAATAGCCGACAACCTTCGGACACTGGCTTGTCCGCTGCGCACATCGATTTCGGAACCCTGTTCATCAGGCTCGTGCGCGCGATCGCTGGAATTACGGGCCATGATGGCGTTGAGCTCGCGACCGCTCTGCTCGACCGATCGGAAGACTATGTCGTCCATTCGTAAGCGGTCTTGGAACACACCATCAGGTAAGTCCCGCACAGCTTGGCAAGTCGATTACCGAGACGCAGCAGGCAAACGCCGCTCGAAACAGTTCGAGCGGAAGAAAGACGCTGAAGCTTGGGCCGTCAATGCCCTCGCCGAGGTTCGGCGAGGCGTTCACACGCCGGACAGCACCTCGATCACTGTGGCCAAAGCTGCTGACCAGTGGCTGGATTCTGTGCGCGCCAGTGATCGCGAGCCAACCACCATTGCAGCCTATGAGCAACATGTCCGTCTTCACATCGTGCCAGTATGTGGCGACATCAAGCTCTCGCAGCTGACTGCCCCGAAGGTGCGCAGCTTGCTAGACGGTTGGCTGGCTGGGCTTTCCCGACCAATGACCACGAAGGTGTTTCGCAGCTTCAAGGCGATCCTGACCGAAGCGCAGGCGCGCGGGCTGCTCGGTCAGAACGTAGCGTTGGCGGTCAAGGTGCCAAAAGCTCCGCGCAAGGGCAAAAAGATGGTTATTCCGTCTAAGGCTGAGCTCCGTGCGGTCTTAGCCGCTTGCAAAAAATCCGAAGACCTTATGGCTCGCGCTATGGTCGAATTGATCATCTACACTGGCATGCGTGCTTCAGAGGTTCGAGGGCTCAGATGGAATGCAGTTGATCTGAAGAACAACAATGTGCGGGTAGAGAGCCGCGCAGACGCTGGCGGCGTCCATGGCGCACCGAAATCAGAGTCGGGCGTGAGAACCATACCGCTGCCGGTAGGAGCCGTGGCGACCATACGGAGTTGGAAGATCGCTTGCCCCAGCCACCCGGATAGCTTGGTGTTCCCCAGCCCTAAGGGCAAGGTTCTATCGCATGACGTTATGGGCAAGAAGTATCTCAAGCCCATCCTGGTTGCCGCTGGAGTGACCAAGCTCGCACAGGGAGAGGCAGTTGCGAAATACACTGCGCATACCTTTCGCCATGCCGCTGCCTCGCTCTGGATCGACCAAGGTCTCAATCCGAAGCGGGTGCAAACCCTCGTCGGGCACAGCTCAATTCAGGTGACGTTTGATACCTACGGTCACCTGTTCGAGGAGCGGGATCGCGATGCTTCCGACGCGGACGCAATCGAGCGAGCGCTGTTGGCCGCTGACACTTAGAGTGCGATCACGGTGGGTCGAGGTGTGCCTTGCCACTCTAAACGCCAAGTTGCCCCCTGCCGGATGTTTTGGACGAGGTTTGTGCGAAATGCTGCAAGGCAAAGCCCTCCTGGGCGCCGCAACGATGGGTATAGGACACCATTAGCGTCCGCAGCTTGCAACTCACGGGCGAGCGTCTGTCCGGCTACGTGCCCAACGTCTGGATCGGGATCCAAATACGGCTCGTGGTCATTGCCACGCAGATCGACGAAGGGACCGATGAAGGCAGCAACGAGCTCGCGATAGTCGGTGATGTTCTCGAAGACGCCTACATTCTCCAGTTCGCGAGTAAGGTGAAAGGAGACCTCTTCAATTGCAGTTTTCGCAGCCTCGGCGTCCCACGCGGCATACCAAGTTCCGCGATTGGCATCGTTGAAACGATTGCCATCTGGCCGCGTGTAGCAGAACGCGGCGTTAACGTAGCTCCAGCCATAGCCAGAGGCTTCTGTCAGCAACTCGCGCCGATCGACTCCCGGCGGGAGAGGAATATCTTCATTCTGTCTCATCGAGGTCTTGCGCTCGATCTCAGCAAGGTAGTCGAGCTCGGGGTCGCTATCGGCAAGTGGTGCCATTGCAGGTTCATCGATGTAGGCCGTGTTGATGAGCCTAATGGTATTGGGTTCCGCTACGTCTGTGAACGCGAGGCCGTGCGGTAATTGAGTCATTTTGTGTTTGGCCACAGGGATGCTTCAGAGCCCGCCCCGAAGCGCATCGATGTGCTGACGCACCGACACCATTGCGGGAATGCCTCCTGCAATCATGGCATCAATCGGACGCTTGCCGTTGTAAGGCGTACCCTTGTTAGGGAGTGTCGGCCAGCCATAGGTCAGAGGGCCGTTGAACAGCAATCGAAGCCCCTTGAAAATGCCGATGATGAGACTGGCCCTCGTCACCTTATCTCGGTCGAGGCGACCCTTGAAGGTATCGGCCTTCATGCGATCCCACGTTGCGACCGGGACATCAAACAGCGCTGCTGCTTCCATGCTCGTCAAATCCCATGCGGCTGATACGCGCACGATGGCCTTGACGATCGTGGAGACCTCGTCACGGTTGGCGACTGGTTGAATTTGAGGTTCGAGCATGCTGCCAGAAGCAGTCACAAAAATCTCCATATGAGAGAATTACCCCTTTCATATGATACAAGCATCATCAAGATGCAAGAGGGATGCCGCGGAGGTCTCGGCGCGCGCATTTCGCGCTTGTGCAACATGGCTGCGACATGGTCTGACAAAAAGTAATAGATACAAAGCACGTTCGCGGACTCTGACTCCGTCAATCAAGGTTCGAATCCTTGCGGGGCATCCAGCCACCCATCGTCCGAATGTTTCATGACCAAGCAACGCTCTGGCGTGCGTCGGAAACATGCCAGCAAACCAAGCCTATTGCGGGTGCGACCACCCCCCACTAGGGGTTGAGCAATGACTGAAAAAGACCTGACCGACCGCAAGTTCTACCGTGCGGGCGAAGAGACCCGCTTCGCCGAAGGTGGCCCTGAGCGCACACCCCAGACCGCGCATCCCGCCTACAAGCTCGCCTTCCGCGACACCGATTTCCTGCTGCGCGACGAGCTGCGCCCGGTGCGGTTCCAGCTGGAATTGCTCAAGCCCGAAATGCTGCTCGATGAAGCGCGGGTCGGCTCGACGCTGGTGATGTATGGCTCGGCCCGCATCCCCTCGCCTGCGCAGGCCGAGGCACGGATTGCCGCGGCCAAGGATGGCGATGAGTATGACCAGAAGGTCGCCGCCCGCCTCGCCGAGAAGGCCAAATATTATGACGAGGCCTACAAGCTGGCCCGCCTCGTGAGCGAGAAAGGCATCATCGAGAACGGCTTGCGCCAATTCGTCATCACCACTGGCGGTGGGCCTTCGATCATGGAGGCGGGCAATCGCGGCGCGTCTGATGCGGGCAGCGAATCGATCGGGCTCAACATCGTGCTCCCGCACGAGCAGGCGCCCAATCCCTATGTGACGCCGTATCTCAGCTTCCAGTTCCACTACTTCGCGCTGCGCAAGATGCACTTCCTGCTGCGCGCCCGCGCTGTCGCGGTGTTCCCCGGCGGATTCGGGACGTTCGATGAATTCTTCGAGCTCGTCACGCTGATCCAGACCGGCAAGATGAAGCCGATGCCGATCATCCTGTTCGGCAAGGAATTCTGGAACCGCGTCGTGAATTTCGACGCGCTGGCCGAAGAAGGCGTGATCTCCAAGGCCGATCTCGACCTGTTCACCTGGGTGGAAACCGCTGAGGAGGCCTGGGCCTGCATCTGCGATTTCTACGAGATCACGAACTAGGCGAGGCTGCGCACCGCCTGATGGCCGAGCGGGCCGTGGCCTGCGCCAAAGCCGGGGGCGGCTTCGATCGCGCGGATCACGAATTGCCGTGCCAGCCGGACCGCGTGTTCGAGCGGCTGACCGTGGCCGAGCAGCGTCGCGATCGCCGATGACAGAGTGCAGCCGGTGCCGTGGGTGTGCCGGGTGTCGATCCGCGCATGATCGAATGAGACGATCCGCGCGCCTGCATCACCCGCTGCGGGGAAATAGAGCACGTCGCGGATCCGGTCGGTCTCGCCATGCCCGCCCTTGGCCAGCACCGCTGCGCCGACCGCTTCGGCCAAATCCTCGGCAGCGTCGACCATGGCGTCATGGGTGGTGAGCGGGCGGCCCACGAGGTGCGCGAGTTCAGGGAGGTTGGGGGTGATCAGAGCCGCGCGCGGGAACAGCAGTGTGCGCATGGCCTCCACCGCATCGGGCGCGATCAGCGCCGCGCCCGAGGTGGCGATCATCACGGGATCAAGCACGATGGGCGCTTCGACCCCCGCCAGCGCCTCGGCCACCGCGGCGATCACGGCGGCATCGTGCAGCATCCCGATCTTGATCGCGTCCACGCCGATATCGTCGATGCACGAGGCGATCTGCCGCGCCACCATCTCCGGAGCGAGCGGGACGATCCCCTGAACGCCGACCGTGTTCTGCGCCGTAATCGCGGTCATCGCCGTCATGGCATAGCCGCCGAGCATGGTGATGGTCTTGATATCCGCCTGAATCCCCGCGCCGCCTGAGGAGTCGGAACCGGCGATCGAGAGGATGCGAGGGGGTGCAGGGGAGGTCATGTGCCCCCCATAGCAGGCCCGCATGGCAGACGAGACGATTTTTGCGAGCGCCCCGACCGGCAGCTTCCGGGACGGCGCCGCGCCGGAGCGAATGACGGGAAGTGGGTGGTTATTTGCCGCTCGAAAGGTAGCCCTGCTTCATCGGAACGCCGCGAGTCTTGAGCTCGTCGAAAACGCATTTCGCTTGTTCGAAGGAGCTCGCCTCGGGCGCGATCCAGCGAACAGACCCGTCAACGAACTGCAAGTTTTCTGACGGTATTCCGCACTTTTTTGCGACCGCTTGCACTTCCGCCGGCCAGTCCTTGTTTCCCGCCAAGAATGTGCCTCCCGCGCTTAGAGCGATAACTGCCAAAGCCGCAACGTAGACCATCGTGTTGTTGTCGCATCAATGTCCGATGGCAGCAACGGGTTCGCTTGCAGAAGGTCCACTTTCGACTCAGATGAAGCGATAACTGCTTGACGGCTGCCGGGCTCGTGGCTGATCGCGGCGAACGACTGCTAATGGGTAAATTTCGGCCGTGTTATCAATTCGAGAGGCTATCATCAGTGGGAAGACCTAAGCTTTCCAGAAAGCTGTCCTTTTCCTCTTTCGGTCGCTGAATTGCGCGTTTGTAAAGGCTTTTCAGCTCCGCCTCATATTCTGGTCTATCTTTCCAGTTCTCTTTCTCCCAGCGGATCAGGTTTGAGAGCACATCGCCTGGATAGTAACTTCCTTCGAACAGTGGATCGCGTTGTAGCTTTACCCAAACGAGATCAAGGATGTAGGGCATGCCATACCCCTGCACGACAAGCCGCCCGATTTCTTCATCCGTGAGGCTGGATAGGGGCTTCTTCCAAGACCGCATGATCCACTCGACAAGCGGCGTAGGCGCTTCAGCAGGATCACCTTCGATTAGTCCTGTGAGTTCTTCGAGCGACTTGTCGAAATCTGTGATGGTTCGCGTCATTGTCGTTCGATACGGAACAAGCGCGACGTCCGCAAAGGGTTGCTTGCTGTTGGCCAGCTTTTGTCTGAAAAGCTTGGTTAGCTGCCGTCTCAGGGACCGTATAAGGTGCTGCCCCTGTTTGGTGCCGAGAGGAGTTGATGGATACCGATCCGCCAGGCATCCTGAACGGTCAATTTCGGAGCATCGCTGTTCCAGATCCCAGCCGATACACCCGTCGTGAACTCCTTTGTTAGTCGTAAAAGGACCTTCTCTGCCGCCTTCTCCTTTGTGGCAGCATACGCATGGCGGGTTGTGAAGAAGCCGCGGACGTCGTCCGGATAGCGGGGGTCACGACCGTGAATCATGAAGCGGTAGAACGGCATCGACTTAGTTTCTGACACTTGCAGAATGACATCAATGGGGTCGATAGCCGAACGGCAGATTTCGGCTGGCAGCCAGCCACCGTGGACATTTCCTACACGGCTCGGGGGCCGTAGGATCGGCCCGGCTCTTTCCCATTGTCATGCACGGCCTGCGAGGCCGTTGGAAACCGGTCGGGCGAAACAAGGCCCGGTTTCCCTGTCCGTCCGCTTGCGTGAAATGCGACTAGACTATTGAAAGTGCTGCAATAAATCAATGCTGCATAAGCGGACACGGTGTCCGCTTTGTCCGCTTTGCGCCGTCTCAGCCCTTGTACTTGCGCTCGGTGCTCGGCGGGTATTTCGCGTGGAGCGCCTTGGCGCGCGTCGGGCGGTCGACCAGCTCGCCGCCGCAATTGGGACAGCGGTCGTCGAGGTCTTCCGCGCATTCGGCGCAATAGGTGCACTCGAAGGAGCAGATGAAGGCGCCTGCCGCCTCGGCGGGCAGGCCGACGCCGCACATTTCGCAATCGGGGCGCATTTCGAGCATTCTTGTTAGTCCTGTTCCCGTTCGCCCAGCGCTTGTCGAAGGGCCGTTTTCCTCTTCCTGCGAAGCGATGACGGAAGAACGGTGCTTCGACAAGCTGAGCACGAACGGAACAAGGGGCGAAACCTATCCCGCCGCGTGCACGGCTTCGCAGATGGCGTCCACCACCTGTTCGACCTGCGCGCGGTCGTCACCCTCGGCCATGACGCGGATCACCGGTTCGGTGCCCGAGGGACGGATAACCAGGCGGCCCTTGCCCGCCAGCGCGGCTTCCGCCTCGGCGATCACGGCCTTCACCTGCGGATTGTCGAGCGGCTTGCCGCCCTCGTAGCGCACGTTCTTGAGCAATTGCGGCACGGGGTCGAACACATGCAGCACTTCGCTGGCGGGCTTGCCCGAGCGCACGAGGCTCGCCAGCACGCGCAGCGCGGCGACCGTGCCGTCGCCGGTGGTGCCATGGTCGAGCAGGATCATGTGGCCCGATTGCTCGCCGCCGACATTGAACCCGCCCGCCTTCATCGCTTCGAGCACGTAGCGGTCCCCCACCTTGGCGCGTTCGAGGGTAAGGCCCCGGCCCGCCAGATAGCGTTCGAGGCCGAGATTGCTCATCACTGTCGCCACGATCCCGCCGCCGCGCAGCAGGCCCTTGTCCTGCATTCGCCCGGCGATCAGCGCCATGATCTGGTCACCATCGACCGCGCGGCCTTTCTCGTCGACCACGATCAGCCGGTCGGCATCGCCGTCCAGCGCAATGCCGATATCCGCGCCTTCCTCGACCACCTTGGCTTGCAGCGCGGCAATGGCGGTGGAGCCGACGCCGTCGTTGATGTTGATGCCGTTGGGGGTGACGCCCAAGGCGATCACCTCGGCCCCCAGTTCCCAGATTGCGGAAGGGGCCACCTGATAGGCCGCGCCATTGGCGCAATCCACCACCACTTTCAGGCCATCGAAGCGGATATCGGATGCGACCGATTGCTTGACCGCGTGGATATAGCGCCCGCGCGCATCCTCGATCCGGCGCGCACGGCCGATGCGTTCGGCAGGGGCAAGCGGGATGTCGGTCTCCATCAAGCGCTCGATTTCCGCCTCGGCCTCGTCCGACAGCTTGAAGCCGTCAGGGCCGAACAGTTTGATGCCGTTATCGGCGAACAGGTTGTGGCTGGCCGAGATCATCACGCCCAGATCCGCGCGCATCTCCCGCGTCAGCAGCGCGATGGCCGGGGTGGGGAGCGGTCCGGTCATGATCACGTCGATCCCGACCGAGGTGAAGCCCGCCACGAGCGCGCTCTCCATCATATAGCCCGACAGCCGGGTGTCCTTGCCGATCACCACCCGGTGCCGGTGCCCGCCGCGCACAAAGTGACGTCCGGCCGCCTGCCCGACCTTCATCGCGGTCGCCGCGGTCATTACGCCGGCATTGGTGCGGCCTCTGATCCCGTCCGTCCCGAACAGCTTGCGTGCCATGAAAGTCCCGTCCCCGCTTCAGCAAGATTGTCTCGCGCTTCTGGCGCGGTTATCGGCCAAAGGGAAGGGCGGGGCGCTCGTTTAAGGGATATGGCATTGCTCGAAAGTGAAAACGCGGCACCCGGTTCAGGCGGGCAGGGGAAATTCGCGCTGGTTTCGATCCGCTTGCCGGTGGCCTTGACCTTCGCTGCGCTGGTGGGCGGCCTGCTGGCGGGGATCGTCGGGGGAGCGATGGGCGCGCCGACCGCGCTGACCGATATCGCCGCGCTGATCGGCGGGCTGTGGCTGCGCGCCTTGCAAATGACGATCATCCCGCTGGTGGCGGCGCTGCTGGTGCTGGGGCTGGTGCAGATGATCATGGCCGCGCGCGTCGGGACGGTGGCGCGGAGGATGCTGGCGATCATGGTCGCGGTGCAGCTGACGGGCGGGGCCTTCACCTCGATTGCCATGCCGGCGCTGCTGCGCGCCTTCCCGGTGCCGCAGGGCGCAGGCGCGTTTCTTGCCAGAACGCCGGAGAGCGTGGGGGAAGTCCCCGGCGTGCTCGACTTCATGGCCTCGCTCGTCTCGCCCAATATCATCGCCGCCGCGGCCGAGACCGCGATGCTGCCGCTGACGCTGTTCTTCGTGATGTTTGCGGTCGCGATCACCCGCTTGCCCGAAGATCAGGGTGAGCGGCTGCTGGGGTTCTTCCATGCGCTCGGCAATGTCATGCTGCTGATCATCGGCTGGGTGTTGGGGATCGCGCCCATCGGCGTATTCGCGCTGGCCTACGGCGTCGGCGTGCAGAGCGGGGGTGGGGCATTCGCGGCACTGGGGCACTATGTGCTGACCGTGACGGCGATGGGCACCTTCATTCTGGCGCTCGCCTATGGCATCGCCATCGGGCTGGGGCGGACGGGCGCGCGCTTTGCCACAGCCGTGCTGCCTGCCCAAGCCGTGGCGCTGTCGACCCAAAGCTCGCTCGCCAGCCTGCCGGCGATGCTCGATTCGGCGGGACGGTTGAGCCTGCGCGCATCGACCGCTGAATTCGTCCTGCCGCTCGCCGTGGTGATCTTCCGCGCCACCAGTGCGGCGATGAACCTCGCGGTGGTCTATTACATCGCCGCGCTGGCGGGCGTGGAGGTTTCGCCGACCGTGGCGGTGGCGGGCATCCTGATTGCCAGCGTCATCAGCCTGTCTGCTGTCAGCCTGCCCGGATCCATCAGCTTTGTCGTCTCGATCGGCCCGATTGCGCTGGCGATGGGCGTGCCGGTCGAGCCGCTCGCGCTGCTGGTCGCGGTTGAAATGCTGCCCGATCTGATGCGCACCTTGGGCAATGTCACGATGAATGTGGCTGTCACAAGCGCAGTTGACCGCGCTGCTGCGTCGTCCGAGACAGCAACGACTTGAAGCTGCAACCCTTCGCCCACATCTGCGTTACCGATACAGAGTAATTTCAACCCCGCCTTCTGGAGGACACCCATGGCTTTCGCACTTTCCCCGCTGCCCTATCCCGCTGACGCGCTCGACCCGGCGATTTCGGCCGAGACGCTGTCGTTCCACCACGGCAAGCATCACCAGACCTATGTCGACAAGATGAACGCCGCGATCGAAGGCACGGCCCATGCCGACAAGTCGCTCGAAGAAATCGTCGCTGCATCGCGTGGCAGCGACAAGGGTCTGTTCAACAACTCGGCCCAGACCTGGAACCACGCGTTCTACTGGCACTCGATGGCACCTGCCACGACCGAGCCTTCGGCCGAACTGGTCGCCGGGATCGAAGCGGCGTTCGGCTCGGTCGACGAGCTGAAGCAGAAGCTCAAGGATCGCGGCGTTGGCCACTTCGCGTCGGGCTGGGTTTGGCTGGCTGAAAAGGACGGCAAGCTCAGCATCGAGGAAACTCACGATGCCGACACGCTGGCCGACAGCGACTTCAACCCGCTGCTGGTGCTCGACGTGTGGGAGCACGCCTATTACCTCGATCACCAGAACAAGCGCCCCGCCTATCTGGACGCCGTGGTCGAGAACAAGCTCAACTGGGCCTTCGCCAGCGAAAACCTCGCGCGCGGCACGGTGTGGACTTACGCCTGATTTTCTTGGGTTCGTGAATAAGGAAGGCCCGGGGCGCTTGGCGCTACCGGGCCTTTTCTTGTCCCCGTCCCGGGCTTGACCCGGGACCCCGCTACCTTTTGGTGACAGCGAGGAGAGACGCTAGCTGGGCCCCGGATCAAGTCCGGGGCGGGGGAATCAAGGCCGCGAACTGACCCCGTTGCCCGCTGCGACCTCGTCCAGCTCTTCGAGGATCGCGGCGTGGGCGACATCATCATCGCTCGACCGGCGCGGGATGCTGCCATTCGCCAGCATTTCGGTCAGCGCCGCCCGCGCACGGCCCACGCGGCTCTTGATCGTGCCGACGGCGCAGCCGCAGATCGCCGCGGCCTCCTCGTAGGAAAAGCCTCCCGCACCCACCAGCAACAGCGCTTCGCGCCGCTCCGCCGGGAGCGTCAGCAGCGCGCGGTGGAGGTCGGAGAGGTGGATCGGTTCCTCCTGTCCCGCAGGTGCGGTCAGGATGCGTTCGGCTACGCCTTCATCATACTCGCCGCGGAAGCGGTTGCGGCGCATATCGGTAAGGTAGGCGTTGCGCAGGATCACGAACGTCCAGGCGCGCATCGAGGTGCCAGGCTCGAACCGGTCCTGCGCCGCCCATGCCTTGAGCAAGGTTTCCTGCACCAGATCGTCCGCAAGATCGGGCCGGCCGCACAGGCCCCTCGCAAAGGCGCGCAGATGGGGAACGACCTCGGTCAGCTCACGCTTGAAACTGGCCTTGTCGAAGGCCGAAAGGCTGCCGCCCGGCTGGCGTTCATCGCTCGCTGGCCCATCGCTCATTGGCTGGTGTCCCGGCCATCGCGCGCTGCACCCTTCCCGCGGGCCGGGTCCTTTGCGTCGAGCCGGTCGAGCAGATCCTTGAAACTATCGGGCAAAGCCTCTTCGACGACCGAATCATACAGCTGCTTCAGCCCGTCGGCCCATTCGGGCGGGCGCTGCCGGGCGCCGTCGTCGCCCCTGCCATTGCTGCCACCCTGATTGAAATTCGCGGCCATGATGCTGTGGTGTGTCCCTGATCCCGTCGTCCCGGCCCCACTGCGGAGCCGATTTCGCCGCCCTGTTGGCTGACCATACCACGATGGCCACCGCTTTGGCACGCTTGCGAGTTTGGACGATTCGGGAACGATGCGCTACCAGTTTGGTTCCGGCTGCGACCTCAGCGTCCCGCTTTGCGCCGCTGCTCGGACAGGATTGCACGCCATCGACCCGCTCAATCTCAGCCCGGAGCTTGTTTCCACCGTCCCGCCGCCGCCGACTTCGTCGAGCCGGGCGCGGCGTTGGCTGGTGCTCTATCCGCGCGCGATCCCGCTGATGATCTTCCTTGCGCTGGCCGCGATCACCGCGCTCAGCGTCTTCGCGATCGAAAGCAACGCGCGCGCCCGCGAACGTGCGCTGATGCGCGAATATGCCCAAGGCGTCGCCGCCGCGCTTGATCGTAGCGGGAGCGCGTTCACCTCATACCTCAGGGCAGGCGCGGCGCTGTTCTCCAGCCTTGAGGATGTCAGCCCCGAGACCTTCGACAATTTCGTGCGCGCGCTGAAGCTCAATACCGAATATTCGGGCGCAGAAGGCATCGGCTGGATCCCGGTGCTGGAGGCCCGCGACCTGCCGGCGTTCCTTGCTGAGACCCGCGCCAGCCAGCCGGCCTATCCCGATATCTTCCCGGCCCCCACCAGCCGCACCGGGCGGGTGGCACCGGTGGCGATGTTTGCTCCGGCCGCGCCGCATAACCGCCGCGCGCTGGGCTATGACATGTATTCCGACCCGGCCCGCGCCGCCGCCATGGCCGAGGCCGAGCTGACCCTGCGCCCCGCCGCATCGGGCCGGATCGTGCTGCGGCAGGAAACCAGCGGCACCGCGCCCGCCTTTGCGATCTACATGCCGGTGTTCCGCATGAGCCGACCGGGTGAGCGCGGACTGGCGGGCTTCGTTTACACCCCGTTCCGCGCGCGCGAATTTCTCGATGCGGCGATTGACCGGCAGGGGCAGGGCCAGTTCGGCGTGCGGCTCTATGACGGCGAGGTCAGCACCGGGCACCTGCTGGTCGCCCAGTCGATCAGCGACGCGGCCAAGGAAACGGTCGAACAGGAAGTCACCATCGCCGACCGCAAGCTGATGCTGGTGATCGAAGGCGGCAATGCGCAGGTGCTCTCACCCCTGTCGATGGTCACGCTGATCTTCGGGCTGGCGCTGGCGAGCCTGCTGATGCTGCTCGCAAGGCTCCTGACGCAGCAAGCGTTCGAGGATCAGGCGCGCCTCGCCTTCTTCGAAGAGCAGCACTCGATCCGCAATTCGCTGACCCGCGAACTCAATCATCGGGTCAAGAACACTCTGGCCAATGTGCTGTCGATCCTGTCGCTGACCCGGAGGCGGGCGAGCGGGCTGGATGACTTCGCCGACAGCCTCGAAGGCCGGATCCGCGCGCTGTCCGCGACGCATGACCTGCTGACCGTGACGGACTGGGGCACCACCCCGATCCGCGCCGTGATCGAGGCGGAATTGCAGCACTTCCGCAGCGTGCTGGACGATACGATCCTGCTCGAAGGGCCGGAGCTGGAGCTGGCGCCGAATGATGCGCTGTCCTTCGGCCTCGCGGTTCACGAATTGGCGACCAATGCGGCGAAGTATGGCGCGCTCAGTGTCCCCGGCGGGCAAGTCACCATCCGCTGGCACCGCGGAGAGGATCAGAGCGGGGAAGCCGGCTGGGCCGAGGTCGAGTGGCAGGAAACCGGCGGGCCGTTCGTCGCAACCGAGCGCCGCCGCGGGTTCGGCACCGAACTGATCGAAAAGGTCGTCGCGCACGAATTACGCCAGCCAGTGACGCTCGACTTTGCGCCCACTGGCGTGCGCTGCGTGCTGCGCGTCCCCGTGCGCCGCCCGGCGGATTTCCGCATCCGCGAGAAGGACGGGGAACGGCGGGTGAGGAAGCCGTGACCCGTTATCTCCCCTCCCCTCGGGGAGGGGCTGAGGGGTGGGGGCTCTGCCCTACGAGATGTCGAACCCCCATCCCCAACCCCTTCCCCAAGGGGAAGGGGCTAAAGGTCACAAAGGCCGCGTGCTCCCGAAGAACAGCGCCTGACTGATCGCCGCGCGCACCGTGGCCTCCTGGAAGGGCTTGGTGACCAGATAGGTCGGCTCGGGCCGGTCGCCGGTCAGCAGGCGCTCGGGGTAGGCGGTGATGAAGATCACCGGCATCGACCCCACCGAAAGGATATCGTCCACCGCATCCAGACCGGACGAGCCATCGGCCAGCTGGATATCGGCCAGCACCAGCCCCGGCATCGCCGCGTCCACCGCAGCGCGCGCCTGCGTGCGCGTCGCGGCGGTGCCGCTGACGGTGTGGCCCAGACTGGTGACGAGGTCTTCGAGCTGCATCGCGATCAGCGGCTCATCCTCGATGATCAGGACCGATGTGGTCTGCTCGCGTTCGATATCGGCGATGGCCTGCGCGACCATCTCCGTCACCTCTTCGGGCGAGCGGTCAAGGATCGCGGCGGCTTCGGCCGTGGTGAAATCTTCCAGCGTGGTCAGCAGCAGCGCCTGACGCGCGGGCGGCGTGATCACGCCCAGCCGCGCCTGCGCCCCGGCCTCGTGCTCGCTCGCCGCGGTGCCGGTCGCTTCCGGGCCCGAAGCGCTCGCCCAGACCTTGCTGAACGCGCGGTAGAGCGGCACGCGCCCTCCGGCGAGGCTGGCCATCAGCGCCTCATCGGCGAGCACGGCTTCGAGCATCTCGCGCACGAAGGCATCCCCGCTCGCCTGCGATCCCGTCAGCGCACGAGCATAGCGGCGCAGGAAGGGCAAGTTGGCCGCGATCTGGCTTCCGAGAGACATGAGGCACCTTTCGCATGGATATGTTTGGATCAATCGACCAAGGCCCATAGCGGTTCCCCGCAGCGCCGTCGCGCTTATCCGGCAAGCCTTTGAATTATCGCGATTTGCATCGCCTTTCCGTTACGGCAAAAAAATTTTGCGGGGTACGGGAACCGGAATACTGGACGATCATTATCCCATTGTCACCGCCGAGACCCCCCTCCCGTCCAAGCGGCTGGTGATACGATCCCGAAAGGCCTCCGTTGTTTTGCAACGGAGGCCTTTTTTCTATGTATCGCGCTGGCGCGCGATGCAGACCACCCGCCCCACCTTCCCGCCCGGCCACCAATAGTACCACTATGTTATGGTGGCCGGGCGGGGAGGTGGGGCGGGTGGTCTGCGCCAGCGACGGTGGCCCTAAATCAAAAAAGCTTCCGCTCGTAGATCACATATTCGCGGTTGATCGCGCTGTTGATGGTGTCGGCAATCGCCAGCATCCCTTGATTGTCTTCAAGGATCCAGCCGATCTCTCCGCGGGTAGAGGCGAACTTGGTATTCGCCTGCTGGCGGATGTCCTCGATCATCATGAAGGCAAGCTGGCTTGCGAGCCGGGAATTGTGGAGCTCCTTCAGCACTCCCATCAGGGGCACCCGCATCCCTGCGCCCTTGGGATGGCGCAGCCAGCGCAGCATGGTGATCCAGCCGAACGGGAACAGCTTGCCTCTGATCTTGGCCAGCGCGGCATTGATATCGGGCCAGGTCAGCATGAAAGCGACCGGGCGTCCGTCGAGCTCGGCGATCATGTTCAGCTCTTCGAAGATCAGCGGGCGCAGCTTCTTGCCCGCATAGGCGACCTCGGCGGGGGTGAAGGGGACAAAGCCCCAATTGTCCGACCACGCATCATTGAGGATGCCGAGGATGGTCGCCACCTCGCGGTCCCAGTCGTTCTTGCGCACCCGCCGGATCGTGATCCGCGCGTTCTTGTGTCCCGATTGCACGATGCGCTGCACCAGCGGAGGGAAAGGGCGGGTGATGTCCAGATCATAGGTGTAGAGCGTCTTGGCACGGGTAAAGCCCGCTGCCTCGATCCACCCCGCATAATGTGCCGGGTGGTGCCCCATCAGCAGCATCGGCGCGTGATCCTGCCCACGGACCAGCAAGCCCGGTTCCTCCCAGATCGACAGCGAGATCGGGCCGAGCACGCGGGTCATGCCCCGCTCGGCCAACCATGCCTCGGCCGTGGTCAACAGGGCGTGGGCAACATCTTCGTCCTCGGCATCGAAATAGCCGAAGAAGCCAGTGCCGGGGCCAAACCCCTGCTCGGCCGGCATGGCGAGCGCGAGTTCGTCGATATGCGCCGCAATCCGCCCCACCGGCTTGCCGTGGCGGTGCGCCATGAACAGCTGCATGCGCGCATGGCCGAAGAACGGGTTCTTGGCCGGATCGACCAGTTCGATCTGTTCGGAGCGGATCTGCGGGACGAAATGGTCCAGACGATCCGAAAAAGCGCGCCCGAGATCAACGAAAGCCGCCCGCCCGCGCTTGTCGCTGACCGGCACGATCTCTATCTCTGCTGTCTTGGCCGCTACATCCGTCACGCAACCATCCTCGTATTTGCTATCAATCAAGGTGTCTGTGTCGCGCCCGGGCCATTGACGCAAGGCTATCGATCACTGTCACCAACAACCCGCGTTTGGCTCGGCCCCTGATTTGGGGTAGGGCGAGCCTCAGGATTTGCTCAAAATGACCATGCACCAGACCATCCACCCCCAGCCCGCGACGGCTACGCCAAAGCCGACCAGAGCCCAGTTCATGGTCGAGGATGACAAGGCGATGCTGCGCGCCGCGCGCGACCTGACCAAGGGGTTGGGTGAGGCGAAGCCGGCGATCTACTGGACGGATATGCTGGTGTCGGCGGGCGTGGGCTATGCCGGGATTGCGGTGGCGATTGTGTCGGGCAGTCTTGGCGTGAAGATTGCCGCCGGTCTGGTGGCCGCGCTGGCGCTCTACCGTGCGCTGATGTTCATCCACGAGCTGACGCATATCCACCGCGATGCGCTCCCCGGGTTCCGCACCGGCTGGAACCTCCTCGTCGGCATTCCGATGCTGACGCCGAGCTTCATGTATGAAGGCGTCCACACCATCCACCACAAGCGCACCCAATATGGCACGGTGGAAGACCCCGAATACCTGCCGCTGGCGCTGATGAAGCCGTGGAGCCTGCCGCTGTTCGTGCTGGTGGCGATGCTGCTGCCGGTGGCGCTGATTGTGCGCTTCGGCGTGCTCTATCCGCTGGGCCTGATCATTCCGCCGCTGCGCACCTTCACGTGGGAGCGGTTCTCGTCGCTCTCGATCAATCCCGAATTTCGCCGCAAGGCGCCCGAGGGGGATTTCGCTGGTCGCGTGCGCTGGCAGGAAGCAGGTGCGAGCCTGTGGGCGATCGCGCTGATCGCGAGCGTCTTCGTGTTCGGCTGGCAGCCACTGGCGACAGCGCTGGTGATCCTGTCGCTCGCCGCGGTGCTCAACCAGTTGCGCACGCTCGTCGCGCACCTGTGGGAGAACGAGGGCGAGGCGATGACGGTGACCGCGCAGTTCCTCGATAGTGTGAACGTGCCCCCGCCGGGGCTGGCCGCCGAGATCTGGGCGCCGGTGGGCCTGCGCTATCACGCGCTGCACCACCTGATGCCCTCGATGCCGTATCATGACCTGCCCGAAGCGCATCGCCGTCTGGCGCGCGAATTGGGCTCGGGTTCGACCTATGACGGCGCGAACCATCCGGGGATGCTGACGCTGGTGGGCCGGATCGCGCGGAGCACGATGGGAACGCGGGGTTAGAACAACGCTCGTTCGTGCTGAGCTTGTCGAAGCACCGCACTTTCTCCTTGAGCATCGAAGAGGAAAAGCGGCCCTTCGACAGGCTCAGGGCGAACGGATTCTGGTTGAGGCGTCAATCCAGAAAACAGATCATCGCGCAGCGGCGGTCGGCGGGGAGGCCGTCGTCGACCTCGTTCGCCAATTCGCCTGCAAGGCGCGGATGGGCGTCGATGGCCGTCAGCTCCTCGAAACCAAGGCGCGCGTAGAACGGGCCATTCCATGCCAGATCGCGGAAGGTCGTCAGGGTCAGGGCTCTGAACCCGGTGTTGCGCGCGTCGATCATGGCAGCGCGCACGAGCCCCGCCCCGATCCCGCGCCGCTGATACGCCGGGGCGACGTCCATTTCCCAGATGTGGAGTTCGCGGCTGAAAGGTTCGGCCACCAGAAACCCCGCCATCGCCTCCCCGACATGGGCGACGAGGCTGTGGCCCTTGCGGATCAGACGCGCAAAATCAGCGGGGGTGCGGGTGACAGTGGGGTCAATCCCCGGCTCCCCTGCAAAGGCGACCGCTGCCGCGCGCTCGATCTCGGGCATGGCTTCGGCGTCGCCCGCACGCGCGAGCCGGAGCGACCATTGGCCTCTCACTCTTCGGTCCGGATCAGCACCGTCTCGCCGAGCAGCAGGAACAGCACGAACGGCGCCCAGGCCGCGAGCAGCGGCGGGTAGCCGCCGAAGCTGCCCATCGCCAGCGCGGCATTGTCGACCACGAAATAGGCAAAGCCCAGCGCCATCCCGATGATCGCGCGCACGAACAATTGCCCCGACCGCGCCAGCCCGAAGGCGGCAATCGAGCCCAGCAAGGGCATCAGCAGCGCCGATAGCGGGCCCGACAGCCGGTGCCACCACTTGGCGCGCATCTCGTCCGTGTTGCGGCCCGCCGCGGCATAGGTGTCGATGCTGTGCGACAGCTCCCAGAAGCTTTGCGCGTCGGGATCGATCGATTGCAGCATGATCCGGTCTGGGGTGAGGGTTTGGCCGACCACGACTGCGGCCGGACGTTCGGTGATCGCACCGGCCACGTCGAACTTCACCGGGTTCTCCAGCCGCCAGCCGGGGCTGGCGTAGGTCGCGCGGGGGCTGCGGATCTGTTCGCGGATGATCCCGCCCGGCGCGCGGGCGTACCACGTGACGCCGGTCAGCACGATGCTGTCACCCGTCCCTGTCAGGGTGGCAGCGGTGAGGATATTGTCGCCATCGATGAGATAGACGCCCGATCGCACGCCGCCGGTTTGCGCGGGCGGGATCGGGCCGTATTCGGCGCTCTCCCACGCCTTCAGCGTCGCATTGGCGCGGGTGACGACCCGCTCGTTGAAGGCGAAGCTCCCCAATGATACCAGGGCTGCGGTGAGCAGCAGGGGTGAGAGCACCTGATGCGCCGAAAGCCCCGCCGCCTTCATCGCCACCACTTCGCTGTTCTGGTTCAGCGTCACCAGCGTGATCAGCGTCGCCAGCAGCACCGAATAGGGCAGGAAGCGGCTCACCAGCTGCGGCAGGCGCAGGCTCGCATATTGCAGGATTTCGGCCTGTCCGTTGCCCGGCGCGGCGAGGATCTTGCCGGTCGCCGACAGCAGATCGAGCGCCAGCAGCACCAGCACCAGCATGATGAGCACCGCCAGGATGCGCACCACGAACATCTTCGCCAGATAGAGCGTCAGTGTGCGCGAGGGGAAGAAATCGAGCTGCATCGCGCCTTACTCTGCCGGAGCCGTTTGTGGCGCAGCCGGCCCAGCCGCGCGCGGGCGGCGGCGCGCGAACAGCGTCCTCACCCGCTTTGACAGCTTGGCAAAGGCCATCTCCAGCGCGCCGATGGCCTGTCCACCGGGGACATAGGCGACGCGGTAATACATCCAGATAATCAGCCCCGCGAACAGCACGAAGGGCACCCAGAAGGCGAGGATCGGATCAAGCCGGCCGAGCGCAGCGACATCTTCGCCGTATTGGTTGATCTTGTGATAGGCGACCACCATCACGATCGACACGAACACCCCCAGCGCGCTGGTGGATCGCTTGGGCGGGATCGCCAGCGCCACCGCCAGGAGCGGCATCAGGAACATCATCACGATCTCGACCAGCCGGAAATTGAAGCTGGCGACACTGGCGTCACGCTGATCGGGCGCGCTGTCGCGGCTCCAGCCCATCTTGAGCAGTTCGGGCAGAATGTATTCTCGCGTCGCATCGCCGCGCGCGCGGAATTTCTCGATCGCGGGCAGATCGATCGGCAGATCATGGCGGCTGAAGCTCAGCACGCGCGGGGTCTGCCCCTGCATCCCGGTGTCCTGAATGATCGTGCCTTCGGTCAGGCGCAGGATGATGGTATCGGGATTGTCGCGGGTCGAGAGGAACGCCCCCTCGCGCGCGGAGATCGAAAGCACCTGCCCCTTGGCGTTGGCAACGCGGGCGAAGATGCCGATCAACCGGCGGCCATCATCCTCGCTCTCCTCGATCCGCAGCGCCATGCGGTCGGCGATGGTGGTGAACTCGCCCACCTTGATCGAAGCCCCCAGCGCACCGGAGCGCAGCTCATATTCCATCTGCTCGTAGTAATAGCGGCTGATCGGCTGGATGTAGAACACCAGCGCAATGTTGAGCGCGACCATCACCAGCGTGATGAGATAGGGCATCCGCAGCAGACGGTTATAGGACAGGCCGACCGCGCGCATCGTATCGAGCTCGGAAGACGTCGCCAGCTTGCGGAATGCCAGCAACACCCCCAGCAGCAGGCCCAAGGGAATCGCAAGGCTCGCATATTCGGGGATCAGCGCACCCAGCATCTTGAACACAACGCCCACGGGCCCGCCTTCGACCGCGACGAAATCGAACAATCGCAGCATCTTGTCGAGCGTCAGCAACGATGCGGCAAGCGCGAACACGCCCAGCATCGGTACGATGACCAGCCGCAGGATATAGCGGTCTATGCTGGGGATCATGTTGAACAAGAGCGGCTTTCCGTCGTTTGCGTGCACGCCATAGCGATGCAGCGTCCCCGCGTCATGCCCCCAATTCTGGGAGAAGGTGGATGAGCGCCAGATTTACCGCCAAACAGCTTTACCAGAAACGGCTGCCGGGTATGCCCTTGAACGGGCCCGCCTCGCGTGCGGTGATCCAGCCGCCATAGAAGCCGCCGGGCTGCGGGGTGACGGGTTCGCCATCGATCAGCACCGCATCGAATGGTGTCGCATAGAAGGCGATGTGATCCCGGATACGGGAAAAGGCAGGCGTGGGGGCGGGGTAGCTCCATGCCGTGGCCGCAATCGTCTCGGTGCCGATCACCACATCCCAATAGACCGCCTGCCCCTTCCATTCGCAGAGCGAACGGGCCGGGTTGGGCCGCAGGTGCGCCATCGCAATGTCGGATTGGGGAATGTAATAGGTGGGCGGGTGGCTGGTTTCGAGGGTGCGCCACGCCTCGCGCGTGTCGGCGATCACCACATCGCGATGAACGATGCGAATATGCCGCGATGTCGGTTCACAGACCGGAGGGCGGGGGTAGTCCCATACGCTTTCCTGCCCGGGCAGCGGCGGATCGGGATCGGGATGGTGCGGCTGGCGCATGGCCGGCCGGTCAGGCTTTCTCAAGCGTGCATTGCAGCGGGTGCTGATTCTGACGGGCGAAGTCCATCACCTGATTGACCTTGGTTTCGGCCACTTCGTAGGTAAAGATCCCGCAGACGCCCACGCCGCGCTGGTGGACGTGGAGCATGACGCGGGTGGCCTGTTCCAGATCCATCCCGAAGAAGCGCTTCAGGACGAGCACCACGAATTCCATCGGGGTGTAATCATCGTTGAGCATCAGCACCTTGTACTGGCTCGGCTTCTTGGCCTTGGCGCGGGTCTTGGTGACGACGCCGACCTGATCCTGCCCGTCGCTGTCCTTGCCACCGTCGCCATCCTCGTCTGTCGCGCACGCGGGAAGGGCAAGCGGCGCGAGCGGCTCGACCATGGCGGCGAGGGGAGGGAAGGACGGGTTCGGCATGAGCCTCCATTATGGGAAAGGCACGCGCGTGTGCAAGCGGTTGGTTGGATTCATTTGGGGTCGGCCGTGCCGCCGCCCGGAATCAAAAGGGCCGGCCAGACGCTGGTCTGGCCGGCCCGCGCTTTGCAGCGCTCTTTCGTGAACCGGGTTGGGAGAGAGGAGAGAGGCCCGGCTCAGAAACTGTTTGGCTTACGCAGCCTTCTTGATCTTTTCCGCGGCGACGCTGACGCGGTTCGAGATCGGGGCGAAAGCGTCGTTGTAGAGCTTCACCCAGGCTTCGGTGCGCTTCGAGCCGTAGGAAACCAGCGCGTCGAAGTTGCGACGGGCGATTTCACCCTGAAGCTGGAAGAGCTCGGTCGGCGACTTGACGGCGGCAACCTTCTTGGCGTCTTCGGTGACGGTTTCGATCGCGGTCTTGCCGGTTTCGACGTTGTCCTTGAGCAGTTCCTGCGCACCGGCGATGAAGATCTTGCCGCTTTCCACGACAGCTTCAACGTTCGCCTTGGTGAACTCGGTGGCTTCCGAAGCCAGCACGGTGGTCTGGGCGTAGGCGGTCTTCGCGCGGGTCTGAACGTCGGCGATAACGTCCTTGGCAGTTGCGGCGATATCGGTGTTCTTGGCAGTGGCCATGATCGTGTCCTTGAGCTTGATGACGGGATTGGTCTTCGGCGCGGCGGGCTTGCTCGTCTTGACGGCAGCCTTCCTGGCCAGCACCGGCTTCTTGACCGGGGTTTTGCTTGCCGTCTTCTTGACGGTCTTGGCAGCGGCCTTCTTGACCGGGGTTGCCTTCTTGGCAGCCGGGGCCTTCTTGGGCGCAGCGATCTTCTTGGCGACCGGAGCGGCGTCAGCCTTCGGCACTTCGACAGACTTCGCCGATGCTTCGGCGTAAGCCTTTTCGGCAGCAGCGTCGATCTTGGCGACGGGAGCCTTTGCTTCGGTGGCAGTGTTTTCAAATTCGGACATGGCAGCCTCGCTTCATGTTGCACTGCACAAAATAGTGAATGCAGGTGCGAAGTCAAGTCTTTTTGTGCAGTGCACAAAAATGTCCGAATGTTTGCAGATTCAGAGGTTTGTCGTTGGGGTCAGCCGCTGTGGGCTGCGCAAGTCTTCGCCTACCGCGTCTTCACATAGCGCCCCGGCGCGTCCTCGATCACGGTATCTCCCTTGCCGCCGGGCACGCGCTTGCCTTTCGCAGGAACGCGCGCATCGGACTGGCGATGAAGCCATTCCAGCCAGTGCGGCCACCAACTGCCCGGATGTTCGGTCGCGCTTTCGACAAAGGCCTTGAGCGACGGCGCGGCGCTATCGCCGACCCAGTATTGGTACTTCCCCGCCGCGGGCGGATTGACCACGCCGGCGATATGGCCGGAACCTGCCAGCAGGAACTCCATCGGCCCGGTGAAATGACGGGTGATGCGCCACACGCTTTCGGCGGGCGCGATGTGATCCTCGCGCCCGGCTTGCACGAAGCTGGGCGTGGCGACCCTCGTGAGGTCGATCGGCGTGCCGTCAGCCTCCAGCGCGTCCGGCACCACCAGCTTGTTGTCGCGATAAAGATCGCGCAGATAGGCGTTGTGCCATTTGGAGGGCAGGTTAGTGACGTCACCATTCCAGTGAAGCAGATCAAAGGCGGGGTAATCCTCGCCCATCATGTAGTTGTTCACCACATAGTTCCAGATCAGGTCACGCCCTCGCAGCGCGTTGAACGCGGCGGCGAGATAGCGGCCGTCGAGGTAACCATGCGGCGACAGCTGCCCGATCATTTCCAGCTGACCATCGTCGATGAAATTCTTGAGATCGCCGCTCTTCTCGAAATCGACCTGCGCGGTGAAGAAGGTGGCGGACTTGACCTTGTCCGCTTCTTCGCGGCGCGACAGGATCGCGAGCGTTGCCGCGAGTGTCGTCCCCGCCACGCAATAGCCGATGGTGTGCACGGCTGGCACATCGAGCCGTGCGCGAACATGGTCGATCGCTTCCATCTGGGCGCGGATGTAATCGTCCCACACCACGTCGCCCATCGTTTCGTCGGCGCTTTTCCAGCTGACCACGAAGACGCTGATCCCCTGATCCACGGCCCACTTGATGAAGCTCTTCTTGGGCGTCAGGTCGAGGATGTAGAAACGGTTGATCCACGGCGGGAAGATCACCAACGGCACTTCCAGCACCTCGTCGGTCGAGGGCGAATACTGGATCAGCTGGAAGATCGGCGTTTCGTGGACGACCTTGCCCGGGGTTGCGGCCAGGTTCTCACCCAGTCGGAACGCGTTGGGATCGGTGTGGGTCAGCTGCCCGCGCTTCAAGTCGTTGATGAGGTGCTGCATGCCCCGCACGAGGTTCGCCCCGCGGCTTTCGATCGTGCGCTTCATCACCACCGGATTGAGCGCGAGGAAATTGTCCGGGCTCATCGCTTCGGCCAGCGCCGACACGGCAAATTCGAGCTGCTGACGCTTGGCGCGGTCGAGCCCGTCCATGCCCTTGACCGCCTGCCGGAAATAGTCGGCCAGCATCAGATAGGTCTGATGCAGCAACAGGAACGCCGGATGGTCGCGCCATGCCGGGTCGGCAAAGCGGCGGTCGCTTTTGGGCAGGGCAGCAGCTTCGGGGGCTTCAGCCATCTTCCCGCCAGTGGCGCCCGCAGCAAAGCTCTGCATCACGCCTGACCACAGCTGCATCTGATCCTGCGCCAGCTTGGCCGAGGCTTCGAACATCCCCTTGGGCATCTGGCCGAGCATCGCCTGCGACATCACCAGCCACTGCGCAGGGTCCAGCATATTGCTGCCGCCCATGCTCCCTTTGACGGCCTTCCCGGCGGCAGCCTGTGTCTGATGCGCCGCGAATTCGAACCACAGCTGCTGGAGCTGCGTCGCGGTGGCGGCCCATTCGGCCAGTTCGGCAGGGTCCATGCCGCCCTTCATGCCAGCGCCCAACAGCGAATCGAGCCCCTTGGCTCCCAGCAGCTCGCGCATGGCGTCGCCCTGCATATCGAAAAAGCCTTTCAGCCCCTCGCCTGCCGTCGCCATCAGGTCGGTATCCTGTGCCATCGCGTCAAATCGTCCCTTGTCTGTCGCACCGTCATACCAGTGTCGCCCCTCCGGCCAAGCCGCAATTGGCGAAAACGCCTTCCCACGATCCGCGGGTTTGGCCTAGGGAGAGGGCGCGGGGGGCGCATCAGAGCCGCTGAAGACCTCGCGCAAGACAAGGTGATGACAGACGATGAATGACCAGTTCTACCGCATGAAGCGCATGCCTCCGTACGTGATCGCGGAAGTCAACGCCATGCGTCATGCCGCGCGGCTGGCAGGGCAGGACATCATCGACCTCGGCATGGGCAACCCCGACCAGCCCCCGCCGCAGCACGTCATCGACAAGCTGTGCGAAGTCGCGGCCAAGCCCGACGCGCATGGCTATTCGCAGTCCAAGGGCATCCCCGGCCTGCGCCGTGCACAGGCGGGGTATTATGCCCGCCGCTTCGGGGTCGAGCTTGATCCCGATAGCGAGGTGGTGGTGACGATGGGCTCGAAAGAGGGCCTCTCCAGCCTCGCCACGGCGATCATCGCGCCGGGCGATGTGGTGCTGGCGCCCAATCCGTCTTACCCGATCCACACCTTCGGCTTCATCATCGCAGGGGCGACGATCCGGTCGGTGCCGACCACGCCCGACGAGCACTACTGGGAATCGCTCGAACGCGCGATGAACTTCACCGTGCCGCGCCCGTCAGTGCTGGTGGTGAGCTATCCGTCCAACCCCACCTCGGAGATCGTCGATCTGGCTTTCTATGAACGGCTGGTGGCTTGGGCGAAGGAGAACCAGGTCTGGGTTGTATCCGATCTGGCATATTCCGAGCTCTATTTCGACGGCAATCCCACGCCTTCGATCATGCAGGTGCCGGGCGCCAAGGATGTCGCGATCGAGTTCACCTCGATGTCGAAGACCTATTCGATGGCGGGCTGGCGCATGGGCTTTGCGGTCGGCAACAAGCAGCTGATCGCGGCGCTGACGCGGGTGAAGTCCTATCTTGATTACGGTGCCTTCACCCCGATCCAGGCGGCGGCCTGCGCAGCCTTGAATGGCCCGCAGGACATTATCGACACCAACCGCGAACTCTACCACAAGCGCCGTGACGTGATGGTCGAGGCGTTCGGCCGTGCGGGTTGGGATATCCCTGCGCCGCCGGCCTCGATGTTCGCCTGGGCCCCGCTGCCGCCGGCGCTGAAGTCGATGGGCAGCCTCGAATTCTCCAAGCAGCTGCTGACCGAAGCGCAGGTCGCTGTCGCCCCCGGGGTTGGCTACGGCGAAAACGGCGAGGGGTACGTGCGGATCGCGATGGTTGAGAACGAGCAGCGGCTCCGACAGGCTGCGCGCAATATCAAGCGCTATCTGCAATCCAAAGGGGTCAACAGTTCGGCCGCCTGACAGCCGGGTTTCCGATCGGCATTAGGCGATCCGCAAGGTCTTCTCCTCCAAATCGGTGAAAAATTCCATCCGTTTTGGGTTGGTTTAGGTGTAACCTGCACTGGACTGACGAAGGAGATCGACATGACGTCTGGAGTCGGACGGCGGTTGACCGAAAGACAGCGGGCCGTGATGGAACGCATAGACCGGCGCGTGCCCATCAAGGTGATCGCGCAGGAACTCGGCGTGTCCGAAACGCGCATCAATCAGCACATTCGCGCGCTCAAAGACATTTACGCCGCAGGCAACCTTGGCGATCTGGTGGAGAATTACCGCGCTCTCCATCGCGACAGCCGGGCGGAGCAGTCCCCGCCCCGATCGCGCGATCCTTTGCCGTATGTGGTGCCAATCCTGTCGCAGCCGGTTGTCCCGGCCGGCAGCGCAGCCCACCTCCCAAGAACGTTCCCGCTGGTCGAGGCCTTTGCGCGGGATGAAACCGGCGGCATCCTTTTGGGTGACGCACGGCCATTCGTGCCATCGGACAATCAGGCAGAGCCGGACGAGCCGCAGCTTGTGCCAAGGCTCCTCGACGGGCAGCATGCCGTGCCCTTCCGGCTGCTTGCGATCCTGTGCATTTCGGCCTGTATTCTGGCGACAGTCATCCTCAGCGTGAATGCCGCTGTGGTCCTGAGCGATGTGGTCGAAGACAAGTCCGCGCTTTCGGCCCGGGACTGGAGCGCGCCCGTGGAGACGGTAGCCACCGCGGATTGTGGTCGCGCCTGTGGCCGTCCGCGCTGATATGCTTGGCGGCCACGGCAGAAAGCGGGGCAAACTCGTGACCACGCCGCCCGTGATCCGCGCAGCCTCCTGCGTGGTGCGGCGATGATCCCTACGGTCATCAGCGCGCATCTGGCCGATATCCAGAACCTCACCTTTGTCAGCCTGCTGTTTGCCATGTGGTGCTGGGGCGGCGGCCCGGAACGGGGCTTGGCTATCGTCTTTGGCAGCACCATCGTCGCGCCTTCGCTGGC
Source organism: Erythrobacter sp. W302b (assembly GCF_046452395.1). Classification (NCBI taxonomy): domain Bacteria; kingdom Pseudomonadati; phylum Pseudomonadota; class Alphaproteobacteria; order Sphingomonadales; family Erythrobacteraceae; genus Erythrobacter; species Erythrobacter sp. W302b. The sequence continues at coordinate 2,433,877 of NZ_JBKFDH010000001.1, read as the reverse complement.
GTTCCAGACCCTGAGCAACGAGATCCATGATCTGGGCGCATTTTCCTTGTTTTTCGGCATTGCAGATGCGGCCGCGCTGATTGGGCTTATCCTTGTCGCGCTGAATGCCAACCGCACCTATCCCATGCTGATCGCCGCCTTTCAGGTGGTGGCTTTCAGCTCGCATCTGGTGAAAGGCTCCGTCGATCAGGTCTCGCCCGCAGCGCATCTTGTGCTCGCCGCGGTCCCCGGTTTTTGTCAGGTTGCGCTGCTTCTCCTGGGTCTTGTGCACCACCGGTTGCGGCTGAGCCGCTTCGGCTGTTATCGCGATTGGCGCTTGGGCCATGATTTCCCCTGTCTTGCGGCGATGCTGAGCACGCGGACCTGAGACCACCGCCCTGACGACCCATGTGGCGCGGGTGCGGGCCAAGCTTCGACCCTTCGGTCTGGCGCACCTGATCGCCACCCACCCGGACGGCGACTATGCGTTCGATGTCCCACCGGCTGCCGGTCTGTTCTGCCTTGCAGGTGCAGCCTAGGCACCTCTGGACAGGGCGCGGCGGATCAGCCAATCTTGCCGCCGAATTCACGCCTTGAGGGATCACATCGCATGTCCGCCACCGCCACCACGATCGCCAATGACCGCGTCGCCATCGACCTTGGCGAAGATGGCGTCGCCGAAGTCCGCTTGGTGCGGGGCGACAAGATGAATGCGCTCGACCCCGAGATGTTCGAACGCATCATCGAGGCGGGCCACGCGCTCCAGCGCATGAAGGGCCTGCGCGCGGTGGTGCTGTCAGGTGAGGGGCGGGCGTTCTGTGCCGGGCTCGACCTGTCGAATTTTTCGCGCAAGCCGCCCGAGGACGAGCCGAGCCTGACCGAACGCACCTATGGCAATGCCAATCGCCCGCAGCAGGTGGCGATGCAATGGCGCAAGCTCCCCGTTCCGGTGATCGCGGCCATCCACGGCGTGTGCTTTGGTGGCGGCTTGCAGATCGCCAGTGGAGCCGACATCCGCGTTGTCCATCCGACCACGCGCATGGCGATCATGGAGATGAAGTGGGGCCTCGTCCCCGACATGGGCGGCTACGCGCTGTGGCGCGGACTGGTGCGCGACGATGTGCTGCGCGAGCTGATCTACACCAACCGCGAATTCACCGGGGCCGAAGCCCAGACTCTCGGCCTGGCGACCTATCTCGACGAAAACCCGCGCGAGCGCGCGCTCGCTATCGCCCGCCAGATCGCCAACAAGAACCCCCACGCCATCCGCGCCGCCAAGCGGCTTCAGGCCGGAATGTGGGAGCGGGAGACCGATGCGATCCTGCTGGAGGAGAGCATCGAGCAGCACGCGATCATGCGCAGCCGCAATCAGGTCGAAGCGGTGATGGCCGAGATGGAGCGCCGCAAACCCAACTTCGAAGACGTGTAAGCGGCCGCGTCAGCCACCCGGCACCCTGAGTGGACATGGGGCATTTACCCCATGCTGCACTGCAAAAATTCGCTTGGCGATTAGGGCCGCGAGCTTATTCTCCGCGTGAATGAGCGTCCTCTCCCCCCTCGCCTTCGCGCTTCCCGCCCTGCTGATCGCGGGCGCTGCGGCTGGCTTTGCCGGCGGCCTGTTCGGGATCGGCGGCGGGTTCGTGGTTGTCCCGGCGCTGATGTTGCTGCTGCCGGTGCTGGGGGTTGCGTCAGAGCAGACGGCGCATGTGGCGGTGGGCACCTCGCTCGCCTCGATTATCTTCACCTCGCTCCGCGCGACCAGCAGCCATGCCAAGCGCGGATCGGTTGATTTCGGCCTGCTCAAGGGCTGGTCGATCTGGGTGGTGCTGGGCACCGCGGTCGGCACGGCGCTGGCCGACTGGATTTCAGGCGCGCACCTTGCGCTGATCTTCGGCACCGGGGTGCTGGCCTTCGCGGTCTATTTCCTGCTGCCCGCCCGGCAGGGCGAACCGCTGTTTGCCGCACTTCCTTCCGGCCTGCCGCGCGCCGGGATTGCCAGCGCGCTGGGGGTGTTCTCCACCTTGCTCGGCATTGGCGGCGGTACGCTCACCACCCTGACCATGACGGTGTGCGGCACCCCGATCCACCGCGCGATCGGTACAGCAGCCGGGATGGGCGCCATCATCGCGATTCCGGCGACGATCGGTTTCGTCGTGATTGGGCTGGGGGAAAGCGGGCGTGGCTGGGGCTCACTCGGCTTCATCAACCTGCCCACTGCCGCGGTTCTGATCGCAACATCCGTGTTGTTCGCGCCGCTGGGCGTGGCGGCGGCGCATATGCTTTCGCCTGCCATCCTGCGCCGCGTGTTCGGCCTCTATCTCACCTTCATCGGCGTTTTGATGATCGCCAAGTTCTGACCCGTTGCCACCTGACTTAAAGGAGCTCCTCATGTCGACCACGCGCCGATCCTTCATCGCCGGTGCCAGCTTGACCGGCGGACTTGGGGCCATGCCGTTCTCCGCACTTGGCGCAGCAGTGGCCACGCCGACGGCCGAGCCCGATTTCGGTCCTAAGATCGGCCAAGCGCTGCTCAGCCGGAACGAGAATCCCTATGGCCCGGCCCCATCGGCGCTCCGCGCGATCGCCGAGACGTCGAAGATGGGCTGCTATTACGCGGACCGCGGCCTGATGCGGCTGACCGCGATGATTGCCGAGCGGCATGGGGTCAGCCCCGCGCAAGTGGTCGTCGGTGCCGGGTCGACCGAAATCCTGTGCGCCATCGCGCTGGCCTGGGGTCGCGAGGGCGCGATCCTGTGCCCCGATCTGTTCTGGGATACGACGGTCATCTATGGCGAGCGGCAGGGCATCACGTCGATCCGGGTGCCGCTGACGGCCGATATGAATGTCGATCTGCCAGCGATGGCGGCCAAGGCAACGGACGGGGTTGCGCTGATCCAGCTGTGCAATCCCAACAACCCCACCGGCGTGCTGATCGAGCCTGCCGCGCTCCGCAGCTTTGCGGCGCAGGTTACACCGCACGCCACCCTGCTGGTGGACGAAGCCTATAACGAGCTGACCGACCGGCCCGAAGACAACGCAATGGTCGATCTGGTGCGCAGCGGGGCCGATGTGATCGTGTGCCGCACCTTCTCCAAGATCTATGGCATGGCGGGCCTGCGCGTCGGCTACGCCATCACCAGTGAGGCCAATGCCGCGCGCATCCAGTCGCACCTGATGAGTTTCGGCGGCAATCTCGCCGGGCTGGCGGCGGCGATTGCGAGCTATGACGACACGCCCTTCCTCACCCAATCGCGCGCCGCCGTGCTCGAAGGCCGCGCGATGATCCTTGATGCCGTGACCAGGGCAGGGCTGACCGCGCTCCCTTCGCAGACCAATTTCGTCTTCGTGAAGGTGCCCGATGCCGACGCCCTGCGCGAGGCCATGGGCCAGCGCGGGATTTCCATTCGCGGGACCTATGGCGACTGGAAAGGCTATTCGCGCGTCAGCACCGGGCGGATCGAGGATGTTGCCCGCTATGCCGCAGCGCTACCGGAACTGACGCAGAAACTGTGGGGTTGATCCCCCGCTAGCCAAAAACGGCGACGCATTGGATGCCGTCAAGCACCTGCTGGCCATCGGCGTCCCACATCCTGAGGCGTTCCGAGGAATAGCCTGCCGCGGCGTGCTGGCTGGCGTTCTCGGCCAGATACCAGCCGTCGCGTGACCGGCTTTCGGGATCGAGCACGTTGAACGACCAGTTGATCGAGCTGATCGGGCCCTGCCGTTGCATCACCCGCATGGCACCCGGCGGCATGACGTCGCCCATCAGCACCAGCTTGGAGACGGGGTCGAGATCATGCGCCTCAGTCAGCCGTGCCCAGCGCCGCACGGTCGCGCCGCGATCCTCGCCCCGGGTCTGGCCGTGGCGCAGCTCGAAATTCTTGGCGACAAAGCTCGGCGCGAAGCTGTGGGTGACCTCCGGGGTGTCCTCCGGCGGGCCCGGCCAGTTTTCGGGCGGCGGCGCCGGGTGGAGCGCGTTGGCCTCCCGCCCTTCGGCAAACAGCCAGAAGGCGCTGAGCGCGACCTTGCCGTCGCTGATGATCTCGCTGCGCACCTGAGTCACATTGCGGCCCTGCCGGATGATCTCGGCCGAGAGTGCGATCTCCTCTCCCACCGGAGCGACAAAGGCGATCTGGCCCGCGCGCAAGGGGGGGAGACCGCTGAAGGCGCGGGTCGCCATGGTATAGGCCACCAGCGCCGAGGCCCCGCCATACAGTGTGCGCCCCTGCATCCAGTCGGCGGCATGGGTGAGGCGGGCCGGGCCGGGCTGGCCGGTGACGGGTTCAAGCAGGCTGGCGATGGTCATGGCGGTGAGCTTTGCCGCGTGATCGCAGCGCGGTCCAGACTGACGTTGCGTAAAGTCAGGCTTGCAATCACAGATTGCCAAGCAGTCCCCGAATCGCTAGTGCGCCGCTTCCGTCCGAGGCATCTGCCTTGGGTGGCTCGGCCCGATGGCGGAGTGGTTACGCAGAGGACTGCAAATCCTTGCACGCCGGTTCGATTCCGGCTCGGGCCTCCACCTTTGCATTGCGCCCGCGCGCCCACACGACTAGGGCCGCGTGCAGGAATGCCGCTTTAGCTCAGTCGGTAGAGCACATCATTCGTAATGATGGGGTCACGTGTTCGAGTCACGTAAGCGGCACCACCTGCCTTCGGGCACTTCCCAAAGCAAACGTTCAGGATCGCGGCGGGCTGATCAATCCAGTGCGACCACGGTGCCGCGCGCCATCACGAACTGGACATCCTTGTAGACCGACACATCCTTCAAAGGGTCGCCCGAGACGGCGATGATGTCGGCGCTTTTGCCCGGTGCGATTGTGCCGATCTTGTCGGACAGGCCGAGCAGGTCGGCGGCGTTGATCGTGGCTGCGACCAATGCGCTTTCGGGGGTCATGCCGTGCGCGACCATCAGCTCGAATTCGTCGCCATTGCGGCCATGCTTCGACACGCCAGCGTCAGTCCCGAAGGCAATACGGACGCCGCGCGGAACAAGCGTCTCTAGCGTCTTGCCGGTGATCTCGATGCGCCATTTGATCTTGGCGAGGACATCAGGCTCATAGGCATTGGGGTTCGCCGCCAGCCTTTCCTTATATCCGTTCACGGTCGACAGCGTCGGGACGTAATAGGTCTTGCTCTTCGCCCACAGGGCGATGACGTCCTCGTTGAGCATCGTGCCATGTTCGATCGAATCGACGCCGAGCTTGAGCGCCTGCAAGGTCCCGTCTGCGCCATGGGAATGGACCGCCACCTTGCGTCCGAACATGCGTGCGGTGGCGACCACCGCGGCGGCCTCATCATCGAACATCTGGCTGCCGAGGCCCGCGCCAATCCGGCTGTTGACCCCGCCAGTGATGGTCATCTTGATGACGTCCGCGCCGCGCCCGATCTGGTACCGCGCCGCGCGGCGGCAGTCTTCGGCCCCGTCGCAGGTACTGCCAGCGCCCGCAAAGAAGGGGCGCAATTCGTCGCGATAGCCGAGTGCATCGTCAGAGTGACCAGCCGTGCCCGACAGGCTGCTGCCGGCATCAATGATCCGCGGCCCCATCGCCTTGCCGGCATTGACCGCGTCACGCAGGGCAAACACCGCGCCGTCGCCATCGCCAAGATTGCGCACCGTGGTGAAGCCCGCGCGCAGCGTTTTCATCCCGTTGGCCTGCGCATTGAAGGCCTGGGCGGCGGGGGACAGGGTCACAGCCTCCAGCTGTCCCGCCAGCCCGCCGGAATCGCTGGTCAGGTGGACATGGCTATCGATCAGTCCGGGGAGCACCGTGTGAGCGCGCAGGTCGATGAATTCGGCCCCCTCGGGTCGTTCCGCATAGCCATCAACGATGGCAACGATCAGACCATCCTCGACAATGATCGTCGATGGGCCGCGCGGCGCTTCGCCCGGCACGTCGATCAGGCGGCCTGCATGAATGACAGTGGTCTGGGCTGCGACTATCGACGGCATGATGATCGACAGGCCGACGGTGGCTGCAAAGATGACCGACTTCATACGATTTTTCCCCTGTTCCCGGCCAAGGGTCTAGCTTCTGCTGAAGGCACGCTCAAGCGGCATCGTCTGCTCACGCCAGCGGCTGCAAAGCACAGCCGAAGGTTGAAGGCTGTGGCGAGGGCTGCCTTTGGTTCAGGCCTCGCCGAAGCAGATCCACAGATCACGGCCCCGTCGGGGTCGCATCAGTCGCACCGGCGTTCCCGTCAACGAGGCCGTGTATCTGGCGGAGCGTGGTGGCCTGTTCGTCGATAAAGTCCTGCGCTTCGTCGTGCGGCGTCCCCGCGCGGTGGGAAGGGTTGCTAGCGATGCCGGACCGGGGCGACACATGTGTCGGGCGGGGGCTGCCATCCATACCGTGCTGAGCGGTTTGATGACCGTGCGGACTTCCGGCATCCAGGCGCTCGGGTGAATAGCTATGGCCGCATTGCCTTCGGATTCCCTGACGGATGCGGCGGGCCGGGTTGAGGAGTATTCACGTGGACAGACGCGACTTTCTGGCGCTCAGCACCTTTTTTACAGGTGTGGCGCTGACGCCTTCCATTTTTGGCAAAGCGATCGCGGCTGAACAGCTGCAAGACGCGATCGACATCGCGGTCAAGAAGCGGCTCGCCGATGCGGCGCTGGGTGCGGCGACGGCAGCGGGCGCGAGCTATTGCGATGTCCGGGTCGGCCGGTACCTGCGCCAGTTCGTCATCACCCGCGAACGCAATGTCGAGAATATCGTCAACACGGAATCGACCGGCACCGGCGTGCGCGTGATCGCCGATGGCTCGTGGGGCTTTGCGGCCACCAACGAGATGACCGAGGATGCCGTCGCCAATGCCGCGCGGCAGGCCACCGCGATCGCCAAGGCCAATGCCCGCATCCAGACCGCACCGGTGCAGCTCGCGCCGACGCCGGGGGTCGGCGAGGTCAGCTGGCGCACCCCGATCAAGAAAAACGCGATGGAGGTGCCGATCGCGGACAAGGTCAACCTGCTGATGTCGGTCAACGACGCCGCATTGGGGGCCGGGGCAAGCTTTGTGAACTCCCTGCTGTTCCTGGTGAACGAGCAGAAGTATTTCGCCTCGACCGACGGGTCCTACATCGATCAGGACGTCCACCGCATCTGGGCCCCGATGACGGTGACGGCCGTTGACACGACCACCGGCAAGTTCCGTTCGCGCGAAGGCCTCTCGGCGCCGATGGGCCTCGGTTATGAATACATGGATGGCCGCGCGGAGGACAAGTTCGTGCTGTCCAACGGCCTGACGACTTACGGCAATTCCTATGACATGAAGGAGGATGCCATCGCAGCCGCGCAGGATGCGCAGGCGAAGCTTAAGGCGCCGTCGGTCAAGCCGGGCAAGTATGACCTCGTGCTCGATCCGAACCATCTCGGCCTCACGATCCATGAATCGGTCGGCCACCCGCTCGAACTTGACCGGGTGCTGGGTTACGAAGCCAATTACGCCGGCACCAGCTTCGCCACGATGGACAAGCGCGACGAGGGCTTCAAATACGGCAGCGAGATCGTCAATCTGTTTGCCGACAAGACTCAGGTGGGCTCGCTCGGCGCGGTCGGCTACGATGATGAAGGCGTGAAGTGCAAGCGCTGGGATCTGGTGAAGGACGGCATTCTGGTCGATTACCAGACCATCCGCGATCAGGCGCACATCGTTGGCAAAAACGAGTCAGACGGCTGCTGCTATGCCGACAGCTGGTCGAGTGTTCAGTTCCAGCGCATGGCGAACGTCAGCCTCGCCCCCGGCAAGACGAAAATGAGCACCGCCGACATGATCGCAGGCGTCGACAATGGCATCTACATCGCCGGGCGCGGGTCGTTCTCGATCGACCAGCAGCGCTACAATGCGCAGTTCGGCGGGACGGTGTTCTACGAGATCAAGGGCGGAAAGCTCGGCCCCATGATCGAGGACGTCGCCTACCAGATGCGCACGCCGGAGTTCTGGGGTTCGTGTTCGGCCATCTGCGACGAAAGCGACTATCGCATGTTCGGATCCTTCTTCGATGGGAAGGGGCAGCCAAGCCAGGTCTCGGCGGTCAGCCACGGTTCGTCGACCACCCGTTTCGACGGCATCAACGTCATCAACACCGCCCGGTCGCTGGGCTGAACCGCGCGCAGGAGAAGCAGCAATGAGCATTCTTTCAGAAGCGCAGGCCAAGGCGATCCTCGACAAGGTGATCGCCTTTTCCACCGCCGACAACACAAGCGCCGTGTTGAGCGGCGGGATCGGGGGCAACGTCCGGTTTGCGCGCAACGACATTTCCACCTCGGGCATCGTCGATGATGTCCAGCTCGCGGTCGAGGTCGCTTTCGGAAAGCGCGTGGGCACGGCCTCGATCAACCAGTTCGACGATGCCTCGCTCGAACGGGTGGTGCGCCGGGCCGAGGATCTGGCCAAGCTGGCGCCGGAAAACCCCGAATACATGCCGCCGGTCGGCAAGCAGACCTACACCGCGACCGACACCTTCAGCGAAGCGACCGCCGCGCTGACGGCGGAAGCCCGCGCCAAGATCGCCGAAGCCTCGATCCTGCCCTGCCGCGAGCGTGGCCTGATCGCGGCAGGCTTCCTGGAGGACGGGCACACCTTCTTTGCCCACGCCAATTCCAACGGCAATTTCGGCTATCAGCGCTCCACGATCGCGGATTACACCTGCACCGTGCGCACCGAAGACGGGCGCGGGTCAGGCTGGGTCGCCAGCAACGTGAAGGACGTGGCGGAACTGGATGCGGGCACCGACATCCAGATCGCCATGCGCAAGGCTGCGGCCTCGGTGGATGCCAAGGCGCTGGAACCCGGCAAGTACACGGTCATCCTGGAGCCCGCGGCGGCCTCTGGCCTCATCAGCTTCATGATGAACTTCTTCGATGCGCGTTCGGCGGATGAAGGGCGCAGCTTCCTCAGCAAGCAGGGGGGCGGCAACAAGATCGGCGAGCAGATCATGGATCCGCGCGTCAATATCTATACCGATCCGGCCAACCCGACGGTCCCCGCCATGCCGTGGGACGGTGACGGCCTGCCGCGCCAGCGCACCAAGATCATCGATGCGGGCAAGGTCGCGAACCTCCAGTACTCGCGCTACTGGGCGTCGAAGCAGGGCAAGCCCGAAACCGCGGGCTGGGGCAACACGATCATGGAGGGCGGCACCAAGTCGACCGCCGAACTGATCGCCAGCACCGAGCGCGGCATTCTGGTTACGCGCACCTGGTACATCCGCATGGTCGATCCGCAGACGGTCTTGCTGACCGGCCTCACCCGCGACGGCACGTTCTATATCGAGAACGGGCAGCTGATGTACCCGATCAAGAACTTCCGCTTCAATGAAAGCCCGGTCATCATGCTCAACAATATCGACGAGCTGGGCCGGTCGGTCCGGGTCGAAGACGGGTCGATGATGGTGCCGCCGATGAAGCTGCGGGACTTCACCTTCACCTCGCTGTCGGACGCCGTCTGACGCGGCAGGAACAATGGGCGCGGGTCACGTGAGCAATTCAGCGATGAACCGCGCCCGTTTCCTCAAATTGCTGGGAGGCGGGCTTGCCACTGCGATGATGGGCGGCCGCCTTGCCGCAGCCCAGCGCGCGGGCGGCGCGGCCACGGGCGGGTTCGACTTCTGGTTCACCCGCCTCAAATACAATTCCGGTGACTGGGACGTCGACCAGCGGATGCCCGCCAATCTGCTGACGTCGCTGATCGATTACACCACCTTGCGCGTCGACCCCGAGGAACACGTCGTCGCCCTCAGCGATCCGAGGATGCTGTCGGCGCCGTTCTGCTACCTCGCGGGGCACAAGGCGGTCGAGTTCTCCGATGCCGAACGCCGCAATTTCGAACGGTATGTGCGCAATGGCGGCTTTGTGTTCGTCGATGACTGCAATCATGACATCGACGGCCTGTTCGCCAAGTCGTTCGAAGCGCAGATGGCCGGGATCTTCGGCGGCGAGGCGATGAAGAAGCTGCCGAACAACCACCCGCTCTATTCGAGCTTCTTCAAATTCGACGGGCCGCCGGCCACCAGCTTTGAACTCAATGGCTGGGGCGATGACCTGATCCACGATTATCTCAAGGGCATCACCATCAACGGCCGCCTTGGCGTGCTCTACAGCAACAAGGACTACGGCTGCGAATGGGACTATGACTGGCGCAACAAGCGCTTCCTCGCCGAGGATAACACCCGCTTCGGGGTCAATATCATCATGTACGCGCTCTCCAATTGAGGGGCACCAATTGAAGGGTTTGAACACGTGTCACAGCAGGCTCCGGTAAGCGCGGCGGATCTTGAGCGGCGGATGGCCAAGCTCGGGGATCTGAAGCGCGCCATCGCGACCGCGATCGTCGGGCAGAACGATGTGGTCGATCAATTGCTGATCGGGTTGCTCGCGGGCGGGCACTGCCTGCTGGAAGGTGTGCCGGGGCTGGGCAAGACGCTGCTGGTGCGGACGCTGGGGGACGCGCTGAAGCTCGATTTCCGGCGGGTCCAGTTCACGCCCGATCTGATGCCGAGCGACATCCTCGGCACCGAACTGCTCGAAGAAGACCACGGCACCGGCCACCGGTCCTTCCGCTTCCAGCAAGGCCCGGTGTTCACCAACCTGCTGCTGGCCGACGAATTGAACCGCACCCCGCCCAAGACCCAGGCCGCGCTGCTGGAGGCGATGCAGGAAAAGACCGTCAGTTACGGCGGGCAGACCTATCAGCTGCCCAAACCCTTCTTCGTTCTGGCGACTCAGAACCCGCTGGAGCAGGCGGGCACCTACCCCCTGCCCGAAGCGCAGCTTGACCGGTTCCTGCTGCTGGTGCGGGTCGGCTATCCGACGGCGGTAGAGGAGCGCGATATTCTCGCGCTCACCACCGGGCGCGCGGGGGATGCCGTGCCCCGGGTCATGGAGGCCGGTGATGTGCTGGCATTGCAGGCGAATGTGCGCGAGGTTTACCTCAGCGATGATCTGCTGGGCTGGATCACCACCCTTGTGCGCGCCACCCGGCCCGGCGATGCGGCTGCCCCGCCGGAAGTCGAAAGCTATGTGCGCTGGGGAGCGGGTCCGCGCGCAGGTCAGGCGCTCGTGCTGTGCGCCAAGGCCCGCGCCTTGCTGAGCGGCCGGTTGGCCGCAACGCGAGAGGATATCGCCGCGCTGGCCGCGCCGGTGATGCGCCACCGCCTGCTGCTGTCCTTCGCGGCTGAGGCCGAGGGCAAGAGCGCGGATGACGTGGTGGCTGCGCTGCTGGCGCGCATCCCTCCCCCGGCGGGCTGAGCCATGGCGCGCACGCCGCTGACCATCCCGCCCGAAATCCGGGGCCGGCTGAAGCGGCTTTCGCTCAGAACCCGGCGCATTTCCGGCACCCGTGGCTTCGGGATGCACGCCAGCCGCAGCAAGGGCGCGGGCCTCGAATTCGCGCAATACCGCGCCTATGAGCCGGGTGATGAGCCACGCCGCATCGACTGGAAGCTGTTTGCGCGCTCCGACAAGTTCTTCGTGCGCGAGGCGGAGGAGGAAAGCCCGATTGCGATCTGGATCCTGCTCGATGCCAGCGCGTCGATGGCGCAGGCTGATCGGGCACGGCCGGACTGGTCGCGGTTCGATGCGGCCAAGCTGCTGAGCCTATGCATTGCCGAGCTGGCGATGCAGCAAGGCGACCGGTTCGGCTGGATCGCCTTGCAGGAGGCGGCGCTCGGTGTCGCCGATCCGCGCGCCGGGCGCGTTCAGGCGGGCCGGATGCAGGTTGATTTCAGCCGTCTTGAGGCGGCCGGCGCCTTTCCTGACGAGGCGACCCTTGCGCCGCTATGGGAGCGGATTGGCGCGCGCGATCTGGTGCTGTTCCTCAGCGACTGTTTCGATGAAGGCGGGATTGCGCTGATCGAGCGGCTGGCCAAGGCGGGGCGCGAGGTCGTGGCGATCCAACTGCTCACCGCGGAGGAGCGCGATTTTCCCTTCGATGGCGGCTTCCGCTTCCGCGATCAGGAAAGCGGCGCGGAACTCATCAGCGATGGTGCGGCGCTGCGCGACACCTTCCTCAGCCGCTTTGCCGCCGCGCAGGCTGCGCTGGACGAGCGGCTCGACAAGGCGGGGATCCGCCATGCCACCGTCGTCATCGACGAGCCGATCGACCGGCCCCTGCACGTCCTGTTCGGGACAGGGGTAGCACCGACGTGACACCGTTGCTGCTGGCCCCGCTTGGCCTTGCGGCGCTGGCCGCGCTGATCGTGCCGCTGCTGATCCACCTGCGGCGGCGGACGGAGGAAGTCCCGGTCGATTTCGCCGCGCTGCGCTGGCTCGATGCGCTGCCCCGGCCGCGCAGCAAGCTGCGCTTTGACGAGCTGGTGCTGCTCGCCTTGCGGATGCTACTTATCGCGCTGCTGGCGCTGTTGCTGGCGCGGCCTGCGGTGCTGGGGTGGCACGATGACGCCGCGCCGATCCTTGTCGCGCCCGGTGTCGAACCGGTTGCGGCCCGCGCGAGTGCTGGGCCCGAGGCTGACCTGCGGTGGATCGCACCGGGCTTTCCCGACATCGCGACGCCCCCGCCGCCGCAATCGCCCGTGTCCAGCCTGATCCGCCAATTCGACGCCGAGCTTGCGCCAGAGGTGCCGCTCACGATCATGGTGCCGCCGGTGCTGAATGGCGTCGATGCCGAGCCATTGAGGCTGACCCGCGCGGTCCAATGGCAGGTCGTCAAAGGCAGCCAGAAGACAGACGATCCCGCCCTTGCCGCAACCCCGGCCTTGGCGGTGCGCTATGCAGCAGGCGGGGAAGCGCCGGTGCGATATTTCCGCGCGGCGGCTGCGGCGTGGCGGGACGAACCTCGGTTTGAGGCGCGCGCAGGGGCTGAACTGCCGCCGCGCGATCAGGTGCTGGTCTGGCTCGCCCCCGGGCGGGTTCCGCAAGCGGTGGTGGACTGGGTGAGCGCAGGCGGCACGGCTGTGCTGAGCCATGCCGTAGAGGTCGCGATGCCTGAACCCACCACGGCGTTGTGGCGCGATGATGCAGGCGAGACTTTGGTCGAAGGCGGCCCCCTCGGTTCGGGCCGATTGCTGCGCTTCGCGCGCCCGCTGGAGCCTGCCGCGATGCCCGCTCTGCTCGACGCCGATTTCGCCGCCCGCCTGCGTGATCTGATCGCCCCCGCAGCGCCGTCACCGGCCCGCGTGCTGTCCACCGCCTTTGCGCCCAAGGCCAGCACCCCGCCGTTCCCGCTGCCGCCGCGTGAGCTGTCCGCATGGCTCGGCCTCCTGATCGCGCTGGTCTTTTGCGCCGAACGTGTGCTGGCGAGCCGGCGGCGGAGGTTTGCGCCATGAGCCGGGAGCTCAACCCGAACCATTGGGTCGCCCCGGCGCGGCAGCGCGCGGCTCTGGGCGCTGTGCTGGTATGGAGCCCGGTGGTGCTGGTGCTCGCAGGCCTGTGCTGGCGGCTGGTCGGTATCGGGCTGGCCACAGGCGTGCTGGCACTGGGCGGCCTTGCTTTGGGATTGACCGCCAGGCACCTCGCGAACCGATATGACCAAAGCTGGCTCGTCCGCCGCCTCAACGCGCGCGAAGCGCGGCTGGAAGACAGCGCCGCGTTGGTCTTTGCCTCCACCGATCTCGCCCCACTCGAACAATTGCAGGCAGAACGGATCGCGGCCCGGATCGAAGCGATCGACCCGGAAAGCCTTGCCGATGGCTGGTCGAAGCGGGCGATCCTCGCCGCATGGGGGCTGGGTGCCGTGGCGCTTGCCGCGATCATTCTGTGGCCCGCCCAAGCGTCAGCGCCGCCGCTCGCGGCTCCACCGCAGACCGAAGCGACCGCGCCCGGCCAACCCCGCCTCAGCGGTCAGCGCGTGCGGATCATCCCGCCCGCCTATACCGGCCTGCCTGCGCGCTATGCCCAAGGCCTCGACATCCGTGCGCCGCTGGGCTCGCGGATCGAATGGACGCTGGCCTTCACCCCGCAGGCCCAATCCGCCGCGCTGCAACTGGTCGGCGGGCAGGCCCTGCCGCTGACATTGGGCGAGGAAGGGTGGTCGGGATCGCTGCGGCTCGACATCCCCTCGCTCTATCATGTCACCGCTGAGGGGAACCGGATGTCGCGGACCGCGCACCGGCTTGAACCGATCCTCGACGAACCACCGCAGGTGCAGGTGATCGAACCGGCGTCGGGTCTGGTGATGATCCAGCCCGGACAGCGGCGCTGGCGCGTGGTGTTCGAAGCGAGCGATGATTACGCCGTCGATCAGATGGCGCGGCTCACGCTTACCACCGCGATTGGTGAGGGTGAGAATGTCAGCTTCTCCGAGCGCAGCCGGATGGTCTCCGGCACGGGCGATCCGAAGCGCCGCCGCTTCGTCGTCGATCTCGACCTGGCGGCCTTCGGGCTGCAACCGGGCAGCGATCTGGTGGCGCAGTTGACGGTCGCCGACACGCGCACGCCCGGCCCGCAGGTGGTGCGCGGCCCCGGGGTCATTCTGCGCTGGCCCGGCGCGGTGCCGCCCTCTGCCGACGGGCTTGAACTGATGGCGAAGCAGACCATGCCCGCCTATTTCCGCAGCCAGCGGCAGGTCATCATCGATACCGAAGCGCTGATCCGGGAGCGTGGGAAGCTGACCGCCGACGACTTCATGGTGCGTTCTGACACGATCGGGGTCGATCAACGGCTGCTGCGCCTGCGCTACGGCCAGTTTGTGGGCATGGAAGCGGAAGAGACACCGCGCCGCCCGCCGCTCCCGGTTGCCGAGAAGGATGCGCCCGCCGGGCACGCCGAAGACGAGCACGACCACGATCATGAACATTATGATGGCGACGGCCACGATCACGGTGACGCGCCGGAATCGCCGGTGTTCGGCGCGCTCGGCAATATCACGGCGGAATATGGCCACGTGCATGACGAGAGCGAGGCAGCGACCTTGCTCGACCCTGACACGCGCGAACTGCTGAAAAGCGCGCTCGATGCGATGTGGGAGGCGGAGCTCAACCTGCGCTCGGGCCAGCCGGAGAAGGCGCTGCCGTTCGAGCTGAAGGCGCTCGATTTCATCAAGCGGGTGCAGCAGGCGAGCCGCATCTATCTCCCCCGCATCGGCACGGTTCAGCCGCCGCTCGATATGGCGCGGCGGATGGCGGGCAAGCGCGAGGGCATTGTGGGGGGCGGCGCGCGTTTGACCCCATTTGCGATTGAGGACGCCGTTCCCGCCACCGCATGGCGTGCGCTATCGTCGCTTCAAGCGATTGACCTCAATGGCCTCGACCGCTGGGTGCGGACCAACAGCGGGCGCATCCGCGACCCGCTGGCGGTGCTCGCGGCGATCGATGCGCTGCGCGGCGATCCTGCCTCCGGTGCCCTGCGCGAGAAACTGCGCCAGCAGCTCTGGACCGTCCTCACGCGCCCGCCCGCCCAGGTGCGGCGGCGCCATGATGGCGGCTCTGTGGGGCAGCGCTATATGCAGGGTCTGCGCTGAATGCTGTCCCTTGAGACATCAACCGCGGTGCTGATTGCAGTGGGCGCGCTTGGCGCCGCTATCGCCCTGCTGTGGCGGCGGCGCGATTGGCGGGCAGGCGTGCTGGCGGCGCTGACACTGGTGAGCGGTCTGCTGCTCTATCTCGCCCTGTTCCCGCCGCGCCTTCCGGTCGGGGGAGAGACGCTGGTGATTGCCACCGCCGAGACTCCGCTGACGACAGAGGCTCGGCCGGGCGAGCGCCTCATCGCTCTGCCCGAGGCACCGGCCATCAACGGTGCCGAGCGCGTCCCTGATCTCGCAACGGCGCTGCGGCGGCATGACCAGGCGCAGCGCCTGCGCATTATCGGGCGGGGCCTCACCCCGCGTGATCGCGATGCCGCTGCAAACTTGCCCGTCGCCTTTACCCCCATGCCCGTCCCGCGCGGCCTCATCCGGCTGGACCCGCCAGCCGATACGCCGGCCGGCGCGATCTTCACCGTCGCGGGCGAGGCCAGCGCGATGGAGGGCGGCGTGGCCGAACTGCTCGACCCGGCCGGACGGCGGGTGGATCGCCGGGTCATCGGCTCCGACGGCGTATTCGCAATGGGCGGCACCGCGCGCGCGCCGGGCCTTGCCACCTTCACGCTCCGTCTGCGCGGGCGGGATGGCACAATCGTCTCGGACACGCCGGTGCCGCTGCGGACGATCGCCCAGCCGCCCTTGCGCGCGCTCCTGATCGGAGCCCCTTCGCCCGAAGCGAAATATCTGCGCCGCTGGGCGGAGGATTCGGGCATCGCCTTGCAAAGCCGGCTGGAGGCGGGCGGCGGGGTCAATCTGGGCGGCGAGAGCGTGTCTCTGAATGCGGCCACCTTGCGCGACGTCGATGTGGTGATCATCGACGATCAGTCGCTCGGCAGCGGGTCGCGCGCTGTTCTTGCCCAAGCGGTAGCGGGCGGCCTTGGCGTGGTCGTCAGAATGACGGGCCCGGCCAGCGCGGCCGCACGCGGCAATTGGCGGGCGCTTGGCCTCGCGGTTGAGGGCGGGAGCGAAGCCGTGCCCGTTACCCTGCCTCCGCTCGCGCCGGACGCCGACACGCTGGCATCGCTGCGCGGACCGGGGTCGGCGGATGCGCCCGCGAGTCTCAATACCCTCGATGATCCCGCTCCCGATCTCGGGCGATGGGCCCTGCGCGCAGGCTCTGCCTTCGTGCCCGCTGTCACCGATGCGGATGGCGGCGTGCTGTCCGGCTGGCAGCAGCGCGGCGAGGGCCGCGTCGCCCTGTGGACAGTCGCCAACAGCTTCGCGCTGGTGCTCAACGGGCAGGCCGATCGCTATTATCAATGGTGGAGCGACACAGTGAGCGCGGTGGCGCGGCCCGATGGCACCTTCCGGCCCGACGTGCCCGCTCTGCCCCTGGTGGGCGAGCGGATGGCGATCTGCGGTGTCTCGGGCGCGGCCCGCGTGATGGGCCCGGATGCAACCGAAGTCGCGCTCGCCATCGATCCCTTGGCGGGGGCGAAGGGATGCGCCGCCTATTGGCCCGCCAGCGCGGGTGTTCACCGGATCGTGCAGCCGGGGCGTGACGGTGCGCAGGAGTTTGCTGTGCTCGTCTTGCCCAAGGACGCGCTGACAGTCGCCAAGGCCAGGGAAACGGGGGAGGCCACCCAGCGCTGGGCTGCCGAACAGAACGCCCCTGCGGCCCGCGAAACCCCCGAACGGCGCGGCCCGGCCTGGCCCTATGCGCTCGGCTGGTTGCTGGTCAGCGGCTTGCTGTGGTTTGGTGAGCGCCGCTGGCTTGCCCGCCAGCTCTCATGAGAACGGGCGGCGCAGCGCAGGTCTGACCCGCTCTGCGCCGCCCGTATCATTGGCCTGCGAAGCCGCCTGCTTAGAAGGCGAAGCTCAACCGGCCATAGAGGAAGCGTCCGTTGAACCCGAAGGGCGAGAAGGACGAGAACGGCAGGAAGTAGTTGTTGACGGACAGGTTGGCCGGATTGCCGGTGACCGGATCGGTGGTGCGTCCGGTCGGGTTGACGGTGGGGTATTGGTCGAACACGTTGTTCGCCCCGAACGCCAGTTCGATCCCTTCGGCAATGCCCCCTTGCGGGCGGATACGGATTTCGAGATCCGTGATCCAGCGCGGTTCGAGCAGCACATCATTGAGCGGCGTTGCACCGGCCGAGAACACCTCGCCAAAGCGATTGGCGCGCACGGTGGCGCTCAGCCAGTTCCACTCCCAATCCGCGCCGAGATTGATGCGATCCTTGGGCTGGCCGCGCTCGATCCGCAGGGATTCGAGGCGCCCGAACAGATCGATCCCCGGAACCTGAGCCAGACTGCCCGGGGAGGTCCGACGCCCGGTGATGTCGATATCGTTGCGGTTGTAGCCCCCCGTCAGCGACAGGGTGCCCAGATCGCCAAGGCTGGTGCGGTAGGTCGCGATCGCGTCAAACCCGCGGGTGCGGGTGTCGATCCCGTTGAAGAAGAACCGCGCGGCCGAAATGCTGGTGAACCCGGCGGCATTGAGGATCTCGGCGATCCCGCGACCGGGGTTGCTGCCGGTCGGTGCGCCCGCCGCATCGCGGTTGGCGCTGAGGTTGTCGGTCAGCACGATGCGGTCATCGATGTCGATCTGGTAGTAATCGACGGTGATGTTGAGGCCATCGATCAGGTCGAACACCGCGCCTGCCGACCACGAGAACGACTTTTCCGCCTTGAGCGGGGTCGCTCCCAGCGCAACCGCGACCGGGTTGTTGACTGGCAGCGTCACCGCATCGACCAGCACACCGCCGATATTGTTGGTGGCCGCCGCCGCGAAGAACTGCTGCTGGAGCGAAGGCGCCCGGAACCCGGTCGACACGGCGCCGCGCAGGGCAAAGCCGTCAATCAGCTCAAGCCGACTCGCCAGCTTGCCGTTGAGCGTCGATCCGAAGTCGCTGTAATCCTCGAACCGGCCAGCGGCCTGGACGTTGAAGCCGTCCCAGATGTCGGTATCGAGTTCGGCATAGAGCGACACGTTCTCGCGCGAGTTGGGGGTGGTGACGTTGACCCCGCCGATCACCGGCTGGAAGCCCGGGAACACCTGCGCGCCCGGCGCGGCGAAGGCGGTTGCACCTGCGCCGGTGATGAAGGGGTTGTTCGCCCCGACCCGCACCGGCCCTGCGACATAGCTGTTCAGCTCGCCCGCACCCAGCTGGTACTCCTCGCGCCGCCATTCCGCGCCGAAGGACAGGGTCATCTGCTCGATGACCCCGATCTCCAGCTCCCGGCTGATCCCGAGGTTGGCCATCAGCTGGCTATAGGCAATCGACCCGGCATCGAATTCGGTCTGGCTGGCCGCGCCGAGCGAAGCGTTGAGCGTTTCGGTGATGCGGAAGTCGGTCTTGTTCTCGCCGTAGGACATCGACAGGTCCCACATCCAGCCGCCGAAGTCGCCTTCCAGCCCGCCGACGATGGAGAAATCCTTGGTGTCGGTGTTGATCAGCGGCAGGAAGCCATCGGGATAGATCGCGGTCACGTTCCGGTTATCGGCGGCGCGGCGATAGAATCCGGCGGATTCCGCATCGCGCGTGCCGTAGCTGCCGAAGGCGTAGAATTCGACATTCTCGTCCAGCGGAATGCCCATGTTGACGACGATGTTGAGATCCTCGGTCTCCGGGTCACCATAGCGGTGATAGCGCCGGTCGAGCGTCAACTCGCGCGGATCGAGCGCGCCGCTCTGCGAATAATTGCGCCGGGGGTCGTAACCGGCCCGGTTGGTGTCGGCGCGGTCACGATACTCGGCCGTGATATTGAGGAAGCCTTCCGGCCCCAGCGGCAGGCCGATATTGCCCGAAACCGCCAGAATCTCGCCGTCGGTGACCTTGAGATCGCGCCCGGTGCCGACCAGTTGCAGCACGCCATCGGGCGTCAGAGTGGGGGTCTGGCCTGCGGTGCCGTTCACCCCGGTCACTTCCTGCACGCCGGCAATGCGGGTGTTGTAACCGCCGTAATTGACCCAGAAACGTCCGCCTTCGCGCGCGTCATTGAGCTGGAAGTTGACCACCCCGGCAATCGCGTCGGAACCATATTGCGCCGCCGCGCCATCGCGCAGCACTTCGACCCGGCCGATGGATGAGGACGGGATCAGGTTGAGGTCAACCGCCGTGCTCCCGCGTCCGACCGAACCGTTGATGTTGAGCAGCGCCGAGACATGGCGGCGCTTGCCGTTGATCAGCACCAGCGTCTGGTCGGGCCCGAGGCCGCGCAAGGTCGCCGGACGGATCGCATCGGTGCCGTCGGTGATCGAGGGCTGCGGGAAGTTCAATGAGGGCACCAGATCGCGCAGCACGCGCGCGGTTTCCGTGAGGCCGGTCTGGCGCAGCTGTTCGGCCGAGATGACGTCGATCGGCACCGGGCTCTCGGCCACGGTGCGGTTGGACCGCCGCGTGCCGGTCACGATCAGCACATTGCCGCTATCGTCCATCGCGTCCGCAGCGGCTTGGTCGGCCGCGTCGGCCCCGGCCTGTGCCGCAACCGTGACGACGGCGTCAGGGCCGTCTGCCTCAGCGGCCTGAGCCGGTGCAGCGCCGAAGGCGGCAAACACGGCCGCGCCAATGGCGATCGACGAGCCGGAATGAAGAACTGTCTGGAAGTTTCGCATGGCTACCCCTTGTCTGGTTATCGCGCATGATGATCCGCGCGGACGCCTTGGCCCGCTGGAAAATCACGATCCGGTCCGAGGGCGGTATGGCGCCCTGCGACCGGACGCCTGATGGCATCCGCTCTTGTAACATGCGGGAAGCTACGACTGCGCTGATCGCATCGTGCATCCTCGCGGTTGGCAGCAGCTGAGCGCGACCCCTGTGCACTTGACTGGCGGCACAAATGTTGCGTGCGCCTGCGAAGGGGTCAACGAAAAACAATTCTGTGGCCGCACTTGGGGCATACATCTTACGTTCTGTAATCATTTTGCAACAGTGTCCGGCATGGGCACTGGTCGCCGCCGCGTCCTCCGTGCTTGAAATTCGGCCAGTCATGCGGGATATAGCGGCGTCCGGCGCGGGCGCGTGGGGCACGCGGGCCCGCTGACCTCAACCCGCCAATTTTCCGTAATCACCGCCGCAGGCTCGAGGAGGGCCGGAGACTTGCAGGTTTCGCAATCATTCTCAGGCTCCTGCGACCTTTCGGTGGTGATCCCGGTCTATAACGAGGAGGCCGGGCTCGACGCGCTGATCGCGCGGGTGATCCCCGCGGCCGAGGCGATCTTTGCCGACCGGTTCGAGCTTGTCCTGATCAATGACGGATCGAAGGACGCCAGTTGGGATGTGATCTGCAAGCATGCCGAGCGTGATCCGCGGATCGTCGCCATCAACCTGTCGCGCAACCACGGCCACCAGCTCGCGCTGACCGCCGGGCTCAACCATGTGCGCGGGCAATTGGTGTTCGTGCTCGATGCCGACCTGCAAGACCCGCCCGAACTGCTCGGCCCGATGCTGGAGCAGCTGCGCAAGGGCTATGATGTCGTCTATGGCCAGCGCAGCAAGCGCCACGGCGAGACCGCGTTCAAGCGTGGCACCGCCGCGTTGTTCTACCGGATGCTCGGCAGGATGGTCGACACCCACATCCCGCGCGACACGGGCGATTTCCGGCTGATGACCCGCCGGGTGGTCGACCAGCTCAATGCCATGCCGGAGCGGTATCGCTTCATCCGCGGACTGGTGAGCTTTGTCGGCTTCAACCAGATCGCCTTCCCCTATGAACGCGATCCCCGCTTCGCCGGGGAAACCAATTACCCGCTGCGCAAGATGATCGCGCTGGCGGTGGATGCCGTCACCAGCTTTTCGACCGTGCCGCTGCGGTTTGCCTCGCATTTGGGGATGCTGTTCGGGCTGGCGGGCCTTGTCTCGCTGATCGGGATCGTCTGGGTATGGATGCAGGGCGGCACGGTGGCGGGCTGGGCGAGCCTTGCCGCCCTGATCCTGATCATGGGCAGCGTCCAGCTGCTGGTGCTGGGCGTGTTCGGCGAGTATCTCGGCCGGATGTACATGGAAGCCAAGCAGCGCCCGCTGTTCATCATCGCCGAGGTGCGCCGCCACCCGGTCAGTCTTGATGCAAGGCTGAGCGACGATGCCGCCACTGCCGCCGTGACCCCCACCGAACCGCATGAGAGCCTCCGTGTCCCAGGCTGAATTTGACGCTTACGTCGATGAATATGACGCGCAGCACGCCGCTTCGGTGAGGTTGAGCGGCGAGGACCCCGATTTCTTCGCAGCCTACAAGGCGGTCGAAGCCGCGCGGATCATGGCGGCGGCGGGCGTCTCCCCCCGGCGGATCATGGATTTCGGCGCCGGGCGGGGCAATTGCATCGCGCATTTGCAGCGCGAATTTCCCGCTGCGGCGCTGACTGCGCTGGACGTATCCTCACGCTCGCTCAGCCATTGCGAGGCGCGGGCGATCCGCCCGATCGATGCGGTGTGCTATGATGGCCAGACCCTGCCTTTCGATGCCGGAACCTTCGACCTTGTGTTCACGGCCTGCGTGTTCCACCACATCCCGGCCGAGGATCACATCCGCCTGCTGAGCGAAATTCGCCGCACGCTGACCCCGCAAGGGCGCTTCGTGCTGTTCGAGCACAATCCCTGGAACCCGGCGACCCAGCACGCGGTGCGCACCTGCCCGTTCGACGCCAACGCCGTGCTGATCAGCGGGCCGGAGATGCGCCGCCGGTTGCGCGCGGCGGGCTTTGCCGATGTGGCCCTGCGCTGGACGCTGTTCTTCCCCGCGATGCTCGCCCCGCTGCGCCCGCTCGAACGCGGGCTCGGCTGGCTGCCGCTGGGCGCGCAATACGTGCTGGTTGCACGCTGAGCCCATGCTGCAACGCTTGGGCCGCTTTCTGCTGACCGGCTTTGCCAATTCCGCTGTCGGCTGGGCAGTGATCTTTGGCGGCCTGTGGGCGGGGATGAGCGGGCTGGCGGCCAATGCGGCGGGCTATGCCGTCGGGCTGGTGGTGTCCTTCACCCTCAACCGCCACTACGTCTTCGGCGTCAGGGGCGCGGTTTCAGGGCGCGAGATCCTGCGGTTTCTGGCGGCCTTCGCCTTTGCCTATGGGGTGAATGTCGCGGTGCTCTTGGCCGCGCAATCGGTGCTGGGCGCGGACAGCGCGCTGGCGCAGCTCCCGGCAATCGCTGCCTATGTCGTGATCTTCTTCCTCCTCTCCCAACGCTTTGTCTTCAGACCTGTAGCTTCCGAATGACCCCATCCCCTACCATTGAAAGCGTGCCGCCCGGCGGCACGGCGCAGGCGTTCGGCTGGCTGGATCGCTGGCCGGTGATTCTGCTCGTTGGCCTTGTGGCGATCACGCCGCTGCTGCTGGTCGACTTCCCGCCGCTGGTCGATCTCTACGGCCACCTTGGCCGCTACGCGGTGCAGACCGATCTCGCCAACCGGCCCGAACTGCAAGCCTTCTACACTTACGAATGGAAGCTGATCGGCAATCTCGGGGCCGACATTCTGGTGCAGGTGTTGCACGGCGTGCTGGGGTTGGAAACCGCGGTGCATGTCGTCGTGATCCTGACGCAGGTGCTCGGCGCGCTCGGCCTGCTGCTGATCGCCCGCGAAGTGCATGGCCGCGTCACGCCCTTTGCGGTGGCGGCGATCCCGCTGCTGTATGGCTACCCATTCAACTACGGCTTCATCAACTACGCGCTGAGCATGGCGCTGGCGATGCTGGCCTTCGTGCTGTGGCTGCGGCTGCACCGGAGCAAGCGCGAGGGCGCGGCGCGGCTGTGGCTGGGTGTGGCGGGGGCGATGATCTGGGTGTGCCACACCTATGGCTGGGCGTTTCTCGGGCTGATGGCCGGATCGGCGATGCTGTGCGAGGTCTTCGCCGCGCGCACCCGCCCGGTCGCGGCGGTGCTGCGTATTGTCGGCGCATGCTGGCCGCTGCTGCTGCCGATCATCCCGATGGTGATCTGGCGCGCGGAATCGACCGGCGCCGCGATGGGGGACTGGTCGCTCGACTTCAAGCTGTTCTGGCTGATTTCGGCGTTCAGGACGCAGTGGTACAATCTCGATGTGGGCGCGCTGGCGGTGATCGGCGCGTTGATGGGCTGGGCGCTGTTCAGCAAGACAGTGCGCTATGACCGCAGCGTCGGGACGGCGGCGCTGCTGTGCTTCATCTGCTACGCGATCATGCCGAGCCGGGTGTTCGGATCGGCCTTTGCCGACATGCGGCTGGTGCCCTACGCCTTCGCGCTCGCGCTGGTGGCTATCGGCCCGGTCAGGCCGGGTTCGAAGGTTTTGCAGGTGGCGGGCGCGATCGCGCTGGCTCTGTTTGCCGGACGGATCGCGGCGACCAGCGTTGCCTATATCCAGCAGGACCGCAGGGCACAGGCGGAATTGACCGCGCTGGAGCCGATGCCGATGGGCGCGCGGATCGCCTTCTTCGTGGTCAAGCCGTGCTGGAACCCCTGGGCGATGCCGGTGCTCGATCATGTGGTCGGCGCGGGGATCGCCCGGCGCAATGCCTTCGTCAATGACCAGTGGCAGCAACCGGGCGTCAACCCGATGCGGGTGCACTATCCGGCGGCGGGGCCGTTCTATCGCGATCCCTCGCATCTGGTGCAGCGCGAGGATTGCAGCCACCGCATCCGCCCGAAGCTGTCGCAATCACTGGCCAAGCTGCCGCTGGACGCCTTCACCCATGTCTGGATCGTCGGCGAATTAGCGCAGCCGGTCGCCGTTCCCGACCGGTTGGTGCCGGTGCCCTACGGCGGGGCCGGGCGGCTCTACGCCATCAAGCCGCAGGACTAGGCCGCGCGGTAACCCCCGCCGCGCACCAGCTGGCCGGGGCGCGCGCCGGTCGGCTGGTCGAAGCGGCGGATCAGTTGCCCTGCCACCATGGTGGCCTCGTAGCCTGTCGCGCGCTGGTGCAAGCGGCGGCCGCCGGCGGGCAGATCGCGCACGACTTCGGGCAGGTGGAGGCGCAGGCCATCGAGGTCGATCACGTTGAGGTCTGCCCTGCCGCCCACATGCAGCGTGCCGCGATCGGTAAAGCCCACCGCGCGCGCCGCCTTGGCGCTGAGCATGTGCACGGCCTCGGCCAGCCCCAGTTGCAGCGGCCCTTCCTTCTGCACGAACTGGGTCAAAAGATAGGTCGAATAGCTCGCATCGCAGATCGCGCCATAATGCGCGCCGCCATCACCGAGGCCGGGGACGCAATAGGGGTGGCGCAGCATTTCATGCGCGGAATCGAGCGTGGCGTTCTCGTAATTGCCGAGCGCGGCGAGGAACAGCCCGCGCCCCTCGGTGGCGAGGATGCGGTCATAGGCGACCTCCTGCGGGGTGCAGCCGCGCGCGGCGGCCTGACCGGCCATGCTCATCGCAGCGGGCGGGGCATAGTTCGGCGGATCGTCGAGCGGGAACAGCCAGCGCCAGTTCCGGGCGAGCTCGTTGAAGGGGTGGCCGGGAGCGAAGTCCTCTGTGAGAAGCGCCGCGCGCAAGGCGGGATCGCGCATCGCGGCGACCTGTTCGGGGATGGATAGGTGCGCGATCTTCGCCCAGCTCGGGCAGAGGACGAAGGGGTGCACCGTCAACTCCAGACCGGCGATGAGGCCAATCGGGCGCGGCATCACCTGCGCATGGGCGACCCCGCCAGCGGCATTGGTGGCCTCCAGCATTTCAAGCACCCGCCGCCAGCGCGGCGGCGCATCATTGCCCGAGGCGAGCGTGAAGGTCGCCGGGCGGCCGCTCGCGGCGATCACCCGCTCGATCACCTTGTATTCCTTGTCCCACCCGACAAAGGCATCGAGCACCACCTGAAACGTCCCCGCGCCGGCCTCCTTCATGCCGCTGGTGATGGCTTCAAGTTCGGCAATATCGGTGTCGAACGTCGGGATCGCCTGCCCGTCGGCGGTCTTGTGGATCGAGAGGCGCGAGGTGGCAAACCCGATGGCGCCCGCGCGCATGGCGTCGGCGGTCAGTTGTCGCATCATCGCCAGGTCGTTGTCGGTTGCGACCTCGCGTGCAGCTCCCCTTTCGCCCATCGCATAGACCCTGAGCGGTGAGTGCGGCAGATAGGCCGCAACGTCGATATCGCGCTTTCCGGCGGCGACCTTGTCGAGATATTCGGGGAAGGTTTCCCAGTCCCAGTCCAGCCCCTCGGTCATCACGATCCCGGGGATGTCCTCGACCCCCTCCATGACGTTGATGAGCATGTCGTGATCGGCGCGGCGGCAGGGGGCGAAGCCGACCCCGCAATTGCCCATCACGGCCATGGTAACCCCGTGCGAGGAGGAGGGGGAAAGCTCCTCGGCCCAGATGCACTGGCCGTCGTAATGGGTGTGAACGTCGATGAAGCCGGGGGTGACGATCCGCCCACGCGCGTCGATCTCCTCGCGCCCGCTGCCGCTCACCTGCCCGATCGCCGCGATCCGCCCGGCGGCAATCGCGATGTCGCCCTCGATGCAATCGCCCCCGCTGCCATCGGCAATCGTGCCGCCGCGGATCACCCAATCAAAATCGGCCTCAGCCATTGCCTCACGCTCCCTCTCAGGCCCCACCCTAGCGCTGCCCTAGCGGGGGGCAATCCGGCAACTCGCACTTTTGCGCCAGGCCTGCGCGGGTTAGGGTGGCGGCATGAGCCCAGACCGTCCCGTGCCCCGCCGTATCGTCCTTGCCGGAGCAAGCGGCATGATCGGTTCGGCGGTAGCCGCGCAGCTGGCGGCGGAGGGGCACACGGTCACCGCTCTGCCGCGTGCGGCGCTGGCTGACGGGGCGGCGCTGGCGGCAGCCATGGCGGCGGCGCGGCCCGAGGTCGTGATCTCCTGCATCGCCTCACGCAGCGGCGCGCCGAAGGATGCCGAGGCAGTGGATTACCGCGCCAATCTCGCCCTGCTGACGGCGGCTGAGGCGGCAGGTGCGGGGCACTTTATCCTGCTCTCGGCGATCTGCGTGCAGAAGCCGCTGCTCGCGTTCCAGCACGCCAAGCTGCGGTTCGAGGCCGCGCTGGCGGAAAGCGGGATCGGCTACACCATCATCCGCCCCACCGCCTTCTTCAAGTCGCTCTCGGGGCAGGTGAAGCGCGTCAAGGCGGGCAAGCCGTTCCTGATCTTTGGCGACGGCAACGTCACTCGCTGCAAGCCGATCAGTGATGGCGATCTGGCGCGGTTCATTGCCGGGTGCATCGACAACCCCGAAGCTTTGGGCAAGGTGCTCCCCATCGGCGGCCCCGGCCCGGCGCTGTCCTTGCGCGATGCGGGCGAACTGCTGTTCGCGGCGGCGGGAAAGGCGCCGCGTTTCCGCTCGGTCTCGCCCGCCATGTTCACACTGGCCGGAAAGCTGCTGAGCCTCGGCGCGCCGTTCTCGGACTGGTTCGCCGAGAAGGCGGAGTATGCCCGGATCGCGCATTACTACGCGACCGAATCGATGCTTCTGCGCGATCCGGCGACGGGGGAGTATTCCGCCGACCTCACCCCCGAATTCGGGAGCGAGACGCTTGCCGATCACTACCGGCGGCTGCTGGCGGAAGCCTAGCGCGGGGCGAAGTGCCAGCTAGCGGGTGAAAGGGTTTCACCAAGGTGGGGGACGGACACCGGCTCCGCCGCGTAGTTGAAGGTGAAGACGTTGCTCGCCGTGCGGCGCACGCGGATGCCTTCGGGGAGATCGAGCAGCGCCACCCCAGCTTCGCCCGCCATCCGCTCGACCAGCAGGCGCAGCAATGCGCGGTCGGGCCAGATCGCGCAGTAGCGGATGTTACCGTGAGCATAGACCACCCCGCGCCCCGCGCTGTCCGATAGCTCGGGCGCGAGGTCGGAGGCCACATCCTCGCGCCAGCGGGTGATGATAAAGCCCTCTGCGGGTTCGGCGATGCCGTCTCGCAAGGACTCGATGCGGGTCACGGTTAGGCCGGTCAGGTCGCGCAAGGCTCCGGGAGCAAGGCCTTCGGGAATGCAGAAGCTCTCCGTCTTGCTGCCCGAACGCGGGCCGAGAAGCACGGGGCAGTCGAGCGCCGCGAGCTTATCGGCAAACCCCTCCAGCACGATCGGCAGGGTCGGCACCACCACCATCGGGTAGCCCGCAAGGTCGGCTGAGGGCGCCACGATGTCGACATCAAGCCCCCGCTGACGCAGTGCTGAATAGGCCTCGAACACCAGTTCCAGATAGCGGAAGCTCCGCCCCTGCGGCTGGATGCCGATCACCCACGCCGCCTCATAGGCAAACACCAGCGCGACCGGGGCCTGCGCGGTCGCTTGCGGGCCGATGGTGGCGAGGACTTCGGCTGCCTGTCGCACCTCGGGCGCGGCTTCTGCTTCGGTGCTGTCGGGGCGCAGCAGGCCGGCGTGCATCTGCTCCTGCGCGAAAGGGGCCTGCCGCCAGCGGAAGTAGCTCGTCAGCTCCGCGCCGTGGGCACAGGCTTCGAGCGTCCACAGTGCCACCATCCCCGGCAGCGGCGCGGGGTTGAACCGCGCCCAGTTCACCGGGCCGGGCTGCTGTTCCATCACCCCCCAGCGGCCATTGGAACACCCGCGGTAGAGATCGTGGTGGAAGGCGGCGATGTCGGGGTGGCCCTGCCTGAGATACGCCTGCTTCTCCTCGGCTGAGAACCAGAACTGTTCCAGGAACCCAAGCGGATAGGAATCCCACGTCGCCACATCGATATCGCGGCCCACGGCGTGGTGATCGAACTCGGTGAAGAAGCCCATGAAGTTATGGGTGATGTCCACGCCGGGTGAGTGTGCACGCAGGATATACACCTGCTCGCGGTTGAAGCTGGCGACCTGATCGGAAGCAAAGCGGCGGTAGTCGAGCCAATGCGCTGGGTTCGCCTCGGTGACGGTGAGGTGCGGGGGATCGACCTCGGCGAAGGAGCGATACTCCATGCTCCAGAACACATTGCCCCAGGCCGTGTTCAGCGCTTCAACCGTGCCGTAACGCGCCGCCAGCCAGCCCCGGAACGAAGTGGCGGCGGCGTCGGAGAAGCTCAGCACGGTGTCATGACAGCCATATTCGTTGTCGGTCTGCCACATGTGAAGCGCGGGGTGCTTCCCATAGCGCTCGGCCAGCGCGGTGACGATCCGGCGACATTCGGCGCGGTAGCCGTCGTGGCTGAAGCAGTAGTGCCGCCGCGAACCGAAACCACGCGGGCGGCCCTGCTCGTCGATGGCGACCATGTCGGGCATCTGATCGACCAGCCACTTGGGCGGGGTCGCGGTCGGCGTGCCGAGGATGACCTTGAGGCCCGCCGCGTGGAGCGTGTTGATCGCACGGTCGAGCCAGCCCCAGTCGTAGTGTCCGGGCTCGGGTTCGAGGCGGCTCCATGCGAATTCGCCGATACGGACGAGCGAGAGGCCCATCTCCGCCATGCGCCGTGCATCCTCGGCCCACCATTCCTCCGGCCAATGTTCGGGATAGTAGCAGCAGCCGAGTTTCATTGCGGCAATCTCTCCAGCACGACGAGCCACGCGGTTTCGGGATGGGTGAGGGGGAGGGCGAGGCCCTGCGTCATCAGCGCGGTGCCCGAGAGGACGAGGCCCTCGCGCCACTGGTCCGGCGCGGCGAGGTAGTGCCTGGCGCGCGGCGGCCACGGCTCGGGCAGGGTCACGCGGTAGCGCGCATCAGGCTCGAGACCCGCAAGCCTTACCGGCGCGGCGTCGAACACTGGAGAGAAGGCGGTCTGGGCCACCAACGCCAGCGCTCTGCCCATGTGGGTGACCATCATCCCGGTGACGTTCGGATCGGGATGCGCGAGCCGCCACAGCGCGCCCGAATGCAGCACGCCGCGCCATTGCTTGTAGAGCGCGATATGCGCGGCCAGCGTGGCGCGTTCCTTGTCGGTCATGCGGGCCGGATCGGCCTCCACGCCCATGTGGCCGAACATCGCCACCTTGGCGCGGAAGTCCATCGCGAGGCGGCGCCCGGTGATCGGATTGGGCGAGGGGCCGACATGGCTGCCCAGCACTTCGAGCGGCAGGAACTGGCTCCACGCGGGGATGATCCGCAGCCGCTCGATCGCGTCGTTGTTGTCGGAGGGCCAGACGCGGTGGCAGCGCGAGAGGACGCCGAAATCGATCCGCCCACCGCCGCTCGAACAGCTTTCGATCTCCACCTTGGGATGGGCGGCGCGCAAGGCATCGAGCAGGGCGTAGAAGCCTTCGGTCTGGCCGGGGCGCGAGGGGAAGAGGTCGCGGTTATGGTCCCACTTGAGGTAGGCAATGGCGTTCTCGCGCAGCAGCGCGTCGAGCCGCTCGGTCAGATATTCGCGCACCTCAGCCAGCGACAGATCCAGCGCCAGCTGCCCGCGCATCGTCGGTCGCTCCGTGGCTCCGTCGACGTGAAGGCACCAGTCAGTATGCTGACGGTAGAGGTCGCTGTCCGGGGAGACCATCTCCGGCTCGACCCACAGGCCGAAATCCATGCCGAGCTGGTGCACCCGGTCGATCAGCGGGCCGAGGCCGTTCGGAAAGACTTGCGGCGAAACGAACCAGTCGCCGAGGCTGGTGCGGTCGTCGCGCCGGCCGCCAAACCACCCGTCGTCCAGCACGAAGCGCTCTATGCCGAGGCTGGCGGCGTCCTCGGCGAGGCGCGTCAGTGCTTCCTCCGAGAGATTGAACCCCAGTGCCTCCCACGAATTGAGGTGGACCTTGCGCGGGCCCCATGTGGCGCGCTCGGGGAGAACGTCGGTGCGGGCATGGGCGTGGAAGGCCTGCGCGAGGGCGGAACGGTCGGGAGCGATGGCAAGAATGGCAGGTGGCGGCCAATGCTGCGTGGGGCTGCCGAATGCGGTCTCACCATCAGCCGCGGCTGCGCTCATCTGCAGAATGGCGCGGCCATCGCCCAACCCTTGCGTGTCGCATTCGATCCGTGTGTCGTGGTCCCCGCTCCATGCGAGGTGCGCGCCCAGCACCTCACCGGTCGCGGGGTCTTCGAGGATGAGCCAGTTGCCATCGGCGAAGCCGGGCTTCCCGATCGCGGATCGGCGCGCGAAGCCATCCGGCGCTACGGCACGGCGCGTCTCGTGCATCTCGCCGGCCCAACGACCTGAAAAGCCGATCACCTCGGTGAAACGCGCAGGTACGGGCAGGGCCAGCGAACTCGTCCGTTCTAGGATCAGGCCTGCATCTGCCGCATGGCTGACCGCACTGTTCACGCAGACGATGTCGCCACCGCCGATCCCCCAGCACTGTTCGACTTCCAATGCCAAAGCGGGATCGCGCCAGATAAGCTCGAGTGATCCACGTTTGAGCCGCCAGAACGCGAGACGCAAGTCTGTCTCGACCGGTATTCCGCTGCGCCGCAGTTCCAGCGCTGGAGTCCCACTCCACCCCGCCTTGCGCTCAGGCAGCAAGCCCGGGACCGGTGGGACATCGGGCTGGCTTTCGTGCCGTCCCCGCGCTGTGGCGGCGGCGAGGGCGGCGAGATCCTCGCCATCAGGCAAGCGCGCGCCGAGGTACACGCAGTCGGCCGCGCCGCCCGTTTCCAGCGCGAACACGAGCGTTACCGCGCCTCCGTCCAGCCGTACAAACTCCCGCGATCCGCTCAAGCGCTCTGGTCCTCTCCTCGCGGCCGGTGATGGCAAATGCCCCAAGACTTGTCCGGCGTTCCGCAATGCGCTGTAACCGCGCCCAGCGAGAGGGGAAAGCACGCAATGACCGACGCCGCCACCGGCACCAGCCTGATCCAGATTGCCGTCTGCCTAGCGGTGACGGCGATCATCGGGCTGGTAACCTGGCTCACCATCCGCCGCGAAAAGCACGATGGGTCGCGCAAGGATGTCTATCTGGCGGGGGGCAAGCTCAACTGGCTGTTCGTGGCAGGCGCGATCACACTCACCAACCTCTCGACCGATCAACTGGTCGGGATGAATGGCAACCAGATGCTGCTGCTCGCGTGGTGGGAGATCAGCGGCTTCGTCGGCCTGCTGATCCTCGCCTTCGTGTTCGTGCCGATCTATTACCGCTCCGGGGTTACGACCGTGACCGAGCTGCTGGAGCAACGCTATGGCGGCGGCGGCATCCGCACGCTGGTGTCGGCGCTGTTCCTGTTCGGGATGGTGCTGATCTATCTGCCCGCCGGGCTCTATTCGGGGGCGCTGTTCCTCAAGACCGCCGGGATCGACCTGCCGCTTATGGTGCTGGCGGCATTTCTTGGCGTGGTCGCGGCGGCCTATACCATGGCGGGGGGATTGCGCGCAGTCGCGGTGATGGAGACCTATGCTGGCATCGGCGTGCTGGCGATTGCGGTGCTGATCGTGGTGCTGGCGCTGAACGCGGTCGATTGGGACATTGCGCGCGGCGTCCCGGCCGAGCGGCTGACGATGGTGGGTGCGAGCGATTCCCCGATCCCGTTCCATACCTTGTTCACCGGAATGATCTTCATCCAGATCTATTACTGGTCGACCAACCAGCCGATCACCCAGAAGGCGATGGCTGCCCCCAATGTGCGTGAGGCGCAGAAGGGCGTGCTGGCCGCCGCGGTGGTGCGTATCCTCATCATCCCGGCGATTGTTGTGATCCCCGGCGTGGTCGCTTTCCAGCTGTTCGGCGATATTGACGATGCCGCCTATGGCCGATTGGTCGGCGCGGTGCTGCCGCCGTGGCTGTCAGGCATCTTCGCCGCCGCGATCGCAGCGGCGGTGATCGCCCACACGGCGGCGGTGATGAACGCGGCGGTCGGGCTCTATGCGGTGGACTTCCACGAGAAGTTCGTCGCCAAGGTCGAAAGCCACTGGCGGCTGTCGAGCATCGTCACCGCCCTGCTGACGATCAGCTCGATTGCACTGGTGCCGGTGTTCGCTTCGGCCAAGAGCATCATCAACCTGCTCCAGCAATTGAACGGGCTCAGCTCCATGCCGATCCTTTCGGCCTTCGTGGTCGGGCTGCTGTTCACCGGGGTGGAATCGCGCGCGGCGATTATCGGCGTGCTGTGGGGCTTTGCCTTCTATGCGGCCTACACCTTCGTCGCTCTGCCGATGGGCGCGGTCACGCTGCATTACATCGACATGATGGTGGTGACGCTGGTGACGAGCATTCTCGCGGCGCTGGCCTTCAACCGTTTCGTGCTGGGCGGGCGCGCCACATTCGCCCCGCGTTCGGCCTTGGCGCAGCGGGTCGCCGGAGCCGGCTGATGGCGGTCGATTTCGCCCGCCCGCATCGGCGTTACAACCCGCTGTTTGGCGGCTGGGTGCAGGTGTCGCCGCAGCGGATGGGGCGGCCGTGGCAGGGAGAGGTGAGCCCGCCCGATCCGCCGCCGCCCGCCTATGATCCGGCCTGTTACCTCTGCCCCGGCAACCCCCGCGTCGGCGGCGCGATCAACCGGGCCTATCAAGGCGTCTACGTCTTCGACAACGACTTCCCGGCATTGGCCGAGGATCAGCCAAGTGCCGCCGATCACGACCCGCTACTGCGCGCCGAGGCTTCGGCGGGGGTGTGCCGGGTGATCTGCTTCTCCCCCGATCACGGCAAGTCGCTGCCGCTGCTCACGCCGGAGCAAGTGCGCGCCGTGGTTGACGTGTGGGCCGATCAGACTGCGGAACTGGGCGAGCGCTTTGCCAATGTGCAGGTGTTCGAGAACAAGGGCGCGATGATGGGGTGTTCCAATCCCCACCCCCACGGACAGGTCTGGGCGACCGCGCACGTGCCACAGGAAATCACCGCCGAGGACGCGCACCAGCGTGCCTACCATACCGAGCACGGACGGGCGCTGCTGCTCGACGTGGCGGCGCGCGAGGCAGAGGTTGAGCGGGTGGTGGAGGCCAACGCCGACTGGCTCGCCATCGTGCCGTTCTGGGCGGCCTGGCCGTTCGAGACGCTGCTGCTGCCGCGCTTTGCCGTGCAGCGGCTGCCGCAGCTGACCGCAGGCCAGCGCGCCAGCCTCGCCAGCATCCTCAAGGCGCTGACGACGCGCTATGACAACCTGTTCCAGACCAGCTTTCCCTATTCGATGGGCTGGCATCAGGCACCCTTTGGGCTGGGCGAGACTGACCACTGGCAGCTTCACGCGCACTTCTACCCGCCGCTGCTGCGCTCGGCCGAGGTGCGCAAGTTCATGGTCGGTTATGAAATGCTGGCCGAACCCCAGCGCGACCTCACCCCCGAGCGCGCGGCAGAGATGTTGCGCGCGGTCAGCGGTGTGGTGCATTACCGCGCGTAACGAAGGGACCGCAGCATGGATCGCCGCGAGAGACTGATTGCCCGCGCCCGGCAGGGCTACCGCCTCGCCTACGGGGCCGAGCCGACGCGCTTCTTCGCTGCCCCCGGCCGGGTCAATCTGATCGGCGAGCATGTCGATTACAATGATGGCTTCGTCCTGCCCTGCGCGATCGACCGGGAGGCGATCATTGCGCTCGGCCCGGCGGACAAGGACGCCCATGGCCCGCTGTTCGAGGCGGTCGCGCTCGACATGGGCGAAATGGCGCGTGCGCGGGACAGCTTCGATCTCGCCCGCCCGATCGTGCCGGGGGCCAACAACTGGCAGAACCATGTGCGCGGCGTGGTGCAGGCGCTGGGACGGGATGGCCACCGGGTGAAACCGGCGCGGATTGCGATAGCCGGAGACGTTCCCATCGGGGCGGGCCTGTCATCCTCGGCCGCGTTCGGCGTGGCGGTGGCGCTGGCCTGTTCCGACTATTCGGAGCTGGGCCTGCCGGTTGAAACCCTCGCGCGGGTGGCGCAGCGTGCCGAAAACGATTTCGTCGGCTGCGCCTGCGGGATCATGGACCAGATGGCCTCTGCGGCCAGCGTCGCGGATCATGCGTTGCTGCTCGATTGCCGCAGCTTGCAGCATATGCCGATCCCGATTCATGCCAGCCTCGCCATCACGGTGATCGACACGGGCCTGCGCCGCAACCTCACCGAGAGCGCCTTTAACGAGCGGCGCGCGCAGTGCGAGGCGGCGGCGGCACATTTCGGCCTCAAGGCCCTGCGCGATCTGGATCTCGCCTCGCTGGAAGCGGGGCAGACCAGCCTCGACCCGACGCTTTACCGCCGCGCCCGCCATGTGGTCGGCGAGATCGAACGGGTCGAGCCGGTGGCGGTGGCGCTGACTCAGGGCGATACGGCCACGCTGGCCGAGGTGATGCGCGCGGCGCACCTGTCGCTCTCCGCCGATTTCGAGGTTTCGCTCCCGCCGATTGACCGGCTGGCCGGGCTGATCGGCGAGGCGCTGGGCGATGCGGGCGGGGTGCGGTTGACCGGCGCCGGCTTTGGCGGCTGCCTTGTCGCGGTCAGCACCCATGATGCCGGCAGCGCCATCGACGAGGCGGTGGCGCGCTACAATGCCGCCGCCGATCTGCCCGCGCGGGCCGAAAAATTCCGCCCGGCCCGGGGGGCTGCGCCGATCATGCTGGAATGATCGAACGTCCTGCACCAAGAGGCGATTTACAGATATAAAAATATCTTTATATGATGTCCGCAGCATGATGATCGAGGACATCTTCAAGGCGCTGGGCGATCCGACCCGGCTGCGCATTGCCCGCTTGCTCGGGACGATGGAACTTGCCGTGGGCGAGTTGGCACAGGTGCTCGGCCAAAGCCAGCCGCGCGTGTCGCGCCATGTCGGCATTCTGTGCGATGCGGGCCTTGCCGAACGCCGCCGCGAAGGCAGCTGGGTGTTCCTGCGCCAGAGCGAATCGAGCGCCCCGGTGATCGAAGCGGTGCAGCGCCTGCTTGCCCTCGCCGAAACCGAAGAACCCGCCTTTGCCGCCCTGTGTGAGGCGGACCGCCGGAAGCTCGCGGCGATTCGCAATGCCCGCGAAGCGGCGGCGGAAACCTATTTCGCCCGCCACGCCGGGGAATGGGACGAGCTGCGCGCGCTGCACAGCGCCGATGCCGATGTCGAACGCGGTCTTACCGAAGCGCTGGCCGATGCCCCGCTGGGCGCGCTGCTCGACATCGGCACGGGCACCGGGCGCATGGCCGAACTCTTCGCACCCCATGCCGAACGCATCGTCGCGCTCGACAAGAACCTCGAGATGCTGCGCGTCGCGCGGGCCAAGCTGCAACATCTGCCGACCAACCTGATCGAGCTGGTGCAGGGCGACTTTGCCGATCTGCCGTTCCCCGATGCCAGTTTCGATACGGTGGTGCTGCATCAGGTGCTGCACTTCGCGGCCGATCCGGCCCCGGCGCTGGCCGAGGCGGCGCGGGTGCTGCGCAGCGGCGGACGGATCGCGATCGTCGATTTTGCCAGCCATGATCACGAAGAACTGCGCACCCGTCACCAGCACGTCCGGCTCGGCTTCACCGATCGCCAGATGGCTGAATTGCTGCGCGGCGCTGGGTTCAGCGTCAGCCCGCCGCTCGCGCTCGAAGGTGGGCCTCTGGTCGTCAAGATCTGGACGGCCAAGCGCCGTTCCGCCCCCGCGTTGAAAACCCCCGCCAGCCTCACGGAAAGCGTCTGATGACCCCGACCCTCGACCAGCTCCACGAATACCGCACCGCCACCGACATGCCGCTGTTTTCCGGCCTGCCGGGCGATGTCGCGGTGAGCTTCGAATTCTTCCCGCCCAAGAGCGAGAAGATGGAAGAGCAGCTGTGGGATGCGGTGACGCAGCTGAAGCCGCTGGGGCCGAGCTTTGTTTCGGTCACCTACGGCGCGGGCGGCTCCACGCGCGAGCGCACCCATGCGACGGTCGCGCGCATCATCGGCGAGGCCAAGCTCCCCGCCGCCGCGCACCTGACTTGCGTTGCGGCGTCGAAGGCCGAGATCCGCGAGGTGGCCGAGCAATATTGGGAAGCGGGCGTGCGCCACATCGTCGCGCTGCGCGGTGACGCGGGCGAGCCGGGTGCGCCCTTCACCCCGCACCCCGAGGGCTATACCGGCGCGGCTGACCTCGTCGCGGGCCTCAAGGCGATTGCCCCGTTCGAGATTTCGGTCGCCGCCTATCCCGAAACGCACCCCGATGCCCTGTCCCCGCAGGACGATATCGACAATCTCAAGCGCAAACTGGATGCCGGGGCGAGCCGCGCAATCAGCCAGTTCTTCTTCTCGCCCGAAGCCTTCTTCCGCTTCCGCGATGCCTGCGCGGCGAGCGGGATCGATGCCCCGATCCTGCCCGGCATCCTGCCGGTGACGAACGTCGCGCAGGCGCGCAAGTTCGCGAGCGCCTGCGGGGCCGAATTCCCGGTGTGGATGGATGGCCTGTTCGAAGGCCTCGACGAAAAGCCCGCCGCGCGCCAGCTGGTCGCCGCGACGGTCGCCGCCGAGCTGTGCCGCCGCCTCTATGCGGGCGGGGTGCGCGATTTCCACTTCTACACCTTGAACCGCCCCGAGCTCGCCTATGCGATCTGCCACATGCTCGGGAAGCGCCCCGTTTCGGAGAACGCCGCATGAGCAAGCGTGACCAACTCCTCGCCGCCGCGAAGGACCGCGTGCTAATCTTCGACGGCGCCTTCGGGACGCAGATCCAGCTGCGGAAGCTGTCGGAAGAGGATTACGCGGGCGACCTCGGCCTTCCCGCCGATCAGAAGGGCAATAACGACATCCTCGCCCTCACGCGCCCCGACGTGCTGAGCGACATCACCCGCGCTTACTTTGAGGCGGGGTCGGATATCGTCTCGACCAACACCTTCTCGGCCAACCGCATTTCGCAGGCTGACTATGCGGCGGAAGGTCTGGTGCGCGAAATCAACGTCGCCAGCGGCCAGCTCGCCCGCAAGCTGGCGGAGGAGTTCGAGGCGAAGGACGGGCGGCCAAGGTTTGTCGCAGGGGCGATCGGGCCGACCAACAAGACGCTCTCGCTCAGCCCCGACGTCGAAGACCCGGGGTTTCGCGAGATCGACTTCGATTATCTGGTCGACGTCTATCTCGAACAGGCGCGCGCGCTGGTCGAGGGCGGGGTGGACTTCATCCTGATCGAGACCGTGTTCGACACCTTGAACGCCAAGGCCGGGATCATGGCGGTCAAGCAGCTGGAGCGCGAGCTGGGCCGGGAAGTCCCGGTGATGATCTCGATGACATTGACCGACCTGTCGGGCCGCAACCTGTCGGGCCACACGGTCGAGGCCTTCTGGTATGCCGTCCGGCATGCGAAGCCGCTCACCATCGGCCTCAATTGCAGCTTCGGCGCGGAGCAGTTGCGCCCGCACGTCAAGGTGCTCTCGCAGATCGCCGACACGCTGCTGATGATCTACCCCAATGCGGGCCTGCCCAACGAACTGGGCGAATATGACGAGCTGCCCGACACCACCGCGGGGCTGGTCAAGGACTGGGCCGACCACGGCCAGGTCAACATCCTCGGCGGCTGCTGCGGCTCCTCGCCGGCGCACATCGCCGCGATTGCGCGGGCGGTGGCGAAGAGCGAACCACGCGCCGTGCCGACGCCGGAGCCGGCGATGAAGCTGGCGGGGCTTGAGGCCTTTATCGCCGCTTAGCCAATTCTCCCCTCCCCTTCAGGGGAGGGGCCGGGGGTGGGGGCTCTCAGCGAGCAACCCGCCCAGTTTACAGCCCCCACCCCAACCCCTCCCCTGAAGGGGAGGGGCTTGAGAGCAGAAAAATGACCCAACCCTCCTCCTCGCGCTTCATCAATATCGGCGAACGCACCAACGTCACCGGCAGCGCGGCGTTCAAGAAGCTGATCATGGCGGGCGATTACCCCGCCGCCGTGGAAGTCGCGCGCCAGCAGGTCGAGAACGGGGCGCAGGTGATCGACGTCAACATGGACGAGGGCCTGCTCGACGCGGTCCACGCCATGACGACGTTCCTCAAGCTGATCGCCGCCGAGCCCGACATCGCCCGCGTGCCGGTGATGATCGACAGCTCGAAATTCCATGTGATCGAGGCAGGGCTGAAGTGCGTCAGCGGCAAGCCGATCGTCAATTCGATCAGCATGAAGGAAGGCGAGGCGCAGTTCCTCGAACATGCGCGCATCTGCATGGATTACGGCGCGGCTGTGGTGGTGATGGCCTTCGACGAGGTCGGGCAGGCCGACACGAAGCACCGCAAGGTCGAAATCTGCAAGCGCGCCTATGACTTGCTCGTCAATGAGGGCTTCCCCCCTGAGGACATCATCTTCGATCCCAACATCTTCGCGGTGGCGACGGGGATCGAGGAGCACAACAATTACGGCGTCGATTTCATCGAGGCGGTGAAGGAACTGCGCGAGCTGTGCCCCCACGCGCACTACTCGGGCGGCCTCTCCAACCTCTCCTTCTCCTTCCGCGGCAACGAGCCGGTGCGCCGCGCGATGCACTCGGTGTTCCTCTACCACGCGATCCCCGCGGGGCTCGACATGGCGATCGTCAACGCGGGCCAGCTCGACGTCTACGACCAGATCGACCCCGCCCTGCGCGAGGCCTGCGAGGACGTGATCCTCAACCGCGATCCTGACGCGACCGAACGCCTCATCACCCTCGCCGAAAGCTTCAAGGGCAAGTCCGCCTCGGACGAAAAGGCCGCCGAGGAATGGCGCGGCTGGGCGGTCGAAAAGCGGCTGGAACACGCGCTGGTCAAGGGCATCGACGCGCATATCGTCGACGACACCGAACAGATGCGCGCCGCCATCGCGGCCAAGGGCGGCCGCCCGATCGAGGTGATCGAAGGCCCGCTGATGGACGGGATGAACGTCGTCGGCGACCTGTTCGGCAGCGGCAAGATGTTCCTGCCGCAGGTGGTGAAGTCCGCGCGCGTCATGAAGAAGGCGGTGGCCCACCTCATCCCCTTCATCGAGGCCGAGAAGGACCTGCTCCCCGAAGAGGAACGCAAGGCCAAGGGCAAGATCATCATGGCCACCGTCAAGGGCGATGTGCACGACATCGGCAAGAACATCGTCGGCGTCGTGCTCCAGTGCAACGGCTATGACGTGATCGACCTGGGTGTGATGGTGCCCTGGCCGACGATCCTTGCCGCCGCCAATGACAACAAGGCCGACATGATCGGCCTCTCGGGCCTCATCACTCCTTCGCTCGACGAGATGGTGACTGTCGCGGAAGAAATGCAGCGCGCAGGCATGACGATGCCGCTGCTGATCGGCGGGGCGACGACCTCCAAGGTGCATACCGCGCTCAAGATCGACCCGGCCTATGATGGCCCCGTGATCCACGTGCTCGATGCGAGCCGCGCGGTCGGGGTGGCGTCCAAGCTGCTCTCCGACACCCAGCGCGATGAATATG
Organism: Erythrobacter sp. W302b; assembly: GCF_046452395.1. Classification (NCBI taxonomy): domain Bacteria; kingdom Pseudomonadati; phylum Pseudomonadota; class Alphaproteobacteria; order Sphingomonadales; family Erythrobacteraceae; genus Erythrobacter; species Erythrobacter sp. W302b. The sequence goes on along the minus strand of NZ_JBKFDH010000001.1, from coordinate 2,394,419 downwards.
TCGCACAGGTCGAGGATGACTATATCGCCGTGCGCGATGCCCGCGCGGGGAAAACCGTGAGCGCGCTGCTCAGCCTCGCAGATGCGCGCGCCAATGCCTTTCCGGCCGACATGGCGGCCAAGCCCGCGGCGCCTGCACAGCCGGGTCTTCACGTGTTCGATGACTGGTCATTGTCGCATCTTCGCGGGTTCATTGACTGGACACCCTTCTTCCGTGCGTGGGAACTCCACGGCAATTACCCCGCGATCCTGACCGACGAAGTGGTGGGCGAAACCGCGACGCAATTGTTTGCCGATGCCAATGCGATGCTCGACCGGATCATCGCCGAAAAGTGGCTGACCGCGCGCGGCGTTGCCGGGCTGTGGCCGTGCGGGCGGGACGGCGATGACATCGTGCTCGACAATGGCACGCGCCTCCCCATGCTGCGCCAGCAGGTCAAGAAATCGCGCGACCGCGCCAACATGTGCCTCGCCGATTTCATCGATCCGAGCGGCGACTGGATCGGCGGCTTTGCGGTTGGTATCCACGGGATCGACAGCCACTCGGCGCGCTTCCAGGCCGACAAGGACGACTATTCGGACATCCTGCTCAAGGCCCTCGCCGACCGTTTCGCCGAGGCCTTTGCCGAGGCGCTCCACCAGCATGTCCGCACGACCTTGTGGGGCTATGCACCGGGCGAGCAGCTCACCAACGAGGCGCTGATCAAGGAGGAATACCGCGGCATTCGCCCCGCGCCGGGCTATCCGGCCTGTCCCGATCACTCCCTGAAGCCGATCCTGTTCGACCTGCTCGACGCGCCGACAAACACCGGCCTGACACTGACCGAAAGCTTCGCCATGTGGCCGACCGCGGCGGTCAGCGGCTTCTATTTCGGCCACCCCGAGAGCGAATATTTTGGCGTTGCCCGCGTGGGGCCGGATCAGGTCGAGGATTATGCCGCACGGCGTGGAGTCGATCTGGCGACCGCCGAGCGCTGGCTCAGGCCGAATCTCGATTGACGCGGGGCGCGGGGCGGCGATGATGCAGGGCATGATCCGCTGTCTCCTCGCCGCACTGGTGTTTATCGCCGCCCCTGTCGCCGCGCAGGACAGGCCGCCTGCGACGGTCGTCGTCGCCTTCGACCGCGAGACCATTACCCCGCTGATCGTCGAGGGGCTGGCGAACAAGCAGACGGGCCGCGCCGTGGAGGCCAATGATCCGGTGCGGATCGCCTCGATCTCCAAGCTGATCATGGCGCTGACCGCGCTCAGGCTGGTGGATGAGGGCAAGCTCGATCTGGACCGCGATGTCTCGGACTATCTCGGCTGGAAGTTGCGCTCGCCCTATCATCCCGATGCGCCGGTGACGCTGGCGCACCTGCTCTCCCACCGCGCGGGGCTGTCTGACAAGGCGGGCTACATCATCCCGTTGGGGGAGAGTCTTGCGGCGAAACTCGCCGATCCGGCGGCATGGCGGGACACTGGCCCGCCGGGCGAGGCCTCGTTCGAATATGCCAATCTCGGCTCGCCCTTGGTCGCGACCGCGCTCGAGGCAGTCTCGGGCGAGCGGTATGACCGGCTGGTCGAGCGGCTGGTGTTCAAGCCGCTTGGGGTGAAGGCCTGCCTCAACTGGACCCTATGCGATGCCGACATGCTGGCCCGCGCCGTGACGCTCTATCGCGATACCGGCGAAGTGGCCCGCGATGCGCCGGAGGACTTGCCGCCGAATTGCACAATCCCCGTGGCCGAGGGCGGGGCTTGCGATCTTGAAAGCTATGTCCCCGGCACCAATGCCTCGATCTTCTCGCCGCAGGGCGGGGTGCGGATCGGGATGATGGACTTGGCGAAGATCGGGCAGGCCTTCGATGAATCCCGCGCGTTCTTTTCGGATCGTGCGAAGCAAGGCTTTGATCGCGCATGGAACACGAGTTTCCATCCCGGTCAGAACTTCTTCTGCATCTATGGTCTGCATCTCCAGATCATCGACTCGCCACCATCACTGTGGGCGAATGCGGAGCAGGCCAAGCCGCCGACGTGCGGGGACGAATTGTTTGGCGATGGCGTCGCACGGGTGGGCCATTCAGGCGAGGCCTATGGGCTGCAATCGGGCCTGTGGATCGACCTCGGCACGGGGCGGGGCTTTGCCTATTTCCTCACCCAAGTCCCGCCGCCGCCCGGCGGCGAGGACACCGGGGGCTTCACGCTGCGCGAAAAGGCGCTGGTGGCGCGGGCGCTGGGGATGGTGGGGAAATAGCGCCCGAAAAGTCCCTCCCCGTTCCAACGGAATGGGGGCCTGTCCCCCCGTCAGCGCCTTAACCCCTCCGTCACCGCTGCGCGGTGCCATCTCCCCATCCCGGATCAAGTCCGGCACGGGGCGGGATCTGGGGGCAAGCCCTAAGCCTCCGCCTTCACCCGCTCCCCCAGCTTCGCGATCAGGGGCGTGGCGAAGGGTTTGGTGAGCATCGTGCTGCCCACCGCCATCAGCAGCAGCGCGGTGAAGGTGGTGGGCGTGATCACCTGCTTGTCGAGCAGGATGTTGGCGAAGATGATCATGATCAGCGCCTTGGTTTGCAGCAGCCAGCCAATCAGGCTCGCCTCGGTGCGGCTCCAGCCGAGCAGGCGCCCGGCGATGTGGACGCCGATGAGCTTGCCCCCCACGGCCGCCACCAGCAGCAGCGCCGCGACGCCGAAGACGGCGAGCCCGCCGCCCTCCCACTGAGTGCGCAGCCCGGTGGAGAGGAAGAACACCGGCATCACGGTGAGCAGCACGACATTGCGGAACCGGTCCATCGCCTCGTGGCCGAACCACTTGGCGTCGAGCACCACGCCCGCAAGGAAGGCGCCGACCATGTAGTGCAGGCCTGACCAATCGCCCGCCAGCCCGCAGAGCGCCAGCCAGATCAGCCCCACCGGCCAGCGGTCATTCTCCGACAGGCGCGCCATCAGCCAGCGCACCGCCCATGCCGCCAGCGCAAAGCCGACAAGGAACACCGCCTGCCGCCCGATCCGCTCCCAATCGAGCAGGATGATCGCCAGCACCCCCCAGATCGCAATATCGTCAAGGCTGGCGTAGCGCAGGATGCGCTGGCCGAGCTGTTCGCGCAAAATCCCGAGCTTCTCCATGAGGAGCACAAGGATGGGAAGCGCCGTCACCGCGCAGGCCATGCCGATGCCCAGCAAGGCCTGCCAATACTGGCCGTTTGGCCCGCGCCAGCCGGGGAATTGCAGGATCACCGCCGCTGCCAGCGTGCCAGCGATCAGCGGCGCGCCGAGCGCCAGTCCTGCGGTAAGGCCCGTTTCGCCGCGGTGCTTCCATGCCTGTGACAGATCGAGCTCGATCCCCGCGATCCACACAAACAGCATCACCGCCCACCACGCGACGCCGTTCAGCGCGATGATCACATCGGGCCGGAACACAAAGGCGTAGTAATCGGGGAACACCGCGCCGAGCACACCCGGGCCGAGCAGAATGCCGCCCACGATCTGCACCACCACCAGCGGCGCCCAGTAATCGGTGCGCAGCACCCGCCACACCAGCCACGGCACGGCGAAGATGATCGTGAGCGCAATCAGGTAAATTTCAGTGAGGTTCATCCCGCCCCTGTGTCTATTCAACCGCGCGATGAAGCGCAAATGCGTTTTCCCCCAAGCCTGCGCGGTTCGCCCGATTGACGCGATGCAGCAAATCAAGCAGGGCGAGATCGTCTTCCGCCACAGGAGCGATTCTTTGGTGGGCAGGCGAGCGGGAGAGCCCGATGCAAGCCCCTTTACCGGGGCGCGCAAAGGCGCCGAAGGAGCAACCGCCCCGGAAACTCTCAGGCCACCGGACCGCTCGGCTGCGTGACACTCTGGAAAGCGCGCCGGATTCGTCCGGGGCCACCGAAGGGGAGGCGCCCCGCCGCGTTGGCAGATGCGCCGAAGCTCTCAGGTCACCCGACAGAGGGGGCAGTTACACAGCAGCGCCATGCGCGCTGCCCGACTGCCGTATTCTGCCGGGGATTTTCCGAGTGACCGACCACGATAGCGAAGACCATCTCGAAGATATTCCCTTGGAGGCGCTGCCGCTCGATGCCTGGCACCGTGCGCGCGGGGCGCGGATGGTGCCCTTCGCGGGCTATGACATGCCGATCCAGTATGAGGGCATCGTCGCCGAACACAACTGGACGCGCGAGAGCGCGGGGCTGTTCGATGTGTCGCACATGGGACAGCTGCTGCTGTCCGGCCCCGATCTCGATGCGGCGGTCGAGGCCGTCCTGCCGATCGACCTGTCGACACTGAAGCTCGGCCAGCAGCGCTACTCGCTGCTGCTCGACGAGAACGGCGGGGTGCTGGATGACCTGATGGTCTCGCGCTGGCCAGAGGCGCTGTATCTCGTGGTCAACGGCGCGACCAAGTGGGACGACATGGGCACCCTGCGCGAGGCGCTGCCGGACGACATCACGCTCAACTATCTCGATGATCGCGCGCTGCTCGCCCTGCAAGGCCCCAAGGCGGCGGATGCGCTGGCGCGCCATGCGACGGGCGATTACCCGCTGAGCGCGCTGACCTTCATGCGGTTCGGCCGCTTCCAGATCGTGGGCCATGACGTCACCATCGCACGGGCGGGCTATACCGGCGAGGACGGGTTCGAGATCTCGCTCCCGGCTGAAGCCGCCGCTGAGATCGCCGATCTGCTCTGCGCCGAGCCCGAAGTGAAGCCCATCGGCTTGGGAGCGCGGGATTCGCTGCGGCTGGAGGCGGGCCTGCCGCTTTACGGGCACGACATGTCCCCTGAGACCAGCCCCATCGAAGCAGGTCTCGTCTTCGGCATCAACAAGCGCCGCCGCACCGAAGGCGGCTTCCCCGGCGCAGACCGGATCAACCGCGAAATCGCCGAGGGTACGACCCGCAAGTGGGTCGGCCTCACCATCGCCGGGCGCTTGCCCGCCCGCGAAGGCGCGGAAGTCTTCAGCGGCTCCGAGAAGATCGGCACCGTCACCAGTGGCGGCTTCTCGCCCACCTTGGGCGCGCCCATCGCCATGGCCTATGTCGCCAGCGAACACGCCGCCATCGGCACCGCGCTCGAAGTGGAGGTGCGGGGCAAGCGCCTCGCCGCCACCGTTTCGCCCACGCCTTTCGTACCCCACCGCTATTTCCGAGGGAGCTGACCCATGCGTTACTACACTGACGAACACGAATGGATCGATGTCGAAGGCGATATCGCCACTGTTGGCATCACAGACTATGCGCAGGGCCAGCTGGGCGACATCGTCTTCGTCGAACTGCCCGAGGTTGGCGCGCTGATCGAGCAGGGCAAGGACGCTGCCGTGGTCGAAAGCGTTAAGGCGGCATCGGATGTCTACGCCCCGATCACCGGCGAGATCACCGAAGTGAACCCGGCGCTGGAAGAAGACCCTGCGCTGGTCAACACCTCGCCCGAAGATGGCGGCTGGTTCTTCAAGATGACCATTGCCGACGAAGGCGAGCTTGACGGGCTGATGGACGAAGATGGCTACAAGGCCTTCGTTGAAGGCCTCTGATCGCACACGCAACCTCTCCCCTCTCCACACGAGGCTGAACACCATGCGCTACCTCCCCCTCACCGAGACCGACCGGCAGGCGATGCTGGCGACCATCGGCGCCGCGAGCGTCGATGATCTGTTTGTGGACGTGCCCGAAGTCGCCCGGCTCGATGGCCCGATCCACGGCTTGCCGATGCATGCGAGCGAGATGGCGGTCGAACGCCACATGAAGGCGCTGGCAGCGAAGAACCTTGTGGCGGGGGATGCGGCCTTCTTCCTTGGCGCGGGGGCCTATCGTCACCATGTCCCCGCCAGCGTCGACACGATCATCCAGCGCGGCGAGTTCCTGACGGCCTATACCCCCTATCAGCCGGAAATCGCGCAAGGCACATTGCAGGTGCTGTTCGAGTTCCAGACGCAGGTCGCGCGGCTCTATGGCTGCGCCGTGGCCAATGCCTCGCTCTATGACGGCTCAACCGCGTGCTGGGAGGCGGTGGCGATGGCGACCCGCGTGACCAAGCGCAAGCGCGCGGTGCTTTCGGGCGCGCTCCACCCCCACTATGCGCAGGTGGTGAAGACCATGGCGCATTTCACGGGTGATACCATCGCCGACGCCATGCCTGCCATCACCGCCGAGCCTGACCTCGACGGGTTGATTGCCCGGATCGACGAGGAGACCGCCTGCGTCGTTGTGCAATATCCCGACATTCTGGGCCGCATCAGCGACCTCACCCCGGTGGCCGAAGCCGCCCATGCCAAGGGCGCGCTGCTGGTGGTGGTGAACACCGAACCGGTGGCGCTCGGGGCAATCAAGAGCCCGGGCGAGATGGGCGCGGATATTGTGGTGGGCGAGGGGCAGTCGCTCGGCGTCGGCCTGCAATTTGGCGGGCCTTACCTTGGCCTGTTCGCGGTACGCGATCCCAAGCATGTCCGGCAGATGCCGGGCCGGCTGTGCGGCGAGACGACCGATGCCGAGGGCAAGCGCGCCTTCGTGCTCACCCTCTCGACCCGCGAACAGCATATCCGCCGCGAGAAGGCGACCAGCAACATCTGCACCAATTCGGGCCTGTGCGCGCTGGCCTTTACCGTGCACATGACGCTGCTCGGCGAAAAGGGCCTGCGCGAACTGGCGGCGGAGAACCACCGCCTCGCCTGCCTTGCGGCGGACCGGTTGGCCAAGGTGCCGGGGGTGGAGGTGCTCAACAATGCCTTCTTCAACGAATTCACCCTGATGCTCGGCGGGAAGCCCGCGCGGGCAATCGTGCGCGATCTGGCCGACCGGGGCGTGCTGGGCGGGGTGTCGCTCGGGCGGCTTTACCCGGGCGTCGAGGCGCTGGAGCACGCGCTGCTGGTCGCCGTGACCGAGACCACCACCGAGGACGATATCGAGCGCCTCGCCTTCGAGCTTGAGGCCAGCATCAAGGAGAGCGCCCAATGAACGCCCCCAACAAGAGCGGCTGGAAGCCCGAGATGCAGATCGCCGAAAGCGGCTTCCTCGGTGGCCCCGCCACCACCACCGGCAACCGCGCGCTGATGCTGGAAGAGCCACTGCTGTTCGAGATCGGTCGCGCCGATGTGACCGGGGTTGATCTGCCCGCAATCGACGCGGCGGCGCCAACCCGTCTGGGCGCGCTGGCGCGCAGCGAGCCGATCGGCCTTGTCGGCCTGACCGAGCCCGAGACGGTGCGCCACTACACCCGCCTCAGCCGCCAGAACTACGGGATCGATCTCGGCTTCTTCCCGCTCGGCAGCTGCACGATGAAGCACAACCCGCGTTTGAACGAGAAGATGGCGCGGCTGCCCGGCTTTGCCGACATTCATCCGCTGCAACCGCAGTCGACCGTGCAGGGCGCGCTGGAGGTGATCCATCAGCTCGGCGGCTGGCTCTGTACGCTGACCGGCATGCCCGCCGTCGCCATGAGCCCCAAGGCGGGTGCCCACGGCGAACTGTGCGGGATCCTCGCGATCCGCGCGGCGCACGAAGCGCGCGGCGATGCGCGCGAAGTGGTGCTGGTGCCCGAAAGCGCTCACGGCACCAACCCCGCCACCGCCGCCTTCGCCAATTACCGGGTCGAGGATATCCCCGCGACGCCCGAAGGCCGGGTCGATGTGGCGGCGCTCAAGGCGCGGCTCGGACCGGATGTGGCGGCGGTGATGATCACGAACCCCAACACCTGCGGGCTGTTCGAGAAGGACTTCCGCGAGATTGCCGATGCGGTGCACGCCGTGGGCGGCTATGTCTATTGCGATGGCGCGAACTTCAACGCCATCGTCGGCAAGGTGCGTCCCGGCGATCTGGGCGTCGATGCAATGCACATCAACCTGCACAAGACCTTCTCCACCCCGCACGGCGGCGGCGGTCCAGGTTCGGGACCGGTGGTGCTGTCGGAGGCGCTGGCGCCCTATGCACCGCTGCCCTTCGTGCGCGAGGATGATGCCGGCACGTTCTACCTCGTCGAGGAAGAAGACCGTGAGGAGCGCGGGCCGAGCTTCGGCCGCATGACTGCGTTCCACGGGCAGATGGGGATGTTCACCCGCGCGCTCACCTACATGCTCAGCCACGGCGCGGACGGGCTGAAGCAGGTGGCCGAGGATGCGGTGCTCAACGCCAACTACATCCTGCGCAGCATGGAAGACATCCTCCACGCGCCCTTCGCGGCGAGCGGCCCGTGCATGCATGAGGCGCTGTTCGGCGACAAGGATTTCGGTGGTGGTTTGTCGACGCTGGATGTGGCCAAGGGGCTGATCGACGAAGGCTATCACCCGATGACGGTCTATTTCCCGCTGGTGGTCCACGGCGCAATGCTGGTCGAGCCGACCGAGACCGAGAGCAAGGCCGCAATCGACCAGTTTATCACCGCCTTCCGCAGCGTTGTGGAACGAGCACTGGCGGGAGACGAGGCGCTGAAGCAAGCGCCTTACTATGCCCCCCGCCGCCGCCTCGATGAAACCGGCGCTGCGCGGAAGCCCAAGCTCGCTTACGAGGGGTGATAGCCCCTTCCCTTGAGGGAAGGGGTTGGGGATGGGTGTGCGGCGGTCGATAAGGCAGGCCCCCCATTCCCGACCCTTCCCCAAGGGGAAGGGAGAAACGGGCGATGGGTTATGATTTGGGAGGGGCGGGCCGCGTGTCCGCCCCTTCGTCATTGGTGTCGTCCACCACCAGCCGGAACTGCTTGAGGTTCACGATCGCGAGGTAGAAGCCGACCACGGTCAGCACGCTCGACCCGAGCACCGCGAAGCCCGCGCCCTGCGCGCCCTTCCAGCCAATCGCCAGCTCCAGCATCACCAGTGCAAGGATCGTCGGGAACAGCCGGACGAGGAAGGCGACATGGGCCTTGCCGGCGGAGATCAGCAGCGATTCAAGGCTCGCCCCCACCAGCTCGACCGCGCCAGCGATGGAGAGAATGATCATCGCCCAGTAGAAGCCGGTGAACTGCTCGCCTGCGATCAGGGCAAGGCCGGGACGGCCGAACAGGATCGCCGTCACCACCGCGGTCACCCCGGCAATCGCCGCGATGTTCGCCATCCGCCGCGCAATCTCGACCGCGCCGTCGCGCGACTGGACAAGCTCGGGCAGGATCGCTTTCGAGATCGTCTGCGCCAGCGCGATCAGCGCGACGCCCAGCTGGTTGGCGATGCGGAAGCCCCCCGCGAGATACGCCCCACCAAAGGTGCCGACCAGCAGGATCATCACCTGCTTGCCCGCCACTGCCAGACTGCCCGACATGTTGGTCGACAGCACGAACCGCCACGCGTCCTTGTGCCGCGCAGGGATTGCCCGCAGGCTGATCGACGACAGCGGCACCGGCTGCACCCGCACAGCGACGATCCACAGCGCAATCGCCGTGCCCACTTCGGACAAGGCAAAGGCGAGGATAAAGCCCGTCACATCAGGCATCGCCCACCATGCCAGCACCGCACCGGCCGCGCGGATCACCGGCTGCACCGCTTCGGCCCAGGTCGCGCGGCCATATTCGGAATGCAGCCGCAGCATCCCGGTGGGCGTGGTGCGGATCGTCAGCAGCGAGATGACGCAATAGGCGAAGGTCAGCCACAGCAGCTCCGCCGGCACATCGAGCCAGAGCGGCGCGGTCAGCACCAGCAGCGCTGACGCCAGCGTGCCGACCACCACCGACACCCCGTCAAGCGCCACCGCAAACCCCGTTGCCTCGCGGGCGCGTTGGAGATCGACGCCCGGCTCGTCCGGGTTGGCCCCCCAGCGCACGATGAACTGCCAGGTCTGGAAGCTGGAAAAGCCGGTGATCGCCTGTCCCAGCGCGATGATCAGCGCGAAATGGCCGAAGCCTTCCGTGCCCAGCGTGCGCGCGGCAATGGCGAGGTAGACGAGGCTGAGGACCGCGTTGAACCCGCGTCCGCCCAAGAGCCAGCCCATATTGGCGAAGACCTGCTTCATGCGTGTCCGGCTCGGGCCTTAACGTATCGCCGGGAAGGGCAGGGGTCGGTTTACCATAGCGCGGCGGTGCTTAGCCGCAAATGACGCATCACGCCAAGCATGGATGGCGCACGGGGCGCAACTAATGTGGCAGAGGGGATGTGCGTGCCGGCCTAGGCCGGGCAGCGTTTGCGCAGGGGATCGTCCGGGCTCTCGGGCTTGAGCGCATCGGAAATCCGCAGCCGCTCGCCCTCCGGCAGGGTTTCGAGCGAGAGCCGCGTGGGTTGCACCCACGTCTCGCCCTCACCTTCCATCACAAGATCGGCGATCGCATCGTCGCCCTCGCTCCCCATACCGGAAACGTCACCGACGCTTTCGTAATACTCGATCCGCCGCGCTGTGATGTTCACCCGCATGTCCGAGGCGGGATCGCACGTGCCCGTGACTGCGTCCCACACGCCGTGGAAGCGCGTAGGGATTTCGCCAGCGGCAATCGCTGGGTCGAGCGGCTGGCCTGCGCTATCGCCGGTGCCGCCATCAGGTTCGACCGGGACCGGCGTTTCGGCCGGCACAGGATCGGTCCCGCTCTCGCAAGCCGCCAGCAACAGGGTCATTGCGATCAGGGGAAGGCGGCGCACCTCCATCACCCCATTGTCGGGATGACGAAGGCGTTGCTTCCGTCGTGCGAGCCGTCGGGCCAGCGCTGGGTGATCTTCTTGTTCTTGGTCCAGAACCGCAGGCCCTCGACGCCATATTGGTCGATGTCGCCAAAGCCCGAGCGCTTCCACCCGCCGAAGGAGTGGTAGGCGACCGGCACCGGGATCGGCACGTTGATGCCGACCATGCCGACATTGACGCGCGCGGCGAATTCGCGTGCGGCGTGGCCGTTTCGGGTGAAGATCGCGACGCCGTTACCATACTGGTGTTCCGACGGCAGGCGCACCGCTTCCTCGAAGTCCTTCGCGCGCACGATCTGGAGGACGGGGCCGAAGATTTCCTCCTGATAGGACTTCATCTGCGGGGTGACGTGATCGATCAGGGTCGGCCCGACGAAGAAGCCCTTTTCGTGGCCTTGCAGCGTGAACCCGCGACCGTCGACGACGATCTCCGCGCCCTCCTGCTCGGCGGTGGTGATCCACTGCTCGATCCGCGCCTTGTGCTCGGGCGTGACGACCGGGCCGTAATCGGCCTCGGGATCGTTGGAGACGCCGATCCTGAGGCCCGCGATGGACTTCAGGAGCTTTTCCTTGAGGCGCTCGGCGGTGTCCTCGCCCACCGGCACCACCACGGGCAGCGCCATGCAGCGCTCGCCCGCCGAGCCGAAGGCCGCGCCGGTCAGATCGGTGACGACCTGATCCAGGTCCGCGTCAGGCAGCACGATCCCGTGGTTCTTCGCGCCGCCGAAGGCCTGCACGCGCTTGTTGTTCGCGCTGCCCCGCGCGTAGATGTACTGCGCGATGTCGGAGCTGCCGACGAAGCTGATCGCGGCGATATCGGGGTGATCGATGATCGCGTCGACCATCTCCTTGTCACCGTGGATGACCTGAAGCAGGCCTTCCGGGGCGCCTGCCTCAAGGAACAGCTCGGCGAGGCGCACCGGCACGCTCGGGTCGCGCTCGGAGGGCTTCAAAATGAAGGCATTGCCCGCCGCGCAGGCCATGCCGAACATCCACATCGGGATCATCGCCGGGAAGTTGAACGGGGTGATCCCCGCGCCGATCCCGAGCGGCTGGCGCATCGAATAGACGTCGATCCCCGGCCCCGCGCCGTGGGTGTATTCGCCCTTCATGATCTGAGGCAACCCGCAGGCATATTCGATCACCTCGAGCCCGCGCTGCACGTCGCCGCGCGCGTCGGGGACGGTCTTGCCGTGTTCGCTGGAGAGCATTTCGGCCAGCGACTGCATGTTCGCCTCGACCAGTTCCTTGAAGGCGAACATCACCCGCGCGCGGCGCTGGGGATTGGTGGCGGCCCAGCCGGGCTGGACGCGCTTGGCGGTCTCCACCGCGCGGGCAAGCAGCGCGGCATCGCCCAAGGCGACCTCGGCCTGCACTTCGCCGGTCGAGGGGTTCCAGATGGCGTGCTTGCGGGTGGGGGCGGGGGTCTCGCCGACGATGAAGTGGTCGATCTGACGCATGGGAATGGGGTCTCCTGTCTGGCCTCCCCAATGCCCCCCGCGCGGGCCTCATGCAACCCTTGCGGCTCCCCTCAAAAGTGCTGGCGCGGCGGGGCGCGGCAGGGCAGGTTGTGCGTGCGACGAGACGAGAGAGGGACGGATGGTGGGTACGGCATGGCGGGCATTCGCAGCACTGGCAGCGGCGCTGCTAGCTGGCGGCGCGCTGGCGCAGAACGAAGGCGGGGATTCGATCTTTGTCCCCGAAAGCCTGGAACTTGTCGCCACCGGCTACACCTTCACCGAAGGCCCGGCGTGGGACGGTGCGCGCCTGATCTTCAGCGATATTCCCGGCAATACGGTCTATGCCTTCTCTCCCGGCCAAGGCGCGCCGCAGGTGCTGTACACGCCTTCCGCGAACGCCAATGGCCACACCCTCGACCGGCAAGGTCGGCTGCTCAATGCCGAGCACGCCAGCGGCGCGCTCACCCGCTGGACGCCCGAAGGCGGGCGGCAGGTGATCGTTGAGGCCTATCAGGGCAAGCGTCTGAACAGCCCCAATGACGTGGTCGTGCGCAGCGACGGGCTGATCCTGTTCACCGATCCGCCTTATGGCCTCGGCCAGCGGCAGAGTGAGGTGGGCTTTTCCGGCGTCTTTGCGTTTGACGAGGCGAGCGGGCGGATGGTGCTGATCGACGAGGCGCTATCGCGCCCCAATGGCCTTGCGCTGTCTCCCGATGAAAAGGTGCTCTACGTTGGCGACACTGCCACCCAGACGCTGTGGGCCTATGACCTGGCCGCTGATGGCACCGCTTCGGGCAAGCGGCTGGTGGTGGACCTCACCGCTGCGGGCCAATCGGGCAATGTCGACGGGGTGCGGGTGGACCGCGAGGGGCTGGTGTACCTGACTTGCCCGGGCGGCATCTGTGTGGTCGATCCCGGGAAGGGCGTGTTGCTCGAACGCATGGCAGTGCCCAAGCGCGCGACCAACCTCGCCTGGGGCGGGCCCGGTCTATCCGACCTCTACATCACCGCTCAGAGCGATGTGTACCGGGTGAAGACGCGGGCTGAGGGCGTGGGATCGTCAAGCAAGCGCTAGCGCGTCACCTTCCCATTTCTGTCATGCCCGCCTTCGCGGGACTGACAATGAGTGGAGTGTTTCACCTCAATCGGACGCAATCAGCGTGATCGCCGTTTGCCGCCCGTCGATATAGCGCACGGTTTCTCCGTCGAAGAAGGCGTCCTCCTCGGTGCGGAAATCGACGCGCTGGCCGCCCCATTCGGGCACGGCAGCGTAGGATGTGAGCTCGATCGACCAAGCGGTGTTCGCCCTGATCGGGCCGCTGCCGCGCGGGTCGGCCTTCTGATTGTCCCAGAACCCGATGCTTGGCCCCGCGCCGTGGCCATGGTGGCCGATGGGGTGCGAATAGATCGACGGTTCGAGGCCCGCCGCAATGCTATCGGCGCGGGCGATGGCGAGCGCTTCGTTGCCGCTGCGCCCCACGGCAAAGGCGCGGGTGAGGAAATCCTGCACTCTGTTCGAATTCGCCAGCCCCGCGCGCAGCCCTTCGGGCGCTTCGGTTTCGCCCGGCTTCAGCACATAGGCCAGATGCTGGGTATCGGTATTGAGCCTGAGATAGGTGATACCGAAATCGGTCCAGAGGAGATCGCCCGGCTGGATCACTGCGTCGCCTTCGATCATGCCCTTCGCACCCTGCCGCTGGATCGCCACCGAGGGGTGGAACCATGGGTCAAGGCCCAGCGCCATCAGTCGGTCACGATACCACCATTGCACCTGCTCTGCCGTGGTGACGCCGGGGGTGATGACCTTGCGCGAAAAGGCTTCGCTGATTACCGAATGAGCGAGGCGCACCACCGTGGGGTAGAGTTCCATCTCTGAAGGCGTCCGGGTTTCGAGCCAGCGGATCGCAAGGTTTTCGCCCGACACAACGCGGTCATGCATCGCGGGCGGCAGGGCCTGCATGAACTTGCCATACTGGCTCAGCGTCATGCCATCGGCGAACTGGTAGAGATCGCTGGAATTGATCGCGATCCTTGCCGGGTCTTTCGCTGCGATCAGATCGGCGACCGCCTGCCACTGATCGGGCTGCGTGTCGGGATCCCAGGTCGGCGCAAACAGGCCGCCGAGGCCATAGCGGCTGACGGTCAACCGCTCGACCGGCTTGCCCTCGCCCGGATCGTGGAAGACGAGGATCGTCCGGCGCCGCGCGTGCATGTTCTCGGCATCGAGCATGGTGGCGACCACCGGCTCCTCGAAATATTCGCGCGCGACCAGCAGCCACAGGTCGATCCCCTCCTCGCGCATGATCTGCGGGATGAGGGTGTCGAGCCGTTCGGCAAGGATGCGGTTTTCGAGGCTTGCACGCTCGCGGGGGGAAAGGATACGCGGCAGGGCGGGGGCCGCCTGCTCGGTCTCGCTGAGCGTGAGCGGCGTGTCGGCCAGCACCGGCGTTGCCGCCAGCAATGCTGCCCAGGAAATCAAATGCCGCGCGATCATGTTCGTCCCCTGTCCGTTACCGCGCCGGTTCTGGCGCGGGGAGGGCCGGGGATCAAGCTATTCCCCGCCCGCGCTCCCGTCATCGAACCCGATCCGCTCGGCCGCCGCGCCGCTCATGATGAAGCCGATCGGCCGCTCGGTCTCCTCCTGCAAATGCGCGATCAGGCTGGCGGTGCGGGCGAGGAGCGAGATGCCCTTCAATGCCGCGAGCGGAAAGCCTGCGTCGAGCATCACGGCCGGGATCGCGCCGTTGACGTTGATGGGCAGTGAGCGACCAATCGCCTCGGGCAGCACGCTTTCGATGGTCCGAAGCATGGCGATGTGCTTGCCTTCCATCCCGTGCTCCTTGGCGAGCGCGAGCAGGCGGTGCGCGCGGGGATCGCCGCCCGAGTGCTGGGGATGGCCGAAGCCGGGGATCGCCTTTTTCTCAGCGCGCAGGGCCTTGATGGCTGCGGTGGCTGCGGCAGCGGGATCGCCTCCCTCGGCGACGACCTGCGCATAGAACTTGCCGGCGACTTCGGCGCTGCCGAGCACCACGCTCCCGCAACCCAGCAGCCCCGCCGCCACCGCGCCATGGAAGGCTTCCGGCGCGGCGGCGTAGGTCATGCGGGTGGCGACCACGCTGGGCACCAGCCCGTGTTCGGCAATTGCACACAGCACCGCGTCAGCGAGCGCCTTCTGGGGCAGGGTGGGCATGGTGCCCGTCACCAGCAGCCAGAAGTAGCTCGTGAAGTCGACATGGCCGATCACCTCGCTACACAGATCCATCCCCCGCACCGTGATGCTCGTCGCATCCGAGGTGCAGATCGAGGTGACGGCGTTATCCTGCTTGCCGATGCGCATGGCCATTCCTTTTCGATATTCGAAGTTGATTTCGTTATGCGAAGAATATAGTGTCACATCCAACCCAAGGCAAGCTTGGGGCAAGCAGATGGGATTTGTTGGATGACAGCTCGGCCATTAGCAGGCGTTACCGTGCTCGAAATGGGCACTTTCATCACGGGCCCTGCCGCCGGGATGCTGCTGGCCGATCTGGGCGCGGATGTCATCAAGGTCGAGCAGCCGGGCACGGGCGATCCGTTCCGCAGCTTCAAGGGCGAACTTTATTCGCCGCATTTCCAGACGTACAACCGCAACAAGCGTTCAATCACGATTGACCCCAAGAAGGAAAGCGATCTTTTGGTGCTCGACCGTCTGGTCGCGGACGCTGACGTGTTTATCCAGAACTTCCGCCCGGGGGTGGCAGCGCGGCTGAATGTCGACGCCGCACGGCTCCAGGCGATCAATCCGGCGCTGGTCTATGCCTCGATCTCGGGCTTCGGCAGCGAGGGGCCGGAGCGGGATCGCCCCGCCTTCGACACCGTCGCGCAGGCCGCCTCGGGCTTTCTCAGGCTGCTGGTCAATCCCGAACACCCCCGCGTCGTCGGCCCCGCCATCGCGGATGCCATGACCGGCTTCTACACCGCTTTGGGCATCCTCGCCGCGCTCAACGAGCGGCACGTGACCGGCAAGGGCCGGGTGGTCGAAACCTCGATGTTCGAGGCGATGTGCCACTTCAACCTCGATGATTTCACGCACCTGCTTTCCGTCGATCAGGTCATGGGGCCGTATAGCCGCCCGCATGTCTCGCAGAGCTACGTGTTCCAGTGCGCCGACGGCAAGTGGCTGGCGCTCCACATGTCCTCGCCGCCCAAGTTCTGGGAAAACCTGGCGACCGCCGTGGGCCAGCCCGACATGCTGAGCCTGCCCGCCTTCGAAAGCCGTGAAGCACGGATCGCGCATTACGAGGATGTCGTCGCCTTCCTCGCCCCGATTTTCGCGACGAAGCCGCGTGCCGAATGGACCGAGACCCTCACCCGCCTCGAAGTCCCCAATTCGCCCATTTACGACAGCGCCGAAGTCCTGGCCACCGAACAGGCCAAGGTGCTCGGCATCGAAGTCAGTGACCCCGACGGGCCGAGGGGCACCTTCCGCACGATCCGTTTCCCGCTCAGTTTCGATGGCGAGCGGATGGACAGCGTCACCGCGCCGCCCCTATTGGGAGCGGACGACGCGGCTGTCCGCCGTTCCATCGAAAGGCCAGTGCATGGGATCCGCAGGGGCTGAACCCGCAGACAAGGGTGCCGGGGGCAAAGACCCGGAATTTCTCTCGACGTTGGAGCGGGGCCTGCGCGTCCTCAAGGCGTTTGACGAGGACCACCCGGAAATGACGCTGTCCGAGGTGGCGGCCAAGACGGCGCTGCCTCCCGCTGTGGCGCGGCGGTGCCTGATTACGCTGGTGGAACTGGGCTATGTCGGCCAGCACGAACGCAAGTTCCTGTTGCGCCCCGCAGTGTTGACGATCGGTTCGGCGTTTCTGGCTTCGATGCAGATCGAACAGGTGGTGCTGCCCCCGCTGCAAGGGCTGCGCGACCAGACCGGCGACAGCGCCAGCCTCGCCGTGCTGTCGGGTGCGGAGATTCTTTATGTGGCGCATGTGAGCACCGACCGGCGGTTCCGGGTTGCGGCAGGGGTCGGCACGCGCTTCCCGTTCCACGCGACCTCGCTGGGCAAGGCGCTCGCCGCCCATCTGCCCGAGGGCGAGCGGGCCGCGCTGATGGCTGGCGCACCGTTCCAGCGCTTCACCGAACGCACCGTTACCGACGGCGCGGCCCTCACCGAACGGCTCGATCTGATCACGCAGCGCGGTTACGATTCGGCGCTGGACGAGCTCGATTACGGCATCGTCTCGGTTGCCGTGCCAATCTTCGGGCGCGACAAGCGGGTTATCGCCGCGATCAATTGCTCCACCTCCACCACCCGCATTTCGCAGGACGAGTTGGTCCGCACCCGCCTTCCGCTGCTGCGCGGCGCGGCGGGCGAGATCGAGGCCTCGCTCAGGCGCTGGCCCGCGCTGGAGGCCAGCCTGCGGCCATGATGCCTGCCGCGGCTCGGGCCGGGGACATGAGGTTTTGCCTGTTCTCGTCACCCCGCTTGCAGTGGGCTGACGGTCAGGGCGCAATGGGCCGACAACAACCCGGCGATGACCCGGCGACAGCCCGCGTGTAACCCTGCGATAACCCCGCGATAAGCCGCGTATACCCGGCGATAAGCCGCGAAACATCCGCCGAACGCATGGGACAAAATGGCACAGCCGAGCCTCGCAGTGGCTCTGCCGCCACACCTTGTCAGATTTTCGCATATCGAAGTTGACTTCGCATTGCGAATTTCATAACGCAGTTTAAGGGAGGGATCGCCAATAGAGCGACGCGATGACGCGCGCACAGGGGAGAGAGATATGACGACTTCGGGCATCGGCCGCGCAACGCGCAGGCTCATCAGCACCACCGCTCTGACCGCCGCCGCGCTGGCAGCAACCCCGCTCGCCGCGCAGGAGGCCGCTCCCGCTGAAGAGACGATCGACGAACAGGGCATCGTCGTCACCGGCCTGCGCCGCAGTGAAACGCTTCAGGACACCCCGGCGGCCGTCACCGCGTTCGATTCGCAGGCGATCAGCAATGCCGGGATCGAGCGCCCGGCCGACTTCATCGCGCTGACGCCCAATGTCACGCTGGTTGAAACCCAGAACGCGGGCAACGCCTTCGTCATCATTCGCGGGATCACCCAGAACCGCAATTCCGAGCCTTCGGTCGCAGTGATTGTTGACGGGGTGCAGCAAGTAAACCCCGCGCAATTCAACCAGGATCTGTTCGATATCGAGCAGATCGAAGTGCTCAAGGGCCCGCAGGGCGGTCTCTATGGTCGTAACGCCATCGGCGGCGCGATCATCATCACCACCAAGGCCCCGACCGATGAATTCGCGGGCAACATCACCGCGGGCGTCGACAATGGCTTCGGCTATTTCCTGCGTGGCGGGATCAGCGGGCCGCTGGCCGAGAACGTCAAGTTCCGGGTGGCGGGCTCGTATTACAACACCGACGGTTTCATCGAGAACACCTTCCTCAATGACGAAGCCGATCCGGTCGAGGATTTCAGCCTGCGCGCCAATCTGCTGATCGAGGCGACCGACAAGCTGACCTTCGATCTGCGCGGATCGATGAACCAGCTGCGCACGCAGGGGCTCTATTACAACATCGTCAATGACGTGAACACCGTCGCTCCGGTGCGGGTGAACAACCCCGGCCAGAATGACCGCGATATCTACAATGCCGCGCTGAAGATCGAATATGCGGGCGATAACGCGGTGTTCACCGCGATCTCGTCCTACGACACGGTCAAGGAAGTGCTGACCGGCGACGCCTTCGACTTCCTGCCGATCCCGGACAGCTTCTTCTTCAATCTGTTCGAAGCCATCCTCGGGCAGGGTAATGGCTTCGATCTCAACCAGAGCCAGTATCTGAACGTCAAGGCGTTCAGCCAGGAAGTGCGCCTCGCCTCGCCCGAGGATGGCCGCGCCTTCAACTGGATGGCCGGCGGCTATCTGATCGATACCACACGCTTCATTTCGACCGGCAACATGGTCGATACCGGCAACGGGGTGTTCCCGGTGTTCCGCTCGCCTTCAACCAATCCTTTGAACTCGCAGTTCTCCTATCTGGCCGATGGTCAGGAGAACTTCGCCTGGGCGCTGTTCGCCAATGCGGGCTATGAATTTTCCGATCAGTTCCGCGTCGATGCCTCGCTGCGGTATGACCGGGACAAGCGCCGGCAGACCACGCTGACCCCGCAGGCGTTCCTGCCGGTGGTGCCCGGCGTGCCGCAGGCGCAGAGCGGCGAGGTGCGGACCGCGGTGTTCGACGATTGGCAGCCCAAGCTGACCCTGACCTATGAGCCGACCCCCGATCTGACGATCTACGGCGGCTATTCGCGCGGCTTCCGTTCGGGCGGGTTCAATCAGACCGGCGTGGGTGCGGAATCGGTCAATGCCGGGATCGTCGGCGTGGGCGACATCTTCCAGGCCGAAACCGCCGACACCTTCGAGATCGGCGCCAAGGCACAGCTCGGCCCCGTCCGTCTGGCGAGTGCGGTCTACACCACGCTGTCGAAGAACTCCTATTTCTTCGTCTTCCTTGCCCAGTCCTCCACCCAGAACCTCGGCAACATCCCTGAGACCCGCCTCAACGGTTTCGAGCTGGAAGCGACCGCTGAAATCCTCCCCGATTTCGACATCAACGCCGCGATTGGCGTGACCGATAGCGAGATCAAGGACTTTCCCGATGCGAGCGTGATCGGCAACAAGGCGCCGCAGATCTCGAACTATACGCTCAACCTCGGTGCGCAATATGCCGGGGCGATCAGCGACAGCGTCGATGCGCTGGTGCGGATCGATTACCGCCGCACGGGCAAGACCTGGTGGGAGCCGTTCAACACCACGGTCCGCCAGCCGGTCGATATCGTGGACGCGCGCGCGGGCGTGACGCTGGCGAATGGCCTCTCGCTCACCGCCTTTGCCCAGAACCTGTTCGACGAGACCTACAACGCCGAATTCTCGCCCGGCGGCTTCGTGTTCCGCGCGCGTCCGGCGCGTTACGGCTTCGAAGTCGGCTTCAAGTTCTAAAGGAAATGCGCATGACCAAGGTGCTGGTGCTCTACTATTCGAGCTATGGCCATATCGAGGCGATGGCCGCTGCGGTTGCCGAGGGCGCTGCCAGCGTGCCCGGCACCGAGGTGTTTGTGAAGCGTGTCCCCGAATTGGTGCCTGATGAGGTCGCCAAGGGTGCGGGGATCAAGCTCGATCAGGCGGCCCCCCTTGCCGACCCGAACGAGCTGGCCGATTATGACGCGATCATCTTCGGCACCCCCACCCGCTTTGGCAATATGGCGGCGCAGATGCGCAACTTCCTCGATCAGACCGGCGGGCTGTGGTTCAGCAAGGCGCTGGTCGGCAAGGTCGGGAGCGTGTTCGTCTCCACCGCCAGCCAGCACGGCGGACAGGAAACGACCATCACCTCGTTCCACACCACGCTGCTGCATCACGGCATGGTGATCGTCGGGCTGCCCTACACCTTCGAAGGCAATGCCGAGATGGGGGAAATCAGCGGCGGCACCCCCTATGGCGCATCCACGCTGGCTGGTAACGACGGGAGCCGGATGCCGAGCGCCAACGAGCTGGCCGGGGCCCGTTTCCAGGGCGCCCATGTCGCCACCATCGCGGGCAAGCTGGCCGCCTGAACGAATTTGGGATTGATGGAGAGAGCACGATGACAAAGATTCTGGCCAACCGCCTGCACCACACCGCCTATGTGACCAAGGATCTCGAGGCGACCCGGGCGTTCTACGAAGACGTGCTCGGCTTCCCGCTGATGGCGACCTATTGCGAGAAGGACGAGCTGTTCGGCAAGGAGCGCACCTATTGCCACGTGTTCTTCGAGCTGGCCGATGGTTCTGCGCTGGCCTTCTTCCAGTTTGCCGACCCTGACGATCAGGCGGAGTTCGGCCCCGATATCCCTTCCAGCCCCTTCATCCACATCGCGCTGCATGTCGACCAGGACGGGCAGGACGAACTCGCCCGCCGCATCGCCGCCGCCGGGATTGTCGAGCCGCAGACCTATGTGCTGGAGCATGGCTATTGCAAGTCGCTCTATGTCACCGATCCCAACGGGATGATCTTGGAATTTACCTATGATGATCCGCGCGCAGCCCCGCTCGATGCGGATCGCCGCGCGTCGGCCCATGCCGAATTGAAGCGCTGGCTTGGCGGGCAGCACCACAACAACAACCCGTTCCGCGCCGCCGAAGCTGCCTGATCGCCGAGCCGTGGGGGCGCATGTGAGCATGACTGCCCCCAAGGCGAACACCATGGCCGATGATCCGGTGCCTTACGGCGAGGTTGCCGTCGCGGGCGGCACCCTGCCGATCTGCATCGCGGGCAAGGGCGCGCCCGTCATCCTGCTTCACGGCTGGACGCTCGATCACCGGATGTGGACGCCGCAGGTGGCGGGGCTGGCGGATGATTTCTGCCTCGTCATGCCGGATCGGCGAGGGTGCGGACGCGCCACCGCTCCGCCGGATCTGATGCACGAGGCCGAGGATGTCATCGCCATTGCCGACACCCTCGGGTTCGCGCGGTTCGCGCTGGTCGGCCTGTCGCGCGGCGCGGTGGTCGCGCTGGATGTGGCGCGGCGTTTCGGCGCGCGGCTGACCGGGCTGGTGGTGTCCGGCGCGCCGCTCCCCGCGCTGGTGCCGCGCGAGGAGGTGATCGACCTCGACCGCTTCCGCGCCCTGGCCGCTGCTGGCGATCTGGAGCGCTTGCGGGCCGAATGGTCGCGCCATCCGCTGATGCAGACCCATTCGCCCGCCGCCCGCGCGCTGATGTTCGAGATCCTCGCGGACTATGATGGTCGCGATCTCCTTACGCCGAGCCCAACGCCTGCCTTCCCGCATGAGGCGGCGGCGCTGCTTGCCATGCCGGTGCTGGCGATGACAGGCGCGCACGATACGCTGTGGCGGCGCGAATGTGCGCGGGTGCTCGGCACGGTCGCACCGCGCGCGCGGCATCTGGAAATCCCGCAGGCGGGCCACCTTGCCAATGCCGACAACCCGGCGGCCTTCAACGCCGCCATCGCCCAGTTCCTCACGCCAAAGGCCCCCGCATGACCCAGCGTTTCCTCACCACCCATGTCGGCAGCCTGCCGCGCCCCGAAGCCCTGCTCGATCTGGTGTTCAAGCGCGAGGGCGGGGAGCCCGTGTCCGAGGCCGATTTCGACTCAGCGGTGGAAGAGGCCACGGCCTATGTCATCAAGCGCCAGATCGAAGCCGGGATCAGCATCGTCAATGATGGCGAGCAGTCCAAGCCGTCCTACGCCACCTATATCAAGCACCGCCTGTCGGGCTTTGGCGGTGAGGCGGGGCAGTACGAATTCGCCGACCTCGAGGCCTTCCCCGGGGCCAAGGCGCAGGTGTTCGGCAACAAGGGCCGCGCCAAGCGTTCCGCGCCCGCCTGCACCGCGCCCATCACCGTCATCGACATGGAAGCGCCCCGGATCGACGCCGAGCGGCTCAAGCGGCTCGCCAGCGGCCACGCCACCTTCATGTCCGCTGCCAGCCCCGGCGTGACCGCGCTGTTCTTCCCGAACCAGTACTACGCCACCGACGAGGACTATGTCTTCGCCCTCGCCGAAGGCCTGCGCCACGAATACGAGACCATCGCCGCGGCCGGGATCACGCTGCAAGTGGACTGCCCCGACCTCGCCATGGGCCGCCACGTACAGTTCACCCACCTCAGCACCGAGGAGTTCCGCAAGCGCATCGGCATGAACATCGCCGCGCTGAATCATGCCGTGCAGAACATCCCGGCGGAGCAATTGCGGATGCACCTGTGCTGGGGCAACTACCCCGGCCCGCACCACTGCGATGTGGCCTTGGACGAGATTGCCGACATCGTCTGGTCCGCCAAGCCACAGACCGTGCTGATCGAAGGCGCCAACCCCCGCCACGCGCATGAATTCGCCTTTTTCGAACAGCATCCCCTGCCCGAGGGCAAGATCCTCTGCCCCGGCATGGTCGAGCCGCAATCACCCTATATCGAGCACCCCGAACTGATCGCCCAGCGCATTGGTCGCTATGCCGATCTGCTCGGGGCCGAGCGGGTGATGGCGGGGGTCGATTGCGGCTTCTCGGTCCACGCGGGCAGCAATGCGCTCGACCCCGAGATCGTCTGGGCCAAGCTCGCTGCGCTCGCCCAAGGGGCCGAGATCGCCAGCGCCCGGTATTTCTGAGCGCATATCTTGAAGGCCCCCGCTTGCCGCCAGCGCGGCGGCGGGGCTAACAGGGGCGGCGATGGACGCGATAACCCGCCCGCTCACCGTGCAAGCGCTTCTGGTGCGCGATGGCACCGTTACCGATATCGGGCCGGCCGAGGTTGCGCAGTTCGCAGGGCCGGGCTTCGTCTGGCTTCATGCCGAGGGTGTCGGGCACGGCGAAAGCATGGACCTGCCGGACTATGTTCCGGCGATGGCCGCCAACGCACTGGTCGCGAGCGAAACCCGTCCCCGCTGTGATGAAGTGGACGACGCGGTGCTCATCAACCTGCGCGGCACGGCGGCGGACAGGATGCAGGATTCCGACGGGCTGGTCTCGATCCGCGTGTGGGTCGAAGGCGCGCGCGTCACCTCGGTCAGCCGCCACCGCATGGCCGCGCTCGCCAAGGTCGAGGCGGCGGTGCGCGCGGGGCGGATCACCGACGGGGGCGACTTTGTCTCCGCGCTGGCGCAGGCGATTTCGGTCCAGCTCGATCCGCAGGTCGCCGATCTGGGTGACAGCCTTGATGATTGCGAGGCCATGCTCGACGGCGGCGACATCTACGCGCTGCGGCGCAAGATCGCTTACATCCGCAACCAGGCGATCGTGCTGCGGCGGTTCGTCGCGCCGGACCGCGATGCGCTGGGCCAGATGGCGCAGCTTGAATTCGACTGGATCAGCAAGGATGACCGGATGCACCTGCGCGAGGCGGCAGACCGCTTCGCGCGCATGGCCGAGGAACTCGAAGCGGTGCGCGAACGCGCCGCGCTGCTCCACGAACAGCTGACCGATCTGCGCGCCGAAAAGATCGACCAGCGCTCGCTCGGGATCGCGGTGACGGCGTTCATCTTCCTGCCGCTGACCTTTGTGACCGGGCTGCTCGGGATGAATGTGGAGGGCATTCCCTATGCGAGCCACCCTTGGGCCTTCTGGGGCGTGGTGGCCTTTTGCGGCGCCATTGGCGCGCTGGTGATGGGCTGGTTCGCCTGGCGGCACTGGCTGGAGGATTAGGCGGCGCTTGCGCTGACCACCGTGGCAAGGCGGGCGTAATCCACCTTTGACCGGTGACGCCGGTCGAGCGGGATGGATGTGAGCGCGACGACTGTGGCAACGCCGAGCGCGGCGGCCGCCGCCTGCCAATCAGCGAGGCGTGCGGTGTCGCCTTCAATCGCGAGGCAGGCCTTGCCATTCAGCGGGCAGAGCGCCGCGCGCCTGACCCCCGGCCAGCTCCGCGCCGCGACCTCGATCGCGAAGGGCCACAGGCCTTCGATGCGACCTTGCGTGCGGCCCAGCAGCCACAGACGACCGGCCGCGTCGAACCGCCCGCCATCGCCGGTGCGGTGCCAGATCGTGCCTTCGGCATCGCGAATCTTGGTCGCGGCGTTATCCGCAGGGTCGACATAGGTTTCCACCACGTGTTCGCCCGCGACGAGGATCTCGTCTTCGACGATCCGCACCCGCACCGCGCCGACGGGCGGCCCGGCGAGGAGGCCTTCACCGCCGTCAATCCGGGCGCGGTCGGCGGGGGAAAGCGCGCTGACCTCCAGCTCGGCAATCGGCTCGGCCTCGGTCGACCCATAGACCGCCATGACCCGCAGCGCGGGATTGTGGGCGATCAGCCGCTCGACCACATCGGGAAACACCGGCCCGCCCCCGGTGAAGACCGTGGTGACGCTGGCGGGAAGGGGCGCATCGGCCAGCGCTTCGGCCAGCACCGGCGGCAGCAGCAAGCGGGTGACGCCGTGCCGGGCGATGTGCGCGCGGATCGCTTTGGAGTCGGCGCGGTCAGGGCGGCGCAGCGGCCAATTGGGCAGCACCGACGGCACACCGCTCCCAAGGTTCGCCAGCACGAAGACGGGGAAGGCGACAAGGTCGACCTCAGGGCGGTCGCTCGCCAGCAGCGGGCCGACGGCCCGGTTCTGCGCGGCGAGGAAGCCGTGGCTGCGCAGGATCGCCTTGGCCCGCCCAGTGGAGCCGGAGGTGAAGCTCATCAGGGCCGGATGGTCGTCCGGCCAGTCGGGCGCGGGCGGCGCAGAAACGGTTCCCGCGCCGAGCGACAAGCGCGTCACGCTCAGCAAGCGCGGCACCAGCAGGGGCAGCAGCCGCAGCACGCCTGCGCCGATCCATGCCTTCACCTCTGCCGCCGCCAGCGCGGTCTTGACCCCCTTCAGCCCCATCGCAGGCTCCGGAAGGACCGCCACCGCGCCCAGCCGCCAAAGCGCGGCGAGTGCAGCGTAAAGGTCGGGCGTCACCCCCATTGCGATCAGCACCCGGTCCCCCGACCCGATCCCGCGCCTGGCCCAGGTGTCGGCGAGGAACCCGGCGCGGGCGTGGAGGCGCGCAAAGCTGACGCTGCGCCCCTTGCCGTCGATGATCGCAGGCCGCTCCGGATGGGCGGCAACAGCCGCATCAAAGGCGGCGAGGATGGTCAAGCGGGGCGGTGTCCGAACAGGGCGTAACGGCGGAAGACCGTGGCTCCGTGCTGGCCGCTCCGCACCAGCGAGACATTGTCCGAATGCATCAGCGCATGGATCACATCGGTGCAGCCAAGTGCCCGTGCCGCCTCATGGAAATGATGCGCCAGCAGGTGCCCGACGCCCCGCCGCGTGCCAGCATAGGTCTTGAGCACCGCCCGCGATGGCACCGCCGGATCGCGGAAGCCGAGGAGGAAGCCGACAATCGCCCCGCTCTCCTCCCGCGCCAGAAACACCAGCCGCGGATCGAGCAGCGGCAGCAGCGGCAGATAGAGGCCCAGGAACCCCTCGCGTGTGATCGGCTTGAAGAACTGCTTGTCCGCAAACGAGCCGCCTGCCAGCGCGAACACCTGCTCCAGCAGCGGCTGCGCGTCTGTGCCGTCCCATGCCGCGACGGTGATCCCCGCCACCGGCGCCGGTTCGGCCTGCGGGCTATCGAGCGCCATCCGGGTCGAGGCATAATGCGCCACCGGCGCGAAGCCCGCCTCCGCCAGCGCCTCGGCCACGTGGGGATGGGCGGCAGGCTCCATCAGGAAGGGCGGGCTGCCGTCGCTCTCCACCACGGTGCGATAGGCGTGCCAGGTGTCGCCATCCATCGGCGCGAGCACCGGGCGGCCACCGGCGCGCGCCACAGCCTCACGGAGCAATGCTGCGCCTGCCTCGGGATCGGTGAAGGTCAGAGCCCCCAAAGCCACCGTCGCCGCACCATCCCACGCCGGGCCATCGGCGTAGAACCGCAGGCTCGCGCCCGGCGCGTGCATCTCGTCGAAGTCGCTCATTGCATCCCCAATGTCGCAAGATAGGCCGCGAAGGGCACAAGATTGGCAACCGCGCCAAGCCGCGGCGCGCGCCAGCGGTCGAACCATGGCGTGCGCGCCAGCACCAGCGCGGCGACCAGCAGCAGGCTCGCCGCCGCTACCCATGGCAGATAGGGCGAATGGAGCGCATGGCCGGGCGCAAGGCTCAGCAACGCGAGGTAGCCCGCCCCCACGGCCAGCGTCAGCATGGCTCCCGCCGCGATCCGGCCTCCGGTCGCCACCACCAGCAGCCCCAGCGCCATGCCCGCCATGCCGAGATTGTAGAAGCTCAAGGCGCTCGGCCCGATGGTCTCGCCCACGAAGAACCAGATCAGCCCTGCGCCGCACAGGGTCGCGATGAAATCGAGGTCGCGGTGCGGGCTCGCGCAGGGGCGGCGGCGGGCGATCAGATGCGCGGCGATGGCGAACATCGGCACCACGGCTCCGTAAGGCCCGCCCGCGCCCAGAAACAGGAAGATCGCGATCACGAAGGCGCGGCTGGCATGGACCGACAGCGCCAGCCGCCGCGCAATCACCGCCACCGCGATCACCGCCACGCCGAATTGCAGCGCGATCAGCGCCAGCGCCATCGGCTCGGCAAAGAGGTAGCCCTTGATGAAGAATTGCAGGCAGATCGGCACAAACAGATTGTCCAGACCCCGCCACGACACTGCTTCGACAATCGCGCCAAAGGCAGCAATCGCGAAGGCCAGCACCACCACGTTGAGGCGCGGGGCGTCGGTGAGCAGCAGCAGCATCGCCATCGCCACGATCACGCTGACCATGAAGAAGGCGACCACGCCCTCCCAGCTTTTCACCCCGTCCTCCACGGCGAAGCGGCTGCGGCCATAGGCGCTCCCTGTCAGCGCGGCGGCGGTGTCGGAGAGAGTGATGATCGCGAGCGGGAGGGCATAGAAGATGTATTCGCCCTCCGATTGCAGGAACACGAACCCGATCGCCAGCGCCAGCCAGATATCGCCGAGCGAGCGCCGCTCGACCGCGTGGATCGCCTTGCCCAGCCCGGTGGTCCGCACCTGCGGCAGCCGCAGCCAGCCCATCAGCGCGAGCGCGATCAGCAGCAGGACGACCACCGGCAAGCGGGTGTCGAACAGCAGCGGCAGGGCCATGGCGTAGAGGCCGATGGCGACGTGAATGGTCTTGCGGCTGACCTCGGCATGCCAGCCGAACCGCTCCCCTGCGTAACGCACCGCGGCGATCACGCCCATCAGCAGCGCGACCGATCCGGCGAGCAGGACGAGGTCGAGCGCGATGCTCAAGCAAGCACCTCGTCGACATGGAAGGCGGAGTAGAAGAACGCCTGATCGCGCGCTGCCAAGGGCGCGGCGATGTCGGGGCGGGGGCGGGCGCGGGGCGCGTATTCGGGCGGCATGGCGCGCGGGGCCATCATGTTCCAGTAGACCAGCCGCGCGCCCGGATGGGAGGCCGCGAGGATTGCGCCATAGGCTTTGCGGAAGCCCTCGGGCGACATGTATTCGAAGATGTCGGAGAGATTCCAGCCGTCCACACCCGCCCTCGCCGCCTGCTCCAGCGGGCCGAGATGAAGCCGGATCCGGTCCACCCGCGCGGCGATGGTGGCGTGATGCTCAGGCCGCCACGCGAGCGGCAGGACGGGGCCGTGGGTGCCGGTCAGCACGTAGCGCAGATAGGGGTTCCGGGTCGGATCATTGGCGACAAAGGCATGTTCGATCCGGCGCGCGACATGGTCCGAGACCGAGCCTTCGACCTGATCGAAAAACGCCGGATCACGGCCCAGCGCGCCCATCGCGCGGCGCGAGAAGAAGGCTTTGAGCAAGCAGCGCCAGCGCCAGTTGTTCCACTGCTCCTTGAGGAACCGCGCGCGTTCTTCCTGCGCGCGCGGTGCGAACACCGCGGCCACCGTGCGGCGCGAGTGGACGAAGGGGAGCAGGCGGCGGTGGAACAGGCGGAAATAGCGCTCGAACTTGCCCACTCCGCCCGCGCCGTGGGCGATCACATCGGGGCGCAGCGCGGCCCAGAAGGCGGCGGTTTCGGCGTCGCACTCCGCCAGAACCCGGTCGAGCAGCGCGCCGCGCCGGGCGGAGGGGGCCGCGCCGAGCAGTTCGGTCAGCTCGGGGTGCGACAGCAGCGGAAACGCCGCCAGCCGCAGCTTGAGGCAGGCCAATTGCGCGGGCGACAGGTCGGCGGCGATCACCTCCGCCGGGTCGCACAGGAGCATCGCCAGCGCATTGTCACCCGCGGAGCAGATCGACACCAGCCGCCCGCCGGGGCGCGGGCCGATCGCTGCGACCAGCACGTCCGCATCCTCCCACAGCTGGGCGTAGCGGATGTGATCGAAGGCGGCCTTGGCGGCGATCTCGCTCATGCTTTGCTCACCCTTCCGCTGGCGCCGTCCACTGTCAGCACATCGCCATCCGTAATCCAGCGGGTCGCGTCCGACAGCCCGACAACGCAGGGAATCCCCAGTTCGCGCGCGACGATGGCGCTGTGGGACAGAAGGCTGCCCCGCTCGACCACGATGGCCCCGGCGCTGGCGAACAGCGCGATCCAGCCGGGATCGGTGTGACGCGCGACGAGGATTTCGCCCGCCGCAATGCTCTGCCCGCGCGGATCGGCGATGACGCGGGCGACGGCGGTGATGGTGCCGGCGGACGCGCCGGTGCCGCTGCGGGTGCGTTCATCGCTGGCGGCGTGCTGCGGCGCGGCGAGGGTGGCGGCGGCGCAAGCGGGGCCTTCGGTGATGATGCGCTCGGGCGGATCGGGCAGGGCGGCGGCGCGCGCCATCTCGCGGCGGCGCACCTCGGCAAGGCCCGCCAGATCGGCGGTGACGCCAAAGCCCTCGATCGCGCCCAGCACTTCGGGAAGCGTCAGCAGAAACACATCGCGGGGCGCACCGAGCAGCCCCATCGCGTGGAACTGCACCCCCATCGCCAGCAGCACGCGGCGCGCGCGGCCGAAGATGCGGGTGCGCTCATACCGCAGGTTCTCACGGTCGCGCACGCGGTCCTTGGCCCAGCGCACCAGCCAGCGGGCGACACGGCGCTTCACCGGCTTGCCCCTCAGCGCCCCGTCCAGCCGCGCCCAGGGATCGCCCCGCTCGCCCGGCGGCGCGTGGCGGCTGCGCGCGGCGGCGGCAATGGCGGCGAACAGGGGCGTGGGATCCTCGTCGAGGGTGACGCTTTCGAGCTTCAGCTCCTCGGTGCAGCGGTCGCCGAATTCGGCGATGTAGCCCGCAACGCCCGGCCCGATGGCGCTGGCCTCCACGGCCGCGCGGTCCTGCGCATCGAGCGCGGCGAGCAGCGCCGCATCCGCGCGCGCGGTCTCCCCCATCGCCCGGATCAACTGCGCGGGGCGGGCCGAGATGATGTCGCCCTGGCCGATCAGCACGTCGTTGAGCGCGGCGGTGCCTTCCGCGCCCGCCCAGCCTTCCAGCGCCTTGCGCGCCGCGCCGAAGGCGATCATGCACAGGAAGTCGTTCACAATCGGCGCGTCCCAGCGGTCGAGCAGGTCTGCCTCGATCCGGCGATATTCCGCCGCCAACTCGGTAAGCGACAGCGTTGCCATCCGCTCGGGCGTGGTCGCCTTGAGGGCGCGGTCGAGCCGTTTGCGGAACAGCGCCGAAGTCGCAGGCAGCGCGCGCGAGGCCCGCCACAGCCGCCATGCCGAGCGCGCCATGCGGGCATATTCCTTGAGGCGCTGCGGCTGGCCATGCTCGATCTGCCCCAGCAGTCGCTCGGGCAGGGGCGCGCTCGTGCCCATCATCCCGTCCATGAACCCGCGGTTGAGGCTGTAGCCCGGCAGCATCGCCAGCGCGCGGTGCCAGTTGCCGAGGTTGTAATAGACCCGCCCCTCGATCCGCGAGAGCATGTTCTCGAACACCACCCGCTCGGCGCGGATCCGCTCGGGCGCAACGCCGAGCAGCGCGACGAAGGCCATATAGACCCGCGCATAGGCGTAGGACGCGAAGGAGAAGGTCAGCGGCGCGACGATGCCGGGGTAGCTTTCGACGATGTTCGAGTTGTCGAACACCATGAAGCCCGGATCGGTGAGCGGGGCGGAGCGCAGGGGGGAGGTGATCGGGCGCGATTGCAGCAGGTAGAGCGCGCCGCCCGCGAAGGCCCATTCGATATCCTGCGGCCCGCCGAACGCAGCCTCGGCGGCGAGGCACAATTCGGCGACTTCCCGCACCTGTGCAGGGGTCAGCCCCTCGCCATCGCCGGTCGTGGCGACCACGTCCAGCGCAGGCCGCGCCAGCCACCAGCCGCTCCCGTCGACTTCGCCCGCCACCAGCCGGTCGCCAAGGCCTTGGGTGGCGGAGACCACCACCCGGTCGCGCCGTCCGGCCACCGGATCGGCGGAAAAGGCGACCCCGGCGTGCGAGGCGGGGATCATGCGCTGCACCACCACGGCCGGCGGGGCGCTGTCGGCGATACCGCGTTCGGAGCGGTAGGCGGCCAGCCCTTCGCCCGCGCCGGAGGCTGAGACCTGAGCGATAGCGGCGGCGACCCCTTCGGTGGGTATGTTCAAGAGGCTCTCGAACTGCCCGGCATGGCTCGCCTCGGCCCCGTCCTCGGCCAGACCTGAGGACCGCACCGCATAAGGCCCCGGCCCAAGGGCGGCGAGCGCCTGTGCCAAAGCCTCCGCATCGGGCATCTTGCCGGAGGGAACGACAAAGAACGGCGGCACGGCAAAGCCCGCCGCGCTGGCGCGAGCGAGTGCGCGGCCTTTGCCGCCCGCCTCCGCCGTGTCGGCCTGCGCCCCTGCGAGGATCATCGCAGCATCGCCCCCGCAAAGGGCGCAAAGCCCGCCGCGCCATAGCAGGCGAAGACCCACAGGCCCGAGGCATCGTCCAGCGCCTTGGCCCGCTCCGGCGTGGCCGCCGCGCGATACCGCAACGCCGCGCGCGCGGCATAGACCACGCCCGCCAGCCCGATTGCGCCGGTCAGCACCGGCGCGCCGGTCGCCACGCCCACCGCCAGCAGCAGCGCCAGCGCGGTGCCCAGACAGGCCAGCCACAGCACCGCGCCCCGCGCAGGCCCGAGCACCCGGCTGTAGGTCTCCACGCCCTCACGCTCGGACTCGGGCGCCCACAGCTTGCGCCCGATCTCCAGCACGCAGCCATTGGCGAAGCTCAAAAACAGGAACAGCGACAGGGCCGGCACGGGCGCGCCGTGGGGCGTCCACTCCGCGCCCGTAATCACCAGATCGATCAGCGGCATCACCGCCATGTGGCTGACCAGATAGGCAAAGGGCCGCGCTTTCAGCCACGCAGGCACGAAGAACTCGAAGCTCATCAGCGTCATCCAGCCCCACGCGAGGGCGAGCAGCGCGATCAGCCGCAGGTCCACCGCCAGCGCAGCCAGCGCGGCCACGGCGGCACTGGCGATCCCGAGCGCGATGATCGTCTCCAACCGCACCAGCCCGCGCGGGATCGGGCGTTCGGGACGGAAGCGGGCATCGTCCTCCTTGTCCTTGATTTCGTCGAGCACCCGCAGCTGGAAGAAGAAGGCGAGCGTGATGATGAAGGCGGCGAGGTAGGCGGTCAGGCCGGGAGCCGCCCGCCCCGACAGATGCGCCGAGACGCTGACACTCGCGCCCGCGAACACAGCGCACAGCACGGCGGTGCGGCCCAGCGGGAAGCGCTCGGCCTGATAGGTCCAGAGGCGGGCGGGGAGGGATGGGCGGGCGCTCGCCATCGGCTCAGCCGCGTGTCCGCGCCAGCTTGTGGTGGGCGCTGGTGAACACCCCGCTGGCAATCGCCGCCATGATCGAGATCTCGCCCGCAAGGCAGAGCCCCGCAGTGACCTCGGCCAAAGCGCGTGCCTTGCCGGTGCCGGAAAGGCCCATCAGGTCCAATGCGGCACGTTGATGCGGCATTCCCGTGCCCCCGCCGACCGTGCCGACCATCACATTGGGCAACATCACGCTCATGAACAGCGCGCCGTCCGCGCGCAACTCCATCCGGGTGAAACCGACCGCGCTCTCCGCCACACAGGCTGCATCCTGCCCGGTGGCGATGAACAGGGCGGCGAGCCCGTTGGCAAAGTGCCCCTGCGCGCCGATCTGGCCCGAGAGCGTCGACCCCAATTGCGCCACCCGCGCATAGGCAAGCATCGTGTCGGCATCGGTGCCGAGCGTGCGGCGGATGACTTCGGCCGGCAGCGTAACGCTGGCCGAAACCTTGCGCCCGCGCCCGCCGATCAGGCCGAGGTAACTCGCTTTCTTGTCGCCGGAGAAATTGCCCTCGATGAACCAGTGCAGCGGCTGCACGGGGGTGTGCGCCATGATCCACCGGCAGATCGCCTCGGTCGCGATGGTGACCATGTTCTGGCCGGAGGCGTCGCCGGTGGTGTAGCGGCAGACGAGAAACACCGTGTCGCTATCGATCATCGGCTCGATCGCCTGCAAGCGGCCGTGGCGGGTGGTGGCCTGCGCGGCGGCGGCAAGGTCGGCCTCGTGCCGGGTTGCCCAGGCGACGAAGCTGCCAGCCTCGGCCAGAGAGGCAAAGACGAAGGCGGGCGCGCGGGCGACGTTCTCGCCCAGCAGCGCCGCGCTGGTCCCGCCCGCCTGATTGATCGCATGCGCGCCGCGCGCATAGGAAGCGACCAGTGCGGCTTCGCTGGTGGCGAGCGGCAGCCAGTAATCACCGCTCGCGTGCAATCCGTTGACCTTGAGCGGCCCGGCCACGCCCAGCGGCAGGGCGGTCATGCCGATCGGGTTCTCGATATTGGCGGCGCATTGGGAGAGCACCGCGAGCGCCGCCTCATCCGTCAGCGGCCCCGGAGCCGCCGCCGCCTCACCGCTCCACCAAGCCCGGATCGCGGCGATATCGACCCCGCGCCGCACCCTCAAGCGGCCCGCAGACGGAACCCCGCCGCGCAGCCGCGCGCTCAAGGTGTTCGCCGCATCGGCACCGCCCAGCGATTCGATGAAGGCAAGCAGGCGCCGGGGAAACAACACGCTTCGGGACTCCCATGTCCGGCACGCCCGGCACGTTGGTGCCATAAATCACCAGAGCTTAAATTTATGCAATGACAAAGCTGGCGTCGGCCAGCCGTGCGCGTCACCCGGCCTCAGGTCGGCAATCGCACATGGAGTTGTCGCCCGGGATCATGGCGAGCGCGGCCACCGGCACGGCCTTGGCCAAGGCCGAGCGCGGCCATCCGACGAGTTTCCGGCAAAGTTTGGAGAAAGTGGCGGGGCAAGCGGTTCGTCGAGCCGAGCGCCGCTCACCCCGATGAAGCCGAGCGCCCGGCGGCGATCCATGCGCGTGTCCGCTGTCCGCTTCCCCACCCCGAGGGTGCAGCCGCGCGTTGACCGCGCGGCTACCTTGCGCCGCCCGCTTGATCAGTCGATGATCTTGACGAGCAGTCCACGCACCTTGCGGTCGACCGCGTTGTTAAGCTCGTCCTCGGCCGCGTTGGTGGCCGTGTCGCCCAGCCGTCTCAGACCGCGCCCGATGGCGGCATCCCCCACGGCACCGCCCGCGCTTGCTCCGCCCTTGATGCCCGAAATGCAGCAATCGCTTTCCGAGGGTTCGGGCACCGGTGCCTTCAGAAAGCACTCGCCATGCTCGGTGCGACCGGGTTCGACATAGGTCCACGCCTGGCACTGCCTGTCACCATCGCAGGTGGCCTTGCAGGTCTTCCACGAATTGCCCGCCGACGCGTAGACGATCTCGCGGTAATCATTGCCGAGGAAATCGACATTGTACATCGGCTGCCAGTCGTCATCCGCTGCTGCGACCGTTGCAGGCGTGCCCGGTCGGGGCGCGGGCGAAACCGGTGCCACGGCGGCCGTCTGCCTGCTCGGCCCGACATAGCGCACCGAGCTGATTGCGCCTCCGTTGTCGCCCAGCGAAGCGATCTCGCCATCGACGATCATGCAGTTGGTCTTGTATCCAGCATCCATGCACACCTGCCACTGGCCTTCGGTACGCAGCGAATAGGCATAGTCGTTGGCGGTGGAATCGAAGCCCTCCTCCGCCGAAACCTCTTGAAGGTTGCCTATATCCTGCGTGATTTTCACGCCCGTGCCGCCCATGTCCTCGGCATTGTAGAGCGTAATCGAGCGCGGCGGCTCGGCCTGCGCAGCGATGGCGGTGGCGAGGAAGGGTGAGGCGGCAAGTGCCCCCGCCGCCAGAGTCAAAGCGATCTTGCGAAACATTCGGTGGTCTCCCCAATCACAGGTCTCGCGGCGCAAGGGTGGCGCCGCCATGGGGTGAAAACAGCAAGCATCGGAAAAACCGGACAGCGCCCACCGCAGAAATTTTTCTGCGCGCGGGCGGTGCTGCCGCTGGCACCAGCACCTCGCCGGGCTTCGGGTCGCAGTGCACCACCAGCATTGGTTCTCTCCCACCATAAGGGGGAACTCTGTTTCCGCCCAAACCGGCCATGCAGATTTTGGGATCGGGCCCCGACCCCGCTGATGTCCGCTTCTGGGGGGACGGCGAAGTTCTGCTTGGCCGGGCGCATCCCGAGCTCACAGAAGTTTGGTTAACCTTCTGGATATCAATCTGAGTTATCAGCAAAGGCACGCGGCCGTGACGATAGCAGCCGCCTTGCCTCCGTGTGATCGAAAAGACCAATGCCGCAAGCCTATCAGCAGCTTCGGGAACAAGACGCGATGGAACGTTCTCGAAGTGGTCACCATGAAACCGGCCTGATAGGCTACACCGGCTTTGTCGGCGGCGCGCTGCTGCGGCAGGCCCGCTTTGATGCTTACTACAACAGCGCCAATATTGCCGATATCGGAGGGCAGGCATTTGGCACGCTGGTCTGCGCCGCCGCGCCGGGTTCGATGCTCGAAGCCAACCGTTCGCCAGAGCGTGACGCCGCGCAGATCGACGGATTGATCGCGCGCCTGACCACGATCCGGGCCGAACGGTTCGTGCTGATTTCCTCCATTGCCGTGCTGGCGGACTTTGCCGGCGGCAATGACGAAGGCACGCAGGCCTTCCAGCAGGACCTCGCCTATGGGCGCCATCGCCGCGCGCTGGAGGCCTTTGTCGAAGACCATTTCGCCAGCAGCCTGATAGTCCGCCTGCCCGCATTGTTCGGGCACGGCTTGCGCAAGAATTTCCTGTTCGATCTCATGAACCCGGTCCCATCGCTGCTGACCGAGGCAAAGCGCGATGCGCTGCTGACCGCGCTCGATCCCGCGCTGGCTGCGTGGGCGGCGTCGCTGTATGCGCCCGATGCGGTCACGGGGTTGCTGAAGCTTGACCGCGCGGCGCTCAATGCCGACCGGCGGCGTGCGGCGCTGGAGGATGCGGTGGAAGCGCTGGGCGCATCGGCCACCCAGTTCCATCATCCGGACACGACCTACCAGTATTATTCCATCGATAGGCTGTGGCAGGACATCGGCATCGCGCTGGATGCCGGGCTGTCGCACCTGCACCTGGTGGCAGAGCCGCTGACTGCCGCCGCGATCCATGCGCGACTGACCGGGCGGCCCATGCCGGACACGCCCGCACGCCTGCACCGGGAAGATATGCGCACCCGCCATTCCGCCCTGTGGGGGGCTGAAGGGCCGTATCAGTTCAGCGCCGCCGCGACACTTGATCGGCTCACCGCCTTCTTCGCCAGCGAAAGGGCAGCGGCGTGAGGCTGGCCGTGTCGAACATCGCGTGGCTCGTTGAGGAGCGGCTGGAGGCCTATGCGATCCTCGCCGAAGCGGGGATCACAGGTCTCGAAATCGCGCCGGGTATCTTCTTTCACGCGGCCGACGATCCCTTTGTGCCCGACAACGCAAGCGCCCGCGAGGCTTTGCGCGAAGCGGCGGATGCGGGGCTATCGGTGGTGTCGATGCAATCACTGCTGTTCGGCGTGACCGGCGCGGGCCTGTTCGACGGAGCCGAGGCGCGCGCCGTGTTCGAGGCCGGGATGCACCGCGCCATCGCGCTGGCGGGGCAGTTCGGCATTCCCAATCTGGTGTTCGGTTCCCCCGCCCAGCGCCGCGTGCCGGACGAAATGGCGATGGAGGCTGCCATGACGGAGGCCGCCGACGTGTTTCACCGCTTGGGCGATGCTGCTGCCGCCGCAGGGACCCGCATCACGATCGAAGCCAATCCGGCAGCCTATGGCACCAACTTCCTCACCACGCTGGAGCAGGCAGAGGCGTTTGTCGCTCTGGTCGATCACCCCGCCATTGCGCTGATCCTTGATCTGGGAGCGATGCACATGAACGCCAGCTTCGCCAGCGTGCCCGCGCGCCTGCCGGCCCTCGCGCCCCGGCTCAATCATGTCCATGTCAGCGAGCCTGATCTGGCTCCGGCCCCGGCCGATCCTGCGGCGCTCGTGCCGGTGCTCACAGGCTTGCGCGCAGCAGGTTATACCAAGGCGGTGTCGATCGAGATGAAGCGCCCGCCACAGGGCCTTGCCGACGTTCGCCGCGCCGTCTCGCGGTTGGTTGAGGCCTATCGGGGTGCCCATCAGGTTGAGGGGGCGCTCCATGCGTGAACCTGACGCCAGCCAGTTCCAGAAACCGCGCGAGGACATGGTCGTGTCGGTGTGCTTCTCGGAGCTGGCGGCGAGTCCCACCACCTTCGCAGCCTTGCGCGAGGTCGCCGCGACGCTCGACCGCGCGTTCCGTTTCCGCGAGATCATCCTGGTCGTCGACGATACCCAGCGCGAGGCCTTCCTCCCGCTGATTGCCGAGGTGCCCAATTGCCGCCTGTTCGTGGTGCGCCGGGGAACCGAATACTACGACCGCCGGGTGATCGGCGCCGAGGAAGCGATTGGCGATCTGGTGGTGATCGGCAATCTCGACGAGATCGTGCACATTGATCTGATTGCCTTCCTGGCCCATGCCGAGCGCGAGAATACCGTGACGATGGCGTTTCGCGCGGTCCGCCGTCCGGTGAAGCGGTTGCTGGCATGGCCATTCATCGCGCTGGGCAAGCTGGCGGGCTTCAATGTCGATCCGAGCGATTTTCAATCCATCGCCGTTCCGCGCACGCTGCTCAACCTGCTGCTTGCGCATGACGAGCCGCGCCTTGCGCTGCGCTTTCCCCCGCGCGATCCGCGGCTGGCGCTGGACTGGTTCCGCACGACGCGCAACGTGCCGGGGCGCACAGCCTTTATGGGACTGGCGCGCCGGGCGCAGCTGCTGCAGACGCTGCTGGTCTATCTGACGCCCACGATCCTTTCGGTGGTGGCGCTGTCATCGACCATCCTGACGCTGCTGGGCTTGGCCTATGCCGCTTACATCGTCGGCGCGCTGATCGTTGTGGACACGCTGGCACCCGGCTGGCTGACGACCAATGCGATGCTGGCGGTCAGCGCGGTGTTCATGGGGATGTCAACGCTAGGCCTCAGCCTTGGTCTGCAACACTTGCTGAAACAGCAGCGGCGGCTGAAGGGCGGGATCGTGCCAGAGGAGGTCAACCGCATCGATCTGTTCCAGCAGGTGGCCTTTGATCTCAATGTCGAAGTGGAAAGCGATGTCCGCGCTGGCCCGGCAGGAGCGGACTGATGCCGCAGGCCCCCGCCACCCAATATGACTATGTCGTGATCGGCGGCGGCTTTTATGGCTGCTGCCTCGCGCTCTATTTGCGCTCGATCTCGGCGCGGGTGCTGGTGGTGGAAGCGGGACCACGGCTGATGGACCGGGCCTCCAGGGTCAATCAGGCGCGGGTGCATACCGGGTTTCACTATCCCCGATCCGCCGCCACGGCGGTCAAATCCATGCTGCTGCACCGGCGGTTCCTCGCCGATTTCCCGGAAGCTGTGGTGGGCGATTTCCAGATGCTCTACGCCATCGCCCGGCGCCGCTCGAAGGTCACCGCCAAGAAGTTCCACCGCATGTTTCGCGACATGGGCGCCCCGATCGAACCGGCGATGCCGAGCCACCGGGCGTTGTTCAATCCCGACATGGTCGAAGACGTGTTCGCCTGTTTCGAAGTCGCTTTCGATCACGCGATCCTCGGCAAGCAGGTCGCCGCGCGCATGGCCGATGCCGGGATCGAGGTCCGCTTGGAAACCGAGCTGGTCGGCCTTGCTGACCATCGCAGCAGCGTGGTGGTCGCGTTGTCGGATGGCAGCGAAGTGACCGCGCGCTATGCCTTCAACATCACCTATGCCCAGATCAATGCGGTGCTGGCCAAGGCCGGTCTGCCCGGTGCGCGGCTGAAGCACGAAATCGCCGAACTGGCGCTGATCGAGCCCCCGCGCGAGCTGGACAAGATCGGCGTCACGGTGATGGATGGGCCGTTCTTCTCGACGATGCCCTACCCATCGGAGAGCCTCTATTCGCTCACCCATGTGCGCTATACCCCGCATGAAAGCTGGGCTGATGACCCGGTGCGGCGCGATCCCTATCGCCATCTTGCCAGTCTGGACCCCGAAACGCGCTTTGCCTTCATGCAGCGCGATGCCCAGCGCTATCTGCCCTGCCTCGCCGGGGCGACCTATCGCCGGTCGATCTATGAAGTGAAGACCATCCTGATCAAGAACGAGGCGGACGATGGCCGTCCGATCCTTTACCACC
Organism: Erythrobacter sp. W302b; assembly: GCF_046452395.1. NCBI lineage: Bacteria > Pseudomonadati > Pseudomonadota > Alphaproteobacteria > Sphingomonadales > Erythrobacteraceae > Erythrobacter > Erythrobacter sp. W302b. Next base: position 2,355,480 of record NZ_JBKFDH010000001.1, on the reverse strand, counting down.
AGAAGCCGGATGATAGCCGGGTGATCTCGATCCTCGGTGGCAAGATCGACAATATTTATGACCTGTTTGAAGCGGTGAAGGATACAGCGCCCGAATTCGCATCCCTCAATTCGGGTTTCGTCTTCGGGCTGGCCTATGCCTGATCGGTTGCGGGCAAAGGCGGATGGGCGCGGATGGTGGGTGCTGGCGGGGCTGGCGGCGCTGATCTGCGCCTTGCGCGGCGGTGTGCTGCTGTATGACCACAGCCTCAATTCGATCGACGGGGCGCTGCAGACGTGGTTTGCGCTGGATCACTTTGCTGACGGGGATCAGCTGGGGACGGCGTTCCAGTCCTATCTCGGGATCACAATGGTGCTGGCCTTGCTGCCGGTGTTTGTTGCCTTCGGCCAGACGCTGTTCGCCTCGACGCTGGCGGCGCATGTCGCGGTTGTGGCGAGCGCCTTTGGCTCCGCTTATGCCACCATCTGGCTGATCCGGGCGGTGCCCCCGCGCGCGCGGTGGCAGGCGGCCGTGGTGCTGGTTTGCGTGTTCTACTACGCCGCACCGCTGGTGGCCGAGGCCATCGGCCTGCGCTGGCCTGCGACCTTCGATCCCGGTGTGTCGCTGCGGCCCTTGCGGGGCTTTTTGCCATTCATCGTCCTGCCGTTCTTTGTCGTGCTGGTGCGCCGGGTGCTGTTGCGGGGCCGGGCGCTGGAGGGTGGCCTGGCGCTGGGGCTGGTCGCAGGGGCGGGGCTGCTGTGGTCGAATGACGCGGGTATTCCGCTGGTCATTGCGCTGGCCTTGGGGCTGGTGACGGCGTTGTGTCGGCGGCTCGGATTGCTGATGCGGACGCTGGCGGCATTCGGGGTTGGTGTCACGGTGTCGGCAGGCGCCATTCTGATGGCGGTGACGCACGCTGCGCCGGGGCCTTGGCTGCAATACAATTTCCGCGATGTCGCGGGTGATCAGTTCTGGTTCTTCGCCCCGTGGGAGCGCAGCACGAGGATCCTTGGGCTTGGCGACCTCACCAATATCCTGCGCCATGGGGAGTTGCTCTCGACCGCCAGCCTTATTGTCCTGACTCTGTGTGTGCTGTGGGCCATGATCGAGCGCCTGCGTAACCGCAGCGCGCCGGTGCGGGGGAGCGCCTTCATTGTCGTCGGCGCAAGCGTGATCGGCACCGCGCTGATCCCGCAGATCGGCGGACACATCGGGGCCGAATACACCGCCATAACCTTCGTGCTGGGCCTCTGCGCCCCGCTGATCGTCGGCCAGCGCGTGTTGCTCGGGCTTGCCAAGCCAGTGTTGCGAAGCACCTCACCGGCTTTGGTCGGCGTGGCGATTGGTGTGGCGGCGCTGGCGATGGTCGGAACCGAAGCGGCGCGCTTTGCGACGATCCGTGCCAACACGGACCGCACCACGTATGACGCAGCGCTCGGTTTCCATGTGACGCCCGATTATGCCGCGGATCTGGCAGCGATGCGGCAACTGGCGCAGACCTGGGACGCACAAGGCATCGCGCAGGATCGGCGCTTGCTGTCGGTCTATACCTCGCCGCTGGATATCGCCGCCGGGGTGGAAAGCCCTGCGTCTGTCGGATCGCTGATCCACGCACTGGGCGCAGCCAACCGGGCAAACTTCACCGCTCTGGTGGGTGAGCGCAAGGTCGCCGCCGTCACCACCATCGCGCCGGATTACAGCGGATGGGAAGGGTGGATACGCCGCGCCAATTGGCCATTTTTTCGGGCGCTGCACGAAAACTACACGCCCATTGCCCGCAATGATCAGCAGGTCTTGTGGGTGCGCGCCGAGACGGCCATGCCGCCCACCGCCGCCGCGAACTGCCGGGTTTCCGCCCCGTCGCGCAGCACCCTTGTACTCGACATCTCAGCGCCCGACGCCGGGCTGGCCTCTGTCCGCGTTACCCGCCAACCGCCGTTTGCTTCCGGGCGCGGCGCGATGCTGACCGTGACCGAAGCTTCGCCCGATACCGCCGCCAAGACCGATCGCTGGGCCGATTTCCCCCGCTATGGCATCGGCAACACCGCACTTGTGTCGCTGGTGGCCCCTGTCACCGCGGGCGCCACAACCCGGCTGACGCTTGAGGTGCTGGACGGATCGGATATCGGCACCGCCACCTGCACCGCGCAGGTCTATGCTCCGGTCGATACGGCCGCCTTGCCCCGACTGCCCGCAGGCATCGCCCGCTATCTGGCACAAGGTGCACCATGACCGAACTGCTGCGCTTCCTCACCGTGACAGTGCTGGGGGTGGTGATCGACCTCGCCATCGCCTTTGGCCTGCACACCGGGCTTGGCGTGCCGCTGTGGCTGGCCGCTGCCATCGGCTTCACGCTGGCGGCGAGTGCGAATTACGTCATCCATCAGACCTGGAGCTTCCAGACCGGCCCGCGCACCCTTTCGGCCCGGCGTGCGGGGCTCTATGCATTGGTCGCGTTCGCCACGCTGGCGGTGCGGGTGGCGATTGTCGCGCTGCTCGACCGTGCGCTGGCCGGGGCCTATCCGCTGGCGATCCTGATGGCCGGTGCGGGCGGATCATTTTTCGTGAACTTCGCTCTGAGCAAATTCGTTGTCTTCGCCGCCGAACTGGAAACGCCATGACCCTGCGTCTCCCGCCAATTCTCGACGATAGCGATTGGGCGGTGCCCGCTCACGAAGCCGCGGTCTATGCCGAGCGGCAGCACCTCTATGCACTGGTCATTCCGGTCATCAACGAGGGGGACAGGATCCGCGGCCAATTGCTGCGCATTCAGGCGGCGCGTCTGCCGGTGGATGTGGTCATCGCCGATGGCGGGTCGACCGATGGTTCGCTTGATGCCGACTTCGTGACCGGTGCAGGCGTGCGCGCGGTGCTGACCAAGACCGGACCGGGCAAGCTCTCAGCGCAGCTGCGCATGGCCTATGCCTGGTGCCTGCGGCAGGGTTACGCCGGGATCGTCACCATCGACGGCAATGGCAAGGACGGGGTGGAGGCGGTGGCCGCAATGGTCGCCAAGCTGGAGGACGGCTGCGATTATGTTCAGGGATCACGCTATCTTCCTGGCGGTGCGGCGGAGAACACCCCGCTGGAACGCACCATCGCCAACCGACTGATCCACGCGCCGGTGCTCAGCCTTGCGGGGCGACATTGGTTTACCGACACCACCAATGGCTTCCGCGCCTATTCCGCGCACTATCTCACGCACCCCGATGTGCGCCCGTTCCGCGACGAATTTCAGGTCTATAACCTGTTGTTCTACCTGACCGTGCGCGCCGGACAGCTGGGGCTGAAGGTCGCCCATGTGCCGGTGGTGCGGCGCTATCCCGATGATGGCAAGGTGCCGACCAAGATCGGCGGCTTTGCATCCAAACTTGCGCTGCTGAAGGAAACCGTGATCGCCGCGACCGGCGGCTACACGCCCGACGATGCGGTACGCGGGCAGCCTGCGCTGGTTTGGCCGTTGCTGGCCCTGCTGCTTGTGCTGGCACCGCTGTTGGCGAGCATGATCGTCTTCCCGCCCTATTCCCCCGATTCCTGGGCGCTGTACGAATTGTCGCAGACGGTGTTCGGCGATTTCTACCGCTTCAACCACTGGCGCAGCTATGCCAGCGCGTCGGAGTATTCTGCCAGCTTCCCGCCACTCTATCCCGCCCTGCTCGCCCTTGCCGATGCGCTGTTTGGTACTGGTCCACGGACCGCGCTGTACCTGTCGTTTGCCTGTTTTGCCGGGTTTGCCCTGGTGTCGGAACGGATTGGGCGGTCTGTCAGCGGCGCGGCGTGGATCGGGCTGGGGGCGGCCCTGATCGGGCTGCTTGGGCCCAGCATGCTTCTCGCCGAACTGGGGGCGGGCCGCACAATTCCCCTCCAATTGCTGCTGTTTGCGTTGATCCTGAGCGGCCTGCTGCAAGGATCACGGATCAGTCTGGCTGGCGCGGCGCGGATCGGGTTCCTTGCTGGCCTTGCCGTGCTCAACCGGTTTGATGCGGTGCTGCTACCGCTGCTTGCCACGGCGATGATCCTGTGGCTGACGCGCAGTCCCAAACGTGCCTTGACAGCCATGGCAGCGGCGGCGGTCGCTGTGTCGCCGTGGGTGGCCTATTCACTCACGACCTTCGGCACGGTGTTTGCGACCGACAATAGCGCGATTGCGACCACTCTGGACCCGGCCGCCTTTGTGACCGATTGGTGGCCATCGCCGCAACCGGGGCTGGCCGATGATCCTGCGGCATGGGCTGCGAAGTTAGCGGCCAATGTGTGGGGGTATGTCTATACACTTGCGGCGTTGCTGGCGACAGTCATGGGGCTTACTGCCGCGGCGTTTCTGGCGCCCCCTACGGCACTTGCGGTCCTTGCGGGCGACCGACCGCGCGGGGATGATGGCCTTACAGTGCTCACCTTGTTTACGGTGATCACCGCGCTGCTGTTGGCGCCGCAGGTGCTGACGGGCTATCTCGAATACCGCTATTTCGCAGCGCTGATCTGGGCCGGGCTGCTGACAGCAGGATGCTGGGGCCTTGCGCAGGCGCGCTCGCTTTATCAGCGCATGCTTGTCGCGCGGTTGGCTTTTGGAAGCGTGGCTTTGGCGCTGGCCGCATTGATAACCATGGAAATCGTCCACGCCGTGGGCGCGGGTCAGATGGATAGCGCGGGATGGGCGGGCTTCGATGCAACCGACGATCTGCGCGCGCTGCAAGCCTGCGTGAAGGATACCCCGCGGGCGCGAATTTTGGTGCTGGGCGATGACGCCTTTGCCGCCCGCGCCGGGGCTCTCGGCGGATTTGCGACCATGATGGAACCGCGCAACATGGCAGACGGGCGGCTAGACCCATCCGGCAGCCGCGCGTTTGTTGCCGCGTGGCGCGTCAATTACGTGCTTCCAAGAGACCGCGCACGAGCGCAATGGGCCGAGGCGAACCTTCCCGTGGTCAAAGTGCCAAGCTGCCCGTTCCCGCTCTATCAGGTCGCAAGGTGATGCGATCGTGCTTCAGAGGCAGCCCGAACTTTGCGGTGACACGCCCCAGTCGGCGGCTGCCCAATGGCCAACAGGGCCGTCAGATTGAGTGCCATGCGAACCCTGTCCGTTTCTGGGTCAGATAGTCTGGTTCGGTAGCAAGACCATCAGCGGTGATGTAGCGTGCCGTATCGGAACGGAGCCGGGCGCTCTACGGGGGAAACCTAGCATGATGTCTCGCCGATTGATGATGGCCAGCGGAGCGGCAGCAGTGCTTGCACCCGGCCTTCTCTCGTCCGGCCCCGCGTCCCTGCCATTGCGCGCGCAAGTCCAGACCCGGGGCGGAGCCATCCCGCGTGATCCCGCCATCGCTGCTGGCGCGCCGCCCGTCCGCCTTGGCGACACAATCTTCACCGCCGATGATCCCGATGCCTTGTGGCAACAGGCGGGGCTGCACACCGTGCGGGTGTTCCTGCGCAAGGGGCCATGGGCGCTGATCTGGTATCTGCAACCGGCATCTCCGGTGGATGGCAAGCCCTTTGATGTGGTGGTGGTGGAGCGGCAACGCTGGACCAATCTGGCGGCCGAGACCCCGGCGGTCACCTATCCGGCGAGCGTGTTTGGCCGCAGCTTTCCGCTCTACGGCCATGGCGACTTCCAACGCTGGGTCGTCGCATCGCGCGCCTGGCCGGTATCCGATCGTGAATTGAACCGCTGGCAAGCCCAGGGTTTGTTGTTGCCGTGGGGCATCGGACCAAGGCTGCAAGCCCCATCGGAATGGTCCTATATGGACCCGGTCCCGGACTATACCCCGCTCGACAAGGGCGGGCTCACGCCGGCGATGGGAACCACAGGATTGCGCGACGAAGTGGGGCCGATTGTCCACCGGCAGGCGCGCTACCTCATTGAACGCAGCGCAGCGATGCGCCGCGTTACCATGAATTACGGGCTGACCGCGGCATCAATCCCTTGGCATGTGCGCGGGCCCGATGGCTTGCCGCTGCTGCTCGATAAGCCCAATTTGCCGCTGAAAGTTCAACAATATTATCAGAACTATCCCGAGGAAAGGATCATCAGCGTAAGCCCCGGGATGCGGTTCGAATGGGAGATCGACAACGCACACCGCCCGTGCCCGTCATTCATTCCGGCTTTGCTATCCGAATTGCACCCGTTTTTCATTGAGGAGCAGGTGTTTTCCGCGTGCACCGTGCTGAATACCGTGACCCCCGATTATCGCGGGCCCAGCGGCAAGCTGATAGATCAGGATCAGGGCCGCGACTGGGCGTGGTCCATGCGCGATCTGGTGCTGGCCTATGCCTTGCTCCGCTCCGTGCCGGGGCTCGACTGGTTGCCATCGGCAGACCGTTTCGACGCAATTCTATCTGCCAATCTCGACCGCGCGGTCAAGGCACTCGCGGTGCCGGGGATGGGGCAATTGGGGATGTTCTGGGAAGCCAATGCCTACGACAGCGAACCCAACCCGACATTCTGGCCATCGATCCGAACCGGGCAGCGACCCGGCGTCTACACGGGATCGATCGTCAATTACATTGCCTACACGCTGGATTGGGGGCGGCGATTGCATCCCGATCCGCGCTGGTCGCAGTTGCAAATCGCCTTTGCCGAACGGTTCCAGGCGCGGCGCTTTCTGGCAAGCGGTCCGTTCTGCTTCCTCAATCTGCCAGCGCGCCTTGAAGGGCGCTGGTTCAGTGATTGGCGGCAGATGGCGCAGGTTCTTGGCCTGCCCGCCGATATCGCGCGGCAACCATGGTATAGCTTCGATCTGCCGGTCAACGATCCCCGGGTCTATGAATATACGACCGAGTATCCCGCGACGTTCTATCATGGTCTGAAGTTGGCGCAGGCAACGGGGAACACCAACGCCGATGTGGATGCTGCGATTGCGCTGTTGGAAGCGCAGATCCGCCGCGGCGATGAAGACAGCTTCCCCGCCTTTGCCATGCGTCATGCGCGATAAGGTGGTGCTGGAGATCGACTGGCATCTCGGCCGCCCTTCGGGTCAGCACGGCATAGTCCAGCATCGTCTCGGCCAGCAGCTAAATCAGCTGGGGCGGTCAGGGCGATGGAGCGGGTAAGGGGAATCGAACCCCTCTAGCCAGCTTGGGAAGCTGGTGCATTACCACTATGCTATACCCGCAAATCGCCGATGCGGAATCGCTGCCCGGCGCTTTCTAACATCCCACAGCGCTCGTCAATACTCGGACCACCGCTTGAGCCCGCGTGCGGTAGGATTTGTCTCCTGCGCGCAAGAAACACGAGCCTGCCTTCTGATTTTCCTGTTCGCCGATCTGAGCTCTCTCAGACCGAATGACACAATCGAAAGTCGGCCGAGACGGAAAGGATACTGCAAAAAGCTCACCAAGAATTGTTGTGCTTCGGAAATCAAGCATATGATTTAATGCAGATACATATGCGACGGACTGGCGCGTGGGCCATGCCCGCCCGCTCGTCATAGAGGTGCAGGATACCGGCCCCGGCACCCCACCCCACCGGGTGCCCGATCGTTTCGACGCCTCCGGGCTGAGACCGGACGAGGTTGGCGCTCATCCGGTCTCCGACATCGGCCTTGACGGTCTGGGCGAGGGCCGCCAACGAAAGCCTCTGGGGAGGTAGCGGTCCAGAACCCAGGTGCTTAGGAAAGGCCAATAAGCTAGCATCGGAAGGACCCCCTTCGCTCGTGCTCGCTGTCAAGCGTTCAGATGGCGAAGGTAGCCTTTACCCGCGCCAGCGCTGCCGCTCCCCATTCTCCGAAATATTGCACCAAAGCCGGTCAGGCCACGTGCTGCCGCGCAAAGTCCATCTGCAAGGCGGTGAAGGCGCTCGCTAGCGGGTTGGCGTCCATGTCGAACGCGTGGATCCCGCCTGCGACTTCCTCGTATGACACCGCCACGCCGGATTCCGCGAGGCGCCGCGCATAGTCCCGCACCTCGTCGAGGAAGAGGTCGCAGCTGCCAACGCCCACCCACGCCGGGGGCAGGCCGGAGAGGTCCGCGCGCCGCGCGGCGGCGGCGTAAGGCAGGGCCTGCGCATCGCGCTCGCCGCCGAGATAGGCGGGCCAGGCGAAGCGGTTGTTGGCGTTGCTCCAGATGCTGTGGCGCGGGGTATCGAGTTCGCGGCGCTGCGTGGTGCGATCATCCAGCATCGGGTAGATCAGCAGTTGTGCAGCGGGCTGCGGGCCGCCCTCATCGTGCAATCGGTGCACCAGATTGGCCGCAAGGCCGCCGCCCGCGCTGTAGCCGCCGATCACGATCTTGGCCGGGTCGATCCCCAACGCCTCGGCGCGGGCGAGGACGCGGTGCCAGGCGGCGTGGCCATCATCGAGCGCGGCGGGGAAGGGGGCCTGGGGCGCGAGGCGGTAGGCGGGGCAGATCACCGGCACGCCGAGCGTCTTGGCGAACAGGGCCGCCTTGGGGAAAATGTCCTCCGGCCGCCCGAACACGAAGCCGCCGCCGTGAAACAGGATCAGCGCGCCATCGCCGCTGCGTGTTTCGGGCGTGATGATCGCGATGCGCTCACCCCCGGATCGGTCATATGCAAGGCTGACCCCGGCTGGATCGAACGGCGGGCGGATAAACCGTCCCACCAGCCGCAGCAGCCGGTAGGTGAAGCGGTTGACCACCAGTTTGCCGAGCTTCTTGTCGAGCGCTGCCAGCTCGGGCGCAATGGGCGGCGGATTGGCGGAGCTGTGCGACTGCGAGTTAGGGTCCGTCTGTGCGCTGACTGTCATCGGAAGCCCCTCTGCCACTGATGCCGCACCGTAGCCCCGCCGCCGCCGGGCGTGCAAGCTATCCTCTCTGACAGGTGCCCGCCGGATCGCCTGTGCAAAATGCACAGGTCTCCTGGCTCCGTTCATCGGCTAGGCCGAGGATGATCGCAGTGCCCCAACCAACAGGACCGGCCATGACCCAGGAATATGCTTCGGATCTTGCGCTCTTTATCAATGGCCACTGGCGCAGTGGGGAAGGGCGGGAGACCCTGCGCGTGCTCAACCCGGCGTTCGGGTCAGGCATTGCCGATCTGCCGGTCGCGACTGCGGCTGATCTTGAAGAGGCCCTCGCCGCCGCCGAGCAGGGCTTCAGCGCGTGGCGCATGGTCGATGTCGACACGCGAGCGGCGATCTTGCGCAAGGCGGCGACGCTTATCCGTGAACGTGCCGATACCATCGCGGTGCTGCTCACCACAGAACAGGGCAAGCCGAAGGCCGAAGCGCTGGGCGAGATCATGGGCGCGGCCTCGTTCTTCGACTTCTACGCCGAAGAGGCCAAGCGCGCCTATGGCCGGGTGCTGGTGCGTCCCACCGGTCAGCGGGCGATGGTGCTGAAGCAGCCGGTCGGCCCGGTGGCGGTGTTTACGCCGTGGAATTTCCCCGTTTACATGCTCGCCAAGAAGCTCGCACCCGCTCTGGCGGCGGGCTGTTCGGTGATTGCCAAGCCTGCGGAGGAATGCCCGGCCTCATCCTCGGCGCTGATGCGCTGCCTGCTGGACGCCGGGGTTCCGGCCGATGCGGCGCAGCTGGTGTTCGGCGTGCCCGACATGATCAGCCGTACGCTGATCGCTTCTCCCGTGATCCGCAAGGTCAGCTTCACCGGCTCGGCCGCGGTGGGCAAGCAGTTGATGCGGCTGGCGGCGGACGGGTTGAAACGGATCACGATGGAGCTGGGCGGCCACGCGCCGGTGCTGGTGTTCGACGATGTCGATCTTCCCAAGGTGCTCGATGTGCTGGTCGCGCAGAAGTTTCGCAACGCCGGGCAGGTCTGCGTCGCACCGACACGATTCTATGTGCAGGAGCGGATTTACGAGGCCTTCCTCACCGGCTTTGCCGAGCGGGCGGCGGGGCTCAAGGTCGGCAACGGGCTGGAGGAGGGGGTGCAGATGGGTCCGCTCGCCAACCCGCGCCGCCCGGCGGCGCTCACCAGCCTGATCGGCAATGCGACCGCGCATGGCAGCCGGTTGCTGACGGGCGGTGCGGCCTTTGGTGAGGGGTTCTTCTTCCAGCCGACCCTGCTCGCCGATGTGCCCAACGACGCTGCGATCATGAACACCGAGCCGTTTGGTCCGGTCGCCGTCACCCGGAGCTTTGCCACGCTCGACGCGGCGATTGCCGAAGCCAATCGCGGGCCGTTCGGGCTGGCCGCCTTCGCCTTCACCAATGATCTGCGCACCGCCAATCTGGTGGGTGACGCGCTGGAGGCAGGGATGGTCGGGATCAACAGCTTTGCGATCTCGGTCGCGGATGCGCCGTTTGGCGGGGTGAAGGAATCCGGCTTCGGCAGCGAGGGCGGGCCCGAAGGGCTCGACAGCTACATGGTGGTCAAGGCGATCCACCAGGCCTGACGGCCGACATGCGGCGCCGGGGCTAAGCTGCGCCGATGGCCTGAAAATAGGCGTAGGACAGGTCTTCGCCGTCGGCCCGGCCAAACGCCATCGGGCCGGGATCGGCGCGGTCGAAATTGTCGGTGGAGGGGCCGGTGCGGTTCCAGTCATAGACCGCGTGACGGCGCAGCACCTTCCACACGCCGTCGCGGCGCTCGAAGGTATCGAGGTACCGTCCGGCCGCGACCATGAACAGATCGCCATCCGGGCCGGCCAGCGTGTGGTGGGCGATGAAGTAGCTTTCCCCCACCGCGCGCTCGCCCTCGACCGCGATCAGGCTTTGGCCGATGACGTGCTGGGTCTGCTTCATCGTCGCGAGCAAGGGCATGACCCACGCGACAAATTCTGTCGCGGTGCCGCTGAACAGGCCGTGATCGTCGGTCGCGTCGGGGTGGAACAGGCTGGCCAGCAAGGCCGCATCGCGCCGGTCAATCGCCCGCGCCATGCGGGCCACCAGTTCGGCGCATTCGAGCTTGTCCGCCGCCAGCGCCATTCGGGATTGCGTGTCCATCTGCCGCCTTCCGGTGCGCAAGGCGGGCCCGGACGCGAACGTCCGGGCCGCGTTGCATTAGAACTCGATGCTCAACTCCACGCCGCCTTCGCGGTTGGCGCTGACCACGCCGAAGTAGAACACCCCGGCATCGAGCGTGTTGGTGATGCGGTTGCCCTTGTTGAGCAGATCGCGGCCATAGACGGCGATCCGCAGCCGCTTGAAGCTGTCGCCCGAGTGGATGAACGCGAGCGAGGCATCGAGCGTGGTATGCGCCGCGATGGTATCGCGGTTGCGCCCGGTCGGGTCACGCCGCGGCGAGGTGAAGAAGTCATCGAGGTAGGCAAGGTTGGTGTTGAAGTTGATGCTGTTGCGATCATCCAATGCCTTGTCGTAATCGAGACCGACATTGCCCGTCCATTTCGGCGCCCGCCGGAAATTCGCTACATTGGTGATGTCGACGAATTGGCCGGGGTTGGCGAGATCGGGGATCAGGAAGTCGTCATACTTGGCTGAGAGGTAAGCCCCTGCGGCCCGGAACGTCAGTTCAGGCGTGGCCCTGGCGATCAGTTCGAGCTCGACCCCCTTGGTCTCCGCGCTGGCAGCGTTATCGACGATGGTTTCGGTCCCGCCACCAGCGGCCGGACGGATGATTTCTTCCTGCTTGTCGTTGTACTTCACGATGAAAGCGGCGGCATTGAGCTGAATCTTGCCATCGGCAAATTCGGTCTTGGCGCCCACTTCGAAGCTGTCGACGGTTTCCGGCTCATAGGGTCCGATCGCAGCGGCGGTGGTGGCGCGGCCGTTCCAGCCGCCGGAGCGGAAGCCCCGTGACCAGCTGCCGTAGATCAGCGTATCGTCGGTCGGCTTCCAGTCGAGGATCACGCGCCAGGTCGGATCGCGCCAGGTCTTCTTGCCATCCGCGCTGAACGGCACCGCGAGGGTCTGATTGAGCTCGAACTCCTTGGTTTCGATCGTGTAGCGCCCGCCTGCGGTCAGGCGGATAGTGTCGCTCAGCTTGAAGATCGATTCCGCGAACACCGCGAAAGACCTGAGATCCTGCGCTGCCGTCGCGCTCTGGATCGGCACATTGATCAAGGTCGGTGCGGGTACCGCGGGCGGGAACAACGGCACGGCGAGATAGGCAAGCCCTCCGCGCGTTCCGTTGAACAGGTTCGGCTGGATCGAATAGCTGGTGTTGAGGTAATAGACCCCGGCCACGATATCCATCCAGTCGGTGAGATCGCCGGCGATACGGATTTCCTGGCTGAACTGCTTGTAGTCCTGATCGCGCGCGGCCACGAACAGCGGCACGCCCGCTCCCGGCACCCCGGTATAGGAGACGGGCGGTGTCCCGGTGTTTTCTTCGAGCAGCTGATCGTTGGATTTGCGGAAGCCGGTGATCGCCGTCAGATTGAAATTGCCGAGCTTGGCGTTCATTTCAAGGCTGGTGGCCCAGCCTTCGAAGAAGCTTTCGAACGGGATGCTGGTGTTGGCGAGGCGGAAGTTCTCCGTCGCTTGCCGGACCGCGCCTTGCGTGTCGCAGCCCAGATCGCCAAGGCCGATCGCATTGGTGTAATCGCAAATGTTCCCGCCAGCACCGAAGGGAAGACCGGAGGCGCGGGTCAGGTTGATCGCGGTCGGAAACCTTGAACGGTCCTTGTTATAGGCCACGCTCGCCAGAGCGGTGAAGTCGCCGAGTTCGAGCAGCGCCGTGGCGCTGAGGTTGTAGATGTCGCGACCGTCTTCCCGTTCGTTGGTGTAGCGATTGATCGTCGGCGAATCCGATGTGCGACGCAGGCCCGCCAGCTTGATCGACAGGGCATCGCCGATCTGGGGCAGGTTGAGCACGCCTTCGAGATCGAGCGCGTTGAAGCTGCCGTAGCGCGCTTTGAACTTGCCACCGAGCTCGCCCGTGGGGCGGGTGTGGCGCACGCTGATCGTGCCGCCGATGGTGTTGCGCCCGAACAAGGTGCCCTGCGGCCCGCGCAGTACTTCAATCGACTCCAGATCGTCGAAGTCGATATTGGCACCGGTGTTGGTGCCGAGGAACACGCCGTCGATCACCACGCCGATGGCGGGGTCGAAGGTCTTTTCCAGGTCGGCGAAGCTGATCCCGCGGATTGACGCGCCAAGCGCCTGACCGCTGAAGTTGATGCGGCTCAGCTGCACGTTGGGCAGCAGGCGTTGCAGGCTGTTGACGTCGGTGATGACGACCTGTTCGATCGACTGGGCCGAAACCGCGCTGATCGCAATCGGGGTGTCTTGCAGCGTTTCCGTGCGGAACCGCGCGGTAACGACGATTTCCTTGATCGAATCGTCATCCGGGGCTGCTTCCTGCGCGGCGGTATCCGCCGTCTGCGCAAAAGCCGTGGTCGCTGACAGCGCTGTGCTCAGCAGGGCCGCCCGAAGGAATGTCCGTCGCGCTCTGGTCGTCAATGTCATCCTACTCTCCCCAAGATGAAACTCTCTTGCGCCTTTGTCTTGCAGCGCAGAGCGCGCTGCCGCGGCTTTAATTGCAAGAATTGCATAGTATCACGCCGCCAGCGGCAACTGTCCAAATTGAGCGGGTCACCTTGCTATTCCGCTTGCCGCTACGTTTCGAAGGTTTTGGGCCGACTATTGGGGGCATGCACCTGATATTTCTGGGGGCAGAGGGCGCTGGCAATATTGCTATAACTGCAATGAAATCGACTTAGCGCGTCTTCGAAAAAGAGGCTCCAGCCATGAATGCACCCGGCACAATCCTCCCGCCCAACGGGGCCGATCCTTATGGGCATCCGGGGTTTGACCCGGTGCACACCGAGCTGCGCGGTGTGCCGCTGGCGATCGAGGGGGACTTGCCCCCGGAACTGGACGGCGTGTTCCTGCGCAACGGCACCAATGCGCGCTTTCCCCCGCGCCGCCGCCGCCACATGTTCGACGGCGAGGCGATGCTCCACATGATCGAATTGCGTGGCGGAGAGGCGCGCTATTCCAACACCTATGTCCGCACCCCGCGCTCGGCCTGGATCGAGCAGGCGGGGCGCAACCCCTTCATGGGGATCGCCGATCTGACCAGTGGCGGCAAGGGCGCGCTGGCCGGGCTGATGGTCGAGCGGCTCAAGGTCCGGTTCGGCCTGCTGCCGCGCCTCAGCGCGATCGAAGCGGGCAGCAATGGCACGGCGGTGCTGCACCATGACGACCGGCTGTATTGCTTGCAGGAGACGGCCCTTCCGTTCCGCCTCGATGTGGCGCGCGATGCGCAAGGCTGGCTGACGCTGGACGGGCGCGGCGCGAATGCAACCTTCGGCGGCGCGCTCACCTGTCCCTTCAGTGCCCACCCCAAGACCGATGCGGCGACCGGCACGGTCTATTCGATCGGGCAGGACTTCACGTCAGGCACGACCCATCTGACCCGTCTGGAACCCGGCGGAGCGATCCAGACAAGCACAGTGATGCAGGCCAAGCCCGCCGCCTTCTTCGTGCATGATTACATCCTGACAGAGACGCACATCATCTTCCCCGACAGCTCGCTGCGCTTCAATCCCGGCGGGCTCGCGGGGCCCAATGCCAGCGTGGCGCAGTTCGATGCCAAGCAGCCGCTGCGCTTCGGCGTGATCGCGCGCGATCACCGCGACGGCGATCCGGTGCGCTGGTTCGAGACCGCCTTGCCCGGTCATATCTGGCACATCGCCAATGGCTGGGAAGCGGACGGCGCGCTGCATGTCTACGCTCCGGTGTTCCGCGACTATCCGCCGTTCATGCCGATCCACACCCCGGCCGAGCCCCACACGCAATTCGTCCACTGGCGGCTTGATCTGGGGAGCGGCGACGTGACCGAGCGTGTGCTGCTCGATCACCATTACGAACGCCCCGGCATCGATTGGCGCCACCACGGCACGCCGGCGCGCTACACCTGGCTGCTCGATGAAGCGGGCGGCGTGATGGGGCAGGGCGTGCTCAAGTACGACCTCTTCGAGGAGCGCGAGGCCGGGTATCTCGATTACGACTGGCTGCTCGGCGGCGAGCCCGTCTTCGTGCCGCGCGGAGAGGGCAAGGGCGAGGATGAAGGCTGGCTGGTCGATCTCCTCGCCGATGGCACGCGCGCGGTGCTGATCGTCGCCGACGCCGCGACCATGACCGAGCAATGCCGCATCCCGCTGCCGCAGCCTGTGCCATTCGGGGTCCACGCCCTGTGGCTGGACCGCGCCGCGACCGATGCCCTCATCACGGGGTGAGTTGCCCCTCATAATGCTAGCAGAAGGCTGCCCCTCGCTGTGGCAGCTTCCCCCAAACCGGAGCAGGAACCATGACTCAGCCGTTCTTCAACCACCCCTATCTGTCGGGCCATCACGAGCCGGTGCGGTTTGAAGCGACCGCGCCCGATTTGATTGTCGATGGTGATCTCCCGGCGGATCTTGCCGGTGTGTTCTACCGCAACGGGCCGGAGCCGCTCTATCCCACGCGTGAAGGGGATTATCACTGGTTTGACGGCGACGGCATGGTTTACGCGATGCACTTTCAGGACGGGCGCGTCAGCTTGCGCAACCGCTGGGTGCGCACCGAGAAGTTCGAACTGGAGAAGGCCGCGGGTCGCCGGTTGTTCGGCATGTTCGGCAATCCGATGACCTCCGACCCCTCCGTGCAGGGCAAGCATTACAACACCGGCAACACCAACATCATTCTGCACGGCGGCAAGCTGCTCGCGTTGATGGAAGGTTCGCAGCCGGTGGCGCTGGACCCGTTCGAGCTGACCACGCTGGGCGTGCATGATTACGACGGCACTATCGCCTCAACCTTCTCGGCCCACCCCAAGATCGATTACGCCACCGGCGAGCTGGTCAATATCGGGGCGAACATCAATGGCTGGACGGGCGAAGCTGCGCTGCAATACACCATCACCACCGCCGAGGGGGTGGTGCGCCATGCGGTGACGATCCCGATCCCGCACTTCGCGCTGATCCACACCTTCTTCCTGACCGAAAACTGGGTGGTGATCCCGGTGGTGCCGCTCGACACGGATATCCAGCGCGGGATGCGCGGCGGGCCGATGACGGCGTGGAACACCGGCCGTCCGACCAAGCTCGCGATCCTTCCGCGCGAAGGCACCGCCCATGACGTGCGCTGGTTCGAATTCGACCCGCGCCACATGTTCCACGAATGCAATGCCTGGGAGGAAAACGGCCAGATCATCGCCGATGTCGCCGCCGCCAACGGCACGGCGCTGTTCCCCGATCAGGATGGCAACTGGCTGACCCATGCCGAAACCACGATGTCGCTGCGCCGCTGGACCATCGACATTGCCGGGGCGAGCATGAAGGAGGAAATCCTCAACGATCGCGACATCCAGTTCCCGCGTCCCGACGACCGGATGATGGCGCGCAAGACCCGCCATGCCTATGGCAATATGAACCTCTATTCGGTTGATGGCCGGGTCGACGGGATGGACGCCGTCCTGCATTTCGACACGGCGAGCGGCAAAGAGGATTTCTACCACTTCGGGCCCGGCTCGGCCGCAGGCGAGCTGGTCGTCGCCCCGCGCGTCGGCGCGACGCATGAGTCCGATGGCTATGCGATGACGCTGGTACACCGCGCCAATTCGCCGACCAGCGAACTCGCGATCTTCGCTGCCACCGATATTGCCGCCGGGCCGATTGCAACCGTGCGCATCCCGTTCCGGGTGCCGTCGGGCTTCCATTGCAATTACTATTCGGCGGACAATCCGTTTTACAAAGCCGTGGCGAACGCGGCGTAGCGGTCAGGCCGTGGCAATCCCGGCCGCATCGGCCGGGGTTGCGACCGGCGTGCCTTGATCCTTGCGCTCGGAATAGCGATCCACCAACTGCGCGGCATGGGGCCGCAGCAGGACGGTGAAGCGCACCAGTTCTTCCACCACGTCGACGATCCGGTCGTAATAGCTCGACGGTTTCATCCGCCCCGCCTCGTCAAATTCCAGATAGGCCTTGGCGACCGAGGACTGGTTGGGGATGGTGAACATCCGCATCCAGCGCCCGAGGATGCGCAGGGTGTTGACGCTGTTGAAGCTCTGCGATCCGGCGCAGACCTGCATCACCGCCAGCGTGCGCCCCTGTGTCGGGCGCAGGCCCTGATAGGCGAGCGGCAGGTGGTCGATCTGGGTCTTCATGATCCCGGTGATCTGGCCGTGGCGTTCGGGGCTGCACCAGACTTGCCCTTCGGACCACAGCGAATGTTCGCGCAATTCGCGCACCGCCGGATGATCGTCGCCCGCGATGGCATCCGGCATCGGTAGATCGCGCGGATCGAAGATACGGGTCTCGCACCCGTAGAATTGCAGCAGTCGCGCCGCCTCCTCCACCACGAGCCGCGAGAAGGAGCGTTCGCGCAGCGAGCCGTAGAGCAGCAGGATGCGCGGCGGCGGATCAAGCGGGCCAAGACCCAGCGCCGGGCGGCGATGCGCAAATTCCGGCTTCAGCGCCGGCAGATGCGCGGGATCGGGCAAGGGTCTGAGCCACTGATATTCGGTCATGCTGGGGTTCCCGGAAAGCGTGCACGGGTGCGGTTGGCGAAGGCGACCAGCGAGAGCATCACCGGCACTTCGACCAGCACGCCCACCACCGTCGCCAGCGCCGCGCCGCTCGAAAGGCCGAACAGCCCGATGGCGACCGCGACGGCGAGCTCGAAGAAATTGGACGTGCCGATCAAGGCGCAGGGCGCCGCGATATTGTGCGGCACCTTCCATACAAAGGCCCAGGCATAGGCGATTGCGAAGATGCCATAGGACTGGATCAGGATCGGGATCGCGATCAGCACGATCAACAGCGGATTGGCAACAATCGTGCCCGCCTGGAAGGCGAACAACAGCACCACGGTTGCCAGCAGGCCGATCACCGACCACGGCTTCAGTCTGGCCGTAAAGGCCTCAACCGCCGCTTCGTCGCCGCCATGCGCCGCAATAACGCGGCTGCGGGTCAAGGCGCCAGCGACGAGCGGGATCACCACATAGAGCGCCACCGACAGCAGCAGCGTCTCCCACGGCACGGCGATATCGGTCACCCCGAGCAGCAGCGCCACGATCGGCGCAAAGGCGATGATCATGACGAGATCGTTCACCGACACCTGCACCAGCGTATAGGCGGGATCGCCCCGCGTCATCTGCGCCCAAACGAAGACCATCGCGGTGCAGGGCGCAGCGCCCAGCAGGATCAGCCCGGCGATGTATTCCTGCGCATCGCCGCGCGGCAGGATCCCGGCATAGAGATAATCGAAGAACATCACTGCGAGCGCCGCCATGGTGAAGGGCTTGACCAGCCAATTGATCACCAGCGTGATGACCAGACCCTTGGGCTTGCGGCCAATATCGCGAATGCTGCCGAAATCGACCCCGACCATCATCGGGAAAATCATCGCCCAGATCAGCACCGCGACCACCAGATTGACCGAGGCATATTCGAGCCCGGCAAGGATGCCGACCGTGTCTGGCGCCACCATGCCCAAGCCAAGCCCCGCGAGAATGGCGAGCAGCACCCAGACCGAAAGGTAACGCTCGAACAGGCCGAGCGGGGCTGCGGTTTCAGTCACGCAGCGGCCCCTTCCAGCGCGCCAATTTCGGCAAGCGCAGCCTGCAACGCGGGTGTGCTGAGCGCAGCTCTGTCGAGCGCAAGGAAGGCCCGCACCCGTAGTTCCAGCAAGCGCCACGTTTCCTCAAAGGCGGCATCCACTTCGGCTTCGGTGCCGGTCACGTCAGCCGGATCGGGCAGGCCCCAATGGGCTTTGAGCGGGCTGCCGAGAAAAACCGGACAGGTCTCGCCCGCGGCATTGCCGCACACGGTGATCGCCAGATCGATCCTCGGCGCGGCGGGGGCGGTGAACTCGTCCCAGCTTTTCGACCGGAAGGCGGCGGTGTCGATCCCGCGCCGCGCGAGCAGTCTGAGCGCGCCCGGATGCGGCACGCCCTTGGGCTTGCTCCCGGCGCTGAAGGCCTGCACCCGGCCTTGACCGAGATGGTTAAACAGGGCTTCGCCGAGGATCGAGCGGGCCGAATTGCCGGTGCACAACACCAGCACAGTGAAAGGGGTGTCGGTCATGGAGCCCTCAGCCATGGGGTTCGCAGGTCAGTCCGGCCATCAAGTCGGAGCACATTTCGGGCGCGCCCTGGCAGCAGTCCTGCATCAGGAACGTGAGCAGGCGGCGCATGCCGGGATAGTCGGCGCGGTAATGGATCAGGCGGCTTTCACGCTCGGACTGCACCAGCCCGGCGCGTTCGAGGGTCGCCAGATGGTGCGACATGGTCGAGGGCGGCACGCCCTGATGTTCGGCAATGGCGCCGGCGATCATGCCGTCGGGGCCAGCCTTGACCAGCATCCGAAACACCGCGAGCCGCGTTTCATGGGCGAGCGCGCCCAGAGCATCCACCGCCCAGACCTGCGTGCCAAGATCGTCCATCGCACCACCTTTCGAGAATGATCGAAATAACGTGGGGCGCGCCCGAGTCAATCGTCATTTCGAAAATCGTCGAATTAACGGCGGTTCAGCAGCCCAGCTGATCGGCAAGGTCGGTCAGGCTCGTCGCGGACCATTCCCAGGTCTGGATGTAAGCGGCGTCGGGTGCGGGCGCGCCGCCATATTCGTCCGGGCGGTCGACATAGGCGGTCAGCAAGCCGCAGGCGCGGGCCGCGGCCAGATCGCCGTGGTGCGCCGCGACGAGGCTCAGCTCGCCCGGCGCAATGCCCAGCAATTCGGCGGTGCGCAGGTAGGCTCTTGGGTCCGGCTTGTAAAAGCCGCTGACCTCCGCGCCAAGGATCGCGTCCCATGGCAAGCCACCATGCCGCGCCATCGCCACCAGCAGTGCAACATTGCCGTTCGATAGCGTGACAATCGGAAACCGCGTCTTGAGCCGGCTCAGCCCCGCCACCGCGTCGGGCCACGGGTCGAGCCGATGCCACGCCCGGTTCCAGTCGGCCAGCAGCGCCGCGTCGACCTGTCCGGGATCCACGCTCCAGTCGCGCAAGGTCGCCTCAAGCATCTCGCGGTGCAGCACGTCGAGCGGGACGAAGGCCCGGCCCGATTTCTTCATCCCGATCATCGCCGCGATGTATTGTCGGCGCCAGGCATCGGCGAAGGCCGCGGCGGTGCCGGGGTCCTGCCCCACCCGCTCCAGAAAACCAGCAGATTCGCGCGCGACGCTCGTGCGCCAGTCGACCACCGTGCCGAACACATCAAAGGCGAGTGCTTTGGGCAGGGTGGGTTCTGGCATAGCGGCGCGGCTTACTCGGCGATGCGCTTCGGCTTGCTGATCGCGGCGGCGGCGATCTCGGCCTTGGCGAAGGGCAGGCGATGCCACTGCTTGGCGGCATAGGCGCGAGTCTGGTCGGCGGCGTGGGGGGAGGCGGGGTTGGTCGATTGCGAATAGCTCAGGATCGCATCGGCCACCGGGCCCTTGTCGTCGAAACCGACAATCTGGATATAGCTCGTTCCATGCACCGGCATCAGCCCGCCATAGGGGGCGGGGCGGGATTCCTGCATGTTGAGAATGCCGAGCGTGCCGGGCCCGCCGTGGATCGCGATGGCATCATTGCCCGCCATGACCCGCTGCACCTCGCCCCACGGCGCATCGAGCGGGATGCCGGCCTTTTCGAGTTCCTCGACCGCTTCGCCGAGGGCTGCGAGCAGCTTGTCGCCCTTGGCCCCGTCGGTCGCGATATCGCGCGGGGTGTTCACTGGATCGGCAGGATCAAACGGCACCGCCCACAGGCCGGGCAGGCGAGCCACCTTGGGCCAGAAGGCGCGGAACAGCGCCGCACCGCGGCTGTCCGCCTCGAAGCGGCGGTCCCAGCGGTCCAGCACCGAACAGCCGAGCCCGGTCGTCTGCGGCAGGATCACCGCGCTGGCGCACAGCTTGATGATCGGCGCGACCGCCAAATCGGCAGCGAGGCTCTTGTTCGCAAAGGCGTGGGCTTGCGCGCGGGCATGATCCACCTTGCCGCCCGCCAGCAGCGCCGCCGTTTCGGTGAAGTTCGAACGGGTGCGAAGGCTACGCGCGGTGCCGTATTCGCCGAGGATCGGCGACAGCTGGCGATGCGGCATCGCCGGGTTGCTGATCCAGTAGGAATCATTCGAATTGGTGAGGTAGCTGCGCACAATCGTGGCCGCCTGATCACTCGCGGGCAACAGGCCGGGGGTGGGCGTGCCCGCCGCCACGTCCCAATCACAGGCCGCGCGGGTCCCATCGAGCAGCACGGCGAGTTCGGCAAACAGCCCCGAAATCGGCGTCGAGCAGGTCTTGATCTTCTCGGCCGAGACATTCGGCACCGCGGTCACATCGGCGTGAAGCGCATCGCCGTAACGGTCAGACGCGATGGTGTTGACCCACGGAATGCCGAGCGTTTCGGTCACCGCAGCCTTCACTTCGCCGACATTCTTGGCTTCGCCAATGCGCAGCCAGGTTTCGATTCCGCGCTGGTTGCTGCGATTGGCATCGCGCACGGCAAAGGCCGTCGCCGCGCTCCAGGTGACGCCGCGCGCGGGGATCACGAAGACCGGGCCGAAGCGGGTGTTGTATAGCGTCCGGGTGACGGCGGGGGTGCCTTCGGGCATCGGCACGGTGACGGTCTGGCGCGTCATCGGCGTGCTGGTCCCATCGACCATGTAGCGGGTCGGGTCCGCCGGATCGAGCGTCAGCTGGAACAGCGTGAAATGCTTGGCCTGTGTCACGGTATGGGTCCAGGCGACATCCTTGTTGAAGCCCAGCGTCGGCAGCGGTGTGCCCGCCAGGCCGACGCCCATCACGTCATAGCCGTCCGGCCCGGTCACATGCATCTGCCAGAAGCGGCTGGGGCCTTTCCACGGGAAGTGCGGATTGCCGATCAGCAGCCCGCGCCCGTCCGCGGTCACATCCCCGCCAAAGGCCCAGCCGTTGCTGCCGATGCCCAGTTCGTCAGGCTTGGGCATATTGATTGAAACCTTGGGGGCAGGGCTGCCGGGAGGTGCCGCATTGGCGATCGCAGGCGCGAGGTTCAGAGAGCTCGCCAGCAGCATCTGCTTTTCATTCAGCCGCAGCATATCGTCGCGGGTGATCGGTCGGACCCACGCCTTGCCGCGGCATTCGGCCGGGATGCCCTCAGCCCCCGCATCCTTGAGGAAGCGGTTGTAGCCCGCGACATAACCATCCAGCAGGCCGATGACGCGCGGGGTCAGCGACTTGGCCCCCTCACGCAGCGTCGGCAGATCGATAATCGCGCGGAAGAACACGTCAGACGAAAGGTTGTCGACCTGCTCGAACCCGAGCGTGGCGGTGGCTTGCGGCCCGAAATGGAGCGAGCGTTCGCCCGCCACGGTGGCGAATTCCTCGGCCAGCAAGCACAGATTGTCCTCGGCATAGGCATAGGCGACGCCGTAGCCGACACCGCGCCAGTCGCGCGCCTCGATATGGGGTATGCCGTAGGTGGTGCGGGTGATGGTCGCTTCGTAGCGCTTGCCCGCCAGAGCCTCGCTCGCCGGAACTGCCAGAAGGGCGGCCGTCGTCGCCGCCAAAATCGCCTTGCGCATCGTCAATCCTCTCGCTCGCCCGTTATCGGGTCTCGTCGAGCAACCTATCGGCAAGGGGCTGCGCAAAGTAAAGGGGCGCCCCGCCGCGATGGCAGAGCGCCCTTTGTGTCATGCCGATGCGATCAGAACGAAGCGGTGACCGAGAACACCACGGTCGCGTCCGAGATCGAATTGCCCGCCAGCGTGGCGAAGTTCGGGCGGATAAGATTGGCTTCAGCCTCGGTGATGTCGGTATCGACATAGGCCACCGACAGCGTCAGGCCCGAAATCGGCACGATGTCCGCGCCAATCAGCCAGTCGAGATAGGTGCCGGTCGGGGCGACGCTGGTGCCGTTGGGGCCGAGGCCGGGGTTACCGTCCGAATAGCCGATGTGCGCCTTCAGCGTGATCGGGGCGCCGCTGACGCCATAGGTCGCGTCGCCCGAAAGGTAGAGGTTGTCTTCCTTGTCGCCCGGGTTGGGCGGACCGCCGACCGGGAAGGCATTGCCCAGCGCTTCTTGCGACGGGGCATAGGCGACCCCGGCGGTCAGCCCGATCGGACCGACGCTGCCGGAAAGCTTGGCATAGAGTTCGGCAAAGTCGGTGGTGTCAGCGCCCGAGGGGTACATGTACCAGGTGCCGCCAAGGTCCAGCGTGCCTTCGCCGACAGGCAGCTTGTAGCCCGCATAGATATCGAGCTCCATATTGGCGCCGCCGAAGGTGCCCCAGCCCGCGAGGTTCGAGCCCCAGGTGCCGACATAGAAGCCGCTTGAATGCGAAATGGTGAAGCCGCCCTGCACGGCCATGCCTTCATCCGACTGCGACACGCCGCGGAAGCGGTAGTCGCTGGTGAGGGTGGCCGAGCCCGAAATGGTGATGGCGGACTCTTCGTCCTGCCCCGTCGCGGTGGCAAGGTCGATGGGTTCGATAGCGCGCGAAGCAACGGCGGCCGGATCGGCTTCGATCACGGCGATTTCGGTTTCATCAGCCGGGCCAGCAAGAGCGGCTTGCGTTTCACCTGCAAAGGCAGGGGTGGCAAAGCAGGCGATGAGAGCAACGGCCGAAGCAGCCGAGGCAAAACGAATGGACATAAGGAACGCTCCATAGAGAGGTTTGGATCGTTCCACCTGCGGGCCGTGCAGGAGATTTTATCCGATGAATCGGGTTCCCGTCACGTCCGCGTCATATTCCCCCAACCGGCCATCGCGCACAAAGGTTATGTGAGATGGGGGTTTCACATTATCTTCTTGCGTGTCTTTCCTGCCACAGTTTGCAGATAGATATATTCGTATCTCATCAGCCGAATCGATACGTCATGTCGCCACCTGTCGTCAGAGCAAAAAAGAGGCGTTGCGACCATTTGCCGTCGCAACGCCCCTCGGATGTCTGGTTGTCAGAAGATCAGAACGACATGCCGACCGCCAGCTTGTAAAAATCGCCGTCGCCACCTTCCTCGATATCGGCCCCGGCGGTGAAGCGGGCGAAGAAGCCCTTGCTCAGCGAGAACTGCACATAGGGCCCGAGCCATTGGTAGACGACCGCGGTGCTGCCGCCCGGGAAGGTGTTGCGGGTGTTGCTGAGCAATTCGTAATGCGCGCCGGCCGAGACGTTGCTGGTGAACTTGTAACCGGCATTGACCCAGGTGTGCAGGAAGTCGAGCGCGGCGTTCTCGTTGCGGTTGCGCAGCGCGGCGTAGTAGCCACCGTAATATTCGGCCTCGAATGTGTCGTCCGAATAGTTGATCGTCAGGCTCGGGACGATGCCGTCGGCGAAATTGCCGCCGGTGCCGGTCGGATCGCCGTCTTCGTCGACCACGCCCCCTGAAAGCAGCGCACCGTTGGTGAGGCCGACCTGCGGTTTGATCTGGAGCTTGCCGTCGGCAAGGATGAAGTTCGCGCCAATGCCGAACTCGGTCCACAGGTCGGAGCCGAGGCCGGTGCCGAAGGCGTCGGTGGTCCACATGATGCCGTAGAAGCTGAGATCGACATTCTCGCCAACCGGGATCAGCCCGTTGAAGGTGGGGTAGAAGCCGAAGAACGCGTCCTGGTTCAGCACCACGCTGAAGCGCTCGCTGCGCGGGGCGGGCGTGCCTTGCGCTGCAGCTGCGGCGGCGGCGATGGCGGCGCTCGACACGGCGATGTCGCCATTGCCGGTGCCGACGGGAATGGCGGGCGTAGCGGGCGCGGCAGCGGCGGCCAGATCAAAGCTGGCGATCTCGTCCTCGGTGCTCTTGCCAGCGGTGGTGACAACGACCGTGGCCGCTGCGGCATCAACGGCCACGCTGTCCGGACCTTGCGCGAAAGCCGGTGCCGACAGGGCAGACGCCAAGGTCAGTGCCGAGACGGCGCAAGCAAAACGAACTGTCATAAGGAACGCTCCTGATTGAGAGGTGGGATCGTTCCGCCTGCGTGCTGCGCTTTAGCCTTCTTTTGTTACGAACGTGCCTCGTCCGCAGCAAGAAATCCCAATAGCTATTAGGATCAGCCGCACAATTCGCATCGTTATGTCACTTGTCAGTTTGTCATTGCTGTGTTGCAACATTGAAACAAATTACAATTCTATATTTTTATCTTATTCACGCATTAAAGTATTCATTGCTTCAACACTCTGCATATTCAAGAATCATCAAGCAGCGCGCAGGCTCTCCATGTCGATGACGAAGCGGTACTTGATGTCGCTGGCCTCCATCCGGTCGTAGGCGGTCTGGATGTCCTGCATCGCGATCACTTCGATATCGGGCAGGATGTTATGCGCGGCGCAGAAATCGAGCATCTCCTGCGTCTCGGCCAGCCCGCCGATCCCGCTGCCGGTGAGCACCTTGCGGCCCAGCAGCACCCCGGTGTGAAGTTCGGGCATCATCCCGATCAGCCCGACCAGCACCTGCACCCCGTCAATCCTGAGCAGGTGGAGGTAAGGCACCACATCATGGCGCACCGGGATGGTGTTGAGCACCATGTCGAAATAGCCGCGCTTGGCCTTCATCGCGGCGGCATCGTCGGTGTTGAGGAAGGCATGGGCGCCGAGCTTTTCGGCATCGGCGCGCTTGCTCTCGGAACGGCTGAGCACGGTGACTTCCGCGCCCATCGCGGCGGCCAGCTTCACACCCATATGCCCCAGACCGCCGAGCCCCGCGACCGCGACCTTGCTGCCCGGCCCGACCTTCCATGTGCGCAGCGGCGAGTATGAGGTGATCCCGGCGCACAGCAGCGGCGCGGCTTCGGCCATCGGCATCCCCTCGGGCACCTTCAGCACAAATTCCTCGCGGCACACGATCCGTTCGGAATAGCCGCCGAAGGTGAGGCTGCCGTCGCGCCGGTCCGTGCCATTATAGGTGCCGGTCATCCCGCCATCGAGGCAGTATTGTTCGAAATCGGCATCACAATGCGAACACGCCATGCACGAATCGACCATGCAGCCAATCGCCACCCGGTCCCCGACCTTGTGGCGGGTGACGCCGCTCCCGACCGCGCTGACCGTGCCGACGATCTCGTGACCTGGCACGATCGGATAGGTGGTGAAGCCCCAATCATTGCGCGCCGAGTGCAGATCGGAATGGCAGATGCCGCAATGGCTGATCTCGATCAGCACGTCATCGTCGCGCAGGCCCCGCCGGGTGATCTGCATCGGCCGGACCCCGCTATCGGGCGCGGTCGCTCCATAGGCCTTGGTGGGGTATTCGTTGGTCTGGGTAGCCATTTTGCGTTTCTCCTCGTCATTGCGAGCGGAGCGAAGCAATCCAGAGCGGATTGCGAGACGCTCTGGATTGCCACGTCGCCTGCGGCTCCTCGCAATGACGACGCGGAAAAAGCACCTTACTTCGGCGGCATCCGGATCGCCCCATCCAGCCGGAACTGGTGGCCGTTGATGTAGCTGTTGCGGGCGATCTCCAGCACCAGCGAGGCAAATTCTTCCGGTTCGCCAAGGCGTTTGGGGAAGGGGACAGAGGCGTTCAATTGCGCCCACATCGGCGGGTTGCGGTCCTTCATCCCCAGCATCAGCGGGGTGGCGAAGATGCCGGGCATGACCGAATTCACCCGGATGCCCATGTCCATCAGGTCGCGCGCCATCGGCAGCACCAGCCCGTTCACCCCGGCCTTGCAGGAGCCGTAGATCACCTGCCCGATCTGCCCGTCCTGCGCCGCGACGCTGGCGGTGAGGATGATCGCGCCGCGCTCGCCATCCTCATTCACCGGATCGGCATTGGCCATGCCCAGCGCCGAGATGCTGGCGACGCGGTAAGAGGCGACGAGGATGCCCTCGGCACCGAAGGCATAATCCTCGGTGGAGAGACGCTTGTACTGGCCGCTTTCCTTGTCCCAGCCCAGCGTCTTGCCGCGCCGGCTGGCCATGGCGCAATGGAGCGTCACGCGCTCCTGCCCGTGGGCGGCGCGGGCGGCGGCGAAACCGGCCTCCACCGAGGCCTCGTCCATGATGTCGACATGGTGGAACGTCCCGCCGATGTCGCGCGCATGGGCCTCTCCCGCTTCGTCGTTGATGTCGAAGATGGCGACCTTCATGCCCGCATCGGCAAAGGCCTTCGCGCTGGCCTTGCCCAGACCGCTCGCGCCGCCGGTGACCACCGCGGCCATACCCGGTTCGATTTTCATGGGTTTCCTCTCCTGTGCGTCTTTTGTCTCTGGCTAGGCGCATAGCAGGTGCGGCGCTAGCTCTCCAATTGAGACATTTGCGCCACAGCTTCGCCAAATTTGCTTTGGCGCGCAGCTGTCACAGCTTCGTCACCGTGCGGTCGCCCGTGTGTCACTGTCCCTGATTATCGGCCCCCCTCAACACGGCCCCGATTCCCGGGAGGCCGCGAGGGGGAATACCGATGCTCCGCACCCAACTGCTTGTCGGCAGCGCCGTCACCGCGCTTGCCACCGTTTTTGCCGCACCCGCGCAGGCCGCCGAGGCTGACCCGCAGACGCTCGCCACCGCTGTCCAATCGGGCGGGCAGATTGCCGAAACCGAAGAGAGCGAAGACGACAAGGTCCAGACCGCCAAGGAAATCGTCGTGCAGGGCAGCATCGGCTTCCGCAACCGCTCCGACTCCGCCGAGCCGGTGCTGGTCTATGACGAGGAATATTTCCAACGCTTCGAACCGCTGACCGCAGGCGACGCGCTGAAGCGCGTGCCGGGTGTGACGTTCCTGTCCGACGTGCTCGAAAGCGACGGCGCGCGGCTGCGCGGTCTCGATCCGGGCTACACCCAGATCCTCATCAACGGCGAGCGCGTGCCCGGCGGCCAGTCCGACCGGTCGTTCTTCCTCGACCGCATCCCGGCCGAACTCATCGAGCAGGTCGAGATCGTCCGTTCCTCCTCCGCGCGTCGCACCGGCGATGCGGTCGCAGGCTCGCTCAACATCAAGCTGCGCGATGGTTTCGCGCTCGATGGCGGCTACCTGCGGGCGGGCGGGCTGTTCTTCGATGATGGCGAGTTCAAGCCTTCGGGCGGCTTCTACTACGGCGGCGCGCTGGCCGGTGGCCGCGTGCTGGTGGGCGCCAACGTGCAGGGCCGCTACAACCCCAAGGAAAAGTCGAGCCTGCGCTACGGCGATAGCCCCGAGAACAACCCCAACTTCGCCACCGATGATTTCGACAATCGCGAAGATCAGACCGACGTGCGCAACGGCACCGACTATGCCTTCAACGCCAGCTGGGGGATCGAGAGCGAAACCACCGAGTTCGAATTGCTCGGCAATTTCGTCCGCACCGAGCGCACCGAGACCGAGCGCTCGTTCGAGTATAATGATCCCACCGCAATCAACGGCCCGGTTCGTGCCACGCCCGCGGGCAACCTGCTCACCGACAACGCCAACGTTTCGGACATCACGCAGGAAAGCTTCGCGATTATCGGCAAGCTCGATCACGAATGGGGCTTTGGTGAAACCCAGCTTCGGGTCGGCTATTCCAGCTTTGACGAACAGCGCGACGAGTTCGAATACGAAGTCGATTTCGACCGCAGCGCCCCGCGCTTCACCGGCGATCTGCTGAATCAGGCGATCAAGGACACCGAGCTGTTCGTGAATCTCGAGCATGAGTTCGAGCTGAACGACAATCTCGAATTCGCGATCGGCGGCTTTGTGCAGAACAAGGATCGCGACACCGATCTCCAGTCGGTGCGCAGCCGCTTCAACCTGACCGCCGCCAATCGACAGGGCTATGACCAGTTCACCCGCAATCCGGCTGAATTTGCCCCGGCGACCTTCCCGCCGCTGGAGCCGACCACCACCCGCATCGAAGAAGACCGCCGCGATCTCTACGCGCTGGTCGAAGGCGAATATGACAACCTCACTTTCGAGGTCGGGATTCGCTGGGAAAACACCGATGTGACGATCACCGATCTGGTGGCCGCCGGCACCCCGGCGATCAGCACCGACTATGACGAATTCCTGCCCTCGGCCTCGATCAAGATCGAACTGGGTGATGGGCGCGTCACACTGTCGGGTGCGCGCACCTTGCGCCGCCCGAATTTCAACTTCCTCACCCCCGGCACGCTGGAAGCCGAGTTTGGCGATAACGACTTCCTCGGCAACCCGCTGCTGCTGCCGGAAACCGCATGGGGCGGCGATGTTGGTTATGAACACAAGATCGGTCGCACCGGCGTGGTCGGCGTCAACGTGTTCTACCGCGACGTCAGCAATCTCACCGAACTCTCGACCCTGCTGAATGCCAACGGCACGCCGGTTGAAGGTTCGGAAGGGCCGGGCACCTTTGTCTACACCCCGCGCAACACCGGCAGCGGCGAGGTTTACGGCATCGAATTCGACGCCTCGTTCAGCCTCGCCTTCCTCGGCCTGCCCGATACCGGCGTGTTCGGGAACCTCGCAGTGCTTGACAGCAAGATCACCGATGAGTTCGGTGAGCGGCGCTTCAACGACCAGTCGAAGTTCGTCTACAACTTCGGTGCGATCCAGAACATTCCGCAATTTGGCGCGGCGTTCGGCGCGACCTATCGCAAGCAGGGTTCGGCCTTCGGGCGTCTGGTGGGCGAGGAAGTGACCACGCGCTATGGCGCGGACCTCGAAGTCTTCATCGAAAAGCGGTTCGGCGACAGCTTCACCATCCGCGCGGTGGGTTCGAACCTGCTCGACAGCACCAAGGACGAAGTGTTCAACAAGTTCGCCACCACCGGCGATCAGGTGAGCCGCGATTTCGACGAGTACGAGATCGAAAGCGAGCGCGCCGGCCCTGTATTCCAGGTTGTTGCGAGGTATGCGTTCTGATGCTGCGTCCCTTCCATGGCTTCGCTTTGCTGTCTCTCGGGTTCGCAGGGGCATGCGCCACCGTGCCGCCGATCACCGGCGATCCGGCTGTGACCGTGACCGCGCGGGCGGAAACCCCGCCGGTCGGCACGGCGCGCGAGGATGCGGCGGATGATCCGGCGATCTGGCGCAATCCGGCCAATCCTTCCGCCAGCCTGATCGTAGGCACGGACAAGAAGGGCGGGCTTTACGTCTATGACCTCAAGGGCGCGCAGAAGAGCTTTCTCGCCGCCCCCGGCCTCAACAATGTCGACCTGATCGACATCAGCGGAGGCCGCGTGCTGGTGATTGCCAGTGACCGCAGCGACCTGACGACCGTGAACCTGTTCATGGCGCTGCTCGACACGGCCACCGGAACGTTGACCCCGGCAGGCAAGATCGCCGTGGGGCCGGGCGAGGGCTATGGCATCTGCATGGTCAAGCCGGCCGGGCAAGCCGGGATCATCGCCTTCAGCGCGCCCAAGAGCGGCACGATCTACAAGACCGTCATCACCGAAGTGGCCGGGGGCTTCACCGGCACCACCACCACCCTCGCACAGGTGCCGACTCAGACCGAAGGCTGCATCGCCGATCCGCGCACCGGCATGCTGTTCATCGGTGAGGAAGACGCCGGGATCTGGGCGATCGACATGACCACCGGGGCCAAGCGCATGGTCGCGGCGATCGACAACAAGCTGCTGGTCGCCGATGTCGAAGGCCTCGCGATAGCGCCCGAAGGCGCGGACGGCGGCTACCTCGTCGCGTCATCGCAAGGGGACAACGCCTATGCGGTGTTCCGCCTGCCCGACGTGACCCCGGTCGGCCGCTTCCGCATCGCCCAAGGCGCGTTCGGCTCGGTCGAGGAAACCGACGGGATTGAACTCGACAATCGCGATTTCGGCCCCGATTTCCCCAAGGGCATGTTCATCGCGCAGGACGGGGTGAACGCGCCCTCGGCCCAGAACTTCAAGTACGTGCGCTGGGACGAAGTGCTTGCGGCGCTGGGGGCGGACCGGTAATCCGGCGGGCATGACCCAGACCCCCGCTTTCGAAGCCAATCGCCGCCGTTTCCTCGGCGCGACCGCCACCGCTTTTGCCGCGCTGACCGCCAGCGGCTGCATGACGCGCGGCGCGCCCGCTGC
The DNA here is from genome assembly GCF_046452395.1 of Erythrobacter sp. W302b. Lineage (NCBI taxonomy): Bacteria > Pseudomonadati > Pseudomonadota > Alphaproteobacteria > Sphingomonadales > Erythrobacteraceae > Erythrobacter > Erythrobacter sp. W302b. The sequence goes on along the minus strand of NZ_JBKFDH010000001.1, from coordinate 2,324,797 downwards.
CTCCGCCGCAGCGCGCCCATCTGCCAAGGCCAGCGGCTTTGCGGGCTATGGCGCGCTGGTGCCGGACCCGGCGGGCTTGCTCGATCTGCCGGAAGGGTTCTCCTACCGGGTTATCTCGCGCCTTGGCGATGCCATGGATGATGGCGGCACCGTGCCCGATCGCGCGGACGGGATGGGCTGCTTCGACCTCGGCAACGGCGAGATCGCCTTGGTGCGCAACCACGAGCTTCAACCGCGCCACGATGCGGGCGGGCCGATTGCCAAGGGCTTTGGCAAGCGCAATGGGGCCTTCGTCCCCGGCGGGACCACCACCATCGTGCTCGACGCCGCGACGTTGCAGGTGAAGCGCCAGTTCCGCAGTCTCGGCGGCACGATCCGCAATTGTTCGGGCGGGGTGACGCCGTGGGGCAGCTGGCTCACCTGCGAGGAAGCGCCGACCGGCCCCGGCCAACCCTATGGCGACGGGCTGGAGCGCGATCACGGCTGGGTGTTCGAAGTCCCCGCTGCGGCGCGCGGGCTGGTCGATCCGGTGCCGCTGACCGCTATGGGGCGCTTCAATCACGAAGCTGCCGCGGTCGATCCGGCGACCGGCTATGTTTACATGACAGAGGACCGCGATGACGGGGTGCTCTATCGTTTCATTCCCAAGACCCCCGGCAAGCTCGCCGAGGGCGGGCGCTTGCAGGCCATGTCGATCGAAGGCCTGCCCGATTCGCGCAACTGGGCAACGGCGCTGATGCCACTGCGCAAGCCCTATCCCGTCACCTGGATCGACCTTGATGAACCCGAAGCGCCCAAGGACGACCTGCGTCTGCGCGCCGCCGCCAAGGGCGCGACACTGATCGCCCGGGGGGAAGGCCTGCACATGGGGGTCAATCGCGGCCAGTCCGAGGTGTTTGCCTGCTGCACCAGCGGCGGGGCGAAAGAATTGGGCCAGATCCTCAAGCTCAGCCCGGGCAATGCCGGCGCGCCTGACATGATCGAGCTGTATTTTGAAAGCGAGAACACCGATCAGTTCAACTTCGGCGATAACCTCACCGTGGCGCCGAACGGCCATCTGATTGTGTGCGAGGATCAATACACCCCGATCGTCGACAATCACATCCGTGGGATTTCGCCCGATGGTCAGGCCTATACGATCGCGCGGCTCACAGCGCAGACCGAGCTGGCGGGCGGGTGCTTCTCGCCCGATGGCAAGGTGCTGTTCGTCAACGCCTATGATCCGACCGCGACCCTGGCGATCACCGGGCCCTGGGCGGCCTGATCCACAGCCAGACCCCGCGTGGACGGCTTCCTGATCGCTGTGGTGCTGGTCTTCGCGCTGGCGATGGGCGGGCGCGATCAATGGCTGGTGGCGCATTGGGCCGATGCGCTGGAACGCAGCACCGCGCTGCTTGCGGTCGCGGTGCTGTGCGCCTGCCTTAGCTCCGGCGCAATGGCGTGGATCGGGGCGGAGTTTGCCGAGCTTCTGCCGCGCCGGGCGGCGCAGATGCTGGTCGCCTTTGCGCTGGCGGTTGCTGCGGCCGAACTGGCGTTGCCGGTGCAGATCCAGCGGCCGCAGGAGCCGACCCGCTCGCTGGGGGCAATCGCGATTGTGCTGTTGGCCCGTCAGATCGGGGACGGCGCGCGCTTTGCCGTCTTCGCGCTCGCCGCATGGACGGCTGTGCCTCTGACGGCGGGACTGGGCGGCGCGCTGGGCGGAGCGGCGGCGGTGGCAATCGGGTGGTCGATTGGCAGCGAGGCCTTGGCCCGCTGGCCGCTGCGGCTCGCCCGGCTGACGCTGGCCGGATGCCTTGCACTGGCCGCGCTGTTCATCGGACTGAACGCTCGCTTCGCCGCCTTCTAATCGCCTTGTGCGATCACTGCGAATACATTTTCCCGAAACCCAATCTATGTTCGTGCGTTCATATAGTCACCATATAGGCGACATCGCTAGATCGCACGAAACAGAATAATGGAGAACATCATGGCCGACAAGAAAGCCAATTCGAAAGCAGCTTTGGTCGATGAACTCAACGGATTGCTCGCTGACCACTTTGCCTTGTTTATCAAGACCAAGAATTTCCACTGGCATGTCAAAGGCCCGCGCTTCCACGACCTGCACCTGTTGTTCGACACGCAGGCGCTCGAAGTGCGCGACCAGATCGATCTGATTGCCGAGCGCGTGCGCAAGCTGGACGCCGATACGCTCACCTCGATCGGAACGATGGGCAAGCACACGCAGATCAAGGATCAGGACAGCACCAAGCTGTCGGCCGAAGACATGGTCGCCGAACTGCTCGCCGACAACGAAAGCGTGATCAAGCGGCTCAAGGGCATGAAGGATCTGGCCGAAGAATCGGGTGACAACGCCACCGACGGGCTGCTCGACGACTGGACCGACATGGCCGAACAGCGCGCGTGGTTCCTGCGTTCGATCCTCGCCTGATCGCAGCCGCAATAGCTATTCACAAGCGGGCCGTCCCCATTGCCGGGGGCGGCCCGTTTGCTATTGACGTCGCCATGCATGAGGTGACGATTATCGAAGGCGCGGATCAAGCCGCGATTGCTGGCTGGCTGGCGTCACGCCTTGGCGGGAGCGGCGCGATCACGCTGCCGGGTGGTTGGACCCCCTTTCCCATCCTCGCTGCCCTGATCGAACAGGGCGGCATCGACTGGCGCGGGTGGGACATCTGGCCCAATGACGACCGGATCGTGCCCGAGGATCACGAGGCGTCCAACACCGGCAAGATGCGCGCGCTGCTGGAGCCTGCGGGCGCGCGGATTGTCCCGTTGCACGAAGATGCCGTGCCGCCGCACTTCGCGTTGACATGGCTGGGCATGGGGCCGGATGGGCACATCGCCTCGCTGTTCCCGAACACCGACCCCCGGATTGATGATCCGTTGACGGTCCGCCGCCTCACGCCCGATCCGCTCCCGGCCCACGCGCCGTTTGACCGCATCACGCTGACGATCCCGGCGCTGATGAACACCGATGCGCTGGTGTTCGCGCTCGGCGGCGCGGCAGACAAGCGCGCGGTGTTCGATGCGGCGCTGGCGGACGAGACCGACCTGCCCGTCGCCCGCCTGCTGCGCACCGCCCGGACGCAGGGCATTCCGGTGACTGTCTTCACGTGATGCAACGCTTGGTTCCCGCCGTGCTCCACCGCGCGCTCATGCCGCTGGCGCATGGGGTGCGGCATCGCTGGCGGCGCTGGCGCAAGACGCCGATTGCGGGGGTGAGCGTCGTCATCACCAACCTCACCGGCGATGTGCTGCTCCTGAAACATTCCTATGGCCCCGACGTGTGGAGTCTGCCCGGCGGCGGGCTCACCCCCGGCGAAGACCCCGAGGCGGCGGCGCGGCGTGAGGTGCGGGAGGAACTGGGCGTGGAACTGGCACGGATCGAACCGGTGGGCACGCTGGAAGAGGTGCTGTCCGGCTCGCCCCACACCGCCCATGTCTTCGCCGCGGTGTGCGATCAGCGGCCCACGCCGGACGGGCGCGAAGTAAAAGAGGCGCGGTTCTTCCCCTCGCATTCGCTGCCCGAACCGCTGGGCCAGAGCACCCGGCGACGCATCGCGGTGTGGCGCGGGCGAGGGGTCGGTTAAAGGTCCTTGTAGCTGTTGCCGAAGACTTCCCGCTCGGCCTTCTCGCAGCCGGTGAGATCATTGGTCATCGCTTCACGCACGGCTGCCGGTTCCATCGTGCCGGTCAAACGCTCCTTGTAGAGCGCATCCGAATGGTAGGAATAGCGGTCCAGAACCAGCACCCTGCCCTTCGGTGTGCTCTGGTCGACGGCGGCGTTGGCGTGTTTCAGCCAGCGCATAGAGGATCTCTTGAGCTGTTCCTGAAGCGCGGGGTTGGGCTTCGAAGACGCGCTCAGAAGCGCAGCCAGAACGGTCTGGACCGCCGCGCAGTAGGATGCCTGCTCGATCTCCGGCGTGCTGTCTGACGCGGTGGCACGGGGTGTATCGGCTGCGACCGGCGCCGCCAGCAATGCCAGGGCTGTAATGGCAGACAATCCTGCATTCATTCCTGTGGTTCTCCGACCGGTTGCGCCATCGACTATAGGAGCTGCAACTGCGCTGTGTCACGCGCCGGTTGCGCATCTCCAGCCCCCTCCAGCCCCGAGAGCGTCAGCCCCATCAGCCGGATCGGACCGCGCAGGGGCAATTCCGCTTCGAGCAGCGCGCGGGCGATCCTGCCGAATTCGGCCTTGCCGCTGACGAAATCGGGGAGCGAGGTTGCGCGGGTCATGATCTGGAAATCGGTGAATTTCAGCTTGAGCGTCACCGTGCGGCCCTTCGCGCCCGCCGCCTCGATCCGTTCCCACACGATGTCGATGATCGTCTCGAGTGTATCGCGCAAGGCACCGCCGCTGCCGATATCTTCCGAGAACGTGCGCTCCCCGCCGACCGATTTGCGCACCCGGTGCGCCGCAACGGGGCGCAGGTCGATGCCACGGGCCGCGCGGAACAGGTAATCGGCCATGCTGCCGAAGTGCTGGCGCAGGAAGGCGATGTCCTTGGCCGCAAGGTCCGCACCGGTCAGAATGCCGAGCTTCTGCATTCGCTCCTCGGCCTTGGGCCCGACCCCGTGGAACCGCCGGATCGGCAGGCCCGCGACAAATTGCGCCCCTTCGCCCGGGCGGATCACGCACATCCCGTCAGGCTTGTTCTGATCGCTCGCGAGCTTGGCGAGGAACTTGTTGTAGCTCACCCCCGCACTCGCGGTCAGCCGGGTCTTGGCGCGGATTTCCTGGCGGATCAGCGTCGCGATGCGGGTGGCGCTGCCAATGCCGAGGCGGTCGTCGGTGACATCGAGATAGGCCTCGTCGAGGCTGAGTGGTTCGATGATCGGGGTGTAATGCTCGAACACCCTGCGGATCTGGCGGCTGGCTTCCTTGTAGGCATCAAACCGCGGGCGCACGAAGATAAGATCGGGGCACAGCCTTTGCGCCGTGACCGAGGGCATGGCGCTGCGCACCCCGAACTGGCGCGCTTCGTAGCTGGCGGCGGCCACAACCCCGCGCCCGCCCGCCCCGCCCACCGCGACCGGCTTGCCCTTCAGCGACGAATCATCGCGCTGTTCGACGCTCGCGAAGAAGGCATCCATGTCGACATGGATGATCTTCCTGAGACCGGGCGCGGTCTCGGCGTCGGCGGGCAAGGGCAGCGGGTCGGCCATCCCTTCGCAAATAGAACCTTGGGGCCGGGGAAGGAACTGTTGCTGGAACAATTCACCTTACAGGTCATTTTGTGCACATGCGAAAAGAACAGTGGTCTTCGGGCGAACCCCTCGGCAAAGGCCCCGCCATGGCCACCGCAATTGCTCCCTCAACGCCCCTGCGCAAGGCGCTCGGAGAGACCGAGCTGTTGTGGATGATGGCGATGCTGATGGCCTTGAATGCCTTCGGGATCGACGCGATTCTGCCCGCGCTCGATGCGCTGGCGGCCGATCTTTCGGTTGCGGGCAATGACCGGCAATTCGTGATTGGCGTGTATCTGCTCGCGGGCGGGCTGGGCTCGCTGGTGCCGGGCGCGCTGGCTGACCGCTTCGGGCGGCGACCGATCCTGCTGGGCGCCGTCGCGGTCTATATCGTGCTCTCGATCTTCTCCGCCCTGGCGCCAAGCTATGATGCGTTGATCGCGGTGCGCGCGGCGCAGGGCTTCTTTGCCGCCGGCATCGTCGCGCTCCCTCCCGCGATCATCCGTGACCGTGTGGGCGGGGACAAGATGGCGCGCATGATGAGCATGATCTTCGTGATCTTCCTGATGGTCCCCGCGATCGCGCCGACCATTGGCGAGGGCATGCTGCAACTCGGCAGCTGGCGTGCGATCTTCGGCGCGATGGCGGTGCTGGGCGTGGTGATGGGCGCGTGGGTCTATATTCGCCTGCCGGAAAGCCTGACCGACGAAAACCGCCAGCCCATCCACCTGCGCACCATCGGCGCGAACATGGGCCGCGCGCTCGCCCTGCCGAGTACCTTTGGCTATGTCATCGGCTCGGCGCTGGTGTTCGGCGCGCTGTTCGGCTTCATCAATTCCTCGCAGCAGCTGATCACCGAGACCTTCGGGGCGGGTGATATCTTCCCGCTGATCTTCGCGATCTGCGCCGGGTCAATGGCGCTTGCGAGCTGGTCGAACTCGCGCATTGTCGAGCGGTTCGGTGCCCGCCGCGTGAGCCACACCGCGCTGTTCGCCTTCATTGCGGTCAGCGCCGCGCAGGTGATGTTCGCCTTTCAGCCGGACGAGAGCCTCTGGCAGTTCGTGCCGCTGATGGCGATCAACATGGCGCTGCTCGGCTTCATCGGCAGCAATTTCGGCGCGATTGCGATGAACCCCTTCTTCGCCATCGCGGGCGCGGCGAGTTCGGCCCACGGATTTGTGCGCATGACCATGGCCTCGCTGCTGGGCGGGGCGATTGGTTACGCCTTTGACGGCACGGCGCGGCCACTGGCGCTGGCACTGCTGGCGAGTGGTTTGGCCTGTCTGGTACTGGTGCTGCTGAGCGAGAAGGGCAAGCTGTTCGGGCCGAGTGACGCGGAGCTGGGGGGCTGATCCTCCCCCTTGGGGGAGGGGGACCATGCGCAGCATGGTGGAGGGGCAGGTGCCGTTGTTCCGAACCCCTCACCCTCTTGAGCCGCCCGAGCGTGCCCCTCCACCACCCTGTGGGTGGTCCCCCTCCCCTGAAGGGGAGGATTATTCCGCCCCCAGCCTTCTCCACGCCAGCCCGGCGAATTCGCACAGCAACGGGCGCGTGTCGCGCGGGTCGATGATGTCCTCGACGTTGAAGCGCTCGGCGCTGCGGAAGGGCGAGGTGACTTTCGCCAGCCTTGCGCGGATGTCCTCGAGCAGCGCCTCGGGGTCGTCGGCGGCTTCCAGCTCCGACTTGTAGGCGACCTCCAGCCCGCCCGCGATGGGGAGCGAGCCCCAGTCGCCCGACGGCCAGCAATAGCGGTACTGGTAGCGGTCGGCATTGCTCATCGCGCTGCCCGCGATGCCATAGGCGCGGCGCAGGACGACGCTCGCGAGCGGCACCGTCGCGCGGTAGATCGCGTTCATCGCGTTGACGCCATAACGGATCGTCCCCGCCATCTCCGCCTCGCGCCCGATCATGAAGCCGGGGTTGTCGACCAAGTGGACGATCGGCAGCCGGAACTGGTCGGCAAGGCGCACGAAGCGCTCCACCTTCTCGGACGTCTTGGCCTCCCACGATCCGCCGAGATAGCTTGGGTCGGAGGCGATGACGAAGACCGGCCAGCCATCCAGCCGCGCCAAGGCGGTGATCGCGGCGCGGCCCCAATGCCTGCCGATCTCGAACACGGTGCCGTGATCGAACACCATCTCGAGGCAGCGGCGCATCGAATAGACCTGTTTCTCCTCACGCGGCACCAGCGAGAGCAGCGCTTCCTCGCGCCGGTCGGCAGGGTCGCCGGTTTCCACGCGGCGCGCAGGCTGACCGACATATTCGGGCATGAACGAGAGGAAATGCCGCGCGCGGGCGAAGGCCTCGGCCTCGCTTGCCACCTCGTCATCCACCACGCCGTTGCGGGTGTGGATCGCGCTGCCGCCGAGGGCTTCCTTGGCCTCCTCGTGATTGGCCGCGCCGCCCTTGTAGGCGTCCCCCAGCCCGTCGACCACCGCAGGGCCAGCGGCGAAAATCTGCGAGAGGCCCTTCACCATGATCGAATAGTGGCTCGCCACGGTCCGCGCCGCGCCGAGGCCCGCCGTCGGCCCCAGCGCCAGCGCCACCACCGGCACGGTGTCGAGATTGGTCACCACATCGCCCCAGCCGGGCACGGCGGGGATGTAGGTCGCGCCGATCTGTTCGAGCGTTTTTACGGAGCCGCCGCCGCCCGTCCCGTCGATCATGCGGATGATCGGGAGCTTGAGCTGGTGCGCCATCATCTCGGCCTGCACCATCTTGCGCGCGATCCCCGCATCCGCCGCGCCGCCGCGAATGGTGAAGTCGTCGGCGGTGGCCACAACCGGCCGGCCATTGATCAGCGCCTTGCCGAAGAGGAAGGGGGCGGGGGTGACGCTTTGAAGGTCGCCGTTCGCGTCATACTTGGCCGAGCCCGCAATCTTGCCGATCTCGCGGAAGGAGCCCTCGTCGCACAGCGCCGCCAGCCGCGCGCGGGCGTCCATCTTCCCGCGCCCGAGCTGCCGCGCAACCTTGTCCGTGCCGCCCATCTGCTCCGCGAGTGCTTCTCGGCGGCGCAGTTCTTCGAGTTCCTTTTGCCAGCTCAACGCCCACTCCCGTCATGCTGAACTCGGTTGTGCAAGCACAGCTTCGCTTCCAGCATCCATCCCTCGGCTTCGAGCCAAGGTGTTTGGGGCGAAATGGACCCTGAAACAAGTTCAGGGTGACGGAGATGGAGCGCGAAATCCCCCTTTCGTCATCCCAGCGCAAGCTGGGACCCAGGGCCTCATAGTGCAGTGCTTGCCGCCCTAGGCCCCAGCTTTCGCTGGGGTGACGGATTTTTCCGAAGCAGGCACCACCCTGCACAGCACCGCCTCGACCTGCACCTGCCCGCTCGCGCTCACGCTGAGCCCCTCGACCACCCCGTCGAAAGGCGCGCTGAGGGCGTGCTCCATCTTCATCGCCTCGAGCACCATGAGCCGCTGCCCGGCGGTGACCGCCTGCCCCTCGGCAACATCGACCGCGATGACCTTGCCCGGCATCGGCGCGATGATCGCGCCATCGGCGGCGGAGGCTTGGCCGGTGCCATCGTGGCGGGTGCGAACTAGCATCGCCTCGCCATCATCGAAGACGACGATCCCGCCTTCGGTCTGTTCGCAGGAGACATAGCGGTCGAGCCAATCGCGCGATTGCTCCACAACCTCGGTAGGCTCGCCATCGAACGAAAAAGCTACAGCTGTCTTAGGGTCTCTATTCAAACGCAAACCGATTGCAGTCTGCCAGACGCTGTCTTGCGGAAACTTCAGTTCGTTCCTTAAGGTGCCATAGCTGCCGCCAATGCCTGAAAGTTCGCGAGTGATGAGAGCAACGGCTGCATCAGCCTTCAGCGAATGCCGAAGGGCCGAGGTGTCAAGAAGCGCAGTTTCGTGTTCCCCGATGAAGCTGGTGGTCACTTTCCCAGCGACAAAGTCGGCTTGATCCAAAGCGCGCTTCAGAAATCCAGCGTTGCTCCGCACGGGCCAGATTTCGACGCCTGCGCAGACCTCGGCGAGGTCGGCGATAGCCTGTTCGCGGTTCTCCGCCTGGACGACAAGCTTGGCTATCATGGGGTCATAGAAGGCGCTTATCTCGGAGCCCTCGACAACGCCGGTTTCAACCCGAACTTTGGTACTAGGCGGTTCAGGCAGGATAAGGTGCTCCAACCGCCCCGTACTCGGCAGAAACCCCTTCGCCGGGTCTTCTGCATAGAGCCGCGCTTCGATCGCATGACCGTTGATCGACAGCTCATCCTGCCGCTTCGGCAACGCCTCCCCGCTCGCGACGCGCAGCTGCCATTCGACCAGATCGACCCCGGTGATTTCCTCGGTGACGGGGTGTTCCACCTGAAGGCGGGTGTTCATCTCCATGAAGAAGATGCGGTCGGCGCGCAGGCCTTCCGAGGCATCGGCGATGAATTCGATCGTGCCTGCGCCCTCGTAATCGACCGCTTTCGCCGCGCGCACGGCGGCGGCGCAGATGGCCTCGCGGGTGGCCGCGTCCATGCCGGGGGCGGGGGCTTCCTCGATCACCTTTTGGTGGCGGCGCTGGAGCGAGCAGTCGCGCTCGAACAGATGGACGACGTTGCCGTGGGCATCGCCGAACACCTGCACCTCGATATGGCGGGGCGAGGTGATCCACTTCTCCAGCAGCACCTCATCATTGCCAAATGACGCCTTGGCCTCACGGCGGCAGCTTTCGAGCGCAGCGGCGAAATCGGCGGGGACATCGACCTTGCGCATCCCCTTGCCGCCGCCGCCTGCGACGGCCTTGATGAGGACGGGGTAGCCGATGGCCTCGGCCTCCTGCGTCAGCCGCTCGACCGACTGGTCCGACCCGTCATAGCCCGGCGTCACCGGCACACCCGCCGCGCGCATCAATTGCTTGGCCGCGTCCTTCAACCCCATCGCGCGGATGCTCGCGGGCTTGGGGCCGACCCAGATCAGGCCCGCGTCGATCACGGCCTGCGCGAAGTCGGCGTTCTCCGAGAGGAAGCCGTAGCCGGGATGGATCGCGTCCGCCCCGGTCTGCTTGGCGGCGGCGATGATCTTCGCGCCCACTAGATAGCTCTCGGCCGCGGGCGAGGGGCCGATATGCACCGCCTCGTCGGCGGAGCGGACATGCAGCGCCTTGGCATCGGCATCGGAATAGACCGCAACCGTCGCGATCCCCATTGCCCGGGCGGTGCGCATGATCCGGCAGGCGATCTCGCCGCGATTGGCGATCAGGAGTTTGCGGATCATGGCGCGGGTGCCTCCGGCGCGCCGAGCGCGGCGCAGCGTTCGGGCAGCTCCATCGTGAAGCTGGCGTTGGCGACCTTCCACGCGCCCCCCTCGGTCTTGACCAGGCTCAGCGAATTGATCCCGCAATGCGTGGTCTTGCCCTCGGCGATGAAGCGATAGGGGCCCCACACCAAGGCCATGTCGCCATCGACCAGGACGGTATCGTAGCGCATCACCTCGTCGACCTTGCGCGTGCCCTTGGCCCAGCGCGCGAGGTGATCGGCGACCGGCACGGCATCGACGCGCGGGAGATCGGGCGTCATTCGGCTATGGATGAAGATCATGCCCTCGGGGAGCATCTGGCCAGCGAGCGCGGTGCCATCCTCGCTGCGCAAGGCGGCGAAGAAGGCGTCGGCAGCGGCGATCGCTTCGGCCTGTTCGGGGGTCGGCTCCTGCGCGGCGAGCGGCGCGGCGGCGAGGAGGGCGGCGAGTGCGGGAATGGCTTTCATGGGGGTGGGATTAGCCCCCACCTCCGTTCGTGTCGAGCGCAGTCGAGACACCCGTGCAAGGCCTCTCGACTTCGCTCGAGGCGAACGGATCTGGGTCAGCGCGGCCGATAATCCGCAATCCCCCAATGGATCCCGCCCTCGGGCATCTTCTCGCGGTTGAGCACCGCCGAAAGGAATGCGCGCACACCGTAGAGTGCCTTCTCGCCCCTTGGCACATAGGTGCGCGAGTTCCATGCCTCGGCCCCGCGCTTCCTCACCTTGCGGCCGATCGCGCCATAGATGCGCGCGGCGGAGAGCACCGCCCAGCGGCTGCGGAAGGGGAGCTTCGCCGCCCCCACGCGCGCCGCCGCCTCGTGCTTTTCCACCAGCGCCACCAGCCTTGCGGCCATGGCGGCCAGTTCCTTGCGGTGGTGCGGCTTTGTGTGCTGGCCGGGCTCGATATCCTGTTCGACCAGCCACTCGATGGGCAGGTAACACCGCCCCGCTGCGTCATCCTCGACGATGTCGCGCGCGATGTTGGAGAGCTGGAAGGCGAGGCCGAGGTCGTTCGCCCGGTCGAGCGTCTCCTGATCCTGCGCCGAGACCCCCATCACCACCGCCATCATCACGCCCACCGCGCCCGCCACGTGATAGCAATAGCGCAGCATGTCGGCCTCGGTGCGCGGGCGCCAGTCCTCGGCGTCCAATTGGAAGCCCGCAATTACGTCCTCGGCCATCTGCGGGGTGAGGCCGACTTCGGCGGCGACCACGCCCAACGCATCGAAGGCCGGGTCGCCGGTCGGCTGGCCTGCGAAGGCCAGCGCGGTCAGACGGCGGATCAGGGCGAGGCGGTCGGCGAGGTCGGTCTGGTCGCCCAGTTCGCCGCCCATCTCCTGATTGTCGGCAATGTCGTCGGCCCGGCGGCACCAGGCATAAAGCAGCCACGCCCGCTCACGCGTCTCGCGGTCGAACAGGCGCGCGGCCGCGGAAAAGCTCTGCGAGCCGCGCTTGATCGACAGCCGGGCGTGCTCGACCAGCGCGGCGCGGGTGGCGGCATCGACCGACATGGCGAGGCTTACAGCTCCTCGGCCTTCATGCGGAAGATCGGGGTGTGCGGCTGATAGGCTTCCATCTTGGCGAGCAGTTCGTGGATCGAGGTCGCCGCGATCAGGATGTTCTGATGCGCGGGCCGGACGAAGCCGACTTCGGCCATCTTGGCGTTGAAGGCGAGCAGGTGATCGTAGAAGCCGAAAGCGTTGAGCAGGCCGACGGGTTTGGTGTGATAGCCCAGCTGCGACCAGCTGATCGCTTCCCACAATTCGTCCATCGTGCCGACCCCGCCGGGGATGGTGACGAAGCCGTCAGAGAGGTCGGTAAAGCGCTGCTTGCGCTCGTGCATCCCGCTGACGGTGACGAGTTCGTCGCAATCATGATTGGCGACCTCGGCCTTGACCAGCGCTTCGGGGATGATGCCGATGACATGGCCGCCGTTCTCCTTCGCCCCCTTGGCCACTGCGCCCATGAGGCCGAGCTTGCCCCCGCCATAAACGAGGCCAATGCCGCGCGCGGCGAGTTCTGCGCCGACATCATAGGCGAGCTGGAGATAACGCGGGTCTTCGGGCGAGGCCGAGCCGCAATAGACTGCGAGGCGTTTCACGCGCGATCCTCCCCGGAACGGGGAGGGGGACCATCCGCAGGATGGGGGAGGGGCACCATCAGTTTCTCAATCCGTTCGTCACAAATCACGACAATCCGCCTAACGACCGCTTCCAAGTCTTCGAGCACCCTTTGTGCCGGGATACGCGTTGTCGCAATCCCCTGAGAGCGCAAAAAGTGGGACCGGCTCTGATCCCTCTCTGCGCGCGCCGGATTGTCGTGAACCCAGCCATCCACCTCGATACCGAGCCGCGCCTTGGCGCAGTAGAAATCAAGCACGAACACGCCTGCCGGGTGCTGCCGTCTGAACTTGTGACCCCCAGGCCGCTTGCGCAATTCCCGCCAGAGGATCGTTTCGGGCATCGACATCTCGCTGCGCAGCTTGCGCGCACGTTTCACCGTGTCGCGCGGGCCGGAAATCACGCGGGGTGCCCCTCCACCATGCTGCGCATGGTCCCCCTCCCCGTTCCGGGGAGGACCCTCACGCGCCCACCTTCGCCAGGTCCTCCAGCATCAGCCCGGCGGTCGCCTTGGCGCTGCCGACCACGCCCGGAATGCCTGCGCCCGGATGGGTGCCTGCGCCGACGAGGTAGTAGTTGTCGATCACGTCATCGCGGTTGTGGCCGCGCAGCCAGGCGCTCTGCCACAGCACCGGTTCAAGGCTGAAGGCGCTGCCCATGTGGGCGTTCAAGTCCTGCTTGAAGTCCTTGGGCGCATAGCTGAACTTGGTGACGATCCGCGAATGGATGTCCGGGATCAACCGCCGCTCCAGCTCGTCGAGGATCATTTTTTCCAGCTTTGGCCCGACCTCGTCCCAGTCGAGCGGCATCTTGCCCATGTGGCTCACCGGCACGAGCGCGTAGAAGGTGCTCTTGCCCGCAGGCGCCATGCTCGGGTCGGTCACGGTCGGGTGGTGGAGGTAGATCGCGAAATCTTCGGGCACCACGCCGTTCTTGTAGATGTCGTCGAGCAGGCCTTTGTAGCGCTTGGCGAACAGGATCATGTGATGCGGGATGCCGGGCCAGGTGCCCTCGAGCCCGAAATGCACCACGAAGAGGCTGGGCGAATAGCTCTTGCGATTGAGGCTCTTGGCCATCTGCTTGCCCCGCTCCGAACCGGACAGCAGATCCTTGTAGGAATGCATGATGTCCGCATTGGAAGCGACCGCATCGAAGCGCTGGCGGAAGCCGCTCTTGGTCTCGACTTCGCTCGCCTTGGTACCCAGCGTGTGCACCTGCACCACCGGATCGCCGACGATCATCGTGCCACCGAGGCGCTCGAAGTGGCGCACCATCCCGGCGATCAGCCGGTTGGTGCCGCCGCGCGCCCACCACACGCCGCCGTCCTTCTCCAGCTTGTGGATAAGGGCGTAGATCGACGAGGTGTTCATCGGGTTGCCGCCGACCAGCAGCGTGTGGAACGAGAGCGCCTCGCGCAGCTTCTCGTTCTGGACGTAGCTCGACACCATCGAATAAACCGACCGCCACGCCTGTTCCTTGATCAGCGCGGGCGCGGCCTTCAGCATCGATTTGAAATCGAGGAACGGCACGGTGCCGAGCTTCAGGTAGCCTTCCTTGTAGACCCGCTCGGAATATTCGAGGAAGCGCGCATAGCCCGCGACGTCGGCGGGATTGAGCTTGGCGATCTCGGCGTTGAGCTGTTCTTCGTCGTTCGAATAGTCGAAATTCGTGCCGTCGGGCCAGTTGAGGCGGTAGAAGGGCATGACCTTCATCAGCTCGACATCATCGGCGATGTCGTGGCCGGTGAGGCCCCACAGTTCCTTGAGGCAATCGGGATCGGTGATGACGGTGGGGCCGGCGTCGAAGGTGAAGCCCTCACGCTCCCAGAAATAGGCGCGCCCGCCGGGCTTGTCGCGGCTCTCGATCACGGTGGTGGCGATGCCCGCCGATTGCAGGCGGAGGGCGAGCGCCATGCCGCCAAAGCCCGCGCCGATCACGCAGGCAGTCTTGCCCGCATAGCGTTCGGCCAGAGCGGGGTTCACCCCCTTCGCGCCGGGGATGTTGATCTTCACATCGGCGTTCATGCCGGGGTCTCCATGTTGAGAGGCTTGCCTGAGGAAAACAGTGCGCGAATGGCGCGCGGGATAGCTACGGGCGGCTTGCCCGTCAGGATGCGAAGCCGGTCAGGCCAAGTGGAACGACCGGCGTAGAAACGCTCGACCAGCTTGCCTTGCAGGGCGTAGAAATGTTCGAACACCACCACGCGCTTGTCCGGGTCGGCCGCTTCGAACAGCATCCGGCTGAGCATCCGGTAATAGGCGGTGGTGCGCCAGTGACGCTTGGACCGGCGCTTGCAGAAATCGGCGAGCTCCGCGCCCGTCAGCGTCGGACGGCTGGCGATGAGGTGCGCGATCGCGAGCGCATTTTCGACCGCAAACGGCAAGGTGTAGCTGGTGAGCGGATGCGAAAAGCCGCCGCGCGCGCCCGCCAGGGCGACGCCGGGGATCGCGACTTCGGCGAGGGCTGCATTGAGATCGCCGCCCGAAATCACCGGCAGGATACCCGCCTCCTGATCGACGACTTCGCCCTTCCACCCGTGCCGGTGGGCATAGTCGGCCACCCGGCCTTTCAGCACGGCAGCGTCCATCTTGGGCTGATCGGCATAATAGGTGTCCTCGATGAAGACATCGGTGGGGGAGAGCGGGAGGACATAGACGAAACGATAGGCCGCGCCGTTGCCGTGCGGGGCGAGCTGATCGACGCTCGCATCCATGATCACAGGGCGGGTGAGGCCGTGCGGCGTCTCGCAGCAGAACTGCTGGCCAAGAAACACCTGCCAGCCGCCCGACAGCGCCTTTGAGGGCTTGAAGGGACGGCAATCGATCACGCGCTTGGCCGGCAGCCGCGTGCCATCCGTCAGCGTCACGCCGCTGGCGTCGAGCGTAGCGGCCCTGGTGTCCAGCATCACGCGCTCTGCCGGGAGTTCGGCGACCAGCTTGGCATGAAACTCGGCGCTGGCGAGCGAGCGGTAGGCTGTCGGCAGGCTGCGGCCAAGGGTGGGGAAGGTGATGTCATAGCCTTCGTCCCAGCCATTCAGATCGAAACCCGCCATCAGTGCGCGCGCCTTGGGGCGAATGTCGGTCTCGAACCAGCTCCAGCGGTGGTGCCCGCCGAAGCTGTGTCCGGCCTCGATCACGAGGAAGCGGCAATCGGGTGCATGGCGGTGCAGGGCCAGCGCGATCAGCCCACCCGCGAGCCCGCCCCCGACGATGATCACGTCATGGGAATCGGCCCCCTGAGTGCCTGAAGCTTGCGGTGAATCGACCATGCCTCAGTGCCCTAGGCTAGGGCGAGGCGAACGGCAATGTTGCAGCGCACATAGGATGTTGCAACGTCACACAAAATTTATAGGATGCGAAAAAAATGTGCTTTCGAATCACACCTATAAGGATCGCACCCTCATGGCACTTCGCACCGCTTTCGGCCCCTTCGGGCCTGCCGCTTCTGTGGCCGCTTTCTGCGCCGTCTTTGCCGCCGCACCGTCCCTCGCCGCCGAAGCGGAGGCTGGCGAAGAGGCAGTCGTCGCCGCAGTTGAAGCGGAGGTCGAGCCTGCCGCTGTCTCCGTCCAGACCGCCCAACCGACCTCGCCTGCCGGTGCGCCGCCGTCCGCCTACAGCAAGCCGGTGTTTGACGAGACCTGGGCGACCATCGGCCTCGGCGTGGGGATGGTGCCCAGCTATGCGGGTTCCGATGATTACATCGCCTTCCCGCTGCCGCTGATCGTGGGTCGCGTTGGTGGCGTGGGAATCAGCCCCAATGGCGCGGGCCTCGTGTTCGATGTCAATTCGCCCAAGCCCGCCGCCGGCCCGCGCAAGGGCGCACGGATCGCCTTTGGGCCGACGATCAGCTTCCGCAATGATCGCAACAACCGCATCAAGGATGACGTGGTCGCGCGCGCAGGCAAGCTGGACGCGGCGCTCGAAGTGGGCGGCAATGTCGAGGTGGCCTTGCCCAATGTGTTCAAGAACTTCGACCAGCTGAGCTTCGGCGTGCAGGCGCGCTGGGACGTGCTGGGCGCGCATGACGGCATGATCGTCGAACCGCAGATCACCTACCGCGCGCCGGTGGGGCGCAGCTTCGCCTTGCAGGTGCAGGCGAGCGCCGAGTTCGTCGATGACAGCTTTGCCGATTACTACTTCACCGTCAGCCCCGCGCAGGCGCTGGCCACCGGCCTGCCGCAGTTCCGCGCGGATGGCGGGTTGAACCGGATCGGCACCGTCGCGATCCTGACCTATGACCTCGACGGCAAGCCACTGAGCGGCGGCTGGGCAATCACCGGGCTGGGCGGCATGTCGCGGCTGGTGGGGGACAGCGCCGACACGCCCTTCACGGCGCAGCGCGGCGATGCCAACCAGTTCATCGTCGGGCTGGGCATGGCCTACACATTCTGAGGCCCGTCCCCCGCGGGGTCCCTGCCGTTATTGCGGGAAGCGCTTGGCAAAGGTCGCCTCGACCACCCGGGCAATCTCGGCATCCTCGGCGGGGGTGAGCGGCTCGTTCTCCATCTGCGCGCGCAGCCGCTGGATCTGCGGATTGACGTTCTGGAGCTTCAGCAGCGCCGGATTGGTGAGCGCCTGCCTGCCCATCTCGGCCAGATCGGCAGCGTCCATCTGGCTGATCCCTTGGGACACCGCACTGTTGATGTCCGCGCGCACATCCGCCTCGGTGATGTCCTTTTCCGCAACGGCGCTCGACAGCGTCTGCTCCATGTCGAAATTCGCCACCACGTTGCCCATCAATCGGCGGCCGATGTCGGAGCGGTAGAACACGGACACGCTGCGCGCCTCTTCCGGGGTGAGGTAGCTCGCCATCGCCGCGATCATCTTCGGGCGGTAGAGCGCCGTGACGCGCAAGTTCTGGCTGTTGAGCACCGGGCGCATCCCGGCCAGAATTTCGTCGATCAGGCCCGGACTGGCCTGCTCAGCCGCTCCCAGATCGGCGTTGGCGAGCATCTCGCGCTTGACCGCTTCCAGCCCTTTGTCGAGCAGCACCTCGCGGTTCACCGTGCTGTCGATTGCGTCGATCAGATCAGCATAGGCCGGGTGGCCGGGTTGGGGATTGGCGATTTTCGCAGGTGCAGGCGCTGGCGCGGGCGCAGGCGCAGGCGGGGCGCTGTTCTGCGCCATCGCAGCCGGTGCAGCCAGTAGCATCGCCAGCATCAGGCCAGGCCGGCGCAACGCGGAAAGTCGGATCATGGAACAGGCCTCTCAACGCAAAAAGTGCTGGTTCCCCGCATAGAGGCCCGCGTGCTCACGCCCAAGCGAATAGTCTGATCCGCCGCGATTTTCACCGCTGCGCTTGCCTTGGCGGCGCGGGCGGGCCATCAACCGGGCGGGACATATGCGGCAAGGGGAGAGACAATCATGCAGGCATTCCGCAACCGTTTGCTGGCGGGGCTGACGCTGGCGGGCACGCTGATGGCAGCGCCGCTCGCGGCCGAGACCGTCGCGATCCGCGCTGGTGCGGTCATCACCGATGCCGCTGCCGAGCCGACCGGGGCTGCGACCATTCTCGTCACTGATGGCAGGATCGTGTCGATCACCGCGGGCCACGGTGCCGTGACCGCCGACCGCGAGATCGACCTCAAGACCAAGACCGTGCTGCCCGGCCTGATTGACCTCCACACCCACCTGACCGGCGATCCCGGCGGTGATTTCTGGAAGGAAGCGACCGAGCCTGACGAATGGGGCGTGGTCGTGGGTGCCAAGAACGCGCGCCTCACCGCGCTGGCAGGCTTCACTACGGTGCGCGAAGCGGGCAGCGGGCGCGATACCGCCTTCTCGCTGCGGCGCGGCACGGCGGAAGGGCTGGTGCCGGGGCCGCGCATCGTCGCCGCTGGCCCGGCGCTGTCGATCATCGGCGGGCATGGCGACGTCAACGGCTTCCGTTCGGATGTGAACGAGTTGCTCGATTCCGGCTTCACGTGCACCGGCGCGGTCGAATGCGCCGCCAAGGTGCGGCTCGCCAGCCAGAACGGCGCGGATGTGATCAAGATCACCGCAACCGGCGGCGTCCTCAGCCAGCAGGGCCGGGGCCTCGAAGCGCACTTCACCCCCGCCGAAATGAAGGCGATTGCCGACACCGCGCACAGCCTTGGCCTCAAGGTCATGGCCCATGCCCACGGCGCACGCGGCATCCAGCAGGCGGCCGAGGCCGGGATCGATTCGATCGAGCACGGCACCTATCTCGATGAAGCTGCGGCACGCGCGATGAAGGCCAATGGCACCGTGCTCGTCCCCACGCTTATGGCGCTGGAAGGCGTCAGCGAAGGGCTGGGCAAGGGCGTCTATACCCCCGTGGTCGAGGACAAGATCCGCGCCGTGCAGCCGCTGATGGCCTCGCTGGTCAGCCGCGCCCGCCAATACGGTGTCACCGTGGCCTTCGGCACCGACGCGGGCGTGTATCAGCACGGCCGCAATGGCGAGGAACTGGGCCTGATGAAGAAGCAGGGCATGACCGACCGCGAAGTGCTCGCCAGCGCCACCACCGTCGCGGCGAAGGTGCTGGGGATGGACAACCAGATCGGCAAGCTCGCGCCCGGCTATTCGGCGGATATCATCGCGGTCGATGGCAACCCGCTCACGGATGTGACCGTGCTGGAAGAGGTCGACTTCGTAATGGTGCGCGGGCGGGTGATCGAGTGAGCGGACCCAAGGACTGATGGGCGCGCTCATCCCGAACCGCCGCACGGTCATCGTCTCGCTCGCCATTGCGGCGGTCACCATCGTCATCCTGCTCGCGATGGGCCGCACGCCGATCTGCGAGTGCGGCTACATCAAGCTGTGGCACGGGCAGATCAACGATGCGGGCAACAGCCAGCACATCACCGATTGGTACACGCCAAGCCACATCATCCACGGCATGATCTTCTACGCCTTCGGGTGGTGGATGTTCGTGAAGCGCGGCTGGGGCGGGGCTGACGCGTTCCGCTGGGGCCTGCCGCTTGCCGTGCTGCTGGAGGGCGCGTGGGAGGTGCTGGAAAACACCCCCATGGTGATCAATCGCTTCCGCTCAGTCACGGCCAATTTCGGCTACACCGGCGACTCCGTGCTCAATTCGGGCGCTGACCTGATGTGGATGAGCTTCGGCTTCTGGCTGGCGCTGCGCCTTCCGGTGAAGGTGACGGTGGCGCTGGCGATCATCGGAGAGCTGGTGGCGGGCTATGTCGTGCGCGACAATTTGACCTTCAACGTCATCATGCTGGTTTATCCGATCGAAGCGATCGCCGAATGGCAGGCGGCGGGCGTGGTGGCCTGACGCCGCATCAGAGCGGCTGCATCGCCCACTCGGGCGCGGCGAGGCTGGCGGCAAGCGCGAGTGCGATGGCACCGAAGAAGGGCGCGCCGAACCGGGCGAGCCGGACATGGCCATCCACCAGCAGCAGCAGCGCCGCTCCGCCGTTTGAGACGAGGCCCATGATCGCGATCCCTTGCGGGAACTCCGGCCCGCGCCACCACGAGAAGGCGGAGGCATAGCCTACCAGCAGCGCCGCCAGCGCCAGCGCATAGAGCCGCATCTAGCGCATCTGGGGCGGCGCGAGATCCAGCAGCGGTGCGCTGATGCGCGGCGGCAGGACGAGGATCGGCACGACCACGCCGAGCGCGGTGACCACGATCTTGACGGCGAGGATCAGGTCGAACAGTTGCATATTGCAACTGGTATCACAGGGCGTCTCGCGGTTCAAGACCGCTGGCATTGGCCGGGCTTTCGCGCTAGACCGGCCCTATCCCCGGGGAGCCTGCTGAGGCTGAGAGGTGGGCATAAGCACCCCACGACCCGTCGAACCTGAACCGATTAGCATCGGCGGAGGGAGTGGGCTGGTCGCTGTGCCACGGTTCCCGCTCGCTTTCCGCCTTGTGGAGAGAGCAGATATGGCCGACATCAACAGCCCCGTCGAAATTGGCGTCACCACCGGGCCGATCCGTGGCAGCCGCAAGATTTACGTCGGCGCGCGCACCGGCTCCGGCATTCGCGTCGCGATGCGCGAGATCGACCTTGAAGGCGGGGAACCGAGCGTGCGGGTGTATGACACCTCGGGGCCCTACACCGACCCCAGCGCCCATATCGACATCAACGCCGGGTTGCCGCAGCTGCGGCGGGACTGGATCATGGCGCGCGGCGATGTCGAGGATTATCAGGGCCGCGAGGTCAAGCCCGAAGACAATGGCCAGCTCGGCCCCGACCGCTCGGGCGGTGTTCCGCAGTTCCCCAATGCGGTGAAGCGCCCTCTGCGCGCCAAGGCGGGGATGAACGTCAGCCAGATGCACTACGCCCGCAAGGGCATCATCACGCCCGAAATGGAATATGTCGCCGAGCGCGAGAACCTCGGCCGCGAAATCGCCGCCGACATGGTGCGCGACGGGCAGAGCTGGGGCGCGAACATCCCGACCATCATCACGCCCGAATTCGTGCGCGACGAGATTGCGCGCGGCCGCGCGATCATCCCCAACAACATCAACCACCCCGAAAGCGAGCCAATGGCGATCGGGCGCAACTTCCTCGTCAAGATCAACGCCAATATCGGCAACTCCGCCGTCGCCTCGAATGTGGCGAGCGAAGTCGACAAGATGGTGTGGGCGACCCGCTGGGGCGCGGACACGATCATGGACCTCTCCACGGGCCGCAACATTCACGACACCCGCGAATGGATCATCCGCAACTCCGCCGTCCCGGTCGGCACCGTGCCGATCTATCAGGCGCTGGAAAAGGTCGGCGGGATCGCCGAGGAGCTGACGTGGGAGATCTTCCGCGACACGCTGATCGAGCAGGCCGAGCAGGGCGTCGACTACTTCACGATCCATGCGGGCGTGCGACTCGCCTATGTCCCGATGGCGGCCAAGCGCGTCACCGGGATCGTCAGCCGCGGCGGCTCGATCATGGCGAAGTGGTGCCTCGCCCACCACAAGGAGAGCTTCCTCTACGAGCACTTCGACGAGATCACCGAGATCATGAAGGCCTATGACATCGCCTACAGCCTCGGCGATGGCCTGCGCCCCGGCTCGATCGCGGATGCCAATGACGAAGCGCAATTCTCCGAACTCTACACCCTGGGCGAGCTGACCCACCGCGCCTGGGCGCAGGATGTGCAGGTGATGATCGAAGGGCCGGGCCACGTGCCCATGCACAAGATCAAGGAGAACATGGAAAAGCAGCTGCAGGTCTGCGGTGAGGCGCCGTTCTACACCCTCGGCCCGCTCGTGACCGACATCGCGCCGGGCTATGACCACATCACCAGCGGCATCGGTGCCGCGCAGATCGGGTGGTATGGCACCGCGATGCTCTGCTACGTCACCCCCAAGGAGCATCTCGGCCTGCCCGACCGGGACGATGTGAAGGTCGGCGTGATCACCTACAAGCTGGCCGCCCACGCCGCGGACCTCGCCAAGGGCCACCCGGCCGCGCAGGTGCGCGACAATGCGCTCTCCAAGGCCCGCTTCGAATTCCGCTGGCGCGACCAATTCAACCTCAGCTTGGACCCCGAAACCGCCGAGCAATATCACGACCAGACGCTCCCGGCGGAAGGCGCGAAGTCGGCGCATTTCTGCTCGATGTGCGGGCCGAAGTTCTGCTCGATGCAGATCAGCCAGGACGTGCGCGACTTTGCGGCGAAGCAGAACTCCAGCCCCGAAAGCTTCCTCGCCTCGGAAAAGCTGGGCGCTGACACCGCCGAGGCCAGCCGTCAGGCCGCGCTCAAAGGCATGGAGGAAATGAGCCGCCGCTATAACGAAGGCGGCCGCGAACTCTACGTCGGCGCAGGCGGGCGCGAGCACGATTGATCCGGCCCCGCCCCTCCTTCTCGCCGGGGGAGGGGCGGCGCGGCCCTCAGCGCTGCGCCTCAGCGCGCGCGCCGCGCCAGATCAGCAGCACCAGCGCAGTGATGATGAACAGCGCGAAGCCCGACAGCATCCACGGGTTGATGAACCACCGCTCCCCCCATTCGAACGTGCCGCCCGAAATCTTCGCCCAGCCCATGAAGTGCTGCGCGCCCGCGACCTGCAAGCCGAACACCGCCAGCACCGCCGCCCCATAGCGCGCCAGCCAATGCCCATACCACGGCAGCAGCAGGATCAGCCCGAGCAGCCCGATCACACTGCGCTGCACCCGGCAATAGGGGCACTGATAGACAATCTCCGCCAGATCCACCCCCCAGGTCACCCCGCTCAGCACAATGGCCGCAAGGCCGACAAGCACGCGGTAACGCAGCAACAGATCAGGCAGGTGAGCCATGACGCGGGATCCCTTCACGCAAATGATGCCCGCGGTGTTAGCGGCACAGGCGCGCGCGGCAAAGGGGGAGAGGGAGCGTATTCCTCCCCTGCAAGGGGAGGGGGACCACCGAAGGTGGTGGAGGGGCGGGCGAGGCTGAGCCGAAGGGGTCGCGCGTCGCGGCACCGGGTCAGGGTTTCACGCAGAGGCGCGGAGGGAAGGGAGGCGCGGAGGGGGCGTGCCGAGCTTTGTCAGTCGTCCTGGGCCATTTTCTCGCCAAGCCGCAGCGCCGCGTCGCGCCCTTCTTCTCCCCTCCCCAAGGGGAGGGGGCAGGGGGTGGGGGCACCACGGCGCGCGGGCAACGCAAGGGATCTGCCGCCGAACCCCCATCCCCAACCCGTTGACGCTGCGCGTCAGCTTCGCTTCCCCCAAGGGGAAGGGGCTTTCCGATCCTCCCCGCGACGTTGCGCTTGTTCTTCCCGCAGGAGCGATCCCGCAGGGATCGAAACGCACCGGGGATGGCCGCGCGGAGGGGTGGTCGCACCACAAGGAACGCCTCGATTAGGAGAAACCCCCTTTGTGTGCTACACCCTCCCCGCTGACGTCGAAATTTGCGACGGACTTCGAAATTTGCGCTCCGCCGCCTGGCCCTTTGGCCCCCGGCGTAAACCAGACGACGACTTCCTTTCATCGGACGATACGACGCACGACCCTGCGCGCATGTTGCGGGCAGGCACTTGACTTTGTTCTTGAAAGGAACACCCCATGAGCAAGACCGGAACCGTGAAGTTCTTCAACACCGACAAGGGCTATGGCTTCATCCAGCCCGACGATGGTTCGTCGGACAGCTTCGTCCACATCACGGCCGTGCAGGCTGCCGGCATGCACACCCTCGAAAAGGATCAGCGTCTGAGCTTCGATCTCGAGCGCGGGCGTAACGGCAAGGAAAGCGCCGTGAACCTGGCGGCAGCCTGATCTGACGACCGGCGGCAGGGCGCTGTGTGCGCCCTGCCTGCCACCACAGAGTCCCGCCTACCCCCTCCCATGGCAGGAGCGCCTGATGGCCCAGACCTACGAATTCTACTGCGAACGTGCCGATGAAGCCGCTGCCCTTGCCGGCAAGGCCACGCTGGACAACGTGCGTGAGCGCGAGTTGCGGTCGGAGAAGACCTGGCGCGGCCTCGCGGAACAGGCGCGCAAGACCGCCGAAGAGCGCGTCAAGGCTGACCGCGTCCGGGCTGAAAAGCGCGCGAGCGATCATCTCCTGTCCTGAACACTTCGCCTGATTCCGCTGGAAAGCCGGATCGGCGCTTCCCATATTCTTTTTGGGCAACAGGACACTGAAGCCAAGGAGAGACAGCCATGACCACCATGCAGTTCCAGTTCAATACCGACAGTTCGGTGATGGGCACGCAGAACGTCGCCGAACGGATCGAGGCGCAAGTGCGCAAGCGGCTGGAACGCTTTGCTGACAGGCTGACGCGGATCGAGGTCCATGTCTCGGACGTCAATGGCCGCAAGCATGGCGCGGATGACAAGCATTGCACCATCGAAGCGCGGCCGCGCGGCAGTCGCCCGATTGGCGTGACCGGCAAGGCGTCCGATGTCGACGCGGCAGCCCGGATCGCGGCCAACACGATGGCGGAGCGGCTGGAGCGCGTGCTCGGCCGGGCGCAGCGTCACCGCCACGATCCTTCACCCGACAAGATGATCTGATCCTGCGCAGATTTGGGCGCAGGCGCGGGGTTAACCCTCCTTGCGCCCGAACACCCGTGATCGCAGACCGCGTCCGGTCAGCCCGGGAAGACCCGGCTGGCTGGGCGTCGGCGCGATGACCCGCGTGGGCGTCGGCGGTTGCGGCGGGGGAGGCGCCTCGCCTTCGCCCGCCTTGCGCACTTCAAAGCGGCCGCCAATCCCCTCGGCCAGCTTGCGCTTCTCGAACCACGCATTGGCAAGCGCCATGCGTTCGTCCTGCCCTTCCGGCATGATGTCGACCGGGAAGGCGCGGTCATCGAAGGCATTGGCGTCCGGCACGTGTTCGGGTGCGACGAAGCCATACTCGCGGTGCTTCAATGGTACGAGTTCGTAGAACGGCACATCGGCAGGCTCCGGCGAAGCATAGCCGATATTCGCGCCCGCATCATGGTGCAGGACGCGATAGGACAGGCTGCGATCCTCGGGCCCGAAGGTGTCGCCATCGGGGATGACATAGCCGTTCGGCATGGTCGCAACCCGCAGGAAGGCGAAGACCGTTTCGAGATTGGCGGCCCAGGGCAGGACATTGGGCTGAACAATAACCTCGCGCCCCAGCCAATGGCGAGCGCCGAAGGTGCGGATGCCGACCCTTGCGCTCTCGCCCGGCGCGGCGGTCGGGCCGAACAGGTAGGGGTGGATGTGAAGCGGCCCCGGCGCGTCATTGCCCGCCGCGATCCGATCAAACAGTTCGCCACTGAGCAGGGTGTCGGATTGGGTCCAGTGCACGGCCAGCGGCATCGCATGATCAACCGCGATCCGGGTGATCAGCGCGAGGACGGCGAGCCGCCGCTCGAATTGCGACTGGCTTGCGCCCGATCGCTGCCGGCCAATTGCCTCGAACATCGCGGCAATCTCGGGGTTTTCCTCGACGCCGCCCATCACCCCGTGAGAGACCTCAAGCAGGATGTGGCTGTCACAGCGCGCGATCCGTTCGCGAATGTCGGGGGTGAGGATGCCGGTGTAGAAGGATGACAGCGCCGGTTGGAACACCTGCGCATTGGCAGGGCGGTCGCAATATTCGAAGGTCACCATCAGCTCTTCGGTGGCATCGAACAGGCGGTAGAACAGGCCCGGATTGTTCTCCGACAGATGGAAGCTGACGCTGGAACGAATCCCCTCGATCCGCACGAAATCGCGCATGATCGCTTCCAGATCGTGGATTCTCCGGTCGAACAGCAGCGCGGCTTGGAGGCGGTTGGGATAGAGCATGGCGCGTGGAGGCCCCGGCGTGGACAAAGACCCGCAAACCCTATCCCTGCAAGGTTAATTCCACGTTGAAGCCGCTATGCGCCGCCCGTGATCCCGCATTCGGCGAGCACATTATCGATCGCCTTGGCCACGCCGAAGAACCCGGCCTTGGCCAGGGGCCAGGTCGCGCGGTCGAGATCGCCGAGGATGGTGACGACCCGGCCCTGTCCGGCCAGCGGTGCGATGTCAGGCATCAGCGCGTCGCGCGTCCAGCCGGTGGGGAGATAAGAGACGGCGATGCGCGCCACACCGGCTTCGGCCAGCAGCGGCGCCAGCGGATCACCCGCGCGCCATTCGGTCGCAGGGCAGCCGAAGGCGGTGGCCGCTTCGGCCATGCCGCTTGCCACCGCGCCATCGGCAAAGTCCGATGCCAGCTCCCCGACTGCGCCGGGGGAGCGGGCAGCGGGACGCGCCGCGCCGATCACCAGCGCGGGCACGGCGGGCAGGGCCAGCGGGGCGTGATGCGCCGCCTCGTCATGCAGCAGCAGCGCGAAGGGTGCGCCAAGGTCGCCTGCGCTGACAGGCGCGGGCAGATCGAGCTTTTGCCGCCCGTAGTCCTGCGGTTCGGACAGCGGCTCGGCATCCGCGGCCAACCCATCGGCTGCCAGCGCGCCGCCGGGCCGACCGCTGGTGTAGCGCGCGATATTGTCCGCCCGCGCGAGATAATGCTTGCCCTTGGTGTGCAACCCCGCGACCCAGCGCCACGAAAGCGTGTTCGACGCCGCATCGCCATCCATAAGGTGCCTAAGGAAGAAGTCCGCGCCCAGCCGCCAATCGAGCTTCAGCGTGAAAATCCAGATGCTGGCGAACCACATTCGCGCGTGGTTATGGAGGTAGCCGGTCGTGACCAGCTCCTGCGCCCAGGCATCGAAGGCTGCGATCCCGGTGCGGCCCTCGGTCGCCTCGGCATAGGCGCGTTGCAGCCCGGCATTGCGTGCCACCGCGGCAAGAGCACCATCGCGGCCCGTGCAATAATCGTCCCAGATCGCCGGGCGCTGCTCGAGATAGCCTTTGAAGTAGATCCGCCAGAACACTTCGGCGATGAATTTCTCGGCCGCGCGCGGGCTGTGCTGGCCGAGGACCGCTGCGAGCACTTCGGCCTCGCCCAGCACCCCGGCGTGCAGCCAGGGCGACAATTCGCTTACATTGCTGCGCCCGCCGCTTGCGGGGCCATCATCGGCATTGCGGGTTTCGGCGTAGCGTCGGCCGGCAGCGGGAAGGAACTCGGTGAGGCGGGCAAGGGCGGCCGCACGGGTAGGGTTTGGTGTCATCGAGGGGGCAACCCGGTGATCCGGTCATGGTTCCAGACGAGCGGAGCCCGAACGCCCCGGAGCATGGAACATCCGCCCCATCGCCGGACTCGTAGATCCATCAGGCCACGTCGCTTTCGCACCGCGCCTGTTTGCCTCGGATCCCCTCCTATATCCGGGCACCCCCCCTGGCCGTTTGGCCCCAATTGAGGAATGCCTTATGAAGATCATCAATATGACGTTCGCTTCGGTTGCCGCGCTGGCGCTGGTCGCCTGTGCCAGCGAAGCCCCTGCCGAAGATACCGCCGCCGATACGACCGCTGTTGCCGATGACGCCACGGGTGTCGGCACGATTGTCGAAGTGGCGCAGGGCGATAACGCCTTCTCGACGCTGGTGACCGCTGTGACCGCAGCCGATCTGGGCGCGACCCTTTCCGGCACCGGGCCGTTCACCGTGTTCGCACCGACCAATGATGCCTTTGCCAAGCTGCCCGCCGGCACCGTGGAAAAGCTGACGACGGATGACAAGGAAACGCTGAAGTCGATCCTCACCTACCACGTCGTCCCGGGCACAATTGATGCGGCGACGCTGACCAATGCCATCACCCAGGCGGGCGATGAAGGCTACACCATCACCACCGTCCAGGGCGCCACGCTCAATGCCAAGGTCGTCGATGGCGGCGTGGTGCTGACCGATGCGGCTGGCAACACCGCCAAGGTCACGGCGACCGACGTGGCGGCGTCCAACGGTGTGATCCATGTGATCGATACCGTGCTGATGCCGAAGTAAGCCTGACCGCTTGCATCGCAGCCTGAAAGAGGGCGGGCACCGTGCGAGCGGCGCCCGCCCTTTGCTTGTGCCCTCGCCGCAGTTAAGCTGCCGCCCGAAAGGAGCCCTGCCATGCTCGCCACCCATTCCCGCACGGCGCTGTGCCTGCTGCTCGCTGCTGCTGCCGCCTGCACCCCTGCCGCTGACGGGATCGACCCTCAGGGCAAGACCTTCGATGCCGTGACGCCCGAGGACGCCGTGACCCTCACCGGGACCGAGCCGTTCTGGACGCTCGCGATTGCCGCAGGCGAGGGCGTCTGGACCACCCCCGACAATCAGCCCGGCACCCGGTTTGCGGTGCAGCGCTTTGCCGGGAACAACGGCCTCGGCTTTTCCGGCGAGCTCGATGGCAAGCCGCTAACCGCCACACTCACGCCGGGCGCATGCAGCGATGGGATGAGCGATCGGCGCTTCCCCTTCGTTGCCACTATCGCTTTGGGCGGGGAGACATTCAAAGGCTGCGGCTATACCACCCGTCAGCCATTCACCGGCGAGGAAGCGCCCTAAGCGCTCAGAGATAGGGGGAGAGACACGCCATGACCATCACCGGAGGCTGCCTGTGCGGCGCGGTGCGCTACACCTGCGAGAGCGATCCGCTGCTCTGCGTCACCTGCCATTGCAAGAACTGCCAGCGGCAGGCGGGCAGCGCGCTGTCGGTGATCATCGGCGTGCCCGAAGGCGCGGTGGCGTTCGAGGGCGAGCTCACCACCTACAACGATACCGGCGACAGCGGCGCGACCGTCCGGCGGCAGTTCTGCGGCACTTGCGGATCGCCCGTGTTTACCCGGGTCGATAGCCCGCCGGGGATGATGTTCATCAAGGCCGGCACGCTGGATGATACCAGCATCCTCAAGCCTGCCTTCCATTGCTATGCCAAGAGCAAGCAGGACTGGGTCGATCTGGGCGAAATTCCCAGCTTCGAAACCGTGCCTCAGGGGCTCTAGGCTGACGTCAATATAGCCCCGGCAATTCGCGCTGCGCGGCGTTGGGGCGATGCGGCTGAAGCATCTCGCGCTCGGGCAGGCCCAGGCCCTGACGGGCGCTCTGCCCCTGTTGCAACCCGCTGGTCGTGGCACTGGAGGTGATCGGGGTGCAGGCCCGCCCGCCGAGGAAATCGAGCGCGGCCGCGATCGAGGCTTCGCGCGGGTCGCCCAAGGGGCGGGTGATATCATCCCCTGCGCGGCAGGTATTGGGCATCACGCTGGCAAGGCCGCTGTAATACTCGCCCTGATTGTTTGCGTTGACCGTCTGGAAGGCCACCGCCCGCACCCGCAGGTCGCAGGCCGCCAGATCAAACCCGAACTGACCGACCGGCTTGCCGAAGGAATTGGCCCCCACCAGCGCCGAGTTGTTGCCGAGGTAGGGGATCAGCGAATTGGCGACGATCTCGCTCGCCGAAGCGCTCGCCCCGGTGGTGATGATCGCAATCCGGGTGGGCGCAATGGCGGTGGCTTCCGTGCGGAAGGTGCGGGTCTCGTTTTCGGCAGCCTTGGAAGGGCGCAGCACCGTGCGGCTCCAGACCTGCCCGACCCGGCCGCCCCCCATCAGATCGCCCATCGTATCCGCCACATCGACCAACCCGCCGCCATTGTAGCGGAAGTCGAGAATCAGCTCGGTCACACCTTGGGCCGCGAATTGGCCGTAAGCGGCACGCAGCTGGTTGGATGCGTCGGCGATGATGAATGTGCGCAGGTTGAGATAGCCAACCTTCTTGCCCCCATCATTCAGGATCACCGCGCCATACCGGTTGGACACGGGATCAAGCGCAAAGTCGGTTTTCGTGATGCTGCGCTCGATCACCGTGCCATCGGGCTGGGTGAAGCGCAGCACGCGGGTGGTGCCCTGCGTTGACGGGCCGAGCGCATTGGCAACATTTTGCGCACCCCCGCTGGCGAACAGGCTGGAGACGGTTTGGAGGGTGGCGCTGCTGGTGCCGATCGCGGTGATTTCGGAGCCCCGGTCAAGCCCGGCGGCAAGCCCGCTGGCGCCTTCATAGGCTTCGACCACGAACAGGCGGCGATTGGCCGTGTCGTAGGACAGACGGATACCGAAGCCCGCGGATGATCCCGAATTGATCAGGGCGTTTTCCTCGGCAATCGAGGTCGCGAAGGTAAAGAAGCGGTCACGGTTCTGCGCCCGGGCCGGGGCCACGCGGGCGTCGAGATAGTCATCGAGATTGTTGAATGCAGCCGGGTTGGCGTTCGCGAGAAGATCGGGGAACAGGTACCATTCGTTGAGCACCTGATCGGCGAAATCCTGCTGCGCGCGCAGGCCGCAAGCCGATGGCGTGGGTGTCGGGGAAGGGGATGGGGTGGGCGTGCCGCCGCCCCCGCCGCCGGTTGCAGGTGGGGTGGATGATCCACCG
Organism: Erythrobacter sp. W302b; assembly: GCF_046452395.1. Taxonomy (NCBI): domain Bacteria; kingdom Pseudomonadati; phylum Pseudomonadota; class Alphaproteobacteria; order Sphingomonadales; family Erythrobacteraceae; genus Erythrobacter; species Erythrobacter sp. W302b. The sequence continues at coordinate 2,294,595 of NZ_JBKFDH010000001.1, read as the reverse complement.
CCGCCTCCGCAGGCGACCAGACTGACGGAAAGCAAAAGGCTGAGTGCGGTGCGACCGAACGTCATAAGGCTTTGCAACTCCACAAGGAAATTCGGAACGAGGGGCATGCCCGACACGCGGAGGATGCATTGGCGCGGCGCGGAGAGCAAGAACCACAGGCGCAAAAAAGCGCCAACGTGGGAAAAACCGTGACCTTTTTGCCTGCATTCGCACGGTTTTCCTCAGAAACCGGCAAAAACTGACTTGCGCAGTCTCGTATCGCGCATCCGAACGGACTAGCACGTGGGCAAGGAACTGACAGAATCATGACGGAATTTCCCGCCTGGCTTGCACCCCATGTGCCCGCATCTGCGCGTCATCCCGGCCTCGCCATCGCGAAGCTGGGTTCGGCGCAGGCTTTTGCGCGCGGCGGGTTTGCACTCACCAGCCCCGCGTTCAACGCAGGCGAGCCGCTCGACCCGAGCTTCACCGCAACCGAGGAAGATGCCGTAGCTCCGCCGCTGGAATGGAGCGCGCCGCCGCCGGGTTCGCAGGAACTGGTGCTGGTGGTCGAAGAAGCGTCAACCACCAATGCGGAACCGACCTGCCACTGGCTGGTCTGGGGGTTGAAAGGCCAGCGCGGCAAGCTGCTGGAAGGCGAAACCCCGCCGCGCACGGGCAAGAACGCCGTCGGCAATTCCGAATGGCTGCTGCCCGACCCGCCCGAGGGCGAGACGCGCCAATACGTGTTTCAACTGTTCGCGACCGACTTGCCGCTGGTGCTGATGCCCGGCGCAGGACGAGCGGAACTGCTTGCATCACTGCAAGGGTCGATTACGGCCTGCGCAGTGCTCCATGCCACCTTTACCGGCGGCGGGGACGATGATGCAGGCTGGGATGATGATGATATCTGATTAACCTGCCACTTACATAAGGGAGTAGATGATGGCTGGATCGACCAATGCATTGCAGAAGCCGGTGACGCTTTCGGGTGATCTCGAAGCGGTGATCGGCAAGGGCCCGATGACCCGCGCCCAGGTGACTTCGAAGGTGTGGGAATACATCAAGGCCAATGGCCTGCAGGACACCACCGACAAGCGTCAGATCAATCCCGACGCCAAGCTTGGCGCGGTGATCGGCAAGGACCAGATCTCGATGTTCAAGATGACCGCTGCGGTCAGCAAGCACCTGAGCTAAGCGGCGCAGCGCCCTCGCGGCGCCTTGCCTCTGGCACAAATCAGCGGCGCGCGATCCGATAGGGTCCGCGCCGCTTTTGCATGGGAGCGCCCTTCCATGAGAGGGAGACCGCGCCCGCCTCGGCCAGCTGGTCGGTGGCGGCATGGACAGCGGCCAGCTCGGCGCGCCAGTCTCCCTGCGGCCCGGCGAGGCGGCGCGCGGCTTCGCTCGGACAGATGGTCGCGCCGTCGGCCCGCTCGGCGAGCAGGGTGAGGATCGCGTCCGCGGGCGTCATGGCTTGCGGCGCAGCGGCCAGCACTCGCCGACCCACAGCGCGAGCCAGATGATGACCGGCTGCGCGAACATGCGCGGCACGTGATAGGCGAGGCCGAGCCCGCCATCGGGGCGGGCCATGTCCATCGCGAAGTGGTTGATGTTGGCCGGCCACACGCACAGCGCATAGAGCGCCAGTCCCCATCCCGCCGCCTGCCGCAGTCTGCGCGAGAATGGCTGCACCAACCCGATCGCGCCGAGGATCTCCGCCACGCCGGTCCACAGCACCACGGCTTCGGGTAAAGGCACCCAGGCCGGGGTGATGGTGAGGAAGGGCGCGGGATTGGTGAGATGGATCACGCCGGCAAAGGCGTAAAACGTGGCGAGCAGCCAGCGCAGGACGACGCGGATCAAGCGCCCGGCTCCCAGCCCGGTGGAGCCAGCGCGAAGCCCGCAAAGTCGAACCCCGGCACCACCACGCAGGAGACGAGGCTATAGCCAAAGCGCGGCTCACCAGTGGAGCGTGCCGCTTGCCATTCGCCCGGAGCGACGAGCCCCTGCAACTGCTGCCCCGCGCTGATATCACTGCCGAGGATCACGGAACGCACCGGCCCCGCTTCATCGGCGGCGAGGCGCAGCTCGAGCGGATCGCCCGCCTGCCACAGCCACAGCTCGGTGGCATCGACCGTGTGCCAGTGTGATGCCTCGCCAGCGCGCAGCAGGAAGATGATCGCGGTGCCGCTGGCGCGTGTGTCCGGCCCCGGTTCGCCACGCCCCGCGGCGGAGGCCGCACCACGCCACGTTTCGCGATACCACCCGCCTTCGAGGTGAGCGGTCAGGCCCAATTGTTCGATCAGTTCTGCCGCGCTATCACTCATGCCGATGTCCTTGCCTGCCCCCATCTCCGGTGGTGCAGGCGCTCTAGCTTCGGGAGCCTGCCCCATGCAACGTTTCGCGCCTTCTCGCCTCGCCCTTGCGGCGGCGCTCCTGCTGGCAGCGCCTGCCACGGCGCAAAAGGTCAGCGAGGAACAGGCGGTGGCGACCGCCACCGCGGCGCTGGAGGCCGCGCCGGTGTTCGACGGGCACAATGACGCCCCCGGTCAGCTGCGTTCGCGCCAGAACAACCAGATCAACGCTTTCGATTTCGCCGATACCATGGACGAACATGATCACGTGGGCGGTGACGATGGCGCGATGCACACCGATCTCAACCGGCTGAAGCAGGGCAAGGTCGGCGCGCAGTTCTGGTCGGTCTATGTGCCGCACAACACCAACGAGGCGGCGGCGGTGCAGCAGACCATCGAGCAGATCGATGTCACCAAGCGCCTTATCGCCAAGAACCCCGATACCATGCGCTACGCCCTCACCGCCGATGAGGTCGAAACCGCGATGCGCGATGGCAAGATCGCCTCACTGCTGGGGATGGAAGGCGGCTATTCGATCGGATCGAACCTCGGTGTGCTGCGCCAGTTCCATGCGATGGGCGCGCGCTACATGACGCTGACCCACAATTTCAACATCCCCTGGGCGGATGCGGCGACCGATGCGCCCAAGCATGACGGGCTGACCGATTTCGGCAAGGATGTGGTGCGCGAGATGAACCGGCTGGGGATGCTGGTCGATCTCAGCCATGTCAGCGAAGCGACCATGATGGACGCGCTCGACGTGGCGCGGGCGCCGGTGATCTTCAGCCACTCGGGCGCTCGGGCGGTCACGCCGCACCCGCGCAACGTGCCCGATACCGTGCTCGCCCGCCTGCCCGAAAACGGCGGGGTGGTAATGGTGGTTGCACTGCCGCGCTTCATCAATGAAAAGGTGCGCCAGTGGGACGCCCGGCGCGCGGGCGTGATCGCTCAGGCGCGGGTCGAGCATCTCGGCAACCCCGCGGCAGCGGCCATGGCGGTGGAGGCGTGGGTGGCCGCCAATCCCGAGCCCAAGGCCCGGATCGCCGATGTCGCCGACCATATCGACCACATCCGCGCCGTGGCGGGCGTCGAGCATATCGGGATCGGCGGCGATTATGACGGCATGCCGATCGGGCCGGAGGGCATGGAGGATGTCAGCGGCTACCCCGCGCTGTTCACCGAACTCGCGCGGCGCGGCTATTCGCAGGCGGAGCTGGAGATGATCGCCAGCCGCAACGCCTTGCGGGTGATGCGCGCCGCCGAAGCCTATGCGGCGCAGGTGGCGAGCGAGCCGCCGATCGAAACGCTGATCAACCCGCCCGCCAAACCGGAATGATCAATGCGCCATGCGGGCGAGGGCGGGGATGATCCAGACCAGGCTCATCGCGATCACCGCAAAGCCGAGGCTGAAGCCCAGCACATAGCGCAGGCCCGTGTTGCTGACCGCGCCGCGCGCGGCCTCGTCATTGATACGGATGCCTTCATTTGAATCGGCCATCATTGCTCTCCCCGTGCTTGATTGACGCTAGGGAAACATCTTCCGTAGCGTCAATCAAGTCAAGCGGAGGCAATTGGTTCCCGGTCAGTCCGCGTTGGGCGCAATCCCCTGAGCGCCGGGACCGGGGGTTTGCGTGCGCTCGTTGGTACCGGGCGCGACCAGATCGGCCTGTTCTGCCAGGTCTTGGCTCGCTTCGGGTTGAGCCTCGGACTGCGCTTCGATCCGGCCCGTGGTGGTGCCCTGGCTTTCGACATCGTCCTGCGTCAGCGCGCCGGTCACCCAGATCAGGGTCAGCGCGATGATGGCGAGGCTGAGGCTGATGAGCAGCACCCAGCGCACCACGCCTTCGTTGCTGCCGCCCTTGGCATCGGTTTCGTCAATCCGCTCGTCGCGGTCGTGCTGCGGCATGGGGTATCTCCTACATGATGTGTAGGCGTGCACTATCGCGTAAGACCCCTGATTGTTTCATCGCCGAGGGGTCGCATCATCAAGAAAGGCGGCGGCAGGGCGCGCCGCGCCGCCCGCCCACCGCGATCAATCGCGCAGCAATTCGTTGATGCCGGTCTTGGAGCGGGTCTGCGCGTCCACGGTCTTGACGATCACCGCGCAGTAGAGGCTCGGGCCCATCGTGCCATCGGGCAGGGGCTTCCCGGGCATCGAGCCGGGGACGACCACCGCATAGGGCGGCACTTCGCCCATGTAGACCTTGCCGGTCGCACGGTCGACGATCTTGGTCGAGGCGCCGAGATAGACGCCCATCGACAGCACCGCGCCTTCGCCCACGCGCACGCCTTCGGCCACTTCGGCCCGGGCACCGATAAAGGCGTTGTCGCCAATGATCACGGGTTCAGCCTGAAGCGGCTCAAGCACGCCGCCGATCCCGGCCCCGCCCGAAATGTGGACATTGGCCCCGATTTGCGCGCAGGAGCCGACGGTCGCCCAGGTGTCGATCATCGTGTTCTCGCCAACGTAAGCGCCGATGTTGACGAAGCTCGGCATCAGCACCACGCCCTTGGAGATGTGCGCGCCGCGCCGCACCACCGCGCCGGGCACCACGCGGAAGCCCGCCTCACGGAAGCGCTTTTCACCCCAACCGGCAAACTTCAATGGCACCTTGTCGAACGCCGCTTCGCCCGCCGCGCCGCCTTCCATCACGCGGTTGTCGTTGAGGCGGAAGCTGAGAAGCACTGCCTTTTTGAGCCACTGGTTGACCTGCCAGCCGCCCTTGCCATCGGGCTCAGCCACGCGGGCTTCGCCGCTATCGAGCAGGGCCAGCGCATCGGCGACCGCATGGCGTACGTCATGTCCTGGCGTGATGTCGGCCCGGTTTTCCCAAGCGGCTTCGATGGCGGCGATCAGGTCAGCACTCATGCACGGGTCTCCAAGAAACAGCCCCAACCCCGTTCGTCCTGAGCTCGTCGAAGGACTGTCCTGTTCAGGACCGGCGCCGGAAGGCAAGTGCAGCCCTTCGTCAAGCTCAGGGCGAACGGAAGTGGATCGGAAATCGGCCTCGCCGTAGCCGCGCCGCGCGCTGGCGGCAAGCGCCCGCTGCACGCGAATTGGGCACGCATACGTAACTCACACAGGCCTGCCCAGTTTTTCAGCACGCCGGCCCGCAAGCGACTGCGCGTGGGAACAGCTCAGGGATCCATTCCCGCAGCAATGGCGAACTCGTAAGCCCGCTCTGCCAGCGGGCGTACCCGTTCGCTCATCGCCTGCGCATGGGCGCTGGAAGCAGTGCCGTCGATCACGCGCTTCTTGATGCCCTGCATGATCCCGGCGAGGCGGAACAGGTTATAGGCGAAATACCAATCCATCGGCGGCACGGGGAAGCCGGTGCGCGCCACATAACGCTCCACCGCTTCATCTTGCGAGGGAATGCCGAGCGCCTCGATATCCAGCCCCAGCAGCCCCGCGCGGCCATCGGCGGGGTTATGCCAGTTGAGCATCAGGTAGCTGAAATCGGCAATCGGATCGCCCAGCGTCGACAGCTCCCAATCGAGCACCGCGATGATCTTCGGCTCGGTTTTGTGGAAGATCACATTGTCGAGCCGGTAGTCGCCATGCACCACGGACGAGCCATGCTGCGGCGGAATGGTCTGCGGCAGCCATTCGATGAGGCGCTCCATTTCCGGCATCAGCTCGGTTTCGGACAGCTTGTACTGCTTGGTCCAGCGGGCGATCTGGCGCGCGCAATAATCGGTCGGCTTGCCATAGTCGCCCATGCCGATCTTGTCGGGTTCGCGCAGGTGCAGCTCGGCCATGGTGTCGATCAGCGCGTGGTAATGCGCGCGGCGCTCCTCCGGCGAAAGGCCGGGCAGCGCGCCGTTCCACAGCGAGCGGCCATCGGCCATGCTCATCACGAAGAACTTGGAGCCGATCACCTCGGGGTCTTCGCACAGGCCATAGGTGCGCGGCACGGGGAAGCCGGTGGGATAGAGGCCCGTCATCGCCGCATATTCGCGGCCGACCGCATGGGCCGACGGGAGCAGCTTGCCGAAGGGCTGGCGGCGCAAAACGTAGGAGGCGCCGGGGGTGTCGATCCGGTAGGTCGGGTTCGACTGGCCGCCCTTGAACTTGGTGTAGCTGATCGGGCCTGCGAAGCCTTCGACATGGGCTTCGAACCATGCGGTGAGGCTGGCAAGGTCGAGCGCGTCCTTCTCGGTCACTTCGACCGTGCCGACCATTTCCGTGTCGAAATCAATATCCATCAGTCAAACACCACCACCGTGCGCGCAGAGTGCCCGGCGCGCATCGTGTTGAAGCCTTCGTTCACCTGATCGAGCGTGATCCGCTCGGCGATGATCGTGTCGAGATCGAGCAACCCGCGCAGGTAGAAGTCGACAAGGCGCGGCAGATCGACCGGGAAGTGGTTCATCCCCATGATCGCGCCCATCAGCTTCTTGCCGCCGAGCAGATCCATCGCGCCGAGGCCGACCTTGCAGTCGAGTGGCATCATGCCGAGGATCACCGCCGTGCCACCGCGCTTGAGCGAAGCGACCGCCAGATCGGCGGAAGCCTGACGGCCCACCGCCTCGATCCCCCAATCGACCCCGCCGCCCGCAATCGCGATGATCTGCTTGGCGGCATCGTCGGCCAGCGCGTCGACCGTGTGGGTCGCGCCCAGCACCTTCGCCAGTTCGCGCTTTTCGGGGAGCGGGTCGGCGGCGATGATCTTGCTGGCCCCTGCGATCTTGGCAGCGTTGATCACCGCGAGGCCTACCCCGCCGCAGCCGACCACCAGCACGGTTTCGCCCGGGGTGACCTTGCAGGCGTTGAAGATCGTCCCCGCGCCGGTCGTCACCGCACAGCCGAGCAGAGCGGCGCGGTCGAACGGCATGTCCTTGTCGATGGAAACGCAGGCGTGTTCATGGATCAGCATCTGCTCGGACAGGGCCGAGAGGTTGAGCATCTGGTTCACCGGGGCGCCGTCGATGAAGCTGATGCGTGCGCCGTCGCCCTTCTGGCGGCGGGTGTCCCCGCCAAGGCACAGCGCCATGCGGCCCGTGACGCAGAACTCGCAATGCCCGCAGAAGGCCGAAAGGCAGGAGACCACATGATCGCCGGGCTTCACGGTGCGCACCTCGCTCCCCACCGCGCGCACGATCCCCGCCGCCTCATGCCCCGGAATCGCGGGCAGGGCGTGGGGGTAATGCCCGTCGATGAAATGCAGGTCCGAATGGCACAGCCCGCAGGCCTTGGTGTCGATCAGGACCTCGTGCGGGCCGGGCTCGGCATAGGTGACGTCGGCGATGCGAAGGCCCTGGCCGGGGGCTTCGAGAATGGCGGCTTTTGCCAATGATGTTCTCCCTGTTCCGCCCTCCTCGTGAGAGGAGGGCCGCGAGACTAGGCCCGGACTTGATCCGGGCCTAGTCGCAGCGGGGTGGTGCCTTGCGGCACGCGCGAGTGCCTTCGGCCCGCGCCACCACCCCCCGACCCCCTCCTCTGAAGAGGAGGGGGAGGTTCGCTTAACGCGCCACGCCCATGTCGCCCGAGCTGAAGCTCTGGCCGTCATTGGCCGCGCGCCCGTGGTTGCCGCGCAAGGCATTCGCCGTCGGGCCGGGGACCGGCGCGTGCTTGGCGAACTCCATGTGCGCGATCGAGCGGGCGTGGACCTCGTCCGGTCCATCCGCCAGACGCAGGGTGCGCTGGTGGGCATAGGCCTCGGCAAGGCCGTAATCCGCCGAAACCCCGCCGCCGCCGTGCGCCTGGATCGCATCGTCGATGATCTTGAGCGCCATGTTCGGCGCCTGCACCTTGATCATCGCGATTTCCTGCTTCGCCGCCTTGTTGCCGACCTTGTCCATCATGTCGGCCGCCTTGAGGCAGAGCAGGCGGGTCATGTCGATATCGATGCGGGCGCGCGCCACGCGCTCTTCCCAGACCGAGTGCTTGTAGACCGGCTTGCCGAACGCCTCGCGCTCCTGCAAGCGGCGGCACATCTTGGCGAGCGCCTCTTCGGCGACGCCGATGGTGCGCATGCAGTGGTGGATGCGGCCCGGCCCGAGGCGGCCCTGCGCGATCTCAAACCCGCGCCCTTCGCCGAGCAGCATGTTCGAGACGGGGACGCGCACGTTGACCATCTCGACTTCCATGTGCCCGTGCGGGGCATCGTCATAGCCGAAGACGGGCAGGTGCCGGATGATGTTCACGCCGGGGCTGTCGATCGGCATCAGCACCATCGATTGCTGCGCGTGACGCTGGGCCGAGAAATCGGTCTTGCCCATCACGATCGCGACCTTGCAGCGCGGATCGCCGAGGCCGCTCGACCACCACTTGCGCCCGTTGATCACGTAATGATCGCCGTCGCGCTCGATCCGGGTCTCGATGTTCGTGGCGTCGGAGGAGGCGGTGTAGGGCTCGGTCATCAGGAAGGCCGAACGGATCTCGCCGTTCATCAGCGGGCGGAGCCACTCTTCCTTCTGCTCGCGCGTGCCGTAGCGGTGGAACACCTCCATATTGCCGGTATCGGGCGCGGAGCAGTTGAACACCTCGCTCGCCCAGCCGATGCGGCCCATTTCCTCGGCGCACAGCGCATATTCGAGGTTGGTGAGGCCCGGACCCTCGAAATCGAAGGTGTCGTCGACATGGTGGTGGCTGTCATTGCGCGGCGGCATGAACAGGTTCCAGATGCCCGCCGCCTTGGCCTTGGCCTTGGTCTCCTCGACGATCGGGATCACCTTCCAGCGATCACCCTCGGCGTCCTGCGCCTTGTAGACATGATGATTGGGGCGCACGTGCGTCTCGATGAAATCGCGCACGCGGTCACGCCAATAGGCCTGCCTTTCGGTGGGTTCGAAATCCATGGGGGGTTCCTCTCGTCCTTGTTCGAAATCGACTCTTGGGTTGACCGTGGCAGAGCCTTGTCCGCCAGCCAAGCTCTCATTTGTGCGGCGGAGCCCCTGTGGCAAGGGCACGCTCACCCGATATCCGCGCGGCGATGCGCGCTTCGTGATCGGCGCGGGTGATCGGGAAGCGGGCGAGCCAGAACGCCGCTGTCAGCGCCAGCACAGCGGTCACCAACAGGTAGGCCAACGCCAGATTGGCGACCACATCGGGGGCGACGGCGGCCTGTGCGGTGCCGGGTTCAAGCCCGATGGTTTCGACAATCAGACTGGTGAGCAGAATGCCCCCGCCCGTCGCTGACTTCTGGATCAGCCAGTTGCCGGCGTAGAAGGTGCCTTCCGCGCGCTTTCCGGTGCGCTCCTCGAAGGCCTCGACAATCTCGGCCACCATCGACGTTGCCGAAATGATCGACACAACCCCCGCCGTATTGGCGGTCACCATGAAGGCCATGAACAGGATGGTCGAAAGCGCTCCGCCGGTCTCCGGCCAGAAGCCGACAAGGTAGAGGACATAGGGCGTCCCGGCGATGGCAAGCGCAGCCAAAGCGCCGCCCGCGCCGCTCAACGGCTTGCCAAAGCGGCGGTGCAGCGGGCCGACCAGCAGGAACATCGCCACCACCGACAGGCCCAGTGCCAGCGGGTAGAGCTTGAACGCCAGCTCGCTGAACTGCCACACATAACGGATGACATAGAGCGTGATCGAGAGCGTCACGCCCTGACTGATATAGGCGGCCAGAGCACCGAACGCGAAGATCACGAAGGCACGCTCGCGGAAGGCGTCGAAGATGTCGGCAAAGGCCAGCCGCAGCGAGAACGGCGGCGGGGCCGTGTCGGGCAGGCGCGCGACATAGGGGTGTTGTCCGGCAGCCGATCCGATCACCGAAACCAGCATCACCACCGCGCCGACCATGCCGAACACGGCATAGCCATCAGGTTGCAATTGCGATTCCGGGGTCGGCAGGAACACGGTGAAGGCCAGCACGGACATTGTCAGCCCGCCAACCCAGCCTGACAGGAAACGGTAGCGGAACAGCGTGGTGCGCTCGACATAATCGGCAGTGATTTCGGGCACCATGCTGATCGAGGGCACCTCGCAGGCTGACAGCAGCAGCCGCACGCCAACCGCCAGCATGACGATCTCCCAATAGGTCGGAACGCCCGTGAAAGGCGGCGACCACAGCAGCGCCCACATCAGCGCCAGCGGGATGGGGGCGAGATAGAGCCACGGCAGGCGGCGGCCCCAGCGGGTATAGGTGCGGTCGGACAAGTGCCCGATCAGCGGATCGGCCAGCGCATCGACCACCAGCGCCGTCGCCAGCGCCGCGCCGACGATCCCGGCATCCACCCCCAGAACAAGGTTGTAGAACGGCAAAAGGAAGAACGAAAAGCCGCCGTCCTTCACGCCGAAGGCGACCGCGCCGAACCCGTGCATCAGTTTGAGCCGCCACGGCAGCGGCCCTGTCATCGTGCTCATCCGTGCCTGTCCCAAGGGTCAGGCAAACCGCCGAATCCGGCCAATTTCTCTCTCCTACTTCGGTTTCGAACCTAGACCGATTGCGCCGGTCGTCAATCGCGTCCGGTCTGACGCTACGGCATGGCGGACCCTGCGATGAGCCCTTGCGAGGGCCCTTCAAATGCCACTAACGTAAGCGTCAAGTGAGAGACACGAGAGAGGAGACTCGGCCGATGGCTGATCTGGAGACATTCCGCAGCGAAACCCGCGCATGGCTGGAGGCGAACTGTCCGGCGGAGATGCGCGAGCCCGTGCGTGACGAAAGCGATATCTATTGGGGCGGCCGCCGGGCCACCTTCAAGAACGATGCGCAGAAGGCGTGGCTCGAGGCCTGCGTCGCCAAGGGCTACACCGTGCCGGCATGGCCCAAGGAATATGGCGGCGCGGGGCTTTCCCCGGCCGAAGCCAAGGTGCTGCGCGAGGAAATGGGCCGCATCAACGCGCGCCCGCCGCTCTCGTCCTTCGGCATCTGGATGCTCGGCCCGGCGCTGCTGCATTTCGGCACCGAGGGCCAGAAGCAGCGCTTCCTCAATGAAATCGCGCGCGGGGAAATCCGCTGGTGCCAGGGCTATTCGGAGCCGGGCTCGGGCAGCGACCTCGTGAGCCTTCAGACCTTCGGCGAGGACAAGGGCGATCACTGGATCGTCAACGGCCAGAAGATCTGGACGAGTTACGCCGATCAGGCCGACTGGATCTTCTGCCTCGTCCGCACCGACAAGAACGACAAGTACAAGGGCATCACCTTCATGCTCTACGACATGGCGAGCGAAGGGGTGTCGACCAAGCCGATCCTGCTGATCAGCGGCTCTTCGCCCTTCTGCGAAACCTTCTTCGACAACGTGAAGGTGCCCAAGTCCTATGGCGAGGATTGCCCGGCCTATGTGGGGCAGATCAACCGCGGCTGGGATGTCGCCAAGTACCTGCTCGGCCATGAGCGCGAGATGATCTCGGGCGCGGATGGCGGCGAGCGGCAGGCGGCAATCGGCGCGGCGATGAAGCGACATTCGGCCAAGCTCGGCGATGAGCTTGACCCGGTGCTGCGCGCCGAGCTGGCGATGTTCGATGTCGACGCGCTGGCCTATGCCGCGATGGGTGAGAAGTTCCTCGACGAGATCAAGGTCGGCAAGGCGCACCCCGCGCAGCCCAACATGATGAAATATGCCGGGACCGAGCTCAACAAGCGCCGGCATGAGCTGATGATGGCGGTCGGCGGTTCGCGCAGCCTGGAATGGGACAGCGAGGAAACCGAAGGCGGCAAGCCGTCGCGCAGCTGGCTGCGGACCAAGGCGAACTCGATCGAGGGCGGCACGAGCGAGGTGATGCTCAACGTAATCGCCAAGCGCATCCTCGATCTGCCGGGGGCGTGATTTAGAACGAGAACCACCCCGTCCCGGGCTTGACCCGGGACCCCGCTGCCTTTGCTCCATCGGCGAGATAGCGGGGCCCCGGGTCAAGCCCGGAGCGGGGGTGACGAATTTGGAGAGGGAAAACCAATGCCCCTGTATCACAACGAAGATCAGGCGATGCTCGCCGACACCGCGCGCGGGTTCATCGCCGAGGAAGGCAATATCGCCAAGCAGCTGCGCCACTGGCGCGACCGCAACTGTAAGGACGGCTTCGGCCATGGCCTGTGGAAGCAGATGGCCGAAATGGGCTTCACCGGGATGCTGGTGGACGAGGCCAACGGCGGGCTCGGCATGGGCCATGTCGAAGCGGGGATCGTGCTCGAGGAAATCGGCCGCAATCTGACGCCCTCGCCGTTCCTGACCTCATCCGTGCTGGCCGCGACCGCGCTGAAGCACGGCTCGGACGATATGAAGGGCCGCTACCTGCCGGGCTTGATCGCGGGCGACAGTGTCTTCGCGGTCGCCATCGACGAGACGGCCAAGCACCGCCCCAGCCGTATCACGACCCGCGCCGAAAGGTCGGGGAACGGGTTCAAGCTGTCGGGCGCCAAGAGCTTTGTCATTCATGGCGGTAGCGCCGACATGATCGTGGTCGCTGCGCGCACGTCGGGATCGGACGAGGACACCGACGGGATCACCCTCTTCGCGGTGCCCAAGGATGCTGCCGGGTTGTCGCATGATCATGTGCGCCTGGTTGACAGTTCGATGGCGACTCATACGCGTCTCGATAGTGTCGAATTGGACGGCGATGCGGTGATCGGCGAGATCGACGGCGGGCGCGCTGTGCTCGATGCGATGCTGATGGCAGGCCGGGTCGGCGCGGCGGCGGAAGGCGTCGGCGTCGCCCGGGGCGCGATGGACATGACCGTTGATTACCTCAAGCAGCGCAAGCAGTTCGGGAAGCTGATCGGCGAGTTCCAGGCGCTCCAGCACCGCGCCAGCCACCTCTATTCCGAAGTCGAAATCGCCCGCGCCGCGACCATCAAGGCGCAGCAATTGCTCGATGCAGGGGCCCCGAGCGCCGATCTGATGGCCAGCGTCGCCAAGGCCAAGGTTGCGAAGACCGCGCGACTTGCGGTGCAGGAAGGCGTCCAGATGCACGGCGGCATCGGCATGACCGACGAATACGACATCGGCCTCTACATGAAGCGCGACCGCGCTTTGGCGGAGTTCCTCGGCGATGCCTATTTCCACGCCAACCGCGTGGCGGAATTGAGCGGGTATTGATCATGCCCCCGCCCCGGGCTTGACCCGGGGCCCCGCTATTCTACCGCGGCGGGCAAGAAGTGAGCGGGATCCCGGGTCAAGCCCGGGAAGACGGAGAGATTCGAAATGGACATTCAATCACTTTTCAGCCTCGAAGGCCGCGTCGCCCTTGTCACCGGCGGGAGTCGCGGGATCGGCAAAATGTTCGTCGAGGGCCTGCTCGCGGCGGGCTGCGCGCGGGTCTATATCTCGGCGCGCAAGCGTGACCAGATGCAGGACACCATCGACCAGTTTGGCGCGGACCGGGTGATCGGTATCCCCGCCGATCTCAGCCAGATGGACGGCATGGTCAGCCTCGCCAATGAACTGAAGGCGCGCGAGAGCCATCTCGACATCCTCATCAACAATGCGGGCGCGGCGTGGGGTCAGCCTTATCTCGAATTTTCGGAAGCCGGCTGGCACCGCACGATGGATTTGAACGTCAAGACCCCGTTCTTCCTGACCCAAAAGCTGCACGATCTGCTGGTCGCTGGCGGCAAGCAGGGCCATCCGGCCAAGGTGATCCACGTCTCCTCGATCGACGGGCAGCGGATCAACCCGTGGGAGACCTATGCCTATCAGGCGTCGAAGGCGGCGGTGATCCAGCTTACCCGGCGCATGGCGGCGCGGCTGATCCAGGACAATATCGTGGTGTCCTCCATCGCGCCCGGCGCTTTCCCGTCGGAGATGAACAAGGCCGCCAAGGACGCGCCCGACGCCAGCGCTTCGGGTATCCCGGCCAAGCGCATCGGCACCGCCGAAGACATGGCCGCCGCCGCGATCTACCTGTGCAGCCGCGCGGGCGATTATGTGGTGGGCGAAACGCTGACGGTCGATGGCGGCGTCGTCAACGCCCACCTCCCAAGCCACTTCGCCGATCCTTCGGGCGGACACTGAGCCACCCTTCAGCGCCGGGCACGGGGGCCGGGGGAGCGATCCTCCGGCCCTTCTAATTCGGCGTCGGCTATACTAGAATAGAGCGGGCCGCGCTGCGTGACGGCACGGTTGGTATTCGGGACCGTGGATGCAGTGTGCACAGTCCGACTGAGCGGAGACCACCCATGGCCACAGTACCCACGCCCACGCCTGATACGGTCGAACCCACCGCGCCGCCGGTGGAAACGCCGCCGCAGCCCAGCGAGCCATTTCCGCCCACGCCCGACGAAACCGAACCCACGCCGCCCGATATCGACGAGCCCGGTCGCGGTCCCGACGAAGTTCCGCCGGAATCTCCCGGCGTCAGCGACCCGGATCAGTAGGCCTGCTCAGTAGTTCCACTGCGCCTGCACGCGCAGGATCTGCCCTTCGGCCTGCCCGAAGCGCCGCTCATCGGCCTCCTTGCGTGACGCCCAGCCATAGGTGGTGGTGATCTCGAGCGCCGGGTCGATCTGGAATTCGAGGCCGAGTTCCAACTCCTCGGTCTCCAGACGCGGCGCGTTGATCGCCGCCTTGAAACCGCCGCGGTAATATTGCCAGCGGGCGAAGGGGTGGATCGTGCCGATCGGCGTTTCGTCGATCTTGGCCATCACCTGCACATAGCCGCCGTCTATCGGGCGCTCTTCGATCCGGCCGGTGGCGGGAACGAATTCCGGCCCCGTGCCCCAGTTCCATTCCGCCTGAACGCCGAAGGGCTGGGGGTAGAGGATCGCGTGCAGGTTGACGCGGTTGTCCTTGAAACCCACCGGGCTCACCCCGCCGGTGCGGATTTCCGGGCGGATGGTGTTGCGCATCACCGATCCGCCGATCTCGAACACCTGACCATTCAGGCCCAGACCGTCGAGCTCGAACGGCCAGGTCGCCAGTGCGACCGCCATCAGGTCATTATCGGTCTCGGTGCGATTGAGGCCTTGCCCGTTGAACACGCCGAACCCGAAGGCGCCGTAATTGCCGAAGAGCTTCTGCCCGTCATCGGCCAGCCGGTCCCAGATCGCCTGCACCCGCGGCGGGGTGTAATAGGCGACGATCCCGAGATCACGCTCGCCAGCAGCCGCCGAGTTGATCGCATCGGTGCGGTCCAGCGCAAGGCGGTTGGAGGAGGACTGCATGTTCTCCCATCCATAGGGCACCTTTGACTGGCCGAGGCGGATGCGGAACGATTTGTCGCCGGTCGGGAAGACATCGGCATACATATCGCGCAGGGACACCGTGCCCTCCCGCCGTTCGCCGACCGACTGGTTGGAGACGGCGGCGGCAAAGTCGGGCTGGAAGTAGAGCGAGACGTGCTCGTTGAGGTCGCCTTGCAGCACCAGTCGCATCCGGCGGAAGGTGAAATTGCTGTCGCCGTTCACCGCGCTATCGTGGATCGAGCGCAGGCGGGAAACCCCGGCGGGCGCGTCGGCATCGCCCGAGACGATCTGGTTGAACCGCATCTGGGTGTAGCCGCGCAGGCGCAGTTTTTCGTACCACGCTTCGCGCTTGGGCTTGGGCGTGGCCGCGGCGAGCGGGATCGCTTCCGGCGCGGGCGGGGCGCTGACCGGCGCGGGCTGGGCAGGTGCGGGCGCGGCCGCTGCAATCGGTGCCGGGCCAGGCGAAGGCGCGGGCTGAGTCGCTTGCAGCGCGCTGACCATCGCCTTCAATTCATCAATCTGACGTTGAAGATCGGCGATGGTGGCCGCCTGATCGGGCGCTTGCGAGCCGGCGGGCGAATCGGTCTGCGCCATTGCCGGGACGCAAGTGCTGGCGAGCAGACTGGCAGTGATCAGGCGGGCGGCGAGGCCGAAGGAAGGGCGGGACATGAACTACCGCTTTCGCAATGTGCCCGCTCACAATAAGCTGGCTGCGAGGCGCGGATATGTCGGTTGAGTGTCAGATATATGACATTTGCGACCGCTTTATCACAATTGCGACAAACGGCGCTGCAGCCTGCGGTCAGCAGTCAGCCCATCAAGCCGCGCACAAACGGGATAAGCCCGGTCTGACGCGCGCGCTTCATGCGTTCGGCTTCGAGGATGGCGTGGACCTTGTCGAAGCACAGGTTCACATCATCATTGATGATCACGTAATCATAACCGTCCCAGTGGCTGATCTCGGCGCGGGCGCGCTCCATGCGGGCGTTGATGACCTCGGTACTGTCGGTCGCGCGGCCTTTGAGCCGGCGGTGCAGCTCATCGATCGAGGGTGGCAGGATGAACACCCGCACCACGTCCTGCTGATCTTTCTGGTAGAGCTGCTGGGTGCCCTGCCAATCGATATCGAACAGGAAGTCCTGCCCTTCCTTCAACGCGGCGCGAATCTTGCCCTTGGGCGTGCCATAGCGGTGACCGAAGACGTGGGCCCATTCGTAGAAATCGTCTTCTTCGACCATCCGGTCGAATTCGGCCTCTGAGACGAAGTGGTAATGCACCCCATCGACCTCGTTCGGGCGCGGCGCGCGGGTGGTGGCCGAGACCGAGAGCTTGATCTCGGCATCCTTGGCCAGCAGCATCCGCGACAGCGTCGTCTTGCCTGCGCCTGACGGCGAGGAGAGGATGAACATCAGGCCCCGGCGATGGAGCGTGTCGTCTGCGTGGTGTGAGGTTTCGCCCATAGGCCCCGTTGCACCAACACGCCCCCGATAATCAAGAGGCGTGCAAATCAGGCGGGGATCAGGATCCGCCGGTGGGCGCCTTGCGCGCCTTGCGCTTTGCTTCGAGCCGCTTGCCCCGGTCGTAGAACACCTTGGCCGCCAACCCGCCTGCCACCACCGCAAGCCCGAGGGGCGAGCGGCGCGCCAGGTGGCTTGCCCCCCACAGGGCGACACTGGTGGCCAATCCGCGCCCGTCGACCAGCTTGTCGGCCTTGGCCTTGTCATAGCTCTTCACCAGCAGCCCGCGCTCCATCCGGTTGCGCAGCATTCCGCCAGCGGCGCGCAAGACGATGTCAGCGATCACGAGATTGGTGCTGGCCACCGGACTGGGCAGCGGCAGGCCACCGGGCCCGGTCGCAGCAGGCTTGTTCGTGGCGACAGGATCAGCGGATCGCGCAGCTGCGGGTTTGCCGCGCCTGCCCTTGATCGCCCCCTTGCTCCGCGCCATCGGGCCTACTTCTTGCGCCCGAAATCAATGCTGACCACGTTCGAGCCATCGGGATCGGTGTCCGGTCCGTCATTTTCGGCGTCTTCGTGGGCTTCGGGCTCAAGCTCCTCCACCGCGGCCTGGAACTGGAGGCCGAAATCAACCGCCGGATCGACGAAAGCTGTGATCGCCGCAAAGGGGATCTGCAACTTCGCCGGCACCTGATTGAAGGTGAGGCTGACCGTGAAACTGTGCGGGAAGACCTCAAGGTCCCAGAATTTGTTCTGGAGCACGATGGTCATCTCGTCGGGGAAGCGTTCGCGCAGGTGCGGCGGGATCGATACCCCCGGCGCTCCGGTCTTGAAGGTGATGTAGAAGTGATGCGTGCCCGGCAGCATCCCGCCGCCACTCACGATCGAGCCAAGGACTCGGCCAACCACAGCGCGCAGGGCTTCCTGCACGATCTCGTCATAGGGGATCAGGCTGTCGGGTGTGTCGCTGGTCATCACGTGCGGATTGGTGACGCTGCGCGCGGGCTTGGTCAAGCGCAGAATTGCTCAGCTTATCCACCGATCAGGACGGGAACGATGGTCTGGTTCCAGACTTCGGACCGGGCAATCGGCATCCGCACTGCGACAAAGGCGAGGTATCCACCGCCCGCCAACAGCGTCACCGGATGCAGTCGGCCAAGGGTGCGCCAGTCATGCCACGCCAGCGCAGCGATGAACACACTGGCGGCATAGGCGGAATCAAACGGCGGCGGTCCACCATCGCGGAACAATCGGGAAATGCGCGCAAAGACCGGCGCCATCATGGCGATCGTCGCCATCGCGATCAGGCGCTTGTGATAATCGGGCCGCCGCGTGTTGCGCCATGCGAGCAGCACCAGCCCCGAAAACCAGCTGACCGAGCCGATCTGGAGGAACATCCCGACCGATTCCGGCAACCCGCTGGTTGTCTTGACCCCGTCGGTCGCGGTGGTGACGATAATCGCGACCGCCGACAGCGCGACGGTCAGTGCCACCAGCCAGCCCCATGTCCCCACTGTGCGGTGCAAGCCGATCTGTCCGCGCCGCGCCAGCACTGCCTGCGCGGTCAGCGTGGCGAACCACGCCGTCGCGGCCACGCCATGCACGATCAGCAGTGTGGTGAGCGGCGGTGCGTCGAACAGCGGCTGAAGATAGAAGCTGCGGGCAAAGCCCACCAGCGCGGTAACCGTCAGCGCACCCGCCAAGCCGAGGAAAAACGCGCTTCGCCCTCGCCGCCGCGATGCCGTTTCCATCACCGAACCCCCGTTCCCGTGCTCTGCCGAGACCCGACGCTATCTTGCGTGCCATGTGCGGGCAAGCGGCATGTGGACTTGTCGCCGGGGCCAGTGTGCCTATAGGGAGCCTCATGCGAACCGGCACGATAGAGCGCAACACCACTGAAACCGCAATCGCCATCCACGTCAATCTCGACGGGACGGGCGCCTATGATGTGTCGACCGGGATCGGGTTCCTCGATCACATGGTCGAACAGTTCAGCCGCCATTCGCTGATCGATGTGACGATGAAGGTGCGGGGCGACCTGCATGTCGATCAGCACCACACCACCGAAGATTCGGCGATTGCGCTGGGGCAGGCGATTGCGCAGGCCCTCGGCGACAAGGCCGGGATCGGCCGATATGGTGCGGCCTATTCGCCGATGGACGAGACGCTGAGCCGTGTCGCGCTGGACATTTCCGGGCGGCCTTTCCTGGTGTGGAAAGCGAAGTTCACGCAGGAAAAGCTCGGCGAATGGGATACCGAGCTGATCGAGCACTGGTTCCATTCGGTCAGTCAGAGCGCGGGCATCACGCTGCACATGGAACTGCTTTACGGCAGCAACAATCACCACATCTGCGAGAGCCTGTACAAGGGCTTTGCCCGCGCCATGCGGCAGGCGGTGGAACGCGACCCGCGCAAGGGCAGCGCGATCCCGAGCACCAAGGGGCAGCTGGGTGGCTAGCATCTTCATCGCGTCGCTGACCTACACTGTCCCGATCGAACAGATCGACGCCGTGCTGGCCGATCACCTCGCATGGCTCAAGGCTGGGCACGAGGCAGGGCATTTCCTCGCCTGGGGCCCGCGCGAGCCGCGCGATGGCGGGCTGATCTTCGTCAAGGCTGCGAGCCGCGCCGAGGCCGAGGCGCTGTTGATGAGCGACCCGTTCATGCTCCACAAATTGGCTGACCTCGCCATCATCCAGTGGACCCCGCGCTTTGTCGGGCCGGGGCTGGAGGCGTTTGGTGGTTGAGGTGGTCGCGCTCGTGGATTACGGCGCGGGCAATCTTCACTCGGTGCACAATGCCTTGAAGGCGGCCGGGGCGGAGGTGACGGTGACCGCCGATCCCTATGTCGTGCGCGCGGCGGACCGGATTGTCCTGCCCGGCGTTGGCAGCTTCAAGGCCTGCGCGGAAGGGCTGCGCGCCATCCCGCACATGGTCGAAGCCATGACCGAGCGGGTTCACGTCGGCGGCGCGCCGTTCCTTGGCATCTGTGTGGGCATGCAATTGCTGGCCGATCGTGGGCTGGAGCATGGCGAAACCCCCGGCCTCGGCTGGGTGCCCGGCGAGGTGCGGCTGATCCAGCCGTCCGATGCGGCGATCAAGGTGCCGCACATGGGCTGGAACGATGTCGCGCTGCTGCCTCATGCGCGAGGCTCTGCGGTGATCGAGGAGGGAGAGGCCTATTTCCTCCACTCCTACCACTTCGCGGCGGACAACCCGCATGATGTCGCCGCAATGACCGACCACGGCGAGGGGCTGGTCGCCGCCGTCGCCCGCGACAATATCGTCGGTGTGCAGTTTCACCCGGAAAAGAGCCAGGCCTATGGCCTCGCCACGCTCCGGCGCTTTCTGGAGTGGTTCCCTTGATCATCTTCCCCGCCATCGACCTCAAAGGCGGTCAGGTCGTCCGCCTGTCCGAAGGCGACATGGACCGCGCCACGATCTACGGCGATAATCCCGCCGCGCAGGCGATGATCTTCGCCGATGCCGGGGCAGAGCACCTCCATGTGGTCGACCTCGATGGCAGCTTCGCGGGCGAAAGCCGCAACCGCGCCGCGGTGGAAGCGATCATCGAAGCCTTCCCCGGCTATGTCCAACTGGGCGGTGGCATCCGCGATGCAGCGGCGGTGGAGGGCTGGTTCAATCTCGGCGTCGCGCGGGTGGTAATGGGGTCCGCCGCGCTCAAGAACCCCGAATTCGTCAAGGACATGGCGCGCGAATGGGAAGGCGGCATCGTGGTCGCGGTGGACGCGAAGGACGGGATGGTCGCGACCGAAGGCTGGGCGGAGGTCTCCGACGTTCCCGTCACCGATCTTGCCCGCCGGTTCGAGGATGCAGGCGTCGCTTCGCTGCTGTTCACCGATATTGGGCGCGACGGCCTCTTGAAGGGCGTGAACATCGAAGCCACGGTCGACCTTGCTCGCCGCGTCGACATTCCGGTGATCGCCAGCGGCGGGGTGAAGGGGCTGGACGACATCCATATCCTGTCGCTCCACGCGCATGAGGGGATCGAGGGCGTCATCACCGGACGCGCGCTGTATGAAGGGCGGCTCGATCTGGCTGCGGCAATCGCGATGGGCGCGCGGGCATGAAGCGTGCTGCCGCACAAATTCCGGTCGCCTTAGCGACCGCAAGCGCGACCGGGCGCCCGCAGGCCGCTTCACTCCGAGGATAACCAGAATGCGCCTGATGGGCTTTCTCTTCCTGTGCCTCACCTTCCTTGCGGGGGTGACCATTGGGACGGTCGAGATCGCGCTGATCAACATCATCGTCTTTATGGGACTGGCGCTCGCCGCCGAGCACTTTCTTGCACCGCGCTATGGCAAGAACGGTCTGGTCTACGGCATGGCTGCAGCCTTTTTTGTGAGCTGCATGTGGCCCGCCGCGATCCATGCCGCCCGCGATGCCCCCGTCCCGCCCAAGGAGCCTGAAATGACCGTCACTCTGAGCCCCGCCCGATGACCGTCCGCGTCCGCGTGATCCCCTGCCTCGACGTCGCCAATGGCCGCGTGGTGAAGGGCGTGAACTTCGTCGACCTGAAGGACGCAGGCGATCCGGTCGAGCAGGCGCGCGCCTATGATGCGGCGGGGGCGGATGAGCTGTGCTTTCTCGACATCTCCGCCAGCCACGAAGGGCGCGGGACGCTGCTCGATATGGTGCGGCGGACGGCGGAGGTGTGCTTCATGCCGCTGACCGTCGGCGGCGGGGTGCGCAGCGTCGAGGATGCACGCGCGCTGCTGCTGGCGGGCGCGGACAAGGTCGCGGTGAACAGCGCGGCTGTCGCCCGGCCGGAGCTGGTGGGCGAGATTGCCGCGAAGTTCGGGAGCCAGTGCGTGGTCGCCAGCGTCGATGCACGCCGCACGCCGCGCGGGAACTGGGAAATCTTCACCCACGGCGGGCGCAAGCCGACGGGGATCGACGCGGTGGAATATGCCCTGAAGGTTGCCGATCTGGGCGCGGGCGAATTGCTCGTCACATCGATGGATGGCGACGGCACGCAGCGCGGATACGATCTCGCGCTGACCCGCGAGATTGCCGATGCCGTCAGCGTGCCGGTGATCGCGAGCGGCGGCGTGGGGAGCCTCGATCATCTGGTGGAAGGCGTAACCAAGGGCCACGCCAGCGCGGTGCTGGCGGCGAGCATCTTCCACTTCGGCACCCACACCATCGCCGAAGCGCACGCGGCCCTGCGAGCAGCGGGCTTGCCCGCGCGCGGTTGAATTATCGTCATTGCGAGCGTAGCGAAGCAATCCAGAGTGGCTCGCAAGACGCTCTGGATTGCCGCGTCGCCTGCGGCTCCTCGCAATGACGAGAAAGCGCCAAGTGTCCGATACCCTTACCCGCCTCGAAGCGACCATCGCCCAGCGCCTCACCGCCTCACCAGAGGACAGCTATGTGGCGAAACTCCATCACAAGGGGCTCAAGACCATCGCCCAGAAAGTGGGTGAGGAGGCGACCGAGACCGTGATCGCGGCGCTCGCCGGGGACGCACAGGAACTGGTGGGCGAGGCGGCCGACCTCCTCTTCCACCTCATGGTGCTGCTCGCCGCAAAGGGCGTGCCGCTGGAGGCAGTCCTCGCCGAACTCGAGCGCCGCGAGGGACTGTCCGGCCTCGCCGAGAAAGCCGCACGGAGCCAAGACTGATGCCGATCGACCCGACCCTGCCCTATGACGACAACAACATCTTCGCCCGCATTCTGCGCGGGGAAATCCCTTCGAAGAAGGTCTATGAGGATGACTGGGCCTTCGCCTTCGAGGACATCAACCCGCAGGCCGAGATCCACACGCTGGTGATCCCCAAGGGCCGTTATGTCAGCTGGGACGATTTCAGCGCCAAGGCGTCGGACGCCGAAATCGGCGGTTTCGTGCGCGCCGTGGGCGAAGTGGCGCGCATGAAGGGCCTGGTCGAACCCGGCTACCGTCTGCTGGCCAATATCGGCGCGCATGGCGGGCAGGAAGTGCCGCACCTGCACGTCCATATCTTCGGCGGTCAGCCTCTGGGACCGATGATCGCGCGGCGGTAAAGGCGATCGGCCTCCGTTCCACTGCTGTTCATCCACAAAACGCAAACAGCGGCCTTTGCAGCGATTCCCCGCTCGGCTAGGTGGCAGCTATGATCTCTCCTAACCCTTCTGGCGGCATCCTTGACGGTGCGCGGCATCTTTACGCCGTGCGGGTCTATTATGAGGACACCGATTTGTCGGGGATCACCTATCATGCCAATTACCTGCGGTGGTTCGAACGGGCGCGCAGCGATCTGCTGCGGCTGCTCGGGATCGACCAGCGGGCGGCGATCGAAGGCGGCGAGGGCGCCTATGCGCTATCCGAGGTGAACCTCAAGTATTGGCGCCCGGCCAAGCTCGATGACGATGTGGTGATCGAAACCCGCTGCACCGAACTGGGTGCCGCGTCGTGCCGGATGCACCAGATCGCCCGGCGCGGGGACGAGATGCTGTGCGAGGCGCAGCTGCGCGTCGGCTTCATCACCCTCGACGGTCGCCCCCGCCGCCAGCCTGCCGCATGGCGCGCGGCATTTGCTCATTTCATGAACCAAGGAAACCCGAACCCGTGACGTTTGCCCTGCTCAGCGCTGCTGCTGCTGCCACTGCCCCGACCCGGCTCGATCCGGTCGAACTGTTCCTCCAGGCCGATATCATCGTGCAGGCGGTGATGGTCGGCCTGCTGCTGGCGAGCGTGTGGGTGTGGACGATCATCGTCTCCTTCTCGCTGCGGATCGGCGCGCTCGGCAAGAAATCGCGCGCCTATGAGGCTGAATTCTGGGAACTGCGTGACCGTGAGGCACTGCTCACCAAGCAGGTGCGCAGCGAAGTCCCCGCCGCCCGGGTCGCCGCCGCCGGACTCGACGAATGGCGCAAGTCGACCGCGAAGCAGCCGGTCGACCGTGACGCCACCCGCCAGCGGATCGCTGCCGCGATGGACAGCCAGATCGCCGAGGAAGCGGACGCGCTGGCCGGACGGCTGAATTTCCTCGCCACGGTCGGTTCCGTGGCCCCGTTCGTGGGCCTGTTCGGCACGGTATGGGGGATCATGAACAGCTTCTTCCAGATCGGCGCGCAGCAGAGCGCCAGCCTTGCGGTGGTCGCCCCCGGTATCGCCGAGGCGCTGTTCGCGACCGCCATCGGCCTGTTCGCCGCGATCCCTGCGGTGATCGCCTATAACCGCTTTGGCGGGGCGGTGGACCAGTATGAGGCGGTGCTCCAGCGCTTCGCCGACAAGCTCCACACCGGGCTGAGCCGGGAATTGGATCGCGTATGATGGGCAACCAAAGCGTCCGTTCGCCTCGAGCGAAGTCGAGAGGCCGTCGAGCAAGTGGCTCGACGACGCTCGACACGAACGGGAAGAAGTGAACGATGGCAATGAACCTCTCCTCCCGCCGCAAAGGCAAGCGTTCGCGCCGCGCGGCGATGGCCGAGATCAACGTCACGCCGCTGGTCGACGTGATGTTGGTGCTGCTGATCATCTTCATGGTCACGGTCACGCTCCCCGCCGTGGGCGTGCCGATCGAACTTCCCGAAAGCCGCGCCGCGCCGGTGGAGGAAAAGCCCGACCAGATCACCATCTCGATCGACGCAGGTGGCATCATCTATGTCGAGAACGAAGCCGTGGCCGCAGGGCGCTTTCCCGAAGCGCTGGAGGCGCTGGATCGCGGGGAAGAGCAGCCGCTGATCGTGCTGCGCGGTGATCGTAGCCTTGATTACGGCAGAGTGATGCAGGTTATGGGTGAGTTGGGCCGTGCAGGCTTCACTTCGATCTCGTTAGTCACTGACGGTTCAGTTTCGGCCCCATAGCGGTAAGACAGGATGGCAGACACCGCGCTCAGGAATGACGAAAAGGTCGGCCTTGCCGCTGCCGTCGTGCTGCACGGCGCGCTGGTGGCTGTGCTGCTGATGCAGACCGTGCGCAGCGAAGTCTCGGTCTTCCCCGAACGGATGACAGTGAGCCTGACGCCCGCAGTCGGGCTTGAAGCATCGTCGCCCGATCCGGTACCCGAAAGCCGCGCTGCGATCGCGCCCACGCTGTCGGACGACCCCGCGCCCGCGCCCGAAGCGGCCAGACCAGAGCCTGCCGCGCGGCCCGTGCCGACCCCGCCCAAGCCGACGGCCCGCACCGCCACCACCCAGCCCGCGCCGACCCGCGACCGTTCCCGCCCCGACCGCACCCCGGCCAAGCCCGCAACCACGGCGGCCAAACCGGCGACCAGGAGCGGCGGCGGCAGCCGGATCGGTGACGACTTCCTTGAAGGCAAGGGCAGCTCGACCACCACCACCGAAACCCGCGCGCCCGCCGCGCAGATTGGCGCTGCGGCCAAGGCATCGATCGGCCAGGCGCTCGCCCGGCAGGTCAAGCCGCACTGGACCGCGCCGCAGGGGGTGGATGTCGACCTGTTGGTGACCCTGGTCGATTTCGACCTCAACCCCGATGGTACGCTCAAAGGCCGCCCGCGGGTGCGCAGCCAAAGCGGCGTCAACGATTCCAACCGCGCACAGGCCGCGCGCCATGCCGAAAACGCGATCCGCGCCGTCCAGCTTGCCGCGCCGTTCAATCTGCCCGAAGAGTATTACGAGGCCTGGAAGACTGTCCGGGGCGCTCGCTTTGACAGGAATACATCACGATGAAACCCGCTCTGCTTGCCGCCCTGCTTATCACTGCCGCCTTCCCCGCGTCCGTCATGGCGCAGGATTTGGGCGCGCCCATCGGTGAGGATGGCCCGGTCGAACGCGCCGCTACCGATGCCTCTGAGGCGCAGGCGGAAGAGGGGATTTCCTTCACCGTCACCGATGAAAGCGCATGGCAGGATATCGGCATCGCCATCCCCGCCTTCGCCACGGACCGTGAGCGCGCCACGCCCGCCAACGAGGCCGGGACCGGCGCGCTGGGGCGCGAGGTGGCGCGCGTGATCACCGCCAACCTGCGCAACAACGGCCTGTTCAAGCCGGTCGGCCCCGACAGCCTGCCCCAGCCGGGCTTCACCCAGATCACCGCCCCGGCCTTCGACACCTGGGGCGGGCGCGGGGCGGAGATGCTGGTGCACGGCTATGTCCGCGCGCGCGATGACGGGAAGCTGGTGGTCGGCTGCTACCTCTATGATGTCGCGCTCAAGAATGAACTGGTGCGTGAGGGCTGGGTGGTCGCCGCCGCCGATTGGCGACGCGCGGCGCATAAGTGTTCGGACCTCATCTTCAGCCGCCTCACCGGCGAGAGCCCGTTCTTCGACAGCCGCATCGCTTATATCGCCGAAACCGGCCCCAAGGATCGCCGCGTGAAGCGCCTTGCGGTGATGGACAGCGACGGGGCCAACCACCGCTTCCTGACGCTGGGCAGCGCCACCGCGCTCACCCCGCGCTATTCGCCCGACTATTCGAAGATCCTCTATCTCAGCTATGTCGACGGCAATCCGCGCATCTATGTCTATGACATCGGCACCGGCAAGCAGACGCTGGTGAGCGAGAACAAGAACCCCACCATCGCCCCGCGCTGGTCACCCGATGGCAAGTACATCCTCTATTCCATGGGCGTGGCCGGGAATACCGACATCTACCGCGTGCCCGCCACGGGCGGAGCCAGCATCAAGCTGACCGACAATCCGGGGATCGACGTGGGCGGCAGCTACTCGCCCGATGGCTCCAAGATCGTGTTCGAAAGCGACCGTTCCGGCAGCCAGCAATGCTATGTCATGGATGCGGATGGCAAGAACCAGAAGCGCATCAGCTTCTTCGGCGGGCGCTGCGCCACGCCGGAATGGAGCCCGCGCGGGGATCAGATCGCCTTCACGCGGATCGCGGGCGATTTCAACGTCGCGGTGATGAACACCAACGGCGGCGGGATGCGCGTGCTGACCCGCGGCTGGCAGGATGAAGCCCCGACCTGGGCCCCCAATGGCCGCATCATCCAGTTCTTCCGCACCGAAAGGAACACCGGGCGCTCGGGCATCTGGCAGGTCGATCTGACCGGCCAGAACGAACGTCGCCTGCCGACCCCCGTTGATGCTTCAGACCCTGCCTGGGGCCCGATCCGCCCCTGATTGTTACCATGAAAGGAACACAAGCGATGAACACCAAGATTGCGACGATCCTGCTGCTGGCGTCTGCCACTGGCCTCGCTGCCTGTGCCAAGAAGGCGCCGAATACCCTTCCGCCCGCTCCTGTCGACAACACCGGCACCGACACCCAGCCCACCACCCCGCCGACCACGGGCGCAGCCGTCGGGACGCAGGCGCATTTCGCCGCGGCGGTCGGTTCCTCGACCACGATCTATTTCGACACTGATCGCTACAACGTCGATTCGCAGGATGCCGCCGCCTTGCAGGCGCAGGCGCAGTATTTCGCCCGCTATCCGCAGATCACCTTCACCATCGAAGGCCATGCCGACGAGCGTGGGACACGCGAATACAACCTGGCGCTGGGTGAACGCCGGGCCGATGCGGCCAAGGCCTATCTCGTCAGCCTCGGCGTGGCACCGAACCGCATTTCGGTGGTGAGCTACGGCAAGGAGCGCCCGGTGGCGCTGGCTTCGAATGAAAGCGCATGGGCGCAGAACCGCCGCGCTGCCAGCGTGATCATTAACTGATGTCGCTTTAGCCCCTCCCCTTCAGGGGAGGGGAGATTCTGGCGTCAGCCCTGAAGGCGCGACGTGGAAAGCGCCGCCTGCTCGGTGCCCGCAGGTGCCCTGATCCCCGCCAAATCGCGCGCGCCGGTGACCACGCACAGCCCTGCGAGCGCAAGCACGCAGAACAGGCTGGAGAGGGTCAATTGCTGGCTCATCATGCGGTCTTTCAGGTGCGGCTATTATGCGCCGCTGGCAGTTCTATTGCGATGCAACATTTCACATTGCAACCGGTTCCCGGTGTCTCACGCCTTCCCATTAGGGGCTACCTCGCCTAGATTGAGCGCGTGAGACAATCGACCAACGACATTCTGCCCCGCGCGCTCCGGTTTCGCGCATGACTCGCGCCCGCCGATCCATGGATTGGGGCTTCCCGCGCTGGAGGCCCTATGGTTCCTCGCAAGAGGCCACCAATGTGCGCATCTGCGACCGCCATGGTTGTGACGAACCCGGCAATTGCCCCGCACCCAAAGCCCCCAACAGCCCTGAACGGTGGTATTTTTGTCAGAAGCATGCGGCGGAATACAATTCCAAGTGGGATTACTTCGAAGGTCTCGACAAGGCTGAGAAGGAAGAGCGCGCCAAGGCGGAGCGGCAGGAATCGTCCGGCTATACCGAATCGGCGCATTACGGCTGGGCCGGATCGGGCGACGGATCGCGCTCGGCAGACGAGATGCGCGCGCTGGAGGTGCTGGGGCTGGAGGCTGATGCCGAATTCAGCGCGGTGAAGAAAGCCTATCGCAACCGCGCCAAGGAAGTGCACCCGGACGTGAAGCCCGGCGATGCCGACGCAGCCAAGCAGTTCCAGCTGATCCAGACCAGCTACGAAGTCCTGCGCGCGGCCGAAGAACGCCGCGAGTGGCGGGGGTAGGGGCTGAAGAAAGCCCGTTCGCGCTGTTCAGCCCCCTCCCCTTGAAGGGAGGGTGGGGGATGGGTGTTCAACCTATCTGAAGGCAGACCCCCACACCCTACCCCTCCTCCAACGGGAGGGGAGGCATCTGGCTAGGCTACTCCGTCTTCGGCCCCGCGAACCCCTTGCCCTTCGAGTCGATCTGGGGATCAGGGTTGTCGTTCCACCACGGCGTGTCGGTCCACGGGCGCACATCGACTTCGTGGCTCCAGCAATTGCGCGGCTGGTGGGCGAGGTGCCAATAGGTCTCGGCCAAGGCGGCGGGGTCGATGACCCCATCGTGGCCTTTGCCCTGCTTGAAGGCGTCAAACTTGTCGCCCAGCAGCTTGCCGAGGGTGTCGGGCGCATCGACCGGGCCGTCGACGATGACGTGGGCGACATGCACGCCTTGCCGTGCGAACTCGGCGTTGAGGGTCTGGCACAGCATCCGCCGCCCGCCCATCGCTGCGGCATGGCTATGCTGCCCGGCATTGCCGCGCACCGCCGCCGTCGCCGAGGTGACCAGCAGCGTGCCATGCGTTCCGGCCTTGGCACGCTCAACCATCGCCGGGAACAGCGCATGGGCCAGGCGGAAGACGCCGTAGGTGCCGAGCCGCCAGCCGAGCTCGAAGATGCGGTGCGGGGTCTGATCCAGCGCACGGTTCCCGATCTGCGCGCCGAGGTTGTAGAGCGCGGTATGGATCGGGCCGATATCGGCCTCAACCCGGGCGACCAGCTCCTCGATGCTGCCATCCTCTGCGGCATTGAGCAGTGTGCCGCTGGCCGAGCCACCCGCCGCTTCGATCTGGCCGACCATCCGCGCGAGGCCCTCCTCGTCTGACCGGCGCGCCAGCACCGCGTGATAGCCCCCGGCGGCAAAGCGCATCGCCGCGTTACCGCCGATCCCGGCGCCGGCTCCGATCACGAGGAACACCGGCTTGCGGCTGTCGGTCATCATTTGTCTCCCTTAAGCGAGCGCCGCGTTACGTCAGCGCCGAAATCCCCCATACCACGCCGACGATCAGCGCAACGCCTGCCACATCCAGCAGCGCGCCCGCCTTGACCATCGCGGCGATGCGGATGCGCCCGGTTGCCCAGGCAATGGCGTTCGGGCCGGTGCCCGCGGGGAGCATGAAGCCCCAGCTGGCCGCCAGCGCGGCGGGCAGGGCGAGCAGCACCGGATCAGCCCCCAGCGTCACCACCAGCGCGGCGATAACGGGCATGATCCCGGTGGCGGTCGCGACATTGCTCGCAAACTCGGTCACCACAATCACCAGCGCCACCACCGTGAGCGCGACGAGGATCAGCGGCCAGCCGGCGAGCGGCAACAGCGCTTGCCCGATCCAGCTCGCAAGGCCCGAAGCCTGCATCCCGCCCGCCAGCGCGAGGCCTCCGCCGAACATGAAGATCACGCTCCACGGCGCGCGCTCGGCTTCCTTCCACACGAGCAGTGGACGGCCCGTGCCATCGGGCAGAAGAAACAGGGCCAGCGCCGCGATCACCGCGATCGTCCCGTCCGTCCAGGACCCGGACGGCAGCAAGGGCGCGACCAGCGGCTGCGTGACCCAGGCGGTGAAGGTGAGCGCGAACAGCGGTACCAGCCGCTTCTCGGGCAGGGTCCACGCTGTGTGGCTATCAATCGCCGCGCGCGCAGAGGCAAGGTCGAAGGGGTGATCGGCCACCCGCAGAACCCGCGCCACGATCCCGGCGGCGAGCGGGATGCTCAGCAGCACCAGCGGCACCCCGTAGAGCGCCCATTGCGCAAAGGTGATCCGCACGCCCGCGATCTCGTCGAGCAGGCCTACGGCAATGGCATTGGTAGGCGAGCCGACGATCGTGCCCAGCCCGCCAATGCTGGCGGCAAAGGCGATCCCCATCGGCAAGGCGCCCGCGATGCCGTCTTGTGGGAGCCGATCCCCGTCGCGCACGCTCCCGCCGCCTTCCAGCACCGCGAGGGCCATCGGCATCATGATCAGCGCGGTCGAGGTGTTGGAGATGAACATCGACAGCAGCGCTGCGGCCATCATGAAGGCCAGCAGCAGGCGACCGGCCCCGCCCTTGGTGCCGACCATCCGCAGGATCGCGAGGCTCAGGCGGCGGTGGAGGCCGGTGCGCTCGATTGCCAGCGCGATGAAGGCACCGCCCAGCAGCAGAAACAGGATTGGGGAGTAATAGGTGCTCGCAGTCGCTTCCGCATTGGACACCCCGGCGAGCGGCAGCACCACGAACGGCAGCAGCGCTGTCACGCTGAGCGGCATGGCCTCGGTCATCCACCAGGCGGCCATCCACACAACCAGACCTGCGACCAGCCACGCCCCGGACGGCATTCCGCCGGGCGGGGCGATCACAGCGGTCAAGCCAAACGCCAGCGGGCCGAGGAAAAGGCCGATCCGGCGCGCTGTCATGCTTGGCGATCTCCCCTGACCTTGCCGCAGGGGCCTATCAGCAAGGCGCCGGTCGCGGCAAGCCTCAGGTGCGCCGCGTCACTCCACCGCGTTCTTGTTCGGCGGATCGCCCGGCAGATCGATGTTCGAGAAGAACACGCGAGACGTCGGCTGATCGCGGCGCTGCATCCGTTGCAGCTTGAGCGACCGGGCAAACAGCACATCACACGCGGCCTGACCCATGCGCTCGGTGCAGATCGGTCGATCACTGGCAGGTCCCGGCTCGGACATGACCGGCTGATAGCTCGTCGGGCGAGCCCCTCCGTGGAGATCGGCAATATCAGCCTCGCGGATGCTGGCGACAGTCTGATCGGTCTTCGCCAGCAGTTCCACCACCGGCTCCTCGGCATAGGCGGCCAGATGCGCGCGCAGATCGTTTTCGAAATCGGGGAAGTAGAACGGCGCGACTTCGGCATAGAGCTCCGACACCGCCAGCGTGTCGGCACTCTTCTGCGTGCCGCGCAGGGAGTTGACGAAATCGGCAGCGGCAACATCCAGCAGCGAGCTGACATTGGCCCCGGTGAAGGCATAGGATTGCAGGTGCGGCATCCCGATCTCGCCGCGCCAGAAGCCGTAGATCACCTTGGGATCTTTCCAGTGGCGGAAGACGATATTCTCGCGGATGTCGCGCAACGATACCGGGATGCCGCGCAGAGTGATGAACTTCGCCTCATCGAGCGGCTGGCCGCCGATCATGATATCGCGCGGTTCGCGCACCGGCCATTCCTTGGCGATCTGCTCCATCATCGCGACGTTGTGGAGGTTGAACCAGAAGGCCAGCTGTTCATTGCGCGGCAGGGCCGAGATGTCCTGGGCTTCGACCACCCGTTCCAGATCTTGGCGGTACTCGGTGAAGCTATCGATCACCTGCTTGTCGAAGAATCGGAACATCACGAGCGATCCTTCGAGCCGAAAGCGCGACTGCGGCCCGCTTTTCAGTCGTGAGCCGATCACGGGGTCAGGCCTCGGCGCGCCCTGGCGGGTCGAAGGGCCCATTGAAACGAGAATGTTCTTGAGCGCGTAATCCCAGATTTCGTAATCGATCCGGTGACGAATGGGATTGGTCGTGGGGGTGAAGATCGCGAGCCGCTCGTCCGCGCGCGAGGTTACGGCGTCCGGGGATGCGATGCCACGGACGAAGTGCCGTTCGTCTCGCTCAGACCGTTGATGTGTTTCCGGGCTCTCCGCCGCGGCAAGGTTCGGCATGGCCAGCGCTGAGCCGGCCAGCATTGCGAACATGGATTTCGGCAGCATATCGTCTCTCCCACCAGAGGATTAGAGCCCGTCCGAAACCGAAACTATATCATGGGGATAAATTGGAGATGAATGCAAATTCATGAAGGTTGGCATATCGCATTCCCCCGCCGCGCACATCGCGCGGCAAGGTTATGCTCATGACGGTTACTCTGCCGAGGCGCGCGCTTATTCGACTTCGGCCGGTTCGCCAGCCTCGCCGGGCAGGTCGATGTTGCTGAAGGTCACGGTGCCGGTGCGGCCCTGACGGATGATCTCCTGGAACTTGGCCTCACGCTCGCGCAGCAGCGCGGTCATGCTCTGGGGGATGCGGAAGCTGATCGACTGGCCGTTCGAGGTGATGTTCGAATAAGTCGGCTCGCGCACGCCGCCTTCCAGATCGGCGATGTCCCGCTCGTTCACGACCGGATCGGCGCCGCTGGCACTGGCGAGAAGGGCGGCGGTCTTTTCATCAGCGAAGCGGGTGAGGTGCGCGCGCAGGTCTTTCTCGAAATCGGGGAAGAAGAACGGGGCCGCCTCGCGGTAATGTTCAGAGACTTGCAGCCTGCCGCCGCCTTCCTGTGTGCCGCGCAGCGAATTGACGAAATCGGTAGCGCCGCGCACCAGCAGGCGCGCCACGTTGTCGGCATTGAAGGCTTCTTTCTGGAGCGAAGGCCCGCCAATCTCACCGCGCCAGAAGCCGTACATCACCA
This sequence comes from Erythrobacter sp. W302b, assembly GCF_046452395.1. Taxonomy (NCBI): domain Bacteria; kingdom Pseudomonadati; phylum Pseudomonadota; class Alphaproteobacteria; order Sphingomonadales; family Erythrobacteraceae; genus Erythrobacter; species Erythrobacter sp. W302b. The sequence goes on along the minus strand of NZ_JBKFDH010000001.1, from coordinate 2,261,830 downwards.
CCGGGTCCTTCCAGTGGCGATAGACGATCTGCTCGCGAATATCGCGCGGGGACAGCTTGATGCCTTCCACGGTGATGAACCGCGCTTCATCGAGCGGGACGCCGTCCACCTTGATTTCGCGCGGCTGGCGGATCGGCCAGGCATTGGCGATCTGTTCGACCATCGCGACATTGTGGAGGTTGATCCAGAAGGCCAGCTGCTCGTTGCGCGAAAGCGATTGGATATCGACGATATCGGCGGTCTTCTCCAGATCCTTGCGATATTCGGTGAAGCTGGCGATCACATCGGCATCGAGGAAGCTGAACATCACCCGCGTGCCTTCAAGCCGGTAGCGCGAGACATGGCCATATTGGCGGCGGGTGCCGAAGCTCGGGTCAGGGCGACCGGCGCCTTCGCGCAAGGACGGCCCCATGGAGATGACGATGTTCTTCATCGCCTCGTCCCAGATCGAATAGTCGATCTTGTCATTGTTCGGGTTCTGCGAAGGCGCGAAGGTCGCCAGCGCGTCGTTGCTCAGCGGAGTCTGGGCATGGGCCGGAACGGCAAGTGCCAAAGCAAGGCCAGCAAGCAGGGCAGGGCGGGCAAGACGCATGGGCAGGAACGGCATGGGCGTGAAGTGTCCTGTCAGTGCAGGCGTCCCGGCGGGCGCCTGGCGGGGGTCAAAGGCGGCTCGAGGGGGTTGGGGCTGGGCCGCCGCATGCCTGCCCCCTGCCAAGGCTTTGTAGCACCGATCGTGCGGCCCGTGTTGCCCGCAGTCGGTTGGCGTCAGCATTTTGTCGACGCGTCAAGGTGTTGGTCGGTGCGCCCGAACGACAAAGGGGCGAACCGTGCCGATCCGCCCCCTTTTGTCCCTGCCTGCTTCCGCACGCTTACTTGGGTGCGAGCACCATCAGCATCTGGCGGCCTTCCAGCCGCGGGAAGGCTTCGACCTTGGCAATCTCGGCGACGTCGTCCTGCACCTTTTTGAGCAGGTCCATCCCGAGGTGCTGGTGCGCCATTTCGCGGCCACGGAACCGCAAGGTGATCTTCACCTTGTCGCCATGATCGATGAACTTGGCGACGTTGCGCATCTTCACGTCATAATCATGCGTGTCGATGTTGGGCCGCATCTTCACTTCCTTGATGTCCTGGGTCTTCTGCGTCTTGCGCGCCAGGTTGGCCTTCTTCTGCGCTTCAAAGCGGTACTTGCCGACATCAAGGAACTTGCACACCGGCGGGTCCGCATTGGGGGACACTTCGACGAGGTTCAGGCCCTTTTCATTGGCCTGCTCAATCGCTTCGCGGGTGAACATGACGCCAAGGTTTTCGCCTTCGTCATCAATGACGCGGACCTTGGGGACATTGATCATGTTATCAAACCGAGGGCCGCTTTTTACGGGCGGGGCCATCGAGCGCCGGGGTGGACGTGATATGGGGTGTTCTCCTGTGGTGGCTTACATGCTGCGCGCTCCTTAGTCCGAAATGCGGGCGAGCGCTAGGGAGAGTCTTTCGGGGGCGTGGTTCGGCTGACGGGCCATGCAAGTTCGTTGGGCGGCTCTAAGTAGCAACACTTATCCACACAGTTTCAATCAGTTCGGGGAACCGACCTCAGGCTTCTACGTTAAATGACTAGGGTGACGCAGGGATCGCTTCCACCCTGTCAAGCCAGCTCCGGCTGGCAGCATTGGGGGAGGCGCCATGGGTTTTTTCCACGCCACGGGTCGCGAGAATCAGCGAGAGACTGCGCCCGCATCGACAAATTGTCCTGAAGCCAAACGGATCATTCCCAGCGCCAGTATTCGGCCTGGTCTCGGAGCCAATGATGGTCCGGCTGACGATTTCATTGCCCAGGCCGAAGGCTGGGAATGCGAGAACGGCGAAACCGTCTTTACGCAAAGCTTGGTGGACGGGCCTGATCTGACCATCGGTGCCCTCGCGCAGCGGTTTTCTCCCGAACAGATGCGCAAGCTCGGCAGCAGCCTTGTGAAGCTTGCCGATATGCTTGACGACAAATCGGAGCCGGCCGGGGTGCGTTCCAACTATCACTGCCCGACCGAGGCCGGGACGATCGAGCGCAAGTCGCTTCACCTTGCGCAGGTCGCGGTCGGGATGAGGGCTGTGGCGCGCCGCCGGTGCCGCCATCTTGCAAGCGAATGGTTTGGCGAACCGGCATGGGAAATGCTGCTGGAACTCTTCATCCAGTTTGCCGCAGGGGCGCGGGTTTCGACCAAGAGCCTCGTGATCGCCTCGGGCGCGCCCTGCACCACCGCTTTGCGGATCATGGACCGACTGGAGGCAGCCTCGCTGATCGAGCGTTCGCCGTCGCAGATGGACAAGCGGGTCACGCTGGTCAGTCTGACCCGCGAGGGCGTGGTCGCAGTGGGATCGGTGTTGATGGAGGCTGAGAGCTAGGCCGCCGCCTGCCACAGCGGGAAGCGCGCGATCCGGCCCGATGCGGGCATCAGCGCCTCGATCCTTGCTGCCGGTTGCAGCGCGCCGAGGATCTCGGGATGGCCTGCGTCGAGCCCACCGGTGAGCGTGCCAAAGGCGGGGAGGATCATCCGCTCGGCCCCGCTCTTGCTGCGGCCCATCACGGCGCAAGGTCGCGCAATGTGGCGGTTGCGGACATTCACGCGCAGCTTGGGGTGATAGTGTCCCGACAGCTCCGGCGCGGTTTCTCCGGCACGGGCTTCGTGGCGCAGCGTGATCCCACCGACTTGCAGCTCGGACAGGATCGTCCCGCCGAAGCCCTTGGGCAGTTGTTCGTCGTGGTTGCCGGTGATCCACACCCAGTCGAGCGTCCGGGTCAGCGCTTCCAGCATTCCGGTCGAATGCGCGTCCAGCCGCAAAGCGCCCGCGTCATCATGGAAATTATCACCCAGCGTGATGACCCGCCGAGCGCCTGTTACCCGCACAGCATCCGCCAACCGTTCGAGCGTGTCGCGGCTGTCATAGGGCGGGAGCATCTGACCCCGCGCGGCAAACCAGCTCGCCTTTTCAAGGTGCAGGTCAGCCACAAGCAGCGCGCGCTCGGCCGGCCAGTAGAGCGCGCGCCCTTGGCCAAGCGCAAGCTCGTGTCCGGCGAAGGGGAAGGGGGCGAACATAGCAGGAACCATGGAGACCGTCTGGCGCAAGCGCAATCAATTCACAACAGCAAAGAATCCGTTCAGCCTGAGCTTGTCGAACGCCTGCACTTTCTTCTATCGCGGTGGCCTGGAAGAAATGCGGCCCTTCGACAAGCTCAGGGCGAACGGGAGGGTACTTTTGTCATGGATTGGTCCGACAAGACTGCACAGGCGAAGGTGTGGTTCGAAAGCCTGCGCGACAATATCTGCGCCGAATTCGAGGCGATCGAACGCGAGGCGGGCTCGGATGCCGTCTTTCAATACACCCCTTGGCAGCGCGAAGAAGAAGGCAATCCCGATCCCGGCGGCGGCGTGCAGGGATTGATGAAGGGCAAGGTGTTCGAAAAGGTCGGGGTCAATGTCTCGACCGTGCGCGGCAGCTTCGCCAAGGAATTTGCCGGCAGCATCAACGGGGCGAGCGCCGAGGCGCCGGGGTTCGTGGCGACCGGCATCAGCCTTGTGGCACACATGACCAATCCGCACGTGCCCGCCGTCCACATGAACACCCGCTTTCTGACCACGACCAAGGCGTGGTTCGGCGGCGGCGCGGACCTGAACCCGCCAATCCCCTACGCCGAAGACACGGCCGACTTCCACGCCGCGATGCAGGCCGCCTGCGATCCGCACGGCGCCGATTATTATGAGCGCTTCTCGAAGTGGGCGGAGGAGTATTTCTACATCCCCCACCGGCAAGTGGGCCGGGGCGTCGGCGGGATTTTTGCTGACCATCTCGAATGCGCCGACGAGGCAGGCTGGGCAGCGAATTTCGCGTTCATCAAGGATATCGGGACGCAGTTCCTCGAAGTGTACCCGATGATCGTGCGCAAGCGGATGCACACGCCGTTCGATGCCGCCGACGAAGCGCAGATGTTCGAATATCGCGGCCGCTACGCCGAATTCAATCTGGTCTACGACCGTGGCACGATCTTCGGCTTGAAGACCGGCGGCAATATCGACGCGATCCTGATGAGCCTGCCGCCACGGGCGACGTGGAGCTGACGTCCGCCTAACCGACCGGGACGACCCGCTGCCGGAACCAGTCGGCGAGCTCGTCCTCGGAGAGTTCTCCGGCGGCGAGGGCGATGAAGGCCACCGTCATGTCGGCGTCATCTGCCTCCACGCGCCATCCATTCTTTAGCAGGAACAGCAAACTGACGACGTTGGCGGTACGCTTGTTGCCGTCCACGAAGGGGTGGTTTCTTGCCAAGCCGAAAGCGTAGGCCGCCGCCAGAGCTGCCGCATCCGGCGCGCCATAGGCCTCCAATTGCTGCGGGCGCGCCATCGCGCTTTCAAATAGGCCCATGTCGCGGACGCCGGTGCCGCCGCCATGTTCGGCAATCTGTTCGGCGTGAGCCGTTAGCGCCGCCCGATGGCTGACCCACCTCCACCCCGCCATGCGCTTACTTCGCCAGTTCGCGCAGCACCTTCACGCGCTCCCGCATGATCTGCCGCGCGAGGCGCATTTCTTCCTCGAACTCAGGGTCCACCGGGGTTAACGTTACGCCATCATCGGTCATTGTGAGGCTGATTTCATCGCCGATATTGGCGTTAAGCGTAGCCAACAGTTCCTTGCTCAGGATAATCCCAGCGGAATTCCCGATCTTGGTGATCTTGAGGCTGCGCGTGCGGGGGATGGGCTTGTTCATACGCCCGTTATAACACCTCCTGTGCCGCACCGCAACAATCGCGCTTGCCCGCCCGCAGCGCCGCCCCCATACTCATCAGGATGCTGCGCCAATACGAACTCGTCGAGAAAGTCCTCGAATACGATCCCGACGCCGATGAGGCGATGCTCAACCGCGCCTATGTCTACACCGTACAGAAGCATGGCAGCCAGAAGCGCGCCTCGGGCGATCCCTATTTCTCGCACCCCGTCGAAGTGGCGGGGTTGATGACCGACCTGAAGCTCGACCAGGCGACCATCATCACCGCGCTGCTCCACGATACCGTGGAAGACACCCTGGCCACGATCGAGGATGTCGAGCTGCATTTCGGCCCCGAGGTCGCGCGGCTGGTGGACGGGGTGACCAAGCTCTCGAAGATCGAGGCCATGCCCGAGAACGAGCGCGCGGCGGAGAACCTGCGCAAGTTCCTGCTCGCCATGTCGGAAGACATCCGCGTGCTGCTGGTGAAACTGGCTGACCGGCTGCACAACATGCGCACGCTGCATTTCATCAAGAACCCGGAAAAGCGCCAGCGCATCGCGCGCGAGACGATGGATATCTACGCCCCGCTGGCGGAGCGCGTGGGCATGTACGAATACATGCATGAAATGCAGGCGCTGGCCTTCCGCGAGCTGGAGCCCGAGGCCCACGCCACCATCGCCAACCGGCTAGATCAGCTGCGCTCGCAAGACGGCGGGCAGGTCGATGCGATTGCTCTCACGATGAAGCAACGCCTTGCCGAAGCGGGCCTCAAGGTCGAGGTCTACGGGCGCGAGAAGCACCCCTATTCGATCTGGCACAAGATGGCCGAACGCCATGTCAGCTTCGAGCAGGTGACCGACATCATGGCCTTCCGCGTCCTCACCGACACCGAGGAGGATTGCTACCGCGCATTGGGTATCCTCCACACCACCTGGCAGTTCCTGCCCGGACGGTTCAAGGACTACATCTCGACGCCCAAGTCGAACGGTTACCGGTCCCTCCACACCTCGCTGATGTACGAAAACTCGATGCGCGTCGAAGTGCAGATCCGCACGCGCGAGATGCACCGCACCAATGAATATGGCCTCGCCGCGCACTGGGCCTACAAGCAGGGGGATCGGCCCGATGGCGAGGTGGGCTGGCTGCGCGATCTGATCGAGATCGTCGATGCCAGCCACGATGCCGAGGAACTGCTCGAGCATACGCGGATGGCGATCTATCAGGATCGGATCTTCGCCTTTACCCCCAAAGGCGCGCTGTTCCAGCTGCCCAAGGGCGCGACCGCGGTGGACTTTGCCTTCGCGGTCCACACCAATCTCGGCACGCAGACGGCAGGCGTGAAGATCAACGGGCGGCACATGCCGCTGCGCACGCCGCTGGCCAATGGGGATGTGGTGGAGATCATCAAGAACCCCCATGCCTCGCCGCAGCTGTCGTGGCTGGCTTTCGTCGTCACTGGCAAGGCGCGCGCCGCGATCCGCCGCGCGGTGCGGATGAAGGAACGTGCCGAAGTGGCCGAGATCGGCTCCAAGCTGTTCGACGAGATCGCTGCGCGCGTGCCCGCGCGGATCGGGAAGAAGGCGATCCGGGCCGCGGTCGAACGGCTCGGCATGGAGGAGCCTGACGACCTGATGTACGCCATCGGCGCCGCCAAGATTGCTGACCGCGAGGTGATGGAAGCGCTCGTCCCCGGTTGCACGGCGGGCATCGAGGAGGATGAACACTGGGAACGCCGCGAACGCGCGATCTCGATCCGCGGGCTGACGCCCGGCGTTGCCTTCGACCTCGCCCCGTGCTGCCACCCCGTCCCCGGCGACCGCATCGTCGGCATCCGCCGCAAGGGCGAGCCGGTGCTGGTCCACGCGATCGACTGCATGGAACTGGCGAGCGGGGTGGACAGCGACTGGATCGATCTGGCCTGGGGCAACCAGTCGAGCGGCGCGACGGGCCAGCTGTCGGTGACGATCTACGACCGGCTCGGCACGCTCGCAGAAATGGCGGGCATCTTCGCGCAGAACAAGGCCAACATCATCACCCTGATGCAGGCCCATATCGACCACCCCTTCGTGACCTACGACATTGAGGTCGAGGTGGAGGACGTGGCGCACCTCAATCGCATCGTTTCGGCCCTGCGCGCCAGCGACGCAGTGGCGCAGGCGGAGCGGCAGTAGGCCTCGCGTGCCTCCCCGTTGCACAGGAATGGGGAGGGGACCGTCCGCGTCAGCGGGTGGAGGAGGGGTCATTTATCGCCGCCATTACCCCTCCGGCAGCCCTGCGGGCTGCCACCTCCCCATCCCGTCCAGGACGGGGAGGGACTCGCAGCGCTATTCAGCCGCCCGCCGCATCGGCACGCGGATGTTGCAGATGTCTGCGCCGCCAGCGGGGGTGATGAAGAAGGGATCGCGGCGATTGGCGATAGCCTCGGCATAGGCGGCGAAGGTGGCGCTTTCGGTCGAGAGGTATTCGAAGCGTGGTTGTTCATTCGTCGGCAAGTCGTTGACGACTCGTACCGATGTGATGGCGGTGCGCTTGCTCGCTTCCTCGGCGGTGTAGAACCCCAGCGCGCCCGAGCCGCGGGGCAGGGAGGAGAGGTGCTCCATCCCCTCGATCACCCGCCCGACCAGCGCGATGTTGCGATCCAAGTGACGCGGCGCATGGCCGATCACGGTATAAAGCTCCGCGCCCGAGCCGGTGTCGGGGGAATAATTCCGGCCCACGCCGACCATGCCGTAGCAGTGGGTGGGCCAAACGCTTTTTATCTCCAGTTGCGGATCTCGGCGCAGGTCACGATTGGAAAACTTGCCGCGGTCGAGATTGGCCCCAACCGGCCATCCCGAAACAAAGCCGGTCGCAGGCGCGTAACGGTCTCCTCGCGTCAGATGGCTGACCTCCGGGTCATGTCCGACCGGATTAGGATCATAGCGATTGCCCCCGACAAGCATCGTGTGCTCGACGCGCGCGCTGTACTCCGCCTCCCCCATCACCTTGAGCCCCTCGGGCAGCGGCTTGGGCTTCCCCGTCGCCTCGGGGTTGTCGTAATTGGGATCGCCCCACTGAGTGACGTAATTGTCCTGCACCCGGTTGACCGAGATGCCGTCATACCACTTGGCGCGGGCGAACAGGCGGATGTTGTGGACCCAGCCTTGCGAGAAGGGCGCGGGCATCAGCTGGATCACCACCTGCCGCGGCTTGCCCTCGGCATCGGGCGCAAGGGTCATCATCAGCAGGTCCTCCGCCGGGATCGCGACCCAGTCGGCCTTGGGCGCGGCGGCGACGATTTCGGACGGAGCGAGGGCTGCGGGCTTCGCCGCCTCCTGCGCAGCAAGCGGCAAGGCCAGGGCGAGCGCAGCCGAAGCCGCCAGAAGCAAAGTTCTCATACGCATATTCGTGCCACCGCGCGCCTTGCGAAGCAATCCATTCGCGGCTAGTGGCGCGTGCTCTTGTCCTGACCGGGCAATGGAGCAGTGGCCGAGTGGTCGAAGGCGCACGCCTGGAAAGTGTGTATACGTCAAAAGCGTATCGAGGGTTCGAATCCCTCCTGCTCCGCCAGTCCCTTGAGACAGACCTTTCACGGCCCCTGCGCACCATTGCGCAAACCGCGCCATGCGAATCCGAACCCCTGCCAAGCAACGAATGCGAACGAGACGCGTGATTACAAGCGCGAGTCGGAAAAAAGCCTGAAAAGGCAAGGTAATGTTGCAGATTGGTGTTCAGTTCGACTCGCACGTGGTCGACATGGCCAATGCTGACCCGCCTTTCGTCTTAAGCGAGCTAAGTTACGGTAGTTAATGCCGTAATTATGACCATTTGCTGTCATACCTAGATTAATGTTATCTATGCTCTGTTTCGTCTAGCGTGGATTATCATGTCAAATGACCACGACAGTCTGTTCTTTGTGATCCGCAAGGGAGACGTCTGGGCTTGTTGGCTGGACGCAAGGCCTCCGTTCAAGCTTGGTGCAGCGGGTGTGGTGATGCCAGCCATGCAAGAGCTGCTGTCAGAACAGGCGTCCTCTGCGACCAGTCAGGCGGATGAAACGATACCCGCACCTCCCCAAGCGGAGGCGGAGCGGCCCATCATCGAACGATCGGCCGAGCGGCATGACGTATCGGTCATAGGCCGACTTCGGACCGCCAAGGGCGCCAGCACCGTGACAATCCATGACCTTTCCAAGGACGGGTGCCAGATATACGACGAGCTCGGCCTGCATTCGGAAGGGGACCGCGTGACGATCCGCATTGGATCGATCGGCCCGATCGGTGCAACCGTTATGTGGAGCAGAAAGAAGCGCTTGGGCGTACGCTTCGAGCATGCCCTGCACGCCTACGTGGTTGATCATATCCGGGCATCCATGGACATCCGAAGTTAGGCCAGCGGCAGTTTTGACAGCCTTCGCGCACGGCCCCGCTTTCCGCGATGCGATTATTCATTTGCCATTTTCGCTTCGCACCGGACAAGGAGCGGGACGGTATCATGATCCAGAGCCAAGGACGCGATGGGTGGTAAACGGGGCAGTATCGGCGTGCGCCACGAGCGGGCGCGGGTGTCGAGCTTTGGGGGGCAATATGCAGGCAGGCGTTCTTGTTATCAGGTTGATCGGTTGTCTGGCCTTGCCGCTGACGATCATGATGTCCTCAGCCTTGTCGGCGCGCGAGCCGATCATCGACATGCATGTCCATGCGCTCGCTGCTGACGATCAGGGGCCGCCGCCCATGGCGATGTGCGTTCCCATCGACCCGATGCCGACCTGGGATACCGGCCTCCCGACGATCGCCAACTTCATCACTCCCTTCAAAAACCCGTCTTGCGCTGACCCGATCTGGTCGCCCGAAACCACCGATGCGGTCATGCGCCGATCACTTGAGGTGATGGAGCGCAACAACGTGATCGGCGTAGTGAGCGGGCGGGTCAAAATTCTGTCGGCCTGGGCCGCCGCCGCGCCTGATCGTGTGATGCCGAGCCTCACCCCCGATCTTCCCTTGCCGGATAGCTTCGCGACCGAACTTGGCCAGCTCAAGAAGGACGGGCGAATCGCGGTGCTGGGGGAGCTCGGGTTCCAATATGAAGGGATCTCTCCCGACGACCCGCGGCTTGAGCCGCTATGGGCTGCCGCCGAAGCCAACGACATTCCGGTGGCTCTCCACATGGGGCCGGGGCCTCCGGGCATCGCCTACATGCCCGGATTGGGCTACCGCGCGCGGCTGTCGAGCCCGCTGCTGCTCGAAGATGTGTTGGTGCGTCACCCTCGCCTCAGGGTGAATGTCATGCACGCCGGTTTCCCGATGCTCGATGACACGCTGGCGCTGCTGTACGCGCATCCACAGGTCTATCTCGACACCGGCGTGATCGTTTACACGCAGCCGCGCCCCGCGTTTTACCGTTACCTTGGCGCGCTGGTCGATGCAGGCTTTGGCAAGCGCATCATGTTCGGCTCTGACCAAATGGTTTGGCCGGAAACCATGGAGCGCGGCATCGCTGTGATCAAGGATGCGCCGTTCCTCACGGCTGAACAGAAACGCGACATCCTCTACAACAATGCAGCACGGTTCCTGAAACTCGATGAAGCGACCATCGCCCGCCATCACGCGATGTAGGTGCCAAGCTCTGGGCGGCCTCTCTCCGGGTGCTGAGCGGTGCGCGCTCAGCCCCTATTGCGCTTGAACATCGCGTTGTGTCTGACCCGGGCCCACATAGGTTCTAGCGTCGCCATGTCACGCGGGTCGGCAATTTTCCCGCCACTTGCGGGTATGGGTGGCAGTCCGGGATGATCCTGGAAGCGGCTTGTCGGCTTGAGCGGTCTGGCCGCTGAAAGCGGAAATTCTCAAACCGGCCCCAATGCCGCCATTCGCACAAGACCGTTGCGAATGGCGGCAGACCGGGTGGGGCGTCTCAGTCGTGGGTGAATGCACTGCCTGATGGTTCTTCCCGCCTCTGACCATCACGGCGGGCGCGAAGGCGGCGGACCAGATCCATCCGCAGCCCCAGCACCGCCATGAAGCCGATCAGAGCGATGGCAAACAGGCCGACCACCACATTCTGCGCCAGCCGTCCGACCGGGAACAGGAAGTTCCACTTGTGGATGAAGCTGAACACGAGGCGTTCGGGCTTCTCGCCGTCGGCCACCCGGTCGACCAGCACGCCTGCACCAGTGTCGACAAACAGGCTGGCCTTGACCGGCGCGCCGTAATCGACCCGCCAGACCGGCAGGCGCTTGTTGCGGAAGTCGTATTCGTGGCTGAAGCGGGTCACCAATTCCACCCCCGTCACCGCGCTGTCGGGCGCGCCGGTGAAGCGGCGGGCGATGGCGCGGGCGAGGTCCCTGTCGCCTGACGTCACGACATTGCCGGTGGCTGCGTCGAGGTAGATCGCCGGGCCATCGGGTTTGATACCGGCAAAGCGCGCCTCGCGGATTTCCGCGTCGGTGGTGGGGGCCTTGGCTTGCGCCGCCATCATCGCGGCGTGGTCGTGCCCTGCCATGCCATGATCCGCCGCCCCTGCCTTGGCAGGGCCGTGGTCATGCTCGCCGCCGCCCATCGGGCCTTTCGGGGCAAGGCCGATGCGATAGAGCGGCTGGACCTCAGCCCCTTCAACCAGCGCAACTGAGGCAATATCGCGGTCCTTGGCGATCAGCGCCCAGTCTGCCTCGATCGGCCATTGGCCGCTCGCGACATTCACCGGTCTGCCCATCGCGAGATTACTCTGCGGCGGAACCATGGCAGACTGGATCAGATGATAGATTCCCGAAGCCGCAAACATGATCAGCGGCAGCGCCAGCACATAGCCCGCGATCCGGTGCCAGCCGCGCGCGCCCGGCAGCCGCTTCTTGCGCCGCACCGTCACCAGCATCGCGATCCCGGTGAGGCCGAGCGCCAGCAGGCTCCCGACCATCAGCGCGATCACCACCACCCGCAGCCAGTCCATCCCCGGCGGCACCCATTCCCAGGTGTGCAGCGCCCGGAACACGCTTTGCAGGCGGGTTTTGGTGGTGTTGTTGACGCCTGCAAGGCTGGAGGTTTCGGTATGGACATAGGCGGTGAGGCCGTCGTCGCCTGCAAATTCCAGCTTCCACACCGGCAGCAGGCGATTGACCCAGGGGTAGTCCGCATCGAACTCCGTTTGCAGCTTGGCCGAGGTGATGGGCCGGTCTGTGGCGAGATAGTGGCGGGCGAGAAATTCGGCCTGTGCCCGGTCGCCGTTCGCCACCTCGCTGCCGTCGGCGGGGCGGAAGTAGCGCCGCTCGCCGTCCGCCGCCGGGGTCACCTGCCACAGCACCCCGCCGCCGGGGGCGGGGACGGTTTTCACCGCCACCGCTTGGCCGATGCCCTGTTCGGCGAGGGTTGCGGCAATCGGCCGCGCCCCTTCCAGTGAGACCGACGCAGCAGGCGGCATGAATTGCGCCTGCTGCGGGCCGAACAGCACCATCGCGATATGGGTGAGGCCGGAGAGGCCCCACACCAGCAGACTGATCCCGCCGATCAGCCCCAGCCACTGGTGCTTGGAGTATGACCAGCGTGCGGTCTTGTTCTTTGCGCTCATCACCCGCCTCCTCAGAACTTCGCCCGCAGGCCGCCGAACACGGCGCGCCCTTGTCCGGGGGTGTAGGTCGCCTCGTTGGTGAGGCGCTGGTTGGCGTTGGTGGTGACGTTGGAGATGAACACCTTGTCGAACAGGTTCTCGACCGATCCGAACAGTTCGATGCCATCGGTCAGCGTGACCCCGGCGGTAAGCTGGACGGTGGCGTAGCCCGGCGCGCGCTCGGTATTGGCGTAGTCCGCCCACGGGCCGTCGGGGATCCATCGCAGGGTCGTCGAGAGGTAGTAGCGATCCAGTTGATCGAAGCGGGCCTCGGCAATCAGCACATGGCGCGGGACACCGGCGAGCTGATTGTCGCCATAGACCGCGTCATCATCGAAGGTGAAATCGTTGAAGGTATAGGCCGCGCTCAGCCGCAGGGCCTGGCCCTTGGCCTCCAACGCCGCCTTGAAGGGACGCAGGTCGAGCCCGAATTCGAGACCCTGATGGACCGTCCGGTCGGCATTGCTCGTCACCGTGACCAGGCCCCGTGCACCCGGCACGGCAAGGTCGAGGAACTCGTTCTCGAGCTCCGCCCGGTACAGCGCGATATCCCACGAGACGATCCCCGCCTGCCCGCGCGTGCCCATCTCGAACACGGTCGCTCGCTGCGGTTCGAGCGGCGCGAAGGGGAAGGCTCCGCCACTGGTGAGGTCGGCAAGGCTGGGGGCTTCAAAGCTGCGGCTGATATTGCCAAAGAACTGGATGTCCTCGGCCGCATCCACCAGTAGGCCGACACGCGGGTTGAACTGGTCATACTCGCCCCGGCCCGTCACCGCGTTGAGGATCGCGGTCACATCGCGGGTGGCGCGGGCATATTGCCCACCGGTGATCAGTGTGACTGTGTCGGTAAGGCCCAAATCGGCCTGACCATAGACCGTCAGCGTGTCCGCATCCTGATCCGAGCGGGTGCGCAGTGCCCCGCGCTCACCCGCGTTGTTGGCAAAGGTCTTGGCGTCGTTGCTCGCCGATGCATAGATCGCGCCCAGCTGCCAGCGGCTCTGATCGGCGAGGAAGGGCAGTGAGCCAGACACCCGCGCCGATGCGCCGACTTCATCCTCGCCCTGTACGATGATTCCGGCAAAGCGGGTGATCGCATGATCGAGATTGCGCCGCGAATACCAGGCACCCAGCTCCAGATCGGTGCCGCCAAGGTCGATGACGGTCAGGTTGGAGACGCGGTAGACATCGAGATTGCGGTCCCAGTCATCCGCGACCGGACCGGGATCGAGCACCACTGGCCCGGCCCGCACCGGACGTCCCGCCGCGCGCGGATTGGCGAGTGCATCAGCCAGCCGAAGTGAGCCCGCCAGCTCGAAATTGTCCGATAGCGCGGTGACATAGAACCGCGTCTCGATAGTGTCCGACACCCGCCAGCCGAGGTTGCCGTGGCCATAGAGGCTGCGCACCTCGCTGTGTTCGCGATAGCCGTCACTGGTGAGGCCGGTGATCCCGCCCCAGTAATCGACATCGCCGCTCTTGCCAGACAGCGAAGCATTGCCGCGGAAGGTGGAGAAACTGCCGCCCTCGGCGCGCAGAGCAATCGGCGCGCGGGCGGTGCGGCCAGTGGGGCTGACGATGTTGACTGCGCCCCCCAGCGACGCCGCGCCATAGCGCAGGCCGTTGGCGCCCTTGAACACCTCAAGATAGCGCACGGTCAGCGGGTCGACCTCCTGGAACTCGGTCGCGCCCGAGGCGCGGCTGATCGGCACCCCGTCGCGCAGCACCGTGAGCCCGCGCCGCTCGAAGCTGGAATTGAGGCCCGATCCCCGCACCGAAATGCGGCTTTCGCGCTGGGCACTGGTGTCGGCAAAGACGCCGGGGGTGAGTTCCAGCACATCGCCGATCGATTGCGCGAAAATGTCGGCAAAGCCCTCATCCTCGACAAGGCCCGTAGCGCCGGGGACGCGCTCCAGCTCCTGCCGGGCGGCTTCGGGGGTGGGGGCAGTGGCGGTGCCTTGGAGGCTGGCGGTGACAATGATCTCGTCCTGCCGCTGGCCGATGCCTTGGGCCTGCAAGGGTGCGTGGAAGGCGCCTGTGCTGGCGGCAAGCATGGTCGCGCCCAGCAGAGCGCGCTTAACGGTAGTGAATTGCATGATGTTATCCTGAACTTCCGTCGGCGCATGGCCCGGTTGGGGCACAGCGCCAGCAATCCGGACACGCCGGACCGATGAGCCATCGCGGTTCGCCAGTCAGCCGGTCAGGCCGGAATGCGAACCGCAGCGATCAGACGGACGGAGTCGGCGGTCCGCGCAGCGGCGGCCGCAGAAACAGGATCTCGCGGGTGGGCAAGGCCGGCAGCGGTGCCAGCCCGATCAGCAGAATGAAAGCGAGGGCAGCTGCCAAGAGGGTCGGATCGGCGCCGCTCAGCATCGCATGGCCAAGCCCCGTGAATGCGCAGGGCTGGCCCTTGTCGGCGGCCTCGGCATGATCGCCGCCAGCGCCGGGCTTGTCGGGGATGGCAATCTGCATTTGCTTGGGCACGCCGGTGGCGTCCGAACAGATCGTCACTGTCAGAAACCGCTCGCCCGCAGGCGTGACCATAAACCCTGCCGGCACCAGTGCCTTGACTCCCAAAGCAAGCAGCAGCAGCACCAGCGTCAGCCGGGCATTTCTGCGGATCAAGGCACGAAGACTGGTCATGGCGAGCGCGCCATTAGCGCAGGGAACGGGCCATGTCATCGTGTAACATTGGCGACCGCTGAGCTGGACGATGAGGAAAAGCCGCCATGCGCCGCACCGTTCAGGCGCAGTGACCAGTGGGATCTGAGTTCGATTCCGAAAGCGGCATGGCGCCTCTTCAAAGTCAGATCTTTGAAATCCGAACTGGGGGGCGACCCCACATTGCCAAGGGCGGCGCTATCGCTCGACCACTTGACCTGACATCGGCGCGAGCTTTGCCAGCAGGCGATTCTGCGCTGCAAACGGCACGCCTGCTTCGCGCATGGCAGATTGCAGGTTTTCGACCAGCGCGTTCATGTCCGCCTTCGTAACGCCCATCTCGGCGTGAGCGGTGCGCATGTCGCGACCTGAATAATCGCAGCCCGCGCCGAGCAGGTAACAGAACTGCTCGCCCAAGGTGCGCTTCAGCCGGACCGTGTCATGCGCGGCGAAGATCGCGGCGATGCGCGGATCGGCCTCGCTGAGATCGACCGTGCGTGCAGCGATTCGGGCAATACCCTCCCGCCCACCGAAATCGCGCGCCAATGCGCCGCTGTCATAGGGCGTCGCCCCGGCATTGGCGTTGGACTGCTCATAGGGTTCGACGGGGATCTCGCCGGTGACAGGATCGCGTTCCTTCACTTCGACCCCGAATTCGGCGTCCCAATCGGTCCCCTCGGCGGGGGCCTGTTGCAGCAGCATCAGGACGGCAGAAGCGGTGGCGGTCAGCAGCATCGTGAGGACTCCCGAAGCAGAATCAGAATGCGACCTGCGCGGACAGGAACCCGCCGCGCTGATCGGAGATGGTGGCGATTGAACCGAGATCGACATAGGCTGCCGTCAGGGTCAGGTGATCGGTCAGGGCGTAGGCGGCGAAGAGGTCCATCCAGTCATCATCCCCCAAACCGAGATTGTCGGGCTTTGAGCGATATTCCGCCCCCACCACCGCGCGGCGGGACAGCTGGTAGCCGAGCGAACCTTCGAACTGTAGCGCGTAGCCCGCGCCCGCGGTCGTCCCGAAACCGAGCAAGCCAAGCTCATTCGCTTCGCTGTAGCGCAGCGTCGCATTGACCAGCAGGCTCCGCGCCAGCACCAGCTTGGTCGCGCTCAGGGTGATATCCGTGCTCTCGTCATCCGCAGCGCCGAGCGCGCGGACCAGCGCGCCATCACGGCTGCGCTTGTGTTCGATCCCAACCGCGACCTGCGGCAACCACGGATCGCCATAGACGACATCGCCTGCGAGCCGCAGTTTCGCGCCGAAGGTGTCCATATTGAAGGTGTAACCTTGTCCGATTCCCAGCGCCGCGCCGACATCACGGGTGTCGAAATCGGCGCGCGAAACGCTCAGCTCCAGCCGGTCGCCAATGCCCACAGCGACGCCATAGGAGCGCCAGCCATAGTCCGGCAATTCGACCGCCGTGGCATGGGCTGTGAGTCCAATCCCACCCGGCATCTGCCGTCCGGCAATCGTCGCCCAGCGCGCAATTCCGCCGCCCGACGAGCCTTCGACGGTAGAAACTCCGTTTGTCAGCAACAACTTACCGCCCTTGAAAAGGCGCGCCTTTCCCGGCTGACCATTGTCCTCGTCAAAGCCCGTAGCGGTGTGCACCGGTGGCAGTGCACGCCGGGTTGGTGCAGGCTCAATCTCGGCATCGAGCACGGGGGCATAGGCGATTTGCGGCGGTTCTGCGGGCAGCGGGGCGGCGGGCACCGCCGCTGCTTGGGCGAGCGCCATCAGGCTAAAGGGGATCGAAGTCATGCCCCGACCAGTTAGCGACAGTTGGTAAACGCCGCCTAAACCAAACGGCGAGGCTTTCTTAAGAGGTGTGCCCTTAATGGAGCCGCCTGATATGCGTTCTCCTGTCCCTCCCCGCTTCGCCCTTATTGCCTTTGCTGCAAGCCTTGTCTCCGCCGCCGGAGTGGTTGGCGGCGCGGCGCTGGTTCAGGCTGCCACCCCTGCCAACCTGCGCGTGCAGGTGGTCGACGAGGCAGGCCTGCCGGTCCGCGATGCCGTGGTCGAATTGCACAGCGCCAAGGGTGCTGCCGGTCCGATTCGCTTCGCGTGGAAAATGGGCATGGCGCAGAAGAACCAGCAATTCACCCCCGGCACCCTGATCGTCGCCAAAGGAAGCACAGTGGCGTTCCCCAATCTCGATACGGTCCGCCATTCGATCTACAGCTTCTCCAAGCCTGCTCGCTTCGAGATTGAACTTTACGGCCGCGACCAGACCCGCACGCAGAGCTTCCCGATCACCGGCAGCGTCAAGCTGGGCTGCAACATCCATGATCAGATGCGCGGCTATATTCGTGTGACCGACACGCCGTTCGCGGCGAAGACCGATCACAACGGCTACGTCACGCTGTCCGGCATGGCGAGCGGTGCAGCGAAGCTGACCGTTTGGCATCCGCAACTGCGCGCGCCTGCGGGGGAGAGCAAGTCGGCGATCACCATTACTGGCGGCGGGCAGAGCCACAAACTCAAGGTGGCCGTGCGATGAGCCGGGCACAGGACATGCTCGCGCGGCTGAAGGCCTTGCGGTTCGGCGCGCTGAGCACGCGGATCGCTCTCCTTTATGCTGGGCTGTTTGCGCTGGTTCTGGGGTTGGTCGTCTCGCTGGCGGCGGGCGCCCTTGCGCGCTTCGGCGAGGCGAGCGCAGCGCGCGACCTTGCCGCCAATGCCAGGGTGTTCGACGAGATCCTTGCCGCCCGCGCCCGCCAAATGGGCGATCAGGCCGATGTTCTCGCGCATGATTTTGGCTTCCGCGAGGCGGTGGCAACCGGCGATGCACCGACTATCGCCAGCGCGCTGACCAGTCTCGAAGGCCGGGTGCGCAGCGACATGGCGTTCGTGCTGACACTCGAAGGCGAAGTGCTCGCCGCCGATGCGACCGGCGTGCCGCTGCCCGAGACAATGTGGACGCAGCTCGACAAGGGCGGCAAGCGCGGGATCATCCGGTCAGAACAGGGCTTCGCGCTCGCCGCCGCCGCGCCGGTCGAAGCGCCCGATCTGATCGGCTGGCTGGTTATTGCTCAGCCGCTCGACCGCGACGAGCTTGACCGGCTGGTCGAACTGGCGCCGATTTCGCTCGAAGCGTCGGTCGTCGATGCCGCGCGCCAGCCCGCTTGGCTGCGCGACGCCAGCGCTGATCGGGTGTTCGAGCGCGAAGAAAAGAGCCGCTTCCTTTATCACGTGTCCGATCTCGCCGTGCTGCAAGATGGCATCGCCCCACGTCTGGTGCTGCGCCACTCGCTCGCGGAATCTCTGGCGGCCTATGCCAGTCTCAAATCGTGGCTGATCATTCTGGCGAGTGGCGGGATCGTGCTGGTGCTGGGCCTGAGCTGGAAGGTCGCCCGCGGCGTGACCGAGCCGCTGAAGCAGCTTGATGAGGCGACGCGCTTGATCGGCGAAGGCCGCGAAGTCAGCCTCACAGTCGACACCGATGACGAAATCGGGCGGCTGGCAGGCAGCTTCAACCAGATGGTCGCCGCGATCGAGGAGCGGGAGCGCCAGATCATCCATGTCGGCCTGCATGACGGTTTGACGGGTCTGCCCAACCGCAAGCTGTTCACCGAACAGCTCGCCAACACCCTGTCGCGCCGCCGGGTGGGGGAGCAGGTCATGGTCGCCTATGTCGACCTGGATGACTTCAAGATGGTCAACGATACCCTTGGCCACCCGGCGGGCGATGCCCTGCTGCGGATCGTCGCCGATCACCTTCGGGAAGAACTGCCTGATGCTTTGCTTGCGCGGCTCGGCGGTGATGAATTCGCGATCCTGATCGACGGGATCGACGACAAGGCGAGCCTCGGCAATATTGCCGATGCCTTGCAGCGCTGTTTTGACCGGCCGGTGTCGATCAACGATCAGCAAGTCTCGTGCGGGGCCAGCATCGGGATCGCAATGGCACCCGGCGATGGCGAGGACGGCAACACGCTGATGAAGAATGCCGACCTCGCGCTTTACCGCGCCAAGCACGAGGGCAAGTCTACCTATCACTTCTTCGAGCCCGCCCTGGACGAGGCCGCAAGGCAGCGACGCCAGTTGGAGCTCGACCTGCGCGCCGCGATCAAGGAGGGCGGGTTCGAGCTCAATTTCCAGCCGCTCTACAGCCTCGCCGAACGCCGCCTGACCGGGTTCGAGGCGCTGATCCGCTGGAACCATCCCACGCGCGGGCGCGTCAACCCGGCCGAGTTTATCCCGCTGGCCGAAGAAACCGGTCTGATCATTCCGATCGGTGAATGGGTGCTGCGCGAGGCTTGCCGTCAGGCGAGCGGCTGGCCCGGTGACGTCTCGGTGGCGGTCAATGTCTCGCCCAAGCAATTCGCAGCAACCAGCATTGCCAGCACCGTGCTTTCGGCCCTGTCAGCCAGCGGGCTGGCGCCGCAACGGCTTGAGCTTGAGATCACCGAAAGCATCTTCATCGCCGATGTCGATGCGACGCTGGCGACGCTGCATTCTCTGCGCAATCTCGGCGTCAAGATTGCGCTCGACGATTTCGGGACGGGCTATTCCTCGCTCAGCTATCTGCGCTCTTTCCCGTTCGACAAGGTCAAGATCGACAAGAGCTTTGTCGAGGACCTCGGCACCAGCAGCAACGGCCATGCAATGATCCGTGCGATCACCACGCTGGCGAACGCGCTGGGAATGGAGACGCTGGCGGAAGGCGTGGAGGATATCGCGCAGTTCGAAGTGCTTGAACGCGAGGGGTGCCAGAACATTCAAGGCTACCTCTTCTCGCGGCCAGTGGCGGCCAATGCGGTTGCCGGATTGCTGCGCGACGGGGCCGGGTATCAGCGCCAATTGCGGGCATGAGAACGGGGGTTGATCGCTCGAAACGCCGATCGATGCTGCCAACCCCAATACTCTTGCGTTCTATCTCGGGCTGATCCCTTCCCTATTGACTTACGCGGTTTTGACCGCGCTGTGTCACGTGTCGCTGGTCGCGTTGAGCCGGTTGCGAATGGTCACCTCTGCGGAAGCGGGACAACGTCGGCTCCCGGTGTGCCGAGCCGCGGCAAGGGCCGCGGCACCAGCGCTGGCACCGGTTCACGCGCGATCTTATCCTTCAGAAGCGCCACGGCGGCGTTCAATTGCGCATCTTCCCCCTTGAAGCTCGCAGCTGGCGGATTGTCGATCTCGTAATCCGGTGCGATGCCGTAGCCTTCAATGATCCAGCGCCCATCGAGACTGTATTGGGCGTTCTCGGCGATCCGCACCCCGCCATTATCGGCAAGGCGGTTGCGATCCGACAGCCAGATGCCCGCGCCTGCCGTGCGTTGCCCGATCAGCGGGGCGAGCCCCAGCGACTTGACCGCACCCGCAAAGGTCTCGCCATCCGAATAGGTGCGCTCGTCGATCAGCACGGCGACATGGCCGCGATAGGCGTTCTGCATGTTGGTGGTGGGGATCCCGGGGCCGTCGGGCCGCGCCCAGAATGCCCAGGCACGGCGCATCAGCATGTCCACCACGATGCTGTCGATGTTTCCGCCGTTGTTGTTCCGCACGTCGATGATCAGCCCCTGCTTGCCGAGCTGCGGAAACCAGTCGCGCGCAAAGGTGGCGACATCGTCCGAACCCATCGCGCGCAGGCTGACATAACCGATCTGTCCTTCGGATAGCTGTGCTGTGGCAGCGCGCTTGGCCTCGACATGATCAAGATAGCTGGCGGTCTGGAGGCCCTGCAGCGTCATCGGTTCGACGATGGTGCTGAATGTGCGCGTGCCGCGGGAAAGGTCGAGCCGCACCTGCTGCCCTGCCTTGCCCGATAGGGCGAGCTGCAGGTCGGCGACCGAAGCGACCGGGCGGCCGTCGACCAAGCGGATCACGTCACCTTCGCGCACATCGACGCCCGGACGGCGCAATGTCGGTCGAAGTGACACCAGATCGTCCTCGGAGCGCAGGATCCGGTCGATGCGGAGACCCTGTGCAACCGGGGTGTAGCTTGCGCCGAGGAACGCCATCTCGGGGTTTTCGCTGTCGCCTGGCAGGTCTCCGGCGCGCACCTGGCTGTGGAGGATGCCGAGCTGCGCGGCCATCAGCCCGAGAATGGTGTTGAGTTCTGCGCGATGGCCGATCCGATCGAGCATCGGTTCATGGACGGCCCGCACCGCGTTCCAGTCAACCCCGCGCAGCGCCGGATCGTAGGCGAAGTCGCGGTGCATCCGCCAGGCATCGACGAACATCTGCCGCCATTCAGCCTTGGGATTGACGATCAGCCGCCAGTCGTCGAGCCTTAGCAGGTGCGGCGCGAGCTTTTCGGGCATCTTGGCCTCGGCAGGAACCAGTGCCAGCGTCGGCTTGGCCGGAGAACCGGAGGCCACCATGGCTGTCTTGCCGTCAGCGGCGAGCGCGAAGTCGAGCGCGCCCTTGGCGAAGACTTCCTCCTTCGCATCGCTCTTGTCGATGGCAATCGCGACAACGTCCTCGTCGCGGCGGGTGTAGAGGAACTTCTCGTTGGCGAAGAGTTGCCCGCCGACACCGGGCTTGGCAGGAACCTTGTAAAGCCGCTCGGCAAGTCCGGCGAGAACCATGGCGACGGGCTTTTCGGCTGCTTTTGCCTTCTCGTCCTTCTTCTTGTCGGCCGCCGCCTCGTCAGTTTCGGCTTCGCGCTTTACGCGGTCCTCGTCGCTCATTGTGAGCTCGTTGTCCTCACGGAAGCGGAACTTCGCTCTGGGGTCGAGCTGGAGCGCATAGATCTCGCCCCGGTTGGGGAAGGCGACGCCCATGTTGCGGTCGCCCCACGGGCTGCCGGGGGTGGGATCGAAGTTGCGGTCCGACAGGAAATAGAGCCACGCCCCGTCATGCGCGAAGGCAGGGGCGTAATCGTTGTACTTGCCTGAGGTCGCCTTGATCCGCTCGCCGGTTGTGAGGTTCTGGACATACAGGTCCGAGGTGTTGCCGCCGTTGGCGGAGGATGTCTCCGCATAGGCCACCATCTTGCCGTCAGGCGAGAAGGCGAGGTCGCGGAACGGAGCATCGTCGCCGGTGGTGTTCTTTGCCAGCAGGGTGACGCGTCCGGTCACGACATCGACCTTCTGAAGCCGCGCCAACTTGTCCCAGACAACCAGCGTTTTTCCGTCGGGCGCGACGGCGAAGGACCAGATATGCGCGTCATACCCTTTCGTGACCGGAACCGGCGCGCCTGTCCCGTCGGCTGCCATCGCGAAGATATCGCCCCGATCCCCCTGGTCGAGGATCATGAAGGCCTTGCCGTCTTTCGGTCCCAGCACCGCTTGCCGGGCGCGCGCTTCCATCGGTACAGCGAATTCGACCCGGCGCAGCTGTTTGGGCGCAGCGAGTGCGACCCGTCCGCGCGCGGTGACAGCGACTGTCTCACCCGAGGGCGAGATGCGCGCCGCCTCAAGCTGCTTGAGCGGTTCGCTCAGCGCGCGGGCGCGAGTCTGCTCGCGGTCTGTGACGAGGTCGATGGAAAGCTTGCGGACCGCGCCGGTCGCCAGCGACACAACATGCAGATCAGCACCGTTCTGGAGGAAGGCTTCGCTGCCGTCGATGCTGGCCTGGAGGACGGGGAAGGGCAGGTCGGGCGAGACTTGCCGGACGTCGCTGCCGTCCTCAGCAGCTGACCACAAGGCGTCCTTGCCGCTTTTGTCGGACAGAAACCAGATGCGCCCGCCCGATGCCATCGGTTGTCGGATCGGCGCGCCGAAATCGGCAAGCAGGCGCTCGGCTTCGGCGTCCGAATTCATCGTCCAGCGCCACAATTGCTCCATCCCGCCGCCGCGATAGAGCACGGCGTTGTCGCGGGCGCGGGCATAGAGGCCGCGGCGGGAGAAAAACAGCGTGCGCCCGTCTCTGCCGAAGGTCGCACCGGTGGCGCGCCAAAGCGGAATCGGGGTCGCCTCCCCGCCCTGCGGAGACACGGTGTAGAGGATTTCGCCCTGACCACCGCCCGAAAGACGAGAGGCAAAGATCACGCGGCCATCGGGCGTCCAGCCGACGGTCTGCACGAAGCCACCTTCGAATGTCAGGCGCCGCGGCGTGCCGCCAGCGACAGGCATGACATAGACATCGCGTTCGCTGTCATAGCTCGCGCTGAAGGCGACCATCGTGCCATCGGGCGAGATCTGTGCTTCGCTCTCTTCTGCGGGGTGGTTGGTCAGGCGCACAGCCGTTCCGCCGTCGCGTCCGGTGCGCCACAGGTCGCCCTCGCTGGCGAAGACCAGCACGTCACCGCGTGCGGCCGGGTATTGGTAGAAGCCTTCTTCGGCTGCGGCAGGCACCACAGCCAAAGCGCACACGCCCGCGATCAATGCCCCGAATAGTCTCATCGTGTAATTTCCCCTGCGCCGCATGTGTGCCGATTGCCGAACACGTCGTGTGCCAGCCCAGGCGCCGCGGCGCTAGATAGTCAATGCCCTGCCTTTGACATGATCCATCGGGTTTTCTGCGACTGTTGAATACGCAACGATGATCGGCAAGCGATGGCCATGGGCGTGAAACGCTGAGGTGAGCGGTTTGCTACCTCGTCAATGTGGACCTGCGTCTGAACCGGGCAATCAACCTGCTGTATTTTCGCAGACAGCCCTGCCGCCCACCGTTTAAACGATCGGCAGCCTGCGCGCTGCACCTAGCGTCGGGCCATTGCCAATCTCATAGCAAGACTTTGCATCAGCGTCCGCTCTTTCCCTTGGGTTTCTCGCGAAGGTGCGGCATTCTGTTCCCGGGACACGCGTGCGTCGATCGCCGCGCCGACCAGCGCCGCACTCAGGAAAGCTGCGTCGGCCCCTTCGGCGAGGGCTTGGACCAAGCGAGCCCAATCCGGCCGCGGAGCGTGGCAATGCGCGCGCAATTGCGCGCATTGCCCGACGAGCTGTGCAAAGCCCTTTCCCATTTGCGGGGCCGTTTGCAACAGGGCATCGCCAATCGGGAGCAGAACCGCGCCGGTGTGATCGGACAATTGTTCGATCGCCGCGCGGCGAGCGACGGGCGCGCGATGAGCGAGGCGGTGGCTGCCGAATGTCGCCGACTGCACCGTCGCCTTGAGCCCCGCTGGCGCTATGGCGGCTACGGTGCTGAGCCAGCGATCCCGTTCCCCCTCGGTCATTGGGCGCTCTGATTGCCAGGTCATCGTCACCTCATGTCTGTCAATCACCATGAGGGCCGTGCGACCGCTCGCCAGCGTCTCGCAAAGCGTCACCTGCGGATGCGCGACGGCGGCTGTCCCTCGCCAGCTGCTATAGACGCTGTGACCGCCTGTTTCGAACAGATCGAGCCGGGGTTCGCGCGCCTTCAGGAGCAGACGGCTGCCGCCGGTCGCATCAATGCACACATCGGCGCCGGTCCGCTCTGCATCGGCCAGCCAGTCTAGCGCCGTTCCGGTCAGCGCTTCGGCGGAGCCACACGCGACTACAGTAATCGGCGTGAGGCCGGTATGCTCCAGCAATGCGCGCAATTGCGCCGTCAATCGCTGCGCATCCAGCACCGGGCGATCCACTGCGCGCACCAACTTACGGCCGACAACCTGCCACGCCGGTTGATCGGCAAAGCCTGCCAACGGCGTGCCGACCAGCAGGCCAATGGCACGCAAAGTGTCTGCGGTGATGGTATGCACATGATTGTGCTGAGGCGAGGCTCCGCCCGTCAGCAAGGTCACCGGCACGCCCCCCCTGGCGAGCACCAACGAAGCGATCAATCCGGCCGGGCCATCTCCTGCGACCAGTGCCGTGCTGCGACCCTGTGGCATGATTAGCCCACTGGGCGCGTGGGCACGCCGAGCCCTGCGCTGGTCGTGCCAGCATCTGCGGCCAACACGAAGAACACGAGGCCGTTGGGCGCCCCGCCTTCACCCAGCGTGGATTTGGCGATGTCCATCATCAGCGCGCGCGTGGCGCTGTCGCGTTGGCTGGCGGGCACTTTGACACGGGGTTTGAACATGTTGCCGGGGAAGAACATGTCTCCGGGGAAGAACATGTTGCCGGGGAAGAACATGTCGCCCGGGAAAAACATGTCGCCCGGAAAGGCGACATCGCCCGCTTCCAGCTTGAACCCGCGCGAAGCGAACAGATCGGTCACTGTGCCATCATCGATCCGGGCGGCGAGGAACTGCGCTTCGACAGTCATTCCCAGTTCCGACCTGAACCGCATTCCGCGCATGATCGCGCTGCGCAGCTTGCGCCCTGTCAGGCCCTTGAGCGCCTCGGGATTGTCGATCTCGATCAAGATCGAACCGGCTTGGGCGGCAAAGCTGATGCTGCTGGTCGCAAGGCCGGCGGCCAAAAACGCGGTACCGGCGATAAGTTTGCGCCTGCTGATGGTCATGATCATTCCTCCCGGTGACGATAGAGCTCGGAGCCGCACTGCAAAATTGCGGTCTCCCGCAGGCAAAACACGGTCCGACCGCGAAAGCGGACATGGCGGGCTTGAGGAATCGGCGGACTTTGCATTTGATTATGTCCGCGCCCGGCCATAGCGAGAGCCGGGCGTATGGCGTTCGGATCGGTCCAGAAAATGCAAGGAAGGCGTGGGGATGGCTGACGGCGACGACACCGGCGACGATGTCCGCGTTCTCGTCGAGGCGCTCTATCCGCAGCTGCGTATGATCGCAGGCGCGCTGTCATCGCGGTTCGGCAGCCCCGAAACGCTTCGGTCGACGGCACTCATTTCCGAAGTCTTCCTGAAACTTCGCCGCTCGCCGCGATTTGCCGACGAACAGCATTTCCTGCGCACGGCAGCGCGCGCGATGCGGCAGGTGCTGGTCAATCATGCGCGGGGCCGCGTCGCCCAGCGGCGTGGCGGCGGGGCGGTGGTGCTGCCGCTTGACGATGATGTGCCGGTGTTCTGGCAGAGCGATGCCGAATTGATCGCGCTCGACGATGCCTTGGGCAAGTTGGAGAGCCTGGATCCACGACTGGCGGCGGTGGTCGAATGTCGGTTCTTTGGGGGTTACGATGATCAGGAAACAGGTCGCTTGCTCGGCATGACGGATCGCACTGTGCGACGCGACTGGGTCAAAGCCCGCGTATTGCTGCGCACTTTGCTGGAGGATGGCGAACTGCCGGGATCCGATTAGGGGCCCGACCGCAACCCGGTTTCAAAGGCCGTAGCGCTTGCGAATATCGCCGATAGCCTCGCTGAGCCGCGCCCCTGCCGGCCCCATCGCCGCAACGCCCTTTTCTGCGCCCGCCAACTGACCGCGCGCGGCACCCTTGTCGCCGTTGGCGGCATTCGCGCGGGCGAGCGCGATCTGCGCCACGATTTCGGGCGGCGAGCCCGCCCCTGAGGTTTGCAGCGCGGCAAGATGCCCTGACCGCGCAGTGACCAGGGCGTCGGCCCGCTGCCCGGTTCCCAGCAAAGCTTCACTTAGCCCTGCCGCCGATGCCGCATGGAGCATCGACCCCTCGCCAGCAAATTCGCGCGCCATCGCCGTAGCCTCGCGCGCAAGCGGCAAGGCCTGCGCGGCATCCCCTGTCAGCAGCAATGCCTTGGCGTGATTGTTGATCAGCGCTGCCAACGCGGCCGAGGGGCCGAACAGCTCACGCCGGAGCCGCACGGCTTCCGCAAATTGCGGCACCGCTGCCTTCGGGCGCCCTGCCAGAACCTCGCTCGCTGCCAGATTGTTGAGCGTGTTCATTGCATCGGGCGTTTCGCCCGCGCCGATGGCGGCCCAGGTAGCCTTGGCCTGCCGGAAGGATGCGGCGGCTTCGTTATGCTGTCCCATCGTCGACAGGACATTGCCGAGATTGTTCTGGAAGATCGCGACATCGCGGTTCGCCGGGCCTGACATGGCGATACGGTCCGCGAGCGCGCGGCGCAGGATCGCGGCGGCGCGGGGCGGGTCCTTGTCGAGGTCGCGCACGATCTGCGCCTCGGCCAAGCGGCTCTCGATCATGTCGCTTTGCCAGCGGGTCGGATCGCTGGCCCAAAAGGCCTGCGCGGCGGCGAGCATCGTGCGAGCCTGTTCGGGCTCGCCAGTGCGCAGATAGATCTGCGCAAGGTCTACTTTGGCCTCGGCGATCACCTCCGGTGGCACCTTGCCGGACTGTGCGGCCGGGCTGCCAAGCGGCAGGGAAGCGACCGGCTTCAGCAGGCCGATGGCACCCGGATAGTCATTCGAATGAAAATACAGCTCGCCAAGTGCCTTCAGAACCGGTGCATAATGCGCCGGATCACGGGCAAATTCGCGCGTCAGGCGTTCGGATGCGCGGTCGAGCACGTCCTTGCGCGATCCATCAGGCCCCGCAGCCTCAGTCGATTCGCCCAAGACCAGAAACAGCGACTGGCGCACCGCTTCGGTCCGGTCAGCCTCGACCACCGCAGCATCGCGGGCGGCTCTCGCCTCGCGCGCCTGCCAGAGCGCAGCGCCGAGCCCGCCTGCCAGGCTGAGCGCAATCGCAGCCACGCCCGCCACCGGCCATTTGAAACGCGCAAGCCAGCGGCGAAAGCGGTAGCCCGGTTCATGCCGCCTCGCTTCGACTGCGCGGCCGGCCAGCGCCCGGCGCAGGTCACCTGCAAAGGCGTCCATGGTGGGATAGCGCGCCGCCGGATCGCTGCTCAGCGCACGGGCTAGCACCGCGCCAACATCGTTCAACAGCGCGGGTCGCGCGCGGCGCGCAACGTCGGGAAGAAGGACGGGGCGGTTGGTCGCTGTCGGCGTATCGCCCTCCACTGCCAGCGCGATGCCCGCCGGCAAGCCGCTGCGCCGGGCGGCGGGCTGCCCGGTCATCAATTCGTGCAACACTTGCGCCAAGCCATAAACGTCGGTCGCTGGTCCGACCGACAGGCCTTCAACCAATTCCGGGGCGGCATAGGCCAGCGACAAGCGCTCCGGCGGGGCGGCATCATGACTGCCAATCCGCCGCGCAATGCCGAAATCGATGAGACGCGGCTGTCCCATCGGATCGACCAGAATGTTTGATGGCTTGAGATCGCGGTGCAGCACCAAACGCGCATGGGCCTGCGCCAGCCCGTCAGCGGCAGCGAGCACCAGCCGCACCCGGTCTGCCAGACCGAGCTGATGGTCAGCGCACCAGCGATCAATGGTCGGACCGTCGATCCGCTCCATGACCATCCAGCTTGATCCGTCGGGCAGTGTGCCACCATCCAGAATGCGTGCGATCGAGGGGTGATCGAGGTCGGCAAGGACCTGACGTTCCTGCGTCATCACCATCAGGTCTGTGCCGGGCAGGGCATCGTTGAGTTTGAGCGCCCCGGCCTGCGTGAAGCCGCCCTCGACGCGGTCGACGGCATAGACCCGACCCATCCCCCCTTCGCCGATCAGGCCTTTGATCGCCCAGACACCGATGCGTTCGCCTTCGGTCAGGGGCGGGGGGCGGTTCGCCTGATCCGCTCCCATCGCTCCCGTCCGCATGAAACCGGTGAGGCCGGAATGCAGACTGTCGATGAAATGAAATGCGGCGGCCTGAAAATCCGGGTCGCCATCGGTTTGCGCCGCAACAAACGCGCGCTGCTCGGTCAGGGGCAGCTCCATGGCTTCATCGATCAGCGCCGATAGCCTGGGCCAATTCTGGTTCATCAGCAATATGCCCAATCACTCGGAAAGGCGCCAATACGCCTTTCCCCCGGCAACTTGGTAAGCGGCCATGAGGCTGTAACGCAACTTTTTTTGCGACGGGTGTCCGCTTTGGTGGAGCTTTGCTGTTCTGCTTGGAGGAAAGCCCACAACCGGGCTCTTCTTCGGGGGGAAGCGAATGTCCGGTCCGCGCGACCGCGATAGCCTGACGGCAATCTTCTCCCATCCGCGTTTTGCAGTCTGACGGCGCCGTGCGTTGATGTCAGGAAGGAAAAATTGATGCCGATCCACACCGACACCATGTTTGCCGCTCTGGCCATCAGTGCCTTGACGATCCCCGCGAGCGGTCAGGCACAGCAACGCCCGGTTGCTCCGGCAACCCCGCCGGTTATGGCCACCTGTGCTGACGGACGCGGGCCGACGTCGGGGTTTTTCTGTGCGCCGCTGGTCAACAATGAATCCGTGCGTGCGTGCGCCACCAACGCCAAAGGGGCCGCCCTGATCCAGTGCCAGCAAGCAGCCGCAGCCAGCTTCTGCCGCACCCGTTCCTACAGCGCGGCAGCGGCCTATCAGGTCACGCCCAGCGGAAACCTGTCCGAGGTGCTGTGCCGGGCACCGGTGGTGGCAGCGGCAGCAGGGCGGGGCGCTTCGCCTACCGGCAATGCGACCGCCGCAGGCGCGCCGGCCGCGCCCGCACAGATGAACAGCGTTTACGCCACTCAAGTGGAATCCGGAGCGAGGCCTACACTCACCCTCTCCCCCTTCGGCCCGCAGATGACAGGCACCTACACCGTCACACAGGACCAAGCCTTTTTTGACAGCGTCTATCAATCGGGCGGCGGCACGATCACGGAAGGGCGGCTTGAGGGCACCCTCAACGGCAATGTTTTCACCGGCTACTGGTACGAAGCGCAAGGTCGAACGGCGGTGCAGCGTGAATGCGACCCGGCGCGCGGCAGCCAGCGGATCTTCGGCCGTTTCACCCTGACCTTTTCGGCCGACCGCAAGAGCTTCACCGGCCTCCACAGCACCTGTGAAGAGGCTCCCGAAGATGCCTACTTCGCCAGCTGGAATGGGACTCTGACCGGCGCGGTGCCAGCCGCCACTCCCACGCAAGCGGCAACGGGTCCCGCCAGTGACAAGAAGAGCAAGAAGCGGGCGTCCACAAGCGAGACAGTGGCGGATCGGCTTGCACGGGAAGCCGCAGACGAGGCCGAGCGCGCTGCTGCCGACAAGGTGCGCCAAGGCGTGCGCGATGTGATCGGCGGTAATCTGCCCTTCTGATCATCGCACCCGCCGCTTTCATTTATTTCATCAGGGACTTGAGAAATGACCAATCTCTATATCACGCAGCGTCTTGCAGCTTTGGCCGGTGCCGTGCTCGTGCTGACCGCCTGCGGCGGCGAGAGCGCAGAGAATGATACCAACGGGAGCGCCGAGGCTGACGTCGCTGCCTCGGCCGTCACGGCGGTCATCGGCGGCGTGACCGGGGCTGGCGTCTCCGTTTCCGATCTGCCCGACTTCGCCGAAGTGCCTTCGGGCGCGAATGCGATCCACAATATGGCGGTCAACCAAGACGGCAAAACGGGCGGC
This sequence comes from Erythrobacter sp. W302b, assembly GCF_046452395.1. Taxonomy (NCBI): domain Bacteria; kingdom Pseudomonadati; phylum Pseudomonadota; class Alphaproteobacteria; order Sphingomonadales; family Erythrobacteraceae; genus Erythrobacter; species Erythrobacter sp. W302b. The sequence continues at coordinate 2,231,764 of NZ_JBKFDH010000001.1, read as the reverse complement.
TCGTTCACCTTCGAGACATCCGAGTCACCCGCTGATCTGATCGCCTTCTACCGCGCTTCGATGGCCCGCAATGGCCTGAAAATCGGCATGGAAACGCAGTCCGCCCAGATGGTCCAGATGTTGGGTGAAAGCGAGGACAAGTCCAAATCGCTGATGGTGATGATCGTCGTCGACGATGCGGGCAAGGCCTCGCTCAACCTCGTGCATTCGCGCACGTCAGAATGATTGGGAGCAGAATAGCATGATGCGAATTGGTTTTGCCGGAGCACTCGCTCTGATCCTTGCCGGTTGCGGCAGCGAGCCTGCGACTGACATCGGCGACCCCGGTGCTGCTCAGGCTGCGGCCACGGGTGTGGCCGCCGTGTTGAAAAGCGAAGCGGCTGGGCGCCCCTTCCCGGATGACATGCCCGATTTCGTCGAGCCGATGCCGGGTGGCAGTTACATGACTGGGATGCGCGGCAGCAACTCGCTGCGATCCACCGGCATGGATATGTACCAGGCGCAGGGGAGCGCGGCAGAGGCGATTGCCTTCCATACCGAGGCGCTGGCCAAGGCCGGGTTCGCCCCACAGGTCGGTGCTGCACAAAAGGTGCGCGACACTATGGAAACCCAGATTGCCGGGAAGCACCCTGACGGCCGGACGCTCGATATCATTGTGATCGAGAACTCGCCGACCGATACCATGGTGCAGATGCGCTACACCATTCCGGCGGCCCAGTAGATGCGCCGCACGGCAATACTCGCCGTCGCCGCGATAATCGGTCTGACCCCGAACGCTTTGGCGCAGGAAAGTGACGGCGCTATCCCGCCGGGTGATTGGCAGGGGAATTATGCGCTGACCCGTGTCGATCCCCGCATTCGCACTGTCGCCGGGGCTGATTTGATCGGGATGCAGGTGATCCATGATCGCGGCGAACCCACGGCGACAGTCAGCTGGGATGCAAGACGGGCCATTTGCTCCGATCCTCTGGACGAACCGTGCGAATGGATCGGCGCGAACGGCACCGACAGGGCGCGCGTGATCGGCGACACGCTGGTGCTGGCGCTGCGATTGTCTCCAGACGACAGCGATCCGGCGATCTTGATCATGCAACGGCGGTCCACCGGCGCGCGCAAGCCCGCACGCTTCACCGGCTTCATCACCAATGCCCGGGCCGATTGGGATGTCAGTTTCAATGCGCTGAAGCAGGACTAGGGCGGGGCAGCCCTGTCAGGCTCGCACCGCGTCGCGCCATGCATGGCCGGGCTGCGTACAGCCAGCGGGTCCCGGTGATTTCGCTTGCAATAGCGTCCAAATCCGCGTTCTCTGGTCCTGAAACTGGGGGGAATGGGGGCCAAGATGTATAACTTGATTAAGGCCGCAGCGATGGCCGCATTGCTGCTTTTCGGGGCCACAACCGTCTCGGCGGGGAAGCAGGATTTCGATCTTATCAATGCCACGGGCTACACGATTGCCGAGGTTTATGTTGCGCCTTCGTCCAGCAATGACTGGGAAGAAGATGTGCTCGGCCGCGACACGCTTGGTGATGGTGAGGGGGTGACGATCAACTTCGCGCCCAATCAGAAGGCCTGCATGTATGATCTTCTCATTGTGTGGGAGGATGGCGACCAGGCCACCTGGGAGGGCTTCAATCTGTGCACCGTCTCAGAGATCACCCTCTATTGGAACAACGGCAAGGCAACCGCCGAGTATCAGTAAGGGCGGGGCGCGGCGGTTTTCGTTGGGCGCGTTGTCAGGCGGGCCGATGCCTTTGCTCTGACAACGCCTGACACGCTCTACGTCTCGACCAAGGGCAAGCTGCTCATTGCCTCGTCGCGGCGATATCGAGATGCGTTGTTGCGCGAACGTTGACCGCAACCGTGGCGGCATAAGGCAGCCCGATCCCATCCGTGCCGTCGCGCTCGATGACCCACGGCAGCGGCAGGTTATCGGCGTTCAGCGTGATGCGGTGCTCGCCGTCAGCCACACCTGGGAACTCGTAGAAGCCTGCTTGATCGGTGCGGGTGGCTGTGCGCCCGTCGAGAATGACGATGATGCCCGACACGCCGGCTTCTGCGGGATCGCGTTTGCCATTTGCGTTGGCATCGAAATACACCGATCCGGCAAGGTTCCCCACGCCGCCGACCGGGAACTGGCGGTTGCCTATCATGCTCCGCGGGCGTCCGGCTGACATCGTGTAGCGGAGGGTGAGATATGCCGCGCGCAACCGGAATGAGCTTCGCCGAAGTTCTTCCAGTTGAGCAGGATCGGGACCAAGCGGCGAATTGAAAAACGGGATGCCGAAACGTGACACCAGACTTGATCTTGTGTCGGTGTAAGAGCCCGAAAGGCTCAAGTTGGCCGAAAGCCGCGCAGAAGCAACCAACGTTGCCGAAAATGAATCCGATTGCTGCGAGGCAAGGCTACCGAAGGACGCGCCGGTGGACTGGAAAGGGCCAAAAAACTCCGACGCCGCTGTGCTGTCGTCGGTCGTGTAAGCGACGTTAGCGTCGAGGGTGACGTCCTTGAAGGGCATCAAGCCGGCGCTGACGGCGAGGGAGAAGCCGTCTGCCCGCTCACTTTGTACGAGGCCTGCTCCCGAGGACCCTTCGCCAGACTGCTTCCGATATTGATAAGACGCTTGCGTACTCAGGCGGCTGCCCGCAGGCAGGCTCTCGGGGAGCGTCCAATTCTGGACGAAACCGATCCGGTAGAAGTCTGACAAGGCATCCCGGCTCCAGCCCGCTTCGGCCCGGGATGTCCCGATGCCGGTCTCGAAGTCGACATATGCGAGCGCTTGTCCCGAGCTTTGCCCATTGGCAACGCGCAAACTCGAATTCAGGCCGACAGCCGTTGAAAACCCGATGCTTCGGCGCGCGTCGGCGTTCACAACGAAGCCGCCGAGGCCCGAATTGTCGACCGAATCTATGGCATCGAAATTGAAGGTCCAGCGCCACCGCTGCGACGAGCGCGAGAAGCGATAATAGGCGCCGTAGGCATTGCTCAGCACCGCCGATGCGCCCCAAGAAAGGCCGGGGCCGAAGTAGTAAATGCCTCCATTGTGGACCTTGCGACCCGACCGGTATCTCACGTCGATTGAGCCGCCCACAGCCTCACCAGCCTGCGCGAAAGCCTGGGCCTCTGCCTGACTGACCGAACGGTTTGACCATATCGCATTGGCCTGCAGGCGCAGCCCCGGCTGCGTGAAAGCCAGCGATCCAACCACGGCCTGTGACGATATCCGGGCCGCGGCATCATCGGTCCCTGGCGTCTGTATAAACGCTGCGAAAGGATCGCGCGTATCGTCAACAGCGATCGCTTGTGCGCCTGCTGTCCAGCCCGGTGCCAGCTCGAGTTGGCCGCCGCCGGACACCAGCAGACCGGACAGGCCCGAATAGTCGTTCAATCGCAGCCCGCCGAGCAATCCGGGCTCTCCGACCGAAAAGTTCAGGCTGGCGAATGGAACCGGTTCCTTATCGATCTCGGTCGGGCTGATTGGCTTGTAGGCCTCCAGCGAAACGGAAGCGCCCATTATCGGGGTGACCGGCAGGAAGAACCGGGTTTGCCGGTCAAACAAGCCAATGAGCGGTGTGGAGGTCGCGCCCAATGCTCCATCGCCAAGCCAGCCGGATCCGAGCGGCAAATCATCGGTTGCAAGCCTGAACAGGCCATTCCAGCGGTCAGTACCCGGCTCGGTCAGTGGACCGAGACGTGACCCGCGGCGTATCTGCGCATCAAGCCCGATCATGCCGAAATTATCGGTCTGATATTTCCCGGACACGAGAATGCCCGCTTCTTCCTGCGGTCGATCAAGTGCCGACGTATCAAAGCTGTTGGTCTGCGATTTGGAGGTGATCCGCGCGCCGCCCAATTCGACCACCAGCGACCGGAGGTTGCCGCTGGTGTTGCTGGAGGGGACGTCGTCGGATTGCAGCGACGGCTCAAGCGAACCGTCGCCGATCAGGCGATCGACATAGGCCGGCTCTGGTTCGGGCTTTTCGCTGGGAGACGGCTGAGTCTGACCAAATGCGGCCGTGGCCGCAAGCAGGGGGGCGAGCATTGCCGCCCGCAATCCAAATCTGTGACAAACCCGAATTCGAAGCAAGGCCTGGTTGTCACTCTTGCACATCAGGCTCGAACACGCCTTCGAATTTGAAGGAGTTGGTCGAATCGTCCATCTTGCCAGCGATCGTTATCGGAAAGACGATCGGTTCCTTTGCCTTGCTCTGCGCTGGATCTCCGGCTTCCAGCAGCTCTTCGCCATCATCGGGATTGAGCGCGATCATACGCGTCTCGCCGGGGAGAATGGGGAGGGTGGAGGGAGAAAATTCCCGCCGCACACCGGCGGCGTCGGTTCCGCTCAGAAAGGCTGAAAGCCGACCATGCGCGGTTCCCGTGTTCTCCACCATCACCACCGGCGTCTGGACGCCGCCAATCGGGACAACATCCGCCTTCACGATCCTGAGAACGGGCTTCACATCGCCGACCGCAACATAGACGATGAGGGCGATCTGTCCGCTTACCGGGAATTTGACGTTTTCCGCAGGCGCGACATCATTGTCGCCACCGGCGATGACAATCGCAAACCGACACTCGGTTGGCGGGGTCTCCGGCGGCGGGGTCACTTCGAACCGGTAACGCAGTGAGGTTCTGCCGGGCAGGGACGTCTGCCGCCGTTCAATCGCAACCCAGGGGCGGCAAGAACCGGGCTTGAGCGCTTCGGTCAGGACCACGCCTCCGTCCTCCGTCAAGTCCCATTCCGCCGTCGTGAACGTCAGCTCGGCTGGGACGTCGGATCGGTTGCTGAGCTCTGCAACGGCTCGCACCGTTTCGCCTGTTTTCGCGGTAAGCTCGAAACGCGGCGGCGAGACCGCCAGGGCAAACTCATTCGCCTTGGCCGGAAGCGACCCGATCGCAAGCGCCAGACCGGCGCTCCACAGGGCCAGCGGAAAACAGAGTGTTTGACTGGTCATTGGCGTCACTGATCCAATTCGATTTCAAAGCCGAACGCCAGAGCCTCAGGCTGGGTCAATCGGGCGCCATCGGCCTCAAGCGCAATGTCGATCAGATCGCGCATCACGGGTCCGGTCACGGGGCCAGCATAAACCAACGTTCGGTCACCCGAAATTACGGTGCCCGGCAGCAGTGTCCCGCCCGTTCTCCAGGTCGCCCGGACCGTGGGGCCGGGAGTGCGTGGCAAGGTCATGTATATCCGCCCCGTCCGCCCGACCCACGCGGCAAGGTTGAGCTGAACGCTAACACGCGTCGAACCTGCTACGAGTGAGGTCGTGCCGCTGCGCCCCGGCGGCTGCCACTCCATTTCGAGAACAGGATCGAGAACGACAGTGCCGCTGTCATCAACCCTGAAAACCCGACCCGATGACACCACGTCCTCTTGCGCGGCAAAGGCTACAGACGCGCCGGCAGGGGTGCAGCAAAGCAAAACAGGGAGGATGAACTTTTTCAAGGCAAGCTCAGAGTATAGACCGCCCGGCCGGTGTAGGTCCCGGCAGCAGGTATCACAGTATTGGCGTAGGAGAATGTCATGCATTGCTCCTTCCAGGTGTTCCGTGGGAAGGTTGCAAGGGTCTGCGTACCCCCAGTGAAGGTTCCGTTCGGGAACTCGAAAACCGTATCGCCATTGCCTGACATGACCCAGCTGATCTGGCTGAACGGGATGGTGTCACTACCGCTGGTGAGGTTGGCCGGCGAAGTGACGGTCAGCGTCGCCACGCCATTCCCCGAGCCTGGCCGAGACCATGCACCGATATAGACCTGCGAGGGGGGATTGCAGAAGGCAAAACCATCGATCGGGCTTTGCGATACGGTGCTGTTCGACGTCATCGCCTGGGGAGTGCCGGAGCCGACCGCCCCATTCGGCACAGTAACCGAGACAACGTTGATCGTTGCATTGTTGCCCGGGGTGCCGCCCGACGCGTTGGTGCCCGTATATCCTCCGGCCCCAACTTGCAGGTAGATGGATCGCGCCCCCGCAGTGATCGTGATCGTGTAAGCCTCTGCGGCTTGCGCGCCGAAAGTACAGGCGAGCAAGGTCATGACCGCAGTGCTTCGCCATAGAGCGGTCCTGCAACCAAGAAAGCTGTCGGCAATGCGCCCCATTTGTTTATCACTTTCAGCGATCATGCTGGGAATCCTTGATTAATTCACGCTGCCCGTAAAGCCTTGATTGGAGGTCAGACGGAATTCAAGGGATGGCCACAAGATATACACCGATTGGCGAAGCCTGAGGCGCCCCGCCGCTGGTGCGGATGTCCCGGCCTTGACGCCTGTCGACACGGGCAGGCGCGAAAGCGAGGGTTCCGGCGTTGGTTAGTACCAGATAGGGCTGGCTCGCCATCCCACCACTGGCCCTTCGAGGGCTCAACCGTTGCGGAATGTCATTGACTGTCCCCGCCGAAGCCGAGCCAAGGTAAACAACCTCAGGTATCACGATCGTAAAGTCGAGAGATACGGTTGGATTTGTGCCCGGCATGGGGCTGGTTTCGAACCGTGATCCCGCCTGCGCTGCCTCGATGAAAAGAGCGAGCGCGCACAGCGCTGCGAGCTTTCGTATCGTGGATGCCCGCCAACGTCTCACGCTCTGCCCCATTACTATCTCCGCACACGGAAGACGGGCAAGCGTAGCTCAGTTTAAGGGCATGAGGTATGGTTAATCAAACGTGTCTTGCGATGGGACGCGGCTGTGGCATTTCCGCCAATCAGGATGAGCGGGCTCCCAATGTGGCTGACCGGAGCTCGGCGCTAGCATGCGCCAAGCTCCGGCCGAGCAAGATCAGGGCATCGACACCGCGTAGGTCACGCGGCCGTTTTGCGTGTTCACGCCGCCGTAGGTACCGGCTGGCACGATGTTCTGGTTGCGGTAGGAAAAGGTCCAACGCGCATCAAGGTTCGTTACCTTCGTACCGCTCGTCGGCGTCAGGTTGATGCTGGTCGTCGCACCATCAACCAGCGTGGGGTGAGCGAGCGCGGTGGCGCTCGTATTCGCGGTCACGGCAACAGCCATCTGCGACCACGAGATCGTGTCGCCAGAGCCATTGTTGAGCGGGCCGAGCGTCGTCGAGCTAAAGGCGATCGTGCCATTGTTGCCGGTAACTCGTGCGGTGACTTGGCCGCCGGTCAGGTCGCCGCCCGTGCCAGAAATCGCGGTGCCGTCACCCACGTTGGCCGCGGGCACCGTAAACACGAGATTGTCGACATTGGTGTTGTTGGCCCGATCCGTACCCGTGCCGATCCGGACATAGACGAACTTCGGAATGGTCACCGTAAAGTCGAGATTGGCACTCGCCGTCAGCGGGCTAGCAGTGCCCGTCACAAACCGCGACTCTGCTTGAGCTCCGGTCGAAAAAGATACTGTGGCAGCAAGAAATGCTGCCGAGAGAAAAAGCTTAGTGGTCACGATTTGGTCTCCGATTTTTTACAATCATGCGTTCGAGTGATCGCGCCGCTGCCTATATCCCGTTAATGGTTAACATCTCGTTCAGTCTGTTTTTTATGGTGAAATGCACTGAGAGGGCTGGCCGCGGTCCTCGCGGCCAGCCTGTCGGTAAGTCTCTGCGCCAAGAACCGCGTGTGCGCGCAGAACCGAGCCCGCGAGGAGGCTGATGAAGCGAAGTGAAGCACCGCCAGGGCAATTGCTCTGAACTGTCGTTGCTGGTGAGAGGCGAAGTTGGGGCGGTGCCGCCGTTCCGAGATATTCATTACGCCAGCGCCACGCCGGAAATCGGCAAGCGCGCTGTGAATAGGAATGTGCGGTTCCGGCCTAATCTGCGGAATGTCGGTGGATTAGCGGGCCAAGCTTGAGGCCACCAACTATCATGAGACGGCGCAAGATTGGTGTAAACGGGTTGGCTCATCCGAGCCGATCGCCACCTGCTCTAAGACCAGATCTAGATTGCCGCCCGCAAAGGTGCGCTGGCGAAGTGGCGCGGGCATAGCGTCTATGCTGAAAGCCGGGGGATCGCTTCGTCAAGCGGACTGGCTTGCGATCAGACGGGCGTCATCCACTGCAGGGGTTCGATAAAGCCTAAGCCATTATTCAAATGTCTGCCTGACCGCTGGATAGCGATGCCTATGGAAATTCTTCCAGCGCGCGGCCGACAGCCACGACCCCCTTGCGGGTCAGGTCGATCAGCGTAACCCGCTGGTCGACATCGCTGGTTCTTCGCTTGATCAGGCCCTCTCGCTCCAGTCGATCGATCTGACGAAAGGCTGTCGTCGGCGGCGCTCGGGAGACCTTGATCAGGCTCTTGGTAGATACGGCTGTGCCCCCTGAAAACTGTACAAAGAGTTCCAGAAGCATATCCCATGCCGGCCCATCGTGCGCATCTGGCGGCAAAAACTTGGCGCGTTGTTGGCGAAACTGAATCAGGAGCAGGGCAACCTTTGCAAGTTCCAGCGCATTACGCTCGATCCGCGCGGCGGTAGACGGCGCGGTGTAGCTTGAACGGACAACCTCGGGCCGCCAATCCTGCTCGACCGCTTCGGCCATGTTGATCAGCCTCCGGCCCAGGCCGCGCAACTCATCGGGTGAAAGCCTCGCGACGAGTTCGTCAAGCAACGCGATCTTAAGGGTCAGGGGGTGGCGCGGATCGGATGATCGGGATGCTGGATAAGGCGGCGGCATGTCAAACGCTGTGGCTTCGGCCATTTCAGGGTCAAAGCTCTCAGGATGTTCTGGTAGCATTGAACTCAGCTCGACCAACCGCTTGCGAGCGTCCTCGACCGAAAACCCGTGAGCGGTTGCGGCATCTTCAAGCGACAGGCCATCGGCCAACGAGGATAGCAGAAATTGAACCCTCGATTCGCGTACCTTCGCATGTGACTTCACAGCCGTTCCCCCGTCGCGATTGCCCGCGGTGCTATATGACCAGTTTAGTTGAATCAAGCACGTTGGAGTACATTATAATACAATGTAGCTCACCTCTGGACTTGTCCTAGGTAAATATACATTTTGTGTATCGTTCTATCTCGGGATCGAGATGCGGCCGGCGCTCAGCCGGCAAAAAGGATCTCGCGGCTGTTTCAGGCGTCTGTGGCCGCCAGCATGATCCTCCAGCGATAGTCGGGGCAACCGAGCTGTCGCTTCGCTGCCTGCCAGATGATAAAGCTCTCAGACTCATCATCGCAGCTGCACGACGATGCATGGGGCTGTCTGATGCGATGCGCGCCTCGTCAGAACGCCCGAGGCGATATCCGATCGCACCTTTCGGCGAGTGAAGCAGCAGGAGCGTGATCCCCATTCTGATCGCCAGAGCCTGCGTGATAGCGATGCTTCAATGACCTGGCTCGAGGGAGGAGTGGGCGACTTGCTGGAGACGGGGCAAGCCAGTGGAATCAATGAAGTTCCATACCTTTCGTCTGCAATGACCGAAAATGCCTCGTCCCACCGTCGCCAGGCATCATCGCTTCGACGGGAAACAGGCAGGCCGAGGCTGGGTCCAGCCCCGTTGCCCACCATCCATCAGGCCGCCAAACCGAACCGATTTTGGCGCTATCGCTCCCACTTTCTCGGCGCGCGGAAGTAAGGAACTTGGGGAAAAGGTGCCAAGATGGTGCAAATTGACAACACTGTGTGCAGTGAATCCCATCAAAGCATAAACACCCAAAACGAGGCTTGCGTTGCCCCAAACCACTGGCTAATGCACCGTCACGCACTAAGGGAGTTTCTTTTAATGGACAGGATGGTGAGTGTGAACAGTAGCGCAAATGAGGCTACAGTTAGCCACAACGAGCAGGATGCCGGACACTCGGCAGTTCAGGCGCAAAAGGCGGTCGTTGCTGCTTCGCAGCCGAACGCTCAGCAAGCTCACGCTGCTCCGTCTCAGCCGACGCGCGCGGTGCCGACCGAAGCCGAACTGGCGGCGGCAAAGGTTGCTGCGGCCAACGCGGTAGCTGAGAGCGAAGAAGTTCTCGCGAAGCTCGCTGAAGATGCCGAGAAGGATAAGGAAGAGCTCCAGCTTGCGGCCGCTGAAGAAGCGGAAGCTGATGTGGTTGAGACCGCCGAGTTCACGGCGACTGCCCCTGCAATCGATCTTACCTCCGGTCTGACGACCGTGCAGTTTGCGCAGGCTGGTGCGCCGGCGCGCCAGGGCGTTGATGGTGCTGCTTCGCTGGGTCAAGATGATGAGGACGGCGGTATCTCCGGCGTCCTGATCGGCGTTCTGGCGCTCGCAGCGATCGGCGGCGGCATTGCTGTTGCAGCTGGCGGCGGCAACAAGGAAAGCGATCTTCCCAGCAACCGGCCCCCGGTTGCGGGCGACGATACGCTGGCTGCCACCGAAGGTTCGGGCACTGTCAACCTGTCGGTGACCGGCAATGATAGCGATCCCGACGGCAATGCGCTGACCTACACGGCCAACGGCACTCTCCCGGTTGGTGTTACGCTTTCGGCTGCTGGCGCTGTCACTTTCGACAGCAACAACGCTGAATACAACAGCCTGGCCGCTGGCGCGACCCGCGTTCTGACCTTCTCCTACACCGTCAATGACGGCAACGGCGGAACCGACACCGCGAACGTCACGCTCACCGTGACCGGCACCAATGACGCTCCGGTCGCTGTTGCGGATACCGCCGCGGCTACCGAAGATGCTCCGGCAGTGACGGGCTCGGTTGCGACCAACGACAGCGATGTCGATGCTGGCACCACGCTCACCTACGCGCTGGCGGCTCCGGTTGCTGGTCTGACGCTGAATGCGAACGGCACCTACAGCTTCGACCCGTCGAACGCGGCCTATCAGCCGCTGGCGGCCGGTGCGACCCAGGTGGTGGTTGCCAACTACACCGTCAGCGATGGCGCCGGTGGCACCGCGACCTCGACCCTGACTATCACGGTGACCGGCACGAATGACGCTCCGGTTGCTGTCGCTGATGTCGCGACCGCGACTGAAGATGGCGCCGTGGTGACGGGTTCGGTGGCGACCAACGACAGCGATGTCGACACGGGCGCTACGCTGACCTACGCGGTCGTGGGCACTGCGCCGGCTGGCGTTACCCTGAACGCGGATGGCAGCTACAGCTTTGACCCCTCGAACGCGGCGTATCAGTCGCTTGGGGCTGGCGCGACCCAGTCGGTTGTCGTCAACTACACTGTCAGCGACGGCATTGCCCCGCCGGTGGCTTCGACCCTGACCATCACCGTGACCGGCGTGAACGACGCTCCGGTGGCCGTGGCTGACGTTGCGACTGCAACCGAAGACGGTGCTGTGGTGACGGGCTCGGTTGCGACCAACGACAGCGATGTCGATGTTGGCGACGTCCGCACCTACGCCATCGTTGGTACCGCTCCGGCTGGTCTGACGCTGAATGCTGATGGCAGCTACAGCTTCGATCCGTCGAACGCCGCTTACCAGTCGCTCGCGGTCGGCGCGACCCAGGTGGTTGTTGCCAACTACACTGTCAGCGATGGCAAGGGTGGCACGGCGACTTCGACGCTGACGATCACCGTGACGGGCACGAATGACGCGCCGGTCGCTGTGGCTGACGTCTACGAAGCCGATGAAGGCACCGGCGTTGTCACCGGCGATCTGTCGGACAACGACAGCGATGTCGATGTCGGCGACGTGCTGACGTACTCGGTTGTCGGCAATGCGCCCGCTGGTCTGACGCTTAACGCGGACGGCAGCTGGGAGTTCGACACGGACAACGCAGCTTACGACAGCCTTGCGGTTGGCGAAGAAGCGGTGGCCACCTTCACCTATGAAGTGTCGGACGGCAACGGCGGCACCGATCAGGCAACTGTCACGCTCACCGTGAACGGCACGAACGACGCGCCGGTAGCTGTGGACGATGTCTACGAAGCGACCGAAGGCACCGGGATCGTGACCGGCAACCTGTCGGACAACGACAGCGATGTCGATGCATCGGACGTCCTGACCTATTCGATCGTCGGTAATGCGCCGGCCGGTCTGACCCTCAATGCCGATGGCAGCTGGGAGTTTGATACGGACGACGCAGCTTACGACAGCCTCGCTGTTGGCGAGACTGCGGTTGCCACCTTCACCTACGAAGTGTCGGACGGCAACGGCGGCACCGACCAGGCGACTGTCACGCTGACGGTGAACGGCACGAACGACGCGCCGGTGGCTGTGGCTGACGTTGCTACTGCAACCGAAGACGGCCCCGATGTGACCGGCTCGGTCGCGACCAACGACAGCGATGTCGATGCGTCGGATGTCCTGACCTATGCACTGGCCGCACCGGTTGCGGGCCTGACGCTCAATGCGGACGGCAGCTACACCTTCGACACCTCGGATCCGGCCTACCAGTCGCTCCGCTCGGGTGCGACGCAGGTGGTCGTGGCCAACTACACCGTGAGTGACGGGAATGGCGGTACGGCAGCTTCGACGCTGACCATCACCATCACCGGCACCAACGATGCACCGGTCATCACCTCGCCGACGACGGGCACGGTGTCGGAAAATGCTCCGGCTACGACCGTTGTGTATGACGCGAGTGCAACCGATGTGGATGCGGGCGACGTGCTCTCCTACAGCATCAGCGGTGCGGACGCGGCTGCGTTCAACATCGATGCTGCCACGGGTGAAGTGCGGTTGAACGCTCCGGCCAACTTCGAGCGTAAGGCGAGCTACTCGGTCACCATCACGGCGACCGATAACGGCAACCCGGCTCTGTCGGCGACTCAGGCCATCACCATCGCGGTGGCGGACGAGATCGATGTTCTGTCGATTGATGACCTCGGCGCGATTGGTGCTCCGGTTGTGGTCAACGCTGGCATCCAGGCTGGTGACGTTACGGACACGAACTTCCAGTTCACCGAAACGTCGGGTGGTTTCACTGAAGTCAACATCGTCGACTTTGGTGCCAACGACTTCATCTTCTTCGACGGGTTTGATCCGAGCGATTACACCTTCCAGGACGATGGCAACGGCAACCTGGTGATCTCGCGTCTCGATGACGATGGTGCGACGACCAACCTCATCACGCTGGTTGATGTGCTCGACGGTCTCACGATCGATCCGATCGTGACGGAAGCCGATGCCGAAGCCGCCTTGGCTCTGGCCTTCGGTGCGGGCGATTACTTCCGTGGTTCGGCTGCTCCGTCAGACGTTGCGATCGCGTCGGGCACTGCGACGTTCAACGCGGCGGGCGTGCAGGCAACCTTCATCGAAGACCTCGATGCTCCGGAAAGCTTCATCCGCATTGAAAACTTCCGTGCTGACGACCGTATCGTCTTCATCGATGGTGACATTGGTGAAGTGAGCTTCAGCACCGATCCCGATGACGCCCGCGATCTGCGCATCGAGTACTTTGATTTCACCACGAACCAGGCGAGCACGATTATTCTTGATAACGTGCTCGACCCCGACGGTCCGATCGTGTTCGACGAGGCAAGTGCCGAAGCAGCGGTTGGGGCGATCATCGGCGCGGGTGATTACTTCCAGGTGGGCTAATAATAATAAGTCTTACAAAAATTTTAGAAGGAAGAAGTTATGGCACGGGTTACTCTTGGTACCGGTGAATCGATCACCGTCGGGGGCGATACTGAGATTTTCGGTACCTCTGGCGCGCAGAACGTCACCATTCTCGACGGTTCGACCGTCACTTTCCGCAGCGGTTTCAACAGCGGCGGTGATACGATCCGTCTCAACGGGACGGCTTCGGACTTCGTGGTGTCGTTCAGCGGCTCGAACGTGACGCTGCTAAGCGTCACGGACGGCATCACCATTGTCATTCCGATCGGTGTTGTTGCCAACACCATCGTGTTCGACAATGGCGACTCGCGCACCCTGTCGCTTGTGAACGGTGTCCCGACCCTTGGCGGTCAGGCCATCCCGAACATCAACAACGCCGCTCCGGCGCCCGTCACTCCCGGTGCTGGCACTTACTCGATCGAAGGTTCGAACGGTACCGAAGGTGAGAATGTCACCTTCACCGTGACCCGTACCGACACGACCTCGGCTGAAACCCTGAACTTCACCCTTCAGGGCGATACTGCGAATGGCCAGCTTCCGGCTGCCTCGCTTGGTTCCGACGTTTCGGTGCTTTCGCCGAGCAGCGGCACGATCACGTTTGCTGCCGGTGCAGCGACCGCGACCATCACTGTCCGCCTGAGCGCTGACACTGCGGTCGAAGGTCTCGAAGGCTACAAGGTCAACGTGATCAAGGGGAACACCACTGTTGCTTCGGCCGCAGCGGTCATCATCGACAACAACGAAGGCGGCCAGGTGTTCAACCTGACCACCGGCGTTGACCGCGTTGGCACCGGCACCCTGCTCGACATCGTCGGCAGCGCTGGCAACACCAACACCGACGGCCAGGATACGATCGTTGCCGACACCGGCACGATCAATCCGTTCGACGTGATCGACGGCGGCGATGACACCGACACTCTCATCGTTCTCGATGAAGTCGGCTTCCTGAACCCGGCTCCGAGCTTCGCCTTCACCGACATCCAGAACGTTGAGATCCTTAACTACTCGTCGGCGTCGCGCGGTTTCTCGGGCAACGCGTTCAACACCACTCTGCCGGTCACCACCGATGTCGGCCTCCGTCCGAACTGGGAAGGGCTGGAGCAGGCCAACATCGCCATCAACGGCGGCCCGGCCCAGACGGTCACGCTCCGTACCGAAACCGCACTGAACATCCGCCAGGCGGGTGATGGTGATCTGACGATCAATGGCGGCGGCGGCGTTCTCAACGTCATCGCAGCTGACTTCGCTGAAGAAGCCAACACCGGCGATGTGACTGTGGGTGCAACCTCGGCGTCGAACGAGTGGACCGAAATCAACGTCCGTGGTGGCTTTGACACCGACATCACCGATCGGGGTGCGCAGGAACTGACCACCGTCACGCTGACCGACATCAACGATGACTTCACCATCACCGGTGGTGCTGTCTCGAGCGTGTCGCTCATGGACATCAGCGACGCGGGTCCGGGTTCCTCGACCCGCTTTGGCACGATCAATTCGGATGTCGCTGTAACGCTAGGTCTCACAGAGATCGTTGATGTCCAGCTGAATATCTTCTCGTCGGGTCCGGCGCTGACCGTGAATGCTGACGGTGAGACGATTGCTTTGGATGGCGACTCCGACATCCAGTCGGACGGCACTCTTGCGATCAACTCGACGAGCGGGACCTTCGTCTTCGACGATGCCCGCGCTGGTGGCTCGATCACCCTGAATGCGGCTCCGGGTAACCTCAGCCTCGACGACGTCGATAGCGATAGCGGCGTGGTGAATATCTCGGGCTCTGGCTCGGTCTTCATCGGCGAGGTCTTCGAAGTCGCTCAGACTTCGGGCACGGTGATCACCTCGACCAACACCGGCGGCGTGACGATCAACGATCAGCTCCTGAACAACACCAAGTTTGTCGGGACGGCCAGCGACGGTGACGACTTCGTCACCTTCGGTGCGACCGATCGTGCCAACAGCTTCGGCGGCGGTGACGATACCGTCACCTTCAACGCCGATGCCTTTGGCAACGATGCTGCGACCGATGGCGACAACGGTGCCTTCGATGGTGGCGCTGGTTTCGACAGCCTGGTGATGGAATCGAACGACGCCAACACCTTCACTGCAACGGCCAAGGCCGTCACCAACTTCGAAGAACTGGTCCTGTCGGGCCAGGATATCGGCAAGGCTGACGTGATTGACCTTCACAACATCGGCATGGACACCATTTCCAACGTGGTTTCCAATGTTGGCAACACGGCTCCGCAGACCGAAGTTGTGACTGTTAGCTTCGCCGGTCTGGCCAGCGGCCCGAGCGGTGCCGGTAACGCCGACTCCGTGACGTTCGACGGTGTGACCGTCAACTTCACCGACAAGGACGATGCGGCTGCACAGGCTGCTGCGTTCGTCGCTCAGTACGGCGTTGGCCCGAACTGGACGGCCACACTGGGTGCCAACCCGGGTGAGGTGGTTCTGACTGCTAACGCTCCGGGCTTTGTGACCGATCTGACGGCGGCTGACTTCGACTTCAACGATGCCACGACCCCTGGTCTGGTTGGCTTTGAGCTCGGTTCGCCGGTGGTCTCGGTTGATGGTGTTGCCCCGGTTGCCGGAACTTCTGAAGTTCGGACACTGGTGCTGACGACCGCTACCATTACGACCGGGCAGACGATTACGATCGAGTCTGACGGTGTGCCCGGTGTTGATCCGGTCTTCACCTTCACGGCTCCGGCCGATCTGTCGCACGTCGGTGGCGAACTCGCGACCTTCATCGCAGCTGCTGCGAATGCTGACGCGGACTTCTCGGCGCTGTGGACCGCTACGGTCGATGGCAACAACGTGGTCTTCACGTCGGTTGATGCAGAAAACATCGCCGGTAGCTTCATCATCACGGGTAATGGCCTTGATGCTGGCGCGGGTGACGTGTTCTCGATCGATGTCGATCAGGGCGTTGATCCGGTTGTGGGCCAAGACGAAGATGCGTTCATTCGCTTCGACGGCACTGTCACCGGTGACGACCAGATCATCTTCGACGATGATGGTGATCCGTTGACTGCTCCGATCATCGTTCAGCTTGCTGACGGTGACGATGCCAACGACATCTCTGCGAAGTTCATCGCGGCGATCAACCTGGCAGGCGGTCTCTACACGGCGAGCACGCCGGACTTCGGCGATCCGTACACCTTCCTTGGTGTGCCGCTTTCCGGTTCGGTTGAGTTGGAGTCGGTCCAGCTGGCTGACCTGGCGGACATCACTGCGGCGAACTTCACGTTCGTCGATGACGACAGCGAAGGCACGCCTTCCGTCGGTGTCACGGTTACCAACCAGGGTTCGACTTCGTCGGTGACGCTCAACAACTTCATTTCGGGTTCGACTCTGACCCTGAATGCGGCGCTGGGCACTCACATCGTCAACATGAAGTCGGATACCGCTGCTGATGTCCTTAACCTGGACCTCAACAACGTCGGTGATCATGGTGTTGTCACGGCCAACCAGGCTGAAACGGTCAACATCCGCACGTTGCAGAACACCGGCTTGGTTGACACCGTTGACCTGCTCGGCACCGACCTGACGACGCTGGTTATCAGCGGCCCCGATGGTCTGACGCTCGACACCAACAGCACGATCGTCTCTTCGGTTGATGCCTCGGGTCTGGGTGGTAAGTTCACCTGGGATGCTGGTCCGAACGCGGTGGCGATCACGGTCCGTACCGGTTCGGGTGGTAGCGATGTCGACTTCACGCAGATGACGATCCCGGGCGGCAACGCTTCGGCCGGCACTGCACCGATCACCTTCATCGGTGGTTCGGGTGATGATCTCGTGACGACCGGCAATCTCGGCACCTCGCGCGGCACCATCACAACTGGCGCCGGTTTCGACGATATCTTCGTCGGCATCGTGGATGGCGGGAACGACTTCTGGTCGATCAAGGACTTCAGCGCTGCGAACGATGATCTCATCTTCGCTAACCCGGCGCAGTTCCTCGGTCGTGACCAGGAACTCGAGCCCACCGCGATCTTCCAGGATTACCTGGATCAGGCGGCCCGTGGTAACACTGCTGACGGTAACTTCGTTTCCGGTGGCATCCGTTACTTCTGGTACGACGAAGACGGCGATGGTGACATCGATGCGACCTACGTGGTGCAGGACAACACCGACAGCGAAGACTTCGTTGACGGCAGCGACACTGTGATCCGCCTCGAAGGTCAGATCACTCTGGATGCTACCAACTTCGGCTAAGCCGAGCGACGGTAACGTCTGAAAGAATAGAGCGACGGCCCCGTAACGGGCCGTCGCTTTTTTCGTGTCTCAAAGCGAGATGCGTTGCGGTGAAGGAAAGTGAGGTCTAGAGAGCATCGACCTCCAACAGTCTCATCGATCAGTGATTGACGATTGTCTGAGGCTCTTCACCTGCCCAAAGGGGCACAATAGAAATTCTGAAGGAATACCGATGTTGATTGAAGGTTTGGGGACTGCAACGATCGTCAATGGCATGATGCGGATTGAGACTCTTTATCGCAACGCCAAGGGCGAAGATGTGTCCGGCCCGGAACTGCTGATCCCCGTGTCGCGCGTCGCCGCTGTGGCGCAGGGCCTCCAGCTCCTGCTCGAGCGCGCACAGGAAGCTGCCAAGTCGCAGGCCGCTGCTTCGGATATGAACTAAGGTTGACGCAGGGGTATCCTGGGATGACGACAGCTGTTGCCATTGATGGGGGCAAGGCGTGAAACTGCGGTTCGCGCCCGCAGTGGCCGGCCTGTGCGGATCTTTGGTCTTTGCAGGCGCGGCGCTTGCGCAGAGTGAGGCGGTTTACGGGCCGCCTGTCCCCGCCGAATTGGTGCCGGCCGAAGTGCCAGAACCTGAAGCCCTGCCGGTCGGCATCCCACTAGCCTTGGGGCAAGCTGTCGAAACGGCGGCGCGTTCGCACCCCCTGATCCTGAGGGCCATCGCGGATCGCCGCTCAAGCCTCGCTGACCTGCGCGGTGCGAAGTGGCAAGTCTATCCGAGCCTCTCGGTCGAAGGCCTGGCGCTCGGCGGTGGCACCAATATCGGCACCCAGAACGGGTTGGCGGCCAACCTCATTCTGGAGCAACCGCTTTATACCTTCGGCAGGATCGGCGGTACGATTGACCGGGCTGAGGCAGCCCTGGAGTCGAGCAGTTACGCAGTGGTCGATTCTCAACAGGAGATCGCGCTGCGGACAGTGGGCGCCTATTACGATCTCTCGCTGGCGACGCGCCGCGAGCTGATCCTCAAAGAGGCGCTCGCTCAGCATCAGGAGCTCCTGCGGACGATGGAGCGCCGCGTCGAGCAGGAGGTGTCGCCCGGTTCGGACCTCGATCTGGCGCAGTCGCGCACCGCGCAGATCGAGCAGGATCTTGCCTCGGTGGCTGGCTTGCGCTCGACCAGCTTCAGCCGGTTGCAGGAGCTGATCGGTTACGCTGAGCTCGAATTGGGATCAGTGCCGGAGTTCAATCCCAACCTGCTCACGCCGACAGAAGATGAGCTCGTCGCGATGACGCTGGAGTGCAGTCCGCGGCTGAAGGCGCTTCAGGCCTTGCGGGCCGAAGTCGACGCCGAACGGCGCGTGGCTAAGGCGCGGCTGTTCCCGCAACTCTTGGCCCAAGCGAGCACCAACGAAATTACCGGGACCCGCGCGGGCGTTGCCGTCCGCGTGCAGACCGGCAATGGCCTGTCGCAATTGTCGGCGGTCCAGTCCGTCGAGGCGCAGATCGTCTCGGCCGAATTCGAATTGGCGACCAACGAGCGCGAGATCCGCGAGGCGATACGGACGGATTACCTGACATATATTTCGGGTTTGAACCGCGCCCTCGCCAGCGAACGCGTCTCGCGCTCATCCGAATTGGTCACAGAGTCTTACAAGCGCCAGTTCATTACCGGGCGCCGCGGATGGCTCGACGTGATGAACGCCGTGCGTGAGAGCATGACGGCCAAGCTCACCGAAGCCGATGCCGAGATCGGCACATTGGCTGCTTATTCGCGCCTCATGCTGCGCAGCTGCATGTGGCGGCCGACCCCGATTGCTATGGAAGACAAGTGATGACGACCAGTGCAACGCATACCATTTGCCCGGCGATCGACGATCTCGCATTGGCGCAGGGCAAGTCGCTTCCGCCCGGTTGGTCCGATGAAATCGATGAGGCAGAACTGGCTGGCGATGTCGCGGACATCGCCCGTGTCTGCAGCAAGATGGGTTGGGCGATACCTGTCCTCCAGCAGGCCCGTCCCCGGCCCGACCAACTGCCGCTGATTGTCTATGACAAGAATGAGGGCTGGGCGGTCGTCGATCAGTGGGAGAACGATTATCAGTTCCGCTTGCGGAACGGCGGGGGTCTGAAGGACTTCACCGATGATCTCGTCTTCTTCGATATGAACCTTCCCGATCCGCTTCAGGGCGGAAAGGCACAGACCGCAAGGTCAATCTTCTGGCAGGCGATCATGCGGCGCAAGCAGGTGCTTGTGTCGGCGGCGATTGCCACAATTTTTGCCAACATTATCGCGCTCGCAACCTCGCTCTTTTCGATGCAGGTGTTCGACCGGGTTATCCCGCTTGCGAGCTATTCGACCTTGTTCGTGTTGACGCTGGGCACGCTTGTGGCGCTCGGCTTCGATTTCGTGCTTCGTACAGTGCGCTCGCTCATGATCGAGCGCGAGGCTGCGGAAATCGATTTTGAGGTGTCCGAATACTTCTTCGCCCGGTCGCAGGCGCTCCGGATGGATACGCGCCCGCCCGGCGTTGGCACTTTGGCCGCCCAGCTTCGCGGTCTTGAGCAGGTGCGCGGCACCATGTCTTCGGGCTCGCTGTTCCTGATCGCCGACTTGCCCTTCGCGCTGTTCTTCATCGGGTTCATTTACTGGGTAGGCGGGCCTGTGGCCTTCGTACCCATCATTTCCCTGCCGATTGCCCTTCTGTTCGCGATGATCCTCGCGCGGCTGATCCGCACCGGGACTGATCGGGCCCAAGTCAGCGGGAACCGCAAGAACGGCCTCCTGGTCGAATCTCTCGATGCCGTCGAAACGATCAAGGCGTCACGCGGCGGGTGGTTCATGCTGGCCCGGTGGAACCGGTTGGTGAGAGACGTGCACCATTACGAAGACCCGGTGAAGCGGACCTCGGCGGTCGCCCAGTCGGTGTTTTCGATCCTTCAGCAGGTATCCTACATCGCCATCATCGCGGTCGGCGCGATCCAGGTTGGCGAAGGTCATATCACGTCAGGTGCCTTGCTGGCCTGTTCGATCATCGGTGGCCGGGTGAATGGTCCGCTGATTGCCCAGCTTCCGAACCTTATTGTGCAGTGGGGCTATGCCAAGTCCTCGCTGGCAGCGCTGGACTCCATCCTGAAGCTGCCGGTTGAGCGGAGCTCCGGCGACAATTCGCTGCGCCCCGATGTCCTGAAGGGCCCGCTGATCGCGGATGGTGTACGGTTCGGCTACCCCGGCGCGCGCGAATCTCTCGAAATTCCGGGGCTGATCATCAAGGATGGCCAACGGATCGCAATCGTGGGAGGCATCGGGTCAGGGAAGACGACCCTGCTGCGGGTTCTGTCTGGCCTGTATTCACCGCAATCAGGGGCGCTCAAGCTGGGTGGCCTCGATATGGCGCAGATCGCTGATGACGTGCTGCGGAAGTACATCGGCTATCTGCCGCAAGACTATCGTCTGGTGAACGGTACGCTGCGCGACAATCTGCTGATGGGCATCGGGTCCACGGACGATGCAGTCATCCTGGCCGCCGCCAGCAAAACGGGACTCGACCAAACGATTTCGGCGCATCCGCTGGGTCTCGATCTTCCCATCCATGAAGGCGGTCGCGGCCTGTCTGGCGGTCAGCGGACTCTCGTCGGCCTGACGCGGTTGATGCTGATCAACCCGAACATGTGGATTCTGGACGAGCCGACCTCGAACCTTGATGCGAATTCCGAAGCGCAGTTCATGGACCTTATCGCCCGTGAATTGCCCAGCGACCGGACGCTCGTCGTGGTTACGCACAAGTTGCAGCTTCTCAATCATTTCCAGCGGGTGATCGTGATGGCGCGCGGGAAGATTGTTGCGGATGGGCCGCGCGACGAAGTGCTTCGCAGGTTGCAAGCGAATGCGACAACCGTGGCTTCGAGCACCGTCCACCCGCTGTCTCGCGCGACTTCATGATGTTCATGACGGCAATTCAACTTTAATTAGTTCAGAGATATCATGTTACAAAGATTTCGCCTGTCTCACACTATCGTATTGACCATCGGGCTATTGATCATAGCCTCGATCACTTGGGCACGGTGGGCGGAACTCGATCAGATTACGCGCGCACCGGGCACGGTTATTCCTGTTGGGCGGGTTCAGATCGTCCAGAGCGTCAATGGTGGCGAGATTGCGCGCATCAACGTGCGTGAGGGTGACCAGGTTCGTAGAGGTCAGGTGCTGGTCGTCCTCAGCAAGGTGCGCGAAGCGGCTGCTGTGGAAGAAGCCCAGGGCAAGGTCGCGGCCTTGCTCAGCCAGCGGACCCGGATCGATGCCGAATTGTTCGACAAACCGCTCGTCTTTCCGGCCGAGGCACGTGCGTATAGTGATTTCGTTCGCAACCAGACGCAGCTCTATCAGCGCCGGCGTGAGGCACTCGCGGCGGAGCTTGCAAGTCTGGCGGAAATGAAGGCGCTGCTCAAGCAGGAGCTGGATCTGAACCTTCCGCTCCTCAAGACCGGCGACGTTGCTCGCGTTGAAGTCATTCGCATGGAGCGCTCCATTGTCGATGTTGAAGGGCAGATGTCTACCATCAGGCAGCGCTACATTCAGGAATTGCAGACGGAACTGGCGCGGACGGAAGAGGAGCTGGTTACAGCTCAGCAGGTGCTCGCGCAGCGCAATGATGCTCTCAAGGTCACCGAGCTTGTCGCTCCGACTGATGGTATCGTGAAAAACGTTCGCCTCACCACCGTGGGGGGCGTTCTGCGCGCGGGTGATGAAGTTCTGCAAATTGTTCCCACTGGAGAGGTGCTTGTCGTCGAGGCCAAGGTGCCGCCGCGCGACATCGCCTTTGTGAAGGCAGGGCAATCCGCCTCGATCAAGTTCGACGCCTATGATTACAGCACGTATGGCCCAGCCTCGGGGAAGGTGACCTACATCAGCCCGGATACTCTCAGGGAAGAGGGGGCGGATGGTAAGCAGGAAGTCTATTACCGCGTCAGCCTTGACGTCGATGTCTCGGGAATGCGCCCCAAGGAACCCGGGGAGAAGATTGTCATTCAACCCGGGATGACAATCATCGCTGAGATCAAGACCGGCAAGAATACCGTGTTCGACTATCTCACCAAGCCCATCACCAAGACCTTCTCGGAGTCCTTGCAAGAAAAGTGATGGTCGCGACCTGCGGGGTCGGGTCGCGCGCGCAAACGGACAAATGGGGCGTTGGCGGTTTGCCAGCGCCCCATTTTTGCTCCTGAGCAAATGGTTCCGAACCATCGCATGACGGATCATTGGCCAAGCGGAACGCGTGCCAGCCCTTGCGCCCGGCTGACGGTCGGACAGCGTTTCGGAATTTGCGCTGGGCGTTGTGAGCATGTCCGCCAGTGCCCGCTCTCTTGCATCAAGGGGCGCCGTTCATTCTGACCGGTCTTCGCCACGTCGAAGCCGGTCACTCCACGTCAGCATCAGTCGACCCGTTGCGTCTGATGCTCTTCGCTGTCCCAGTGCCTTCAGGTGCCAAGCCCTTGGCGGTTGAACGCTTGGTGGAGGCACCGCACGCGATTTCCGGCGCACAAGTCCACCTGCCTCAAACCGCCCAGGATGAGCGACAACGTCTACGTCAATAGACGTAGAGCCCTCTGGGGCCAGACAACCTACTGTCTAATAGTTTTACCTACGATCCGCATTTCGCTGGGGTCCCTGAGCGGCGAGATGCGCATTTGGGGAAGGGCCCAGCTTCCAGCAGCGTATCGAGCACCGCTGACTAGCGTGCGCTGGCGCTCATTCGATCAATGAGAAAACGAAATTCTTGATGCTGAATATTTTTTTGCTAATATAAACGGGTCTTGAGGCAGTCGTCTTGCTTTGCGTCATAGCATAACGAAGACAAGCGGTGTCCAAGATCTAAAGCAATATCAATTTATAGTAACACTTAAGCACAAAGGAAAAGAATGAAGCCAATTCAGTCCATTTTGTACTAAATTGTTATACACTGTCGAGCCCTTTAAGGGGGTTAGCTAAACTAACTCACATTGGAGGGACGGGTCGCAAAAAAGTAAGTGGTTGTAACAAGCATGAACAAAGCAACATTGACGCTCACGATAGCGGACATCGAGGCGCTTAGCACCGCCGCGAGGGAGGAATTGCAGCAGCTGTTTTTTGGGGCGCTTGAACAAGGCGGTTCAAATGCACTTGGTGGCCGGCCGGAGCCGGCGGAAGCTGCATCAGAGATTTTGGAGGGGCCGGCAGATTTGACCGTTGCGATGTGTCGCAGGTTGATTGCCCACCCGATCCACGACAAAAGCCTCGCGATCTTGCGGACGATCGCGCAGAACGAAACACCGCGATTCCGCATGGCGGACATCTTGGCCGCGGCTCCTGATGCCAAGGAGCCCAACGACCTCCGCGGTGCCTGGGCTGGATTGTCGCGGCGCACTCGCACGATCCTCGGGAACGACGAGGCCGAGTTCGTCTGGTGGGAAGGTGAATTGATTTACGATGACGCCCACAAATATGTCGACCGCGTCGGCCGCGTCTCGGTAATCACCCATCAGTCGCTCAGGGCCGCATTGGGTATCCGATCCTAGCGCGTGCATACCAGGTGCGGGCAAGGCGCGCAGAAATGGCCAGCGTCGTTCCCGCACTTCGGTGGACACTGCACAGCATGGTGGAATGCGGCAGATAGGTGAGGGTGAGGCCATGCTTCGCCCCACCTTCCTGCGCACCCATTCCTCTATGCTCGCGCCTCGCCTGAAGACATTTCTTGGCTATTGATGGGAGCGAAACGGCCAAACGGGTCGGCACACTGTCATGCCGCGCGGCTTGTGCAGATGGTCAGCGCTGGCACCTAGGTGGTGCTCCAGACATAGGAAGCACCGCGGTTGCGGAACATCAGCCAGCAAGGTCTTTGAGCAAGCGGTACCAGTGGTCGAGCCCGCCATAGAACGCGTCGACGGACAGCCGCTCGTTCAGGCCATGCGCGAACATATCCTGCGGCCGGCTGGCTGCGCCCGAGATCGCGACGGTTGCATAGCCACGCGCGCGGTAGTGCATCCCGTCGGTGCCGCCCGATTCCATATAGGGCTGGATCGGCAGGCCAGGATAGCGTGCGTCGATCACCTTGCGCAGCGCCGCCATTACCTCGTCTGGCACGGCGGATTCAGGGCTTTCGGTAACATCGGTAAGCAGCCTGAACTGCACCTTGTCGTTGCCGATCACCTGCTTGAGCGCAGCCTCGGTCGCGGCGGCGCCTTCGCCCGGAAAGATCCGGCAATTGACCGTCGCCGTGGCCGATTGCGGCAAGGCGTTCTCGGCGTGGCCACCGCGCAGCATGGTGGCAACGCAGGTGGTGCCGAGCGTGCCCACGGTTTCCGGGGTGGCGCGTAGCAGCGCAACCGCCGCTTCGTCGGCAGGATTTTCGGCGAAGGCCCGCATCGCCGCCCCGGTCTCGCCCGGCGTGATCTGGCCGAGCGCGCCGAGGAAGGACCGGGTAAGCGGGGTCGCCTGCACCGGGAAGCGATAGGCGGCGATCTTCTGGAGCGCGTCGGACAATTCGTAGATGGCATTGTCCTTGCGCGGGCGTGAGGAATGGCCGCCGGGGTTGGTCACGGTGAGTTCAAAGGTCGCGAAGGTCTTTTCCGCCGCCTGCACCGCCATTGCCAAGGGTGTGTTGTCGGGTGCGAGTGTGATCCCACCGGCATCGGAATTGAGCACATAGGCCGGGTCGATGGACTTGGCGACATAATCGGCCTGCGCGCGGGTCGAGATCATGCCGGTCTCCTCGTCGCCCGAGAACACCAGATAGAGATCGCGCCGGGGCGTCCAGCCTTCGCGCTTCAGGCGGATGAAGGTCTGGGTGAGGTTGGTGATGCCATATTTGTTGTCGGTCGTGCCGCGCCCGAAGAAAAAGCCGTCCTTCTCGGTCACTGTGAAGGGCGGCAGCTCCCAATCCTCAGCGAGCGCGTCGACCACGTCCATGTGGCCGAGCAGCACAATCGGTTTGCGCCCATCGGGCTTGGCGGTGGCAAATCGTACAATCAGACCCTGTACGCGTTCGCCGTTGCTGTCGTAGTCGCTGACCATGATGTCGGGATCGGCGAACCCCGCCTGCTTCAGCCGTGCCACCAGATAGGCGACCATTTCGGGCGTTTTCGCTTGTCCGCGCGCGGTGCGAATGGCGATGATGTCGCGGTAGATATCGAAGGCCTGCTGCTGATCGGCGGTCAGCGGCGCGCGCTCGGCCCCACGGGCGGTACCGCCTGATGCAAGCACGCCGGCGGCCAATGCCAGCGCCGTGGCGGTGCGCAGTCCGAAGCGCCGCGCGGTGGTTGACTTGGTCATCGTGATCCCCTTCCCATTGTCTCTTCTGTGCGCGATCATTCGACCGGCGCGAGCAGGCTGGACAGCTCCATCCAGTCATCCTCGCCAATCGGATCGCCCGGCGGCACTGTCACCATGCGTGGCAGGCTGGCCGCCAGTTGATCGCGCTGATCGGGATCGAGCAAGCGCCGTGAGAGGCTGAGTGCCCAGGCCCGCTCCGGCCCGCTCGCCTTGCGCTTGGCCAGCGCCGCGCCGACATCGGTGAGCTTCTGGTCGATCGCGGCGGCGACTTCGGGGGTGGCATCCTGACGGCGCGCGACCTGCGCCATGGTCGCCAGCGTGCGATAAGCAATGCGGCGACCGAGATCGTCGCCGGTCGAGGCCAGCACGGTTGCCGTCAGCCGGTCGAGCAACTCGCCTACGCCCAGCGCTGAAGCATCGTTCTGGCTCTGCACCACCAGCCGCGCCAACCTGCGGGGGGCGAGGAGCGTTTGCGCGGTCAGTTGGGCGGCGGCGTCGGCGGCCACCAACGGGTCGAACACCGGACCGCCGGCGGTGGCGAAGATCTCGGTTTCATACTGGCGATCATAGGTGCCGTTCTGCGCGGCCGAGAGCAGCGGCACCAGCGCGGGCGGGACGCGCAAGGCCTCGGGCCGCAGGGTGGCAAGCGCCGCATCGAGCGCCGCGCGCTGCTGCACCGGAGCCACCGGCGCTGCCGCTTCGCGACCGCCACCGTTGACAGCATAGACAAAGTCGACCCCGCCAATCGCCTTGGCGGCGGCAACCAGTTGATAACGATGCAGCAACCACAGGGGTACGAACCGCCGACGAAGGTTCGCAACCGGCTCGCCGGGGCTGAGGGCTTCGAGCCCGAAGCGGGACAGCGCGGCGGCGCGCACCGCCATCAGCCGATTGAGCTCAGCGGTCGGGTCCGCGCCATCGTCCCACAAGCCGCCCCACACCTGAGCAGTGTCGGCCGCGCGGGCGTTATCGTCCTGCACAAAGCGGTAGCGTGCCGCCGCTTCGGCCGTCTCGCGCTCGCTGGCGTCGGCATAGAGCCAGCGCACCGTTGCCACGTCCCAGCTGCCGATACCCTTGGCATAGGCGTCCGACAGGTCGGGCTTGCCCTCCTCCAGCCCGATCCGCGGCGGGGGGTAGTCCATCACTGAGGCGCGATCTTGCGTGCTGGCGGCAAAGTTATGCGCAAAGCCGAGGGTATGGCCGACTTCGTGCGCCCCCAGTTGCGCCAGCCGGTCGAGCGCGACCTTCACCGGATCGTTCGGCCCGCCGCTGTTCAGTTCGGCGGCGCCGACCAGCGCCTGGAAGATCTGGATGTCCTGCCGCGCCCGCAAGGAGCCGAGCACTACCATGCCCTTCACGATTTCGCCCGTGCGGGGATCGACGATCTGCTGGCCATAGGCCCAGCCGCGCGTCGCCCGGTCGACCCAGTTGACCATGTTGTAGCGCACGTCGAGCGGATCGGCCCCTTCGGGCAGCATCTCGACCCGGAAGGCATCAATGAAGCCCGCCTGATCGAAGGCATCGGACCACCAGCCAATCCCCTCCAGCAAAGCCGAGCGGATCGGTTCAGGCGTGTTGCGGTCGAGATAGAAGATGATCGGCTTTTTCACCCGCGAACGGGTCGCAGCGGGATCGAGCTTTTCCAGCCGGAAGCGGTTGGCCAGATCATAGACCACCGGCGCGCCCAGTGGGGCGGAGAAATCCACCGCCTGCGTCGCAAAGCCGCCGAGCCGCGGATCGAACCGGCGCGGCGCGAAGCCGGGTTCGGGCAGGCGCACGAAACTGTGATGGACGGTCAGCGTGACTTTCCGGGGCTCGGGCACGATGTTCTCGATCTCGGCCCCCGGCCTTTCGGAGACGAAGGTCTGGATCGCGTCCACTTCAAGGTTATCGGGAAACAGCCGCACCGATCCCGGATCGGCGAGACTCAGCTTGTCATCCAGCCGGAAGCCCTGTCCAGCGATTGCGGTGGCCGCGCCAACGCCCAGCACATCGGCCTCCTGATTGAGCGAGGCGGCAATGCCCAGCGTGTCGAGCGCGAGGAATGGGCCGATGTCGATCACCAGGCGGCCATCCGGCAGCGTCTCGGCAATGTCGGTCAGCCAGACGGTCGAGATCCCGAAATCGCTGGCGACTGCGCTCTGCTGCGCCGCATCGCCCGCGCTGGCGCGGAAGCGCGGGTTTTCAAACTGCACGGCGATCTTGCCGCCGATCCGGCGGAAGGCGAGGAGCTGGGTGTTGCCGATCCGCCCACGATCCAGCCCCAGGGGCGCCGAACCCAATCCGGTCTTGAGCGCGGTGCTGTAGAGCAGGCGCAGCGACACGCCGTCTTGTGCAGGGGCGGGCAGGGTGATGAGGATGCGACCCTTGGCCGCTTCGGTGCGCACCGGCACCAGCCCGGTCTCACCCGCGGGCGCCGCAACCTCTTGCGGGCCGACCTGCGCACTCAGCGTCGCAAGCGGCAAGGACCAAGCCAGCAAAAGCGCCCCAAAGTTCAGGCGTCGCGTCATTGTCAGTCATCCCCTGTTGCGGCCTGTTGCCCCAAGCCCGATTGCCAGAGTGGGTGTTCGGGCAAGAACCGCCAAAGCTCAAGCAGGAATACTGCTGGTGACTTTCAACGGTGGCTGAAGCTAATCGACCAACGGCATTCCGCCCCCTAGCAATATCCTTTCGCGCCGTTAGTCTCCCGCGCCAACAGAGGAGACATTTTCATGCGCCATATCGCCGCCGCCCTGCTTGCCGGGGTCGCCTGCCTTGCCACACCGCTTGCCGCGCAAACCAAGGGCAAAGCCGCCAAGGCTGAGGAAAGCTGGAGCGTCGAGGCACCCAAGGGGGCCACGATCAAGCAAGTGCCAATCAAGACCGACGAAGGCACATGGATGGATGTCGATGTGTCGCCCGATGGGAAGACGATCGTCTTCACGCTGCTCGGCGATATCTACACCATGCCGATCACCGGCGGGAGCCCCAAGCGGATCGCCGATGGCCTCGCATGGGATGTGCAACCGCGCTTCTCGCCCGATGGCAGCCGCATCGCCTTCACTTCGGATCGCGGCGGCGGGGACAATATCTGGGTGATGAACGCCGATGGCTCGGACAAGCGGCAGGTGACGAAGGAAGATTTCCGCCTGTTGAACCAGCCGACCTGGTCGCCGGACGGACGCTTCATTGCCGCCAAGAAGCATTTCACGACGGAACGCAGCGCCGGGACGGGCGAAATCTGGCTTTACCACGTCAGCGGCGGCGGCGGGGTGCAGGTGGTCGAACGCGCCAATGAGCGGCTCCAGAAGGAGCTGGGCGAGCCGGTTTTCGCCCCCGATGGCAGCGCAATCTATTACACCCGCAACACCACGCCCGGAAACACCTTCGAATACGCGCAGGATTCCAACGCAGGCATCTTCGCAATTGAGCGCCACGATCTGGCGACCGGCGAAGTCAGCACCGCGGTCGGCGGCTATGGCGGCGCGGTGCGTCCGGCACCCTCGCCCGATGGCAAGGAACTCGCCTTCGTCCGCCGCGACAAGGACCAGAGCCAGCTGTGGGTGAAAGACCTCGCCAGCGGGCGCGAGCGGATGATCTACGGCAAGCTTGATCTTGATGTGCAGGAAACCTGGGCGGTCACCGGGGTCTATCCCAATATCGATTGGCTGCCGGACAGTTCGGGAATCGTGTTCTGGGCCGGCGGGAAGCTCAACCGGGTCGGCCGCGATGGATCGGGCCATGCCGTGATCCCCTTCACGATCAACGACACGCGCGGGGTGGCCGATGCGCCGCACCCCCAGATTGCCGTCTCGCCCGACAGCTTTGTCACCACCATGCCGCGTTTCGCCACGCTGTCGCCCGATGGCAGCCGGGTGGTGTTCGAAAGCCTCGGGCGGCTGCATAGCAAATCGGCCAGGGGCAGGGACGCGCCCGCCCCGCTTACCGGTGACACCGCCGACGTGCTCGAAGCCTTCCCCGCCTTCAGCCGCGATGGAACAAGCCTTGCCTATGTGCGCTGGAGCGATGCCAGCCTCGGCGAGATCATCCTCGCCGATGCCAATGGCCAGAACCGCCGCGTGCTGACCGGGCCGGGGCATTTCGGCAATCTCGCCTTCTCGCCCGATGGCTCCATGATCGCCTTTGAAAAGCGCGAGGGCGGATACCTGACGGCGCCGGACTATTCCGAGAATGCCGGGATTTACGTGATGCCGGTCAGCGGCGGTGCGCCGCGGCTGGTCACGCGCGACGGGGGGAACCCGCAATGGGGTGCCGCCGCCGACCGCCTGTTCATGCTCGCGCGCGAAGGTGGCGGGCTGGCGCTGGTCTCGACCGACCTCAACGGCGAGGCGAGGCGCGTCCACGCCAAGGGCGAACTCGCCAATGACCTGCGGATCGCGCCCGATGGCCGCACCATCGCTTTCCGTCAGAACTACGAAGTCTTCGCGATGCCCCTGATCCCCGGCGGCAAGCCGGTGGATGTGAGCGAGACCGGCGGGTCGATCCCCGTCACCAAGGTCAGCACTGGCGGTGCGGATTACCTCGGCTGGTCGGGCGGCGGCGAGACGCTGTTCTGGTCAATCGGGCCGAGTTTGCAGAGCGCCAAGGTGGCCGATTTCTTCCCCGCGGCGCCCAAGTCGGACACGGACAAGACCAAGCCCTATACCCCGCCCACCATGGGCATTCCGCTGGGCGTGACGGTGCAGGCGGCCAAGCCCACGGGCACCACGGTGATCACCGGTGCACGGGTCTTGACCATGCGCGCGGGCTTCGGCGCGGAGGATGCGGGCGTGATCGAAAACGGGATGATCGTGATCACCGGTGATCGGATCACCGGGGTCTATGATGCGACCGTCGTGAAGATGGCTTTCCCCGAAGGCACCCGCTTTATCGACGCCAGCGGCAAGGTGATCATGCCCGGCCTCGTCGACGCCCATGCCCACGGCGCTTACGGGGTCGGCGATCTGATCCCGCAGCAGAACTGGTCGCTGCTTCAGGATCTGGCACTGGGGGTGACGACGATCCACAACCCGTCTTCGCAGGCGAGCACCGTGTTCGCCGCCGCCGAACGCCAGCGGGCGGGGCTGACCCTGGGCCCGCGCATCTTCTCCACCGGTGAGATCATCTACGGGGCCAAGGCGCCGGATGTCTATGCGCGGATCGACTCCTATGACGATGCGCTCGCCCATGTGCGTCGGATCAAGGCGCAGGGCGGCATTTCGGTCAAGAACTACAACCAGCCCCGGCGCGAACAGCGCCAGATGGTCGCCCGCGCTGCGGCGGCCGAGAACATGCTGGTCGTGGCCGAGGGCGGGTCGCTGTTCGGGATGGACATGAACCTCGTCGCTGATGGCAATTCGACCATCGAACACAATGTCCCGGTCGATGTGTTCTACGAAGACGTGCTGCAATTCTTCAGCCAGTCGAACAGCAATTACACCCCCACGCTGGTGGTGACCTATGGCGGCTTGGCGGGCGATCCCTATTGGCGGCAGGCGACAAATGTCTGGGAAAACCCGCTGATGGTGCACACCCCGCCCAAGATGCTGCTGGCCGAGACCGGCCGCCGCACCAAGGCGCCCGATTGGGCCTTCGTCGATGACGACAACGCGCGCGAGGCGCGCAAACTGGCGCAGCGCGGCGTCAAGGTCAGCATCGGTGCGCACGGCCAGCAGGCCGGGATCGGCGCGCATTGGGAGCTGTGGAGCTTCGTGCGCGGCGGGATGACCCCGGTCGAGGCGCTGAAGGCGGGCACGATTACCTCGGCCCAGTCGCTCGGTATGGCGAAGGACATCGGCAGCATTGAGGTCGGCAAGCTGGCGGACCTGGTGATCCTGACCGACGATCCCAGCGCCGACATCGCCAATTCGGACAATATCGCACAGGTGATGCTCGGCGGGCGGTTGTACGATGCCAAGACGCTGAACGAGGTCAGCACCGGCACCGCAGCGCGCCAGCCCTATTGGTGGGAGGCCAATGGCGGCAACGGCGCGGGCGGATCGGAAGCGGCGACGCAGGAAGGCCGCGGCCATGCTGACGGAGACGCCGGGTAAGGACTGACGGCGCACACCGACAGACAGCGCAGAGCGAGGGCAGAAAGGGATTGCCTTATTGATAATCGTCCGCAATAGGCTTGCGAATGATTATCAGGAGCGATTCACCGATGCGCCTCGCACTGCTGCTGTCTGCGGCCTTTCTCCCCTTCGCCGCGTCCGCTCAGGCCGCCGAGCTGGCTGACGCATCCGACGCGGCCTCAGCCAGCGCTGAGGAACCGGCGGGCGAACCGATCGTGGTCACCGCAGCGCGGACCAATCTGCCGGTCACCGCCCTGCCGCTGACGGCCGATGTGAT
This sequence comes from Erythrobacter sp. W302b, assembly GCF_046452395.1. Classification (NCBI taxonomy): domain Bacteria; kingdom Pseudomonadati; phylum Pseudomonadota; class Alphaproteobacteria; order Sphingomonadales; family Erythrobacteraceae; genus Erythrobacter; species Erythrobacter sp. W302b. The sequence goes on along the minus strand of NZ_JBKFDH010000001.1, from coordinate 2,199,492 downwards.
CGACCGTGAGACGCTGGAGCGGCAGCTCCAGATCTCGGGATCGGTGGTCGATGCGGTCGCCGCGCTCACCCCGAGCTTCTCGCCCTCGCGCCAGAAACTGACCGGGCAGGGCGAAACCCTGCGTGGCCGCTCACCCTTGTTCGCGATTGACGGCATCCCGCAGACAGCCCCCTTGCGCGATGGATCGCGCGACGGGTTCACCATCGACCCGTTCTTCATCGACCGGGTCGAGCTGATCCTCGGCTCCAACGCGCTGCAAGGTATCGGCGGCACGGGCGGCGTGATCAATCAGGTCACCGTCTCAGCCCCGGCCGAAGACGGCTGGAGTGCGCGCACGATCCTGCAAGGCACCGCCGAAAGCGGCTTCCGCAGCGATGGCTTCGGCGGGAAAGTCGGCGCACTGGTTGCCAACCGCTCGGGCGCGTTCGATGTTGTCGTTGGCGCGGCTTACGAGCGGCGCGGCGTGTTCCGCGATGCGCGCGAGCGCCGGATCGCGCCCGACGGCACCCAGGGCGATCTGATGGATTCGGACAGCCTCAGCTTTTTCGCCAAAGCGGGCGTGGAGCTGGGCGAAGGCGTCAGGCTCGAAGCGATGGGCCAGCGCTTCCGCTTGCAGGGCGACGGCGATCTGATCGCGGTCAACGGCAACCGCGCCACCGGCCTGCCTTCGACGGGCGCGGCGGGCGTCGTTCCCGGTGAAGCGCCGGAGAACCTTGCTGAAAGCCTCGCGCTGACGCTGACCGCCGATGATCTGGCGGGCGGCGCGTTGCGGGTGCGTGGCTTCTGGAACCGCACCGCCGATATCTACGGCGGCGGCACCTTCGCTGACTTCCAGGACCCGGCCATCGCCCCGGTCGGCACCCTGTTCGATCAGTCGCAGAACGTCAGCCGCAAGTGGGGCGTCAATGCCAGCTGGGAGCGCGGCTTCGGCCCACTCAACATCGTCGCCGGGATTGACCTTCTCAACGATTCCACCGTCCAGAAACTCGCCGCGACCGACCGCGCATGGGTGCCGCCGACCGATTACCGCTCGATTGCGCCCTTTGGCCAAGCCAACCTCGCGCTGTGGGACGGCAAGGTCCGGCTGGCGGGCGGTGTGCGCTGGGAGAATGTCGAGATCGACATTCCCGATTATCAGACCCTGTGGTTCTACGGCCCCCAACAGGTCGGCGGCGGCACGCCCAGCTTTGACCGGGTGCTGCCCAATGGCGGGATCGTGATCGAGCCGACCCCCGGCATCCGCGCCTATGCCAGCTATGCGCAGGGTTACACCGTCCCTGATGTGGGCCGCATCACCCGTGCGATCCGCACACCGAATGTCGACCTCGACACCTTCCTCGATATCGCGCCGGTGGTGGCCGATAACCGCGAGATCGGGATCGAGGTCAATCGCGGTCCGATCGAAGCGAGCGCGACCTACTACTGGTCGGATAGTGACGAGGGCCAGCTTCTGGTGCTGGTTGGCGATGTGTTCGAAGTGCAACGCCAGCGGATCGAGATTGAGGGGATCGAACTGAACCTTACCACCGCCACCCCGATCCCCGGCCTGCGGCTCGGCGTCGGCTATGCGCATCTGAATGGCCGGGTCGACACCAATGGCGACGGCGTGGTCAATGCCGATCTCGACGGGGCCAATATCGGGCCTGACCGGCTCAACCTGTCGGCGGACTGGACGCTGGGCCCGGTCAACCTGCGCCTGCAATCGCGCACGCATTTCTCCAAGCGGTTCGACGGCGGCGATCCGCGCAATGACTTCGAAGGCTTCCACCTGCTGGACGGCGCAGTCAGCGTTGCGACCGATTTCGGCAGCTTCACCTTGGCCGGGCAGAACCTGCTCGACCGGCAGTATATCGATTACAATTCCGACACCCAGCGTCCGACCGATAACCTGCGCTTCTTCGCCGGACGCGGGCGGACGGTGACGCTCGGCTGGCTCGGCACCTTCTGATGCGGGCTGCGCTGCTTCTGCTGCATCGCTGGATGGGCGGGCTGATAGGACTGGGTCTGGCGGTGCTCGGGCTGAGCGGGGCGCTGCTGCTATGGAAGCCGTGGTGGGTGAACGTCGCGCAAACCCCGCGCGCGCCGAGCGAGGCCGAGACGCTGGCGATCATCGCGGCGGGCGAGCAGCTCGGGGCAGGCTATGTCACGCTGCCTTCGGCCGAATTCGGGGTGGCGCAGGCTGGCTTGCCTGAGGGTGGCGGTGCCTATCTCGCGCATGACGGGACCGTGCTGGCTCGGTGGGGCAGCACCTGGGACCGGCCCGAGACCTGGCTGTTCGATCTCCACCACCACCTGCTCGCGGGCGAGACCGGAGAACTGGTGGCGGGGTGGCTTGGGATTGCGGCAGCGCTGTTCTGCATCACCGGGGTGATCCTGTGGTGGCCGACGCGGCGCACCTTCCAGTGGCGCGCGCTTCCGGCGCGGATGACCCGGCCTGCCATCATCCGCCACCACCGGGACATTGGCGCGGTGCTGTCACTGCCGATCCTGCTCGCCGCAATCACGGGCGCGCTGATGGTGCTGCGGCCCTTGGGGCAGGCGGTGCTCTCGCCGCTTTCGCCCGCGGGTGCGGTTGCTGCGTGGCAGGCAAAGCCGCCTGCGGATCAATCGAACACCGCGGCAGACTGGCCCGCACTGCTCGCCGCCGCGCGCACCCGCTTCCCCGATGGGACGGCACGGATGATCGTCTGGCCCAAGGCCGCAGGGGAGGCGGTGACGATCCGTTTGCGCCGTCCGTCCGAATGGCATCCCAATGGCCGAACCACCCTGACGCTGGCCGGTGACGGCACGATCCTCCTGGCGCGCGATGCCCTCGCCGCGCCGCTCGCCGTGAGGGCGGGCAATGCGCTCTATCCGCTGCATTCGGCGCGGATGGCGGACAGCGCGCTGGCGTTGCCGCTGCGGATCGTGATGACGCTTGCGGGGATCGGCCTGTCCCTGCTCGGCAGTCTGGCCGTGGTGACCTTCTGGAAGGGCCGCACAGCGCCGCGCATCGCGGCAATCAGGTCGGAGACTCCGCAAGCCGGTTGATCCCTGCGGCGGCGATGAAGAAGTTCGTCCGCTCCTGAAGGCGGTCGGGCAGGGGAGTGATCCCCACGCCGTGGCTGATCGCCTGGGTTTGCAGGTCGCTGACGAACAGGCCCATGAACATCTCGGCGAGGAAGGCGGGGCTGCCGTCCATCGCCACGCCGTCTGCCTGCCAGCGCGCAAACACGTCTTGCAGCGCGTCGCGGGTCGGGTTGGCGGTGCGTTCGAAGAACTGGCGGGCGAATTGTGGATCGCAGATGCTGCGGGCGATGACGATCCGAACCAGCGCGATCACCTCGGGATCGAGGAAGTGTTCGTGCAGCCCTTTGGCGATGCGGTGCAGGGTTGGCACCGGCGCCAGTCCGGCTGCGGCCGCCTCTCGGATCAGGGCTTCACCCGATGCGGCGCTTTCGAACACCACGGCTTCGAGCAATTGGTCCTTGTTGCCGAACAGCTTGTACACAGTCGCCAGCGATCCGCCGGCGCGGGTCACGATATCGGCGAGAGTCGCACGTTCGTAGCCTTGGTCGACGAAAAGCTCCCGCGCGGCCGCGATGATCGCCTTGCGGCGTCGATCCAGTCTCAGGTCATCGGGCAGCGGCGTCATGGCGAAACGGCTCTCGGTGGTGCGGAGGAGATTGACAATGGTGTAATGATCATTACACCTTCGCAACTGCAAAAAAACTAGCAAATGAAAGAACTCCCCCAATGAAGCGCATTTGCACCGCCCTTGCCGCCTCTCTCCTTATCGCGGCGTGTTCGGGCGAGCAGGCCCCGCCTGCGCCTCAGCCCATCCCGGTGCAGACGGTGACCATCGTCAGTCAGGCGATCCCCAACGTGATCGAATTGCCCGGACGGGTGGAACCGGTGCGCCAGGCCGAAGTGCGCGCGCGGGTGACCGGGATCGTCGAAAAGCGGCTCTACACCGAAGGCACCTATGTGTCCGCGGGCCAGCCCCTGTTCCGAATCGATCCGCGCGAATTGCGGGCGAGCTACGCGCAGACCAAGGCGGCGCTTGACCGGGCGCAGGCGACGCAGAGAAATGCGCGTGCGGTGGTCGAACGCTACAAGCCGCTGGTGGCCGAAAACGCGATCAGCGGTCAGGAATTTGATGCGGCTCAGGCTGCCGCGCGCGAGGCGGAGGCCAATGTCGCGCAGATCCGCGCGCAGCTCGAAGCGGCCTCGCTCCAGCTCAATTACACCACGGTGCGCGCGCCGATTTCGGGCCGGGCCGGGCGGGCAGAAATCACCGAAGGCGCATTGGTCAGCCAGACCGAAGGCACCTTGATGACCCGGATCGAGCAGACCGCGCCGGTCTATGTCAATTTCAATCAGGCCGCGAGCGAGGTGCTGACCATCCGCCGCGCGATTTCAGCGGGCAAGATCGCGCTGGATGCGAATGACCGGGTCGAGGTCCGGCTGAGCTTCACCGACGGCAGCGAATATCCCAGTCCCGGCTATATCAATTTCCTCGCCTTCTCGGTCGATGAGGAAACCGGCACGATTGGCTTGCGAGCGGAGTTTCCCAATCCGAGCGGACTGCTGCTCCCCGGTGAGTTTGTGCGGGCCAAGCTGTTCGTGGGCGAATTGAAGCAGGGTATCACCGTGCCGCAGCGGGCTGTCACTCTCTCCGAAAAGGGCGGATCGGTGTTCGTGATCGACGCCAAGGGGCTGGTCGCGCCGCGCCCGGTCAAGCTGGGCTCGCTGGTGGATGGCAACTGGATTGTCGAAAGCGGCCTCAAGGCTGGCGACGTGGTGATCGTGAGCAATCTCCAGAAGCTGCGGCCCGGCGTGCAGGTGACGGCGGTGAACGGGGCCAAGGGCGCAAAACCATTCGCCGCGCCCAAGCCCGCCGCAACTGCCGGGGCGCGCTGATTTATGGCCCGTTTTTTCATTGATCGCCCGATCTTTGCGTGGGTGGTGGCGCTCGGCATTCTGCTCGCCGGGATTATCGCCGTGCGCGCCTTGCCGATCGAGCAATATCCCGAAGTCGCCCCGCCATCGCTGACGATCAGCGTCGTCTATCCCGGCGCTGACGCGCAGACGCTGGAGCAGAACGTCACGCAGGTGATCGAGCAGCAGCTCAACGGGGTCGAAGGCTTCCTCTACATGGCCTCGTCCAGCGCATCGAACGGCACCGCCAGCATCACGCTGACCTTCGAGGCTGGCACCGATATCGACATTGCCCAGACCGAAGTGCAGAACCGCCTCAGCACGGTCGAAGCGCGCTTGCCGGAGGAGGTGCGCCAGCAGGGCATTACCGTCAGGCAGGCCAATGCCGGGTTCCTGCTGATCGTCGCGCTGACATCGCCGCAGGGTGATCTCAACAGCACCGATCTCGGCAATATTGCCTCCAGTCAGGTGATCGACGAGTTGCGCCGCGTGCCGGGGGTGGGCGATGTCACGCTGTTCGGATCGCCCTATGCGATGCGGATCTGGCTCGATCCCGATGCGCTGGCGTCCTACAACCTCTCACCCACCGCCGTGCTGAACGCGATCCGCGAACAGAACGCGCAGATCGCCGGCGGTGCCATCGGAGCCAAGCCGCTCGCTGCCGGTCAACAGATCACCGCGACAATCACCAGCGAGGGCCGCTTCAAGACGGTCGAGGAGTTCGAGAATATCATCCTGCGCGCCAATACCGGCGCGGCGGTGGTGCGGCTGGGCGAAGTCGCCCGGATTGAAATCGGCGCGCAGAGCTATGCCACGTCGACCACGCTCGACGGCAAGCCGATGGCGGGGATGGCGGTGCAATTGGGCACGGGTGCCAACGCGCTCGCCGCGGCCGAGGGCGTCAAGGCGCGCATGGCCGAGCTGGCCCCCGGCCTCCCGGGCGATGTCACCTGGTCGATCCCCTATGACACCACCCCCTTCGTGCAGGCCTCGGTCGACGAGGTGATCAAGACGCTGGTTGAGGCGATGGTGCTGGTGTTCCTCGTCATGTACCTGTTCCTCCAGAACTGGCGCGCGACGCTGATCCCGACGCTGGTGGTACCGATTGCGCTGGCGGGGGCGTGTCTGGGGCTGTGGCTGTTCGGCTTTTCGATCAACGTCCTGTCCCTGTTCGGCATGGTGCTGGCGATCGGGATTCTGGTCGACGACGCCATCGTCGTGATCGAGAATGTCGAGCGGATCATGCGCGAGGAAGGCCTCTCCCCGCTGGAGGCGACCCGCAAGGCGATGGATCAGATCACCACCGCGATCATTGGCATCACGCTGGTGCTGATTGCGGTGTTCGTGCCGATGGCGTTCTTCCCGGGTTCTACCGGTGGCATCTATCGCCAATTCTCGGTGACGCTGGCGATTGCAATCTTCTTCTCGGCGTTTCTGGCGCTTTCGCTCACCCCGGCGCTGTGCGCGACGTTCCTGAAGCCGATTGCGGGTGAGGGGCATGGGGCAGGGCACGCATCCGAGTCTCCGGGTGATTTGGCCCCGCGTCAGCCGGGCTGGCGCGGCTGGCTGGCCAGCGCGAGTGGGTTTGCCGGGCGCTTTCTGGGCAGGTTCAACATCTGGTTCGCGCGGATGGAGGGGAAGTACGATCACGCCAACACCCGCATTCTTTCCCGCCCGAAGCGCGGCATGGCCGTCTTCCTCGCGCTGGTCGCGGTCACCGTGCTCTTGTTCCTGCGCTTGCCGACCGCGTTTCTTCCGACCGAGGACCAAGGCTATCTCATCACCGCCGTGCAGGCCCCTCCCGGTGCGACAGAAGAACGGATGGACGAGGCGCTGAAGCCTGTCACCGATTTCTGGATGGCCCAGCCCGAAGTCGATAGTCTGGTGGTGATCCGCGGCTTCAGTTTCTTTGGCCAAGGCCAGAACAACGCCCTGATGTTCGCCTCGCTCAAGCCATGGGACGAACGCGGTGCCCCCGAAAGCGGTGCCGATGCCTTGCTGGGCAAGGGCATGGGCGCGTTCATGCAGAATGACGGGGCGACCGCCTTCGTGATTCAGCCGCCCGCGATCCAGTCGCTAGGGCAGGCCTCAGGCTTCACGCTCAAGTTGCAGGATCGCGCCGGGTTGGGGCGTGAAGCGCTGATCGCCGCGCGCGACCAGTTGCTGGGCGCGGCCTCGCAAAGCGCCCTCATTACGGGTTTGCGGCCCGAGGATCAGGGCCCGAGCCCCGAGGTCAAGATCAAGATCGACCGGGTACAGGCCCGCGCGCTCGGTCTGTCGATGGCCGAGGTCAACGCCGCGCTTTCGATCACCTTCGGTTCGGCCTATGCCAATGACTTCAACCGCGAAGGGCGCGTGTTGCAGGTGCTGGTGCAGGCCGATGCGCCGTTCCGCATGACGCCGGATAATGTGCTGGCCTTGCGGATTCCCAATGCCGTGGGCGAGCTGGTGCCGTTCGGCGCCTTCGCCACAGCGGAATGGTCTGCCGCTCCGGCCAGTCTGGCGCGGTATAATGGCTATCCGGCCATGACCCTGTCGGGGATGGCTGCGCCCGGCCAATCATCGGGCGCAGCATTGGCCGAAATGGAGCGGCTCGCAGGCGAGCTGCCGCAAGGCATCGGCTATGAATGGACTGGCGTGTCGTTCGAGGAAAAGCAGGCAGGCGGGCAGATCGGCTTGCTGCTGGGCCTCTCGGTGGTGGTGGTGTTTCTGGTGCTCGCCGCGCTGTACGAAAGCTGGACGATCCCGATTGCCGTGCTGCTGATCGTGCCGATGGGCGTGCTGGGTGCGGTGTTGTTTTCGATGCTGCGCGGGCTTTCGGCCGACGTCTATTTCAACGTCGGGTTGATCACGATCATCGGTCTGGCCGCCAAGAACGCGATCCTGATCGTCGAATTCGCGATCGAGGAGGAAGAGCGCGGCGAGAGCCCGCTGGATGCCGTCCGGTCGGCGGCACGGCTGCGGCTGCGGCCGATCATCATGACCTCGCTCGCCTTTGCGATGGGGATGGTGCCGTTGGTGCTGGCGAGCGGTGCGGGTGCGGCGAGCCGCATTGCGGTGGGCACCGGTGTGCTGGGCGGGATGGTTGCCGCGACGGTGCTTGGCATCTTCCTGATCCCGCTGCTCTACCTGATGGTGCGCCGCCTTGGCCGCGGCAAGCGCAAGGACAAGCCCGAGGAACCCCTGCTCCCGCATGATCCGCAACACGGCGGGGAGCCTGCCCAATGAAGCGCCTCATCACTCTTGCGCTGGCATCGACCATGCTGGCCGGCTGCGTCAATCTGGCGCCCGATCACACCCGCCCGGAGCTGGCGACTGCGCCCGCCTTTGATCCTGCCTACCGCCCGGACGGCACGGTGGTCGCATCCCAGCTGTCCTATCAGGAGTGGTATCGCGACCCGCGCCTGCAAGACCTGATCGCCAGCGCGCTCGCCAACAACCGTGATCTGATGGCGGCGACCGCCCGGATCGAGCAGGCGCGCGCGAGCTTCCGCATCGAGAACAGCCGCCGCTTGCCGAGTGTTGTGGCAACCGCCAGCGGCACGCGCACGCGGCAGGCCACGGCGGGCAACCCGGCAATCGCGGCGGGGGGCGGCAATCTGCCCGCGTCCTTCACCTTCAACCGTTATGACATCGGCGTCGGGGTGAGTTCATTCGAGCTCGATTTCTGGGGCCGGGTCAAGAACCTGAGCGAAGCGGGCCGGGCGAGCTACCTCGCCTCGGTCGCGACGCAGCGGGCGTTCTACCTGTCACTGATCGCCGATACCGCCACGACCTATTTCGAGATCGTCGAGACCGAAGAGCAGATCGTTCTGGCCGAAGCAACGGCGGCGAGCCGCCGGGAGGGCTTGAAGATTGCCAAGCTGCGGCTGGATGCCGGGGTGACGTCGGCGCTGCCGTATCGGCAGGCGGAAACGCTGCTGACACAGGCCGAACAACAGATCGCCAGCGAGCGATTGGCGCTGGCGCAGTTGCGCAACCAGCTCGCGGTGCTGGTGGGCGGGACTGTGCCGGACAATCTGCCGCAAGGCCTCTCGCTCGCGGCGCAGGCGGATGGGCGGCGGCTGGCGGCGGGCTTGCCGTCCGAGCTGCTGCTGGCTCGGCCCGACATTATCGCGGCCGAGGAACAATTGCGCGCCGCCCGCGCCAATATCGGCGCAGCGCGCGCGGCCTTCTTCCCGTCGATTTCGCTGACCAGCAATATCGGCCTGACCTCCACCAGCCTCGGCAACCTGTTCGATGGCGATGGCTTGGGCTGGAGCTTCGGGCCTTCGATCTCCCTCCCGATCTTCGATTTCGGCCAACGCGAGGCCAGCCTCGATCTGGCCAAGGCACGGGAGGTCGAACAGGTGGCGACCTATGACCGCACCGTGCAGCAGGCTTTCCGCGAAGTGTCCGATGCGCTGGCCGGGCGCGAATATCTCGCCCAGCAGATCGCGACCTTGGAACGGGCGCGGGCGGCGCAAGTCGAAATCGCTCGCATCGCGCGGGCGCGGTATCGCGAGGGCGTGGCCGATTACCTCGAAGTGCTGGACGCCGAACGCAACCTGTTCAGTGCCGAGCAGCAGTTGCTGGCGACCCGCCGCGCATGGTTGCAGAACGGCGCGACGCTGTTCGTGTCGCTGGGTGGCGGCGCGGGATCGGGCGAGCAGGGCGATTGACACGCCTGTCAGGCGCGCATCCCGAGCCTGCCGAGCCATTCCAGCGTTTGCCGGGCTGAGCCGGGCGGGGTCGTGCCGGCCAGTTCCAGAGTGACCGCGCCGTGCAAGGTCGACCAGATCAGCAGTTCCAGTGCCCGCGCTTCGGCTTCCGCCATGCCGCTGCCGATCAACCCGTCGCCATAGACCGATAGCGTCGCCCGCGCCCGCGCGACGGCGCGGCCCAGCGCGCTGTCGCTCCCGTCCTCCTGCTGATGCTGTTCGAACATCAGGCGATAGGTGTTGGCGTTGCTGAGCGCGAAATCGAGATAGGCGCGCCCGGCCGCAGCGGCTTTGGCTGCGGCATCGCCCGGAGTTGCGGCATAGGCGGCCTCCAGCTGATCGGCGAAACGTTCGAAGCCGCGGATGCGCACAGCAGCGAGGATATCGTCGCGGCTGGCGAAGTAGCGATAGGGCGTCATCGGGCTGACCCCGAGCGCGGCGGCGATCTGCCGCATCGAGACCTGCTCGGCCCCGCGCTCGGCAAACATCACCTCGGCCACATCGCACAGCTGCGCCTGAAAGCGGGCAAGGTCATCATCGGTCAGCGCGCGGGACAAAGGGGATCTCCGTATCAGGGCTGAGCATAGCGTGGCGCGCTTGACTTCTCAATCTTACAGTGTAAATTTACAGTGTAAATGAATTGCGAGAAGGGGCTTGCCATGACCACCATCGAAACCGACTACCTGATCATCGGCGGCGGCGCGGTCGGCATGGCGTTTGCCGATACGATCATCGCCGAGACCGACGCGCACGTCACCATTGTCGACCGGCAGGCCAAGCCCGGCGGGCACTGGAACGATGCCTATGGCTTTGTGGCGTTGCACCAGCCCTCGGCGTTCTACGGGGTGAATTCCTTGCCCTTGGGAGAGAACCGCAAGGACACCCACGGCGCGAATGCGGGGCTCTACGAACTGGCATCCGGCGCGGAGGTGAGCGGCTATTACGACAAGGTTATGCGCCAGCGACTGCTGCCATCAGGGCAGGTCACCTATCTGCCGTTGAGCGAGTATCGCGGGGACGGCCGTATTGTTGCGCTGATGTCGGGCGAGGAAACACAGGTGACGGTGCGCCGCAAGACGGTGGATGCGGCCTATAACAGCCCGACCATCCCCGCCAATCACACCCCGCGCTTTGCCGTGGGGGAGGGCGTGCAAGTGGTGCCCCCCGGTGCGCTGCTGCGCCTGTGGCGCAAACCGGAGCGGCCCTCGCGCTTCGTTGTGCTCGGAGCCGGCAAGACCGCGATGGATGCGGTCGGCTGGCTGCTCGCAATGGGCACGCCGCCGGATGCGATCCAGTGGGTCAAGCCGCGGGAGAGCTGGCTGATCAACCGCACCTGCACCCAGCCCGGCGCGGAGTTCTTCGATTCGGTGTTCGGCGGGCAGCTGGCGCAGATGCAGGCCTTTGCGGAAGGCACTTCGCCGGACGACGTGTTCGCGCGGCTCGAAGCGGCGGGCATGATGCTGCGGATCGACTCTGACGTCACGCCCACCATGTTCCACTACGCCACGATTTCGATCGGCGAGGTCGAGCAATTGCGCCGCGTCACCAATGTCGTGCGCAAGGGCCGCGTCAAGGCCATCACCGCCGCAACGATTGAACTGGACCAAGGCAGCGAACCGGCGGCGGCGGATGCTCTCTACATCGATTGCACCGCCTCGGCGGTCGAAGTGCGCGCGCCGGTTCCGATCTTTCAGGGTGACCGGATCGTGCCGCAACTGGTGCGGGTGCCGCAGCCGTGCTTCTCGGCAGCCCTGATCGCCTTTGTCGAGGCGCATTATCCCGATGATGCCGCCAAGAACGCGCTGTGCCGCACGGTGCCGTTCCCGCATGATCTGACCAGCTATTGCACCACCAACATCGTCAACCTGATGAATCAGGGCGCATGGTTCGGGGACGAACGGCTGGGGGCGTGGATCCGTCAGAGCCGGCTCGACGGTTTCGGCAAGATCGCCGCCAGCGTTGACCGCAGCGATAGTGCGCGGGTGGCAGTGCTTCAGCAGCTGCGTCAAATGGGCCCGCTGGCGGTGCAGAACCTGATGCGCTTGGCGAGCGCCGCGGCCTAGAGCGGCAACCGCTCTAACGGCCTCTGCGGCTGTTTTCGCGGCGGCTCTTGCGCACCAGTTCGGCCATGCGGATGCTGGCGCCCGCCACAGTCATGCGCGCATGATCCGCGCCGACCGATGCCGCGGTCGCAGCGGCCTCGGCAAACAGGCGGCCGCCCACCGACACCACGGTCGGATGATTGGCCGGGACCAAACGGCTGTGCTCGACCGCGCTGCGCAGGCGGTCCAGCGATTGCTGGCGGAACAGGGCATCGGACAGGCCGATGTCGATCGCATCGGGCTTTTGCGCGCCGAGCTGGTTGAGCAAGGCTTCCTCGGTGTCGGGGAACGCCATCTCCACCTGCCAGCCTGCATCGGTGAACTGGTCGGCCAAGAGCGCCGTGCCCAGCATGTGCGGCTCCCCCGGCGCGGTGGCCAGCAGGATGCTGTAACGGCTGCTGCGGATCCCCTGCGGGGCTGTTTCATACCGCACCGCGTGCCCTGCCATCTGCAACATGCTGATGGCGATCGTCAGTTCGAGCTCGGTGCAATCATCGGCCAGCCAGGCATCGCCGAGCGCGCGAGCCGCAGGCTCGATCAGCAGGCTGAGCACCGCATCGCTCGTCCAGCCCTGTTCGGCGAGCGCTGCCATCAACCCATTGAGGCCGATATCATCGCCATCAAGCGACATCCGCACGGCCTTGCCAACATGATCGGCCACGGCGGGCGGCAAGTCGAACTGGCCGCCGACCGGATCGGGAATGCGGCTGACGTTGCTGCTGAGGAACATGTCCCAGCCCGTGAACAACCGGGTCGGGGCCATGTGCTTGCTGAGCACCTCGATGTCGCTGTGACGCTGATCCCGGGCAACCGACGACCAGATGGCTTCCAAGCCTTCGGGCGGGCCTTCGAGGGTCTGGAGAAACCGGCCTTCTTCGAACAACAGCATCCCGGTGACGCCGACGCTGCGATTGCGCGCGCGGGCTTGCCGGGCGAGCGATTGCAGCTCGGTTGCGTCAGGAATTTTGGTCGCGGTGCTCTGATAGGTCAGGCACCCGATCCAATTGTCTTGCGCGCCTTGAAGGTTGTCCGTCCCGGCCATTCACCCATCCCCACTGCACCTGTACGAAAGGGTCAGTCGAGCATCGCGGAGAACGAAGTCCGCACAGGCCCGGCGCGATCCCTCCGCCGCCTCATGTCTTGCCCTGGCAAGCGGTCCGGCATCTTGCGCACCGGTCGTTCCGCACCTGGGTTGCCGCTTAGCCAATGAGGCCGGGCGACTTCGGCGTGCCCGTATGATCATGCGGCGCCCACACATTGTGTGCAGAAAGCTGCGGTCGGCCTACAGGCAGACCGTGCTGCCGTAGCGGGATCATCAGGAGGGCCGGTAGTTTCGTCAAGTGATATATCCCGCACCCCCTTGCCCGATCGCGCAACAATCGCGGCTTTCCGCGGTATTGCACCCTCAGATTGACCGATGGTCCCGCTCTGCCGGGAGCCTCGGAGCGCGGACATCGCCTGCGATCCACCGCGACGGGCCCTGCACAAGCCTGAGTCGGACCCACACTGTGAGCGCAACATAGGTGATGGTGAATAGTCACTGACCTGCCAGTCAGGGCCGGGCCGAGGCCGTCCCGCGCATCGCTGCCTGGCAGCGCCAAGATGTCGGACCGGACCATTCCTCGGCCAGGAGACAAGCAATGAACCTTATTATTGTCATAATCGTCGGCGGCATTCTCGGCTGGCTCGCCAGCATCGTGATGCGGACCAACGCACAGCAGGGCATTTTCCTCAACATCGTGGTCGGCATTGTCGGCGCGTTGCTTGCCGGGTTCCTGATCTCGCCCTTGCTCGGCGTTGCGCCGATCACTTCGGGGGCATTCGATATCAGCGCATTGCTGGTTTCCTTCCTTGGCGCGCTGATCCTGCTCGCCATCGTCAATCTCGTTCGCCGCGGTTCGGTGCGTTGAACAAAACAAAGGAGCACGTCACATGAAGAAGATCATTACTATCGCCGCGCTTGGCGCATCGGCCCTCGCCCTCGCCGCCTGTGCGGAGAGCAAGCAGGAAGAGGCGCTCGAAGCCCAGGCCGACGACATCCGCGAAGCGGGCGAACAGACCGCCGATCAGATGGAAGACCGTGCCGACACGCTCGACCAGACGGTCGACGGGGTGGATTCGAAAGCCGAGCAGAACCTTGAGAACAAGGCGGATGCCGTGCGCGACACCACCGAAGCCAAGGCTGACGCGCTTGAGGAAAAGGCCGACAACCTTCCCCAGTAAAGCCCTTGGGCTTTAGACGGCGCTGATTGCGAGGCACATCCGCAGCGCCAGCTGTGGGCGGGCCTGTCCAGTGGACAGGCCCGCCCATGATCAGGCCTCGGGCAAGGCGTTCGCGCCGTCGATGATTGCCCGGATCGCCGCGCGGCCGCGATTGATGCGGCTCTTGACGGTGCCGATCTTGCAATCGGTCTTGATGGCCGCCTCCTCATAACTCATTCCCGCCCCCGCGATCAGCATCAGCATTTCGCGCTGCGGATTGGGCAATTGGCCCAGAGCCACCTCGATATCTTCAAGATGCAGCCCTTCTTCCTGATCGGGCTGCTGGATCAGGATCCGCTCAGCGGCCTCAGGGTCCCACGGGGTCAGCCGGCTGCGCTTGCGCGCGGCGCTGTAGAACTGGTTGCGCAGGATCGTGAATACCCAAGGACGGAACTTGCTGCCCGGCTGGAAGGTATGGCGCGATGACCAGGCGCGAACCATCGTGTCCTGCACCAGATCGTCGGCCATATCGCGCTGACGGCACAGCGACTGCGCAAAGCGCCGCAGCGCCGGGAGCGATGCGGTCATTTCATCGCTGAAGGCGAAGGCAGGGTTTTCACAGGAACTGGTCGGGGCTGGCTTGTGCATGGCACCTTTCCGTCATGTTTCTCTCCCCTGCCTCTCTTGGGCCACCTTCCGTCCTTTTTCCCTATACTCGGCAAGGATTTGCGCGCCCCGGACGCGTGCGAAGCGCTAAACCGGGTCACTGGCCTATGTGAGTTCGTCCCCCGGTCTCGCGTCCTATCAGTGGCAGCCTCCCGCCGCGTGCGCGGCTGATGTGAAAGGATGGACCATGCGTATCCCATTGCTCATCGTCGCCAGCCTGCTGGCGACGGCCTGTGACAGCCCCGGCTCTGACGAAAACATGGCAGCCAGCGGTGTCGGCCAAGCTGAAAACGACGCCGACAACGCCTTGTCCGAAGAAGCCCCCACATCGCTGGCCTTCGTGCAGGCCGCCGCCATGTCGAACCTCTATGAAATCGCCGCTGCCAACATCGCGCTCGACAAGGCCGAAGCCGGGTCGGTGCGCGATTTTGCGCAGATGATGGTCGCTGAACATTCGAAGGCGCTGGAGACGCTTGAGGATGCCGTGGGAAGTTCGGGCCAGACGCTCGCATTGCCGATCAAGCTTGACGCCGATCATCAGGCCAAGGTCGACATTCTTCAAAGCCTTCAGGGCGCCGCCTTCGACCGCGAATATCTGAGCCAGCAAATGACCGCGCACCGCGAGGCGCTGACCTTGCTCAAGGCCTATGGCGGGGAAGGCGAGCTTGCGGAGCTGCGCCAGTTTGCCCAAGGCGCGATCCCGACCGTGCAGAAGCACCATGACTGGCTTGAGAAGAACACCCCGCAGCCGGGCACGGCGATGGCAGGCGGCCAAACCACACCGACGCCTTGACGAGATCGCCCGTCCGACAAAGCACACCCCGTGTGGCGGCGCGCCGCACGGGGTTTTGCTTGCGGGTCTTCAATCGGCGTTGACGGCTTTGGGCAGCAGGCGCGCGGCGGGCTTTGGTCCGGCCTCTTCCAGCGCAGCCAGGAAGGTCTTCGACCACCAGTGAACGTCCTGTTTGACGATGCAGTCGAACATCGCCTTGTGCCGCTCCTGCCGTTCGGCAAGCGGCATGGAAAGCGCGCGGGCGATGCCATCGGCCATGTCTTCGCTGCTGTGCGGATTGACGATGACCGCGCCTTCCAGCTGCGCGGCAGCCCCGGCAAAGCGTGACAGCACCAGCACACCGGGATCGGCGGGATCCTGCGCAGCGACATATTCCTTGGCGACCAGGTTCATCCCGTCCCGCAAGGGCGTCACCAACCCGACCCGCGCCGCGCGGTAGATGCCGAACAGTTTCTCCCGCGCGTAGCCGTGATTGACGTAACGGATTGGCACCCAGTCAATCGTTGCGAATTCGCCATTGATGCTGCCCGACAGCGCATTCAGTTCCGCGCGGATCTGTTGGTAGCTCGGCACATCCCCGCGGGATGGCGGTGCGATCTGAAGCAGCGACACCTTTTCGCGCAATTCCGGGTGGTTGGTGAGGAACTGCTGGTAGGCAATGAAGCGCTCCTGCAAGCCCTTCGAATAATCGAGCCGGTCGACACCCACGATCATGTCGCGTCCGACCGCGCTGACCATCAGCTGGGTCTGCGCCTGCTTGGCCACCAAGGTGTGGGCGGCGCTGCAGAAATCGGCGGTGTCCAGCCCGATCGGGCAGACGAGCGCTCGCGTGCGCCGCTCTCCGAAACTGACGAACTCGCCGTCAATCTCGGCATCAAGATGGGCAGTGACATAGTCCATGAAGGCCTGCCGCCATTCGTCCGACTGGAACCCTACCACATCGTAATCGAGCAGGCTTTCGACCAGCTCGCGGTGATTGGGCAGCGATATCAGCAGGCTTGGCGGCGGCCAGGGGATGTGGAGGAAGAAGCCGATCCGATTGCGAAAGCCACGCTCGCGCAGCTGCTGGCCGAGCGGCAGGAGATGGTAGTCATGCACCCAGACGAGATCGTCCGGCTCGATGAGCGGGGCGACCGTCTCGGCAAAGCGGTGATTGACCCGCGCATAGCCGCCGGCAAAATCGCGCGCGATCTCGGTGAGGTCGAGCCGATAGTGGAACAGCGGCCACAAGGTGCGATTGGCAAAGCCGTTGTAATACTCCTCGATGTCCTGCGCTTCGAGATCGATGGTCGCTGTGGCGACGCCATTGGCGCGGCGAAAGGTGATCTGGCCGGTGAACTCGTCGGTTTGTTCACCCGACCAGCCGAACCAGATGCCGTTGCTGGCGCGCAGACCTGCCGCCAAGGCGACGGCCAACCCGCCGCGATTGGCGGTCTCGCCTTCGGTTTCGATCTGCACGCGGTTAGAAATGGCAATCAGGCGAGGCATCGGCGACCCTCCGTTATGGGGCACGGCCGCAGCGGGTGCGACCTGGCAGGGGTAAAGCCGGGGCGAACGGAGTCCGCGAAGTCCAGCGACCGTGCGACCCTTGCCCGAACCGGGCAAACCAAAAAATGGCCTATGTGGTAAATTTGGCCGAGGGCCGGTTACGCCAGCAATTTGCGGATGTGGCGCATCACTTCGGCGGGTCCAGCCAGCACGTCATCGGCGTGCGCGGCGATCTTCTGCCCCACCGCAATCCCGCGCCCGCCCAACTTGCGGGCGGCAATGATGGCCGGAATGTCTGTCAGGTCGTCACCGATATAGACCGGACAACTTCCGGCAAAGCGCCTTCGGTCCATGATCTGGCGCACGGCCTCGCCCTTGTTTGCGCCGGGCAAGAGCAGTTCGAACACCATATCGCCGGGCTGGATCGCAAGGCGATGATCCTCAGCGCATTCCCTGGCCCAATCATGCACTGCCTCGCGCAGCGTAGGCGCGAGGCGGTAATGCAGGCCGAGGCCGAAGGTCTTGAGTTCGATCACCACGCCCTTGTGCGCGCCAAAGCGCTTGTGGGTCTCGCGCGCCAGTCGAGCGAACAGCGCCGAGTGTTCGGGCGCGCTCAGCAGGCCGTCGCTGCGCAATTCGAGCCCGTGGCTGGCGGCGACCGTGACGCCGCTCAGGCTCTCCCCCCACAGCGCATCGAGCTGTTCGAGCGAGCGGCCGGAAATGATCGCGACGCGCCCGTCCAACCGTGCCATCGCCTCGGCCATCAAGGCGCGCAGATCGTCACTTACCGCGATGGCATCGGGCGTGGCAGTGATCGGCACCAGCGTGCCATCGAAGTCGAGCAGCAGGGCGAGGGGGTGCGGGTGCATTATTGCGCCTGCTCAGGTGCATGCCGGGGTCTCCGGTTTGGCTCTGATGCGGTATCGGCGCGGATACCTGCGAGCACGGGTGCGGCACTGAGGCCATGGACCAGGGCGGAGAGCGCAATCGCCACCAGCACGATCAGCCACAAGTCGGCCAGCCCCGGCAAGGGCGCCGCGCTGGCGGCAAAGGCGAGGTAGTAGAGGCTTCCGATCCCGCGCACGCCAAAGGCGGCGGTGACAAAGCGTTCGCGCGGCGGCAAGCCCGATCCGCCCAGCGCGACCCACCCGCTCAACGGGCGGACAAGGAAGATGAGGCTTGCCGCGATAGCGATGTGCGTCCACTCCACCCTCGCTGCATAGGTGCCGAGGGCCGCCCCCGTCATCAGCAGCAAAACCGCTGTCAG
Organism: Erythrobacter sp. W302b; assembly: GCF_046452395.1. Classification (NCBI taxonomy): domain Bacteria; kingdom Pseudomonadati; phylum Pseudomonadota; class Alphaproteobacteria; order Sphingomonadales; family Erythrobacteraceae; genus Erythrobacter; species Erythrobacter sp. W302b. Next base: position 2,181,354 of record NZ_JBKFDH010000001.1, on the reverse strand, counting down.
TGCGTGTTCAATGGCGAGGTTGAAGAGGTGGAGATTGCTGTGGAAGCTGTGCTTGGCCTCGACCCGGCGGAACGCCATCCCGCCCACGAAGCAAGCGATAAAGCCGTAGCCGTGGATGAACTCGGCCGCGCCGTAGCATACCAGCACGCCCGCCAGTGCGAGGACGCCTGACCCGGTTTCGGCGAGGATATTGCCCATCGGCCAGCGAAACACCACCTGCCCGAGCAGCCACCCGGTCAAACCGCCGCTGACCGTGCCCACTGCGATCCGGTAAGCGACATCATAGCTGAGCCAGTGGAACGCTTCGGTGCCCGAAATCCCGCCCAGCCCTGCAATGGCGAGGTAGACGAAGGGGAAGGCCAGCCCGTCATTCAGCCCGGCTTCGGTGGTGAGCGCGAAGCGTACCGGATGCTCGCCGCCTTCGGTTGGCGGGCCGACCTGCAAATCGCCCGCCAGCACCGGATCAGTGGGCGCCAGCACAGCGCCCAGCAGCAGCGCGCTCGCCAGCGGCAGGCCGGCTGCCATGCCCGTCAGCACCATCGCGCCGATGGTCAGCGGCATCGCCACTGCCAGCAGCCGCCACGTCACCCGCCAGCGCGCAAAGGGACGCACCACATCGAGCCGCATGCCCGTGGCAAACAGCGCGACGATCACCGCCATTTCGCTCAACGTCTCCCACCATTGGGGATGGCTGATGGGGGTGAACAGCGGCGGCGCCTCATCGATCGCCAGCGCGCAGACAAAGCCGGCAAGGATCAACAGCGCCGACGCGGTCGGCTCGCGGCCCGACACGAACCGCGGCAGCCAGAATGCTGCCAGAATGGCCAGCCCGGCGAACAGCAGGAATTCGTGGTAGGACATGAATAGGTGACTGCCATTGGTCCCGCGGGAGGAGCGAGAGCCGAGGGCATGGCGTGGGCAACGGACCCGAACACTAACCGGGTATAGAAACCCTCCCGAGGCGACCCTGACGGTTCCCTCAAGCCGTGGCTGCGAAGCCCCCCAAAAAACCCCGCCCATCGCTGGGCGGGGAGTATATTGGGGCAATGACCGGGCCAAAAGAAAGCCGAACGCAGCCCGGGTCATCCGATGACCGGAAGGATCGGGACCTTCTGGTAACGTTATCTCTGCCCAGCCCACATACTGCACGCTCTAACCTAAATTGGACTCGTGCAAATTAGGGTGCCCGGACGGCGCTCGCGCTGCCATATCAGGCCTCTGCGCTGCGCATGGTGACAGATCCTCGTCTTTGTTTTCAGCCATCACGGAACAATATCGGTCAAACCGAATTGTGTCGTGTAGCCAGAGAGGCCACGTTGTGGGACTTTGCTTCGCCCAGTTTACCGATCAAGGTGGTTGTCCAAGTCAGTGTGCCGCTTTTTTCCGGTGAGCCGAACACAATTCGTCCCCCGACGTAACTTTTGAGTGAGAGAAGAAACGGCTAGTCAGGGATATTGCATATGACGCAACACTCCCGAGGAGGACGCCAGTGTCCAATGCTTTTTTACAACGCCTGACGCACGCGGCCGCACTCTCGGATGAGGAGCTGGCCGCTGTCGAAGAATTATGCCGGCAGCCCAAGGATATCGCGGCCAAGAAGTATCTCTCGCGCGATGGGGACGAGATGGTGTCCTTCCCCGTCGTGTTGAGCGGTTGGGCTGCGCGCTACCAGATCCTGCGCGATGGCGCGCGGCAGATCACGCGCTTGCTGCTGCCGGGTGATGCCTTCTATTTCGATTCGTCGCCCGATGGTGTCGCGATCGAGGAGGTCATCACTCTCAGCGCGTGTCGTATCGTCAACATTCTGCACGCCGATATGCGGCGGGTGATCGACCGTTTCCCGGCAGTGGGTGAAGCGATGCGCAGCTATGGCAGCATGGAAAATGCCGTGATGGCATCATGGGTGGTCAATGTCGGTCGCCGCGATGCACTGGAGCGGATGGCGCATCTGATTTGCGAAGCGCATTACCGGCTTTCGCTGGTCGATCCGAAGCTGGAGGAGCAGATGTTCTTCCCCCTGACGCAGGACGATCTGGCCGACGCGCTCGGCCTGACCCCGGTGCACATCAACCGCAAGCTGCAACAGTTGCGTCAGGATCAATTGATCACGCTGCGATCAAAGCAGCTGATCATTCATGACCTGCGGAGCCTGCAACAGGTCGCCGGGTTCGACAGCGCCTATCTCGCACCGCGCACTCAGACGCCGCGCAATCGCGAACCGCTGAAGGCGATCGCGGCGTAACGGTCCTCGGCGATGAGGGAATTGGTGAGCGCAGTGGGATCACTGCGCTCACCGCACATTGTGCTAACCCGCGCGTGTCGCAAGCCCCGCAATAACGCTGATGACCCGGTGAAGGTCGGCCGGCTTGCTGATGCAGACGCTGGCGGCAAGGTCATCAGGCAGCATCCCCGCATCATAACCGGTCAGGAAGGCAAACGGGATTGCCCGCGCCTGCAACTCGCGCGCGAAATCGAACGTGTGGCTATGGCCAAGGTTGATGTCGATCAGCGCCGCATCAATCGGCCCTTCGGCGAGCAGACTCGCTAGATCGGGCACGATCGCGGTGACGGCGACGACCTTGGCACCGGCTTGCTGGAGCATCTGCTTGCAATCTTGTGCCTGGTAGTAATCATCCTCGACGATGATGATGCGGCACCCGGAGAGCACTCTGTCAGTCATGGCAGCGCCCCAGTCAGGAACGGGTCTCGAGAATGCTGCCGGAATCCGTCAGCGGAAACTCCAGCTGCGCCAGCACGCCAGTGTCGTGAATATCGAAGCGTCCTTCGCCCTGCAATTCGTAGGGCACGCGCTCCTCGATCAGGCGCCGCCCGAAGCCCTTGCGATTGAACTTCGTTTTGCGCTGCGGGGCGGTTTCCTGCCAGCGCAAGGTCATCCAGGGCTTGCCGTTCTTTTCGAGAGTCGTCCACACGATCCGAATATAGCCGGTATCGCCCAGCGCGCCATATTTGATCGAGTTGGTTGCCAGTTCATGGACCGCGAGTGTGACAATCTCGGCGGCATGGGGCGACAGCGCGATGGGTGGTCCGTCCAGATGATACTGGTGCGGCTGGGCGGCGTGGACCAGCAATTCCTCGCGCACGAGCTCGGCCAGATCGACGTTGCGGCCGGGTGAGCGGGTGAGGGTGCTCTGGGTCCGGCCCATCGCCTGCAAGCGTCCGATCAGGTGATCGACATAGTCGCTGACATTGCGATGGCTGGGTGCCGACAACCGGGCAACCGAACGGACCATGCCGATCAGATTGCGCACGCGGTGCTGCAATTCGGCGACGAGCAGCCTTTGCCATTCCTCCTCGCGACGGCGCTGGGTGGTGTCGACCATGGCCCCGAGCATTCGCACCGGCTTGCCGTCGTCGTCAAACAGGAATCGGCCGCGCGCAGAGAGCCAGCGAACTTCACCGGTCGGATGGCACACGCGATATTCGTTGAGATATTCGCAACCGCTTTCCATCGCGTCCCTGATCTTGCCCTCGGTGGCGCTGCGATCGTCGGGATGCACGCGGTCCGACCAGATTTCATAGCTCGGCACGATCTCGCCCGGCTCGTACCCTTCCATGCGGAAATGTTCGTCAGACCAGGTCAATTCACCGGTTTCGACATTCCAGTCCCATAGCCCGACCTTGCCGATTTCGCTCGCCACCCGCAGCATTTCTGCGCCGTGGGACAGCTGCTGTTCGACCTGACGGCGGGCGGTGATGTCGGTGGCCATGCCGAACCATTCGGTGATCTCACCGTCGTCGCCCAGCACCGGGATCGCGCGCGATGAAAGCCAGCTGAGAGTGCCGTCGGCGGTCAGCACGCGGTGTTCGATCTTGATCGGCTGGCGGTTGCGGATCGCCTCGGCGAGCGCAGCTTCCACCATCGCCCGGTCGCTCTCGGGGACGAAGTCTTCAATCCAGTTACCCGCCGCGCCGCGATTGCCGAGCAGGTCCCGGCCGCCGACCTGCTCCATCTCCGTACCTTGCGGGTTCATGCGGAAAATCAGATCGGACGTCGCCTCGATCAGGGATTGCAGGCGACCTTCGCTGTGACGCAGGGCGATTTCCATCGTCTTGCGAGGGCCGATATTCTCGAACAGGATTCCGACCTGATAGGGCGCTTGCTCGCCAATCGGGAAAGCGAAGACGTCAAACCAGCGCCCCATGGCGGAGGATTCGCTCTCGAACCGCTTGGCCACCCCGCTCAAGGCGATGGCACCATAGGTTGCCGGCCAGTGATCCTCGATATCGGGCTGCATCGAGCGCATGGTACGACCGATCGGGTCGATCAGGCCGGTATGACCGACAAAAGCGTCATTGGCTTCAAGGAAGCGGTAATCGACCGCCTTGCCCTCGTCATCGAAGACGACCTCAATGATGCAGAAGCCCTCATCGATTGCGTCGAACAACAATTTGTAGCGGGCGTCAGCTTCGCGGCGCCCGGCACGGGCGACGTGTTCGCTGGTGATGTCACGGATTCGCACCATGATCGCACCGCGTTGGCCATGATTGATCGGGGTGAGTGCAATTTCATAGACCAGCGGCTGATCTGATCCTTCCTGAACCAGCGTCTCGGACGTTGCGTTGGTGAGAGCGCGGGAAAAATGTTCCGACCACTGGGTCGCGTGCCTTGGGAACCGCTCCCGCAGGCTTTGTCCGGTAAGGTCGTCCAGCTTGAACAGCTTACAAAAAGCGGTGTTGGTCGAAAGATAGCGCCAGTCGCTTTCCTGATCCTCCACAACTTCCAGTGGTTCAAGAACGCACACCGCATCAGGCAACGCCTTGAAGACGGTGCTGAACAGGCTTTCGGCAGCTGCGTGTGAAAGATCCGGCATTAAATCGCCTCTCGAGCGGGGCATAAGCGATTGGGCAGTGCGCGGGATTAACATAAGTTGGTCAGGCGAACAGCACGTGCGAGGCTCCTAACGCACGATAGGGACACTGGCTCCCAGAGGCCGAGAATGGTTCGTATGCAAAGGAGCATATTATGCGAATGATTTTCACGATGCTCGCTGTTGGCGGCGCGGCCTATGCGCTTTCCCGCAAGCTGGCTGAACGCAACGTCAGCCACGGCAATGCCGCCTATGCGGGCAACCAGCCGCGCCAGTCCCACGGTGACGTCCGCGATTCCGGCCCCGAAGCGATGCGCGATCCCCCGGTACGCAAGTGGACGAACGTGGACGAAGCCAGCGACCAGAGCTTTCCCGCGAGCGATCCGCCCGGCAATTACTGACGCCAAAGCGGCGGAACGTGGCGAGGCGCGATACGACAGGCCGGATTTCCAAGGCATTCGGTCGCATGTTTCGTCGCCAGAATGGTGATCTGGGTTAGTGTCCCTTATTTCGTATTCGCTTTGAAGCGGGCTGGATGCTCCAGCCTGATCTGAGTCGGGACCAACGCGAATGGCCACAATGACCGATGCCGGGACGGAACCCTTGTTCCGGCTGCTCAGCCGCTACATGGCGCTCGACCAAGCCGACCGCGTCGCGCTTTCGGCGCTGGAGACAGGCCCGCTCCGCCGGTTCAGTGCGCGCAATGACATTGCGCGTGAGGGGGAGAACCCCTCGGTCGTCCGCCTGCTGGTGTCGGGCTGGGCGTGCCGTTACAAGGACTTGCCGGATGGGCGCAGGCAGATTGTCGGGTTTTTCCTGCCGGGCGATTTCTGCGATCTGAATGTCTACATCCTGCACGAGCTCGACCATTCGATCGGCGCGCTCACGAGCGTGAAGTTCTACGAAATCCAGCCTGAGCAGTTTCAGGAGGTGATCGACCAGCGCCCGAACCTGATCCGCGCTCTGCTGTGGCACGAAATGGTCTCGTCGGGAATCCAGCGTCAATGGCTGCTGTCGATCGGGCAGCGCTCGGCATTGGAGCGGCTCGCGCATCTGTTCGTTGAGCTATACTACCGGCTGCGGGCGGTGGGCCTAGCAACGGGGCTGACGTTTGAGTTGCCGATCACCCAAAACCACCTGGCCGAAGCCAACGGGCTGAGTCCGGTGCATCTCAATCGCACCTTGCAGGAAATGCGGCGCGAGGGACTGATCGAATTGTCCGACCGGCAGCTGAAGATCAATGACCTTAAACACCTGAAAGAGGTGGCCATGTTCAACAGCAACTACCTGCACTTCAACCGGACCTAGCACAAGCTGTCGTCTCGGTGCGCCCGCTGGTCGCACGCTCAGGTAGGTTTGGAACTCAGGTTATGGGTGATTGCTCCATTTCCGTCTGTGCTCCAGCCGGATTATCAGGAGCATCGGGCATGGGTGCGAGTGAACAACAATGGCGGCAACAGGCACGGGTGTCATGGTGATCGACTGGGTGACGATTGTCGGCACCATCGGCGCTTGCGCTTCGGTGGCGAGCTTTACGCCGCAGGCCTGGAAGATCATTCGCGAACGATCGACCAAGGGGCTGTCGCTCGCGATGTTTGCGCTGACGGCGCTGGCGTTTGCGGCTTGGACGACGTTCGGCGTGCTCCAAGGCGAATGGACGCTGATCATCCCCAATGCGATCTGCCTGTGCTTTGCGTTGTTCATTCTCGGCATGATCGCGCTGCCGCAGCGCAAGACCGAAGAAGTCGCCGAAGCGCTCGATCCGGTGGAGTGATGGCCCCGCAATCATAGCGGGGCCATCGGATCGGCTTAGTAGGTCACACCGTAGTAGGAATAGACCTGCTGGCCGTAACCGGCATTGTAATCCGGTTCGTCATTGTCGGCATAGCGGGGTGCATCCTGAAGCCGATCCTTGTCGAGATCGACCACATAGCCGCTGTGATCCGTGCTGTAGTTCAGCATCTTCCACGGGATCGGATAGTAATCGGCGCCGATGCCGAGGAACCCGCCGAATTGCATCACGGCATATTCGGCCTTGCCCGACCGCTTGTCGACCATGAAGTTGTGCACGGTGCCGAGCCGTTCGCCGCCCATATTGTAGACAGCCGTGCCTTCGACCTTGTTCGAAGCGATCAGTTCGCGGGTTTCGCCGGTATTGATGGTATCTGCCATGGGAATGTCCTCCGTTAGTAGGCAGTCACGATGCTGCGGCTCGGGCGGACTGGCGGCACTCACATAAATCACCCACCTGCGCCCGCGTCCGCGAACCGCCCCAAAGCTGCGGTGGAGGGCAGCTGCGACAGGGCCGTGCGTCTGCATGGCCTGTTCGGGCGGGAGATTTGTGCCTAAGAGAGCCGCGCTCGCCCTGGGTTCAGGCGCGGGGCGGACATGCTTCGACCACTTTTCGCCCTTATCGTGTCCGGACTCCCGATGGCCCCCACCGCCCAGATCGAGCAGGCCTATCTCGCCAACCGGACACGCTTGCTGCGCTTTCTGCGCGCGCGCGGCGCGGGGGATGCGGCCGAGGATCTGGTGCAGGAGCTGTGGCTCAGGCTGGCAGCCGCGCCCGACCCGGAGGCCGCCAGCGGGATCGGCTACATGATGCGCGCGGCTGACCGCCTGATGATCGACCGCTACCGCGCGGAGCGTCAGGGCACCTTGCGTGACCGGGCGTGGTCCGAAGCCCAGCCCGGCCTCACCGACAATATCGCGCCAGCGCCCGATGCGACCCGCATCATCGCCGCGCGCCAGCATGTCGCGCTGATCGAGCAGGCCTTGACCGAGGTGGGGGACCGGGCCGCCGCGATCTTCCGCCGTCACCGGATCGAAGGCGTCACCCAGCGCCAGCTCGCCGATGAATTCGGGGTCAGCCTGAGCACGGTCGAGAGCGATTTGCGCCGTGCCTACGGCAGAATCGTGGCTGTGCGGGAGGTGATCGATGAGGCATGAAGCGATCGGCTCCGTCTTGTTGGCAGGAGAAACCATGTGATGAGACCTGACCAGCCGATCCGCGAACAGGCCCTCGCATGGGCGATGTTGACGCGCGAGCCCGACTTTGCCGATTGGGACGGCTTTACCGCCTGGCTTGAGGCGGACGCTGAGCATGCGGCTGCCTATGATGCGGTGCAATTCGCGCTCGATGAGGCGGATGCGCTGCTGGACACCGTGCCTGAGCCTCATGTCCCCCCCGCCGCCAATGATAACCTGCCGGGCGGCTGGCTGACCACGCGCCGCGCGTGGTTGGGCGGGGCGATTGCCGCGTCGCTCGTGCTCACTTTCAGCTTCATGTTCGGGTTCGGCTCGCGGGGCGAGACGCTCTACGCCACTGCCCCGGGCGAGACGCGGCTGATCGCGCTCGACGATGGCAGCACGGTGGAACTGGGCGGTGGAAGCCGCTTGGCGGTGCTGGGTGATCGCGCGGCCCGGCTGGACGACGGGCAGGCGCTGTTCACCATCCGCCACGATGCCGCCGAACCTTTCGTGCTGACGGCGGGCGCCGACCGATTGGTTGATGCTGGCACCGTGTTCGATGTCCGACTCGCGGGCCAAGCGCTCGATCTCGCCGTGGCCGAGGGCGCGGTGATCGTGAATCCTGAGGCGCAAGCGCTCAGGGTGGATGCGGGCGAGCGGGCGGTGCGGACGGGCGAGCGGTATTGGGTCGGGCGCATCGATCCGCAGGCGGTTGGCGAATGGACCCGCGGCCGGATCAGCTTCGAGGCGGCGAGCCTCGCCGAAATCGCCGCTGAATTGACCCGTGCCACGGGCATTGCCTTCACCGCAGCCCCCAGTGACATTCGCCTTGCCGGTAGCATCGCGCTGGATCAGGTGCGGGCCGATCCCCGCGCACTTGAAGCGCTGCTCGGAGTGCGGGTCACGCCGCGCGGCAAGGGCTGGGTGATCGCGGCCGAGTGATCCTGTGAGAGCCTTCGCCCCTCTTGTGATCGTTGCTGCGCTTGCCGCGCCCGCGCCTCTGGCGGCGCAGCCGCGCCAGCTGGCGATTCCGGCGGGCACGGTGTCGGAGGCGGCGATTGCGATTGCACGGGCGACCGATGCCAGCATCGTCATCGCTGACCCTGGATTGGGGCGGCAGCGGGTGGCCGGGATCAGGGGCCGGATGGATGCCGAAAGCGCGGTGAGGACGCTTGCCCGGGCAAGCGGGATGCAGGCGGTCAAGGTCGGGCCGAAGGCATGGCGGCTGGTTGCCGCGCCGCCCCGCCGCGCTTCCATGATGCCGCGCCCACGTCCGCTGCGCGTCGCGGCCCCTGCTGCCACGACTGCGCTGCCGCCGGAGACCGAAGGCGCGCCGATCATTGTCACCGCCAGCAAGCGCGATTTGACCTTCGCTGAAATCGCCGGGCAGGTGACCCTGCTCGACGGCGCAGTGCTCGAACGCGGCGGGGTGGGCGGCACCGAGAAGATCATGCAGCGCGCGGCCACGGTCAGTTCGACCTATCTCGGCAGCGGGCGCAACAAGCTGTTCATTCGCGGGATCGCGGATTCGAGCTTTACCGGGCCGACGCAGGCCACCGTCGGCCAGTATTTCGGCGACCTGCGCCTCAGCTACAACGCGCCCGACCCTGATCTGCGCCTGTCCGATATGGAGCGGGTCGAGATTCTCGAAGGGCCGCAGGGTACCCTCTATGGCGCAGGCTCGCTGGGCGGGATCATCCGGCTGGTGCCACGCGCGCCGGAAGCGGGGGAGACCAGCCTCGTCGTCTCGGGCGGGGCCAGCGCGATTGCCAATGGCGAACCCGGCGGCGATCTTCACGCAACCATGAACTTGCCGCTGGTGGGCGAGACCGCGACCTTGCGCGCCAATATCGATCTCGCGTCACTCGGCGGCTATATCGACAAGCCCGAAATCGGCGGCCGCAATGTCAACCGCACCGCGATCCTCTCGGGCCGCGCGGCGCTGCGGGTCGACCTCGCCCCGGGCTGGAGCGCGGATGTGATCGTGCTGGGCCAGGATACGGAGGCGGAGGACAGCCAATATGCCGACCGCAGCGGCGAACGGCTGGTCAGTTCGGCGCGGGTCACTGAAGGCTCCGCTGCGCAATATGGGCAAGGTCAGCTGGTCATCACGGGACAGATCGGCGAGGTGCGGATCAAATCTTCCACCGGGATCGGGGCGCAGGACCTGACCGAGCGTTACGACGCGACCGAGCCCGGCGGCCCGCCGCGCCTGTTCCGCCAGCGCAACGAAACCCGCATGATCGCGAACGAGACCCGGATCTGGCAGCCGGTCGGCGATCATTTCGGCTGGGTGCTCGGCACCAGTGTCATCGACAACCGCAACACGCTGACCCGCGCGCTTGGCCCGGCGGGGGAACCTGCGGCGGCGGCCACCGGCGTCGAAAACACCGTGTTCGAGATCACTGGCTATGGTGAGGCGAGCTATCGCCTGTTTCCGGCCGTGACGCTGGCGGCGGGCCTGCGCGTCACCAATGTCGAAATCGGCGGCGAGGGCGAGAATGTCGCCCTGCAAGTCGCGCTCGCGGGCCGTGCGGTCACGGCCGAGCGGCGCGAGACCGCCTATCTGCCATCCGCCTCGGTGCTGGTCGATATCGCGGAAGATGGCCGCGCCTATCTCCGCTATCAGGAGGGGTTCCGTCCTGGCGGGCTGGCGGTCTTTGGCGATTTCGTGCGCCAGTTCCGCTCCGACTACGCCCGCACCATCGAGCTCGGCGGCGGCTGGGGCCTTCCCGGGCGCGGGCCGTTCGACCTTGCGGCCAGCATTTCCTACACCCGCTGGCGCGATATTCAGGCCGATTTCATCGACGATGGCGGCCTGCCGTCGACCGCGAATATCGGCAATGGCACGATCTGGGCGGCGAGCGTTTCGGGCAGCGTTCGCCTCGCTCCCGGCCTGCGGGCGGAAGCGGGTGCGACGCTCAATGACAGTGACGTGGACGAGCCGGTGCTGATCGCGCTCGCCCGCCTCAGCCGCATTCCGAACATCGCGCGCTTCTCTGGCCGGGCGGGGCTGGCTTGGCGGCGTGCCTTCGACAATGGTACCGCAATCGAGGCGGATGGCTGGGTCAGCTATGTCGGCAAATCCCGGCTCGGGATCGGGCCGGAACTGGGCGAGTTGCAGGGCGACTACCTCGATAGCGGGCTGATCCTGCGCTTCGGGCGCGAGAATGCTGGGCTGACGCTTTCCGTCACCAATCTCGCGGGGAGCGAGGGCAATCGCTTCGCGCTCGGCACGCCGTTCACCACCGGGCGCGAGCAGATCACGCCGCTGCAGCCGCGCACGATCCGCATCGGGTTCGACACGCGCTTCTGATTTTTTTTCGCGCAGCAGCCAAGGCTGCGCGGCTGCGCCTCCGTCTCTTGGTGAAACGCACCAGGAGAATACCCCGATGACCGCCCTGCACCGCACGCTTCTTGCCGGTACGGCGCTGGCTGCCCTTGCGCCGCCGCTCGCCGCACAGACCGTCATCAGCACCGCGCGCACCACGCCGGTCGTGACCTCGACGGTGAATGGCGGGCAGCCCAATGATGTGCGGATCGAGACGGCAGGCTCGGTCACGGTGACCAGCGGGACAGCGGTAACGGTCGACAGCAACAATGCGGTCGCCAATGCGGGCACTATCACGATCAGCAACGCCAATGATGCGACCGGCATTCTGGTGTCCGGTCCGCGCACGGCCACCATCACGAACACCGGCACGATCACGATCGACGAGACCTATACTCCCACCGACAGCGACAATGACGGCGACATCGATGGGCCGTTCGCGCTGGGTAGCGGCCGCACCGCGATCCGCATTGATGGTGCGCTGACCGGCAATCTCGTTCACTCCGGCACCATTGTGGTCGAGGGCAACAATTCCGCTGGCATCCGCGCCAGTGGTTCGATCACCGGCACCTTCACCCATGACGGCAAGACCACCGTGACCGGCAACAATTCGGTTGGCGTGGCGGTTGGCAACGTCTCAGGCAATGTCCGGCTGGCGGGAGAGATCACCGTGCGCGGGGCCAATGCGCAGGGCGCGGTGCTGGGCGGCAATCTTGGCGGCGCGCTGCGGGTGCAGAGCGCGATCACGGTCAGCGGCTATCGCTCGGTCCCGGCCCCTGCCGACGTCTCGCGGCTCGATGCGGACGATCTTCTGCAAGGCGGCAGCGCGCTGGTGATCGAAGGCAATGTCGCCAAGGGCATCATCTTTGAAGTCGCACCGGCCGATCTCGTCACCACCGATAATGACGAGGACAAGGACGGGATCGAGGATGCCAAGGAAGGCAACACCCGTATCCTCGCCTATGGCGCGGCGCCTGCGGTGCAGATTGGCGGGACGAGCACTATCGCCATCGGTGCGACCGAGGGCACACCCAACAATTTCGGCATCGTCATGGCGGGCACGATTCTGGGCGACGGGGTCTATAGCGGCGTCAACGGCACAGGCATGCGGATCGGCGGGCGCGGCGGCAATGTCACCATCGCCAACGGAATGCAGATCAACGGCCAGATCGGCGCCGCCGCGCGGGGAGCCAACGCGACCGCTCTGGAGCTGGCCGCAGGCACGAGCGTACCGACCCTGAGCAACGCGGGCACTATTGCCGCGACGGTCTCCGGCACCACCACGGGCGATGCAACTGCGGTGTTGATCGGAGCGGGCGCATCGCTCCCGGTGCTGCGCAACGCCAAGTCGATCACCGCGACCACGGTGTCCGGCGGCGGAGCCTTCGCCATTGTCGACCGGTCCGGCACGCTCGGCCTGATCGAGAACAGCGGCGCAATCAGCGCAAGCGGCGCGCTGGCGACGTCGAACCGCAATGTCGCAATCGACCTTTCGGCCCGCACGGGTGACAGCATTGTCCGCCAGACCGTGGTTGCCGCGGGCAATACCGCCCCCTCGATCATCGGCGATATCCGCTTTGGCAGCGGGTCCGACCTGCTCGATCTGGCGGACGGCGTGGCGAGCGGCACTGTCAGCTTCGGCGGCGGCACCAACCGCTTCCAGATGAGCGGCGATGCGGCCTTCAGCGGCACGGTCGATTTCGGTGGCGGGGCAGGCACCTTGTCGATTGCCAACACCGCCGGGTTCGGCGGGCGGCTGGTGAATGCGCAGAATGTCGCCATCGGTCTCAGCGGCGGGACGCTCGCGCTGAACGGCCCGACCACCATCGCCAGCCTCGATGTCGGCGCGACCGGTGTGATCGGCGCGACGCTGGGCAGTGGAGCGGGCAGCGACACCGCGATCACCGTCACCGGCAATGCGACCTTTGCGAGCGGCTCCAAGATCCGCATCCGCCTCTCCGATCTCAACACCGCCGGTGGCACCTATGCGGTGATCTCCGCCGGCAGCCTGACCGGCGCGAGCAACCTGACCGCGGATTCTGCGCTGGTGCCGTTCCTCTACAAGGCCGCGCTGGCGGTGAATGGCAACACCATCAACGTTGCGATCAACCGAAAGGCGACCGGCGAGCTTGGCCTCAACACCGCCGAAAGCGCAGCCTTCGACAAGCTTTTCATCGGGCTCGCGGAGGACGACAAGGTCGCCGACCTGTTCCTTGGGATCGGCACGGCGGACGTGTTCCAGGCCTATGTCGCCCAGACCCTGCCCGATTATGCGGGCGGCACCTTTGAGGGCCTGTCGAGCGGTCTGCGCGCCTTTGACCGGCACTTCATGGACCCCAACTCGCCCTTCGATGAAGAAGGCAAGTTTCGCATCATCGCCGATTTCGCCAACTGGAATTCCGAAAAGGACCGCGGGCAATCGGCGGCCTTCGATCTCAACGGCCTCGGCTTCCGCGGCGGGGTGGAATACCTCAGCAAGCTCGGCGCCATTGGGGTGACGGGCAGCTGGCTGTGGAGCAAGCACACCTCCGGCCCGTTCGACAATTCGGTGCTGGGGGACAGCTACGAAGGCGGCATCCACTGGCGCGGCAAGTTCGGCCCGGTGATCGGCTTTGCACGCGTCGGCGCGGGCAAGTCGGACTTCTCGGGCAGCCGCGTGTTTGCGGGCGGGACCGGGGACGACGCGGTCAACCTCACCATCAACCGCGACTGGAGCGGCGATTTCGTTTCGGCCAGCGGCGGCGTGTCGATTGAAGGCGGCGGGCAGTTCTTCTTCTTCCGTCCCTCTCTGGTGGTCGATTACCTGCGTTTGAAGGAAGATGGCTACGAGGAAACCGGCGGCGGCGATGCGCTGGACCTGACGGTCGAGGGCCGGTCGAGCAAGGAAGTCGGCATCAATGGCGGCGTCACGGTCGGCGTCGATATGTGGGGTATGCAGGCGCGCGACACCGGCTGGTTCCGCATCGAAGCCGAAGGCGGTTGGCGCGAATTGCTCACCAGCGATCTCGGCGTCACCCGCGCGAAATTTGCCGATGGCGCGCAGTTCACGCTGACCCCGGAAGGGCGCGACAGCGGCTGGTACGCCCGCGCCCGCGCGCTGGGCGGGGACGGAAGTTACAAAATCGCCGGTGAAGTCGGGCTGGAAAACCAGTTCGGCAATATCGGCTACAGTTTGCGTGCGTCGATCCGCTTCGGCTGGTGACGCGCGCGGGTGCCGGCTTTCTATGCCCCCCCCGCACGTTGGGCCGGCACCCACCTTCAAATCAGCCCCGCGCCAATTCCAGCCGGGCGATCAATGCGCCGATGTCGGCGACGGCCAGATCATGGGCCGCGATAAGCTCGCCGATATCGTCGATCCGCGCCATCTCGCCATCATCGCGCATGATCGAACAGATCACCGCGGCATCCCCTGCACCGGCCATTCGCGCGAGATCGATCGCCGCCTCACACGCCGCCGCGCGCTCCAGCACGCCGCCGGCCCGCGCGATCAGCGGGAAGACATGGCCGGGCGAGTGAATGTCGGCGGAGGTCGCGCCATCAGCCATCGCGACCTTGACGGTATGCGCCCGGTCGGCAGCGGAAATGCCGGTGGACACGCCCTCGGCCGCTTCGATCGAGCGGGCAAAGGGCCGCCCGGTCTGACGCGCGGTGCCGGGGTTGACCAGAGTGAGGCCCAACTGCTCGGCACGCGCTGGCGTAACCGCCAGACAGATCAACCCGCGTCCGTGGGTCGCCATGAAGTTGATCGTTTCGGGAGTGACGTGCTTGGCGGCACACATCAGGTCGATGTCCCCACCGCGCAGCCGGTCACCCGAAATCACCACGATCCGCCCCGCGGCAACAGCGGCAAGTGCCGTGTCCAGACACGCGCTGGTCACGCCAGATCCCTCCCGGCCGCAAAGCTCTTGGCGCCGAGCACCACCTGCTTGCCCACCAGCTCCAGCTGACCCCGCGCGCGTTCATCCAGGCACTCGCCATCGGGCGAGAACAACCCACGATAGGTGCGGATCGTCGCGCCCATCGGGGTCGGCCAGCCGCGCAAGGCATGGGTGATCGCGCGCATGGTGAGCAGAGTGCTCATTGACGCCTGATCGCCAAACGCGGTCGCAATCAGCCCGACCGCGCGGCCATCGAGATAGGGGCGTTCGTCCCGGGCGAGGTCCTCAAGGTAATCGAGCGCATTCTTGACCACGCCCGAAATCGTGCCGTGATAGCCCGGCGCGGCAATCAGCAAGCCATCGGCCTGCCGCACCGCTTCGACCAGCTCCGCGCCCATCGCTGCCGTATGGCCGGGGCCGAGATAGTGCGGCAATCCGGCGCAATATTCGCCGCCGAACACCGTCACCTCAGCCCCTTCGCTCGCGGCGATTCCGGCGGCGAGGCGCAGCGCCTGCTCGGTGGAGGAGCCGGGATTGACCGTACCGCCAAGGGCTACGATTCGGGTCATGCGGGGGTAATCCTTTCGGTGATGTAGGCAGCGAGCCGCGCGGTTTGCGCGTCCGTGAAATGCAGGCCCAGCTTGGTCCGTCGCCACAGCACATCAGCGGCAGTGCGGGCCCATTCGTGAGCGACGAGGTAATCGACTTCCGCGGCCGTCAGCCCGTGGCCGAAAGCCTCACCCAAGTCGGCAGGCGAGGTCGCATCGCCGAGGATGGTCGCGGCGGAGGTGCCGTAAAGCCGGATCAGGCGGTGGGCCTCGCGCGATCCCAGAAAGGGATAACGCGCGGCCAGATCGCGGGCGAGGGCGGACGCATCGAACCGCCCGAAATCGCCACCAGGCAGAAACGCCTTGCCCGTCCAATCCTCGCCTTCCAGCACGGGGAGGAAGGGCTCAAGCTGCCGAATGGCCTCGGCGGCGAGTTCGCGATAGGTGGTGATCTTGCCGCCGAACACCGAAAGCAATGGCGCCGCCCCGTCGATTCCGCCGTCGAGTTCGAAGCTGTAGCCACGGGTCGCTGCCTCGGGCTTGCCCGAGCCATCGTCGATCAGCGGGCGTACCCCGGAATAGGTCCAGACCACATCGGCGGGGGTGACGGGCTGGCGGAAGTATTCCGAAGCGCCCGCGCACAGGTAGGCGATTTCCTCCGCACTGGCACGCACTTCGTCGAGGCTGCCGTCGTGATCGACATCGGTGGTGCCGATCAGGGTGAAGTCCTGTTCATAGGGGATCGCGAAGAAGATCCGCCCGTCGGGCAGCTGGAAGAAATAGGCGTAATCGTGGTCGAACAGCTTCTTCACCACGATGTGCGAGCCGCGCACAAGGCGCATCTTCTGCGTGGTCGGTTCGCCCGCGCGGCCCAGCAGGTCGAGCACGCGCGGTCCGGCGGCGTTGACGACGGCGCGGGCGTGGAAGGCCTCGCCCCCCGCCTCGATCCGCCAATGGTCGCCCGCGCGGGTGAGCGCTGTCACCTCGCAGCGGGTGCGCACATCGGCTCCGCGATCCGCCGCGTCGCGGGCGTTGAGCACCACCAGCCGCGCGTCATCCACCCAGCCATCGGAATAGGCAAAGGCGCGGGTATATTCCGGCTTGAGCGGCGCGCCGGCCGGATGCCGGGTCAGGTCAACCCCCTCGGCAGAGGGCAGATATTTGCGCCCGCCGATATGGTCATAGAGGAAGAGCCCCAGCCGCAGCAGCCAGCGCGGGCGCAGGCCGGGGCGGTGAGGCAGGATGAAGCGCAGCGGCCAGATGATGTGCGGCGCGATGCCCCACAGCACCTCGCGCTCGGTCAGGGCCTCGCGCACGAGGCTGAACTCGTAATGTTCGAGGTAGCGCAGCCCGCCGTGGATCAGCTTGGTGGAATTGGAGGAGGTGCCTTCCGCCAGATCGCCGCGCTCCAGCAGCAGCACCTTGGCCCCGCGCCCGGCGGCATCGCGCGCGATCCCGGCGCCGTTCACGCCGCCGCCGATGACGGCAAGGTCGAACACCTCGGGCATCAGATCATCCACCACGCAAAGCCAAGCGCCACTGCGAGCGACGCAATAGTCGCCGCCAGCACCGGCATCACCGACCGCCAGCCGAGGCCCAGCAACAGGTCGGTGCGCGTTCGCATCGCGGTGGCGGTGACGGCCAGCAGCAGCAAGGTCTTTGACAGGGTCAGCGCGTGGCCCGCGAGATCAGCGGGCAGGGTGACCAGCGAGTTCACCCCCACCAGCGCCAGAAACGCCAGAATAAAGCCCGGCAGCAGCGGCACCCGCGTCCGGCCCACGCCTTCGGGCAACGGTTCGGCGCGGGCGATCCACAGCGCGGCGAGCGTCACCAGCGGGGCGAGCAGGGCCACGCGGGTCAGCTTCACCACTGTCGCCTGCGCGCCCGCTGCGTCCGACACGGCGAAGCCTGCGCCAATCGCCTGCGCGACATCATGGATCGATGCGCCGACGAGGAACCCGGCCTGCGCATCGCTGAAGCCGAGCATCCGGGTCAACGGCGGATAGGTGACGAGCGCGATTGCGCTGGCGGCGGCAAGGATGACCAGCGTCAGCGTGAAAAGCGCCTGATCGATCCGCTCGCGCCCGATCACGCCATACAGTGCCAGCGCCGCCGAAGCGCCGCAGATCGCGGTCGCCCCGCCCCCGAGCAGGCCGACCGATGGGCTCTGCCCGGTCAGACGGGCGGCGGCGAGAGCAGCGATCAGCGCGGCGCCCATCACCAGCGCGAGCCCGAGGAACGGCACCAGGCCCATCGCCATTACCTGCATCGCGGTGACCTGCACCCCGAGCAGCACGATCCCGGCGCGTAGGCCATGGCGCGACACCCAGTCGAGCCCGTCATGGGTGCGCGGGTCTGCGGCCGCAAAATTCAGCGCCAGACCAAGCAGCAAGCCCGCCAGAATGATCGGGACCCCGTAGTTCTGGCTGAGCCACGCCGCTGCCGCCCCGGCGATGGCACAGATCGCCAGGCCGGGGACGAAACGCGACAGCGGCTTCTTCTCGGCTTTGGCAGCCGCGGCAGCCGCCGTATCGGCGAGCATGATCTCGCCGAACAGGTCGCCGGCAAAAGCCTCGTAATCGGGGCGCGCTTCGCGCTTCATGCCGTTCAGCCTGCCTTATGTCTCACGGTGTCATAACCCTACTTCGCAAGCCTGCTGAATGCAACCGCACCGCAGGCCAGTGCGGCTATTCAGCCCGATCCGCCGCTTCGTCCTCCGGCCGCTGGATCACCGGCAGCAACCACTGGAACCACGCCAGCGCAATCAGATAGGACGAGGCGGCAAAGATGAACAGCGGCACGAAGCCGAAGCCGGCATCGAGCACCCGGCCGGTGATCAGGGAAATTGCCACCCCGCCCATGTTGCCCATGAACGCGCCGAACGCCGTCACCCGCCCGACCTTGGCGTTGGGGACGACATCGGTGATGGTCGAAAACAGCGAGAGCGAGAAGCCCTGATGCCCGGCCATCACCACCCCGATCATCACGGCCACCGGCCAGAAGGCATTGAGCTCCAGCACCAGCGGCAGGGGCGCGACCAGCAGGGCCGAGGCGAGCATCACGCCCTTGCGCACCCGGTTGGGGCTGTGTCCCCGCTCCAGCAGCCGGGTCGACACCCATCCCGCGAGCAGCGCGCCGAGGCCGGATCCGGCAAAGGCAATCGCCAGCGGCACCGCCAGTTCCAGCGTGGTGAGGCCGAATTCCTTGCGGTAATAATCGGCGAGCCAGAAGTTGATGAACCACCAGGTCATGTCCGAAAGCGCCTTGGCGCCGACGATGGCCCAGGTCGCGCGGTTGGCGAGGATGGCGCCGTAACGGGCGCTCTCGCCGCCCGGGTCGGGACTGTCCGCCAGCGTGCGCTCCCGCAATTGCGCGACGCCGCGCGCCAGCCATATCCATGCGAGCAGCGACAGAAATCCGCCAATGCCGCCCGCCACCAGCGCACCGCGCCAGCCCACGGCCAGCGCAAGCGCCGGGATGACGAAGGGCATCGCAATCGTGCCCGCGCCCGCCAGCATGGTCGTAAAGCCGAAGGCGAAGCTGCGCTTGTCCGGGGGGAACAGGCTGGCGACAGTCTTGATCGTCAGCGGGGTCTGCACCGCCTCGGTCACGCCAAGCCCGACGCGCGCGGCGACCACCTGCGCGGTCGAGATCGCCCAGCCGTGGGCCATCGCCGCAAGGCTCCATGCGGTCGCGCCCACCTGCATCGAACGGTTCACGCCGAGCCGGTCGACCAGCCAGCCAGTAAACAGGAAAGCGAAGGCGGCGGAGAATTGGGTGACCGCGGCGAGATCGCCGAAGTCACTGTCGCTCCAACCGAAATCGGCCATCATGTCGGGCTTCAGGATCGCGATGATCGGGCGGTCCATCGCATTGAAGACCCCCGCGATGCACAGCACCGTGAACAGTGACCAGCGCAGCCGCGCGGAAATGGGCGAGGAAGGTTGGGCCATCACGGGTTCCTAGAGTTCATGCACACAGCAGGGCAAGCAAGGGCAGACAAAAAGGGCCGCCGGATCGCTCCGACGGCCCTTGTTGATGTCAAGTTGCCACGCGGGTCAGAACGTCCGCACGCGCAGGCTGATGCCGAAGTAGCGATCAGCATCACGCGGGATCTGCAAGCGGCGTCCGTTCTCGATATTGAGCAGCACGTAGCTCTCATCGGTGATGTTGCGGGCGTGGAAGGTCAGACGGTACTTGTCGTCCGGATCGGAGAAACCGACCGAGGCGTTCCAGATGCCATAGGGATCGATCCGGGTGGTCGGCGACTGGCCGAGGTCCGAGAACTGTGTGCTGGTGTGGCGGTAATCGGTGTTGAGGTACAGCGTCACCCCGCCCAGTTCCTTGGTGTAGTCCCCGCCGATGGTGTAGACGAACTTCGGCGCCAGCGGCAGGACGGTGCCGTTGCGTGCGTCGGGCGCGTTGGTGGTCGGGTTCGGGTTGAACCGCTTGACCCGTGCATCGGCATAGGCGGCGCTGGCGCGCAGGTTCAGCCCGTCGATCGGGTTGACGATGAGGTCGGCCTCGAAACCTTCGCTCTTCACCGTGCCGGCGTTGGTCAGGTTCGAGATCGTCGCGGTGTTGACGACGATGAAGTTGTTGGCCTGGAACCCGTCATATTCGACCGTGAAGGCCGCGACGTTGAGCTGCACGCGGTTGTCGAGGAATTGCGTCTTCGCCCCGATTTCAAAGCTGTCCGACAGCTCTTCGGAAATCGGCACCGCGTTGTTCGGCGCGGTGTGGTTGAAGAACACGTTGAAGGCCGGACCCTTGTAGCCGCGGGTGTACGAGCCGTAGAGCATGATGTCTTCCGACGGCTTGAACTGGACGGCCGCGCGGCCTGACAGGTTGCCGTTGGTGGTTGCGCCGCGGCTGGTGTTGGTGCCGTTGCCGCCGCTGGCGATCGTGCCGCCTGCCGGGTTGCCATTGGTGCCCGGGCCGGTTGCGGGCAGACCGGTGGTGCGGTTGACTGCCGGTGCGCGGGTGTGGGTGAATTCAAGGTCATCCCAGGTGTAGCGCAGCCCGCCGGTCAGCGAGAGCTGATCGGTGATCTGGTAGGTGGCCTGACCGAACAGCGCATAGTTCTTCGACCGCACGTCGCTGCGCGAGGTGGCGAATGGGAACAGCGTGTTGGCGGTGTCGGTGAGATTGCACGGGATCGCCCCGCCCGGCAGCGCCGCGAGGGTCGAGGTTGCGCAGGTCACACCCTGGCGGGTGAAGTCCTGGGTGTTGTCCGACTGCCAAGCAAAGGCGCCAACCTGATAGAAGAACAGCTTCGACTGGTCCGAGGCGAGGCGGATTTCGGCAGAGACCTGTTCGGTCTTCACCGTGCCGACATCGTGCAGCTGCCCGGCTGTGGTGATCGCGCGCGGCAGGAAGTCACCGTCGCGATTCTCAGTGTTTTCCCAGTTGCGATAGCCGAGCACGACGCTGAGCGTGTGGGTGTCGGTGATCTCGAAATCGCCGGTGCCGGTCAGGCTCCATTGTTGATCCTGCGTGCTGGTGACGAGGTCATTGTTGATGAAGCGCTGGTTCTCGCCAATCGCCACGCCATTCGGCAGGCCGAGCAGCGCATCCTGCGCCGCGCCGCGGCTGGCGCCGGTCACATCGACGCAGCAATCATCATCAGCCTTGTAGTAATCCGCGATCAGGCGAACGGTGTTGCCGCCGTCGTCATAATCCATGATCCCGCGCACGCCGTAACGCTCGTAACCATTGACCTTGTCGTTGCGGCCGCCGTTGATGTTGGTGATGTTGCCATCGAAGCTGCCGTAGAAGCCGGTCAGACGGGCGCTCAGGTTTTCACCCAGCGGGCCGGAAATGGCGGCGCGCAGGCGGTATTCCTCGCCCTCGAACCAATCGGCACTGGCTTCGGCTTCAAAGGTGTCGGTGCCGCCCTTGGACACGATGTTGACCAAGCCGGCCGAAGCATTGCGCCCGAACAGCGTGCCCTGCGGACCGCGCAGCACTTCAAGCCGCTGGAGGTCGACGAGGTCCATGAAGGCCTGACCCGAACGCGACAGCACGACGCCGTCGACAACGGTGGACACAGACGGTTCAGCCGCGACGGAGAAGCTGATCGTGCCGACGCCGCGCATCACGATCGCGCTGTTGGCGCTGGTGGTGCCCTTGCGGAAGGTCACCGAAGGGACGACGGTCGAGATATTCTCGAGGCTGATGACCCCCGCCTGCACCAGGCGGTCGCCCGAAACCGCGGTGATCGCGATCGGCACGTCCTGGACGTTTTCCTCGACCTTCTGGGCGGTTACGATGATCTCTTCAACCTGCGCCATGGCCGGCGCGGTGTGCATCAGCGCCAGCGAACTGGCGGAAATGGCGAGCGTTTTGAGCGCAATTCGGGTGGTGGCGGACATCGTAGTTCTCTCCCCTGCATCGTGATCGGGTCTTTCGGGCGATAGCAAAGACCATCGCCCGTGCGGTCGATCTTTCGGCGCTCGGGTTGCGCTTTCCGCTGCGATCTGTCAAGCGGTGTCACAACGGGCCAAGCGATAGGCCGGTGAGGAAACCTGGGACGAAAATGGTGGCACTGACGCCATGCGAGAGGGGATTTGACCTGCACTTGGCCGGGCGCGCCGTGCTGTGTCATCGCTCTGAATATCCCGCAATTTCCGTGGCTTCTGGCGATCCCGTGGTGACGATGGTGCGCGGCAATTTCCGCCTGTCGGATACCCCTGTGGCAGCAAGGCCACTGTCGGTCTGCGAAGTGGTGGGAGCGGGCGCGGTCGTGCTCTCCAGTGACGATGGCGCCGCGAAAGTGGCGCTGAGTCTTGCGCCCGATGCACCGCGGCTGATTGTCACCGCGCTCACTGAACACGACCGCATCACGCTCGATATCTCGCAGGCCCCTGATGATGTGCTGTGGGGCGGGGGTGAGCAGATGAGCTATCTTGCTCTGAACGGCCGCTCATTCCCGATCTGGACCAGCGAACCCGGCGTCGGCCGCGAACCCGGCACGCCGCTCACGGATCAGGCGAGCGCGGACGGGTCGTTCGCGGGCGGGGATTACTGGACGACCAATTATCCCGAACCCACCGTGCTGTGCTCGGGCGGCTGGGCGCTAAGCCTCGCCAATGCCGAATATGCGGAACTGGACGCCCGCGTGCCCGGGCGGCTGCGCCTGCACGTGTGGTCGGGTGCTGTCACGATCGACCTGTTCGAAGGTGTGCCTGCCGACCTCACCCGTCAGCTTGGGGCAAGATTCGGTCCGCGTCAGGCGCTGCCCGAATGGGCGTTGGGCGGGGCCATCGTCGGGCTCAAGCAGGGCGAGGGGAGCTTCGACCGGCTGGAGCGGCTGATCGAGGCAGGCGCTGCCGTCTCGGGCCTGTGGTGCGAGGACTGGGTGGGCATCCGCGAGACCAGCTTCGGCCGCCGGTTGTTCTGGGACTGGCAGTGGAACGCGGACCGCTACCCCGATCTGCCCGCCCGCATCGCCGCCCTGAAGGCGCGCGGCATCCGCTTCCTCGGCTATGTGAACCCCTATCTCGCGGTCGACGGCCCGCTCTATCCTGAGGCCGCCGCCAAAGGTTACTTCGCCCGCTGCCTCGACAGCGACGAGCCTTACGCCGTCGATTTCGGCGAGTTCCACGCAGGGGTGGTCGACTTCACCAACCCCGATGCCGCCGCATGGTTCGCCGAGGAGGTGATCGGCAAACGGATGCTCGATTTCGGGCTTGATGGCTGGATGGCGGACTTCGGCGAATATCTCCCCACCGACCTGCGCCTCCATTCGGGCGACCCGATGCAGGAGCACAACCGCTGGCCGGTGCGCTGGGCGGAAGTGAACGCCCGCGCCGTCGCTTCTCGCGGGCGCACCGGCGATGTGCTGTGGTTCATGCGCGCCGGCCACACCGGGGTGCAGGCCCATTGTCCCTTGCTGTGGGCGGGCGACCAGTCGGTCGATTTCAGCCGCCATGACGGCATCGGCACTGTGATCACTGCCGCGCTGTCTTCGGGGCTGGTCGGCAATGCCTTCAGCCATTCGGACGTTGGCGGTTACACCAGCCTGTTCGGCAATGTCCGAACCCCAGAGCTGATGCTGCGCTGGTACGAGCTAGGCGCTTTCAGTCCCGTGATGCGCACCCACGAAGGCAACCGCCCCGACGACAATCTCCAGATCGACAGCAATGCCGAATTGATCGATGGCTTTGTCAGGTGGAGCAAGGTCCACGCGCGGCTTGCGCCCTATGTCCGGCATCTCGTCGCCGAGGCGCAGGCCACGGGCCTTCCGGCCCAGCGCGCGCTGTTCCTCCACTATCCCGAGGATCGCGAAACCTTCACGATCCAAGACCAGTTTCTCTATGGTGCGGACCTGATGGTTGCACCGGTGATCGAAGCGGGAGCGGTGATGCGCAGGGTCTATCTGCCAGAAGGGGAATGGCGCCACCTGTGGAGCGGTCAGGATTACGCCCCCGGCTGGCATGACGTTGCCGCACCCATCGGCGAGCCGCCCGTCTTCTACCGGCCGCAAAGCACCTTCGCGCCCCTGTTTGCGGAGCTCGCCCGATGAGCCGCGCCAATATCCGCGATGTCGCCGCCCGTGCGGGCGTGGCGGTCAAGACCGTCAGCCGCGTGCTCAACGGCCACCCCTATGTCAGCGCCGAACTGCGCGAGCGGGTGGAAAAGGCGATGGCCGAACTCGACTACCGCCCCTCGGTGGCGGCGCGCATCCTCTCGGGTGCCAAGTCCAACCAAGTCGCGCTGATCTACGACAATCACAGCCCCTATTACATGTTCCAGATCCAGAAGGGTTGCTGGGAGGTGTGCCACGAAAACGGCATCCGCCTGCTCGCCCAGCCGGTCGACGTTGCCGATCCGCGCGTCGGCGATCAGGTGCGCGGGCTCGTCAGCGAGACCCATGTGGACGGCATCATCCTGTCCTCGCCCGTCACCGATTGCGATCCGGTGCTGCGCGCGCTGGAGACGATGGACGTGCCCTTCGTGCGCATCTCGCCGGGCACCAACCACGCGCTGACATCATCGGTGTTCATGGACGACGCGCAGGCGGCCGACGACATGACCACCCACCTGATCAACGCCGGGCACCGCCGCATCGGCTTCATCAAGGGCCACAGCAACCACATGGCCTCCGACGATCGCCTGTTCGGATACCGTCGCGCGCTGGACCGCGTGGGCATCCCGTTCGAGCCGCAACTGGTGGTCGACGGCGAGTTCGACTTCGATTCCGGCGTGGCGGGCGCGAAGGCGCTGCTCGATCAGCCCGAACGACCGACCGCGATCTTCGCCTCGAATGACGACATGGCCGCAGGCGTGCTCGCCGTGGCGCATGATCGCGGGATCAATGTGCCGGGCGATCTGTCGGTCGCCGGGTTCGATGACACCACGCTCGCCCGCACCGTCTGGCCGCCGCTGACCACCATCCGTCAGCCGATGGCCGATCTGGCGCGCACCGCCACCCAAATCCTGATCGCAGGCGGGGACATCACCCACAAACGCCTGCCCCATGACCTTGTCGAGCGCGCTTCGGTCGCTCCGCCAAAGAGGAACCCCTAGATGAGTGAACTGCCCCTTCCGCCTGCCACCCGCACCCTTGGTGCGAGCGGCATTGAGGTGTCTCCCCTTGCCTGGGGGATGTGGCGGCTGACCGAGGATGGCCGCACCGCGGCCGAAGCGGCCAAGCTGGTGCATGCGGCGCTGGATGCCGGGATTACCTTCCTCGACACGGCGGACATCTATGGCTTCGACGGCACAGGCGGGTTTGGCGATGCCGAGGTGCTGCTGGGCGAGGTGCTGGCCGCCGAACCCTCGCTGCGGGGCCGGATGGTGCTCGCGACCAAGGGCGGTATCCTCCCGCCGCTGCCCTATGACCAGAGCGCGGATTATCTGAAGTCGGCGATCGACGCCTCGCTGCGCCGCTTGCAGGTGGACAGCGTCGATCTATGGCAAATCCACCGGCCCGATATTCTCGCCCATCCGCAAGAGGTCGCGCGCGTGCTCGACGATGCGCTGGCGAGCGGCAAGATCCGCAGCCTTGGCGTCTCGAACTTCACGATGGCGCAGACCGCCGCGCTCAACCACTTCCTTGGCACCAA
Source organism: Erythrobacter sp. W302b (assembly GCF_046452395.1). Lineage (NCBI taxonomy): Bacteria > Pseudomonadati > Pseudomonadota > Alphaproteobacteria > Sphingomonadales > Erythrobacteraceae > Erythrobacter > Erythrobacter sp. W302b. The sequence goes on along the minus strand of NZ_JBKFDH010000001.1, from coordinate 2,155,728 downwards.
GCTGGCGACGACCCAGCCTGAAATCAGCCCCCTGCGGATCGACTGTTTCGAGAATGGCGAGCTCGATCAGGCGATGATGCTGGGCCTCACGCCGATGGCCTGGTCACCGCTGGGCGGCGGCAGGCTCACCGCGCCCGAAACCGCGCGCGACAAGGCGGTCGCCGCTGCGCTCGATGCGGTGGCCGAGGCGCAGGGCGTCTCGCGTACGGTCGCGGCCTATAGCTGGCTGATGGCGCATCCGGCGGGGATCATCCCGATCATCGGCTCGCAGAACGCCGCGCGCATCGCCGAGGGGGCGCAGGCGCTCACCGTGCGCTGGACGCGGACCGAATGGTACGCGGTGCTGGTCGCCGCGCGGGGTGTGCCGCTGCCCTAGTTACCCCTGCCCGTTCGCCCTGAGCTTGTCGAAGGGCTGCACTTTTCTTGCCGTTCAGCGCCTGACCTCAAGAAAAGCAGTGCTTCGACAAGCTCAGCACGAACGGGGAGAAGATTGAAATAGAACGGAAATTGGGATGGGAACGAAGCCATGACTGAACAGCAATGCGAAATCGCGTGGTTCTCCGCGCTGTGTGACGACGATTACGAGTTCCTCGGCGTCCCCGATCCCTATCTCGCCTCAAGCTGGGAGCATTGCCGCAACCTCGTGCTGCGCGCGGAAGAGGGCGGGTTCGACAACATCCTGCTGCCCTCGGGCTACCAGCTCGGGGTCGACACCACCATCTTCGCCGCGGCCGTCGCCACGCAGGTCAAGCGCATCAAGCTCCTGTGGGCGACCCGCATGGGCGAGGACTGGCCGCCGCAGCTCGCACGCCGGATCGCGACGCTGGATCGCATCCTCGGCCCGAACGCGGCCGGCACCGGCGGCCGGCTCAACGTCAACATCATCTCCTCCGACATGCCGGGCGAGAAGATCGAGTCCGGCCCGCGCTACCGGCGCGGCACCGAGATCATGAAGATCGTCAAGACGCTCCTGAACGGCGAGCATCTCGATTTCGACGGCGAGTTCTACAAGCTGAAGCTCGATCCGCCGCGCATCACGACGCTCAGCGGCAAGTGCCCGCCGTTCTACTTCGGCGGCCTCAGCCACGAGGCGCGCGAATGTGCGGCCGAGGCGGCGGACGTCTACCTGATGTGGCCCGACACGATGGACAAGGTGCGCGAGAATATCGCCGACCTCAAGGCGCGCGCGGCGAAGTATGGGCGCACGCTCAAGTTCGGCTACCGCGTCCACGTGATCGTGCGCGAGACCGAGGAGGAAGCGCGCCACTACGCCGACCGGCTGCTCTCGAAACTCGATGATGAAGCAGGCCGGGCGATCCGCGAGAAGAGCCTCGATGCCAAGAACTACGGCGTCCAGCGCCAGCAGGAACTGCGCGGGGCGGCGGATGGCGACGGCTTCGTGGAAGAGAACCTGTGGACCGGCATCGGCCGCGCGCGTTCCGGCTGCGGGGCGGCAATCGTCGGCACGCCCGATCAGGTGCTCGCCAAGCTGCGCGCCTATCAGGCCGAAGGGATCGAGGCCTTCATCCTCTCGGGCTACCCGCATATGCAGGAGGCCGATCTGTTCGCCCGCCATGTGCTGCCGCATATCCAGCACGGCCCGTTGGAGATGTAGAACGGCGCTTTGCGGGGCGCGGAGTCGCTGGTGCGATTCCGCGCCCCTTGCGCGTCTGTTGACGCGCTTTGACGCGTTTTCGGCGGGTCTTGCCGTGTTTCACGTGGAACATGACGCTAGGGCGCGGCGGGCTTGCGGCACGCCTCGTCAAAACCCTCTTTTCCGCATCCCTACGCCGTGACAAAGCGTATCGCAAAGGCAGAAACCGCAGTCTGGAGAGAGACCCCATGAACCTCGAATTCACCCCCGAAGAGCAGGCCTTCCGTGACGAAGTGCGCGCCTTCATTGCCGAGAACTATCCCAAGCACCTCGCCGATTTCGGCATGAGGGAGGATATGGCGCGCGAGGACTTCGTCGCGTGGCACAAGATCCTCGGGGCCAAGGGCTGGTCGGTTCCGGCGTGGCCGGTCGAGTACGGCGGCACCGGCTGGACCCCGACCCAGCGCTACATCTGGTCGGAAGAGAACGCTCGCGTGAACGCGCTGATGCCGCTGCCCTTCGGCGTCTCGATGGTCGGCCCGGTGATCTACACCTTCGGTTCGGAAGAGCAGAAGGCCAAGCACCTTCCCGGCATCCGCAGCGGCGAAGTGTGGTGGTGCCAGGGCTATTCGGAACCGGGCGCGGGCTCGGACCTTGCGAGCCTCAAGACCACCGCCATGCGCGACGGCGATCACTACGTCATCAACGGCCAGAAGACCTGGACGACGCTCGCCCAGCACGCGGACTGGGGCTTCTTCCTGTGCCGCACCGATCCGACCGCCAAGCAGCAGGAAGGGATCAGCTTCATCCTCGTCGACATGAAGACGCCGGGCGTGGAAGTGAAGCCGATCAAGCTCTTGGACGGCGGCTATGAGGTCAACGAGACCTGGCTGACGGATGTGCGCGTGCCGGTCGAGAACTTGGTTGGCGTCGAGAACAAGGGCTGGACCTACGCCAAGTTCCTGCTCGCGCATGAACGTTCGGGCATCGCGGGCGTGGCGCGCTCGAAGCGCGGCGTCGAGAAGCTGCGCGAGATCGCAACCCACGAAACCCTCGATGGCCAGCCGCTGATCAAGGATTTCGACTTCGCCAAGAAGGTGAGCCAGCTCGAGATCGATCTCGCCGCGCTCGAAATCACCGAACTGCGCACGCTCGCGGGCGAGCAGGCGGGCAAGGGGCCGGGGCCGGAAAGCTCGATCCTCAAGATCAAGGGCACCGAAATCCAGCAGCGCCTGACCGAGCTGACGCTCGAGGCAGTCGGCACCTACTCCGCGCCCTACATGGGCGGGGTGTCGAACGACAACGGCTCGAACGAGCACCCGGTCGGCCCCGACTATGCCCAGCATGCGGCGGCGACCTATTTCAACATGCGCAAGACCAGCATCTATGGCGGATCGAACGAGATCCAGCGCAACATCATCACCAAGATGATTCTGGGTCTGTAAGGCCTTCGTCTCCCCTCCCCGCGGGGAGGGGCTGGGGGTGGGGGCTCTGCCGTCGATAGGGCAGGCCCCCCATCCCAACCCTTCCCCCGAGGGGAAGGACTAATCAGGTTTCAACCTCGAATGGTGCAGCAAGCACCTGAGGACGGGAGAGAATTCGTGGATTTCAACTTCACCGAAGAACAGGGCATGGTGCGCGACGGCCTCTCGCGGCTGGTGCGCGAGCAATATGGCTTTGAAGAACGTCGCAAGGCGATTGCGTCGAGCGAAGGCTGGCGGCCCGAGGTGTGGGCGCAGCTGGCGGAGCTCGGCATTCTCGGCATGCCCTTCAGCGAGGCCGACGGCGGCTTCGGCGGCGGCGCGGTCGATGCGATGGTCATCATGGAGGAGTTCGGCAAGGGTCTGGTGATCGAGCCCTTCCTTCCCACCGTGGTCTGCGCGGGCGGGTTCCTGAAGCACGGCGGCACCGCGGCGCAGAAGGAAGAGCACATCGGCGCGATCGTTTCGGGCAGCGCGGTGTTCGCCTTCGCCTATGCCGAGCCCAAGGGCCGCTATGACTATGCCGACCTCGAGACCACCGCGAAGAAGGACGGCGCGGGCTATGTCTTGAACGGCCACAAGGCGGTCGTGATCGGCGCGCCCTGGGCGAGCCACCTCGTCGTTACCGCGCGCACCGGCGGCGAGCGGCGGGATCGTTCGGGCGTTTCGGTCTTCGTGCTGGCAAAGGACACTCCGGGCGTCACCACGCGCGATTACGTCACGGTCGACGGCCGCCGCGCCTCGGAAGTCTATTTCGAGAACGTCGCGCTCGGTGCCGAGGCACTGATCGGCGCCGAGGGCGAGGGGCTGGCGCTGATCGAGCTCGTCACCGACGAAGCCATCGCAGCGCTGTGCGCCGAGGCCTGCGGGGCGATGAAGGTCGCCCATGCCATGACAGTGGAATACAGCCGCCAGCGCAAGCAGTTCGGCGTGCCGATCGGCAGCTTCCAGGTGCTCCAGCACCGCATGGTCGACATGTACACCGCCTACGAACAGGCCGTTTCGCTGACCTATCTCGCGACGCTGCGCCTCGGCTCTGACGAGCGCACTCGCAAGCTGGCGGTCAGCGCGGCAAAGGTCGGCGTGGGCCAGTCGGCGCGGCTGATCGGGCAGGAAGCGGTGCAGATCCACGGCGGCAACGGCGTGACCGACGAATATGCCATCGGCCACTACTTCAAGCGGTTGGCGATTTTCGACAGCGAGTTCGGCAATGTCGACCACCACCTGAAGCGCCACGTCGCGCTGAGCTGAGGCGCAGGCCTGCATGAATAGCGCCCCGCTCTCGGCCATCCGAGGGCGGGGCTTTTTCGTGGGCCATGTAACCGCCCGCCCGGTAGCGGCGAACCGGCGGGGATGAGAGCCGACGAAGCCTCGCTCGCCCGGTTGATGGCGCTGTCGCAGCAGGGCGACAAGCAGGCCTATGCCGCGCTGCTGGAGGCCTGCCGTCGCTGGCTGCGGGGCTATTACAGCCGCCGGATCGCGCCCTCCAGCCTTGACGATCTGGTGCAGGAAACGCTGATTGCGCTGCACAGCAAGCGTGCCTCGTGGGATCCCTCGCGCCCCTTCCTGCCGTGGCTGGCCGCGATTGCGCGCTACCGCTGGGTCGATCACCTGCGCCGCCTGTACCGCGCCGACGAGCATGAATTGCACGAGGAGCTGATCGGCACGGACGAGGAGCCCGCCGTCGCCGCGCGCATCAGCCTCGACCGCTTGCTCGGCCTGCTCCCGCCCGCGCAGGAACGCGCCATCGCGCTGGTCAAGATCGAGGGGCTGAGCATCGCCGAGGCCTCGGCTGCGACCGGACAGAGCGAAGCGCTGATCAAAGTGAATATTCACCGGGGGCTGAAGAAGCTGGCCCATATGATTGAGAAAGAATGACAATGCAGCGTAGTTCTGAAACCCTGATTGCTGAGCTGGTCGGCGGTCTAGAACCGGTCAAGCCGCTGCGCTTTGGGGCGGGCATGGCGCTGGCGCTGGGGTCTGCGACGGTTGCAACCCTGATCGTCATTGCTCTGTTCGGCCTGAGGGCTGATCTCGCGGCGGGCGTGGTCAACCCGATGCATCTCGTCAGCACCGGGCTCTATCTCGGCCTTGCCCTGGCGGCGACAGTGACGGTGGTGGTGATGAGCCGCCCTCAGGTCGGCAGCGATCACAGCGGCTGGCGCTGGGCGGCGGGGATGGCGGGGCTGTTGCCGCTCGCAGGAGTGATCGTAGGGCTGAGCCGGGGCGGTCAGGCGGCGCTGGCGCAGGGCATGGATCACGGGACCGATTGCTTTGTCATCGGCGGCGCCGCGTCGCTGCTGGTTTTCGCCATGCTGGTGCTGTGGCTCCGCCGCGGCGCGCCGACCGCGCCGGACCGCGCGGGGTTGGTCGCAGGCGTGGCGGCGGGCGCCTTTGGCACCTTTGCCTTCTCGCTCCACTGCCCGGACAATGACATCGTCCATATCGGCGTCTGGCACAGCACGGTGGTGCTGGCGATGGCGGGGCTCGGCCGCATCATGGTGCCCCGCCTGATCCGCTGGTAAGGCTCGCCGCGCCAGCGCTTAATCGCGGCCCTTGGGCTTGCCCTTGAACTTGCCGTGCGGCTTGCCGCCAGCCTTGGCGAAGTGCTTCGGCTTGGCAAAGCCACCACCGGCGGCGGCGCCGGGGCCGACGGGCTTGGGTTTGAACGGGCGCTGCGGGGCAGGGCCATTCGCCTTGCCGCGCTTGGCATTCTCACGTGCAGCCATGCGCGGCGGCTCGTTCGATTGCTCGATCGCGACATAGCCGCCATTTTCCTCGCTGCCCGACGTGGCCGCTACCGCCTCGGCAAACTTGCCGGCAATCGCGCGGGGGATCTGGAAATAGGTCTCCGCCTGAGCGATGCGGATCGCGCCGATTTCGTTGCGGGTGATATGCCCGCGGCGGCAGATGAGCGGCATCACCCAGCGCGGATCGGCGTTCTGGCGGCGGCCGATATCCATGCGGAACCACACCGTATCCTCGAACCCTTCGCGGTGGCGCGCCTTCTGCGCCGCACGCTGTGCGTCGACGCTTTGCGCCAGCAGCTCTTCCGGCTCGGGCATCGACGCGCGGTGCGCCTGCACCAGCATGGCCGCAATCTCCTGCGGGCTTTTGGTTTCGAGCAGCTTGTCGGCCAGCTCGCGATCACCATCGGTGACGTCGACCGGCTGCATCAGCTTGTCGAGCAACCGCACCCGGTCCTGCGCGATAATATCCTCGCGGCTGGGTGCATTGATCCACTCGGCGTTGATCTTGGCGTGGTGGAGCATCGATTCGACCCGGCGGCGGCGCGGGAAGGGGACAATCAGGGCGGCAATGCCCTTCTTGCCCGCGCGTCCGGTGCGGCCCGAACGGTGCTGGAGCGTTTCGGCATCGCGCGGGATTTCGACATGGATGACGAGGCTGAGCGAGGGCAGGTCGATCCCGCGCGCGGCGACATCGGTCGCCACGCAAACGCGCGCACGGCGATCCCGCAGGGCCTGAAGCGCCTGGTTGCGTTCCTGCTGCGAATGTTCACCCGACAGCGCGACGACGCCGAAGCCACGTTCCTGCAAGGTCGCGTGGAGGTGGCGGACATTGTCGCGCGTGGCGCAGAACAGGATCGCGGTTTCGGCTTCGTGGAAGCGCAGCAGGTTGACAACCGCGTTCTCGATCTCGGACGGCGAGACGGTGACCGCCTGATAGGCAATATCGCCGTGCCCGCGTTCGGTGCCGCCGGTCTGGATACGCAGCGCATCGCGCTGGTACCGGCGGGCGAGCGCTTCGATCGGGCGCGGCATGGTGGCCGAGAACATCAGCACGCGCCGTTCGTCCGGCGTTGCGTCAAGGATTTCCTCCAGCTCATCGCGGAAGCCCATATCGAGCATCTCGTCCGCTTCATCGAGCACCACGGCAGCCAGCGCCGACAGGTCGAGCGCGCCGCGTTCGAGGTGATCGCGCAGGCGGCCGGGGGTGCCGACGACGATGCTGGCCCCGCCTGCCAGCGCGCGGCGTTCGACCTGCGGGTTCATGCCGCCGACGCAGGTGGCGATGCGCGCGCCTGCCGATTTGTAGAGCCAGTCGAGCTCGCGCGCGACTTGCAGCGCCAGTTCCCGGGTCGGGGCAATCACCAGCGCCAGCGGGCCGGCGGCGCGGCGCACACGGCCATCTTCGTCCAGCACTTGATCGGCGAAAGCGAGGCCGAAAGCGACCGTCTTGCCCGAGCCGGTCTGCGCCGAGACGACCAGATCGCGGCCATGCGCGTCCGGCTCCAGCACAGCGGACTGCACCGGGGTCAGCGTTTCATAGCCGCGTGTGGCCAGGGCCTCGGCGAGGCCAGAGGCGATATGGGGAAATGGCATGGGGAGAAGGCTTTCAGACAAGGGCGCCGCCACAAGGGGCAGGCGGAGAGACAAGGGGGACAGCGGAGCGCGGATCGGGCCACCTGGCCAACCGCGCGCAGAGCGTCGATGCGCGGCCCCTTACACAGTTTCGGGGTGTTTGGCTTGCAATTAAATGACGCGGGGGTTTTGCTATACCTATTCTGGTGCGGCGGCGGCCAGCATATCCATCAGATTGCGTGCCGCCTCGCGGTCTTCCTCATGCGCGAAAGCGACATCCAGATCGGGCGCATCCCCCAGCACCATCAGCAGCGTCCACAAGGCAAAGCGCTGCCCGCGGTCCTGCGTCATGCCGAAATCGACCCGCATCCGTTCAACCCCGTCCGGCAGAGCGGCAGGGGACACGGCCTCGAGATCGCGGGTGCCGAAATAGCGTTGCAAGAGGTCAGCCATGTCCATCCTTGCGTGCCTAGCGCAAGCGGGTGCGCTTGCCTACCGCGCGAAAGGCGTCAGGCGGTGGCGCGCACAACCAGTTGCGGAGGCAGGACGAGGCTTTCGGTCTTCTCGCCCGCCAGCCGCCGCAGCAGCAGTTCCACCAGCCCGCGCGCGCCCGCTGCGATATCCTGCCGCACGGTGGTGAGCGGGGGCACGGTCTGGCGAGCGATCGGCAGGTCGTCGAACCCGGCGAGCTTCATGTCGCCCGGCACGGCGATCCCGCAGGCGCGCAATTCGGTCAGGCACAGCGCCGCGAGCGTATCGGTGGCGGCGAAGATCCCGTCGATCTGGCTGGCGCGGGTCGCGAGATGCTGAGCGATTTCCTCGCTCGCGCGGTCGGGCGAGAGGTGGGTGGGCAGGGTGATGATCGGCGGCAGGCCCATGCGCGCGGCAATGTCCTGCGCACCGGCGAACCGCGCGGCGAATTCCATCGCGGTGGTGTCACCGAGAAAGGCGAGGCGAGTGGCTCCGGCGGCGATCAGGCGTTCGGCGGCCAATCTGCCGCCCAGGCGGTTGTCGGTGCCGACCACGCAATGCCGCTGGCCTTCCTGATGGTTGCCCCACACCACCATCGGGCCATATCCCTCGGCGACATCCTCGATCCGGTCGAACTGGTCGGACTGACCGATCACGATCACGCCGTCGATCATGCCCGAACCGATGAACCGGTCGAGCCAGTCGGCATCGTCTTCCGGTACCACCCGGCGCAGCATCAGGTCATAGCCTTCGCGCGTCAGCTCGTCGGCGAGGTGGCCGAGCAGGGTCATGAAGAAGCTGTCGGAGATTTGTTGGCGGCTGTCATGGCCAAGCGGGATGACCACGCCGATCACCCCGGTTTTCTGACGGCGCAATCCGCTCGCCATCTGGTTGGGGCGGAACCCGTGTTCGCGCGCGAGCGCTTCGATCTTCTCGCGGGTCTTGGTGTTGACGAGGCTCTTGCCCGCCAGCGCGCGGCTCACCGTGCCGGGGGAGACGCCCGCCAGCCGCGCCAGATCGGTGATGTTGCGCACCATCACGCGGGTGGTCTTGTCCTCTTCCATCGTCAGCTTGTCGCCAGCCCCTGCCTGCGCGGCTGCCTGTGCCCCGCATCCACCAGCAGCGTAGCCAGCGCGCCCGCCAGCATCAAGACGCCGCCCAGCATCAGTACGTGGCGCGGATCGCCGCCCAGCAGCGGGCGGTAGATCAGCGGCATGGTCAGTGTCTGGATCAGCATGGGAATGACGATGAACAGGTTGAAGATGCCCATGTAGATCCCGTTGCGCTGCGGCGGGATGCAGTCGGCCAGCATGACATAGGTGTTGCCCATCATCCCGGCCCAGCCGATCCCGATGCCGAGCATCAGAGCGAATAGCACAGCGGGAGTCGAGGCCCCCGGAATCATCAGCATCGCCGCCCCCGAGGCGGCAAGACACACTGCATGGACATGGCGCGCACCGAAGCGCTTCACCACCGGGATCAGTGCCAGCGCGCCGAGGAAGGCGATGAAATTGTAGAGCGCGCCGGCCTGCTGCGCGGTCAGCGTCGCTTCGCGGAAGGCGGTGCTCGCGGGATCGCTGGTGTTGTAGATGCTGCGGCCCACGGCGAAGGTGATGTACTGCCAGTACGCGAACATCGCGTACCACTGGCACAGCATGGCCCCGGCCAATTGGCGCATCGGGCGCGGCATTTCGCGGATCGCGGCGCCGATTTCGGCGAAGGTGGAGCGGATGGTGAGCGGCTTGGCGACCAGGTCCGCTTCCTCCTCCGGCGAAAGCGGCAGCTCGCGCACCCGGAACACCGACCACACGATCGTCGAGATCGACAGGATCGCGCCGATGATGAAGGCGATCCGCACAATCACCGGGATGCCATTGGCGTCGAGCACATCGCGCGCCACGACCGCGGTCAGCAGGCTGGGGGCAAGGTAGGACAGCGTCTGCGCCAGCCCGGTAAAGGCGCTCTGGGTGAGAAAACCGGTCGAGCGCTGGTCGGGGGCGAGCCGGTCCGCCACATAGGCGCGGTAGGGCTCCATCGTGATGTTGTTGCCCGCATCGAGGATCCACAGCAGGCTGGCGGCCATCCACAGGGCGCTGGAATAGGGCATGGCGAACAACGACAGCGAGCAGATCACCGCGCCGATCAGGAAGTACGGCGTGCGGCGGCCGATACGGGTGTTGGTCCGATCACTCATCGCGCCGACGATCGGCTGGATCAGCAGCCCGGTCATCGGGCCTGCCAGCCACAACAGCGGCATGGTCGCCTCGTCCGCGCCGAGGAAGCCGTAGATCGGCCCCATATTGGCCTGTTGCAGCCCGAAGCTGAACTGCAAGCCAAAGAAGCCGATGTTCATTTCGATGATTCGCAGCAACGAAAGCCGTGGCTTATCGATCATGTCCGCCTGTCCGATCCTCTGTTCCGCACGATCATGTCGCCGCGCTGTGCTTTTGAAGTGACATGATTCCACGCAATTTGCAAACGATTGCAAGATTCCTGTTGCAATCGTTTGCAGGAAAGTTAGGGCTGCATCGTCGTCGCCAAAGAAGCGCGCACCCGAGAGGAGAGAAAGCCATGAAATTGCGTACCGCGCTTTGCGCCAGTGCAGCCGTGTCGAGCCTGCTGATGAGCCCGGCTCTGGCCCAGGATGTTGTCGCCACCGATGCCGCGACCGAAACCGAGGGCGAGGAAATCATCGTCACGGCTGTGGCCCGCGGGCAGAACCGGATCGAAAGCTCGGTCTCGGTCAGCACCATCGGCTCGCAGGCGATCACCAATCTTGCCGCGCCGTCTTCGGCTGACCTCATCCGCCAGATCCCCGGCATCCGCTCGGAAGCCTCGGGCGGGGAGGGCAACGCCAATATCGCGGTGCGCGGTATCCCGGTGTCGACCGGCGGTGCGCGCTATATCCAGCTTCAGGAAGACGGCCTGCCGATCCTCGAATTCGGCGACATCATCTTCGGCAATGCCGACAACTTCCTGCGCGCTGACCGCTCGGTCGCCCGCGTCGAAGCGGTGCGCGGCGGTTCGGCCTCGACCTTCGCCTCGAACGCACCGGGCGCGGTGATCAACTTCATCTCCAAGACTGGCGAACAGGAAGGCGGCGCGATCCAGGGCTCGGTCGGCCTCGACTTCGAGACCTATCGCCTCGATTTCGATTACGGCGCGCCGCTGGCGGACGATCTCTACTTCCACGTTGGCGGCTTCTACCGCACCGGCGAAGGCCCGCGCGACATTGGCTACAACGGCTATGACGGCGGCCAGATCAAGGCCAACATCACCAAGGAATTCGACGGCGGCTATATCCGCTTCCACGCGAAGTATCTCGACGACCGCACCCCCACCATCCTGCCGCAGCCGGTGCGGGTGACGGGCAGCGGGGGCAACCCCGATTATCAGGCGATTGCCGGCTTCGATCCGCGCACCGCATCGCTTTACAGCCCGTTCCTGACGCCGGCGCAGTCGCTCGATGGGAACAACAATCCGGCGAGCTATGATTTCCGCGATGGCCTGTCGGTGCAAAGCCTCGCCTTCGGGATCGAGAGCGAGTTCGATGTGGGCGGGGGTTGGACGCTCACCAACCGGTTCCGTTTTGCCGACAATTCCGGCAGCTTCCAGTCGCCCTTCCCGGCGGGCGCGGACACCGCGCAGACCATTGCCAATGGCATCGGCGGCGCGGGTTCCAGCATCGTTTTCGCCAGCGGGCCGAATGCCGGGCAGACCGCCAATGCTTCGACCATCGGTGGCAATGGCTTGCTCGCCAACATCGTCGTGTTCAATGTCCGGCTGAACAGCCTCGACAATGTCACCAATGATTTCCGCGTCAACAAGGCGTTCGACATCGGGGGCGGCACGGCCAATTTCACCAGCGGCTTCTACCTGTCGCGCCAGACGATCAACACCGATTGGCTGTGGACCAGCCACGTCCAGACCGTGCAGGGTGACGGGCAGGCGGTGCTGGTCGACATCCGCAATGCGGGCGGCAACCTTGTCACGCAGAACGGCACGGTGGGTTACAGCGCCAGCTTCTTCGGCAATTGCTGCCGCCGCAATTATGACGTTGATTACAGCACCTATGCGCCCTTCGCCTCGCTTTCGCTGGAACTTGACCGGCTGACCATCGACGCCAGCATCCGCTATGATTTCGGCGATGCCAGCGGGACGATTACCGGATCGGACAGCGGCTTCGGCACCGGGATCGGCAGCTTCGATTTCGACCGCAACGGCACGATCAGCCCGGCCGAAGCCCAGACCGCGATCTTGCCGCTCGGCAATGCGCGGCCGGTGAATTACGATTTCGACTACTTCAGCTTCTCGCTGGGTGCGAACTACCTTGTGACCGACGATCTGGGCGTGTTCGCCCGCTACAGCCAGGGCGGCCGCCACACGGCTGACCGCAGCCTGTTCTCGCCTGCGGTGAGCGCGGTCGATGGCAGCCTGCCGGGCGGCGATCAGGGCGTGGTGGCCACGGTCGATCAGCTGGAGTTGGGGCTGAAGTATCAGGCCAATGGCCTCTCGCTCTTCGCCACCGGCTTCTTTGCCAAGACGGCGGAAACCAACGTGGAGCTCGCCCCTCTGGAACTGTTCGACACCGAATACGAAGCCTACGGGATCGAGCTGGAAGGCGCCTATCGCACCGGGCCGTTCACGCTGTCGGCCGGGGCGACCTGGACCGATGCCGAGATTGTCGATGCGCTGGCGGCCAATACCATCGGCAACACCCCGCGCCGTCAGGCCGATCTCGTCTATCAGGCGACCGCCCAATATGACGCCGACATGTTCACCATAGGCGCCAATGTGGTCGGCACCACCGAAAGCTTCACGCAGGACAATAATGATCTGGTGCTGCCGGCCTTTGCGCAGGTGAATGCTTTCCTGGCCTTCCGCCCGATCGAGCGGATCGAGGTGGGTCTGAACGCGCAGAACCTGTTCAACGCCACCGGGTTCACCGAGGCGGAGGAAGGTTCGATCCCCGCCAATGGCATCGTGCGGGCGCGCTCGATTGCCGGGCGCACGGTACTCGCTTCGGTGCGGTTCGACTTCTAGGAGCCTCACCGGACGCACACGGGCTGGCCGCCATTCTCCCCGGCGGCCAGCCTGTTTCTTGTTGCACGAATTGGGATAGATTGCCGCCATGACGAGCGCCTGGACAGCCGATCACGTGGGCCGGATTAAGCCGGGGCAGGGCGGCGTCATCCCGCCGGTGGTCACGCCGGACCGTTCGGGTCTGGATGCCGGGCGGCTCTATTGGGACATGTGGCCGGTGCAGGACATGCACGGCGCGCCTGCGCTGATGGCCGGGCGGGAGCTGTGGATGGCGCTGACCGCGCCCGATCGCGGCGATCCGGCGCTCCGCCATTTCGAAGCGAAGATCCACTGGATTGAGCGGCGTGGCGAGGGTTGGCATGATCGTGGCCCGGTCTTGCCCGATCGCGCCGTCCCCTATGAACGTGAATGGGCTGGCTCCGCGCTGCTCGATCAGGGCGTGGTCACGCTGTTCTTCACCGCCGCCGGAACGGCCGAGAAGGCTGGGGGCTACCAGCAGGAGCTGTGGTCGGCCAGCGCGCCGCTGGGTGCGGACGGGTGGCCGGGAGAATGGTCGTTTCCTACCCCGCTGGTGACGGGATATGGCCCACATTACATGCCCGCCGATGCTCACGAGGGCGAGGCCGGAAAGATCAAGGCGTTCCGCGATCCGGCCTATTTCCGCGATCCGGCTGACGGCGGTGAATACCTCGCCTTCACCGCCTCGCTTGCAGGGTCCGGCAGTGCGTTCAACGGGGCGTTCGGCTTGGCGCTGAAGGGGGCAAACGGATGGATCCTGATGCCGCCGTGCCTCCATGCAGAAGGCGTCAACAACGAGTTGGAGCGCGCCCATCTGGTGTATCGCGCGAAACACTACTACGCCTTCTGGTCAACGCAGACCGCGACCTTCGCGCCGGGTCTGCGCCATGCGCCGGGGGGATTGTACGGAATGGTGGCGGACAGCATGGCAGGCCCGTGGCGGCCGTTGAACGGAACGGGACTGGTGCTCGCCAATCCGGTTGACCGGCCGTTGCAGACCTATAGCTGGTTCGTCGACGCCTCGTTGACGGTTTGTAGCTTTGTCGATGTGCTGCCCGATGGCACTTTTGGCGGCGTCCCCGCGCCTTTGCTCCGGCTGGCTCTGGATGGCGACCGGGCGACTGTCCACGCGGCAGAGCAGGTCGCCTGATGCTGGGTGCGATCGAGGCAGGCGGCACCAAATTCGTGCTGGCCGTTGGCCCCTCGCCTGACCGGATCACTGCGCGCCACACCATCCCGACCCGCGATCCGGCGACCACGCTGGCCGAGGCGGCGGAATGGCTGGCCGGGCAGGGCGGGATCACCGCGCTCGGCATTGGCAGCTTCGGCCCGGTTGAACTGGATCGCACCGCGCCGCGCTGGGGCTTCATCACCACCACTCCCAAGCCGGGTTGGGCAGACTGCGACGTCGCGGGCTATCTCGCCGGAGCGCTGGGCGTTCCGGTGGGCTTCGACACGGATGTCAACGCGGCCGCTCTGGCCGAACATGCGGCATCGGGATCGACCGGCGGGAGCCTCGCCTACCTCACCGTCGGCACCGGGATTGGCGGCGGGTTGGTGCTGGACGGTCGGCCGGTCCACGGCATCGCTCACCCCGAAGTCGGCCACATCTACCCGCGCCGTCACCCGGATGATCGCGATTTCCCCGGCACCTGCCCGAGCCACGGCGATTGCCTCGAAGGCCTCGCCAGCGGTCCGGCGATCATGGCGCGCTGGGGGACGTCGCTGTCGCATCTTCCGGCCGATCACCCCGGCCACGCGATCATCGCCGATTACATCGCGCAAGCCTGCCACATGCTGTTCGCCAGCGTCGCGGTCGAAGAGGTGGTGGTTGGCGGCGGGGTGGCGAACACGCCCGGCCTCGTCGAGCGGGTGGCCCAGCGCGCCCGGGAGCTGGATGCAGGCTACCTTCCCGGCACCGCTCGCCACTGCGTCATCCGCCCGCGGCTCGGCAGCGATGCCGGGATTACCGGCGCGATGATGCTCGCCAAGGCCGCCGCTGCCGAGGCTTGAACCCTCTTGCATCCCTCGCGATAAGGGCGCGAGGGAGAGATGCCGATGTTCCGATGGCTTGCCGCGCTCGCCGCACTGATCGGGTTTGCGATGCCGCTGGCCGCCGAGGAGACGGGCCGCTTCGTCGAATACCGCGATGTCGCCGCTGAGGGCCTGCCCGCCCAGCGCCTCTCGATCTGGCTGCCGCCGGGCTATGACGCATCGGACGCGCGCTACCCGGTGCTCTACATGCATGACGGGCACAATCTGTTCGACGTGAAGAACAGCAATTTCAACAAGATCTGGGCCGCGGACAAGGCCATGCTGGCGGCGGTGCAGAGCGGCACGGTCGAGCCGCATATCATCATCGGCATCTGGGCACCGGGGCCGGACCGCTACCGCCAGTATCTCCCCCGCAGCGCCTATGACGCCGCGCCGCCTGCGGTGCGCGCGCAGATGGACGCGACCGCCGGGGGCGCGGTGATCTCCGACCGCTACCTCGCGTGGATTGCCGGGCCGCTCAAGGCGTGGGTCGATGCGAGTTTCCGCACCCGTCCGGGGCGCGATGACACCGCCATCGTCGGCTCCTCGATGGGCGGGCTGATGAGCTGCTACGCCTTCCTCGAACGCCCGGAGGTCTTCGGCCGGGCGGGCTGCGTCTCCTCGCACTGGCCTGCGGTCGATCCGCGCGCGGTGGCGGGGATCGACAGCGAAGTCAGGCAGATGTGGGACGGCTGGTTCGCCGCAAGGCTCGGCCAGCCCGATGGTCGCCGGGTGTGGATGGACCACGGCACCGCGACGCTCGACCAATTCTACGCGCCCTACCAGCAGATCGTCGACGCGCGCTTCACCAGCGCGGGCTGGCAAAAGGGCCGCGACTGGGAGAGCCGGGTCTACGAGGGCGCCGAGCACGAGGAGAATGCCTGGGCGGCAAGGTTGCCCGAGGTATTCGGGTGGTTGCTGGCGAAGGATTGATGGCTGCCAGTCCCTCCCCGTTCCAACGGAATGGGGAGGGACTTAGATTACCGCAGCGCGAATGCCTCTTTCGCCAGCCGCTCCACCACCGTCTTGTCCGGCGCGCCCTTGGGTGAGACCCAGCTGCCGCCGACGCACAGCACCGGATCGAAGGCGAGCCACTCGGGCGCGTTCTCCAAGCTGATCCCGCCGGTTGGGCAGAAGCGGCACTGGCCGAAGGGCGCGGCGAGCGCCTTCAGCACGGGGAGGCCCCCCGCCGCCATCGCCGGGAAGAACTTGAACCGGTCGAGCCCCAGATCGAGCCCGCGCATGATGTCGCCCGCATTGGCGATGCCGGGGAGGAAGGGCACGCCGCTCGCAATCGCCGCCTTCCCGAGGTTTTCGGTGAGGCCGGGGGAGACGATGAACTCGCTCCCCGCTTCGAGCGCCGCATCAAGCTCGCGCGGATTGGTCACCGTCCCTGCACCGACAATCGCGCCCGGCACCTGCTTCATCGCCCGGATCGCCGGCAGCGCCGCAGGAGTGCGCAAGGTCACCTCAAGCACCCGCAATCCGCCCGCCACCAGCGCTTCGGCGAGCGGGACGGCGTGGTCGACATCGTCAATCACAATGACCGGAATGACCGGCGCGGTGCGCATGATGGCGTCAATATTCATGGGTTACATTCCTCCGGTGGCCAGCATCGCGCTCGCGCCTTGTTCGGCCCCGTCGGCGAAGCGGCGCATCATGCCGAACAGCTCGCGGCCCGTTCCGCTGTCTGCCGCCGGATCGCGCGCAGGTTCTCGGCTCGCCAGATCGGCATCGGTGTTGAGATCGCCGGTGACCGCGCAGACCCGCACCACATCGCCATCGCGCAGCCGCGCGAGCGGTCCGCCGCCCAGCGCTTCCGGTGTGCAATGGATCGCCGCAGGCACCTTGCCCGAAGCGCCCGACATGCGGCCATCGGTGAGCAGCGCGACCTTGAACCCGCGATCCTGCAACACGCCCAACGCCGGCGTGAGCTTGTGAAGTTCCGGCATCCCGTTGGCCCGCGGACCCTGGAAGCGGACGACGACCACAACGTCGCGGTCAAGCTCGCCTGCCTTGAAGGCGGCAGCGACTGCCGCCTGATCCTCGAACACGCGGCAGGGGGCTTCGATGGTCCAGCGGCTTTCATCGACCGCCGAGGTCTTGAAACACGCCCGCCCGAGATTGCCTTGCAGCAGCCGCATCCCGCCATCGGGCTTGAACGGGTTGCTGACCGGGCGGAGCATGGTGTCGTCCATGCTGGGCCCAACCTCCCGCCAGACCAGTGCCTCGCCATCAAGGCCGGGTTCCTTCGCATAGTCGGAGAAATCGCCGCGTCCGACGGTGAGGATGTCGGGGTGGGCCAGACCCGCCGCCAGCAGCTCGCCGATGACATAGCCCATGCCGCCAGCGTTGTGGAAGTTGTTCACATCGCCCGAGCCGTTGGGATAGACTTGCGCGATCAGTGGCACAGCGCCCGACAATTCGCTCAGGTCGTCCCAACCGAAGATCACCCCCGCTGCGCGCGCCATGGCGGGCAGGTGGATCGCATGGTTGGTCGAGCCGCCGGTCGCCAGCAGGCCCACCGCGGCGTTGATCACCGCCTTTTCGTCAACGACAAGGCCGAGCGGGCGGTAGTCCTCGCCCTTGCGCCCGATCTGCGCGACGCGGTGCACCGCCTCGCGGTCGAGCGCCTGGCGCAGCTGGGTGCCGGGCTGGATGAAGGCGCTGCCGGGAATGTGCAGCCCCATCATCTCCATCATCATCTGGTTGGAATTGGCCGTGCCGAAGAAGGTGCAGGTGCCGGGGGAATGGTAACTCGCCATCTCGCTCGCCAGCAGTTCGGCGCGGGTTGCCTTGCCTTCGGCGTAGAGCTGGCGAACGCGCTGCTTTTCCTTGTTGGGAATGCCGGTGGGCATCGGGCCGGAGGGCACGAAGATGGCGGGCAGGTGGCCGAAGCGGAGCGCGCCCATCAGCAGGCCGGGCACGATCTTGTCGCAGATGCCGAGCATCAGCGCGCCGTCATACATCGCGTGGCTCAAGGCGACCGCTGCCGACAACGCGATCACGTCGCGGCTGAACAGCGACAGTTCCATGCCGGTCTCGCCCTGCGTCACCCCGTCGCACATCGCCGGCGTGCCGCCTGCGACCTGCGCGGTGGCGCCGATCTCGCGGGCGTAGATCTTCAGCCTGTCAGGGTAGCGGCCATAGGGTTGGTGGGCCGAGAGCATGTCGTTGTAGCTGGTGACGATCCCGATGTTCGCGCCCCGGCCCGAAACCAGCGCCGCCTGATCTTCCAGCGCCCCGGCATAGGCATGGGCGAGGTTTGAGCAGGAGACGGCGCTGCGCTCGCCCATATTGTCGCCCTCACGCTTGATGAGGTCGAGATAGGCGCTGCGGGTGGGCTTCGAGCGCTCGATCACGCGCTGCGTGACGTAGTGGAGGGTGTCGTTGATGTTACTCATGCCACGTCACTCCGTCGCGTTCCGCCAGCGCGATGGCCGCACTCGGCCCCCAACTGCCGGCGGTATAGGTCTTGGGGGTGAGGCCTTCTGCTTCCCACCCGGCGCGGATCGCATCGACCCATTCCCATTGCGCCTCGACCTCGTCGCGGCGGACGAACAGGGTCTGATCCCCCTCGACCAGATCGAGCAGCAGGCGTTCGTAGGCAATCCGCCGCACCGCGCCCGAGAAGACATCCGGCATGGCGATATTGAGCGGGACCTGCCGCAGGCGGATGCCCTCGCGGTCGAGGCCCGGCACCTTCGCCATCAGCGAGAGGGTGATGTTCTCTTCCGGCTGGATGCCGATAACGAGCCGGTTGGGCTGCATCGTCGCGCCCTTGCCCGCAAAGATCGAGTGCGGCACGCAGCGGAACTGGATCACGATCTCGGTCACGCGTTTGGGCAGGCGCTTGCCGGTGCGCAGGTAGAAGGGCACGCCCTTCCAGCGCCAGTTATCGACATGGCCCTTGATCGCAACGAAGGTTTCGGTGTCGGAATCCTTGCCCAACTCCTCGTCATAGCCGGGCACCGCCTGCCCCTGAATCGCGCCTGCGCGATATTGGCCGGTGACGGTCTCGTTGGCGGCGACGGGGCGCAAGGCGCGCAGCACCTTCACCTTCTCGTCGCGCACGGCGGTGGCGTCGAAATGCGCAGGCGGCTCCATGGCGACCAACGCGAGCAGCTGGAGCATGTGGTTCTGCACCATGTCGCGAAGCGCCCCGGCATCGTCGTAAAACGCGACGCGGCCTTCAAGCCCCACGGTCTCGGCGACCGTGATCTGCACATGTTCGATATGCGCCGCGTTCCACAGCGGTTCGAACATGATGTTGGCGAAGCGCAGCGCCAAGAGGTTCTGCACCGTCTCCTTGCCGAGATAGTGGTCGATGCGGAAAATCCGGCTTTCGGGGAAGGCCCCCGCCACCGCGTCGTTGATCTCGCGGCTGGAGGCCAGATCTGTCCCGAGCGGCTTTTCGAGGCACATGCGGACATTGTCGCCCGTCAGCCCGGCCGATTGCAGCCCCTTGATGGTAGGGCCAAACAGGCTCGGCGCGGTCGAGAGAAAGATCGCGAGGCCGCGCGCAGGCGTGCCGACCTTTTCGGCCAGAGCGTCGTAACCTTCGAGCGTGGTGGCATCCAGCGTCTGGTAGGCGAGCCGGTTGAGGAACTCCGCCATCCGCCCGCGCCGGTCCGCCGGGAGATACTTCTCGAGCGCCGCGCGCGCGAAGTTGCGATACTCGCCATCGGTCATGCTGCTGCGGGCGGTGCCGACGATCTTGAGATCAGGCGCCAGCAAGCCATCGGCATCGAGCGCGAACAGGCTGGGCAGCAGCATCCGCTGGGCAAGGTCGCCCGTGGCTCCGAACAGCAGCAGGCGGTCGGCGGTGAAGCTCATGCGCGAAAGGCCCCTTTTTGGCGTCGCGCCCAACCTAGGCGCACGGGGGTCTAACTGCCAGCTTCGCGCATACTTATTCAACTGCCCTCGCGTGTCCCCCCGCCTGCGCGGGGATGACGAGAGAGGTTCAGGCAGGACGGCGTGCAAACACTCCGAAGCCCGCGATGATGGCGTAGCAGGCCGCAGGCAGAACCAGCGCGAAGGCGAGGCTCGTGGCATCGGCCAGCGCGCCGTACATCGGCGGGATGATCGCCCCGCCGCAGATCGCGACGTTGATGATCCCCGATCCGTCCGCCGCGCGCGGGCCCAGCTTCTCGCAGGCGAGGCTGAAGATGGTCGGGAACATGATCGCATTCATCAGGCCCACCGCAAGCAGGCTGTAGCCCGCAACCACGCCGGTGCTGTTGGCCGAGATGGCGATCAGGGTGATCGCGCCCGCCGCAACCGTTGCCAGCGTCAGGCCGGGGCTGACGAAGCGCAGCACCGCCGAGCCGATGAACCGCCCGATCAGCGCGCCCAGCCAGTAGAGCGTCACCATCCACCCAATCACGCTTTCGGGTTGGCCGAGGATCTCGCCTTGCGCGAGGTAATTGATGATGAAGCTGCCGATCGCGACCTCCGCGCCGACATAGAGGAAGATGCACGCCGCGCCGTACCCGAACCGTGGGCGCTTGAGCAGCGCAAGGCCATCAGCAAGGCTGGTCTGTTCATGCTTCTCACCCTTCAGGCGGTTGCGGAACATCCACACCGCGCCCGCCACCACCGCCAGCGCTGCGGCAAGGCCAAGATAGGTGCTGGTGATGATCGCGCTTTCAGTCTGGCGATAGGTCTGCAAGGCCTCGCCCGACAGCTCGGCGGCGGTGACATTCGCGATCGAGCCGAGGATGATCCCCGCGCCGACCAGCGGAAACAGCGTCGTCCCCAGCGAATTGAACGCTTGCGCAAAGGTCAGGCGGCTGTGGGTGGTGCGCTCCGGCCCCAGCAGGCTGATCAGCGGATTGGCGACGATCTGCACCAGCACCACGCCCGTGGCGAGGATGAAATAGGCAAACAGGAACATCGGGAAAGCCGCCGTCTGGCTGGCCGGAATGAACAGCAGGCAGCCCGCCATCATCGTCGTCAGGCCCGCCACGGCCCCGCGCATGTATCCCAGCCGCTTGACCAGCATCGCGCCCGGAATGCCGACCACGGCATAGGCGATGAAGAACCAGAACTGCACCAGGCTCGCCTCGAAGAAGCTCAGCGTGAACAGCTCCTTGAGCTTGGGGATGATGACGTCGTTGAGGCTGGTGATCCCGCCGAAGATGAAGAACAGCGCAAAGACGAAATAGTTGAGGCCCGGCGCATCCACCTGCGGCGCATCATCCGCGCCCGTTACCTGCCCGTAATCCCCCGCGGCTGCGCCGCCCGGTGCTATTGCCATTGTCGCTCTCTCCCCAAGCGGCTCTTTGTTGCGAACGTTCACAATCCGCGCGCCCGTGTCAACCTGCAAGAACCGCGGCGGCTTTTCCAGTGCGTATAGCAATGCAGGCCAGCCTTGCGCGGGGATAACGTCCCGCTAGAGTGCCGCCCATGAACGGGGGACCGAAAAGACGGCCGACATCCTTCGATGTGGCGGAACGGGCAGGCGTCAGCCAGCCGACCGTCAGCCGCGCGCTGTCCGGCTCGCCCGCCATTGCTGAAGCCACCCGGCGCAAGGTGATCGAGGCGGCCGAAGCGCTCGGCTATTTCGTCGATGAACGCGCCGCGCGGTTGCGGCGGGGATCGACCGGGACGCTGGCGGTGGTGGTGATCTGCCGCGAGGGCGACAATGCCGCCAGCATCAATCCCTTTGCCTATGCCTTGCTTGGCAGCGTCTGCGTCGCCGCGTCGGAGCGCGGGTTCGAGACGCTGGTGAGCTTTCAGGCGCGGCCCGAGGACTTCTTCGGCCATTATCAGGAACAGGGCCGGGCCGATGGCCTCGTGGTGATCGGCACCACCACCAATGCCCCGGCGTGGGAGCATTTCCGCGCGCTCGATGGCGATGGACGCAAGGTGGCCTATTGGGGATCGCCCTTCGACGAGCTTGACTGGGTGCGCTCGGACAACCGCGCCGCCGGGCGGCTCGCGGTCGAGCATCTGCTCGCCGCCGGATACCGCCGTCCGTGCTTCCTCGGCGCGCTGAACACGCCGCAGGTGCAGTTCACCGAACGCTATGAAGGCTATGCCGAAGCGATGCGCGCCGCCGGGCTTGCGCCCTGTCTGGCCCCCACGGTCAATGCCCCCACCCGCGAAGAGGAAGGCCGCCGCGCCGCGCGCCGTCTGATCGAGCGGGGCGAGGATATCGACGCGGTCTTTGCTGCCTGCGACGCCATGGCGCTGGGGGCGATCGAGGCTTTCGCTGCGGCCGATATCGCGGTGCCGCAAGGCGTGGGTGTGATGGGCTTTGATGATCTGGTCGCCGGCCGGTTCAGCCGTCCGCCTTTGACCACGATTGCACCTGATCCAGCGGAGGCCGGAGTCGCGCTGGTCGAGGCTGTGCTGGATGATGGCGAAGCCGCCCGCCGCCGCGTCCCGGTCAAGCTGATCGCGCGGGGGAGCACGGCGCGCTAAATCCGCCCCGAGCTTCGCTCGGGGCGGGGGAGGATCAGCGCTTACCCGTGCGCGCCGAATTCGTTGGCGATGGCGGTGCTGATCCTGAGGCTGAGTTCCTGCGCGCGGGCAATCGGCGTCATGAAGTCACGCTCGATCGCGCCATAGCCTTCCTCGCCGCCGTCAGGGTAGTCGGAGGGCTCGTCCAAGGGGAAGTCGCGCGGGCCGGGGATGCGCACCGGGAAGGCGCGGCGCAGCTGGGCGAGGGCCTCGTCCACCCGCAAGGTCATCACCATCTCGATCACGTCGCGGCGGCTGATGTCATTGGCGCGGCTGAAGGCGGGGACGGCGACCGCTTTCAGGAACATATGCTGGAGCAGCGCCAGCCGCAGCGCCTGCAACACCCCGATGCGGCGGCGCACATGCTCGCGGGCTTCACTTGGCGCTTCATCCGGGAGGAGATCGGTCAGCCGGTGCAGCTTGATCGCGTCGATCCTGAGGCGCGAGGCCAAGCGGCGGAACACCCCCGTCCGGTCATCGCCGACGAGATATTCGGCCAGCGCCGCGCAGCTTCCCGCGAGGTGATCCTCGGTGCCGCGATAGGTCCGGCTGGCCCAATAGGCCGAATTGAACAGCTCGCCATAGGCCGCCACAGTCTTGATACTCGCGAGCGCATTGGCGGCGCGCACCAGCCGCATGATCTGCGCCCCGCGTGGGGATTCGGTCAGCAGAGCGGCGATTTCCTCGCGGTTGCTGTCGGCCGCGCTGCCAATCCCGGCGATGACATTGACGGGATAGCCCAGCTGCTGGAGGATCGCGTTGTGCGGGATCGCGCGGATTTGGCGCAGGCTCATCTCGCGGTCGGCATTGATGTCGCTCTGACGGCGCGAGACGCGGCTGCCGGTGGGGTTCAGGAGGCCGAGGCCAAAGGCCGTTACCGCGCGCGCATAGGTGCGGCTGGCCAGGTGATCGCCCTGATGTTCCTTCACCGCGCGGTAGAAATCGAGGCTGATATCGGTGCGGTGATAGAAGGGGTCGGCGGGCGCGGCGAGGTCGGTCTCGGCCGGGCGCAGTTCGGCGATGCGGGTGAGGGTGGCGAGCGCCAGTTCGGGCGTGGCGAAGAACAGATAGCCGTCACCGCCCTGAAAGCTGACCTCGGGCTCCAGCCGGACGCCCGCCCGTGCAAACCGCCGCCGCGCCCAGGGGGAAAGCGGCCATTCGATCCGGTCGCGGAACGACGCCGGATGCGCGCCGCGGCCCATGCTTTCGCCGTGGGTGTTGAAGACGAGCGCGGCAATGTCGGACAGGCCATTGGCGGCCATCGCTTCGGCGAGGCGGCCTTGCAGGCGCTCAATGGCGAGGGCGGCGGGGACTTGCCCGACGAAGCGGCCCGCGTCCGAGAACCCGGTCTGAACCGCCACTCGGCCACGCTGACGGGCATAGGCGCGGTAGGCCGGCTCGGCGAGCAGCGCGTCGAGGAACCTGCCGCCATGTTCCAGCGCGGTCTCGGTTTCGAACAGGGGCGAGACATCGACCTTGTCCTCCACCCCGAACAGCTTCGCGAAGTAAAGCGCGGCGAGCACCGTGGCAGGCTGTTCGCACTCGGCCACCAGCATCCGGATCGGCGCATCGGCATCGATGTGCTTGAGGATCTGCGCCATCGCGAGGAACTGGCGGATCGCGGTCGAGCTTTCGGTGGCGAGGGCGGCAAAATTGGTGCGCAGGGGGCGGGCTTCTTCCACCATCCGGCGCAGGGTGGCGATCGCGCCCTTGCTGGCCAGATCGATCGCCTCGTCATCCGCGAGGCGGCGGCGGATGGCATTGTGGAGTTGCTTGGCGTTCACCCGGAAGTGGATCCAGCCCATGCCAAGCCCGTCCGCACGCATCGCGGCAGCAAGGGTGAGCAGGCGGACGGCGCGGGCGGGATCGGCTGTCTCGGCCTCGGTTTCCAATGCTGCGATCAGGGCAGCAAGCGACAGCAGGTTGTCGGCGCTGTGGGTGGTCAGGCGGTTGGCAGCGGCGGCCAGGGCCTCGGCGCTCGACAGATCGGCAGAAAAGTCCTCAGCCCGGGCGGCGGCGAAGGCGGCGGCGGGGCGCAGCGTGTCCAGCAGCGGGTGGCCCGGATCGATGCCGTCAAGGCTGGCGGTGTAACGCGCCAGCCTCTCGGCCTTTTCCTGAAGCCGGAAGGCGATCGAGGTGTGCCAGCCGATATCGGTGCGCCCGTCCATGTCGTAGCCGACCCAGCTGGCGAAGCGGAACGGGAGCGGACGGAGCGCGCGCCAGTCCTGCGGCCAGCGTTGGCGCGCGTCCTCCAGCAAGCGGGCGACGATCACGTCGCGCGCGTCCTGCGCGCGGGCCATCGCGTCCATCGCGGCCCGGTGTTCATGATCGAGTGTCACGGCAGTGCGGGCGGATGGCACGGCGCAGGCGGCTGCGTCATCATCGCCCGATGCCGCGGCGGCGACCGCTTCGGCCTGTGCCGGGGCGAGGAGGAAGGTGGGGTGGGCGGTGAAGACGGCGTGGAGCTGCGGGCGCTCCCAGCGCGCCGCGAAGGCCTCGAAATCCTCGCCCTCACCCGCGAGCCGGACAGGCTGCGGCGGCGGGGCGAGCAACGCGCGCAGCTTGCCCGCGCGGGCCTTCAGCCCGTCACACTCCAGCTCGGTGACGAGCGCGGAAAGATCATCAAGGGTCAGCGCGTCCCCCTCCAGCGCGCGCGACAGATCGAGCGAGAGCTGGAACACCGGGTTGAACAGCGGCGTTTCGCGGGTGCGCTGGTGCAGCTCGCCCAGCCGGGCTTCGAGGGCGGCGATCGTCTTCATGCGTGTTCGGAGGCGAAGGCTGCCGCTGCGCCGAACAGGCCGGGCTGCGGGTGGACGATCAGCTTGACCGGGATGTTCGCCATCAAGCTCTCGAACCGGCCCTTGGCCTTGAACCGCGCGGCAAAGCCCGAGGTCAGCAGCGTGTCGCGGATGCGGTAGCCAAGGCCGCCTGCGATCACCACACCGGCGAACCCGCCTTGCGCGAGGGCGAGATCCCCCGCCGCCGATCCCAGCGACAGGCAGAAGCGGTCCACAGCGGCGGCGGCCAGGCTGTCTTCGCCGCTGGTGCCAAGCCCCCAGATGGTGATCGCATCCAATTCGGGCACGCTGCGGCCTTCCAGCGCGGCGAGCGCTTCATAGATGTCGACGATCGCGGGCCCGGACACCACGCGCTCCACCGAGACGCGGTTGTGGCGGCTGCGCAGACGGGCGAGGATCGCGTCCTCGATGCTGTCCAAGGGGGCAAAGTCGATATGCCCGCCCTCGGTCGCCTGCACGCGGTACTGGCTGCCCGAGCGCCACAGATGCGCGACGCCCAGCCCGGTGCCGGGGCCGAGCACGCTGATCGTGCCTTCGCTCCCCAGCGGCGTTTCTGGTCCGGCGAGGTGCAGGAACTGGCTGTCATCGGCCCGCGCCACGGCATGGGCGACAGCGGCGAAATCATTGACGAGGGTGAAGCGCTCCACCTCCAGCTTCTCGTTGATGAGCGCGGGGCGGATGATCCACGGATTGTTGGTGAAGCGGATCACCGGATTGAGGTTGCCGGGGCTGCCGACCGGCCCGGCAATCGCCATGCTGACGGCCGGGGGCAGGGTGCCGCCGCGCAATTCGCGGAAATGCTGCCATGCGGTCTGGAAGCTGGCGTGATCGGCGGTGTGCAGCGTGTCGGGTTCGTCGAGTGTGATGGCTCTGTCATCGCCGATGCGGGCAATCGCGAACCGGGCATGGGTGCCGCCGATATCGACCACCACCACTTCGTGCATCATACTCTCCCCGTCTCAGCGCAACCGCTGGGGAGGCAATAGCAGGCGGCGCGCGGAAATCCCACGCGCCGCATACTTATTCAGATTTTACTCAGCGGTGACGCCCATTTCCTTAAGCAGGCGGTCCGCGCCGTCGACCTTCTCCATGGTCCATAGCATGAAGCGGCTGTCGACGTGGATCGTGCGGTTGATCTTGGGATCATACATCCAGTCCGACACCACGCCTTCGATCGTGCCGTCGAAGGCCAGGCCCACAAACTCGCCGCGCGCGTTGAGCGTCGAGGAGCCGGAGTTGCCGTTGGTGATGTCGACGGTCGAGAGGAAGTCGACCGGCAGCGTGCCCAGTTCCGGCGCGACATAGCGGCCATAGTCCTTGGCCTTGATCAGCTCGATCATCTTGTCAGGCGCATCGAATTCACCGCGGCCGGTGTGCTTGGCGACAATGCCTTCGGCGGTCGTGAAGGGCGTCCAGACCTGCCCGTCAACCGCCTTGCCGGTCACCTTGCCATAGGTGAAGCGCAGCGAGCCATTGGCGTCCGGGTACATGGTCTTGCCCTGCGAGGCGGCATAGGCAAGGCGCGCTTCCATGACCTTGGAACGGGCCTTCTGCACTGCGCCCGAGCGGGCCTTTTCTTCCGCTTCGTTGGCCATCGCTTCGTCATAGGTGGCGACGGCGAGCTGGATGAAGGGATCGCTGCTGGCCTTGAAGTCGGCGGGCGACTTGCCCATCCACTCCATCCGCTTGGCAGTGTTGCCGAGTTCGGTCGCGGCATAGAAGGATGCCAGATCGCGACCTTCCATGAAGGCGTCGAAGCTGGCGCTGCGCTGTTCGGCGGGCAAGGTGCGGTATTCAGCGATGCCGTCTTCCCAGATCGCCTTGTCGATCTCGGCCACGTAACGCCGCTCGATCCGCTGCATCCCTTGCGTCATGAAGGCGCGGTCGCGCTCCTGATAGCCGGGTTCGCGCTGCTTGTCGGGCTTGGCCTGCTCGTTGGCCCAGCGATAGAGCTGGCGCGCCGCCGCATAGAGCTGCCCGCGGCCCAGCATCCCGCGCTTGGCATCGGCCAGCGCTTCGGCGTTGCTGGTTGCAATCAGCGCGTCGAGCTCAGCCAGCGCTGCGCCGTACTGCGCCTCGCGCTTGGGATCAGCCTTGATCCACGCGCGGAAGCCCGCTTCTTCGGCCTGCTTCTTTTCAACCAGCGAAATGGCATCGGCCCCGGCCATCTGGCCTGCGATCTTCTTCTCGTAGTTCTCGACGCCCTGAAGCGTCGCGGCGTAGGCGATGGTCGCCGCCTGATTGCCTGCGGTCAGCGCGTCGATCATGTCGCCATATTCGGCCAGCATCGCCTGCTGATAGGGGTAGAGTTCCTCGTAATAGAACCGCGCTTCTTCAGCCGAACGCAGACGCTCGGTGGTGCCGGGGAAGCCGGCAACCATGATGAAATCGCCGTCCTTCACGCCGTCCTTGGCGATGGGGAGCCAGGCCTTGGGCTTGAACGGCACATTGTCCTTGCTGAACGCGGCGGAGGAGCCATCGGGGGCCACGTAAGCGCGGTAGAACGAGAAATCGCCGGTGTGACGCGGCCACATCCAGTTGTCCTTCTCGCCGCCGAAATTGCCGACGCCCGCTGCCGGGGCATAGACCAGGCGCACGTCCTTGATCTCGAGCTGCTGCTGGAGCCAGTACTGCTGCCCGCCGAAATAGGCGCGCACATCGCAGCGGCGGTTGGCCTGCTTTTCGCAGGCTTCGATCAGCGCGGTGCGGTTGGCTTGCAGCCGGTCATAGCGGGCGCGGCCTTCGAGCTTGTCGGCGCCCTTGAGCATGTCCTTGGACACATCGCGCAGGTCTTCTATCACATAGACGCGGCTGCCGGGGGCGGCGGGCAGTTCGTCACCCAGCGTCTTCGCGAGGAAGCCGTTGGTGAGGTAATCGTTCTCGGGCGAGGAATTGTACTGGAGCGATCCGGCGACACAGTGGTGGTTGGTCGCCACCAGACCCTCGGGCGAGAGGAACGCGGCCGAGCAGCCACCCAGCGAGGCAATCGCGGTCAGCGGCGGGCGGTTGAGATCGCCCAGCGTCTTGGCGTCAAGCTCAAGCCCGGCAGCTTTCATCGCCTCGGCAATCGCGCCGGTCTGGCTCGGTAGCCACATGCCTTCGTCAGCTTGCACAGCAGCGGGAGCGGCTATCATGAGGGCGGAGACCCCGGCGAGCAGGAATTTCTTCATCGAGCAGATACCTCTTGCGAGCGATGGGCGGCGCGCACGAAGGCAGCGGCGGCCATCGGAGTGGATCGCGCCTGCGGGCGCATGGGGGGCCTGTTAGGCCAGATGCGGAGGCTGTGAAAGACCCGAATCGGCCCCGTCGGCGATTGCCTTGCTGGCCGGGTTGAGCACCAGCAACAGCCGCGCGGCGCCCGTCCCTGCTATCGGTGGCGAGCGGTGGATCGCAGGCCGATCCGTCGCGAGCTTGCCCTTGAACAGTCCGATGTCGAAGGGGCGGAGGCGGTTGATTTGCCGGGGCGCTTCGCCTGCTGCGACACGGGCGGCATCATCCTCGTCCAGCCAATCGGTGCCGTCGCCGACATAGGTCGTGATCAGCCGGGCGGTGACGTAGTCTGCGTGGAACTTGCGGCAGGAATCGGTGCGCACGACTTCAAGCCGCAGCTCCAGCCGGGCAAGATCCATCGCGGTGCAGAACAGCTCGGCGAGCCGGGCGGCATCCGCAACCAGTGCGCTGTGCAGCGCAGCGCTGCCGCCATAGCCGCCTTGTTTCAGTTCCTTGGCCAGCAGCGCGGGCAGGCCAGTGACATCGCAGGTGAAGCGCAGGTCCTGCGGCGCACCTTCGACCAGCGGTCCAAACTCCGCAAACGGCGCGCGCTGCCAGATCGCCAGGTTGCAGTCAGGCTCCCTGATAGCGTGCAGCACTTCGGGGTTTGCCGAGATGCGGCACATGGGAGCGAGCAGCGTTGCCATAAGTTGTGATGACCCTGTGGAGCAGTTCATGAGACGTTGTATCATGTCTGTAATGACTCCCCTGCGCGCTGGCAAGGCTCGGGGTGCGAAAGTCTCTTGCGAGTGATTATCATCTGGGCCATGAGACCGCGACATATCTCCCGATCTGAAGGATACCGCCTCCCATGAACAGCACGCTCAAACTCTGGACCCAGCTTGGCCTCGGCACGGCGCTTGCCGGTGGGCTGCTGGCCGCCTGTGGCGGCGAAGCGGGCGGTGAGGGCGCTGCGACCGGAGCGGCAGGCGGTGACACGGCTGCGACTGCAGGCGAAGGTGAAGGCGGCGCAGGCGGCGAGGGTGAGGGCGGCGAAGCGGCTGGTGGCGAGGGCGAGGGCGGCGTTGCCGTGACCGATGCGGCCACTGATCCGGTCGCCTACGGGATCGCGCTCGCGGTCGCCGAAGCGCATGTGGTCGCCGCGCGCGATGCCTATGCGGCGGGCAAGAAGGAAGCAGCGGCGGAAATGTTCGCCCACCCGGTGAGCGAAGTGCTGGTCGATATGGACCCGGTCTTTGCCAAGCTCGGCGTCGCAGATTTCAAGGAGCTGTTCACGGCAGCATCGCTCGCCGCCAATGATGGCAAGAGCGTCGCCGAAGTCGGCAAGGCCTATGACGCGATCATCGCCGCGCTGCGGGGTGCCGCCCAGAAGGCTCCCAAGTCGGACGCCACGTCGGCGAAGGTCGCCACCGGAGTCATCGCTGACCAGATCGAGCGGGCGAGCGCGATGTATCGCACTCTGCCCAAGAACGACAGTTACGAGCCCTATCTCGACGGTTACGGCTTCGCCAAGGTCGCCGCGGCTGCCTTCGCCACCAATGGCGCGGCGATCAAGGCCGAGAACCCGGCCGCTCACGCCCGCATTACCGAAGCGCTTGGTGTGTTGGGCCAAGCCTATCCCGGTGCGGCCCGCCCCGCCAAGCTGCCGGTTGAACCCGGTGCCGTATCCGGCGCCTCTGCCAAGGTGATGCTCGCGGCCGCGGGCTGACGCTTTTTCCCCCCGCAAGCTCCCTGCGTGGCGCTCGTTGCGCCCGCAAATCTTGCTCAAATGCGACAAAGTGTCTCGCATGCGCCTGCGCAGGCCTTTGCGCGCTTGTGTTTGCGGTGCGCTGGAGTAGTCTCCCTGCCTACGAGGGGTCGTAGGTTCACCGGCGACATGAGCGTTGGCGTGTGGACCTTGGGGGAAGGCACAACGCTGCGAGCGCGCGCATAGCGTCTGCCCGGGCGTGAGCTTTGGGGGGGACCTTGTCGCACGCTCTTACCTGCCTGCATCAGGTGCAGTCCGCCGTCTTTTCGACCCGACGCGCGCGGCATCCTCGCGATTTTCGCTCTCTCGGCCTGCGCGCATTTGTGTCAGCACTCGCCCTGTCCGCCGGATTGTTGAGTGCGAGCGACCCGGCCTCGGCCCAGCCGGCCCAAGTCGCGCCGCCCAATCGCAGCGATCTGATCCCGCCCGAGCTGCGCCGTGAGGAGCGCAGCGTCACTCTTACCATCGACGGTGATTTCGAGCGGCCGCCCTGCGCGCTCGACCGGCCAGAGTTTGCCGGAATCACCTTCACGGTGGCCGGCGCACAGTTCAACGGGCTCGACCGGGTGCCGGGTCTCTCGCTTGAAAGCGCCTACGCCGATTATCTCGGGCGCGCGCTGCCCGTGTCGGTGCTGTGCGATATTCGCGCCGAAGCCAATGCGATCCTGCGCCGTCAGGGCTATCTCGCCACCGTCGAAATCCCCGAACAGAACCTCGCCGACGGCATCCCCGATTTCAACGTGGTGTTCGGGCGGCTGACAGCGGTGCGGGTGCGCGGCGACGCCGGGCCTTCGGAAAAGCTGGTGGCGGGCTATCTTGAAAAGCTCACCCGGCAAGACGTGTTCAACACCAACGCGGCCGAGCGCTATCTGCTGCTCGCCGATGATGTGCCGGGTCTGGATGTCCGTCTGTCATTGCGACCGGCGGCAGGCGGCGCGCCGGGCGAGCTGGTGGGCGAGATCGCGGTGTTGCGCCAGCGCGGCGTGGTTGATGTCAACGTGCAGAACTTTGGCTCCAGATCGATCGGCCGGTTCGGAGGAACGCTGCGCGGCGAGCTGTATAATGTGACGGGGCTGGGCGACCGGACCACGATGGCTTTGTTCAGCACGCTGGAGTTTGCCGAGCAGCAGACGCTCCAGATCGGCCATGACTTCCGCGTCGGGAGCGAGGGCCTGCGGTTGGGCGGGCAGTTCACCTACAGCACTTCCAACCCCGCGGTCGGGCTGGCTGGGTTCGATGTCGAATCCGAAACCATCTTTGCCAGCCTGTTCGCCAGCTATCCGCTGGTGCGCACGCGCGGCCACAGCCTGATTGCCGATGTCGGTTTCGATTATGTCGATCAGGACGTGCTGCTCAACAATTTCGGCCTGACCGATGACCGGGTGCGGATGGCCTATGCCCGGTTGGCGGGCGAATGGACCGATCAGCAATCCGTCCTGCGGGCAGGCGGCTATTCCCCTTACGAGCCCAAGCTGCAACTGCGCTATGGCATCGAAGCGCGCCACGGGCTTGATGTGTTCAATGCCAGCCCGGACTGCCGCCCCAATCTGCTCGGCTGTATCATCGGCGCGGCTGTTCCGCCAAGCCGGATCGAGGCTGACCCCACACCGCTGCTGGTGCGGTTAAATGCCGATTTCGCATATCGCCCCACCCCGAAGTTGACCTTCGCGCTGGATACTCAGGCGCAAATCACCAAGGATCCGCTGCCCGCCTTCGAGGAAATCGCGGCCGGCAGTTTCTCGATCGGGCGCGGTTATGATCCGGGCGCGGTGCTGGGCGACAGCGGAATCATGGGCGCGTTCGAGCTGCGCTACGGCTCGCTCGTCGCCAGGACCGCGGACGGGCTTGCCTACCAGCCCTATCTGTTCACCGATGTGGCCTACGTCTGGAACGAGGATCCCAGCCGCTCCCCCACCAACCCGGACCGGCTGTGGTCGGCAGGCGGAGGCCTGCGCGTCAGCTGGGCGCCGGGGGTGCAGAGCGATTTTCTGGTCGCCGTGCCGCTCCAGCGGCCCGATCTTGCCGCTGACCGCGGCGATGTCCGCTTCATGTTCACGCTCACTGCCCGCTTGCTGCCGTGGAGATATTGAGATGACCCGTGCGAACCGGAGCCGCCATCCTCATGCCAGGCGTTCGCAGCTCATGCTCGGCTGCGGCAGTGCCGCGCTGGCGCTGGCGCTGCTGCTTCCCACCCGGGCCGAGGCGCAGGGCATTCTTGCAGACGGTGCCGTTGTGTTCGGTGCGGCGAACATCGAGGATTCCGGGCCGACCAGCACGACGGTCGATCTGTTCACGCCGACGGTGGTGATCAACTGGACGCCGAACGTGGACAATGCTGGCAATGCACTGGATTTCCTCCGAACGGATGCCAGCGCCCTGTTCCGCAATTTTCAAACGCCAAACTTCGCGGTGTTGAACCGGATTCTGCCGACCGCCAATGGCAACGTTGTGACGATCAATGGCACGGTCCTGTCGCGCTTTTTCGACCCCAATAACGGGGGCACACCGGCCGGCACGGTCGCCTTCTATTCGCCCACCGGGATCCTGATCGGGGGCACCGCAACCTTCGATGTCGGGAGCTTGCTGCTGACCACGCTGGATATCCAGCCGGGCGACTTCGAGGCGTTCGGGCAAGGCGGCATTGCCACCCTCACCGGCGCCGCAGGATCGACCGCGCGTGTCCAGATCAATCCCGGCGCGCAGATCCTCGCGACGCCGGAAAACGCCTTTTTCGCGGTGGTCGCGGCCGATATCGAAATGCTGGGCACGGCGCGGATCAACGGCAGCCATGCCTATGTCGCGGGCGAGGTGGTCAATCTCGGCTTCTCGAATGGTCTGTTCAACATCGTGGTCCCGGTCGGCACGGCGGCGTCCGGCGAGGTGGTGACGGTCAACGGCAATGTCGGCGGCCCATCGAGCACCGGGGCAGGCGACAATCACATGATCTACGGCGTCGCCCGCGCCGGAGCTGACCCGATCAGCATGTTGTTCAGCGGCAATCTCGGCTTCGAGCCCGCGCAGGGTGTCAGTATCGTCAATGGCGAGATCATCCTGTCGGCCAACTACAACGTGTCCGGGCGCGATGTGGACGGCAACACCATCAGCAACGGGATCGCGGCGACCTTCAACGGCAATGCCGCGCTCAGCGATGTGCGCGCGGATATCTTCATCGATGATTTCCTTGCCAGCAGCAGTGTGCTGGCGATCGGTACCCACCGGGTGCAGGCAACATCCTTTGATATCGCAAGCTCGGTCGCTGGCAATCTGCTGCTTGTCGGCCGCGAGAATGCCGAGTTGATCGCGCAAAACGGCCAGGGCTTCACCGTTACCGGCGATGTGCTGGTCGACGCGCGCGACTATGGTGAGAGCGGTGCCATCCTGACATCGCTTGATGCGATCAATGCGCAAGGCGGGTCTTCGCTGATCCTTGCCGGGGTGGGCAGTGATGTCACCATCTCCGGCAGCGCGCTGGTGACGGCCGACGCCCTTGGCGGATTTGATGCGGGCAATCTGACCGCGGGCAGTGCCATTGCCGGTTCGGCGCTGGTCAGTGCGGCGGGCGGCACTATCCGCATCCAGAGGGACGCGACCATCAAGGCGCGGGGGCTCGGCACTCCAACGGCGGGTGCCGGAGTGGGGGCCGAGGCCCGCGGCGGGCTGGCGCAGCTTGCGGCAACGCAAGGGGGCTCGGTCGACGTCACGCAGAAGCTCAACCTGTTTGCCGAGGCGATCGCTGCGGAAGGTTCGCTGGTCGGCCCATCGACCGTGTCGAATGCCTATGGCGGGCAAGCGTTGATGACGGTGGCGGCCGGCGGCGGCACTTTGACCATTGGCGGCGACGTTGAGGCCAATGCAAATGCCCGCGGCGGTTCTTCGAACAGCGCCGGGGCGGGTTCCATCGGTGATGCCGGGACAGCGGCGGCCACGATCAACGGGCCGGGACTGATCACCATCACCGGCCGGATGCAGCTTGATGCCCAAGGGTTTGGCGGTGCCAATGGCAGCGGCATTGGCGGGGTCGGGCTCGGCGGCCGCGCTTCGGCGACAACCTTCACCGGCGGCACGATCGCCATCGGCGGAACAATCGACGCCAGCTTCCGGGCCGACGCGCGCGGTGTGGGCGGTGCCGGGCAGACCGGCGGCGGCGGGTCCGGCGGGATTGCCGGAGCGACCGCAGAAATCGGCACGGTCACGATCCTCGGCCGCGCGCAGGCGACCAGCGATGGTGTCGGTGGCAACGCGACACTCGGACTTGGTGGCAATGGCGGGATTGGCCGGGGCGGCCGGGCGGTCTTCCAGGCCACCGGCACTTTGACGCAAAATGCCACACTCACCATCGGCGGCAATGTCGCCGTGTTTGCGCAAGGCGCGGGCGGCATCGGCGGGCCGACCGATGGTGCAGCAATTGCCGCCGGACGCGGGGGTGACGGCATTGGCGGGGATGGTGCGGCCCCCAATCAGGCCGATCCGACGGTCACCAACGGCGCTTTCCTGCTTGCTGGCGGTGACCGGGGCAACCTGTCGGTCACCGGAAGCGCACAGCTTTCGGCCAATGGCACGGGCGGCCGGGGCGGGGCGGCTGCCGGACTGATCAACGGCGGGCGTGGCGGCGACGGGTTTGGCGGACGGGCGCAGACGGGCCTCGAATTGTTCGGGCTGGACGGTTCGGTTGGCCAGGGAACGGCCACCGTCGGCAACGTGGTGGCCCTCGCCAACGGCACGGGCGGCATTGGCGGCGGCGCGGATTTCGGCTTTGCGACCGGCTCGGGTGGCAATGGCACCGGCGGCTCAGCCGCGCTGACGGTGCGGGCGGGTGACATAACTGCCAATCAGATCACGCTCGAAGCCGCGGGCCGCGGGGGCGAGGGGCGCGTGGGTGGCAGCGGGACCGGGGGCGCGGCTCAAGCGACCGGCAGCCTCGGCGGCGCTGTGTCCTTGGCGCAGTTCAATGCATCTGCAACTGGTGTGGGCGGCAATAGCGGCTTTTCGGCGGGCGGGGCCGGCCTCGGCGGGGAAGCGGCTGTCGAACTGCAAGGCATCAGCGTCACGGTCTCGGGCAACACCACCGTCGAGGCGAATGGCGGCGGCGGGTTTGCCCTGACCGGCAATGCCGGTAACGGAACGGGCGGCACGGCCTATATCGCGGTGACCAACGGCACGCAGGGCAGCGGGACGTTCTCGGGCAACACCGCGATCCTCGCCAATGGCTTGGGCGGCGCACCGGATGAGGGTGGGATCGGCGGCACTGGACGCGGCGGGACGGCCTTTGCGCAGTCGCAAGCGGCCAGCGTGGTGCGCTTCGGCTCGCTTCAGGTGACCGCCAGCGGGCGCGGCGGGGAGAGCGAGGCCGATCAGGCTGCCTATGTCGGCGGCGCCGGATTTGGCGGTTCCGCCGAGCTGCGCAGCCTGGGGACGGGCAGCAGCCTGATCGTCGAGCGCAATTTTGATTCCATCACCTTTGCCGACGCCCTCAACGAGGGGGCGATTGTCGCCGCGCTCGGGATTGGGGGCATCACCTCGGGCGGTACGGGCATTGGCGGCGCGGGCAATGGCGGTACGATTGTGCTGCGTGCGGCGCAAGGCGGGGCGATGGCCTTGCCCGCCAATCCGAACACCGATCCGGGCAGTGGCGGGTTCAACCGGCTGCTCGCGCGCGGAGTGGGTGGCGGCTCGCTGGTAGAGGGCGGCACGGGCGGCGCGGCCTCCGGCGGCGCGGGGCTGATCGAAGTCGACGGCGGCACCATGACCATGGGTGAGACGCTGTTCTCGGTGTTTGGCGAAGGCGGGTCGAGTCTGCTGGCGGGCAGCAACATCAGCGGTGGTAACGCCAGAGGCGGCACCCGTCAGATCCGGGTGCTGAATGGCGGCACGGCGACGCTGGAGCTGCTTGGCGGCGTGGCGGGCGGCGTCGGTGGCAATGGCTCGGGCACGGGCGTTGGCGGTGACGGCTTCGGGGGCCGCAGCACGCTTGAGGTGCTGGGGGCGACGCTCAACCTCGTTGGCCGGACGGTGGTGGTCGATCAGGCCACCGGCGGGACGGGCCGCATCGGCGGCAATGCCTTTGAGAGCGGTGATGACGGGCTCGTCAGCTTCACCGCCAACGAGGCGACGATCAACTTCCTCCCCAATGCGAGCGGCCAGTCAGGCCTTTCGGTCGGCGGGACCAATCAAGGCGGTGCGGGCGGCGTGGCGGGCGGCAATGCGCGCGCCACACCGGCCTCGATCACCATCACCAACAGCACCGTGACCGGCGGCAATTTCGAATTCCTCGCAACCGCGGCGGGCGGCGCTGGGATAGGCCCGGGAGGAAGCGGCGGCAACGCGGTCGCCGCGAATATGACGGTCGCGATCACGGGCTCGGATATCGGCCTCAGCGGACAGAATGTCATTGCGATCGATGCGCTTGGCGGAGCCGGAGCGACGAATGGAACAGGCGGCACGGCCACCAGCGCCAGTGCCGATGTGGTCGTGACCGGCTCCACTCTCAACATCGCCACCAGCGCGGTCGGGCTGCCGGGCGTTCTGCGCGTGCGGTCGCTAGCCAATGGCGGCGCGGGGTCCACCACCGGCAATGCCGCGAGCGGCAGAGCATTGCTCAACCTGGCGGATTCGACCCTCAATGTCGGCCAGGTCTTTATCGAGGCGCGCGCTTTTGCGGAGGCTGCCAATGCGGGGCAGACCGGCGGGATCGCCAATGGCGGGTCTACGCGCCTCGAATATGGCGGTGCAACCGAGGTCACTACGAACCTGATCAGCATCAGCAGCAATGCCCAGACTTCCAGCGGCGGCAGCGCGGCTGCGGGCAGCACCTTGCTTCAGGGGGGCGCTGGCAGCCAGGCGGTGATCAACACCGCCGTGCTGACCATGTCCGCCGATGCCAGCGGGGGTAGCCCCGGGTTGCAGGCCAATGGCGCGGGCCGGTTCCTGGTCGATCTGGGCGGAGGCAACGTCAATGCCGGCACCATGCTGGTCACGGCGCTGGGCGATGCGATCATCGGCGATCCGCCAGCATCGCAGGTCGTCGCCCAAGGCGGCAATCTCAATGTGGCGGGCCAGCTCGATATCTCGGCCTATGACTCTATCCAGATCATCACCGGGGCCGGATCGATCATCGGCAGCCAGCCTGTCGCCGCCACCACCACGGCGATCACGGTTACCTCGCGTGGCACGATCGCAATCACCGACGACAATAGTGGCAGTGTCAGCCTTGGCGGGCAATCGATCAGCCTCAATGCGGGCCGTTCGATCCTGCTCGACGGCAACCTTGCGGTGCGCGATGGCGCGGTCGATGTGCTGGCCAACGTTGCCGGGACGCTGCCGCCTCCTCCGGGCGCTGCCGGTCCTGCGGTCATCACGATGGCACAGGGCAGCTCGATCAATGCCGGCACCGGTTCGGCGACGCTGCGCTTGTTCGATGGCGGCGGCCTTCCCGAACTTGAGAGCGGCACCATCACGCTGGCAAACATCACCGCCGGCCAGATCGACGCGCGCAACTTCGGCACCACGCCCGGCAGCGACATCGTGGTGATCGGCTCGGGCGTGCTGACCGCTTCGGGCACCGGACGCGCCATCGACCTTGCCGCGCTCAATGGCGAGGTCATCAACCTCAATGGCGATGCCGGTCTGATCCTGACCGGCGGCGGGCATTACGGTATCTTCGCCGCGACACCCGCGGGATCGCAGATCGGCTCCTTTGCCAATTATGCCCGGCGCTACAGCATTGCGAACGCGGCGGCCTATGACGCGCTGAACCCGGGAGGCAATTTCGCGGCCTTTCGGATTGTGCCGGTCCTCACTGTGACCGCGAATGATCTCACCCGCTTCTATGGCAGCACGGACCTGGCGCTCACCGCCAGCATCACCGGCTTCCTGCCGGGTGACGATGTGGCGAACCTGTCCGGCGCGCCGCTGCTGACGACGGCGGCCAACAGCACCTCCAATGTCGGCCAGTTCGCCATCAACGCGGCGCAGGGATCCTTGCTCAGTGCACAGGGGTATCAGTTCACCTTCAACCCCGGCCAGCTGACGATTGCGCCGCGCCCGATTACGGTGACAGCGAACAATCTCAGCCGGGTCTATGGCAATGCCAATCCGGCTCTGACCTTCACGGTCGGCGATTTGGGGCTGGTGAACGGCGATCAGCTGACGGGGGCGCTGGCGACCGCCGCTGACGTGACCACGCCGGTCGGCACCTTCGCGATCACCCAAGGCACGCTGGTGGCGAGTTCCAATTACGCGCTGACCTTTGTGGACGGCCAGCTGACGATCACGCCGCGCGGGCTGACGATCACCGCGGATAGCTTGAGCCGGGTCTATGGCGATGCCAACCCGGCGCTGACGTTCACGCTGGGCGGCGCGGGGCTGGTCAACGGCGATCAACTGATCGGAGCGCTCGCGACCACCGCTGACGTGACCACCGGAATCGGCAATGTCGCGATCACGCAGGGCACGCTGACGGCTGGCGCAAATTACGCGGTGAGCTTCACCAACGGCCAGCTGACGATCACGCCGCGCCCGATCAGCGTGACGGCGGACAGCATTGCTCGCATCTATGGCAACGCCAATCCGGCCCTGACCTTCACGGTCGGCGGGGCGGGGCTGGTGAATGGCGATCAGCTGACCGGCGCTCTGGCGACCACCGCTGACGTGACCACCGGTGTCGGCAATGTCGCGATCACGCAAGGCACACTGGCGGCTGGCGCGAACTATTCGGTGAGCTTCACCAATGGCCAGCTGACGATCACGCCGCGCCCGATCAGTGTGACGGCGGACAGCATTTCGCGCATCTATGGCAATGCCAACCCGGCGCTCACCTTCACGGTCGGCGGGGCGGGGCTGGTGAACGGCGATCAGCTGACCGGCGCGCTGGCGACGACGGCTGACGTGACCACCGGGATCGGCAATGTCGCGATCACGCAGGGCACATTGGGGGTCAGCTCCAACTATTCTCTGAACTTTATCGGCGGCCAACTGACGATCACGCCGCGCCCGATCACGATCACGGCTGACAATGTGACGCGCATCTACGGCAACGCCAACCCGGCCCTGACGTTCACTCTGGGCGGGGCGGGACTGGTGAATGGCGATCAGCTGACCGGCGCTCTGGCAACCACCGCTGGCGTGACCACCGGCGTCGGCAATGTCGCGATCACGCAGGGCACGCTGACAGCAGGCGCGAATTACGCGGTGAGCTTTACCAATGGCCAGCTGACGATCACGCCGCGCCCGATCATCATCCGGGCGGACGACAAGGACAAGCTGCTCGGCGAGCCTGATCCGGTGTTCACCTTCACCATCGGCGGGGATGGGCTGGTCAATGAGGACCGGTTGACCGGCAGCCTTGCGCGCGATCCGGGTGAGACCCGCGGCATCTTCGTCATCCGGCAAGGCACGCTCGTCGCCGGGCCGAACTACGTCACCACCTTCGAGCCCGGGGCGCTGACGATCATCGTCCCGCCAACCCCGCTCGCGCTCAACAACCCGACGCTGCTGGAACCCCTCAACATCATCGGCGAACCCCTGCCCGCCTTCAGCGACGAGGAAGAGGACGCCCGCTTCGGCATCGACTTCCTGCAGCGCGCCGATGCGGCGTTGATCTCGGAGGACGAGATGCTCGATGAACCGGTGACCAGTGGCGGCGATGCCTCGCTCTATGGCGGCGGCCAGACACCCCCGACGGGAGGGCAGTGAGATGACCCAGTCCAAGGACAAGGCACGCGTCCTTCTGCCCGCGCTGGCGGCGCTCGGGCTGATGGGGACTTTGCCCGCCAGCCAGGCGGCCGCCGCGCGTGAGCCGGGTCCGGCCAGCCTCAGCCTGCGGGATACCTTCCCGATCGGCTCCAATGGCCTGTGCGAAGCGCAAATCCTTGCCCCCGAGCCGGGCGCGGGGCTATTCGACCGGCGCTATTCGGTGATCTGCCGCGATGCCGCCGCGCCGGTCGGCACGCTGTGGGTGGTGAAGACGGGAAGCGCGGTCCCTGCGCCTGCGCGCTTTGCGGGTGCGGATGCGCGCTGCATCGATGGCGCTGGCGGAGCAGTCGCCGTGACCGGGATCGCCGCCGTGCAACGCTTCTCCTGCGCCAGGGAGGGCAGCGCGCTGCGCGCGGATGTGCTGATCGGCAATCGCGGCGGACGCACCTATGCGGCCAGCGGATTGACGGCCTATGCCAAGGCGCTTGAGCTCGGCATGGCATCCTTGGCGAGCGATGCGGTGGTGCCCGGCATCGTCGAAATCCCGCTCACCAGCACCACCGACGCGGTCACCTTTGCCCGCCAGCAGGCCGAAGCGATCGCGGCCGATCAGGCGCTGATCGAAGCCTACCGCCGCAGCAACGCCGGCGATTTTGCCGAAGCAGCGGAATTTTTCGCGGCATCCTCGGCCGCGCTGGCGGGGCCGGGTGCCGCCGAAGCGCGCCTGAATGAAGCGCTGCTCCAATCCAATCTCGGCAACTTCGCCGAGAGCCGCCGCCGTTTCGCTGCCTTGCGCAGCGGCAGCGCGACCAGCCCCGTCCTGGCCCGCCTGCAACGCAATTACGAAGCGATGGACGCGCTCAACCAACGCCAGTCGGCGCGCGCGCTCGCGCTGCTCGATGCACCGCTCCCGGTCGAATTCACCGACAATGCGGCGCTCGCCAGCCTCCAGATCGGGCCGGCGCTGGCGGGACAGCTGGCCAGCGAGAGCGGGCGGGTCACAGGTGACTATGCACTCAGCCTGACTCCGCTGGAACGGGCGCAGCTGCTCGATGGGCAGCACGCCTATCTCAAAGCCACAGTGCTGCGGCAGTTGGGCCGGACCGAGGACGCGGCGGGCTTCCTGCGCACCGCCGAAGCGATCTTCGGCGATGTGCGCGGCGGACGTGTGGTGTCGATCATGTGGCTGCGAGCGCAGGTGCTGGGTGAGCTTGCCGAACTCGCCGAGCGCTCCGGCAAGCAGGGGGAGGCGGAGCGGCTGCACAAGCAGGGGATCACCCTGCTCGAAGCGACCTATCCCGGCTCGCCCGCGCTGGGCACCGCCCGGGCGCAGCTGGCCGGGCTCTATGCGCGCAGCGGCCGCCGTGAGGAGGCGCTGACGCTGTACCGCACGGTTATCGCCGATGCGAAAGGCCGGGCCACGCCATCGCTCCGCAGCTTGCTGACGCCTTATTTCGGGCTGTTGATCGACGAGGGTCGCGGCAATGCGAGCGCAGCGGGCGATCTGTTCGCCGCCAGCCAGCTGCTCCAGCGCCCGGGCCTTGCTCAGACTCAGGCGGCTCTGGCGCGCGAGCTTTCGGGCGGCAGTGACGAAGCCTCGCAAATGTTCCGCACCGCCACCAATCTCGGCCGGGGGATCGAACAGCTGCGCACCGCGCTGCTCGAACTGGAGACCATACCTGAACCCGACGCTGGCCAGCTTGCGCTGATCGCCGAGAAGGCTGCGCGGCTCGAACTGCTGCGGCAGCAGCAGGCCGAAGTGCTGGACAAGCTCGCCGCCTTTCCGCGCTACCGTGCCGTCAGCGAACAGGCGATCTCGCTCGCCGACCTGCAAGCCACGCTCACCGAGGGCGAGGCCTATGTGAAGCTCGCGACGCTCGAGCGCGATGCCTATGTCATCTACGCCACCCGCGATGCTGCGATGGCCTGGCGGGCCGATGCCACCCCGGCGCAGCTCGACAAGCTGGTAAGCCAGATCCGTGAGAGCATCGCGGTGGTCGAAGGCGGGCAGGTGCTGACCTATCCCTTCGACATCGTGCGCGCGCGTGAGCTTTACGTCCGCCTGTTCAACCCGGTAGCGGACGAACTGCCCAAGGCCCGCCACATCGTGTTCGAGCCCGATGGCGCGCTGCTCAAGCTGCCGATCAACCTGCTCGTCACCGACGATGCCAGCGTTGCGGCCTATCAGGCGCGGATGAAGCAGAAGGGTGCGGACGAATATGACCTGCGGGGCACCAAATGGCTCGGGCGCAGCACTCAGATCAGCACCTCGGTCGCCGCCTCGGCGTTCCGCGATGTGCGGGCGGCACCGCCGTCGGATGGCAGGCGTGCCTATCTCGGGCTTGGCGAAAACGCGCCGATCGGCACCGCCACACCCGCTGCCGCGCGCACCCGGGCTGCCTTGGACGCGGGCGAGAAGTGCCTGTGGTCGCCCAATATCTGGGCCAATCCGATCAAGGCGGACGAACTGCGCGGCGCAGCGGCCCGCTTTGGCGAGGGCGCTCGGGTCCTGACCGGGGCTGCTTTCACCGACAGCGCGATTGCCGCTCTGCCTGACCTGTCCGAATACCGCATCCTGCACTTTGCCACGCACGGCCTCGTCACCGCGCCGCAACCGCAATGTCCGCCGCGCCCGGCGCTGCTGACCAGCTTCGACAGCGTGGAAGGTTCGGACGGGCTGCTGAGCTTTGCCGAGATTTTCGGTCTGCGGATCGATGCCGACCTCGTGATCCTGTCCGCTTGCGACACCGCGGGCAGTGCGACGGTGGGCGCGACCCGTGAGGCCGGCGTCACCGGCGGCGGCGAGTTCGCGCTTGATGGGCTGGTGCGCGCCTTCGTGGGTGCAGGGGGACGGACCGTGCTGGCGAGCCACTGGCCGGTGCCGGACGATTACAACGCGACCGGACGCCTGATCGCGGGCCTGTTTGCCGAGGACGGGCGCGCCACCGCTCAAGCGCTCAAGGCCTCGCAGGAGGCGTTGATGGATGATGCCGAAACCTCGCACCCGTTCTACTGGTCGGCCTTTGCCGTGGTGGGCGACGGTGCGGCCAAGCTGGCGCGTTGAGGCGCGGCTGTTGCCATGAACACCAGCGCCGCCGCTGGCTCTGCCCTGCGCCTCGGTTGGCTGGCGCGCGGTTGGCGCAATGTGCGCGAAGCGGGCGGGATGCAGCTGGCTTTGACCGTCATGCTCGTGTGCGTGGCGCTGTTCATCGCGCGCTACAGCTGGGTTCTGCCCGATGGTTCCGAACCCACCCCGCTCACCAGCGAGGCTGAGCGCGCGTTTTACGATCTCAGGGCCTATTATTCCGCCGATCTGGTCGAGGAAGACCAACGGGTCGTGCTCGTCGTCTATACCGATCAGACCCTGATCGCCGCGCGCAAGCGCTCACCGCTCGACCGGGGCCTGCTCGCCAAGACGCTGCGCACGCTCGACACCTTCGCGCCCAAGGCAATCGGGATCGATATCTTGTTCGACCAGCCACAGGACGAAGACGAGGAGCTGATCGCCACGCTGCGGAGCATGAAGACCCCGGTTGCGGTCGCCTATGCCGCCAAGGCGACCAACCCCGACGATATCGAATACGAACAGCAGCAGTTCCTCGAAGCCTTCATGGCGCGGCTGGAAGGCAGCAAGGCGAAGCCCGCGAGCATCCGGCTCGACAACACCTTTGGCGCAACCCGGCTGTGGCCCGATATCCGCGAGGGCCTGCCGCCGCTGCTCGGGCGCGTGATGCTGGCCGAGGCAGGGGAGCCTGCCGCCGCCTTTGCCGATTACGAGGGCGCAATCGATTACCGGCGGCCCAAGTTTCAGGATTCGGTGCTGTTTCCCCCCGCCCAGATCGACCTCTTCGTCGATCCCGACCCGGAGATCCTGCCCTTCCTCAAGGAACAATATGCCGGCAAGTACATCCTGATCGGCGGCGATATCGTCGATTACGACCGGGTCGAGACGACCTTCACCTCGATCAATGGCGAAGTTCCCGCAGGGATCTCTGTCCATGCCGAAATCATCGCCCAGATGCTGGATAACCGCGTCCTCACCCCGATCCCGATCTGGGTGCTGTGGGTCATGGCGGTTCTGGTGATCATGGTTGCGGTCTTCACGGCACTGCTCGAATGGCCCGCGCGGCGGCTGGCGCTGTTTGGCGTCGCGCAGCTCGTGATTTTTCAGGGCGCGCCGGTGCTGTTGCAGGTTCGCAATGTCGATACCTACGGATTGCCGGTGGTCGGCTGGCTGATCGGATGGATCATCGTCTTCACCGCCGTGACCACAGCTGCGCGCGCATCGGGTGCGGTGCAGCGCAATTTCGCCACGGGGGCGCTCGGCAAATACATCCCGCGCGACATCGCCCTCGCGATCATCGACAAGCCCGAGCTCCTGTCGCTGGGCGGCGAGAAGCGCGAAATCTTCGTGCTGTTCAGCGATCTGGAGGGCTTCACCAAGATGAGCCACGCGATCGAGCCGGAAATGGTGGCCAAGCTGCTCAACCGCTATCTTGATCGGCTCAGCCAGGTGGTGCTCGACCATGGCGGCGTGATCGACAAGTTCGTTGGCGATGCGGTGGTGGCGTTCTGGGGCGCGCCGATCAGCCGCCCGGATGATGGGATGCGGGCGGCGCGCGCGGGGTTTGCGATGTGGCAAGCGGGTGAGGCGTTCCGGCGCGAGGTGGCCGCGATGGATGCCAGCCTGCCGCCGATCGGCAAGACCCGCGTGGGCCTGCATTACGGCGCGGCGGTGATCGGGAACTTTGGCGGCGCGACTCGCATCCAGTACACTGCGCTGGGCGACTCAATGAACACGGCTGCGCGGCTGGAAGCGGCTAACAAGGCGCTCGATTCAGCGGTGATGGCCAGCCGCGAATTCGCCGAGGCTTCGG
Organism: Erythrobacter sp. W302b; assembly: GCF_046452395.1. Lineage (NCBI taxonomy): Bacteria > Pseudomonadati > Pseudomonadota > Alphaproteobacteria > Sphingomonadales > Erythrobacteraceae > Erythrobacter > Erythrobacter sp. W302b. Next base: position 2,110,955 of record NZ_JBKFDH010000001.1, on the reverse strand, counting down.
GGCTCGATTGGTGGCGGCCGATGGGGCGAGTGCAATTGCGCGGGCGGGCGCGGGCGGTGGATCTGTTTGAACCCGCGCCCGATTTCCCGGCCGAAGATCGCGCGCTGCTGGCCGAGGCCTGCGCACTCGCCGCGACGGACCATGCTGCGGCCCTGCGCCTGGCGCAGCAGGTGGCCGCGCGCCACCCTGACGATACAGCGCTGAGCAATCTTGCCCGGCGCATGGAAGCAATGGACGAGGGAGGAACCTATGTTCTCGCATAAGTTGACATCGCGGCTGACGGCGCTCGCGCTGGCGGGTGCGGCGCTGGCGCTGCCGGTTGCGGCACTGGCCGGGGTGGTGGTGAAGTCCACCGGCCCCTCTTCGAGCAAGTACCCGGTTGGCACCAAGATCGATGACAATGCATCGATCACGCTGAAGGCGGGTGATGTGGTCACCGTGCTCACCGCTGACGGCACCCGCGTCATCAAGGGGGCGGGCACCTTCCGCGTGGGCGACCGTCCGCAGGTCGCGGCGGACCGCTTCGCCTCCCTCACCCGCAAGCGCGCCGCCACCCGCGTGCGCACCGGGGCCGTGCGCGGCGAGGCGGACGAGAACCCGACCAATCCCAGCCTGTGGTATGTCGATGTCACCCGTTCGGGCACAATCTGCCTGTACGACCTTGCCACTGTGCGCCTGTGGCGGCCCGCCACGCCCGGCACCAGCACCTACCGGATGTTCAACCGGGAGAACGGCGCAGCGGTCGATGTCACATTCGACGAGGCGGTGATGATCGCCGCGCTCGATCCGGCGCGCCTGCCGATTGTGGAGGGCGCGTCCTACACCATCACCGGGCCGGACAATGCCACCAGCGCACAGATCGATTTCGTGCTGCTGCCTGAGGATTACGAGGCGCCCGATGCGCTCGCCGAAGCGCTGATCGCCAAGGGCTGCACGGTGCAGCTCGAAGCGCTGGCTTCCAGCCTTGAGGCCTCGGCCGAAGCCAGCGGGGACTGAAACCGCATTGGCTGTTGCATCCCGGCCCCAAGCTTGGGACAAGGGAGGCAGGGGTCGGCCAAACGGGGGAATCGGCAGGCGGACAATCAAACCGGACGCAGGGGTACAAGCAGCGCGTGGGGGCGCGTGCTAGCCTGCTATGGTTTGGGGCAATCCGGCTCTCGGGCATCTCGGGGGGGATGGGATGAGGCGATTTTGGGCGGATGCGGTCACAGGCCTGGCGCAGCGGCGGGTAGCCTTGCGCATCGCGGCGGTGGTCGGATTGGCTGCGCTCTACCCGGCCTCTGGCGCGATCGGTAACGGCACGTTCGAAGGCGTCGCCAGCTGCGCCGGATCGACCTGTCATGGCCGGGCCGAAGGCAATGGCGCGGTGGTCCGGCAGGACGAGATCGCCACCTGGCAGGAACCCTCATCCCCCAGCGGTGCCCATTCCCGCGCCTATGCCGTGCTCGGCGGTCGGCGCGGTCAGCAGATCGCCGCGAGCCTCGGGCTGGGTAATGCGCAATCGGCTCCGGCGTGCCTCGGCTGCCATGCCACCAATGTCCCCGAAGGTCAGCGCGGTGCAAAGTTCACCGTCACCGACGGGGTCGGCTGCGAAAGCTGCCACGGACCGTCGGGCGGGACATGGTTGGCAGAACACTATGCACTGCCGGCCACCCATGCCTCGAACGTCGCGGCCGGGCTGACGCCCCTCGACAACCCCAAGGCGCGCGCCAATGTCTGCCTTGATTGCCATTACGGATCATCGAAACCGGGCCAGTTCGTCACCCACGCGATGATGGCCGCGGGCCACCCGCGCGTTTCCTTCGAGCTCGATCTCTTCAGCGCCTTGCAGCAGCACCACACGGTCGACGGCGATTACACCGCGCGCAAGGCCGCGCCCAATTCGGTGCGGTTTTGGGCGGTGGGGCAGGCCGAAGCGGTGCGCCGCGCGACCAGCCTCTTTGCCCAACCGAGGTTCGCTTACGAGGGTGCCTTTCCGCAGTTCTATTTCTACGACTGCCATTCGTGCCACCGGACGATCATCGATGGCCCGCAGCGCAAGCTCACCTTCGAGCCCAATCCCGCGCGCCCGATCCCGTTCGGCAACCCGCCGTTCAATGATGAGAACATGATCATGCTTCAGGCGGTCGCCAGCGCGTTGGTGCCGGGCGAGGCGGCCAAGTTCCAGAGCGCCGCGCGCGGCTTCCACGCAGCCATGGGGCAGGGGCCCGCTGAAGCGCGTGCGGCTGCGCAGGCATTGTCGGTTCATGCAGGGGTCTTGGCCGATGCATTGTCGGGTCGTGCCTATGCCGATGCGGACGCCTTCAGGGTGATCGCGATCATCGCGGGCGAGGCGACCGCGCCGCGCTTCACCGACTACGCCGGATCGGTGCAGGCGGTGATGGCGGTCGACACGCTGCTCAACGCGTTGGTGCGCGAGGGCCGAGTGACACAGGGCGCCGCCGCCGGAATCCGCGGGGAAATCGCTCGGGCGTACAAGGCGGTGGAGGAGCCAAACGCCTACCGCCCGGCCGATTTCCGCGCGGCGCTCAAATCGGCCAGCGGCGCGATTGGCAGGCTGCAATAGCGATGCGCAAAGGGGGGGCATTCTGGGTTGCGGCAAGCGCCTTGGTGATCGCCTCCTGCGGGGGCGGTGGGCCGTCCTCGAGCGGCGGCGCGACCGGCGGCACCGGCCCAACGCCGACACCCACGCCGCCGCCTGCCGGTCAAGTGTATTCCGTCCCCGCCGCCGAAAGTCTCACCAGCGCCGAAGTCGGCACGATCATCGCTCAGGCCGCCGCTGAAGCGCGGGCGCGCGGGGTAGCGGCGACCATCGCGGTGACTGACCGGGTGGGCAATGTGCTCGGCGTCTTTGCCATGCCGGGGGCTGCGGGCACCGCGCGCATTCCCTCGGCGCCCGATGGCAGCAATCAGGACGCGCAGGGCCTCACCATCCCGAGCGCCGGAGCGGCCATCGCCAAGGCGATCACCGGGGCCTACCTCTCCAGCAGCGGCAATGCCTTCTCGACCCGCACGGCGAGCTTCATCGTGCAGGAGCATTTCCCGCCTGCGCCGACCACCGCAGGCCTGGAAAGCGGCCCGCTGTTCGGGGTGCAGTTCAGCCAGCTACCCTGTTCCGACCTCGCCGCGCGGGCGAGCGACGGGTTCATCGGCCCCAAGCGTTCGCCCTTGGGCCTCGCCGCCGATCCGGGGGGCTTCCCGCTCTACCAGAACGGCGTGGTCGTCGGCGGCATCGGGGTGATTGCGGACGGCAGTTACAGCTTCGATCCCAATGTGCTCGACCGGGATGGCGATGTGGACGAGGCGATTGCGCTCGCCGGGACGGTGGGGTTCGAAGCCCCGGTCAGCATCCGCGCTGACCGCATTACCGCCGACGGGACTTCGCTGCGCTATACCGACGTCGAGTACACGCAGATCAGCAATCTTGCCGGCGCGAGCTTTGCGGGAACGGCGGGCGCGTTGGTGCCAGTGGCCGGCTATTACATGGGATCGGCGCTGCTGGCGGGCGCGACCTATGGCAGCGAGGCTTCGGGCGTGCGCGCGTCGACGGCCGCGGAATTCGCCAACCGCGATGCCTTCGTGCTCACCAATGGCGCGGGCGCGAACCGCTTTCCGGTGCGCGGCGGAACCGATGCGGGCGATGTGGCGAGCCCGCTGACCGCAGCTGAGGCGCGGGTGATCCTTGAAGAGGCCTTCACCGTGATGAGCCGCGCCCGGGCGCAGATCCGTCAGCCGCTCGATAGCCGCGCGCAGGTGACGATCAGTCTGGTCGATACGCGCGGGCAGGTGCTTGGCCTTGTCCGCTCCCCCGATGCGCCGGTCTTCGGCATCGATGTGAGCTTGCAAAAGGCGCGCACGGCCAATTTCTTCTCGGGCGCGTTTGCTGCCAATGAATTGCTGGCGGCGGGCGGGGAAGTGCCGCAATTCGTGGCCCGGACGCGCGCGTTCCTCGGCGATCCTGCGGCGCTGACCGGCGGCTTTGCCCTTTCCGACCGCGCCAGCGGCAACCTGTCACGGCCCTATTTCCCCGATGGCGAGGTGGGTCAGCCCAACGGCCCGCTGTCGCGCCCGATTGCGCAGTTCAATCCGTTCTCGACCGGACTGCAAAGCGCGCTGATCGTCGGCAATCTCGCGCAGCATCTCGCCTTCGTCACCGGCGCGAGCGCGCAGGACACCCCGCGCCGTTGCACCGCTTTGCCGCAAGTCACAACGGGCGCGACGCGGCTGGACAATGGCATCCAGATCTTCCCCGGATCAGTCCCGGTCTATCGCGGCAATGTGCTGGTCGGCGGCATCGGGGTGTCGGGCGACGGGATCGATCAGGACGACATGATCAGCTTCCTCGGCCTGCACAACGGCGCAAACCGTGCGGGCGGCGGCCTGGGCAATGCGCCGACTGCGATCCGCGCTGACCGGATCGTGGTCGCGGTCGGAAATCGTCAAGTGCGGCTGCGCTACGTCAACTGTCCGTTCGCGCCGTTCATCGGCAGCAGCGAACAGAACGTGTGTCAGGGGCTCTAGCCGATGATGCCGCTGCTCCCCGCCCTGCTGCTGCTACAGGCTGCCCCACCCGAGGAGCCGACGCCCCCCGTGGTGCCGCCCGGCGAGGCACCCGCGGCACAGGACTGGGAGCAGGACGTGCCCCCCGTCGACCCCGGCATCATCGAGGGCCGCGAGCGCCCCGGCTACACCGCGCCGCTGCCCGAACGGATCGAACAGAACAACGAAGGCGCAATCCGCGCGCCGCCCCCCAGCGCTTTTCCGACCGATCAGCTGCCCATCCCCGATCGCTGGCGGCTGATCGAGAGCCTGGGTCTGGTGAAGGAGAACCTGTTCGATCCCTATCACCAGAACACCTACAAGGGTGACCGCCCGATCAACCGCGCCAAGGTGCCGTGGCTGCCGATCAAGGGCGATGACTGGTTCTTCGTCGCCAACCTCATCAGCGACTCGGTCTACGAACCGCGCACCTTCCCGATCCCTGTCGGCGTCCAGACCACCGAAGACCCGGACCGCAACGACGTGTTCGGGAACGATTTCAGTCAGGTCTTCAGCCAGACCTTCATCGCCGGTTTCGCGCTGCTGAAAGGTTCGACCACCTTCAAGCCGCCGACCATCGAGTACCGCGTCACGCTGGCCTACAACGTCAACTATGTCGACGTGCCCGAGCGGCGCGTGCTGTTTGTGGAACCCTCGCGCCCCTCGCACCGGCTCGACCAGTTCCTTGGGGTGCAGGAAGCCTTCGTCGATTACCACTTCAGCCAATTCGACAATGACCGGTTCGACTTCATCTCGCTGCGTGCCGGGATCCAGCCGTTCCAGTCGGACTTCCGGGGTTTCCTGTTCAACGACCAGCAGCTGGGCGTGCGCCTGTTCGGATCGCGCGACAACAACCGCTTCCAGTTCAATCTTGGCGCGTTCTGGCGTCTTGAGAAGGACACCAATTCGGGCCTCAACGCGATCCTGAGGAGCCCGCGCGATGATTTCGTCTTCGTCGCCAATGCCTATCGGCAGGACTTCCTGATCCCGGCGCTGACCAGCCAGATCACCGTGGTCTACAACATGAACCGCGAGGCCGATGACATCCAGATCGACACCAACGGCTTTCCGGTGCGCCCGGCCTTGCTGGGGACGCTGCGGGGCCGCGAGTATGACGTCGTCTATCTCGGCTACAACGCCGATGGCCGCATCGGACGGGTGAACCTGACGGGCAGCTTCTACTGGGCGCTGGGGGAGGATCGGAATTCCTTCTTCACCGACCGCCCGGCCGACATCAACGCGCAGTTCGCCGCGGTCGAAGCCAGCTATGACCGCAACTGGATGCGCTTCCGCCTCTCGGCCGCCTATGCCAGCGGGGACGAGGATCCCTATGACGATACCGAGGGCGGGTTCGATGCGATCTTCGAAAACCCGGTCTTTGCGGGGGCCGATACCTCCTACTGGATCCGCCAAACCATCCCCTTTGCGGGCGGGGGGCGAGCGGTCAGTGTCAATGGCCGCAACGGCCTGCTCAATTCGCTGCGCTCCTCGAAGGAGCAGGGGCAGTCGAACTTCAACAACCCCGGCCTGATGCTGCTGGGCATGGGTGCGGATTTCGATCTGACGCCGCAGTTCCGCCTGTCGGCCAATGCCAACCACCTGTGGTTCGCAAACACGTCGAACCTTCAGGCGCTGCGCAACGAAGGGTCGATCCCGAAGGAAATCGGCTTCGACCTGTCGGCTGCGGCGATCTGGCGGCCCAAGGCCAATCAGAACCTCGTCTTCCGCCTATCTGCCGCCACACTGCTGGCGGGGGACGGTTTCCGCGACCTGTTCACCGCGCGCGGCGGCGGGCGGGAGTTCGTTTCGATCCTCGCCAACGTGGTGTTGACCTACTGATGCGCGCGCTGACCCACTCCCTCACCCGCCAGATGGCGCTGCTGGCAGCGGCGCTGGTGCTGGCCATCGGCCTGTTCGCGGGCGCGCCGCAGGCGGCGGACAAGGAGAAGCCGGTCAAGCGCGATTACTCGCTCATCATCGCGCCGCCCGCGCCGCAGCGGCAATCGGTCGCCGAGATGGACGCCAAGTCCGAAGGCTGCCTCACCTGCCACGTCAAGACCGATGCGCCGACCATGCACGTCTCGCCTGCCGTGCGGCTGGGGTGCACCGATTGCCACGGCGGCAACCCCACAGTGCGCGGCAATGCCGAGCTTCCGCACGATCACCCCGATTACGTCGCCGCGCGCGACAATGCCCACGTGCTGCCGACCTATCCCGACAGCTGGCACTTCCCGTCCTCGGCCAACCCCAAGCGGTCCTACGCGCTGCTCAACAAGGAAGCGCCCGAGTTCGTGAAATTCGTGAACCCGTCAGACTACCGCGTGGCGCGTGAGGCCTGCGGCTCATGCCACATTCAGGCGATCGAGGCGGCCGAGCGCTCGATCATGGCGTCAGGCGCGATGCTGTGGGGCGGGGCGAGCTACAATAACGGGATTCTGCCGTTCAAGAACTACCTGCTGGGCGAGGCCTATACCCGCGACGGGTTGCCTGCGAAGATCACCTCGCCCGGCGCGGGGCCGGGGGGTGTGCTGTCGGAAGATCAGATCGCGCGCGGCGTGCTTGCCGAGATGTATCCGCTCCCGACGTGGCAGGTGATCCCGCCGGGCGACATCTTCCGCGTGTTCGAGCGCGGGGGCCGCACGATCAACTCGCAGTTTCCGGAAATCGGCCTACCCAACCCTTCGGGCTCGATCCAGCGGCTGGAAGAGCCGGGGCGGCCCGACCTCAAGCAGTCCAATCGCGGCCCCGGCACCGGCCTGCGCGTCGCGATCCCCGCGCTCAACATTCACAAGACCCGCCTCAATGATCCCTTCACCTGGTTCCTCGGGACCAATGACCAGCCGGGCGACTATCGCCATTCGGGCTGCGCGAGTTGCCATGTGGTCTATGCCAATGACCGCGAACCGCGCCATTCGCTGATCTATGCGCAATTTGGGCGGGACGGGCAGAGCATCACCGCCGATCCGACCATCGCCGAAAAGATCGAACATGCGGCGGCGGGCCATGATGAGAAGACCACCGGCCACGGCGCGGTGAAGCAGCCGGGCCATGATGATCACGAAAAGGAAGCGGTTCCGGGCAAACGCGCCGACGACGGGCTGACGGTGGGCGGGCAGCTGAAGGAGAAGGGCCACCCGCTCCAGCACGTCTTCACCCGGGCGATCCCGACCAGCCAGTGCATGAACTGCCACATGCACCAGCCCAACATCTTCCTGAATTCCTTCCTCGGCTACACCATGTGGGATTACGAGAGTGACGCGCCCGCGATGTGGCCCAAGCAGCAGAAATACCCCACCGCCGAGGACGTCCGCGCCGCCAATGACCGCAACCCCGAAGGCGCAGCGCCCAAGGGCAACTGGGCCGACCTCGACTTCCTGCGCAACGTCTATGACCTGAACCCGACCCTCAAGGACACCCAATTCGCCGATTACCACGGCCACGGCTGGAACTTCCGCGCGATCTTCAAGCGCGACCGGGAGGGCAACTTGCTGGATGCGGATGGCAATGTCGTTGACCCCGACGATCCGGAGAAATGGCGCAAGGAAGGCGAGGGCAAGTTCGTCCCCCCCGGCACCAATCCGGGCAAGGCGGTCCACATGATGGACATTCACGCCGAAGTCGGCCTGCAATGCGCCGATTGCCACTTCGAGCAGGACAGCCACGGCAATGGCCTCATCTATGGCGAGGTCGCCAACGCGATCGAGATCACCTGCAAGGACTGCCACGGCACGCCCGATGCCTACCCCACCCTGCGCACCAGCGGCCCCGCCGCACCGCCGGAAGGCCACGACCTCAGCTTGCTGCGCAACCCCGATGGCAAGCGCCGGTTCGAATGGATGGAAGGCGCGGACGGCCGGCGAAAGCTGATCCAGCGGTCCATCGTCGATCCGAAACTCGAATGGGAGATGAGCCTCGTCAAGGACTCGGTCGATCCCGCCACTCCGGTATTCAACGCCAAAGCGGCCCGCGCGAAGCTGGTGAGCCGTTACGGGGCCGAGACGGGGAATTTCGAATTCGGCACCGGCATCGCGCTCGACGACCGCGCGCATCGCGACCCCGAAATGGCGTGTTTCACCTGCCACCTTTCATGGACGACGAGTTGCGGCGGGTGCCACCTACCCATCGAGGCCAACTGGAAGACCAAAAGCCACCGCTATGAGGGCGGCGAGACCCGCAACTTCGCGACCTACAACCCGCAGGTCGCGCGCGACGAGATGTTCCAGCTGGGCAAGCACCAGACCACCAAGGGCAACCAGGTCGCCCCGGTGCGCTCGTCCTCGGCGCTGGTGCTGTCCTCGACCAACATCAACCGCGAACGCATCTACGTGCAGCAGCCGCCGATTTCGGCCATCGGCTTCTCCAGCCAGGCCTTCGCGCCGCACTTCCCGCACACCGTGCGCAAGACCGAGACCAAGACCTGCACCGATTGCCACCTCAGCGCCAAGGACGATAACAACGCGATCATGGCGCAGCTCTTCCTGCTGGGCACCAATTACGTGAACTTCGTCGGCCTCAACGCGTGGAGCGGCCTCGAGGGCGGCTTCCAGGCCACCCGCGTGACCGAATATGACGAGCCGCAGGCGGTGATCGGCTCCTATCTCCACCGCTACGCCTACCCCGATTACTGGGGCCTCCACGTCGACCAGAACGGGCGCGAGCTGAAGAACTGGGTGCGCGGCAAGACCTTCGACAAAGGCATGAGCGGGGAGACCCATCCGCTGGAGGAATTCGTCAACGTGCACGAGGGCACCTCCGACCGGGTCGGCTGCCTGCAACTGCGCGGCGAATACATGTTCGTGGCGGGCGGCAAGGGCGGGTTCACCGCCTATGACGTCGCCAGCATCGCCAACAAGGGCACGTCGGAACGGATCCTGAAGGGGCCGTTCAGCGCGCTCGGCCATGACACCAACGTCAAGACCACCAACGCGACCTGCATGGCGCTCGCCACCAACCAACCGATTGCGCCGACCCGCAGCACGCCCGAATTGCGCGTCATCAATCAGGAACAGGCCTTCCTGCCGATCTACAACTATGCGGTCGTCACCGATGCGGTGGAGGGCCTGATCCTCGTCAACGTCAACACGCTGGCGGATGGGGAATTCCGCAACAACAAGCTGACCCGCAAGACCTATGCCGATGGCTCGACGGCGTGGAACCCCGACGGGGTGCTGACAGGGGCGCGGCATATCGTGCTGGCGGGCGAGGTGGCCTATATCACCGCCGACAAGGGCCTGGTGGTGGTCGATCTCGCCAACCCCGATACGCCCAAGCTGGCGGCGGTGCGGCCGCTGCGCGATGCGCGGGCTTCCGCGGTGCAGTTCCGCTATCTCTGGGTCACCGATGCCGAGGGGGTGAAGCTGTTCGACATCACCGCGCTGCGCGCGCCGGTTGCGGTGCCCGAGGGCGCCGTGCCGCTGGCCGACGCGCGGCGCATGTATATCGCGCGCACCTATGCCTATGTCGCGGCGAAGGGAGAGGGTCTGGTGATCCTCGACGTGAAGAACCCGCGCGCGCCCCGGGTCTATCAAAAGGTGACGCTGGAGGGATCGCTCAACGATGCCGAGGATGTGATCGTCGGCACCACCAACGCCTCGCTATTCGCCTATGTGGCCGATGGGCGCAACGGGATGAAGGTGCTGCAACTCACCAGCCCGGACAGCCAGCGCAATTTCTACGGCTTCAGCCCCGCGCCCAAGCCTGAAATGATCGCCTGGGCCAAGACCCCATCGCCCGCCATCGCCCTGTCCAAGGGCCTGGACCGCGACCGCGCGGTGGACGAGACCGGCGGGCAGATGGCGGTGTTCGGCAGGCTTGGCTCGCGACCGTTCACGCGGGCCGAAATGGAGCGGCTGTTCATGACCCGCTCGGGCGTGCCGTGGAAGGTGAGCGATGACGTCGACATGAAGCGTTGGGTCGGGGTGGCCCCGACGGGCGCACCAAGGGCGGCAGTGGGGAAGTAATGCAACACCCCGCCCCGGGCCTGACCCGGGGCCCAGCTCTCTTTCTCGCCGATGTTGAGTGAGAAGAACAGCGGGGCCCCGGGTCAAGCCCGGGGCGGGGGAAAGAACTACTCCCGTTCCGCGAACATTCCTTCGATCATGGGTTGCAGCCCGACGTGGAAGCGGGCGAGCACCTCCCAGTCGCCGACGCGCTCGTAGTGCGACACCAGCGCCGTCCCGTCCCAGCGGTGGAGCGCATAGGTGGGCGGCTCAGTGGTGATGAGCTCGCGATTGTCGGGCACGTCCTTGTCGATCGGATTGAGATCCATCGCCACCAGCGGCGCGACTGACGGCGTCACGCCGAGCGGAATACCCGCGAACTGTGTGCTGATCTGGCGGTGCAGGTGCCCGCAATGGATCGCCTGCACCTGATGCTGCTCCGCCAGCACATCGCGCAGCCGCATGATCCACGCCTCGTCCGGCGCGGGGTCCATCCAGTCGATCCCGGCGACCACCGGCGGGTGGTGCATGAAGATCAGCGTCGGCTGATCGGGCGCCTCGGCCAGCCGCGCGGCGAGCCAAGCGGCGCGCGCTTCGCAGAAGGCCCCGCCGTGGCGACCGTCCTCCAACGTGTCGAGGCAGATGATCCTGAGGCCGAGCGGGGCTTCGATCACAGAGTGCAGGAACCCGCCCTCAGCCGGCGTGACCTGCGGGAAGGCCCCGAGCAGCCCCTCGCGGCTGTCGTGATTGCCGACCAGCGGGATGATCGGGCAGGGGCAATCCTTCAGCAGCGCCGCTGTCCGCGCGAAGCTCTCGGGATCACCGTGATCGGTGATATCGCCCGAAAGCACCAGCAGATCGGGCCGGTTGGGGCCATCGAGCAGCCGCGCCAAAGTCGCGCGGAAGCGGGTGAGGTTCAACTCCTCGGGCTGTTCGTCAGGGGCAAAGCCGACGTGGATGTCGGTCATCTGCGCGATCAGCACAGCACGCCCGGAGGGAGGGGCCGCCCCGCTCATGGCTGTTGTCTCGCCGTGGCCGCTGCCGCCGCCACCTTCGCCTTACGCGGAGCGGGCGGCGCCCGGTAATGCGGGGCGGGGCCCTTGGATTGCCCCGAGCCCGTCCATTGCCCGGCGGGCAGGTGATAGGCGTGGCACATCGCGCAGTCGCTCGGCACGATCTTTCTGGTTTTCACCGCAGTCGCACCGAGATGACACGCGCGGCAGCTTTTCAGGTCAGGGATCAGGAGATCGCTCGCCACCTTGGAGATGTTCGCCGCGTGGCAATCGGTGCACGTCTCGCGCTTGTGCGCTTCGTGGTTGAAATAGCCGCTGGTAAGGAAGCGGTCGGGCAGGTTGACCGGCATGAGATCGGCCTGCCCGGTCGGGCCGCGGGTCGGCAGATGGCATTCGGTGCAGACCCCGCCCGCGGACAGGGCGTTCGACACGCCGATATAGGCGCGCACCGGGCGGCCGAAATCGGCGCGATAGGGTGAGGCGCTGCCGATCTGGCCGGGCCGCTGGCGCGCAGGGCCGACGCGCGGGCGCGGGCCGGACGAAATCCGGGCGAGATCCTCGGCCAGATCCTTGATATCGCCGTGGCGCAGCTTGCTGAACCCGCCCGCCGCCGTGCGGCCGGAGACCAGACTGTGGCAACCTTCGCAGGAATCCTCCATCTTCACCTCCTTGAACGACATTCGGTCGGCTGTCAGGGTGTGACAATCCTTGCATTCCAGGGGCTTACCATATTGTGTCAGGCTGACCGCCATCCGCGCCGCCCCGCCACGCGCGTTCATGTGGACATCGTGCGGAAAGATCAGGCCGGAGCGTTCGACCGGCCGCGACCCCGGCGCCGCGCGCACCGGCTTGGCCGCGCCGAAGCTGGCGTAATAGGCGGGGCGGAACTGCGGGTGGCCCTTTCCGAAATCATGCGCATTCGTCAGCGCCGTATCGCTCAGCCGGGTGTCGAGCGTCTTGTGGCAGTCCGAACAGAACGCTTCTCCGCCCGCCGCTTGGCGCTTGGGGCCTTCGTGTTCCGAATGGCACGAAACGCAGCCCAGCGGGCCTTCCTTGCCGAAGCCTTCCGCGATCCGCCATTGCAGCGCGTCACCCGGCGATAGCGCAGGCGCACCTTTGGCGAGCCGTCCCATCGGCGCGTGGTCGCCGGTGTCCTTGTGGCAGGAGAGGCAGGTTTCATCCTGCACGCTTTCGAAGGCGGCGGTGTGGCAGCTTTCGCAATTGTCAGCGAGGTCGTGGTGCTTCAGCGACAATTCGCCGCTCGTCCACGCGCTGTCCATCAGCACGGTGCCGGGGGTCTTGCCGGTAGGATCGGGCTTGGCGGGCGCGCGCAGCAGATGGCTGGTGACCGGCAACAGCAGCAGCAACAGCAAAATCGCGCCCGCGAATGCCCAGCTCATCGCGCGCTTGGACGGCAGGACGCTGGCGAGCGCAAAGCCGCGCAGGGCGTCGCCCTTGCCTTCATCGGCCACAACCTGCCGGATCGTGATGATCGTCCGCCCATCCGCCTCGCGTGCCACCGCCAACCGCGCTGCGCCGAGGGCGATCTCTCCCCCGGTGCGCGGGTCGATGGTCCCGTCCATCACCACCCGGCCATCGAGCGCAAAGCCGAGCGTGCCAAGCGCGGCGACCGCCAGTGTTCCATCGCCCTGAACGTCGATCCGCACATGGGTCTGCTCAACCGCCAGATCCGGCAGGTGGATATCGTTCTCGGCCGCCCGGCCGATGGTGAGGCTGTCCTGCTCGACCACCCGGTCACGGATGATCTCGCGCCCCGCAGCGGTGAAATCGATGGTGCGGATCAGGAACGCCACGCCCTCCGCTCCCTCACCAATAGTAGAACACGGAGATCACATGCGCGGTCAGCGCGGCGATCAGGGCGAAGGTGAGCGGGATGTGGACGAACAGCCAGATTTCCAGCAGCGCCCGGATGCGCAAGGCTTCGCGAATCTGCCCCAGTTGTTCGCGGCGCTTTTCCAGCAGGGCGGTAACACGGGTTGCGGCTTCGGAGCCGCCTCCCATGCCCCTCAAGGCCCGCGCCGTGGCGCAGCCGGGATAACTGCCGGTGAGCCGCGCCATCGGCCCGCCGTAGAACACATCCTGCGCCAAGGCTGCGATCACCCAATCGGCTTCGACCCGGCCCAAGGGCTGGGCGGCGCTTTCCAGCTGCCGGTCAATCGCGGTGAGCGCATCGAGCATCTGCGCGCGGGTCATTTCCTTGCGGTTGGCGCTGAGGCTGGCGGGGAGCGTGGCGTAAACCACCACGCCGTAAATCCCGGTCAGGATCACCAGCAGCATCAGCACATAGGCGAGCGTGTGGACGTTCCAGCCGATTTGGAACCCGGTGTGCAGCGTCCCCACCACCACCAGCGACAGGCCAAGATAGACATGCGCAGAGGTCCACGCCTTGAGGCTCCACGCACCCGGATTGATCCGCCGCTTCCTCACGCCCAGCAGTGAAAGCCACAGGATCAGGCCGACCCCGATGGTGCCGAGCGTATAGCCGTACCAGGTGCCGCCATTGGGACGCGGCTCCTGATCGATCAGCGCATAGCCCGCAATGCTCGCCGCGCTGAGCGCCAGCGCGATCCACAGCCAGCGATAGCCGCGATGTTTGAGAAAACTGACATGATCAGAATCGCGCCGCTGTTCGTCTTGCGTGAACCTGCCCGTGCCACCTTTCCCCTGGGCCGCCTTGGACGCCATTATTCGGCGTCCTCGGTCAGCTTGGTAAAGGTCAGGAACTTGTCGGGGCTGACGCGGATCGCCGCGCCGGTTGGGCAGGCGCGCACGCAGGCCGGGCCGCCGTCGATGCCGGAGCACATGTCGCACTTGATCGCCTGCTTCGGCTTGGCCGCGCCCTCCGCCTCGGCGGCCTTCTTGCGCCAGCTATAGGAGGCCTCGCCCGGGCCGGGGCCCTTGCCGAACAGCATCCATTGCAGGAGGCTCGGCTTCCTGGGCGGCTTGGCGTCCATGCGGATCACGCCATAGGGACAGTTGCGCTGACAATTGCCGCAGCCGATGCAGGTCTCGTCGATGAACACCTCGCCATCCGGCCCGCGCTTGATCGCGTTGGGCGGGCAGTCGGCCATGCAGTGCGGGTGTTCGCAGTGGCGGCATGACGTCGGCACGTGCAGGTGGGCGTAGGTGCGCCCCGCCTCACGGTCGAGGCGCGAGAGGCCGTCGTGGCTGTCGGCGCAGGCCTTTTCGCAATTGTCGCAGCCGATGCACAGCTTCTCGTCGATCAGCAGCACGTCGGTCGCCTCGCCGATGCCGTTGTCGACCAGGAACTGCGCGGTCTTGGAATAGAGATCGACCGCGCCCGAAAAGCTGTCCTTCTGCTCTTCGATGAAGGCATTGGTGGCGCGCCGCGCGGCCATGTCGGTCATTGCCCGCTCGCGCAGTCTGGGGTGCTTCGCCAGCAATGCGAGGAAGCCTTCCCCCGGCAGGCGGATCACTTCGGACTTGATCGCGGCCTTGACGGTGGCGGTGCGCGCGCTCCCGTCGATCACCGCCATCTCGCCGAAATAGGAACCGGCGGGGAGGTAGGACAGGAATACCGGTCGGTCGCCGATCTGCTTCTCGACGATCATCGAGCCGCGCCGGACGATGAAGATGTCCTTGTCGTCCGCACCTTCGGTGACGACCACCTCGCCCGCGCGCTTCTCCTCGACCTTGGCGGCTTCGACCAGCGGGGCGACATCTTCGCGGGTCAGGCCCGATCCGAACATCTGAAGCAATTGCCGCTCGATCGAAATGCGCTGAATGGCCGCCTTGGCCGAGGGCACCTGCGATTGCAGCTTGAGCGCGGCGAGGCGCGAGATTTCGACCACGATGGTATCTTCCGCCGCGCGAATCGTCGCGCCCCTGCGGCGACCCGAAATCAGCCCGACTTCGCCGAAGATCGAGCCTGCCGCGATGGGAATGGTAATCGACGGATCGGCGGGGTTCACCTCGACTGCTACCGATCCGCTGGCGATCCCGAACAGCGAGGAGCCCGGGGCATTGCGCTCGAAGATCACCTCGCCCGGCACGAAGAACTTCGCTTCGGAATCGAGCATGAACTCGCGCATCTGAAGCGGATTCATGCCGTTCAGGATCGACACGTTGCTGCGCAGGAATTCCAGCCATTCGTCGGTGCTTCGCTGGCCGGGAAGGCTGGCAAACTTGGCGGCGATGATCGGCTCGTCAGCGGGCTTCAGGTCGGTGTTGCCGTTGATGAACTCGATGACGTCGTGGCCCTGGTTCATGCAGTGCTTGATCAGCGGATAGCCCGCCAGCGCGCCGATCACGAAGATGCCGGGCGCGGTGCTTTCGAACACCGGGGAGAGCTTGGGGAAGGCGCTGCGGTCCTCGCTTGAAAATTCGATGCCGCATTCCTCGACAAAGGCACGCGGCGGGGCCGAGCCGATGCGGGCGATGATGCGGTCGCACGGGATGCGGATGTCCCCGTCGCGGGTGGTCAGCGTGATCCAGCCGGGCTCGATCGCCTTGGTCTCGCTCTCGGTGCGGACCATCAGCTTGCCCGCTTCGTGATCGGCCATCAGTGCGCTGACATTCGCCGGTTTGGCGGTCGGGAATTCGATCCCGCGGTTGAGGATCGAGACGGTGTTCCTCTGCGCCGGGTCTTCAGCGAGGCCGCGCGCGTTCTCGATCCCGGCGTCCCCGGTGCCGACGATGACGATATGTTCGTCGACATACTCCGCCGGATCATCCAGCTGGTATTGCACATGCGGCAGGTCCGCGCCGGGACAGCGCATCCGATTGGGATTGCCCTGCGTGCCGATGGCGAGGACGACGTTCTCCGCCATCACAACCTCGCCATTCGTCAATTCAATGGCATAGGGCGGGGCATGGCGCTGGATTTCCTTGACGTTCTTGGTGCCGTCACGCGCGCGGGTGACGAGTTGCTGGACGCTGCCCGCAATCGCCGCGCCCGTGCCGCGGATCGCCTTAGCCTCAGCGTGGTATTTCACATTGACCTTGTGACCGGCGATCTGCGCGTCCCACAGCCCGAGGATCGCCTCGCGCTTGCCCGCCTCGAAATCGATGTCCGAGCGCAGCACCAGATTGGCAGGCGTCGCCATGACGTGCTTGCCCTTCTGGTATTTGTAGATCGTGTCCGACAGGTGATCGGTCTTTTCGAGCAGCACATGGCTGAGGCCAAGCGCCGCGGCACGCGCGGCTGCGCTCAGTCCGGCAGGGCCAGACCCGATGATCGCGACTGTGTAAACATCGCCCACCTATCCTCCCCCTCGGATAGCGCGCACCCCGCGAGGCACCATACCCAAAACGGCCTCTGACGCCAGTGCGAATTGCCCCGCTGGGCCACCGGTGCTAGCCGCTTTGGCATGGCGTCAGACACACAACAGGCAGCGGGCGGAGCGTCCAAGGCGGGCTGGGTTCTGCTCGGGGCGGCATTGCTGCTGGCGGCAGGCTCGATCGGGTTCAACGTGTACCAGGGATCGGGCGACGGGAACGCGCCTGTGGCTCCGGCAGACGGCACCGCGACCATCGAACAATTGCGCGCTGCGGCCGAGGCATCAAAAGACGATGCGGGGCCGTGGGGTGATCTGGCCTTCGCCTATTTCGGGCAAGGCCAGTATGCCGAAGCCGCCGCCGCCTACCGCCACGCCGTACAGATTGCCCCGGACGAGGCCGTGCTGTGGTCGGCCCTTGGCGAAACGCTGGTGCTGGCGAGCGAGCGCGATCCCCTTCCGGCGGAGGCCTTGGCCGCGTTCCAGAAAGCGGTCGCGCTGGACGCCACCGACCCGCGCGCGCGGTATTTCCTCGCGGCGAAAAAGGATCTCGACAAGGATCACGAAGGCGCGTTGGCTGCGTGGCTCGACCTGCTCGCCGATAGCCCGCAGGGCGCGCCGTGGGAGGCCGATCTGGTGCGGACCATCGAACAGGTCGGCAAGATGAACAGCATCGACGTTGCCGCCCGCATCGCCAAGGCGCAAGCGGCACGCAAGCCTGCGCTGCTGGCACCGGGATCGGGGAGCGTCGCGGGGGAAGCCGCCTCGCCCGCGCTACGCGGCCCGAGTGCGGCGGACGTCGCGGCGGCAGGGGCGATGAAGCCGAGCGAGCAGCGCCAGATGGCCGAAGGCATGGTCGCGCAGCTCGAAGCGCGGCTTCAGCGCGAGCCGAACAACATTGATGGCTGGGTGATGCTGATGCGCAGCCGCATGACGTTGGGCGAGCCTGCCAAGGCCAAGGCGGCGCTGGAGGCGGCGGTGAAGGCCAACCCCGGCGCGGCGGCGGACTTGCGCGCTCAGGCGGCGGGGCTGGGGGTGAATTGACGCACTGACATCCGCTTTCGCGCCGTTCGCCCCAGGCTTTGAATGTCGGCATGGGCGTGGATATTTGCCCTTTCGTCATCCCAGCGAAAGCTGGGACCTAGGGCGGCAGGCACTGCACCATGAGGCGCACGGGGGCCTAAACCACCCCAAACGCCAGCATCGCATCCGCCACCTTCTTGAAGCCCGCGATATTCGCGCCTTTCACATAATCGATATAGCCGCCGCCCTGATCGCCGTAGCGGATGCAGGAGTTGTGGATGCCGGACATGATGTCCTTGAGCATCTGCTGGAGCTCCTCCTCCTTCCACGAGCGGCGTTCGGAGTTCTGGCTCATTTCGAGGCCCGAGACCGCCACGCCGCCCGCGTTGGAAGCCTTGCCGGGGGCATAGAGGATCTTGGCCGCCTTGAAGGTGTGCACGCCGTCAAGGTCGGTCGGCATGTTCGCGCCTTCGCTGACCGCGCGGCAGCCGTTCGCCACCAGCGTCTTGGCGTCCTCGCCCAGCAACTCGTTCTGCGTGGCGCAGGGGAGCGCCACGTCGCAGGGGACGCCCCACGGGGTCTTGCCGGCGTGGAACGTCGCGCGCGGGAAGGCTGCGACATATTCCTCGATCCGCCCGCGGCGGTGGGTCTTGTGGGTCTTCACCCAGTCGATCTTTTCCTGCGTGATGCCGTCGGGATCATGGATGAAGCCGCCGCTGTCGGACAGGGTCAGCACCTTGCCGCCCAGCTGCACGATCTTTTCGGCAGCGTGCGTCGCGACATTGCCCGAACCCGAGATCACCGCCGTCTTGCCTTCCAGCGTCTCGCCCTTCGTCGCTAGCATGTTGGCGAGGAAATAGACCGCGCCGTACCCCGTCGCTTCGGTGCGGATCAGCGAGCCGCCCCATTCCAGACCCTTGCCGGTCAGCACGCCGGTGAAGTTGTTGGTGATGCGCTTGTACTGGCCGAACATGAAGCCGATCTCGCGCCCGCCCACGCCGATGTCGCCTGCGGGCACGTCGATGTCGGCGCCGATGTGGCGATAGAGCTCGGTCATGAAGGACTGGCAGAAGCGCATGATCTCGCGCACGCTCTTGCCCTTGGGGTTGAAGTTCGATCCGCCCTTGCCGCCGCCCATGGGGAGACCGGTCAATGCATTCTTGAAGGTCTGCTCGAAGGCGAGGAACTTCAATACGCTTTCGGTGACAGAGGGGTGGAAGCGGATGCCGCCCTTGTAGGGGCCGATCGCGTTGTTGTTCTGCACGCGCCAGCCCCGCTGGACGCGGATATTGCCAGCATCGTCCTCCCAGCACACGCGGAAGGACACGACACGGTCAGGCTCGGCGATGCGGCGCAGGATCTGCTGGGAGTGATACTCCTCCTTGTCCTGCATGAAGTCAAAGATGTCCTCGGCCACTTCCTGGACCGCCTGGACAAATTCGGGCTGGTGCGGATTGCGCTTCTTCACGCCCTCCATGAAACCATTGAGGTCGACGTGATCGGTCACTGCCATGATGTTTCCCCCCCAGTATTGCTTGTATGCGCGCGATAGAGACTCCGCCTTTCACTATGCGGCAAACTATCAGGGCAAATTGCAATTCATGCAAGGAGCGAGGCGGGCCTTCGTCTGGCGGTCAGATCGCCGAGCTGAAACTCCTTTGATTGGCAGCGCGGTAGCTGTCGAACATGGCGGCGATCACGCGGGCATAGGGCAGCCCGCCGGGCAGAATGGCGAGCCGGTTGCCGTTGAGCCGCGCCAGTCCGGTGGCGGTGAAGGGGCGCAGTCGATCCTGCACCTCGGCCAGCAGGCAGGGCGAAAGCTCCGCCTCGCCCCGGCACAGCAGCGCCTCGATCACGCCGCCGCGCAAGGCATCTTGCGGTTTGCGCACGATCCCGTGGTTCGCCGACAAGCGCCCCTCGCCGGAAAGCTGGCGGTAGCGACCGGTGTGTTTTTCATTCTGGGCGAGCAGCCCCGGAAAGCCGCTGACTGCGCTCGCGCCCAAGCCGATCAGCACATCGGAGGGATCATCGGTGAAGCCCTGGAAATTGCGCCGCAGCCTGCCGCTGCGCACCGCAGCGGCCATCGGATCATGCGGCAGCGCAAAGTGATCGAAGCCGATCGCGTCATAGCCATGCCCGGTCAGCATCGCATGGGCCTGGCTCGCCATCATGAAGCGCGCCGCCGCGCCGGGGAGGGCGTCTTCGGGGATCATCGCCTGACGCGGCACCAGATGCGGGACATGCGCGTAGCCGAACACCGCGACCCGGTCCGCGCCGAGCTTGCGGGTGTATTCAAGGCTGTCTTCAAGGTCGGCCTCGCTCTGGTGCGGCAACCCGTACATCAGATCGAAATTGAGGCTGGTGACCCCCGCCCCCCGCAACAGGTCAACGCTGCGGCCGATCATGGAGAGCGATTGCTCGCGCCCGATCGCCTTCTGGCAATGCGCGGCGAAGGTCTGCACCCCCATGCTGGCGCGGGTGATGCCGACCTCACCCAGCACCGGCGCCCATGCGGGGGTGAGGCTGCGCGGATCGAGTTCAATCGACCATTCCGTGGCAAACAGCGGGAAGTGGGCATGGAGCGCATCCACGAGGCTCAGGAATTCGCCCGGCTCGATCGCGTTGGGGCTGCCGCCACCAAAGGCGATCCGCCGCACCCGCGCGGCTTGCGGGAGCAGGCTGGCGACCGTGGCGATTTCCTGATGCAATGCTGCGAGGTAACCTTCCACCCGCGCCCGCTTGCCTGAAGCGCCGGTGTTGCAACCGCAATAGTAGCAAATCTTCTCGCAGAACGGGATGTGGAGATAGAGCGAGATATCGCCCGACACCTCGGCAATGGCACGCTCGATCTGGCCGTGTTCGAGCGGGCCGAAATCGGCGGCGGTGGGGTAGCTGGTGTAACGCGGCACCGGCGTGGCGAGGAGGTCGGGGTGATAGGTCCACATTTTTGTCGAGCGCTCCTTTGTCGCGGCAGACCACCCGCCCCGCGGTTCGCGTTAGCGAACCCCATCACAAGGCGTCTTTGCGCGAAATCAAATTGCCGGATTTGTCGCGTTCGCGGCAGGTTCCGGCGTGGCAGCCCTTGGGGTGGCAGTTGCGGCTATCGTCCGCGGGCGCATCATTGCCGAGCGGGATGGTGATGGTGCCGCCATTGCACAGGGTCGCGGTGATCACCGTGTGTGTGGCAGGTGCCGGACCGAGCATCACCGGCACCAGCGCTGCGATTGCCATTGGGAGAGCGGCGCTCATGCGTCCTGCTCCAGCGGCTCGTCATCGTCGATCAGGATGCGGTTCGCCGCGCCGTCCATGTCATCATACTGCCCCTCGCGCATCGACCACAGGAAGGCGACGAGGCCGAGCAACCCCATGCCCAGCGCGATGGGGATGAGGAAGGCGAGGCCGGTCATTTGGCGGCTCCGGCGAGGCGCAATGAATTGGCGACCACCACCAGCGAGCTGACCGACATGGCGATGGCGGCGATCAGCGGGGTAACGAGGCCGAACACCGCCAGCGGCACGGCGAGCAGGTTGTAGCCAATCGAAAAGCCGAAATTCTGCCGCACGATCCGCATCGTCGCCTTGGCGACCCGCACCGCGAGCGCGACCGGCATCAGCCCTTCGCCAATGAACACCGCGTCGGCGGCCTGCTGGCTGGCGTCGGATGCGGTGCCCGGCGCGATCGAGGCGTGGGCAGCGGCGAGAGCGGGGCCATCATTGAGCCCGTCCCCCACCATCAGCGGATGGCGGCCCTGGGCTTTGAGGGCTTCCAGGATGGCGAGTTTCGCTTGCGGGGTGGCCTCCGCCTGCGCGGTCAGACCCAAGGCCCGACCCATCGCTTCGACCGGCGCAGCGCGGTCGCCCGAAAGGATGCTGGCGGCAATCCCCTCGGTGCGCAGGGCGGCGAGGGTTGCGACGGCATCGGGCCGCAGGGGATCGGCAAAGGTGATGATCTGCGCGGTGTCCCCGATGCGCAGGGTTGTGGCTAGGGCCTGCGCTTCGCCTTCGGGCTTCTCCAGCGCGACCGCCACGCCCTGCCATGTGCCGGTCAGGCCGATGCCGCTTTCTTCGCGGATGTTGTCGATGGCGGCGGGCTGCACCCCTTCGCGCAAGCATGCAGCGGCGAGGCCGCGGCTCAAGGGATGGCGGCTCGCCTGCGCCAGGCCCAGCGCGACGGCACGCGCCTCGGCATCCAGCGTGCTTACATCGGCGCGCGGTTCGCCCAGCGTCAGCGTGCCGGTCTTGTCGAGCAGTGCGACGTCCACCTCGGCAAGGCGTTCCAGCGCGCTCCCGTCCTTCACCAGCAAGCCCCGGCGCAGCAGCGCGCCGCTTGCCACCACCTGCGCAGCGGGGACGGCGAGGCCCATCGCGCAGGGGCAGGTGATGATCAGCACCGCAATCGCGATGGTGAGCGACTGGTGCAGACCCGCCCCCGCGATCATCCATCCGGCAAAGGCCAGCGCGGCCAAGCTGTGCACCACCGGCGCGTAAAGCCGCGAGGCGCGGTCGGCGATGCGGACATAGTGGCTGCGCGATTGCCCCGCTTCGTCCATCAGCCGCGCGATTTCGGCAATCGCGGTTTCCTCGGCCACACGGGTCAGCGCCACGCGGAGCGGGGCGGCAAGGTTGATTGCGCCCGCGTGCACGGCGCTCCCCGGCCCGACCGGCTCGGGCGCGCTTTCGCCGGTCAGCATGGCATTGTCGATCGCGCTGACGCCGTCGACCACCTCGCCGTCAGCCGCCAACGCCTCGCCCGCGGCGACCAGCACCAGCATGCCGGGTTCCAGATCCCTGGCGGCGATGCGGCGGGTGGTGCCGTCCGGTGCGATCACCGAAGCGCTCTTGCCCATCCGCCCGAGCAGCGCGCCGATCCCGGCGCGCGTCCGGGTGCGCATCTCCGCATCGAGCGCACGGCCTGCCAGCAGGAAGAAAAGCAGCATCACCGCGCTGTCGAAATAGGCATGCGCGCCGCCGGTGATGGTCTCGTAGAGGCTGAGGCAGGTCGCCAGAATCACGCCGATGCTGATCGGTACGTCCATGTTCGTCCGGCGGTGCGACAGCGCCATCCACGCCGAGGCGAAGAACGGGCGGCCCGCATAGGCGATCACCGGCAGGGCGATCAGCGCCGAGAGCCAGTGGAACAACGCCCGCGTCGCCCCGTCCGCGCCCGACCAGACGCTGACCGACAGCAGCATGACATTCATCATGCCGAAGCCCGCAACGCCCAGCGCGCGGTTCAGGCGTTTGCGCTCCTCAACCTCTACGCCCATGGGATTGTCGGCCACCGGCTGCGCTTCGAAGCCCAGCGCCAGCAATGCCGCTGTGAGGGCGTCTTCCCCCAGCGCCGGATCATGGCTGATCGCCACCCGCTTGGCGGAGAAATTCGCCCGCGCGGCGGTGATGCCTGCGACCTTGGGCAATTCGCGCTCGATCTTGCCGATGCACCCGGCGCATTTCATCCCCGGCACGGTGAAGCGGGTCGCCACCAGCGGGCGGGTGTCATCCGGGGTGAGGTGAGCCGGGGCGTTCATCGCAGGTCGCTTTCCCCGGCCCATTCCTGCGCGCCTACGCGGATGCCGATGTGCACCTGCCAGCGGCCTGCGCCCAGCGTCTCGTTGGAAAGCCAGCGGCCCTGGCCCTGCGGCACGAAGGTCAGGCGGGCGGCCTCACGCTCACCCAAGGGACGTTCGGCCTCGGCCGTGATCGCCGCGTTGGCGGGGACGGCGAGGGTTTCGAGCACCACCCGTCCATCCGCGCGGCGCTCCGGGATCGCCTGCCAGCCCAAGGCCTTGGAGGCTTCGGCCTTGTGGATCCAGCCATTGTAGTTCTGGCTGGCGACATAGGAATTGTCGACCACGGTGCCGTGGAAGCTGCCCACCGCAAAGCTCGCCATGACGAGGTTGACCGCGATCACCACGCCGAACCCGCCGATGAAGACTGCGGCCATGTGCTTGCCGGTGAAGGCGCTGGATTTGGGGGTCATTCGTCGTCCTCGGGCGTGGCAGGATCGGGTTGGGCAAAAGTGGTTTCGGCGATGTCCTGCTCGCCCTGTTCGTCGAGCGAGGTCAGGCGGAAGGCGAATTCGAGGCTGTCATCGTCCAATCCCGGTGGCAGCATCACATAGGCGCGCACGATTCTGGTCTCGTTGGCGGGCACGGCGATGACCTGCACCGGCGCGGCGTTTTCCACGCTGACCGCGTCGGTCCACATCACCGCGCCGCGAGGCAGGCCCACCAGCGCCACTTCCATATCGCGCGGGCGGGCTTCCATATTGCGCAGGCGCAGCGTGTAGGCGTTGCGCACCGAGCCGTCCTTCAGCAGCATGTAGGGCGGATTGCGATCAGGCGAGACGGTGAGATCGGTGTGGGTGCGGGTGCCGAGCGCGAACAGCAGCCCTGCGCCAATCGCGCCCCAGACGCCGAAATAGAGAAAGACGCGCGGGCGCAGCAGCGCCTTCCAGGCGGGCGTGGCGGGGGCGCCTGCGGCCTCGGCCTTGCACTGGTCGAGCGTGGCATAGTCGATGAGGCCGCGCGGGCGACCGACCTCGGCCATCACCCGGTCACAGGCGTCGATGCACAGCCCGCAGGTGATGCAGCCGATCTGCTGGCCTTCGCGGATGTCGACTCCGGTGGGGCAGACCGCGACGCACATATTGCAGTCGATACAGTCGCCATACTGGTCGGGGTTCTTCGCCGCCTTCTTGAGGCTGCCGCGCTGTTCGCCGCGCCAGTCCTTGTAGGTGACGATGAGGCTCTTTTCGTCGAGCATCGCGGTCTGGATGCGCGGCCAGGGGCACATGTAGATGCACACCTGTTCGCGCATGAAGCCGCCGAGCCAGAAGGTGGTGCCGGTGAGGATCGCGACGGTCGCATAGGCGACGGGGGCGGCGTTGCCGGTCCAGAAATCCACCGTCAGCGTCGGCGCGTCGGCGAAATACATGATCCACGCGCCGCCGGTCCAGAAGGCGATTGCCGCATAGACCGCCCACTTGGCGGTGCGCCGCGCGATCTTGGACGCGGTCCACGGCGCCTTGTCGAGGCGGATGCGGGCGTTGCGATCTCCGTCGAAGAAGCGGTCGACGTGCTGGAACACATCGGTCCACACCGTCTGCGGGCAGGCATAGCCGCACCACGCCCGGCCGACCGCAGAGGTGACGAGGAACAGGCCGATGCCCGCCATGATGAGCAGGCCCGCGACGAAGTAGAATTCGTGCGGCCAGATCTCGATGTCGAACATGTAGAAGCGGCGGTTGGCCAGATCGACCAGCATCGCCTGATCGGGCGCATAGGGCCCGCGGTCCCAGCGGATCCACGGGGTGACATAGTAGATACCGAGCGTCACCAGCATCATCAGCCACTTGAAGCGGCGAAAGGGGCCGTCGATCCGCTTGTTGTGGACCGTCTTGCCCTTTTCGTAGAGCGCGCTGCCCATGAAGCCCACGTCCTCTGCCACGGAGGCGAGGCGCGGGGTTTCGGCATCGGAGCCGAGCGCCGCGCCCCAGTCGCGCGGGGTTTCCCGCTGCGGGGCGGGACGCTCGGTATCCTTCAGGTCAGCCATCATTCTCGGCCTTGGCAGGGGTCTGGGCGACATCGCCCGTGGGTGCCGCTTCCGGCGCTGCGGGAGCCGCCGGTGCCGCCTGCTGCCCGCCGCCGCGCGAGTGGACGTAGGCCGCCAGCATCTTGATCGTCACCGGATCGAGCCGGTCTTTCCACGCTGGCATCACGCCGTGACGGGGGGCGAGGATCTGCTTGCGCACCGCCGCCTCACTGCCGCCATAGAGCCAGATCGCGTCGTTCAGCGCAGGCGCGCCCATCGCGGGCATCCCGCCACCGGCCGGGCCATGGCAGGCGGCGCAATTGTCGGCGAACAGCTGCGCGCCGACCGGGTTGCCCTTCGCCTTGCCGCTCAGCGAGAGCACGTGCTTCGCCACAGCCGCAGTCTGGCCCGCATCGAGCACACCTGCGAAGGCGGGCATGTAATTCACGCGGGTCTCGTCGGCGTTCTGCCAGCGGATGCCGTGGGTCAGGGTATATTCGATCTCGGTCAGCGTCCCGCCCCAGATCCAGTCATCATCATTGAGGTTGGGATAGCCGAACTGCTGATACCCCGCCGCGCCCGCGCCGTGGCACTGGACGCAATTGACCTTGAACGCCGCCGCCCCGCCGGACACCGCCGCCTGCATCAGCTCGGGCGAGGCAGGAAGCTTTTCGATATCGGTCGCCGCGATCTTTTCGAACACGCCCTGCCGGGCCATGTCGGCGGCGCTCATCTCCTTGGCGAGGTCGCCGCGGCTCGACCAGCCGAGCGTTCCGGCGGTCGCCTTGTCGATCAGCGGCCAGGCCGGATAGAGCACGACATAGACCGCCGCGAAGACGATGGTCGCGTAGAAGGTCCACAGCCACCAGCGCGGCAGCGGGGTGTTGAGCTCCTCGATCCCGTCCCATTCATGGCCGACGGTTTCGGTGCCCGTGGGTTGGTCGATGCGCTTATTTGCCATCTTGGTCATCCTTGAAAATCGAGTGCTTCGCAGCGGCCACGTGGGGACTGGCCCCCGGGCGGAAGTGCCACAGGCACAGCGTCAGATAGAGCGCGACCATCACCGCCAGCCCGTAGCTGTCGGCAAAGTGGCGAAGGGCGGTGTAGAGCGTCATCGGTCCTGCTCCTTCGTCAGCACTTCCTGTGCGGCGGCGCTGTTCACATCCACCAGCGTGCCGAGCATCTGGAGATAGGCGACCAGCGCATCCATCTCGGTCACACGCTTCGGATCACCGTCAAAGTCGCGGATCTGCGCCTTGGGGTAGCGCGCGGCGAGATCGCCCGCATCGGCATCGGGATTGGCCTGCGCCATCAGATCGGTGCTGGCCTGCGCGATGTCGGTATCGGAATACGGCACGCCCACCCGCCGCAGCGCGGTGAGGTTTGCCGCCGGATCAGCGACATGCAACTCGGCTTCGGCAAGGAAGCTGTAATTGGGCATGATGCTTTCCGGCACGACCGAGCGCGGCGCTTTCAGGTGCTGGACGTGCCAGTCATCGGAATACTTGCCGCCGACCCGCGCCAGGTCAGGCCCGGTGCGTTTCGATCCCCACTGGAAGGGGTGATCATACATGCTTTCGGCTGCGAGGCTGTAGTGGCCATAGCGTTCGACCTCGTCCCGGAAGGGGCGGATCATCTGGCTGTGGCAGGTGTAGCAGCCTTCGCGGATGTAGATGTCCCGCCCGGCCTGCTCCAGCGGGGTGTAGGGGCGCATCCCCTCGACCTTCTCGATCGTGTTGTCGATCCAGAACAGGGGCGCGATTTCCACGATCCCGCCGATGGCGACCACCAGCAGCGTGGCGGCGCCCAGCAGGGTGACGTTCTTTTCGAGCTTCTTGTGACCCTCGAAGGGTTCCTTGCGCGTTGTGTCAGTCATTGTTCGCGTTCCTTGGCTCGCGGTCATTCGGCCGGTTCGGCGATAATCGGGCGGTCATTGGCTTCGTCATGCGCGGTGTCGCCCATCGGGGCCTCGGCGCGCTGGTGGCCGGCGATGGTCATGGCGATGTTGTAGGCCATGATGATCGCACCGCTGAGGTACATGAGGCCCCCCACGCCGCGCAGCACATACATCCAGTGGAGCGCCGCGACGGTGTCGACGAAGCTGTTCACCAGGTAACCGTCAGACCCGTATTCGCGCCACATCAGGCCCTGCGTGATCCCGGCGACCCACATCGAGGAGGCGTAGAAAACGATCCCCAGCGTCGCGAGCCAGAAGTGCCAGTTGATCATGCGCAGACTGTAGAGCCGCTCCTTCTGCCACAGGCGCGGCGTGAGGTAGTAGACGCAGGCGAAGGTGATCATCCCGTTCCACCCCAGCGCGCCGGAATGGACGTGGCCGATGGTCCAGTCGGTGTAGTGCGAGAGCGAGTTCACCGCCTTGATCGACAGCATCGGGCCTTCGAAGGTGCTCATTCCGTAGAAGGCGAGCGCCAGCACCATCATGCGGATGATCGGATCGGTGCGGACCTTGTCCCACGCGCCGTTCAGGGTCATCAGCCCGTTGATCATCCCGCCCCAGGACGGCATCCACAGCATCACCGAGAACACCATGCCCAGCGTCTGCGCCCAATCGGGCAGGGCGGTGTAGTGGAGGTGGTGTGGACCTGCCCAGATGTAGAGGAAGATCAGCGACCAGAAGTGGATGATCGACAGGCGGTAGGAGTACACCGGCCGCCCGGCCTGCTTGGGCACGAAGTAGTACATCATGGCGAGGAAGCCCGCGGTGAGGAAGAAGCCCACCGCGTTGTGGCCATACCACCACTGGGTCAGCGCATCCTGCACACCGGCAAAGGCCGAGTAGCTCTTGCCGCCCAGCAGGCTGACCGGCATCGCCAGATTGTTGACCACGTGCAGCATCGCGATGGTCACGATGAAGGCGAGGTAGAACCAGTTGGCCACATAGATATGCGGCTCATGCCGCCGCAGCAGCGTGCCGACGAAGACGGCGAGATAGGCGAGCCACACGATAGTCAGCCACAGGTCGACATACCATTCCGGCTCGGCATATTCCTTGCCCTGGCTGATGCCGAGGAGGTAGCCGGTCGCGGCGAGCACGATGAACAGCTGGTAGCCCCAGAACACGAAGCGGGCCATGCCGGGGAAGGCCAGCGTGGTGCGGCAGGTGCGCTGCACCACGTAGAAGCTGGTTGCCAGCAGGGCGTTGCCGCCAAAGGCGAAGATCACCGCGGAGGTGTGCAGCGGGCGCACCCGGCCGAAGTTCAGGTAGGGCTCGAAATTGAGCTGCGGGAAGGCGAGCTGCGCGGCGATGAACACGCCCGCGAGCAGCCCCGCAATGCCCCAGAACATCGTCGCGATGACGCCCCAGCGGATCACGTCATCATCATAGCGCGATGGGCCGGGAGGCATCTTGAAGATGCTCTGCGCCTTGGCCATCGGATCATAGCTGGTGGCCGTGACCGCGATCAGGATCACGGCGACCAGCGCCACGATGCCCATGTGAATGGCAAAACCGCTATCGGGCGTCAGCGCGATAGCCGCAATCGCTGCGAGCAGGACAAGCGCCCATACCCCCAGCCGCCGAACGACTGTTTCCATGTTGATTTATCCCTTCCGTCGGCCCGGCTTTTACCGGACCCCCGCTGTGCTTGTGTTTGACCGAAATCAAATTTGATGCGTTTTTGCCAAAGCCTCTGGGGCATGGCGCGATTGCCGCCCGGCGAGCCGGGCGAGCGCTGTCACATCGGACAGGCAGACTTTGGAACGACCCTCGGTGGTAACGAGACCGGCCTCGCGCAGTTCGGTGAGCTGGCGGCTGACCGTCTCGATGGTGAGACCCAGACTGTCGCCGATATCGCGGCGGCTCATCGGCAAGGAGAAGGCGCAGGCGCCCGCCGTGCAGCCCGCCAGACGTTCGGCCATGGAGACGAGGAAATCAGCGATCCGCGCTCCGGCGGATTTGTGCCCCATCTGCATCATTCGGGTGCGGCTGCGGTGCAGGGCTTGCAGCGAACGGGTCAGCACCGATCGCAGAACGGCGGGATCGCCTTGGGCCACGTCGAGGAAGCGGTCGGCAGGGAAAATCACCAGATCACTGTCGATGAGCGCCGTCAGCCGTAGATCGCCCCAGGATTCCTCGGCGCTCTGGCGGAGCACCGACACGAGATCGCCTGCGAAATGGAACGCCAGCACTTGCCCGCCCGGCGATCCCGTCACAGCGGGCGCAACCAGTTTCACCGCGCCAGTGGCAATCCACACCAGCCGGTCGCTCTTCGCGTCAGGCCCAAGCTGATCCCCGCGCGCCAGATGCGCCGCCTCACCCAGCGCACAGAGCCGATCAGCCGTCACCGCGTCGCCCGTTCCCGCAGGCAGCGCGGCGCGGAAGGCCGTGAGATAATGCGCCAGCCCGAGGTCGGGCGGTGAAGGGCTGATCGTCGCCATGATGGTGCGGCAATGGCGCACGACAAAGCAAAGGTCTTTGATCCGGATCAATGAGAGCCATGCGGTTCCGGTTCTATCCGGCCCGCACAGGCAGCAAACAACCTGGGCCACGGAGGGTGGCCACTGCTGCCGATGAAGGACGATACCATGAAGACTCTTCTGATGGTTGGCGGCGTGGCTGCAATGCTGGCCGCAACGCCTGCGATGGCGCAGGATGATGACCGCGCTGGCGACATTCAGGTCAAGCTGCTCGCCACGGCGGTTCTGCCCGATGGCAAGATCACGGACATCAACGTCAACGTGCCCGGATTGCCTGCGACCTTGCAGACCAAGGCCAACGACAATGTAACGCCGACCCTCGCAATCGAATATTTCGTGACCAACAACATCTCGATCGAGACGATCGCGGGCATGACGCAGCACGATGTCGATACCGTCGCCGGGCTTCCCGCCGGGGCGGAGCTGGTGTCGAACGCCAAGCTGATCCCGGCGACGGTGACCGCGAAATATCACTTCGATCTGGGCGGGCTGAAGCCCTATGTGGGCGCGGGTCCGGCCTACTTCCTGTGGGTCGCCGATGATCCGGGCGCGGCCACCTTGCCGCTGGGCGTGACCGAAACCAATCTGTCGAACGAGCTGGGCCTTGCGCTGCAAACGGGTTTCGATCTGCCGGTGAATGACAAGGGGCTGGGCATCAGCGTCGATGTGAAGCGCTACTTCATCGACACCACTGCCCGCTGGTTCGTCGGCAACACGCTGGCGATCGAGACCGAACACAAGCTTGATCCGTGGGTGATCAGCGCGGGGCTGTCCTACCGCTTCTGAGACGCGCGCGATCAAGACGAACCCCGCTGGCCGTCACCGGCTGGCGGGGTTTTTGCTGTCCGGGAGCGGGCCTTGCGCGGTCATCGGCGGGTCGTTGCGGGGTCATTGCTACACCTGACCGCAGCCTGAATGCCAAAACGGCGATGTTTCACGTGAAACATCGCCATATTGGTTCGCTGTTGCGGGTCAGAAATTGTAGCGGGTGGAAATCATCAACCGCCGCAGATCGCCCGTTCGGCCATCTTCCAGCGAGCGTTCGGCGTAGAGCAGCTCGATCCCGATATCGAGCGGGTCGACCGGGTTCCAGATCAGGTTGGCAAACCCGTTCCAGCTTTCGTCGGTCACCTGCCGGGTGGTCAGCGTTACCGGGTTGTCCGCCTTGAAAAAAGACCCCGCCACGCTCGACCGCAGGCGGCCACCCCAATGGTGCTGGTAGGCGGCAAAGCCCGACCAGGTGAAGATCGGATCGAGATTGCCGGCCGCATCCAGCGCCGCATCATTGACGATGTTGAGCCCGATATAGCGCCCCAGGCCGTCCCCCGCGGTCGCCATGAAGCGGATGTCGTCCTTCTCGCCCACCTTGATCTTGCCGGACAGGCTGAGGCCGTAAGCCATCGCGCTATCCGTGCCGGTGCCGAAATCATCGTCGGAAATCCGCAGGGTGCGCACAATGCCCGCCGCCGTCAGCGACCCCCACGGCCGGTTGAGATTGTAACGGGCGACGACATCGGGGATCGTGTCGTCTCCCGCCATGATCCGCGCCCCGGTGCGCGTGGTGACGGTGGTTTCGGGCTGTTCGAGCGCGATCTGCCAGCCGTTCTTGCTGTAGCGGATCATCGGCTGGCGATCGAACACGGTGCCCGGCGTCACTCCAATGAAATCGAGACTATCGGGCAGCGCGGCGATGTTCTGGAAGGTCGACCACGCCTGCCCGAACAGCCAATTGTCATAGGTAATGAAGGCCTGCCGCAAGCGCGGGACATAGGAGTTGGTGGTGCGTTCGTCCCCGCCGTCGGTGACGTTGAAATCGAGCTCGATATGCGAATTGAGCGTATGCGCCGTGCCGACATCGGTGGCGGTCTTGAGGATGAAGCGGGTCTGGCGGGCGCTGTAATCGGTGTCATAGCTTGAGGCTGTGCCGCCGACCGGGATCAGCGCCGGAATCAGGAAATCGCGCCCGATGGAATTGTCCGGCAATTGCCCGCCGCTCGTGCGCTGCACCAGCGTATCAAGCTTCACATAGCCCGCATAGGCCACCGTGGTCTTGCCGACGCGGAAGCCCTTGTCCTCCTGCCCCTTGGGCACGGCGATCTGCTGGGCGAGTTCGGCTTGGCGGTCCTTGAGGTCGCGGGTGGCGGCGAGCAGCGCGGCGCTCTGTTCGCGGATCTCCGCTTCCTCGGCCTCGTGCGAGGTCGCCTCGGCATCCAGCCGCGCGATCAGGCCTTCGACCAGCCGCTCCAGCCGATCAAGCCGCGCCTCCGTGCTCTGCGCCTGCGCCAGCACCGGCGACGCGGTCAGCACGCTCGCCGTCAGCAGCAAGGCCCGCAGACTGCGGGCCGCCTTCGCGTGAACCATTCGGACTCTCCCATCCTTTTTCGATCCCGTCGCAGAATGGGCTGATCGGACGGATGCGGACAGCTAGCGGATGGTCGTAAGACCTTTGTCTCATGGGGCGGGACGTGTAGCCTGATGTAAAAGCGGGCGCAGATTAGGGAGAGTCGAGATGATCCACGCCGTTGAGCGGCCTCAGGCCCACACGCCGACCCATTGCACCGCTGAGCAATATGCCGCGATGTACCGCGCCTCGGTGGAAACGCCGGACGCCTTCTGGCTGGAACAGGCGCAGCGGCTGGATTGGGTCAAGGCGCCGACCAAGGGCGGTGCGTGGTCCTATGATCCGGTCGCGATCGAATGGTTCGCGGATGGTCAGCTTAACCTCTGCCACAATGCGGTCGACCGGCACCTGCCGCATCACGCCGAGCGCACGGCGCTGATCTTTGAACCGGACGATCCCGCCAGCCCGGGCCGCAGCCTCACCTATGGCGAACTCCACACTGAGGTGGTGCGGATGGCCAATGCGCTGAAGGCGCTGGGGGTGACGCGCGGTGATCGGGTGACGATCTATATGCCGATGATCCTGGAAGGCGTGGTCGCAATGCTTGCCTGCGCAAGGCTGGGCGCGGTCCATTCGGTGGTGTTCGGCGGCTTCTCGCCCGAGGCGCTCGCGGGGCGGATCGAGGATTGCGGCAGCCGCTTCGTGATTACTGCCGACGAGGGTCTGCGCGGCGGCAAGCGGGTGCCTCTGAAAGCCAATGTCGATGCGGCGCTGGCTCTCACCGCGCACGCGACCCCGGTCGATGGCGTGCTGGTGATCCCGCACACCGGCGGCGCGACCGCAATGGTGGAGGGCCGCGACCACTGGCTCGCCGACCTCGTCAGCGACGCGGATTGTCCCTGCGAGGTGATGGGCGCGGAAGACCCGCTGTTCATCCTCTACACCAGCGGCTCGACCGGCAAGCCCAAGGGCGTGCTCCACACCACCGGTGGCTACGGTGTGTGGACCGCGACGACCTTCCACTACATCTTCGATTACCAGCCGGACGAGGTGTTCTGGTGCACAGCCGATATCGGCTGGGTGACGGGGCACAGCTATGTGGTCTACGGGCCGTTGTTCAATGCTGCGACGGCCGTCGTGTTCGAAGGCGTGCCCAATTACCCCGATCACGGGCGCTTCTGGGACGTGGTCGACAAGCATCAGGTCAACATCATCTACACCGCCCCCACCGCGATCCGTGCGCTGATGCGCGAGGGCGACCACCACGTGACCAGCCGCTCGCGCGCCTCGCTGCGCCTGCTCGGGTCGGTCGGTGAGCCCATCAATCCCGAGGCATGGCGCTGGTATTTCGACGTGGTGGGCGAGGGCCGCTGCCCGATCATCGACACCTGGTGGCAGACCGAAACCGGCGGCTGCATGATCACCACACTGCCCGGCGCGCACGACATGAAGCCGGGGAGCGCGGGGCTCCCGTTCTTCGGCATCCGCCCGCAGCTGGTCGACAGCGAAGGGGCGGTGCTGGATGGCGCGGCCGAGGGCAACCTGTGCATCACCCACTCGTGGCCCGGTCAGGCGCGCACGATCTATGGCGATCATGGTCGCTTCGGGCAGACCTATTTCAGCACCTACAAGGCCAAGTATTTCACCGGCGACGGCTGCAAGCGCGACGCGGACGGCTACTACTGGATCACCGGCCGGGTCGACGACGTGATCAACGTCTCGGGCCACCGCATGGGCACGGCGGAAGTCGAAAGCGCGCTGGTGCTTCACCCCAAGGTCGCCGAGGCCGCGGTGGTCGGCTATCCGCACGACATCAAGGGGCAGGGCATCTATTGCTATGTCACCCTGAACGTCGGCGAAGAGGGCACCGACGCGCTGCTCGCGGAACTCAAGGCGCACGTCCGCAAGGAAATCGGCCCCATCGCCACGCCCGACGTGATCCACTTCACCGACGGCCTGCCCAAGACCCGCTCGGGCAAGATCATGCGCCGCATCCTGCGCAAGATCGCCGAGAACGACTTCGGATCGCTGGGCGACACCTCGACTCTCGCCGACCCCTCGCTGGTCGAGCGGCTGATCGAGGGGCGGCAGAACGGCTGAGGCGATGACCGCCCGGATCATCATCGCCGATGATCACCCGCTGTTCCGCAGCGCGCTGGCCCATGCGGTGGGCAAGGTGTGGTCCGAGGCGGCGATTGTCGAGGCGAGCTCCGCGGCCGAAGCCCGCGCCGCGCTGGCGGAGGGCGCGGTGGAAGCCCTGTTGCTCGATCTGCACATGGCGGACTCCACCGGCCTGTCGGTGCTGATGGACCTGCGGCAGGATTACCCCGCGCTGCCGATCGTGATCGTCTCGGCCTCCGAGGAGCCGCGGGTCGCGGCGGCGGCGGCGCAATTGGGGGCGGCAGGGTTCATCCCCAAATCCGCCAGCCTCGATGCGATGCGCGAAGGGTTGTCGGCGGTGCAGGGTGGGGACGGGTGGTTTCCTGAGGTGAACGCAGGGGCGGACGATGATCTCGCCCGCATTGCCAGCCTCACGCCCGCCCAGCGCCGTATCCTCGCCGCGATCCGGCAAGGCCTGCTCAACAAGCAGATCGCCTACGAACTTGCCATTTCCGAGGCGACGGTGAAGGCGCACATCACGGCAATCCTGCGCAAGCTTGGCGTGAGCAGCCGGACGCAGGCGGTGCTGCTCGCCGCCAAGCTCGATGTCGATCAGCCGGTGGCGGATTCTGCGAGATCCTGAACCTTGGCCTCGCGGCCCTGTGCCAGCGCCGTGGCCATCAGCGCGCGCAAGGCGGCGGGCGGCGCGGGTTTGAGCAAGCGGTTCGCTCCCATGCGCGCGGCGGCGGCTTCGGTTTCCTCCGAGCTTTCCGCCGTTAGCAGGATCGCAGGCGGGCGCTGGCCCCAGCCTTCGCACAGCGTCGCATAGGCGGCATCGCCGCGTTCATCCCCGTCGAGGCGGTAGTCCATGATCGCAATGTCGGGAGCCTGACGCATGGCCGCAGCCGCTGCGGCGCCACTGGCCGCGCAGGTGACGTCAAGGCCCCACTTGCCGAGAAGCGCTGCCGTCGCAGCCAGCACGGCGGGATCATTGTCGACCACCAGCACCCGGCCTTCGCCAACCCCTGCGGCGGCGCGGACCGGGGCAGGGCGGGGCGCAGGTGCCGCCTCGCGCCGCAGCACGGGAAAGGCCAGCGCGAACCGGCTCCCGCGCCCCAGCGACGAGGTGGTCTCAATCTCGACCCCCAGCAGCCGCGCGGCCCGCCGGACAATCGCGAGGCCCAAGCCCAACCCTTCCCGGTCGGTCGAAGCGCCGCGTTCGAACTCGCCGAAGATGCGCTCAATGTCATCCGGCGCGATCCCGCGCCCTGTGTCATGGATGCAGATCAGCACGTCCGCGCCGCGCCGCCGCACGCCGATCAGCACGCCGCCCTCGGCCGTGTAGCGCACCGCATTGCTCATCAGGTTGCGCAGCACCGCCGTCAGCAACGCGCGGTCGGCCAGCACCCAGGCATCGGTCCCCACCCGCCGCAGCCGCAATCCCTTGGCCTGTGCCTGAAGCGCGAATTCGCGCGCCACATCCTCGAACAACTGGTCAAGCGCTATGGGTTCCGGCGCTGGCACCACGCCGCCGCTGTCGAGCTTGGAAATCTCCAGCAGCACCCGGATCAGCCGGTCTGCCGAGACGATGGAACCGTCGAGATCGGCCACCAACCGCTCCAGCGCGGGGTGTCCCTGCACCTCCTCGCCCAACGCCGAAGCGAACAGGCGCGCGGCATTCAGCGGCTGGATCAGATCGTGGCTGGCGGCGGCGAGGAAACGGGTCTTGGACTTCGTCGCCTGCGCCAGGGCCGCGTTCGCCGCGCTCAGCTGGCGGGTGCGAACCGCGACCTTGTCCTCCAGCGCCTGCTCAGCCAGCCGGTCAGCAGTGATGTCGGTGTAGGAGGTGGTGTAGCCACCGCCGGGCGTGGGCGCGCCGACGATCCGGAGCACGCGGCCGTCATGCTGCACCCGCTCGATCCGATGCTCGGTCCCGGCCCGCATATAGGCGAGGCGGCGTTCGACCTGCTCGGTGATGGCGGCGTCGGACAGGGCGCCGCGCGCCAGGTTGAAGCGGATCAGATCGGCAATCGGCGTGCCGACACTGACGAGCCCGTCGGGCAGGTCGAAAATCTGCTGATAGCGGGTGTTCCAAGCCACCAGCCGCATGTCGCCATCCACCAGCGCAATGCCTTGATCGATGGATTCGATCGCGGTCTGGAGCAGGTCGGCAGAGAAGGAAAGGCGGCGGCTGGTCTCGTCAAACATGGCGACGACTTCGGGCAGGGGGATGGGATCGCCACCCGCCCATGACCCCACCAGCATTCGTGCGGATGACGTGCCGATCACGCCGGAAATCACCCGCTCGGCCAGTTCCAGCACGCCTGCGCCGGCCGGATCGCCATTGCGCAGGTGAAGCGGGGCGAGGGCGGCATCGGCCCGCTCGCGCCCGACGAACTGTGCGAGCAGCGCGCGGACATCACCCACGCGCTTGGCGGTGGCATGGCGCGGCAGCTCGCCCGGCATCGGTGTGCCCACAAACGCGGCGGCCTGCGCCTGATCGAGCAGCGAGGGCCGCACCAGCGCCGACACCAGCCAGTAGAGCGCGGTGTTCACCCCAAGGCTCAGGATCACGCCTGACACCAGGGGATCGGGATGGATGCTAAGGAACGGCGCGGTGCCATTTGCTGCGGGGACGATCAGCAGCGCGAGCCACAGGAAGAAGCCGCTCGCAAGGCCGGTGAGCATCCCGGCGCGGTTGCCGTGCTGGCTCAGCATCCCCAGCACCAGACCCGGCGCGAATTGCGCGGCCGCCGCGAAGGCGAGGGTGCCGAGCCCCGCCAGATCGGTGATCCCGGCAAAGCCACGATAGAACACGTAAGCCGCCGCCAGCAGTGCGGCGATCACCAAGCGGCGGATCAGCAGCAGGCGTCCCGGCACGCGGCTGCGGTCGCCCCGTCCGGCCAGCGCGCGGCGCAGCAGCAGCGGGGCGATCAGGTCATTGGTGATCATCATCGACAGCGCGACGCTCGCCACCACAATCATGCCGGTCGCCGCCGAAAATCCGCCGATGAACACCAGCACGGCGAGCAGCGGCGTTCCGCTCGCCAGCGGCAGGGCCAGCACGATGGTATCGGGATCGGTGCCGTCGGGCAGCACGGCAAGTCCTGCCAGCACGATCGGCACGATCACGGCTGCGGTGAGCGCGAGATAGGCCGGGAACACCCAGCGCATTGACCGGCTGGCGCGTTCTCCCGGCGCTTCGATAAAGCTCATGTGGAACTGGCGCGGCAGGCACAGGGCTGCCGCCGCCGCGATCAGCGTCAGCACCACGAAGCGCGCGTCGATCGGATCGGGGGCGAACAGGGCCGGGGTGGCAGGGATCGCGGGCCCTTGGCCCGTCGCAAGCCACCACGCGCCGAGCGCGCCGACGGCGAGCAAGGCGGCCAGCTTGACCAGCGCTTCCACAGCAATCGTCAGCACCAGCCCGGCATTTTCGCCCGCCCGGTCGGCGCGGCGTGATCCGAACAGGATTGCGAACAGCCCCATCAGCGCGGCGACGATCAGCACCAGCTCGTCCGTCGCGACCTGCGTGCGCAGCTCCGGGTCGAGCACCAGCAGCGTCGTGCCGACCGAGTCCAGCTGGAGCGCCATATAGGGCAGCGTCCCGCAGGTTGCGATCACCGTCACCAGCGCGGCGAGACTGGCGCTCTTGCCGTAGCGGGCCGAGAGGAAGTCGGCGATCGAGGTCGAATGCTGCGCTTTCGCCTGCGCCAGGATCCGGCGCACCAGCCCGAAGCCCAGCGTGAAGACGAGGATCGGCCCAAGATAGATCGGCAGGTAATCAAGCCCTGCGGTTGCTGCCGTGCCGACTCCGCCGAAGAACGTCCAGCTGGTGCAGTACACCGCGAGGCTGAGGCCATAGACGCTGCCGGAATGGCGCAGCAGCGCGGGCGCTGGCGTGCGATCGCGCCATGCCGCAAGCCAGAACAGTGCGCCAAGGTAGATGATGGCGGCGACCAGCGCCGCGCCCAGCATCATGTCCCGCTCCCCTCTTTCCCGGCGTGCAAACTACGCCAAGCGCGGCGCAAAGCAAAGGGGCGGCACCTTGCGGCACCGCCCCTCCGGCGACCCGCTGGCTGGCGGGCTTAGTCGTCGATATTGCGGCGGAAGGTTTCGGGCAGGAACAGCAGCCCGATCATCACGGTGGCCGCGCAAATCGCCACCGGATACCACAACCCGAAGTAGATATTCCCGGTTGCGGCGACCATCGCAAAGGCGGTGGTCGGCAGGAACCCGCCGAACCAGCCATTGCCGATGTGGTAGGGCAGGCTCATCGCGGTGTAGCGGATGCGGGTGGGGAACAGCTCCACCAGCAGCGCCGCAATCGGCCCGTAAACCATCGTCACCAGCAGCACGAGATAGGTCAGGATGGCGATCACCACCGGGGTGTCGATGGCGGCTGGATCGGCCTTGGAGGGGTAACCCGCCGCGGCCAGTGCCGCCTTCAACTCGTCCTGATAGGCGGTGATCGCGGCCTTGCGTTCGTCACTGGCAAGCGTGGCCGGATCGGGTGCGACGTAGGTCTGGGCCCCGATAGTGATCTGCGCGATGGCCCCGGCGTCGGCTTCGACCTTGGTATAGCTCACCCCGTTTTTGGCGAGGAACGACTTGGCGATGTCGCAGCTCTTGGCATCGAACTTGTTCTTGCCGATGGGGTCGAACTGCACCGAGCAATCCGCATCATTGACGATCACACTCACCGGTGCCGAGGCCTGTGCCCGGGCCAGCGCCGGATTGGCCGCTTCGGTCAGCGCATGGAAGGCCGGGAAGAACGTCACCGCCGCCAGCGCGCATCCGCTGAGGATGATCGGCTTGCGTCCGACCTTGTCCGACAACCAGCCGAAGAAGATGAAGAAGGGCGTGCCGATAGCCAATGCGACTGCAATCAGGATGTTGGTCGTCGCGCCATCCACCATCAGCACTTTCTCAAGGAAGAACAGCGCATAGAATTGGCCCGTGTACCACACCACCGCCTGACCCGCGACCGCACCGAGTAGCGCGATCAGCGCCCAGCGGCCGTTTTTCCAGTTGCCGAAGGCTTCGGAAATCGGGGCTTTGGAACTGGTCCCTTCGTCCTTCATCTTCTGGAACACCGGGCTTTCCTGCAATTGCAGCCGGATCCACAGCGACACGCCGAGCAGCACCGCCGAGATCAGGAACGGCACACGCCAGCCCCATTCCTTGAAGGCTTCCTCGCCGATCATGGTGCGGGTGCCGATCACCACCAGCAAGGCGGCGAACAGGCCCAGCGTGGCGGTGGTCTGGATGAAGCTGGTGTAGAGCCCCCGCTTGTCGTTCGGCGCGTGCTCGGCCACGTAAGTCGCCGCGCCGCCATATTCGCCGCCCAGCGCAAGTCCCTGCACCAGCCGCAGCACCACCAGCATGATCGGTGCGGCCACCCCGATGCTGGCGTAGTTCGGCAGCACGCCGACGGTAAAGGTCGCAAAGCCCATCAGGCCCATGGTGACAAGGAAGGTGTATTTGCGCCCGACCATGTCGCCCAGCCGTCCGAACACCAGCGCACCGAAGGGCCGGACCGCAAATCCCGCCGCAAAGGCGGCCAGCGCGAAAATGAAGCCCGTGGTCTCGTTTACGCCAGAAAAGAACTGCGCCGAGATGATCGTGGCCAAGAGGCCATAGAGGTAGAAATCATACCATTCGAACACCGTGCCCAGCGACGAGGCGAGGATGACGCGTTTCTCCGTCCCCGTGACCTTGTGATGCTTGGGCAGGGCGTCATCATATGTCGTCGCCATTGTCCGTCTCCCGCTTGTAGGCTCGATCCCCTGACCGGCAGGCAGGCCTTGCGCCCGCACCATGCCGGTCCTGTCGAGGACTGCAAGGTCGCGCGTTACGGGCAGCAGCGATAGCTAGACCATCGTCGTAGCCGGGGAGAGTTTACTCGGCGGCGGCGAAGGTGAGGCGCAGCTCGGGCGTTTCCAGCACCAGCTGGCGACCGTCGAGCGTGGTGGTGTAGCGCTGGACCTGTTCCAGCGCGCTGGCCAGATCATTGCCGAAGCTGGGGGCGGGGCAGGCCATGCGGGTGCCGGCCACCGGGCCGAAGCTGATGTTGCCTGCACCGTTCGACGGTTGGCCCGCGGTCCAGGTCGAACGGCCGCGGTTGCAATCAAGCTGAAGCTGCACCTCACCGCCATCATTGAAGGCAAGGGTGTGGCGGCGCTGCAAGGTGGGGGTGAGCGAGGTGGTGCTGCCCGAGGTGTCGATCGCGGTCAGCTGCCACTCGGTCCCGGCGAGCGGGTGACTATCGGGAACGGTCATGCAGCCTCCCAAGGCAAGCGTGGCGGCAGTGGCGATAATGGCGGCGCGAAAAGACATCCCTGATGCTCCCAAGTCGTGACGCCCTATCCATAGCGCAGGATCATGAATGCAGCCAATCCGGCCCGCAAGGCAGGCACGAAAAAGCCGCCGGAGCGGGGGCTCCGGCGGCTTTTCGTAACGCGGGCCGAAGCGATTACGCTTCGCGGGTGCCCGACAGCGGCATCGCACCAAAAGCGCCCGCATTGACCGAGCCGGTCAGCGTGTCGCCGTCGATGGTCGCTTCGCAATCGAGCGTCATCGGCATCGGCACGACCATGTTCATCTTCCACGAGATGGTGTTGCCGCTGACAGTGCCGCCCGTGATGTCCATCGAGCCGAGGCTGCCCACCAGCGAGCCGCTGAAGGTATCGCCATCGGGAACCACGGTGAGGGTGCCGGTCTGGTCGCCCATCGGGCTCTTGACGACGGTCTTGTAGGTACCTGCAACAGACATATTCAACTCCTCCGGTGAACGTGCGGACCTTTGGCGACCCGGCACTTGTGGTGTCGTTATTTACACTGATGTCAGCGCGCTTCAACCGCTTTCCGGCTGAAGCGCGCTGCCATCCGGCTTATTCCCCTTCCATCTCGCGCTGTTCAATCGGCAGGCCGAGCGGTTCGAGCTGGGCGCGGACCACGCTGGCATCGCCCACCACGACCCAGACGAACTTGTCCGCATCAATGCTCGCGCGGGCGATGGCATCGAGGCTGGCGGGGGTCTGCGCGGTGTAGATGCTGGCGAGGGTTTCCTGATAATTGTCCGGCCGTCCGAACAGCGCATTGCTCTGCATCGCGCCGAGCACCGCGGGCGAAGTTTCGAACCGGCCCGGCAGCGAGCCGACATCCGCAGCGACATTGCGCTCCAATTCCTCCGCGGTGACGCCCTTGGTCGTCAGGAATTCCTTGGTCTCCCGCAGCATTTCCGCGAGCGAATCCCCGGTGCGGTCCGCCTGAACCCCGCCCGAGATCGAATAGACCACCGCGTTCTCGCGCGCCTGCGCGCCGCCGCGGACGCCATAGCTCCAGCCCTTGGTCTCGCGCAGGTTCATGTTGAGCCGCGCGAGGAAATCGCCGCCCAGCGACTTGTTGGCGCTGCCAAAGGCGACAAACGCCGGATCGCCCGCGTCAAGCGGCGTGATCTGCGCGCCGTAGATGAAGCTCTGCGGCGAATTGGGACGGTTGACGAGGATGATCCGATTGCCGTTCGTGCCCGCGTTGTCGGCGAACTGCTTGGTGCCCTTGGGTGTGGCAGGCGGCGTCCAGTCACCGAACGCGGCGTTGAGCGCGGTGACGATCTCAGCCAGCGGCTTGTCGGAAATGACGAAGACCTCGCCATTGTCGGGGCGGATCCAGCGGTCCTTGTGGGCGATCAGGTCATCGCGGGTGATGCTGCTGACGCTCTCCACCGTCGGCACGCGGCCATAGGGGCTGGTGGAACCGAACAGCTCCGGTGTCATTGTCAGCTGAGCGATGCCCTGCGGCGACTTCATGGCCTGGCGCAAGCCCGTGATCGTCTGGTTGCGCACCCGCTCAAGGTCGTCAGGATTGAAGGCCGGTTCGCGCATGATCTGTCGCATCAGATCGAGGCTGGGCGCAAGGTTGGCGGTCAGCGCCGAGAGGGTGAAGGTCGAACGGTCGTCGCCCCCGCCCACCGAGATGCTCGCACCGAGTCGCTCGCCCGCCTCGGCAATCTGCTGCGAGGTCAGGTTCTTGGTGCCTTCGTCGAACAGCGACAGCGTGAGACCGTCGAGCCCGGTCTTGCCCTCGGGATCAGCCGCGCCGCCTGCGTTGAAAGCCATCGCCACATAGGTCGCCGGCACCGCGGTGCGGCGGGCATAGGTGACCTTCATGCCGTTCGCCAGAACCGCCCGCTGGACATCCGGGAAATCGAGCTGGGCGATGGTGTCGATCGGGGGCTTGGGCCGTTCGACCGAGACCGTGATCGTTTCGGCGGCGCGGTCCCGCTCGGACGCGTTTTCACCTTCGGCGGCCACCGATGCGGCTTCTTCATAGGTCGCATCGCGGGCGCCGGGCTCCAGCACCACGGTCATCGCCGGGCGGGTCATCCACCTGCCGAGGGCCGCCTTGACGTCAGCCGGGGTGAGCTTGGAAAGAGCTTCGAACTCGCGCGAATAGAACGCCGGATCGCCCGCCAGCACCTCGCCTTCGGCCAGGGTCTGCGCCTTCCCGGTGAAGCCGCCGACCTGCTCCAGCCCGCGGATCGTGCGGGCGAGGTTGCTGGTCACGGCGCGGCGCACTTCGTCTTCGGTCGGGCCTTCCGCGATCAGCTTGGCGACGACTTCGTCCATCCGCTTTTCCAGCACGGCAAGATCGACACCCGCCTTGGCGGTCGCTTCGACTTGCAGGATGCCGATGCGGTGGAAGGCCGAATTGCCCGCCGAAACGCTGACGGCGAGCTGTTCATCGCGCACCAGCACGTTGTCGAGCCGGCTGGAGGCCAGCCCGCCGAGGATCGAGGCACCGACGTCGAGCGCGATGCGATCCTTGCCGGTGATCCCTTCGACCGCCCAGTAGCGGGTCACACTGGTCGCTGCGACCTGATCCTTGAAAGTCTTGCGCACCGGCTCCTTCAGAGTCGGCACATCGGCCTGCGCCGGGTCATTGACGGGGCCGCGCTTGATGCTGCCGAAATACTTCTCCACCAGCGGCTTGGCTTCGGCCGCCGAAATGTCGCCCGCGATCACGAGGGTCGCATTGTTGGGGCCGTAATTGTCCGTAAACCACGCCTTCACATCCTCCATCGAAGCGGAATCGAGGTCGGCCATCGAACCGATCGCTTCGTGCTGATAGGGGTGGCCATCGGGGAACAGGGTCTTGAGCACGTCATAGAAAACCAAGCCGCCCGGCTCGTTATCGCCCTGACGCTTTTCGTTCTGGACGACGCCACGCTGGTTATCGAGCTTGCCCTGCGTCACCGCGCCGAGCAGGTAACCCATGCGGTCGCTTTCCAGCCACAGCGCACGCTCCAGTGCGGGGCGGGGGACCGTCTGGAAGTAGTTGGTGCGATCGAACCAGGTGGTGCCGTTGTAATCGGTCGCGCCCATTTCCGCGAGGTACTTGAAGTAGTCATCCGGCGCGTTTTCCGAGCCGTTGAACATCAGGTGTTCGAACAGGTGGGCAAAGCCGGTCTTGCCCTCGGGTTCGTCCTTCGAGCCGACATTGTACCACACCGTCACGTTGACGATCGGCGCCTTGCGGTCTTCGTGCACCAGCACGGTAAGGCCGTTGGCCAGCTCGAACTGCTGATAGGGGATCGTCACCTGGCTGACGAGGGTCGGCAGATCGGCCGTCGCCTGCGGCGCGGTGGTCGTCGCGGCGTGATTGTCGGCCAACGCCGGGGCGGCTGGGGCAACAAGCGCAAGGGCAAGCGCCGAAAGACTGGCAGCGGCAGAACGGTGGGTCATGGACGAAAGCTCCAGTGGAGGGATCAGAAACGAAAGATACGCAAGTCAGCGCGCATTGGTGACAGTGCGGCGGCTGCTGGCATTCGCCAGCAGATCATCGCGCCAAAAATACACCGGCTTCAGCTTGTGATCGACGAACAGCTGCATCTGGTCGGTGTAATGCGGGCTGGCAGGCCGGGTGGTGGCCGCGCCAAAGGGCTGGATCGAGCGTGAGCTTACCCGCTGACCTTGCTGCCATTCGATCCACATGATGAAGCTGT
Organism: Erythrobacter sp. W302b; assembly: GCF_046452395.1. Lineage (NCBI taxonomy): Bacteria > Pseudomonadati > Pseudomonadota > Alphaproteobacteria > Sphingomonadales > Erythrobacteraceae > Erythrobacter > Erythrobacter sp. W302b. The sequence goes on along the minus strand of NZ_JBKFDH010000001.1, from coordinate 2,066,767 downwards.
CGCCGTGCTTGAGGGACAGGCGCCCATCCTCGGCCACGTCCCATGTGGTGGACGCGCGGAGCGTGTCCGATCCGCCGTCCAGCGGCAGGTCAAGTTCGCCCTGCCGCAACCGCAGCACATCGCCCATCGGCGGATCGAGCCGGCCGAAATGGGTTGAGAGGTGGTCGGCGGCGGCTTGCAGTTTCTCAGCCACATCGGGGAAGGGCTTATTGTTGTAATCCGCCGCCATGAAGTCGCGGAGGATCAGCAGCGCGATGGCATCGGCAGCGCCCTTGCCGTCGGCAGTGAAATCCCAGCTGAGCAGCAGATCGCGCGCCTCGGCCAACTGGCCTTCCGCCTTCAGCCCTTCCAGCGTGTCGAACAGTCGGTCGACATAGCCGAGGCGCTCATAAGCGGTGTCATACTTGATCCGCTCCAGCGCCGCGCGGTCGAGCACGCTCGCTTCCGAAAGAAGCCTGTAGGCGCGCCATGAGCGGTTGGTCTGCTTGAGCTCGATCCCCATGATCGGCGCAAACACTTGGGGATCAAGATCGCTTCCGGCTCCGGCGGCAGTGAAGGGGGTGTTGTTCGAATTGTAGAGCCACCCGCTGGTCGGGTTCACGATCCGGGGCAGGGTCTTGAAGTCGACCGCGCCCTGCCAGATCAGATCGCTGCGATTGCCGGGCAGCACATTGCGCCAGTCGGCCTTCACGCCCTCGGGCCGGCGGGGGATCGCGGCGTTATAGACATAGGCGATGGTGCCCGCCTCGTCGGCATAGATGAAGTTGGTCGACGGAATGGCAAGGCGCGCAAGCTGCGCCTCCCACTCGGCGAAATTGGTCGCCTTGTTGATGCGGTAATAGGCGTCGAGCTGGCCAAGCTGCCCGATCCCGCCGTAGCGGATGGCAAAGGCGCCCTTGGCGTTCCTGATCACCGGGCCATGCGCCGACCGCAGCACTTCCTTGCGGATCGGCAGCACCACGGGACCAATCTTGACCGGCAGCGTCACCCACTTGCTTTCGAGATCGCGCCAAGCGCCATCGAGCTTGTAGCGGGTGCCGGTTGCGTCGAGTTCGAGCTGGTAGACGTCGATCATGTCGGGGGTGTTGACCGTGTTGGTCCACCCGAGATGCTCGTTATGGCCGAGGAAGGGGAAGGGCGATCCGGGGAAGTTCGCACCCGCGAAGTGCCAGCCTTCGCCGCTCTCGACCACGAGTTCGTACCACGCCACCCCGCCGCGCAGGGGCTGGTGCGAATTGGAGATCAGGGTGGTCGGCCCGCCCGATTTTTTCGGCGCGACGGCAAAGGCGTTGGAGCCGAGGTGTTCGGCATCCTCGCCGCGCGGCAGCACCATGCGGCGCGCCTGATCCGTGGCGGGCGCTTCGGGGGCGGGTTCGGCAGGGGCGGCAATCGGGAGCGGAGGACGCGGGAAGCCGGGCATGTCGGGGCCATGCTCGCGGCGCAGTTCCTCGCCTGCCACCAACGGGCCGATCACGCCGTCCAGCCCGAAGAAGAACGGCTGGCGCAAAGCAAATCCGGCGGCGACATCCATGCCGTTGACGGGGAACAGGTTGGCGAGCTTGACCTCGCCCAAATGTTCGGCGGCGTATTGGTTGAGCCCCGCAGCATAGGCTTCGAACAATGCGCGGGTATCGGCGGGGAGCTTGGGATATTCCCGCTCCGCCGTGCCGCGCGCGTCGATCAGGTGGTAGGCGTAATCGATCTGCGCGCCTTCCTCGCCCGCGATCGCGCCATAACGCCCGCGCGCCATTGCGACGACATCCTGCAGGGTGAAGAAATCATCCTCGGCATGGGCGATGGCGACGCCATAAGCGGTGTCGGCATCGGTCTTGCCGTAGATATGCGGCACGCCGAATTCGTCGCGGATGATCTCGGCTGTATAGGTCCGGCCGGGGGCAGGGTTGGCCGCGCTGGCAAAGAACGGCTCCCACGTCGCAAGCACCGTCGCTGCCAGCAACAGCACACCCACCAGCGCAAACGCGCCGCGCTTGACCCAGATCATGTCCGATTTCTCTCCCAAATCGCAAGCAGGCTCCATCGCTTGGCGGTGGAGTGAGGTCAAGGTTCGCGCGGCCTCTTGCCTTGGCGCGTGATCGAACCCACCTACTCGGGTAACACACCTGCGCGCGATATTTGCCCCTGGGGTCTTGTGTTGCCAATGTGCAACACTATCTCGCGGTGGTAACCTTTGGAGGGGTTAGACGACATGAATCTCGAAAAGTTCACCGACCGGGCCAAGGGCTTCCTGCAAGCTGCGCAAACCGTCGCCATCCGCATGAACCACCAGCGCATTACCCCGCTGCATATCGCCAAGGCCTTGCTGGAAGATAGCGAGGGCATGGCCGCCGGGCTGATCCAGCGCGCGGGCGGGCAGGCGCCGTTGGCGGTGACCGCGATTGACGTGGGTCTTTCGAAGGTTCCGGCCGTCACCGGCAGCGGCGCGCAGGCGACACCGGGGCTGGATAATGATGCCGTGCGGGCGCTCGATCAGGCCGAACAGCTCGCCGACAAGGCGGGCGACAGCTACGTGACGGTGGAGCGAATGTTGACCGCGCTGGCGCTTGCGCCCGGCGCGGCGGGTGAGGCGTTGAAGGCCGCAGGGGTTACGCCGCAAAACCTCAACGCCGCCATCGAGCAGCTGCGCGGCGGCAAGCGCGCGGACAGCGCCAGCGCTGAAAACACCTATGACGCGATGCAGAAATTCGCCCGCGACCTCACCCAGGCCGCGCGCGACGGCAAGCTCGATCCGGTGATCGGCCGTGACGAGGAAATCCGCCGCACGATCCAGATCCTCGCCCGCCGCACCAAGAACAACCCCGCGCTGATCGGCGAGCCCGGCACCGGCAAGACCGCGATTGCCGAAGGATTGGCCCTGCGCATCGCCAATGGCGACGTGCCTGACAGCCTCAAGGGCCGCACCCTCATGAGCCTCGACATGGGCGCGCTGATCGCGGGCGCGAAGTATCGCGGCGAGTTCGAGGAGCGGCTGAAGTCGGTGCTCGACGAGGTCAAGCACGCCGAAGGGCAGATCATCCTGTTCATCGACGAGATGCACACCCTGATCGGGGCGGGCGCGAGCGAAGGCTCGATGGACGCCTCGAACCTGCTGAAGCCTGCCCTGTCGCGCGGCGAACTGCACTGCATCGGCGCGACCACGCTCGATGAGTATCAAAAGTATGTCGAGAAAGACCCCGCGCTCCAGCGGCGCTTCCAGCCGGTCTTCATCGCCGAACCGACCGTCGAGGACACGATCTCGATCCTGCGCGGCATCAAGGACAAGTACGAGCTGCACCACGGCGTGCGCATCACCGACGGCGCGATTGTCGCGGCGGCGAAGCTCTCCGACCGCTACATCCAGAACCGCTTTCTCCCCGACAAGGCGATCGACCTGATGGACGAAGCTGCGTCCCGCATCCGCATGGAGGTGGAGAGCAAGCCCGAGGAGATCGAGGCGCTCGACCGGCGGATCATCCAATTGAAGATCGAGGAACAGGCGCTCCAGAAGGAGACCGACCAGAACTCGAAGGACCGCCTCGTGGCCTTGCGCGAGGAGCTGGCCAACCTTGAGCAGCAGTCGGCTGAACTTACGACCCGCTGGCAGAACGAGCGTGACAAGATCGAGGCCGAGGGCAAGATCAAGGAAGCGCTCGATGCCGCGCGGCTGGAGCTGGAACAGGCCCAGCGCGAGGGCGACCTCGCGAAGGCCGGGGAGCTGTCCTACGGGCGTATCCCCGAACTCGAAAAGCAGCTTGCCGAAGCGCAAGGGCAGGCCGCCAACGCCATGCTGCGCGAGGAGGTGACCGAGGAGGACATCGCCGGGGTCGTCAGCCGCTGGACCGGGGTTCCGGTCGACAAGATGATGGAGGGCGAGCGCGAGAAGCTGCTGGCGATGGAGAGCATCCTCGGCAAGCGCGTGATCGGCCAGTCGCAGGCGATCGAGGCGGTCTCAAAGGCGGTGCGGCGGGCTCGCGCTGGCCTGCAAGATCCCGGCCGTCCGCTCGGGTCCTTCCTGTTCCTCGGCCCCACCGGCGTCGGCAAGACCGAGCTCACCAAGGCATTGGCCGGGTTCCTGTTCGACGATGACAGCGCGATGGTGCGCATCGACATGAGCGAATTCATGGAGAAGCACGCCGTCGCCCGCCTGATCGGCGCGCCTCCGGGCTATGTCGGCTATGAGGAGGGCGGGGTGCTGACCGAGGCCGTGCGCCGCCGCCCCTATCAGGTGGTGCTGTTCGACGAGGTCGAAAAGGCGCATCAGGACGTGTTCAACGTGCTGCTGCAAGTGCTCGACGACGGGCGTCTGACCGACGGGCAGGGCCGGGTGGTGGACTTTGCCAACACGCTTATCATCCTCACCTCGAACCTTGGCAGCCAGTATCTCGCCAATCTGCCCGATGGTGCGGAGGTCGCCAGTGTCGAGAAGGACGTGATGGACGTGGTCCGCGGGCATTTCCGGCCCGAGTTCCTCAACCGGCTGGACGAGATCATCCTGTTCCATCGCCTGGCGCAAGAACACATGGCGCCGATCGTCCAGATCCAGGTGGGGCGGGTGCAGAAGCTGCTCGCCGACCGCAAGATCACGCTCGACCTGACCGAGGCGGCGCTGCGCTGGCTCGGGCGGGTGGGCTATGATCCGGTCTATGGCGCGCGACCGCTGAAGCGGGCGGTGCAGCGCTATTTGCAGGATCCGCTGGCCGAGATGCTGCTTGAAGGGAAATTGCCCGATGGCGCGACGCTGCTGATTGATGAGGGGGATGGGCAACTCAGCATGACGATTCGCTGATGTGACGCCCAGATATCCACTTTCGATGGTTTCAGGCCCACTCTTGCGGCACGCAAGATTGTAACCATGCGTCGTTCGATTTGATAAGCGAGGCGGTTTGTTGCGTGCAAACCTGCCAAGCTTTTAATATTCGCAAAGCCACAATCGAACAATGTTGCGGCTTTTTGGCTGAGCGCTGCCTGAATGTGGGATTAACGCAACACCGCCCGGAAAAGTTCGGAGCGGCGAGCGGGCGCTTTGACATCATTCCTACGCCATTGCACAAAACAGTCACTGCGGGGACTGAATTGGGCAACCTTTGGGGCGCTGCCCCACCACATGGGGTAACTATGTGGTGGGAGCGCTGGGTTGTTGTGACGTCTCCGGTTCGGGCAACTGGAGTGATCATGAAGAAATTTCACAGCAATTCGATCAAGGCTCTGGCCTTTTCGGCATCAGCGATAGCGTTCGTGATCGCCGGCCCTGCCTATGCGCAGGATGCCGACGAGCAGCCCGCGGAAGACGAACAGCAGGTCGATGTAACCGAGGATGAGGCGGCCAAGGCAGAAGACAAGACCGGCAACATCACGGTCACCGGTTCGCGTATCGTTCGCGATACCTACAGCTCGATTTCGCCTTTGCAGGTGCTCACCACCGAAAATCAGCAGGCAGTTGGTGCCTTCGATCCTTCGCAGATCCTCCAGCGCTCGGAAGCGGCTGCCGGTCAGCAGATCGATGCGACCTTCAACGGCTTCGTGCTCAACAACGGCCCGGGTTCGCAAACGCTGAACCTGCGCGGCCTTGGCGCTGACCGTACCCTGATCCTCGTCAACGGCCGCCGTCTTGCGCCTGCGGGCGTGGAAGGCGCTCCCTCCAACCCGTCGATCAACCTGATCCCGGCGTCGCTGGTTGACCGTTACGACATTCTCACGGACGGCGCATCGTCCGTGTATGGTTCGGACGCGGTCGCGGGCGTGGTGAACGTCATTCTGCGCAAGGACTTCGACGGGCTCGAAATCCAGGCCAACGGCAACATCAACCCGCAGGGCGCAGGGGAAGACTACACGGTTTCCGCCGCATGGGGCTTCAACACCGACCGCGCCGTGTTTGGTATCGGCCTCGAATATCAGAAGCGCGACCTCGTGCGCTTTGCGGACCGCGACTTCCTTACGGGCTGCGACGCACACCGCGAAATCGACCAGAATGGCAACATTCGCACGCTCGGCATTCGTGACAGCGCGCTCGTTCGCCGCAACTCGGGCGGTCGCGTCACCGTGCGCGACAGCGAATGCAAGGTTGGTTCGCTGTCGGGCCGTATCTTCATCGATGCAACCCGCGTGGGTTCGGTGTACTACAAGCCGGGCGCCGGTAACGTGATCGCCGACTTCTCGGAAAACACCGGCCTTGGTAACCGCGAAGTCGACTTTAATGGTGACGGCATCCGCGATGTCGACTTCCAGGATTACAACAACAACTCGAACAACAACCCCGAGACGCTCGATACGACCTTCATCTCGGGTCAGAAGCTGTACAACGGCTTTGCCTATGGTGAGTACACCTTCGAGGGCGAGGCCAATATCACGCCGTTCTTCGAAGCGCAGTTCACCCGTGCGGAAATTTCGGCACCCAACCAGTTCCAGGCGCAGATTTTCCCGTTCGTGCCTGACCTTAACCCGTTCAACCCTTGCAACATCGACACCAATCCGAACGGCCAGGACTGCCGTGCGGCGGATAACGCCTTCCAGCGCCGTCTCAACCCGGCGGTGTTCAACGGTGCGACCCGTCCGCTTTCGACCGGCTTCTCTCTGCCCGTTTCGCCGATCATCGCGATCCGTGGAGACCGCAACAACAACGAAGTCACGCAGGAGCAGTACCGCGGCGTGATCGGTGTGCGCGGTGACCTGCCCTTCATCGGTTCGACCTGGACCTTTGAAGTCGCAGGTACCTACTCGCGCTCGGTCGGCGTCTCGACCCGCAATGGCATTCGCGAAGACCGCCTCGCCCTTGCGCTCGGTCTTGACCCCACCGCCGACTATGACGGCGACGGTGTCAGCGATAACAACGGCGACGGCGTTGCCGACGACTACAATGACGCGATCTCCATCTTCGGGGCCTTTGGCGATCCGCAGTGGATCGGCGTCTGCAACACGGCCGGCCTCGCCAACCCTGGTCAAGCCGCTGCCGACCTCACGGAAGGCTGTGTCCCCGTGAACCTGTTCGCCCCCAGCCTGCTCAACACATTCGTCGGTGACTTTGCCACGGCAGCCGAGCGCAATTACCTGTTCGATCAGCGTCGCTTCGATACGACCTATGAGCAGACCATGCTCTCGGCCTATGTGACCGGCGACCTGTTCGAACTGCCTGCGGGCCCGGTTGGCGTGGTGCTTGGTGGTGAATGGCGCGAGGACAAGATCCAGTCCGACCCGAATATCGCGGCCGCCAATGGTCTGTACTTCGCCTTCTTCGCCGATAGCGGTGCAGCTGGTTCGAAGTGGATTCGCGAACTCTACGGCGAAATCGAAGCGCCGCTGATGGCCGGCGAAACTCTGGTCGAGGAACTGACGGTCAAGGCGGCCGGCCGTCTCACCGACGAAGAGTTCTATGGCACGAACGGCACCTTCTCGGTCGGCGCGGGCTGGCGTCCGGTGTCCCCGCTGCTCGTGAAGTTCAACTATGGTACGTCGTTCCGTGCACCGAACCTGCGCGAGAACTTCCTGCTGGCACAGTCGGGCTTCTTGACGCTGTTCGATCCCTGCGCCGTTCCTGCCGCTGCATTCGACCCAGCGCTGGGCTATATTGCGGGCAACGAAACCCGCGAACCGCAGGTCCTCGCAAATTGCCGCCGCGAAGGACGTGATCCGACCCGCGTAGGTATCGATTCGCAGGGCTTGAACACCCAGTCGAACTCGGGCGTTGAAGTGACCTCGGGTGGTTCGCTCGATATTGATCCGGAAACCTCGCGCTCGATCACGACCGGCTTCGCGTTCGAAGAAGACTGGGCAAGCGGGTTCGAATTCTCGTTCAACTTCAACTATTACGATATCAAGTTGAAGCAGTCGATCATCGAACCGAGTGCGCAGTTCATCATCAACGATTGCTACAATCGCGACGATAACACGCGCAGCCCCTTCTGTGACCGGATCAGCGCCTCGACGGTTGAGCGGCGTCTGGTGTCGGACGTGTTCTCGGGCTTCCTCAATCTCGATCAGGAGTCGGTGCGCGGGATCGATCTGAATGCCAACTTCGGCTACCCGGTGACCATTGGTGATAAGGAGATCGACCTGTCGCTCAACCTGACTGCCAACCACCTGATCGAACGTTCGAGCACCTTCACCAACGACAATGGCGATATCGACACTGAAGACTTCGCCGGTGAATTCGGCTTCCCGAGCTGGATCGGCCGCGCGACCTTCAACATCGGCGTGGATGACTTCACCTTCACTTGGCAGACCCGTTACATCGGTTCTGTGGCGCAGGACCCTGAAGGCGTCGATCCTTTCTCGGACGCCTTCAGCTTTGGTGAGAACAACACCCCCACTCCGGGCGTCTTCGGCGACACCTGCCTCGGCGGCGGGTCGCGCACGGGAACCGCGCCGAACGGTGTTGTGCCCGGTGACGGCATTCTGTGCCGTGACGTCGGGTTCACGGATGAATACTTCGAGCACGCCGCGTCGGTGCGTTGGGACAACGGCGATCTGCGCATCATCGCCGGTGTGACCAACCTGTTTGACCGCAATCCGCCGTTGGTGGACGGCAGCGAAGTGCTGGCCATTGCCAACGCCGCGATCGGTAACGGTTACAACCTCGACGGCCGCGAATTCTTCGCTCAGCTGCTGTATCGCTTCTGATCGCCGAATGACCTGAATGACCACGAAAATGCGGCCTCTCGGCACTTGTCGAGAGGCCGCATTTCTCGTTTAATGGCAGGCGTTCGTGCGGCGTCGTCCCTGGACGTCCGAGAATTTGCCTAACCTGTTCGGCTCAACAATCTGTCCCCGAGAAAGAACGGATTATGAAACTCCTTAAAGTCAGCCTAGCCGCCGCCCTGATCGGCGTTTCCGCTCTTGGTCTTGTCACCGCAGCGCCTGCCCCCACGCAGGCGCAAGGCAGCATACCGGTCGATGTCTGGGCGCTGCGCGATGTCGTCAACGCCGTTCAGATTTCGCCCGACGGCAAGCACCTGCTTGTTCACAAGGTGGAAAGCAAAGAGGGGCAGTACATCCTCGAGATCTACGAAACGGCCGATCTGTCTAAGCCGTTGCGCCGCCTCAACGCCGATCCGATGGAAATCGTCAGCGCCCAGTGGGTCAGCGGCGACGTGATCTTCGGCACCGCATGGCAAGTCAACCGCAAGACCGTGAAGGGCCCGGAAGACGACGTCCGCGACTACAAGACCTACGCCTACAGCCTCTCGGCCAACAAGTTCACCTCGGTTGACGGCAATTTTGGTATCGTCAACCTGCTGCCCGAAGAGCCCGATCACGTGTTGGTGAGCACCGGCAACGTCGTGCCCGATGGCACCGGCGTCGATCCCTACGCGGCGGGGCGCCCGCGGTCCTACTACCGTTTCAACCTCAAGACCGGCGCCCGTGAACTGGTGCTACGCGGCGGGGGCAAGATCCCGTTCGTGTCGACCTGGGACGACAAGGGCAACCCGCGCTACACCGAGGTGCAGGACATCTCGGCCGGCAAGATCATCTCCTACTATCGCAAGCCCGGCGACAGCGACTGGATCAAGCTTAACGAACTCGACCTCAACGATCCCAAGAACCTTTACCGCGTGCTTGGCGGGTTTGTCGGGGTGGCCGGCTTCGATCCCGACAACCCCAACATCGGCTACATGATCGACAACCTCAACGGTGAGGACAAGGCCGCGCTCTACGAGTTCGACTTCACCACCGGCAAGGCGGTCAAGAAGCTGTTCCAGACCGAGGATGCCGACGTGATGAGCATCCAGCTCCACTCGATCCCCGGCAATGGCAAGCTGGCTGCAGCCCGCTATCCTGGCGCGAGGATGGAGTGGCACTGGTTCGACGAGGAAGAAAAGGCGCTCTACGAGGCACTCGAGAAGCAGATCCCCAACGCCTGGCAGATTTCGATCAGCAGCCGCTCGCTCGATGGCAAGACAATGGTGGTGACCAACCGTGGGCCGCATGATCCGGGGTCATTTTGGCTGGTCAAGGACGGCAAGCTCGCCAAGCTCGGCAGCCGCAATCCGCTGATCAACCCCGAGCAGCTCGCCGATGTGAAGTACATTCGCTACCCGGCGCGCGACGGGCTGACGATCCCGGCGTGGATCACGATCCCCAAAGGCAAGCCGCCATTCCCGCTGGTGGTCCAGCACAATGGCGGCCCGCACGTCAACGGCATGGTCAGCTATGACGAATGGGGCCAGATGCTTGCCAATGCGGGCTACATGGTGTTGCACCCTGACAACCGCATCTCGGTGGGTTGGGGCCAGAAGCACTTCGACGCCGGCTATGGCGAGCACGGCCTCAAGATGCAGGACGACAAGGACGACGGGGTGAAATACCTCATCGACCAAGGCCTGGTTGATCCCAACCGCGTCGCCTTCTTCGGGTGGTCCTATGGCGGCTATGCGGCGCTCGTTTCGCTCAGCCGCGAGCCGCAGCTCTACCAGTGCGCGATCGCCGGTGCGGCAGTGGCCGATCCAGAGAAGTCCTATATTCAGGGCGGTCGCAGCAACGATCTGAAGGCGCTCGACGAATGGGCCAAGCGCCGCGGCATGATCGGGATCAACCCGATCAAGGAAGTCAGCAAGGTCAACATTCCGTTGCTGATGATCCACGGCAACGTCGATCGCCGCGTGCTCTACTACCACATGAAGGACTATCAGAAGGCCTTCGAGGCGGCGGGCAAGACCGGCGAATTCGTGACACTGGAAGGTGCCGACCACTTCTACAACACGCTGATGTTCAACCACCAGCAGCAGCTGGTAACCAAAATGCTCGATTATCTCGCCAACGACTGCGGCCCGGGCGGGCTGTAAGGCGGGTAGATCGCCGAAACGCGAAGGGCGCGGCCAGTGATGGCCGCGCCCTTTTGCATTCCCCCTTTGGCGTGGGGGCTGGCGGTCAGATCACGCGTCGGCCCTTGACCCCGATCTGGCCATTTATGCGGATGAAGTAATAGCCGAGCGATGCCTTCTTGAAGACCACCTTGTCGCCCGGCATGATCGGGTCGATCTTTCGGGGCGGGTTGTTGATTTCCCAGACCGCACCCTCGGCCGTGGTGAAGCGCCAGGTGCTCGGCCCGGTCTGGCGACCGCTGGCGATTGTCGTCTCGAACAGGTCCGAAAGCTCCGCTTCCTCCTTGGGTTCGGCTTTCAGCATATCGATCGCAGGCAAGGTGAGGCCGAACAATTGGCGGCGTGTCTTGCGCACTTCCTCCCGGTCGACGAGGCGGACTTCACCAGACTCCACCGCGCCGAGCAGCGCGCCGACCTTGTCATCGTAACAGACCGCGCGATCAGAAACGCTCGCGATGCTGCGGCAGCCCCGTAAACCATCGAGCAGGACGGCTGCGCCTTGAACAGCGGGAACCTGTGCAACCACCGCCACGCCGCCCGCCAACAGCACAGCAATCGCCGCGCCGCCGCGCACAAGGCGGCGATTTGCGCCCCGACGTTTCTCCGACTTGCCGATCATGCGCGAATCTCCTTAGCGAGCGTGTGACGTCCAAGGCCCAGCAAAGGCATGGCCAATCTGCAAACAATTGCAGATAAGACACACTGTACATCCACAGTAATGTAACGGGAGTGTAGCTGTTCTGCCACAGTCTGCAAGCAACTGTGGCTGGGTGACATCCGGCCAATTGCAGGCGGGAACGCGATTGTCTTAAGCGCCTATCACTAACACGCGGGCACCTCGTCCGCGTGCAGATAGGGGACATGCAAAATGCAACGCTTCCACAAGGCATCACTGCTCGCCGGGACGATCATGGCTGGCGCCGTGTTCGCCACGCCGGCCTATGCTCAGACTGAGAGTGCCGAAGATACCACCGAATCCACCGCGATTGTCGTGACCGGTTCGCGCATTCAGCGCACCGATCTGAACTCGACGAGCCCGGTCACGGTCGTCTCGCCCGAAGAATTCAAGCTGACGGGTGCCGTCAACGTCGAGCAGGTGCTGAACACCCTGCCGCAGGTTCTTCCTGGCGTGACCGGCTTCTCGAACAACCCCGGCAACGGCGCGGTTACGCTGAACCTGCGTAACCTTGGCGCCACCCGCACCCTGGTGCTGGTCAACGGCCGCCGCTGGATGTTCTACGATACCAACCAGATCGTCGACCTCAACACCATCCCGCAGTTCCTGCTGGGCGGCGTGGAAGTTTCGACCGGTGGTGCCTCGGCCGTTTACGGTTCGGACGCGGTTGCCGGTGTCGTCAACTTCAAGCTGCGTGACATCGAAGGCCTTGAGCTTGGCGGCAGCTACTCGCTGACCGGCCGCGGCGACGCGGCACGCTACCAGTTCAACGCCGCCATCGGTTCGGCGTTTGACGATGGTCGCGGCGCGGTGACGATGTTCGCCAACTACACCCGTCGTAAGCCGGTGTTCCAGGATGCGCGCGTGTTCTCCGAGCGTGCGGCTGGCGACGGCTGTATCGTTCCCGGCTCGACAGGTCGCGGTGACATCGGCACGCCGTTCCCGAGCGGCATTGCGGTGGGCACCTGTATCGCCCGTGGTGGTGAGCTCGGCTTCGTGCCGCAGGGTTCGGCAACCACGCCGACCGGCACCTTCAACGCTGGCCCGACGGGCGCGCAATCGACCTACATCTTCAACCCCACCGGCGGTGGCTCGCGTCTGTTCCAGGATCCGGGCGATCTCTACAACTTTGCGCCCGATAACTACCTCCAGCTTCCGCAGGAGCGTTACCTGATCGGCGCCTATGGCCACTACGAGTTCACCAATGGCATCGAAGCCTACTCGGAACTCTCGTTCGTGCGCAACGACGTCGCCACCGAGCTGGCCCCGACCCCGGCGGGCATTTCCGCTCCGCTGTTCGTCAACAGCCCGTTCTTCAACGACCAGACCCGCGCTCTGCTGAACCAGAACCCGGTCAGCACCACGGCTGGCGCGACTCTCGGGAACCCGCTGTATCGTCAGACCCAGGTCAACTTCCGCTTCAACGACATCGGTTCGCGTAACTCGGACTTCAACCGTGAAGCGTTCCGTGTGCTCGGCGGCGTTCGCGGCGGGATCACGGACAACATCAACTTCGATGCGTACTACTCGTACTCGCGCACGACCAACACCAACATCCAGCAGGGCAACATCGCGGCCAGCCGCTTCCGTAACGCTCTGACCGTTGAGTTCGTGCCGGGCAGCACCACCCAGCTGCGCTGCGTCGACGCAACCGCACGTGCGGCGGGCTGCGTTCCGCTGAACGTCTTCGGGACCGGCCTGGCCGATCCGGCGGCCCTGCGTTACCTGGCGATCCAGGCGACCAACATCACCACCTCGGACATGAAGAACGCGGTGGCGACTGTCAGCGGGACCCTGTTCAATCTGGGCTTCGGCGCGGATGACATCGGCTTCGCGCTCGGCGGTGAATACCGCTCGATGAACTCGGAATTCATCCCCGACACCTTCCTCGCTTCGGGCGACGTGCTCGGCTTCAACGCCGGTCTGCCGACCAAGGGCGGTTACGACGTGAAGGAAGTGTTCGGCGAAGTCCGCGTTCCGGTGATCGAGGAAGGCTTCGTGCACGCTCTCGAATTCACGGGTGCGTTCCGTTATTCGGACTACTCGCTCGACCGCGTTGGCGGGACCTGGACCTATAACGTCGGCGGTGAATTCGCTCCGGTGCGGGGCGTTCGCTTCCGCGGCATGTACTCGCGTGCGGTCCGTGCGCCCAACGTGCAGGATCTGTTCGGCGGTGCGTCGACCGGCTTCCCCGCAGCGACCGATCCGTGCTCGGATCGCGGTCCGGTTGCCGAGCGTACCGACGCTCTGCGCGCTTTCTGCATCCAGTCGGGTGTGCCGGCCGCGGCCGTGTTCACCCGCGCCGTGCAGCCGAACGCGCAGATCCAGGCCGACTTCGGCGGTAACCCGGATGTGGGCGAAGAAACCTCTGACACCTACACCGCAGGTGTGGTGATCCAGCCGGCCTTCATCCCCCGTCTGAACATCGCGGTCGACTACTTCAACATCACCGTTGATGACACGATCAACACCCGTCTGGGCGGTCTCGCCAGCGCGCTGACGTTGTGCTTCAACACCGTCCAGAACCTGCAGGATCCGGCGTGTTCGATCTTTGCCGGCAAGCGCAACAGCGGCACCGGTGCTCTGGGCCTCAACTCGGGCGGTCAGAACCCCGCGCTGGTTCAGGACAACGTCGGGAAGCTGGAAACGGCCGGTATCGACATCCAGGTCGATTACTCGCTGCCGGTGTTCAAGGGCGACCTGTCGTTCATGTTCCTGGCGACCTGGCTCGACAAGTATCGCAACACCCCGGTGGCTCTGCTCCCGCTGCGCGAGAACATCGTCGAAGGGACCTACGGCCTGCCCGATTACCGTCACAACTTCCGTGTGACCTACGAGCAGGGCCCGCTGACGGCTTCGGTGCGCTGGCGCTATGAAGGTGCCACGGAAGACTTCCGTGTGCAGAACACCTTCAGCGGGAACGACCGTATCCCGAACAACGCCCTGCCGCTGCGTTCGATCGGTGCCTGGAACTACTTCGACCTGGCGCTGGGCTTCGACCTGAACGAGCGCATGTCGCTCAACGCCGGCGTGAACAACCTGTTCGACAAGGACCCGCCGGTCCTCGGCGCGCAGGCCGAACAGGGCAACACCCTGCCGAGCTTCTTCGACGTGCTCGGCCGCGACTTCTTCGTGGGTGTGAACTTCACCTTCTGATCCCGGTCAGAAGTGACACATAAAGAGGGGCGGCGGATCACACGATCCGCCGCCCTTTCTCTTTGCCCGAACCACGGTGGCGTCAGTTCGCGGCGCTGACGTCGAACGCCACGGTCATGCGGGCGCCTTGGGTGATCGGGCGTGTGCCGTGGTAGAGGGTGCTGGGAAACAGCACGAGCGTACCGGGTTGTGGTCGGACCGTGTGCAGGCTGCCCAGACCTTCGGCGAGGCTGGGCGGCGGATTGCCGAGCTCAAGCCAGCCGGGCTGGCCATCGGCGTCCACTTCATCCGGCACCAGCCAGTAACTGGCCGACGACAAGAGCCCGCGCGGGTGGATATGGGCCGCGTGGTGACCTTGACCGTCCAGCCGGATCGACCAGCTGCCAACAATCGTCCACGGATCGTCCCGGTGCGCAAGCAGGGGGTGGTGCGGATCGGCAGGTGGCAGACCTGCGCGATAGTCCGCCAGCGCCTCGTGCAGGGCCGCTTCGAGCCGTGCCAGTTCCGGTTCTGCGCGCGCAAACAGCGCCCCCTTGGTCTGGCTGCCGCGTTTGACCGATTGCCCGATCGGCATGGCCGAATGGCGGTGCAGCTCGGTCAGGAGCGCAGTCAGTTCTGCGCGTTCGCCCTCGTCCAGTGAGAGCGGCAATTGCCGGACCAGCCCGGGTTGGCCGTGGAGCCATTCGTGCCGCGCGTCACCGCTGAGCCGCCAGCACAGATCGGTGAGCGCCCAGGCAACCACATCGGCGGGTCGGGCAGCGCGCACGGTGGCCAGTTCGCCCTCCGCCCGCGCGATCTCGCCAAGCCGCAGCCAGTTGCGCCCACGCGCGGTCGCCCATTCTGGTGTTGTCATCCCCGCGAACCGATCAAGCACACCCTGCGCTTCGTCCGCCGCACCCGCTTCGCCCAGCGCCACCGCCTGCGCCAGCGCAAGACCGGCATTCTCGGGCCAGATGGCGCGCGCGCGGGCAAGGATGGCCGCGCTCTCTGCTGGCCGGTCGACCCCCTCGAGCGTCTCGGACCAGGCAAGCCACACGTCTGGCCCCGCGCCCTGCTGCGCCGTGATCTGGGCGAAGTGATCGGCGAAGTTCGCCTGCTCTCCCGCCGCCCAGCGCAGTTCGGCATGCAGCTTGAGCGCGGCGGTCCAGCCGGGCACATGGGTGATGAGCGTCGTGGTACACTCCAGCGCTTCGCCCAGCCTGCCGGCAACTGCGAGTGCCTGCGCGTAATCGAACAGCAGGTTCGGATCGCCGCGGTTGAGGGTCAAGGCTGTCTCGAGCAGGGGAATCGCATTGGGAGCGCTGCGTTCAAGCGCGAGCCGGGCACGGCTGCGAGCGGTCTTGGCCCCGCTCGGGTCGAGCGCCGCCGCGCGCGCGATGCTGCCCTCGGCTTCGCGGTAACGCATGGCTTGCCGCTCGCTATCGCCGCGCACCCGCCAATAGCCCGGATTCTGCGCCGCGACCGCTTCGAGCGGAGCGAGCAGGGCAGCGGCGCGGGCGGGCTGGTCCATGCGGCAAAGGGTGATAGCCGCGTTGATCCCCGCCTCGACCAGATCGGGTGCGAGCGAAAGCGCCCGTTCGAACAGCGCCAAGGCGCGATCGAGCCGCCCAGCTTTGAAGTGGAAATTGCCCGCACTGTTGGCGAGCCGGGCATCCTGAGGGAAATCCGCCAATCCGCGCGCGTACATGGCGTCCGCCTCGGCATCGCGGCCCTGCGCCGCCAGCTGGCTCGCCGCCAGTGCGACGCTCTGCGCGCTGCCCGTCATCGTGCGGCTCGCAAGGTCACAGGCTGCGCAGCCACCCCGTCACGGCCATTCGTCCGATGGGCGCGAAGGGCGGGACGTAGCTTACCAGATGCGATTGCGGCACACGGAACAGGTTGAGCGCGTTGAAGCGCGGGCGGAAACCTTCGATCACGTCGCCATCGTCATTCAGGAACAGCAGATAGCCGCCCCAATCGGGATGCCAGTCATCGCGCGCCAGGTTCAGCACATAGGCGACCTCCCAGCCTTCGGCGACATGACTGTCGGAGTGGCGGCCAAGATAGTGGCCGGGGGCGAACAGGGTCGCCTGACCATCGGCCTTGACGAGAGCTTCGACGCCGGTGACCGTGCGAACCAGATCGAGGAAGTCGGGGGTGTTGAGGTGTTCGAGCAGGATCTCGTGCGCGCTGCCCGGGTCCCAGCCTTCGCGGATCGCTTCGAGAATAGGGTAATGCGCAAAGCGGAAGCCGTATTCGCCGCGGGCTGAGTGCTGTTCGGCATTTTGCATCGCCTGGCGGAGCGCCTGCTGGCCTTCGGGCGTGCGGCTGCGGGCGGCGCGGATGCTGGTGGGCTTTTCGGTCCCGGCGCCGACCGCCATGCCCCAATCTGTCCCCCGCGCCAGCACCATCTGGAGTTCGCCGGCGCTTTCGGGGGTCAGCACATCGCGCAGCTGGACCCGTCCTGTCGCTGCGAAACGGGCGGCATAGGCGGGAAGGTCGAGCGCCGGATTGAGTTCGAAGAGGGTCTTCATGGTGTCCTGACTATATCGTCACGTCCGGCTCACCGCACGCGCCGCCCTTTGACGCCCTTCTGGCCATCGATCCGCAGGAAATAGGCGCTGAAGGCACCGCTCTTGATCTCCAGCGACCGGCCGACCTTGGGCCGCATCAGGCCTGCTGGCATTTCGTCGAGCTGCCAATCCGCACCCTCGGCCGTGGTGATGACGTAACGGCCGTTGACGGTGCGAACCGCGGCAATGGTGGTGTTGAGCGTGGCGAACTCCTCGGCCTGCTCGGGGTCGTCCTTGTCGCTCTTGCCGCCGAAGATGCCGAGATCGGGAAGGGTAAAGCCGAACAGCTTGCGCCGCGCCTCGCGCACATCCTCACGGTCGACGACCCGGACGTCACCTTCGCTGCTGGCGGCAACCATGGCGGACACGGCGGTGTCGTAGCAGGCGAGGCGTTCGGCCGGGTCGGGCTTGGACTGGCACGCACGCAGCGCGGTGACATAGCTGCTCTCATCCGGGTCGGCTTTGTCTTCCGCGGCGAGCGGCGCGGCGGCTCCTACGGCAATCGCAAGCGCCGCGCAGGCGGCGGCAGCAGCACGGATACGGGTCATGGCGGTCTCTCCCATCAAGGGCGGTTGAAGCCCTGTCCTTTGCGGCCCTGATTACCCCTGCACGCAGCCCAAGGCAAACGGGGAGCTTGGTCAGACCTCGTAACCCATCCGCTCCGCCCACGGCGTCAGAATCGGCATCACAGGCGCGAGTTGATCGGCATAGCGCCGCCACCGCCCACTGGCGCGTGTGTAGAGCTTCTCGCCGATCTGGGCGTAGCTGGCGGTCTTCACCCGGCCGCGTTCCTTCGCGGTTTCCTCGTGGGCGAGCAGGCGGTCGTTCCAATCGAGCCCCAGCCACGCAACCAGCGGCTGCAATTCGCCGCGCGAGTCTTCGACCAGCCGCTCATAACGCACCGCGTGGGCGGCAATGGGGAACAGGTCGTTCGCCCGGTGCCAGGCGCGGAACACCGCGTCATAGGTTCGCGCGGCTTCGGCAAGATCGGTGAAGCTGCGCATCGCGAAATTGAGCGTGAAGTTGGCCATGAAGCAGCTCAGCACAACGTCCGCCGGGTGACGCTCGGCAAGGATGAAGCGGGCGTTCGGGAACATCCGGTGGATTTGCACCGCGCGCGCCATGTTGAGCGGGTGCTTGTCGACCAGCCAGCGCTGGCCGTCCCATCCGTGGCCCACAGCGCTGGCGAAATAGGCCTCGCGCAGCTGGCCGCACTGCTGGGGATTGAGCGCGGCGAGATCGAAGTCTCCCAGCATTCGCAGGATTTCCGCCAACATCGGGCGTTCTTCCAGCACGTGCAATTCGGGCAGGCCCATCAACATCGTGTCGAGCAACGTCGTCCCCGAACGGGGGAATCCGACGAGGAACACCGGATCGCGCCGTGCCGGATCACTCGCAAGCGGCGGAGCCCAGCGCGCGGCCCATTCCGGTGTCCAGCGGGCCAGATCAGCCTCAATACTTTCCCGGTAAGTCGGCCCGTGGCGGGGCGGCGCTTCGGCGATGGCGGCAGCGTTCATGGTCTCGAACGCGGCAAAGGCGGAAGCGGCATCGCCCCGCCGCTCGGCGATGTTGCCGATCAGTGCGGCGCGCCGCATCGGATGGATCGTGGTGGGGATCGCCTCTGCATGCCGTGCCGCATCCTCGAACCGCCCCTCCCTCTGGGCCAGCCACGCGTGCAGGAACGCAACCTCGGGCGGGCAGGCCGCCGGGTCGAGCGTGGCAAGGAAAGCGGCCAGCGCCTCGGTGCGGTTGGTCGCCTCGTAAAGCCGGCCGAGTTCCAGCTGCGCTTCGCCAAAGTCGGGCCAGCGCTGCACCGCTGCTTCCAGCACGGTGATCGCTTCGTCGAGCAGTTCGTTATGCGCCAACGCCATGCCAAGCTCGGTCTGGGCGGCACGACTGTCCGGCGCGACCGCGACCGCATCGCGGGCCACCTTGAGGCGCGGCTCCCCCAGATCGGCCTGACGCAGCACATCGGCGAGGTTGAGATAGATCCCCACCTCGCCCGGCTGATAGGTGATCGCGTGCTCGAAGGCGTTGATCGCCTGATCGAAATGGCCAGCGGCGGCGTGGATATTGCCGAGATTGTTCCAGCTCGCCGCATCCGCGGGTTCACCTTGAAGCACGCGGCCATAGGCCTGCACGGCCAAGGCCATCTCACCGCGCTGCTGCCGCACCCAGGCTTCGATCCGGGCGAGGGCGGGCAGGTTCGATCCCTGCGCCAGTGCCAGCGCCTCGTCCTCACGGCCTGCGGCCAGCAGGGCGCGCGCCAGATCGCCGCGGATTTCGCTATCATCGGGCCGCAGCCGGGCGAGTGTTTCGAGATGCGCCACCGCGCGCGGCGCATCGCCCAGCTCAAGCGCGGCGAGGCCGGCAATCGCAAGGAAGGGCGCACCTGCCTCGCTCGCCGCAGCATGGCGTTCGGCCAGTGCCAGCGCGCCCGCGGCATCACCCGCTTGGCGCAGGCGGATCGCCTCGGTCAGAGCCGGGGGGAGCGCCGCGGTGGGGGTGGCCTGATACATGTCGCGTCAATCCTGTAGAGCGTGGGCCTGTCGGGGACGGGCAATATCGAAGGCGACGGTCAGCCGCTCGCCTTGAGGGAAGGGGCGCGTACCATGCCACATGGTGGATGGGAACAGCACCAGACGCCCCGGTTTGGGTTCAATCAGCTGCAGCGGTGCGAGGTCTGGCACAAGATCACGCGCCTCGCCAAGCGAGAGCCAACCCGCGTGATCATCCGCCCCTCCTGACTGACCCGCGCCCAGCGTTTCGGGCAATGCGACGTAGAGGGCCGAACTGAACCAGCCCTGCGGGTGGACGTGATCGGTGTGAAACCCGGCATTCTCCAGCCTGACCGACCACGACCCGGCAATCCGCACCGGAGCGCGATCGGCGGGCAGGGTCGGGTGTCCGGCTTCGGGCGGCGGGAGCTGCGCGATATGCCGCGCGACGATGGCGAGCAGGCGCGCCTTGAGATCACGGATCGGCGGTTCAACGCGCAGCAGCAGGTTGCCGTCGGTCTGCGTCCCCCCGCGCACCGACTGATCGAGCGGAGCGGCCTTGGCGTGATGCAACCCGCGCAGATGGGCTGCGAGCGCCGCGAGTTCTTCGGGCGTGAGGCCGATGTCATAGACCCCGACAAGGGCTGCATCGCCCTCTAGCCAGCGTGCGCGGGGATCGCCGGTCATGCGCCACGCCAGCGACAGATAGGGCCACAGCGTCAGGGCTCCGGGTTGGCTGACGCGGGGTTCGAGCAAGGCGGCGGCGGGACCGGGCTGGTTGCGGCGGATCAGGTGGCGGGCAAACATCCACGCCTCGTTCGCGTCAGCGGGCGGCCCGGCGGTGGCGAAATGCGGATTGGCAGCGTCCAGCGCGCCGCTTTCCGACGCGATATGGCCGATCATCAGGCTGAGCCAGCGTTGCGCTCCCAATACGGCTTGCGCTTGCGATGCCGCGGCGGCCGCGCGCGGGAGATCGCGGGTTTGCAGGGCGAGTGAGATGGCGAGGTGATGCAGTTCGGGCGCACGCGGGTGGCGGGCCAGCGCTGCGCCAAGGCTGGCGAGCGGATCCTCGCCCATCTGGCCGCGCAAACTGGCAAGGCTGCGGTGTCCGTCGAGCCACAGCGGGTTGGTGGACAGGATGCCGGTCAGGAGCGCGATGCCCTGTTCCGGGCGGCCCTCGGCCAGCAGGGCGGCGGCCTGGCCCAACAGGATGCCGCCGTCGCGCGGGGCGAGCGGGGCAGCGGCGGCGAACAGGTCAGCGGCGGGCAGGCCGGCTTCGAGCGCGGTGCGCGCGTGGGAATGGGCGATCAGGCCGTCCCGGGGGGCGAGCGCCGCTGCGGCGCGGAAGGCTTCGTAGGCGGTGAGGCTATCCCCGCAGGCGCGGGCGGTGAGACCGAGCAATTGCTGGGCCTGCGCACTATCCGGGTGGCGCGCGGCAAGCTGGCGCGTGTGGGGCAGGAGGAGTTCGGGAAAATCCGCGTTGATGAGGGCAAGGCCCGCACCCAGCGCGGCAGCAGGGTCGGCCAGCGGGAATTGCGCAATCCGGGCGAGGGCTTCGGCGTGCTGCAAGGTGACTGGTTCCCTGAAACGAAAATGGCGGGCCTTTCGGCCCGCCATCTCGTGTCTAACGGTTCGGACGCTTAGAAATCAAGCGTCACACCCGCGAACAGGTAACGACCCAGCGCATCATACTGCTGCGCATAGACGTTGCCGTTGCACGAACCCGCGGGGCAAGCCTGCGAGCCGGTCGTCGGCGGAGCCTTGTCGAGCACGTTGTTCGCGCCGAGGACGAAGTTGAAGTTGTCCCCTGCCGCGAAGGTGAAGGTCAGGTCGAAGTAGTTGATGGAGTCAAAGCCAGCAGCACCCGGACGGGCCACACCACCCGGAGCCGGGCCAGTGCCGCTCGGGTTGTTGAGGTTGGTGTTGGTGTCAAGGGCATCGAGCGTGACGCCGTCGAAGTAACGCCAACGGACCGAGGCACCGAAGCCGTTGCGGAAGTTGAAGCCGAGACGGGCCTGGTGGCGCCACTCGGGGTTCGGCTGACCGCAAACGTTACCATACAGACCCACGCAATCGAAGGACTGATCGAGACCCGGAATGCTGACCCCCGTGTCGGTCACCAGCTCATCGAGGTAGGTGCCGAGGAAGTTGAAGGTCAGCGTGCCGACATCGCCGATTTCCGTGCTGTAGTTGACCTGGGCGTCGATACCCGAAGTCTTGAAGCCACCGATGTTCTGCGTGACGTTGGTCGTGAAACCAGCCGCCGAGCGCCACAGCGAGCCCGAGGGGTCGCGGTTGATGAGGCCGCAGAAGAACGGATCAGCCGTTGCGGTACAGGCCGCAAGGATGGTGTCCGAACCGATGCCGCCGATCGCCTGCGAAATGTCGATGTTGAAGTAATCGACGCTGGCGGTGAAGCCAGGCAGGAAGGTCGGGGTCAGCACCACACCGGCGGTGTAGGTATCGGCGACTTCCGGGTTGAGGCTGAGGTTACCACCAACGAAGCCGTTGTACTGGTCAGCCGGGTTCGGAGCGACGAACTGGCCAACGGTCAGGCCCTGGGCCAGACAGCCGGTGTTCGCAGCCGTGATGACGAAGCCAGCACAGGGGTCCGACGAACCGTCAAGTGCGACGAGGTTCGGAGCGAACAGATCCTGCACCGTCGGCGCACGCACCGCCCGGTTGTAACCACCGCGGATGCGGAAGTCGCGGGTCGGAGCGAACTCACCTTCGATCTTGTAGGTGTCGGTGTTCACGCCGGTGCTGTAATCCGAATAACGGTAACCGCCGGTGATGGTGAAGTCATACACCCAGCTGTCCTGCGCGATCGGGATACGGACTTCGGTGAAGAATTCCTTCACGTCGAAGCTGCCGCTGACCGGGAGGGTCGCTGCGCCCTGACCGGCCAGGTCGCCCGTGCTGAAAGCCGAGTCCGAGCTGAACTGGAGGCTTTCCTTGCGGTATTCCGCACCGAACACGACATCGACGCCCTGGTCAGCCCAGGGGGTCTTGAGACCATATTCACCCAGCGAACCCGACAGGAACGCGTTGGCGACCTGCTGGCTCACAACACCGCGCGAGAAGCCCGGCGTGGCGAGGTACTGGACCGAAGCCGCCGACGGAGTCACCGTGCCCGGCGAGAAGATGTCCCACGGCACGCAGTTCGGATCGGTGCCATCGAGCGTCGAACGGCAGACGGGGGTACCGCCGGGGCCGGCCACGACATCGAGAGCGCGGCCGAGACGGGTGACCGAGAAGTCGTTCAGGTAGGTCTGGGCGTAGTTGTTACGGCCATACTGGTAGAACGCATCATACGACCAGGCCGGCGACAGTTCGCCCTTCACACCGATGACGGCGCGATAGCTGACGTGCTGGAGATCGTCCTGACGACCGCCGCCTTCGACGTTACGACGCAGGATCTGCGCGAAGGCACGGTTGTAGGTGTTGCCAGTCAGCGGATCGACGAAGTTGAACGGCGTGGTCGGGAGCAGGGGTTCACCCAGGCCGCGAGCGACACGGGCAGCGTTTTCGGCTGCGACGTTACCGGTCACGGTGAAGGCATCACCCGGCAGCGGGCTGACGAGCAGGTTGCCAGCGTTGCAGAAGCTGGTACGCTGACCAGCCGAAAGCAGCGGGTTGTCGCAGTTGATCGACAGGGTGTTACCGAAGTTACCCGACGGAGCGATCTGGGCGACCGTACGGTCGTCCATGAACATGAACTCCATGTACGGCTTGATCGCGCTCGAGATTTCGTAATCGGCGAACACACCGGCGGTGTAGCGTTCGTCGGGACGCTGGAAGTAGTTCAGCGGACCGAAGTTGTACGGCGTGAAGCCGGGGAGCAGGGTGCGGTTCGGGCCGAACTGCGCGGTGCTCGAAGTGAAGTTAGCGCCGGTGCCGGTGTTGAAGAACACGGTGCCGGTGGCCGAGGTGGCCGAGCCGCCGCAGTTGTACTGGCGACCAAGGGTCGTCGTCTGGGCAGCGGTGTTGGCCGAGAGCGAGCAAGCCGAGTAATCGCGGCGCGCCTGCAGCACCGGATCGATCTTGCGGTAGCCGGCATAGGCGGTGACGCGGCCGCGGCCATCGTCGAAGCTGCTGCCGAAGGCAACGGTGGCGTCGAAGGTGCCGCCATCGGTGACCATGCCGGTCGGGTAGCCGAAGCCACGCGCGTCATTCGCACCGCGAACGTCGGCCGAGGCACGGTTGTTGTGGTTGTACACGCCGTAGTTGAGATTGACCTTGAAACCTTCGAAGTCGGTATCGAGGACAAAGTTCACAACGCCCGCGACCGCGTCGGCACCATACACCGACGAAGCACCGCCGGTCAGCACATCGGCGCGCTCGATCAGAGCAGCGGGGATGAAGTTGATGTCGGCAGCCGAAGTGCTGGGCGTGCCCGGCGCCATGCGGCGACCGTTGATCAGGACCAGCGTACGCTCCGGCCCGAGACCGCGAAGGTCGAGGGTGGCGATACCGCTTGCGCCGTTGGCGATGTTACCGCCCTGCGCCGCGAAGACCTGCGGCAGCGAGTTGATGAGGTCTTCCACGCGGGTCGTACCGGTGAGGGCGAATTCCTCGGCGGTCACGACGGTGACGGGGCTGGCCGATTCCAGGTTCGGCGAACGCAGACGGGTGCCGGTGACGACAATGGCCTGGCCAGTCTCTTCAGCCGCTGCGGTGCTATCAGTGGTAACGTCGGCATCCTGCGCATAGGCCGGAGCGGCGACAGTCAGGGCGATGACGGCAGTTGCCGCACCAGCCTTGAGAAGCGCGTGCTTCTTCATGGTGGTCTTCCTCCTCTAGGTTTGACCAAGTCAATTTACACTTCAAACGTCAAGGACGCGCGACAATACATGCCGGTGCCCTCGCCGACCTGCCGAATGCTCCTTGCCTTTGCGCAGTGCAAACCCAATTCGCCCGAAGCCGCCCGCTTGCGCGCCGCGTGTTACGCATCTGCAACAGTTGGAAGGCACGCGGTTGTGCATGGGAACCCGGCATTCTGTCACTTTTGCCCGCTTGATTTGCGCGGGGGCCTTCAATAGGCGCATTCGTGCAAGCGAGTGGCGAAGCGAAACTGATTACGCGCCGCGCGCGCCCGGCCCCTGCGCGGGGGTCTGCCCAAGGAGAGAGACATGACCACAGCCTATATTGTCGAAGCCGTCCGCACCGCCGGTGGGCGCCGCGGCGGGCGTTTGGCCGGGGTGCACCCGGTCGACCTGCTGGCGAAATCGCTCGACGCCATCGTCGAGCGCAGCGGGATTGATCCGGCCGCGATCGATGATGTCGTCACCGGGTGCGTGTCTCAGGCGGGCGAGCAGGCGATGCAGGTCGGCCGCATGGGCGTGCTCGCCTCGAAGCTGCTCCCGCAATCGACCCCCGCTGTCACCATCGACCGCCAGTGCGGCTCCTCGCAGCAGGCGATCCAGTTCGCCGCGCAGGCCGTGATGAGCGGAACGCAGGATGTGGTCATCGCCAGCGGTGTCGAAAGCATGACCCGCGTGCCGATGGGCTCCAACGTCACGCTGCACATGAAGGAAGGCCTCTATGCGAAGGCCGCGGGCCTTGAGGAAAAATTTCCCGGGATCAACTTCAGCCAGTTCATGGGCGCGGAGATGATCGTCAAGAAGCACGGCTTCACCAAGGACGAGCTCGATCGCTTTGCCCTGTCGAGCCATCAGAAGGCGACGGCCGCGACCAAGGCCGGGGCGTTCGAGCGTGAGATCGTCGTGGTCGAGGTCGAGACGGCGGAAGGCACCCAGTTCCACGCCATCGACGAAGGCATCCGCTTCGACGCGACGCTGGAAGGCATCGCGGGCGTCAAGCTGATCAGCCCCGATGGCGCGCTGACGGCGGCCTCTGCCAGCCAGATCTGCGACGGTTCCTCGGCGGTGCTGGTGGTGTCCGAAGCGGCGCTGAAGGCCCATGACCTCACCCCGCTGGCGCGCATCCACAACCTCACCGTCACTGCGGGTGATCCGGTGATCATGCTCGAAGAGCCGCTGTTCGCCACCGACCGTGCCTTGCAGCGTGCGGGCCTCAGCATCGATGATATCGACCTGTTCGAAGTCAACGAAGCCTTCGCCTCGGTGCCGCTCGCATGGCTCAAGCACACCGGCGCTGATCCGGAGAAGCTCAACGTCAACGGCGGCGCAATTGCGCTGGGCCACCCGCTCGGCGCGAGCGGCACCAAGCTGATGGCGACCCTCGTCCACGCCCTGCGCGCGCGCGGCAAGAAGTACGGTCTGCAAACGATGTGCGAAGGCGGCGGCGTCGCCAACGTCACGATCATCGAGGCGCTGTAAATCTCATCCGTCACCCCGGCGCAGGCCGGGGCCCAGGGCCGCAAGCGCCCACCTATCCGATCGAGATCCCGGCCTCCGCCGGGATGACGACATTTGATTGAGAGGACTAAACAATGGAAGTTTCAGCCAACACCCCCGCCGTCGTCACCGGCGGTGCCTCCGGCCTCGGCGCAGCGACCGCCCGCGCGCTGGCCGCCAAGGGCGCCAAGGTCGCGATCTTCGACATGAACGCCGAAAAGGGCGAAGCGCTCGCCGCTGAACTGGGAGGCGTCTTCTGCCTCGTCAACGTCACCAAGGACGAGGACGTCGATGCCGGTTTCGCCAAGGCCCGGGCGGCCCACGGGCAGGAGCGCATCCTCGTCAACTGCGCCGGGATCGGCAACGCGATCAAGACTGCCAGCCGCAGCAAGGAAGACGGCTCGATCAAGCACTTTCCCATCTCGGCTTTCGACTTCGTGATCCAGGTGAACCTGATCGGCACCTTCCGCTGCATCGCCAAGTCGGCGGCCGGCATGATGACCCTCGACCCGCTCGACGAGTTCGGTGAGCGCGGCGCGATCGTCAACACCGCCTCGGTCGCGGGTGAGGACGGTCAGATCGGTCAGGCGGCCTACTCGGCCTCGAAGGCGGGCGTGATCGGCATGACCCTGCCCATCGCCCGCGACCTGATGAACGAGGGCATCCGGGTGAACACCATCCTGCCGGGCATCTTCGACACCCCGCTGCTCGCCGCCGCGCCGCAGAACGTGCGCGATGCGCTGGCCGCCAGCGTGCCGTTCCCCAAGCGTCTCGGCATGCCGGTGGAATATGCCAAGCTCGCCATGACCATGATCGAGACCGGCTATTTCAACGGCGAGGACGTGCGCCTCGACGGCGCGATCCGCATGGCGCCGCGTTGATATCTTGTGCGTCCCGCCTGCGCCGGGGCTCACCGTCGAAAGGAAAGCCCTCGCTTTTGCGGGGGTTTTCTTTTGCCCGCAGCATGGCATCACAGGCGTCAAAGGAGAGGGATTCCCCATGACCGAATACACCCAGATCATCGTCGACAAGGCGGACGGCATCGCCACCATCACGCTCAACCGTCCGGAAAAGATGAACGCCTACACCCGCATCATGGGTGAGGAGATTATCGCGGCGATGGACGATATCGACGCGGATGATGCGGTGCGGGCGGTGATCTTTACCGGTAGCGGCGAACGGGCGTTTTGTGCGGGCGCTGACCTCACGCCTGAAGGCGGGGGGCAGGTGTTTTCCGATCCGACGCAAGTCGATGACCTGTCCGATGCCCGCGTGCGTGATGGCGGGGGATTGCTGACGCTCAGGCTGTTCGAATCCAAGAAGCCGTTGATTTCCGCCTGTAACGGCGTTGCGGTGGGCGTGGGGGCGACGATGCAGCTCGCCATGGATATCCGCCTCGCGAGCAGCACGGCGCGTTACGGCTTTGTCTTTGCCCGGCGGGGGATCGTGCCCGAAGCCGCGTCGAGCTGGTTCTTGCCGCGCATCGTCGGCATCCAGCAGGCGCTCGAGTGGTGCTACACCGGCCGCATCTTCGATGCCGAAGAAGCGAGGGCGGGCGGGCTGGTGCGATCCCTCCACGCACCTGCCGATCTGCTGCCCGCCGCCCATGCGCTCGCCCGCGAAATTGCGGACAACACCTCGGCGATCTCTGTCGCCATGACGCGGGCGATGATGTGGCGGCTGGCGGCGGCTGATCACCCGATGGAGGCGCACAAGATCGATAGCCGCGCGATCTATCGCCTCAGCCGCGGCGGGGACGCCAAGGAGGGGATCGCCAGCTTCCTTGAAAAGCGCGCACCCAGCTATCCCGGCAAGGTCAGCGCCGACATGCCCGACTTCTACCCGTGGTGGGATGCGCGCCCTTATGAATGATGCGGCTGGCGAGGGGACTGGCGATCTGGCCGGATTCCTGCCGTACCAGCTTTCGGTCGCGTCCAACGCGGTCAGCGGCCTGATTGCCGAACGGTATCGCAAGCGCTTCGGACTGAAGATCCCGGAATGGCGGGTGATGGCCGTGCTGGGCGATGCGGGGCAGATGACCCAGCGTGCCCTGACCGCGGCAACCGTGATGGACAAGGTCGCGGTCAACCGGGCGGTTAAGGTGCTGGAAGAGCGCGGGCTGATCGCGCGGGTGCCCAATCCCGAGGATGGCCGCTCGCACCTTCTGGCGCTGACGGGCGAGGGGCGGGCGATCCATGCCGAAGTGATGCCGCTCGCCCGCGCGACCGAGCGTGAGCTGCTGGCCGATCTCGCGCCCGGCGAGGAGGAGGCGCTGCGCCGCCTGCTTGCGGGCCTGCGCGCCCGCGCCATGCGGCTTGCGCGCTCCAAGGGTGAAGGGCCGGAGCAGGGATAATCCCACTCCGACCCTTCGGGGTTGGCTCGTTTGTCTTGGTGTTACTTGATCAGGTTGTCCGAGATCGAGCAGGCTGCCGGACCGAGAATAACCACAAACAATGTCGGCAGAATGAACACGATCAGCGGTACGGTCATGATCGCGGGCAGTCGCGCCGCCTTTTCTTCGGCGCGCATCATGCGCTCGTTGCGGAACTCGGCCGACAGCACGCGCAGCGCGGACGCGAGCGGGGTGCCGTAGCGTTCGGTCTGGATCATGGTCGTCACCACGCCCTTCACCGCTTCCAGATTGACGCGGTAGGCGAAGTTGTTGAACGCCATCTTGCGCTCGTTGAGGAAGCTCAATTCGATCGCGGTCAGGGCGAATTCGTCGCCCAGCTCGGGATAGGCGCGGCCCAGTTCCTTGGCGACGCGGTTGAAGGCGGCGTCCACGGTCAGACCGGCCTCGGCGCAGATCACCAGCAGGTCGAGCGCATCAGGCAGGCCCTTCTGGATTTCCTTGGTGCGCTTGGTTGCCTTGTTCTTGAGGAAGATTTCCGGCCCTTTGTAGGACAGGAGCACGCTGCCGCCGAACACGGCGAGGCGCTTCATCGGGCCCCAGTCGGGCCAGAAGTCGACCCAGTAGATCAGCAGGCCCATCACCAGACCGATCACCAGCGGCAGAACGGCGCGCGCGACGATGATCAGCACCGCCCATTCCTTGTTGCGATAACCGGCATGGGCCATCTTCTGCTGGATCGCCTGGATCTGGCTTTCCTGCAGCACATTCAGACGGCCGAGGCTGTCCTTCATCTTGTCGGTCGTATCGGTGCGGCGCACAAGACTGGTGCGCTTCTTCGACGACGAGGTGACGATCCCTGCCTTCAACTGTTCGCGCCGCGCCTCCAGCGCCTTGACGCGCTTGGCCATCGGGTCACGGATCGTGAGCGCCGCATAGATCGCCAGCATCACGGCAAAGGCAGCCAGGCCAGCCAGCAGCGTGCCGACGAGGATGACGTCGAAGCCAAGCAGGGTCGGGCCGGTGGGTTGGTTGATCATGATATTTTGCCCCCCGCCATCAGATTTCGAAATTGACCATTTTGGCCATCATCAAAACGCCCACGCCCATCCACACGCCGGCGCCGAGGCCGGTGACAATCAGGCGCTCATCGGTGAAGAAGGTGCCCATGTAGCTCGGATTGATCGTGAAGATCGCGCCGAACACGAGGAACGGCAACGAGCCGACGATATAGGCCGAGGCCTTGGATTCCGAGCTCATCGCCCGGATCTTGAGCTTCATCTGCGCGCGCTGACGCAGCACGTTGGCGAGGTTCGACAGGGTTTCGGCCAGGTTGCCCCCCGTCTCGCGCTGGATCGCCAGCGTGATGGTGAAGAAGTTGAATTCCGCGATGCCCAGCTTGTCAGCGGTATCCTGGAGCGCGTCCTCCATGGTCTTGCCGACCCTCATGCGGTCGATCACGGTCTTGAACTCATAGCCGACCGGACCCGGAACTTCGGTCGAGACGATGCTGAGCGTTTCGGCCACCGGCAGACCTGAGCGCAGGCCGCGCACCAGGAGTTCGATCCCGTCCGGGAATTTGGTGATGAAGGCGTTGGTGCGCTTGTTGATGAGGTAGCCCACCAACATGTGCGGCAGGCCCGCACCAATCAGCAGTCCCATCCCCAGCGAGAGCATCGGCGCGCGGCTGAGCACGAACATCACCACCGCGATCCCGAGCGCCAGGCCGAGCGACCCGTAGACATATTGCGATACGGTCCAGTCCTTGCCCGTGCGGCTCAGGCGCATGGCCAGCGCTTCGCTGCGCGAGCCCGATCCTGCGACCTTGTAGGTCTTGGGCTTGCGGGCAGCGACAGCGCGCTTGAACTGCGCATCAACCTTGGCATCGACGCTTTCCGAGTGGCGGTAGCGCAGCGCCTCCATCCGGCGCTTCTGGGATTTGGCCGCGCCCGAACCGGCGATCACCGCATAGCCCATGACCAGCACGGAGAAGATCACCAGCGTGATGAGCAGGGTTTGGATAATGGCCATGTCTAAGCTTCCTGCCTGGTTCCGCCGGGCTGCGGCGGCGCAAATCCTGTGTCACTGCGCCGGCGGCGGGGCACCTGCGCGCCCCGCGCCGTGTGCGCAGATTTCGGTCAGTCGGCCTTGGTGAGGTCGACCTTGGGCTTCTTGGCGAGCATGGCCTTGAAATCGAAGTTGCCGAGCAGCGACTTCTTTTCTCCGCCCGTCGCGAGGGTGTCTTCGGTGCTCACGCCCATCACGCGCTCGGCGATTTGCCGGATCGCGGCGGTCGCCTTGCTGGAACGGTTGGCGTCGACGAACACCTGACCCAGCTTGGCCGCGTTCGAGGCCGCCTTGATATCGTAAGGCACAACAAAATCGACCTTGCGTTCGATCGAAGCCTCGAAATCGGCCTTGCTGATCTCGGCGAGAGCGGTCTGCACCTTGTTGGCGACAATCATCGGATGCGCATGGCTCGCGTTGGATTTGAGCCACGAGAGAATGCGGATCGTGTCGCGCGCCGAAGCCAGCGTCAGCTCGCAGGTCAGCACCACCAGATTCACGTCAGCCAGAAGCTGCGGGAAATTGATGAGCATGTTGCGGGGCAGGTCGATCACCGTCATTTCGAACGCCTGACGGAATTCATCCTCCAGCTGCACGAAGGCCGAACCATCGGTCATCAGCGGCTGATTGATCGGCGCTTCGGCGGACAGGATCGACAGGTTGTCACCGGCGCGCACCATCGCGCGCTCGATGAACAGCGGGTCGATGCGGCTCGGGTTTTCGATCGCGTCGGTCAGGCCCCGGCCCGGCTCCAGATCCAGCGCCAGCGCGCCGGTGCCGAAGTGGACATCGAGGTCGAGCAGGGCGGTCGCTGCCTTGTGCTGTTCGGCGAACAGCCATGCCAGCGACGTCGCCAGCGTCGAGGCACCCACACCGCCGCGCGTGCCGACCACGGCGGTCGAGATGTGGCGCTTGGCTGCATCGGCGTCGCCCGCCTTGGGCGACATGAACACAGCCAGCGCCTGATTGAGCGCATCATGCACCTGCTGCGCCGACAAGGGCTTGAGCAGGTAATCGTGGATCCCGCTCGACAGCAGGTCACGGTAAAGTCGCACGTCGTTGACCTGGCCAATGGCGATCACCACCGTGCCCGGCTCGCAGACTTCGGCGAGCGCGTTGATGTCGTTGAGCGGGTCACCGCTTTCCGACAGGTCGACCACGAGGATCGCCGGGCTGGCGCTGACCGAGAGCGATTGCACCGCGTTGCGCAGGCCGCCCTTGTTGCACTTTTCCGGCTGCCAGCCGAGTTCGATGACCACCGGACGCAGCACATCGAGCGCGCTGTCATCGCAGATATAGGCCGCGAAGGGATCACGATTGCCGGGCAGGCCCGATTTCCAGGGAGCATTCATGGCTTAGTTACCTCCTCCGCCGCCGGCAGCGGTGCCTGCGTCCTTCAGACCCGACTTGCCGGTCGGTTCCATTTCACGATAGGTCGAGATCGCCTTGTTCGAGGTGGCGATCACGGTTTCGCCGTCATTCTTCTTGCCTTCGAGCAGATCCTGCGGATCGGCGACCATGGCGGCGAGGTTGCTGTTGATCGCGCAGCCGTAGTTCGGGCTGAGACCGCTGGAATAGTTCATGTCCGACTTGGCCGACCAGTCCGGGCAGCCCGGCACGGTGGCGCTGGTGCGGGTGATGACCACGCGGGCCTGACCCGGCTGCACAAAGCCTGCGGTAACCGGCGCGGTTTCGCTGAGCATCAGACCAAAGCGCGCCGCCAGATCGCGGATCGCATTGGTGACAGCCGGGTTCTGGCTCGGGTTCTCGATCGCGATGCGATCCCCGTAGCGCAGGTCCATCGTCTCGAACCAGCCATTGAGGCGCTGCTGTTCCGAGATCGGCAGGCCAGACGTGGTGGTGGTGACGTCGAGCGTCATGTTGGTGCGTTCCACCACCGGCACCTTGGTGCTGTAGAGGGTGGTGTTGGTGGGCATCCCGCCGCAGCCGGCAAGGCCGAGGCCCAGCGTCAGCGCAAACGCGAGATTGGC
Source organism: Erythrobacter sp. W302b (assembly GCF_046452395.1). Taxonomy (NCBI): domain Bacteria; kingdom Pseudomonadati; phylum Pseudomonadota; class Alphaproteobacteria; order Sphingomonadales; family Erythrobacteraceae; genus Erythrobacter; species Erythrobacter sp. W302b. The sequence goes on along the minus strand of NZ_JBKFDH010000001.1, from coordinate 2,034,346 downwards.
CACATGATATTGGGGGCGCTTGGTGGGTCGTGCAATCGGCATCGTGGTCACCTTTCTCACGTTAGAGGCTGAAGCCCGGGGTCGCGGAGCTGGCTTCGCGTTCCTCACGGCGGTTCTTCTTGTCGGCGCGGCGCGGCTTTTCCGGCTGCGTCGGGACGATCGCCGACGGGTCGGCTGCGCTCACCTTGGGCTGCGGGGCATCCTGGCCACCGGCAACCGGGCCGGGGCGCTGTTCGCCCGAGACGCCTGCGTTGTCCTGAAACCCGAGGAACTGCTGCAGCTCGTTGGCGGAACGGAAGCCATCAGTCGGCAGCTTGATGTCCGCGGCGTTGACCGGCTTGACCAGATAGGGGGTGACGATGATCACCAATTCGGTCTCGCCCTTGCGGAACTGACGGCTGCGGAACAGGTTGCCGAGGATCGGCACGTCGCCCAGACCCGGCGCCTTTTCGAGCTGATTCTGCGAGTTGGCGCTCATCAGGCCGGCGATCATGAAGCTCTGGCCTGAACCCAGTTCAACCGTGGTTTCAGTCCGGCGGGTGGTGATCGCGGGAACCTGGAAGCCGTTGAGCGTGATCGCGCCTTGGGTCGAGAGTTCCGACACTTCGGGACGCACGCGCATCGAGATGCGGCCGTTCGACAGCACGGTCGGAGTGTAGGCGAGGCTCACGCCGAACTGGCGGAACTGCACCGTCACCTGGCCAAGGCCCTGAGCGATCGGGATCGGGAATTCACCGCCCGCAAGGAAGGTGGCGGTTTCGCCCGAAAGTGCAGTCAGGTTCGGTTCGGTGATGGTGGTCACCAGACCCAGACGCTCGGTCAGATCGAGCGCGCCGAGCATGTTGAGCCCGAACAGCTTGCCGAGGCCGGCAATTGATGTGCCGCCCTGCGTGTCGACCGACGGGCCGACGATTTCCGTGCCGTCGGGCAGGGTGATCGCGGTTTGCGCTGCGCCATTGCCGACACCGAGCGGGCCGCCGTAGCTGAATTCTTCACCACCGATCGACCGGCCGTTGCCCACGCCGAAGCGGAAGCCGCTGGTGGCGTCGGCCATCTGCAGGTTGCCGCCGATTTCGCGGACGAGGCTGCGGCTGACTTCAGCGAATTTGACGTGCAGGTTGACCTGCAGCGGGGTCGCGGTCTTCAGACGGCTGATGACGTTGGCCTCTTCGCCGAGGAAGGCGGTGACGAGGCGTTCGGCCTCGGCCGCATCTTCCGGTGCACCCACAGTTCCGGTCAGCAGCACGGTGTTGGCGCCCATGGTCGACACGCTGACCTTGGCATCGGGCATCGCCATCGCGAGCATCTGGTCGATGCTGCCGATGTTCGATCCGACCCGGATGTTGGCCGAGAAGATCACATCACCGCGTTCGTTGCTGGCGTAGATCGTGGTTTCACCGCCGGCCTTGCCGAAGACGTAGAGCTGACGCTGCGACTTCACCTGAACATCGGCGACGGCATCATTGGCGACGAACACATCGGCCATGTTGCCCGGCACCGTCACCAGCTCGCCCTTGCCGATCGACAGGACGATTTCCTGCGCCGGGCTGACAACCTGCTGCGCGGTGGCAGTGGCCGCCGGCATCGCTGCCATCGGCACTGCGGCAATAGCAGCCACCAGCAGCTTGATCTTGAAATTGCGTGTCATGGTTTGCCCCCCTTCGGGTTTGCCACGGGTTGCCTGGAAAGCAGGCAAGCGATGGGTCATGGTCTTCAACATGGTCCTGATGCCTCTCAGTTGATCACGGTCGCACCGGCGGCGGGCAGTCTTTGCCCGGCGCGGCGCACACCGCTCGACTGACTGGAGAGGATCGCGGTGCCATTGGCCTTGGCGCTTACCGCGGTTTCTTCGGTTTCCTTGCCGCGGGTCACGCGGACGCTGGGACCGCGATAGACCGGTGCGGCGTTGCCATCCGAGCCACCCGAACGGGCCGGGGCAGGAGCAGCCGCAGGAGCCGCCTGCTGCTGGCCTTGCGACTGGCCCTTGGGCGGCACAGTCGAACGCTGGAAGCGCGAGACATCGCCGCCGGTGACATAGGTGGTGCCCTTGTCGATCGGACGACCCATCGCGGCCTTGAGCATCTTTTCTTCCATTTCCGGCGTGGCATTGGCCGGCAGCTGGACATCGCCAGAGGCGACAGCACGCTCAAGTTCGGCCGGGCTGTCCGCAAGCGAGCGCAGCACCAGGCTGATCGTGCCGATGGTCTGGGCGACCGCGACCTTTTCCGCGATCTTCGGCGTCACTTCGATGGTAACGGTGCGGAATTCGCTCACCACGGTCTTGCCGTTTTCGTCGGTGGTCTTTTCAACCGTCTGGTCGGTCGCCAACACCCGCAGGTTGCGCAGCACCGTTTCTGCCGTGCGCAGCGTGCAATTGTCGCAGTCCCCCGAAACTTCCTGGGTCAGCACGAGGTCAACCCGGTCGCCAGCGAAGACGAAGCCTGCCACCCCGGTCGTCGCCGACACCGGAACGGTGACAGCGCGCATGCCCGGCCCGAGCGCCGCAGCGAGGAAGCCGCGATCGCCCGGCGCGACGAGCGAGCCCTGGGTGACCGGCTCACCGGCGGTGATCGGATAGCGGACCACGGTGCCCAGCAGCTTGTTCATTTCGGCTTCGCCGTCGATGAAGTAAGCATCCTGCACCAGTTCCTTGGGCCAGGGCTGGAAGCCCAGAGCGTCGGCGGTGATGATGGTGCCTGCCGTCAGCGCCCGCTTGGCAACCAGCACGCGCGGCCCGGTGGGCACAGCGGCTTCGGCAGCGGGGGCAGAGCCTCCGGTGAACATGCTGCGTGCAGCAATCGCCGTCCCGATCGCGATGATCAGCGCTCCGAGCAGCAGAACCAGTTTCTTCCTATCCATGGCTCAAATAGCCCCCTCGTAAATGCCCTTGGTTTGGTTAGCGGGCGGGTATGGTTGCGATACGTAAGTCTTGACTGGTTAAAATCGGGTTCACGCCGCCTGAGCTGCCATTGCGCCGCCCGGCAGGTAGTTGACCGCCAGCACCCACAGCCCGCCAAAAGCGATCGCCACGCCGTAGGGAATCTTGAGCTTGTCGCGCTCGCGGCGGATGGTGTGCCAGCCGACCATCACGATCGTCAGCGCGCCGCCTGCCAGTGCCATCACCAGCAGCAGTTCCATGAAGTGATAGGGCGTGATCCACAGCGCCAGCGCGGTCAGCAGCTTCACATCGCCGCCACCCATCATGCGGAGCGCGAACATCCCGGCAAAGACGGCAAAGGCGACAAGCGCCACGCCAAGCTGGATCGCGACATCGGGCCATAGCGACAATCCGCTCGCCCACCAGAATACCGGCGCGCCGAGCGCGATCGCGGCATTCAGCCAGTTGTCGATCTGGCGGCGCCTCATGTCCGTAAACGCGGCAAAGACCAGCGCAATTGCCAAGGCGATCAGCAGACCGTAGGAAATGGAATTCATCGACTTCGTGCCCCCGACGCGAACCCTCGCGAGATGCGCGGGCCGTCCTTCAATGGGACACTGCTACAGGTTATGACTTACCAAATAGTAACCACGACAAACGGCATCCGACCGGAGCATATGGGAGCGCGGCCATGATTGATCGCCGGGCGATCCCGCCCTACGCGCAGGAAAGCATGTGGGCCGCCGCAGATGGTCATGCCGTGCGCCGGATCGACTGGCCGGGCGGTGCTGTGCCGCGCGGCTCTATCCTGTTTCTTCCCGGGCGCGGCGACTTCTACGAAAAATACCTCGAGACGCTGGACGAATGGCACCGCGCAGGGTGGCGCGTGACCGCGTCAGACTGGCGCGGGCAGGCGGCATCGGGGCGGCTCGGCAGGGATGCGGTCACAGGCCACATCGAGGATTTCGGCATCTGGGTCGATGATCTGGCCCACCTGTGGGAGCGCTGGGTCACCGAAACCCCGGGGCCGCATGTGCTGGCGGCCCATTCGATGGGCGGCCATATCGTGCTGCGCGCGCTGGTGGCTGGACGGGTCAAGCCGGACGCCGTGGTGCTGAGCGCGCCGATGACCGGCATGAACGGCCCGCCGCTGCCGCTGGCGATGCTCCACCGGGTGGCGCAGACCATGTGCCGGATCGGCGACCCGCTGCGGCAGGCGTGGAAATGGAGCGAAAAGCCGGGCGAGCTTCCCGCCGCGCGCTCGCATCTGCTCACCCATGATCCGGTGCGCTATGCCGATGAGCAATGGTGGCGTGACCACCGCCCGCAGCTGGTCATGGGGCCGGCCAGCTGGCGCTGGGTTGAGCGGGCCTATGCCTCCTGGCGGGTGCTGGACGCTCCCGGCGCGCTGGAAGCGGTGGACGTGCCGGTGCTGATTATCTCGACCGCGTCCGACAAGCTGGTCAGCCACGCCGCCAACCTCAAGGCGGCCAAGCGGCTGCCCAAGGGCGAGTTGATGGCCTTGGGCGCCGAGGCTCATCACGAAGTGCTGCGCGAGGAAGATGCGGTGCGGGACCCGATCATGGCGAGAATTGCCGACTTCCTCGACCGGACGGCGCCGCGGGCATGATCTACGATATCGCCATCATCGGGGCCGGCATGGCGGGCGCGAGCCTGGCGGCGGAACTTGCACCCCATGCCCGCGTGCTGCTGCTCGAAGCGGAGGATGCGCCGGGGTATCACGCCACGGGGCGCTCGGCCGCGTTCTGGGAGGAATGCTATGGCGGCCCCGGCGTGGTGCCGCTTACGCTGGCCTCGGGCACCTATCTCGGCGAGCACGGTTTCCTGACCCCGCGCGGCGCGCTCTATGTCGGGCGGGGGGAGGACCGGGCGAAGATGGATGACCATGTCGCGACCTTCGCAGGAACCGGCGTCACCATCGAACGCCTCAACCCGGCAGAGCTGGCGGACAAGGTGCCGCATATCCGCCCAGACTGGACCGAAGCGCTGCACCAACCCGCCTGCGCGGATATCGACGTGGCGGGGCTGCACCAGCATTATCTCGGCACCTGCCGCCGGCTGGGCGTGGAGATCGTCTGCCGGGCACAGGTCCGTGGCCTTGTGCGTACAAGTGGGGCTTGGACCATTACGGCGGAGCGCGGGGAGACGTGGCGTGCGGCCACCATCGTCAATGCGGCCGGAGCGTGGGCGGACACCATCGCGCGCCTCGCCAGCGTTCGCCCCATCGGTATCGCGCCGTTCCGCCGCACCGTCGCGGTCCTGCGCGTGGCACCGCTAGCCCCTGCCGATCTGCCACTGGTGCTCGACATCAATGGTGGCTTCTATTTCAAGCCCGACGCCGGACGCCTGTGGCTCAGCCCGCATGACGAAATCCCCAGCGAACCCTGTGACGCCGCGCCCGAGGAGCTCGATGTCGCCATCGCCATCGACCGCTTCCAGCAAGTCACGGACTGGCGGATCGAAGCGGTCGAGCGGCGCTGGGCGGGCCTCAGGAGCTTTGCGCCGGATCGCCTGCCGGTCTACGGCTTCGATGCCGATGCCGAGGGTTTCTTCTGGTTCGCAGGCCAAGGAGGCTTCGGCATCCAGACCGCGCCTGCCGCCGCGCGGCTGGGGGCGCAATTGCTGCTGGGGCATGGTGCCGATGCCATGACCGCGGCCATCAATCCGGCCATGTATGCTCCCGCGCGTTTGGCCGCGCAGGCCGAAGCGTTAAGCGTCTAGCCAAGCCGACGGCCTTCTGGCATTTCCCTGATCTTGATTAACCACATGGGAGGGAAAACCGATGGCGCACACGTTTGAGATCTACAAGGATAACGCGGGCGAGTTCCGGGTGCGGTTCAAGTACAACTCGGAAGTGATGTTCTCGACTCAGGGCTATTCGAGCAAGGCGAGCGCGCAGAACGCGATCGACTCGATCAAGAAGAACGGCCCCGGCGCCCCGGTTGAAGACAACAGCTGATTTTCGTCGCTCGTCCTTGCGAGGAGCCGAAGGCGACGAAGCAATCCATGGCTTGAACGGCCCGCATGGCGCGCGCCTGATTGATGGATTGCTTCGCTCCGCTCGCAAGGACGAGGCCGGGCGCTAGGTTGCCGCCCGCGCCTTTTCCGCCTCGGCACTCGCCAGCGCATCGACCCGGTCATTTTCCGGGTGGCCGTTGTGGCCCTTGACCCAGTGCCAGGTGATCTGGTGCGGGCGGGCGGCTTCGATCAGATCGTGCCACAGATCGGCATTGCGTACCGGTTTCTTGCTGGCATTGACCCAGCCATTGCGCTGCCAGCCGTGGATCCACTTGTTCATCCCGTCGAGCACATATTTGCTGTCGGAATAGAGATCGACCTTGCACGGCTCGATCAGGGCATTCAGCCCTTTGATCGCGGCCGTCATTTCCATGCGGTTGTTGGTCGTGTCCGGCTCTCCGCCCGACAGCTCCTTTTCGTGCGGGCCCATCCGCAGCAGCACGCCCCAGCCGCCCGGGCCGGGATTGCCCTTGCAGGCACCGTCGGTGAAGATTTGGACATGTTTCATGCCACTCCCCTATGGCGGCTCGGGGCGATCACGCAAGCAGGCCGTCGCCCGCCTGGTCGTAGAACTGCCAGCGGCGCGCGAATTGCATCGGATCCTTGCGGGTGACGAGCGCGTCGTCCGGGGTGTCGAGCCAGTCTTCGGCGCGGCTGGCGACGAACCGCAGACACGCGCCTTTGGCGACATCGGCAAAGCGCGCGCGTTCCGCGGTTTCGAGCGGGCGGACGCTCTGATAGCCTTGCACCAGTGCCGCGCCGCAATCTGGGCGATAGGCATTGGCCCCGTCGAAGCACCATGCCGCGTGGGTCACTGCCAGGTCGAGCACCATCGGCCCCGTGCAGGCGAAGTAGAAATCAATCAGGCCCGTCACCCGGTCGCCCAGCATCAGCACATTGTCGGGGAACAGGTCCGTATGGGTCTGCGACTGCGGGAGCGCCGACAGATCGAGCGCGGCGGCGGTGCGGGCATGATCCAGCATCGCGGGCAGGGCGGGATCGATGGTCGCCAGCCGCTCTGGTCCGCACGTCTCCAGAATTGCGGCGGTCGCGGCAAAGTCCATCGCATTGGCGCGGGTGCGGGGGAAATCCTCCGCCGCCAGATGCAGCCGCGCCAGCACCTCGCCCACGGCACGCGCCTGTGTCGGTGTGGGGCGGGTGGGGGAGACGCCGGGGAGAAATTCGATCAGCGCCGCCGCCTTGCCTTCGACCATGCGGAACGACGCGCCATCGCGGTCGTGCATGGTGCGCGGCACCGGGCAGCCCTTTGCCGCCAGGTGATCGAGCAGGTCGAGGAAATAGGGCAGATCGGCATAATCGATCCGCCGTTCATAGAGCGTCAGGATGAAGCGTGCGCCGGACCCATCGCGCCCCGTGGTCTCCACCAGCCAGTTGGAATTGGACACGCCCTCGGCAATGCCCTTGGCCGAAACCAGCTCGCCCACGTCATATTGCGCGATCAGCCGGGCGAGATCCTCCGCCCCGAGATGGGTATAAACCGCCATGCCCCCCTCCGCCGGACAACTATTCGGTCAGCTGGCGCGGCAGCTTGAACACCATCTTCTCGACCGTGGCGGTGATTTCCTTCTCGTGGATCGTGCGGCGCTCCGCCAGTGCGGAGACCACCTCGCGCACCAGCACTTCGGGCGCGGAGGCCCCTGCGGTAAGGCCGAGGGTTTCGACGCCCTCCAGCCACGCAAAGTCGATTTCCGCCGCACGCTGGATCAGCTTGGCGGGGGTGCCCAGCCGCTCCGACACTTCGACCAGTCGCAGCGAATTGGATGAATTGGGCGCGCCGATCACCAGCACCAGATCGCAATCATGCGCCAGTTCCTTCACGGCAGCCTGGCGGTTGGAGGTGGCATAGCAGATGTCTTCGGCGCGCGGGCCGGAGATGTTGGGATAGCGCCATTCGAGCGCTTGAATCACTTCGCGCGTGTCGTCGACCGACAGGGTGGTCTGCGTGAGGTAGGACAATTCCTCGTCCGCATCGAAGGGCAGCTTGTCGACATCCTCGATCGTCTCGACCAGCGTCATCTGACCCGGTTCGACCTGCCCCATCGTGCCGATCACTTCGGGGTGGCCTTCATGGCCGATGAAGATGATGTGCCGACCCTTTTCGATCTGGCGTTCGGCCTGACGGTGGATCTTGCTCACCAGCGGGCAGGTGGCATCGACATAGAGCAGCTGGCGGCGCCGCGCCTCGGCCGGGACGGCCTTGGGCACACCGTGGGCACTGAACACCACCGGCGCATCGTCGGGCACCTCGTCCAGCTCCTTGACGAAGATCGCGCCCTTGGCCTTCAATTGCTCCACGACATACTTGTTGTGGACGATTTCGTGCCGGACATAGACCGGCGAGCCATAGCGTTCGAGCGCCTTTTCGACGATCTCGATCGCCCGGTCGACCCCGGCGCAGAACCCGCGCGGTGCAGCGATCAGCAGGTTGAGGGGCGGGCGCTCGGCAGCGGTATCTGCGGTGGCGGCATCGGATGCTTGAAAGGGCGCGTTCATGTCGCTCCCTCTAGCGCTTTCATCACGTCCTCGCTAGGGCGCACGGGATCGTAAATTCGAGGACGGCTTTGATGATGCTTCGCGCACGCGCCTTTTTTGCCCTTTCCGCCGTGGCGACGCTCGCGGCCTGTTCGAACGAGGGCGAGCTGGTGATCGATCAGGGCGTCGGTATCGCCAGTGTGCTGACCCTGTGCCCGTCGGTCGGCATCCCCGACTACACCGGCGACGTCACCACCTTCCGCAACCCGGCGGACACGACCACGGCCAGCCTCGATGTCAGCGCGGCGATGACCAATCTGCGCGCCACCTGCAACGACACCGGCGAACAGGTCTATTCCGAGGCGACCTTCACCGTGAACGCGCGCCGCAGCGACACCCGCGGCGCGCGCACGGTCGAACTGCCCTATTTCGTCACCGTCCTGCGCGGCGGCAGCGCGGTGGTGACCAAGCGGGTCGGCACCGTGACTCTCGCCTTCGCCGATGGGCAGGAACGCGCCAGCGCGAGCGGCAAGGCCGGAAGCTACATCAACCGCGCCGACGCCGCGCTGCCTGAGGATATTCGCGAAAAGATCACCCGACGACGCCGCGCCGGCGACACCGAAGCGGCGCTCGATCCCTTGGCTGATCCCGAAGTGAAGGCCGCCATCGCTCGCACGCGCTTCGAAATGCTCGTCGGCTTCCAGCTGACCGAGGCGCAGCTGGCGTATAATGTGACGCGCTGACGTTTTCCGCACGCCCTCCGGCGTGCGAAATCCTCGCTCATGCGGCCTGAAGGCCGCGTCGCTGCGGGCGGCCGGTCGGCCTTGCGGTCACTTCGTGACCGTTTGCCTCGTCACACATCCCCGTCCCGGGCTTGACCCGGGACCCCGCTTCCTATCTTGCACGCGCGATATTCCGCGCACATCGCACGAGACAACCATGACCCAACCCAAGACCCTCTACGCCGCCCACGCCGCGCTGATCGAAACCGTGCTGACCGATCTGGTCGCCGAAGGTGTGCTGCCGGCGGGCACCAGCTTCGCCAACGTCACGCTCGAACCGCCGCGCGATGCGTCGCATGGCGATCTGGCGACCAACGCCGCGATGGTGCTCGCCAAAGGCGCGGGCATGAACCCGCGCGCCTTGGCCGAGGCGATCACGGCCAAGCTCACCGCGTGTCCCTCCATCACCAGCGCCGACATCGCCGGGCCGGGCTTCATCAACCTGCGGCTCGCACCGCAAGCGTGGCTCGATGAATTGCAGGCGATCGTTGCGCTTGGCGATGATTACGGCCGCTCCACCATGGGCGAGGGCCGCAAGGTCAATGTCGAATATGTCTCGGCCAACCCCACCGGCCCGATGCACATGGGCCATTGCCGCGGCGCGGTGGTGGGCGATGCGCTCGCGGGCTTGCTGGAGTTTGCGGGCCACAAGGTCATCAAGGAATATTACGTCAACGATGCCGGTGCGCAGGTCGATGTGCTCGCCCGCTCGGTGCATATGCGGTATCGCGAGGCACTGGGGGAAGAGATTGCCATCCCCGAAGGGCTCTATCCGGGTGACTATCTCGTGCCGGTCGGCCAGCAGCTCGCCGCCGAGTTCGGCGACACATACGCCGCCGCGCCCGAGGGCGAGTGGCTGATCCTGTTCCGCACCCGCGCGGTGGCGGCGATGATGGACATGATCCGCGCCGATTTGGCGACGCTCGGCATCCAGCACGACCTGTTCTCGTCCGAAGCCGAGTTGCAGGCTTCGGGCAAGGTCGATGCCGCCGAGGCGTGGCTGCGCGAACATGACCTTGTCTATGATGGCGTGCTCGAAGCCCCCAAGGGCAAGGCCCCGCCCGAGGATTGGGAGCCGGTGCAGCTGCCGCTGTTCCGTTCGACCAAGTTCGGCGACGATCAGGATCGCCCGATCAAGAAGTCGAACGGCGCGTGGACCTATTTCGGCGCGGACTTGGCCTACCATTTCCAGAAGGCGCAGACTGCCGACGCACTGGTCGACATCTGGGGCGCGGATCACGCCGGGACGGTGAAGCGGATCAAGGCCGCGGTCGCCGCGTTGACCAGCGCCGATGGCGCTGCGCCCAAGCCGTTCGAGGTCAAGCTCGTCCAGATGGTGCAGCTGATGAAGGGCGGCCAGCCGTTCAAGATGTCGAAGCGCGCGGGCAATTTCGTCACGCTGGCGGACGTGGTCGACATGGTCGGCAAGGACGTGGTGCGCTTCACCATGCTCACCCGCAAGCCCGACGCACAGATGGATTTCGATTTCGACAAGGTGGTCGAAGCCTCGAAGGACAATCCGGTGTTCTATGTGCAATATGCCCATGCCCGGATCCGTTCGACGTTACGCAAGGCAGCTGACGCCGGGCTATCACCGTCTGACGCAGATATCGCGCGGCTTGGCGCTGAAGAAATGGCGCTGATCGCCCGGGCGGCGCAGTTCCCGCGCGAGATCGAGGCCGCAGCCCGCGCCCGCGAACCGCACCGGATCGCGTTTTATCTCTATGATCTGGCGGCTGATCTCCATTCCTACTGGAATCTGGGTAACGACCGGCCGGAAAAGCGCTTCATCGTGGAACAGGATCCAGAGCTGACCGCGGCGAGGCTTTTCCTCGGCAGCGCAATCGGGCAAGTGATCAAGGGCGGGCTCGCCGTGTTAGGCGTCGAGGCTGTCGAGAGTATGTGACCGGAAGTTTTTGGCTCTTCCGGGGGGGAAGCGAAAGATCACCATGATCGAGGCTGAGTACGAAGAACTGAACGACGAGGGCGGCGAACTGGATCTTGCCAGCACCGACAGCTTGCCGTGGCTCGAATCCGATGAGGATGAGAGCGACGCCGGTGGGCTGGATCCGGGGCAGATCATGCTGTTCGCCGCGGCGCTGGTGGTGTTGCTCGGCGCGGTGGTTGGCGGGGTGTGGTTCATCTCGAACCGGGCCGCGGGCGGTGATGTGGTTGCCGATGGCAGCGTGATCCCTGCGCCCGAAGGCCCGGTCAAGCAGCGCCCCGATGATCCGGGCGGCAAGGAATTCGCCGGTACCGGCAATGTCGCGCCCGTGGTGGGCGAGGGCGGCTCGCGTCCGGCAGTGGTGGCCGATGGTCCCGCTCCGACACCGAGCGCTGTGCCCAAGCCGAGCGTCTCGACCGTCCCCATGAAGGTTCCGACCGCGGGCGACATCCCCGGCGTCGGCGTGCAGCTTGCCGCTTACGGCACCCGCGCCCGCGCCGAACAGGGTTGGGGCGACGTCACGCGCCGCACCGATGCCTTGACCGGGGTCAAGTACCGGATCGTCGAAGGCAAGGTCGATATCGGCACGGTCTATCGCTTGCAGGCTGTGGCGGGCAGCCGCGCCGAGGCGGATCGGTTGTGCGCGGCGCTGAAGGCTGACGGGGTCGATTGCCAGGTCAAGTGAACGCCCATGCCGGTGGCGGGGCCGTTGCAGGGTCATAGGCGGGTTATTGCAGTCCTTGCGCGTGCAATGTGCGGTTTTTCCCCGTTCTTGACCCCCTCTTGCCCTTGCTAGACCCCCGCCAGCCTGCGATTTTGCGCCCGCTATGATTCCGGCAATATTCGGCCTCAGCGGCCCGCACCTGACAGCGGACGAACGCGCCTTTTTCCGCGAGGCGGACCCGGCGGGCTATATCCTGTTCGGACGCAATTGTGTCGATCCCGAGCAGCTGCGCGCGCTGACGGACGAACTGCGCAGCATCCATGGGCGGGAGCGCCTGCTGGTCTCGATCGATCAGGAAGGCGGCCGGGTGGCGCGGCTCAGGCCACCGCTGTGGGCGGGCTATCCATCGGGTCAAGCCTTTGAGAAATTGTACGAAATCTCGCCCGCCAGCGCGATCGAAGCGGCGCGCGCCAATGCTACGGCGATGGGGCTGGAACTGTCCGCCATGGGCATCACAGTCGACTACCACCCCCCGCTCGACCTGCGGGTGCCGGGTGCCCACGATGTGATCGGCGACCGCGCCTTCGGGGCGGATCCGATGCAAGTCGCGGCGCTGGGCAGGGCGGTGCTCGAAGGGCTGGCGGCGGGCGGCGTGACCGGGTGCATCAAGCATATGCCCGGCCACGGCCGCACCGATGTCGACACGCACAAGGCCCTCCCGACCGTGACGGCGTCGGTTGAGGAATTGGAAGACGACCTCATCCCGTTTCGCACACTGAATCATGCGCTTATCGGCATGACCGGACATCTCGTCTTCACCGCGTGGGACGCCGAGAACCCGGCGACTCTCTCCCAAACCGTGATCCGCGATGTGATCCGCGGGTCGATCGGGTTTGATGGCCTGCTGCTGACCGACGATATTGACATGGAGGCATTGGGCGGCAGCATCCCTGAACGCGCTGCGCGTGCTCACGCGGCGGGGTGCGATATCGTGCTCAATTGCTGGGCGAAAATGGACGACATGCAGGGCATCTGCGAGGTACTTCCCGCCATGTCCGATGCCATCGCCGCGCGGCTCGACCGCGCGCTGGCGGACACTCGCATCGCGGCGAGCATTGCGCCTGAAGCGGCTGAATTGCTGGCGAAACGCGACGCCTTGCTGGCGCTCGCCGGCACTCCCGCATGAGCGCTGACGAACCCTTCATGTTCCCGTCCGACGCCGGCCGGGCGGACACGGACGCGCTCTATCTGGAGCTGGACGGCTGGGAAGGCCCGCTCGACCTGCTGCTTGATCTGGCGCGGAGGCAGAAGGTTGATCTGCGGCAGATTTCGATCCTTGCGCTGGTCGACCAATACCTGACCTATATAGAGCGCGCCGGGGCGATGAAGCTGGAGCTGGCCGCCGATTACCTCGTGATGGCGGCATGGCTCGCCTACCTCAAATCCGCGATGCTGCTGCCCAAGGCCGAGCAGGAAGACCCGTCACCTGAAGAACTCGCCCTGCGCCTGCAACTGCGGCTGCAACGCCTTGGCGCGATGCGGGAGGCGGCGGCGCGGTTGATGGGGCGGGATCGGATCGGGCGCGATGTGTTTCTGCGCGGGGCGCCTGAAGGCCTGCGCACCGACCGCAAGACCGTGTGGCGCAGCGATATCTTCTCGCTGATCCAGGCCTATGGGCAGGTCAAGGCGCGCACGGCGCCGCGCATCTATCACGTCGTCAATCGTCCGGTGATGACGCTGGATTCCGCGCTGGAGCGGGTCTCGGCGATGCTGGGCGTGACGCTGGAATGGATGGAAATCAGGGACTTCCTGCCGCCCCACGCTTCGCCGGAACTGAAGCGTTCGGCGCTGGCATCCAGCTTCGTCGCGGCGCTGGAATTGGCCAAGCGGGGCCGGGCCGAGATTGCACAGGACGGCGCCTTCACCCCCCTGCGCATTCGCCGTCTGAAAGAAGGGGCCGTCGCCGCATGAGCGACGAGCCGGGCACTCTCGAACGCGCCGTGGAAGCCACGCTGTTCGCGTCGGAGGAGCCGCTGACGGTCGATGCGCTGGCCGCTCATCTTGGCGGCATAGCGCCGGGAGATGTGCAGGACGCGCTGGCAATGCTCGAAGTGCGTTACCGCCTGCGCGGCGTGCATCTGGTCGAGCGCGGCAAGCGCTGGCATTTCGAGACCGCGCCCGATCTTGCCCACCTGCTCCGCCGCGAGAAGGAGCAGGTCCGCCGCCTCAGCCGCGCGGCGACCGAGGTGCTGGCGATCATCGCCTATCACGAGCCTGTCAGCCGCGCGGAAATCGAATCGATCCGCGGCGTGCAGACCAGTGCGGGCACCCTGGACGTGCTGATGGAGGCGGGCTGGATCAAGCTTGCCGGTCGCCGCGAAGTACCGGGCCGCCCGGTGATCTATGCCACCACGCCCGAGTTTCTCGACCACTTCGGCCTCGCCAGCCGCCGCGATCTGCCGGGGATCGACGAGTTGCGCGCGGCCGGGTTGCTCGATCCGGTGGACGAGGCGATGGAGGCCGCCATGCGCTTCGATCCTGACGAGGCCGACGAAAGCGATGGGGCAGACGACGAGAATCTCGCGGACTGACTCGCATTTGCCAAAGGCTTGCCCTAAATGAGCCTCTAGCGAACGCCGGACAGCGATCCGGCCATGCGGCACCCACGTACCCCCGCCGCAGTTCAGGAGTTGAGACCATGGGTTTTTCGTCGATTTGGCACTGGGTCATTGTCCTGCTGATCGTGTTGATCCTGTTCGGACGCGGCCGCATCGCCGAGATGATGGGCGATTTCGGCAAGGGCATTTCCAGCTTCAAGAAGGGCCTCAACGAGACCGAGGACACCGCCGCCAAGGCGGTTCGGATCGAGCCGCCTGCCGCAGCGCCTGCTCCGACCGAAGCGCCGACTGCCGCTCCAGCCGACAAGACCGACACCACCGGCGCCTGATTTCTCCCTCCTGAGGAGGCGGCAGGGCCGCATCTGACATGTTCGATATCGGCGTTGGAGAACTGCTGGTCATTGTGATCGTCGCGGTCGTGGTGATCGGGCCGAAAGACCTGCCGCTTGCCATGCGCACGGCGGGCCGCTGGATTGGCAAGATGCGCCGGATCTCCGCCCATTTCCGCTCCGGCATCGACACCATGGTGCGCGAGGCCGAACTGGAGGAAATGGAAAAGAAGTGGAAGGCGCAGAATGAGGAGATCATGCGCCGTTCCGCTGCGCTGACTGAAGCCGAAGCTGGCGCACCGGTGATGACCGGCCCCCCGCCGGTGGAGGCGCCGCCGGTCACAGCGCCGTCGCTCGAAAAGGCGCCGGCCGAGACCGCCCCGACCGATGCGCCCGCCGCTGACCCGACCCCAGAAACGACCGCACAGCCGTTGGCGCAGATGCCTACGCCTGAACCTGCGGCAAAGGGGAGCGCCGATGTTTAAGGTTGAGGATCTCGACGAAACCCGCGCGCCGCTGCTTGATCACCTGATCGAGCTACGCACCCGTGTGATCCGCGCGCTGCTGGCGCTGGCGGTGGGGTTTGCTGTCTGCCTCTATTTCGCGGACGAGATTCTCGGCATTCTGGTCTGGCCGCTGAAGCAGGCCTTCCCGGCAGGTGAGGGGCAGCTGATCTTCACCAAGCTGCCGGAAGTCTTCTTTGTCGAGCTGAAGGTCGCGCTGTTCGCGGGCTTCATGGTCAGTTTCCCGATCATCGCCAACCAGCTCTGGGCCTTCGTCGCGCCCGGCCTTTATGCGCGCGAGAAGAAGGCGTTTCTGCCGTTTCTGTTCGCAACCCCGGTGCTGTTCGCAGCGGGCGCTTCGCTCGCCTATTTCGTGGTGATGCCGACCGCCTTCACCTTCTTCCTCGGCTTCGGGGGGACGGCAGGGGGGCTGGATGTGCAGGCGTTGCCGAGCGCGGGTGACTATCTCAACCTCGTGATGCAGTTCATCCTTGCCTTCGGGTTGACGTTCCTGCTGCCGGTGCTGCTGTTGCTGCTGCACCGCGCCGGGATCATCAGTCGCGATCAGATGGTGGCCGCGCGGCGTTATGTGATCGTCGGGATTTTCATCATCGCCGCCATCGTGACGCCGCCGGATCCGGGCTCGCAGATCATTCTGGCAATCCCGCTGTGGCTGCTGTTCGAAGCCTCGCTGCTGCTGATGCGCTTTCAGGAGAAAGCCGTGGCGGCAGACAAGGCCGCGCGGGAGGCGGAACTGGCAGCGCAGCAGGCGGCGGCGGAGTGAATTTCCTGTGCCTCCCCGTCCCGAAGGGATGGGGAGGGGAACCGCCCGCGGAGCGGGTGGTGGAGGGGGACGAGTGTGTCGCTACACCCCTCCGTCAGCCGCCTGCGGCGTCTGCCACCTCCCCATCCCGTGCGGGACGGGGAGGGACTGCGCGACACTAATCCCCCCGCACCTTCACACCGCCGATCCACACCTGAAGCACCTTGGTTTCCCGCAACGCCTCGGGCGAGGCGAAGAGCGGGTCGCGGTCGACCAGCAGGAAATCCGCCCGCTCTCCGGGCAGGAGGCGTCCGAAGCGGCCTTCAGCAAATCCGGCAAAGGCCGCGCCGGAGGTGTAGCCAGCCAGAGCCTGTTCGCGCGTCACAGTCTCTTGCGGGAACCACCCGCCGAAGGGCTCGCCCTTGGCATCGGTGCGGCTGATCGCGGCGGCCATCCCCGCGAAGGGATCGGCGGGCTCTACCGGCGCGTCCGACCCGAAGGCGAGTCTGCCGCCGACGCTGATCACAGAGCGCCACGGATAGGCGCCATCCAGCCGGTCCGGTCCCAGCCGCGCTTCGGCCATCAGCCGGTCGGAGGTCTGGTGGAGCGGCTGCATCGAGGCGATCACCCCGTGCTTGCCCAACCGCGCGATATCAGCCGGGTCGATGATCTGCGCGTGTTCGATCCGCCAGCGCCGATCGCCCGTGTAGCTCTCCGACAGCTCTTCGACCGCGGCGAGCACCTCGGCATTGGCGGCATCGCCGATCGCGTGAACGGCGGTCTGGAAATTGTCCATCGCCGCGCGGCTCATCAGGTTGCGCAGCTGCGCAGGCGTCAGCAGCGGCAGGCCCTTGGCGCCCGGATCGTCGTGATAGGGTGCCTTCAGGCTCGCCCCCCGCGATCCCAGCGCGCCGTCGAGATAGAGCTTGATCCCGCCCATGCGCAGCTTGTCGTCATAGAGCCACACGGTCGGCTCCGGCCCGGCGACGGTCTCCAGCGTCTCGAACGAATCGGCATAGGACATGATGCGGATCTGCAAGCGGCCCGCATCGCCCGCGCGGCGATAGGTCGTCCAGTCGGGCATCTTGGTGCCCATGTCGGCAACCGCCGTCACACCGTAGCCCAGCAGCACCTCTTGCGCCTTGGCAAAGGCGAGATCGCGGTCTTCGGGGCGGGGCGGGGGGACGACCTTGCCGACCAGCTGCACCGCATAATCGACAAACACGCCCGCCGGAGCGCCCTTGGCATCGCGAATGATCTTGCCGCCTTGCGGGTCCGGGGTCTTGGCGGTCACGCCTGCCGTTTTGATGGCGAGGGAGTTGCCCCAGTTGGCGTGATTATCCGCGCGTTCGAGCCACACCGGGCGGTCCGAGACCACCGCGTCGAGTTCCGCCGCCGTGGGGAAGCGGCCCAAACCCCACTTCTCCTGATTCCACCCGCGCCCGATGATCCAGGGACGACCGGGATTGGCTTCGGCAAAGGCCTTGATCTTGGCCAGCGCGTCTTCGAGCGAGGTCGTGTCCGACAGGTCCAGCGTGAGCGCGGCAAAGCCGATATCCATCACGTGGACATGCGCGTCGATCATGCCGGGGATCATCACCCGCCCTTCGCCATCCAGGCGGTAATCCACCTGCGGGCGCTTGTCGCTGCGGGTCAGGACCTGGGTGATCTTGCCATCCTCGTCGAACACGAGGCCATTGAAGCGCTTGACCTTGCCCGCTTCGTCGATCGTCACCCCGTCGACATTGTCGACCAGCGTATCCGCCCAGGCGGGCGCGGCCAGCGCGAGGGCGGATACGGCGGCAAGCGCGGTGGAAAGGGTGCGGAGCATGGCGGTCCTTGAACTTTCGGGAAAACACGTAAGGCGGCGGTGCCTATCGCTTTGCCGCCCGCTTGCCAACGGGGCTTGCCGGACTGCGGCGCATACGAAATCCGCGCAGGCCCGATTGCCCTTGCGGCTGCAAGCCTCTAATCGCCCGGTCGCTATGTCGACACAAACAGCCTCTGCCAGCCCCAAGGGTGCCGCCGCTTCGCCGGCCGACCTGACCCTCGATCACGTGCGCGCCGCTGCGGCCCGCATTCGCGGCGCGGTGGTCGAAACGCCGATGATGCGCTCGATCACGCTGTCGGAGATTACCGGCGCGGACATCTGGCTGAAGTTCGAGAACCTTCAGTTCACCGCCGCCTACAAGGAGCGCGGAGCGCTCAACGCGCTGCTGCTGCTGACCGAAGAACAGCGGTCGCGCGGGGTGATTGCGGCCTCGGCGGGCAACCACTCGCAGGGTCTCAGCTATCACGGCACCCGGCTGGGCGTGCCCGTCACCATCGTCATGCCGAAGCCCACACCGACAGTGAAGGTGATGCAGACCGAAAGCGTTGGCGGCAAGGTGCTGCTCGAAGGCGAGACCTTCGATGAAGCCTATGCCTATGCGCGCAAGCTGGAGGGCGAGCTTGGCCTGACCTTCGTCCACCCGTTCGATGATCCCGACGTGGCCGCCGGTGCGGGCACGGTCGCGCTCGAAATGCTGGACGTGAAACCCGATCTCGATTGCATCGTCACCCCGATTGGCGGGGGCGGGCTGATTTCGGGGATGGCGACGGTCGCCAAGGCACTCAACCCCGATATCGAGGTGGTGGGCGTGCAGGCGGCGCTGTTCCCCAGCATGTTCGACCGGATCAAGGGCGCGAACCTGCCGTGCGGCGGGGACACGCTGGCCGAAGGTATCGCGGTCAAGGTGCCGGGCGATTTCACGGCGAAGGTGATCGCCGAAAAGGTCGACGACATCCTGCTGGTCGATGAACCCGCGCTTGAAAAGGCGGTGGCGCTGCTGCTCCAGATCGAAAAGACCGTGGTTGAAGGCGCGGGCGCTGCGGGCCTCGCGGCGGTGCTCGGCAGCCCCAAGCGCTTCAAGGGCAAGAGCATCGGGTTGGCGCTGTGCGGCGGCAATATCGACACCCGCCTGCTCGCCAATGTGTTGCTGCGCGATCTGGCGCGGCAAGGGCGGCTGGCGCGGCTGCGGATCACCTTGCAGGATCGCCCCGGCGCGCTGTTCAAGGTGATGCGCCTGTTTGACGAGCACAACGTCAACATCATCGAAATCTACCACCAGCGCATTTTCACGACGCTGCCCGCCAAGGGCCTGATCACCGATATCGAATGCGAAGCGCGCGATGCCGAGCAGGTCGAACGGCTGGTCGAAGGCCTGCGCGCCAAGGGCTACACCGTCCAGCTCGTCGAACTGGGCTGAAAATCCGGGCCAGAAGCGCGGCGCGGGGCGCGAGATCGTCCCGCTATGCGCCTGACTGTGCGCCGTTTTGCGGCGGGTTTTGCGCGTGCTTGCACAATTCGCGATATTTTCATGGTTAAAGGACTTTTACCGGAGCACGGGTGCGGGCATAAGATTTTCTTAACGATTTCGACCTCGCGATTCAGCGCAAGAAGGACTGGCCCCACACGTGACGGCACCGATCCGCTTTCCCCGGTTCTTTGTGACCAGCCCCGCGCCGTGTCCCTATCTTCCGGGCCGGAGTGAGCGCAAGGTCTTCACCGAACTCAAGGGGCCGCACGCCGATCAGCTCAATGAAGCGCTCGGGCGGATCGGGTTCCGGCGCAGCCAGACGGTCGCCTACCGTCCGTCCTGCCTTGACTGTCAGGCCTGCGTCTCGGTGCGCGTACTGGCGACCAAGTTTCAGCCCTCGGCCACGCAGAAGCGCGATCTGAAGCGCAATAGCGATCTTATCGTCACCGAATGCCGCCCTTGGGCGACCGACGAGCAGTTCGAGCTGCTGGCCCGCTATCTCGGCCAACGCCACCCTGATGGCGGGATGTCGGCGATGGACGAGCTCGATTATGCCGACATGATCGAACACACGCCGGTCTCGACCGTGGTGACCGAATATCGCGAGCCTTTGCCCAACGGGAAGCCCGGACGGCTGGTGGGTGCCTGCCTGACCGACCGGCAGGGCGACGGGCTGTCGATGATCTATTCCTTCTACGAACCCGATCACCCGGGGCGTGCAGGGCTGGGCAATTTTATTATCCTCGATCATATTCGCCGGGCCGCGGCTGAGGCATTGCCTTACGTGTATCTCGGATATTGGGTCGAAGGCAGTCCGCGCATGCAATACAAGGTTCGCTACCGTCCCCTTGAGCGCCTGACGCGTGAGGGCTGGCTGTTGATGGAGCCGGATGAGCAGCACCGGCTGATCGCGGCGGCCACAGCGCCGCGGCAGGCGCAGGACGAAAGCCTCGTCGCAATGGGCGCGGGCGTTCGGGGCAAGGATGGCCAACCTGTCAAGTTCTCGGCCAGTTGAAGCCCAGCGGCTTCTCAAACTCGGTCTCGCCATTGTTGCCGGATTGGGTCAGGGAGCGCTGGCGTTAAGCGCCTGTCCGGCGGCCGCGCAGCAGGCTGCCCCGGACGACGAACCGCGTCCACTGCCCGCGCAGCCTCTCGAAGGTGAGGCGGAAGACACCCCTGCGCCGGCGCCGCTTTCGATCCTCGATCCTGAGCCCCAGCCCGAACCTGTGCCGCAATCGCTCGACGATCTGATCCCGGCTGACGCTGTCACCAACCCCGATACCTGGGCCGCCGCCGGGGTGGCTGATCCCTCGCCCGTGGTGGTGCCCGATAGCGCGCTGGCCGACGCCGACAGTCCGCTGTCAGATGACGCGCTGGCGGAGTTTCTGCCCCCGCCGGACCCGGCCTTGCAACCGGCGATCGATGGCATTTTCGCCGAATTCGCGCTGGAGGAGCCGCAACCACTCACGCCCGATCCCGAGCTTGAGGCGCTGGCGTCGATCGCCGCCCCGGTGCTGGGCGAATTGCCGGAACTGGCGGAAACCAAGATCGGCAACACGCTGGTGCTCGCGCTGCCGGCCGCCGCCGATGCCTTCCCTGAGAAGGACGAGTTCGTCGAACGCTTCAAGGATCTGTCGACCTTGCGCGAATACGACGATGGCGAGGAATCGCGCCCTCAGGTCGCCGCGCGCGCCCGTGCCGACGAGGAGCTGCTCGGCGATATCCTGCGCACCTATGGCTATTACGATGGCGAGGTGGTGCGCCAGCTTTCGGGTGGTCGGCGCGCGGGCAACAATTCCGACGAAGCCGAACGGGCCGCCGAAGATGCGGCACGCGAGCCGAGCGTCCGCTTCGATATTCTGCCCGGCCCGCGGTACAGTTTCGGCCGGATTGATCTCGGCGCGCTGCCGGCCCTCCCTGAACCTGACGCCACGCGCCTGACCGCCGCCTTCGGGATCAAGCGGGGCGACCCGCTCTATGCCGACCGCATTATCGAGCGGGAGCTGGAACTGCGCGTTGCGTTGGGTGAAAGCGGCTATCCCTTCGCCGAAGTGGACGAGCCCGAATTGCTGATCGATCACGCCCGGACCGAAGGCGATCTGTCGCTGCTGGTTCAACCGGGCGGAAAGTTCGTGTTCGGCGAAGTCGTCAGCGCCGACCCCGGCTTCCTGTCCGGCCGACACCTTTCGCGCATCGCCCGCTTTGATGAAGGCGACGTGTTCCAGCAAAGCCTTGAGACCGACCTGCGCCGCGCGATCATCGCGACCGGCCTCGTCTCCAGCGTGACCGTCACCCCGCGCGAAACCCGCGCGCCGCAGGATGGGCAGCCGGGGGAGGTCGCGCTCGACGTTGCCTTTGAACGCGCGCCTTTGCGCACCATCGCGGGCGCGATCGGCTACGGGACCGAGGATGGCTTCAAGGTTGAAGGCCGGTGGGAACATCGCAACCTGTTCCCGCCCGAAGGCGCGCTGCGGCTGCGCGGTATCCTCGGCACCCGTGAGGCGCTGGCGAGCGTCGGCATCCGCCGCAACAATTTCCGCGGGCGCGATCAGGTGCTGACCGTTGATGTCTTCGGCAGCGACATCACCACGCAGGCGGTGGACTCGCGTGGCTTCGGGACCCGGGCGACATTCGAGAAGGTGTCGAACATCCTGTTCCAGAAGCCGCTCAGCTGGCAAATCGGCGGCGAGCTGCTCTACACCGATGAACGCAGCCGGACGGTGCGCGATGCGCCCGGCATCCCCCTGCCGCGCCGCACCTTCCTCATCGGCGGGCTGTTCGGCAGCGTGACGCTGGATGGCAGCGACGATCTGCTCGATCCGAGCGAAGGTTACCGCGCCACCCTGTTCCTCGCGCCCGAAGCATCGCGCTCGGAAGGCAGCCAGACGTTCTATCTGCGCTCGCAAGCCGATGCGAGTTACTACAAGTCGATCGGATCGACGGTGCTCGCAACCCGCGTGCGGGCGGCGACGATCGTGGGCGCGGGCTTCGACGATATCGCGCCGTCCCGCCGGCTCTATGCCGGGGGCGGCGGTTCGGTGCGGGGTTATGGCTTCCAGGGCGTTGGCCCGCGCAATGATCGCGGCGAATCCACCGGCGGTGCGTCGCTGCTCGAATTCTCGCTCGAAGCGCGGATTGAAACGCCGCTGTTCGATGGCGCGGTGGAAGTGGTGCCGTTCTTCGATGCGGGCACCGTGGGACTGGGCAGCACGCCCGACTTCCGCTTTGTTCGCTACGGTGCGGGCGTCGGCCTGCGCTACAAGACCACCTTCGGCCCGATCCGCGTCGATGTGGCGACACCGATCAACCCGACCGAGTTCGATAGCCCGGTGGTGGTCTATGTCAGTCTGGGCCAGGCGTTCTGATGGCCGACGATACCGCCATCCCGCCCGACATCGCGCCGCCCGCACACCCGTCTCGCGCGCGGCGCTGGGGCAAGCGGCTCGGCTGGGCGCTGGCGATTATCCTCGCGCCGTTCCTCCTCACCGCGCTGTTTCTGGCGACCCCGATTGGCAAGCGCTTCATCGCCGATCAGATCGCAGCCGTCGCTCCGGCCTCGGGCCTGCGCTTTACGGTCGGGCGGATCGAGGGTGATATCTACTCGCAGGCCGTCCTGCGCAGCGTCACGGTCAGCGACCCCAAGGGCGCCTTTCTGACGATACCCGTTGTGCGGCTCGACTGGCGGCCGCTGAACTGGCTGTGGACCGGGCTCGATATCCGCGAAGTCACTGCACAGCGTGGCCGGCTGACGCGGCTGCCTGAGCTGCTGCCCGGCGATCCCGATGCGCCGCTGCTGCCCGATTTCGATATCCGGGTGGACAAGCTCGTGGTCGAGGATCTGGTGATCGCCAAAGGGCTCGCCACCCCGCGGGACGAGCGCGCCAATCTCACCGCACAGGTCGATATCAGGCAAGGCCGTGCGCTTATTGATGCCAAGGCGCGGCTGGGGGCGCAGGATCGGATCGCGCTGCTGCTCGATGCCGAGCCTGATGGCGACCGCTTCGAACTCGCCGGAGACGCGCGTGCACCCGCAGGCGGGGTGCTGGCCGGGCTCGCGGGGCTGGAGACGGGCTATGTGGGCCGGATTGTCGGCGATGGCACGTGGAAACGCTGGCGCGGCGCAGCCGTGGTGCGGCCCAGCAGCGCTGAAGGCGCACCGCCGCTCGCCGCCTTCCGCATCAGCAATGACGCAGGCACCTACGGTGTGCTCGGGCAATTGCGCGCGGGGTTGGGTGACGGCACGTTTACCGGCCGCGCGCTGGGCGAGACCCTGTCACTGGCGGCCCGCTTCCAGCTTGAGAACAGTGTGGTCGAGGGCCGCGCGGCCGCCGTTTCCCCCGCGCTCGATCTGCGGGCGGCGGGCGTCGTCAACCTCGCCGACAAGGTGGTCGACGGCGCGCGGGTGTGGCTCGCCCTGCGCGATCCCGATCTGTTGGGTGAGACCGTGCGGATCGAAGGCGGACAGCTGGCCGCGAATCTCGTGGGTGCCTTCGATGACCTTGCGATCAAGCACGAAATCGCCGTGGCAAAACTCACCGCCTCGGGCGTCACCGCCACCGGGCTTGCGCAGGACGGCGCTGCGCGGTTCGACGGGACAGTGCTCAGCCTGCCCCTGGCGCTCACGGCCGCGCGGGTGACGACCGGCAATGCCTTTGCCGATCCCCGGCTTGTGAAGGGCCGCGCCAATGGCATGCTGACCTATGACACCGCTGCTCAGAAGCTCGCGATTGACCGCACCCAGATCGTCTTCCCGGGGCTTGAGGCGACACTCGCCCTGCGCGGCGATATCGGCGCAGGGGCCTATGCCATCGCCGGGCCGGTCGCGGCCAGCCGCCTCGCCATCGAGGGCGCGGGCGATGTGACCGCCAATGCCAAGATCCTCGCCAAGTTTGGTCCCTCCATCCCGTGGAGCCTGCGCGCCAATCTGGCCGGTGTGCTGAGCCGGATCGGCAATGCCACCATCGTCAACCTCGCCGGCGAGCAGGTGCGCTTCAAGGGCGAGCTTGGCATGGGTGCAGGCCAGCCGATCGTGCTGCGCAACACGGTGATCACCGCACCGCGCCTCAATGCGCGGCTTGACAGCAGGGTTGTGACCGGCGGCGGCGTGACCCGCACCGTGCTCGCTGGAAGCGGGCGGCAGGCGCAGTATGGTCCGTTCAGCTTCGATGCCGAGATCGCAGCGGACGGCCCGCGCGCGGTGCTGGTGCTGGCCGATCCCTTGCCCGCCGCAGGCCTGAAGGATGTCCGTATCGCCCTTGCTCCCAGCGAGCAGGGCTTCGGGCTCGACGTGGCGGGCGGATCGCTGCTCGGCCCGTTTGACGGTGCGCTGCAATTGATCCTGCCCGCCAACGCCCCGACGCGCGTGATGATTGACCGGTTGGAGGTCTATCGCACCACCGTCACCGGCGAAGTGGTGCTGGCCGATGCGGGGCCTTCGGGCGATCTGCGTCTCGCTGGCGGCGGCGTGAACGGCACGGTCGCCTTCCGCCCGCAGCCGGGCGATGCGATCGGCTTTGCTGTCGATCTCGCTGCCCGCAATGCGCGGTTCGGCGGAGAGACCCCGATCAGCATCACCCGCGCCGATATCGCCGCGACGGGGCGCTATGATGATGGCAACACCAGTGTCGACGCCGATATTTCTGCGGCCGGACTGGAATATGGCGGGTTGAGCCTTGCCAACCTCACCGCCAAGGCCGCGATTGCCAATGGGCGCGGGAAGGTGACGGGCACGGTTGCCGGACGACGGGCGGACCGTTTCGCGCTCAACTTTGACGCGAATGTTGCGCCGAACCAGATCGCGGCGGCCGCGCGGGGGCAATATGGCAACGCCCAGATCACCATGCCGCGCCGCGCGGTGCTGACCGCGCTGGACGGCGGCGGGTGGAGCCTTGCCCCCTCGCAGGTCGGCTTCGGCGGCGGCTTTGCCATTGCCCAAGGCACCTTCGGCGCAGGTGCGACCGAATTGCAGGTCAAGCTCGCCCGGATGCCGTTGCGGCTGCTCGATCTGGCGGGGGCCGATCTGGGTCTGGGCGGACGTCTGACCGGGGTGATCGATTACCGCCAGCAGGGCCGCGCCCCGCCGACTGCCACTGCGCGGGGGCGGATCGACCGCTTCAGCCGGGCGGGGCTGGTCTTGTCCTCCAAGCCGATCAACGTGCTTGGCGTGGTCGACTTGTCGGCGGAACGGATGACGGCAGCCGCGCGGCTGTTCGAGGGTGACGCGCGGCGCGGCGACATTGCGCTGCGGATCGATGGCTTGGCACAGGATGGCGCGCTGACGGATCGGCTGATGCGCGGACGGCTCGGCGCGCGGCTGGCGTTTGACGGCGCGGCGGAGACCTTGTGGCGCCTCGCCGCAATCGAGGCCTTCGATCTCTCCGGCCCGCTGCGCCTCGCCGCGCGGGCGACCGGCACGCTCGCCGACCCGCGGATCACCGGCACGCTCGCCAGCGATGACCTGACCGTTGAGAGTGCGCTCACCGGCACGCGGGTCACCAATGTCACCGCGCGCGGGCGCTTTGCCGGATCGCGGCTGGAGCTAGTGCGCTTTGCCGGCGCGACGGCAGGCGGCGGGACAATCAGCGGGAGCGGCACGGTCGATCTCGCGGGCATCAGCGCCGCGCGCGGGCCGCAGCTCGATCTGCGCGCGTCGGTGAAGGATGCGCGTCTGCTCAATGCCAACGGGCTTGAGGCGACGATCACCGGCCCCTTGCGGATCGTCTCCAACGGGCTGGGCGGAACGATTGCCGGGCGCGTCAACATCAACCGCGCCCGCTGGGCGCTGGGCATCGCGGCCGAGGATGTCGCCCTGCCGCGCATCGCCACGCGCGAGATCAATGACGAGGACGGCCGCACCCGCGCGCAGGTTTCGGGCCGCGAGGCGTCATGGCGCTACCTTGTCAACGCCAGCGCGCCCAATCGGGTCGCGGTCGAAGGGCTTGGGCTGGAAAGCGAATGGGGCATCGACATCGCGCTGCGCGGCACGGTCGATGATCCGCGCATCGGCGGAACCGCCAAGCTGGTGCGCGGCGACTACACCTTTGCCGGCACCCGCTTCGAGCTTACCCGCGGCCGGATCCTGTTCGACGTGGGCGAGCCGATCAACCCGCGGCTCGACGTGTTGGCCGAGACCGCCAAGAACGGCACCAATGTCGACATCGCGATCACCGGCAATGCCCAGTCGCCCAGTATTGCCTTTTCCAGCGATCCCGCGCTGCCAGAGGAAGAAATCCTCGCGCGCCTGCTGTTCGGCGGATCGGTGACGTCGCTGTCAGCGACCGACGCGGTGCAGCTTGCAGCCGCACTGGCGGCCCTGCAGGGCGGCGGCGGCGGGCTCGATCCGATCGGCAGCCTGCGACGCTCCATCGGGCTCGATCAGCTGCGCATCATCAGCGCCGATCCCCTCATCGGGCGCGGCACCGGCATTGCCATTGGCAAGAACATCACCCGCGACATCTACGTCGAGCTGGTGACGGACGGGCGCGGGTACAGCGCCACTCAGATCGAGTACCGCATCACCAGCTGGCTCGCGCTGCTGGGCACCGTCTCGACCATCGGGCGCGATTCGGTGCTTGTGCAGGTATCGCGCGATTACTGAGAATAGCGTTCGGCCTCCGCCGCACGGCGACGCACAAGGCCTTTGAGCACTCTGCCTCCCGCCCGGTTCCAGCGGGCGAATTCGCGCGCGGCGCCCTGATGATCGCCAGCGATATGCTTCCGCGTCAGTGTGGCGCGGGTAATCGCGCCGGTATTGTAGTGGAAGCTGACCAGTGCATCGAACTGCGACTGCGTGGTGGGGGCGGTGCCAATCGCCGCGGACACCTCGGCGGCGAAGCGCGAGAGATCCTGCTCCAGCCGCGCGTCACATTGCGCCTGCGTCCAGCACGTGCCGGGGCCGATCATCCCGCCGCCAAAGCTGTCACGCCCCGTCGCGCCCCAGCCGATGGTCCACGGCGCGCCGCCGGTGCCGGGATCGGGATAGGCCTCCACCAAGCCGTCAGACCGCAGCCGGGCGCAGCCTTCGAACCGCTTGATCAGCGCGATCCCCGCCTGACTGACGCCCTGCTGTGTCGCCGCTGCGGCCGGCAGTGCAGCGAGCTTGCGCATCAGGGCCAGCAGCGAGGTTGACGGTTGATCGGTCATGGCAGGGCCTCCGCTTGCAGGTGAGGCCGGGCAATTAGGCACGCTTGCGGCGGGTAGGAAAATGGATTCTCGCACAGGGTGACAAGAGCTCTTGACTGACAAGAGTTCTTGTCTGTAAAGAGCTCTTGTCAGGGCTGAGGCGAGTCGCAGCAGAGCGCAGGCAACCGCCAAGGCCCCTCAATGTCTCGCCGGTCAGGAACCACGTGGAAAATCGTCTGAAACATTACCGCGAAGCGCAAGGCTGGAGTCAGGGCGAGCTTGCCCGTCGGCTTGGCGTATCGCGGCAGACGATCAACGCGGTCGAGACCGACAAATATGATCCCTCGCTGCCATTGGCGCTGCGCATGGCGCGGCTGTTCGCAGTGGAAGTGCCGGAGTTGTTCATCGATCACTGGGAGCCTGAAGCGTGATGACCGATAACCCGACGTCCTCCACCCCCCGCTGGGTGCGCAAGCTGCTGATCCCGGCCCTGATCGGCGGGGTCGCGGGCTTTGCCGCGAGCGCGGGGATGTTGCAATTCATCGACAGTTCGGCGGTCGGCGGGCTGGACCTTTCGGCCACGATCGCGGCGCTGGTGGGCGTGCTCTATATCGTGATGGGGTTCGGCGTCGCCTTTGGTAGCGCCACTCCGCAGGTCGGCGCGAAGTTCCTCAATGTCGAGGATGCCGACGAGCTGCGCGAACAGAAGAAGGTGCTCGGCCTGTCCGGCGTGGCCATGCTGCTGTGGGGTGCGGCGCTCGCCGCGCTGGCGCTGGCAGCCCCTGGTGGCCCGGTGCCGCAGGGGATTGCGCTGGCGGCCGGTCTCGCCGGACTAGGCATCGGGACCGTGCTGTCGATTCAGGTCTACCGCGCGTCGGACGAGCTGATGCTGGCGGTCAATCTGGAAGGCGGGGCCCTGAGTTACTGGCTGGTCTTCGTGGTGGTGGGGGGCTGGGCGATGCTGGCGCACCTCGGCTATATCGCCGGGCCTGCGCCGCTCGATCTGCTGAGCCTGTTCTATGTGCTGGTGCTGGTGGCGAGCTTCATTGCCATCGGCCGGCGCGGGATGCTGACGATCCGCTGATCGCGCGCGGTTTCAGGGTCTCCCCCGCCGGTCAGAAGCGATAGGTCGCCGTGCCGCGGAACACCTGCGCATCGGCATTGTCGCGGCCGATGGTGGTGTCAGCGCCGATTGTGAATTGAAGCGGGCCATGGCCGACGGTCGCGCTGATCCCGACTTCACCCCAGGTGTGGTCAGCCGTGTCGAGCACGAAGGTCGCATTCGGTCCGACGCCCGAGACAAAGTTCGCACCGAGCAACTGCGGGCCATCCGCGAACTCCCACACCAGCTGGGCATTGGCGTTGACCGCGATGCCCTTGCCCAGCTTTTCGTAAGCGAAGCCGGCACGCGCCTGCTTGCTCTCGAAAGTCTCGCGTGCGGCGGCGAGGCCGAGTGTCCCGCCACGTTCCTGCACAGTGCCGAGATTGACGCTGGCAAACCGGCCCTCAATGCCCGGCGAGACGGTGCCGATGCGGCTTTTCAGGTCATAGGAGATCCCCACAGCGCCCGAGACCAGCAGATCGTCCGAGGAGGATTTGAGTGTCTGCGATGTGCCGAGGAACTGCACGGCGCGGCGGGTGTCGAAGTCCATGCTGCCCATGCTGAACTGAGCGTCGATGACCGGGCCGCCCGCAACAGCATGGCGCAGATAGAGCGAGGCCGCATAGGTTTCACTCTTCACCCGCTGACTGAGCGGAACCTCGGCTTCGAGCGCGTTGTAGGTGCCTGACAGCCCCACCATCGTGTTGTCGCCCGGGTAGAATTCGATTCCGCCCCCGATGAAATAGCCCGAGATGTCGGTCTTCGGAGTGACGCCGGGCAGGCTGTCGGCCTTGGCGGAGACATAGCCGCCAGACAGGAACATGCCGACATTCTCCGGCAGGTTGGTCTCGGACAAATTGGTGGTCACAGCGCCGTCCTGCATCGCCATCAGCGCGCCGCCGAGCGGTTGGCCCACCGGCGCGAGGCTCATCTGCGCCAGAGCGAGCGGACGCCCCGTGACAGCGACCCTTCCGCCCGCCCGCGCCTTGTCCGCTTCCCGCAACCGCGCGGCGTTGAGGTTCTGAAGCAGGTTGAGCGACTGGGCCGCAAGCGATCGCACCGCCTGCTCGTTGACGGGCGCAAGGCCCTTGAAGGTGCTGCGGATCGTATCGACTGCGGCGAAATCGAGGCCATAGAGGCGCTCCAGCGATGCGTTCGAACGGTTCTGGTCGAGCAGCTGCGCGTAGGCGGCCTGAACCGGATCATCGCCATCGATCACCGTGGTGTAGCTCGCCGCGCTGAATGCCATCAGCACCGCATTGGGCTGATAGATGAAGCGCTGGCTGATGATCGCCGAGATCGAACGGGGCGTGAAGGTGCCGGTCACGCCGCCGGTGCCCGTGACGATGGTATAGCGCTCGTCAGAGCCGTTGACCCGCCCGATCACCGGGGCGCTGGTGTTCACCACGCCGCCAACATTGGCGATGCCGGTGACAGCGAGCCTGTCTGACACGCCACCGCTGCCAAGGTCGACATGGAACTGCGCACCCGACGACAGCACCAGATTGCCGTCAATCGTCAGCGTGCCGATCGTGCCCGTCGTGCCGGGCGAGAGCACGCCCGTCACATTGGTCAGGAACGGCGCGGTGAGCGTGCCGGTGCCTTCGAGCATTCCGGCAAACAGCGTGTAATCGCCGACCGAGGTGATGCCGCCATTGGCGTTCACCCGCCCGCCGAACTGGTTGATGTCGATCAGCGCGGTAAGATCGCCCGCCGCGTTGATCGCCAACTCGGCATTGCCGCGCAACGTCAGCCGGTCGATGGTGACATCGCTGCTGAGCGTGGTGGTCCCATCGTGGCTGAGCGTGACGTCGAAATAGCGCGGATCGACCCGTACCGTCGCAGTGGTGACAGGGTCGATATTCCTCGGCACGAAGCCGCTCGCCCCCGGCAGGCCATTGGCCAGCGTGGGGGCGGGCAGGGTGCCCGGGTCCGCACCGGATTCGTTGGCCGCGAGATTGGTGCATTGGGCGTCGGGAGTGCCGAACACAGGGCAGATAACGCCGAATTCGCCGCCGGTTGCGTCACGGCCGCGCTCCGGTGTGGTGGGCAGGCCATTCACCACCTGACCCTGCGCATTGATCACCCGGACCATCGGGTCGAGCTGCGTGACCCAGTGGTTGGCGTCCTCCCAATTGCCGTTGCCCGCCTTGGCGGCGACATAGCGGTAGGGGTTATTCGCGGTGATATATTGCCAGTAGAGCGACAGCGGCTGGTAGAAGCTTGTGGTGCCGAGCGAGCTGAACGGCTGGCTGGAGCCGAAGAAGCGCGAGCCGCCCGACAGGACTCCGATCACCAGATCTTCGCTCGAAAGGGCGTTGTTGGCCGCATCGAGGATCAGCGGGCTGCCCGAATCTCCGCCCGCCGTGATGCCTTCGTTGGGAAGGGCATCGTCACGATAGATGTTGAAGTCGCGCGCGGCGTCACGATTCTGGGAATCGAAGTCGATCTGGTAGAGGTTTTGCGGGAAGGTCGGCGGATTGGGGCCGATGATGACGTTGTCGCGATCATCGAGCGAGAAGAACCCGCCCAGCATATTCTCGGCCGCGCGGCGGCGCCAGTCGATGCCGAGCACGGCGCCCTGCACTGCGTTGCCGGTCGCGCCGTAGCCGACGATGTTCACGTGATAGCCGGTGCCGCGGACCGGATCACTGGTCGTTGGCGCGGGCAGGGTGCTGAACAGCAGCGCCCAGGTCGGGATGCCGACCGCCGGCGTGTCGAGGCTGGCGAGGGCGATGTCGGCCTCGATGAAGCCGAGGCCAAAGGCGGCCTCGGTCGAACGCGGATTCCAGACTATGCGGTTGACGTTGAACACTGCCAGATCAGGATTGCTGGCGAAGTTGTTGGCGAGCCAGTTCTGGAAGCCCGGGAGCGCGTTGACGTTGAACGACCATGCGGCCGGGACACCGTCGGGGTTGTACTGCTCTTCGGGGATGTCATTCACGCAATGCGCCGCGAACAGCACGGCGCGCGGGTTGATCAGCGAGCCCGTGCACACGAAACCGTCAGCGCGGTAAAACATGCCGACCCCGCGGTATGCGTCGGCATTGTCGATGATATCGGCGGAGGTCTTGTCTTCGTTCGGCACCACGGCCCGCGCAGGGGCGGCGGCCATCATCGCGACCGCGGCACAGGCCGTGCCCGTCAACAATCGGCGGTTGCGGGGCAGCGGAACGCTCAAGCGGGTGTTTCCTCAAGGCAGCAGATCGAACCGCCGAACGCTCCTTGGTTATCGCAGCAAGATATTATTACAATTGTCTTTTCATCGGGGGTAGGCCTTGCACCCCTGCCTTAGCGGGTCGCAAGGAACAGCGTGTAGCCGACATAGAGCGCCACCAGCACGCCGCCCTCGATCCGCGTGAGCCGCCAGCCACTGCGCAATTGGGCGAGGAGCAGGAGCGTCACGCCGAGCATCACCCAGATATCGAAGCTGGCGATCTCGGCCGGCACGGCGATCGGCTTGATGACGGCGGTCATCCCGAGGATGCCGAGGACATTGTAGATGTTGGAGCCGACGATATTGCCGAGCGCCACGTCCTCGTGCTTGCGCAGCACCGCGATGACGCAGGCGATCAGCTCGGGCAGGCTGGTGCCGACCGCGACCACGGTGAGGCCGATCACGCTCTCCGAAACACCGGCAGCGCTCGCCAGCACGGTCGCGCCGTCGACCAGCAGGCCTGCGCCAAAGATTGCGGCGGCAAGCCCCGCCACGATCATGCCGCCAAGGATCACCGGGCCGGTATTGGGCGGGACGGGGCGGTCTTCCGCCTCGGCCTCGTGGCGCGCGCCTTCAGGGCAGGGCGCGGCGCTTTCGGATTTGTAGGCGTACCAGACATAGCCGGCGAGGCAGGCGATCAAGGCCAGACCGACGACCGGCCCGATCACGCCAAGCATCACCGCGCCGGTGCACAGCAGCGCCGATCCGCCCAGCGCGATCGCGTCACGCTGGAAGGCGGCCGGATTGACGTTGAGCGGCAGGATCAGCGCCGACACGCCAAGGATGAACAGGATGTTGGCGATGTTCGACCCCACGACATTGCCGATGGCGATGCCCGGCGATCCGGCCAGTGCCGCCTGCACGCTGGTCGCCAGTTCGGGGGTCGAGGTGCCGAAGCCGACGATCGTCAACCCCGCCAGCAACGGCGAAATGCCAAGCCGCGCCGCCATGCCCACGGCGCCGCGCACCAGCAATTCGCCGCCCAGCGCGAGCAGCACAAGGCCACCGGCCACCAACAGGATCGAATGGGTCATTGTGTTCCCTGATTACGTTTCTCGCCGGTGCCTTAGCGCTTCGGGTACGGCCAGTGAAGCGCGGTATCGCATTCTCTCGGCTCCGGGCTGGCGCATGGGGCCGCTTGGCACAAGCGGCCGTTGCGCGAGCGAACTCACCCCCCCCCCCCCCTCGCCGTCAGCCCAGCTTTCGCTGGCATGACGAGAAAGGCAGCTCCCCAGCCACTCCCCGCCATTCAGCCTCCGCAGCGCAGCGCCTGAGCGCTGACGAACACTGCCGTCACGAAAAAAGCGGCGATAATGCCATACAAAAAGGCCGCCCGGTTTCCCGGACGGCCTTGATGATATGCGGCGCAAGGTCCCGGCGCAGGGCCAGGCGCCCCGCGCCCGGAGATTACATCGAGTAATACATGTCGAATTCGACCGGGCAGGGGGTGGTTTCGGTGCGGATCACCTCTTCCCACTTCAGCTCGGCATAGGCTTCGATCTGGTCCTTGGTGAACACGTCGCCCTTGAGCAGGAATTCGTGATCGGCGGCCAGTGCATCGAGCGCCTCACGAAGCGAACCGCACACGGTCGGCACTTCGGCGAGTTCGGCCGGCGGCAGATCGTAGAGGTTCTTGTCCATCGCCTCGCCCGGGTGGATCTTGTTCTCGATCCCGTCGAGCCCGGCCATCAGCAGCGCCGAATAGCACAGGTAGGGGTTGGCCATCGCGTCGGGGAAGCGGAATTCCACGCGCTTGGCCTTGTCGCCCGTACCATAGGGGATGCGGCACGAGGCCGAACGGTTGCGCGCCGAATAGGCCAGCAACACCGGCGCTTCGAAGCCCGGCACCAGCCGCTTGTAGCTGTTGGTGGTCGGATTGGTGAAGGCGTTCAGGGCCTTGGCGTGCTTGATCACGCCGCCGATGAAGTAGAGGCACATTTCCGACAGGCCGGCGTATTCGTTGCCGGCGAACATCGGCTTGCCATCCTTCCAGATCGAGATGTGGGTGTGCATCCCTGATCCATTGTCGGCCTTGATCGGCTTGGGCATGAAGGTCGCGGTCTTGCCGTAGGCATGGGCGACCTGATGCACGACATACTTGTAGATCTGCATCCGGTCAGCGGTCTGCACCAGCTTGCCGAAAGTCAGGCCCAGCTCATGCTGGGCGGCGGCGACTTCGTGGTGGTGCTTGTCGCAGGGCAGACCCATTTCGAGCATGGTCGAAACCATCTCGGCGCGGATGTCGACCGCAGAGTCGACCGGCGCGACCGGGAAGTAACCGCCCTTGGCACGCGGGCGGTGGCCCATGTTGCCGTTCTCGTACTCCTTGCTGGTGTTGCCCGGCAGTTCGATGTCGTCGATCGCGAAGCCCGAACCGGCATAGCCGTCTTCAAAGCGCACGTCGTCGAACATGAAGAATTCGGCTTCGGGGCCGACATAGACGGTGTCACCAATGCCGGTCGACTGGAGATAGGCTTCCGCGCGCTTGGCGGTGGTGCGCGGATCGCGGCTGTACCAGTCGCCGGTCGAAGGTTCGACGATGTCGCAGTTGATGATCAGCATCGGCGTGGCGCTGAAGGGATCGATCCAGGTCTCGCTGAGATCGGGCTTCAGGATCATGTCGGATTCGTTGATGGCCTTCCAGCCGGCGATCGACGAACCGTCGAACATCAACCCGTCCTCAAGCTCGTCTTCGCCCATGACGCTGGCGACCATGGTGAGGTGCTGCCACTTGCCCTTGGGGTCCGTGAAGCGCAGATCGACCCACTCGATTTCCTCGTCCTTGATCAGCTTCAGGACGTCTTTTGCTTTCGACATTTGTGTAGTGCCTCCGAGATAAAATCAGGCCGGCCCGCCGGTTTGGCTGGGCAGGAGAGGGTGGAAAATCAGATCGCGTCGTCGTTGGTTTCGCCGGTGCGGATGCGCAGGGCGCTTTCGATCGGGGTGACGAAAATCTTGCCGTCACCGATCCGCCCGGTCTGCGCGGCGGCGGCAATTGCCTCGACCACCCGCTCGGACTGATCGTCGGCGACGACCACTTCGAGTTTCACCTTGGGCAGGAAGTCGACGACATATTCGGCGCCGCGATAGAGTTCGGTGTGGCCTTTCTGGCGCCCGAATCCCTTGGCTTCGGTGACGGTGATACCGGACACGCCAATTTCATGCAGCGCCTCCTTCACTTCGTCGAGTTTGAAGGGTTTGATGATCGCTTCGATCTTTTTCACGTCGTCCCCATCCGCGCTTGGCTGATTTGCTGACAGATTCTTAACAAGAACCGTGCCAAGCTCTAAGGTGGTGGCTGCGAACGATCCTTGCCGCTTGAAGACTCAAGGGTAGGGATGTCTTTCGCCAATGCGCTGCGGTTAGCAAGATTATGGTGCAGTGCGCAATGGTGCACAGCATCTGACCGGGGGTTGCCTAAATTTTAAGCAAAAGCGCGCCGCGTCAGAGACGCAAGCCGGTCGTCTCGGGCAGGCCGCACATGATGTTGAGGTTCTGGATCGCAGCGCCTGACGCCCCCTTGCCGAGGTTGTCGAGGCAGGCGATCAGGCGGGCCTGCGTGCCATCGGGCGAACCGCAGACGTGCAGCGTCAGGCCATCCCATGGCGCGGCGGATGTCAGCAACAGCAACTCACCGGGAACGGGATCGAGGGGGGCGAGGGTGACAAACGGGCTGTCCGCGTAATGCGCCTCCAGCGCGGCATGGAGCGCGGCAGGGGAGGGGCGACCGGGCAGCGCGGCGAGCGGCAGCGGAACATCGACCACCATGCCGCGGTGCGCAGGGATGACGCTCGGGGAGAACACGGGGGCATGGGTCAGGCCGGCATAGGCCTGCATCTCGGCCAGGTGCTTGTGCCCAAGTTGCAGGCCATAGGCACGGAAGGCGATGTCGGGATTGCTCTCGAACCGCTCGATCAGCGCATTGCCGCCGCCAGAATAGCCGCTCACCGCGTTGACCGTGTAGGGCCAGTCGGCGGGGAGCAGCCCTGCTCGCACCAGCGGTGCCACCAGCGCGAGAAAGCCCGTGGGGTAGCACCCCGGATTGCTCACGAATTGGGCAGTGGCAATCTTGTCGTGCCCGACCAGCTCTGCAAAGCCATAGGTCCACCGCTCGGCCACGCGGTGCGCGCTCGAAGCGTCGATGATGCGCGTTGCGGCCCCGTCGGCCAGTCGTACCGCATCCTTTGCCGCCTCGTCGGGCAGGCATAGGATCGCGATGTCCGCGGCATGGAGCGCATCGCGGCGGGCGCTCTCGTCCTTGCGCTGGGCGTCGTCCAGAACGATCGGATCAAACTCCCCACGCCCCTGCAACCGCTCGCGGATTTCGAGGCCCGTGGTGCCTGCTGCACCGTCGATGAACAGGCGGATCGCCACCGTCTCAGACTTCCTCGGGTGCGAGTTCGCTCGCCCGGCACCAGCCGCTCGGCCCGTGCGGACCCGGGCAGCCCCAGACCCATTCGCCCGCGACATCGAGCAGTTCGAACCGGGTGCCGGGAGCGAGTTGCGCAAATGGCTCGGCGTCACCGCGCGGGTTCAGCCTGAGACCGGCTCCGGCTGAGCCGACAGCATGAACATGCGGGATCACGTAATGCGCGGCGAGGTGCGTACCTGCCAGCGCCATATGCGCCAGATCGCCACGCAGCGGCAGCGTGCCGGGCGCAGGCTTTTCGACCGGGCCCTTCAGGCCCAGCACGCCAGCCGGCACGGCATAGTCACTTAGGTTGCGCGTCGCGCCGCTCATCTGGCTTCTGGCTTCCCGATACTGGTGCCGCCGCTGCCTCTCCCCAAGCGCGACGTGGCAGGCCCGTTAGCGGCAAGCGGTCCAGAGAGCAAGGTCAGGCCCAATCTCGTCAGGCGTAACGGCTGCGGAGCGCGTGCCACGATGCGCGCAGGCCCAGCCCCCGCCCACCGCGTGCGCGGCCGGGCTTGGGGGCGGGACTCCAGGCGAAGGTGTCGAAATGCACCCAGTCGATGCCTTCACCGACAAACCGGTCGAGGAACAGCCCTGCAACGCTCGCCCCGGCGAAGGGATTGGCGGCGGAATTCGCCATGTCGGCGACATCCGAGGCGAGGTATTCGCGGTAGGCCTCGTGCAGCGGCAGACGCCATGCGGCATCGTCGTTCGCCTTGCCCGCGGCGAGGAAAGCCTCGGCGGTCTCGTCGCGGCGGGCGAAGAGCGCGGGCAGATCGGGGCCGAGCGCCACCCGCGCCGCGCCTGTCAGCGTGGCGAAGTCGACGATCAGGTCGGGGTTCTCCTCGCTCGCGCGGGTCAGCGCATCGCCGAGGATCAGCCGCCCCTCGGCATCGGTGTTGTCGATCTCGACCGTCAGCCCCTTGCGGCTGGCGAGCACATCGCCCGGGCGAAAGGCGCCGCCGGAGATGGCGTTCTCGACCGCGGGGATGAGCAGATGCAGCCGCACTTTCAGCCGCGCGCCCATGATCAGCCCGGCGAGCGCGATGGCGTGGGCCGCGCCGCCCATGTCCTTCTTCATCAGCCGCATCCCCGCGGGCGGCTTGATGTCGAGCCCGCCGCTATCGAAGCACACCCCCTTGCCGACCACGGCCAGCACGGGATGCGCCGGATCGCCCCAGACGAGGTGCATTAGCCGCGGCGCATGGTGGCGCGCGGCCGCCCGGCCCACCGCGTGGACCATCGGATAGCCCTGTTCAAGAGCGTCGCCGCGCACCACGGTCAGCTCCGCCTTGTGCGCCTTGGCGAGCTTCTCGCATTCGGCCTCCAGCGCGGCGGGGCCCATGTCCTCGGGCGGGGCATTGATGAGATCGCGCAACATGCATTCGGCCTGCGCCTCGGCGAGATAGGCGTCGATCTGCCCGACCTGCCCGGTCAGCAGCACGCGCGGGCCCTGACCCGCTTTGCCGCCCGACGCGTCCTCGCTCTTGTAGCGGGAGAAGCGGTACTGGCCCGTCACCCACCCGAACATCGCCGGGCCCGGGTCTCCGGCGGCCAGTCGGTACACGCCTTCCGGCAGTTCCTCGGCAAGCTTGGCGAGGCACCAGCTCGAAAGGCTTTCGGGGTTCGCCACGCCGCTGGCGACGAACCACGAATCCCCGTCGGGAATGATCGCATATTGATACCCGCCGCCTTCGAATTTCTGCGCGGCAAGACTGGCGCGCTGGCCTGCGGTGAGGCCCTTGGCAAAGGCTTCGAAGCCGTCCTTGTTCACCAGATGAATGGCAATCGCATCCTCGCCGCGGTCGGGCCGGATCAGTGCTTTGGGTTCGCTCATTCCCGTTCCATAATCGCCCCGACATCATTGTCACCAGCAGATTCGGACAGGAGAGCGAGGCCAGATGATCACCGCAATGCATCCCATCGGGCAAGGGGCGAGCCTGATGCTCGCCGTGATGCTGGCAGGCTGTTCCGCGCCCGAGGACAAGGCTGCCGGGGCGCGCACCGATCAGGCCATGGCCCCTGCTGCGCCGGAGTCCCCAGCCGCGCCGCCCGCGCCTGCTCCCGGCGCAACCAACTTCACCGACAACGCCGAGGAGGGCGAGGCGAAGCGCGAGTTCAGCTACAGCTGGCCCGCCAAGGTGTCCGCCGTCCCCGCCTTGGCCAAACGCCTGACTGCCGAACGGGACAAGCTGCTCGCCGAACAGAAAGCGGAGTGGCAGGAATCCCTGCGCGAATTCGGCGACAGCGATTGCATTGCCTGCGTCAACCGCGATCTCCAGAAATCATGGGACGTGGTTGCGGATCTTCCGCGCTTCCTGTCGCTATCGTGGAACCTCTACGCGTACACCGGCGGGGCGCACGGCAACAGCGGCTCGGGCGGGCTGGTGTGGGACCGTGACGCGAATGCGGGACTCGCGCCCAAGGACCTGTTCGCCTCCGAGGCCGCCTTGCAGGACGCGCTTTACACCCGCTGGTGCAAGGCGCTCCAGCGCGACCGCGTCACCCGGCTCGGCATGGAGCCTGCCGACGGCGCGACGTTCCCCTGCCCGAAGATCGCGGAGCTGACGGTGTTGCTCGGTTCGTCCAGCAAGACCCACTTTGACCGCGTCGGCCTGATCGCCGATCCCTATGTCGCGGGGTCCTATGCCGAGGGAAGCTATGAGCTGACCTTCCCGGTCACCGCCGAGGTGCTGGCGGCGGTCAGGCCCGAATACAAGGCGGCTTTTGCGCTGGGAAAGTAGCTTTTTGACGCGGCCGTCGCTATGTAGGCGCGATGCACGAATATCAACTTGTCGACGGCGATCAGACCGTCCTTCGCGATGGCACCATCAAACTGCATGGGCCGGACGGCTTTGACGCGATGCGCAAGGCCGGGCGGCTCGCCGCCGAAATCCTCGACGCTTGCGCCGATCTGGTGCGCCCGGGCGTCACCACCGGCAGCATTGATGATGCAGTCCGGGGCATGATGCTGGATGCGGGCGCGATCCCGGCCACGCTTGGCTATCGCGGCTATGCGCATTCAAGCTGTATCTCGATCAACCATGTGATCTGCCACGGTATTCCGGGCGACAAGGTGCTGAAGGATGGCGACATTCTCAACATCGATGTCACCCCGCTGGTCGATGGCTGGCATGGCGACAGCAGCCGGATGTTCTATGCGGGTGAGCCCTCGCTGAAGGCGCGCAAGTTGGTCGAAGTGACCTATGAATGCCTGATGCTCGGCATCGCCGCCGCCCAGCCCGGCGCGCGGCTGGGCGATATCGGCGCAGCGATTGAGGCGCACGCCAACAAGTTCCGCTACGGCGTGGTGCGCGAGTTCTGCGGCCATGGCCTCGGCCGCCTCTTCCACGACGCCCCCGAAGTGGTCCACGCCGCCAAGGCGGGCACGGGGCCGGAGTTGAAGCCGGGGATGTTCTTCACCATCGAGCCGATGATCAACCTCGGCAAGCCCTGGGCCAAGGTGCTGGGCGATGGCTGGACGGCGGTGACGCGGGACAAGAGCCTGTCAGCGCAGTTCGAACACTCGATCGCGATCACCGAGACGGGCAACGAGATCTTCACCAAGAGCCCGACCGGGCGCGATTGCCCGCCTTACGTTTGAGCGAGAAAGCTGACTCCCCCGTCCCGGGCTTGACCCGGGGCCCCGCTGTTCCTTCTCCCAAACAACTTTGGACCTAGCTCAATGCCGGGGAGGCGTGAGAGGACAACCTTCTCCCTACAAAAACAACACCGCCAGCACCGCGCTCATCACCGTCACCAGCCCAACCGAATAGGCCAGCATCGCCAGCACCGGCCGCGTCACGCAGCCGTGCAGCACCCAGTCGTATCCCGCCGACACCGCGACCGTGATCGGCACCTGCACCGCAATCGCAACCGGATCGGGCAGGCCCAGCACCTGTACCACGCGGGCATAGGCGGGGGTCATCAGCGCCAGCGTCGCGATCAGCATTGCCTGGCGGTGCGCGGCGATGTCGCGGCGGCGGGCGAAGTGCAGCGCGGCGAAATAGAGCGGGATGAAAGTCGCAAAGGCGGCGAGGTTCGCCACCGTCACCTCGGGCCGGCCAAGCTCCAGCCCGATCCGCCACGAGATCACCGAACCGCTCACCAGCATCGCGCCCACCAGCGCAATCGAGGCGCGGCCCGTGGCGCGGTGGGCGGCCAGCTTGAACCGGGCGGCGGCAAAGGCTTGGGCCGCGAGCAAGCCGAGCCAGGCGACCATGCTCATCGCGTGGAACACCACAATCGGCGTGTAGCGCGCCTGCACCTCAGGGTGCGCCGCCGCCTTCAGCGCGAAGGCGAACAGCGTAAAGCCCAGCAGCCCCAGCGCGATATTGCCCATCAATGTGTTGGCGCGAACGTGTGATTCAGGCGCTCTCACTAATTCTCCCTTGCGGCCCGGATCGCGGCTCCGGCGGCAAACGGGGCGAGTGCCACCAGCGCGAGGCTTATGGCTCCAACGAAGCCGAGGCTCACTTGATCCTGACGGGCGAGCGCGCCGGCACCGAAAATCAGGATGGGGAGGGCGAGGGGGATCAACAGCAGGCCCGAAAGCGCGGCGCCCGCGCGCAAGGACGCGGTCAGAGCGGCAATCATCAGCCCGATCGCGGCCAGCCCCGGCGTGCCTGCGACAAGCCCCAGCAGCAGGATCTGGAAGGTCTCGCCCTCGATCTTCAGCAGCGCGGCGGCGGGAAAGGTCGCCAGCACCAGCGGCGGGCCGAAACTGAGCCAATGGGCCAGGAGGCGCACGGCCATCATCGCCTCTTCCGCCATGCCGCGCAGCTTCAACTGGTCGAAGAAGCCGAGCGCAATATCCCGCGCCACCAGCTTTTCGAGCGGGAGGATCGCCGCCAGCAGTGCTGCGATCCAAACCACCCCGCCGCCGGTCTTGGCGAGAATGTTGGCATCCGGCCCGACGGCAAAGGGGAACAGCATGGCGACCGCCACGAAGAACACCACGGGCAGCGCGGCGCCGCTCCCGGTAAAGGGGAAGAACTGCGCGAGGTCACGCCGCAGGAGCTGCATCAGCATCAGACGTCCGCCTCGGCGGGCGCGGGCGCGAAGTCCTCGATGGCGAAGCTCGTCATGCCCGGCACATCAAGCGGCTGATGCG
Organism: Erythrobacter sp. W302b; assembly: GCF_046452395.1. NCBI lineage: Bacteria > Pseudomonadati > Pseudomonadota > Alphaproteobacteria > Sphingomonadales > Erythrobacteraceae > Erythrobacter > Erythrobacter sp. W302b. The sequence goes on along the minus strand of NZ_JBKFDH010000001.1, from coordinate 1,993,069 downwards.
AGGCGATCAGCGCGATCCCCCCACCGTCGCAATGCTCGCGCACCAGCGCGCTGACCAATGCCTGTGACGCGGTGTCGAGGCCCGAGAGCGGCTCGTCCAGCAACCACACCGGCGCGGCCTGCCCCAGCACGCGGGCGAGGGCGGCACGCTTCGTCTGGCCGGTCGAGAGATAGCGTACCGGCACATCCAGCAGATTGCCGAGGGCAAGCCGGTCACAGCAGCGTTCCAGCGCGAGGGGCTCCACTGCGTCAATCTTCGCCCAGAACGTCAGCGCCCGGCCCAGCGGCAGGTTAGGGTCAAGCCCCGTGCGCTCATCCAGCAGCGCCAGCGCGCCTGTCCGGCGCACTTCGCCCGCATAGGGCGTGGTAAGCCCCGCCGCCGCGCGGATCAGCGTGGTCTTGCCCGCGCCGTTCGCGCCTGTGACATGGCACGCTGCCCCCGATTCAAGAGCGAACGACAGCCGCCGGAACAGCAGTCGGTCGCCCCGGCGGCAGGCGAGATCATGCGCGGACAGGGCAGGTAAGGGCGCTTGCATTGGCGCGCAGCGTTAGGGAAAAGGGACGGCGCAAACAAGCGACGCCTGTTCAAGGAACCTGCCCCATGTCCGTCCCCGAGCTTTCGAGCGAAGAAATTTCCCAGCTGCTCGCCGATCACCCCGCATGGGCGCTGGCGCGCGACGGCAAGGCGATCACGCGGACGTTCCAGTTCAAGGATTTCTCACAAGCCTGGGGCTTCATGTCGCGGGTCGCCCTGCTGGCCGAGGCGCAGGATCACCACCCCGAATGGTTCAATGTCTATGCGAAGGTCGAAGTGACGCTGACCACCCATGACGCTGGCCAGACCGGCGGCTTGTCCCAGCGTGATGCGACCTTGGCGCAAGCGATTGACGCGCTGGCGTGATGCAGGTCCGCACATTGCTCGTCGCGCTCGCGCTGACAGCTGCGCCCGTTTTCGCGCAAGAGCCTCAGACGGAGGGCCGCATCTGGCGCGGCACGCTTGGTGAGACGGCGATCACCGCCTGCTTCTTCGAGCAGGATTCTCGCGCTGGGGCCTATTACGCCGATGCCGTGCTGGAGCCGGTCCGGCTGGAGCCGACCGATGAAAGCGCGCCGCAGGTCGCGCGCGAACTGCGCGGTTTCGATGAGGCGACAGGGGCAATCTGGACCTTTGCGCCGGAAGCGGGTGAGTACCTTGCGGGAGACTGGCAGGATGCTGGCCAGACGCGGCCCATTCACCTGACCGCTGTCCCCGTCAGTTTCTCCGAATACGGGACGCCGTGCGAGAGCGAGGCCTTTCTTGCGCCGCTGCTGGCGGGGGGCGAGACCACGGCCAAGCGGGCACGTTTCGAAGGCACCGACTATACCGAACTCGCCTATGCCGGGCCCAAGCGTTCAGGGCTGGATGATTACAGCGTCACCAGCTTCGCGCTTGATCGGGTGCGGCCGGGCGACCCGGCGGTCAACCGCGCGCTGGCCGCGGCGTTGCCCGATGGCACCACGGCGCATTTCGCCGGGCAATGCGCCGGGTGGAGCATGGCCAATGCCAGCGGCGCGGCAGGCTACCTCGAACAGGCGGTGGTGCCGATCCTGATGACGGCCCGCTGGCTGGGCGTGCGCGACAGCGGCAGCAGCTATTGCGGGGGCGCGCATCCCAATCATTTCACCGGCTTTGCCGCCTATGACCGCGACAGCGGAGCCGAAGTCGATCCGGCAGCCTGGTTCACGCCCGGCGCGCTGGCGTTCTATGAAGGGGACAGCGAGACCGAACCGAAGGCCGCCAAGCGCGCCATTGCGGGTCTGTCCGATGCGCTCGGCAAAGCGGTGCTCGCGCATTGGCCGGAGCGGGAAGATGGTGACGAATGCGGGATCGCCGATGGCTTCGGCGGCTCCGGCTGGCAGATTGGCCTCACCCGCGAAGGCCCGGTCTTCGTGCCGCAGCTCCCGCATGTGATCTTCGCCTGCACCGAGGAGGTTGTCCTGCCGTGGGCCGAGGCGCGCCCGTTCCTCTCGGCAGAGGGCCGCGCGGTGAGGGACAGCCTGCGCTGATTACCTCCCCAATGGCCCCGAACTGGCGCGCAATTGCTTCCTGATCTTGCCCGGCATCCAGCGCTTGGCGAAGGCCATCCGCTTGGCTGTCGCGCCCACGAAGTAATCGAGCTTGTCGCCGTGGACCGCGTCCCAGATCGCCTGCGCCACATCCGCCACGGGGCTGATCTCCAGCCCGGCTGCCGTCACCCTGTCGCGAATCTGTTCGTTCGATTTGCGGTTGCCGGTGCCGTTCAGCAGCGGGGTTTCGATGAAGGCCGGGCAGACCGAGGCGACCGTGATCCCGTCGGCCGCCCATTCGGCATCAAGGCTTTCACTGATCGCGCGCACGCCAAACTTGGTGGCGCAATAGACGCTCATGCCCGCTGAGCCCGCGATTCCCGCCGCGCTGGCGATGTTGATCAGCGCCGATCGCGGCGCGCTCGCCTTGAGGTAGGGATAGACTGCCTGCGCGCCGTAGAGCACGCCCTTGAGATTGATATCGAGGCAGCGGTCAATTTCCTCGGCGTCGAGCTCGGACAGCGATCCTCCGGTGCCGATACCGGCATTGTTGACCAGCACATCGATCTGCCCGCCAGCCGCCGCGGCGAAGGCCGATAGCGCCGCGTCCCAGCCCTTGCGATCGCGGACGTCCAGCTTGCCCGACCACTTGGCCTCGCCCGCAATCCCGGCCAGCGTTTCGGCCATGCCGCCTTCGTTGATGTCGGCGATGCCCACATACCAGCCGCGCGCGGCAAAGTGCTGCGCCGTCGCACGGCCGATGCCCGAGCCCCCGCCGGTGATGAAAATGCTGCGCTGGACGCTCATGGTGATCCCCTCTCGATTGCGTTTTGCAACTGTCTAGAGCGGACTGACACGCTTGTCAGCAGGCAGATCCACACTTGCCGGTGCTATTCCCCGAGCGCCGCCTCCAGCCCCTTCACGTGTTCCGCCCCTTCGACAATCTGTGCGCTCGCCGGAGCGAGCGCATCGCCCAGCGGTTCCGCCCGCCCACCCATGCATTCGGCGAGGAAATTCTCGGCGATGGCGTAGAACGAAATATTGTTCTCGGGCCGGGCAAAGCCGTGGCCTTCGTCGGGGTACAGGACATAGGTGACCGGGATCCCCGCCGCCTTCATCGCGCCCACGATCTGGTCGCTTTCGGATTGCTTGACGCGGGGATCATTGGCCCCTTGCGCGATCAACAGCGGCTTGATGATTTTATCCGCCTTGTAGAGCGGGCTGGCGGCCCTCAACAACGCGCGTCCCTCTTCGGTGCGCGGGTCGCCCATGCGTTCGTGAAAGGTCTTTACCAGCGGCGCCCAATAGGGCGGGATGGTTTCGAGCAGGGTTTCGAGGTTCGACGGGCCGACGATGTCGACCCCGCAGGCGAAGACATCCGGCGTGAAGGTGAGGCCCGCCAGTGTGGCATAGCCGCCGTAAGACCCGCCCATGATCGCGACCTTTTCACGCGCAGCGATGCCGTGGGCTATCGCCCAGTCGACCGCGTCGATCAGGTCGTCATGCATGGTCAGGCCCCACTGCTTGTTGCCCGCGTTGAGGAACGCCTTGCCGAACCCGGTCGAGCCGCGGAAGTTGACGCTCAGCACGCCATAACCGCGATTGGCGAGCAGTTGGTGGACGCCGTTGAAGCCATAAGTGTCGCGCGCCCACGGTCCGCCATGCACCAGCAGCACCATCGGCACCGGCGCGTCGGGCTTGCCGTTGCCGGCCGGGTCGCTCCCCGGCGGCAGGGTGAGGTAGCACGGCAGGGTCAGCCCATCGCGGCTGGCGATCTCGACCGGGTGCATTGGCTGGAGCGGCGCTCCCTCCAGCTCGGGGCGTGAAACGTAGAACGGGATCAGCGTCTGGGTTACGCGGTCGAAGATGAAGGTGCGCACCGGCTTGGTCAGCGGGTCATTGGCGATGATCCAGACGCTGTCATCGTCGGTGCGGCTCTGGACACTGAATTCGCCTTCCAGCCGCTCGCTCAGCCACGCGAGCGCAGCGGAGATGGCGGGCTCAATCGCGATCCAGCTGCGGGTGAGATAATCGACGGCATAGGCCTCCACCACGCCGGTGACCGGATGGCGCAGGGTGCTGACGATATCGGCGCGCTCATCCTCGGCGATAAGGCGGCGCTCGCCCGTGGCGGTGTCCTGTGCGAACAGGGCCGCGGTGTTCCGCCCGCGGCTGTCGATCCAGTAGAGCGTCGCCCCGTCGCTGGTATAGCCCGCAGGCGCGGTGGTGAGCGCATCCTCCATTGCCGACGTTTCGAACGGCTCAGGCTCGACCACGTTGTCCACCACGCGGAAGTAATCCGTCCCGCCCGCTTCGTTCTGTTGCATCGCCATGCGCAGAGTCAGCGTGTCATCCGCTTCGAACCCGGCATAGGCATTGTTCTCCAGCACCAGCGTCAACTCGCCGGTCGTGAGGTCGAGCAGGTGGATATCGTGCCACTGCGGATCGCGGTTGTTGAGGCCAAGCAGCAGCTTGTCCTTCCGCGTGGTCGATGCGCCGACCAGCTGGACGCGGGTGTTGTCGAACGGGGTGAGGGTGGTCTCGGCCCCGGTGGTTACATCGACGCGGTAGAGCAGGAAGTTCTCGTCCCCGCCCTTGTCCTGAATATACATCACCGCGCTGGCATCGGGCGACCAGAAATACTGGCGGATCGGGCGCTCGACCGCCTGCGTGACAGCGCGCGCCGCCTGCGGATCGCTCGCTGGGGCGAGCCAGATGTTGAGCACGCCGTCCTTGGGCGCGAGCCAGCTCAGCCATTGGCCGTCGGGGCTGATCTGTCCGGCGGCGCGGGTCGGATTGCCGAACAGAGCGGCGCGCGGAATAAGGGGGGCACTGTGGGTCATGGTCTCTCCTGTATTGCGCAGTTAAGACACCATGCGGGCAGCTTCAAGCGGCCTTGCCGCGTTACAGCGCCGGGTTGGCGTAGAAGTGCCAGGTGAAGATCGCCATGCTGCCGCGCTGCGGCGACCATGGTTCAGCCAGCGCGCGGGTGGCTTTTTCGGCGGGGCGTTCCTCCAGATCGAGCAGGCGCTTCACGCCCTCCTGCACCGCCAGATCGCCTGCGGGCCAGATATCGGCGCGGCCCTCGGCAAACAGCAGGTAGATCTCCGCCGACCAGCGCCCGATCCCCTTGATCCGGGTGAGCAGCGCAATCGCCTCCTCGTCATCGGCGGGCAGGTTGTGCAGATCGAGCTCGCCCGAATGCGCCAATTCGCACAGGGACCGGGCATAGCCCTGCTTCTGGCGGGACAGCCCGCAGGCGCGCAAGGTGTCGAAATCGCGCGACAGCAGGCAGGCCGGGGTGAAATCCGCCCCCAGCTCCGCCTCCAGCTTGTTCCACACCGATGCGGCCGAAGCGACCGAGACCTGCTGGCCGATGATCGTGCGCAGCATGGTCGCGAATCCCGCCTCGCGGACGCGCGCTTCGGGATAGCCGACCCGCTCCAGCGCCGCGGCCAGTCGCGGTTCGCGCTGCGCCAGCGCATCGAGATCTTCGCGCAATTTTTTCGCCGTCAGCCCCACTGCCACTTTCCTTAACTTGCCTTGCGCGCCAGACTGTCATAGCAGCCCGCGAGCACCCTCACAGCGCAGATCCTTGCGCCCAATAGCCGAAAAGGAACTTCGATCCATGCCCAGACTGGTCGTCACCAACCGCGAAGGCGAAACCAGCGAGATTGCCGTCGGCGAGGGCCTCACGGTGATGGAAGCGATCCGCGACAATGGATTTGACGAGCTGCTGGCCCTGTGCGGCGGGTGCTGTTCCTGCGCGACCTGCCACATTCATGTCGATCCCGCCTTCGCCGACAAGCTGCCGAAGATGAGCGAAGACGAGGACGACCTGCTCGAATCCTCCGACCACCGCGCCCCGACCTCGCGCCTGTCGTGCCAGATTCCGCTGACCGCCGAACTCGATGGTCTGCACGTCACGATCGCTCCGGAAGACTGAGCTTTTCGAAGGGCGGGGCAAGGCGGACAGGATGGACGCTGACCTCGCCCGGTTCCTGCGTGATGAGTTGGGTCATGCTCCCACGGGCTCTGCGGGTCCGTGGGATGTGCGCGGGCCCGTGTGGCTCTGGCAGGGCAGCGACGGCGCGCCAGCGAAGGGCGCGTGGTATTTCCTGACGATTGATGGCGAGACCGCGCAGGCAATCCGCGCGGGCGCGGTCAACGCCGCCGCCTGGGGCTCGGTCTATGTCGAGGCGACCATCGGCAACACCACGTGGCGCACCTCGCTCTTCCCGTCCAAGCAGGCGAGCGGTTGGCTGCTTCCACTGAAGGCCGCGGTGCGCAAGGCCGAGAAGATCACCGAAGGGATGGTGGTGGAAGCGCGGCTAGCGCTTGCATCGTAACGTCCCTCCCCGTTGCACAGCAATGGGGAGGTGGGCGAGGCCGCAGGCCTCGGTCGGAGGGGTAATGCCCAGCCGCCTACCCCTCCGTCACGCGCCTCGCGGCGCGCGCCACCTCCCCATTCCGACGGAACGGGGAGGGACTTTGCCTCTTCGACATTGCCCCCGGCGCTCCGAGCGCCTAATTCAGTCCCCATGAACATTACCCGCCCCTTTGGCGACACGCTCGCGCTTATCGGCAATACCCCCGTCGTCCGCCTTGCCGGGCCCAGTGAAGCGGCTGGCTGCGACATCTACGGCAAGTGCGAATTTGCCAACCCCGGCTCTTCGGTGAAGGACCGCGCGGCGCTCTGGATCATCCGCGATGCCGAGACGCGGGGCGAATTGCGACCCGGCGGCACGGTGGTCGAAGGCACGGCGGGCAACACCGGTATCGGCGTCGCGCTGGTCGCCAATGCCAAGGGTTACAAGACGATCATCGTCATGCCTGACAACCAGTCCAAAGAGAAGATGGACACGCTGCGGGCGCTGGGCGCGGAGCTGGTGCTGGTGCCGCCCACGAAGTTTGCTGACGCCGGCCACTTCGTCCACACCTCGCGCCGTCTGGCGGAGGAAACGCCGGGGGCGGTCTGGGCCAACCAGTTCGACAATATCGCCAACCGCCGCGCCCATATCGAAGGCACTGCGCCAGAAATCTGGGAGCAGCTGGGCGGCCGGGTCGACGGCTTCACCTGCGCGGCGGGCACGGGCGGGACGATTGCGGGCGTGGGCTTGGGCCTCAAGGCCTTTGACGAGAACATCCGCATCGCGCTCACCGATCCGCACGGCGCGGCGCTTTACAATTACTACGCCCACGGCGAACTGCGCGCCGAGGGCTCCTCGGTCGCGGAAGGCATCGGGCAGGGGCGGATCACCGCCAATCTCGAAGGCGCGCCGATTGATACCCAGTACCGCATAAGTGACGAGGAAGGCCTCGTCTGGGTCGAGCGGTTGCTGAAGGAAGAGGGCCTTTGCCTTGGCCTGTCGTCCGGCATCAATGTCGCAGGCGCGGTTGCGCTGGGCCGCGAGCTGGTCGCCGAAGGACGCCCCAATCCGCAGGTCGCCACGATCCTGTGCGATACGGGCTTCCGCTATCTTTCGACGCTGTACAATGCCGACTGGCTGGCCGCGAAGGGCCTGCCGGTGTTTGACTGGCTTGCCCGCAGCAATGCGTCCGCCGAAACGGTGAGCGCATGAGCCGCCTCTCGCTGATCGAGCGGTTGCGGCGGATGAATCAGCGCAGCCTGTTTGGCCCGGGCGTGCGGCGCATGGTCACGTCGTCGCGGGTCGCAGGTGCGCCCGAGCCGGAGGACATCTCCACCGCAGGTCAGGCCCGCGCCGAGGCGGTGCAGCGCCTTCAGGTCGGCATGTTCGGGATCGGCGCGATGGTGCTGCTGGTCGGGCTGGCGAGCATCATCGGCGGGCAGGCAGAGCTCAACGAAGATCTCGCCGTGCCGGAAGCGGCGCCCACCACCGAACCCAAGCCTGCGCCTGCGCAGGCCAATCCGCTGGCCGACGCGGGGGTGGTCCCCGATATTGCCGCCGATCCCAGTGCTTCGCCCGTGCCCGCGCTGCCGCCTGCCGCTTCGGGCAATGTCGCCCCTGAACAATAGCATCCACGCCGCCTTGAGCGCGGTGCTGCTGGGATTGAGCGCGTGCAGCGCCGCTCCGGCGGCAACGGAGACTGAGGCTGACAGCGATATCAGCGGCGAGGTGGTCAATCGCCCCGCCACACGCATGGGCCTGATGAGCAGCCTGCCGCTGTATTGGCCGCTGGGTGCCGATGTGGCCACCATCGCGCAGGGGCAGGGCGAGGTGCCGTGGCAGCGCGCCGCCTTGGCGGGGCGCTATGCCCTGGAACCGCTCGACACGCTGTCCCCCATTCCCGCGCTCGCCGCGGGTCAGCCTGACCTTGACCCTTTGGCCGATCTCCGCCGGATTGCGATCATCCAGCCGCGCGGGCTTTCAGCCTCGGATAATGTCGCGCTGGATCGCTGGGTGCGCGGGGGTGGCCGGTTGCTGCTGGTGCTCGATCCGGCACTGACCGGCGAGTATGACCTCCCACTGGGCGATCCGCGCCGCCCGGTCGATACCGCGCTGATACCGCCCGTGGTCGCGCGCTGGGGGCTGGCGGTCAGCTTCGACGAGGATCAGCCCGTGGCGGTCACCACCGCCCGCCTTGGCGCCACCGCGCTGCCGCTGGCCCTGTCCGGCGCAGTCACCATCACCGATCCCAAAGCGGCGGACTGCACCCTGCTCGCCAATGACGCCGCAGCGCGGTGCCGGGTGGGCAAGGGCGAGGTCACGCTGCTCGCCGATGCCGCGCTGTTCGAGCATCGGGCGCTTGCTGGCGAGGGCGGGGCGACCATGCGCGCCGTGGTCGCGGAAGCGCTGCGTTAATGAGGGCGCGGGAAAACGCGGGAATAGCGGGACTCGGAGTCGGGTCGGGCAGGGGATTCTGCGGGAAACTGTGTGATTTCGGTGCGTTCGGCGGGGTTTTTTGCGGTGTCTCAACCCGTCGAATCGACCTTTAGGAAAGACAAAAATATCAATATAATCATGTAGATATCAACTTTTCCCGTCCTTTCCCGGAAAATACCCTTCCAAACCCACATCTTCCCCGATATTACCGGGGTCCATCAGATATGCCTGTTTGCATCGCGTCCGGCTGGTGGGGTCGGCGCACCGGCTGCGCATGCGCGCGGACGGGACGGGGAGGGCATGTCTCGTCATGACGCGGAGCGCTCTTCGGGAGTGGGCCGCACGGGGTAACAGGGGGCCGCAGGCACGTGTCTGCATTCGGAGGATATAATGGCCAAGCATACTCGCCCGCGGGCGAGAAGGGCCGTTTTGTCCTGCCGCCCGCCTTCCGCAAGGCGGTCAAGGAAAGCTCCGGCGGCAGCCGCACCCTGTGCCTGACCGTCCATGACAAGTTCGATTGCCTGATCGGCTTCGGCCTGTCCCGGATCGATCAGCTCCACGCCAAGCTCGACCGCGAGGAAGACGCCGCCATCCGCCGCAACGACGACAGCTTCGACCGCGATGTCCGCGCCGCTCAGCTGTTCGGCTTCGAGCAGCTGTCCTTCGACGATTCCGGCCGCTTCATCATGCCGGAGCACCTGCGCGATCTCGGCAAGATCGTCGACGGGGCCTATTTTCATGCGGCGGGGGATTTCTTCTTCGTCTGGGCGCCGGATCAGCTGATGGGCATGGGCCCGGAATGGAAGGGCGCGCAGGCCGCCTGTGCCAAGCTGATGGTCACCGCCAAGAAGGGGGCTGCGGAATGACCCAGCCCGCTCCGCACATCCCGGTGCTGCTCGATGAAGTGATCGCCGCGCTCGCCCCGCGTCCCGGCATGACCATAGTCGATGCGACCTTCGGCGCAGGCGGCTACACCACCGCGCTGTTGGAAGCCGGTGCCAGCGTCCACGCCTTCGACCGCGATCCTGATGCGATTGCAGCGGGCCAGGCGCTCGTCGCCCGTTTCGACGGCCGCTTGGCGCTCCACCCCGCACGCTTTTCCGCGATGCGCGCCGAACTCGCCGCGATCGGCGTGACGCAGGTTGATGCGGTGGTGATGGATATCGGCGTGTCCTCGATGCAGCTCGACCAGGGCGAGCGTGGCTTCGCCTTCATGCATGATGGTCCGCTCGACATGCGTATGAGCCAGGATGGGGAAAGCGCCGCCGATTTCCTCAACACCGCCGACGAGGAAGCGATTGCCAACGTCCTCTACCACTATGGCGAGGAACGGCAGTCGCGCCGGGTGGCGCGCGCCATCGTCGCCGCGCGGCCGCTGACGACCACGGGTGAGCTCGCCCGCGTGGTGCGCCGTGCGCTCGGCCACAAGCCGCACGACAAGAAAGACCCGGCGACCCGCACCTTCCAGGCCGTGCGCATCCATGTGAATGACGAGCTGGGCGAGCTCGAAGCCGGGCTCGCCGCAGCCGAAGCCCTGCTCACCGAAGGCGGCGTGCTCGCAGTGGTGAGCTTCCACAGCCTCGAAGACCGGATCACCAAGCAGTTTCTGCGCAGCGCGAGCGGCGCGGGCCGCTCGGTCTCGCGCCATCTTCCCGGGGAAATCCCCGGTCCCCTGCCTACCTTCACGGCGGTGTCCAAAGCTATTCGTCCGTCCGAGGCCGAAATCGCCCGCAACCCGCGCGCCCGTTCATCCACCTTGCGCCACGCCACCCGCACCGGCGCACCGCCCAGGAGCCTAGCCGCATGATGAACCGCTCTCAGGCCCGTTCGTTGGGTTGGGTCGCCGTGCTGGCGGTCTGCTTTGCGTTGGTGGTGGTGCTCAGTTTCAAGGTCCACGCGGTGAAAAGCGAAGTGCTGCTCGCCGAACGCCAGCTGATCGCGCTTGAGCGCGAGACGCTGCTGCTCGAAACCGAGTTCGAGACTCGCGCCAGCCAGCGCCAGCTCGCGGAATGGAACACGGTCGAGTTCGGCTATGCCGCACCGCGCGCCGGACAGTTCCTGGAGGCCGAGCGTCAGCTTGCAAGCCTTGGCGAAACGCTCGGCCCGGATCGCCCAGCCCAGATCCGGCTGGCCCGTGCCGACAGCACCGATGTGGCCGAAGCCGCCAGCGACGCGCCGATGCGCTCGCCGGTTTCGGGCGCGAAGGTGACGCTGGCGTCCGCTTCGAGCGAGAAGGATGCCGGCGCAGTCTTCGCCGAGGCGTTTGGCGACTTTCTGATCGAAGCCTCGCCGATCCGTCCCGCGCGGGCTGAAACGCCGAAGTCCGGGGCGAAGGTCGCTGTTGCGGGTGCGGGCGAATGAACACGCTGGCGGCTCCGCTGGCCGCACGCGTCGCCACCCCTGTCATTCCCGCCGGTCGCCTGCCCAGCATGGGCCTGCGCGCGCAGTTGCTGTGGACCGCGCGGGTGCGGGTGCTGTGGCTGCTGGGCGGCTTTTCCCTGGTCGCGCTGATTGCGCTGCTGCGGATCGCTTCGCTCGGGCTGGTTGGTCAGGCACCGCAACGCACCAGCCTTGAAGATGCGCTGCTGCCGCCGCGCGGTGAGATAACCGACCGCAACGGCGCCCCGCTGGCCCGTGCTTTCCCTGCCTATGCCCTGTGGTTCGAACCCAAGGCGATGGGCGATAGCGGCGCGCCGCTCGTGCGATCCCCGGCCGAGGTCGCGCGCGATCTGAAGGCGATCTTCCCCGATATCGACGAAGCGCGCATGGCCCGCCGCCTCGCCTCGGGCCGCCCGGGCTATCTGCGCCGCCGCATCCTCCCTGAAGAAGCCAACCGCGTCTTCGGCCTTGGTGAAATCGCGCTGGAAATCCCGCGCGAGACGGATCGCTACTATCCGCAAGGCACGCTGGCGGCGCACGTTCTGGGCTATGTGGTCGAGGATGAAGGCGGCAAGATCGGCATGGAGGAAGTGCTGCAAAAGCATCTCAGCCACCCCGACAGCCGGATGCAGCCGGTCGCGCTGTCGATCGACGTGCGGGCGCAGGGCGCGCTGGAGGACGAACTGCGCCGCGGGATGCTGGCCACCAACGCGCTGGGCGCGGCGGGCATCGTGCTGGATGTCGATACCGGCGAAGTGATGGCGATGGCGAGCCTGCCCGAATTCGATCCCAACACCGCGGGCGCTGCCGGGGCGACCAATGTTTTCAACCGCGCCACCAACGGTGTTTACGAACTCGGCTCGACCTTCAAGCCGCTGACCGTCGCCGCCGCGATCGATGCGGGGGTTGTGCGCGATCTGGGTCGCCAGTGGAATGCCGCGCCGGTGCCGGTGGGCAGCCGCTCGATCAAGGATTCGCACGCCATGGGCGCGAGCATGAATGTGCCGCAGGCGCTGGTGCATTCGTCCAACACCGTCACCGCGCGGGTGGCCGACGAGCTCGGCCCGGAACGCATGCGCCGCGCCATGATGGACCTGGGCATGGATCGCCGTCCGTTCATCGAACTTCCCGGCAAGGGTCGGCCGCTGTGGCCGAAGGGCAAGTGGAGCCGCGTGACCAACATGACGGTCGGGTTTGGCCACGGCTTGTCGGTCACGCCGTTGCACCTCGCCACAGCCTACGCGGCCATGGTCAATGGCGGGATCTGGCGTCCGGCGACGCTGATGAAGGTCGATCCGGCCAAGGTGCCGCGCGGGCGCCGGGTGTTCAAGGAATCGACCTCCTCGCGGATGCGCCAGCTGCTGCGGATGATCTCGCTCTACGGCACCGGCCGGAACGCCGATGCGCCCGGATACCGGGTGGGTGGCAAGACGGGTTCGGCGGAAAAGGCCGGGGTCGGCGGGTATAACAAGACCAAGCTCGTTTCCTCCTTCGCGGCCGCCTTTCCGATGGACGCCCCGCGCTATGTGGTGGTGGTAGTGGTGGACGAGCCCAAGGGCACCGTCGCCAGCAGCTTCCAGCGCACCGCCGCCTTCACCTCGGCGCCGATTGTCGGTCGCCTCGTGCCCCGCATCGGCCCGATGCTGGGCGTGCAGCCGGACGAAAGCCGCGACGTCGACATCTCGGATCTGCGCTATCTGGTGGACAAGGGCGAATGAAGCTGGGTGAGCTTCTGGCAAAGGCAGGTCTGGCAGGCGGCGGCGATGAAAGCGTCACCGGCTTTGCGATCGACCACCGCAAGGTCGCCCCAGGAACAGTCTTCGGCGCGTTCGAAGGCGCCACCGTCAATGGTGAGGACTTCATCGGCCCCGCCATTTCAGCGGGCGCGATTGCCGTCGTGGCCCGCCCGGAAGCCCGCGTCGAAGGGGCGCTGCACATTGCCGACAATACCCCTCGCCGGGCCTTTGCGCGGCTTGCGGCGGGCTTTTTTTCGCCGGTGCCTGCCACCCTCGTTGCGGTGACCGGCACCAACGGCAAGACCTCCTGCGTCGAAATGACCCGCCAGATCTGGCGCATGGCGGGCGAACGCGCGGCGAGCATCGGCACGCTGGGCGTGACCACGCCGGACGGTTCTGTGTCGACCGGACTGACCACCCCTGACATCGTCACCTTCCTCGCCAATATGAGCGGTCTGGCGCGCGAAGGGGTGACCCATGTGGCGTATGAGGCATCGAGCCACGGCCTCTCGCAATATCGCAACGAGGGGCTGACGGTCTCGGCCAGCGCCTTCACCAATTTCAGCCGTGACCATCTCGACTACCATGGGACGATGGAGGCCTATTTCGCGGCCAAGATGCGGCTGTTCACCGAGGTTGTTGCGCGCGGCAGCCCGGCGGTGATCCATGATGCGGGTGACGGGTCGGAGTGGACCGCCAAGGCGATTGCCGAAGCCGCGGCGCGCGGGCTGAAGGTGCTGACCGTGGGCGAGGGCGGCACCTTCCTGCGGCTTGTTTCGCGTCAACCCGGGCAGTTGGGGCAGGTTCTTCAGATTAAACATGAAGGCGAGATTAGGAAGGTCAATCTGCCGCTGATCGGGGCCTATCAGGCCGCCAACGCGCTGGTGTCAGCCGGCCTTGCGATGGCGACCGGGGTTGCGGCTTCGACCGTGTTCGAAGCGCTGACCCGGCTCCAGCCGGTGCGCGGACGGCTGGAGCGCGCTGCGCTCAATCAAGCGGGCGCGCCGGCCTATGTCGACTATGCCCACACCCCCGATGCGCTCGAAGCGGCCATCGCCGCGCTGCGCCCGCATGTGGCGGAGGGCGGCAAGCTGATCGTGGTCTATGGTGCGGGCGGGGACCGCGATGCGGGCAAGCGTCCGCAGATGGGCGCGGTCGCCGCACGCGCTGCCGACATCGCCATTGTCACCGACGACAACCCCCGCAGCGAAGACCCGGCCGCCATCCGCGCCGCGATCATGGCCGGGGCCGGGCCCAACACCCGCGAAGTCGGGGACCGCCGCGCCGCCATCGCGGTCGCAATTGGGGAAGCCGGGGCAAACGACATTGTGCTGATCGCCGGCAAAGGCCACGAGCAGGGTCAAGTATTCGGGTCTGGAGAAACCATGCGGATCGAAGCTTTCGACGATGTCGAAGTCGCGCGCGAATGTGCCGGAGGGCAGTGCTGATGAACATGCCCGTTGCCCATCCGATGCTGCATCATTGGCCAGTCGTTGCCCGCGATGCGCTGCCGCTGGCCCTGTGGAGCGCAGCCGAAATCGAAGCGGCGACCGGCGGTATTGCCGGCCATGATTTTCAGGCGAGCGGGGTCGAGATGGACTCGCGCGACGTGAAGGCGGGCGATCTGTTCGTGGCCTTGAAGGGTGAGGCGATGGACGGCCACAAGTTCATCACGCAAGCCTTTGAGAAAGGCGCAGTTGCTGCCATCGTCGACCGTCCGGTCGATGTTCCGCACGTGCTCGTCAAGGATACCACCGCCGCGCTCCACGCGCTCGCCCACGCCGCGCGCGACCGGGCGGTGGAGGCGGTGCGGATCGGGATTACCGGTTCGGTCGGCAAGACCGGGATGAAGGAGGCGATCTTCGCCTGCCTCGACCGCGCCAGCCGCGGCGCAGCGCATCGCTCGGTGCGCAGCTACAACAATCATGTCGGCGTGCCGCTTTCACTGGCGCGGATGCCCGCGCGGGCGAAGTTCGGCGTGTTCGAAATGGGCATGAACCACGCGGGTGAGATCGCCCCGCTCGCGGCCCATGCCCGCCCGCACGTCGCGCTGATCACCACCATCGCGCCCGCGCATATCGAGAACCTCGGAAGCCTCGAGGCCATCGCCGACGAGAAAGCGCAGATCTTCACTGGCCTTGTCGAAGGCGGTGTGGCGATCATTCCGGCGGATAGCGAATTTGCGGAACGGATGATCGGCCACGCCAAGGCGTGTGGTGCGCATGTCATCACCTTCGGGCGCGCCAAGACCGCCGATGTGCGCCTGCTCGACGCGATCCCGGCGGCAGGCGGCGGTTCGCTCGTCACGGCTGATCTTGGCGACCGGCGGATCTGCTACACCATCGCCGAGCCGGGCGAGCACTGGATCGTCAATTCACTGGGCGTCATGGCTGCGGTGCGCGCCGCTGGCGGCGATCTTGCGAGCGCGGGACTGGCGCTGGCCGAGATGGGCGGGCTGAAGGGACGCGGCGCACGCCACACCATCGCGGCGCAGGGCGGCACGGCGCTGCTGATCGACGAAAGCTACAATGCCAACCCCGCCTCGATGCGCGCAACCCTCAAGGCGCTGAGCCAGACGCCTGCCGCCCGCCGGATCGCGGTGCTCGGCAGCATGAAGGAGCTCGGCGACTTTTCCGACCGCTTCCACCGCCAGCTGGCCGAACCGATTGCCGATGCTGGTATCGCGCATGTGATCCTGGTTGGCGACGAGATGCGCGCCCTGGCAGACGAGTTGGGGAAAGCCGCCGCCGCCAAGCTTGGCAATAGCCTCACCATCGCCCATTGCGAGGGGCCTGCCGAGGCGATTGCGGCGCTCGGGCAGTTCGGTCTTGCGCAAGGCGATGCGGTGCTGGTCAAGGGGTCCAATTCGGTGGGTCTCGGCAGACTGGTGTCACATCTTACCGAGACTGCCCGTGCACCAGGCGCAACCGGAGGCTGAGGCCGAGCCAAGGGACGACTGAATGCTATATCTGCTTGCCGAGTGGCTTGGCTTCGAGGGCATCCTCAATCTGGTGCGATACCAGAGCTTTCGTGCGGGCGCGACGCTGATAACCGCGCTGCTGATCGGCCTGATCATCGGCCCGCGGTTCATCAACCTGCTGCGCGTGCGACAGGGCAAAGGCCAACCGATCCGCGAAGACGGCCCGCAGTCGCATCTCGCCAAGCGCGGGACGCCGACGATGGGCGGGTTGATGATCCTCACCTCGCTGACAGCCTCGCTGGTGCTGTGGATGGACCTGTCGAGCCCCTTCGTCTGGGCGTGCCTCGCGGTCACCATCGGCTTCGGGATCATCGGGTTCCTCGATGATTACGACAAGGTCTCCAAGAACAGCCATGCGGGCGTGCCAGGCCGCGTGCGCCTGCTGGGCGAGTTCGTGGTGGCAGGGCTGGCGAGCTGGCTGATTGTCAGCCAGATCAACACCAACCTGTATCTGCCATTCCTGACCGGGGTGAGCATCCCGCTGGGGCCGGCCTATTACATCTTTGCGGCCTTCGTCATCGTCGGCGCGGGCAATGCGGTGAACCTGACCGACGGTCTGGACGGCCTTGCGATCATGCCCGTCATCATCGCCAGCGGCACCTTTGCGATCATCGCCTATCTGGTGGGGCGCGCGGATTTCTCGACCTATCTGGGCATCCCGCACGTGCCGGGGGCGGGGGAGCTGGCGATCTTCTGCGCGGCGATCATGGGGGCGGGGCTGGCCTTCCTGTGGTTCAATGCGCCCCCGGCAGCCGTGTTCATGGGCGATACCGGTTCGCTCGCCCTGGGCGGCGCGCTGGGCGCGATTGCGGTCGCTTCGCACCATGAGGTCGTGCTGGCGATTGTCGGCGGGCTGTTCGTGCTCGAAGCGGTCAGCGTGATCGTACAGGTGTTCTGGTTCAAGCGCACGGGCCGCCGCGTGTTCAAGATGGCGCCGATCCACCACCATTTCGAACAATTGGGCTGGAGCGAGAGCAAGGTCGTGATCCGGTTCTGGATTATCGCCATTGTGCTGGCGCTGATCGGCCTGTCGACGCTGAAGCTGCGGTAGGACGCGGCGCGGATGATCACCTCCCCCGCCTTTGCCGGTAAGCGTTACGCGGTGCTCGGCCTCGCGCGCTCGGGCGCGGCGGCCGCTGAGGCCCTGATCGCGAGCGGGGCGGAGGTGATCGGCTGGGACCGGCAGGATGTCGCGCGGGAGCCCTTCGTGGGCCGCTGCCGCTTGATCGATCCGCTGGAACTGGACCTGACCGGCTTTGCTGGCGTGGTCGTCTCGCCCGGCGTGCCGCTCAACTCGCACCCGATCGCGCCGCACGTCTGGCAATATGGTCTGCCGGTGATTGGCGATATCGAGCTGTTCGCCGCGGCCCGCGCCAGCCTGCCGCCGCACCGCGTGGTCGGCATCACCGGCACCAACGGCAAATCGACCACCACCGCGCTGACCCACCACATCCTCGCAAGCGCCGGTGTGCCTTGCGTGATGGGCGGCAATATTGGCGACCCGATCCTCGGGCAGGACCCGCTGCCCGAAGGCGGGGTCTATGTGCTCGAACTGTCGAGCTTTCAGATCGACCTCACCTTCACGCTCGATTGCGACATTGCCGCGCTGACCAACATCACGCCCGATCATCTCGACCGTTACGCCAGCTTTGAAGCCTATGCCGCTTCCAAGGAACGCCTGTTCGCCATGCAGCAGACCGGCACTGCGCTGATTTGCGACGAGGACGAGCCCACCCGCGCCATCGCGGACCGGCTGGCAGCGACGGGCAAGCCGCTGGTGCGCGTGCGGACCGCCGATCTTGCCGCGCAGGGCCTGGCCGAGGGGCGCTCGCCCTCGCTGGCCGGGCCGCACAATGCCCAGAACGCCGCCGTCGCGGTGGCCATCTGCCGCCAGCTCGGCCTGACCGACGCGCAGATCGCGCAGGGTCTCGCCACCTATCGCGGCCTCCCGCACCGGATGGAGCGCGTGTGCGAGGCGGGCGGCGTCACCTATATCAACGACAGCAAGGCGACCAACGCTGCTTCGGCCGCTCCGGCGCTGGCAGCATTCCCGCCCGATCCGGCGATCAATGATGGCGCGCCGCGCATCCACTGGATCGTCGGTGGCTTGCCCAAGGAAGATGGGCTGGGCGCCTGTGCCGACCATCTCGGCAATGTGGCGGCTGCCTATACCGTGGGGGAGGCCGGGCCGATGTTTGCCGATCTGCTCGAAGGTCAGGTCCTCACCCACCGCTGCGAGCTGATCAGCGAGGCTGTGCGCCGTGCGGCCGAAGCGGCGCGTCCGGGCGAGGTGGTGCTGCTCTCCCCCGCCTGCGCGTCCTACGATCAGTTCCGCGATTACGAGAAGCGCGGCACCCACTTCCGCCAGATGGTCGGGGTCATCACCGGCTGCGATCCGTGCGATGACGCTGCGAGCCGGAGCATTCTGCCATGACCGCTCCGGCCTATAGCTCCGCCCCCCGCGGGGCCGGCAATTTTCTCCCCCCTGTCCCGGTGCAGCGCCGCTGGCGCGATGCCCTGCGCATCTGGTGGCGCGAGATCGACAAGGTGCTGTTGCTGCTGATCGGCCTGCTGATGGCGATCGGCATCGTCGCGGTCGCTGCGGCCTCGCCTGCGAGCGCTGACCAGCTGTCCACCGCCAAGGAGCGCGTGGGTGATTTCATGTTCTTCAAGCGGCACATCGTGTTTCAGCTGATGGGGCTGACGCTGATGATCGGATTGTCGTTCCTCAACCGCGATCAGGCCCGGCGGCTGGGCATCCTGGTGGGTGCGGTGATGCTGGCGCTGCTGTTCGTGGTGCCGATCATCGGCGAGGAAAAGAACGGCGCCAAGCGCTGGATCAATGTCGGCATGAGCCTTCAGCCGTCCGAATTCCTCAAGCCCGGCTTTGCGATCATCTGCGCCTGGATCCTGAGCTGGCGCCTGCGCGATCCGGGCCTGCCGGTGGTTTGGTATGTCACCGGGCTGATGGGGCTGATCGCTGGCCTCCTGATGCTGCAACCCAACCTTGGCGACGCGATCCTGTTCGGCGGGATCTGGCTGGTGATGGTGCTGCTGGCGGGTGTCGCGTGGCAGCGCATTGCCTGGCTGATCGGCGCGGGCGTCGGCGCGCTGGGGCTGGCCTATGTGTTCTACGACAATGCCCGCCACCGGATCGACGGGTTTCTGGGCGGCGGCACCGCCTTCGATCAGGTTGACCTCGCCCAGCGCACCATCACGGCGGGTGGCTGGACCGGCACCGGCCTGTGGCTCGGCGTGAGGAAGATGAACCTGCCAGAGGCGCATACCGATTACATCTTCTCGGTGATCGGCGAGGAGTTCGGCCTGATCACCTGCGGGCTGATCGTGCTGCTCTACTGCGCGTTGGTGCTGCGCGTGCTGGTGCGGCTGGTGGGCGAGGACAATCTGTTCGCGCTGCTGGCGGCGACTGGCCTAATCACGCAATTCGGCGGGCAGGCCTTCATCAACATGCTGGTGAACCTCAAGCTGTTTCCCTCGAAGGGGATGACATTGCCGCTGATCTCCTATGGCGGTTCATCGACACTGGCGGTGTGCTTCACGCTTGGGCTATTGCTGGCGATCACCCGGCGCAATCCGTTCCTCGCTCGTGAGGGCGGCAGTTTGCGCGATCTGATCGAACGCAAGGACCCCGGCGCATGACCAGCCATACCCCAACCGGCGCTTCTCGCCACTATGTGCTGGCCGCAGGCGGCAC
Source organism: Erythrobacter sp. W302b (assembly GCF_046452395.1). Classification (NCBI taxonomy): domain Bacteria; kingdom Pseudomonadati; phylum Pseudomonadota; class Alphaproteobacteria; order Sphingomonadales; family Erythrobacteraceae; genus Erythrobacter; species Erythrobacter sp. W302b. Next base: position 1,973,408 of record NZ_JBKFDH010000001.1, on the reverse strand, counting down.
CGGCGGGCACCTGATTCCAGCCTTTGCGCTGGCGGCAGAATTGCACGCTCGGGGTCATCATGTGGCGCTGATCACCGATGAACGCGGGGCGGCGATCCCGGGCAAGCCCGATTTCCTCACCGCCCATGTCCTGCCCGCCGGGCGCTTCGGCAAGAACCCGCTGGGCTGGCCGGCCGGGATCAGTGCCGTGCTGGAAGGCCGGGCGATGGCGCTGCGCCTGTTTGAAGCCTTCGCGCCCTCCGCAGTGGTCGGGTTCGGGGGCTATCCCGCGCTTCCCGCGCTGCTGGCGGCCACAGCGATCAAACTGCCGAGCATCGTCCACGAACAGAACGCGGTGCTGGGCCGGGTGAACCGCCTGCTGGCGGGCCGGGTGGACGCGATTGCGACCTCCTATGACAAGGTCGACCGGTTGAAGCCCAAGCACGCGCACAAGGTCCGCCTTACCGGCAACCCGGTGCGCGCCGAGGTTCTGGCCCTGCGCGACAAGGACTTCCCCGCCTTTACCGAAGAAAGCCTGCTGCGCATTCTGGTGACCGGCGGATCGCAGGGCGCGCGGGTGCTTTCGGAGGTGGTGCCCGATGGCCTCGCCATGCTGCCACCTGCGCTGCGACAGCGTTTGCAGGTGACCCAGCAATGCCGTGCCGAGGATCTGGAGACGGTGCGGGCGCGCTATGCCAGTCACGATATCCCGGCCGAGCTCGGCACCTATTTTGAGGATATGCACGAACGGTTGGCCGATGCGCATCTGTTCATCGGCCGCGCGGGCGCATCGACCATTGCCGAGCTGACCGCCGTGGGGCGTCCGGCGATCCTCGTCCCGCTGCCGATTGCGACCGACGATCACCAGGCGGTCAACACCCGCGAGATGGTCAAGGGCGGCGGCGCGCGGATGATCCGGCAGGATGCGTTCCAACCCAAGGAACTGGCCAAGCAGATTCAGGCGATGGCAATGAACCCGGCGAGCCTCGCCAATGCGGCGCATTGCGCCTTCAATTGCGGGCGGCCCGACGCGGCGAAGGACCTCGCTGACCTTGTCGAGAGCATGAGCGGGATCGATCTGATGGACGTGATCCGCGTCGGTGAGACCGCGCCGGCGGCCGCCCGTCTGCGCACCCGCGCCTCGACCGCCACCGCCGGCAGCGAAAAGACCGAGGAGCAGAACGCGGCATGAAGGGCGTGGGCACTGATATCGGCACGATCCACTTCGTCGGCATCGGCGGGATCGGCATGTCCGGCATCGCCGAGGTGATGCGTAACCTCGGATACACCGTCCAGGGCTCCGACATTGCCGAAGGCCCGAGCGTCGAGCGTCTGCGCGCGCGCGGGATCACGGTGCATATCGGCCACGCCAAGGAGAATGTGGAAGGTGTGGCGGTCGTCGTCACCTCCACCGCCGTGCGCCGCACCAACCCCGAAGTCGCCGCCGCGTTGGAAGCCCGCATCCCCGTGGTGCGCCGCGCCGAGATGCTGGCGGAACTGATGCGGCTCAAGTCCACCGTCGCGGTGGCTGGCACGCACGGCAAGACGACGACGACCAGCATGATCGCCACGCTGCTGGATGCGGGCGGGGTCGACCCGACTGTCATCAATGGCGGGATCATCGAGCAATATGGCTCCAACGCCCGCCTTGGCGATTCCGATTGGATGGTGGTCGAAGCCGACGAGAGCGACGGCAGCTTCCTGCGCCTCGACGGGACGATCGCAGTCGTTACGAACATAGATCCTGAACACCTTGACCACTACGGCGATTTCGACGGCGTGAAGCGCGCCTTCGTGGAGTTTATTCACAACGTCCCGTTCTATGGCGCGGCGGTGTTGTGCGTGGACCACCCCGAGGTGCAGGCGGTGATCGGACAGGTGCGCGATCGCAAGGTCGTGACCTATGGCTTCTCGCTGCAAGCCGACATCTGCGGGGTCAATGTCCGCAGTCTCGACGGCGGTAACAGCTTCGATGTGATCGTGCGCCAGCGCGGACCCAAGGACAGCCGTGAGGATCGCCGCATCGAGGGCGTGCACCTGCCGATGCCGGGGCGCCACAACGTCCAGAACGCGCTCGCCGCGATTGCCGTTGCGATCGAGATGGGCTGCTCGGACGAAGTGATCCGCACCGGCTTTGCCCGGTTCGGCGGCGTGCGGCGGCGCTTCACCAAGGTCGGCTCTGTCGCACTGGATGGCGGCGCGGTGACGGTGATTGACGATTACGCCCACCACCCGGTCGAAATCCGCGCCGTGCTCGGCGCTGCACGTGAGGCGGTGGCGGGGACCACGGGCCGCGTGATCGCAGTCGCCCAGCCGCACCGCTATTCGCGCCTCAATGATCTGATGGACGCGTTCCAGTTGTGCTTTGACGATGCCGATATCGCCTATGTCGCCCCGGTCTATCCGGCGGGCGAGGAGCCGCTGCCGGGGGTCGATCACACCGCGCTGGTTGCCGGAATGAAGGCGCGCGGACACCGTGCGGCGCGCGAGATCGCCGGGGCGGATGCGCTGGCGGAGACGCTGGCGGGCGAAATCCAGCCGGGCGACATGGTCGTATGCCTCGGAGCGGGCGACATCACGCGCTGGGCGGCGGGCCTCGCGCCTGCCATCACTGCCAAGCGGGACGCGGCATGAACCAGCCGGGCGACAGCTACGAATATGACAACGGCGCAGCCCCGACCTGCGCGGTCGAAGGCGGCGTCTCCGCGCCCGTCCCGCTCGAAGGCATTCGCGGCAAGCTGACCTGCAAGGCCCCGCTCGCGCCCTACACCTGGTTCAAGACCGGCGGCCCGGCCGACTGGCTGTTCGAACCGGCTGACATGGAAGACCTGAAGGCTTTCCTCGAACGATTGGACGGCGAGATCCCGGTGATGGCCCTGGGCCTCGGCTCGAACATGATCGTGCGCGACGGCGGGGTGCCCGGCGTGGTGGTGCGGTTGGGCAAGAGCTTCGCCAAGGTCGAGCACACGGGCGATATGGAACTCACCTGCGGCGGCGGGGCGAGCGGCATTCTGGTCGCCTCGACCGCGCGCGATCTCGGCATTGCAGGGCTTGAATTCCTGCGCGGCATCCCCGGCACGGTCGGCGGCTTCGTGCGCATGAACGGCGGCGCTTACGGGCGCGAGGTGGCCGATGTGCTGCTCGATTGCGCGGTGATCCTGCACGACGGCAGCTTCATCACGCTGAACGCCGAGGAACTCGACTACTCCTACCGCCACTCGGCCCTGCCCGATGGGGCGATCGTCGTGTCGGCCCGGTTCCGGGGCCATCCGGGCGATCCGGCCGCCATTGGCGCGGAAATGGACCGCATCGCCGCCGCGCGCGAAGCTTCGCAACCGCTGCGCACCAAGACCGGCGGGTCGACCTTCAAGAACCCCGAGGGCCACAAGGCCTGGCAGTTGGTGGATCAGGCGGGCTGCCGGGGCCTCACCCTAGGCGGCGCGCAGGTGAGCGAGAAGCACACCAACTTCCTCATCAACACCGGCACCGCCACCAGCGCCGATATCGAGGGGCTGGGCGAAATGGTGCGCGACAAGGTCTACGCCGCGACCGGCGTAAGCCTCGAATGGGAAATCCAGCGGGTGGGGCGGCCGTGAGGAACCACGCACCACAGCCGTTCGCCTCGAGCATAGTCGTGAGGCAGGAGAGCGGTGTCTCGACTTCGCTCGACACGAACGGAATTGAAGAATGATGTTTGACAAACCCCTCCACGTCGCGGTCCTGATGGGCGGCTGGGCGAACGAGCGGCAGGTGTCGCTGACCAGCGGCGCGGGTGTGGCCGATGCGCTCGAGAGCAAGGGGCACCGCGTCACCCGCATCGACATGGGGCGCGATGTCGCGCTCAGGCTGCATGAGGCCAAGCCCGATGTCGTCTTCAACGCCCTCCACGGCGTGCCGGGGGAGGACGGGACGGTGCAGGGGATGCTCGACCTGATGGGCCTTGCCTACACCCATTCGGGCCTCGCGACCTCGGTGATCGCGATCGACAAGCAGCTGACCAAGCAGGCGCTGGTGCCGCACGGCATCCCCATGCCGGGCGGGCGGATCGTGACGCGCGACGAGCTCTATCAGCGTGACCCGCTGCCGCGGCCCTATGTGCTCAAGCCCGTCAACGAGGGCTCCTCGGTCGGCGTCGCCATCGTCACCGAGAACAGCAATGTCGGCAACCCGATCTCCCCGGACGCGACCGGCCCCTGGCAGGAATTCGCCGAACTGCTCGCCGAGCCCTTCATCAAGGGCCGCGAGCTGACCGCCGCCGTGCTCGACGGCCCCGATGGCCCGCGCGCGCTGGGCGTCACCGAACTGGTCGTTGCCAACGGCTTCTACGACTACGAGAACAAGTACACCGCCGGGCGCACCGAGCACATCTTCCCCGCAAAACTCCCGCCCGAGATCACCGCTTTGTGCGAGGCCTATGCGGTCAAGGCGCATCAGGTCCTGGGCTGCAACGGCACCAGCCGCACCGATTTCCGCTGGGACGAGGAGGCGGGTGAGGACGGGCTGTTCGTGCTCGAGACCAACACCCAGCCGGGCATGACGCCGCTGAGCCTCGTGCCCGAACAGGCGGCGGGCTGCGGCATCCCTTATGCCGATCTGGTCGAGATGTTGGTGGCGGAAGCCTTGCGGGTGCACGCGGCGAAACAGGCGAAGGGGGGCGGCAATGGCACAGCAGATCAGGCGTAACGGCACCACCGGGGTCCGCCGCGCCGCCAAGTCGCAAAGCCGCAGCCAGACCGCGCGGCGCGCGCGCGGGCAGGCGAGCGGCATTCTCGACAAGGCGATGGGCGTGCTGCCTTTCACCGAGGAGCAGTGGAGCCGCATCTGGCTCGCCATGATCATCGGCACCGGCGTGGGCATCGCTTTCGTGATCGCCAGTCTCGCCGGCGTGCCCGCCTTGGCGCAGGCGCAAGTGGCGGCGATTGCGGCCGATGCCGGGTTCGAGGTGCGCCATGTGCGCGTCACCGGCACCGCGCGGATGGACGAACAGCAGGTCTATGCCCGCGCGCTCTCCACCCGCAATCAGGCCATGCCGGACGTCGATGTGGCCAAGCTGCGCGCGGAATTGCGGGCGCTGCCGTGGGTCAAGGACGCGCGGGTCTCGATCCAGCTTCCCCACACCCTCGCCATCGATATCGTCGAGCGTCAGCCGCACGCGGTGCTCGAACGGCCGGACCGGCTGATGCTGATCGATGCCACCGGGGTCGAGCTTGAGCCGGTCGCGCCGGAGAAAGCCAAGGGGATGCTGCGGCTCGCCGGACCGGGGGCGGGCAAGCAGGCACGTAGCCTCGAAACCCTGCTCGCCGCCGCACCGGCTTTGGCGCCCAAGGTTGAAGCGGCGGAATGGGTGGGCAACCGCCGCTGGAATCTCACCTTCCGCACCGGGCAATTGCTCGCGCTGCCCGAAGGCGAAGTCGAATCCGCGACCGCGCTGGTCAAGTTCGCGAAGCTCGATGGCCAGAACCGGCTGCTCGGCGGCAAGGTGCTGGCCTTCGACATGCGCACGCCGCCGCGGCTCTATCTGCGCCTGCCGGAAGGTGTCGCCCAGCCCAAGGTCGTGGGCGCGGCGGAAGCAGGGGAGACCACCTGATGGCGTCACGCCCCGCCAGTCAACGCCGCCTCGCGCGCACCTATGCCGCCGTGAATGTCGGGAGCTTCCGCATCTCGGCGATGATCATGGGTGAGACCGAGAGCGGCGAATTGCAGGTGCTCGGCTCGGGCCACCGCGCCAGCGCCGGGATCAAGCGCGGCTATGTCACCGACATGACCGCCGCCGCCCACGCGATCCGCGATGCAGTGGAACGCGCGGAGAAAAGCGCCAATACGCCGGTCAGGAGCGTGTGGATCGCCTGTGCGGGCGCCGGGCTCGCCAGCCATGTGGTCGCGGTCGATATCGAGATCGGCGGGCGGCGGATCGAGGATGAGGATGTCGAGCAGCTGCTGATCCAGGCGCAGGACATGATCCAGCCCGATGGCCGCCGGGTGCTCCATGCGCAGCCTGCGCATTACACCTTGGACGGCGCGCATGGCGTGGCAAATCCGCGCGGGCTCCATGCCGAGCGGCTGGGTGTCGATATCCATGTGATGCTGGCGGATGGCGCGCCGGTCAGGAACCTGACCGAAGCGGTGCAAAGCGCGCATCTCGACGTCGAAGGCGTGGTCGCAGCGCCGCTGGCGGCGGGTCATGCCTGCCTCACCCCCGAGGAACGCGAACTCGGTGTTGCGCTGGTCGAGATCGGGGCGGATATCACCAATGTCGCGGTGTTTGCGGGCGGGATGCTGCTGGGGCTCCATGCCATTCCGATGGGTTCGGCTGGCATCACCGATGCGATCGCCAGCAGCTTCGGCATCCGCCGTTCGCAGGCCGAGCGGCTGAAGTGCGTCGCTGGCTCGGCAATCGCCAGCCCGGCCGATCATCGCGAACTCATCCCCGTCAATGGCCCGGGCGAGGGCGGCGGCGAGGGCGCGCCGGTCGGCCCGCTCGCGCGCGGGGCGGATGACAAGAACCGCATCTTGCGCGCCGAACTGGTCGCGGTGGTGACGCAGCAGCTTTCGTTATTGACCGGTGAGATCGGCAAGGCGCTCAAAAGCATGGGTTTTGCCGGATCGCGCGCGGGTCAGGTGGTGCTGACCGGGGGCGGGGCAGAGCTTGCCGGGATGGCCGATTTCATGCAGGGCGCGCTGGGGCAGCCCGTACGGCTTGGCCGTCCGCCGCAGCTGTCCGGGATGCCCGAAGCCCACCACGCACCTGGTTTTGCAACGCTGGCAGGGCTGTGCCTTTATGCCGCCGAAGACCCGGTCGATATCCGCGCGGTGGGCGCTGGACGAGGTGGGGTGTACCGTGCCTTTGCACGCGAAACCGGGATGATGGCATTGCTTGCGCGGCTGGTACGGGCTGTGAAGGAGTACTTCTAGCCGGGTCGCCCAAGCGACAGCCGACTGACGGGCAAACCTTGCACTGTGGATAAGGACGTCGTCGGTATAAAATATACACCTTGATTATGTCACAGACACTAACCGCGGGCCGTAGTAAGAGAAATTCCTGCACCTGCGCCTGGAGGACAAGCTGATGAGCATCAATATCGGACCCGCGGCGACTGACGATCTGCGCCCCCGTATCACCGTGATCGGGATCGGCGGGGCCGGCGGCAATGCGATTGCGAACATGATCGCAGCCGAGATTGAGGGCGTGGAATTCATCGTTGCCAACACCGACGCGCAGGCGCTCGCCTCGTCACCGGCTGAGCGGCGCATCCAGCTTGGCCCGGATATTACCGGCGGCCTTGGTGCAGGCGCCCGGCCCGAGGTCGGCAAGGCCGCTGCGGAAGAAACCGTCGCCGAGATCGAAAAGGCGCTTGAAGGCGTCAACATGTGCTTCATCGCGGCCGGGATGGGCGGCGGCACCGGCACGGGCGCTGCGCCTGTGATCGCGGAAGCTGCGCGCCGCATGGGCGTGCTGACCGTCGGCGTGGTGACCAAGCCGTTCCTGTTCGAAGGCACCCGCCGGATGCGCGCGGCGGAAGCCGGGATCGAGGAGCTCCAGAGCCAGGTCGACACGCTGATCGTGATCCCGAACCAGAACCTGTTCCTCGTCGCCAAGGCGGAGACCACCTTCAAGGAAGCCTTCCAGCTGGCTGACGAAGTGCTCCAGCAGGGCGTGCGCTCGATCACCGACCTGATGGTGATGCCGGGCCTCATCAACCTCGACTTTGCCGACGTCCGATCCGTGATGAGCGAGATGGGCAAGGCGATGATGGGCACTGGCGAGGGCGAGGGTGAAAATCGCGCACTTGACGCGGCCGAACAGGCGATCGCCAACCCGCTGCTTGATGGCGTCAGCATGGCCGGCGCGCGCGGGGTGATCATCTCGATCATCGGCGGCGAGGATATGCGCCTGCTCGAAGTCGATGAAGCCGCCAATCACATCCGCGAGCTGGTCGACGAGGACGCCAACATCATCTGGGGCAGCGCCTTCAACCCTGACCTCAAGGGCAAGATCCGTGTTTCGGTGGTCGCCACCGGGATCGAACAGAGCGCCATCGGCCATGTCGAGCGGTCGCAATCGGTCTCGCTCGGCGCGTCGCGTGCGCCCAAGCGGCCCGTGCTGGAGCTTTCGGAAGACGAAGGCCTGACCGAATTGCCGCCGGTGGCACCGACCCCTGAGCCGGAACCGCCTGCGGCCTATGAACCGCCCGCGGCTGCCGCGCCCGCGCCCGCCAGCTATGAGGAAGACACCCTCGACCTGTCGGACGAAGCGGAAGACGCCGATTACCCGCCCGCCGCGCCTTTCGAACTGAGCGGGATGCAGGCCGGCGACGATTACGGCGACGAGTATGATGACGATGTCGACGACATCGTCGATCCGCTCGCCGGGTTGCGCGGCGCGGACGAAGCCGGACCCTATGGCGAGCCGGCAGCCGCGGCCCCTGCACCTGCCGCGGACAATGAAGGCACGCTCGATCTGGGCGACAGCTATTCCACTTACGAGGACGAGCCGGTGCAGGACGATCTGCTCGCCAATGCCGACCGTCTGGCGGCGCAGGACCGTCCGGTGGAAGCCAAGCTTGGCGGCGGACGTCGCCGGTCGCTGCTCGGCGGCGGGAGCGACGATAGCGGCGGCGGTTCGGGTGCCGGCAGCACGCTGTTCGAACGCATGGCCAACCTGTCGCGCAGCAGCTCGCGCGATGACGAGGACGACGATGACGGCGATGATGGCCCGGCGCTCAGCATTCCGCGTTTCCTTGGGCGACAGAACAACCAGTAAGGTCAGGCCAGAACGCCGTCTGGCGCGCGTGCGGCGCGATTGGTCGCGCGCCGCCAACCGGCCACTGGCGGGCGGCGACAGGCACGCTAGAGCATGACCATGGTGTCGCGCCTTTCCGTTCTGGCTTTGAACGCTGCCCTGCTCGGCGGCCTGCCAGCCGCTGTAGCGGCGCAGGAGACGATTTCCCAACCCGTCGTCCAGGCGCTTCCCGCGCCGGAAGCCCAGCGTCTCAACCGCGCGCTGGTGGCCCTGGCCAAGGCGCCGCGTGACCGCGATGCGTTGATCGAGGCGGGGCAGGCCTCGCTCGGCGTCGAGGATCTGGAAGCGGCCATCGGTTTCTTCGGCCGCGCGGCGGACGTCGATCCCGGCCACCCCGGCGCGGCGCTGGGGCTCGGCTCGGTCTATCTGCGCGCAGGCCGTGCGGGCGAGGCCTTGCAGCAATTCGAGCGTGCCTTGGCGGGCGGGGCGGATGAACGTGTCGTGCTGACCGATCAGGCGCTCAGTTTCGATCTCATCGGCGAACAGGCCACCGCGCAAACCGCCTATTCCCGCGCGCTCGCGCTTGATCCCAGCAATGACGAGGCGCGCCGCCGACTTGCGGTAAGCTACGCAATCTCCGGCAACCGCGCCCGGTTTGAAGAGACCTTGCGGCCCCTGCTCGACAGGCGCGACATGGCCGCGCAGCGCGCACGGGCCTTCGGCCTTGCGATCATGGGCGAAAGCGACCGCGCGACCGTGATCGTCGAACAGGTGATGCCGCGCGATCTGGCGACCCGGCTGGTGCCCTACCTTGGTTACATGCCGCGCCTGACCAAGCCGCAGCAAGCCGCCGCAGCCAATCTCGGGATATTCCCGCGCGCCGCCGATATCGGGCGCGATGATCCGCGCCTTGCGCGCTTTGCCGCCGAGGAGCGGGCAGGGAGCAAGCTCGCCCCGTCAGGCCCTCTGCTGGATGCGCGGACCGTTCCCCCCGCCACCCAGACGCCTACGCCGGAACCCGCACGGGTCGCGACGGTCGCCCCGGTTACGGTCACGACCGTAGCCGCGCTGGAGCCTGCGCCAACCCTCGCTGCGGCGCCGCCCGTGCCGCCGCCACCCCCGCCTGCGCCGCCCGTGCGCGTGGCCGATGCCTTTGCCGACCTCGTCAACGCCCCGCTCCCCGATGCGCGGGTCAGCGGCGACGTAGTCGATATTTCGCGAATCACGGTGAAGCGCGAACTGCCTCCGCCGCCGCCTGAAAAGGCCAAGCCCAAGGAACCGGCCAAGCCCAAGGAGCCACCCAAGCCGGTCCACCCCAGCCGCGTCTGGGTGCAGGTGGCGACCGGCAAGAACGTCAAGGCGCTCGGATTCGATTGGCGGCGCATCGCGAAGGAAGGCGGCGCGTCGCTTGCCAAGCTCAAGCCGCACACCACCCGCTGGGGCGAGGCAAACCGCTTGCTGGCCGGGCCGATCGACAGTCGTGACAAGGCGCAGGCCTTGCTGCGCGAGCTCAAGGCCAAGGGGATCGACAGCTTCCTCTATGTGAGCCCGGAAGGCGAAGAAATTCAGCCAGTTAAGTAGACTTTTGCGTCAACTGTGCACGATCTTTGCACAGGCTTTGCACAGCTCTGTCCGGTTCTCCCCAGCCGCTCTGGGGTGGGCGATTGCCAACCATGCCCCAACCCGTTCATGCGTTGCCCCAATGGTGCAAACGACCCTCCCCCCCGCGTTCCCCCGGCCATGAGAGTGCAAGACATGGACTATTCCGCCGAGGACGATGCCGCCCCCGTCGAGATGCTCGCCAGCCTGTTTGCCGCGCGTGGATGGCCGTGTGAGCTGGTCTCGGATGACGAGATGACGGGCGAAGTGCAGGGCAGCTGGGCCAATTACCAGCTGCGCGCGATCTGGCGGGCCGAGGACGGGGTGCTCCAGTTTCTGTGCCTTCCCGATATCCGCGTGACGGAGGACAAGCGCGGGGCCGCCTATGAGCTGCTCTGTCTGGTCAACGAACAGGTGTGGCTCGGCCATTTCGACATCTGGTCGAACGGCGATGTGCTGCTTTACCGCCACGGTGCCCTGCTGGGCGAGCACGGCCGGCTGAGCATCGACATGGCGCAGGCGCTGGTCGAATGCGCGATCGACGAATGCGACCGGTTCTACCCGGCATTCCAGTTCGTGCTGTGGGGCGGCAAAACCCCGCGCGAGGCGCTGGATGCCGCGATGGTTGACGCGGCGGGCGAGGCTTAACACAACGTCCCTTCGGGCTGCGCTGGTCGAAGCCGCGTGTTTTCTTTTGTCCCTCTATTGGAAGTCGAAGAACAGCCCTTCGACTGGCTCAGGGCGAACGGGTGTTGTGATATGCTGAACCACCTCCTCATCATCGGCTGCGGCAATATGGGCGGAGCGATGCTGGCCGGGTGGCTGGCGGCGGGCGAAGATCCGGCGCGGTTTGCCGTGCTCGATCCCGCTTTGCCCGAAGCGCCCGAGGGCGTGGCGCTCTACCGCGATGCCGCCGAAGTGCCGAGAGCGCATGATGCCGTGCTGCTCGGGTTCAAGCCGCAGCAATTGGGGGCGCTCGGGCCGGGCTTGCAGGAGCTGAACGAGGGGCGGACGGTGTGCTCGCTCCTCGCCGGGATCACCCGCGCGCAGCTCGCAGCGGCTTTCCCGACCGCCAGCGCGCATATCCGGGTGATGCCGAACCTGGCTGCGCGTATCAACAAGTCGCCGGTAATCCTGTGCGAGGCCGGACTGGGCGAGGCAGCCCGCACGGCCGCCTTCGCGCTGTTCGACACCCTTGGCAGCGCCGTGTTGCTGGCGGACGAGGCGCAATTCGATCTTGTCACCGCGCTGGCCGGTTCGGGGCCGGGTTTCGTCTATCGGTTCATTGACGCGCTGGCAGGAGCGGCCGTCGATCTCGGGCTCGACGAGCAGACCGCTGCCAGCCTCGCGCTTGCCACGGTCGAGGGCGCGGCGGCTTTGGCAGCGGCATCGGATGTCGGGCCGGCCACGCTCGCCGACCGGGTCGCCAGTCCCGGCGGGATGACGCGCGAAGGCCTCAACGTGCTCGACGAAGGCGCAGCCCTGCGCCGCCTGCTGGCCGATACCTTGCGGGCCACGCGCGACAAGGGTGCGGCGCTGTCGAAAGGTAGTTAAGATTAACATCGGTTAAGCTGAATGGATTGCGCGCTTTGCAATCCGGTTTCGCTTGAAATGCGCCAAGGAAACCCCGATATTCCCCCCATTGGAGAGCGCGGGCATGTCCGTGCTCCGATAGGAAAGGCTAAGGGTTTCGCAATGGCTGACTGGAATGACACCTCGCGCAATGCGCAGCGTTTGGGCTCCGTGCCCCGCGCCGGAGGCGATGTCGCCGGCCGCGCAAGCTATGATGAGGGCCTGCGCAAGCACATGCTCTCGATCTACAACTACATGACTTCGGGTATTCTGCTGACCGGGATTGTCGCGCTGCTGGCCTTCACCAGCGGTCTGGCGGCGACGATCTTCACCGGCGGGATCCTGCGCTGGATCGTCGCGCTGTCGCCGATGGCCATCGTTTTTGCGATGAGCTTTGGTGCCAACCGCTTCAGCACCGCCACGCTTCAGCTGATGTTCTGGGGCTTCGCCACGCTGATGGGTCTGTCGCTGTCTTCGGTGTTCCTGGTTTACACCGGCGGCTCGATCGCCACGACCTTCTTCGCCACCGCGGCGGCCTTTGCCGGCCTGTCGCTCTATGGCTACACGACCAAGCGGAGCCTCTCCGGCATGGGCAGCTTCCTGATCATGGGCGTGATCGGCCTGCTGGTGGCGATGGTCATCAACCTGTTCCTGCAGAGCCCGGCGTTCCATTACGCCATCAGCTTCATCGGCGTGCTGATCTTCGCGGGTCTCACCGCCTATGACACGCAGCGCCTGAAGAATGAGTATGAGTATCTGCGCGGCACCCAGTTCGCTGGCAAGGCCGTCGTACTTGGCGCGCTGAGCCTCTATCTGGACTTCATCAACATGTTCCAGTTCCTGCTCAGCTTCCTCGGCAATCGGGAATAACCAATCTGCATCAGGCAACCGCCTGACACAGGTGTTGAAATGTCGGATGCCCGGGGCCTTCCACAGGCTCCGGGCATTTGCTTTGTCGGCGCGGGCGGCTATCCCCGACGCTTCAGGTTGGAGCAAGCCGGCGGCGCACATGGTTGCCCCGCCACTGGCAGCACCGCCCGCAGCAGGAGAGGTTAATTCAATGAGCGCGGCCCCGCACACGTCCCCGTCCTCGTCATCGGCGCAGGAACGCACCCGCACGCGCACGCCATTCGGCCTGGCGATCACCACTCTGACCATGGGCGGCGCGCTGCTGTCGGCCTGCGCGACCCCGGCACCGCCCCCGCCCCCGCCGCCGCCCCCGCCGCCGCCCCCGGCGGTGGTTGAAGCCGTGCCCTACCGTCCGTTGCCGCCCGGCGGGGCGCACTACGTGATGGACATTCCTCCGCGCGGGCCCGATGGGCGGCGCGTCACCGTCAATAGTGGCCTGACCGATGACCAGCTGGTCTGGAACCTGCGCTCGGCCTGGAATGTCGCGGCGCTCAATTGCCTCACACCCGAATATGAGCCGATCCTCGAAGGTTATCGCGCCTTCCTCACCAAGAACGTCAAATCGCTGAAGGCGGTGAATGACCGGCTCGAAAAGAGCTACACCAGCCGCTTCCGGGTCCGCCGCGATGCGATCGTGGCGCGCGATGGCTATACCACGCAGGTCTACAATTTCTTCGCCGAGCCCGCCGCCCGCGCCGGGTTCTGCCGCGCCACGCTCGACATGGCGAACCGCGCGCTGGCCGCACCGCCGACCGATGTGCTCGCCTTTGCCCGCGCGAATTTTGACGGGCTGTTGCTGCCGTTCGACCAGTTCTTCACCGAATACGAAGCCTATCAGCAAGCGTCAGCGAAATGGGACGACAAGTGGGGCGCGCAGTATGGCGCCTCGCAGCCCGGATGGGTCGCGGTGCAGCAGGCCCGCGCCAGCGGCGTCATCGTGCCAACGGTGGCAGCGCAGACTGTGATCGACCCTGTAACCGGGCTTCCGGTCCCGGTGATCCCCGTCAACGAGGGCGTGGTTTCGCAGCCGATCGTCGAGCCGATGGCGGCACCCCCGGCGGAGCGCAAATCCGGGCAATAATCGCACGTGTTGAGCGTGGCCATTCGGCGAAATCTTGCGTTGCAAGGGCCCGCGCTTCTCGCTAATGCGCGCGCTCGCCCGCTTCCTGCAAGGAAGGGCGGGCGCGAAACCTGGAACGGGGCCGTAGCTCAGATGGGAGAGCGCGTCGTTCGCAATGACGAGGTCAGGGGTTCGATCCCCCTCGGCTCCACCAGTGAAACGCAAAAGGCCCTCCCTCCGCGGGGAGGGCCTTTTGCGTTTTTGTTTTCGTCCTCAGGCGCCGTGTAAGCGGCGGCGGCCGTTCGGCCTTGCGGCCCTTTGGGCCGATACACCGCGACCATCGCAGTCCCCTTGTTGTCATCCCGCGCAGGCGGGGATCCAGCTCGTTTGGAGTGCTCCGGCGAAGGTAGTTGGTTCCCCGTATGCGCGGGGAAGACAAGAATGTCATGACAACGCCGCTTGCTGTCAGCTTCGCCTGACGCTATCCAGTTCTCGCGTTTCGGTAACGGGAATGCGGTTTGATTCCGCAGCTGTCCCTGCAACTGTAAGCGGTGAGTATCAGGTCGCGCGCCCTCTTCCACGGGGGCAGCCACTGGAGCGGCAACGCTCTGGGAAGGTGAGCACCGGATGCGCTGATCCGTGAGCCAGGAGACCGACCGGGGCGTGTCGCTCTTTGCTTGGCTCAGGGATTGGCCAGGCGCGGAAACTGACTTTCGTTGTGAGCGACATCGCTGGGCTGTGAGGGAGGTTCCCTCGCGGCCATCATGTTGCTTATGACGGGAGGAATCCGTGAAGAATTTGACATTGTTGGGCAGCGTCGCAGGGGCGGCGCTGGTTTGGGCTGTGCCTGCCTGGGCGCAGGATCCGGGCGCGGTCGCAGATGATTGCTCCGATGGCGGATGCATCGTCGGTCCGGCGATTGTTCCGATCCTCGTCTCGGCGAGCCGCGGCCAATCGGTGACCATCAGGGATTACACCGGATCTTTCTCCGTCATCACGGCCGAACAACTCGAAGACCGCCAGACCCGTGACATCGCCGACATTCTGCGCGACATTCCCGGCGTGGCGGTCGCAGGCGTCGCGGGCCAGACCCAGATCCGCTTGCGCGGCAGCGAAGCCAACCACGTCCTCGTGCTGGTCGACGGGATCGAGGTCTCCGATCCCTTCGCGGGCGAGTTCGACGTGGGCACTTTGCAAGCCGAACCCGGCGCGCGGCTCGAAGTGCTGCGCGGGCCGCAGTCCGCGCTCTACGGCTCGGACGCGATCGGCGGGGTGGTCGCCTATGAAAGCGCCTCCGGGCGCAGCCTCCCCGGATTTGCGGCAAGGGTCGAGGGCGGCACGCAAGGCACCATCAACGGTGCGGCGCGCTACGGCACCAGCGGCAACGACTGGGACGCGGCGCTCTCCGCGGTGGTGGTCAGCACCGATGGCCAGCCCAACGCCCGCAATGGCGTGCGCGATATCGGCCGCGACAGCTACACCCTCGCAGGCAAGGGCAGCGTGGCGGTGAGCGACACCCTCACCCTGCGCGCCGCGGCCCGTTTCATCCGCACCGAGGGCCAGTCGAACGACAGCGATTTCAATCCCGCCAGTCCCACCTTCGGCTTCACCGTCGACAGCCCCGGCGTGACCTACACCAACGAGGCGATCTACGCGCTCGTCGGAGCGCGGCTCAAGACGCTGGACGGGCGCTGGACGCACGATCTCTCGGCGCAGATTGCCAATGTCGACCGCGAAACAGACAGTCCTTTCGGTCTCACCTCGGCCAGCGAGGGCGACCGCTTCAAGGCCTCCTATGTCAGCGCGCTCGATGTGGCAGATGACCACAACCTCACCTTCGCCGCCGATTACGAGGTCGAAGGCTTCCGCAACGCCACCCCCGGCGGCTTCGTGTTCGACGAGCGGCGCGAGATCGAGCAGGTCGGGTTGGTCGGCGAATACCGCTACAGCGGGCAGGCCCTCGACTTCTCGGCAGCGATCCGTCACGACTTCAACGATCTGTTCCGTGATGCCACCACTTTCCGCGTTGGCGCAGGCTGGCGCGTCACCGACAGCACGCGGCTGCGCGCGGCGGGCGGGAGTGGGGTCAAGAACCCGGGCTTCTTCGAGCTCTACGGCTTCGTCGACGGGCGTTTCATCGGCAATGCGAGCCTGAGGCCCGAGAAGTCGAACGGCTGGGAAGTCGGCATCGACCAGCGCCTCGGCAACCTCGCCAGTCTGGCCGTGACCTATTTCGACAGCGAGCTCGAAGGCGAGATCTTCACCACCTTCCCGCCGCCGAACTTCATCGCCACTCCGGCCAACCGCACCACCGTGAGCGAGCAGCGCGGGGTCGAGGTGTCGCTCGCCGCGCAGCTGGCCGAGCAGTGGAGCCTCGACGCGGCCTATACCTACCTGGATGCCGAGGAAAACGGCGTGGAGGAAGTCCGTAGGCCTCAGCACATCGCCAGCGCGGCGCTGACCTGGAGCGCGCCGCGCGATGCCGCTTCGGCCACGCTGGTGGTGCGCCACAATGGCGCGACGCCCGATGTCGCCTTCACCGATCCGAGCTTCGTGCCGGTGCGGGTGCAGCTCGATGATTACACCCTCGTCAACCTCAACGCCCGGGTGAAGCTGGCCCAACGCCTCGACGCCTTCGCCCGCGTCGAGAACCTGCTCGATGAGCGTTACGAGCAGGTGTTCAGCTTCGTCTCGCCGGGCCGGACGGCGGTGGTGGGAATCGAGGCGCGGTTCTGAGGAGGGCTGGACGATGACCGATCTCAACAAGTCGCTCGCGTCATGGGCGCTTCCCGCGATCCTTGCCGCGACCACGCTCACCGGCTCGGTGGTGCTGGCCTGCATGATGCCCTTCGCCGCCATCGCTACCATCGCTGCGCTCGCCATGCCAGTGCGGCGCGGGCTGGCGGCGGTGGTGCTGTGCTGGCTCGGCAATCAGGTGCTCGGCTTCGGCCTGATGGGCTTCCCGTGGGATGCGCCGACCTTCGCGGCGGGCCTCTCGCTGCTCGCTGCGAGCCTCATCGCCTTTGCCGCCGCGCGCGCTGTGCCGGGGCGGGGTGGGGCGGTGCCAGCCTTCCTTGCCGCCTTCGCCGCGTTCGAGCTGAGCCTCTTCGCCTATGCGCTGCCCTTCGGTGACCCGGCGCTGTTCACGCCCGACATCGTCGGCCTGATCGCGCTCAACGACGCGCTGTGGTTCGCCGGACTGTGGCTTGGCTGGCAGGTGCTCGCGCGCATCCCCGCGCTGGCCGTGCAAACGGCCCGATGAGCGCGCCCCTGCGCATCGTCTCGCTGCTGCCCAGCGCCACCGAGATTGCGGTGGCGCTGGGTTTGCAGGACAATCTGGTCGGCCGCTCGCACGAATGCGATTTCCCGCCCGCAGTGAAGGCGCTGCCGGTCTGCACTTCGACCAAGCTGGAGAACGGCCTGACCTCGCAAGCCATCGAAGACCGGGTGAAGGCGATCGTCGAGAAGGGGCTGTCGGTCTATGATGTCGATGCGCCGCTGCTGAAATCCTTGAGGCCCGACGTGATCCTGACGCAGGCGCAATGCGCGGTCTGCGCCGTGACGCCCGCCGATCTGGAGGAGGCGCTGGCAACATGGGTGGGCACGCCGCCCCGGCTGGTCTCGCTCGCGCCCGACGATCTGGCGGATGTGTTCGGCGATCTCGCCCGCGTGGCCGATGCCGCTGGCGTGCCCGAGCGTGCGCCGGAGGCGAAGGCGCGGATGCAGGTGGGGCTGGGCGCACTGCCGCCTGCGCCGGCGACCCGCCCCCGGATGCTGGCGATCGAGTGGATCCAGCCGCTGATGGTGGCGGGCAACTGGGTGCCCGAACTCGTCACCGCCGCCGGGGCCGAGCCGCTGCTCGCCGATCCCGGCACCCATTCGCACTGGATCACCTTCGACGCGATTGCAGCTGCCGATCCCGATATCATCGCGCTGATGCCCTGCGGCTACCAGCTCGCCCAGACCCTCCCCGAAGCCCGCGCGCTGCTGGCACAGCCGCCGTGGCAGGCCATCAGGGCGGTGCGCGAGGGGCGGGTCTTCGCGGTCGACGGCCATCACTTGTTCAACCGCCCCGGCCCGCGTCTGGTCGAAAGCGCCGAGGTGCTCGCCTGCCTGATCCATACGCCCGACGCCGTGCCGGAGAGGCTCCAGCCTTTCATCCAAAAGCTCTAAAATGCCATTCTCCTCGCAATTGCAGCAGGAATTGCATAAGGGGCGCCCATGCATTTCCTCGACCAGGCCAAGATCTATGTGAAGTCCGGCGGAGGCGGCCCCGGGGCCGTCTCGTTCCGGCGTGAGAAATACGTCGAGTACGGCGGCCCCGATGGCGGCAATGGCGGGCGCGGGGGCGACATCGTGTTCGAGGCCGTCGCGGGGCTCAATACGCTGATCGACTTCCGCTACTCGCAGCACTTCAAGGCGCCGCGCGGCGGCCACGGCATGGGCAAGGACCGCACGGGGGCGAGCGCCGAGCCGCTGGTGATCAAGGTGCCGGTCGGCACGCAGATCCTCTCGGAAGACAAGGAAGAGGTGCTCGCCGATTTCACCGAGGTGGGCCAGCGCATCGTCTTTCTCGAAGGCGGGATGGGCGGGCGCGGGAACGCCTCCTACAAGACCTCCACCAACCGCGCCCCGCGCCAGCACCAGCCGGGCATTCCGGGCGAGGAAATGTGGGTGTGGCTGCGGCTGAAGCTGCTCGCGGACGTGGGTCTTGTCGGCCTGCCCAATGCGGGCAAATCGACCTTCATCAACGCGGTCAGCAATGCGCAGGCGAAGGTCGGCGACTATGCCTTCACCACGCTCGTCCCCAAGCTCGGGGTGGTGCGCCACAAGGGCCGCGAATTCGTGCTGGCCGACATTCCCGGCCTGATCGAGGGTGCGGCGGACGGCGTCGGGATCGGCGACCGCTTCCTCGGCCATATCGAGCGCTGCCGGGTGCTGATCCACCTCATCGACATCACCGGCACCGACGACGCCGACCCGGCCGAGGCGATGCGGATCGTCGAGGAGGAGCTCGCCGCCTATGGTGACAAGGAACACACCCGGCTTGACGAAAAGCCCCGGCTGGTGGTGCTGAACAAGCTCGATCTGGCCGACGCCGAATTGGTCGAAGGCTTCCGCAAGGAACTGCTTGAGGCAGGTGCGGAGCAGGTCTTCGCGGTCTCGGGCGCGACCGGCGCGGGTATTCCCGATCTGCTCGACGCGGTGCTCGGCTACCTGCCTGCCTCGACCGCCACCGAGACGAAGGCCGAGGAAATCGAGGATGATGGCGACGCGCCCGCGTGGTCGCCGCTCTGATCCCACCATGCTGACGACCCTTGCCGACATCACCGCCGCGCGGCGGATCGTGGTCAAGATCGGTTCGGCGCTGCTGGTCGGCGGCGGGCAGCCGCGTGAGGGGTGGCTGACGCGCATGGCGGCCGATCTGGCGGCGCTGCGCCAGGCGGGCGCGCAGGTGATCGTGGTGAGTTCGGGCGCCATCGCGCTCGGCGCGGCGCGGCTGGGGCTGGCGAAAGGCGGACGCGGGAGCCTCGCCGATGCGCAGGCCGCTGCCGCCGTGGGCCAGATTGCCTTGGCGGACCTGTGGTCGCGGGCCTTGGGCGGGGAGGGCATCACCGCGGCGCAGATGCTGCTGACCCTGGGCGACCTTGAAGACCGCCGCCGCTATCTCAACGCCTCGGCCACCCTCGACCGATTGCTGGAGGCGGGCACGATCCCCGTCATCAACGAGAACGACTCTGTCGCCACCGAGGAAATCCGCTTCGGCGACAATGACCGCTTGGCCGCGCGCGTGGCGCAGGCGGCCAATGCCGATGTGGTGCTGCTGCTCTCCGATGTGGACGGCCTCTATGACCGTGACCCGCGCGAGCCCGGTGCGGCGCTGGTGCCGGTGGTGGAGGCGGTGACGCCGGAGGTCATGGCGATGGCGAGCGGGGCTTCGTCCTCCGGCCTCGGGTCGGGCGGGATGGTGTCCAAGCTGCAAGCCGCGCAGATTGCGACCCGCGCCGGGATCGCGCTCGGCATCCTCAACGGGACGCACGAGGCCCCGATTGCGAAGGCATTGGCTGAGGGCACGGGGACGCTGTTCCTCCCCGTCAGCGCCGCCTCGGCCCGCAAGGCGTGGCTGGGCGGTCGACTTGCTCCGGCGGGCGAATTGCGCGTCGACAAGGGCTGTGCCGAGGCATTGCGGAGCGGGGCGAGCCTGCTCGCGGCGGGGGTGGTCGGCGTCTCGGGCCAGTTCCGGCGCGGCGATCTCGTCAGCGTGCTCTCAATGCGGGGCGAACGCCTCGCGCAGGGCCTTGCCGAGTATGACGCGGCCGAAATGCAGCTGATCGCCGGCAAGCGCGCCGAGGATCAGGCCGAGCGATTGGGCTATGCGCCGCGCTCCTGCGTGATCCACCGCGACCACATGGTCTTGCTGTGAGCCTCATCGCCATCACCGGCGTGACCGGGTTCGTCGGCTCGGCGGTGCTGGACGAGGCGCTGCGCCAAGGCCACACAGTCCGCGCACTTGCCCGCCGCGAGCAGGCCCCGCGCGAAGGTGTGGAATGGCTGCGCGGCGATCTCGGCGATGCGGCGGCGCTGGCGGCTCTGGCCCAAGGCGCGGACGCGGTGATCCACGTTGCGGGCCTTACCAACACGCCGGACCCCGCCGCCTTCGAAGCGGCCAATGTCACCGGCACCGCCAACGTCATCGCCGCGATGAAGCAGGCAGGGGCGCGGCGACTGGTGTTTGTTTCCTCGCTCTCGGCCCGGATGCCCGCGCTCTCGGCCTATGGCGCATCCAAGGCCAAGGCCGAGGCGCTGGTTGAGGCCTCTGGTCTCGACTGGACCACGGTGCGCCCGCCCGGCGTCTACGGCCCGCGCGATGTCGATTATCTGGAAATGTTCCGCACCGCCAAACTGGGCTTTGTCCCCCTGCCACCGGGTGGGGCGAGCTCGATCATCCATTCGCATGATTTGGCCCGCTTGCTGGTAGCGCTGGCGGCCAGCAACGCCGCTGCGACGAAGAAGCAGACCTACGAGCCCGACGACGGGCGTGAGGGCGGGTGGAGCCACAAGGAGCTCGCCGCCGCAATCGGCCGGGCGGTGGGCAAGAGCAGGGTCTTCGCGCCGCATCTGCCGCGCGCCGTGCTCGATGCCGCCGCCGCCGCCGACCGCATCGCGCGCGGCGACCGCGCCAAGCTCACGCCCGACCGCGTCGGCTACATGGCGCACCCCAACTGGGTCTCGCGCTTCGACAGGAAGCCCCCGCCGGGCCTGTGGCAGCCGCAGATCGCAGGCGAGGTGGGGCTGAAGGCGACGGCGGAGTGGTACCGCCGCGAGGGGTGGCTTTAGCCAATAGTCTCACCCCGTCCCGGGCTCGACCCGGGACCCAGCTATCTTTGTCGGCAGGCAAAACAGCGGGGCCCCGGGTCAAGCCCGGGGCGGGGGTTCCGGGTTTACAGGAACGGTTCCTCGCCCGGCTTGTGGATGCCGCATTCGGTCTTGTCCCAGCCCTTCCACCGGCCCGAGCGCGGGTCTTCGCCCGGCGCGACCTGTGAGGTGCAGGGCGAGCAGCCGATCGAGGGGTAGCCCTGCGCGATCAGCGGGTGGCGGGGGAGATCGTGCTGGATGAAGTATCCCTCGATCTGGCCTGCATCCCAATCGATCAGCGGGTTGATCTTGAGCCGGCCCTGCGCGTCCGAGGTGTCCACTTCGAAGCGCGGCAGGTTGGCGCGGGTCTTGGCCTGAAACGCCTTCCTGCCGGTGAAGCTGGCGTCGTAATTCAGCAGCGCCTTTTCCAGCGGCTTGACCTTGCGGATCTCGCAGCAGCCATCGGGATCGTAGGACCACCGGAGGCCGGTCTCGTCCCGCTTGGCCAAGTCCTCGGCATCCGGCGTCAGCACCACCAGATTGAGGCCGAGCCGCGCAACCAGTTCATCGCGATAGGCCAGCGTTTCGGGGAAATGCTTGCCCGTGTCGAGAAACAGCACCGGGACCGACGGATCGACGCTGGCGATCAGGTGCAGCAAGACCGCGCTCTCCGCGCCGAAGCTGGAGACCACCGCGAGGTCGCCCGCCAGCCCGTCACGGATCACCGCTTCGAGCATTTCCGAGGTGCTGCTGCCGCGAAACATGTTGTTGAGCCGCACGGCGTCATGCTCGGTGAAGCGCGGCGCGAGGTCGAGGATGTCGGGCGTGTGCGCGATCATCCCGATCTTGGCGATGGAAACGTCAGGCTTCATGGCGCTTGTCCGCAATGGTGCGGCGGCCATCAGCCGCGCGCTGATACACGTTTTCCCACGTCGCAAAGGCGCGGCGCGCATCCTCCTCGTCGAGGCGCTTGTCGGGGGCGAAGCTGTCGAACCCGCAGCGGCGCATGTGCGAGAGCTGGTCGATCAGCACCTGACCCACCGCGCGCAATTCGCCGGTATAGCCGGCCTCGCGCAGGATGCGCGCGGCCGAGTAGCCGCGCCCGTCACCAAAGCTCGGGAAGTTGATCTCGACCAGTGCGAGGCGATCAAGAAAGGGCAAGAGCAGCCGCGCATCGTCGCCCGGCTCGATCCGCACAGCGGCGGCGTTGGTCTGGTCGCAGCAGGCGTCCACCGTCACTGTGCCGTGATCGACGGGCTCATCGTCGCGAAAGCGAAACTGCACCTCGTCGGGCGAAGCGCCGAGATTGGTGGTATCAACCATACAAGGCCTCCTTGAACGGCTCCATGCCGATGCGGCGGTAGGTGTCGAGGAAGCGCTCGCCCTCTGCGCGCGACGCGAGATAGACGTCGGTGACCTTCTCGACCGCGGCGACCACCCCGTCCTCGTCGAAGCCGGGGCCGGTGATCTTGGCGAGGCTGACGTCCTCGGCTTCCGAACCGCCCAATGAGAGCTGGAAGTTCTCCTTGCCCTTCTTGTCGACGCCGAGGATGCCGATGTGGCCCGCGTGGTGGTGCCCGCAGGCGTTGATGCAGCCGGAGATTTTCAGCTTCAATTCGCCGACCACTTCGGTGCGGCCGGTTTCGGCGAAGCGCTCCGAAATGCGCTGGGCGAGGGGGATCGAGCGGGCGTTGGCGAGGCTGCAATAATCAAGGCCCGGGCAGGCGATGATGTCCTCGATGGTGTCCATGTTGGCCGCGCCGAGACCCGCTGCGTCGAGCGCCTGCCACACCGCCGGAAGATCGGCGATGGCGACATGGGGCAGCAGCAGGTTCTGGGTGTGCATCACCCTGAGCTCGTCGAAGGAATATTCGCGCGCCAGCCGGGCGACGACGCGCATCTGCTCCGAGGTCGCATCGCCGGGGATGCCGCCTGCGGGCTTGAGGCTGATGACGGCGGACACGTAATCGGGATGGCGGTGGGGATGGGTGTTGCGGCGGACCCACTGCCCGAACGCGCTGCCCTGACCGCCGTTCGCCTCGAGCGTAGTCGAGAGGCGCTGCTCGAAGGGTGTCTCGACTTCGCTCGACACGAACGGAGGATCGACGAAATGCGCCTTGATGCGTTCAAGTTCGGCAGTCGGCGGCTCCACCCCCACGCTCAGCATGTGGGCGAATTCTTCCTCGACCTGCCGGGTGTATTCCGCTGCGCCCAGTTCATGGACGAGGATCTTGATCCGCGCCTTGTACTTGTTGTCGCGCCGACCGTAGCGGTTGTAGACCCGAAGGCAGGCCTCGGCATAGGTGATCAGCTGGTCGAGCGGCACGAAGTCGCGGATCAGCGGGGCGATCATCGGCGTGCGGCCCATGCCGCCGCCGGCGTAGAATTGCGCGCCGATCTCTCCGTCACGCTTGACGATGCGGATGCCGATATCGTGAAGCCGCATCGCGGCGCGGTCCGTTTCGGAGCCAATCACCGCGATCTTGAACTTGCGCGGCAGATAGGTGAACTCCGGGTGGAAGCTCGACCATTGGCGCATCAGCTCGGCATAAGGGCGGGGGTCCACCACCTCGTCCGCCGCCGCACCCGCGAAGTGATCGGCGGAGATGTTGCGGATGCAATTGCCGCTGGTCTGGATCGCGTGCATCTCGACCTTCGCCAGATCGGCGAGGATATCGGCGGCGTCTTCCAGCTTGATCCAGTTGTACTGGATGTTCTGCCGCGTGGTGAAGTGCCCGTAGCCGCGGTCATACTTCTCCGCGATGTCGGCCAGCGCCTCCATCTGGCCAGCGTTGAGCGTGCCATAGGGGATGGCGACGCGCAGCATGTAGGCGTGAAGCTGGAGGTAGAGCCCGTTCATCAGCCGCAAGGGCTTGAACTGGTCCTCGGTCAGCTTGCCTTCGAGGCGGCGGCGGGCCTGATCGCGGAATTCCTCCACGCGGGCATCGACCATCGCCTGGTCGTAGGAATCGTAACGGTACATCAGCGGGTTCCAGTCAGAACGGGGAGGCGCTCGGTGCCGAGGATGGTACCAAGCTCGCGCAGGGTCTTGCCCTCGACGGGCACGGTCTTGTGCGCGGCGCGGATGGCACCGAAGGCGGCCTGCGTGGCGGGTTCGTCGTAGCCGAGCGCGGTGGGGTAGCCGACCTCGACAAGCAGATCCCACTCGCCATCGGGCGCGGGGTTGGCGATCAGGCGGTAGGAGGTGAACAGCCCCTGCTCCACCGCCTTGGCGTCCATCGCGAACCAGTTGAGGTGGATGAAGGCGGTGAGGTTGGCGCGCTCGCCGGGGAGCGCCTTGAGGCGGGTCCACTCGACCACCATCGTGGTGCGGGCCTGCGCCGGAGCGGGCGCGGTTTCGGCGACGGCGGGCGCAGCGGCGAAGGCGAAGGCCGAGGCCAGCCCAAGGGCGGGGGTCATGGCAGGCAGGCGCATCAGATCACCCAGTCCCAGCCGGTCTTGTCGGCGGTCGGCACGGCGAGGTCGCGGCGCACCGTGGGGCCGAGCGCGCGCACGCGGTCCTTGATATGCGCGGGGCGGACGTGGCCGGCGGCGTCGATGCTCGCCTCGATCGCGTAGGGCACGTTGACCCGGCGCGCGGCTTCCTCGCGGGCAAGGATTTCTTCCGCGTCATCGCCAACATCGACGGCATCGTCGACGAACAGGGACCAGCCGCTGCCGTTCCACCAGGTGACAGCGCCCGAGCGCAGGTCGTTGCCGGTGAGGATTTTCATGCACTATCTCCGTCATCCCGGGCGTGACCCGGGATCGCTTCCAGCAAGGCGCGAACCTCCGACCGATCCTGACTTTCGTCAGGATGGCGGGAGAGGCGTGCGGTGACGTCGCCGATGACGATGAGCGCGGGGCTCTTCACCGCTTCCCGCTCCACCAGTTCCGGCAGGCCCGCCAGCAACCCGCGCAGCACCCGCATTTCCGGGCGCGCGGCGTTTTCGATCACGGCGACGGGCATCGAGGGGGCGAGACCGTCCGCCATCAGCTTCTCGGCGATCTGCGGCGCGGTGGAGACGCCCATGTAAATCACCAGCGTGCGGCCCTTGCCCGCGAGGCCCGACCAGTCCTGCTCGGCGAGGCCCTTGCACTGGCCCGCGACGAAAGAGACGATGCTCGAGGCGTCACGATGCGTGAGGGCGATCTGCGCCGCCGCGCCTGCGCCCTGCGCCGCAGAGATGCCGGGGACCACCTCCACGGGGACGCCAGCGGCGCGCGCCGCCTCGGCCTCCTCGCCGCCGCGGCCGAAGATGAACGGATCGCCGCCTTTCAGTCGCACCACATCGTGTCCGGACTGTGCCTCGCGCACCAGCAGGGCGTTGATCGCCTCCTGCGGCAAAGTGTGGCGCGCGCGCTGCTTGGCGACCGAGATCAGC
Organism: Erythrobacter sp. W302b; assembly: GCF_046452395.1. NCBI lineage: Bacteria > Pseudomonadati > Pseudomonadota > Alphaproteobacteria > Sphingomonadales > Erythrobacteraceae > Erythrobacter > Erythrobacter sp. W302b. The sequence goes on along the minus strand of NZ_JBKFDH010000001.1, from coordinate 1,947,808 downwards.
CGTGCATCGGGCCGGGCAAGGCCGAGGATGTCCGGCCCGATCAGCCCGTCATGGACGATCACTTCCGCGCGCTCGATCAGGCGGGCGGCGCGCAGGGTCAGGAGGTCCACCGGACCCGGCCCCGCGCCGACGAGATAGATGGTGCCACTCTGCTGCATGACCCGGCAGATGGGCCAGCGCGCCGATCCGTTCCAGCGAGAATGGTTTGGCCGCGGCGAAGCGGAACTATTGCGCCTCGGGCTTGGGCAGTTCGCCGCGCTGTTCCAGCACCGCGATCAGGCGCTCCAGCTCGCCGCTTTGCCGCAGGCGCAGATCGCGCTGGGGATAGGGAATCTCCACCCCGTGCTCCTTGAACAGCGCCCATAGGTGCTTGATCACCTCGCTGCGGACATTGCCCACGCCTTCCTCGGGATCGTTGATCCAGCAGTGGATGGTGAAATCGACCGAATTGTCGCCAAACCCGCCCCACCACACCGTCGGCGGCGGGGTATCGAGCACGCGCCGCGCGTTTCTGGCGGCCTTGAGCATCAGCTCTTCGGCCAGCGCCATGTCGGTATCGTAGCTCACCCCGACGGGCACCTGAATGCGGACATTGCGCGAGGAATAGGACCAATTCTCGACCTGATTGATCATCAGGTTTTCGTTCGGAATCAGATATTCGCGCTCATCCCGGGTGACGACCGAGATCGCGCGGATGCCGATCTTGCGGATCTGGCCGAAGGTCTGCACCCCGGCCTGATCGGTCACGGCGATGACGTCCCCCGGCTTGATCGACTTGTCCATCAGCAGGATGATGCCGGAGATGAGGTTGCCGAAGGTCTTTTGCAGGCCAAACCCGATGGCGAGGCCGAAGGCGCCGGAGAACACGGTCAGCGCTGTCAAATCAATGCCCAGCAGGTCGACGCCGATCAGAAAGGTCGTGATCCAGATCACGATGGTGGCGACCTTTTCGGCGAGCACGCGCTGGGTGCCGTCGAGCGCGGTCAACCGCCGCAGCGCGCTCCGGGTGAGCCGCGTCGCGGCCCAGGCAAAGGCGAGCACCAACAGGATCGCGGCGACCGTGAACAGCACGTCGAAGGACGAAATGCGCCAATCACCGACCTCGACCGCGAAGCTGTCGAGCCGGTTGAGGATCCCGCCGATGGTCTCGCTGCGCTCCCCCACCTCCTCGCGCAGATTGTCCGCGCCGCTGACGATCTCGGCGGAGTCCGGGGCTGGCGTGGGGGCGGGCTGGGTCATCCGGCTTGCGCCAGCGCTTGCGCCAGGTCGGCGATCAGGTCGTCCGTATCCTCCATCCCGATAGAGAGCCGGAGCGCAGGCCTGCCTCCGGTCGCGCAGGGCATCACGCTGCGATAGGTCCGGGGCGTGATCGGCAGAACGAGGCTCTCGAACCCACCCCAGCTATAGCCGATCCCGAACAGATCGAGCGCGTCGGCCACGCGGGCCGAGGCGTGCGGATCATCGCTCGCCAGCACGAAGGCGAACAGCCCGCAGCCGCCGGTGAAATCGCGCGCCCACACAGCATGGCCGGGGTACGAAGGCAGCATCGGGCAGAGCACCTTGGCCACTTGCGGCTGAGCCTCAAGCCATTGGGCGATTCTCAGCGCCGAGCGGGTCTGCGCTTCCAGCCGCAGGCCCATGGTGCGCAGGCCGCGCGCGGCGAGCGCCGCATCATCGGGCGCGACCACCTGACCCAGTTCCTGCGCGGTGCGGCGCAGGGCCGTGTACCAGCGCTTGCCCGCACTGGCGCTGCCCATCATCAAATCGGAATGCCCGCCGACATGCTTCGAGAGACTCATCATCACGATGTCGCAGCCGTGTTGCAGCGCGGCGAAGCCCAAGGGGCTGGCCCAGGTGTTGTCGACCATGCTCACCGCGCCATGCTGCCGGGCGATGGCGGCCAGAGCGGGGATATCGCAGACCTCGAAAGTAAGACTGCCGGGATTTTCCAGCCACACCGCCTTCACCGGGTCGGCGAACAGCGCGGCATAGGCGTCCAGATCGCGCGGGTCGAAAAAGGTCGTCGTCACCCCCATCCGCGTCAGCAGCCCCGTCGCCATGCTGCGCGAGGGGTCATAGGCGTTGTCGGCCATCAGCAGCCGGTCGCCGGGTTTGAGCACCGCGAACATGCACCCGGCAATCGCCGCCACGCCGCTGGGGTAAAGCTGGGTGCCGTAGGCGCCCGGCTCGATCTGGGTGAGCGCTTCGGCCAGCGCCCACTGGGTCGGCGCGCCGCGGCGGCCATAGAAGAACTGCCCGTCGGCATTGTTGCCGCCCGCCGCGTGGCGATCAGCGTCCTTGTCATAGAGGTGGGTGGAGGCGCGCCACACCGGCGGGTTCACCACCGGCCCGGTCCATTCCTTGCGCCGTCCGCCCCGCACCAGCCGGGTGGCGGGCTTCAAAGGCTTGCCGCTATCGCTGCCGCTCATGCAGCGGGGCCCTGAAGCTTGGGGGTATCGGGGTCCGCGCCCCATTCGCTCCAGCTGCCATCATAGAGCGCGGTGTCGTGCTTGCCGATCAGGTGCATCGCGAACATCAGCACGCTCGCGGTGACGCCGCTGCCGCAGGTGGTGGTGACGGGCTGGTCGAGGTCGATCCCGGCGTCGATCAGCGCGGCGCGGATGGCGTCCGGCGACTTGTAAGTGCCGTCAGCGTTCAGCACGCCGCCGAAGGGCAGGTTCAGCGCGCCCGGAATGCGGCCATTGGGGCCGCCATGCACCGGGTCGATCCCGGTGCCATAGACCCGGTCAGCCCCGCGCGCGTCGAGCACCTGTTCGCGGCCGCTGGCGATGTTGGCGAGCATATCGGCCTTGCTGCGCACCCGCCGCGGCGGGGCGAGGTGGACGGGCGCGATGGTTGCGCCATGCTCCGCGCCGCTGGTGAGCGCGCGGCCCTCTGCGCGCCATTTGCCGAGGCCGCCATCAAGGATCGCGACATTGTCCCATCCCATCGCGGTCAGCACGAACCACGCCCGCGCCGAGGTGCGGATCGCGCTGTCATCATAAAGGATGATCGCGTCTTCGCCCCGCACCCCCAGCAGGCCGAGCCGCGCGGCGAGCTGGTCGGGGGTGGGGAAGGCGTAGGGCACGCTCGATCCGGCATCGAACAGGCTGGCCAGCCCAAGGAAGCGCGCGCCGGGGATGTGGCCGGCGGCAAACTCCGCCCCGGCATCGCGCGCGGCGGAGGGCAGGTGATAGGAGGCATCGAGCACGGCAAGGCCGGGCGCGCCAAGGTTGTCGGCGAGCCAGTCGGTCGAAACGAGCGAAGAAGGAAGCTTGGTCATGGGCCGGACCCTAGCGTGCCGCGGGCGGCGGCGCAAAGGGGGCGCGGTCTGCGGGACGAGAGGGGTGGTGTGCGGGGGGCCGAGCTGGTCCCTCCGCGTCCCGGACGCGATCCGGGATGGGGAGGCGGCGCGTCTCAGCCAGCGAATCAGGCCGCGGCTGCGGCCGGAGGCAGCGACACCGCCTGCGCCACCAACCCGGCGATCCGGCCCGGCGGCGCATCAAGCAGGATCGGGTGGACGCGCCCGCTTGCCGAAGGCGGGCCGATCACGAAGCTGCGGTTGATCGGGAGCAGGCCCTCACCTTCGAGCGTGATGTGGACGAGCGGCACGAACAGCGGTGTCATCCCCTGCCGCAGCGGCTGGATCGCAGACAGCGGCATCTGCACTTCGCCGGTGATGCTGCGCGCCTGTTGCGGGCCGACGCGCGCGATCCCCGCAGTAGACTGTGCCGCTCCGACAGAGGGCGCAGCGCCCGCACTCGCCCGCGCGCAGGCGAGCTGTATCGCGGCGTTGAGGTCGGTCACCGCGCGGTCTGATCGGTTGGCGATGTTGAGGCGGTATTGCAGCGTGAACATCATCAGGCTGCGGGTCGCCGAGACGATCTCGAGCGTGAGGTCGAGCCGGGGCGCGTTGTCGAGGGGGGCGGGCGCTGCGGTGTCACCGGCATCGACCGGCGGAGCGAGGCGCACCATCTTGGGCTTGCGCCGCCGCCGCCAAATTGCAAACCCGCCCAGCACGGCGATCGCAGCGAGCGCGCCTGCCACAAGCGGCCACCCGCCGACCCCATCGAACAGCGGTTCGCCCACAGCCACGCTCGGGCTGGTCGGCGGCGCGGCAGGGACCGCTTGTGGCCCGGCAGGCGGGAGCGTGAGGATATCGCCAGCGGCGCTGTCCGAAGGCGTGGCGGCGGGCGCGATGGCGGGGGACGCTGGTGCGCTGGCGCCCACTTGCGGCGCGGGTCGGGGCGCGGCTGACGGGCTGGGGGTGAGGATGTCGCGCGGGCTCGGGCTGGGCGAGCGTGCCGCGCTCGGTGAAGGGAGCGGCGCGATCACTGGCGAGGGCGCGGCACTCGGCACGGCGCGCGGCGGGATGGCCACCCCGGCGCGTTCGTCGGCAGGGCCCGCCGGGGCAGGGCTGGGCGTGGGTGTCGCTTCGGGCAGAGTGAAGGTGTCGGGTTGCTGCTGGGCGAAAAGCGGAGCGGGCAGCGCCAGCGCGGCGGCCGTCAGGCAAGCGGGAAAAAAGCGGGCAGGCAAGCGGATCATGGCGCGGTGCAGCTCAACTGAGTCGGGAAAGCCGGGAATTGTGGGCGGGGCAGGGTGAACCTGCGCTGTCCCCATAGGGATTTGCGTGCCGCCGCGTCCAGTTCCCCGCTTGCGTCCCTGCGCGCTTCAAGGCAACAGCGCGGCATGGAAAGCACACCCGATACGCCCGCGCGCGCGCCGCAATTTCTCGGCCGCGATACCCCGCTGCCGGCCTCGCCCGAAGAAGCGGTGCTCGACTATGTCCCCAATCCGCGCCCCGGCTTGACCTTTGTGGTGCGGTTTGTCTCGCCCGAGTTCACCTCGCTGTGCCCGGTGACCAACCAGCCCGATTTCGCGCATCTGGTGATCGACTATGTGCCGAACGAAACCATCGTCGAGAGCAAGAGCCTGAAGCTGTTCCTTGGGTCGTTCCGCAACCACAACGGCTTCCACGAAGACGTGACCGTGGGGATCGGGGTGCGCCTGTTTGAGGAGATGCGCCCGCACTGGTTGCGGATCGGCGGCTATTGGTATCCCCGCGGCGGCATTCCGATCGACGTGTTCTGGCAAAGCGGTGCGCCGCCCGAAGGTCTGTGGCTGCCCGATCAGGGCGTGCCGACCTATCGCGGTCGCGGCTGAGGACGCACAGCGGTCATCACGTGGTTGTCGGCGCGTAAGCGAGTGGTTGCGGGTTCATTCGCTGTTCCACGTGAAACACGTGGGCGTGCTTCAGAGCCCAGGCGCGCTCAGCTCTAGCTGCACGAACTTGGGCACGGTCTTGTTCGCCTCGCGCCACTTGGCGAGCGGGAAGGCCCCTGCGCCGAGCGCCGCCAGCGGGATTCCCGCTTCGGCGAGGGAATAGGGCGAGATGCGGTGCCGGGTCATGAACCCGCCACTGCCATCGCTGATCAGCGAGGTTTCGAACTTCAGACCCTGGCTGTTCTCGGTGGCGTTGACCACCTTGCTCACCACCAGCTGCCCATGGCCGAGATCGAGCACCACGTCAGTCCCGACCGGCACCCCGGCCAGCCCGGTAATCCGCGCGCCGGTCTTGGACAGGTTGCGCAGGATCACGTCGTAATAATGATCCTCGTGGATCAGCCCGACCTTGCGGAAGATCGTGATCCGCTCGGCGCGGTGGCGGGGCGGGCCGCTGGGGCGGAAAACACTTGATGCTTCGGAGAACTGTGCGAGCACCTGATCCTGCGTGATCGGCCGCGAGAAGATGTAGCCCTGAACCAGGTCCGCGCCGCGGGCCTTGACCAGTTCCAGCTCGTCCATCGCCTCGACGCCCTCGGCAACCGTCTCCATGCCGAGCGCCTTGGCGAGCGCGACGATCGCGGTGATGATCGCGGGGTTGGTGTCGCCATTCTCGGTGCAGCCGCGCACGAAGCTCTGGTCGATCTTGATCTTGTTGAAGTGGCCGTGCTTGAGGTAGCCGAGCGAGGAATAGCCCGTGCCGAAATCATCAAGCGACAGGCGCACGCCCAGCTTCTTCAGATCGCGGAAGATCGCATCGACCGTCTCCAGATCGCCCACGAACACGCTTTCGGTGATCTCCAGCTCAAGTCGGCCCGGCGCGAGGCCCGAGGCCTGCAACGCCGCTGCCACCGCCTTGCGATAGCCGGGTCGGATAAACTGCTTGGCCGAGACGTTGACCGCCACCCGGATGGTATCGGGCCAGGACAACGCATCCATGCACGCCTGCTTCAGCGCCATTTCGCCGATGCGGATGATGAGATCGTCATTCTCGGCGACGGGAATGAACTGCGACGGGCTGATATCGCCCTCGTCCTCGTCGTGCCAGCGCAGGAGGGCTTCGAAGCACTTCACTTCGTTGGTGTTCGGATCGACGAGCGGCTGATAGGCAAGTTGCAGCTCCCCGCGATCCACCGCATCGCGCAAGCGGTCGCCCAGCATCGCTGTCTTCGAAGCGGCATCGCGCAATTCGCTGGTGAAAAAGCAGAAGGTGCCGCCGCGGGTTTCCTTGGCAGAGTACAGCGCCATGTCGGCCGAGCGGGTCAGCTCGTCCGTCTCCACCCCGTCATAGGGCGCAATCGCGATGCCGACCGACGTGCCGATGATCGCCCGGCGGCCATTGATCTGGTAGGGCTGCGAGATCGACTGGACAATGCGATTGGCCAGCTCGCCCAGCGTGCCGCGGTCATCCATGTCGGGTAGCAAGACCTGGAACTCGTCGCCGCCCAGCCGGCCCACTTCGCCCGCGTCCTTCACGATCGAGGACAGGCGCTGGGCCACCTGCTTGAGCAATTCGTCGCCCGCGGGATGGCCCATGGTGTCGTTGACCTGCTTGAAGCGGTCGAGATCGAGCATCATCAACGCGCAGCTGCGCTGGCTGACCCGAAAGGCGGACAGCATCGCCGTCAGCCGTTCGTTGAGCTTGCGGCGGTTGGCGAGTCCGGTCAGCTCGTCCACCTGCGATTGCCGCGCGACTTGCGTTTCGTAAGCATATTGCGCCGAGATATCGACAGCGCTGCCGCGATAGCCCCTGAAGTTGCCCGCCGCGTCAGACAGCGGCCGCCCGTTGAGCCGCCACCAGCGGGTGGCACCGCGCCCATTGGGCACCGCGACGATCTGCTCGTCCAGCTTGGAACGGGCCTTGAGCTTGAAGGCGAGACTGCGCTGCGACGGGCCACCGTCTTCCTCGTCGACATCATGAAACAGCTGCGTCAGCGGCTTGCCGATCATCGCCTGGCTGTCAGTGCCGAGATCGACCATAGCGCGTTGCGACAAAAAGCTCAGATGGCCCTCCGCGTCGGTCGCCCAGAACATGCCGATGCCGAGCTCCTCGACTTCGCCCAGCACAGCCGCACCGTCGGGACGCGGTTCCGCGACCGGGGTCTGCGCGTCTGGCACGGGGCGCTTGGGCTCACGCGCGGATTTGAGAAAGCCAAGGGGCATTGCTCGTCCTTGTTTGGGGGCTGGCTGGCGCAGCACTCACGACGGTCACGAGGGATAGACCAAACGTGATTGATAAACCGTTACAGCTAACGTCACGCGCGGGGGCGCAGGCTCAAGCGTGAGAATATCGCGGCAAAGGGTGCGGAACTGTTTTCGATGCGCGGCGTTGTCGGGACAGGTGGCTGCCGTGGCATATTCTTGCTCACGATCGCTGCCTTGTGTAATTTTGCTGCATTGTCGCCGAGCGTGGGGGATCGCGCACTGCGGATCTTTTGCGAATCGGGGGACGGCGTCATTCCTGTGAATAGCTTGCTTGCGAATGCGCCGGTGGCGCTGACCAATCCTGTCCGCACGCGTGCCGACTGGGAGGCGATGCGTGCCGCGGCGCTGGCTGATCCCGGCGCGTTCCACGGGGCGATTGCGGCCCGCAACATGCATTGGTTCGTGGCCGATGTCGGCCCGTCGGGCGCGTGGATCGCCAAGGGTGACGATGGCCGGTGGTCCGGCTGGGATGCCGCTTCCGCCGCGCCCGTCAGCCCGGTTCTGCCCGCAGACTTTACCCCGTGGACGGCCGGGTTCGATGGATCGAATGCCCCGCACTGGCGCTGGTTCGTGGGCGGGCGCACCAATGCGGCGTTTTCGGAATTGGATCGCCATGTGCTGGCCGGGCACGGCGAGGAAGCGGCATTGATCTTCGAGGGTGACCGCTGGGACATGAGCGCGAACGGCGGCAAGGGCGCGCCGATCGACTGCTTCACCATCAGCCGCAAGCGCCTGCTACTGGAAGTGGCCAAATGCGCCGTGGCGCTGGAGGCGCTGGGCCTGAAGCCGGGTGACCGCATGGCATTGAACATGCCGAGCATCGTGCCGCAGATCTACTGGACCGAGGCCGCCAAGCGGATGGGCGTGGTCTATACGGCGGTGTTCGGGGGCTTCTCGGACAAGACCCTGTCCGACCGCATCGCCGACACCGGCGCGCGGGTGATCGTCACCAGCGACGGTTCCTACCGCAACGCGCAGGTCGCGGCCTTCAAGAACGCCTACACCGACCCGGCGCTCGATAACTTCGTGCCGGTGACGACGGCGCTCGACATCCTCGGCGGGCTCGATCTGGAATTGCCCGAGGGCGGGCATGACACGATCCTCGATACCGTGCGCGAGGCGCTCGCGGGGGAGATCACGGTCGACCGTTCGGACGTGATGCGCGGCGTGGGCCGGGCGCTGATCAATCTTGGGGCGGAAGGGCGTATAACGTCAGCCGATGCCGCCCGCGTGCGGATCGCGATTGCCTCCAGCCTCGTCACCCTGCCGCCGCGCGTGGAGGCGGTGATCGTCTGCCGACACACCCATCAGCCCGACATGATCTGGCGCGAGGAGCGGGACCGCTGGAGCCATGAACTGACCGACGCGGCGCTGGTGACCGTGCTGGAGAAGGCGCGCGCTGCGGGCTTTGCGGTGCAGTCCGAAGCCGAGCTGATGGCGCTGCCCGATACCGATTTCATCCACGCGATCTGGGCTTCCTCGAAGCCGTTGCCGGTCGATGCCGACTATCCGATGTTCTTCATCTACACCTCGGGTTCGACCGGCAAGCCCAAGGGGATCGTCCATTCGCACGGCTATGCGGCGGGCGTGGCCGAGACCATGGCGGCAAGCTTCGACGCGCGTCCCGGCGACACCCTGTTCGTGGTCGCCGATCCGGGCTGGATCACCGGGCAGAGCTATCTGATCTGCGCGCCGCTGATGACGCGGGTGACCTCGCTGGTGAGCGAAGGCTCGCCGGTCTTCCCCCACGCGGGCCGCTTCGCCTCAATGATCGAGCGGCACAAGGTGCGCATTTTCAAGGCGGGGGTGACGTTCCTCAAGTCGATCATGTCCGATCCGGCCAACCTCGCCGAGGTCGAGCGCTACGACATGAGCGGCTTGCGCGTGGCGACCTTCTGCGCCGAACCCGTCTCGCCGAGCGTGCAGGCCTTCGGGATGGAGCACGTCACACCGCGCTACATCAATAGCTACTGGGCGACGGAGCACGGCGGGATCGCGTGGACGCACATGTTCGCCAATGACGATTTCCCGCTGCGGCCCGATGCGCACGCCTATCCGTTGCCGTGGATCGTGGGCGACGTGTGGGTCGAGGATGAAGCGGGCAAGGGCGCGGATGCTCCCTTCGCCCGCTCGGACGATGGCGGCGTGCCTTGGCGCAAGGCGGAAATCGGCGAGAAGGGCGAAATCGTCATCGCCGCGCCCTATCCCTACCTCGCGCGCACCATCTGGGGCGACATCGCGGGCTTCAAGGTCGCGGATGGCCGGGTCGATCCCGCCTGGCGCGGCGATGCCAAGCGCTGGGAGGAGGGCTACTGGAAGCGCTGGAGGGGTGCATGGGCCTATACCCAGGGCGACTTCGCGATCCAGCATGCGGACGGTTCCTTCTCGCTGCATGGGCGGAGCGATGACGTCATCAACGTCTCGGGTCACCGCATGGGCACCGAGGAAATCGAGGGCGCGGTGCTGCGCGACAAGGCATTGGCGCCGGACTCGCCGGTCGGCAATGTGCTGGTGGTCGGCGCCCCGCACCGCGAGAAGGGGCTGACCCCGCTCGCCTTCGTGGTGCCGGTGGCGGGTCGCAAGCTGACGCATGAGGACAAGCGCCGTCTGTTCGATCTTGTGCGCACCGAGAAGGGCGCTGTCGCGGTTCCCGCCGATTTCATCGAGGTCAGCCAGTTCCCCGAGACCCGCTCGGGCAAATACATGCGCCGCATGGTCCGCGCGCTGGTGGTGGGCGAGGACGTCGGGGACATCACGACGCTCAGGAACCCCGAGGCGCTGGACGAACTGCGCACCGTCATCACCGACTGGCAGCGCAAGCAACGCATGAGCGACGAACAGGCGCTGTTTGACCGGCACCGCTACTTCCTCGTGCAATACAACACCGTCGCACCCGGCAAGCAGGTCGCGACGGTCACGGTCACCAATCCGCCGGTCAATGCCCTGAACGAACGCGCCATCGACGAGCTGGTGCTGGTCACCTCCACCCTCGCGCGCGATGACTCTGTGGTCGCTGTTGTGTTCACCGGCGAGGGCACCAGCTCATTCGTCGCCGGAGCGGACATCCGGCAGATGCTCGAGGAGATTCACACGGTCGAGGAGGCCATGGTGCTGCCCAACAACGCGCACCTCGCCTTCCGCACCATCGAGAGCATGAACAAGCCTTGTGTGGCGGCGGTGCAGGGCGTCGCGCTGGGGGGCGGCATGGAGTTTGCGCTCGCCTGCCATTACCGCATTGCCGAGCCGGTCGCGCGTTTCGGCCAGCCCGAAATTCGCCTCCGGCTGCTCCCCGGATATGGCGGCACCCAGCGCCTGCCGCGCCTGCTCGCCGACCGGCGCGGGGCGGAAGGCGTGCGCGATGCGCTCGACCTTATCCTTGGCGGGCGCAGCATCACGGCGGAACAGGCGGCCGCGATTGGCGTGGTCGATCAGCTTGTGGACGGCGCCGAGGACGCGCTCTCCGCCGCCCATGCCGCGGTGCGCGACTTCGTGAAGCGCGGCCCGGCCAGCGCGCTCGGCTTCGCTTTCGCGGAACGGCAAGCGGCGACGGTGCGCTGGGAGGCGGCATCGGACATCAGCCTCGACGCGGTGCTGGAGGACGACTTCCTGCAGCGCATCCTCAGGCAGCTCGCATGGGCGGGCCGCGACGTCGCAGGGGCGCGGGCGCTGGACGCGGTGCGCACCGGCCTCGAACACGGCATCACCCAAGGGACAGCGCGCGAGGCGCGGCTGTTCTCCGAGGCCATCGTCGATCCCGAGGGCGGCAAGACCGGCATCAAGCAATTCATGGACAAGGTCGCGCCCCCGCTCCCGGTGCGGCGCGATGGCGTGTGGATCGACGCCGAGCATGAGATGCACGCGCAGGCGTTGGAAGCGGCAGGCGATCTGCTCCCCGTCGGCGCGCCCTTCTATCCCGGCGTCACCCCGATCCCGAGCCACCAATATGCCTTCGGCATCGCCCGCGATCCCGATACCGGCCAGCCCCGCTTCGGCCCGCCCGCGAGCCATGAGAAGGAGCTGATCGTCAAGGTGCCAGAGCCTGCGCCCAACGAGGCGCTGCTCTACATGCTGACCAGCGAGGTCAACTTCAACGACATCTGGGCGCTGACCGGCATCCCCGTCTCGCCCTTCGATGCGCATGAGGAGGACGTGCAGATCACCGGATCGGGCGGGATCGCGCTGGTTGCTGCGCTCGGCTCGGAGACGCGCGCGCAGGGGCGGATCAAGGTCGGCGATCTGGTGACGGTCTATTCGGGGACGAACGACCTCCTCAGCCCGCAAGTCGGCAATGATCCGATGTATGCGGACTTCTCCATTCAGGGCTACGAGACCGAGACCGGCAGCCACGCGCAGTTCCTGACGGTGCAGGCCCCGCAGATGCACAAAGTGCCGCCCGATCTGACGCTGGAGCAGGCGGGGAGCTATGTGCTGAACCTCGGCACCATCGCGCGCTGCCTGTTCACCACCTTGCAGATTGCGCCGGGGCGGACGCTGTTCGTCGAGGGCGCGGCGACGGGGACGGGGCTCGATGCCTTGCGGTCTTCGGTGCGCACCGGCTTGCAGGTGACGGGGCTGGTATCCTCCGAGGAACGCGCAAAGTTCATCACGCAGGTGCAGGGCGCGGTGGGCGCGATCAACCGCAAGGATGCGCGTTTCGCCGACCTCTACACCGTGGTGCCAGAGGACAAGGCAGAAGCGCAGGCGTGGGAAGCCGCAGGCGCGCCGCTCATCGAGGAATACAAGGCACTGAACGGCGGCAAGCTTGCCGATTATGTCGTCAGCCATGCGGGCGAGACGGCCTTCCCGCGCTCGTTCCAGCTGTTGGCCGAGGGCGGCACGCTCGCCTTCTACGGCGCCTCGTCGGGCTACCACTTCAGCTTCATGGGCAAGCCGGGGACGGCGAGCCCCGAGGAAATGCTCCGCCGTGCCGCGCTCAGGGGCGGAGAGGCAGTGCTGATCTTCTACGGGCCGGGGTCGAGCGAACTGCTCGACGAAACCGGTCTCGAAATGATCGAGGCCGCGCGCCGCTTCAACGCCAAGAGCGTCATCGCCACCACCACCGACGGCCAGCGCGAATTCCTGCAATCGCTGGGGCTGGAGGACGCGATCGAGGGTATCGTCTCCCTCGAAAGCATCCGCCGCCGCGAGGGCGCGAATTTCCACTGGCCCGACACCATGCCGCGCCTGCCCGATGCCAAGGCCGATATCGAGGTCTTCAAGGCCGCGGTGCGCGACTATCAGGACCGGGTGATGAAGCCCTTCGGCTCGGCGGTGGGCAAGATCCTGCGCTCGCCCGACAATCCGCGCGGCAGCCCCGATCTGGTGTTCGAGCGCGCGGGGCAGGACACGCTCGGCATCTCGACCTCGCTGGTCAAGCCCTTCACGGGTCGCGTGATCTTTGCCGAAGACCTGACAGGCTGCCGCTTCACCTTCTACGCGCCTCAGGTCTGGACCCGCCAGCGGCGCATCTTCATGCCCACCGCGCAGATCTTCGGCACGCACCTGTGCAACGCCTACGAGGTCGCGCGGATGAACGACATGATCGCGGCCGGCCTGCTCGAAGTGACCGAGCCCGAGGTGGTGCCGTGGGACGGGTTGCCCGAAGCGCACCAAGCGATGTGGGACAACCGGCACACGGGCTCGACCTACGTGGTCAACCATGCGCTGCCCGAAATGGGCCTGCGAAGCCGGGATGCGTTGCTCGAGGCGTGGGCTGCATTGGGGGCCGCGTTGAGTGCGACATCTGCAACTTCCGGGGAACCGGAAGCCTAGCCCGCGCATTGCGCTTTTTGAAACGTTCGAAGCTCTCCTCCCCAGGGTTTGAACGAAACGCAAAGCGAAGCCCCGCTTCGCGGTAATTCTGTGAGGAGAGAGTCATGGCCAAATTGAAAGCCGTTGCCGCTGCGCCTGCTCTGCAAGGCGATATTCCGGGCCGCCTCGCCGGCAAGATCGCCGTCGTCACGGGGGCCGCGGGCAATCTCGGCGGGCACATCGTCACCCATTATCTTGCAGAAGGTGCAACCGTGGTGATGACGGGGCGCACCCCCGACCGCACCAAGGCGGCGGCCGAGGCGCTGCTGAAGGCGACCGGTGCGGACCCGGAGCGGCTCGCCACGGTGGCACTGGATGGCGGCGACATCGCCTCGGTCCGCGCCGCCATCGCCGAGGTGGTAAAGCAGTTCGGCCGGATCGATATTCTCGTGAACAACGCCGGGAGCGCCGGGCCCAAGCAGCCGATCGAGAATCTGCCGCTGTCGGCGGAGGAATTGGCAGCGCTCCAGAAGACCGGCTCGACCGACAGCGAGACTGTGGGTCAAGCGCTGCGCAACATCTTCGGAGTCGCCTGGAATGTCGCGCGGGTGGCCGCCGAGCACATCCCGGAAGGCGGCTCGATCATCAACGTCTCGACCATCTTCAGCCGCACGCCCTATTACGCGCGCGCCGCCTACGTCGTCCCCAAGGCGGCGATGAATGCGTGGAGCCGCGAATTGTCGCTGGAGCTCGGGCCGAAGGGCATCCGCGTCAATCTGGTCTACCCCGGCCCGATCGAGAGCGAGCGTATTCGCAATGTCTTCGCTGCGATGGACGCCGCGCGCGGGGACGCGGCGGGGACCACCGCGACGCAGTTCTTTGACATGATGAGCCTCGAGCGGGCAACGGGCGGCAACGAAAAGGCCAAGACCTTCCCCACGCCGACCGACATCGCCACCACCTGCGTCTTCCTCGGTTCGGACGAGAGCGCGGCCTACAACGGCCACGATTTCGAGGTCACTCACGGGATGAGCGTGCGCAAGGAACAGCGCTCGACCTACCTTGCGCGGCCCACCATGCGCTCGATGGACGGCACGGGTCTGGCCGTGCTGATCGCGGCGGGCGACGACTGGGAAGAGGCGCTCGAAATCGCGCAGGTGCAACTCGCCTGCGGGGCCGAGGTCGTGCTCGGCCTGCCGCGCGCGGCGGATGTCGCCATTGCCGAGAAGCGCAGCGCGGCGCTCGGCCTGTCTGACAAGCTCTCAATCATCCGCTTCAGCCGCAAGGACCCCGCGGCGATGGAAGCCGCGCTCGAGGACTATACCAAGGGCGGCACCCCCATCAGCGGCGCGCTGTTCCTGCCGGCCCTGGGCGCAGGCGAACTGAGCGGTGCGATCACCGCGGCGGATGATGGCGTGGTCGAGGCGCTGATGGATGCCGAACTGGCGGGCAACATGGCGCTCGCGCGGACCATGAGCCGCTACTGGAAGCGGCACGACAACCTGCTGCAACCGCCGCGCTTCGTCTTCGTCAGCCATGCGAGCGACGGGAAGGGCGACATCTACGGCCACATCCTGCGCGCCGCGACCGAGCAGCTGATCCGCATCTGGCGCGACGAGAGCGAGATAGACACCGCGCATGGCCGCCGCCGACAAGCCGAGTGGGGCAACCAGATCGTGCGCTTCACCAACACCGAGGCCGAGAATATCCGCTTCACCGCAGGCCACGCCGCGCGCATCCTGCTGAAGGAAAGCAAGCTCGGCGAGATCACGCTCTATGTCCCCGCGAACATCGGCGAGGCGACCGGGGCCCGCAAGGCCATGCCCGGCTTCTCGGAGAACATCACCGGGCTGCATCTGGGCAAGGTCGCGCTGATCACCGGCGGTTCGGCCGGGATCGGCGGGCAGGTCGCGCGACTGCTCGCGCTGGCGGGCGGCAAGGTGATGATGGTTGCCCGCCGCGAGAGCGAACTCGCGGTGGCGCGGGCCAAGATCGTCTCGGAACTGGAAGACATCGGCTTTGCGGGCGTCGAGCGCCGGGTGCAGACCCTCGCCAATGTCGATGTCAGCAATTTCGAAAGCCTCAAAGGCGCGGTCGATGCGACGCTCAAGGCCTTCGGGCGGATCGACTACCTGATCAACAACGCGGGCGTTGCGGGCGCGGAGGACATGGTGGTCGACATGGGGGTCGACGCGTGGAACTACACGCTCGATGCGAACCTCGTGTCGAACTACTTCCTGATGCACCACGTCGCGCCGCTGATGAAGGCGCAAGGATCGGGCTATATCCTCAACGTTTCGAGCTACTTCGGGGGCGAGAAATATCTGGCGGTCGCCTATCCCAACCGTGCCGACTACGCCGTGTCGAAGGCGGGCCAGCGCGCGATGGTGGAATCGATGGCGCGCTATCTCGGCCCGGAGGTGCAGTTCAACGCCATCGCGCCCGGCCCCGTGGATGGCGACCGCCTCTCGGGCACCGGCGGCAAGCCCGGGCTGTTCGAGCGGCGTGGCAAGCTGATCCTCGAGAACAAGCGATTGAACGCCGTCCACGCCGCCGCGATCAAGGCGATACGGCGCGGGGTGCGGGTCGAGGCGGTGCTGGCGCGGCTTGCCCGCAACGACACCACCAAGATGAGCCACGACACCAACAACCCGCGCGAATTGCGCGAGCTGGCACTGGCCTGCGCGCGCGAAGGGGACGGCACCTGCACCTGGGACCAGTATCTCCTCACCCCCGCGATCGCCGCCGCGCTGATCGGGCGGCTGCGGCAGGCGGGGCTGTTCCTCGACGCGCCCGAATGGAACGACCGTCCGGCATCGGAAGACGGCGACTGGCTGATGCGCGTGCCGCCGGAAGACGCGCCTTACCTACCTGCCGACAAGATCGCGGTCGAGGCCAAGAAGGTCGGCAGCGGGGTGCTCTCCAAGCTCTACCTCGGCAAGATGCCGACCGAGCATGATGTGGCGCAGGCGACGGTGTTCTTCCTCGCGGACCGCGCCGTCTCGGGCGAGACCTTCATGCCTTCGGGCGGCCTCAGCGTCGAACGCTCGACCACCGAGCGCGAGCTGTTCGGAAGCCCCAAGCAGGAACGCCTCGACCAGATGCGCGGCAAGACCGTGTGGATCATCGGCGAGCATCTCGCCGACTACCTCGCCGAGACCGCACGCGCCTTCATTGAGGATTGCCACGCGGCCAATGTGGTGCTGATCACCCGCACCGCCGAGGCTTTCGAGGCGATCAAGGCGCAGCTCGAACCCGAGACCGCCGAGGCGCTGACCTCGCTGGTCAAGACGAGCGACATCGAAGCCGCGATGGACGAGGCGCTGCTCGCCTGGGGCAAGCCGACCACGATCCTCTCGACCCCGATGTCGGCGCTTCCCGGCAAGCTGTTCGCGACCGACGATCCGCTCACGCCGGAGGAGTTCCGCAATGTGGTGGCCGACAACCTCACCCACCACTTCCGCGTCTCGCGCCGCGCCTCGCTCTACGACGATTGCCAGTTGGTGCTGACCAGCCCGGATGTGCCGATGGGCGACAAGTCCCCGGCCTTTGCGCTGGCGAACTTCATCAAGACCACGCTCCACGCTTTTACCGCCACTCTTGCGGTCGAGAACGAGCGGCTGGTCCACGATGTGCCGGTCAACCAGATCAACCTCACCCGCCGGGTGCAATCGGAGGAGCCGCGCGATCTCGACGAGCATCTCGAAGAGGTCCGCCGCTTCGCCCGCGCGGTGCTGCTCGTCGGCGCGCCGCTGCCCGATGCCGAGGACTCGCGCTACCGGGCGCGGATCTATCGCGGCATGTCGATGACGGTGTGACGCTGGGGGAGGGGGCCTCGTGATCCAGTACCTGCCCTTCGAAAAGCCGATCGAGGCGCTCGACAAGCATGTGGCGGAGCTTGCCGCCCATGCCGAGGGCACCGAGGAGGCGCGGATGCTGCGCGAGCGGGCGGACAAGCTGCTCGCCGACACCTATGCGCGGCTCTCCCCGTGGGAGCGCACGCTGGTCGCCCGCCATCCGCAGCGGCCGCGGTTCGAAAAGCTGGTCGCAGGGTTGTTCACCGAGTTCCTCCCCATCGCGGGCGACCGCACCTTTGGCGATGATCAGGCGATCATCGGCGGCTTCGCCCGCTTCGAGGGGCGCAAGGTTGTGGTGATCGGCCATGTGAAGGGCGAGGACACGCCGGGCCGGCTCAAGCACAATTTCGGCATGGCGCGGCCCGAGGGCTACCGCAAGGCGATCCGGTTGATGGAGCTCGCCGACCGTTTTGGGCTTCCGGTGGTGACGCTGGTCGATACCCCCGGCGCTTTCCCCGGCGTCGATGCCGAGGCGCGGGGGCAGGCGGAAGCCATCGCCCGCTCGACCGAGGCCTGTCTTGCGCTCGGGGTGCCGCTGGTGGCGGTGATCATCGGCGAGGGCGGATCGGGCGGGGCGGTGGCGCTCGCGGCGGCGAACCGCGTGCTGATGTTCGAGCACGCGGTCTATTCGGTGATCTCGCCGGAAGGCTGCGCCTCGATCCTGTGGCGCAGCAGCGCGCAGGCCGCCACCGCAGCCGAGGCGATGCGGGTGACGGCGGGCGATCTGCTCAAATTGGGCGTGATCCACCGCATCGTCTACGAACCGCGCGGCGGCGCGCACCGCGACCATGGCGAAACCGTCAAGCGCCTCACGCTCGCCCTGCGCGCGGAACTGAATGCGCTGTCGGCGCTGACCCCCGCCACGTTGCGGCGCGAGCGTGAGGAGTTCTTCCTGCGCTTGGGCTAGGCGGCGAGCCCTGCTGAAGCCGAGGGACTGGCGGATTCACGCCATGTTCATGGCCGTTGGCCAGAACTGCCAGCCATTATGCGTCGCCATTCTCGAAGTTAGGAAAGCCAGTGTGCTGCGCGCGGCCCTGATTGTTGCGATTGCGGTGCCGCCGCCGGGCTTTGCCGCCTTGGCCGAGGACGCTCCGAGCACGGCGCAGCTATCCGCGCATCTCCCCGACCTTGACGACGCCGACCTGCCGCTCAAGGCCGTGCGTGCCGCGCTCCCTGATTGCGAAGCCGGTTGCATCACGCCCGACGAGGCCACTGCGATGGCGCTTTCTGCGGCCGAGGGCGAGGCCCAGCCCGGCCGCTTCCTGATGGATATCCGCGGCGGCGGGCAGAGCTTTCAGGGCGAACTCGGCACCATGATGTTCGTCAATTCCCGGCAGGACTATGCGACACTCGGCACGCTCACCATCGCGTTTGAGCCCGAGGCGTTGCGAGCCCTGTTGCGCCGCGCACAGGTGTGCGGCGCGGCCGATGTGGTCGAAGGTCAGATCACCGTCAAAGCCTGCTACACTGACGGGCCCCCCGATCTCAACATGTTCACGATGATGCAGCGTCTGAGCGGCCGGCGCATCATCGTGGAGGGCGATGTGCGCAGGCAATGGATCGACTCCCCGCTCGGTTCGCCGAGCCCGGTTGCGAACAAGCGCGGCGAGCATGAGCTGGGATACTATCAGGTCTGGGTGCACGTCACCGAAGCCGCGCAAGTGACCTTCGCCGACGAGGGATAGCGGGGGTTGCGGATCCGAGTGCGCGATACCCTCACTACCGAAGCACGCGCCGCCTCTCTCCGATTTCCGGGGCACCATCCGGCTGTCGCTTCCATCACTGGTTCGGGCTGGGCTGTGTCGGCCACATAGCCCGTGAGGGGAAGATCGAACTCTATTGCGCTGCATCCTTGATGGGAAATGTCTGTTTTCGCATGAAGCGGTCGTTCCCTTAAGGGTGCCTGCTGTTGGCCTTTGCGTGTGCGTGAACGCATCTGCATCCAACCACGGCTGACGATGCATCTAACCTGTCGACACCTTGCATGGCTTTGCCTCCGACGGAGAGACGACAGTGAAACGAACATTCCGAGACATTCTCCACAGCGCCAACCCGCTTGTGCCGCTGCTGGCTGGTGCGCCTTCTCTGGCCGGGCCGGCCAGCACAACGCTTCCTGATAGCGAAGCAGGGCGGATCCCTGTTCGAACCGGGCACGGACCGGAGCTACAGCAAGGCGGGCTACGTCCTCTTGGGCCGGATCATCGAAAAGGTCTCCGGCGAGAGCTACGTTGACTATGCCGAGCAGCACATCTTCGCGCCTTCGAACATGGTGGCCAGTGAGTATGACACGCAGGAGGATGTGACCCCGAAGCTCGCCACCGGCTATTTCCGGGAAGGCGCCTTCGCCGCGACGTGGAAGGCGAACTGGCTGACTCTGCCTTTCAAGGGCAGCCCCGCCGGGGGCGACTATTCGACCAACGCCAATCTGCGCGGCGGCAAGTGGGTCGGGGAGGAGACCCTCAATGCCATGTTTGCCGACAGCGTCCCGCCTGGACGCTCGCCGAGGCGCAAGAGCAGGCTTCCTAGCATCGCGCGCCGCCCCCTTTTGTTTGGCGCGAAAGCCCCTTCACCCGCTTGGCAATGCCCGCTAGGCCGAGCGCTCATTGCTATTGATTGATCATCGCCCAGCGACAGGAATCCAGATGACACGCACATTTTCTCGCAGCCTTGCCACTGTCATCGCCGCACTGATGCTGCCGAGCACGGCCGCATTGGCGCAGGATGGTGCCGCTGCTGTCGCTGGTTCAGATGCCGATTTCGCACAAGAAGACGCGCGCTTGACCGCCTTTCTCGATGCGGAATTTGCCGAGTGGCTGAGAATGCAGCCGCAGCTTGCCACCCGATTGGGAATGCAAGACGGCGGGGATCGCTGGAATGACATTGGTGATGCAGCAGCCGAGGCGCAGGTCGCTTGGCGCGCAGCCAGTGTGGCCAAGATGCGCAGCGCCTTCGACCGCGCCCGACTGTCGCCCGAAGCGCAGGTCAATTTCGACATCTGGGCGCTTGAGGCAGAGCGCGCGGCGCTGTCACAGAAGTTTCGGATCTATCGCCCACCGTTCTATTCGCGGCTGTATTCGGCGCACAGCCAGTTGCCCGACTTTCTGGTCAACACCCACACGGTCGAAGACCGAACCGATCTGACACATTACATCGCCCGGCTGCGCGGGATTCCGGCTGTGCTTGATCTCGCCATTGAACGGACCAAGGCGAGCGAGGCGGCGGGCATTCGTGTGCCGCGCTTCCAGATCGAAACCATTATCGCAGGCAGCCGCCAGCTGATTTCCGGCGCGCCTTACGGGGACGGCCCTGATGCTGCGCTGTGGGCGGACGTCAAGGCCAAGGCCGAGGCTTTGGTTGCCGCTGACAAGCTCACGCGCGGCGATGCCGATGCGCTGCTGGACGAGGCGCGCAGCGCGATTGTGGCCTTGCAACCTGCTTATCAGCGGGTGATCGACTGGGCCGAAGCGCGCCTGCCCGATGCACCCAGCGGCCGGGTTGGGGCGATTACGCTACCGGGCGGCGCCGACTATTACGCTGCCGAGCTGAAGCTCAACACCACCACCGATCTGACCGCGGAACAGATCCACGCGATTGGCCGCTCGGAAGTGGCGCGGATTGAGGCAGAGCAGGATGCGCTGGCGCAGAGCGCGGGCCTGGCGGATCGGCACGCCTATTACGATGAACGCGCCCGGCTCTTCCCGCCGCGCCCTTATGATGATGCGGCGCGCAAGGAATATCTCGACACAGCCAACGCCTTCGTCGCCAAGACCCGCACCTTGCTTGAACCTTTTTTCGGCACCTTGCCCGCCTATGGCATTGAGGTGGTGCGCGAACCGGCCTTTTCGGAAGTGGCAGGCGGCGCAGCCCATGCCTCGGCTCCAAGCCCCGATGGTTCCCGCCCGGCGCGCACCTATGTCCACCTGGTCGGCAACACGCCCGATCCTGCCGCGATGTACACGCTGATGTGTCATGAGGCGATCCCCGGCCACAACATGCAGGGCGACATTCAGGTGCGCCAGAGCGGCGGGCCCAAGTTCCGTTCGGTCACCGGCTATGTTGCGTTCGGTGAGGGTTGGGGCCTCTATGCCGAGGCCATGTGCAAGGAAATGGGCGCTTTCCCCGACATTGCTGCCGATTTCATGCGGCTCGACGCCGAATTGTTCCGCGCCGCGCGGCTGGTGGTTGATACGGGCCTCCACGCCCTTGGCTGGACCGAGGACGAAGCGGTGGAATACATGAACGTCACGGGTCGCCAGCCGCTGCAACGGTCGCGATCGGAGGTGCGCCGCTACATAACGCTGCCCGGACAGGCGACCGGCTACAAGATCGGGATGATCAAGATCATCGAGCAGCGGCGCAAGGCTGAGGCAGCGCTCGGTGAAAAGTTCGATATCAAGGGCTTCCACGACCTGCTGATAGCGTCGGGTTCGCAACCTTTGTCGATCCTTGAACGCCGCGTCAATGAGTGGATTGCCCGCCGCTCGATGTGAGGAAAGGCGGCGCCTCAGAGCAATAACTCGCGGAGGGGCAGCGTCAGATTTCGCGCAGAGACGGCCGGTCTGATCGCCCACCCTGATTAGCCGCATGTGACCGAACCGGGCCGGTCACCGCGCTCCGAAGCGGACGGTTAGCGGGGGCCTTCACCCGCGCCACCGGTCCTTTCGGCGGTGCGGTTTACACGGGGCAGCATGGTGGATCGGCAGAGCTGCGACACGGTCGCGCCCGATTGCCTTTAAACATCCCCCTGAATATTCGGGGTTTTTGTAGGACGTAATGACAGCTTGGACAGGCAAAACCAAAATACAATTACTTAGTCAGATCGCGTTTCCAGTATGCTTGGACAGAGCGCCACGAAAGCCTGGACAATCCGTTAAATAATTCAAAATAGCTTGGATCATCCAGTAGCTCGCCTCGGTGGAGGATCGAGCGAACCCTTCACGGGTCCATTGAGTTAGGTTTCGGGTCACCATTGTCACGCAGGATGGCAATGGCCACAGGTTTTTGAGAATGAGCCATCTGCACGGCCAGCGCGGCGGGCGAAACCTCGCAGTTCATCGAGATCATTGGCCACCACCTTCTGATAACCTCGATCGGTGTAAGCACCATCGTCACGAGCCTTCGCAATCGTTGAACAGGTCGCGCGGTGGAGGATCAGATATTCAGGCCGTGGAGATCGATCAACATTGACCACAAAACCGTCGGGATTATCGGTGATCCACCTTAGGTAGCCTGCGTCATCATTCTCAAAGTGCTGCATCGGTTAGTCATCCTGCTCGCGGGACCGGCGCGTTTTGCGACCTGCATAGACTAGATGACAGTGCGCTCGATGACCCACTGTGGGCACAATGTTTGGCGTTCATCGGGTGTCAATGATTGCGAGGGAACGAGCCGTGTCTTCCAAGATGTGGGATCGGGAACAAACGATCGAGGCATTGGCCGATCGTCTGATAGCCCGAACATTGACGCGGAGAGCGCGAACCGTTCACGCCAGTTCGCGCGTTCAGTGGCCGTGAGACCGTCTTCTCCCAACGCATCGACAAAGAACGCGACGTCTCGACCGTTTCGGTCGGCCCGTTGGCGGGTCGGGATTAGAATTTGGGAAATCGCCTGCCTGACCTGCCAATTGGCATATGGAGGACTTCCCAACTTTGCCATGATCTGCTCCGCTCGGCGAAGGGCGGCCCCTACTGAATTGGCTGAGACGCCACTGATATCTGATGTGACCCCACTCGTATGAGTCGCGCGGTCAAGAAAGAACGCATGATCGATCTCCGAAGGTGCGACGCCGAGCTTCTCATAAAGCGTGTAGAATCCTCGCACTTTACTGCCGTCAAAGCCCGCCGATGCGTAGATTTCATTGTACACCGAACGTACCATCGCCGATGAGCCGAGTTGGGCGAAGGCTTGGGACCAGGTTGAGGCACGCGCCGGATCGAGCCATATCGAGCACATGTAGAGCTCGAGATCGCTCACATTTGCTAAGGTTCGAACTTTCCCCTTTTCGGGCTCAATTGACGGCGACTTGCTGAGAGCCAACGACCGGTCGAGCGCGGCATATTCGACCCCGAATGCAGAATGAAGCAAGTGGGGCGCTCGCTGGCGCAACTCAATAATCACCGCCTGGATCTCGCTGCCCCCCATCATGGTTGCTCCGCGGGGTCCCCAAGTAAGGAGGCTGTCGTCGTTGGTCCGGCATTCAGGTCGTCTAGTTACCTTCTTTCCGTCTGTTCCAAGCTTTGGATTCTGACAGAAATTCCAGGACGCGATCTTGTTGAACTCGGTGGCCTCATATGTGAGGATCAAGGTCATGGACCGCTCTTCCCGGCTGGGTGGAGCAACCCCAGGCATCAGCTTCCGCCACAACGCTTCTGATATCCGGAGAGGCTGTCCCTTGCGCGGAGCGAATGCCGAATATTCAGCGGTGGCTAAAAGGCGCTGCAACGCATGACCCGACTTGGGACCGAACTGGCCGTCAGCGATTAACGCATCCGAGATGCCGGGATCGATGGGACGCAAGAGCTCTTTCATGCGAAGCTGTAACGCTGCGATCGGACCAAAGCCGCCGTCACGCAGGACGACCGGCTTCGCGCGCGTAACGTAGACATAAAGCGTGGGGGATGGGTCGTCCGCTGTGGCAGAAGTGGCGAGCGTGGCGAACGGAATGGAAAGCAGTAGAACTAACTTTCTACCAAGTACGCGCATCAGAATTCTCCCTGTTTGCGAGTCCCGCGAGGTGCTTGCCACTCCCGGCTCAGCCGCTGGGCAGTGCCTGAAAGCGGTCGCGCCTAGCTTCCAAAAACAAGCTCAGGCTTGTACCCACTAGCCGAGCATTTCGCGCCGTTGGCAGTCTGGATCTTGGCCTTTTGGTCGGCGCTGATTGAAGGCGTTACGTCGATAGCCTCGATTTTGGCATCTTCTGTACTCGGCACATTCGCGAACGTGATCGTCAGCAACGCCTGCGTCGCGCTCTTCCCTGGCATCATGTCGGCAACCGCATACATGACCGACTTTCCGGCGGGGTCCGCAGCCGCAACATAGGTGTAGCAGCCTATGCGCTCGACCACTGGCGTGGCGTCAGTGTGGAGCGCAAGCCACTGGTCCACATTGTCGAGGGCGGATGAGGAGTCGAATATCAGCCCGCCGGCATCGGTGTATTGGACTGGATATCTGAAGAGGCCTGCCGCGATCTTCCGGCGCTCCTTCCAGACCGTGGTCTTGAAGAAAATCGCGAATGAATCATCGATCTGCGTCGCGGCCTTCATCTGCTTGACGGTCGCGGGCACGCCCGGCGTGACGACGGGCTTGGGCGTCGGAGGCGCCGGCTCCGTCGTATCGCGGGTCGCGACGACCTCCGTCGGCGCAAACCGCCACGCGTCCCTCAGGCACGACAGATTGTCGATATCGAAGCTATCTACCGCGGCCGGTGGCCGGTCGTGGGTGATCGCCCACATCAGCAATCCCTCGTCGCGATCGGACAAGCCCATTGCCTGGACGCGCGCCAGGATCGGATCGCAAGAGTTCGACGCTTCGCTCTTCGTGGCAGCCTTGCGGAAATTCGCGATGTCGGTGGCCGCGGTGGAGGAAATATAGCTCCCTAGCGTGCCGCCTGGGTTGACCCCGGGTGAAAGGTTGGCGGCAAACGGCGACGAGAGCACATCGGACACGTCCCATACCGGCGAGCCTCCCGACGCCGCCGGCGGGTCGGGGATGAGCGTGGCAACGGGAATTAGCCGAGCGGTCAGAATGACATCGAGCGGCGTGCTCTTATCCTTAGCAGTGAACAGGCCGTTGGTGCGCCATTGAAACTCGGCATCTGCCGGTACGGGCCCAGGCCTGATGATGGGGTGCTTGGAGAATCTTTCGTTGTTGCTCACCGACATCTGACCCAGCACGTTCTTCACCTGGCCCTGATAGGGCGCGGCGATTTCGGCTGGCACTGCTGCGAGCTTGAGCGCGATCGAAAGCGCCGTGTCGATCGTTGCCGAAAGGCCCGGGTTCGCCGAGGTAGTCTGCTTGTAGGTCGGCGCAACGGTAAACTGCTGCTGCTCGTAGCTTCGGACGTAAAACGCCGGCGAAAGGTAGCGCATCTGGTCGATCATGACATCGCAAGTCTTGTTCGAACCTAGAAAGCCGGAGCTTTTCCGGTCGATCGACAGCGGCGTGAACTCAAGCGCACCCATGCCGGGCGACGTAATCGATACACCCATCGTAACATTGTTGGATCCGGACAAGAGCTCCTTGAGATCAATTCCCCAAAGCGATTGCTTCGGGCAAGCGCTGTTAAAGATCATAACCTTGTCGGTTGCAGTAGTAGTGAGCGTAACTTCCAGCCGGACGTAACCGCCGCGCTCGATGTTTGCGGCCAAAGGCGCATCGGTGCTTACGCTCGCGGCATTTTGCGCGTTAGCAGGGCCGGACGCTGTACAGATGGCTGCTATGGCCAAGCAGGCCAACAATACATCACGATTCACGTGGCGCCCCCTTTGCAAATTTCCGGAGCGATGCTGGGCCGTTCGCTCTTGCAAGTCAAATGGATTTGAGAGGGAGTCAAGCGAAAAATTGGATCGGGCATCAGGTGATCAAATACTGGCGAAACCTCGCGCAAAATGTGCTTCAAATTTTCTATGTTAGCCCTCGAGTGATATCCAAATCCAGGTGATTTGTTTAGTTGGATCAATATGCGAACGCATTGACTTAAGGGCACATGCTCCCTGCATACATCGGGGGTAAAAATAAATATATTGAAAAATGATAATAAAAAATCGGATTAATTGTCGTAATTTTCGGTGAAGTTATGAACAGAGTTATATATTTGAAAAAATACTATTCAATTGTCATATAGCAAAAAGAATAATTTATTACAGAAGAATTGAATTACCGATCCCGCTCGACAAAAGATCGTTGCGGGGGCGGTGGCAGATGATAAAATTTTAATCGTTACGACGAGCGGAAATTGCGCGAGGATGCCGGCAGAGTGCTGGCTGCGCGGTAGCATGAGAGGCGCATTCGTTGTTGGACCAGCGGAACTGAATGAGGAGGGGAGGCTCTATCGATCGCTTGCGTTAAGCTCAGCATCGAAGAACTTCTCTCGAGAAATGCGGGCGCGGAAGGCCTGACGCTCGATTTGACTACTCTACTACCCTAGGTCCTAGCTTTCTAGGCGACGACTCTAGGGGCACGCGTGTTCCGGCGCTGCCCAGCGCTACGTTAGGTAGGATTGCATGGTTCGACAACGACGACTCAAGGTGTATTTCGAAGGCGGTTGCCAGCCCAATCCGGGCGCCATCGAGGTGGCCGCCGTCGCGCGCGGAACCACCTATTTCTTCGACGACCTAGGCTGCGGCACGAGCAGCGATGCCGAATGGATGGCCCTGCGTCAGGCACTGCAGGTCGCGCAATCTTTAGGCGAGCCTGACTTTGATCTGATCGGCGACTCTCTGGAGGTCATCCGGCAGGCCAGCGGCATGACCATTCCCGGCTCAAATGCTGCAGCGGAGCACCTCGCGAGATACGAGGTATGTGCTGCACATGGGCAGCCCAGACGCGTAAAGTGGACGCCTCGTGGTCAAAATCTTGCCGGTATTGCCCTTGCTCGACGCAATGCCTCACGATGAAATCTTGATCGGCTAGCACCCAAACAACGACAAGCCTGGTCAACCTTACCCAGCAATTAGATCAGCTTCTGCCCCACTCAAGGGCCACCTGTCGGCTGATTGGCGATCAGTTATGGTCGGTCCAAACCACGGAGCGCACGGATCCTTGCCAGACTGGTTTCGAGCAGATGCTCCACGGCTGCTAAATCGTGAGCAATCTGCAGCCCGGTGTGCCCGGTTGCCCTAAGGATCGCCGCCATCACGTTCTCAGACTGGGTAGCAAGCTCGAGCAGATGCAGGCTGCTAGGGCTTGTTTGTCCGTTCAGCCAGGATCGAGCGGTGTGGTCGCTGACATGGGTCCAACGCATCACTGTCTTGGTTGCTTGGCGCGTTCCTCCGAGCTCTGCCTTTAGGGCTGCACCAATCATATGGGCGAGGACCGCATCGGACAGGTCCGTGGGCGTTCCGCGAAGTTTGCTTCCGCTAATAGGAACCATTTTTCCCTGCTTTCTCGTGTAGCGCAGAGGACCGAAGCGCATTTCGCATTCCGCGCTCGAGGTATCGCATGGTCATTCGATGGACGGACGACAATCATGAAGAGCCCAAGCCGCCCTCGATGATCCGGGCGGCGCAGTACGTCCGCATGTCGACCGAGCATCAGCAGTACTCAACCGATAATCAGGCCGCGACGATCGCCGTCTATGCGCAAAAGCGTGGACTTGAGATCGTCAAGACCTATGCGGACGAGGGCAAGAGCGGGCTGAACATCAAGGGACGACCAGCGCTTCAAGCCCTCCTCGACGACATCGAAAGCGGACGTGCCGACTTCAAGGTTCTGCTTGTTTACGATGTCAGCCGCTGGGGCCGTTTCCAGGATCCCGACGAGGCCGCCAGCTATGAACTGCGCTGCCGGACGAAGGGGGTACGGGTTCTCTACTGCGGTGAGGAATGGGAGAACGACGGGAGCATCGGGTCATCGATCATCAAGACCGTCAAACGCGCGATGGCTGGAGAGTATAGCCGCGAGCTCTCCGTCAAGGTGTTCGCGGGCCAGGCCAATCTCATTCGGCTCGGCTATCGCCAGGGCGGCCCTGCCGGCTTTGGGCTTCGCCGCCAGTTGGTCGACCAGCGTGGTGAGGCAAAAGGCTTGCTAGGCCGCGGCGAGCACAAGAGCATCGCCACCGATCGCGTGATACTCGTGAGGGGACCAGACGAGGAGATCTCTATCGTCCGCGAAATCTATCGGCGCTTTGTCGATGATGGCGAGAGCGAAACCGAGATTGCCCTTGATCTCAATGCCCGCGGCGTTCGCACCGATCTTGGCCGGGAATGGACGCGCGGAACCGTCCACCAACTGCTGATCAACGAGAAGTACATCGGCAACAATGTCTGGGCGCGAACCTCCTGCAAGCTCAAGGGCGAGCATGTCGAGAATGCGCCCGAGGACTGGGTGCGTGCGAACGGCGTCTTCGATGCCATCATTCCCGCGCCGATGTTTGAGGCAGCACAGGCTATCATCGCCAAGCGATCGGAAAAGCTTTCTGACGAGCAGATGCTGGCAGCGTTGTCGCAGATCTTTGCGCAGCGTGGCTTCTTGTCCGGCCTGATCATCGATGAAGCGGACGATTGCCCTTCGAGCAGTGCATTTCGCTCGCGCTTTGGCAGTCTGCTGCGGGCCTACACGCTGGTCGGCTTCGCTCCAGACCACGACTATCGCTATCTTGAGATCAACCGCCGGCTGCGGGCGATGCACCCGGAAATCCTGACGGGCATCATCGACGGCATCGAGGAGGCAGGGGGCACTGTCGTTTGTGATCCGCATACGGAACTGCTGCGGATCAATGGCGAGTTCTCCGTCTCGATCACGATTGCGCGATGCTTCCAAACGGCGGCCGGTGGCAACCGATGGAAGCTCCGGCTTGACGCGAAACTGC
This sequence comes from Erythrobacter sp. W302b, assembly GCF_046452395.1. NCBI lineage: Bacteria > Pseudomonadati > Pseudomonadota > Alphaproteobacteria > Sphingomonadales > Erythrobacteraceae > Erythrobacter > Erythrobacter sp. W302b. The sequence goes on along the minus strand of NZ_JBKFDH010000001.1, from coordinate 1,919,185 downwards.
GGCCCGACATCACACTGGCCGTTCGGATGGACACGGACAACGAGACCCCGAAGGACTACTATCTCCTCCCGGCGCTCGACATGCGCGAGGCGGCCCTGCGCCTTGCCGATTTCAACGGTCTCTCGCTCGATGCTTATCGGTTCGACACGCTCGAGTTCTTCTACCGGCTGACGGCCCGTGCTGCGCTGAGGGCAGCAGCATGACCGGTGCAAAGCCTGCCCAGCGGATCGAGATGATCCCGATTGACCGGGTCAACATCGTCAATCCGCGCGTGCGCAACAAGAAGTCCTTCCGCGACATCGTCGACAACATCGCCAAGATCGGCCTCAAGAAGCCGATCACCGTCACCAGGCGGATTGAGGCGGAAGGGCCGTTCTATGATCTCGTTTGCGGCCAGGGACGGCTCGAGGCGTTCAAGGCGCTCGGTCAATCCGAAGTCCCAGCTCTGGTTGTCTCTGCTGATCCTGAGGACTGCCTCATCGCGAGCCTCGTCGAGAACTGCGCGCGCCGTCAGCATCGGGCGATCGATCTTTTGCAGGACATCAGGGGGATGCAGGAGAGAGGACACTCCAATCCCGACATTGCGCGTAAGACAGGGCTGTCCCTCGAGTATGTGAACGGTGTGGCCCGCCTGATCGAGAAAGGCGAGCAGCGGCTTCTGCGCTCAGTCGAGAGTGGGATTATCCCCGTGAGCGTTGCGGTCGAGATCGCGGAGGCAGCCGACCACGATGTACAGGCAGCTCTCTCCAGAGCTTACGAAACCGGCCAACTCAAGGGCCGCAAACTCCTCGCGGCTAGGAAGCTGATCGAGACCCGTCGTCGGCGCGGGAAGGGGTTGGGAACCAAGGAGACCCGCTCTCGCGAGCGGGTGTCCGCCGATACCTTGGTCAAGGCGTATAAGGAAGAGACCGAGCGTAAGCGTGCTCTGATCGCGCGCGCAGAGACGACTCAGAACAGGCTGATGCTCATCACCGAAGCGATGCGGCGTCTATCGGTCGACGAGAGCTTTTTGGCGCTACTGGAGGACGAAGGCCTCACGACGATGCCCGGGCGTTTAGCAGAGCGCTTGCATCCATCATCAGGGCTCTCAGCATGAGCAGCAAGAGGCCCATTTCGCTGCCCGACGGTTTCGAGCACACGACCCTGCGCATCCCGATCAGCGAGATCATGCCGTTGCGGGAGGTTCCGTCATCGGTCCGCAAATCGGTGAAGTACAAGCAAATCGCAGCCTCAATCGCTGAGGTCGGCATAATTGAGCCTCCTGTCGTGTTTCGAGATCGCGATGACCCAGCACGTTATCACCTGCTTGAAGGCCACCTGCGGCTAGCGATCCTGCTCGAACATGGCGAGACCGAGGTCGTGTGTCTTGTCGCAATTGAAGATGAGGCTTTCACATACAACCGGCGCGTCAGCCGGATGGCGATCATCCAGGAGCACCGGATGATCCTCAATGCAGTTAAGAAGGGCGTTTCGGAAGAGCGGCTTGCCCGGGCGCTCAACGTCAACATCGGCAATATCCGCGCCAAGCGGAACCTGCTCACCGGGATCTGCCCGGAAGCCGTCGACCTGCTCCGCGACAAGCATGTGCCGCTAAATGCCTTCACCGAGCTGCGTCGAATGAAGCCGATGCGCCAGATTGCCGCTGCCGAGATGATGGTCGCGATGAACCGTTACTCGACCGGCTATGTCAAATCGATCGTCGCAGCGACGGCAGAAGAAGACCTCGTCGAGAAGAAGCACAAGGCTGTCCGCGGCCTGACCGAAGCGCAGATCGAGCTGATGAGCCGGGAAAGTGCCCAGCTTGACCGTGATTTCAAGCTGATCGAGCAGAGCTACGGAGCCGACCACCTCGATCTGGTTCTGGCTATAGGTTACCTTGGCAACCTGCTGCGGAGTGCACCCATTGTGCGGTACCTGGCCCAGCACCATCCGCAGCTCCTCGCCGAATTCCAGAGGATTGCTGAGCTGCAGCAGGCGGCATAATGGGGACCCGGACCCGATAAGCGCGGGGACCGCGGGAGACGCCGCACTGTGGCGCGGATCGAGCGCGGAGGTGGGAATGGCGGCGAACCCGCTCTGAGCCTACCAAGAGCCCGATAGGGCTTATTGGAAGAGTGTGCCGGATTGCTGGGGTCCGGCACACTTCACCTGCGGCATAACCAGATTATCTCAAAAGTGGAGGGTGTTCCTGAGCCTGATTCATCAGGCTGGAGCCTTGGGTTACAAGCGCGCGCAATGCCCGGCGGGAGAGCTATCGAAACACGTCCTTCTGCAAATATAAAGACGCCCGAAGCATATGACCTGCGTTATGACCTTCTGGATCGCATGACATGTCGCACCTTAAGACGTGGGGGCATCGCCCCGTCATTCATGTTCGATACGGGTTCGGTATCAAGCAACCACTTCCGCTTCGGCGACTTTCAAGCCCGCGAAAAGGGGGAGCAGGGGGTCGTGCTCGACTACCAAAAGGCTCTTGTCTCGAAGGATTCGTGAGCAAGCCTCAGCCAATGGAACTCCCCTGCTCATCAGGAATTCCCGAAGAGGCTGGGAACCATTAACGCAACGATCGGCGTCATATGATAGTAAAAGCGTCGAGAAATGATTTATGTCGGATTGATTATACCTAAAAACTCCCCGCATCTGAAAATCCATATTTAGTAATCTACGTTTTACCAGACTATGAACATCATAAGTTGTGCAACCAAGTAGACGCGACACATCATCAGGGCAAAGAGAATTGTTAATATAATTCTGAACGAGATGGATTTGTTCGCGGGACAGCCGGAAGGCTCGCGTATATTGGCAGCGGTAGCTATCTATTCCAAGTTTTCTAATTAAGACTCCAAGCGTATGTGACGTCACGTCTAAACTACGAGCGGCGCTCTTGAGATTGCGACGATCATCCTCACCGTCGTACTTCGACAGTCTGCCCGACGGTGTGGCCAATCCATTTCTCACACGTGCACGCGCGAATGCGTCGGTAATCAGGCTACGGAGACCATCGTCTTCGATAGCTTGGAGCATATTGGGTACGTCATTACATCGAACCTTATAGCGACCTTTGTCGCTGTCCCGTTGCAGCCAGGCGGCTCCGCTCAGGAAATCCGTGATCGTGTCGCCTCCTCCGACAAGTGAGTCAAAGCCGATCTGACAGAGGCTTCTTACGTTTTCATGCGTTGGCGTGTGCTTTTCATCGCCGCGGAATAGCTTTCCGACGCAGACCGATGCTGTCAGTACCGTATTCAGCGACAGGTCCTTCAAATGGTCGGGCAGACCAACGTCATCTGCGATGAAGGACCTTACAATGTAGTGATCAAGTTCACTGGCTATCTGCATCTTTGCATGTTCTGCCCCAATCTTAGTTCCGCTTTTTGTCCAACCAATCTCAGGGTGCCTCCAATCAAGAGGGTCACTGGGCAGGCCGTCGATCAACGCAACATCATGATGGGGGCAGCTGGCGACGGGGACGACATCGAACCATGTGCGAACGTATCGACGCTCATCCAGACACATGGGGCACACCCGGCGACTGCTCTTCGTAATGAATCGAAGGGACAACTTATGCCCGCATATCTCGTAGATGTTGTCGCAACGCTTCGGTGTGCTTGCTTCGAGCGCGTCCAAGCCATCAATCGGCAACTGATGCACGACCTTCAGCATCTCATCATAGTCCCAGTCACGGCCACTGAGGCCCAAGGAGTCGACGAAAGCATCTGCACTCAAGGCATAGTTCCGCTTGGCGGCTCTTTGGAACCAGCCCTGAACGGGCTCCAGAGGGTAGATCTCCGCTGGCCAGATCGGCATGGGCAGGGCTTCGATCGCGCTCGCTGACACGGTACTGGGCATCGTAGGCTTCACCCCTGTGAGACTCGAAACGGGTTGAAGATCTCGCCCGGCCGCCTCCTCGCATCGAAAGCATCGGCAAAGTGGCGAAGTTCCACCTGATTGGAGCCGTCCTTAATCGCGCGATTGCCCGCATCGATCAGGTAGTTCTTAAGGTGCCCGATGCACCCACCGGAGGCCTGGAAAAGGCGATAGGCGAAATCTGTGGCGCTGAAGCCGGACTTCTCGAAGGGCATTTCGAGGTCGAACTTGTGGCACATAGCACGAAAGTGCTTCCGATCATGCTCATCGTTCCAGTCGTAGGGTGACAGGTGCTTGTGCTCCAAGCCACCTCGGCCAAGCAACTGCGGGTCTTCCGCGATGATAGAATAGGTCTCCGGCAGGCCTATGCAGGCGATGTTGAACCGGTTCAGGTTCAGCATCTTGCGCAGAAGCCCTCGTGCGAAGGCCAGGATCCTCTTGTTCTTTTCGGGGAAGAGTTCCTGCGCCTCGTCGAAGATAACGAACTCGACTTCAGCACGCCGCAGTTCACGCAGGATCACGTTGATCAGATTGGCGTTGGTCATGCGAGAAGACACTGTAAGTTCGAGCGCATCTGCGATGCTGTCCAAGATACCACGGGGCCCACCTTCGATGGGGCAATCGACCAGAAGGACAGGGCGCTTGATCCCGTCTTGACCAACTCGCGGCTCATGTGCGGCGACGATGTCGTTCGCTGCGAAGCTTTTACCGGTGCGACTTGGTCCGATCAGTGCGCAGACGGACCCACGGCTATGAATGCCGCCTTCCACTGGCATGTAGAAGTGGTTGAGAGCCTGAATGGCTTGTTGATGGTTACGGTGATCAACAAAGATGTCCCGGATGCGCTTCTGGCGCTCGCCAGGGGTGACGAGGGAATTGTCATTCATCGGTGCGCACTCCCGATGCCATCTCGGCCGCGAGCCGATCGATTTCGTCGTCGTCTTCTTCGGTGGACATGGTGTGCCAATGGGCATTCACATGTTCTGGCTGCGCGACATGTTTCGCAACCGCTGCGCCCTGCTCTGTTCCAATCAATGCAGGCGTCGAGACAATGGGAGAAAGAGGCATGGGTTCGTGCCCCTTGGTCGACTTTCCTTCTGCGGCAATCTCCGGCTGCAGAAGCTGCAAACGGGGCCCGTACAGAAAGCGCACAAGGTTGCGTTCAAGCTTTTTGCGGGTCCCTGACCGCAGCGCCCCCCGACCGGCTTCGATGATTTTAGCCTTCGCCTTCATCAGCGCGACCGGGTCGCTCCGCTGCTCCTCACGGATGAGCTCATGCTGGCGACAAAGCCGATGCTGATGGACAGAAAGGCCATTCGCATAGCTGGCCCATTTCTCGACGGCAGGAAGCGTGATGATCTCATCCGCATGGCGACTGTGGAGATAAATCTTCGACAGGTCATACGGATCACGGTGGACCTGATACTTGGCGGGCTGCCCAGCACTTGACTTCAAACGATGATCGGGATGCGTCAGGATGCGATCGAGCTCACGAGACCAATAGCGGATGTGGTCCCATTCGACCCCGTACCTCTGGACGGTGCGTTCTTCGTGTTCTCCCGCAAGAGCCACGAAGAGATTCACGTCCGGGAGGCTCGGGACGTCGAAAACACCAAGCTTGTCACGCCAAGCATCAATCGGCCTACGAGCCACGCCAGGCACTTGTCCCAAGGCGCGGTTCGGCCTGACATTATGGACTGTGACGATCCACTTGGTCACCATGTCGCGAAATTCAGCCATGGTCAGAACAGGAAGCTCAGGCTCCTCGTATTCGCGGTGCTCGACCGCATTGGAATGCGTGGTTCCAGGCAGGCGGTGGGCAAACCTTGCCACCTCGCCCATGAAGCGCTCGACAAGCCCCTTGAGCCACGGCTCGCGGGGCGGAAGGCGACAAATCTGAAAGCCAAGCTGGGCTGCAGCGGTCTGAAGGTGACTGTTGGCGAACTCGCGGCCATTGTCGATGAAAAGGCTCTCGATCCGGCCCATGCAAGGCCAGTCTTCGTCCTTGAGGCCATCAATGTGGCTAATTTCCTTTCGGTAGGTGGCGTGCTTGATCCCGTCCATCACCGCAGCATAGGTCGGCACATCGAACGTCACCGAGAAGCCGAGCACCATGCGGGTGGCGCGATCAAGGAGGGCGAGGAGATAGGGACGGCCCAACAGCGCCCCTGACTCTGCCACCAGGATGACATCCATCGGCGTGAAGTCGATCTCGACCTCTTGGTATGGGCGCTCAGGCAAGCGACGCGTCTGGAAGGTCGTGAACTTTCGACGGGCAGAATACTTCCCGACCCGGCCGGCTTGGACAACGAAATGTGAAAGCTTCTGAGAGATTTCTCGCCGCAGCGTCGAGATGCTCGGTGCGGCTAGCGTTCCATCCTTGCGGAGGAAGCGCTGAGGAGCAACCTGACAATACTTCTTGCCCTCCGCTGTCTGATTGAAGTCGTGGATGAACGTCTGCGCCTCGACGTGCGCATCTTCTATGGAGCCACCTTGCAAATAGCGGTCAACAGAGCGATCCAGCGCTTCCCGCAAAATCGGAGGCATCCTCGAACCTCGCTTACCCTTGAGGTCGTGCCGGGCGGCATAGGCGGCAAAGCCGATCTCGTTGAAGTATGCATCATGAAGGCGCTTCCAGTTGATGACCGATCCAGGGGAGGGCGGTTGCCGATCTCCAAGCTGTTCCGCCTTCTCCGCGATGCGCGCTTTGATCCAGGGCTTGCTCGTCCGATAGCCATCGGGGTGATCGCTAATGTACAGGACGTACTCATGCTTGCGCGAAGCGTCGCACTGCGCTGCCTCCGTCAAAACCTGCGGAGCGAGCGGGGAGAGAGGTTGGTGCCGGGTGGGCCGCGAACGAAACTTCAGCTGCCCCGAGCCATGAAGGCGTAGTAATTCGTCATCGGACTTGAAGATGGGCTCGTTGGTATTGAGCTTAAGCAGGAGCCATTTGTCGCCGTGACGGGATTGCGCAAGGCACTCCTCGCCTTTGAGCCAAACAACATCCCTGGCAGCAATCCGCAGCCTCGGATAAAGGGAGGTCGGCTCATTCGGTTCTTTGAAGGCAAGCGCGGAGGTCATTCACCGACGCTCCGGAACCTGACCACGGTGTCACGGCTATACTTCGTCCGCTCGTCGAGGATGAACTCGCCGGTCAGAGCCAGGCGCATGATGGCACCATAGACCTCCGCGGGGGTGCCTGCCTCGATTTCGCACGAAGCGCCGGATAAGCGCGACAATCGCCGTCGCAAACCGACGTGGGCCGTCCTCGCGGCGATCGAGGCCGCGCAGAAGCAGCCGCACGCGCGTGAGTTTGATGCGATTCAGAAGGCCTGGGCATGGGTGGCGCCAATGGATGCTACGCTCCAGTCTCTTCTCACGATGCGCCATGAGGCTGAGCCGATTAGCTGGATCAGCAAATCGGAGCTCGACGCGCTCGTTGACATGGCGCTTGGCGCGCCGGGCGTCGTCGCAGGCCGCGCGCTATATCGCCACCTGCCAGAGCTGTTTAACTATGAGGGTCAGCATTACAGGAAGCTGGCGCGGTTCTGCTGGACGAAGTTGCGGACCTATCTTGACCGTCCTGTCTTTTGGTCGGTGTTGCCGGGAGATGACGCCACAGCCAAGTATCAGCGCGCCTGCGTCGAGGGATGTTTCGAGGCAGTGCTCGACGAACATTTTTGGCTCCGCAAATCGAAGGTGGGCTCAACCGGTCTCATCGACGATCTATCCGCAGCACTTTCAGCCAATGTCGGTACGTTCGGTTTCCAAGGGCGCGCGCGGAAGGAAAAGATCCGCATCCGCTGTCATGCGGCCGTGCCGTTCGGCGGAACCGAGAGCGATGCCCTGCGACGGGAGCAGGATGACAACAATGAGGCTCCTGCACGCTCAGAGGAGATTCGGAGCGCATTCAACACGCCCTTTTGGCCCTATATCCTCGCAACAACCTCGGTCGGGCAGGAAGGCCTTGATTTTCATAGTTGGTGCGATCGCCTCGGGCATTGGGACCTGTGTTCGAGCCCTGTAGACCTCGAACAACGCGAGGGTCGCGTACAGCGCTTTGGCGGGCTCACTGTCCGTCGCCCTCTCGCCGACAAACTCGGCAAAGATGCGTTAACCGCCGCCCGCCATGGCCTGACGTCTCCATGGGACTTAGTGGCGGGCAACGCCAACGAAGCGTTCAAGGAAGACGAGACAGGCATGACGCCATGGTGGACGCTCCCGGGCGCGGAGCTCAAGCGCCACCTGTTCGTCCTGCCGCAGAGCCGCGACATTGATCGGTTTGCCAAGCTGAAGGCGCAGCGCCTGCTCTACCGCGTAGCGCTGGGACAACCTGACCAAGAAGATCTTGTCGAGCTTCTCATGGACGACGATCCAGAGGCGATGCGATTGTTGCAGGGCTTGACTCTGAACCTCTCAGCCTTTGCGCACCGGAAAACCGGCTAGCTCATGTTTGCTGCAAAAAAGACTATTCGACATGTCTGACCTTGCAGCTTCGGAATGTTCGGTCCCGGAGTAAGCTGACGCTCAGCAGTTAGATCCGGTTAGATCCGGAGCGTCGGGTTTGTCCCAGTTCCTGCTAATCAGGAAGGCCGTGGAAACCTTGCTCGTTTTTAACCGATCTACAGGCGAGCCGCGGTGACCGAGATGAGGGCGCAAAGCTGATGGCGGTCTTATGATCTCAGAGGTGAGCGGTTGCCTTCGTCTGAAAAGGATCGATCATTGATCGAAATTTCAATAGCTTGCGCCTGAGAATTGTCCAAACTTCTTGGATTTTGTCCAAGCTTCTGTGACGTCCCACAGTTTTCGGTGCCGGCTACAGGATTCGAACCCGTGGCCCCCTGATTACAAATCAGTTTTCATGCTTTTCCCACTGATTGCTATACAGCGGCATAATATCTCATAGATCACTGATATATAGATAATATATATAACTGGGCAGTTGCCTGCCAATGCCACTGAATGCCCATTGTTACTACTGGCGGTGGTTGCTATGTGGTTGCTGAGAAGCAACCGTAGGGTGGTGGTTGACGTGGTGAAAATTACCAAGAGGGTTGTCGATACGTTGGAATCCAAAGGTTCGTCTCCAGCGTTTCTATGGGACGATGCCCTCCCGGGGTTTGCCGTCAAGGCGTTGCTTTCCGGAACCAAGCGCTATGTGCTGAAGTATCGGGTTGGTGGTGGGCGGGCGGCCAAGCAGCGTTGGTTGACACTGGGCACTCATGGCCAGTTGACGCCTGACCAGGCGCGTGCCTTGGCTCAGCAAGCACTTGCCGCAGTGGCGCGGGGTGAGGATCCCCAAGCCGAGAAGTACAAGTCACGCAATCAGCCAACGCTGACGGACGTCTGGAACCGGTTTCGGGCGGAGCATTTACCGCAGCGGAAGCCTCAAACGCGCTACGAGTATGAAAACCAGTGGCGTGAGGCGATTGCACCGAAGCTTGGCAGGGTGGCCATTGACGATGTGACCCGCAGTGAAGTGGACCGGCTACACAAGAGCATGCGTCTTACCCCCTACCGCGCCAATCGGATATTGGCATTACTGTCTCGCCTGATGACGATGGCCGAGGTTTGGGAATTGCGACCTGCTGGATCCAATCCATGTCGCCATGTTGAGCGTTTTAAGGAACAGCCGAGAAGTCGCTATCTCTGTGCCGAGGAACTAGTTCGATTAGGGGCCACCATGCGCGAAATGGTGGAAAAGGGTAATTTGTCTCCGTCGGCTGCGAATGCGGTCCGCCTCTTATTGCTGACGGGTGCGCGACTGAACGAGATTCTGACAGCTCGTTGGGATTGGGTCGATCGTGACCGTTGTGTGCTCTCTCTTCCCGACAGCAAGACCGGGGCAAAGCCGGTCTATCTAAGCGCTGGGGCGTTATTAGTTTTGGACGATCAACGAAGTCATTCAGCTGATAATCCGTACATCTTTCCAGGCCGGAGCGCCGAAGGCCGCATGATCAACTTGCGCAAGCCGTGGGTACGTATCTGCAAGGGTGCAGGTCTGGACGGCGTCAGGCTGCATGATTTACGGCATACTGCTGCCAGCATTGCAGTAGGGCAAGGCGCATCACTTCCCATAATCGGGCGATTGTTAGGGCATTCACAGGCTCAGACCACACATCGCTACGCGCACGTTGATGCCGATCCAGCCCTTATCGTCGCCAACGCGATTGGCGACGTGCTCGTCGCCAAAATCTCCGGCTAATACCAACGTGCATTGTTCACGACCCATGCGCCCACTGCGTCAATCCGATGGACATAATGCGCCATAATTGGCTGACCAGGTTGCTCCAGGCGAAGCAGCAGTAGTTGACGGTGTCGTCGTAGGGTTAGAAGATCCTGTTCGAGAGCCAGTTCTTGCGCTTGAACTGCCAGACGTTCTCGACCGGGTTGAGCTCGGGGCATCGCGGCGGCGGTGGCGACAGGGTTGTGTTGGGTGGCACGACTAGCCCGGTAGAACCGTGCCTGCAGCCTGATCTAGAACGACCGCGGCGTGGGCGCTAGCTTGAAATTGCCGTTGGCTGCCAGCACAGGTTCAAGCTCAAGCTGTTGCCATAGAAGCGCTGCCAGGCTGCGGCGCGGTGAATGGCCCTCGGTCTTGCCGCTGAAATGGCAGCGTTTCGCGAGCGAGCCTCCACGCCCAATGTACACCAGCCCACCAGCAGCTGGGACCAGATCGGCCAAACTGCATCCCTTACGGAGGAACAAGGCGTAGACTCCCGATGTAATCGGTAGCGTCAGCTCGCATCTTGGCTTCCGAGGCCATAAGTATGGGTCGATAACATCGAGCGTTGATCTGCCCGATGGGCCGTGTGCAACTAGTCGCGTCGTTTCCGCTGTCTTTCCCTTCCTGGCATGGACAGATGGGCTGGCGTGTGGACGGATAATGCTCAGCACGAAGGCCAAGTCTTCCGGGCCGTACGTCCATTTGCTATTCCCGAGGTCAGCGAGCGTCCCACCGAAATGTTTTCGGAGCCGGGCTCGAGCGGACTTTGCACGGATCCCTTCGCGCCGGGCGAGGTCCGCGATCGAATAGGCACCTTTTGGCAGTCGGCTTATTCCAGTCACGTGTCGCACATCCAACGCTGTCCAAGTGGCAATGCACCATCAAAGACAGCACGAAAACAAACGAATCCGGAACTCATGAACGTTATCTAATTATGACACCAAACGCGGGCGGCGATGTGGAAATTTGGTTGGATAGTGGCAACTTTGCGCCCTCATGTCGGTCATTGAGGCTCGTATGCCGACTGCCGAAAAGCGGACAAGATTCTCAATCGGCGTGGGTGGCTGAATCGGGGGCATTCCTGCCATGCGTGAGCGGCGCGTCTAGCGGCAGGTTTCGTCGGGAACGGACACTCACTCTCGCCAAGCCGCTGCTGCGCCAGCGCCGCAACCGCCTTGTGGGATGGGGCGGAGGGGTGACGGCGCCCAATCCCGTCGGCAACTCGGTGCCCTGCGCGCCAGACGCAATGCATTGGTGGCGGTCGATGGACTGTCGACCCATGTCATCTTCTACGTTTCGGTGCCGCGCGACATGGTGCATTAATGCCCCGAGACCCTTGCCGAACTGGCCCGCTTTCCCGGTGCGGGCGCGCGCAAGTTGGAGACCTGGGGCGCGGAATTTATCACCGTGGTTCGCAATCATTTGCTAGGCTGACGCACTGCAGTTGACACGGGGGTAGACTCTTGAAATGCATGAGCCACACCTACCGGGGGGATGCTACATGACCAGATTTCTCGCATTGATCTGCGGCACCGTGCTGCTGGCAGGTTGCGCCCAGCGCCCCGAATCCGTGATCGTGGAGTTCCACCGCGCAGTTGAAGACGGGCAGCATGACAAGGCGATGAGCAAGCTTTCGCCGCAGCTAACCGGGATGCTGGGCGAAGAAAAGCTACGCGGGGTGCTGGCCACGCAGACTGAGGAGATCGCCGCTTGCGGGGGCATCGCCGATATCACCACCGATCTGAACGGCGACAAGACGGTGCAGCGCGGCATGGTCAGTATCACCTATGGCGGCACCTGTGAGCCCAAGACCCAGAAGGTCAAGCTGGTCAAGATCGACGACGAGTGGAAGATAAGTGCTGACAAATAGACCGCTGGGGCTGGCGCGTGTGGTCTTGGCCGGGCTGCTGATCTGGCCGCTGGCGTCCTTCGCCCCCGGTCGTTCCGAGGTTGGCCCGCCGCAGCCGGTGGGTGAGATACGGGCAGCGGCGTTGCAGGACGGCGACATCATCTTCCGGCGCGGGAGAGATCTGATGGCGGCGAGCGTGCTGGCCGCCGATGGCGCGGCGCGCTTTTCCCATGTTGGGCTGATACTACGCGCAGACGAGAATGAGGGCGAGGGTGCGCTGGTGATCCATGCCGTGCCGGGCGAGGATGGCGGTGCCGGCGGCGTGATTGCCGAACCGCTGGCCGATTTCCTCGCGCCCGAAGCCGCCGCCGATCATGCGATCTACCGCCCGCGCGCACTCACGCCCGGCCAGCAGGCGCGCCTGCGTTCGGTCGCGCTGGGGCAGGTGGGGCGGCCCTTCGATTACGATTTGCGTCTGTCCGATCCCGGCGCGGTCTATTGCAGCGAGTTGGTGCTGCGCGCCTTTGCAGAAGCCGGGGCAGGGCTGGATGAGGGCCTGCGTGAAGTCGACACGGTGATGATGGCCGAACCGGCCATCGCGCCCGATTCGCTTCGTGCCTCGCCACTGCTGGCAAACATCACCGCGCGCGTCACTCAGCCCGTTATCAGCCGATAGAACAGCGCCTCGGCAATTTGGACGCGGCCCACTGTCTCAGCCCCGGCGAGGTCGGCGACGGTGCGTGAGACGCGGAGCATCCTTATTTAGCCGAGCGCGGACAGGCACCGCTTCTCAGCTGGTTGCAGCAACAGCTTGTGTCCCGCCTCATCCGGCTGGTCATAGCATGACCAGCCGGGGCCGAATAACACCTATCGCCGGCCGAGCCTGAGGGAGCCGCACCTCCTGGCCCGGCTGCGAGCGGCTCTGACGACGCTCAACCGAGGCCTCCCACAGAGGGACCTGCGCATTGCCGAAGACGAACTTAGACGATACAGGACAGTTAATCTGGCGGTATCATCCAACCGAGAGGTCTTGAGGCCCCTCAGGGAGGGCATCAAGGTCGAGGTGAGAAACGACCAGAGCCGGTTCGAGGATTTGCTGGTTCGGGTGAGCAACTGGAAGAACCAAGCCAACAACGAATTTCTGGTCTCCAACCAAGTGTAGATCGAGGGTCTGCTTCACAAGCGGCGGCCCGACACGATTGGCTACTTCAACGGCCTCCCTCTGCTGCTGGCCGAGTGGAAGTCACGCACCTCGCCACTGGCCGACGCCTAATCCCCACGATGCTCCTCGGCCATCCGCACCGCACGGTCGCGAAACTCAGGTAAAAACTTTTTCTATTTAGTGCTCATTTGGCTACTTCTGACTATTACGAGCCTCCGGAAAACCCTGGACGCGTCATAGCGGGTGACGGACGCTCCGAGCTTCCTCCTCTCAGGCAGGTGCGAGCCCCAAGATCGACTTGATCTCGGCCAGCTTTCGGAGGTTTGGGCAGCTGCTGTGCGAGTCGAAGGTCTTACTTGGCTCTGTTGAGACCGCGCAGGCGCAAGCGGTCCAGCTTCAGGATGCGTTTGAGGTGAGCGAACAGCGCCTCGACCTTCTTCCGCTGCCGGAACGCACAAGGCTGGCAGTCCTGCTGGCCGGCCCGCATAAGGATCGATCCATCGTTATCGATGTCGCTACGCGGATTGCTGAAGTTGCGGTTGGGCCGCCGCAGTCGATGCCCGGCCAGACAGATGCAACCGACGCTGGTTGGAGCTAAATTTGGTCAGCTGAATTTTCGCAAGACCTGCGCGAGCATACCGATCAGTCACGACCGTGCTCGCATTCGACCTAACGATCTGATAATAAAATCAGGCGATTGATGTATAGCCAACGGTAAAGGTGTTCCAGTTCGCGGCGGTGATGGACGCAAAAAGGATCGACAAAAGATGCTTTCACTAATTCTTCTAGCAGCTGTGCCCGCAGGTGAAGCCTTCGCGTGCACCCCGGTTGCCGTGTGGGATGGTGATGGACCAGTTTGGTGCGATGAAGGTCCACGGATCCGGCTCGCAGGCATCGCGGCGCGCGAAATCGACGGTTCCTGCAGCGCCGGCCATCCTTGCCCGAGTGCGAATGCGATCGATGCGCGCAACGCGCTGGTTCGCCTTTTGGGTGAGCCCACCGGGGTGGGCCCACATGGCCACGTCACCGTCCGGGGCCCGACGATGAAGTGTCTCTCGGACGGGTCTGGTGGTGGAAAGCGCACTGCAGCTTGGTGCATATCGCCCAAGGGCGGGGACCTGTCATGCGCAATGGTTGCATTGAAAATGGCTCTTAAGTGGGACCGATACTGGAAAGGCCACGTCTGCAAATGAATGATTGGGATCAGAACCAAAAGCATTCATCGGTCCCATTGAAGGTCGAGCTCATAGCTATAACGGTCGCGAGGGCGCTGACCTTGGTAGCCACCATGATTTTCCTCCTTGGACCCCGTCCATCTGACGCGCACCCTGGCGGTCTTGCTGCCGATGGTTGCCATAACGATCGAAAGAATGGTGGGCGGCATTGCCATCGCAGTACTAATGCAGTTCAGTCGACTGAGCGTCCAAGCAAGGGCAGCGTCTACTACCCAAATTGCGCTGCAGCGCGTGCGGCCAATGCGGCACCAGTCTATCGTGGGCAACCGGGATATGGGCGGCACCTCGACAGGGACAATGATGGCAAGGCCTGCGAATAAGGTGTTGGTACTGATGTGATGGCGTGGACGGTCTCTGCTACGGCGTAGTCGTGTCATGACGTAGCTGGTGATAGGTCAACGTCCAAGAGGCGGCAGATGAAGCAGGAGGTTGTTGCCGTCGAATTGGATCTGGCGGAGAGTTTTTTCCAAGTGCACGCGATCGGCGACGACCGTACCGTCCTCGTCTGCCCCAAGCTTTGATGAGCAAAGGTGATCGGCTTTTTTCCACCGATCTTCCAAGTTGCGTTGTCGGCACGGAGGCGGCGCATCATGGGGCTCGGGAGCTCCAAAAGCTGGGGCCCGATGTTCGACTGATGCCAACTGCCTTTGTGAAGCCCTACGTTTAAGCTCGGTAAGACTGATGCAGCAGACGAAGAAGCGATCTGCGAGACGGTGACGCGTCCGACGATGAGGTTTGTAGCGGTGAAGATTGTTGAACAGCAGGCGGTGTTGATGCTCCACAAGAGCCGCGACCTGATGGTGCGACGGCGGACTATGCTATTCAGCGCCTTGTGAGGGCACCTGGCTCATTACGATATCGTAACCGGCGTCGGCCCGGCGGCGTGACTGTAGTGATCATAGCGTTGCATGACCGGCAGGGAGAGCTGCCTGTTCGTGCTCGGTCAGCACTGCATGGCCTGGCTGCCCAACTGAGGGCGCTGGCCAGTGAGGTCGACCGGTTAGAGGCGCAGATTTGAGTGGCACCTCGCCAACGAGACGAGCCGGCGGCTCGCCACCATCCGGGGAGTCGCTCCGATCACCGCGTCGGCCATATCAGCGGAGATGCCAGATGTGTCGCTGTTCTGATCAGGGCGCCAGTTCGCGGCATGCCTCTCGAGCGAATAGCCCCGGCGGCAAAGAACTGCTGGACGGGATCACCAAGCGGGGCGATGACTACTTACGCCGCCTGCTCGTGGTCGGTGTTTTGGCAGCGATGCGTATGACGCGCAAAACGCTGATCGGCAGCCGTGGATGCCCCAGCTCCTCGAACGCAAGCCTGCGAAGATCGCGACAGTCGCGCTTGCTAACAAGACAGCGCGTATTGCCTGGGCGGTGATGTCGCGCAAAGAAGTCTATTTGCCGCCCGCCGCGTGCCCGTCGTTCGCACCGCCGAATACTGGATCCTGTGAGGCGTCCAGCAGGTTTAGCAAAGGCCGTGTTTATAACCCTGGGCTTTGCGGATGCTCAAGGTTGCCGCAGGCGTCATGGAAAGCGCTTCCTGCATCCTGACCGCGTTCGCCTAAACCTGCCGGGGTGGCGGATCTGTTTCTTACCATCGCTCTCGAGTTGGAGTCTGGGACTACGTCGCTTGCGCGGCAGTGCCGCCAAATCCCCGATCCCAGTTCGTCAACTCACTCAAGCCCATCGCCCCCAACGCGGTCAAACAGACGACAAACACCCCGCACATCTTCCTTATACAGCGACGATCGACACCTACACCGAGTGGCCGAAAAGCACACCATCTTTAATAGGATGGGCTAAAATTGTCCATCAAACTAAGCCAACTTTTCGCCATTTTACACCTCAAGTTGTGCCGAACATTCTGACAACGGGCAGGATCGAGGGGATCAGCTCTTGGGGTCGGGCCCGTATGGGTTTTGGCCATTCGTGCCTGGGAGCGCCAACACGACGATGAAGCCCAGGCCGATCAGGAAGCCCACGAAGGGTATCAGAGAAAGCAGGCCGGCCAGCACGACCAGCCATCCCGAGAGGCCGCGATCATGCAACCGTCTGACGGTGACGGCCACTGATGGAATGAGCAGGCCTAGCCATATGAGGAAAATAATGCCGACCAGCACATCGCTGTTTACCGCGCCGGCTACTCCCAACATGAAAAAAAGCGGTAAGATCACGAAGAGTTGGAAATTCCAGTACTCGCTGCGCCGGGCGCGGCCTTCGAAGACTGCATAGCGTTTGAGCGGCAGCATGGCCCATCCTGGGCCCGAGCGCTCGATTGCAAAGTCGACATTTGGCGCGGTGGCGATTGTCCGCTCGGATGAATTGAGCTGGGGCTTGATCCTTAGCGCATTGCCGGGACGGGCGGGCTGGTCGGCTCGCGTGGCGGCGATTTCCGCCTCGATATGGGCCAGACGAACGGCCTGGGTCTCGTTGGAGTGCGGGGCGGATTGCTCAATCACCGGCTCCTGCTTGGGCAGGGAACCTTTGATTTCGTCGAACAGGGGGGCCAGTTCGGGACATGCCCCGGCCTCGATGATCAACCCGCTGCCTGGTCCCGATTCGAAATAAACCGGCGTGGGGCGATCAAGCTCGCCGTTCTCGATCGCGCGGCGCCATTGACGCATCAGAGTAAGCCGCCGTTGCTTGCCTCCGATTGACGCGGTGATCGCAGGATAAATCCCAATTTCCGACATATTCCGTTCATTTCCAAAAAGCGCTTGGCGAATCGTAATTACCCTTGCAGACTGGAGTTAAATAAAAATTCTGCTTTTGTCGGGGGTAAATTGGCAAAGAAGGTGTCTGCAGGACCGAACTGGTTAATGATTGCCGGTGGTGGTGCGATTGTAATTGCGGTTGCTGCTGTGGTGGCCATTTTCGCTTTTTTCCGTTCCAGTGATGATCCTGATATGAGCAAAATCGCTGCGTGTCTTCCCGGCTCTGTTGCCGAAACACGCGCCCGTGGTGCGGACTTGCAGCGCAATCTTGGCAATGTCGTGGTGTACCTCGATGCTTCAGGTGGGATGGCGGGCTACGCGGCGGGTCTGCCCAATGCGATCGGCAATCTTTCCACCATCGCACGCGATTACACCCAGAGCAGCCTATATCCGGAGGGGCAGAAGGGAAACGTCACCTTCCGCAAGTTCGGCGAGTACCAGTTCGATCCCGTCGCGCCCTCTCCACCCGCTGTCATCGAAGACACCGGTGCCTTTACCCGTCCGGCCGCCTACACCGAAAAGGACTCGCGGATTGCTGACCTGCTGAAGTGGATCAAGCATGAGCGCAGCACCGGCACTGCGCCCCTGTCGGTCATCGTCACCGACCTCATGCTGGATGACAAGCAGGCCGCCGACCAGTTCGAGACAGCAGTGGGCGGCTTGCTGCGCAACATGATCATAAAAGACGATCTGGCGCTCGGGATGATGGCCGTACGGGTGCCGTTCAGCGGGAAGATTTTCGTTGGCACCACAACCATCGAAGCGACCCTTGGCGACCGCCCACTGGTGATCATGTTACTGGGCGATCCCTATCAGGTGCGCAGATTCTACGAATATCTCGGCACGACCCAGGCCGCGCCTTTCTCCGACGACACGCCGGCATTCGACCGTGCCTTTGCGCTGTTCGGGCTGGAGGCCGGGTCGATCGTGCTGGCAGAGCCGAGTGCGGAAGGGGTGTCGCGTGCGTTCTCCCAGCTTCCAGCTAAGACCCGCGTTCCAGGGGCTGAAGATATCCCCTCGGTGCGGTTTGATCCATCCGCCGAGGAAAAGGATACCAAGGCAGGGATGCAGCTGACCCTCGCCGCTAACGCCGGGGTCGCCGACTTCGAAGTTATCGGCAACACGCCGGTCTACTCGGCGTCGGTGTGGAAGCTTGAAAAGACCAGCCTCACCCCGCAAAAGTGCAAGTCTGGCGCGGCGTGGCTGAACGTCGGGGGGCTTCCGCCTTCGGGCTGGAAGGTTGATGGCCAGAACGTGACCTACCGCCTGACTGCCGAGGAAATGGAGCTGGCCGGGCTCACGGATGATGGCCTTTACATGGTCGAACTTGTCGCCGGTCAGCGGGGGGTGGTCAAGGATCACCCCGCGGCTGCCTGGATGCAGGACTGGTCGATGGCCAATCCCGAGATCATCGCGCGCCTGACGCGCCGCGGGGGGGCGGCCCGGATCGGGGTGCCCGGTTTGGAACCCCTGCGCCGCATCCTGTTGGCCGAGTTGACCATGCCCGGCAGCGAGAAGATCAAGCGCACAGCGACACATCTGATTATCGAGACCGAAAAATAGGGAGGCACGGCGTCAATGATCCAGGCCATGTTCAAATTTGTTGCCGTGTGGTTTGCCGCACTCCTTTTGACGGGAGCCGCGGTCTATTTCAGCAGCTCCAGTGTGGATGCGCTTGATCCGGTGATCGAGATCGAGCGGCAGAAGAATTGCGACAAGGCAGACACCGCTTTCGATACCGGCGGCAAGGCCCAGTGTCTCGAACAGGTAGAACGCTATCTGGAATCGGAACTCGCCGATGCGCGGTCCAATCTGGTCTATTGGCATACAATGGCTGGGATCGTGGTTCTCGTGATCGGGTTGATCTTCATGGTGCAGATAGTGCAGCGCAGTGCGACTGCCGGGGTGCCGGCTGATTTCCGCTCGATGAAGGGGCCTTGGCTTGGTTATCTTCTGGCCATCCTCGGGGTGGCCGTGGGCGCGGCGGTGCTGGCCCATGTCACCGAAGTGTTCGGTCAATGGGCATCTATCCTCAACCCTGCGCGCGGCTGGGGCATCCCGACCTTCATGTCGCTTGTCTGGCCGCTGGCCTACTGGGGCGGAACCCTGCTGGGCACACCTGACAAGATGAAGCCTTCCATCCCGGGCGCGTGAGCCCCGCCGGGGCCCTAACCTATTTGCTCTACGAAACGGATCGGCAGTTATGAATATTATCATTGGCGTTGGGGGGACGGGGGCCAAGGTGGTGGAGGCGGTCCAGCATCTTGCCACGATGGGCCTTGGCCCCAACGCGCTGTCCATCGGCTTTGTCGATCAGGATGAGAGCAACGGCAACCTTATCCGCGCCCGCACGGTGTTCGACGCCTATCGCAAGGCGCGGGTGTCGTGGCGCGACGGCTCGACCCACCGGATTGCGGGGACGGACGAATGCCCGTTGCTAAAGACCAATCTCTCGGCGCTGGGCGGAGAGGGCGGTTTGTGGATCCCGGACGCTCAGCCCAACACGACGCTGGCGCGGGTTTTCGGCCCGATGAACGAGGACCAGTTCCTGTTTGACGCCCTGTTCGATCCCTCAAGCGATCCGGAACAGGCCGAACAGCGCCTCGATCTGAGCCAGGGTTACCGCGGGCGCCCGCATATCGGCGCGGCGGCCATGACCTTGCGGGCCGAGGCGCGCAGCCGCTTCTGGGATGCCATTACCGAGGCGATCAAGGGCGCGGGCCAGCAGGGCGCTGTACGAATCCTGATTGCCGGATCGGTGTTTGGGGGCACCGGCGCCGCCGGCTTCCCCACCATCGCGCGGCTGGTCCGCAACCGGCTCAAGGATGAGGGAATCGAGCGCAACGTCGACATAGGCGGCATCCTGATGTTGCCCTATTTCCGCTTTCCCGACCCCGGCGAGGATCAAGATCAGAACGTCGCGCGCGCCAACGAGCAGCAGGCACAGGCTCGGGGTGCGCTTCTGCACTATCAGCACATGCTGGGCGATGGCGGCAACGAGGAGGGAGAGCATATCTTCGATCAGCTCACGCTGGTAGGCTGGAGCCCGCCTTTCAAGATCGATGTACATTCCAAGGGCACCGGCACCCAACGCAATCCGGCCCTGCTGCCCGAACTGCTCGCCGCTTGCGCTGCGATGCATTTCTTCCATTCCGGCGCGCTCGACAACGGCGGCGGTGAACAGAGGATCACTGTCTCGGCCCGGCGCGACGAGAAGGCGGTGGGCTGGCCAGATATTCCGTCCGTCACCGAAAACGTATCCGAACAGCGCTATCTGCAAGAGGCCGTTGCCCGGTTCCTGCGTTTTGCTGCGGCGTTCAAGTACTGGAAGCCGCAAATTTCCGACCCGAACAAGCGCAAAAGTCTCCAGCGCGACCGGTGGTACAAGGCGCAAGGGCTCGACCAGATAGGTTGGCAGGATGACAGTCCCGCGCAGGCGCTGGATGATCTGGAAAACCTTGTCGACATGGCGCTCAGCTGGTGTGCGGCGATCGATGCCTATGCGCGGCGCGATGCCGACCACCGCTTCGGCCTGTGGAACGTCGGCGAGCCGCTGGTCGAGCGGATCGCGTTCGACCGGATCGACGAAGACCCGCGCGTCACGCTCGCGCTGTCCGACGACCAGTTCCGGCGCGTCTTCAATGCCATCGCGATGAAGTATTCCGACATCGACGAGGACATGCCGAACGAAGCGAAGCTGGCCGACTACCTCACCGAATATGCGCTCGAAGGGCAACACGAGAAGATGGGGCGCTTCATAGCAGCGCTTTACAACTTCAGCGATGTCCGCCCGATCGACGATAACTAGAGCCCGGACGACCACCATGCCCAACATCTACAACTTGCCAAAGCTGACCGATGAAGCCGACTATCCGAGCCCGCCACGGGCCGGTGAGTGGCTGGAGTCCGGCCGTTTGGGCGATCTGGCGACCTCTCTCGACAACAACACCGATGCGATCGACATCGACCGACTGAAGTCGCTGCCCGACCCATGGGCACGTCCGCTGCTGTTCAATCAGGCGCTGACAACCAAGGATCACATCGCCAAGGCGGGTGCGCGGGCGCAATGGCGGGGCTTGCTGGCGCTGGTGGCGCTGCGCCACTTCTATCCCCAGACTTACTTGCTGGCGGTGCAAACGGTCGATCTGACCGATCAGCGCGTCGGCAATGCCAAGTTCCGGCAGGTGCTGCGGGCTTTGGCCCCGGTCGATACGCTCGTCTCGGGTGTGGACTGGAGCCGGATCGGAGTGCTGACGATCCGCACTGCCGGGCAGGACGTGTTCGATGTCGGGCGGCCGGAAGCCATCGGCCTGATGGTGCCGAACTGCCTGTTCGCACCCGCGCGCGGCGCGACCAACGTGGTGATGCCCGACATACCGTGGATGCGCCTGGGCCTGAGCGATCCAACCAACTGCAAGGACATTTCCGGTGAACAGTGGGTCGCGCTCTACCAGTATCTGGTAAAGGTGGCCGAGCGACTGCTCAAGTCTGACATCTCGACCATGCGGGGCGGGTTGATGGTGGAGGAAATCCGCGCTTTCGCCACTGCCTGCCGCGAAAAGATCCAGCAGGCAGGGGCAACGCCGTTCGACATCAAGCTCGAAGGCTCCTCCGACACTTTGCCGCACCCCTTCTATGCGGATCTGTGGAACGCGCCTGCTGCGACCGAAGAAGCTGTCAAGGGCGGGTCGGAATGCCAGATCCTGCTCAACGAAAGCAACGGAATCGCCTTCACCCCCGAAGAATTGAAGGAACTGGCTAAGGCTGGCGGACCGGCCACCAAGGACCGTAAATTGACGGGCGTGATCCTGCTCGATCAGGACATCGCCTCGCGTACGCTGGGGAAGCGTGCCGAGGATGTGCGGCTGTTCGGCCGCTACAAGCTCGGCACCATCGATCAGGGCGGCAACCGCATCGCGATGCAGGCCGATGCCGAGCGAGAAGGCTTCATGGTCATCACTCCGGACCAGATCTTCACCCGCAAACTCGTGCGTCTGGTGAACGAAGGCCGGGTTGATGCGCATGGCCCCAAGTGGGAGCGTTTCCTGCTGCCGCTTAGCCCGCTGGCGCTGTTTCTGGTGCCGCGCGACCGCGTCATGCAGCAGCTTGCCATCACCGATCGCGGCGATCGCTTCGAGGTCAGCCTTACCCTGTTGCTGGTGGCGCCCGACGCCCAATCGCGTGCGCCACAGCACACCATCACCCGGTTTTACGACAAGGCCGGCGATGTGGTCGAGGATAGTGTGCCTGATGACATCATCATGTGGCCCGATGTCGATGTGCCGCGCTGGCCGTGGAACTTGATGCGTTACAGCTTCAGTTCCGAATACGAGATGGCTCCGCGCTTCGCGGCTTCGATGAAGAGCCTGTCGGAGATTATCACCCTCAGGGCCAACAAGAACCGCGATGAGGCGGTGCAACTGCTCAAGTCGCTGGGCTCGTCCGAGGACCTCGTGTTCGAGCGGATGGAGCGGTTTTTCCAGGGTAATGTCGGGGAACTGCGGGATGCGCAGAACAACCTGATCGCCCACCGCTTCCGCTTTATCGACCTCGGAGATTCGATTGGCGAACAGCACATTCTGGGCGAAGGGGCCGACTACCTGTTCTTCGGGATGCAGCCGGAAAGTGGCGGCGGGCTGATGCCGGCAGGATGCATGTTGCTGCCCGAGCGCCGAGTGGCTCAGGGCCAGGGGACGATGGAAGTCGCGGTCGATTTCGGTACGACCAATACGGTCGTCTATATGAAGTCGGCCGACCGCATCGAAAAGATGCTGTTCCAGTCGCGCGTGACCCGCCCGATTTCTAGCCGGCTTGCCGACGAGGATCAATTCGCTTTCGATTGCGTCGCGTTCCTGCCGGGAGCGGAGGTTGAATCGCCGTTCCCGACGGTGATGCACATGCGCAGTTTCGATGTGTCCGACCACGGACTTTCCGCGCAGCTTGCGGATAGCGTCCCCGTGGCCGCCGACAACATCTTCTTCATGCCCGAAGTGGCCGACAAATTCGGCTATGCGGTCGAACGCCAGAAGAGCGGCGCTCTGGAGTTCGATCTCAAGTGGCGACCGGGCGACGAGAATAAACGGCGCGTGAAGCGCTTCCTGCGGCAGATCGTGATGATGTGCAGCGTCGAGGGCATGGCGCGGGGCGTATCGCCCGATCGCATCAAGTGGCATTTCTCTTACCCGCAGGCATGGAATTCGGGTCAGTCGAAGAACTTCAAGGAGTCCGTGTCCAACGCCTGGAAGGAAATTATGCGTCCGATGCTTGGCACTGACAGCCCGGCACGGAATGACGAGATTATCGGTCAGTATATCCACTTCGAAACCGAAGGCGCTGCTGCGGTCCGGTTCTTTACCCATGGCAAGGGTGAGGTCGGCGGGGCGGCGAAGCTCATGATCATGTTTGACATCGGCGGTGGGACAACCGAAATCGCAGTCTATTTCCGCGGCGAGGAGATCATCTGGCGCAGCTCGTTTCGTCTGGCAGGGGGCGATTTCTTCACCCGCTTCCTGTCGCAGAACATCAGTATCTTCAATCAGTTTCGTGACGGCGGATCGAGCATGGAAGATGTGCTGCGCAAGTTCGGCACCAACTCCTCGACCAATCATTTCGTCGAGCTTTACATCAGCCAGCCCAACTTCAACGACGTCTTTGCCGAGAGCTTCCCGATGTTCAGTGATGAACCGGAAGGTATCGGGCTGCTCAACACGGCAACGGTCGCGCTGGCGGGGCTGTGCTATTACTCGGGTCTCGCGCTGCGCAACCTGATGCGTAAGGGGCTAATCAACGAAAGCGACGTCCGCGACCTCACCATCGCCTTTGCCGGGCGGGGTTCGAGCTTGTTCCGCTATCTCGGCAAGGCCAATGATCCGGACAGCACCATGTCCCAGATTGCGGCGATGATCGGCGATGTCGTTCACGCCAAGGCCGACGGGCGCGAAAACGCCGATCCGAGCGAATGGGAGCTCACCAACCTGCGGACTCGCGACTTGTTCTCCACCCTTCCCAAGCACGAGGTCGCTCACGGCATGTTGTGCGGCGAACCGAACATGAAGAGCCGCCACGCGCTCAACCGGGATACCCCGCTGGGTGAGAAGGTCGATCTGACGGACGGGGAGCGTAAGATCTTCGAGGCGGACCAGTTCGTCGAAAAGCTGCCATCCGGGGCGCGGCTCAACGAAGTCGGCAATGACGAATTTGATCGGTTCCTCAACCTACTGGCAATTCGCACCGGGCTGCACGTGAAGCTCGATTCCAAAGGCGGTCTGGCGCGAGACGAGATCAACAACAAGGTCGACCGTGAGTTCGCCCGGGCGCTTCAGGGGCTTGAACACGCCGATGACGACGAGACCGGCGAGACGCTCGATATCGAGCCGCCCTTCATCACTAAGCTGCGCACGCTGGTTCACCTACTCGCCCGCAATGTCGAGGAGCGCAAGAACATCTTCGTGGTCCAGAACAGGGAACCTCGCTAATGCCGCAGCGGCTCGAGACAAGGTCAACCACCGTCAGGGCCGTATTCGGGGCAGCACTCGTGCTGTTGGCGGCAGCGGGCGAAGCGCCTGTCGCCGCGCAGGCTTCCGCAACCAGGGGGACAATACAGGTTCCCGCCAGCTCGAAAGACTCTTCGGCTCCGGTCGGGCAAGCTGCTGAACCCTCTTCCCAAGTGCCGGTGGCGCCAGCATCTGCGTCGAGTAGCGCAACAGACGCATTCGAAGGTGTCGATGCGGGTCAGACCGCGGCCGAGATGGAACAATACGGTAGTTCCGGTCATATTATTTTTATGGTTATTGGCGTATTACTTGCGTTGGTAGCCGCTGCGATCGCCGTACTGCTTATCAAGCGGCGGCGTGATCCCAAGGCGTCTCATGAGAGCGAGGAACTGGGCATGGGCTCTGACAACCGACCTTCGGCCCGGCGGGGCCTCGTTCCGGGAGACCACCGGGATACTGTCATCGACGATCTACTTCGCCGGGTGACGGTGATGGAGCAGCGCATTATCGCACTGGAGAACGGACCGGCGATGCGGCCCCGTCCTGCTTCGGCCGAAGTGCCTCCGCCGCCACCTCAGCCCCCGTCGCAGCCCGGCTATGGGACCGATCAGCAGGACAATTATTATGATCGCAGGCGCGAACCGCAGAACCTGCCGGAAGATGGCTGGCCTGCATCCGAGCGCACACCCGTGCAAAGCTACAATGCCGAACCGCCGCGCGCCAAGCAGCCGGGCGCCGAGTTGGCGCAGCAATTTGCCGCCGACCTCGCCGAGTTTTTCAATCGCGCGAACAAGCCCGACTTTGATGCGCTCGCCACCCAGTATGGTGCGGAGTCCTTCACCAATGACCGCCGTGGCGATTTGGCCCAGCTCATCAAGGACCCGAATGATCGCTTCTGGGTGGTGCCCGTCCCCGGCCGGCCCGAAATCGCGCTGATGATCCCCGGCTTCACCGTCAAGAAATCATGGGCCAAGTTGCGCCAGCCCGAAACCGATCACCCGCTTGCGTATCACTTCGAACTGCGCCGCGGGGACCGGTTGCAAGTGATAAAGCCCGCGGTTCTGCAGCGCAACTCCAACAACTTCTGGGAATTGCAACAGAAGGGCGAGGTTGTGGGAATTTCGTGAACCGGCGCATGCTTTGATGTCGACTGAAGGGGGCAGAGCAGTCGTTACGGCCAGGGTCGCAGGGCGGCCGAGACGGCTGGCGACCGAAAAGCAATGGCGCGCTGCCATTAGCGGCGGCGATCTCAAACCGGACGATCTGGTGGAATACGAGGCTCCAGATTGTTCGCCCGAAACCCGCGCGGCCGGTTATGTGCCGGAATTGCAGGGGCTCTTTGAAGAATTGCTGCCCGCTTTTAGCGATTGGCGCAAGCCTGCCGATCCCGTCCTGGAGGTTCTGCACCAGACATACGACCACGTGCCCTCGGATGAGGTCGATTACCTAAAGGGTTACACGGCTCCTATAGAGGTTGCCGCCTCGGTACCGGTTGGGGGGCGTGCCAGCCGTCAGGCGCCGAAGAAGAGCGCGCCCGTCGCATCGGTCAAGCCGGTCTGCCCTGACCCAGGTGGAACAGGCAGGCAGGATCAGGGCAAGTCCCCATCGCCCTTCCTGATCGGCAGCGGGGCGATCGCGGTGCTTTTGCTCGCCTATGTCGTGTTCGGTGGCCCGGGAGACGAGTCAGAGCCAGCGGAACAAGTTGCCGCCAGCACCGCAGCGCCCAAACCGCTCACGCCTGTCCCGACCAAAACAGCCGTCGCGCCTGAGTCGGATGTGGCGACGCCGTCACCGACGCCTGTAGCGCGCGCGGTGGCGCAAAGCGAACGGCAAAGATTGCAGCGTGAGGCGCGTTCGACGCCGACGCCCACTCCGACTTACGTGCCCCCTCCTCCGGCGGCCTTGGTATCTCAGGCGCGCGCGGTGCAGCCGCGTGATCAGTCGCGCTGGGCCAATCGCATCGGGGAGGATTACCCCGCGCGTGCCCGGCAGCGCGGAGAGGAGGGCACAGTCGGCTTTCGTGTGACAGTAGGGCCGAACGGCAGGGTCGAAGCATGCGATGTCACTAGTTCCAGCGGATCTACCGATCTCGACAAGGCCGCCTGCCAGGGATTACGCCGCTATGCCCGCTTCAACCCCGCGTTAAACGACGCCGGTGAACCGGTCGCCGTGACTTGGAGCTCCGCTCTGACGTATCGGCTGGACTAGCAATACTGATGCTCGTCCTCTTGAGGGCGGCGATGACGAGTGGGAAAGACCGAATGACTGACGAGGGACGCAACCCGATTATCTCTGTCAAGGTTGCAGGGCGGATGCGCCGACTGGCGACGCCCAAGCAGTGGCGAAGTGCAATCGCCAATGGCGAGTTGACGCGCGACACGTCGGTCACGATCGAGCGCGGTCCGGGGTTGCAGTCCCAGCGTCAGGCCGGCGAGATCGAGGAACTGTCAGCACTGTTCGACGAACTGGTGGGGTCGGCGATTGCGCCGCCACCCGCTCCGCCTCCGCCTCCGCCTCCGCCTCCGCCTCCGCCTGCACCCGCACGTCCGTGGGGCGAGGAAGCATCGCCGCCGCCCCCTTCGCCACTCGCTCAGGGCGCTTCGTCGGACGAGGAAGTGGTGGAGACAGTTGACCAGACATCCGATTGGCCCATATTGTCGCAGACAGGCACAACCGGAGGCAGCAAGGCACCGTTGGTGATCGGAGGCGGACTGCTGGCGTTTCTGGCGGTCGGTTACGCCCTGTCCTCCGGGTCGGGGGATCCATCAGGATCGGGTGCGCAGGAAGAAGCGGTAATCGCCGCCGACAGCCAGTATTCCGAACGCTTCTTCGCATCGCGCGATCTTCCAATCCGCACCAGCCGCAGCGAGGGTGCGCGGCAAAGCGGCCTGCTTTCCCGCGGAGAGCAGGTAGCGACCAAGCCGCCCGTGGATGGCTGGGTCGAACTGGCCTATGGCGGGTTTGTGCGCGTTGCTGATCTGCTGCCCAGCGCGCCGCCCCAGCTGGACCAGTCGACGCGCGACGATTACTTCACCGTGGAGCCCGTGCAGGTCTTGGCCGCGCCTGAATCCGGCGCCGCACCCATCACGTCGATCGACAAGTTGAAGCGCGTCAGCGTGCTGGGCACGGTTAACAGCGAATATGCCGAAATCATCACCGAACAAGGCGAGGTCGGCTATGTGAACTGGGAGAGCTTCGGCGGCACTGGAGGGAGGGGCCGGAACGCCTGGGTGGCGGTCAACAACCGCTGTAATCGCACCAAGAACATCGCCTTCAGCCTGACGATCAATGGCACCCGCACGACCCATGTCGGCTATTGGACCTTCGCTCCGGGCGTTAATGGCCAGATCGAATATAGCAACGCTCCGGGCCAGCGCATTTATGTCGATAGCGTCTTCAATTTCTTCGCTGACCTCGGGGATGATTTCCATCTGTACAGTGACGATGCGGTCGTTCAGCAAGGCGATGACAAGGTCCTCGTCAACGGCAGGTTGGTCGAGATGAAGCGCATGGTGGCCGAATTGACTCCGGATGGAGCCTATCAAGTCACATTCTGCTAAGTATCGAAAAACTTTATCATTCTCACCAGACCCGGCATCACCATCCGGTCACAAGCGCAAGGAACTGCCGAATGCTGCTCCACCAGCGCCGCCTTTTTTTGGCTGTGGCGATCGTGGTCATGTTGGGCGGTGTGATCGGCTGGACATGGCGCGACTGGGCACAGCTTATGGGCCGGGAGCAGAGCGAAGGATCGTTTTCATCGCCGCACATTGCGGCTGGCGCGGCGACGAACCGTTCCACTAACCTGCCGATCCAGCCTGGCGACTGGAAATGGCAGCGCGAGGGCGACACCTCGGCGGCGCAATTCGCCGGGACGCTAGTCACGGTCACCTGCGATCTGTCTGCTCGCACTGTCTCGATCGGGCGGCGGGCAGAGGCGGCAGAGGCTCCGGCGGTCACGATTCTGACCAGCACGCAAAGCCGTACCTTTCGCAGCCGGAAGCTGCGCAGCCAGATCGTGGTGACGCTCGCGGCGGACGACGCCTTGCTCGATGCCATCGCGGTCAGCCGTGGGCGTTTCGGGGTCGAGGCGGCGGGGCTTGTAGGAGTCTATCCGGGCAGCTGGGCCGAGGTCAGCCGTGTGGTCGAGGACTGCCGCGTGCCGCTCTAGGCGGCTTCAATTCGGGCAATAAACATACTCCGCGTACCCGTCAAAGCGCTGCGCCAGCGACTGGTCGACCATCACTGTCATGTCGAAAGTGCTGGGATAGAGCGGAGCGCGGCGTCCGGCGTGGTGGGCGGCGAGTTGGCCCTCCCACTGGGCGCGTTTTGCGAATAATTGGCGGAAAGAATGCGCTGCCAGGTCGGCTGCTCGGCGAGGTTGAACAGCCATGCCTTGGGCTGCTTTTCGTTGACCTGAAGCTTCCAGTTGCCCGCTCGCACGGTCTCGTAATTGCTGTAGTTCCAAAACACATGGCGTACTAAGGCAGCACTCGGACGACGATCAGTCTACGCGACTAATTGGGCAAATCGATTACTCCCGCAAGCCCTTTCGATCACGGTCATGACACTGATAATTTTACATAATTCACAAACTGTCACATGTCGGCAAACTGCGCGCTTCTGATCCCGGATGTGCAGCTCCCGCAGCGATTTTGAAGAAAGCGGAACAGCAGCAACCGACCCAGACCCAGTCGTTCACGTGAGCCACCATACACGTACGCGTTTGACAGAAGCAGCCAACAAGTCGCAAGCGACGGCAATACGGCATTGCTCCTTCATTCGTAAAGAAGAAGCAGTCGTTCGCACAGGAGTGCGGCCGCGTTGTGTATTACGATATATCCTATGTCGCGCGAGGGCTGGGTGCGCGTTAGTGCTCCCCTATCGAAATCCCTAGATGTCCTCCGGCTTCAGCCAGCTGGCCGCCCAGACGATGTATCGATCTTCCAGCGCTGTCTGAATTTCTTCAGTGACCTTGCTGTCGATCGCGGCTTTAACCGCAGCCAGCTGTGTAGCATCGAGACCGCTGACGCTCGCTTTCACGTCCGCGGCAATTCGAGTTGCGATGGATGAAGCGGATTGCGATTTGCCAATGTGGAAGACAGTGATGGCCTTCATCAGGGCGTACTCAGGATTGCTCTGCAAAAATTGACGGCATGCTGCAAGGCGCGGGTTGTTGTCCATGCGCACCTCGTCCACGAAGATCTGCTTCAGAAGAACAATCCGCATTTGACCGGTCGTCGTTACTTCACGGTTCTTTGCCTTATCATAGGCCGCCTTCGCGGCTGCCTCTACGCAGTCGACGGCGCCAGTTGGAAGTCCAGCCGCGACCGCTGCCTGAACAAGATCGGCGTCGGCGCCCGCCTTCAGATTGCTTTCGAGCTTGTAGCTGTAATCGAGCGTCCCGCTTGCGGACTGAGTGTCGAGATCGGTTGCAGCAAAGGGCGTCGTCGCAGCATTGTTGCACGGACTTCCCAACGCGCCGCGCGTGTAGGGCTGACGATAAGCCCTGCCGACGAAGCTAAGATAGATTGGTTCACCCGCGACCTTCTCGATCACCGGCGGATTGAGATTAAAAATTAGAGCCCGGGGGGGCATCGTCGGGATGACAGCGGACATTTTGGAAGCCTGGGCAAGCATCCGCGTAACTAAGCTTCTTGTGCGGCAATTGTACCCCCGCGCAACCCGTAAGCGAAGCAGCAATAACAGCGAATATCGCAAGCTTTTTCATGACCCCCCCTCGAACCGTTACTTTGACTGAGTTACCATCCAACGGAGATTCTGCAAATAGCGGCTACGGTTCATTCTTGATGCCCGGGAGCAGTTTAGGTCGTTTGCCGAATGTCCGCTCTCGGTGTTTCGAGAACCAGAAGTCGGCAAAAGGCTTAGGAGCCATCGATATGCCGGTTGGTTCGTGTGAACAGGGATTGTCGGCTTTTGGCAGATCTTGCCGTCGGACAAGTCGCGCGAGAATGACCGGAAAGTCGGCGAAAGCTGACGCTCAGCGGCGTGGGCGGCACCGGTGGCTAAGTTCCAGATCCGGCCATCGAAGCCGATAGGCGACCCCCTCTGCTTTCGGGCATCGGCGCTTCAATCCAGTTGATTTTGCCGTCATCATGTTCGTCACAACCCATTCGCTCGAGCTGCTTGCCAATACGTTTCGGCCCGATATTTGTAGGAGCTTATAAAAAGCATATTTTCAGAGGGTGGTGAAATGAACGATAGCGCGACAGACGCGTCCAACCAGCTTTCACCGGTTGAGATGCAACGCGAGATACAGGCGAGCTATGATCGGATCTCAGCGCTTTGGGACACGCATCACACCGAAATACTAGGCGGCAAGTGCGGGTTTTCGATACTGGGCTCAAAGCCGGTGCAGAATACCCCGCTGATGATTTTGGGGCTCAACCCTGGGTTCAATTCCGAGGATGAGAAGGGTGATCCCCATGTTCAAAGGACCTGGCCGGACCAATCGTACTTTGAGCATGACCAGCATAGATACAAGGACCGGCTCGCAGACCTTTTAGACTTAGACGGCCAACGGAACATTCTTGCGGAAGCGGTCGTTGCGAACTTCAATTTTTTCAAGAGCAATAAGCTGACCGGCAAGCATCATCTGGCGTGGTCCCAGGTCCCACGAGAGTTGCGCAGGACACTTGAAACAGCGTGTCTTGAAGAGCTGCAAAACATTCTATCCGTTCTCAACCCCAAGAAGAATTTGGTCCTCGGCATGAAGGCCGCAGACGCTCGCCTGCCAGGTGCGCAGCAGCAACTTTGTGATGCACGCGGTAATTGGCTGATAGCAAAGGGTGACCTTTGGGGTAGGCCCGCCGTTGTGGTCAAACATCCAAACGGTGCAAGGTGGTCAAGTTGCGATTGGGATAGAGCCAAGCAGTGGTTTGCTGACAACGGCTTATCCAGCGGCCAAACCTAATCCGATTGATCGAATCACTATGACATACGGATGACGGCTGCGCTGCTGCGCACGATCCGATGCCGCGCAGTGGCGTGATGATGGGCAAGCTCACACGAGGCCGCAGCGATCCAGCGATAGCCATAGCTGTCGAATAGCAGCAGCCGGTTGTCGCTGACGCCCACAATGGTGGTGTAGTGCTGATAGCTGCCAGCCAGTTCGACCAGCACGGGCTCGCCCATACGCGTATGGCTATCGATCAGGGCAAGCGCACCGTAGAGGTCAGATCGCTTGATCTTTTGCAAGATCGGCACACGGCGCAGTCTGGCGCCCGATAAACGGCTCGCTTCAGCCAGCAGCTTGTCGGTGAGCCACGTCCACGTTGGTTCGTCCATCCCATGCTTGATCGCACTGTGCAGCAAACCCCGGTGCTCAAGCGCTGCAATACCATGCTGGAACATTCGCCGTGAGCGATAGGCATTGCGCTCCAGCATTGGCCACTGGGCCAATTGGATAGCGTTGAGCGCCGAGTATAGACCGCACAGATTATCAAACCGGCCCTGGCGAAAGGGGATTAGCCGTTCAGCTGCCTCCTGCAATGCGCAGCGCTGGACCATGGGCTCAATACTCCCCAGCCAGCATGATGGTCAGCACGCGCGTGGTGACGGCAGGATCAGCTGGATCGGGTGAACCGAACTGCAGATTGCGGTCGTAGTAGTCGATTTTCCAGAAGATGCGGTGTCCCAGCACAGTCAGTGCCCCAAAGTCGCGTTCGCCGTAGGGATTATTGTTGGGTGAGAACTGATCGAAACTGCGCACGGCCTCGAGCACCGCTGGAACCGCGCGTGGCCCCAGATCCATAATGCCTGACGTGATGGCCAACTGGCCATCACGTGCACGACAGCGCAGCTCATCATTGAGCTGGGCAATCACGCTGGATCTGGGAATGGTGGTTGAATTGTCGCCTTTGCAGGCAAAGTTGTCCTGTTCGCTGCCAGCCATGGCATCGTTTCCTTGTTCCAAATTGTGGGGAGAATGGGGAGGGCTGTTAGATCAGCTTGATCAGACGGCGCTGCGCGGCACGGTCGCCGGCGATGTAGCGCTCAGTCGTAGTGAGTGCCTTGTGGCCTGCGAGTTCCTGGATATCGCGCAAAGAGCCACCGGTGCGTGCCAGCATCCGCGCCGAGCGGGTGATGAACGTGCGCCGTCCGGAGTGCGACGAGCAGCCGATAAGACCCAAATCGCGATAGCTTGCTGCAAACCAGTTGACGACGCTGCGCGCTGTCATGTGCTCGCCCCGCTCGGATCGAATGACTGGACCATGATGAGGTGAGCCATCATGAGCATGCAGTTCCATCAGCGCGCTTCGAATGTCGGGGTGCAATGGAATAGTTCGGCCCGAGCCTTTCTTGGCAATCCTCGGCGGGAGTGTAAGCAGCGCACCAACCTTGTGTGTGCTGGTCAGCAGCATAGTCCAGTCGACGCCAGCGATCTCGCAGGCTCTGAGGCCCGCCTTGAAGCTGAGCAAGACAATGACCCGATTTCGGTAGGCGTGACGTTGGTGCTCGACGAGCCTGAGCAGACGACGCACGTCTGCTGGCTCCAGCACCCTGGCGGGTTGCCGGTCCATTGTAGGTTCCTTGTGATTGTGGGAAAGTGCGTGTCAGCTATGTGTGCTGCGCGCTCATTATGAATAGCACAGCCAATGCGCTGCGTCAATTAAGACATTGAATTAAAAAATTTCTATCGCATTTTTCGTGGATTCCGCCGCATTTTCCGGGTTTGACGTAAAGTGCTACAGGCACGCGTTTTTCGCTCATAGTCGACACTGAATAGAGGCACACAACGGAGGTGGTTTGCCCCATTTCAGCCAATGTCAACCGTAGTTCCACAAGCGTCACATCCTCGGGCGCTTCCTCGCTCTCGA
The DNA here is from genome assembly GCF_046452395.1 of Erythrobacter sp. W302b. Lineage (NCBI taxonomy): Bacteria > Pseudomonadati > Pseudomonadota > Alphaproteobacteria > Sphingomonadales > Erythrobacteraceae > Erythrobacter > Erythrobacter sp. W302b. The sequence goes on along the minus strand of NZ_JBKFDH010000001.1, from coordinate 1,885,803 downwards.
GGATGTGACGTGACTCCCAGCTTTGCCCCAGCTGCAAATAGAGCCGCGCGGTTGTTTGCACTGCTACCCACCCTTGGACCGCTCGGGTCTGGAGTTTTCCGGCCTTCCCAGATCCGGAGGGCTGGTTTTACCGGTTGAGCATGCCCGCATGATCGGGGGGATATTCCCGATCGCGCTGTTCTGTCGCACTTCGTTGTATTGCCTCCGCCAGGCCTCCAGCTTTTCGCAAGCAACTTCTAGCATTAGTAACCAGTGAGCGTTCAGGCATCCACTGCGCAGGTGCTGTTGGACGCCTCGATAAACGCATTGTCTATGGGCTTGCCAGGGCGGTAGAAGTCAAGGATCACACCGCCCTGGTAAGCCCCCAGATCCATGTCCCGAGAGATAAACTCACTGCTGTTGTCGGCCCGGATCATCCTAGGATAGCCGATATGGTAAGGGCAGGGGCAGGGGCAGGGGCTGGAGAAATCACCGCTGTGCGCGCGACGATAGAGGGTGGTGCGCGACTTGAAGCCGGTGACGTGCAACACGTCGGTCACGGTCAGAAGCTGGTCTCGATCAGGTGGCATTGCGATGTCCTTTCATTCGTTGGAATGCAGGATGTGGCTCAGCGGGGCGACCTATGCCATTCAGTAGCACTTTCACCGAAATTCATCGGGCGGTGAGAAGTGAATGAGTACATTCACGATCAACATTGAGCAGCAAATACGTTGCTACATGAAAGTGAGCGCCTTGCTCCCCGTGGCCACGAGGCGTTCACCAGCAGTATATGGGGAATATCCTACGCCCCCGCTAGAAGCCGGTCACTGGCTTTGCCTGCTCCACCTCAGAACCTAATCTTTGCTGGCGAAGCATCTCGGCGTTCGCACGTCCGATCTCGAGAGCCTTCCGCGCGTAAGAATCATCAGAAAGGGTGGCACCATAGCGATAGATCAGCCCAGGGTTGTTCTGACCCCCACCGTAGAAATGAACGACAAAGGATTGGCCGCAGACGATCCCATCAACATTGGCGTTCGCGCCGGTGCTCTTCGAATTGCGATTATGCTCGTAGCCACACATGTTGACCATTCTCTCGTCGGTCGACACCTGTCCTCCCGGTAGGACCGTAAAGCCGATTTCTCGTCGACCCCCACGTCCGTTGTAGGGAGCTAGTTCCTTGGCGCGGGGAAACTTTCTCAGGGTGTTGGCTACAAAATCTTCCACCGAGGGCCCTGCTTGGTGATCATGCTGCGCCTCGCGTTTGACCTGTACGACCTTCTCCTGTCCCATAACGCCGGCTAAATCCACGATGATTGCGTCTTCGAAGTTTTCGCCGATGATCTCGATTGATCCGTCAAAACCGTCTCTGCCGCGAATTTCAAATTCAAACGTGAACTCTCCACACATCAATTGCTGAAGTACCGAATCGACGTTGTCGCCGATGGCGATACCCCCAAGACTGTTTACGCGCTGCGAGCCATCCTGGAATCCAGCGCATTCTGACACTTGGGAGTCGGTCGGGGCTTGGGTTGCATCAATTGCAGCAGAAGCGGCATCCTCTGCGGCGGAAAGTTCATCCCCGGGTGCTGACGCATCCGGAACATCAGAAGGCCCGCATCCGAAAAGGGCGATGGCTATAGCACTGACTGCAAATGATCGCATCGAATCGGTACTCCATTAGGCCTACGAGCAATTCAAGATGACCTGACCCCGGCTATAACTCTCGAGCGTGGCACGGACGACTCGTTGTTCGCCGCTCCGGATCGCCGGGCTAGAGAAGCGGCAGACGATGGTCGTGGGGGAGGCTATATTCTGGGTGACATTCATCCAGTCCCCCCAATTGAAGTCGCGCTGCATGCGCTCGTTTGATCGCCGGACGTCGGAGGCGGTAACCTTCATCGTGGCGACATATCTCCCGCCGTTGAACGAAATACTTGAAGGCTTGAACAAGACTTGCGCGCCAGCCGCGAAAAATTCGATCGCACGCGCCTCGTCGCACAGGAACATGTCGCCGACATTTTCGATCACACCTGACCAGCGGGCGAACTGGCAATTGGGGTTGGTGCTCTGGACTGGGCTTGAGGCCTGGCGCGACTGGGCTGCGACTGCATTGGCCTCGGCAGCAAGGCGCGCTGCTTCGCGGCGCTGGTCCTCGGCAGCGCGTTCAACACGGGCCTTCTCGACTGCTGCAAGGAAATCACGCCGATTGCGATCCGCCGGTGTCTGTCCCTTGGCAAAATTGCGTGAAGCTTTGACGATCAGGCGATTGCCTTCGATGCGATAGAGAACATAGGGCAAGTTGGTCGTCTTCGACCGTTCCCGCGCTTCCGATGAAACGATCACAAGGTTGCCAGATAAATCCTCGAAGGCGGACACAGCGCCGCTAGGAACTGCTGCAACATCGCCTACCGGAACTCCCTTCCAGATCAACTGGTAGATGCCCGGATTAGCTTCGGATATTAGCCAATTTTCTGCCAGAACAAGATCATGCCCCGGCGTCGTAACCGCTCCTACACAGGAGGCGCGCGGTCTCGAGAGCTTCTTTATCAGTGATTTCTGGGCCTTGGTGCATTCGGTGGTGTCGGAAAGTAGCTTCAGCGGCTCGTCGAAGCTCAACGTCCCTTTGACAGACGTGCCTGAGAGCTCATGGACCCGCGTAAATCCCTCTCTGACAGGGGTTTGGGCAGCAACTGGCGCCGGACCTCGATCAACCGAAAGATTGCCATCCCAGACGAAACTGCTGCTCCCGGTCTTCAGCCACCTGCTATTGCCATCCGTCCCGCCAACCCATGTGCCCTTGATCGTTGTTCCGGCAGGGAATGTTCGTAGGATCGTCGACCCTGTGGTCGATGGCTTGTTCCGCTCCCTTGCAGCCGCTGTTACCCGCGCTTCGACGACTGGCCCGTATGTTGCGAAGGCACCACTCTGCGCGGGTGAAGCGGTCTTGAGATAGGGATCGGTCCAGTCGCGCAGGAACTCGGGTGAAGAGCGCCGATTACCTTGGCCGTAGATATTCAACCAGTCCGGGCTGAAGCGGCTCGAGAAATGGCGCAATTCGAAATGTAAGTGACAGCCCTGAGCGGCACCGGTTTCGCCCACGAAACCGATTTGCTCCGCCTTCGCTACCGTGTCGTTGATCGTCAGCTTGCGCCCGTCTGCGCGTTTCGGCGCATCGTTGAGATGAAAGTACGAGGAGAAGGTCCGCTTCCCGAGCGCATCGACGACGCCGTGATCGATGATGATCATGTAGCCGAGGGACTTGAAGTTTCTGTCCTTCTTGCTGTCGATCAGGTCGATCACAACGCCATCGCGCCATGAGCGGACGCTCGAGGTCTTGCAGGGTGCCGGGATGTCGATTCCGGCGTGGGTCCGGTCGCCTTCAGAAGGGAACGTACCGTGTGCGTACACGCCCGCTCGACCGCTCGGCACGATGTCGGTGAGGCGCACTAGCTGTTCGTCTTGAGCCATGGCTGGCGTGCTCATCAGCATGCCGACCATGGCGCTCGCCCAACCTGTTTTCCTCGTCAACACAATCCCCTCCCCAGAACATCGACGCAAGCGGCATTGAGCCGCAATTCAGGGCGACCTCTCGATCATTCGGTGACCGGTCGGGATGAGACGCCGACGATGATTGCGGCGAGATGCATTCCGGTTGGAATGAGCGGGATCCAGTTGAGGCCCGGCACCATGTCGAAGACCGAAGCCAGGATCGGGAAGATTACCAGCCAGCCCTTGTCGACCACTGCTCCGCGTAGCCAACTGATGAGGACCAGTCCGCCAAGGCAGGCCAAATGCGCGAACATGAGAATGTTGAGTCCGTTACCGCCGCCAGCGGCCGCATCGACTGCCGCGAGGCCAGCGTTCACGACCGCGGAGTTCGACCCGAAATAGGGAAGAAAGTATGTCGGAAACATAAGGAGAAGGTAGAGAACGACGAACGAAGGCCCTGCGGCCACATACTTCTTGATGGCATCCATCAAATGATCCTCTTCATGAATGGTTTGCAGATGCGTTGAAACGATCCGCCGGTTGCAAGTGTCCGGGGATGAAACCATTCGTCCGCCACATGGCGGCCCATCAGTTCATCTTGGAGCAGGTGGCGTCAGAGCGCCCAGTGATCACAGTGCAGCGATAGTTGCCGATTGCGGTCATCGCGACCCAGCTTTCGCTTCCGTCGGCCTTCTCGACATTCTCGATCTCGATATGGCGCGGCACTAACTTCTGACCCTCAGGACCAATTGCAGCTATCGTGGAAGCGCGCCGTTCCTGCTTGCCCATGATGCCCTTGCCCATTTCGTCCGACCCAACAATAGAGCCGGCCATCAGGGCTGCCACGCACCCTGAAAGTGAAAAGGCGCACGCCGCTGCAAAAAGAAATCGTAGCATCAACAATGTCCCCATTCATCGCCGGTCACGAACGACTCGGCGGCTTTGGGATAGCTTGAGGCGAAAGATGCGTTTCTCGATTTTCTCGAAAAAACCGAGAAAGCGACCGCTTGCCTATGGCTGAATTCTCGTCGAAACTAGGGCAATAGAGAAGAGGGGGCGGGGTTGCGGTTCTTTGTCGACACAGGCCATGTGCGCCTTCTTCTCAAGGAACAGTTCGGCGGAATCGAAAATTTCGTTGAAGAGTGGGCTGCGCGCCAGAGCGGGGCTGGGCATAGCGCGCAATCACGGAGTATAAAGACGGTCTACAAGTGGCTTGCCGAAGGCATGCCCAAGCACGAGGAGTCATTCTTCGCGTTTTTCGGTGCGCTCGACGCGGACCCGATCGCGCTGATCGATTTCGAGCGCAGCGGCTTTGCCAGGCACTTCGGGCGGTTCCGTCAAGCCATCATGCTCGCGGGCCTCAATGTCGGCGGCTTCAGGTCACTCACCCACCTGATGCGGCCGGCGCAGCACTGGCCCGACAATCAACTGACCGAACTTTACTACGGTAAAGAGTGGTCGGCGCACGAATTCGAGCACGATGCGCAGTCGGTGATCAATTCCTACGTCACGTTCCGGATTGGCGGCACTCAAGAGGAACAGCGCGCTTGGCCGCGCGCCTACCACATTGCCTATCGCCGCAAGTCCAATGCTGATGGGCTCTGGAGGCCGTTTGGATCGATTATCGCGCGGCAATCCGAACTTATCCTCGTTCATGAGAACGGTGCCGTCCAGACGGCGAAACCCAAGACATCGGATACGCCGATCGAATTCAGGACTTTCTTTGGTCCGAGTGCCGCCGAGTTCCGGATTGCTTGCCTTCATCCGTTCGACGCGAGCCTTGATCTGATTGATGATCCGGATGTGCCTCTGGTGTTCGCAGGATGAACCCGGCGCCAGCGGGAACAGAAATGCTTATGGTCGACCAGATCGAAGGCTCAGCCGGTTTATGGCGAAACGCGGTCTACGGTGGCGGCGATCTCGGCTTCAATCTCTACTGGACTACGGTCAGCCTGTACATTTTGTATTATTACACCGACGTTCTCGGGATTCCCGCGAGTGCAGCAGGCCTGATCTTCCTCGTATCGATGCTGTGGGACGCGGTTACCGACCCAATCATGGGGGTGATTGCACAAAAAACCCAAACCCGTTGGGGCAGCTATCGGCCCTACATCGCCGCCGGAGCGGTGCCGCTGTGCCTTTCGATGATGTTGCTGTTCTACGATCCCGGGCTTGAGGGTGCTGCACTCATAGCTTACGCCCTTGCGGTGCAAGTCCTATTCCGAACCGCCTACACCGTCGCCAACATCCCATACAGTGCTCTGGCATCGAGCATGACGCACTCTTCGCGTATCAGAAATGTCCTGTCTGCATGGCGGATCTCACTTGCCACCATAGGCAGCGCATTTGTGGGCTATTCGACACTCAAGCTGGTGCCGGTGCTGGGCCAAGGGGACGTTTCACGTGGATTCTTTCTGACTGCCACGCTCTATGGCATCCTTTCGCTTCCATTCCTTCTGATGGTCGGCTGCATGTTGGGGAAGACCCGCGAGGCACCGTCAGCCAATACCAGCGTGTCCGTTCGGGAAGCGCTGGATGTGCTCCGCAAGAACCGGCCATTCCTGATCGTCCTTGCCGCCACCATGTGCGCGACACTTGGCGGTGTCATCAGCAGCAAGACGTTGGTCTACTATTTCAAGTACTCGCTCGGAAACGAGGCGGCGGTGGGCATGGCGTTTGCTGCCAACTCGCTGACGATCCTGATCGCCACGCCCTTATGGGCTCTGGTGACCGCACGCACTTCGAAGCGCTTTGTATGGCGTGCAGGAGCGAGCTGTTCGATCACGGGGTCGGTGCTGCTCTTCCTCAATCCGTTCGAAACGATCTGGGTGGTGGTCGCACTTGTCACGATCGTCGCTGTCGGCGCTTCGGCAGGCTATTTAAGCTTCTGGTCCGCCCTCCCGGACACCGTCGAGTATGGTGAGGTGCGGAGCGGCAAACGCGTTGAATCGCCGACCTTCGGCGTAATGAGCTTTGCTCAGAAGGCAGCATATGGCCTTGCCGTCGCTCTTGCCGGGTTCCTCCTCGATGTGATCGGCTACCGGCCTAATGAGGTGCAGGCTCAGGCCACGATCGAGGGCCTCAGGACGATCATGACAATTGTTCCAGCAATCTTCATCTCGGCCGCATTCCTGATCATTGGTCACTACCGTCTTGATGCCGAAACACACGCAAGACTGGTGGCCATATTGCGCAGGAGGCGGTGCCAAGAACAGCTGCTCAGTCGATGAAGGGTGGCATAGGGATGGAAGCTCATCCGCAACAGGAAAATGTCAAAATCCATAAATAAATCGGGAGGTTGAATTCCATGTCGGTTTTGATCCAGGTCGATCGAGCGGTTGTCGAGGAGGGGCAGGATGGTGCGTTCACGGTTCGCCTGAGCGAAGCGTCGGCCACCCCGGTTACGGTTCAGTACCGGCTTTTGAGTCGCGACAGCTTTGGGACCTTGAGTTTTTCCGATCTCATTGGCGGCTCCGACTTCGATGAAGGACAGGTCTACACTTTGACCTTCCAGCCCGGAGAGACGATCAAAACGATTCCGATCAGGCTGGACTCCACCATTGCCGGAAGACTTGATCAGCACTTCACGCTGGAACTGTTCAACGCGATCAACGCCGAGTTTGCCGGGGAAGCCGAAATAATGCGGACCCAGGGCTTCGCCCTTGATGATGGCTTCGATGGAGGCCTATCCCTTCCGATCATCGCAGTCGGCAGTCCGATCATCCTCGAGGGCGACAGCGGCGTGAGGACTGTGCGCTTCGAGGTCAGCCTGTCGCGCCCGGCGCCCTCGCAGTTCACCGTCAACTTCACCACTGCTGACGGTAGCGCTCTTGCCAATCAGGACTACCGTGCCAGAAGCGGCACACTGACCTTCCTCCTCGGCCAGACCACCGCCTTTGTCGAGGTCGAGGTGCTGGGCGATACCGCCATCGAAGCCAATGAGAGCTTCTTCCTGCAGATCACGCCGCAAGCCGGAGCAAACTACCAGGTCGCCAACCTCGGAACAGCGACACTGGTCAATAATGATACGACGGGCTCTGCGCCTTCGATCCAGGTCGATCGAGCGGTTGTCGAGGAGGGGCAGGATGGTGCGTTCACGGTTCGCCTGAGCGAAGCGTCGGCCACCCCGGTTACGGTTCAGTACCGGCTTTTGAGTCGCGACAGCTTTGGGACCTTGAGTTTTTCCGATCTCATTGGCGGCTCCGACTTCGATGAAGGACAGGTCTACACTTTGACCTTCCAGCCCGGAGAGACGATCAAAACGATTCCGATCAGGCTGGACTCCACCATTGCCGGAAGACTTGATCAGCACTTCACGCTGGAACTGTTCAACGCGATCAACGCCGAGTTTGCCGGGGAAGCCGAAATAATGCGGACCCAGGGCTTCGCCCTTGATGATGGCTTCGATGGAGGCCTATCCCTTCCGATCATCGCAGTCGGCAGTCCGATCATCCTCGAGGGCGACAGCGGCGTGAGGACTGTGCGCTTCGAGGTCAGCCTGTCGCGCCCGGCGCCCTCGCAGTTCACCGTCAACTTCACCACTGCTGACGGTAGCGCTCTTGCCAATCAGGACTACCGTGCCAGAAGCGGCACACTGACCTTCCTCCCCGGCCAGACCACCGCCTTTGTCGAGGTCGAGGTGCTGGGCGATACCGCCATCGAAGCCAATGAGAGCTTCTTCCTGCAGATCACGCCGCAAGCCGGAGCAAACTACCAGGTCGCCAACCTCGGAACAGCGACACTGGTCAATAATGATACGACGGGCTCTGCGCCTTCGATCCAGGTCGATCGAGCGGTTGTCGAGGAGGGGCAGGATGGTGCGTTCACGGTTCGCCTGAGCGAAGCGTCGGCCACCCCGGTTACGGTTCAGTACCGGCTTTTGAGTCGCGACAGCTTTGGGACCTTGAGTTTTTCCGATCTCATTGGCGGCTCCGACTTCGATGAAGGACAGGTCTACACTTTGACCTTCCAGCCCGGAGAGACGATCAAAACGATTCCGATCAGGCTGGACTCCACCATTGCCGGAAGACTTGATCAGCACTTCACGCTGGAACTGTTCAACGCGATCAACGCCGAGTTTGCCGGGGAAGCCGAAATAATGCGGACCCAGGGCTTCGCCCTTGATGATGGCTTCGATGGAGGCCTATCCCTTCCGATCATCGCAGTCGGCAGTCCGATCATCCTCGAGGGCGACAGCGGCGTGAGGACTGTGCGCTTCGAGGTCAGCCTGTCGCGCCCGGCGCCCTCGCAGTTCACCGTCAACTTCACCACTGCTGACGGTAGCGCTCTTGCCAATCAGGACTACCGTGCCAGAAGCGGCACACTGACCTTCCTCCTCGGCCAGACCACCGCCTTTGTCGAGGTCGAGGTGCTGGGCGATACCGCCATCGAAGCCAATGAGAGCTTCTTCCTGCAGATCACGCCGCAAGCCGGAGCAAACTACCAGGTCGCCAACCTCGGAACAGCGACTATCGTCAGTGGCGTTGAGAGCTCAAGCATATCCTCGCAAAGCCCACCGGCTCTCCTGATCTCTGATTCCGAAGGATCAATCTACACCTGGAATCTCCAAAGTGGGGCGGTCACCAAGGTTGTTGCAACCGGCCGGTTTATCGCGGATCTAGCCGTCTCTCCGTCGGGTGTCATCTATTTCATAACCAATAGCACTCTGTTCCGGATTGATAATCTGGGCGTTCCGTCACAGGCCGTAGTTGAAGTCGCTAGATTTGCATTTTCAGACGCCGTGGGCTTCGACATCGGCCCCGATGGAACTGCCCTCATTACAAGAAGCCAAAACTCGGGCATTTTCGCAGTAAATCTCTCAACGGGAGCAACCACGCAGGTTGCCACTCTGGCTGGAGGCAAGACTTCCGCTGGCGATATCGCCATTGATCCTGATGGAGCAGGTTTCAGCTACGTCGTCACGACGAATTCAGCGACGATCGAGCGGTTTTCCGGAACTGCAGCTAGCCAGATCTTCGTCGAAAGCACCGGCACTCTGAGTTCCGAACTGTTCGGGGCTTCGCCGACCCCGACAGGAGCCTTCGGAAATAATGATTTCATTACTTTCGATCGCGGCATTGCATATTACAATAACGTGGACAACGCTTCCATCGGCTTGCCACTAAAGAGCTTTAATCTCGATGGCTTCGTCACGGGTTCGTCGCTGATTCCGACATCATTGAAGATACCCGGGCTTTCAGCTGATCCGGGCGGTTTGTCGCTTCTTTCGAAGATTTTCCTTTTGGCGGATGCTGCCTATCCTTCTGACGGCGCTTCGATCCCTGATTTCGGGAAATTGACAGCTGCGGGTTGGGCCCCGATTGCCTTTGGCGATTCGCGATCCGAAGTGAATATTCCACTCAACGGGCTCCAAAATGATCTCGTATTTGCAGAGAGCATCATCGGAGGCGAGCGGACGCTAGCTTTTGCGTTCAGTGGAACACAAAACCCACCCGTGGATTTTATCACACAAATCGTTCAGTGGGCTGAATTATACGCGGGGCATCGCCAAGTTATTATTGATGTGCTTCAGTGGGCTGGTTCGGCGAACAGTCGCGGTGAAACGGCATTTACTAAAATGATAATCACGGGGCACAGTCTTGGTGGGATCCTTGTCGAAGAACTTCTTAATGACCAAACTCTGGCCAACTTCCCCCTAGTGAAGAACGCCTACGCCGTCACGTTTGGTTCTCCCGGTTCTCCGCGTGAGGTGGTAGATGACGCTAGGCTTCTGAATTTTGTCACGCTGGGCGATCCGGTAGCCCTGTTCAATACTGGCGATTTTTTCGATTTTGATGTCGACCCTAACTCAAATGTCGATGAGCTGGCGATTGGCGTCCTTGAGGTTGGCTTGACGCTCTTTGGCGCTGCAACAAATCCCCTCGCCACAGCGGCTTCGCTCGTTGGAGATGCTCTTGGCCCGAAGCGCGAAGGCACGACCATTACGATGGTCCAAGATCCCGGATTTGATCTCGGGCTTGCGCTTTTGCCGCTCCATTCGAGGGGTGGCGCGAAGGGTTATGCTGCGACTATCGCGGACTTGGAGCAGGAGTTCGGCCTTAACGGGTTTAGAGATTTTGCTGCACTCGATTTCTGGCTTGATGTCGGTCCCGGTTGGTATCCTGTCGCGCCCCTTGATTTCGGCGACATTGTTATCACGGGGATCGGCGCGACACTTGTTGGCACCTTCGATTTTGTCGTAACGCCATTTTTACAGGCGGCCGTCGGCGTAGCCAGCGTCGAGAAGATCGACGACGTCACATTCTCGTTCAAGAATTTCTTGGACGAAAGCATTTCGAAAACGATCACAAACTCTGGGACCGTTATTTCTGGAGCCAAGGTTCTCCTGAACACCACCCTTGGCCGTCTCGCAGACCTGACCGAGGTGGTTTACCAGGGCACGCCATTCTTCGTGACAGATGTGCGGGCTTCAAGAGGCTCAGCAATCCTTGAGATCGACGCCGATGGCGATGGCCTCGTCGATATCACCACCACATTCACAGGGGAATACGATCTTGACCGCTTCTTTGTCGCGCCCTCACTCGAACAGGGAAGCATCTTCTATTCTGCGGCCGTGCAAATCGAGGCGACGTCAGGAGGCGACCGGATCTTCGGTTCGGCTGCGGCTGAGGTTTTGCAGGGTCTCGCGGGAGACGATCTGATCTTCGGCTCTGCGGGCAGCGACACACTCCGCCCCGGCCAGGGTAAGGATCGCGTCGGGACTGGCCTCGGTGCGGACAGGATTGAGGGGATGCTCGGCGAGCTGAACGGGGATACGATCTTCGACCTGTCCGCCGAAGACACAATCGTGTTTCTTGGGGCACAGATATCTCTTGTGGAAGTGCGGATTGATTTCGGCGATACTAACTCGACAGTGCCCGGGCCAGATTATGCTATGCTTTCCATTGACGATGGTCTGGACGGCGTCGTTGACGCCCAGCTTCTTCTCTTCGGAAATTTTGAGAACGCCAGCTTCAGCGTCGCTCCCAACGGGGCCAATACGCTACTAAAGGTTTCCGGCAGCAATTCTGCACCGGCCATCACATTCCAAGGGGGAGCTAGCAACGCGTCAGTCAACGTCGATGAGGGATCTCTGACGGTCGCCCGGATCACGGCGCAGGATAATGATAAAGATCTACTGACCTTCGAGATTTCGGGCGGGGCGGATGCCGATAAATTCACGATCGACCGCACAAGCGGGAGTCTAGCATTTCTGGCTCAACCCCCGTTCCAAATGCCCGGCGATATTTCTCAGGATAATGTCTACGATGTCGTCGTATCTGTCAGTGACGGCTTGTTGAGCGCTACGCAAAGCCTAGCCGTGAACATTTTGCCGACTGTCCAACAGGTAACGATTACCTCTAACGCTGGTGGAGACAGTGCGGCATTCAGCGTGCCGGAAGGGCAGTCCGCAGTCACACAAGTACTTGCTATCGCGCCTGCCGGAACGACTGTCAGCTATGCGATTGCGGGCGGCGCGGATGCGAGCCGGTTCACGATCAACCCGCAGACGGGACAGCTGAGCTTTGTGGCAGTGCCTGACTTTGAGCGGCCGACCGATAGCGGTGGCGACAACGTCTATCAGGTGATCGTCAGCGCTAGCGATGGTAGCCTTAGCGATACGCAGACGCTGAGCGTTACGATTGAGGATCGCAGCGTGGCTCCGCGCCTGATTGCACCAGATGGCTTCGCTGGCGGGATTGGCGGGACCACAGCGGTATTTTTAACTTCGGGATTCCAAGACATCCGCTTCGTCGATGCTCCCGGCACGATCACGCTAAGCGGTGCGCCGGGCGGTGATGATATTATCCGCTTTGCTGGTGCTGCCAGCGCCTACACTATCACCCGGGTGGGCTCACGGGTAGATATCGCCGACGGCGATACGCGGGTGAGCATCCCGGTCAGCCCCACAAGTATCAATGTCGTCTTTGCTGATGGTCCGCGTACGTTGGGCATTGTCAACGGGCAGGTAAGGATCGGCAGTCAGTTGGTGAGCAATGCTGGAGCTGCGATCACTGCCCCGGCCGAGATAGACCCGCTTCCCAACCTTGCTGATCCTGCGGTCCGCGGGCGGCTCATCGTGGCTGAAGGCTCGCCGGTCACAGTCGCTGGCAAGATCGATGTCTTTGGTACTAGCTTCGACAATGAGCTGTTTGTGGCGGCTGGCGGCGATGTTGCCATCCGCGGCGGCTTCACCGGCGGCATGGATACAGTCGGCTTTATGGGACCAGCAAGCGACTACACGGCGGTGCGTTCAGGCAGCACGGTGTTAATCGAGACGAATGGCACAAGGGTTAGCATCCCGATCAGCCCCACCGGGACAAAGCTGCTATTCGGCAGTGAAGATCGCCTGCTTAAGGTGGACACTGTTACCGGCAAAACCCTCATCGGAACGCAGGAGATCGGTGCTTCGCCAACCCCACTGACGACCAGCCTCCAAACCAGTTCGATCGATGCCAGTGACGTCACTGGCTCTATCTCGCCCAACGGCGGCGACCTCATGGCGTTGGCACCAGACTCGTTTGAGGAGATGCTGGCCTTTGCCGACGCTAACAGTTCTACCGGTCCGCAGCGCCTGATCGATATGGCCGAAAGCGGGGGCCTCGCAGACACCCAAGCCGACTTGCAACGGCTGCTGTCCGATGTCAGCGGCTTCGACCCGCTGGGCCCGGCCGACATGCTGCGGTTGTATTACGCCACGGCCTACACCGGCATGTTTGCCCAAGCCTATTTGGCACTCGATGATGATGCGCTGATGGACCTCCATCAGAGCGGAAGCCAGTTTGGTGGCTTAGCGCCAAGCCCGGTCATGTTGGCCTCGTTTGACAGCTTCGCTCCAGGAGGGTGAAAACACCATCAACTAGCGCCAATGGGTCGGCTTATCGAAATCCATCACCTGCACAGGGTACTTCGTGGCAGACTCTAATCGCTCTTGGAGGAAAATTAGGGAGTCACGTCAGGGTTTATCCTTCTCATTTGAAGGGGGCTGGGTGCCGATCTTCATCTAAGGTGCCCCAATTTGCGCCTTGCCCGGAGTCGAAGGTCTGATACCTTTTACCAATAGCTGCGACTGAATATCAGTCCTATCCGATTAGTTTTCGAGGGTTGGCGTTATCCAAGGCCGACCTTGAGAAGGGAGAGAACGGTATTGCGGCCCCAGGTAGACGCAATTAAAGCAAGTGCTATGATCGAACCCCGTCAGCGGACAATATCGCAGATAGAGAAGCTGTTGGCACTGCCAAGCGTAGTCGTTTATGCTCTGCTCCCCGACTTGGGGCTTCAATCCATACAGGCGTTCTGCATTTTCCGTACCCTTACGGGACTAGAATGCTGGGGATGCGGCATGACCAGAGCGCTGCATAATCTGCTGCATCTCGATTTTTCCACGTCTATTGCACACAATTTTCTTGCTGCTCCCGTTGTTATTATTCTAGCTATCGTCTGGCTCACGACAATAATGTCAGTCTATCGACAAAAGGGGTCTTAAAATATGCCAGACTTCACCGCCATGGAACAGGCGACGCTGATCAAGGATTTCAACGACCAACAGAAGATGCTGTTTGTGTCACAGTATGAATCTGTACGGAAGGATCCAGGTACGGTCCTGATATTGTCGGTGTTGTTTGGTGCATTTGGTGTAGACCGGTTCATACTTGGCGACATGGGTATGGGGTTAGTGAAATTGTTCACGTTGGGCGGATGTGGTATCATTACAATTATCGACTGGTTCACGACAAAAGGACGCGCGAACGACTATAACCGCGCTCGTGCACATGAGATCGCTGAATCAATTCGTATCACAAGCGCAAGTTGACCCAAGTACGACCAAAGTGGGCAGATGCTACAGGTTGAAACAATTCTGTTTTAAGCTTCATGCGCGACCAGCCGTACGGCCCTTCAACCAAATGATTCCCAAGGCAAGGGCTGATGCCCTATGTCTCAATCGCCGGGTCTGGACTGGTATTGGACTTCAAAGGAGGAAAAGCCACGCCTTGCAGCGCAAGGCCTTCTTTAGAGGGCCCATGATTTCCTTTGGGAAAGTGCCTCAAGGAAGGTTGTGCCGCTTACCTGACTCGAAAACGTGATCCCATCATTACGAATTTAGCTTTAGCGCAGCGGTAAACTTCATTATTTCATGCTGTTGCTGTTCAGATTTGGCACTTCGGCTGGTACGACCCGCAGAGAACCCAAATTCGCTATTCTGCATGCTTCGCCGGCTTCTTAGCCAAAGTGCTTCTGCTTGGGTCGGTGCTAGGAATGTGACCCGGCCAGGACCCGGTTGCCCCAGCACCTTGCCACCTTTCACGACGCGTACGAGGTGGCATCCGTTCGCTTATCATAACGTGACCAAAAATGGGTTGGGCGGCTGATTGTAACCCTAGTATTCCGATGGGAAGGGGTTCTCTTCGATTTCTTCAGGGTACAACTCTCCGGCAGTTCACCTTCGACGCGGTTGCCAAGCTCTGTGCAAACCGTGTCCAGGTCAGCTTTCCTATCATCGAGCCAGTAACTGCGGACACCGGCCATCATTGCGGTAAAGCCGAGCGCGAATACGAGTGCCTGCCGGTCCGGCTTTGCGCCCCCGGAGCGCACGGACAACACGATGCAGTACACTGCGGGACCGATTGCGATACCATACCACAACACCTTACTGATCAGAGCTTCTAGCATCGCGCGGCATCGCGGGAAGTCTTGGATCTGACAAGGGGCATGACATGGTTGGGCCCGGATGGATGTGTGCGTTCCCATTCATCATCAGAGCGCTTCAGATAAATAGCTGCCCGTCAGCAAGCGACCCAATTGCGGAATGTCACCTCTTGCTTCAAGCTCTTGAGGTTATGACTTCGGACCGACCGCCATTAACTCTCCAACGCCAGATGATCTGCGGTTGGACGATGTATCCCGGCTATGGGAGTAGCCCTTAGCCCTTCGTCCCGCTCCAAATCGATCGATGAACCTCCGTTTTTCACCCAGCTTGCGACATAAAGCCGCTCACTAAGCAGTCCCGAAAGCGGCCATTCCGGATCCGTTCTGATGCGGACCATGCGAACAGCAAAAGATATACCCCAGCCCCGCTCAGCACGATGCCATGGAGGACCGGGTTGAGGAAGTCAGAGTGTGGGTCAGTTGCGTCCACCACGAACGCGATTACAATGACGGTGGGTTATCCGCCATGGCAACCCGCCGCGCAGCAGATTCAAGATCGCCTCGACGATGCGACGCAGCGGCTATTTGCGCGGGCGCCCAAAGTGTGAAGGATTCAGAAACAACGGCTCCAGCACGGCCCATTCCCCGTCAGTCAAATCGCTCAGCAAAGTCAGCTGTGCACGGGCAAACCGCGCCTGAGTGGTGTCGGTCCTATTCGTTGTCTTCCTTTGGTGAGTAGCAAAACCGTTGGAAGCGAAGCTGTGCAAAGCACAATCAACGGTTGGGATGGCACCAAGCTAACCCGCTGGCGAAACTCAACTTAATTCTAAATCAGACCTTTATCGAGGTCTGTTGGTAGCCAGCTTCGGGATCGCCCGTCAGCCACAATTTTGCGTGACACCGTGGTTAGTTGTTGGCATCTTATCCCAACAACTAAGGGGGCCTTTTGATGTTTAGAGTTTTGCTAGCGTGTCTGGCTGCGGTCGGGATGATGACGCCGCTTGCAGCCCAACAGAATGACAAGCCGGTAGTCGGGATCGCCGAAATGAAAGATCTCACAGGCGCTGCACAAGCAGACAACTTCATTGCCATGATCGAAACAGCGATCATTGGAAGTGGTAAGTTTCGTATCATCGAGCGTGGCAGACTGGCCACTTTGATGAAAGAGCAGGGGCTTGGTCGAGGCGGAATCGTAACCACGAGCACCAAAAAGAAAACTGGCGGCTTCGAAGGCGTTGATTATCTAATCTACGGGACCATCACTTCGATTTCGGCGGTGAATAAGTCAAATCTCGGCGACAATATGCTGCGCGGCGTGCTGGGCGGAAACCGCGGCCAGAGTGCGGAGTGCTTTAATACGAGAGTGCGGATGGAAGCGGACATTCGCATCACCGACACCAACACCGGGGAAGTCCGTTACGCAACGCGCATCAGTGAGGAACAGGAATCTGCCACTGTCTGCGGGGGCGGTTCGCAAATTGACAGCGCCGGTTTGTTCCGTTCTGCCGCCGACAACGTTGCCACAGGACTTGTGACAACCATCTTTCCGATTCAGGTTGCAGCGATCCAGGCTGATGGAACCGTCATTCTCAACTATGGGGCTGGCGCACTCGATCGGGGGGAGTACCTGATGGTCTATGGGCAAACTACCGAGATTCCCGATCCGTCTGGCACTGGAACGATCAAGATCGACGGGGAAAAGGTGGGCGCAATCCAGATCACCGACGTGCAGACCTCATTTTCTCGTGCGGTACAGGTGACGTCCTTCACCGTACCGCTCACGGTCGGAGCCGTGGCGCGCCCGGTACCGGCTGCCGATGTTAAGGCTTTGCAGAAGCCAAGCGGTAAGAAGGGGCGTTGAGAATGAAGCTGCGAATGCGTTTGAACGCGCTCATCGGCTTCTTGGCGGTCGCGTTCACAGCCTCGTCTCTGCCTATTGCTGCTAATGCGCAGGGGCTGCAACGGGTCAACGTAGGCACAATTACCTCAACCCAAAGCTGCACCTACTATCGCAACTATTCAGGCAGCAAGCTCGAGTATAGCGAGGAGTACTATGCGCGAGTATGGGGCGCTGCGGCTGCTGCCCGCTATTATGCTGCTCACACGACGTGGCGAAGCTGGGTGGTTAAGGACTGCCAAAGCAATTTCCAAACGATGCGAAGCGCCGTCGAAGCGGCTTTAGCTTCATCTGGGCGGCTGACCACCGGGCGCGGTGGCTATTCGCTGGATATAACCATTTCGGACATAGGAGAGACTGCCCCAGCCCGTTCTTTGCCCGTCGATGGTCCGGATGATTATTCCACAAGCTGGGGCACCGCCAGCGCGACGGTATCCTTCACTCTCAAGGATGCAGCAGGGCGCAGTATCGACGGCGGTGTCGTGACGAAGCAGATCGAGATGTCGCGCACCATCGACACGGCAGATTTGGCTGTACGCGTCTCTGAACCCGGTGCGTCTGTTTATGATCTTATGCAGCGTGAGGTGGCGCAAATGATAGCCCGGCGCATAGCGTTCAAAATTGATCCTTTGCGAGTGACAGCAATCGAGGATGATCTCGTCGAATTGAATTATGGAGGGGCTTTGCTTGCGGTGGGGAGTATCGTCGATGTGAGCAAGACTCGCGGGATCGGCGTTGTCCGGTACCGCGTGATTTCGGCTACTGGCAGCAATGCTGCCGCGCAGGTCGATGGTGACAACGATACGTCGGACATTGACGTAGGCAACCTTGGCACTTTCATCGAAGATGACAGCGACGCGGCAAGCGCGCGAAGGTTTCGACGCAAACGGTTGCCTTAGCTAGCGAGCGAACCAAACTTACCGCTCAAAACTCGCATCCTTCATGGACTTCAATGCCTGCTTGGTGTGTCGCCCTGTGCAGGGCAATGCTCGGATTTGAGCTAGTGCCGTCCTTCCCCCGCCGCACCTTGCCCGTTTTGCTGTCAGGGATTAGCCAGAGCCGCTAGTCGAGGCTGACATGTTCGCGCTTGGCCTTTAGCAGTTCCGACCGCCGGGCCCCGGATAGCTAAGAACGCTCGTCGCCGTGCAACCTGCTCGCTTTGCTGCAGCGCTAATTGACAAGTTGAAAGACGAAGTCTTTATCAAAGCAAAATAGGGCTTTAGAGTTTGAATGCTTTTGTATCGCGAGGGGGTTGGATGAGATGGTCAGAGTATCCGCCCATCCGACAGCGAGAACTGGCTCTTCAGACGCATCACGCAGCGCGGCGCAAGGTGTGTCTTGGACGGCGGCCCAGAAGGAACAACATGTGAGCGTCCGCCACCCTCGAGCAACCGGACTTGTCAATACCAAGAATTGTCGAGCCCTGAAAAAAACTCTTTGTTTTAGAGGGGGATGCCCCCTAATCGATGCATCCCTTTCGAGAAGGAAAAAACAATGAGGAAGTTACTACTGTGTGGATTGGTCTTCGCATCGGTAGGCACAGCTACACCAGCTCTCGCGGACGGCTTAGTGCTCGAGGGCAACGGAGCGCGTTCCGAGGGGGTTTGGGGAGCTGAAGCAGGCCTTGGGTATGAGATCACCGCTGGTGGCTTTTCGCTCCGCCCGGTTGGCGGTGTTTTCGTCTACCAAGGCAATGATGATCGTTACGTATCGGATACATTCAACAACGGCCAGACCCGTTGCCGCGACACGACAAATGGCCAGTTCGCAGACGATCGTCTGTGCGATGACACAGCGCTGAAGGCCTATGGCAAACTCGAAGCATCATACACCTTCGCTGGCAGCATCGAGCTTGGCGGCGGCGGGCGATACGATGGTGGCGAGGTCCGACCGTACGGCTTGGTGAGCTTTCCGATTGCGCCACGCTTTCGGATCCATGGAAATGTCGGCGAGGAGTTCATCGCTGTAGGCCTGCGCGGAGCCTTCTAAAATGATGAGGTGCCGGCTTCCTTCAGGGCGTCGGCACCTATCTGTCGGCCTTGAATGTAAATTGAGAGACCCATTGGTCAGGGTCCCCTTCAGCCATTCAAATGGTACCTAAAGGTCTAATTGGAAATGCCTTTCGAATAAGTCGGTTTCGCTGTTAGTGATTGGCGTGGGTCAGACCACGCTTGCAGTTCGACACCGCCGAGGGGAAAGACCAGATGCAGGAGATGTTGAGAGAGGTCCTGAACCTCCAACTCGAGTTCTCGTCCGAGAATACTCCCGCCATGGAGCGCAGGGGCCAGCTCGTTCGCAACCTGATGCCCGAAGAGCTGCGCCAATGGATAGCGGTGATTGGTGCAGTCTCCAGCCCAGTCACGGAATGTCGAGCGAAACCCATGTGTGGTAATGTGGTGATAGTTCATCCGGCGCAGCAGCATCGCCTTGGCCATATTGCTGCGCGCTGCACCACCAACGGCAAAGACCGGGTCAGTCAGTTGAACCTTTTGCCCACGCAGCTTGTCGAGTAACGGCTATGAACCGCCGTTCCCGCGTAGCCGGTGCCGTTAAGCGGGTTAGTTGGGCGCAACGCCACCCCGGCAATCTCGATAAACTTGTCGCATCATCTCAACCGGAATCGAGTAAGCGGATCTCACTGCTTCCTACAGAATACTACCTGGAGTGGTTGCTATGTGGTTGCTAGGAAAAATTGGTTAGCAAGGGTATTGGCATAAGTTTCTGAATTTATGGTGCCGGCTACAGGATTCGAACCCGTGGCCCCCTGATTACAAATCAGGTGCTCTACCAACTGAGCTAAGCCGGCGGACCGTGAGCGCGCCTTAAACTCACAATGCACCGAAAGTCCAGCCTTCGGTGCGGGCGATCTCGGGGGTGAGGGTGGGCGGATGCCACAGATCGCGCTCGCCATGCACGCGGCGCAGCCACGCGGCGGTCAGCAGCGCGTCGGAGGAGTGGTCATCGATGGCGCCCGTCCCTCGCACCGGCGGCGAGCCGAGTGCGTCCAGGGCGTCGTTGAGAGCGTCATAGCTCCTGATCTTGGTCGCTGGCCCCGTCACGCCGCCGAGGCGCGCGGCCATCGAGGTGTAGATTTCGGTCACGACCGAGCCTTCCTGCGGCAGCGGATCAACCGGCCAGACGGGCACTGTGCGACCCAGCCGGTGCAGCATCCGCATCCCGGTCAGGCTCGACTTGCCGACCTGGGCCGCGCCGACGAGGTTGAAATTGCTCACCGGGCGCACGCCCTGCTGGCGCTGGGCGGCCTCGGCCACGCGGAAGCGGCCTTCGCGGGTGGCCGCGCCGGGGAGGAGGAAGCGGTCGCCTGTCGCGCCTGCGCCGTGGCGGAAATAGCGTGAAGCCTCGGGGTGGGCCACAAATCCGCCCGCTTCGAGGTGCGGATGACTTGCGCACAACCCGTCAATGAGTGCCCAAAGACCGCGCGCATCGGGCGGACTGGCATCCCACCCCGGAAAGAACGCGCCCGCGTCCACAAACGGCAATGAGATGCCGAGATCGAGCCCCACCAGCGTCGGTGCCTCCAGCCCTGCGATCAGCGCCAGCACCTCCCCCCGCGCCCAACCGCGTGGATCGGGCGGGGCGATCAGCACCGGCGCGCCGCCATCGGCCAGCGCGGCTGCCAGCGCGATCCCCTTCTGGCGCGGCCCTTTGGCCCCCGACCAATCGACCGCCAGAAATTGCGTGAAACGACCCGTCACCGCTTGCGCTTCGCCACCGGCTTCATCGCCGCCGCCTGCTGATGCGCCAGCCGTACGGCATGGCGCACCCGCTCGGGATCGGGGCTGTCGAAGCGCACCAGCACCGCGCCGTAGCCTTCGTAGTGGGGGGTCTGCCAGAAGGTTGCGGGGTCGGTCGCCATCAGCATTTCGGCGGTCGCAATGTCGATGTGGAGCGCGAAGGAGGTCTCGCTCTCGCGACCCGTGCCGAGGAAAGCACGGCCGTTCGTCGCCACCTTCACCGCAGGCTTGCCGTAGCTGGTCGAGAGCTCCGTTCCCGGCAGGGTCAGTGCGAAATCGCGGGCGGCGTCCCAACGATCGAGTGCCCCGCTCATCCGCGTTCCCTTCGCAGCTTGTCCCAGTAATCGAGCCGCTTCTTCACCTCGCGCTCGAACCCGCGTTCGACGGGGGTGTAGAACTTCTGGGGCTCCATCTCCTCCGGCCAGTAATTGTCGCCCGAAAAGCCCTCGGGCGTGTCGTGGTCATAGGTGTAGCCCTTGCCGTAGCCGAGGCTTTCCATCAGGCCAGTCGCCGGATTGACGATGTTCATCGGCGGCATCAGGCTGCCGGTCTCTTTCGCGCTTTTCCAGGCGGACTTTTGCGCCAGATAGACGGCGTTGGATTTGGGCGCGGTCGCCAGATAGACGCACGCCTGCGCCAGCGCCAATTCACCCTCGGGGCTGCCGAGGAAGCGGTAGGCCTCCATCGCGGCCATGCATTGCGTCAGCGCGTGGGGATCGGCGAGGCCGATGTCCTCCACCGCCATCCGCACCAGCCTGCGGGCGAGGAACAACGGCTCTTCGCCCGCCGTCAGCATCCGCGCGAGGTAGTACAGCGCCGCCTGCGGATCGGACCCGCGCACGGCTTTGTGCAAGGCGCTGATGAGATTGTAATGCCCGTCGCGGTCCTTGTCGTACACCGCCACGCGGCGTTGCAGGAAACTGCCCAGCATCGCCGGATCGAGCGGTTCGCTGAGACCCGCGGCATAGAGCGTTTCGGCCTGCCCCAGCAGGAACCGCCCATCGCCATCGGCCTGCGCGATCAGCGCGCTGCGGGCCTCGGGCGTGACGGGGAGGGGGCCTTCCAGGCCTTCCGCCTTTTCGAGCAATGCCGCCAGCGCCGTCTCGTCCAGCCGGTTCAGCACCAGCACCTGCGCGCGGCTGAGCAGCGCGGCGTTGAGCGCGAAGCTCGGATTTTCGGTGGTCGCGCCGACCAGCGTCACCACCCCGCGTTCGACATAGGGGAGGAAGCCGTCCTGCTGCGCGCGATTGAAGCGATGGATCTCGTCCACGAACAGCAGGGTCTTGCGGCCAGCGCCCGCCATCGTTTCGGCCTCGGCAAAGGCCTTCTTCAAATCCGCCACGCCCGAGAACACCGCGCTGATCGCGACATAGCGCATACCCACGGCGTCAGCGAGCAGGCGGGCGATGCTGGTCTTGCCGGTGCCGGGCGGCCCCCACAGGATCATGCTGGCGAGCTTGCCCGCCGCCACCATCCGCCCGATCGCGCCCTCGGGGCCGGTCAGGTGCTCCTGCCCCACCACCTCGGAAAGCCGTCGCGGCCGCAGCCGGTCGGCGAGTGGGGCGTCATCGCTTGCGCCCTCGCGCGGAGCCTCCTGGGCGTCTTGTCCGAACAGGTCAGTCATTCGTCGGTCTGGATAGGGCATCGGTCAGAAAAGGAAACTCCCGCCAGCGGGACGCCTTGAAACGATAGCTCTAAGATATATCTTGGGTGTATCGCTGATATAGGCGAGGAGGAACGAATATGACCTGGAACCGGTATGGCCGCGGTGGCGGCTGGGAAAAGCTCGCCGAGGCAATGGCGACGATGGCGATGAATGGGAACGTCAACTTCGGCGGCCCGGGCTTCAAGATGCGCGCGCGCTTCGACGAGGATTTCCCGCGCGGCCGCGAGGCTGATGGCGAAGAGGGCGGCGAGGGCTATCGTGGCCGTCGTGGTGGCCGCCGCGGGCGGATGTTCGGCCAGGGTGAACTGCGCCTCGCGCTGCTGGCGCTGATCGCCGAAAACCCCTCGCACGGCTACGAACTCATCAAGGCAATCGAGGAAATGACCGGTGGCGATTATGCCCCGAGCCCGGGCGCGGTCTATCCGACGCTCCAGCTTCTCGAAGATGAAGGCAGCATCGAGGAAGCCGAGGCCGAGGGCGCCAAGAAGCCCTTCGCCGCGACCGCGCAGGGGCTCGAGGAACTCGAGGACCGCCGCGACGAGGTCAAGGCGCTGCTGCGCCGTCTCGGTCGGCATGGCGAACGCACCACCACGGTCCGTTCGCACGATGTCTTCCGGGCGATGGGCAACCTGGGCAGCGTGCTGAAGAACCGCGCCAAGGCGGGCAAGCTCGACGAGGAGACGATCAACCAGATCGTCGACATGATCGACGAGATGGCCAAGCGTATCGAACGCCTGTGAGCGTGCGCAACCGCAATTGCGGTTGATGTAGGTTAGGAATACACTCTCCCCCGACCGGGTCGCGCCGGACGGGGGAGGGGCACCCATGAATGATACGACACTCGGCACGGCCAAGGTGCCGTGGCATCTGTGGCTGATTGGCGGATTGACGCTGCTGTTCAATGCCATGGGTATCATCAGCTACACCATGACCAAGTTCGACATGCTCGCTGACGCTGGCATGACGGCGGATCAGATTGCTTTCATGAACGCCTATCCCGCCTGGGCCAGCGCTTTCTGGGCGCTGGGCGTGTGGGGGGCCTTTGCCGGATCGGTGCTGTTGCTGCTGCGATCGCGCTTTGCGGTCCCGGCGATGGTGGCGGCGACCATCGGCCTCGTCGGCACGACGGTTTACAATTATGGCCTGATAGACGTGCCAGCCGCGATGGAAGCGCCCGCGCTCGACATCGCGATCTGGGCGGTGACGCTTTTCCTGCTGCTTTACGTGCGGCGGATGGCGGCGGCCGGGGTGCTGAAGTAACGCTGCGCGCCCATCAGGCGGCCCGCGCCGCCTGCGCCGCGCGGCGTTCTTCGACCAGCCGGACATAGGTATCGGCGACGACCTGATTGATCGCCTCCCAGCTATAGTCGCAGGCCCGCGTCTCGCCTGCCGCGCCGTGTGCGGTGCGCAGGGCGGGATCGGTGCAGTAGGGTGCAAGCGCGTCAGCGAAGGCGGCGGCGTCGCTGCCCTTGGCCCCTGACGGCGCGACCAGTCGGCCAATGACGCCGTCGGCAACCAGACTGGCGCTGCCGGTGGCCCCCGCGGCGACCACCGGAAGGCCGCTTGCCATGGCTTCCAGCGTGACATTGCCGAAGGTCTCGGTGACGCTGGGGTTGAAGAACACGTCCCCGCTGGCGAGCGCCTGTCCCAAGGCCTCGCCGGTCTTGAACCCGGCAAAGATCCCGCCGGGCAGATTCGCTTCGAACCAGCCGCGCGCCGGGCCGTCGCCGATCACCAGCACCTTGTGCGGCGCACCCGCGGCGCGCAGGCGCACGATGGTTTCGGCAAAGACATCAAGGCCCTTCTCCATCACCAGCCGCCCGAGGAAGACGATGGCCACATCATCTTCGGCCAGACCCAGCGAGCGTCGCCATTCGGGATCGCGGCGGGCGGAGGAAAAGATCGTGCGGTCCACCCCCCGGCTCCACAACCCGATGCGGGTGTGCATTCCCATCGCCAGCAATTCGTCGATCATCGACTGTGACGGCGCCACCAGCGCATCGCAGCGATTGTAGAACCGCCGCAGACCCTTGACGATCAGCGGTTCGAGAAAGGCCATGTTGTAATAGCGCGGATAGGTCTCGAACCGGGTGTGGACGCTGGCGAGCACCGGCAGGCCCCGCGCGCGCGCCCAGCGCAGCGCGGCGTGGGCTGACATATCGGGCGAGGACAGGTGGACGATGTTGGGCGCGAAGGCCTCCAGATCCTGTTTCACGGATCGCCCAAGATGCGTGGGGAAGCGGTATTCGCCGCGCCCTTTCACCGGCATCGGGACATTGGGCAGGCCGATCAGATCGCCCGTCGCCGGGAAATCGGGATTGGCGACCTTGGGCGAATAGACGCGCACCTTGGCGCTCTTGGCCAGCAGCGAGCCGACCAAGCGGTTCAACGCCTGATTCGCCCCGTCGCGGGTGTAGTTGTAGTTGCCACTGAACAGGGCAATGCGGAGATCGGAAATGTCCATGGAACGGGCTGATTAGTAACATTTGCCGCGCTTGGCGAGGGGCTATCCCCGCGGCCATGCCCGCGGCCGATGATTCATTCATTGACTTGTTACAGCCCGCCACTAAAGCCGCCCACGGGCCACGCGGTCCCAACGCCGCGCGAGCTCTCTGCAAGGAGAGAATACATGACTGAGTATGCACGCGGGCTCGCACACGAGCCGACGCTTAAGCCTGAACGCCCCTTCTTTTCCTCGGGCCCCACGGCGAAATTCCCCGGCTGGTCGCTGGACACCCTCAAAACCGACGTTCTCGGCCGCTCGCACCGTTCGGCGCTGGGCAAGGCGCGTCTGAAGTACGCGATCGACCTGAGCCGCGAACTGCTCGGCATCCCCGATGACTATCTGATCGGCATCATGCCCGCGTCGGACACCGGCGCGCTCGAAGCCGCCATGTGGGCGATGCTCGATCCCGCGCGCCCGGTCACGGTCGCGGCGTGGGAGAGCTTCGGCAATATCTGGATTCAGGACGCGGTGAAGCAGCTGAAGCTGCCCAACCTGCAGGTCCTCACCGCCGATTATGGCGAGATCCCCGATCTCACCACCATCCCGCAGCGCAATGACGTGGTGTTCACCTGGAATGGCACGACCTCTGGCGCGATGATCCCGAACACCGACTGGTTGGAGCCGGGCCGCGAGGGCATCACCATCAACGACGCCACCAGCGCGATCTTCGCGCAGGAAATGGACTGGTCGAAGCTCGATGCCACCACCTATTCGTGGCAGAAGGTGATGGGCAGCGAAGCGCAGCACGGCATGCTGATCCTCAGCCCCAAGGCGGTTGCGCGTATCGAAAGCTACGATCCGCCGTGGCCGCTGCCCAAGCTGTTCCGCATGAAGAAGGGCAACAAGATCAATCTCGGCATCTTCGCGGGCGAGACGATCAACACCCCTTCGATGCTGGCGACCGAAGATTACATCGCGGCGCTGGAATGGGCCAAGAGCATCGGCGGGCGCAAGGCGCTGGTCGAACGGGCCAATGCCAACGCCAAGATCGTCAAGGACTGGATCGAGGCCACCCCGTGGCTGCGCAACATGGTGTCCGATCCGGCGCAGCAGACCAATACCGGCGTTTGCCTGGTGTTCCAGGGCGAATGGTATGATGCCCTCTCGGACGACGACAAGGCCGCCGTGCCCAAAAAGATCGTCAAGCTGCTCGAAGAACGCAATGTCGGCTTCGACTTCAACGGCTACCGCGACGCGCCGCCGTCCTTGCGCATCTGGTGCGGTTCGACCGTCGAGCAGGAGGATCTGAAGCGCCTGCTGCCGTGGATCGAATGGGCCTACGAAAAGGTCAAGAACGGCTGAGGCCGTCGCAATTCGCGTCGCCCCGGACCTGATCCGGGGCCGCTCTCCCCAATGCACCAGCGCGTGTTGCGCGCGATCCCGGGTCAGGCCCGGGATGACGAGTGGAAGGTATTCAAAATGACCCGTCCCAAAGTTCTCATTTCCGACAAGATGGACCCCAACGCCGCGCGCATTTTCGAAGAGCGCGGCTGCGATGTCGATGTCATCACCGGCGAAACGCCCGAACAACTGATCGCCCGCATCGGCGACTATGATGGCCTCGCGATCCGTTCCTCGACCAAGGTGACCAAGGCGGTGCTCGACGCCGCGACCAATCTGAAGGTCATCGGCCGCGCCGGGATCGGCGTTGATAACGTCGACATCCCCTATGCCTCGTCCAAGGGCGTGGTGGTGATGAACACCCCGTTCGGCAACTCGATCACCACCGCCGAACACGCCATCGCACTGATGTTCGCGCTGGCCCGGCAGATCCCGGAAGCGAATGCGCAGACGCAGGCAGGCCAATGGCCGAAGAGCGGGTTCATGGGCGTGGAGCTCACGGCCAAGACCCTCGGCCTGATCGGCGCGGGCAATATCGGCTCGATCGTCGCCACCCGCGCGCTCGGCCTCAAGATGAAGGTGATCGCCTATGATCCCTTCCTTACTGAAGAGCGCGCCGTCGAGATGGGCGTGGAAAAGGTCGATCTCGATACGCTGCTGAGCCGCGCCGATTTCGTCACGCTGCACACACCGCTGACCGAGGAAACCCGCAACATCCTCAGCCGCGAGCGGCTGGAGAATGCCAAGAAGGGCATCCGCATCATCAATTGCGCGCGCGGCGGCCTCATCGACGAAGCGGCTTTGAAGGATTGCCTCGAAAGCGGTCAGGTGGCCGGGGCCGCGCTTGACGTGTTCGAGACCGAACCGCCCGCCAAGGATCACCCGCTGTTCGGCGCGCCCAACTTCATCTGCACCCCGCACTTGGGCGCATCGACCACCGAAGCGCAGGTCAATGTCGCACTGCAAGTGGCCGAGCAGCTTGCTGATTACCTCGTCAATGGCGGTGTCACCAATGCGCTCAACGTGCCGTCGCTCTCGGCCGAGGAAGCGCCCAAGCTGCGCCCCTATATGTCGCTGGCGGAAAAGCTTGGCAGCCTTGTCGGCCAGCTGGCGCATGGCAATCTGACCCACATCAGCATCGAGCGTGAAGGCGCCGCGGCGGAACTCAACGGCAAGCCGATCACCGCCGCTGTGCTGTCGGGCTTCATGCGCCGCTATTCGGACACGGTGAATATGGTCAACGCCCCGTTCCTCGCCAAGGAGCGCGGGCTCGACGTGAGTGAAATCCGTCATGACCGCGACGGCGCATTCAATACGCTGGTGCGTGTGACAGTGGAAACCGCGCAGGGCCCGCGTTCGGTCGCGGGCACGCTGTTCGGGACGGAATCGCCCCGACTGGTCGAAATCTTCGGCATCGGGATCGAGGCCGAGCTGTCGGGCCACATGCTCTACATCGTCAACGACGACAAGCCGGGCTTCATCGGCCGTATCGGGACGCTGCTGGGCGCACGCGGGATCAACATCGGCACCTTCAACCTTGGCCGCCGCGAAGCGGGCGGGGAAGCGGTGCTGCTCTTGAGCCTCGACGAAGCCCTGACGCCAGAAGTGGTGGCCGAGGCCGAGAAGGTCGAAGGCGTGAAGCTGGTCAAGGCGTTGGCGTTCTAAGGAACGCTTGCAATTCATCGTCACCCCGGCGAAGGCCGGGGCCCAGAGGCGAGGGGCGGGACTGGGTCCCGGCCTTCGCCGGGATGACGAGCGATTGCATATGACCCAACCCAACGACCTCCTCCCCGAAGGCCTCGAAGACCGCCTGCCGCTCGAAGCCGCGCGGATCACGGCGATGATGCGCGCCTGCCTCGATGTGCTGGACGCGCATGGCTATGACCGCGTGCGCCCGCCGCTGCTTGAATTCGAAGCCTCGCTCGCGGGCCGAATGGCCGGTGCCGTCGCGGGCGAGGCGCGGGCGATGTTCCGCTTCGTCGATCCGGCGAGCCTGCGCACGCTCGCTCTCCGTTCTGACATGACCCCGCAGGTCGGACGGATCGCCGCGACCAGCCTCAAGACCGCCGCCCGCCCACTGCGCCTCGCCTATTGCGGCGACACCGTGGTGATCAAGGCGAGCCAGCTCGATCCGGCGCGGGAGCGCCTGCAACTTGGCGCGGAGCTGATCGGGTCGGATTCGGTCGCCGCCGCCAGCGAAGCGGTCATGCTCGCAATCGAGGCGCTGACCGCGGCTGGTCTCACCGGCATTTCGGTCGATTTCACGCTGCCCGACCTCGTCGATACGCTGTCGGCCAAGGCCTTCCCCCTGTCCGACGACCAGATCGAGGCGGTGCGGCGCGAACTCGACACCAAGGATGCGGGCGGATTGAAGGCGGCGGGCGGCGCAGCCTATCTGCCGCTGCTCTATGCCACCGGGCCTTTCGGGGCCGCGCTCGCCGCATTGCGCGATGTCGATGCGGGCGGGGCGCTGAAATCGCGGCTGGACGGGCTGGAGCAGATCGCGGCCCATATTGGCGATGCGGCCCGTATCACGCTCGACCCGACCGAGCGGCACGGGTTCGAATATCAATCGTGGTTCGGCTTCACGCTTTATGCCGAAGGCCTGCGCCGCGCGGCCGGGCGGGGCGGTACCTACCGGATCGCGGGCAGCAACGAGCCGGCCACCGGCTTCACGCTCTATCTCGATCGTCTGGCCGACGCAGCCCCGCAGCCCCAGGCGGCGCGCACCTGCTACCTCCCGCTCGGCCATGACCGGGCGGCGGCGGCCAAGCTGCGGGCAGAAGGCTGGCGCACGCGGGCGCAGCTGGCCGAAGGGGAGGACGCAGCGGCACTGGGCTGCGACTATGTCCTCACCGCCAGCGGCCCCGCCGGGTGGGAGCGGCCCTGATGACCGACGCCCCCAAGGCCATCACGCTCGAAAACGATCCGCTGGCGGCCTACTGCTTTTCGCCCGCATGGCAGGTCGGCAATCTGCTGTTCCTGTCCGGGCAGGCGAGCATCGGCACAGATGGCAGCATCGTGGGCGCGGGCGACTTCGACGCGCAGCTGGCGCAGACCTTCGCCAATATCGAGCGCGTGCTGGCGGCGGGCGGGAGCGATCTCAGCAAGGTGGTCAAGGTCACCATCTACCTCACCGACATGGCGAACTTCCCCAAGATCGTGGAAGCCCGGCAACGCTGGTTCACGCCGCCCTATCCGGCCGATACGACGGTCGAGGTGAAGGGCTTGGCGCTGCCCGAACTGATGGTCGAGATCGACGTCATCGCAGCGGTCTAAGCGGGATACCTTCTAATCCCCTGTCCCGGGTCAAGCCCGGGACCGGGATTGGTCCTTATCCCAGCACCTTCTTCAGCCACGCATCCATCACCGGGGTGGCGGGATAGTCCGGCTCTCCCAGCTTGCGGTTGATTTCGGCATGGCCGCGCAGGCCGTCACCGGGGAAGCTGCCGACCTCGACCGCCGTGCCCGCGCGCCGCAGGGCTTCTGCCAGCGCCTGGTTCTGCGCCACTCCGTCCTCGCGCTGGACGTGGATCAGCAGGAAGGCAGGTGCATTGGGGGCGGATGCGTGGAGGGTGGGGGAGAGGGCCCGCTGGCGCGCGGGATCGGTGCCGAACGCCTGTTCGTAGGTGCCGCCCATCAATCGCCCGGCCTGCGCCATCTGCGCGGGGACATCATAGGCCGCGCCGTCATTGGGCATGACGCCGTCGATATCGGCGAAGCTGAGGCCGGCGGCGCGCAAATAGCGCTCGTCCGTCCCCACCAGCGCCACCAGATGCGCGCCCGCGCTATGCCCGGTCAGCACCACGCGGCTCCGGTCAATGCCGAGCGCGTCGGCACGTTTCAGCAGATGGGCGAGCGCCGCCGCGACATCCGCCGCCTGCTGCTCGACCGTGGCAGCCGGGACCAGACGGTAATCGATCGAGGCAAAG
Source organism: Erythrobacter sp. W302b (assembly GCF_046452395.1). NCBI lineage: Bacteria > Pseudomonadati > Pseudomonadota > Alphaproteobacteria > Sphingomonadales > Erythrobacteraceae > Erythrobacter > Erythrobacter sp. W302b. The sequence goes on along the minus strand of NZ_JBKFDH010000001.1, from coordinate 1,855,592 downwards.
GCATAGCCTTGCGCCAGCATATGCCCCGGCAGCGCGCGGCCCATGGCGTTGCTCTTCGACCCGCGCTTCCACCCGCCGCCATGGACGAACAGGACGAGCGGCGCAGGCTTGGCCCCTTCGGGCACCCACAGGTCGAGCCCTTGCAGAGGATCGCTGCCATAGGCCAAAGTCTGCGGGGCAGGCGCCTAAGCCGCTGCGCCGCCACCGCGCGTGCCCCGCTCACCGCCGCGTGCTTCCATCCGCGCACGCAGCTCCGACTGACAGCCGTCCGACAGCTCGCCCCGTTTTTCGCGGAGGCAGGCGCGCATCTGGCTGCGATCACTGCCGCAGAGTTTCACGATCTCGGCGCGGCATTCGCCCGCGTTTCGCTCTCCACTTCCGCGCCGCTGTTGGGCGAGGATCGGGCTGGCGAGCACCGCAATAGCGGCGACGGCGATCAGGGCTTTGGCTGGGGTGTTCATCGGCAATATCCTTGTGACATGTTGTCCGCTCAACGCCGCCGTCCGCAAAACCCTTCGCGTCCGGCCCCGACCCTTGCCACTCCCGCCCCAAACGCCTAGGCCCCGCGCGGCTTTTCTCGCCACCAGTTTACAAGGATACACATGGCCAACGTCACCGTGATCGGCGCCCAGTGGGGCGATGAGGGCAAGGGCAAGATCGTCGACTGGCTCGCCAGCCGGGCGGACGCCGTGGTGCGTTTCCAGGGCGGGCACAATGCCGGCCACACACTGGTGATCGACGGGAAGACGTACAAGCTCTCGCTGCTGCCTTCGGGCATCGTCTCGGGCACGCTGTCGGTGATCGGCAATGGCGTGGTGCTCGATCCCTGGGCGCTGCGTGACGAGGTCGCCAAGGTCGAGGGGCAGGGCGTTTCGATCACGGACGAGAACCTCGCGATTGCGGACAACTGCCCGCTGATCCTGCCGCTCCACCGCGATCTGGATGGCCTGCGCGAGACGGCGGCAGGGAAGGGCAAGATCGGGACGACCGGGCGCGGGATCGGCCCGGCTTACGAGGACAAGGTCGGCCGCCGCGCGATCCGGGTGTGCGATCTGGCGCATCTCGACACGCTGGAGCCGCAGCTTGACCGGCTTTGCGCGCACCATGACGCGCTGAGGGCGGGTTTCGGCCAGCCCCCGGTCGACCGTGCCGCGCTACTCGAGGAACTGCGCGAAATCGCGCCCTTCGTGCTGAAATTCGCTCAACCGGTCTGGAAGCGCCTCAAGAAGGTGCGCCGCGCGGGCGCCAAGATCCTGTTCGAGGGCGCGCAGGGCGTGCTGCTCGATGTCGACCACGGGACCTATCCCTTCGTCACCAGCTCCAACACGGTGAGCGGCACGGCGGCGTCCGGCTCCGGCCTCGGCCCCAATTCGACCGGCTTCGTGCTCGGCATCGTCAAGGCCTACACCACTCGCGTCGGCTCGGGCCCGTTTCCTACCGAGCTTGAGGACGCAATCGGGCAGGGTCTGGGTGAGCGCGGCCATGAATTCGGCACCGTTACCGGGCGCAAGCGCCGGGTCGGCTGGTTCGATGCCGTGCTGGTGCGCCAGTCCTGCGCGATCAGCGGTGTCACCGGCATCGCGCTCACCAAGATCGACGTGCTCGACGGGATGGAGAAGGTGAAGATCTGCACCGGCTACCGTCTGCGCGGCAAGGTCTATGACTACCTGCCCAGCCACGCCGCCGATCAGGCCGAATGCGAGCCGATCTACGAGGAAATGCCCGGCTGGAGCGAGAGCACCGCGGGCGCGCGCAGCTATGCCGATCTGCCGGCAGCGGCGATCAAGTATATCCAGCGCATCCAGGAGCTGATCGAATGCCCCGTCGCGCTGGTCTCGACCAGCCCCGAGCGCGACGACACGATCCTGATGCGCGATCCCTTTGTGGACTAGTAAGCTGCTTGCAACTCTTACTCTCCCTTCCCCTTGGGGAAGGGTTGGGATGGGGGTTCGGCGGTGAGGGGGCAAGGCATGGTCGCGGGCGTGGAGCCCCCACCCCCGACCCCTCCCCGAGGGGAGGGGAGATGGAGATTGATTGCAGGGTCGTCCGCAGGCTAATCTCCCCTGCGTGACACGTTTCGCTTTACTGCCGCTGCTGGCCATTGCCGCCTGCGCCAACCCGCCGGTCAAGCAGGCCGAGGCCCCGTCCTCCCAGCCGCCGCTGGCGCGGGAGGCGGCGCGCATCGTGCCGGAGCGGCGCTTCTCCACGGTCGATTACCTCATCGTCGACAAGTCCGAACGGTTGATGATCGCCTATGCCGGGGGGCAGCCGGTCAAGGCATGGCGCGGCCTGCAATTCGGCGATGCCCCGTCCGGGCACAAGCAGTTCGAAGGCGACGAGCGCACGCCCGAAGGTCGCTATGTGATCGAAGGTCGCAATCCCGGCAGCGCCTATCACCTGAGCCTCAAAATCTCGTACCCCAACGCCGCAGATCGCGCCTTCGCCCGCCAGTATGGCCGCTCGCCCGGCGGTGATATCTTCCTCCACGGCCAGCCCAATGCCCTCCCAATGGGTCGGATGCCGGGCGATTGGACGGATGGCTGCATCGCCCTTTCCAACGATGAGATCGAGGAACTGTGGCGGATCGTACCCGATGGCACGGTGATCGAAATCCGGCCTTGAATCAGAGCACGGCCAGCCGCGCGCAGGCCACCTGATCGAGGCGGGTGGTTTGACCTTGATCCGTTTTTGTTCTACACACGTTCCAACATTGTTGGAGTCGCGCGCATGTTGAACAATGCAGCCAATCTGGCCGATTTTTCCTATGACATCGTTGACGATGGATCGGGCCTGCCCGCCCGCGTGGCGATCTTTGCCGAGGATGAAGGCTTGCGCCATCAGATCGGCGCAGACCTGGGCGGGGCGGGGTTTCGCAGCATTGATGGCGGGACGCTGCGGTCGCTGCTCGAGGGGCCGATTGCCTTGCTGGGCGATGTGGTGGTGGTCGATTGCGTGGTCACGGGCGCGCGCGGGATCGACGGGATGATGCTGGCGGGCCTTGCGCGGCTCGATATGCGGGTGGCGCGGTCCGGGGCGAAGCTGATCGTGGCGACAAATCTGGCGGGGCTGGATGATGTGTTCGCGGTGCTTGATCAGTCCAATCCGCTTATCCTGATCGCGCCCAGCCGCGCCGAACGGTTGATCGCGGTGGGGCGGGTGATGGGTGAAGCGGGCGCGGCGCGCTTGCGCGAGATGGGTGAGGAAGACCGCGTGGCCTTGCTGCGCCTTTCGCAGCAGGTTGAAGCGATTGCCCATTCGCTCGACCGGATGGGCCACGGCGCCGCACTGTTCGCGCCGAAGCTGGGCGAGCACAAGCGGGATTATCACGCGCCCGAAGCGGGTTTGGTCAGCGGTTTTGGGGCTGCGCAGCCGCCGCTGCCCGATCCGCAGCTGGTGCGACAATTGATCGCGAACCGTCAGGCACGCGCGCGGTTCTTCGATCCGGCGCTGTTCGGCGACCCGGCGTGGGACATGCTGCTCGATCTGACCGCTGCGCATGGCGAAGGCGCGCAGGTGTCGGTCACGTCGCTGTGCATAGCGGCAGGCGTCCCGGCGACGACGGCGCTGCGCTGGCTGACCCAGATGGTGGAAAGCGGGATCTTCCAGCGCGTGCCCGATCCAGCGGATCGCCGCCGCGCTTTCATCGCGCTGAGCGACAAGGCAATCGCGGCGATGTCAGCCTATTTCGCCAGCCTGCGCTCGCCGGTGTTGCAGGCCGCTTGAGCTTATGACTCAGGCGGAGCGGGCCGCCAGCGCAGGATAAGGGTCAGGCCGGTTGTGGCGGTGCCTGGCGCCGGCTCGGTCCGGTCGAGCCCGGCTTCGCGCTCGCGCAAGGTCTCACGCTCTGCATCGGCGCGGGCACGGGCCAGAATGGCAGGCGGAACTGGGCCGTCGATCAACAGGACATCCGCTTCACCCAAGAGGCGCGCCTGCCGCAGGGTCAGGTCCTCAGGATCGGGGCTGGTCAGGGTGACGTCGACAGTCGCGCCGGTGGCGGGAGGGACGCTGCCCTCCATCCAATCGCCGACCTTCTGAAAGGACGCAGGATCAAACGGATCGAGCGTACCGCCTTCCCGCAACGCGGCGTCCACCGCACGCCGCCGGGCTGCGCCTTCGGGAAACCGCTGCCGCAGCGCCGGCCTTGCGGCCTCCAATGCCTTGGCCAGCAACCCCAGCGTCTCGGGCAACACCCGCTCCAGCCGCAGCCGGACATGCTTCGCCAGTCCCGCCGAGGCTCCGCCCGTCCCAATTGCCACCAGCAGCGGATCACGGTCCAGGATGCTCGGCGTGGTAAAATCGCACAGTTCCGGCCGGTCGACGACGTTGACCAGCATCCCCGCACAGCGCGCATTGATCGCCGCCACCTCACAGGCCTGCGCGTCCTCGTAGGCGATGAAGGCGAGCCGCACGCCCTCGTCGATCGCGCGGGGCAAGTCATCGATGATCACGCCGCCCGCCCGTTCGACCAGCCGCCGCTTGGGCTCCGCTGCGGGCCCATCGCCCAGAACCAGCACGCTCTGCCCGGCGATCTGGTGGAACAGCGGCAGGCTGGCGATCTGGCTCATCAGAGCCTCATGCCAGCCATTCGGGCACGCGCTCGGCATCCATGATCGCGCCCGCTTCGATCCGGTCGGCGACCACGGCGAACTTGTCGCCATCGACCAGCACCTCGGCTACGAACCCGCGCGAATTGTAGGACGAGGCCATGGTCGCGCCGTAAGCCCCCGCGGTGCGAAACACGGCGAGGTCGCCCGCTTCCAGAAGGTCGCATTCGCGGCCCATCGCGAAGGTGTCGCCGGTCTCGCAGATCGGGCCGACGATGTTGGCGGTCATCTGCGCGCCCTTCGGCTGCACTGCCTCGAAGTGGTGATAGGCCCCGTACAGCGCAGGCCGTGCGAGATCGTTCATCGCCGCATCGACGATCACGAAGGGGTCCTTGATCCCGCGCTTGACCCGCACCACGCGGGTCAGCAGCACGCCCGCATTGCCTGCGATCACCCGGCCGGGCTCGAAGATCAGCTTGACGCCCCAGTCCTTCGTCACCCGCGCCACCATCGCGCCATATTCAGCAGGCTGGGGCAGCACCTCGCCCACGCGGTAGGGCACGCCGAGGCCCCCGCCGAGGTCCACGTGCGTCACCTCATGCCCCGCGCCGCGCAGCGCCTGGACCAGCACGCCAAGCTTTGCGAAGGCGGTTTCCAGTGGTGCGAGATCGGCGAGCTGGCTGCCGATATGCACCGCCACCCCGCGCAGGTTCACGCCGGGCAGGCCTGCGAGCTTGCCGAAAATCTGCCCCGCCTCGCTGATGGGCACGCCGAACTTGTTGTCGGCCTTGCCGGTGGAGATCTTGTCGTGCGTCCCCGCGTCGACATCGGGATTGATGCGCAAGGTGCACTGCGCGGTCATCCCCCGCGCGGCGGCGATTTCGGCGAGCTCGATGCCTTCTTCCTCGCTTTCGATATTGAACTGGCCGATCCCCGCATCGAGCGCCGCGACCATTTCGGCTGCGGTCTTGCCCACGCCCGAGAACACGATCATCTCCGGCGCGATCCCCGCCGCCAGCGCGCGGCGCATCTCGCCCACCGACACGACATCGGCGCCCATGCCCTGCGCGCCGAGCACCTTGAGCACCGCAAGGTTGGGGTTCGATTTCACCGCAAAGGCGATCAGCTTGTCCGGCACATCCGCCAGCGCCTCGCGGAACACCCGCGCATGACGTTCGAGCGTGGCGCGCGAATAGACATAGACGGGCGTGCCGACCGCCTCGGCGATCAGCGGCAGCGGCACATCTTCGGCGTGCATCACGCCGTCACGATAGGCAAAATGGTCCATGGTCTTCGCTTCTATTCAGGCGGCAGATCGAAGGGGTCGTCCGCGCGCTCCTCCGAGCGGCGGCGCAATTCGACCGAGCGTTCGGGCGCGGCAAGGGCATCGCGGCGGAGCAGTTCCTGCGCGGTCGGTTTGTCGGGCGCGCCATAGGGCGCGTCTGGCAGGGTCGCGCCTTCGGGCGGGGTCAGCGGCGAGACAGTGCCACAGGCCGATAGCACGCCCGCGAGGCCCAATATGGCAAACTTGCGCATCATTCCTCCATACCCAGCGCAGCGCGCGCGCGGGCGACCTGCAAACGGACCTGATCGGGCGCGGTTCCGCCATAGGACGCGCGCGCCGCGACCGACGCGTCGACCGACAGCGCAGCATAGACGCTTTCGTCGATCCGCGCATCAATCGCCTTGAGGTCTTCAAGCGGCAGGGCGTCCAGTGCGATGCCGCGCTGTTCGGCGAGCTTCACCGCCGCGCCCGTGATGTGATGCGCCTCGCGGAACGGGATGCCGCGGGCCCGCACCAGCCAGTCGGCCAGATCGGTCGCGGTGGCATAGCCGAGCTCGGCCGCGGCGCGCATCCGGGCGGTGTTGAAGGTGGCGCCCGCGATCATCCCGGTCATCGCCGCAATGCTCAGCGCCATTAGGCCAGCCGCCTCGAACACCGGCGGCTTGTCGTCCTGCATGTCCTTGGAATAGGCGAGCGGCAGGCCTTTCATGGTGATCATCAGGCTCGTGAGCGCGCCGATTACCCGCCCGCTATGGCCGCGCACCAGTTCGGCGGCGTCGGGGTTCTTTTTCTGCGGCATGATCGACGAGCCGGTCGAGAGGCTGTCGGGCAGGCGGATGAAGCCGAAGGGTTGGCTCGCCCACAGGATCAGCTCCTCGGCGAGCCGCGAGAGATGCAGGGCCGTCGCGGAACAGCACCACAGGAAATCGAGCGCGAAGTCACGGTCGGACACAGCGTCGAGCGAGTTTGCCGTCGGCCGATCAAAGCCGAGCGCGGCGGCTGTGGCCTCCCGGTTGATCGGGAAACCGGTGCCAGCCAGCGCCGCGCTGCCGAGCGGACATTCGTTCATCCGCACCCGCGCGTCGGCGAGCCGCGCCCGATCACGCCGGATCATCTCGTAATAGGCCATCAGGTGGTGGCCCAGCGTCACCGGCTGCGCGGTCTGCAAATGGGTGAAGCCGGGCATGATGCTGTCCGCGTGCTCGCCCGCGCGGGCAACGAGCGCGCGCTGCAAGGCGGCCAGCCCCTCGTCCATCTGCGCGGCGGCATCGCGCACCCAGAGGCGGAAATCGGTCGCCACCTGATCATTGCGGCTGCGCGCGGTATGGAGCCGCCCGGCGACCGGGCCAATCAACTCGGCCAGCCGCGCTTCGGTGGTCATGTGGATGTCTTCGCGGTCCCAATCCTCGGGCACGCCATCGCGTTCGTATTCGGCGGCAACCGCGTCGAGGCCTTTGGCGATCATCAACGCATCGTCAGCAGCGATGATGCCCGCTGCGCCCAGCATCGCAACATGGGCTTTGCTGGCGGCGATATCCTGCCGCCACAGCGCCTTGTCGAACGGGATCGAGGCGTTGATTTCGCGCATGATCGCGCTAGGGCCATCAGCGAAGCGCCCGCCCCACATGGCGTTGGTCGCACCCGTATCGGAGCCTGTCATGTCCCGCTCGTCGCTCATTCTGGCCCTACCGCTCCTGCTGCTGGCGGGATGCGATAGGGCTGCCGAGGCCCCGGCGCAACCGGTTGCGCAGGGCGAAGCGGCGAAGACTCCGACGGGCCTGATGACGCGCCAGTTTGCCGGCGCGCCCATCCCGGCGATCACGGTCACCGATGCGGCAGGCCAGAGCCTCGATCTGGGCGCGCAGGAGGGGCCGGTGCTGCTCAATCTGTGGGCGACCTGGTGTGCACCCTGCGTCAAGGAAATGCCGCAGCTCGATGCGCTCGCCGCCGCGCTGGATGGGGAGGTGCGGGTGATCACCGTCAGTCAGGATCTGCGCGGGGCCGAGGTGGTGACGCCGTTCTTCGCCAAGGGCGGCTACCAGCGGCTCGAACCGTGGCTCGATCCCGAAACGGCGCTATCGGCGCAGTTCACCCCGGAAGGCGCGCTGCCGCTGACGATCCTGTTCGACGCCAGCGGCAAGGAAGTGCTGCGGGTGGCGGGCGGCTACGCGTGGGACAGCGCGGAAGCGGCGGCGCTGATTCGCGAGAGCCTTTCCGCGCAGTAGGTCAGGCGCTCAGCCGCCGCCCGATCGCTTGCCCCATGCGCAAGGGATCACCGGGCTTGAGGCCGTCGAGCCAGTCGACGCGGCCCGGCTCGAACAACAGCACCACAGTCGAGCCCAGGTAGAAGCGGCCCATCTCGTCCCCGGCGGCGAAATCATGCGCCTTGCCGGTGAAGTCCTCGTGCACCGGGGCCGAGGCATGGGTGCGGAAGGTGTTCGGCCACACCGTATCGATCCCGGCGACGATCATCGCACCGACCATGACGCTGGCGAAATGCCCGTCCGGCCCGTCGAACCGGCACGACAGCCGCTCATTCCGCGCGAACAAGCGGTCGACCCCGGCGGCGGTGGCGACATTGACCGAGTAGAGGTCACCCGGAATGTAGCGGGTCGCCTGCAAGGTGCCCGCGGCGGGCATGTGGACGCGGTGATAATCCTTGGGGCTGAGGTAGATGGTCATGAACCCTCCGCCCTCGAACCGCGCGGCCTCTGCGGGGGGGCAGCCGAGGATTTCCGCGACCGAATAATCACGCCCCTTGGCCTGAATGATCCGCCCGCTGCTGATCGGGCCAAGCTGACTGACCGCGCCATCGGCAGGCGAGAGGATAAACGCCGCGCTATCGGCCAGCGGACGGGCGCCGGGCTTCAGCTCGCGGGTGAAGAAGTCGTTGAAGCTCGCAAACTCCCCGATCCCGCGCGCCGCTTCGCTGAGGTCGACGCCGTAGGCCGCGACAAAGCGGCGGATCAGCCGGTCACGCAGCCACGGCGTCTCACTCGCGGCCAGACGCCCGGCAAAGCGCGAGAGCGCGTGCTGCGGCAGGATGTGCTGGAGCGCGATGAAGGCAGAGGACATGGCCCCGCGCTACCGGCCTGCGGCGAGCGGCGCAAGCGATGCGGGTCAGAGCGTGGCGGTTTGCCCGCCATCGACCTTGATGGCGCAGCCGGTGATGAAACCGGCGCGCGGGGAGGCGAGGAAGGCGGCGATGTCTCCGAACTCCTCGGGGCGACCCAGCCGCCCCGCCGGGATGGCCGCGATTGATCGCGCCGTGATCTGTTCCGGCGTCATCCCGCTCCCCGCCGCCATCGCGCCGTGGAGGCTGGTGAGCCGGTCTGTGGCGATCTGGCCGGGGAGCAGCAGGTTGACCGTCACACCCTCCGCCGCGACTTCGGCCGCGAGCGTCTTGCACCACGACGCCAGCATCGCCCTCACCGCGTTGGACAGCACGAGGCCGGGGATCGGGGTGATCAGGCTGGTCGAGGCGACCGCCAGAACCCGGCCGAACCCGCGCGCCCGCATCTCCGGCAGGAACGCCTGCGCCAGCGCCAGCTGCGCGTTGAACATCCGGTCCATCACGGCCGCAAAGTCCCCCGGCGTGGTGGTCGCCGCCGCTCCGGTGGGCGGGCCACCTGCGTTGAGGACGAGGATATCGACCGGCTTGCCCGTCTCGCGCACGCGGGCGATGATCTGGGCAGGGGCGGCGGGATCATCGAGATCGGCGACAATATGCCCGAGCCCCTGCGGCCCCTCTGCTGAACGCGCCACGGTGATCACATCCGCGCCCTCATCGGCCAGCGAGACGGCAATGGCGCGCCCCAGCCCCTTGCTCGCGCCGAGCACCAGAGCGGTTTTGTCATCGAGTTGCAGATCCATCGCCGTTCTCCGTGAATTTGATGTGCGCGCAGATTGCCAGCATTTCCCGCGGCGCGCGCCTGACAGTATGGGCGGGGTGAGGGCATGACACCCCTCCGCTTGCGCCCGCCAGCATCCGTCAGTTGGCCCCATGCCGCCACAGTGCCGAATGTGCGGCGCGATCGACATGGCAGATGCGACCACCCGGTACATCACTTATGCGAGAATGATCAGATCGACGGGCTTCCTCAAAGAAATGAGCAGCGCGAAAAAATTTCAGCTCAGGCGAAACATTCGGCTCGCTACGCGCTTATAACCTTGCATCGGCAATGACCCGCCGTGCCCCAATAATCCTTGGCCTTCGTCAGCAAATGCTGTCGAAGGCCATTTTTTAATAAGGTGCCTGTTTCATTAAATTCAGCTTCGACAAGAGAAGACAAAATAATTTTGCTCTTGATGAAACATCTTCCGCTGGCTGGGATTTTGCCTCTCACTTAATGTGGAGATCATGACATGAACCTGATTATCATCCTTATCGTCGGCGGTATCCTTGGATGGCTTGCCAGCATCGTGATGCGCACCGACGGGCAACAGGGCATTTTCCTCAACATCGTGGTCGGCGTCATCGGCGCTGTGATCGCTGGGTTCCTGGTTACCCCGCTCATTGGAGGTGCCCCCATCACCAGCGGCGCGTTCGATATCCGTTCGCTGTTTGCTTCGTTTATCGGTGCAGTGATCCTGCTGGGTGTGATCAATCTCTTCCGTCGCGGCAGCGTCCGTTAATCGCCCGGACGTGAGGCAATAGAGATATTGAACGACTTACGGCACACTCGGACGGTATCTTGTGACGGGTCCGCTAATCTCGGCGGGCCCGTTTATTTGTGCGCGATATGCGGCTTGATGGCGCCAAACCCGCGCGTCCTGAAAGTCGATGCGCGAACGGAGACTTTTGAACCGCAGCCCGGCTCATCAATGCTGTCAGGTACGTGCCGGTCAGGCAGTCGCTGCGGCCTTCTCGCCTTCCAGCAATGCCTTGACCCCAGCACGGCCGCGATTGAGGCGGCTCTTCACTGTGCCCATGTTGGCACCGGTCACGACGGCGGCCTCCTCGTAGCTCAGGCCTGCACCGGCCACGAGGAGCAGGATTTCGCGCTGCTGGTCGGGCAGGCGGTGGATCGCGCGCATGACGTCATCGACGTGGACACCCGATTCCTGCGTGGCCTCTTGCACGAGGATCCGTTCTGCCGCTTCGGGATCCCACACGGAGTAGCGCGAGCGCTTTTTGGAATCGGCGAAGTAGTGATTGCGAAGGATCATGAACATCCAGGCCCGAAAGTTTGACCCGGTGATAAACGTGTGACGCGAGGCCCATGCGCGCATCATGGATTCCTGGACCAGATCATCTGCAAGAACCTTGTCTCGGCACAGCCCGCGAGCAAATCCGCGTAGTGCGGGGATGAGAGCGACCATCTGCGCCTTGAACGAATCCAACTCTGCTGGGGACAGCGGCTCCGCATCTGGCTGGGGCATCATTTGTCCTTATTTTGACTGGACTTGGTGGTGAGCTGGGCGACCAGATCGGCGAAATCGTCAGGAATATCCTCGGCAGCTACGTCATCAAAAATCTGACGTAGCGCAGCCTCCACTGGGTCAAATGCAACCGGGGGTTGCGATGCCTTGGGCTTGGGCTGGTTATCGTCTGTCATTCGGTTGATCCCGTTCATCGATCTTTCGCTGGGTGACATCCAAGCTCGATTGGAGCATTGTCGACGAGGTCCGTGCAGCGGGTGCTTACCAAAGCGAAAGTGATGCTTCCGAGAAATGTTCCACCGGGATGGAACAAACTACCCGCTTTTGGGCTTGGCGACGGATTGGAGAAATAACCTATGTCGTCATTCCAGACTGCCGTTACCGCCGAACTGCCCTATCTGCGCCGCTACGCGCGCACCCTTACCGGGTCGCAGTCGATAGGCGATGCCGCCGTGCGCGAGACTCTTCAGGCGATGATCGCCGCGCCCGATGAGATAGACGAAAATGCGCCGGTCCGCGTTGAGCTTTATCGCGTATTTCACCGCATCTGGAGCGATTCCTCTCTGCGTCCGATCGATATTCCCGGTGCGATCGTCGGATCATTGCCGCGGCGATTGCGGAAGGCCTTGCTGCTGACCACAATCGAAGGCTTCACGGTTGACGAAACGGCCCACATTCTCGGCATGACAGAAAGCGAGGTCGAAGACTTCGTCGCCCAGGCCCGCAGCGCGATCCACGCGCTGCTCTCCGCCAAGATCATGATCATCGAGGATGAGGCCATCATCGCGCTCCATCTTAAATCGCTGATGGTATCGATGGGCAACGATGTCGCCGCTATCGTTCGCACCAAAGACGAGGCGGTGGCCATGGCCGAACAGGTTGAGCCGGAGCTTATCCTCGCCGACGTAAATCTGGCGGATGGCTCCAGCGGGATTGATGCGGTTCGGGAAATCCTCAGCAACATGAGCTTGCCGGTCATCTTCATCACCGCGTTCCCCGAAAAGTTGCTGACGGGCGACGGAAGCGAGCCTGCCTACGTCATCAGCAAGCCTTTCGATCCCGACAATGTCGTGGCGACCGTGTGGCAAGCGCTCCTGGTGAGCCGCGAAAAGGCCGCCATGGCAGAGATCGACTGACCGCCAAACCTTCCGCAATTTTGCGGCGACGACCGGTGCGGGCTCACGCCCGCATCGGCATCGGCAAAGTGACCTTGTGATGCTCCCGACTGCCTCCGATCAAACCGCCGATGCTCCGGCGCTGTTGTCCCCGAGGGCCCTGCTCCTTTTCATCATGACCCGCCCGTGGATCCCGCTGATGCTGGGATTTGCATTGGTGTTGGGCGTAGGGATCGTCACCACGCGGACTGTCATGGCAACCGAGCAGTACAATGCCGACGTGCAGCAAGCTTTGGTCACTATCAGCGCCGCAGATACGCTTGCGCTGTCGATGTTGGAGCTGAATTCGGCTCAGCGCGGCTATATCATTAGCCCGGATCCTGCATTCAGGGCCCGTTATGACGACGCCCGGCGCGATTTCGATAGGGATTTCCCCGCTCTCAAGGCCCAGTACGCCAGCCTCGATATGCCGCCGGGCCTGATCGTAGAAATCGATGACGCGGTCGATGCACGCAAGGAATCATTCAACAAAATCAACACTCTGATTGGCTCCGGCAATATGGAGGCCGCGGGTAAGGCTTCGGTCGCGGGCCGGGTGTTCACAGACAACGTCCGCGTCGCGTTGGGCAAAGTCAAAGGCGTTGCTGTCGCAAAACTCAACGAAAGCCAACGCGCGGCCGCTGAGGCCGGCAACCGGGCCTACCTGCTGAACGTGGCAGGCCTTGTCATGGCGTGTTTGCTGATCCTCGGCGCCATCGTGCTCTTGGTACGCCGTGCTGGCGAACTGGAACGCGCAAACGCCGATGTGCGCGAACTGGCAACCACACTCGAAGAGCGCGTTGAGGAACGTACCTCTGATCTTGCCGCGGCGAATGAGGAAATCCAGCGCTTCGCGTATATCGTCAGTCACGATCTTCGTAGCCCATTGGTCAACATCATGGGCTTCACCGCCGAGCTGGAAGAGGCGCAGGCGGTCATGGCGGATTATGCGCGCGCAGAAGAAAACGCTGTACCGGAAGAGGTTCGCACCGCCATTCTCACCGATATGCCCGAAGCGATGGGTTTCATTCGCGCCTCAACCGGGCGGATGGACCGCCTTATCAAGGCCATCCTCCAGATTTCGCGGGAGGGCCGCAGAACCCTGACCAAGGACACCATCGACCTCACCGCCATGTTTAACGAACTCGTCGACGGCATCTCCGTGCAAGCAGATGCGGTCGATGCACAGATCGAGATCGGGGAATTTCCCGAAGTGGTGGGCGACCGTCTCGCGTTTGAGCAGGTGTTTGGCAATTTGCTCGACAATGCAGTGAAATACCTGCGTCGGGGCGTGCCGGGGCGAATTTCCGTGTCAGGCGAGGAACGCGGCAAACGGATTGTGATCCGCATTCGGGATAACGGCAGGGGGATCGCCGAACATGACCGGCGGCGGGTGTTCGAGTTGTTCCGCCGTTCTGGCGACCAGGACAAGCCGGGCGAGGGCATCGGCTTGGCCCACGTGCAGGCCTTGGTGCGCCGCCTCGGAGGCGAAATCCATGTCGAAAGCGAGCTGGGCGAGGGAAGCTGCTTTACCGTCACTTTGCCGCTGACTATGGCGACGAAGACGTAGGCAGGAGAACGGCACAATGGCTCCCGGAGACCATCATCAAGTCACAATCCTCATGGTTGAGGACGATTTGGGCCATGCGCGCCTGATCGAAAAGAACATTCGCCGCGCAGGGGTGATGAACGAAATTGTTCACGCCGCTGACGGCACGACGGCGCTCGAACATCTGCGCAAAGGCCTTGGTCCGGCGCACAGACCCTTTCTCGTGCTGCTCGACCTTAACCTGCCTGACATGAGCGGAACCACGATCCTCGAACATCTCAAGTCCGATCCCGGTTTGCGCCGTTTCCCTGTGATCGTGTTGACCACGACCGACGATGAACGCGAGATCCAGCGCTGCTATGATCTCGGGGCGAACGTCTACATTACCAAGCCGGTCGATTACGACGCCTTCACCACCGCGATCCGCCAGCTAGGCCTGTTTCTGGCCGTCATGCAGGTGCCTCAGGCGGAAGACATGGCGTGACAACAGAGGCGCCTGCACCGCGCCTGCTTTATATCGATGACGACGACGGCTTTGCGCGGCTGCTGTCGCGCGCGCTGACGCGGATGGGCTTCGACGTCACGCACGCGCCAGACGGGGCGAGCGGACTTTCCGCGCTGGACGGGCAGAGCTTCGACGTCGTTGCGCTGGATCACTACATGCCCGGCCTTTCCGGCGAACAGACGCTCGAGAAGATCGTGGCCATGCCCTCTCCCCCGCCGGTCGTCTATGTTACCGCGTCGGACGAAACTCAGGTCGCTGTTTCGGCGCTCAAATCCGGGGCGTCTGATTACGTCATCAAAGACATGGGCAGTGGGTTTTTCGAGCTGCTGGCGGAAATCCTGCGTCAGTCGATCGAAAGCGACCGCCTGCGCAAAGCCGAAAAGGCGGCACAGATCGAAGTCGCCGCTGCGCGCGAGCGGGCGGAGCTGCTGCTGGTCGAGGTAAACCACCGGGTGGCCAACAGCCTGACATTGGTCGTCTCCATGGCCCATTTGCAGGCCGCAGCCCTTCCACGCGGCGAAGCGCGCGACGCGATCGAGGACTTTGCCACCCGGGTTTATGCGATCGCTCAGGTGCACAAGCGGCTCTACACCTCGCAAGACATCCGCGCCGTCCAGCTCGACAGCTATCTCAGTGAGCTCGTGCGCGATCTGCACCGCAGCGTGACGAGTCAGAAGTCGATCACCAAGATCACCTTCGATTGCCCCCCGCTGCGGGTCAGCATCGACCGCGCGATCTCGCTCGGCGTGATCCTTTCCGAACTGATCACCAATGTCGGCAAGTATGCCTACCCCGACGACCTTCGCGGCGCGGTGCGCGTGCGGGTGCATTGCAATGATGGCAAGGCGGCTCGACTTGAGGTGGAGGACGATGGGGTCGGCATCAAGGCCGGGGCATCGGATGGCACGGGGGTGGGGACACAGGTCATGGACGCGTTGGCGCATAGCCTTAATGGTCGTCTGGAGATGATGAAACTCGAGCGCGGGACCCGCGCGATTTTGCATTTTGATGTGGTGCTTTTGCCCGCCCGATAGGCCCATTCGTCCGCGACGATGGAACATTCACGCGTCTCTCAGGCTTGAACCAGGCCAAAGGAGATTACGCATGATCAAGAACATCATCGGCGCGGTTGCAGGTGCAAAGCTCGCGCAGAACACCAAGGTCGATAATGGCACGGGTGCGATCCTCGGTTCGATCGCTCCTGCGCTGATCGCTCGTCTCAGTCTGCCTGCGCTGGTCGCAATCGGTGCCGGGGGCTACTTGCTGAAGCGGTACCGCGACCAGCAGGCCGAAAAGCAAACGGACCCCCAGACCCCGACCCCCACCAGTCGCATCCCGGCTGCCTGAGGGGCACCTCGCGCTGCATTCGATGGCCTGGCCCGCGCGCCTCGTCGTCCCTTCATGCCAGAACGCTCAAGGAGACCCATCATGACCTCATCCACCATGCCGATCAACGAAAGCGACGCCAAGTCCAGCGCAATTGCCCGGGCGAAGCGTCTCGCGCCTGACCTCGCTGCGAGGATTGGCAGCACCCCGGCGACCAAGTTTCGCGGAAACCCGGATATCTTCGGACGGCTGGTTGCCGACCATGATGAACACCGCGCGCTCATCGCCATGATCGAACAGACTTCGGGCGATTCCCCTGACCGTCGGCGCCTGTTCGATGAAATGGTCAAGGAGATGCAAGCCCATGCTGCCGCAGAAGAACAGGCATTGTGGTCTGTCGTGCTGCGAAATCCTGACACCACGGAACACGGGCGCCACGCTGTCGCCGAGCACAAGCAGATCGACGATCTGATTGAGGAACTGCAGGAGGCCGACATGGCCTCTCCCGGTTGGCTGCGACGCTTTGCCGCGCTGAAGGATAAGTACCTCCATCACATTCGCGAAGAAGAGCAGGAGCAATTCGTCGCCGCCGAGCAGCACCTTAGCGAAGCAGATCTGACCCATTTGCGGGCGGTGTTTAATCGCCGCAAGCAGGCCGAAAAGGCAATGGCCGCGTGATGATCTGGTAAGCTGAGGCACGATAGCCTCGGCTTACCGCTCTTGTCTTTAAGGGCCGGGGACACGGTCTCCGCATAGTCGTAACCCGACACCTGTCGGATCCTATCCCTGTGCCTGTAGTAATATCGCCCATACCATTTAGCGTTTATTTTTCACGCAGCGATGGAACATTCGATTTACTAATCAATACCAACCATTTGACTGACGTATCAATAGGAGAGATTGCAATGAAGAAGCTGATCATTAGCGCCGTTTTCGCCCCGCTCGCTGTCAGCCTCGCTGCATGCGATGTTGACCAGACCAAGGAAGGCGAGCTTCCTGCCGTCGAGGTGAAGGGTGGCGAATTGCCGGAGTTTGATGTGGAAACCGCGGAAGTGGATGTCGGTACCAAGACCACGGAAGTCGAGGTGCCGGACGTCGACGTCAAAATGCCCAGCGATGCCGAAGGTGCGCCCGTGACTGGCGACGAGTAAAGCGCCAACTTGTCGTTGACCAGACCGCCGCCTGGAGCGGGGCAAATTCTGCCCCCTCCAGGCGGCGCTTTCTCATTTGCGTGGCGTCCAGATTGTCCATGGATTGCCCAGTAAGACGGGCAATGCTTGCCCGGCAGAGCCGCGGTCTTTCCAGCTTGAACGGACGGTAAATGCCGTCTCGCAAGTACGCCAGCGCGATAAAGCCATAGCGGATCGAGAAAATACGGAAGAACCTTCGAGCCACGAGGGACTTCTGGGCGAAGACCCAAGCCGGTAGGCAAAATCTTCCATCATAACCGGAAACCGCGCTTCTCCGCGGGTTTGCCTGGTGGGCGGTAACGGGCTCGAACCGCTGACCCTCTCGGTGTAAACGAGATGCTCTACCAACTGAGCTAACCGCCCGCGCAGTGCGGGTGGGAGCGATTTAGCGACAAGTGGGCGGGGGTCAAGCGGCCATTGCCGCCTTTGCTCCGGGTCCGGCAAAGATGCTAGAACTCCGCCGCAACCGCAGCAGGACGCCGACGGCATGATCATCGAGACGCAGCTGAATGACGGAACCCCGGTGTGCATCCGCCGGGTGCGCAAGGATGATGAGCAGCGCATCAAGGACGGGATCGCGCAGCTTTCGCCCCAATCGCGCTATCTGCGGTTCTTTTCCGGGATGCGCGAAGCGCCGCCGCAGGTGCTGCGCGCGCTGGTGACGGTCGACGGGCATGATCATATCGCCTGGGGCGCGCTCCGCTCCGATCTGCCGGACACGCCCGCGCTGGGCGTCGTCCATGCCTTCCGCGAGGCCGACGATCCCGGCACGGCGGAATTCTCGGTCGCGGTGGTGGACGAATATCACGGACGCGGCCTCGCGCGGCTGCTGTGCGCGGTGCTGCTGCTGGATTGTCAGCGCGAAGGGCTGGAGCACCTGTCGGTCAACATCCTGCCCGAAAACCGCCCCGCATTGACGCTGGCCCGCTCGCTCGGGGCGGAGGGGACGGGGTACGAAGACGGGATCACCCAGCTCGAAATCGACATCGGCGAAGCACTGGCCTCGCTGCGCGCGGAGAGCGATGTGCCGGGGCTGGCGGCCGTGTTCGAACAGTTCAACGCTTCCCCCGCAGACTGACAGGCTCTAGGGCCGGGTGCATGAGCACGGTCCCACGCATCCTCGTTCTCGGCACCGGCGGCACGATTGCCGGCGCAGGCAGCGGCGCCACCGGCGCGGCCTATCGTCCCGGCGGGCTGGCGCTGGAAACCCTGATCGCGCACCTCGATGCGCTGGGGCTGGCGGCGGAGCTGGTGCCGCAGGATGTGGCCCGGATCGGCTCGCAGGATATCGGCTGGGCCGAATGGCAGGCGCTCCATGCGGCCTGCGCGGGCGCGCTCGACGATCCGGCCATCGCAGGGGTGATCATCACCCACGGCACGGATACCGCCGAAGAGACCGGCTTTCTGCTCGATCTCACTCTGCCGAGCGCCAAGCCGATCGTGCTGGTCGGCGCGATGCGGCCTGCGGACGCGGTGGGCGCAGACGGAATGCGCAACTTTGCCAATGCGGTCAAAGTGGCGAGCGATCCTGACGCCGCCGGGCGCGGGGTGATGCTGGTGATGGGCGATGCGGTGCTATCGGCCCGCGATGCACGCAAGGCGGCGACCTCCGCCATCGACGCGTTCCGCAGCTTCCCGAGGGGGCCGCTGGCGCGTGTGACCCCGTCGACCCTCGACTGGTTCGGCCCGCCGCACCGTCTGGGCGAGGGCGAACGCTATCCCTTCCCGCAGGCCTTGCCCCGCGTGGCGATCCTCACGGCTGGTGCAGGCATGGACGAACAGCCGGTCGAAGCTCTGCTCGGCATCGGATGCAAGGGCGTGGTGCTGGCCGGCATGGGGCAGGGCAACGCCCCTGCAAGCGTGATCGCAGCCTTGTCCCGCGCCGCGGCGCGCGGCGTGCCGGTGGTGCGATCCACCCGCGTGGACGAAGGCATCGTCGACCGAAATGTCGAGGTCGATGATGACGCGCTCGGCCTGGTGGCGGCACGAGCGCTCGGCCCGGCCAAGGCGCGGATGCTGCTGATGGTGCTGATCGCGAACCGGGTGACCGATCCGGCAGCAGTGCAGGCGGCGTTTGATGGAGGGTGAAGGCAGCTTCTCCGGACAGGAGCTGCGGTTCGGCGGGCGACCCCGATCTCACCATGGCTCCCCTCTTTGACGGTTCGGAACCAGACCTTTTTGGCTACACGCCGCGAGTGATGGCCGATGCGCTCTCGGCAACCGGCAGCGAGGTTATGACCAGATCTTTCAGAAACGGCTCAGCGGCAACTTGGGCGATAGCCGGTGAGGCCATGAAGGCGTCCATCGCCTCCTTGCTCTCCCACAGGTAGAAGCTCGCAAATTTGCCGTTCAGGTGATCGGCCATCCAGGTCTTGCGAATGAGCCCCGGAAAATCGGCGATGGCTTGCGCATAGGGATCGACGAACCTCGGGCCATAGGCGGTTTGATCGAGCGTTAGATCATATTGAAATATCTGGGCGTGGCGCATCGTCTTCTCCTCGATAGTCAAGGAATTACCGGCCAACCGCCGCTTGGACCAGTACGCACTTTCTGGTAACAATTGAAAATGTTTGGAAAAGCCAATCCCTACAATCTCGACTGTCCCTCTCGTGACTTTCTCGCGCTTGCGGGAGGCAAGTGGACAGTCTTGCTGCTGTGCGCGCTCCGCGACGGGCCAATGCGGACGGGCGACCTCAAGCGTAAGGTCGGCGGCATCTCGCAGAAGATGCTCGTGCAGACGCTCAAGGCATTGCACTTCAACGGGCTTGTCGAGCGAACGAGCTACGGTGAAGTGCCGCCCCGCGTGGAGTATAGACTGACCACACTTGGTCATTCTCTTAGCGACCTGGCCGCGGGGATCGAACAATGGGTGGTATCGAATTATCCCGAGATATTGAAGCATCGCGAGTCTGGCCGATGGGACTAAGGCCAGGAATGCAAAGGGTCAGCATCCATCCAGCTCAAGCCATGTGCTGCCGCGCGGCGCGGTCCTGACTTTCGCCGGGCCGTGTCCGCCGCACTTCGACTGAAAGCGGATATTCTGAAATTGTCCCCTAAGCGGTCATGGGGCGGCGGTCACAAGCGGCGGCGAGGCGCGGGCCCGAAGGCCGCCATCCCCGCCGCCGCGCTCGCTGTGCGTGCTTTCCTACACGGTCAGGTGCTGGCAGTCTGGCCCGATGATTGTCCGACCTGCCCCTGATCCGTTTCTACGCGCAAAGTCCGTTTAAGACTGCGCCGGGGTCGCTGGCACGGGCTCATTCTGGCGGCAGCAGATGACGAGCGTATTGCACATCACCCGTCACCCCGTGCTTGACACGGGGCTTGGCTGCCTTTCGCTGCCTCGCAGGAAAAAAGCCTAGCCCCGGATCAAGTCCGGGGTGACGATAGGGGCGAAATCAAACCGTCACCCCGCCTCCTGAGACACCCCCTCACCCCCAAGGCGTGACCAAATACTTCTCGCCGGTCTTCATCTGGCGGTAATCGCAGATCGCGTCCTTCTCCAGCATCCCTTCCAGCGTCACCTTGGCCTTGTAGTGGCTGGCGAAGGTGGTGGTGAGGTTTGCCTGCACCCGCTGGCGCATCCGCACCACGGTCTCCATGCCCGCGCGCTGGAGGAACGGCGTCAACAGCCAGCCGGCCACGCACCACTGGAGCCCGTAGGAGGCGGTCAGGATGGTCGGGTTCTGGAGATCGAGCCGGCCGTAGATATACATCTTCTTCTGCTGGTTCGATCCATAGCGCGAGAACTCGCCCATCTGGCTCGCCGCGACCTGCTCCATCGCCTTCAGCACGCCGTCAGAGGCTTGCCCGCCGCCGATCGGATCGAAGCCGAGATAGGCGCCGGTCTCGGCGATCGCGGCGCGCAGGTCGGCCATGTAGGTGGAGGCGGACGAGTTCACCACCCAAGTCGCGCCCTGCGACTTCAGCAGTTCGACATGCTCGTCCTTGCGGACGATGTTGACCAGCTTCATCCCGTCCTCGATGCAGATGCGGTTGAGCATCTGGCCGAGGTTTGAGGCGGCGGCCAGGTGGACGATGGCCGAGTGCCCCTCCATCTTCGCCGTCTCGACAAAACCCAATGCGGTCATTGGGTTGACGAAGCTCGACGCGCCGGTTTCGGACGAATGATTGCCCAGCGGAATGCACATCATCGCGTCTGCAATTGCATATTGGCTGAAGGCATTGCCGGGGACGCAGGCGACCCGCTGGCCCATCAGCGCCTTGGCCATGTCGCTGTCGCCGGTGGCGATCACCGTGCCCGCGCCCTCGTTGCCCGCAGGCAGGCGCTGACCGTGGCGGCCCTTGTTGCCGGTGAGGAAGGGCTCGGGCATGGTGGCGACGACCTTGCCGGGGGTGTAGTCCGCTGTCTCGAAATCGGCAGCGCTGGTGAGGATCGCAAGATCAGAGGGGTTGATCGGCGCGGCCTCCATCCTGACCAGCACCTGATTGCCAGTGGGGGCGGGGAACTGGCTTTCCGCCACCTCCAGCGTCAGCTTGCCGTCGGCGGTGAGGGTGGTGAAGAGCTGCTTTCCGGTGGTCATGACGCGTCCTCTCTTTTCGTCATTGCAAGGAGCCGAAGGCGACGTGGCAATCCAGCTCCTGATCTGGATTGCTTCGCTACGCTCGCAATGACGAGAAGGCTAGGGTGACGTTACGTCACGATTGAAGGATAGCTCGCTTCGACGAAATAAAGCCCGTGCGGCGGTGCGTTGAGGCCCAGCGCATTGCGATCCCGCGCGGCCAGCGCTTCCGCCATGCGCTCCTCGGGCCATGTGCCCGCGCCGACCAGCTTGAGGCAGCCCACCATCGAGCGCACCTGATGATGCAGGAAGGAGCGCGCGGCGGCGTGGATGTGGATCTCGTCACCGACCTTCTCCACGTCCAGCACGTCCAGCGACTTCACCGGGTCGGCGGCCTGACAATGGACCGAGCGGAAGGTGGTGAAATCGTGCCGCCCCACCAGCGCCTGCGCCGCGCGGTGCATCGCGTCCGCGTCGAGCGGCTGGGCGACATGCCAGGCCCTGTCGCGCTGAAGCGTCAGCGGCGCGCGGCGGTTGGCGATCCGGTAGAGATAGCGCCGCCCGGTGCAGGAAAAGCGCGCATGCCAATCGTCCGGCACCACCTCGCAGGCGGTCACAGCGATGGAATCGGGCCGCAGATGCGCGTTCACTGCCGCCATCAGCCGGAAGGGATCGAAGGGCTTTTCGATGTCCACGTGGCTGCGCATGGCGAGCGCATGAACGCCCGCATCTGTGCGGCCCGCGGAGTGCATGACGACGGCCTCGCCGGTGATCCGGTGCAGCGCATCCTCGACCGATTGCTGCACGCTCGGTCCATGAGACTGGCGTTGCAGCCCGAAGAACGGGGTGCCGTCGAATTCGAGGGTCAGGGCGAAGCGGGTCATGAACCTATCCGTCACCCCGGCGCAGGCCGGGGCCCAGAGCGGCACGCTCCGCGCTTGCGGCACTGGGTCCCGGCCTGCGCCGGGATGACGAGGAGGGCGACTTCGTCATGAGAGCACCACCCCCGACGCCACAGCCCGCCCGCGCAGGAATTCGTCGCGTGCCATGGCCGGCTTGCCCGCGCGCTGGAGTTTCAGAGGCCGGATCGCGCCCGACCCGCAGGCGATGGTGAAGTCGTCGTCCAGCACCGTGCCGGGCGCGCCGCTGGCGTCCACCACCTCGGCGAGCAGCAGCTTCACCCGCTCGCCCTCAAGCTCGAACCAGGCACCGGGGAAGGGGGCAAGGCCGCGCACGGTGCGTTCAATCACGGCGGCGTCCTGCGCCCAGTCAATCCTCGCCTCTGCCTTGTCGATCTTGGGCGCGTAGATCGCGAGGCTCTCATCCTGCACCTCCGGCGGGAAGGCCGCGAGATCGGCCAGCACCTCCACCATCGCCGCTGCGCCCATCGCGCCCAGTTCTGCGAACAGTTCTCCCGTCGTCTTGGTCCCGACCGGCGTGCGCACCTTGTGGAGCATCGGCCCGGTATCGAGCCCCGCTTCCATCTGCATGATCGTCACGCCCGTCGCGGCATCGCCCGCCATCACCGCACGGTGGATCGGCGCCGCCCCGCGCCAGCGCGGCAGGAGCGAGGCGTGGATGTTGAGGCAGCCGTGGCGCGGCGCGTCCAGCACTGCCTGCGGCAGGATCAACCCGTAAGCCGCGACCACCGCCACATCGGCCCCCAGCGCCGCGAACGCCGCCTGCGCCTCGGTGTTCCGCAAGGACCCAGGCGATTTGACCTCCACCCCCAGCCGCTCCGCTTCGACCTGCACCGGGGACGGCATCAGCTTCTTCCCCCGGCCCGCCGGGCGCGGCGGCTGGGTGTAAACGCACGCCACCTCATGCCCTGCCTCCGCCAAAGCGCGCAGGGCGGGCACCGCGAAATCGGGCGTTCCCATGAAGATGATGCGCAACTGAACAATCTCCGTTGGTGCTGAGCTTGTCGAAGCACTGTGTTTCGCCTTAGCAGTGGCCCATAAAGAGAAGTGCAGCCCTTCGACAAGCTCAGGGCGAACGGAAAAGGGAAGACGCGCGCCTTGGCCTCACAGGAAATCGAAGCTCTGAGTTCCGCGCTCGCCCGCCTGCCGGGGCTTGGGCCCCGCAGCGCGCGGCGGGCGGTGCTGTGGCTGGTCAAGCACCGTGAGAGCGCGCTGCCCGCCCTGCTCGAAGCCCTCGCGGACGTCGCCGAGACGCTGGTCGAGTGCCACATCTGCGGCAATGTCGACACCTCCGACCCCTGCGGCATCTGCACCGACCCGCGCCGCGACGGGCGCGCGCTGTGCGTGGTGGAGGAAGTGTCCGACGTCTGGGCGCTGGACCGCGCGCGCCTGTTTCCCGGGCGCTACCATGTGCTCGGCGGCAGGCTCTCGGCGCTCGACGGCATCGCGCCTGAAGACCTCAACATCGCCAGCCTGCTCGCGCGGGTCGAGGCGGGGGGGATCGACGAGGTGGTGCTCGCCATGAACGCCACTCTGGAAGGCCAGACCACCGCGCACTACATCGCCGAGCGGCTTGAGGTCTTCCCCGTCCGCGTGACCCAGCTCGCCCACGGCTTGCCGGTGGGCGGGGAGCTCGATTACCTCGACGAAGGCACGCTGGCACAGGCGCTCCGGGCGAGAAGGCCGGTGGGTTAGGGCGCGACGCCCTCGACCAGCAGGATCCGCGAGCGCGCATTGGCATGGCGCAGATGCGCGACCGCCTTGTATTCCGGCCCGTCAAGACACGCCCGCGCCGCCGCCAGCGAGGCGAACTCGATCACCACCATCCGCCCGGCCGCCGCCTCGCCCTCGCGCGCCTCGCTCGCCCCGCCGCGCACCAGATAGCGCCCGCCGCAAGCCGCGATCACCGGGCCGACCTTGGCGACATATTGCGCATAACCATCGGGATTGGTGACCGCGATCTCGCCCACGACATAGGCCTTGGGTATGGCCGTCTCGCCTGCCATCACCAGCGCCGCCCCGGCAAGGCACAGCCCCGCCGCTCCTGTCATCACCGCCTTACGCATCCCTGTTCCCCCATCGTCATTGAATCCTGCACCATCCTGACAGCTTGATAAGCCGCGGTCACGGGCCTATCTTTCCGACCATGGCTATCCGCGAAATCCTTGAAGTGCCGGACCCCCGGCTGAAGATCGTCTCGACCCCGGTTGAACCCCACGAGTTCAACGACGACCTGCGCACACTGGTCGAAGACATGTTCGAGACCATGTACGACGCCCCCGGCATCGGGCTGGCCGCAATCCAGATCGGCGTGCCCAAGCGCGTGCTGGTGATCGACCTCCAGCCCGAAGACCCGGACGCTGAGCCCGTGGAATGCAGCCACGATGGCCACAAGCACACCCACCCCGCGACCAAGAATGATCCGCGCGTGTTCATCAACCCGGTGATCGTCGATCCGGCGGCGGAGCTTTCGACCTATCAGGAAGGGTGTCTCTCGGTCCCCGAAATCTATGCCGATGTGGATCGCCCGGCGACCTGCACGGTGCGTTATCAGGACTTGGACGGCAACAGCCATGAGGAACACCTCACCGGCCTGATGGCGACCTGCCTTCAGCACGAGATGGACCATCTCGAAGGCATCCTCTTCATCGACCATCTGTCGCGCCTGAAAAAGGCGATGGTGCTGAAGAAGCTCGAGAAGATCCGCCGCGCGGCGTAGTTTTTTTGCGAAGGCGCCTCCGCGCCTTCGTCCTCGGGGCTGTTCTCTTCCCCCGGCTCAAGGCCGGGGTCCGAGGCCCCTGCGGCTCGCGCGCGTGCGCTCGCGGCGCGTGCCGTGCCGATGCTTGCGCTTGCCTTTCCCACCCTCGTCACCCCGGCGGAGGCCGGGATCCAGCTTTCTTGTTGGAAAGCATGACGCAGGCCTAGCGTTCCCCATTCGTTCCTTGTAGGAATGCGCGATGGACCCTGCGATTCTCTCGATCATTGCCCTCCTTGCCGGTGCCGCGCTCGGCTGGTTCCTCGCCTCGCGCCCGCTCGCCGATCTGCGCGCGCGGCTGGGGGCGGCTGAGGCGGCGGGGGCCGAGGGGGAGGCGAAGTTCGCCCGCGCCATTGCGGAGCTGGGCGAGGCGCGGGTCGAGATTGCCGCACTCGGTGAACGCGCCGCACGCGCCGACAGTCTGGGGCAGCAGCTCGACGCCGCGCGCGAGGAAAACGCCCGCTTCCGCGCTGAACGTGCCGCCTTCGAGGAACAGAAGCGCCTGCTGGAAGAATCGCGCGCGAACCTGCTCAAGGAGTTCGAGAACACCGGGGCGCAGGTCCTGAACCGTGCGCAGGAAGCCTTTTTGAAACGCGCCGAGGAACGCCTCGGCCATTCCGAGAAGGCGAGCGAGGAAAAGCTGAAGGCGCTGCTTTCTCCGGTGGGCGACAAGCTGGCGAGCTACGAGCGGCAGGTCGCCGAGCTGGAGGCCAAGCGCACCGATGCCTTCGGACAGCTGGCTGGCCTGATCCAGTCGATGCGGGAAGGGCAGGAACAGGTCCGGCGCGAGGCGCAGCGGCTCGGCAATTCCTTGACCAGCGGACCTAAGGCGCGCGGTCGATGGGGAGAGCGCGCGTTGCAGAACGTGCTCGAACAATGTGGGCTGGCCGAACATACGGATTTCCATCTCGAGCAATCGATGGACACGGACGAGGGGCGGCTGCGGCCCGATGCGATTGTGAATGTGCCGGGCCAGAAAAAGCTGGTGATCGATTCGAAGGTATCGTTGAACGCTTATCAGGCAGCCTTCGAAACGGACGATGATGCCGATCGCAAGCGCCATCTCGATCTCCACGCCAAGTCGATGCGCGGCCATGTTCAGACGCTCGGTTCAAAGAGCTACCAGAGCCAGTTCGATGATGCGCCTGATTATGTAGTAATGTTCGTGCCGGGTGAGCACTTCGTTGCCGCCGCGCTGGAACATGATCCCGAATTGTGGGATTTTGCTTTCCGCAACAAGGTGCTGCTGGCGACGCCGACCAACCTTGTCGCGATAGCGCGCACAGTCGCGCAGGTTTGGCGGCAAGATCGGATGGCAAAAGAAGCTGCCGAAATTGGAAGATTAGGGGCGGACTTGTACGATAGGCTTCGCAAGGCTGGGGAGCACTTGAAGCGGGTCGGCGGTGGGCTTGAGTCCGCTGTTAAGAACTACAACAGCTTCGTTGGTAGCTTTGAACGGAATGTCTTGTCCTCTGGCCGACGCCTTGCAGAAAAGGGCGTCGAAATCGGCAAAGGTGAAATCGACGAGGTGCCACTTGTTGAGTCATCGCCGCGCTACAACGCGGAGGATGTTGCAGCGCTCGAAGCGCCTGATAGGAATGCGGAAAGCGGTAATCGCGACGTAGCGGATTAGGTCGGATGGACGGGCAGAACAGCGGCTGGCAGCTGGCACAGATCAACATAGGCAAGCTGCTCGCGCCCGAGGGTGATCCGCGCGTCCAGCCCTTCTTCGACGCGCTTGAGCGCATCAACGCCATCGCCGATGCCTCGCCCGGGTTCGTCTGGCGGCTCCAGTCCGACAGCGGCAATGCCACCGATTTCGACGTCGCCTCCGATCCGCTGCTGCTCGTCAACATGTCGGTGTGGCAGGATGCGGAAAGCCTGTTCGCCTTCGTCTACCGCTCGGGTCACACGCCGGAAATGGCGCGGCGGCGCGAATATTTCCACCGCTTCGAGGGCGCCTATCAGGCCCTGTGGTGGGTGCCCGCAGGCCACCGCCCGAGTATCGACGAGGGCCTTTCGCGCCTGTGGATGCTCGACCGCTACGGCCCGACCCCGCAGAGCTTCACCTTCAAGGCGCGCTTTCCCCAGCCCGGTCTTGCCGATCCGCCGGTCGACATGAAGCCCGATCCGTGGTGCATCGGCCACGCGTAAGGCAAGGCTTTCCTACATCCGCGCGGCAGACAATGATGCGGGCCGCTCTTTCCCATCGTCCGCACGCATCAGCCGCCCGAAACCGGTGTCGGGCAGAGCTTCAAAGCCCCGTTTCCCTGTCCGTCCGCTTGCGTTGGCGGGGTGCAAGTATCGGGAAATATGTCGAAAATTGGCGCATTGCCCAGCGGACACGGTGTCACCTTTGTAACGCTTATTCCAGCGCCGCCAGCACCTCGTAAGCCAGCACTGCGCCCGCCACGGCCGCATTGAGCGAATCCGCGCGGCCCTTCATCGGCATCGTCACCCGCAGGTCGCAGGCTGCCTCGTAATCCTCCGGCAGCCCCTGCGATTCGTTGCCGACCAGAATGAAGCACGGTGCAGCATAAGGCGCCCCGCGATAGGGCACAGCATCGCGCAAGGACGCCGCGACCAGTTGGCTGTCTCCCGCCCGCAGCCATGGCAGAAATTCGTCCCACCGCGCCTGCACCAGCCCCACGGTGAACAGCGCGCCCATGCTCGCGCGGACGGCTTCGGCGCTGAAGGGGTCGGCGCAGTCATCGATCAGGATCAGCCCGCCCGCGCCCACCGCGTCGCAGGTGCGCAGCATCGTGCCGAGGTTGCCCGGATCGCGCAAAGCCTGAGCGGCGAGCCAGATCGGCGCGGCTTCGCGGTCCAGCGTCGCCAGCGACGTGTCCCATTCGTCGAACACCCCCGCGACGCTCTGGGCATTGTCCTTGCCGGTGATCTTGGAGAGGATGTCAGGCGTGGTTTCGATCACCTCGCCCCCCGCCGCCATGACGTCAGCCTCAAGCCGGACGAGCAGCGCGTGTGCGCGCCCCTCGGCCATCACCAGCGTCTGCGGCACCCGGCCCGAAGCGCGCGCGTCCTCCAGCAGCCGCAGCCCTTCGACCAGGAACTGGCCGGAACGCTTGCGATGCTTCTTGTCGCGCAGCGAGCGCAGATATTTGACGGTCGGATTGGAAAAGCCGGTGATGTGCTTGCGCATGGTCCTCGGCCTATGCCGTTCGTGTCGAGCGAAGTCGAGACACCAGCGCACCAGCGCCTCCCGACTGCGCTCGAGGCGAACGGAATCTCCGCGTTAATCCTCGCCGAAGCCGTCGGCGATCAGCGCGATCAGATCGGCGAGCACGGCGTCCGCGCCGTCCCCCTCGACCGCGACCTCAACCGTGTCGCCCTTGGCCGCGCCGAGCATCATCAGCCCGAGGATCGATCCGCCCGCCGCGCTGTGCGGGGCTTTGCTCACGGTGACCTTCACGCCATCGGGCAGGTTCGCCACCGCGCCGACGAACTTCGCACTCGCCCGGGCGTGCAGGCCCCGGCGGTTGACGATGGTGACGCTTTGCCGTGCTTCCCCCACGCAGCGCGCCTTCAGGCCTTGGCCCGCGCGGGGGCGGTGTCCTGCCCCAGCAATTCGCTGGCGATGGTGATGTAATTGCGCCCGGCGGTCTGCGCGGCATGGACCGCGGCGGAGACATCCATCGCCTTGCGCGCACCAGCCAGGCGGATCAGCATCGGCAGATTGATTCCCGCGATGACCTCGACATGCCCGGCATCGAGCAGCGAGATCGCCAGATTCGACGGGGTGCCGCCGAACAGGTCGGTGAGGATGATGACGCCCTTGCCATTGTCGACCGAAGCAATCGCGTCCGCGATATCGGCGCGGCGCTGCTCCATATCGTCACTGGGGCCGATGCAGACCGTGACGATCCCGTCCTGCGGGCCGACCACGTGCTCCATTGCCTCGACAAACTGGTCCGCGAGGCGGCCATGGGTTACCAGGATCAAGCCGATCATGCGTGAATAGGGGTCCGTTAACTGCCCGCCAAGGGGGCTGCCTTACGCGTTTCTACCTTAACCGACAATGCGTGCGGGGTGCATTGCGGCGGATTCTACCGTGCCGGGTCCTAGCGCCGATCCCGTTCAATGGTATCGGCCGCTCGCGAGCCCAGATTGCGATGCCGGACAGTGGGCGAAAACCCGGCGGCGCGCAAGGCCTGAGCCATGCGCTCGGTGGTGAAGACCGATCTGTGTCTCCCGCCGGTACAGCCAAAGGCGATATGGACATAGGGTTTGCCCTGCCGGGCGTAGCGCGGGAGCAGCATCAGCAAGAG
This sequence comes from Erythrobacter sp. W302b, assembly GCF_046452395.1. NCBI lineage: Bacteria > Pseudomonadati > Pseudomonadota > Alphaproteobacteria > Sphingomonadales > Erythrobacteraceae > Erythrobacter > Erythrobacter sp. W302b. Next base: position 1,826,176 of record NZ_JBKFDH010000001.1, on the reverse strand, counting down.
ATCGCGGATGCGCTCGAACGCCTCGGCAAAGGCGGGGTCGCGCGCGATATGCTCGCCCACGGCGGCATCCTGCCCGGTCTGTTCGCGCAGCTCCGGCACCCAGTGCGGATTGTCGAGAAACCGCATGTCGAACACCAGATCGGCCAGCGGCGGCATTCCGCGGGCGAAGCCGAAGCTCGACAGGGTGATGGTGACGCCTGCTTCCTCGCTGGCCGGATCGAACAGCTCGCGGATGCGGGTTTGCAGATCGTTACTCGTCATCGCCGTGGTGTCGATCATCACCTCGGCCCAGCGGCGCAGGGGTTCGAGCAATTCCCGCTCGGCGGCGATGCCTTCCTGCACCGGGCGTCCGTCAGCCATCGGGTGGCGGCGGCGGGTTTCATTGAAGCGGCGTTCAAGCTCGCCCCCGGCGCAGTCAAGGAACAGGAAGGTCAGCGCGATATCGGGCCGGGCGGCGAGGTCTTTGACCAAGGCAATGATGTCGCCCGGGACAAAGCCGCGGGTGCGCGAATCGAACCCGATGGCAAGGGGGCCGCGCGCGTCGTCGGGCATGGTGACGAGACGCTTGAGCATCCGCACCGGGAAATTGTCGATCGTCTCCCAGCCGAGATCCTCCAGCACCGCCAGCGTGGTCGATTTGCCCGCACCGGCAAGGCCAGTGACCAGCAGCAGTTGGCGCTGGGGAGGAGGGGTGTCAGGCTCGCTCATGCGCTGTCATCTGGCGCGTCTGGGCGGCAAAGGGAAGCGGGTTTGCTGTCGAGGCCATGCATGGCGAGCGCCCATTCGGCGCGCGGGGCGGGGGCAATGGTGCCGGGATCGAAGGCGAGTACCGGCACCGCGACCCCGTTGATGACGCGCCGGGGGAGCGGTGCTTCGGGAAGGCGCTCGGGTGTTGGGCCGCCAAGAGAGAGGATCAGCGCAACCGGCGCGGGCGGGGCGAGGGGGAGGGTGACAAGGCCCACGCCGCGCACTTCCATAAGCCCGGCAATATGCGGGGGCGGGCTGGCGATCAACGCGCCATTCTCGACTGTCAGCGTCACCCCATCATCGCCGATCAGCCCCGCGCCGCGATCCACCAGCGCCAGCGCGAGGCTGGACTTGCCGCTGCCCGGTGGCCCTTCGATCAGCAGCGCGCGGCCCCCGATCGCCACCGCGCTGGCCTGCATCACAGCGCCGCTCATGCTGCGGGCAGACGCAGCCGCAGGCACGCGCCGGGCGTACCGTCGGGGCGGGCGTCGGCGCTGAGTGTGCCGTCATGCGCCTCGGCAATCGCGCGGCCGATGGCGAGGCCGAGGCCGGAGTGATTGCCGAAGCTTTCACCTTCCGGCCGGTCGGAATGGAACCGTCGGAACACCGCCTCGCGCGCGTCGGCGGCGATGCCGGGGCCTTCGTCGCAGACCTCGGTGACGCTCTGGCCTCCGGTCCGGCGGATCGACACGCTGACCACGCCGTCCGGGGGCGAGAAGGACACCGCGTTGTCGATCAGGTTTTCGGCCACGCGTTCCAGCTGGGTCGGCACGCCCATCACGATGTGGCTGCCGGGTGCCGCGTCGAGCACGATTCGGCGCCCGCCGTTCATCCCGCGATCTTCGCGGCTGCGGATCAGGTTCGCGAACAATTCCGCCAGATCGACCCGTTCCAGAGTCGCGCGGCTGATCTCGGCATCGACCCGGCTGGCAGCGGCGATTTCGGTCACGAGGCGGTCGATCCGGCGCACGTCATGGGTGGCGATCTGGATCAGTTCGGAACGCAGTTCCGGGTCTTCCACGCGCGGCAGCGTGTCGATCGCACTGCGCAGGGAGGCGAGCGGGTTCTTGATCTCATGCGCCACGTCGGCCGCGAAGCTGTCGACCGCGTCGATTCGCTGCCTGAGCGCGCCCGTCATGTCCGAAACCGCGCGGGCGAGCAGTCCGATCTCGTCGCTGCGTTGGGGCAGGCGCGGCACTTCCACCTCGCGGTCGCGACCCTGCTTCACCCGCACTGCTGCACGCGCCAGCAGCCGCAGGGGCGTGACGATGGTGCGCGCCAGAAACAGCGAGAGCAGCGCAGAGGCCGCCAGCAGCAGCACCATCGCAAAGCCCAGCGTGGTGCGGGCGGCGCGCACGCTTTCGGTGATGTCGACCGCATTGCGCACCGTCAGCAGTGTCGCGCCTTGCAGACCGACCGGCACGGCGGCGGTGATCACGGGCGTGCCGTCGCGCCAATCATAGAGCCGCACCTGGCTCAGGCCCAATTCGCGCGCGCGGGCGAGTTCGGGCCAGGCGTCCGCCTCCTGCGCTTCGGGCTCGACATAGTCCTGCACGGCCTCGGCGCTGACAATGGTGTCGACCGTGCGGTCGAGCCAGCGGGAGAAGCGCTGCTCCCAATCGTCATCGCTGATGTCGTTGAACCGGAAGGACGGTTCGGCCAGGGTGAAGCTGTCGGCGGTCAGCGCGCCTTTGGCATCGAACATCCGCAGCCGCATCCGCTGCTCCTTGCCGATCTGCACCAGCAGCGCCTCCTGCCGCTCACGGGTCGCCCCGGCCAGTGCCTCGGCCGTGATCTGCGCTTCGATGCGGGCGAGCTTGAAGCGCTCGTTGATCAGCTGCGTGCGGTACGAGTCGAGATATAGCAGCCCGCCGCCCATGATCAGCAGCGGCAGGATGTTGACCGCCAGAATGCGGCCCGTCAGCGCGAACCGCCCGGTGGCGGTCAGCTGCTCGCCGCTGGTGCCTTTAGCCATCAGTGAAGCTGTAGCCCGCGCCGTAGAGCGTTTCGATGCCATCGAAGGTGGGATCGACCAGCCGGAACTTGCGCCGCATCCGCTTGATATGACTGTCGACCGTGCGATCATCGACGAAGACGTCATCGGGATAGGCCGCGTCCATCAACTGGTTGCGGCTTTTGATCACGCCGGGACGGATCGCGAGCGCTTCGAGGATCAGGAATTCGGTGACGGTGAGGCTGACGGTCTCGCCATCCCACATCACCTGATGGCGCGCCGGGTCCATGAACAGGCGCCCACGGGTGAGGGTCGCGGGCGCAGGCTCGGGCGAGGCGGCGGGGTGGGCTCCAGCCGCCAGCGGCTCGGCCCGGCGCAGAATCGCCCGGATGCGGGCGATCAGGAGGCGCAGGCTGAACGGCTTGGCGATGTAATCATCCGCGCCCAATTCCAGCCCGGCTTCCTCGTCGCTTTCATCATCCTTGCTGGTGAGGAAAATCACCGGCAGCGGTGAATGCGCGCGCAGGCGGCGCAGCAGCTCCATGCCGTCCATCTTGGGCATCTTGATATCGAACACGGCCAAGTCCGGCGGATTGTCGAGCAGCGCCTTCAACGCGGTCTCGCCGTCCGAATAGAGCCGCGTGGCAAAGCCTTCGGCCTGCAAGGCAATCGAAACCGTGGTGAGGATGTTGCGATCATCATCGACCAGCGCGATCTGGAGCTTGCGGGTATCCGCGCTGACAGGGTCGGTGGCGGCGGCCAAGGGGGGCTGTTCGGTGGTGCTGTCGGACATGGCGTCTATCCTCTTTGCCCCTGCGATTGCATGGCGCAAGGGGTAGCGCCAAGCGGCACCAATCGCAATGCTGGCGCGGGGCGGTGGTAACATACGGGCGGGAAAGCTGCATTTGGCCGCTCCCCAAATTTGCTATGGCGCAGCGCGTTTGACGCCACGAGGCGTGCCAACTAAGGCATCGGATCAGGGATCGAACGGCTGCTGACAGGAAACTCCGCCCGTAGTTGCATACGTATGCGCTGATGCTAAGGGGCAGGTGCTACGGACGTGACGAACAGGTGCGGGGATTCGCTGGGATCAGCCGGTCCGTCACCTGCCGAACACGACCTTGCTGCTGTCCTGCCCAGGAGACGTATGTTGACCTCGCTCGCAACCCCGTTGGCCGCCCAGAATCTCCACACTGGTGCCACACTCCACGCCAACCTCGGCACCGCCGCTCTGGTCGAGCACGCGCTCAAGAAGGGTGAAGGCAAGCTGACCAAGCATGGCGCGTTGCTGGTTGACACCGGGCGCTTCACCGGGCGCAGCGTCAAGGACAAGTATATCGTCCGCGATGCCGAAACCGAGAACAGCATCAACTGGGGCACGATCAACCAGCCGATGAGCGAGGCGCATTTCGCCGCGCTGAAGGCCGATTTCCTCAAGGAGCTGGAAGGCCAGAGCGAACTCTATGTCGCCGATCTGTTCGGCGGCTCGCAGCCCGAATACCGCGTGAACGTGCGCGTCATCAACCAGCTGGCGTGGCACAACCTGTTCATCCGCACTCTGCTGGTGCGCCCGACGGCGGACGAACTGGCGAGCTTCGTCCCCGAATACACCATCATCAACCTGCCCAGCTTCAAGGCCGATCCCGAACGCCACGGCTGCCGCAGCGACACGGTGATCGCGGTGAGCTTCACCGAGAAGCTGATCCTGATCGGCAACACCGAATATTCGGGCGAGATGAAGAAGGGCGTGTTCGGCCTGCTCAACTACCTCCTGCCCGCTCAGGGCGTGATGCCGATGCACTGCTCGGCCAACATCGGCGCTGACGGCAAGAGCGCGATCTTCTTCGGCCTCTCGGGCACCGGCAAGACCACGCTTTCGGCTGACGCCAGCCGCACGCTGATCGGCGATGACGAGCATGGCTGGTCGGACACCGCGGTCTTCAACTTCGAAGGCGGCTGCTACGCCAAGATGATCAACCTCTCGGCCGAGGGCGAGCCGGAGATCTATGCCACCACCAAGATGTTCGGCACGATCCTCGAAAACGTGGCGATGTATGAAGACACGCGCGACTTGGACTTCACGGATTCGTCGAAGACCGAGAACACGCGCGGCGCCTACCCCATCGAGTTCATCCCGAACACGTCCGAGAAGAACCTCGGCCCGGCGCCGTCGAACGTGATCATGCTCACCGCCGATGCCTTCGGCGTGCTGCCCCCGATCGCGCGGCTGACTGCGGATCAGGCGATGTACTATTTCCTCAGCGGCTACACCGCCAAGGTCGCGGGCACCGAAATCGGCGTGACCGAGCCGGAAGCGACCTTCTCCACCTGCTTCGGCGCGGCCTTCATGCCGCGTCACCCGAGCGTCTATGGCAACCTCCTCAAGGAACGGATCGCCAAGGGCAATGTGCAGTGCTGGCTCGTCAACACCGGCTGGACCGGTGGCAAGTACGGCACCGGCTCGCGTATGCCGATCAAGGCGACCCGCGCGCTGCTCAACGCCGTGCTCGATGGCGACATGGACAATGTCGAGTTCCGCAAGGACCCCAATTTCGGCTTCGACGTCCCGGTGCACGTGCCGGTGCTGGCCGCAGCCGGGATCGATCAGACCATCCTCGATCCGCGCAGCACCTGGGCTGACGCCGCCGAATACGATGCGACCGCCAAGAAGCTGGTGCAGCTGTTCATCGACAACTTCGCGCAGTTCGAAGCCCATGTCGATGAAGGCGTGCTGCAAGCCGCTCCGGCACCCGTCGCCGCCTGACCGTCAGTCCCCGTTGGAGAGGGAGAGCCCCGCCCGGCGCAAGATCGGAGCGGGGCTTTTTCATTGAATCGCCGCGCAGTTGGCCCACACTCGCTACCGGTGCGACTCGGAGGACAACGACATGAGTATTCTCGACGGCATTCTGAAGAACATCGGCGGTGCGCCGGACGATGTGGTGAACCTCGCGGCCAAGATCGGGATCGACCCGGCGATGGCCGAACAGGCAATCGCGGCGCTCGGCAAGACCCATCAGCTCGATGGCGACACGGTGACGCTGGCGGCGGAAAAGACCGGCCTCAGCCCCGACATCCTCAATCAGATCGTCGCTGCAATCGGCGGCGAAGGCTCGCTCACCAACTTCGCGTCGATCATCGACCGCGATGGCGACGGCAACCCGGTCGACGACATCATGGACATGGCCAAGGGGTTGTTGGGCGGCGGAAAGAGCTGAAGAGCGTCTTTTCGCGCTCGACGTATGGATCAACTTCCGGCGGCAGAGACGTCGGGGGTTTCCACGGGCTCGGGCAGGTTACGTAAGTCCACCGTCTCGCCATCGGCTTTGTTCGCGATCAGAGCCATCAGCAGCTTGGCCCGCTCGGCCGCGCCACCGCCGTGCGGATTGGCAGCCACTGGCGCGAGGAAATCGCGCGCAATCGAATGCTTGCCCTCGTCAATCAGCATCATCCCGGCATTGAGCTTCAAGCCCTGATCGAAGGGCGCCAGCTTCGATGCGGCAAATTCCAGCGCCGCGCGCGCGTTCTCGCTTGGCTCGACGCCGCGTTCGACGAAGCTGCGGTAGTGATAGATCAGCGGCAACGGATGATCATTCTCGATCGCGTTCAGGGCCTTGAACGGCTTCATTGCTGCTTCATAGGCTGCTTGCTTATCTTCGGCTTCCTGAGCCTGCCGAAACAAAGCATAGCCTTTCTGCACATAGGCGTTGGTGCGCGAGGAATCGCGCGCGATCGCCGCATCGGCGGCAGCGATGGCTTCGGCATCATTGCCCGCGTCATACTCCGCCTCGGCCAGCGCAGCGAGTACGCCTGCATCTTCAGGATACCGTGCAGCGATCGCACGCGCTTCGACTAGCAGTTCGGCTGCCTGTTCATCGTTCACCCCGCGTTGTGAGCGGATCATGACGGGGACGATGGCGGCCTCTCCCAAGGGCAGTTTACGCAAGGTGATCGGGTTGCCTGTGCTGAGCTGGTTCGGCGTCAGCACAAAGGTCAGCATCCGGCGCGAGCGCAGATAGGTCGCAAGTTCGCGTTCCAGCACGTCAAGATCGCCGAATGCTTCTTCGCCTGCTTCAAGCTGCGGCGTGCCATTGTAAAGGCTGACAAGATATTTGCTCAACTGCCCACGCCGTTCGTCCGAAAAGGTGAGGTAGTGATACAGCAGCCAGCTTTTGCCGTAGAAGGCGTCATAGCCCTTGCCGCGCTGCTTTTCGTACAGCGCCGGATCGAGCAGCTCGCGCACATGGACAGGGTCGGCAAACACCAATTCGCCCCCCCGATGCTGCGCCGGGCGTCCGATCAACAGGCTCCCGTCCGAATTGAAGCCCGCCGCCGCGAAGAATTCTGCCGACCCCTCACTCAACCAACGCGGCTGGGCAAAGCTGGATGACGAGATCAGGAAGTGGTGGGCATATTCATGCAGCAGCACAATGGTCGAGAAATGTGGATAGCCCTTGGTGTTGCGGATATCCTGCACAAAGGCGCGGCTGCCGCCCGCCCGCGGAATATAGAACCCGCCGATCGTTCGACTGCCCCCCGTCAGCGCGCGCATATCGCGCTCTCCGCCGACCACATAGATCGTCACCCGGTTTGATGGGCTCGGCTTTTCGATCTTGGACTTGAGCACAAAGGCCATCGCGCTGTGATAGCGCTCCAGGTTCTCGGCGAACTTGCGGATGTCGGCTTCCTTGTCGTCGGCATAGATGACGAAGTGGTCGCTCGACGCCTCATACCATTCCGCCCGCGCGGGCAGGCTCGCCAGCAAGGCAAGCGTGGCGGCAAGAATGCGAATAAACGCGGTCATCATGGCAAGCCCCCCGTGTTCGCAGCGCCTGTGATTGCCCCGCGAGTGACATGAGATTACCCCGATTTCCGCATCTGACCAGAGGCTTGCGACGAAAGGATGCGCGCAGCGTCAGCCGCCCGCCGCCCGCGTGTCCTCCAGATATTGCCAGATCCGGCTGACCACCACCGAGCCTTCGCCCACCGCGCTCGCCACGCGCTTGACCGAGTTCGACCGCACATCACCGACTGCGAAGATGCCCGCTGCGGTGGTAGCGTAGTCGTCCGCCTGCCCCGCCGCAGCGCCGGTCAGCACGAACCCCTTGTCGTCGGTTTCGGCCATGCCGGACAGCCAATCGGTATTGGGCGCGGCGCCGATCATGATGAACAGCGCGCGGGTGGCGATCCGCTGCTCGGTGTCCCGGGCCTTGAGCGTGATCGCTTCGAGCCAGCTCTCGCCATGCAGCGCGGTCACTTCGCTGTGGTAGTGGATGGTGACGCGCGGATCGGCCTCCAGCCGCTGCGAGAGGTAGCTCGACATTGATGCCGCCAGACTGCCCGATCGCACCACCAGATGCACATGGCTCGCCGCGCGACTGAGGAACATTGCGGCTTGCCCGGCCGAATTGCCGCCGCCGATCACCACGGCTTCGGTCTTGCCGCAAAAGCGCGCTTCCATTTCGGTCGCCGAGTAGAAGATGCCCGCGCCTTCGAGCGCTTCGAGATTGTCGAGCGGCAGGCGGCGATATTGCACCCCGGTCGCCACCAGCACCGCGCGGGCGCAGAGTTCGTCGCCATCGTCCAGCGTCGCGCAGAACGCGCCGTCCGCGCGCCGCGACAGGGCCTCGACCCGGCGCGGCATCACGAAGCGGGTGCCGAACTTCATCGCCTGCACCTGGCCGCGCCAGGTCAGATCGGTGCCGCTGATCCCGGTGGGAAAGCCCATGTAATTCTCGATCCGGCTCGAGGTGCCTGCCTGCCCGCCGACAGCGGTATCCTCCACCACCAGCGCCGGAATCCCCTCGCTCCCCGCATAGACCGCCGCCGCGACGCCCGCCGGGCCGCCGCCGACGATCAGCAGCTCGTAGGTTCGTTCGGTGCAGATGCCGAGATCCATGCCGAGATATTGCGCGATCTTGCGCGGGGTGGGGTCGTCCAGCCGCGTGTCGGCGCCGACGATCACCCCTGGCTCGTGCCCCATCAGACTGCATACCGACGCGGTTTCGCGGTCGGTCGCGTCCATGTCATAGCTCTGGAACGGGATGCGGTTGCGCGACAGGAAGCGCTCGACCGCCTGGACCTTCGGATCGCGGTCCGCGCCGATCACCTTGATCGTGTCGTTGCGCGCCTCGAATTGCTTGCGCCGCCGCGCCGCGAACACGGTGATGAGGTGGTCGGACAGCTCCGGCACCCGGCTCATCAGTTCGAGCATCGCTTCGCGCGGAGCCTCAATCACGCGGGTGTCGACCGAGGCACGCATCCGCATGATGTTGGTGCCGCGGTTGAGGAACCCGATCTCGCCGAGAAACTGCGTCGGCCCGAGCGAGGACGGCAGCATCCGTTCGCCCGTGTAGGGATCGACCACCTCGATATCGCCTTCGAGGACATAGATGAACCGGTCCATCGGCTCACCAATATCCATGACGATCGTACCGGCCGGGTAGAACACCTCTCCCCCGATCGCGCAGATGGCATCGACATGCGCAGGCGCGAGCGGCACCCGGCGCATGGTTTCAAGGTCTTGTCCCAAAGTTTCCATGCGTCCCTCCTGCCCGTCCGCCTACCTGCCATGCAAGCGTTGCAACATGGGGTCAGGGAGGGGGATTGCAATTCGTCCTTCGGATCACCCCTTGGCCCCGGCGATGTAGCGGCTGACCGTGTTCGCCATCACGCTCAGCGGGGCATTGCCGCCCAGCACCAGCGCGGTGTTGAATTCGCGCATGTCGTATTTGCCGCCCAGCTCCGCCTTGGCGCGTTCGCGCTGGCGCAGGATCTGGCTGTGGCCGATCTTGTAGCCGCAGGCCTGTCCCGGCCAGCTGCAATAGCGATCGACCTCGGAGGCGACTTCCTCGACCTTGGAGCCATTGCGCTCGACAAAGAAGGCGCGGCCCTGTTCGCGGGTCCATTGCTTGGAATGCAGCCCGGTATCGACCACCAGCCGGCAGGCGCGGAAGGCGAGGGATTGCAGGAAGCCCAGCCGCCCGACCTCGAAGCCCTTGTAGGCGCCGAGCTCATCCGCCAGCTGCTCGGCATAGAGCGCCCAGCCTTCGGAAAAGGCGTTGAAGGCGAGGATCGAGCGGATCAGCGGCAGGCGGTTGGAAAACTCGCCTTCCCACACGTGGCCCGGAATCGCCTCGTGGAAGGTGAGGTCCGCGAGGTCATAGCGGCGGTGCAAATCCGTGGTTCTGAGGTTGATCCAGAACCGCCCGGGAATGCTGCCGTCCTTGCTGCCCGCTCCGCCGTAGGCACCGGGCGCGCCGGGCTCTTCGGAGAGCGGCAGACGCACCACCTCCATGCGCGGGTTGACCACCTGCGTGAAGGCGCGCGGCATCTGCGCCTTGATCCACTGAAGGCGTTCCTCGATGAAGGCGAAGATTTCCTTGCGGCCCGGATCGCCCTCGGCAAACTGGTAACGCGGATCATCGGCCAGCGCCCGCATCCGTTCGCCCACACTGCCCTTGGAATAGCCGATCTTTTTGAGGATCGGGTCCATCTTGCCGTGAAGTTCGTCAAGCTCGGCGAGGCCCTGACGGTGGATTTCGTCAGGCTTGAGATTGGTGGTGGTCGATGCGCCCAAGGCCCAGGCGTAATATTCCTCGCCCATCGGCTGCGCCCAGACCCCGGCGGAATCCTTGGCGGAAGCGCGCTGGGTCTTGAGTTCGGCAAGCTGGCGTTCGAGGGCAGGGACGATCCCGCGCTTGGCAATGCGGGCGGCCTGGGCGGCGGCGCCTTTGGCTTCCGACAGTTCGGAGCCTTCGAGCGGCCCGGCATAGGCCTCGGTCGCGCCCGCAATGCTCGCTTCCATCTGGGCAATCGCCTTGTCCAGCAGAAAGGCGGGTGGAACGACGCCCATTGCGCGGGCGGCGGTGATCCGCTCCCGCTCGCCATCGAGGATCGCAGGGACTTCGATCAGCCGGTCGAGATAGGGGCCGACGTCATCGGCCGTCGCCAGCGGCTGGGTCGAGGAGAAGAAGCGCGGCATGTCGATATAGCCGCCGACATTCTGGATCACCACGTAGGGCGCATTGCGCCAGCTGCCGACCGCGACATCGCCGTAGGGCATGGCCATGCCCTCGATGGCGCGGGAGAAGGCGGTTTCGACCACTTCGAACCCGATCTGCTGGTCGCTGGTGAGGCCATCCTTCGGGTAGGCGCGCACTTCGGTGACCATCTCTTTCAGGCTGGCGGCATAGGCCTGCCGTCCCGCCTCGCCCGGCGTGCCGAAGGTGGAACGCCACGCGGCATATTCGCCAGTGTCGACACCCGCGCCGGTCGCGCGGCCCGGTTCATGGGCGAGCATCCGGTAGGCGATCCGGTCGAGCGCGGCATCGGGGTCGAGCCCGGCAATCGGGCCGCCGGCGGGCGGTGCATCGCTTGCCGCGCGGACGGCGGCAGGGAGCAGGGCCAAGGTGGAAACACCGCCCAGCGCAGCAAGCGTCCGGCGGCGGGTGAATTGGGCAAATCTCTCTCTCATGTCCCAAGGTTTGGCGGGGCCGGCACCCCAAGTCAATTGCGCCGGGCCGCCAAGGCGGGTTAGGAGCGCGGCATGACCGACATTGTGCTTTCCATCGTGATGCTGGCCGCGCTCGCGCTGGTTGCGGGGGCCTTCGCCCTGTGGCGACGGACGGGCGAGGTGAAAAACCCGGCTCTGATGGTGCTGCTCGCCGTGATCGCGGTGATCAACGTGCTGATCTGGACGATCCCGACCGGTGGGGGTGAGGCCCCGATCGAGCAACTGAAGGCCGCCGGAGAAGGCTAGGGGGAACCCTCCCCGGCGGGCCTCGTCGGCTTACTCGGGGATTCGCCAGGTGATCGTGCCGGTATAGCTGCCCGCGACCGGCTTGCCATTGCCGTCGCGCGCGGCTTCGAACCGGGCGCGCTTGGTCACAAGGTCGCAGGTCGCCGCATCGAGCGGGGCGTGCCCGGTCGAGCGGGTGACGGTGCAGCCGGTCACCTTGCCACTGGCGTCAATCGCGAGGGTGAAGCGCGCGGTGCCGGCCATCTCCTCCATGATCCAGCGCGAGCGGTAGTCGTTGTTCGTCACCCACTTGCCCGGATTGCCGCGCGGGCGCGCACCGACGGGATCGAAGGGCGCTGCGCTGGGGCCGGGGATGGGAAAGCCGATCTCGCCCGTGCCGGTTCCCGCCGGTGTGCCGGTGACGGGAAAGTCAAACACGGTAGTGCCAAGAGTGATGTCGCTCGGCAGTTCGGCAGGCCGCGGCGCGTCCGGGATGGGCGTCGTGGTGGTAGAGGTCGTTTTCTGATCCGGCTGGGGTTTGTCGGGCGTGGGCGGCGGCGGGGGAAGAATGGTTTCGGTGATGATCTCGCCCTTGATCCGGGGTCCGGCAGGCTTGGTCACCACCGTCACCGCAAGGCCCACCACCAGCAGGGCGCCAAAGGCACCGGGAATGCCGAGCGCGCCAACAAGGGCAGCAGGATTGGGACGGCGATTGGCAGAAGCATAGTTCATCGCAAGGGGGCTCCTCTCTCCATCAACGTGGGAGCAGTGGCCGGAGTGCGAATGACACCAACGCTGCGAGCACAAACCCTCCGGCCCTGCTCGGGATCGAAAGTACTATGCTTTTTGTGAGGGGCGAAGAACTTTCGCGTTGTTTTTCAGGACTGTAATTTTTGCAACTGAATTGGTAGAGAAAGATGAAGAAATTGAATTGCTTCGCCCCGTCCCGGGCTTGACCCGGGACCCAGCTTTCTTCCGGTGGGCACAAAGGGAGCGGGGCCCCGGATCAAGTCCGGGGCGGGGAAGGCACTCTGACTTATTTGATCGGGCAATCGGGCGAAAGCCGGAAGTCGAGATAATTGTCCACCGACTTCATCAATTCCTCAAGCTCGTTCTCGAAGAAGTGGTTGGCGCGGGGGATTTCCTCGTGGTGGATGGTGATGTGCTTCTGCGTGCGCAGCTTGTCGACCAGCTTCTGCACCGCATTGGGCTGCACCACGGTATCGGCCGCGCCCTGCACGAAGATGCCGCTCGCCGGGCAGGGGGCGAGGAAGCTGAAATCGTACATGTTGGCAGGCGGCGCGACCGAAATGAAGCCGCGCACTTCGGGGCGACGCATCAGCAATTGCATCCCGATCAGCGCGCCGAAGGAATAGCCCGCGATCCAGGTGCTCTGCGCCTCGGGGTGGATCGACTGCACCCAGTCGAGCGCGCTCGCCGCATCCGACAGCTCGCCGATGCCGGAATCGAACGACCCTTGCGAGCGGCCCACGCCGCGGAAGTTGAAGCGCAGCGTGGCAAAGCCGCGGTCCGCGAAGGTCTTGTAGAGCCGCTGCACGATCCGGTCGTTCATCGTGCCGCCGCCCTCGGGGTGCGGGTGCAGGATCATCGCCACCGGCGCACGCGGGCGCGGGGGCGGGGAGAAACGGCCTTCAAGACGGCCTTCGGGGCCGGGAAAGATGACGGACGGCATCGGTGAACCCTGACTGAGTGATCGCAAGCGCCGGGTGGCGCGGGAAATTGTCGGGCCTATATAGGGGCCCTGCCAAAAACCGCAATTATTGTGAGGACCACCGCCATCCCCGAGCGGATCTATCTCGACCACGCCGCCACCTCACCCCTGCGCCCCGAAGCGCGCGCGGCGATGGAGGAGGGTTTTGCGCTGTGGGCCAACCCCTCGTCCCCCCACGCCGAGGGCCGCAAGGCCCGCGCCGCGCTGGAGGATGCCCGCGAGCGGATCAAGCGGTCGCTGGGCTGGGAGGGGGAGCTGATTTTCACGAGCGGGGCGAGTGAGGCCCTTTGGATCGCGCTCAACAGGGCGAAGGTGGATCGCCGGATCGTCAGCGCGGTGGAGCATGACGCGGTGTTCCGCGCGGCCGCGGATGCCGAACTCTTCACGGGCGGCGAGCCGCCGGTCGAAGGCACGCTCATCGCAGTCCAGCACGTCAACCCGGAAACCGGCACGATACTCAGGATCGCAGACACCGCCGACGCGATGCGCGAAGACGGCGCGTTGCTCCTTTCAGACTGCGCCCAGAGCGCGGGCAAGCTCCCGCTGCCCGAGGCCGACATGATCGTCGTCAGCGCCCACAAGTTCGGCGGGCCGATTGGCGTGGGCGCGCTGCTGGTACAGGACTTTTCAGTGCTGGAACCCGTCGGCGGGCATGAGCGCGGCTATCGTCAGGGCACCGAGAATCTTCCCGGCGCTATGGGCATGGCGGCAGCGCTCGAGGCGGGCTGCTGGGTAACCTCGCCCAATGAACGCCGCGCCTTCGCCGAGGCGCTGTCGCCATACCAACTGGAGCGGGGCGAGCAGGTGGATTACATTTTCGCACTCGCTCACCCCACGCTGAGCGCGCAGGCCCTTCTCATCCGCCTCGACGCGATGGGCTTTGCCGTCTCGGCAGGGAGCGCGTGTTCTTCGGGGACGCTCAAGAAAAGCCGGGTGCTTGATGCCTTCGGGGTGCCCGACGATGTCGCCGCGCGCACGATCCGGGTGAGCCTCGGGTGGAACACCACGCCGGAGGAACTGGAGCGGTTCAGCGAGGCTTGGGCTGCGCTATGTTGACTCTCCACCCCCGTCCCGGGCTTGACCCGGGACCCCGCTGCCTTTTCCCATCCCCTCACCAAGCGGGACCCCGGGTCAAGCCCGGGGCGGGGGGGAGCAGGCCATGATCTACCTCGACTACCAGGCCACCACCCCGCTCGCGCCCGAAGCGCGAGACGCCATGCTCAGGTGGCTCGGTGGGCCGGAGAGCGACACCTTCGGCAACCCCCATTCTCCGCACCGCATGGGCCGCATGGCTGCCGCCGCGGTCGAAACCGCGCGCGAACGGATCGCGGCGCTTCTGCCGGGTGGCGGGCGCGTGGTGTTCACGTCGGGCGCGACCGAAGCGATCAACACGGTCATTCAGGGCACCCCCGGCGATGTCGTCACCTTCGCCACCGAACATGCCGCGGTGCTCGATTGCCGGCGGGTGGTCGAGGCGCAGGGGCGGCGCTTTTCGGTACTGCCCGTTACGCCCGATGGCCGGGCCGATGTCAGCGCAATGGCCGATCATGTCACGTCATCGACGGGTCTTGTCGCGGTCATGGCGATCAACAACGAGATCGGCGTGCGCAATCCGCTCAACGCCGTGGTCGACATTGCACGGCAGGTTGGAGCCAAGGTGCTGGTCGATGCGGTGCAGGCCTATGGCCGGGTGCCGGTTGAGGTCGCCGCCGATTTCATCGCGATCTCGGCGCACAAGTGTCATGGTCCCAAGGGCATCGGGGCGTTGTGGGTGCGTGACCAAGTGGTTGTCGCACCGTTGCTGCTTGGTGGCGGGCAGGAGGCCGGTCTGCGTTCCGGCACGCTCTCGCCTGCCCTGTGCGCCGGATTCGGTGCGGCGGCGCAGGTCGCAGAGGAGGGCTTGTCGGCGCAAATGTTTCACGTGGAACATTTGTGGAACAAGGCCCGAGAGGCATTTGCGGACTGGGAATTGAACGGCAGCGCGGTGGATCGCTGGCACGGCAATCTGAACATCCGCAAGGACGGTCTCGACGTCGCCCGGTTGATGAGCGATTGCCGCAGCGTGATGTTCTCCGCCGGGAGCGCCTGCGCCAGCGGGTCGGGGCGGCCGAGCCATGTGCTGCGCGCTATCGGCCTCAGCGACCCGCAAGCAAAGTCCTCTATCCGCCTTGGTTTCGGGCGCTATACAAGTCTTCGGGATATTGCAGACGCCGCCGCCATCATCAACGCCGCCGTCAGGGAGCAGGGCTTGTGAGCATCACCATCACCTTCGTTGATCCGCGCGGGCGTCCGGTGGCGGTGACGGCCGAACCGGGCGACAATCTGCTGCGCGCAGGCCAGGCGGCGGGCTTGCCGCTCGAAGGCACCTGTGAAGGGCAGATGGCGTGTTCAACCTGCCATGTGATTGTTGCCGCCGAATGGTTCGACCGCCTCCCCCCCGCGTCCGAGGAGGAGGAGGACATGCTCGATTTCGCGGCTGGCGCGCGCCGCACGTCTCGTCTGTCGTGCCAGATTGAGCTGACGGACGAGATGGACGGATTGACCGTCAGCGTGCCGCCTACAAGCAGCGACGCGCGCCGGATGTAGCCTAGGCCTCGGCCGGTTCCATGTTCAGCGCAGCCATCAGCGCGTCGGTGAAGGCGGGGATATCGTCCGGCTTGCGGCTGGTGATGAGGTTGCTGTCGACCACCACCGCTTCGTCCACCACGGCGGCGCCTGCATTAGACAGATCGGTGCGGATCGAAGGCCAGCTGGTGACGGTGCGCCCCTCGATCAGGTCGGCTTCGGCCAGCAGCCACGGCGCGTGGCAGATCGCTGCTATCGGCTTGCCCGCTGCGTCGAATTCGCGGATCAGTTCGATCACCGCGCGTTGGGTGCGCAGCACATCGGGGTTGATCTGCCCGCCGGGGAGCAGCAGCGCGTCGTAATCCTCGGCCGAGACGTTCCCGACCAGCAGGTCGACGGCGACGCTCTCGCCCCAGTTTTCCTTGTCCCAGCCGCGGATTTCGCCCGGCCGCAGGCTGCCCACGGTGACTTCCGCCCCCGCCGCTTCGAGCAGTCGCTTGGGCTCCATCAGTTCGGATTGTTCGAAACCGTCGGTAGCGATGATGAGGACGCGCTGCATTGTGGTCTCCTGTGATTGGTGATCACCGGACTAGCCACCCGCGCGCCCCCATGTTCCGCCGGCCAAGGCCAAGCGGGAGCAGCGCGCGGTGGGCCGTTGATGCGCGCCTATTGCGGGCCGGGTGCAGGAGCGGCGAGGCGGCGGCGGATCGCGCGGTTCGCCCACCACACCCCGCCTGCGGGCACGGCAACCGCTGCGGCAAGGATCAGCAATGCGACGATCCAGCCGAAAATCGTCCCCAGCGATCCCAGCGCGCCGCTGACCGGCCCGAGGAAATCGCGCGCCACCGGCGTGCCGGTCTCATAATGCACCGTGACCCGGCTGAAGGCGACGCGGCCCTCCATCTCCTTGAGCCAGCTGCGCGCCTGATCGATCTCCTCGTTTACGGCGGCAACGCTGCGTTCGGCTTCGATCAGTTCCTCCACCGAGCCCTTGCGGGTCCGCAAGACCTGTTGCAGCCGGTCGCGCAATTGCTTGCGGGCTTCCAGCCGCGCTTCGGTATCGACCAGTTGCTTGGAGAGTTCTTCCGAGGCGATTTCGGCGGCGACCTGTTCGGCCCCTGCATCCAGCGCCTCATCCTCCAGCAGTGCGCCAAAGGCCCGCGCCTGCCGGGTGGCGACCGCCATTTCGAGCTGGCCCGCAACCTCGCCCTCAAGCTCGCCGGTCTTGGTCATGCCGAGGATCTGGCAGACGGCGGGCCCCTGCTGTTCGCACAGGGTCGCATGGCGGCGCTGGAGCCCGCCGATGGCGTCTGCCGCCATGCGCCAGCGGAAATCATAGACATAGGCCAGCTGCGGCAGGTTGACCGGGATGGCATCGAGCTGGGGCAGGGCAGGGGTTGGCTGCGGAGCATCGGCAGGGGCGGTTTCGGCCACGATGGCCTCATTCACGGCCATATCGGCGGCTTCGCTGGCGGCGGGATCATTATCGGCGCGGCTGCACGCAGCAAGCGCGAGGGTGGCGGTGGCGGCAAGAATCAAGGGCTTACGCATGTTTCTCTCTCCTCGTGAAGCGGAGCGGCGGGGCGCGACTCGCAACGCCCGCGTCAGCCTCGCCGCAATGATGCCTTATTTTCGCCATAATTAAACCGCAATTTCGCCACATTCTTGGGAAGCGGCCTGTTTTGGCGAAATGCAACCCTGTGGAAACCCCTCTCCCGGCGCCGCTCGCGGATTGCTAGACGGGGGGCATGACCGACCCCGTCACCACCGAGCCAGCCGATGACGGCTTCGACGCCATCGTCGACGCCCCCTTCGATGCCGCCTTGTCCGAGCGCTATCTGGTCTATGCGCTCTCGACGATCACCGCCCGTTCGCTGCCTGATCTGCGCGATGGGTTGAAGCCAGTGCACCGCCGCCTGTTGTGGGGAATGCGCCAGCTGCGCGTGACGCCCGACAGCGCCTTCAAGAAATGCGCCCGCGTGGTCGGCGATGTGATGGGCAAGTACCACCCCCACGGCAATCTCGCGCTGTATGACGCGCTGGTGCGCCTCGCGCAGCCGTTCATGCTGCGCTACCCGCTGATCGAGGGGCAGGGGAATTTCGGCAATATCGACGGCGATAACGCGGCTGCCGATCGCTACACCGAATGCCGCCTGACCCGCACCGCGATGGAGCTGATGGCGGGGCTGGATGAAGGCACGGTCGACTTCATCCCGACCTATAACAACGAGGAGCAGGAACCGGTCATCTTCCCCGGCCTGTTCCCCAATCTGCTTGCCAATGGCGCCAGCGGGATCGCGGTCGGCATGGCGACGAGCATCCCCAGCCACAATGTCGCCGAGATCATCGACGCCACTCTGGAGCTGATCGACAACCCGTCTGTCACCCATGAACGGCTGATGGAGCTGTTCCACGGGCCCGATTTCGCCACCGGCGGGCAGGTGGTCGACAGCGCCGCCGCCATCGCCGAAGCCTATCGCACGGGGCGCGGCAGCTTCCGCCTGCGTGGCCTGTTCCATGCGCCCGAGGCCAAGGAGCCGGACGACATCGCCGCCGGGATCGAACGGCTGAGCGGCGGGCAGTGGCAGCTGGTCATCTCGGAAATCCCCTATCAGGTGCCCAAAGGCAAGCTGATCGAACAGATCGCCGCCGCGATTGCCGATCGCAAACTGCCGATCCTCGAAGACGTGCGCGATGAAAGCGACGAAGCGATCCGCATCGTGATCGTACCCAAGAGCCGCAATGTCGATCCCGAGCTGCTGAAGGAAAGCCTCTACAAGCTGACCGACCTCGAAACGCGGTTCAGCCTCAACCTGAACGTGCTCGACGAGCGCCCCGGTTTTGGCCGCACCCCGATGGTGATGGGGTTGAAGGAGCTGCTCGAAAGCTGGACCTTCGCGCAGATCGACATCTTGCAGCGCCGCTCGCGCCACCGGCTTGCGCAGATCGCCAGGCGGCTGGAACTGGTGCGCGGCTATATCATCGCCTACCTCAACCTTGACCGGGTGATCGCGATCATCCGCGCGGAGGATGAGCCCAAGCCGGTGCTGATGGCCGAGTTCGCGCTGAGCGATGTGCAGGCCGAAGCGATCCTCAACATGCGGCTGCGCAGCTTGCGCAAGCTGGAGGAAATGCAGCTGCGCAAGGAACAGGATGACCTGCTGGCGGAAGAGGCCGAATTGCAGGCCTTGCTCGAAAGTCCAGCCAAGCAGCGCACCCGGCTGAAGCGCGATCTGCGCGCCCTGCGCAAGACCTATGCCGAGGACACGCCGATCGGTGCGCGCCGCACGCTGATTGCCGAGGCTGCGCCGACCGCCGTGTTCAGCATGGACGCGATGATCGAGAAAGCACCTGTCACCGTGATCCTCAGCCAGAAGGGCTGGATCCGCGCGGCGAGCGGCCATGTGCCGCTGGATCAGGAGTTCAAATACAAGGAAGGCGACGGCCTCGCCTTCATCCTCCATGCGCAGACCACCGACAAGCTGCTGCTCGCGGCGTCGGACGGGCGGTTCTACACGCTCGGCTGCGACAAGCTGCCCGGCGCGCGCGGCTTTGGCGAGCCGGTGCGCACGATGGTCGATCTGGAAAGCGACGCCAGTGTCAGCGCGATGATGGTGCACCGTCCGGGCGGACGGCTGCTGCTCGCCTCCAGCCATGGCAAGGGCTTTGTGGCGGAGATGAACGAGCTGCTGGCCGAGACCCGGAAGGGTCGGCAGGTGGTGAACCTCAAGGACGGTGCAAGGCTTCAGGTGGTCCGCCCGATTGCCGAAAACCACGACCACGTCGCCTGTGTCGGGGATAATCGCAAGCTGGTGGTGTTCAATCTGGAAGAGCTCCCCGTGATGACCCGCGGGCAGGGGGTGCAGTTGCAGCGGTATCGCGATGGCGGCATGTCGGACGCGATCACCTTTGTGCTAGCCGATGGCCTCAGCTGGCAAATGGGCGGATCGGGCGAACGCACCCGCACCGAAACCGAAATCCGCATGTGGAAGGTGGCGCGCGGCGCCGCCGGTCGGATGCCGCCACAGGGCTTCCCGAAATCGGGCCGGTTTGATTGAGTTAGGGCTCGCGCGCCGACATCCAGAAGGTCGCGCTAGGACGCTGAGACTTCGGACGTGCTTCGCCTGCGGCGAATTTTTGCACATGAAGCCACGAAGTCACGAAGAGTGCACGCAAGACCTTAAGGTCGCACAACATCTTCGTGCCTTCGTGCCTTCGTGTGAATCAACGCGCAGCATCGCTGCATAACCGACCCAGCATCAACCCATTCTAATCAAACCGGAACGCGCTGGTCCCCAGTTCTTCGGCGAGCATCTGGTTCACCCGGTCGCTCGAAGGAAAGCCCTCGGCCACCCAGCGGGCTTCGATTTTCTGGAGCAGTTTGGCAACCTCCGGCCCGGCGGTGATCCCGCGCGCCACGATGGCACCGCCCTTGAGCGGGAAGACCGGCACCGCCCACCCATCGAGCACCCGGACGTCGCCGCCTGTCAACAGCAAGCGGTCGATCGCCAGCGGCAGGCTCAGGCGATAGGCGAGCGCCTTGGGGTCTTCCCCATCGCTCGCCCCGCGCTCGGCGGCGCTGACGAGCCGGGTGCGTTGCGCTTTGGAGAGGCGCAGGCGGGCGGCAACGGTCTCGGCAATCTCGGGGGAGGGCGGCAGCAGCGCGGCCAATCGCCGCACCGGATCGGCAGCGATGCCTTGCGCGGCTTCGGCAGCGATCACTTTTGCCAGCAGCGCGACCTGGGGTGGGCAGGCCTCGGGCAGAATGACGCCGAGAACGCCGCGCTGGCGCATCCGGGCGATGGTGGCGTGCGGATCGGGCAGGGCCAGCAGGTTGAGCAATTCCGCCGCGATCCGTTCCCGGCTGAGACCTTTCAGCGTGTGGGCGAGATCGGCGCAGGCATCTTCGGCCGTCTCGTCCAACGCGGCACCGAAGCGGGTCTGGAAGCGGTAGTAGCGCAGGATCCGCAGGTGATCCTCGGCAATCCGCTGGCGCGCATCGCCGATAAAGCGCACGCGGCCTTCGCGCAGATCGTCGAGCCCGCCGAAATAGTCTGCGATCTCCAGCGTTTCGGGATGGGCGTAGAGCGCGTTGATGGTGAAATCGCGCCGCGCGGCGTCCTCTGCCCAGTCGGAGGCGAAGGCGATGGTCGCGCGCCGCCCATCGGTGGCGACATCGTGGCGCAGGGTGGTGACCTCGACGGGACCGTCCTTGAGGATCACGGTGACGGTGCCGTGGTCGATCCCGGTCGGCACGGTGCGCAGGCCTGCGCGCTTGCAGGCGGCGATCACCTCTTCCGGGAGCAGCAGGGTGGCGCAGTCGACATCGTGGACGGGCACGCCCAGCAAGCCGTCGCGCACAGCGCCGCCGACCCAGCGGATGTTCTCGGCCCCCAGCGCTGCGGTCAGCGCGGCCAGCCCGGCGCGGCGGGTCCAATCGGCCTCGGTCAGGTCACGCAGCATCGCGCAAAGCCTCCAGCGTGATCCGCCGCGACAGGTTGGCGATGATCGCCGCGGTGACGCCCCAGATGCGAAAACCCTGCCACTCCAGTTCGAGATAGCGCCGGTTGGCCCCGCGCCAGAACACCTCGTTCGCGGTCCAGCTGGCAGGGTCGAGCAGCATCGCGAGGGGCGCTTCGAACCACGCTTCGACCTCGGTCGGGCTGGGGATGAGGGCGAGGCCGGGCGGGACGAGGCCCACCACCGGCGTCACCAGAAAGCCGGTGCCGGTGTGGTAGATGTCGCTGGTGCCGATCACCCGCACTGCCTCGCGCGGGAGCGCAAGCTCCTCCTCGGCCTCGCGCAGGGCGGCCTTGACGGCGTCCTCACCCGGATCGATCTTGCCGCCGGGAAAGGCGACCTGCCCGGGGTGGTCACGCATCGCCCGTGGGCGCTGGGTGAGGATCACCTGCGGATCATGCGGCACATCGGTGATCGCGATCAGCACCGCCGCAGGCGTAGCGCGGCCATCGCGGGCGAAATGGGCATCGCTGAGCAGGTCGGGGATGTCGCGCGCATGGCCTGCCGCGAAGGCCCGGGCGAGCGGCTCGTAAAGGCTCATGGCAGCAAGGAGAAGGTCGCGCCCTGGCTGGTGACCTGCCAGCCATTGTCCTGCGCCCCTTCGGCCACGGCGATCCCAGCGAGCTGCGCCCAGGTCGAGCGGTTGAGCCGCGCCTCGCACCCGCGCCGGACGTGGAGATAGAGCGCGGGCTCCTCCGCCGTCCCCGCCGCGCGCAAGGCATGATCCGGCCCGGCGATCACGATGTCATCGGTGTTGAGCCGGAACGCCAGCGCGCCGTCTGCCCGCACGCAATCGGTGGCGATGAAGGCAGCATCCTCGACTTCGATGGCGAGCTTCTCGAACGGGGTGACGAGCCAGTGATGCCCCTCCGCATCGCGGGTCAGCAGGCCCGCAAAGGCCCGCACCATCGCCTCGCGCCGGATCTCGCCGCCTTCGTGGAACCAGGTGCCATCGGCGGCGATCACCATGTGGCTTTCGCCGATCACCTTGGGTGCCCAGCCTTCGACCGGCGGCAGCTTGCGATCCGCAACCAGCGCGGCGATTTCGGCCAAAGTCAGGCTGGCGAGGTAGGGGGGCGGTTCGTAGGGCATGGGGTGACGGATGGCAGAAGCGGGGAGGAAGGTGAAGGGGTTACCTTACCTTACCCCTCCCAAGGCCCCAGCATCCCCTCGGCCGGCATGGCGGCAAGTCCGTGGCCGCGCGCCAGCAAGCGGTGCTGTTCATAGGGGCCGGGGCAGCGCCACCCCCCCGTCAGCGCTGCGGAAAAGCCCCAACGGCCGTAATATTCCTTGTCCCCGATCAGCACCTGGGGAAGCGCGCGGCCACCTTGGGCGGCCAGCCGCGCATCTTCGGCGATCATCGCGCTCATCAGGCCAACGCCGAAGCCTTCGCCCTGTCGTTCGGGCACCACGGCGACCGGCCCCACCATTACCAGCGGCACCTGACCCTGCTTGGTCTGCAAGCCAATCGGCCAACACTGGATGGTGGCGACCAGCATGTCATTCTCGTCCAACGCGGCGAGGCTGAGGCCTGGAAGCCACGCCATCCCTTCGCGGATGCGGTAAGCGGTGCGGGCATGGCGATCCGGCCCGAAGGCGCGGTCCAGCACCTCCTCGATCATGGCGGGATCGACCGCTTCGAGCGGGATCAGGGTCGCGGTTGCGGCAGCCATCAGCGGGCGGTGAGCTTCAGCAGCTTGGCGCCCTTGCCATCCTGTGCCACCCACAGCGCGCCGTCCGGCCCCTGCGCGATCGAGCGCAGGCGCGCGTCGAATTCGTGCCGGGTGACTTCGCGGGCGGCTTCGCCTTCGATCGCGACATCGACGATGGCCTGCGAGGCGAGGCCTGCCATCAGCGCATGGCCCTTCCAGGCGGCGAACATGTCGCCGGTGTAGATCAGCATATCGCCCGGCGCGATCACCGGGTTCCAGCTGGTCGCGGGCTGGGCAAAGCCATCATCGGCGGTGTGATCGGGGATCGGGTCGCCGTTGTAATGTTCGCCATTGGAGCGGATCGGCCAGCCGTAATTGGCGGCGGGCTTCACCAGGTTCAGCTCGTCACCGCCGGCCGGGCCATGCTCGACTTCCCACAAGCGGCCCTCCGCATCCCAGTCCATGCCGAGAATGTTGCGGTGGCCGTAGGACCAGATTTCCGCCGTGACACCGCCCTTGTCGGCCATGGGATTGCCAGCCGCAGGCGTGCCATCAAGGTTGAGGCGGACGATCGTGCCGAGCGTGTTGCTGGTGTCCTGTGCCGGCTGCATCTTCTGGCGCTCACCGCTGGCGACGAACAGGTATTTGCCATCGGGCGAGACGGACAGGCGGTGCGAGTAGTGCCCGCGTCCCGTCACCTTGGGCGTCTGCCGCCAGATCACCGACAGGCCTTCGATGGCGCAGGTGGTTGCGGCGGAGCAGACCAGTGTTCCCTTGCCGACGACCGCGCCGCGCGTGTCGGCTTCGCCCGCTTCGGCCCAGCTCAGATAGATTGTGCGATTGCCCAGACTGTCCGACGCCTCGGCAGGCAGGAAGGCGACATCGCCCAATCCGCCCTGACCGCCGTAATCAACGGTCGGAACCCCGCTCACCGTGCCGATCTGGCCGCTCGCGGTGTCGATGAACTTGAGCGTCCCGGCCTTTTCCGTCACGAACAGCGTCGCGGTGCCGGGCGCGAAGGCGATCGCCCAGGGTTCTTCGAAGGTGGCGACCTCCGTGACCGCAAAGGGCTGCGCCGAAGCGGCGGCGGGCGGGGCGGTTTCCCCACTTTCGGCATTCGCGCAGCTTGCCAGCGCCAGCGTGGAGACGGAAAGAGCAGCGAACAGACGGGCAGAACGGATCATGCTAGGGGTCACTCCGGGTTTCAGGCACGCAGGCGAGGCGATCGTCGTGGGCGTTGACGAGGCTGGCCGCGGACCGCTGGCCGGGCCGGTGGTGGCCGCGGCGGTGGTTCTGGCGGAGGCGATACCTGCGGGGCTCGACGATTCCAAGCGCCTTTCGGCAAAGCGCCGTGCGGTGCTCGATACGGCGATCCGGGAGAGCTGCGGTTGGGCGGTCGCGGTGGTCGAGCCGGAGGAGATCGACCGGGTCAACATCTTCATGGCGACCATGCTGGCGATGACCCGTGCGGTTGGCAGCCTCACCGCGGCCCTTGGCGCGGAACCGAGCGACGTGCTGATCGACGGCAACATGACCCCCCACGGCCGCTGCGCCGACTGGCGCTGGCCCGCCCACGCGATTGTCGGCGGGGACGGGATCGAGCCGTGCATCTCGGCGGCCTCGATCATCGCCAAGGAATGGCGCGACCGCATGATGCAGGAAGCCGCCGCTGTGCACCCGCATTACGGGTGGGAGCGCAACAAGGGCTATGGCACGGCGGAGCACATGGAAGCGCTGCGGGTGCACGGCGCGACCCCGCTCCACCGCCGCAGCTTTGCGCCGGTGGCACAGTTGTCGCTGATTTGATCCTGCAGTCCTAAACTTCGTCGCCCCGTGTCGAGCACGGGGCGACGGAGAGGTTAATGGTGGGGCCGAAGGCAGGGGCAAGCAAATCTTCTCCGCACCGATAGCCTTCGTTGTGAGTCCTCCCCGCCACACCCCTGCATCTGGAGTCTCGTCGCTGGCGCCGGACTCAACATCTTGTGGCGGTCTCGCTTCGTTCCGCGCAACGGGTGGGGCCTTAACCCCCTGTCAACCATAATCTGCACAAAATTAGTCGCTTGACGCGGACTCTTCAAAGACTCATGCCTGTGGATAAGTTGACAGCATAAGAAGCGGGGCCAGACCGGTGAGTGTGACAGAGCAGGTGAAAATACGGGCGAAAAGCGTTGTAAAAGCGCCAGAAACGGCCCGTGCCCGCGATTTGCCGCTGGGCCGGATCCTGCCGGGTGATTGCATCGCCGCGATGCGCTCGCTGCCCACCAACAGCGTCGATCTCGTCTTCGCCGATCCGCCCTACAACCTGCAATTGGGCGGCGATCTCAACCGGCCCGATGGCAGCCATGTCGATGCGGTGACCGATCACTGGGACCAGTTCGCCAGCATGGCGGTGTACGACAAATTCACCCGCGAATGGCTGACCGAAGCGCGCCGCGTGCTCAAGCCCGATGGTGGGCTGTGGGTGATCGGCAGCTACCACAACATCTTCCGCGTCGGCTCGATCTTGCAGGATCTCGGCTTCTGGATCCTCAACGACATCGTCTGGCGCAAGACCAACCCGATGCCCAATTTCCGCGGCACCCGCTTCACCAATGCCCACGAGACGCTGATCTGGGCGAGCATGGGCGAAAAGGCGCGCTACCACTTCAATTACCGCGCGATGAAGACCTTGAATGACGAGCTTCAGATGCGCTCTGACTGGGTCATGCCGATCTGTGCCGGCGGGGAGCGGCTCAAGGAAAATGGCAAGAAGGCGCACCCCACGCAGAAGCCCGAAGCGCTGCTTTACCGCGTGCTGCTGGCCACGACCGAGAAGGGCGACGTGGTGCTCGATCCCTTCTTCGGCACCGGCACCACCGGCGCGGTCGCCAAGCGGCTGGGCCGCGAATGGATCGGCTGCGAGCGGGAGGCGTTCTATCGCGAAGTCGCGATGAAGCGGATCGAAAAGGAACTGCCGCTGGATGAAAGCGCGCTCACCACGATGCAATCCGCCCGCTCGGCGCCCAAGGTGGCGTTCGGCGCGGTGGTCGAAGCCGGACTGATCCCGCCCGGCACGCAGGTATTCGACAAGAAGCGCCGCTGGATCGCGACCGTTCGTACCGATGGCTCGCTGGAATGCGGCGGCCAGACCGGCTCGATCCACGGGTTGGGCAAGGACTTGCAAGGCGCACCAAGCTGCAATGGCTGGTCGTTCTGGCATTATGAGACCGCCGGGGATGTCCAGCCGATCGATGCTGCGCGGCAGCTCTACCTGCTAGCGGCGGAGGATTGATTTTTGCGTGAGTCCCCGTGAAGACGGGGACCTTATTCGGTAGAGCGCCAGGTTGCGGGAGGTCCCCGCCTGCGCGGGGAATCACGACTTGGCATGACCGCTACAGCCTATCTCCATCCGCTTACGCTCGTGCCCGGCCCGCAGGCTGTGGAGGGCGAGGCGGTGCGGCTCGCCGGTTCGATGGCCTATGCGCGCGAGTTCGCGCTGGTGCTGCGTGACGGCGGGGCAGTGGCCGAGCGGATTGTCGGCACGCCCAAGGTGATCGAGGCGGCGCTGGCGCGGCTGTCAGGCCCGCTGGCGCAGGACGCGGTGGCGCAATGGGACAACCTCACCAAAGCCCACGCGCCGCTCCAGCTCGGCAGTCGCACCATCCGGCTGGATCAGCCCCAAATCATGGGCATCCTCAACGTCACCCCCGACAGCTTCTCTGACGGCGGCCAGCATGACGCCATCGACGCAGGCCGCGCGCACGCCGCCGCCATGCTGGAGGCGGGCGCGGCGATCATCGACATCGGCGGAGAGAGCACTCGCCCCGGCGCTGCCGCGACTTTTGAGGACGAGGAAATTCGCCGCGTCGTCCCCGCCGTCGAATATTGCGCCAGCATGGGCGCGGCGATCAGCCTCGATACCCGCCGCGCAGGCGTGCTGGCCGCAGGGCTTGCGGCAGGCGCGCACATGGCGAACGACGTCTCGGCCTTGCGCTACGACCCTCGGAGCATCGAAGTGGTCGCCAGCGCCGCTTGCCCCGTCATCCTGATGCACGCCCCCGGCGCGGGCGAGGATCTCCACGCGGGCGGCACCTATGCCGACGTGGTCAGCGACGTTTTCGATTTCCTCAAGGCGGCGCGCGCCCGCGCCATTGCCGGCGGTATCGCCGAGGATCGCATCATCCTCGACCCCGGCATTGGCTTTGGCAAGTCGCTCGCCGAGAACCTCGCGCTGCTGAACGCGCTGCCGCTGTTCCATGCGCTCGGCAGCCCGCTGATGCTGGGGGCGAGCCGCAAGCGGATGATCGGCGCGCTGTCGGTAGAGGAAAGCGCCGACCAGCGCCTCGCCGGATCGATCGCCCTGGCGGTGAAGGGCATGGAGGCGGGTGTTCACCTGCTGCGGGTGCATGACGTTGCCGAGACCGTGCAGGCGCGCAATGTGTGGCGCGGGCTGCGGGATGCGGCGCTGACCGATTTCAGCATGCTGCCGATGATGTAAACCGGCGGGCAAGCGCAGTTGCTCCGCCGCAATCATCCGGTATGCTTGCCATTCGCCATGATCACGCCGCTCCGCCAACCCGCCATCAACGCTGTGTCCGGCCGGAGCGCTGACGACGGCAGCCGTGTCGCATAGCTGTAACCCAGCGCCTTCAGCAGACCATCCGTTCGACGTTTCATTTCAGGAGCCTTCCATGCGCCGTTTCCCGTCCTTGCTGGCCACAACCGCCCTGCTTGCCGCCGCGATCATGCCCGCGCCGGTGATCGCGCATGAGGACGAGCCTGCACCGTCAAGCAAGGCTCCGGTCGCGGTCAGCCTGACGCCCGATCAGCTGCTCGCGCCCTATTACGAGGCGCTGCGCCAGCAGGTCGTGATGCCGGTCGCAGGGCCCAATCCCGCGCTCGCCGCCAACACCACGCTGACCCGCATCGCGGTGGGCAGCTGCAACCACCAGAACGCGCCGCAGCATATGTGGGCGCAGATCGCTTCGGCCAATCCGCAGCTGTTTCTGATGATCGGCGACAATGTCTATGGCGACAATGGCTGGGATGCGGACGCTGGTCTTGAGAGCCTGCGCGCGGCCTATGCCTTGCAGGCCTCGCACCCCGAATTCGCGGGCTTCCGCGCCAAGGTGCCGATGATGGCGACGTGGGACGACCATGATTTCGGCCTCAACGATGCGGGCGGCAATTTCCCGATGCGCCGGTGGGGGGAGGCGCTGTTCGAAACCTTCTGGGGGTCGTCCGATGCCGTCCGCTCGCGCCCCGGCGTTTACGAGAGCACCATCACCGGCCCGGCAGGCAAGCGGGTGCAGGTCATCCTGCTCGATACGCGCTTTTTCCGGTCCGATCTGAAGCGCGCCGCCTGGACCAAGGATCGTCCGCCGCTCGGGAGCTATCTGCCGGACGAGAGCCTCGACAAGACCATGCTCGGCGATGCGCAATGGGCGTGGCTGGAGCAGGAGCTGGCCAAACCGGCCGATCTGCGGATCGTCGTGTCCTCGACCCAGGTGATCACCACCGCGCATCAGTTCGAAGGCTGGACCAATATGCCGGTGGAGCGCAACCGCTTGCTGGAAATGCTCAGGAACCGCGCGGCGAGCGGGCTGGTGATCCTGTCGGGCGACCGCCACGCCGCGGGCATCTACAAGACCGCGCACAAGGGCGAGACGATGTGGGAGCTGACCAGTTCCTCGCTCAACCTCTCATTCGGCAGCGACAATGACCGCAGCACCGCGCGCGAACCCGATCCTGCGAGGGTGACGAAGTTCTTCTCGGAGGAGAATTACGGCCTCGTCGATATCGACTGGAAAACCAAGCGCCTGACCATGACGCTCAAGAACAACACCAGCGCGACGCTCGCGGAGCAGGCTTTCAACTGGTGATGTTCTTGCTATGTTTCACGTGAAACATTTGCCCCCTGTTGGATGTGCGCAAAAAATGCGCGCAAATTCAGAGGGTAAACCCGCCGTCCGACACCATGACATGGCCGGTGATGTTGGAAGCGGCGTCGCTCAGCAGATACAGAATGCTGTCGGCCATTTCCTCTGAGGTGGCGAAGCGGCCCAACGGCGTGGTCTTGGCCATCGCCTTCAGCGTCGCCTCTCGCCCGATGGCGGCGACGGAGCGCTGGAAATCCTCGCCGCTTTCCCAGATCGCGGTATCGACCCCGCCGGGAGCTATCGCATTGACGCGGATACCCTTGCGCGCGTTCTCCGCCGCAGCGATGCGTGCCATGTGGGCGACGGCGGCCTTGGCGACGCCATAGGGACCGATGCCGGGAATGGGCTTGAGACCCGTGGTCGACGACACGACAACCACGCTGCCACGGTCGGGTGAGGGTTTGGCCTCCATCGCCCGCAGTGCGGTGGCAAGTGTCAGGAACGCCCCATCGAGGTTGACCGCCATGACCCGCCGCCATTCGGCCAGCGAGATCGCCGACATGGCTCCGCCCGATCCGATGCCTGCGTTGACAACTGCATGGTCAAGACCGGTCAACGACCCGGCAACGGCCTGCCAAAGACCTTCATCCGCCACACTGCCGACGACACGTTCGACGGCGCAGGCCCCAAGGTCGAGCGCATCCAGCCCCGGCCCGTCGACATCGACCAGCACCAGCCGCGCCGCACCCCTTGCTGCCAGTGCCTTGGCGCAGGCCGCGCCGATCCCCGATGCCGCGCCGGTAATGAGCGCCGAACGTCCGGCGAAATCCTGAATTGCTGTCATGGGGTCTGCGGCTAGTCCCGCAAACCCCGGCGATCAAGCCGCGTTGTCGATCCCGAGATCGGAAAGCTTGCGGTAAAGCGTGGAGCGTCCGATCCCCAGACGCCGCGCGACTTCGGTCATGCGTCCGCGATAATGGCCGATGGCGAGGCGGATCACGTCGGCCTCGATTTCTTCGAGCGGACGCAGATTGCCGTCGTCGGTGTAGAGCATGATGCCGACGCCTTCATGCGCGCTGGCGGTGGTGACGCTGCCCTGTTCGCCGAGCATTTCGGACAATTGCGGGAAGCTGTCGGCGGTCAGCGAATTGCCCTCGCAATAGACCGCCGCGCGGAACAGCACGGACTGGAGCTGGCGGACATTGCCCGGCCAATCATAGGCAGCGAGCAGGGCCAGCGCGGAGTCGGAGACCGACAGATGGTTGAGACCCGGCTGCTCGCCGATCCGGGCGAGGAAGTGACGGGTCAGTGCCGGAATGTCGCCGGTGCGCTCGCGCAGGGGTGGCAAGACGATCCGGGTCGCGCCCAGCTTTGCGGCGAGGCCGGCGTCGAATTGTCCGGCCTGCACCATCCGGTCGAGCCCGACATTGCTTGTCACCAACAGGCGCACATCGACGCGAAAACCGTAGCTTGCGCCGACGGGGCGGATGATCCCGCTGTCGAGCGCTTCGGCAAGGCGTTGTTGCAGCACCGGCGTCAGGCGGTCGATCTCATCAAGGATCAGCGTTCCGCCGTCGCAATGCTGGAACGCGCCGATCTGACGGTCGAAGGCTCCGGGGAAGCTGCCCGGTTCATGGCCGAACAGCACGGAATCGATCGATCCGGGGGGGACCGAGGCGAGGTTGATGGTCCGCAAGGGATCCTTCGCGCGCGGGGATGCGCCGTGCATCGCGCGCATCAGCATTTCCTTGCCGGTCCCGGTTTCGCCCTCGATCAGCACATGGCCATGCCCGCGCGCGGCCTTGGCCGCCTGCGCCAGAGCAGCGCGGAATTGCGGTGCGGTGCCGATCATCGCGTCGAAATCGAGGCTGGCGGACATTTTCTCGGTCAGCGGCGCGAGTTCATCGCGCGGCGCTTCGCGGGTGGTGACCGTGCGCAGCGCTTCCATCAGCCGGTCGGGTGAGACAGGCTTCACGAGGTAATCCGATGCGCCCGCGCGCATGGCCTCCACGGCCAGCAGCGGCGAGGCGCTGGTGGTCAGCATCAGGATCGGCAGAGCCGGGCGGCGCGATTTCAGCTCGGCGATCAACGCACAGGCATCGTCGCCCGGCACCCATTGGTCGAGCAGGATCGCGCTGAGCTGCATCCCCTCGCGCGTGCCGAGCATCGCAATCGCGGTCTCGGCATCCGGGGCGACGATCGTGCGCCAGCCATCACGCGCGGCAATCGCGGTGATGAGGCGCGACTGCGCTGGCTCGTCATCGATGAGCATGACGATTCGCGCGTCTTCCTGCGCTTCGGGGTGGCAATCAATATCCGCCATCGGTCCTGCCGCTCGCTTTCCCTTGTTCTGCCGGGCCTTGCTGGGCACCGTCCGACACAGGCCCTCTGCATAAGGCGGGGAGGTAAAAACGGGATTAAGACTGTGCCGCGGCGGGACAGGTGGGGGAGGCGGGGAAAGGCGCCTCTCACTAAAGGTGACTTGAGATAGCGGGGCTGCTCCGATACGGGAACGTCGCAGGGGCCTTGCGGCCCGACGCAAATTTAAGGCAACCATTCGGCAACCAATCGCGCTTCGGTGCGTTCGATAGCCCAAGGGGAATAACGACCAATGACTGTTCACGACATGGAAAAGGCC
The DNA here is from genome assembly GCF_046452395.1 of Erythrobacter sp. W302b. NCBI lineage: Bacteria > Pseudomonadati > Pseudomonadota > Alphaproteobacteria > Sphingomonadales > Erythrobacteraceae > Erythrobacter > Erythrobacter sp. W302b. Next base: position 1,794,773 of record NZ_JBKFDH010000001.1, on the reverse strand, counting down.
ACGGCCACCTACAGCGGCTTCATGGCCACGCTCAAATGGGCTGTGCCGGTGATCGCGGTGATCGCGTTCGCTGTCGTCGCCGCGATCGCCAGCTAAGCGCGCGCCCACGTGAAAATCGCCATCCTGACAGAGCGCGCCTCGGGCGAGACGCGCGTTGCCGCCACGCCGGAGACGGCGAAGAAGTTTGCCGCCCTGGGCTGCACGGTCGCGGTCGAGGCGGGGGCCGGGGTGATCTCATCGATCACCGATGCGGCCTATGCCGAGGCTGGTGCGAGCGTCGGTGACGCAGGGGCAACGGTCAAGGATGCGGATATCGTCCTCGGGATTCAGGCGCCCGATGTGGCGCTGCTGGCAGGCGCGAAGCCCGGCGCGATGGTGGCGGCGCTGTTCGATCCCTTCACCAAGCGTGATGTGGTCGATGCCTATGCGGCCGCCGGTTACGAGGCGCTGAGCATGGAGTTCATGCCGCGCATCACCCGCGCGCAGTCGATGGACGTCTTGTCCTCGCAGTCGAACCTTGCGGGGTACAAGGCCGTGCTGGCGGCGGCGGATGCTTACGGGCGCGCCTTCCCGATGATGATGACGGCCGCCGGCACAGTGCAGGCTGCGCGCGTGTTCATCATGGGTGTGGGCGTGGCGGGCCTTCAGGCGATCGCCACCGCGCGGCGTCTGGGTGCGCAGGTTTCGGCGACCGACGTGCGCTCGGCCACCAAGGAGCAGATCCAGTCGCTGGGTGCCAAGCCGATCTTTGTCGAGAACGTCGCGGGGATCGAGGGCGAAGGCTCGGGCGGCTATGCCACCGAGATGAGCGAGGAATACCAGAAGGCCCAGGCCGAACTGGTTTCCAGCCACATCGCCAAGCAGGACATCGTCATCACCACCGCCCTGATCCCGGGCCGCGCCGCCCCGCGCCTGATCACCGACGCGCAGATCGCGACGATGAAGCCGGGCAGCGTGATCTATGATCTCGCCGTGGCGCAGGGCGGAAACGTGGAAGGCTCGGTCGCCGATCAGGTGGTCGAAAAGCACGGCGTCAAGATCATCGGCTATTCGAACACCCCGGCGACGCTCCCCGCCGACGCCTCGGCGCTGTTCGCACGCAACCACTACAACTTCCTCAGCGCCTTCTGGGACAAGGAGCAGGGCAAGCCCGTGCTCGACGAGGAAATCGGCAACGCCATCCGCCTGACGCAGGGCGGCAAGGTCGTCAACGAGCGGCTGCTCGGCTGAGCCGATGGGCCTGATCAACGCCTCGCCGTGGGACGTCGCCGACGCCGCTGAAGACCTCGCCTATGCGCTCGGCAAGGGCGAGGTGGTGCGGCTGGCCTTCAAACTGGTGCGCGATTCGATCGTCTTTACCGATCGCCGCATCCTGATGATCGACATTCAGGGGCTGACCGGATCGAAGAAGCGGTTCGTGACGATCCCCTACCGCGCGATCACCACTTTCACGCTGGAAAGCGCCGGGCACTTCGATCTGGATACCGAAGTCACGCTGACCGTGTCGGGCAGCGCACCGATCGCCTTCAATGTCAGCCGCGGTGCGGATGTGCCGGGGCTGGTGACGCTGCTCACCGAATATCTGGCACCGGGGAAGTAGGGGATACGCATGGGCAGGCTTTCACATCATCTCGCGCGGCTTGCCATCGTTCCGCTGGCTGCAGTGCTTGTGGCGGCAACCCCCGCTGAAGAGCGTGCCGCCGCGCTTTCGGGCACATGGACTGTCGATTTGCGGGTCGAGCTCGCGGACGAGCCCTATTCGCAGCCGATGGTTCTGACCGTGGCCGCCGACGGCGTGATCACCGGCAGCTTCTACAACAGCGAAATCCTCGCCGGGCGCGCCGGGTCGGCACAGGGGCGCAGCTGCGTCGCCTTCCGCACGACCGACGGGCAGGGACTCTATCACACCTCGGCTTGCCTCGTGGATGGCAAGATGGTCGGCCAGACCTGGGCCGAGGGCCGCAATTTCGTTCTGCCATGGACCGCAACAAGGGGCTGACATGGACTTTATTTCGATTCTTTCGATCTTCGTGCTGGCCTGCTTCGTGGGCTATTACGTCGTCTGGTCGGTGACTCCGGCGCTGCATACTCCGCTGATGGCGGTGACCAATGCGATCTCCTCGGTGATCATCGTCGGCGCGCTGATCGCCGCGGCCGAGGCGGAGAACCCGGTGGCGAAATATCTCGCGCTGGCGGGCGTGGTGATGGCCAGCATCAACATCTTCGGCGGCTTTGCCGTGACCGAGCGGATGCTCGCGATGTACAAGAAGAAGGAGAAGTGAAGATGGGCTTCGCTTCCCTCGTCACCCCGGCGCAGGCCGGGGTCCAGCTTGCTTCGGCAGCGCGCAAGATCGGTAAAAGCTGGATCCCCGCCTTCGCGGGCATCACGGCTCTGTTTTCCACCCCGGCCCACGCCGCAGGGAGCGGCACCACCCCGGCCTGGGCGATGCTCGCCTATCTGGTCGCGGGCGTGTTCTTCATCCTCGCGCTGCGCGGGCTGTCGAGCCCGGCCAGCAGCCGCGCGGGCAACCGCAACGGCATGATCGGCATGGCAATCGCGGTCGGCACGACGCTGGTGATGCACGGCACCAACCTCGTCGAGATCGGCATCGCCATCGCCATCGGTGCGATCCTCGGCGTCACCATTGCGCGGCGTATCGCCATGACCGCGATGCCCGAACTGGTGGCGGGCTTCCACTCGCTGGTCGGTTTGGCAGCTGTGGTGGTAGGCCTTGCCGCATGGCTCAACCCGGCCGCCTTCGGGATCACCGATACGGCAGGTCAGATCATGGCGGTGAGCCGGGTCGAGCTTGGCCTCGGCATCGCCATCGGGGCGATCACCTTCTCAGGGAGCGTCATCGCCTTCCTCAAGCTGTCGGGCCGGATGAGCGGTTCGCCGATCATGCTGCCGGGCCGCCATGTCATCAACCTCGGCACGCTGGCTGCGATCCTTGTGCTGATCGGGCTCTACACCGTCTCGCCGCAGGGCGGGGCGGGTGAAGGGTGGATGGTGATTGCTGTCACCGTGCTGGCCTTTGCCATCGGCTTCCTGCTGATCATCCCGATCGGCGGGGCGGACATGCCGGTCGTGGTGTCGATGCTCAACTCCTATTCGGGTTGGGCTGCGGCAGCGATGGGCTTCACGCTGGGCAACTCGGCGATGATCATCACCGGAGCGCTGGTCGGCTCCTCGGGCGCGATCCTCAGCTACATCATGTGCCGGGCGATGAACCGCAGCTTCATCAGCGTGATCGCGGGCGGCTTCGGTGCCGACGCGGGCGCTGGCGGCGGCGGCGGCGCGCGCGAGCAGCGGCCCTACAAGCAGGGCTCGGCCGAAGACGCGGCCTACATGCTCGAACAGGCCGAAAAGGTCATCATCATCCCCGGCTACGGGATGGCGGTCGCCCAGGCCCAGCACGCGCTGCGCGAAATGGGCGACAAGCTCAAGGAAAAGGGCGTGGAGGTGAAGTATGCCATCCACCCCGTCGCGGGCCGTATGCCGGGGCACATGAACGTGCTGCTGGCCGAAGCCTCGGTGCCCTACGATGAAGTCTTCGAACTGGAGGACATCAACTCCGAATTCGCCCAGTGCGACGTTGCCTTCATCATCGGCGCGAACGACGTGGTGAATCCGGCGGCGAAGACCGACAAGTCCTCGCCGATCTACGGGATGCCGGTGTTCGACGTCGACAAGGCCAAGCAGGTGTTCTTCATCAAGCGATCGATGGGCGGGGTGGGCTATGCCGGGGTCGACAACGACGTGTTCTACATGAACCAGACCGTCATGCTCCTCGCCGACGCGAAGAAGATGGTCGAGGAAATCGTCAAGTCGCTGGACTGACCTCATGCGGAAACTGCTGCTCTGGATTGTGGTGCTGGCCGTGCTGGCGGGCGGGGCGCTGTTTAGCGGCCTCGCCAACCCGCTGGTGGAAATGCAGGTCAAGGGCGCGCTGGTCGAATCCGGCATCGGCGAAAAGCGCGCCGCCTGCATGGCGGAGCGTATGGTCGACCGTCTGACCATCCCGCAGCTGTGGAAGTTGCGCCAAGGCATGGCTGCGCAGGCTGGCGAGCCTGAGGAAGGCTATGGCCTTGGCGAGCTGATCAAGCGGCTTGACCGCGTCGATGACGGCGAGGCCGTGGCGGTGCTGACCACGTCAGCCGGGCTGTGCGCGATCGGGATCGGCTGATTACCCCTCCGTCACGTGCCTGCAGCACGTGCCACCTCCCCATTGCTCCGCAACGGAGAGGGACTAAAGGTCAGAACGTATCTCCCCGTCCCGAAGGGATGGGGAGCTGGCAGCGCCGCAGGGCGCTGACGGAGCGGCAAGAAGCCACGCTCCCCGCTTGCATTCCCCCTCCCGCTTGCGCCAGAGTGCGCGGTGGAGAGGGAGACTATCATGAACCGATTGGCCATTGCCGCCGCGTTGCTGGCCACAGCAGCGCCGCTCGCCGCCGAGACGCACCGGGTCGAACCGGGCGAGGGTGCCGCCCAACGCTTGCAGGAGGCACTGATCCTCGCCGCACCGGGCGACGTGATCGAGCTGGGCGCGGGACGCTTCGTCCTGACCGATGGGCTCAGCCTTGACGTTGACGGGGTCACGCTGCGCGGCGCAGGCATGGATGGCGAGGGCGCCAGCGTGCTCGATTTCACTGGCCAGCAAGGCGCAGGCGAGGGGCTGCTGGTCACCTCCGACAATGTCACCTTGCGCGATTTCGCGGTCGAGAACCCCAAGGGCGACGGGATCAAGTCCAAGGGCGCGGACAACATCATCTACAGCGGCATTCGGGTCACATGGACTGGCGGGCCCAAGGCAACCAACGGAGCCTATGGCATCTACCCGGTGGAGAGCACCGGCGTGCTGGTCACGAATTCCAAGGTTTCGGGCGCGTCCGATGCGGGCATCTATGTTGGCCAGAGCCGCGACATCACGGTTCGCCAGAACATCGTCGAGTTCAACGTCGCGGGCATCGAGATCGAGAACAGCCGCAACGCGCTCGTCACCGAGAATATCGCCACCCGCAACACCGGCGGGTTGCTGGTGTTCGACCTGCCGGGCCTGCCGGTGATGAACGGCGGCAATGTCATCCTGCGCGAGAACATCGTCGCGGATAATGACACCCCGAACTTCGCGCCGCCCGGCAACATCGTCGCCAGTGTCCGCCGCGGCACGGGCGTGTTGGTGATGGCGAATGATGGCGTGCTGATCGAGGAAAACGCCTTCGAGAACAACCCGACTGCGCACATCATGGTGATCGCTTACACCCAGCCTTTCACCGACGAGCGCTACAATCCCCATGCCCGCAATGTGATCGTTGGCCTCAACGCCTTCGGGCGGGGCGGCGATGATCCGCAGCTCGATGGCAAGGAGCAATTGCTGGCGGCTTTCGGCGGCGCGCTGCCGCCGGTGCTGTGGGACGGGATCGTGGAGAAGGATAACGGACTGAAGATTGCGCCGGGCGTGACCGGCTGGTCGCTCAATCTGTCGAAGCCGGGACAGAGCCTTGCCGAAGCGCAGCCCGGGCCGCTGATGCTGACCCCGGTTGAAAGCTGGGACTTCCCCGAAGTGGGCGCCCCCGCAGCGCTGGAGGCGCGGCTGAAGTGAAGCGGCGGGGTCTCGGCCTTCTGGCTTTGGCCAGCGCCACCTTCGGCGCAGCGCTGAGCCATGCGACGGTGATCGCGCCTGCGTCGGTCAACGATGCGGCGATCACCGGCGCAGCCTTTCCCAAGGCGCTGAGCGAGTTCGCATTCTTTCAGGATGCCCGCGATCACCACCCGAGCGCGCGGGTGTATCCCTATGCGCTCAACACGCCGCTGTGGTCGGACGGGGCGGAGAAGCTGCGCTTCATCTACCTGCCCGAAGGCACGCAGCTAGCGGCGGATGGCGCGGGGCTGCTGCAATTCCCGGTCGGCGCGGCGATCATCAAGACCTTTGCCTTTGGCGAAGGCGAGGCGCGGCGGTTGATCGAGACCCGCGTGCTGCTCCACCGCGCCGAGGGCTGGGTGGCGCTGCCCTATCGCTGGAACGCCGAACAGACCGAAGCGACGCTGGCGCTGGCAGGTGGGCGGATCGATCTGGTGACGCCTGCGGGTGAGGCGATTTCCTATGCCATCCCCAACAAGAACCAGTGCAAGGGCTGTCACGCCAAGGACGGGCAGGTGATCCCGATCGGCCCCAAGGCGCGCAACCTGTCGGTCAAGTGGATGGCGCAGATGCGCGACGGCGGCGCGCTTGACCGCATTCCGCCGGGTGGGGCGACGATGCCGGTCTGGGCCGGCTACACCGCCGCAAGCCCCGCAGCGCCCTTTGCCCGCGCCTATCTCGACGTCAACTGCGCCCATTGCCACCAGCCGGGCGGCGGTGCGTCCAATTCCGGCCTCGATCTGCGCTGGGAGCAGTCCGATCCTCACGCGATTGGCATCATGAAGCGGCCCGTGGCGGCCGGTCGCGGGGCAGGGGGGCATGACTTCTCGGTCCTGCCCGGAGAGCCCGATAAATCGATCCTGCTGTTCCGAATGGATAGCGCCGAACCCGGCATCGCCATGCCCGAACTCGGCAAGGCGAGCGTCGACAAGGAAGGCGTCGCCGTCGTGCGGCGCTGGATTGCGGAGATGAAATGATGAAGTGGGTCTGGCGCGGCTTGCTCGCGCTCCTTGGCGTCCTTGTGATCGCCTTCCTGATCTTCCGCACCCCCGATACGGACGCAGCCGCCATGCGCGCCAAGTATGGCGGACCGCCTTCGCAATTCGTCGCCATCGGTGGCGGTGTGACCGTCCACCTGCGTGACGAGGGGCCGAAAGATGCGCCCGCGATTGTGCTGCTCCACGGTTCCAATGCCGATCTCCATACGTGGGAGCCGTGGGTCGCGGCGCTCAAGGGCCAATACCGGGTGATCCGCTTCGATCAGGTCGGCCACGGCCTTACCGGGCCTGATCCCAAGGATGATTACAGCCGCGACAATTACGTCGCCGATATCCTCGAAGTGGCGAATAGGCTAGGACTGAAGCAGTTCATTCTCGGCGGCAATTCGATGGGCGGAAAGCACGCGCTGGCCTTTGCGATCGCCCACCCGGAACGGCTGACCGGCCTGGTGCTGGTCGATGGCAGCGGGGGGCCGATGCTCAAGCTCGACACCAAGAAGGACGAGGACAGCGGCAATATCGGCTTCAAGATTGCGCAGACGCCGGGGATCAATCTGCTGGTCGAGCAGATCACGCCGCGCAGCCTGATCCAGCAAAGCCTTGAACAATCGGTCTCGGTCAAATCCGTCGCGAGCGAGGCGGCTGTGACGCGCTACTGGGAGCTGCTGCGCTACCCCGGCAACCGCCGTGCGACCTTGAAACGCTTCGGCTATCCCTATGATCCGCTGGCGGAGGCGGAGATCGCCAAGGTCACCACGCCAACGCTGATCCTGTGGGGTGAGGAGGATCGCGTGATCCCGGTCGAAGCGGGCAAGTGGCTTGCCAAGACCATGCCGAACGACACGCTTGTGATCTATCCCGGGATCGGTCACCTCCCGCATGAGGAAGCGCCCGAGGCCACGCTTGCCGACCTGCAACCGTGGCTTGCCAAGCACGCCTTGGCTGCAAAACCGGAGTAAACCCCCGCCCGCACGTCCGCGCCCACTGGACGCCAAGGTTGCTTGCACCCTACACCCTTTCGCACCTGCACACAGAATCGAAAGGCTGGCGACTTTGCGCAAACTCGGGATCATCGGCGGCATGAGCTGGGTGTCGACCGCGACCTATTATGATCGCATCAATCGCATCGTCCAGAAACGCGCCGCGCCGATGGCAAGCGCGCCGCTGCTGATCGAGAGCCTCGATTTCTGCCAGCTCTACGCCTTGCGCGAAGAACGTGACTGGCAGCGTGCGGCACAGGTGCTGATCGAGAGTGCCAAACGGCTCGAAGGGGCGGGCGCGCAAGGTCTCATCATCGGGGCCAATTCGATGCACCGCCTGTATGACGATGTGGCGGCCAGCGTGACCATCCCGATCCTGCACATCGCCGAATATGTCGGCCTCGCCATGAAGCGCGCCGGCGTGACGAATGCGGCGCTGCTGGGCACCCGCAACGTGATGACCGAAAGCTTCTATCGCAAGCGTCTGGTCGCTCACGGGATCGACCTGCTGCCGCCCAATCTCGAATATGTCGAAATGCTCGACCGGATTATTTATGACGAGCTGATGGTCGGTAAGGTCACGCGCGAGGCCGAGCGGACGCTGAAGACCATCATCACCAACAAAGCCCAGGAAGGGGCCAGCGCAGTGGTGCTGGCCTGTACCGAACTGGATCTGGTGGTCGATGTGGATGCCAATGTTCTGCCGATCTTCGATAGCACCCGAATCCATTGCGAAGCGGCTGCGGACTGGATTTTGCTTGATGATGCCGAGGGTTAGCACTCAGCTCATCGGGCGAGACGTGCAGTTGGTCGATTAGCTGGGTTGCAAGGGGTGCAACCGGTTAACTTTTCCGCCTATGGCGCGCTCGGATTTTGTCGCGGAAACGTAATGGCATTATCCGGGTCTTCGGGTCGCACCGATTGGCCCTTGGGGCCGCTTTCCTCCCCCCCAATCACCGGAAGGCGGCCCCATAATTTTTCGGACCCAACCGGCTGTATTTCCGCTGTTTTTGCAGTGTTCTTGCCTCGTTCCGGTTGAGAAGCCTGTCCGGCTCGCCTACGCGCTCGACCTGTGATGACCCGCGCCCCCTATGCTGCTGACCCCGAGGCCCACGGGCCGCGCGAATTCGGCGGCGCTGGCGATGGCGAACGGCGCGGTCCGCGCAGCGCCTTCCAGCGCGATCGGGACCGGATCATCCATTCGATGAGCTTCCGGCGGCTGAAATCCAAGACCCAGGTGTTCATCGCCCCTGATGGCGATCATTATCGCACCCGCCTCACTCACAGCCTTGAAGTCGCGCAGATCGGTCGGGTGATCGCGCGCGCACTGGGGCTGGACGAGGATCTGACCGAAGCCCTGTGCCTTGCGCATGATCTCGGCCATCCGCCATTCGGCCATGCGGGGGAAGCGGCGCTTTCGGACGCGATGGAGCGCCATGGTGGCTTCGATCACAATGCGCAGGCGCTGCGCACGGTGATGCGGATCGAATGCCCCTATCCCGCGCATGACGGGCTCAACCTCACCTGGGATCTGCTCGAAGGTCTGGCAAAGCACAACGGCCCGGTGACCGCGCCGAACTGGGCGCTGGCGGAACTGGACGAAGCCTTCCCGCTCATGCTCGGCACTTGGCCCTCGCTCGAGGCGCAAGTGGCGGCGGTGGCGGACGACATTGCCTATGACAATCACGACATCGACGATGGCCTGCGCGCCGGGTTTCTGAGCCTTGACGATTTGCTCGCCCTCGATTTCCTCGCAGAGCAGTGGCGGAGCGTCGAAAAGCGCTTCCCCCACGCCCCGCGTGAACGTTTGCTGCGCGAGATGATCCGCGATCAGATCGGGCTGATGGTGAATGATGTGATCGCGCACACTTCGGAGCAGGTGAAGGGCTTGCGTTCGGTGGCAGACGTGCGCGAGGCCGGGCGCCAGCTCGCCGGGTTCTCCCCCGCCATGGCCGCGCAGGAACGGCGGCTGAAGACTTTCATGTACGAACGGCTCTACTACCACCCCGAACAGATCGCAGCGGCCGAGCGCGCGCGCGATGTCGTCGCACGGCTCTACGCCGCCTATGCGCAGGACGCGCGCCTGATGCCGGACGACTGGCAGGCCCGCCTGCCGCAGCGCGATCCGAGCCGCGCGCGGGTGATCGCCGATTTCATCGCCGGGATGAGCGACCGGTTCGCGATGCAGGCGGTGAGCAAGATCTATGGCGAGCGGCCGTTGGGTTTGATCAATGTCTGATCCGCGTAGCATCGCCCCGGTCCGCATCGCTCTGGTCGGGGCCACAGGGCTGGTCGCCCGGCGCGTGATCGAGCTTGCCAGCGCGGGCGATGAGGTGCGGATCGTCGGCATCGCCCGGCGCGAGGTGCCGCTGCCACCCGGCGCGCGGATGGAGATGTTCGTGGCGGAGCCCGCCAAATGGGGCGAAGTCCTCGATGCGGTCCGCCCGCGTGCGCTGATCTGTGCGCTGGGCACCACCTGGAAGAAGGCCGGACGTGATGAAGCCGCCTTCCGCGCGGTCGATTTCGATCTGGTGCTCGCCACCGCCGAAACGGCCAAGCGGGCCGGGGTGCCCAATATGGTGGTGGTCAGTGCCGCAGGCGCCGATGCCCGGTCCAAGAGCCTCTATATGCGGGTCAAGGGCGAGACCGAGGAAGCGCTGTCGCGCGTCGGTTTCAAGCGGCTCGATATCCTTCATCCCGGCCTGCTGCGCGGGACACGGACCGATGACCTGCGCTTTGCCGAGCGCGCGGCGATCATCGCCGCGCCGCTGATTGACCCGCTGCTTTCGGGCAAGTGGGAGCAATACCGTTCGATCGATGCCGGGCTGGTCGCCGAGGCCGCATTGGGCCTTGCGCTGCGCCGGGCCGGTGGACGATTTACGCACGACAACGAGGCGATGCGCCGCGCCGCGCGCGAATGGCGCCGCCTGAGCGAGACCGGAGAGGCGCAATGATCGACTGGAATGCGTGGTTCAGCATGGTCAACCTGCTGGCGCTGATCGCGTGGACGGGGCTGATCCTGCTGCCGCGCTGGCCTGCGCTGCTATCGGGCATCCTGTATCTTGGCATTGGCCTGCTGTGCCTGATCTACGCCACCGGGTTGATCGGCTTGTTGAGCGGGCTGATCCCCAATCCGCAGGGCGGCGGCGCGGATTTCACGACCATCGAAGGTGTCCGCGCGATCTTCGGTTCGGATGGCGGCGTAACGATCGGCTGGACGCATTACCTCGCCTTCGATTTGTTCGTCGGACTGTGGATTGCCCGCGATGGCGATGCGAAAAACATCTCGCGCTTCATTCAGGCGCCGGTTTTGCTGGCGACCTTCATGGCCGGGCCGCTCGGCCTGCTGGTGTGGCTGGGCTTGCGCGAGCCGATTGCGCGGCGGCAGGGGCGGTTTCGCTAGACCGCCGCGCCACGTTGCGCTTAACCTCTCCCCACACAGCTTTTGGGAGAGAGCAGCGCCATGGCGAGAAACGCCTATCACGACTTTTCGACCTTCGATGCGATCCTGCATTTCTGGGCGAAGGAGCGGCCTGACGGGCCAGCCTTCGATCAGGACGGGCGGGTTACCTCCTATGCCGAAGCTGATCTTCTCACCCGCCAGCTGATCGCCTTGCTGCACGCCCGCGGGATCGCCGCCGGGGACCGGATCGCGTGGCTCGGCAAGAACCGCGATATCTATTTCCTGCTCTACATCGCCGCCGCGCGGATGGGGGCGGTGATGGTGCCGATCGGCTGGCGGCTCGCCCCGCGCGAGATTGCCTATATCCTCGGCGACACCGAGGCGAAGCTGCTGTTCGCCGATGCGGAATTCGTCGCTGTCGCGCATCAGGTCGCAGGCGAAGTGCCCGCCAATCCCGAGGTGATCGAGGCTGAGGCCGCGCGCACCGCCGCCGCCGGGTTCGAACCCGCGGATTACGCGCCGCCGGGGCAGCATGATCCGGTGTTGCAGCTCTATACCTCCGGGACGACCGGCAACCCCAAGGGCGCGATGCTGACCAACACCAATCTGCTGGGCTTGAGGAATGCGGGCAACCAGGCGGGGCTGGACTGGCAGTTCTACGAACCCGGCGATTGCATGCTGGTCGCCATGCCTTGCGCACATATTGGCGGCACGGGGCTGGTGAATATCGCGATTGCCAATGGCGTGCGCAGCCTGGTGCAGGCGGAATTCTCCCCCGTCGGCGTGCTCGAAGCCATCGAGGCCGGGGCGACGCACATGTTCATCGTGCCCGCCGCACTTCAGATGGTGGTGCAGCACCCGCGCGCGGCGACCACGGATTTCAGCAACCTCAAATACCTCATGTATGGCGCAGCGCCGATGCCCCTGGAACTGCTCAAGGAAGCGGTGCGGACCATGCCGACCACCAGGTTCCTGCAAGCCTATGGCATGACCGAAACCAGTGGCACGATCTCGATCCTGCCGCCCGAGGATCACTCGCTTGAGGGCAATCAACGAATGCGCTCGGCGGGCAAGGCCTGTCCGGGGGTGCAAATCGAAGTGCGCGGGCCGGACAATGTCGAAGTGCCGCGCGGCGCAATCGGCGAGGTCTGCATCCTCTCGCCCAGCAACACGCCCGGCTACTGGAAGCTGCCCGAAGCGACGACCAAGACGATTGACCCCGATGGCTGGCTCCATACCGGGGACGCGGGCGTGATGGACGAGGACGGCTATGTCTATATCCAGGACCGCATCAAGGACATGATCATCTCCGGCGGCGAGAACGTCTATCCGGCCGAGGTCGAAAGCGCGATCTACGGCCACCCCGCTATCGCCGAGGTTGCCGTCATTGGCGTGCCCAGCGCCAAGTGGGGCGAAGAGGTCAAGGCCTGCGTCGTCGCCAAGCCGGGCATGACGGTCGACGAGGCCGACGTGATCGCCTGGACGCGCGAACGCATCGCGGCGTTCAAGGCGCCCAAGAGCGTCGATGTCATCCCGCTGATGCCGCGCAATGCCAGTGGCAAGATCCTCCGGCGCGAGCTGCGCGCGCCCTATTGGGAAGGCCAAGAGCGGCAAGTAAGCTAGCCGCAGGTCGCCTGACATAAAACAGCACGCCCCCGCCACAGAGCGCAACCGCGCGCCGATTGCTGAAGTGCTGGCGCGCGAATTGCCGGATAGCGGCACGGTGCTCGAAATTGCGGCGGGCACCGGGGAACACGCCGTGTTCTTCGCAGAGGCCTTCCCCGCACGCGCGTGGCAGCCGACGGACCCTTCGCCCGAGGCGCTGGCCTCGATTGCCGCCTACCGCGCGGACTATCCGGGCGACAATCTCGCCGCCCCGCTGCTCCTCGATGCGGCTGCGCCTGAATCGTGGCCGGTCCACCAGGCTGCTGCCATTCTGTGCATCAACATGGTGCACATCAGCCCTTGGGAAGCGACTCTCGGCCTGTTCCGGGGCGCTGCGCGGGTACTGCGCACCAGCGGCGCGCCGCTGATCCTCTACGGCCCCTATATCGAACAGGGCGTCGAAACCGCGCCCTCCAATCTCGCATTCGATGCCAGCCTGAAAGCCCGCAACCCGCTTTGGGGCTTGCGCGAGGCAGAGGCTCTCGATGCGCTCGCCGCCACGCATGGCATGCGGCGGACAGCGCGTTACGCGCTGCCCGCTAACAATATCATGCTCATTTATCGCAAGATTTAGTCAATCGCGCGCTTGCCGGCCTGGCCGACCGACTTGATGTCATCGCCAATGCCGTCAACCGTGTTGCAGGCAGTGGCAGTCAACGCGAGAGCGGCGAGGGCGGCGGCAGTCAGTACATGGCGAATCATCGGTCAGAGTCCTTTGTTGGCTGTGATGTTCATTCAACGCACGACCCTGCATAAATTTTCCTGACAATCCCCTGAAGCGACGCCCGCGCCGAAGGTTCAGATTTCCTCTTTCACCTCGCGCGAGGCCGATTGCAGGTCTTCGCCAGCACCTTCGACGGTGTTGCATGCGGTGGACGCCAGCAGGGCTGGCACAGCGACGATGGCAAGAAGCAGATTACGAGTGGTCATGGCGGGGTACTCCTTCGTGATGGACCCGAAGGCGCGTACCGGCGATGCGGTCGCAAAGGTCCATGCTATTCGCCAGAGTGCACCCGGGATCGGGCAAGCTGCCGCTCGCGCCAGGCAATCAGCAACCCGGCCGCGATAATCAGGGGCGCGCCGAGCCACAGGCTGGCGGGCGCGGCACGGTCAAAAATGGTGTAGCCGTAGAAGCTCGCCCAGAGCAGCGCGGTGTAATCCATCAGCAGGATCACGGCGGCCGAGCCGAACCGCAGCGAGGTCGTCAGCAGCATCTGCGCGCCAGCGCCGACCAGTCCCATGCCAAGAATCAGCGCCCAGGTCACCGGATCATGGCCCGCCATCACGAAGGGCAGGGCAAGGGCCGCAACCGGCGTGGTCAGCGCGCTGAACCAGAAGACGATACTCCACGGGTTTTCGGTGGTGTTGAGGTCCTGGAGCTGGAAGCTGATCAGGGCGACCATGAATGGCGCGACCAGTCCGACCGCGACACCGGCCAGAGTCACGCCTTCGTGCAGCCCGGAAAAGGGCTGCATGACCACGATCACCCCGGCAAAGCCCATCGCCACCGCGCCCCAGCGGTATGGGCCGATCCGCTCGCGAAACAGCACAATGGCGATCAGCACGGCGAACACCGGCGCGGTGAATCCGAGTGTCGTCGCCTCGGTCAGCGGCAGCAGCAAGACCGCGCCATAGGTAAAGATCATGCCGAACAAGCCGCTCGCCGCGCGGCGGGCGTGGGCAGGGAGGCGCTTGGTCCTGAGCAGCGCAAGCTTGCCCGTCAGTGCCAAACCTGCGCCGAGCAGCACGACGGTGAGCAATTGCCGCCAGAAAATCAGCTCGATCAGATGCGCGCCGCGGGTCCCTGCCAGCTTGACCAGCATACCCATCGTCGCCAGCGCGAAGGCGGCCAACAATCGGACGCCAAGCGCAAGCAAGGGGCGGGGGCGGGCGATCGAGCCATCCATCGCCAGAGGGCTTGGCCGAGGCAAGAGGCTTGCGCAAGCCGTGCGCGCACCCACATTGCGCGCCGATGGACATTGTCGCGCAATTCGAACTGCTGAGCGATGCCGCCCAGCTTGCGTGGGCGGGCGGGGTCTTGTGGGTGCTGGCCGGCCTTGCCGCCCTTATGGAGCGACGGCGGGCCAAGCGGCGCGATGTCGCCCGGCTGGAGCAGGTTGGCTGGGTGCCCTGGACCAGCTTGTTCATGCTGGCAGCGATCGCGGGTGGCGGATGCCTTGCGATGAGCCTGCCGGCGGTGATGAAGGGGTGATTTCCGTTCCTGCCCGTCCCGCAAGGATGGGGAGGAGGACCGCCGGCGTAGCGGGTGGTGGAGGGGCTTTTGTGTGCCTCGTAACCCCTCCGTCACCGCTGCGCGGTGCCACCTCCCCATTCCTGCGGAACGGGGAGAGAATCATGCCTCGCTTTGACAAACGACGCCGAAGGCGTCGCAAGGGCAACCGGCCGCCGGCCGGTTAGGCCGAAGCTATTGGCCCGGAGGGGCCGATAGCGCCTGTCGCTTTAGAGGCAGGCCTCAAGATACGCCTGATCAAACCCGAACTGCCGCGCCTTTTCCAGCGTGTAGGGGCGCAGGCCCGACGAGCGGAATTCGCCGAGGATCTTCCCGTCGTCGCTCTCGTCGAGATATTCGAACTTGAACAGCTCCTGCGTCACGATCACGTCGCCTTCCATCCCGATCACTTCGGTGATGTTGGTGGTGCGGCGCGAACCGTCGCGCAGACGCTTCACCTGCACGATCAGGTCGACCGATTCGGCGATCTGGCGGCTGATGGCTTCCTTGGGGATCTTGATGTCGCCCATCAGGATCATGTTTTCCATACGGCCAAGGCACTCACGCGGGGAGTTGGCGTGGAGCGTACACATCGAACCATCGTGACCGGTGTTCATCGCGGCGAGGAGATCGAAACACTCCGCGCCGCGAATTTCCCCGAGGATGATGCGGTCAGGACGCATACGCAGGGCGTTCTTCACAAGGTCGCCGATGGTGATCGCGCCCTGGCCTTCGAGGTTCGGCGGGCGGGTTTCAAGCGGCAGCCAGTGCGGCTGCTGCAGGCGAAGTTCCGCCGCGTCTTCGATGGTCAGCACGCGTTCGCCCGGGTCGATCATCTTCGACAGGGCGTTGAGCATGGTGGTTTTACCCGAACCGGTACCGCCCGAGATAACGATGTTCATCCGGCTTGCGCCCGCAATCTTGAGCGCGGTTGCCATCTTGTCCGACATCGAGCCGAAATCGCGCAGCATGTCGATGGTGATCGGCTTTTCGGAAAACTTACGAATCGAGATCGCGGTGCCGCGCAGGCTGAGCGGGGGCACAATCACGTTCACACGCGAGCCGTCTTTCAAGCGGGCGTCGGCGAGCGGCGTGGTCTGGTCGACGCGGCGACCAACCTGGTTCACGATCCGCTGCGCGATCTGGAACAGGTGCTGTTCGTCGCGGAACCGGATCGGGGCGAGCTGGAGCTTACCCTTCTTTTCGATGTAGGTCTGATCCGGGCCGTTGACCATGATATCGGTCACGTCGGGATCGTTGAGCAGTTCTTCGAGCGGACCGAAGCCGAGCAACTCGTCGATCAGCACCTTTTCCAGCGCGAATTGTTCGCGCCGGTTGAGGGTGACCTTCAGCTCGGCCAGCACTTCCATGATGATCGGGCGGAATTCTTCCGACAACTCCTCCTTCGAGAGGGTCGCCGCCGCTTCGGGATCGACACGTTCGAGCAGGCGCGGCAGCACCTGTTCCTTGATCTTGTGGACGCTGGCTTCAAAACCGCCGACTTCAGAGTCGCCCGTGTTGACGGCCGCCATGCGCTCGTTGAGGCGTTCCATGGCTTCTGCGGTTGACGTGGGTTTGGCCAGCGAAGGCGCCGGAGCCGGACGCGGGGCAGGGGTTTCACCCGGAATAGGCGGGAACTGTTCGCCCCCGCGCGGACCTGCGCCCGCACCCTTCATAGGCCGCGCGACACCGAAGGCGGGCCGAGAGCCCGGCTTCATTCCGCCAGCATTGCCCTTTTTTCCGAATGCGCTCATTCTCAGCCCCCGAGGCTCTCTAAAACCCTGCGCACCTCGCCTGAAGGAAGCGAAGGCTGCGTCTCGAAAAATGGTGAATAAGCAGGAAAGGTTGTTTTTTTCCTAAGCTCGCCCGGACGGCGCAATCGGGGGGCTTGCTGTTCACTTTAGGGCAGCTAGAGCGGCGGAAACGACAGCGAGGGAACAGCCAGGCGATGTGCGGCATTATCGGGATCGTGGGAAGTGCCAGCGTCGCTGACCGGCTGGTCGACGGGCTGAAGCGGATGGAATATCGGGGCTATGACAGCTCCGGGATTTGCACGCTGCATGACGGCGCCCTCGTGCGGCGCCGTGCGGAGGGGCGGCTCGCCAATCTGGTGACAGTGCTCGCCAGCGATCCGGCCCCCGGACACGTCGGCATCGCGCACACCCGCTGGGCCACCCACGGTGCCCCGACTGCGGCCAATGCTCATCCGCACGCGACCGCGGAAGTCGCCATCGTTCACAACGGCATCATCGAGAACTTCAAGGAACTGCGCGCCGAACTCGCCGCCAAGGGCCGGGTGTTCGAGAGCGAGACCGACAGTGAAGTCGTCGCGCACCTGATCTCCGCCGAGGTCGAAGCCGGGGCCGACCCGGTCGCCGCCGTGCGCGCTGTCTTGCCGCGCCTGCGCGGTGCCTTTGCTCTGGCCATCGCGTTCCGCGCGCATCCTGAGCTGCTGATCGGCGCGCGATTGGGCTCGCCGCTGGTTCTTGGCTATGGGCCGGAAGGCGAGGAGGCCGAGATGTATCTCGGGTCCGACGCGCTGGCGCTCGCCCCGCTGACCCAGCGTATCACCTATCTCGAAGAAGGTGACTGGGTGGTGCTGCGGCGCGACGGCGTCCAGATCTATGACCTGCACAACACCCCTGTCACCCGCGAAATCCGCCCCTCGGGCGCATCGGCGGCGGCGGTGGAGAAGGGCAATTACCGCCACTTTATGCAGAAGGAGATCTACGAGCAGCCCACCGTGGTGGCGCAGACGCTCGCTTCCTATCTGCGGCGCTCGGACAATTCCGTGGCCCTGCCACAGATCGACTTTGACCTGTCGAGCATCCGCCGCCTGACGATCGTGGCCTGCGGCACGTCCTACTATGCCGGGATGGTGGCGAAGTACTGGTTCGAACAATTTGCCCGCGTCCCGGTCGACATCGATGTCGCGTCTGAGTTCCGTTACCGTGACCCGGTGCTGGAAGACGGCGGTTTGGCGCTGTTTATCTCGCAGAGCGGGGAAACGGCGGACACGCTGGCGGCGCTGCGTCACTGCAAAGCCAATGGGCAGACCATCGGCGTGGTCGTCAACGTGCCGACCAGCACAATGGCACGCGAGGCTGACTTGCTGCTGCCGACCCACGCCGGGCCGGAAATCGGCGTCGCTTCGACCAAGGCCTTCACCTGTCAGCTGGCCGTGCTGGCCGCGCTGGCAGCCCACATGGCGGTGAAGAAGGGCCGTCTCAGCCGCGATCAGGAATCCGAGATCGTGCGCCACCTGCTGGAAGCGCCTGCTGCGCTGAACGCGGCGCTCGCGCATGATGATGATATCGCCGCCATGGCGCACCTGATCGCGCCGGCGCGCGATGTGCTCTATCTGGGGCGCGGGCAGGATTATCCGCTGGCGCTGGAAGGCGCATTGAAGCTCAAAGAAATCAGCTACATCCATGCCGAAGGCTATGCGGCGGGCGAAATGAAGCACGGGCCGATTGCGCTGATCGACGATGCGGTGCCCGTGGTGGTGATCGCGCCTTCGGGCCCGCTGTTCGAAAAGACCGTCTCCAACATGGAGGAGGTGCGCGCGCGCGGCGGGCAGGTGGTGCTGATCTCTGACGCCAAGGGCATTGCCGAGGCGGGCGAGGGCTGTATCGCCACAATCGAGATGCCAGTGGTCCACCCGCTGATCGTGCCGATGGTCTATGCCGTTCCGGTGCAGCTGCTCGCCTATCACGTCGCGGTGGTCAAAGGCACGGATGTCGATCAGCCTCGCAACCTCGCCAAATCTGTGACGGTCGAATAGCCCCAGATGAGGGTAATGGTGCCCGCGGCGGGTTAACTATTGTCAGGCCGCGGCTGCTCGCGTTCCTTTACCGCAATCTAACCATTGGCCGTTAAGCCTGCTGTCAGTGGCCAAGCAATCCGCCTCCTTATCGCCGCCTTCCGCGGTCGAATTGCCGATATCCGATATTCTCGGACTGTCGAGCAATCCGGCGTTCGATCCGACGCGCCTGCGGGGGGACGAATATGCCGAGCTGGCGAAAGCGAGCCGTAACCGGATGCTGGCCAATGCGCTGGTGGTGGCGTTCGTGGCCTCGATCTTTGCGCCGCTGATCGGGCTGCTGATTGTCACACCCTGGGCCGCGCTGCTCGCCTTCATCCTCTACCGGTCGCGGCAGACCGATCTGCTGCTGGTCGATCCGACATACCGCGCCGGTCCCGCCGCCCTTGCGCAAACGCAGAACGTCAACGCCATTGCCTCAGCCTTATGCTGGGTGGCGGCGCTTATCGCCTTTCCGCTGCTGGCCGATGGCGCCCAAGCGACCGCGATGCTGTTGATCGTGATGGTGATGATGGTCTCTTCGACCTTCGTTTTCTCAACCTCGCCGCTCAGCGTGCTGATCTACATCGCCATTCTCGGGGTCGGCGCAATCGTGTCGCTCGCTTTGCAAGCTGAATGGCAGGCGCTCTGTGCGGCGATCCTGTTCACGATTGCGAACCTCGTCGCGACGGTTCAGATCCGCTCGACCTTCGTCAAGGCCCGGCTGGCCGAAGCGGCCGTGATCGAAAAGGAGGCTGTGGTCTCCTTGCTGCTGCGCGAGTTCGAAGAGAACGAGGCGGACTGGCTCTGGGAAGTCGATCCTGCACGGCGGCTTCGATCCGTTTCGCCGCGCTTCGCTTTCGCGCTGGGCCGCTCGCAGGCTGATGTCGAGGGCAAGCCGCTGCTTGAGATGATCGCGGGCCGCAACTGGGAAAACGGGCAATTCCCGGCGAGCCTGCATGATCTGGCCGAGCGGCTGAAGAACCGCGAGAACTTCTCGAACACGCTGGTGCAGGTGTCGATCCTCGGCGAAGAGCGCTGGTGGGAACTCTCAGGCACGCCGATGCGCGACGAACAGGGGCGCTTCACCGGCTTCCGCGGTGTCGGCTCGGACGTGACCGAACAGCGCAAGTCCTCCGAGAAGATCGCCTATCTGGCGCGGTATGACACGCTGACGCAGCTGCCCAACCGCCTGCACCTGACCGAAGCGCTGGGCGAGGCGCTGCGTTATGCGGTGCAGTGGCGCACGCGCTGCGCGCTGCTGATGGTCGATCTCGACCGGTTCAAGGCGATCAACGATTCACTCGGCCATATGACCGGCGACAAGCTGCTGGGTCAGGTCTCGGCCCGCCTGCAAGCCCTAATGGGCGAGAACCAGATGTGCGGGCGACTCGGCGGAGACGAGTTTGCGATCGTGATCCGCGATGCGAGCACACCGGGCGTGATCCGCAATCTTGCCCGCCAGGTGATCGATCGCCTGTCCGAACCCTATCAGGTCGACCACCATACGCTGTATGTCGGCGCGAGCGTCGGTTCCGCCGAGGGTCCGCGCGATGGCAACAGCGTCGAGGAAATGATGCGCAATGCCGACCTTGCGCTCTACCGCGCCAAGGACATGGGCGGGGGCGAACATTGCCGCTTCGAGCAGGAGCTCCACGCCTCGGCCGAAGAACGCCGCTCGCTCGAAGCGTCGCTCCGCAAGGCCCTGGGCCGCGACGAGATGATCCTGCATTATCAGCCCGTGGTCGACGCTCGCAGCGAAAAGGTGGTCAGCTTCGAGGCGCTGGTGCGGTGGAACAGTGCCGAGCATGGCTTTGTCAGCCCGGGCAAGTTCATTCCGCTCGCCGAAGACACCCGCCTGATCGTGCCGATCGGGCAGTGGGTGATGCGGCAGGCCTGCCAGGAAGCGCGCAACTGGCCCGAAGACATCAAGGTCAACGTCAACGTCTCACCCGAGCAGTTGCTTGAGCCCGGCTTCCATGAGGAAGTGGTGCAGGCGCTTGCGGTGTCCGGTCTCCGCCCGGAACGGCTCGAGATCGAAGTGACCGAGAGCATCTTCCTGCGCGATGCCAGCGTTGCGCGCAACGCGCTGGAACAAGTGATGGCGCTGGGCTGTTCGGTCGCGCTGGATGACTTCGGGACCGGCTATTCCTCACTCGGCTATCTGCGCAAGCTGCGGTTCTCGACCATCAAGGTCGATCGCACCTTCGTGCAGGGCGCGGCGCAGGGCAGTGCGGAAAGCCTCGCGATCATCAACGCGGTGGTGGCGATGGCGCAGAGCCTCAAGATGACCACGACTGCGGAAGGCGTGGAAACGGTCGAAGAGGCCGAACTCATCCGAAATCTGGGTTGCGACAAGATCCAGGGCTTCTACTTCGGCCGACCGATGACGGCGGATGATGCGCGCGGGCTGTTCCGCCACCTGAGCGAGCGCCGCGCCTGACGCACAGCGCTACGCGGTGGCGAAGTTCGCCAAAATGTTCTCGAACAGGCGCCGCCCGTCAGCCCCGCCCAGTGCCGCCACTGCCGCAGGTTCGATCGCGCGTTCAGGGTGCGGCATCATGCCGAGCACGCGGCCATTGGCGCTGAGCACCCCGGCGATATCGCGCGCCGATCCGTTGACAGCCTCGCCGTAACGGAAGGCGACGCGGCCTTCGTTTTCCAGTTGATCGAGGGTTTCAGCGTCGGCGAAGTAATTGCCGTCATGATGGGCGACCGGCACGCGGATCGTCTCACCCGCAGCAAAGCCCGCGGTGAAGGGCGAGGTGGTGTTTTCTACCGTCAACGCCACGGTGCGGCAGACGAACCGCTGGCCGGCATTGCGCAGCAACGCACCCGGCAGCAGGCCGGCTTCGGTGAGCACCTGAAAGCCATTGCAGACGCCGAGCACTGGCACGCCGCGCTCCGCCGCCGCAATCACCGCCCGCATGATCGGGCTGGTCGCCGCCATCGCGCCGGAACGCAGATAGTCGCCATAGGAAAAGCCGCCCGGCAGCGCGATCAGATCGAGCCGGTCCGGCAGATCGGCATCGGCATGCCACACCCGCAGCGCGGGCTGGCCCGACACTGCTTCGAGTGCGCTGGCCATGTCCCGGTCGCAGTTGGAGCCGGGGAAGGTGATGACCGCCGCCCGGAACGCCATCAGCCTTGCGCTCCTGCGGTTTCGATCGAGAAGTTTTCAATCACGGTGTTGGCGAGCAGCTTTTCGCACATCGCCTTGATCGTGTCATGATCAGTGCCATCGGCCACATCGAGTTCGATCAACCGGCCGATCCGCACGTCTTCGACCCCGGCGAAACCGAGGCCTTCAAGCGCATGGTGCACGGCGCGGCCTTGTGGATCGAGCACGCCGGGCTTCAATCGGACGAGGACGCGCACTTGCATGGCTGATGCTCCAATATGGGGGGCTGTCTTGGCGCCGCTATAGCGTTCCAGCCCGCACACGCAATCGCACTGATCGCGCTTGTGCACCGCAAGCCGGGTCGAATTGCTGTCAAAAACCAGTCGTCAATAGCATAGGATTGTAACCTTGGTGCAACAACTCGCCAGAGAACGCCGCGCAAGCGTCGTTTTGACGCAACATTGATGCTGCCTCGCCTCGCGCGAATCGGACAAAAATGTCACGGGCACATCACCCACTCTCCATCCGCTCAAACCAAAGGGGCGCCGTCTGATGTCTCACCGTTATTCCGCATTTCGTGCTGTCTGGGCCGGCTCGACCGCGCTCGCAGCCGCCGCTGCCTTCAGCATTGCCGCTCCTGCCGCCGCACAGGATAGCGAAACGGCCGAGGCCACCGACGGTCAGCTGGCGACAATCATCGTCACCGCGAACCGCCGCGAGGAAAATCTTCAGGACGTGCCGGTGTCGGCCGACATTCTGGATCAGGAACGCATCGGCGCGATCTTCAGCGGAGCGGGTGATATCACCGCGCTGGCGGGCACCGCGCCGGGTCTCAACGTCGAAAGCTCGAATGGCCGCGTGGCGCCGCGCTTCTACATCCGTGGCCTTGGCAACACCGATTTCGATCTTGCCGCCTCGCAGCCCGTCTCGGTGGTGCTTGACGATGTCGTGATGGAAAACGTCACCCTCAAGAGCTTCCCGATCTTCGATGTCGAGCGGGTCGAAGTCCTGCGCGGGCCGCAGGGCACGCTGTTCGGGCGCAACACCCCGGCGGGGATCGTGAAGATCGATTCGATCAAGCCGAGCCACGACACCAGCGTTGTTGCCGGCCTGTCGTTCGGCAGCCTCGACACGATTTCGCTCAATGGCGCGGTCGGCGGATCGATTGCCAAGGACGTGCTGGCCTTCCGCGTCGCAGCGCAGATGCAGAAGCGGGGCGATTGGATCAGCAACGGCTTCACCAATCAGGATAACGCGCTGGGCGGCTACGCCGATTTCGCCGTGCGCGGGCAGTTGCTGTTCACGCCGAACGACCGGACGAGCATCAATGCCGCGGTCAATTTCCGCGATCTTCAGGGCTCCTCGACCTTCTTCCGCGCCAATATTCTGGGCCCGGGCAACAACAAGCTGAACGCCAATTACGATCGCGACACGGTCTTCTACGATGCAGGCGGCGGCAATCAGGCCGATTACCAGCAGTTCGGGGCAACGCTGACCGCGGCCTATGAATTCGATGGCGCGACGCTGACCTCGATCACCAGCCACTGGACCAGTGAAGGCTCGAGCCGCGGCGATGTCGATGGCGGTTTTGGTGCGGTGTTTCTGCCGGGCGGGGGTGGCCCCGGCCTGATCCCGTTCCCCTCGGACACGCAGGATTCGATTGATCTGAAGCAGACAACCCAGGAAATCCGCCTCGCCTCGACCGGTGAGGGTCCGCTGAGCTGGCAGGTCGGCGGGTTCTATTTCGAAAGCGATTTCGACGTCACCACCGTCGGCTTCACCTTCCCGCCGCCGGTCACGGTCAACCACACCAACGAAGCCTGGGCGCTGTTCGGGCAGGTCGGCTACCAGCTGACCGAAAAGCTGCGCGTCACCGGCGGCCTGCGCTACACCGATGACCAGAAGGATTTCTTCGTCCGGTCCGGCGCTGCCCCGCAGCCGCGCAGCGTGGGTGACGATCAGTTCGATTGGGACATCAGCATCTTCGGCGATGTGTCGGAAGATGCCAGCGTCTATGCCAAGATCGCCAACTCGTTCCGCGGGCCGACGATTCAGGGCCGCGATGTCGCCTTCTTCAACCCGCCCTCAGTCGCGCAGTCGGAGAACATCACCTCCTACGAAGTCGGTTTCAAGAGCGAGCTGGCGGATCGCACCGTCCGCTTGAATGGTGCGGCCTATTACTACACGGTTGAAGACCCGCAGTTCACCGCTGTCGGCGGTGCGGGCAACCTCGTCCAGTTGATCAATGCCAACAAGGGCGAGGCATGGGGCGTCGAATTCGACGGCGCGTTCCAGGTGTCGCCGCAGTTCCTCGTCACTCTCGGCGTGGCTTACAACAACACCGCGATCAAGGATTCGACCCTTGCCGTCGGTATCTGCGCGCAGTGCACCGTCACCGATCCCACGCGCGTGATCAGCGGCAGCACCCGCGCGCTGATCAACAACAATCCTTTCCCCAACGCACCGGAGTGGAGCGGCGATTTCACCGCCCGCTACAGCATCCCGGTGGGCAATACCGGTGAGTTCTTCATCTTCACTGACTGGGTATTCCTCGGTGACACGAACTTCCTGCTTTACGAAAGCCGCGAATTCAACGCCAAGAGCCGCATCGAAGGCGGTCTCAAGGTTGGCTATTCGGGTGACGATGGCCAGTGGGAAGTCGCTGCCTTCGCGCGCAACATCACCGATGAAGACAACGTCCTTGGCGTGGTCGACTTCAACAACAACACGGCCTTCGTCAACGATCCGCGCATCATCGGCGTGATGTTCGGCGTGAAGTACTGATAGGTCTTGCGTCCCCGCCGCGGGCGGGGGCTTCGCCAAACAGAAAGGGGCTGGCAGGCGGTGACCTGTCAGCCCCTTTTCTTATTCCGCAGCCACCGATGCTTCGGGCACCACCACAAACTCCACCGCGCCATCGGGGATGAGATATTTCAGTGCCATCTGGTGGATGTCTTCGGGCATGATGGCCCCCATGATCCCCGGCGCGTCGAAGTAATCATCCAGCTCCGCCGGATCGCTCTGAGCGTCGGACGCCAAGGCCAGCCAGCCGCCCAGGTCTTTCAGGTAATTGTTATAGGCCTCGAAATACGGCTTGCGGGCGCGCTCGATGATGTCGGCATCAAGCGGCGCCTGACGCAAGTCGGCGACCAGTTGTTTGAGCGCTTCGCGGCTGGGTTCGACCTGATCGACCGCAACCGATGTGCTGATCGTAAACGTCCCGAACCCGGGATAGTCGTCGCTGGTGTCGGACGCGGCTGAGGGAGAATAGGCCTGCCCGAGCTTTTCGCGCAGACGGTCGGTCAGTTCGAGCCGCACGATCCGCGCCAGCAGGTTCAGACGCATCGATTCGGCGAGGTCGCTGTCATCGGTGGTCGGCCAGACCCAGTGGAGCAAGGCCTGATCGGGCTCACCCTTGTGGGTCAGCACCCGCTGACCGCGTTCGGCAGTGAAGGTCACCACCCGCGCTTCGTCGCGAGGATTGAATTCAGCCTCGCGTGCGGGGAGCGCGCCGAAGGTCGAGGCGACCGCCGCAATCGCTTCCGCCTCGTCCAGATCGCCCACCAGTGCAATCTCGATCGCACCGGACGCCAGACGGTCTGCGATCACGTCGCGCAACTGCGGGAAATCGAGCGCGAAGAACGCCTCCTTGGGCTGGAGTGCGAAGCGCGGGTCATTGTCATGAATGACGCCGCCCTGCGCTGCGGCGAGCGCGCGGCCCGGAGTCGAATCGAGCGTCTTGTAGAAATTCTCGATGCCCTTGCGGAACTGCTCGACGGCTTCGGGGCGGTATCCCGGGTCGGTAATCAGCGCGGCCATCACCTGCATCTGGAGTGTCAGGTCGCGCGGGGTGGTGACGGCGGACGCCGTGAAGGCATCAACGCCGCGCCCCAATCCGAACGCCACGCTGCGACCGGCCAGCAATGTGGTGAGCTCGTCCCGGCTGTGCTTGCCCAGCCCGCCGCCCTCGAGCGATCCCGCCAGATAGGTGCGCAGCGGCTGCTCCTTGGTGTTCATCAGATTGCCGCCGTCGAGCGCGAAGGAAAAGGCGATGCGGTCTTTACGCACATCGGTCATCTTGAGCGTCAGCCGCACCCCGTTGGCGAAGCGGATTTGGCGCAGGCCGAGGCGCGGCTCGATGGAATCGGACACAATTGTCCCGGCGGGCCCGAAGTCGGTGTAACCAAAGGCCAGCGGGCCTTTGTCGACCGGTGCGGTGATCGGCTGGGCCATGCCCTCCGCGAAGGCCGTGCGCAAAGCTGCTTCGCCGCCTTCGGGCGCGGTGCGGCCCTCGAAGCGGATCAGCGGATCGGCAAGCGGCGCGGCATCGGCTGTCACCGCTTGCCAGAGGGCCTGCGGGGTCATGTCCGGGACCAGACGCTCGAATTCGGCCAGCTGCCATTCGGGCGTGGTTGGCACGCGCTCATCGCTGGCCAGCGCCAGCGCTGCGCCAGCGAAGACGGCATTGCTGCGGGTCTCCGCCGACTTCACGCCGTTTTCCAGCGATGTGCGGATATTGGCGAGCTGTTCGTCGACTTCGGCCTGCGTGAAGCCATAGGTGAGGGCCTGATTGACCTCGCGGGTCGCGGCGAGCACGCCTTTCTTCCACTCGCCATCGACGCTGCTGACGCTGAGGCTGGTAATCCGCGCCGCTTCGAAGATATCGCCCGAGCTGAAGCTGGCGCCCCGGAACGGCGCATCGGCGCTCCGCGTCAGCCGCGCGAGCCGGCGGTTGATGATGGCGTAGCCGACCCCGCGCAGGAACGCTGCTTTGCGATTGGCGATCGTGTCAGGCTCGTCCCGCCACGGGGCGAGGCGGCTGATGGTGACACTCTCGCTCAAAGCCGGATCGAGGTGAATGTCGGTGATTCCCTTGCGGGTCACGTCGATGGGGCCCGCCTCGGGCTCAGCCGGAGCGGGGGCTGGGGCCCAATCGGCAAAGCGGGTGCGGATGGCGGCCTCGACGACCTCCACCGGAAAGTCCCCCACCACCACCAGCACGGTGTTCGATGGCCGGTACGTGCGTTGATAGAGCGCGCGGATCTGGTCCGCCGTCGCGCTTTCCAGCACGGCCAGCGTGCCGATCGGAATGCGGTGGCGATAGCGCGCATCGGGGGCGAGGAATTCGACATTGTCCTCGAAGTTGCGCTGCTGGTAGCCCGCGCGGTCACGCCGTTCGGCGAGGATCACCCCGCGTTCGCGATCAACCGCGTCCTGCGTGATGAGAAGCTCGCTCGCCGTTTCGCGCATCAGCATCAGCGCCGTGCCGAGCAGTGCCTCGTCGTTGCGCGGCAGGTTGAGCATGTAGGTGATCGCCTCGAACCCGGTCGAAGCATTGGTGTCCGCGCCGAAGGCCAGCCCCTCGCGTTCGAGCAGCTTGACCATCTCGCCTTCAGGGATGCCCTTCGATCCGTTGAAGGCCATGTGTTCGAGATAGTGGGACAGGCCGCGCTCGTTGTCGGCCTCCTCCAGCGCGCCCGAATCGATCCGCATCCGCACCAGCGCCGTGCCTGCGGGCGTGGCGTTCTGGCGGATGATGTAGCGCATCCCGTTGGGGAGTTGGCCGAAGGTGTAGCCGGTATCGACCGGCACGTCGCTGTCCTCGAAAGCCCAGACAGGTGCGGGCGCGTCAGTGGTTGCTTCGGCCGCGGGGGCATCTTGCGCAGCGAGCGCGGTGGTGAAGGCGAGCGACGACAGCGCCAGCAGCAGGCTGGCAGCAAGGGGGAAATTCCGCATCGAAATCAGGCGTCTCTCTCGGGTCGTTTACACGGGGGGCGAGAGTAGCGCGTCAATCGGGGCTGTCAGCCTATTTCTTGAGCGGCGGCGGCCCGCGCAGGCGCGAGCGGGCGTGGGAGAGGTCGAACACCTCGCCCGGGCCATTGTCTTCGCCATTGAGCAGGCCGAGGCGGCGCGCCACTTCGCGATACGCTTCTTCCTCACCGCCCAGATCGCGGCGGAAGCGGTCCTTGTCGAGCTTTTCGCCTGTCGCCATGTCCCACAAGCGGCAGCCATCGGGGCTGATCTCGTCGGCGAGGATCACGCGGCTGTAATCGCCATCGTAAAGCCGCCCGAACTCGAGCTTGAAGTCCACCAGACGGATGTCGATCGCAGCGAACATCCCGCACAGGAAATCATTGATGCGGATCGCCATCGAGGAAATGTCATGCATCTCCTCGTTCGAGGCCCAGTTGAAACAGGCGATGTGTTCTTCTGCGACCAGCGGATCGCCGAGCGCATCGTCTTTGTAGTAATATTCGATCAGCGTGTGCGGCAGCGGCTCGCCTTCCTCGATCCCGAGGCGCTTGCTGATGGAACCGGCCGCGACGTTGCGCAGCACCACTTCGAGCGGGATGATGTCGACCTGCCGGATCAGCTGCTCGCGCATGTTGAGGCGGCGGATGAAGTGGGTCGGGATGCCGATGTGGGCGAGGCGGGTGAACACATGCTCGCTGATGCGATTGTTGATCACGCCCTTGCCGTTGATCGTGCCCTTTTTCTCCGCGTTGAAGGCGGTCGCATCATCCTTGAAATACTGGATCAGCGTGCCCGGTTCAGGACCCTCGTAGAGGATCTTGGCTTTGCCTTCGTAGATCTTGGTGCGGCGGGACATCAGGTCGGCACTCCCAGCTCGCCTCTTTGGCCTTTAGCGAATGGTGCCCGGGGGCGGATTTGAACCACCGACACGCGGATTTTCAATCCGCTGCTCTACCCCTGAGCTACCCGGGCATTCGCTGCGAGCGACGGGATCGAGCCATGTGGCTGCCCCGGCGAGCAAATGAGAGCGGCCCTATGGCGAAGGCTGCGGGGGTTGGCAAGGGGTTTTCACGCCCTTTTTGTCGCCTTTTCCCGCTGCACCTCAATCCTGCTCGCGCCAGCTTTCCCGTGCGAGTTCCTCGGGGTCGGCTGGCGGGCCGGGGAGGGCGTAGGAATCAGAGA
This sequence comes from Erythrobacter sp. W302b, assembly GCF_046452395.1. Taxonomy (NCBI): domain Bacteria; kingdom Pseudomonadati; phylum Pseudomonadota; class Alphaproteobacteria; order Sphingomonadales; family Erythrobacteraceae; genus Erythrobacter; species Erythrobacter sp. W302b. The sequence continues at coordinate 1,765,996 of NZ_JBKFDH010000001.1, read as the reverse complement.
ACCAGCGCGCCAGATCGCGGTCCTTGCAGCGTGCAGAACAGAAGGGATGGTGGTCCGGGTGCCGGGGCTTGCGGCAGATCGGGCAGGGCTTGTTGGTCATGCTGCCACGATCTGGGCACTGGGTGCTTCGAGCGCAAGCCCGGGATCGGTTTCCACGCGCACGGTGCGGCCGGTGCGGCGGGCCAGTTCGTCGAGCCATGCGGGCTTGAGCTTGGCCTTGAGCGCGGGATGGATTCGCAATTCCAGCACCGGGCCATGGCCCTCGGCGCGCTCGGCGATCCGCAGGGCGAAGCGGGCGCACATGCCGGTGCGGGACATCGCGAAGCGGTGCAGTAGCGAGGGGCCCTCAAGCCGCGAGACGATCTGCACGAAGCCGAATCCGTTCATCGCGGTGCGTTCGTGCGGCCAATCGGCGAGCGCGGCCTCGAGAGCGTCATCGACTGCCCGGCGATCAGCCTTGGCGGGGAGGGTGGGGAAGTCGATCCCGATATTCCCGGCAAGCTCGAACAAGGCCAGCGCGCGGGCAATCGCAGGCACTGCCGCCAGGGCCACGTCACGCGGCGCGCCGATGCCGTCGATGTCGATCACGGTCATGGCCGGGGTGACGCTGACGAGCACTTCGCCGTTCGGAAAGTCGAGACGGGCCGATGAGGCCGCGTGCCATACCTCTTCCCACAGCCCAATCGGCAGGCGGCGGACAATGCGCCCTTCAGCGAGGGGGGCGGGCAAGGCGCCATTGTCTGCTCCCGCCACCCGCGCCTGCGCGCGTTTCAAGCGCCCCCGCTCGGCGAGAGGCGCACGGGTGATGACGAGGTCGAGCATCTGCCCCTCGGTCACAGCCTGTGGCAAGTGATCGACAAGCGCCTCGATACCGCCCTCAAGCAACGCAACGCCGCGGCGGGTGCCTTTGAGCTTGGCGATGAGCCTGCCCGAGGCGCGCGTGCCTGCGGCCAACTCGCCCGGCCACAGCAGCCTCGCCGCCAGCACTTGTTCGCCCTCGACCAGCAGAGCGCGGGTTTCGCCGATGCCTTCCTCGATCAGCCAGGTCATGCGGGAGCCTCGCTGCGCTCGTGCCCACACGCCCGGTCACGCTACCCAATCGCGAACCTCGCCGCCTTGAGCAGCGCCCTCGTGTGATAGAGCGGCAGGCCCATCACGCCTGAATGGCTACCGCGGATCCACTGGATCAGGCCCTCCGCCGCACCCTGGATGGCATAGCCGCCCGCCTTGCCCTGCCACTCTCCCCCAGCGAGGTAGGCAGTGATTTCTTCGCCGGAGAGACGCTTGAAGCAGACCACCGTCTCGTCCAGCCGTTCGCGCAAGGTGCCGTCGGGCGCGCGCAGCACGACACTGGTGAGCACCTGATGCCGCCGCCCGCTCATCAGTTCGAGACAGGCGCGTGCTTCGGCTTCGGTTTCGGTCTTTGGCAGGATGCGTCGCCCGACCGCCACCACGGTATCGCCCGCCAGCACAAAGCCGGGCGCGTCCACCGCCAACGCCTTTTCCCGCCCCATGCGCAAGGCATAGGCGCGGGGCAGTTCGCCTTTCAGCGGGGTCTCGTCGATGTCGGCAGGGGTGACAGCGTCAGGCATCAGGCCGAGCCGCCCGAGCAACTCTCGCCGTCGGGGCGATGCCGATGCCAGCGTGAGATGAAGCGCGCCCACCAGGGCCGCCCGCAATTACTGCGGGCCGGGGCCGCCGCGACCCGGCATGAAGCGATAGGTGATGCGCGCCTTGGTCAGATCGTACGGCGTCAGCTCGCACAGCACTTCATCGCCCACCAGCACACGGATGCGGTTCTTGCGCATCTTGCCTGCCGTGTGGCCGAGCACTTCATGGCCGTTTTCAAGCTCCACCCGGAACATCGCATTGGGCAGCAACTCAACCACGCGCCCGCGCATTTCGAGGAGTTCTTCCTTGGCCATGTAATTCCTTTTGTCCGTTGCGGCGCACAATACGCCCGTCGATTGCTGGCCGCGCTTTAGCGATGCGGGAACCAAAAGGGAAGGCTCGTGCGTTAGGCCCACGAAGTTCGGGAATTTGCAGGTTCGGTTCAGGGTGTATCGCGCATCCTTGGGCCGTTCGTCTGCGTAGCCAGTCTGCCCTCAAGGGAGCGGTAACAAGCCGCCCTGTCACAAGAATTGTCATTAAAGGGACTCCATGAACCTCTCCCCGCTTTCCCGCGCCGGCCTGCGCGCTGGCACCTGCGCTCTTGCTCTTGCCCTGACCTTGCCGCTGGCAGCCAAGGAAACGGCGACCGCGCAGCCGCAGCCTGAACCGGCAGCCCAGCCTGAACAGGATGACCTCGAAAGCGCCAGCGATACGACCACCGATGGTGGCGAGATCGTTGTGCGGTCGGGGCGACTGCGGGGACAGTTGTTCGTCGATCAGGCCCCGCTGCTTGAGCTGGATGAAACCGCGATTGCTTCCGAAGGCGTCACCTCCATCACCGACCTCATCGCCCAGATCAGCGCGCGCACCGGTTCGGCTCGCGGGCGTGGCGGCGGCGGGCAGCCGGTGATTCTCGTCAATGGCATTCGCATCGGGAGCTTCCGAGAGTTTGCCAACTATCCGCCTGAAGCTCTTGCCCGGGTTGAGGTTTTTCCCGAAGAGGTTGCCCAGCGCTTCGGCTTTCCGCCTGATCGCCGGGTGATCAATCTCATCCTCAAGGACAATTATTCCAACCGGCAGGTCGATCTGGAATATGAGATGCCGTCGCGCGGGGGCTATGCCCGCAACGAACAGCAGCTCGGCATCCTCAAGATCGCCAATGGCGGCCGGATCAATGCCAATATCGAGGTGCAGGACACGACCCTGCTGACCGAGGCCGAGCGCAATGTGCCGCAGACCGATGGCTCGCAGTCGCAGGTCGCGGGTGATCCCGATCAGGCCGAGTTCCGCAGTCTGCTGGCCGACACCTTCGGGCTCGAAGCCAATCTTTCGTGGGCCAAGGCGATCATCGACAGCGGGACGTCGCTCAGCGCCAACCTCAATTACGCGCGCGACGAAAGCCGCAGCCTCGACGGGCTCAATACGGTGACGCTGACCTCGCCCACGGGCACCAGCGCGCGGCGCACGTTCGGCGCGGACACGCCGCTTGCCCGGCGCTCCTCGAGTGACACGGTCTCGGCCGCCGGATCGATCAACCAACCGATCAATGCCTTCCGTCTCACCACCACCTTCGACGGCGCCTTCAGCGAGACCGAGACCGAAATCGACCGGCGTCTGGGGACCGCCCAGCTCCAGGCCTTCCGCGATGCGGCAGCGGCAGGTACGCTGGCGATCACCGGCCCGCTGCCGACCAGCGCCGACAACGGTTTCGATGTCGCGCTGCGCCGGACAATTACCACAGAGACCCTGGCGACGCTCGAGGGGCCGCTCGCCGAGCTGCCGGCGGGCGAGGTGCTGGCGACCTTCGACCTCGGGTTCGACTGGCGGCGGATCGAAAGCAGCGACACGCGCTCGCTGACGGGCGCTGAGCTGACCCGCCGCCGCCTTTCGACCGGCGCCAATCTGGTCGTGCCGCTGACAAGCACCCGCGAGGAATTCCTCGATGGGCTGGGCGACTTCACTCTGAACCTTCAGGCCGGGCTCGAAGACCTCAGCGATTTCGGCCTACTCGGAGACTGGAACGCCGGAATCACCTGGAAGCCGATCGACGGTCTCGACCTGTCGGCGACCTATATCTTGCGCGAGGTCGCGCCTTCGCTCTCGGCGCTGGGCGATCCGCAGGTCACCAATTTCAACGTTCCCGTGTTCGATTTCGTGCGCGGCGAGACGGTGCTGGCTGAGGTGCTGACTGGCGGCAATCCCGCTCTGCCGCCCGAGACTCAGCGCGACTGGAAGTTCTCGGCCAACTGGGAGCTGCCCTTCTGGGAGAATTCCCGCCTGACGGTCGACTATATCATGAACCGTTCGGATGACGTGGTGAGCAGCTTCCCGCAGATCACGGCCGAGACTGAGGCGGCGTTCCCCGGGCGGGTGACGCGCGATGCGAGCGGCCGCGTGGTGCGGGTTGACCGGCGTTCGGTGAGCTTTGCCGAGACGAAGGCGGACCGGATCCAGTTCACTTTCTCGACCAATGGCAGCATCGGCGCGCCGGCGGAAGGCGCAGGCGGCCGTGGTGGCGGCGGTGGCGGTCGGTTCGGTGCAGGCGGCGGCGCTCCTGCTGCGGCTGCGCCCGCTGCGCCGACCACTGGCCCGGCCCCACAAGCAGGCGCGGGTGGTCCTCCTGCGGGTGGCTTCGGCGCGCCGACAGCCGAGCAGCGTGAGCAGTTCATGGCCTTCCGCGCGCGCTTGTGCGCCGATGATGGTCAGGCCTTCCTCGAAAAGCTGGTGGCCGCGATTGATAGCGGCGCAGATATCTCGGCGGAGTTCCCCGGCATTGACCCGGCGCGTCTCGCCCCGATGCTGGCGCGCATTCGCGGGGCAGACGGCACAGTCGATCCGGCCCGTCTGGCGCAGTTCCGCACGCGGATCTGTAGCATTGATCCGGCCATGATGGGCGGCGGTGCGCCGGGCGCTCCGGCAGGCACGGTTTCGGCCAGCATCCCGCCGCAGCTCGCCGCCTTCCGTGAGCGCGCGTGTGGCCCGGACGGTACGGCGGCGATTGCCGAGCTGGTCGCCAAGATCGAACGCGGCGAAGATGTCTCGGCCGAGCTGCCGGGCGTCGATCCCACCTTTATCAAGATGGCACTTGACCGGTCGCGTCTGCCCGATGGCACCATCCCGCCCGAGGCGCTGGCCCAGTTCCAGCAGCGCTTCTGCGCCGCCGCGCCTCCTGCTGGCGCACAGGGCGCCGGAGCCCCTGCGGGCGGACCGCCTGCGGGTGGCCCTGCCTTCAACCCCCTCGCCGGGCGCAACTTCCAGGGCTGGCGCTACTTCTTCAACCTGACCCACACGATCGAGCTCGCCAATGAGATCCTGATCGCCCCCGGCCTGCAACCGCTCGACCAGCTGGACGGTCAGGCGACCAGCGCCTTCGGCCAGCCGCGCCATTCCAGCCGCCTCGAGGCCGGTCTGTTCGGCAAGGGCGTCGGCTTCCGCCTGTCGGGCATCTACACCGGCACCACCCGCCTCGACGGGGCGGTCGGCACCAGCGATCTGTTCTTCGACGACATTGCGACCTTCAACCTGCGCATCTTCGCCAACCTCGGCGAAGTCACGGGCAAGAACGAGGGCCTGTTCAAGGACTTCCGCGTGAGCCTTGTGGCTGACAACGTGTTCGACGCGCAGCGCAAGGTGCGGGATTCGGCGGGTGAGACGCCGGTCAACTACCAGCCGTTCGTGATCGACCCGCTCGGGCTGTATCTCGGGATCGATCTGCGGAAGTTGTTCTGACGAGGTGGATCAAACATCTCGCCAAACATGGTCATCTCCGCCTGCGCGGGGATGACGGGGGAAGGAGAGCTTACGATGCCAGCGCTTCAGCGCAAGCAAAGCCGCTCGCCCACGCCCACTGGAAATTGTAGCCGCCGAGCCAGCCGGTGACGTCCACGGCCTCGCCGATGGCGTAGAGGCCGGGGACCTTGGCGGCTTCCATCGTCCGACTGGAAAGTTCGGCGGTGGCGATACCCCCGGCGGTGACTTCGGCCTTGGCGAGGCCCTCGGTGCCGTTGGGGGCGAAGCGCCAGTCGGCGAGCTTTGTTTGGGCGGCGCGCAGGTCTTTGTCCGACAGGTTCCCCAATTCCCGCTCCATCGCCAAGCGATCCGCCAAGGCATCGGCCAACCGCGCAGGCAGGCGTTCGCGCAGCAGAGTGCGCAGGTGCGTGCGGGGGCGGTCGCGCTTGGCTTCGACCAGCCAGTCGCTCGCAGCATCGGGCAGGAAGGTGATGCCGACCTCTTCGCCACGCCGCCAGTAGGAGGAGACTTGCAGGATCGCGGGGCCGGACAGCCCCTTGTGGGTGAAAAGCGCGGCTTCGGCGAATTCGGCTGATCCGGCTCGCGCCAGCACTGGGGCGGCAACGCCTGACAATTCGCGGAACAGCGCATCCTCGCCCCCCAGTGTCAGAGGCACGAGGGCAGGGCGGGGCTCGACCACCTTGAGGCCGAACTGGCGGGCAAGGCGATAGGCAAAGTCGCTCGCACCCATTTTCGGAATCGAAGGCCCGCCGGTGGCGATCACCAGCGCGGGGGCCTGCCATCGGCGGCCATCGGCGGCGGTGACGGTGAAACGGCCATCTGCGCCCCGTGCGACGCTGGCGATGTCGACCCCGCAGGTCAGACTGACCTGCTCTGGCGGGCACTCGTCCAGCAGCATCGCCACGATCTGCTTCGCCGAGCCGTCGCAGAACAGCTGGCCCAGCGTCTTTTCATGCCATGCGATGCCGTGCTTCTCGACCAGCGCGATAAAATCGGCGGGGGTATAGCGGGCGAGCGCGCTCTTGGCGAAATGCGGGTTGGCTGAGAGGTAATTCCCCGGTCCCGCGCCAAGATTGGTGAAGTTGCAGCGCCCCCCGCCCGAGATCAGGATCTTCTTCCCCGGCGCGTCCGCCTTCTCCAACAACGCCACGCGCAAGCCGCGTTGCCCTGCCTGGCCTGCGCAAAACAGCCCGGCCGCGCCCGCGCCGAGAATGATGACGTCATGCTGATCCATCCCGGTGCGGATAGGCGTGCTGGCGGGAATTGCCAATCGCCCCCCGCAGTCCCTATCTGCACCTGATGTCAAAGACCCCCGCAGGCTCCCCCCACGATCCGCGCGGCGGCGATCGCTTCAACGAGGAGCGCGCCGCCTATACCGTGTCGAGCGCCAAGCCCGATCTGGAAGGCGGCGTGCAGGCGATCCGCGAGGTGGTGAAGGTGCTGAAGCCTTCGCCCGGCGTTTACCGGATGCTCGATGCGCGCGGCGAGGTGCTCTATGTCGGCAAGGCGCGCTCGCTGAAGGCGCGGGTGGCGAATTATACGCAGATTGCCGGATTGTCGGGCCGCTTGCAGCGCATGGTCAGCCAGACCCGGTCGATGGAAATCATCACCACCAATTCCGAGGCCGAGGCGCTGCTGCTGGAAGCGCAGCTGATCAAGCGCTTCCGTCCGCCCTTCAACGTGCTGTTGCGCGATGACAAGAGCTTCCCCTTCATCCTGCTGCGTGCCGATCACGCCTTCCCGCGTATCCAGAAGCACCGCGGCGCGCGGCGGGCCAAGGGCAACTACTACGGGCCGTTCGCGAGCGCGGGGAGCGTCAACACCACGCTGAACGCGCTGCAAAAGCTGTTTCTGCTGCGCTCCTGCACCGACAGCTTCTTCAACAATCGCGACCGGCCCTGCCTGCTCTATCAGATCAAGCGCTGCTCGGCGCCCTGTGTGGGGCGGATCGACGAGGCGGGCTATGACGCGCTGGTGCGGCAGGCGAAGGATTTCCTTTCGGGCAAGTCGGGGGCGGTGCAGGCGGATCTGGAGCGCCAGATGGCGGAGGCCGCGGCGAACCTCGATTTCGAGACGGCGGCGATGCTGCGTGACCGGTTGCGCGCGGCGACCTTCATTCAAGGCTCGCAGGCGATCAACGCGCAGGGGCTGGGCGATGCCGATATCTTCGCGCTTGCCGCCAAGAACGGGCAGATGAGCGTCCAGTCCTTCTTCATCCGCGGCGGGCAGAACTGGGGCCACCGCGCGCTGTTCCCGCGCCACACCAATGAGGTGGACGAGGCGCAGGTGCTGGCCGATGTGATGCTGCAATTCTACGAGGAAGTCCCGCCGCCGGCCACGATCCTCGTCGACCGCGAACTCCCCGAAACTGAGCTTATGGAAGCGGCGCTGTCCGAAGTCGCGGGCCGCAAGGTGCGCATTTCCGTTCCCGAGCGCGGCGACCGGCGCAAGCTGATGGCACAGGCGCAGAGGAACGCGGTCGAGGCGCTCGAACGGCGGCTGGCCGAGACCGGCACCAAGGCCAAGCTCAACCGCGAGCTGGCGGAGTTTCTGGAGCTTGACGCGCCCCCGCAGCGGATCGAGGTTTACGACAACAGCCATATCCAGGGCACCAAAGCCGTGGGCGCGATGGTGGTCGCGGGGCCCGAGGGCTTTGAGAAGGGGCAATACCGCAAGTTCAACATCCGCGAGGCGCAATCGAACGACGACTTCGCGATGATGCGCGAGGTGATGGCGCGGCGGTTCCGCAACTTCGCGGAAGGCGAGGAAAACCCCGAGGTCAAGGCGGGCGGGCACGAGACGACGCTGCCCGACCTCATCCTGATCGACGGCGGCAAGGGGCAGCTTTCCAGCGTCATGCGGGTGCTGGAAGAGATCGGCATCGCGGACGAGATCGCGGTGATCGGCGTCGCCAAGGGGCCGCATCACGGGCGCGATGGGCGCGAGGTGTTCCACTTCCCCGACGGGCGCGAGAGGATGCTGCCGGTGAATTCGCCGCTGCTGTTCCACTTGCAGAACCTGCGTGACGAGGTGCACCGCTATGTCATCGGCGCGCACCGGGCCAAGCGATCGAAGGCGATCACCGCCTCACCGCTCGACGAGATTCCGGGGATCGGCCCGGCCAGAAAGCGCGCGCTGCTGCTGCATTTCGGCACCGCGAGCAAGGTGCGCGCCGCCGCTCTCGAAGACCTGCAACGCGCCCCCGGCGTCAGCGCGACGGTGGCGCGCAAGGTGTATGATTTCTACCACGCGGGGGGGTGAGGGAATGGCACGGTGCCCTCACCCCTCCGACAGCCGCCTGAGGCGTCTGCCACCTCCCCATCCCTGCGGGACGGGGAGGGCCGTGATGCTTACTGGCCGTCGAGCGCCTTGCTCACCAGCACATTGACCGAAACGCGGCGGTTCTGCGCGCGTCCGGCGGCTGTGGTGTTGTCGGCGGCCGGATCGGAGGTTGCCATGCCGGTCGGCGTGAGCATCCGGTAGGGCTTCCACTTGCACACCTGTTGCAGGTGGTTGACCACTGCCGCTGCGCGCTTTTCCGACAGCGTCTGGTTCACTTCCTGCGAACCGGTCGAATCGGTGTAACCCAGCACCAGCATCAGCGAATTTTCGTTGGCATTGGCTGTCTGCGCAGCGGCGCACAGTTCCGCCTTGGCACCGGGCGAGAGCACCGCCTTGCCGGTGTCGAAATAGACGTTGGTAGTGCTCTTGAGGTTGTACTTGTCGATATCGCCCAAGCGGCCGCGCAGCGCTTCGGTGGCGGCGGCATTAGCCTGGATCGCAGCGCCTTGTTCGCCGAACTGCTGCTGCGTGCCGCCGCGGATCATCGCCGCGATCTGGCGGTCATCGCTGGTAAAGCGGACTTCGCTGGCAACCAGACCTTCGCCGTACTGGCTGGTCTTTACGATCACCGGCAGGCCGTTGATCAGCGCGCTTTGATCGAATGCCTTGTTGCCGATGCCAAGGAACCCGCCGCGGGTGCGGATTTCGGTTTCGGGGTGGAGCGTGATCATAGTGTTCGTGCCATCGTCAGCCGTCACTTGCAGGCGCGAACCCTTGCGCGCCGAGATGATGCCGGTGACCTTGGGGCCTTCGCTCATTTCGGCAAGCGGCGGCAGCGAACCATAGACAGTGGTCAGCACTTCGCCCTGGTCCTCGACGGGTGCCTGCGTTTGGGCGGCAAGGCCAGTGGCAGAAACAGCGCCCAAAAGGGCGATCAGCGCGAGATTGCGCGCCTTATGCGTGATGGTGGTCACAGTGGTATTGCTCCTGTGGTGCGGGCCGCGATCCCGTATGGTGGCCCTTGTTGAATTCAGTACGCGAGGCGTGGTTGTTCAGCCACACCTTGCTCGCAGGTGAACGTCAATTCCCCGGCTGCCACAGGAGCGGGCAACCGGGGATGGGATGCGATGAGTTGAGGCGCGAGGGGCCCTCGCGCGCTCGATCACGTGCCGGATTGGGCTGCAATCCAGCGGTCGATCTTGGCTTCGAGCACCGCCAGCGGGAGGCCACCGGTGTTCAGAACCTGCTCGTGGAAGGCCTTGATGTCGAACTTTCCGCCCAATTGGGTTTCGGCCCGCTTGCGCAGTTTCTGGATGGTCAGCGCCCCGATCTTGTAGGCCAGCGCCTGCGAGGGGATGGCGATGTAACGATCCACCTCGGCCACGACCTCGGTGCGGGTCATGCCCGAATTGTCCATCATGAAGGCAATCGCCTGATCGCGGGTCCAGCCCTTGGCGTGGATGCCGGTGTCGACCACCAACCGCATGGCGCGCAGCTGTTCGTCCTGCAAGGTGCCGTAACGGTTCCACGGGTCCTTGTAGAAGCCCATCTCGTAGCCCAGCGTCTCGGCGTAGAGCGCCCAGCCTTCGACATAGGCCGTGGTGCCGCCGTACCGCATGAAGGCGGGCAGCGCCTCGTTCTCCTGCGCCAGACTGATCTGGAAGTGGTGGCCCGGCGCGCCTTCATGCAGGTAGAGCGTGACATTGCCCGGGGTCAGGCGGCTCGGCAGGTCATAGGCGTTGAAGTAGAACACGCCCGGACGCGATCCGTCAGCCGAGCCGGACTGGTACGAGCCACCCGCTTCGAACTCCTCGGTCGAAGGATCATAGGGGCGGATTTCCAGCGGCGACTTGGGGATCAGCGAGAAGTAGTCCCCGATCTTGGCATCGACCTGCTTGCCGATGTCGTAATAGGACTGGGTCAGCGCCTCGCGGGTCTTGGGCTGGAACTTGGGGTCGGTGCGGACATAGTCGAAGAACTGGGTCAGCGTGCCCTTGAACTTCACTTCCTTCTTCAGCTTTTCCAGATCTGCCTTGATCCGCGCGACTTCCGACAGGCCAAGCTGGTGGATCGTCTCGGGATCCATCGGCAGCGTGGTCGAATCCTCAACCAGACGGGCGTAAAGCTTGTCGCCGCCCTTCATCTGCGACAGGCCAATGCTGTCGCGCGCGACGGGGAGATATTCGTCCCGCAGGAAATCGCGCAGCCGCGTGTTGGCGGCATAAAGTTCGGCGGTCTTGGCTGCGTAGGCTGCGGCAAGGCGGGTGCGGTCCGCCTCGGCAATGGTGTCGGGGAATTTCTTCACCGGCGCCATGAACATCGAATCTGCCAGCGGGGTCTTCAGCTGGGTGTCGAGCTGGCTGACCATGATGCCGACCGTGAGCTTGGTTTCCACCACGCCGCTCGCCATGCCTTCGCGGAACTTGGCAATCGCGCGATCGATGAAGGCGATATAGTCATTGTGGCGCGAGAGGTTGTCCTCGTAATTCGCGAGCGTCTTGAACGGGGCGACCCCGGTGCCGCTGGCGAACTGCGGGTAGAAGGTGTGCAGGCCAAAGAAGTGGTTGAGCGGCCGCACCTCGGTCAGCGCGCGCATCTCGTCACTGACCCCTTCAAGCGCGCGCTGCTGCGTGTACTGGAACACGTCATAGGCGAGCTGGTCGGTCTCGGACAGCTTGCTGCGGTCGATCTGGGCCAGCAGCGCAAGGTTCAGCTTGATGTCGGTGCGGCTGGCCAGAAAGCTGGAATCGGTCAGCAGATCGCCGAGCCGCCCGGCATTTTCCTCCTCGCCCCGGAACAGGCGGCTGAGCGGATTGAGCGCGAGTTCGCGCGCGTCGGCATCCGCGAACAGCGCGAACAGCTTGTCGTGTTCGGACTGCTCGGCAGAGGCGGTGGCTGCGGCAGGCGCAGCGGCCGTCTGGGCGAGCGCCGGGGCCGCCGTCAGGAACAGCGCGGTCGAGGCGGCAAGGGCAAGGCGAAAGGTCATATGAAAAGTCCCCGGGAACAGTCGTCCAATCCCGGGGCGCTAGGCGTGGGGGTGGTCAGGCGCAAGCGCGCGGGCGACGAGCGTTCAAGTCACCTCGACCGGTGACGTCATGCCGCCGCGAAACGCTGCGCATGGAACGCCGCGTCGGCGCGCAGCTGATCATGCTCGACCCACACCGAGTGGGTGCCTGAGCAGATCTTGTGCGGCAGCGCGAGGCGGCAGATCGGGCCTTTGGTCACGTCGCTCGCGTCCATGATCGCACATTCGGAGGTGCCGGTGTTCTCGTCGATCAGGAAGGTGACGAGGTAGCCGTCATCCTCCAAGATCGCACCCTTCCTCGGGATCATCGGGCTTTCGCTGGCATAGACACCCTCGGGCAGCTGAAAGACCTGCTCCGCGCCTGTCTGCGTATCGTGGCGGACATAGCCGTTGAACAGGAACCAACCCGGCCGCGTGGTGGTGGACCAGACATAGCGGCTCTTGCGCATGGCGTATTGCGGGTTGATCATCCCGAATTCGACGATGCGGTCGGTCAGCCGCTCCTCGCGCGTCTCACCAGTCTTCAGGTTGAAGCGCCAGCGGTGGAGGCGGGACTGGAACGAGTGTTCGTCCACATAGGCCATCATGTGGCTGTAACGGCCCATTTCCTCGAGGGGATCGGGCATCGGCTTGGCTTGGTGGTAGCCTTCGAGGATGACCTCGTCCCCTTCCTCCCAGGCGTTGGTCCAGTGGAGCACATAGGTAGGCTCCGCCTCGAACCAGCGGATATCCTGCGGCTGGCCGTGGCGCGGGATCAGGGCAAAACGCGTCGGCACGCCATCGTGAAGGCGCGCCGCATGGATATTCCGCCCGAGCAACTCCTCGTCCCAATAGAGCGGCATGTCGTTGAGGATCGACCAGTTGGGCGTGATCGCCATGTCATGCGGCAGGCGCGGGCCGGGCAGGGGGATGGGCACGTAATGTACCAACTGCCCGGTGCGATCGACCACGCCGTAATGCATGAAAGGGGCGTGCTTCGAGTAGTTGAAGAACATCAACTCGCCGGTCGCCTCGTCCACCTTCGGGTGAGCGGAGATGCCGTCAAGCGGCACCCACGGCGCCTTGCCCCGGCTGCCGAGCGTGACGGGGTCGAGCATCCACGCCTCGCCGCACTGATACAGCGTCGCATAGGCCGTCCCGGCGTGCACGATGATGTCGGTGCTGCCGGTGTCCTTCAGCCCGCCATGCGCGCCAAAGCCGGGCCGCACACTGGTGCCCCACGGGTCCATCAGCCCGCCCCACAGGCTCCGCCCCGCGATCTGCTCGGCCTCGAAGCAATGAGTGCGAACGAAACGGTTGCGATAGCTGGCCTTGCCGCCGGAGATATTCACCTGATGGATCATCGCATCGCCATCGAAGGGGTGATGCCGGCCCAGAGGCTGGTGCACCTGATTTTCGGTGTTGCGCAAGTAAATGCCGTCAATGTCAGCAGGAATAGCGCCCGCAATCACCCGTAATTCCGCAACGTCCGTCTCTTCGTGCAGCGGCGTCCATGGCCCGGTGAGATACGGGTGGTTTGACGGCTCCAGCGACGTCTTCACCGGCGGATGGCGCGTGATCTGCATGTTGGTCTCTCCCTGTCCGCAGAATGAGCGCGCGCCTTGGCGAAGGCAAGATGCTATGGAGACCGCAGGGGCGCGGCGAAGAAATTGATCTCTGTCAAAGCCAGTTGCGGCGATCGGGGCGATTATCCTCACCATGAATGGGAGACACGCCATGAAATCCATCTTGCTGCACATTGACCATGACCGCGCGATGACCGCGCGGCTGCAAGTTGCGCTCGATATTGCCCGCGCGACCAATGGGCACCTCACTTGCCTTCAGGCGGTCAGCTACGAAGTCTTCGCACCCGGCGATTTCTACGGCTCGGCCATCGCGGCGGCGATGCCCGTGATCAAGGAAAATGCCGAGAACCTGCGCGCCCAGATCGAGAAGGAGTTGGAGCACGAAGGCGTGCCGTGGGACTGGCGCTTTGTCTATGGCATCGCCCCGCACCGCTTGCTGGAAGCTTCGCCGCTGGCCGATATCGTGATCCTCGGCCCAGCCGAGGCTGGCACGGATGGGCGCGGGCCTTCGGCTTTGGTGGGCGATGTGGTGCTGAAGGCGCCGGTGCCGGTGCTGGTGGTGCCGGAGGGCGCCAAGAGCTTCGACATCGGCGCGCCGATGCTGGTCGCCTGGAATGGTTCATCCGAAGGCGCACACGCCTTGCGCGCGGCAGTGCCGCTGCTCGCCTGTTCGTGCAAGGTCACGCTGGCAAGCGTCATTGAGGAATCGGACAAGGCGCGCTTTGACCTGCCTTCGACCGAGGGGGCCAAGTACCTCAGCCGCCACGGGATCGAATGCGAGATCGTCGAGCTTCCGCGCGGCGAGGCGAGTATTGCCGACACGCTGTTCTCTGCGGCGCAGATCCGCGATTGTTCGCTGATGGTGATGGGAGCCTATGGCCACTCGCGCCTTGCCGAGCTGCTGCTGGGCGGGGTCACGCGGCGGATGCTGAGCGAGCCGCAGATGCCGGTGTTTCTCGCCCACTAACCTCGTCATTGCGAGGAGCTTAGCGACGCGGCAATCCATGGAGGAACGTCATCGCACGCGGATGGCTCGGTTCGTGGATTGCTTCGCTACGCTCGCAATGACGAAGGGTTGACTTAACCCTTCACCCTTTTCCGCATCATCCCCTCCTGCGCGACGCTGGCCACCAGCTCGCCGGAGAGGTTGAAGATCCGCCCACGGTTGAACCCGCGACCGCCGCCGCTCCACGGCGCGTCGGTGGCGTAGAGCAGCCATTCGTCCGCGCGGGCGTCCCGGTGGAACCAGAGCGCGTGATCGAGGCTCGCGCCAACCAGCTCGTTGCGCATCCAGCTGAGGCCATGCGGCAGCGCGCTGGTGCCGAGCAGGGTGTAGTCGCTGGCATAGGTGATGATCGCGCGGTGCAATTCGGGCGTGTCGTCAGTGCCGGTGATCGGCGCGCAGACCCGGAACCACGTATGCGCGCGCGGCTCGCGCGGTTCGCTGCTCATCCAGTGCAGGCGGTCGGTGGTGCGCATCTCGATCGGGCGCGGGCGCAGCATCATGCGGCGCTGCTGATCGCTCAGGCGGTCAGCCCATGCCGCGGCAATTTCCCGGCGCTGCTCCATGTCGGACCGCAGATCATCGGGGAAGGGCACATCGGGCATCGGCGAGTCGATGTGCTCAAGCCCGTCCTCTGGCTGCTGGAAGCTGGCGGTGAGGTTGAGGATCGGGACGGCGATGCCTTCCTCGTTCTCCTGCGCGGCGACCACCCGGCGGTTGGCGAAGCTGCGCCCGTCGAAGTCGCGTTCGATGCGGTATTCGATCGGCACGCCTTCGCGCCCGCCGCGCAGGAAATAGGCGTGGAGCGAATGGGCGCGCTTGCCATCAGTGACGCTGGCCTGCGCGGCCTGAAGCGCCTGTGCCAGCACTTGCCCGCCAAACACGCGGCCGATGCCATCAGCCTGTGGGGGGCCTGCATAAACGTCGGCGGCGCGTTTTTCGACCGTCAGCAGCCGGATCAGGCTGGCAACCAGTTGCTCAGGGGTTGGAGTCTCGCTCATGGCGCAGGGCCATGCGAGGCGCTTACGAACCCGTCAAGCCAAGCTTGCGCATGATGCGGAAGGCATAGGCCTTGCCATAATTCTGCTGCGGCCAGCGACCGGGGGCGGCAGGCGTGAAACCGCGCTCACGCAGGATCGCGTTGAAGATGCGCGCGTCGCTTTCACGGTAGCTCCATTCCGAACGCCAGGTGATCGACAGCGAGACCGAGGGGGCGGGGCCGTTCTGCACGAAATGCGGCGCCATCACTGGCACGAACAGCGCCTCGCCGGGGGCGAGCGGGAATTCGCGCCCATGTGCGAGAAAGCTGTCATCCCACTTCAATTCGCGGGGCCCGCCCGAATGGTAGGTCTCATGCGCTGTGTCGGGCACGAAGCGGGTGTCGCCGGCCGGGAATTGGGTCATCACCTTGCTGCCGCGGATCTGGAGCAGGATGTTGTGTTCGGGATCGAAGTGATAGGGCGTGACCGAATTGGGGCTGGACACGAAAATGAAGCCCTGCGGCGTCAGCATCGCGCCGGTCGCGGCTTCGATTTCGGGGCGGATTTCTTCCAGCAGGCCCAGCAGCAAGTCCTGATAGGCGGGCACCTGCTCGATATTCTTGAGCACCGCCCAGCTTTCCGCCTCGGCCACCTTGCGGATGGTCTCGGCAATGGTCAGCCCGTTGGAGCCGGGCTTGCCGTCGACGCCAATCGGCAGATCGCCGCGGTTGTATTCGACACTGGTGAGGGGCAGCCGCTCCGCCAGCTGCGCCAGCGCCTCGATCTCCAGCAGCGGGTGGCTGGTGAGGCCGTGGGCGAGGATATGCGGCTTCTCGGGATAATGCGCGGCAAACTGCGCGCGCGATGCCTGCGGGAAAACGGGCGCGGACAGCGCGTCGGCAAAGTGGGCAGGGGCATTCATGCATTGCTCCTTGGGCGGGTTTCGTATGCCATCAGCAGGCGGAACAGGCCGCGTCGCAGCGGCCCGCCTATGGCGATATTGCGGCTGATCATGCGGCGCTTGTCGCGCCACAGGCGCTCAATCATCGGATGGCCTTCCGCGGCGCAGCTATCGGTCCACTGGATTGCGGGCCGTGCCAGAAGCGCGAGGTTTTCAAGCTGCAACAGCATCCCGGGAGAAAAGCGCGCGTAATCCTCGTCAAAGGCGGTCTTGAAGCTGTAGGCACCCGGCGCGGTGACAAAGTTCACCAGCATCGCAATCGCCCGTCCATCAAGCCGGAGCGCGAGGCGTTCGAGCCGTCCTGCTGCCGCAGCGCCTGCAAGCGATTGTTCAAACAGGCTGCGCGTGTCCGGCGCGCTGGCCAGAGCCGAACCCGCCTCGCCCTTCCATCCGGCTGCTTCCAGCGCGAGGAATTCGGTGGTCCATTCCGCCAGCCCGGTGTCATCTTCCAACCGTTCGAAGACGAGCGCACCTTCCTCGGCCAAGCGATTGTGCTGGCGGCGCAATTCCTTGCGCTTCTTGGCGCTCATCGCGGCTTCGAGATAGGCTTTGGCAGAACGCTCGCCAGTCAGGAGCGCGCGGTTTTCCTCGGCAACGGTGTAATGCGCGCGCGGTGAGGCGGCGAGCACGCGTTCAAGCGCTCTATTCGCAGGGCCATCGGCGGGCATCATCGGCAAGTGCAGGAACAGCGCATGTCGTGCCCGGCGGTCAAAATGGGCGAGCATGTCGCGCCAGAAGGCGTCCTCGTTCCCGGCCGCAATCAGCGGCACGCCGCAGAAGGCATTGGCGTGGAGCCAGACGCTCGCATGGGTCAGCGGGTGGCCGTAATAGCGCGCGGCCCGCGCCACCGGCATCAGCCCGGCGAGCCGCCCCTCGTGAAACCACGCCTTGACCCGCACGCCCTCGCCCCACTGGCGCAAGCTCGGGAGGAGGTACCACGGCTCGAAGAAGGGATTGGGCTCGGCCGCGCGTGAGGCAAGGCGCTCCCACGCGGCGAGGAGGGCAGGCTCTTCCAGCTCGGCGAGGATCAGCAGGCGCAACGCGGCCCCTGCGGCAGGCTGCCGCGCGCGGGTGCGAAAGCTGCTCGCCGACCCCATGTCCATGCCCGTTAACCCCGTCTTGCCGCATCACTCTGCGGCTTCGTGCAGGTTGATGGCACAGGGCGATTAAGAAAGCCTCAGCGCGGGCGGCGGCTGTCCGAGACGGGGACAGGGGCGCGGGCAAAGATAAACCCCGCCGGGCGGGTGGCCCGGCGGGGTTTGGAATTGTCGCACGGCTGGCGGGTTACACCGCCGCGTGCGCCAGCGCCGCGAGCAGCAGCAGCGCGACGATGTTGGTGATCTTGATCATCGGGTTCACGGCAGGCCCGGCGGTGTCCTTGTAGGGATCGCCGACCGTGTCGCCCGTCACCGCGGCCTTGTGGGCTTCTGAGCCCTTGCCGCCGTGATTGCCGTCCTCGATGTACTTCTTGGCATTGTCCCACGCCCCGCCGCCCGCGGTCATCGAGAGCGCGACGAACAGCCCGCCCACGATTACGCCCAGCAGCAGCGCGCCCAGCGCCGCGAAGCCGTTGGCTTGTCCGGCGATGGCGGTGATGACGAAGTACACCACCACCGGCGCCAGAACGGGCAGCAGCGAGGGGATGATCATCTCCTTGATCGCCGCCTTGGTGACGAGGTCGACGGTGCGGGCATAGTCGGGCTTGGAGGTGCCCGCCATGATCCCCGGATTGGTGCGGAACTGCTCGCGCACGTCGACCACCACGTCGCCCGCCGCGCGGCCGACCGCGGTCATGCCCATCGCCCCGAACAGGTAGGGCAGCAAGGCCCCCAGCAGCAGACCGACGATGACGAAGGGGTTCTCGAGGCTGAAGTCCACCTCGACATTCGGGAAGAAGGTCCGAAGGTCGGTGGTGTAGGCCGCGAACAGCACCAGCGCGCCGAGGCCCGCCGAACCGATCGCATAGCCCTTGGTCACGGCCTTGGTGGTGTTGCCCACCGCGTCGAGCAGGTCGGTCTTCTCGCGCACGCTATCGTCCAGACCCGACATTTCGGCGATGCCGCCCGCGTTGTCGGTCACCGGACCATAGGCGTCGAGCGCCACGACCATGCCCGCCAGCGCCAGCATCGCAGTCGCCGCATAGGCGATGCCCATGAGGCCCGCGAGCCCATAGGCGATGATGATGCCCGCCACGATCACGAGGGTCGGCAACGCGGTCGCCTCCAGGCTGATCGCGAGGCCCTGGATCACGTTGGTGCCGTGGCCCGTCTCCGAGGCCTTGGCGATCGAGCGCACCGGACGGTACTTGGTGCCGGTGTAATACTCGGTGATCCAGATGATGAGGCCGGTGATGGCAAGGCCGAGCAGGGCGCACAGGAACAGGTCCATGCCGGTGAAGCCGAGCGTGGTCGCGCTTGTCGCATCGCCGTTGAGCGGGGTGTTCATGTCGCCCAGCGCATATTGCATCACGCCGTAGATGGCGGGAATCGAGGTTACCGCGGTGACGATGAAGCCCTTGTACATGGCCCCCATCACGTTGGTCCCGCCGCCAAGGCGCACGAAATAGGTGCCGAGGATCGAAGTGACGATGCACACGCCCCCGATCAAGAGCGGCAGCGCCATCATCGGCAGCAGCAGATCGCCGAGGCCGGTGAGCAGCAGCGCGGTCAGCACCATGGTCGCGCCGACGGTGACGACATAGGTCTCGAACAGGTCGGCGGCCATGCCCGCGCAGTCGCCGACATTGTCGCCCACGTTGTCCGCGATCACGGCAGGGTTGCGCGGATCGTCCTCAGGGATGCCCGCTTCCACCTTGCCGACAAGGTCCGCGCCGACGTCGGCCGCCTTGGTGAAGATCCCGCCGCCAAGGCGCGCGAAGATCGAGATCAGCGAAGCGCCGAAGGCGAGGCCGACGAGGCCGTCGATCACGGCACGGCTCGACGGGGTGAGGCCCATTGGCCCGATCATCGCAGCAAAGAACACCGCAATCGCCAGCAGCGCGAGGCCCGCCACCAGCATACCGGTGATCGCACCCGCGCGGAAGGCCAGCGTCAGGCCCGCCTGAAGGCCCTCGGAGGCCGCCTGCGCTGTGCGCACGTTGGAACGCACCGAAATATTCATGCCGATATAGCCCGCCACGCCCGACAGCACCGCGCCGGTAACGAAGCCGATCACCGCGGTCGTGCCCAGCGCAAAGGCGACAATCGCGGCGACGACGACGCCGACGATGGCGATGGTGGTGTATTGACGGTTGAGGTAGGCCTGCGCGCCTTCCTGAATGGCGGCGGCAATCTCCTGCATCCGCGCGTTACCGGCGCTGGCACTCAGCACCTGCGAGCTGGTGATGATGCCATAGACAATGGCAAGCACCCCCAGCCCAATCGAAATGAGCAATAGATTCACGAGCAATCCCCTCTCGTCTTATGTTGCTTCCCCTTGCGGGGCGCACGCGCCTCTTTTGTGATCCCTCGGGCGCGAGGCGCATAGTCATAGGGGCTTGCGAGGGGCTGGCAAGCCTCCCGGAGAGTGCCAAGCCGGTTTTGCGCCGGTTTCAGCAGTTTTGGCAGGCAGATCGGGCGTGTCAGCCGTGCTGGTAGCCGAGGGAGGCGGGATCCGAGAGCGGCGCATCACCCAGCATCAGCGGTGCGTCTGTGCGTTCGATGACGGTGCCGATACGGTGCGCTGCAATCGGCAATGGGGCAGCGGGTGCGGCAGTGAAGAGCAGTTCGTAATCATCGCCCCAGCGGATGCAGTCGGCCAGCCGCAACGGGTCGGCAACCGGGATGGCATTGGGATCAAGCGCAAAGGTCACGCCGCTCGCCTGCGCCATGCGCCAGCTATCGAGCAGCAGCCCGTCGGAGACATCCATCATAGCGCTGACATGGGGGACGAGGGCTTGTCCTTCGGCAAGGCGCGGCTGAGGGCGATTAAAAGCGGCGAGGTGCTCGGGGTGCCCCTCGAAGCCGAGCATCGCTCGCCCGACCGGGCCGGTCAGCCACACGCCGTCACCCGCCCGCGCACCGCTCCGCGCCGGAACCGGGGTGAATGTCGCCCGCCCGATGGCTGTCAGGCCGAGGGCGCGTGCGCTTGTGGCAGCGATGGTATCTCCGCCAACCAAAGGCGTGTCGAAAGCCTTGAGCGCCGTGCGCAGCCCTTCGAGAAACCGCGCATCATCGCGCCCCAGCGTGTGGCCAAGCAGCACGCCGACCGGCGTCGCGCCCTTGGCGGCAAGGTCGGACAGGTTGGTCGCCACCAGCTTCCACGCTACGTCTGCCATGTCGGCGTCGGCGCGAAAGTGGGTGCCCTCGGCCATCATGTCGTGGGTGATGACGAGGGTTTCGCTGCCGATAATCAGAACCGCGCAATCATCCGCCAATCCGCGCGCGCCGGGGTGGAGCGGCAGAGCGCGCAGGGCGGTGATGAAATCGGCTTCGTTCACCTAAGTCCCTCCCCGTCCTGCAAGGATGGGGAGGTGGCACAGCGCAGCGGTGACGGAGGGGTAAGGCGCAGGGGCAGAACCCCTCCGACCGCGCTCACGCGCGGCCACCTCCCCATTCCTTCGGAACGGGGAGGGACGTTACCGCGCGTCCTTTGCCACCGCATCCAGAATGCCATTGACGAACTTCGCCTGCCCATCATCGAAGAACGCCTTGGCCACATCGACATATTCGTTGATCGTGACCGCAGCGGGCACATCGACGCGGGCGATCAGTTCATAGGTCCCGGCGCGCAGCACTTGCAGCATGGTCTTGTCGAGCCGCGCGATGTTCCATCCGGCGGCGAGCTTGCTCCCCACCAGCGCGTCGATCTCGTCCTTGCGGGCATCCACGCCGCGCACCACGTCATCGAAGAACGGCACTTCGGCATCCGCATATGCGGCGTCGTCGAAATCGTCATCGTCGATCGTGCGGCCCAGGCGGTGCTGGTGGAATTCGTCGAGCAGCCGCGCCAAAGCGGTGCCTTCCATGTGCTGCTGGTAAAGCGCCTGGACGGCGGCGAGACGCGCAGCCGAGCGGGCTTTGGAGCGGGCGGGGTGGTTCATTTGATCCTCAGTTCCACGGACTTGGCGTGGGCAGGCAGACCCTCGGCATGGGCAAGGGTTGCGGCGGCGGGGCCAATCGCGGCGAAGGACGCCGCATCAAGCCCCAGAAAGCTGGTGCGCTTCATGAAATCGAGCACTGACAGCCCGCTCGAAAAGCGCGCGCGGCGACCGGTTGGCAGCACGTGGTTCGGGCCAGCGACATAATCGCCGACGGCTTCGGGCGTCATTCGGCCGAGGAAGATGCTCCCGGCGTGACGGATCGCCTTGAGGTAAGGCTCGGGATCGTCGACCGCGATCTCGACGTGTTCCGCAGCGAGGCGGTTGGCGAGGGCAGGGGCTTCCGCGAGCAGGTCATTGACCACGATCATCACGCCATGCGCGTCCCACGATGCGCGGGCGGTCTTGGCGGTCGCAAGCTGCATGATCTGCAAGTCGATGCAATCCTCGACCTGCCGCGCGAAGCCCGCGTCGTCAGTGATGAGGATCGATTGCGAGGTCGGATCGTGTTCCGCCTGGCTGAGGAGGTCGGCGGCGATCCAATCGGGATCGTTCTTGCCGTCTGCAATCACGAGGATCTCGGAAGGCCCCGCGACCATGTCGATCCCGACCACGCCGTAAAGCTGGCGCTTGGCTTCGGCGACCCAGGCATTGCCAGGGCCGGTGATGACGTCGACCGGCTTGATCCGCTGCGTGCCGTAGGCAAGCGCGCCCACCGCCTGCGCCCCGCCGACGCGCCAGATCTCGTCCACACCGGCGATATGCGCGGCGGCGAGCACCATCGGGTTCGACTGGCCCTTGGGCGTAGGGGTGACGACCACCAACCGCTCGACCCCGGCGACGCGGGCAGGGATCGCGTTCATCAGGAGCGAGGAGGGGTAGGCCGCGCGCCCGCCGGGCACATAGAGCCCCGCCGCATCCACGGGCCGCCAGATCGCACCCAGCCTGACTCCGGCCGCGTCCACATAGTCGCGGTTCTCGGGCAGCTGCGCCGCATGATAGGCGCGGATGCGGGCCGCTGCGAGTTCGAGCGCGTCGCGCAAATCGGGGGCGAGTTCGTGATAGGCCTGTTCACACCGCTCGCGCGTGATCAGCCAGTCGGCCTCGTCCGCCAGCGTATAGCCATCGAAGCGCTGCGTGTATTCTGACAACGCCGCATCACCGCGCAGCTTCACCGTCTGAAGAATATCGGCGACCTGGCCCGCGACTTCGCTGTCGGATTCGCGTCGGGCATCGACGATGCGGTCGAACACTTTCGCGAAATCGGGCTGGAGGGTGGAGAGGATCGGGATCATGCGGCGGCGGCCTTAGCAGTGCGGTCCTGCGCCTCGCGGCGGAAAGCATCGACCAGCGCGGCGACGCGGGCGTCGGTCTTGAGCGCGGTGCGGTTGACGATCAGGCGGGCCGAGATTTCGAGAATCACATCGGTTTCGACCAGCCCGTTCTCCTTGAGCGTCTTGCCGGTCGAAACGAGGTCGACGATCTGCCGCGCGAGCCCGAGCGAGGGCGCAAGCTCCATCGCACCATTGAGCTTGACGCATTCGGCCTGGACCCCGGCCGCCTCGAAATGGCGGCGGGTGAGGCTGGGATACTTGGTCGCAACGCGCAAGTGGCTGACGCTGCCCGGCTCATCAAGGTCGGTTGCAAGGCGGGCGACCGACAGGCGGCACAGGCCGATGCCGAGATCGACCGGCGCATACAGATCGGCGTAGTCGAACTCCTCGATCACGTCCGAGCCGACGATCCCGATTTGCGCTGCGCCATGCGCGACGAAGGTCGCGACGTCGAAGGCGCGTACGCGGATCATCCGCATGTCGTTGCGGGTGCATGCAAAGGCGAGCGCGCGGCTTTTGGGATCGTGGAACTCGGCGTCAGGCTCCACACCGGCGCGCGCCATCACCGGCAGCGCTTCATCGAGGATGCGCCCCTTGGGGACAGCGAAGGTCAGCTGTCCGGGATTGTCTTGAATGCCATCGGTGGTCATGATTGGCCGCGCACTTAAGGACGAGCGGGCAAAAGGGCAATGGTGATGGCGGCAGAAGATACGGGAATCATGGGTCTGGAAGACTTCACTGCCGCGCTCGACTGGCAGGCGCATCATGCCGAGGAAAACGGTGCGCCCGCCACGGCGCGGGTGATCCGGGCGCTGGCCGGGGTGCGAGCAAGCGACACGGCGACCGGCCGCCGGATCGCGGCATGGCCGGGGCTGACGCTGAAGGATGCGATGCCCTTGCGGTTGGCGGGGGGCTTTCACCACCTGCTCCTGACCGGAGCGGATGACCGATTGGCCGAGGTTTACGCCGGAGCGATCACCGATCAGATTGCGGTTGACGCCTTGGTGCTCGATCTGACGCACACGTTCGATACGCGGCTGCTGCCGTGGCTCGACGGCCCGCCGCAGACCAACGAAGCAGGCCGCTCCGCCAGCATCATGGCCGGATTGCTGTGGCTGGCACAGCGGGTGCGCGCGCCGCAGTTCGATCTGTTCGAACTGGGGGCAAGCGCCGGGGTCAATACCATGATCGACCGCTATTTCTTCCGACTGGGCGAGACCGAGGTCGGCCCTGCGGATTCGCCCATGCGGATCGTGCCCGAATGGCGTGGAGCCTCGCCGCCCGTGCCGCCTGCCGGGTTCGGCATCACCTCCGTCAAGGGCTGCGACATTGCTCCGATCAATCTCGCCGATGCTGACGCGGCGCTGCGGCTCAAGGCCTATGTCTGGCCTGATGCGGGGGAGCGCATGGCCCGGATTGACGCCGCAATTGCGCTGGCGGGGGCACAGCCGCCCGATCTGGTCGCCGCCGACGCCGGTGACTTCGCCGAAACCATGCTCGCCCGGCCCGCACAGCCGGGTGTGGCGCGGGTGAT
Organism: Erythrobacter sp. W302b; assembly: GCF_046452395.1. Taxonomy (NCBI): domain Bacteria; kingdom Pseudomonadati; phylum Pseudomonadota; class Alphaproteobacteria; order Sphingomonadales; family Erythrobacteraceae; genus Erythrobacter; species Erythrobacter sp. W302b. The sequence goes on along the minus strand of NZ_JBKFDH010000001.1, from coordinate 1,741,913 downwards.
GTTCCATTCGATCATGTGGCAATACATGCCCGCCGCCACCCAAGCGCGGATCACCGCCGCGTTTGAAGCCGAAGGCGCTGCCGCCACCCCCGACACTCCGCTCGGCTGGGTCGCGCTCGAGACCGACCCCGCCACCTTCCGCCACGAATTGCGCGTGCGCCTGTGGGAAGGGGAGACGCACCATGGCGAAGACCACATGCTGTCCCACGCCCATCCGCATGGGGCGTGGGTGGAGTGGCTAGCATAGCCGCAACAAGTCCCTCCCCGTTCGCTGGCGAATGGGGAGGCGGGCGAGGCCGCAGGCCTCGGTCGGAGGGGTAAGACGGGCGGTGATGACCCCTCCGTCAGCGCTCCGCGCTGCCACCTCCCCATCCTTTCAGGACGGGGAGGGACTTCGCGGTCAACCTGCGAGAAACGCGTCCATCGCCGCGTTGACCGCCTCCGGGGCCTCCCACGGCACGAAGTGCCCACAATCGGGCACCTTCACGATCGTGAGCGGGTCGATGATTGCCTCCAGCCCGTCGAGATTCTCGGGCGGGAGAGCGAGATCGTCGAGCGCCCAGATCACCAGCGTCGGGATCGTGAGCTTGGGGAGGGCCGGGGGCGTCCAGCCCTCGGGAATGGCGAAGGGCGCGTCCATGGTCGGCACGTCGATGGGGCTGGCGCGGTAGTAGTTGAGCATCCCGAAGGCCGCATCGCGGTTTTGCCAGTCGAGCAGCAGCGCGTCACGTTCCTCGGGCTCCATCGCGCTGGGGCGGTCCCACTTCACTTCCTTGAGCAGCAGGCCGGTGAGGCCGTGCTCCTTCACCAGCGCGTCGTTCGCCGGATCGCGGAAGCCGCGGATATACTGGCTCGCCTCACGCTGGCCGGGGTGGGTGTAGAGCAGGCGCTGGAAGGTGACGGGGTGAGGCGCATTGGCGATCACCGCGCGGGTCACCCGCGCGTGCTGCCCGCCCAGCGCCACGCCCCAGGCAATCGCGCCGCCCCAGTCGTGCCCGACGATGGTGAAATGCGCGATCCCCAAGGCATCGGCCAGCAGGAACACATCGCCTATCAGTTTGTCGGGTGTGTAGGCGGCAACCTCCTGCGGCTTGGACGATCCGCGATAGCCGCGCTGATCGGGGGCGATGCAGCGGAACCGGTCCTTGAAATGCGCGATCTGGTGACGCCAGGTGCGGTGGCTCTCGGGAAAGCCGTGGAGGAAGATCAGCACGGGCGCATCGACCGGGCCCTCATCGACGATATTGAGGCTGATGCCGTTGGGCAAATGCACCCGCTTGAGATCGAAGCTCATCACTGCTGCTCCAGCTTGTCCATGTAACCCTTGGCGACCATGCCGGCGACCTGATCGAACAGCGCCTCGGGCGTGCGGCGCGCTTCGCCCATGGCGAGTTCCATGCCTTCGGCGACGATGATTTCGCGCTCCCCTTTAGCGATGCCGTCGAGCATCTGGCGGGCGGCGATGTCGGCGGGAATGCCCTCGTCAATCGCCTTGTCGGAGCGCCCGCGCTGCGTGCCATCGGCGTTGAGCGCGTTCCGCGACACATTCGTCGCGACCGAGCCGGGGTAGATGGTGTGGACAGAAACGCCATTGATCGACAACTCGGCCCGCAACGCATCGGCATAGCCCGCAAGGCCGAATTTGGCCGCGCTGTAAGCGGTGCGCATCGGCACGCCCACCTTGCCCGCGATCGAGGAAATGAACCCGAGCGCGCCCGATCCGCGCTCTGCCATGTGGCCGATCAGCCCCTGGGTGAAAGCAATCTGGGCGAGCAGATCCACTGCGATGATGTCGCGGTAGACCTGCATCGAGGTTTTCAAGGCGCGGCTGCGCTGCGAAATCCCGGCATTGGCGAAAGCGAGGTCGACATGGCCTTTCCACGCGATGGCCTTGGCCGTGGCATCGGCCAGCGCGGCTTCGTCCCGCACATCGAAGGCGAGGATTAGCGTCTCACCGCATGTTGCCGCCACTTCGGTCAGCCGCGCTTCGTCCCGACCTGACAGCACCACATGCGCGCCGCGTGCTGCCAGTTCCTGCGCCAGTGCTGCACCGATCCCCGATGACGCACCGGTGATCCAAGCCACCTTGCCTGCGTAGTCCATTGCTCTCTCCCGAATGCGATTTCAGGGATAGCTGACGGTCTTGGGCTTGTCGGGCAAGGGGATAAATTCGTCCGCATCGCCGGGAATCGTCGGGAAGCGGCCCGCGCGCCAATCGTCCTTGGCCTGATTGATCCGCTCCCGGTGGGAGCTGACGAAGTTCCAGAACACGTGGCGGCGGGTGGCGAAGGCCTCACCCCCCAGCAGCATCACCCGCCCGCCGCGCTGACTGGACAGCCGCATCGCCTTGCCCGGGGCCAGCACCGCCAGCTGATAGCGTTCGAGCGCCACGCCATCGACACTGGCATCGCCGCTGACCAGCATCACCGCGCGTTCATCCGCGTCCGCATCGAGCGGGATTGTGCCGCCCGCTTCGAGCAGGATTTCGGCATAGATCGTTGCGGCATAGGTGGTGGTCGGCGCCGTCGCACCCCACAGGCTGCCCATGATCACCCATGCTCTGGCCCCGCTGTCCGACACCATCGGCAGGTCGGTGACTGCTTCGAAGGCGGGATCGATTTCCTCGCGACCATCGGGCAGGGCGAGCCAGGTCTGCATCCCGGACATGCCGGGACGGGTCGCCAGTTCGGCCTTGGGGCTGCGCTCGGAATGGACGATCCCGCGCCCGGCGGTCATCAGGTTGACCTGACCCGGCCGGATCGTGGCATAGCTGCCGATGCTGTCGCGATGGTCGATCGCGCCGTCGAACAGCCAGGTGACGGTGGCGAGGTTGATATGCGGGTGCGGGCGCACGTTCATGCCATCGCCGGTCAGGTCGGCCGGGCCGAACTGGTCGACGAAGATGAACGGCCCCACCATCGTGCGTTCCCGCGCCGGAAGCACTCGGCGCACGGTGAATGCGCCCAGATCATGGCTGACCGGGGTGATGGTCTGCGTAATGGCGGGCGTGCTCATGCGCGCGTCTCCTGATCGATCATGTCACCGAGGTTCGCAGGAAACACCGCTTCGGGCCAATCAACAAGCTCGGCGCGGGTGAACCAGCGGTGCTGCGTCATCAGCTGTTGCTCCAGTGCGGTGTGCCGAGAGGTGTCGATCCGCGCCTCCGTAACGCGCACAAGGAAGAAGCGCTCGTCGGCCTGCACGGGCTCGCCCTCCACGGTAACGAATTCGGGCGTCATCCGCGCGATCTCGGGGCCGGGATCGGCGGCGATGCCGGTCTCCTCGTAGAGCTCGCGCCGCGCGGCTTCGGCGAAGCTTTCGTCCGGCTCGCATTCGCCGCCCGCCGTCACCCAGAAGGGATCGCGCCCCGGCACGTCATAGCGGAACATCAGCGCACGGTCATCCGGGTCGAGCACGATCAGCCGCGCCGCGCGTCGCAGGCGCAGGTTGGGGTTGAGCGTCATTCCTCCGGCACGCCCGCCTTGATCGCCACGGCATGGACCCGCTGGCCGACAATATCGCCCAAGGCCGCGATCACCGCGCGCTGGCGGGCGAGGCGGTTCATCGCGGCAAAGGCTGCCGCGTCGATCTCGATGGTGAAATGCGATTCGCCTGAGCCATCGTCCCCCATGTGACCCGAATGCTTGGCGCTATCGTTGATGATCGCAAGCCGTGCGGGCGCGAAGGCCTCGGTCAGCAGGACGCGCATTTCCTCGGCGACACTCATCGGGACTTTCCTTCTTTGCAAGCTGATCGGCCAAATTCAGGCTTGGAACTTGGGAGCCTGATCGCCATTCTCAAGGGCTATGCCTTCACCACGATTTCACGGCCGCGTCGAGAGCGAGGGACGCCGATGCGAAGCGCCCGGCTGCCGCGAGGCGGGCGAATTCCGCGCGCCCGGACGCCGCCCCAACGGGTTTGACGGGCCGGGCGAGTGGCGCTGGTTCTGTCTTGACCATGTGCGCGAATTCAACGCGGGCTACGATTGGTTCGAAGGCATGAGCGCCGAAGAAATCATCGCCGCGCAGTCGCCCATCGCCGGTTGGCGCACCGAAACCCGCGCCTTCCGTGCTGATGCAGGGGTGGACGGGGTGCCGCGCTGGGCCGACTACGCCGACCCGCTCGATGCCATAGCCGCGCGGGCGCGGGGTATCCGCAGCCGTGCCGAAGGCCGCGCGCGGGACGCCGCGGCGCAGGTGCGCTTCTCCGCCGATGAAGCCCGGGCGCTGGAGGTCATGGGCCTCGGCCGCGACATCGACCGAACCCGGCTGCGGCGGCGTTATTCCGAATTGGTGCGGCGGTATCACCCTGACCGGAACGGCGGGGATCGGCAGCACGAGGCCAAGCTGGGTGCGGTGGTCGAAGCCTACCAATTGCTCAAGAGCAGCGCGGCCCTGGCCTGATCTTCACAACATCCGGCGGAAGAACACCACGCGTTCAGTTTCTTCGAAGCCGACTGCTTCGTGAAACGCGTGGCTGGCGGTGTTCTCCAGCAGGGCGTTGGAGGCAAGCTCGGTGCAGCCCTTGGCGCGGCCCCATTCCGCCACCGCCTCGACCAGCGCGCGGCCCACGCCGGTGCCCCGCCATTCGGGGAGGATGAAGGCTCCCTCTCCGAAAGCCACGGGCGAAGTGTCGCACCCGTCGACATAGTCGCACCGGATGCTGGCCTCGACAAAGCCGAGCAGCGCGCCGTTCGCGCCTTCGGCCACAAAGGCGACCTGATCGGGATCGCCGGAAAGGAAGGTCTCGGCGATGTCCTCGGAGTGGGCCGCCGCGTCATCGTCAGGCCAGAGCTGCGCGCGCATCGCTGCCCATTGCGGCACGTCGTCCGCCGTGGCGGGACGCACCTTCATGCCTCGGCAGCCTGCGCCTCGCACAGCTCCGCAAGCTGCGCGGCTGCCGCATCCCAGCCCTGAGTGAAGCCCATTGCCTCGTGCTGCTCGCGCGCCTCGTCCGACCAGTGCCGCGCGCGCGCGGTGTAGCGGGTGCCCTCGCCCTCGGGCGCGACGTCCCAGATCCCGATCATGAAGGGGCCGGAAGGCTGGAGATCGGCGGTGATCGCATCGGTGACGGCGAACATCCGGCCTTCCTCCCAGGCAAGAAAGATGCCCTCCTGCGGCATTTCCTCGCCTTCGGGGCCGTACATGACCATCGCGCTGCGGCCGCCCGGTCTGCGATCCTGTTCGACCACCTCGGCGCGCCACGGGCGGGGGCACCACCATTCGTTCATGCGATTGACCATTGTGTCCCACACCACTGCGGGCGGCGCGGCGATGAAGCGGGTGACGGAAAGCTCGCTCATTGCCCTGTCCCCTGCGCTGCCTTGATGATCGCAGCGTCGATGGCATTGGCCGCGGCATAGGCGGGGCGCTGGGTGATGCGCTCGACGTAGGCGCGGAACGACGGGCGTTCGGGGATCGAGCCGAAGCGCAGGCCCCACACGAACTGGCTGCCGACATAGGTATCGGCCATGGTGAAGCGGTTGCCCGCGACAAAATCATTCGCCGAAAGCCAGCTGTCGAGCGCGTCGAGCGTCAGCTCGAGGCTGCCGAAGCCTGCCGTGCCGCTCTTGCCCTCAGGCACCTCCCAGCCGAGCGCGCGGGCCATGATCGCCTGCTCCAGCGGTCCGGCGGCGAAGAACAGCCAGCGGAAATAGGCGGCTTTCTCGTGCGCGTCGGGCAGTAGACCGGCCTGCGGGTGGGTTTCGGCCAGATAGTGATTGATCGCCGCGCATTCGGTGACGACGTGGTCGCGGCCTTGCGTGTGGTGCACCAGTGCGGGCACCTTGTTCATCGGATTGATGTCTTTGAACGTCTCCGGCCGGGTCGCCCAATCGAACACCACATGCTCGTAATCCGCGCCGGCCTCGTGCAGCGCCCAGCGGGCAATCTGACCGCGGCTCATGGCGACGGTGTAGAAGGTGAATTCGGCCACGGCTCAGGCCTCCCCGACGAACATGGGCTCGAACCCGCCGAAGATCATCCGCTTGCCATCGAAAGGCATGTCGCTGCCATCGGGATTGCCGAACTGCTCGGCCATGCGCGGGTCTGCCATCAGCTTTTCGTGGCTGGCCTCGGCGGTGGCGCGGTCGGGCCAGGTGGTCCATGAGAAGACGATCTTCTCGCCGGGCTCGGCCTTCACGGCCATGCGGAAATCGGTGGTGGTGCCGTACTTGATGTCGGCCTCCCAGCATTCGATCTGTGACAGGCAACCATAGTCCTTGACGATGTCCCAGAACTTCTCGGCTACCTCGCGGTAAGCGTCTTTGTTGCCCTCCGGCACGGCGAGCACGAATCCCTGAACGTACATGATGCATCTCCTCCCATCCGCGCTTGTAGCAGGGGGAAAACACGCGTGCGTATCAATTTTGGCGGAAGGCCCAGCGGATCGTCCGGCCCATGCCCCATGTTGCCGCACGCGCGGGCAGGGCGGTCAGCACCGGGCGTTGCAGTCGCAGCATCTGCCGTGCCCAATCGGGCAGCATCGCGACCGCATCGGCGGTGACCATGGTCTGCACCGCCTGCGGCGTGCCTTGCGGGCGCTGGCTGAGCACCAGCTGCGCCACCTCGCGGGCGGCGGGCGAGGCGCTGAGATCATGGCGCAATTCGCGGAAGATCGCCTCGGCCTCGGCGCGGGTCTCAGGCACCGGATCGGCGCCCAGCGCGCGGGCAATGACGGCGAACTGGCGGTAATATTCATCCTGCTCGGCGCCCGGCATATGGGGGCGCACATGCCGCAGGTAGCCGGCAAGGAAGCTCTGCGCTTCGGTGACATGGACCCAGGCGAGGGTTCGCGGATTGGTCGCCTCGTAGCGCGAACCATCAGGCAGCGTCCCGCCAACCTTGGCATGGATGCGGTTGACTCGGTCGATCGCCTTCATCGCCTCCTCATGGTGGCCAAAGGTCGTCACCGCGATGAACCGCGCCGTGCGCCGCAGCCGCCCGTGCATATCCTCGCGGAAGTTGGAGTGATCGAGCACGCCTTGCAGCGCATGGGGGTGCAGCATCTGAAGCAGCAGCGCGCGCACTCCGCCGGTCATCATCCCGACAAGATCGGCGTGCACCTGCCGGATCGGCGTATCGCGTTCGAACAGCGCTTCATCGGACGGCGGGGTCGGCGTCTGTCCCGCGCTCGCATCGTGAAACACGCCGCGCACCTGAGAGACCAGTTTGCGGCGCAGCGATTCGACGGGATCGGGCATAGCCACCATATAAGCGTGCGGCGGGTGCGATGGAAACGAACTCGCCAAATTGCCAGCGATTTGCTGCAAACCACTGCTTGCGGCCAAGCGACTTGCGCTCTAACCGAAGCCCACGATGACTGCACCCTCCAGAACCAATGTCACCGGCGATAGCGCCATGCCCAGCCAGCCCGACACCACGGTCGACGTCCGCGAGACGTTCGGCATTGATATCGATTGGCAGGTTCCCGCGTTCAGCCACGCCGAAGAGCACGTGCCTGACACGGACAGCGCCTATGTGTTCGATCCCGACACCACCTTGGCGATCCTCGCAGGCTTTGCGCACAACCGCCGCGTGATGGTGCAGGGCTACCACGGCACCGGCAAATCGACGCACATCGAACAGGTCGCCGCGCGCCTCAACTGGCCGAGCATCCGGGTGAACCTCGACGCGCATATCAGCCGTATCGATCTGATCGGACGCGATGCAATCGTGCTCAAGGACGGGTTGCAGGTCACCGAGTTCAAGGAGGGCATCCTGCCCTGGGCGCTCCAGCACCCGGTGGCGCTGACCTTCGACGAATATGACGCGGGCCGCCCGGACGTGATGTTCGTGATCCAGCGCATCCTCGAATTCGATGGCCGCCTGACCCTGCTCGATCAGAACCGCGTGATCACGCCCAATCCGTGGTTCCGCCTGTTCGCCACGACCAACACCGTCGGCCTCGGCGACACCTCGGGCCTGTATCACGGCACGCAGGCGATCAATCAGGCGCAGATGGACCGCTGGAACATCGTCGTGGCGCTCAACTACCTTGCACCCGAGGTCGAACAGCAGATCGTCAAGTCCAAGACCCCGGCGACCGATGACAAGCTGATCGCCGACATGGTCAAGGTGGCCGAACTGACCCGTCAGGGCTTTATCAATGGCGATATCTCGACCGTGATGAGCCCGCGGACGGTCATCACCTGGGCGCAGAATGCGGCGATCTTCAAGTCGGTGGGCTTCGCCTTCCGCCTCAGCTTCCTCAACAAGTGCGACGAGGCGGAGCGCACGCTGGTGGCCGAATACTACCAGCGCGTGTTTGGCGAAGACCTGCCCGAAGGCGCCGCGAAGAAGCGCTAAGCAAGCCGCTTGCAGGTCAGTGTCCTAGGCTGGTAACACAGCAGTTACCATGGCGCTGTTCGACCGATTCTGGAAAGGCTCACGCTCCGGCGCTCCCGAAGGGGATGGCACGCCTGCGGGGTTCTTCCCGCTATACGAATCGACCCGTCCCCTGGACGACGATGAGACTGATAGACCGCGCCCGCGCGCTTCCGCTGCGCCTTCATTCGATGAATGGGACGCGAAGCTCGCCAGCATTGATGAGGCGCTCGTCGTCGAGGAAAAGCGCCACCTGCGCTGGTGGCAGCGCGATTACTGGCGCGCGCGGTCGAAATGGTGGTGGACCGGACGCAGTATCATGGGGGCGATGGCGGTGCTCGCACTGCTGATCGGCTGGCTGACCATCACTGCGCCGCTGTCCAAAAGCCTTGAGCCCATCGCCCCGCCGCAAGTCACCCTGCTCGCCAGCGACGGCACGCCCATCGCCCGTCAAGGCGCGGTGGTCGAAGCGCCGGTCAAGGTTGCCGATCTGCCGCCGCATGTCACCCAGGCCTTCCTCGCGATCGAGGACCGGCGGTTCTATTCGCATTGGGGAATCGACCCGCGCGGAATCGCCCGAGCGGCGTGGACGGGATACGGCGGCGGCTCGACGATAACCCAGCAGCTCGCCAAGTTCACCTTCCTCACGCCTGAACAATCGCTCACCCGCAAAGCGCGCGAGGCCCTGATCGCGGTGTGGCTGGAAAGCTGGCTGACCAAGGACGAGATCCTCGAACGCTACCTCTCCAACGCCTATTTCGGCGACAATCAGTATGGCCTGCGCGCGGCAAGCCTGCACTATTTCTACCGCCAGCCTGAAAAGCTGCGCCCCGAACAGGCGGCGATGCTGGCGGGCCTGTTGCAGGCGCCCTCGCGCTATGCGCCGACCAAGCATTACGACAAGGCCAAGGCGCGGATGGAGCTGGTGATCCAGTCGATGGTCGATGTCGGCTATCTGACCCCCGCCGAAGCCGCCGCACTGCCCGATCCGCGCGTCGATGTGCGCAAGCGCGACGATAACCTGCCGACCGGCACCTATTTCGCGGACTGGGCATTGCCGCTGGCGCGTGAGGGGATGGACGCGAGTTACTCGCAGCAGGTGCTCACCACCACGCTCGATTCCCGGCTTCAGGCGCTGGCGAACCGCATCGTCGCGCGCGCGCCTCTGGGCAGGGCGCAGGTCGCGCTGGTGGCGATGCGGCGCAATGGGGAGGTCGTGGCGATGGTCGGCGGGCGCGATTACGCCAAGTCGCCCTTCAACCGGGTAACGCAGGCCCGCCGCCAGCCCGGATCCACCTTCAAGACCATCGTCTATCTGACCGCGCTGGAGGCCGGGTGGGAGCCGGATGATACCATCCCCAACACGCCGATTACCCAAGGCAGTTATCGCCCCAAGAATGCGCGCGAGCAGTATTCCGACCAGATCACGCTCGAAAACGCCTTTGCTCAATCAAGCAACGTCGCCGCCGTGCGCCTGTTTCAGGCGGTGGGCAGCGACAAGGTGATCCGCACCGCGCGCAAGCTCGGCATTACCGCGCCCATGACCGAGGGCGATCCCAGCCTGGCGCTCGGCACCTCATCGATGACGCTGATGGAGCTGACCGCGGCCTATGCCGGGATTGCAGCCAACGACTATCCGGTCGAACCGCACGCCTTCGCGCGTGGTGAGCAGGGGTGGTGGGAATGGTTGACGACCCCCAAGGATTCGATGTCGTCGGACACCCACGAAGACCTTGAAGGAATGCTGCGCGCCGCGATCAATCGCGGCACCGGGCGCAATGCGGTGCTGCCGGTCGCCAATTTCGGCAAGACCGGCACGACGCAGGATTATCGCGACGCGTTGTTCGTGGGTTATGCGGGCGATCTCGTGGTCGGCGTGTGGGTTGGCAATGACGACAACACGCCGCTCAACGGTGTCACCGGCGGCAGCACGCCCGCTCGCATTTGGCGCGATTTCATGCGCGGCGCTTTGAAGGTGGAAGCGGCACCCCAGCCCCAAACCGCAGACACACCCGATCCCGAAGGGCCGGTCCAGCCGCTCGACGTGCTGGAGGGCGAGGAAATCCCCTTGGGTCAGGACGGCACCAGCCTGCGGATCGAGGAGGGCGGCGTCACCATCCGGCAGGACGGCGTGCCGGTGGAAGTCCGGTTGAACGAGGGCGGGGTGGTGGTGCAGCCCTCGGCGTCGCCCTCACCGGGGCAGCCCCCGCCTTAGACCATCAGGATATTCATTACGGCCGTGGCAATCGGGCGGGACCGGTCATCCTGCCACGCCTCGACGGTGACATTGGCATTGCGCCGCCCCAACCGGGTGATGCGGCCGACCGCGAAACTGGCCCGGGATTTGCCCGCGGCGAGGTATTGCACGGTGATGTTGATCGGCTTCAGCTGCGGATCGCGCCCCGCCGCCCGTAACGCCGCGCCGAGCGCCGCGTAGCCCGCCGCCTCCAGCAGCCCGGCGGTCGCCCCACCGTGGAAATGCTGCGGGCGGCCCTCGACCATCGACCCGAACTCGACCGACAGGACGGGCATCCCGCCGTCAACCTCGCCGGTCGTCACGATCCCCAAGGAGCGGGCATAGGCGGGCAGTTCCAGCGCGTCAGCCATGATCGCCGCCTTTCAGCGCCGGGTTGGCTTCGCGCGGGTCAGCCGCAATCGTCATGAACACGCCCGCGACATGGGCGACCGGATCGTCCGGGTTGCCATCATGGGCGATCCCGCGCACGAACGCCGCCGAGCGGGTCCGGCGATAGCATTCCACCCGTCCGCGCACGCTCGCCCGTTCGCGCGCGGGGCGCTGATAATCGACTCTGAGATCGAGCGTCGCGACCGGATTGAAGCTGCCGCTCGCCTGCCAGATCGCCATGCCGCTGGCCATGTCCATCAGGCTGATGATCGGGCCGGAGGCCAGCACAAGGCGGCTGGCATCGCCCAGCAAATCCTCGCGCCAGGGCAGTTCCAGCTCGACCCAGTTGTCGCCCTGATCGGCGAACTTGAGGCCGAGCCAACCGGTATGGCCGTGGCGGAAAAACCAGCGCGAGGCTTCGCGGGCGTCAAACCGGGCAGGGGGCGTGGTCATGGCGGGGTGCATAGGGGCTGGGGCGTGGGGCGCGCAAGCGTATCGTAGATTGTCATCCCCCTCTGCTCGGGTGCGACAATGTGAGGCGTCAGGATTGGGTTACGACCATCACCGCACCGACGATCAGCGCCACCACCATCACGATCAGAACCAACCGCGAGCAGCCCCGCCGCCTTCGCCGCCCGCTGTCTGCCGCTGAGCCGATGTCGCCGAGCGTCTCGATCGCCACCTCGGCCGCATCGCCGATCAGCTCGCCGATCCCGTCCTCGACCACCTAAAGCACGCCCCCCGCCAGCCGATCAATCGCGCCTTGCAGGATCACCGCAGCGGCATGGCTGTCGATTGCGGCGGCGCGTTTGGCGCGGCTCATGTCCTGCCCGATCATCGCGGCCTCGGCAGCCTGAGTCGACCAGCGTTCGTCCCACAGCAACAGCGGCAGGCCGAAAGCTTCGGCGCAATTGCGGGCATAGGCGCGCGAGGCCTGCGCGCGCGGGCCTTCGCTGCCGTCCATATTGCGCGGGAGGCCGAGCACGATCCCCTTGATGGCCCGCGCCCTGATCAAGGTGGTGAGCGTCTCGCGATCACGCCCCCATTTGCCGCGCTGGATCGTGGTGCCGTTGGTCGCGAAGCGCCATCCGGCATCGCAGGTCGCCGTGCCCAAGGTCTTGGTCCCGAGGTCAAGCCCGAGCAGCACCCCGCCGCTCTCTCCGACAGCATCGGCAAAGCCGCGCGCGTCCTCGAAGATCAGCCCTGCGGTTTCCACGCATTCGCCCGGTTGTTCACATCGGCCTTGGTGTTCGCCCAGAACAGCGGCAGATCGTAGACGTGGTAGTTGTTCCCCGGCAGCACATAGGAACCCATTTCGGGCGGCGGGCCGATCAGCAGCAACCCGCGCGGATCGCACGAGGCGGGGACGAAGCCGAGGCGCAATTCGCCCTTTTCCATGCTGTCTTCGGGCACCAGCGTGCCGAGATTGGCGCTGGCCGGGGCGGTGCCGCCGATCCGGCCGGTCAGGGGATTGGAGCACAGCATCGGATCCGTGCCGGGCGCCTTGCCATCAAGCGCCAGCATACTGCCATAAGCGTTCAGCACCGCCGCCGGATCGGCCGGCTCGGCAAAGCTCGACCAGCTGATGATGCACCCGGTCTGGCCCGGTGCGGCGCACGCGGGAAAGCCGATGACCGGCAGATCATGGGCCATCGAAACCGGCCAGCCGATCAGATAGGCCGCCACCAGCCGCGCTGCCTCAGGCGATCCCTTGACCTCTTCGGCGAGCAGCCGCTTCAAATGCAGCGCGCCCTGCGAATGGCCTGCCAGCACGATCGGCGTGGCCGGGTCTACGCTGGAGAGGAAAAAGCGGTACGCCTCGCGCACGTCGGCATAGGCGGCCTCGATCGCCTGCTGGCCTTGGGGCGCATCGGTCAGGAAGGCACCCATGGTCGCCTGCCGGTAGCGCGGCGCCCAGATTTCGGTCGCGGCGTTGAACGGGCTGGCCATGCCGCGCAGATAGACCCGCGCGATCCGCTCAGCCTCGGGATCGCCACCATTTTCGAGCGGGGCGTTCCAACGCGTGCGGTTGAGATAGCTGGTCGGATGCACGAAGAAGACCGCGAAGGGCCTCGCGGTCTGGGTGAGCGTCGGCTTCGGTCCGGCGTCACCGTCCCACGCAGGCTGCCAGCGTGCCGGGTCGCTCACACCGATCCCGGGGCGCGAGAACCACAGCGTGGGGTCTTCATAGGCATTGGCCTGAAGCGGTGGGACCGGCGTGAACTCCGCCGAAGGCACCAGCGCGAATTGGGCCAATTCTTCCTGAAACAATTCGTAGGCAATCCGCCCGCCGATCACCAGCACGATGCAGAACGCCACGAAATAGAGGAACTTGCGGGCCATTCCTGTTGCCTCAGTTCACCGTCGCACAGGTCACTTGGCCGCTGCACCTTCGGCCAGCGGCGGCCGCAGCGTGGTCCACGCCCGGTCACCGCGCAGGCTGGAGAACCAGCTCGCCGGGTTCCAGGTGGTTGACCCGTCGAGGCTGAAGGTGATGAATTCGGCCCGCCCGCCGATATTGGCCATCGGCACTGGCCCGCCGAGCCCGTCGGCAATCGCCAGCGCGCGGCTGTCGGCCGAGAGATCGCGGTTGTCCCCCATTACGAACACGCTGTCTTCCGGCACGGTGATCGGCCCGTAATTGTCGAGCTCCTGATCGCGGTAATCGATCGTCAGATAGGTCGCGCCATTGGGCAGGGTTTCGCGCCAGGTCGGCGGATCGAAATAGTCGCGCCCATCGGGGCCGGTCTTGCGGAAGGCTTCGAAGGCCTGAAGGCAGGGGCGCTCACCCGCGCCATCCTGACACATCAGCTCGGGCTCGAACGGGAGTCGCACCGCCGGCACCGCTTCGCGCTTGATGGCCTTGCCGTTGAGGATGATCTGACCGCCGCGCACTTCGATGGTATCGCCCGGCAGCGCGACCACGCGCTTGATGTAGTCGATGTCCTGATCCGGGTGCACCGGGATCACGATATCGCCATACTCCGGCGTCGAAGGGAGCACCCGCCAGTTGGCGCGGGGCAGGATGTGGAAGCTCGCCGAGGCCCATGACCAGCCATAGGGATACTTGCTTACCACTAGCCGGTCACCCACCCACAGGCTCGGCATCATCGAGGTTGAGGGGATGTAGAACGGCTTGGCAACCAGACTGTGAAACGCCAGCACGGCGAGCAGCATCAGCCCGAGCCCTCGGATTTCGGCGAGCCAATTGACCTTGTCCGGGGTGCTGCTGTCAGTCACGGGCGGGCTTTCGATTGTTGCCATGGGAGCGGCCTAGATCAGGGGGATGGCTTCGATGATCACAAAGGCCTGGGCCCACGGGTGATCGTCAGTCAGGGTTAAGTGAATGCGCGCCTCATGGCCTTTCGGCGTGATTTCTTCAAGCCGCAAAGCCGCGCCGCCGGTGAGCGCCAGCGTCGGCGCGCCCGAGGGAGCGTTCACCACGCCGATGTCCTTCATGAACACGCCCCGCTTGAACCCGGTGCCGACCGCCTTGGAGAAGGCCTCCTTGGCGGCGAAGCGCTTGGCGTAGGTGCCGGCGATGGTGAAAGGGCGGCGGCGGGCCTTGGCGATTTCGGTTTCGGTGAAGACGCGGTTCTCGAACCGCGCACCATAGCGCTCGAGCGAATTGGCGATCCGTTCGATGTTGCAGAGGTCGGAGCCCATGCCGATGATCACGACGTTTTCCTTCCCTTGTCATCCCCGCGCAGGCGGCGATCCAGCTTGTTCTGGCGTCGGAGAGGCTGGATCCCCGCCTGCGCGGGGATGACGGGAATGGGATTGATCACTTGAACGCCCTAATCATAACGGCGATGAGCAACCCTACGGCGACCACATGCAGCATCACCTGTGACTTGAAGAGCGGGTGCGCAAAATCGCCCTTCGCCATCTTGAGCGCGCCGACATAGCCGAAGATCATCAGCGCCAGCCAGCCGACCGCGAAAACGACCATGACCTGCGCATTGAGCGCAAAGCCGAGAAAGCCGACTGCCAGCAGGAACAGCGCGCAGGCCGCAAGGGCCCAGCGCTTCTGTTCACCGGTCAGGGCAGGCAGGTCAGGCTCGCT
Source organism: Erythrobacter sp. W302b (assembly GCF_046452395.1). NCBI lineage: Bacteria > Pseudomonadati > Pseudomonadota > Alphaproteobacteria > Sphingomonadales > Erythrobacteraceae > Erythrobacter > Erythrobacter sp. W302b. Next base: position 1,726,897 of record NZ_JBKFDH010000001.1, on the reverse strand, counting down.
CAGCGCACTTCATCCATCAATTCGCGCATCCGGCGGATCGCAGTCTCGAGGCCGACGAAGACGGCCTCTCCGATCAGGTAGTGACCGATGTTGAGTTCTGCAATTTGCGGGATCGCGGCAATCGGCTGGACGTTTTCGAAGGTGAGGCCGTGGCCCGCGTGGGGTTCGATCCCGTTCTTGGCGGCGAGCGCGGCCATGTCGGTGATGCGGCGAAGTTCGCGCTCCACCCGGTCACGGTCGCCATCGAGGAAGGCGTGGGCATATTCGCCGGTGTGAAACTCCACCACCGGCGCGCCGAGACGCAGCGCAGCGTCAAGCTGCCGCTCGTCGGCCTCGATGAACAGCGACACACGAATGCCCGCCGCGCGCAGTTCCTCGGCAATCGGGGCAAGGGTGTTGTGCATTCCTGCCGCGTCGAGGCCGCCTTCGGTGGTGCGCTCCTCGCGCTTTTCGGGGACGATGCAGGCGGCGTGGGGCTTGTGACGCAGGGCGATGGCCAGCATTTCGGGCGTCGCGGCCATTTCGAGGTTCAGCGGCAGATCGGTCGCCGCCTGGATGCGGGCGAGGTCCTCGTCGCGGATATGGCGGCGGTCTTCGCGCAGGTGCGCGGTGATGCCGTCACCGCCGACGCTCGCTACGATCTCGGCCGCGCGCACCGGATCGGGATGATCCCCGCCGCGCGCGTTCCTGATGGTCGCGACGTGATCGATGTTGACGCCGAGTCTGAGGTGTGAAGGGGTCAGGGTCTATTCCTTCCGGCTGCCGGGCTTGGTCACTTCTACGGCAGCCAGCGCCGCGGGGATGTCGTTTTCGTCATAGGTCGGGAAATCAATGGCGAGCAGCGGGTAGAATGGCACGCCCAGATCGACCGACCCGCAAGACCGGTCGATGATGGCGCATTCGGCGATCACCTCGCCGCCCTCGCGCGCCACGGCGGCGATGGCTTCGCGGCTGGAGAGGCCGGTGGTGACGACGTCCTCGACCATAAGCACCTTGGTGCCCTTCGCCAGAGCGAAGCCGCGGCGCAGGTGAAACACGCCTTCGGGCCGTTCGAGGAACAGCGCGTCCTTGCCGAGCGCGCGGCCGACCTCGTGGCCGATGATGATCCCGCCCATCGCCGGGGAGACGACAACATCCACCTGATAAAGCACTTCGGCAGGGATGCCCGCCACAACCGCTTCAGCCAGACGTGCAGCGCGCGCGGGGTTCATCAGCACCCGGGCGCATTGGAGATAATGGCCGCTATGCCGACCGGACGACAGCTTGAAATGCCCTTCGAGCAGAGCGCCCGAGGCCCGGAACTCGGCCAGAACTTCATCTTGCGTCACGGAGGAACCCCCTAGAAAACATGAAAGAAAGCGCCGACTTGCGTTGGCGACATGGAGCCTTGCATAATTTTCTCCCTAGAAGCGCTTGAGGCCCTCGGCAAGCGGGGCTAAGGGCAGGATTGAAGCTGGCCCTTGGGCTGGCCAAACGCTGTCTGCACCAAGTCTCGAGGGGGCTGAGTGGTGGGCGGTATGGGATCAGATTAGAACCACTTGGACACATGTGATGGGTCAAAGGCACACCCGTATGAAAAATGCTATTCTGGCAGCGATCGCTGCCGGGCTCGCGGCGTTCGCTCCGCTAAGCGTTGCGGCGCAGGACGCGCCGACGACCACTCCGGTTGAAGCGACGGCCCCGGCGGCCGAAGCAGCCCCTGCGGCAGCCGCGGCCGCTGACGCTGCGCCCGCCGAAGCGGCAAGCACCTATACCCCGATGGCTCCGACCAAGGGCAAGGGGATGCCGACGTCCTACGACGACGATGCGCTTCAGAGCATGACCTTCCAGGATCAGTATTCCGAAAACGGCAAGTACGCCCAGTGGATGCATGACGGCATCCTGATGCCGGTGATCACCGCGATCAGCCTGCTGGTGCTCGGCCTGCTGCTCTATGTGGTGGTGCGGTTCAACCGTCGCCGCAACCCGGTCGCTTCGCGCACCACGCACAACACCGCAATCGAAGTGATCTGGACGATTGTTCCGGTGATCATCCTGGTGGTCATCGCTGTGCCGTCCATCACGCTGCTGGCCCGCCAGTATGAAACCCCGCCTGCCGACGCGGTCACCATCAAGGCGACCGGTTATCAGTGGTACTGGGGCTACACCTATCCCGATCACGGCGAGATCGAGGTGATCTCGAACATGCTTGATGAAGGCGAGGCAGTGCGCCGGGGTGAGCCCGGTCAGCTGGCGGTCGACAACCGCATGGTCGTTCCGGCTGGCGTGCCGCTGCGCATCCAGACCACCGCGAGCGACGTGATCCACGCCTTTGCCGTGCCGTCGCTGTGGTTCAAGATGGACGCCGTTCCGGGCCGCCTCAACGAAAAGCTGCTGACCATTGAGGAGCCGGGCGTGTATTACGGCCAGTGTTCCGAGCTTTGCGGTGCGCGTCACGCCTACATGCCGATCGCCATCGAAGCGCTTCCCCCGGCTGAATTCGCCGCTTGGGTGAAGGCCCAGGGCGGCTCGATGCCGGGCGAAGAAGCGGCGGCTCCGGCTGCTGCGCCCGCTGCCGATGCTGCCGCCGCCGCTCCGGCTGCGGCCCGCTGAGACTGAACAAGAGATAGAAGCAGAAGAGTAGCTGACCATGGCAACCACCGCAGAAGGCTTCGACGCCCACCACGATCACGGGCATGGGCATGACGCCCACGACCACGCGGACCACAAGCCGGGCTTCTTCGCCCGGTGGTTCATGTCGACCAACCACAAGGACATCGGCACGATGTACCTGATCTTCGCGATCATCGCGGGGATCGTCGGGGGTGCCATCTCGGGCATCATGCGTGTCGAGCTGCAGGAGCCGGGCATCCAGTACCTGCAGTGGTGGGCCCAGTTCATGGGCGGCGGCAATGATCTGAACACCGCGCTCCACATGTGGAACGTGTTCATCACCGCGCACGGCCTGATCATGGTGTTCTTCATGGTCATGCCGGCGATGATCGGCGGCTTTGGCAACTGGTTCGTGCCGCTGATGATCGGCGCGCCGGACATGGCCTTCCCGCGCATGAACAATGTTTCCTTCTGGCTGACCGTGGCGGGCTTCTTCTCGCTGCTGTTCTCGCTGTTCGTGCCTGGCGGCACAGGCCCGGGTGCGGGCACCGGCTGGACGGTCTATGCGCCGCTGTCGACCAGCGGTTCGGTCGGCCCCGCGGTGGACTTCGCGATCTTCTCGCTGCACCTTGCGGGCGCGGGCTCGATCCTGGGTGCGACCAACTTCATCACCACCATCTTCAACATGCGCGCGCCGGGCATGACGCTGCACAAGATGCCGCTGTTCGTGTGGTCGGTGCTGGTCACTGCCTTCCTGCTGCTGCTGGCGCTGCCGGTGCTCGCCGCCGCGATCACCATGCTGCTGACCGACCGCAACTTCGGCACCACCTTCTTCAACCCGGCTGGTGGCGGCGACCCGGTGCTCTACCAGCACCTGTTCTGGTTCTTCGGCCACCCCGAGGTCTACATCATGATCCTGCCGGGCTTCGGCATGATCTCGCAGATCATCGCCACCTTCTCGAAGAAGCCGGTGTTCGGCTATCTCGGCATGGCCTACGCGATGGTTGCGATCGGTGTCGTCGGCTTCATCGTCTGGGCGCACCACATGTACACCGTCGGCCTCGACGTGAACACGAAGATGTACTTCACCGCCGCCACCATGGTGATCGCCGTGCCGACCGGCGTGAAGATTTTCAGCTGGATCGCGACGATGTGGGGCGGCAGCCTCAGCTTCAAGTCGCCGATGGTCTGGTCGATGGGCTTCATCTTCCTGTTCACCGTGGGCGGCGTGACCGGCGTGGTGCTCGCCAACGGCGGGATCGACGACAACCTGCACGACACCTACTACGTCGTGGCGCACTTCCACTACGTGCTGTCGATGGGCGCGGTGTTCTCGATGTTCGCCGGCTTCTACTACTGGTTCCCGAAGATGAGCGGGCGGATGCACTCCGAGCTGCTGTCGCACATCCACTTCTGGACCTTCTTCATCGGCGTGAACGTGATCTTCTTCCCGCAGCATTTCCTCGGAATGCAGGGCATGCCGCGTCGTTACCCTGACTATGCCGAGGCCTACACCTACTGGCACCAGATCAGCACCCTCGGGTACTACATCATGGCCGGTTCGATGGTGTTCTTCTTCGTCAACATTCTTTACTCGCTGCTGGCGGGCAAGAAGGCCGAGGCGAACCCCTGGGGCGAAGGCGCGACGACGCTCGAATGGACGCTGCCGAGCCCGCCGCCCTACCACCAGTTCGAAACGCTGCCGGTCATCACCGACGCGCATGACTACCACGATCACCGTCCGGTGACGGCCTGATCGGCTCCTTCACCGGAGCATAGGACAAGGGGGAGCGCGGGCCTTGGTCTCGCGCTCCTTCGCAATGGAACCGATGGAATAATGGCAAGCACCGCACCCACGACTGCCGCGACAATGCCCACGGAATGGCGTGATTTCTTCACGCTGACCAAGCCGCGGGTGATGACGCTGGTGATCTTCACCGCGATCTGCGGTGTGCTGGCGGCGCCGGGCTCGATCCATCCGGTGCTGGGCTTCACCGCGATCCTCGCCATCGCGATGGGCGCGGGCGGCTCGGCAGTGCTCAACATGTGGTGGGAAGCCGACCTCGACGCAGGGATGAGGCGCACGATGAACCGTCCGCTCCCCGGCGGACGGATGCGGCGCGAGGATGCGCGCGATTTCGGGATTTTCCTGTCGGCGGTATCGGTTGGCCTGATGGGCGTGGCGATCGGCTGGCTGGCGGCGTCGCTGCTGTTCGGTGCGATCATCTACTACGCGGTGATCTACACGATGTGGCTGAAGCCGCGCACGCCGCAGAACATCGTCATCGGCGGCGGCGCGGGTGCCTTCCCGCCGCTGATCGGCTGGGTTGCGGTGACGGGCGAGATCACCGCTATGCCGATCCTGCTGTTCGCGATTATCTTCTTCTGGACCCCGCCGCACTTCTGGGCGCTCGCCCTGTTCGTGCAGTCTGACTATGCCAAGGTCGGCATTCCGATGCTGCCGGTGGTCGCGGGCGAAAAGCCGACGCGCCGCCAGATCATGCTATACACCGTGCTGCTCGCCCCCATCGCCATCGCGCCCTGGGCCATCGGCGGGACGAGCTGGATCTACGGCTCGGTCGCGGTGGTGCTTTCGGTGCTGTTCGTAGTGCTGGCGATGCCGGTGTTCACCCGGATGCGCGCCGAGGTTGACGCCATGACGCCCGAAAAGACCCTGTTCAAGTTCTCGATCGTCTATCTCTTCGTGCTGTTCGCCGCGCTGGTGGCAGACCGCGTGGCGGCCTATCTGGGGTGGATCGCATGACGCCCGAAGAAGAGCGCGAGTTCCTGCGCCGCCGCAAGGCGCGCAACTGGGTCGTAGCGGGCACGCTGATCTTCTTTGTGGTGCTGTTCTACGCCATCACCATCGTGCGCATCGGAGGCCAGAGCTGATGGCTACCCTGCCGCCCGTTGCCGACGATTCCGCTCGCCGCAATCTGCGCGTGGGGCTGATGGCGTTTGCGGGCGCGCTGGCGATGTTGGGGCTGGGCTATGCTTCGGTGCCGCTCTATCGCCTGTTCTGCCAGGTAACGGGGTTCGGCGGGACCACAATGCAAGCGACCGAGAGCGACGCCGCGCGCGCAGCCACGCTCGCCACCGGCCAGACGATCTCGATCCGCTTCGACGCGTCGGTCCCGGCGGACATGCCGTGGAGCTTCCACCCCAGCGCACCGACCGACACCGTCACCATCGGTGAACGCGACATTGCCACCTATGTCGCCCGCAACCTCGGCTCCACCCCGGTGACCGGGATGGCGACCTTCAATGTCACGCCGGAACAGGCGGGCAAGTATTTCAACAAGATCCAGTGCTTCTGCTTTACCGAGCAGACATTGCAGCCCGGGCAGGAAGTGACCATGCCGGTGCTCTACTATGTAGATCCGGCGATGCTGGACGATCCGAACATGCAGGGCGTCGAACAGATCACGCTCAGCTACACTTTTCACCGCGCCAAGGACCCGGTAAACCCGGCGTCCACCGGCACCAACTGAACCTTCAAGCACAACCCAGGGACGGGAACGACCAATGGCTGGCAAGGCAAACCACGATTACCACATTCTTGAACCCGATATCTGGCCGCTGATCGGCTCGTTCTCGGCGCTCACCTTCACCAGCGGCATGGTGCTGAGCTTCCACCCCGATCTGTTCGGCTCGTCCGCCAGCATCGTGATGTGGGCAGGGCTCGCCGGTCTGATCGCGACCTTCTTCATGTGGTTCAAGAACATCGTCATCGAAGCGCAGCGCGGCGACCACACTCCTGTGGTGCAGCTGCACATGCGCTACGGCATGATCCTGTTCATCGCGTCCGAAGTGATGTTCTTCGTCGGTTGGTTCTGGAGCTTCTTCGACTTCGCGCTGTTCCCGACCCCGCTGGCCTATGACCACACGACCGGCGCGACGACCAGCCTGTTCGGCGAAGCGGGCGCGATTGCGGCCTTCATCCCTGAAGGGATGGAAGTGCTCGATCCCTTCGCGCTGCCGCTGCTCAACACGCTGATCCTGCTGTGCTCGGGCACGACGGTCACCTGGGCGCATCACTCGCTGATTCATGGCGACCGCGTGGGTCTCAAGCAGGGCCTTTGGGCGACCATCGCGCTTGGCGTGCTGTTCAGCTCGATCCAGGCTTATGAATACAGCGCCGCGCCCTTCGGCTTCGGCGGGAACACCTATTCAAGCGCCTTCTACATGGCGACCGGGTTCCACGGTTTCCACGTCTTGATCGGGACGATCTTCCTCGCTGTGTGCCTTTACCGCGCCTATCTCGGCCACTTCACCCCGCGCCAGCACTTCGGCTTCGAAGCGGCGGCATGGTACTGGCACTTCGTCGACGTGGTGTGGCTGTTCCTGTTCGTCGCCATCTACGTGTGGGGCGGCTGGGGCGCTGAATACCACTAATGAACGCGGACTCCGGTCCGACGGAAAAGCAGGGGCAGCCGGGATTGGTCTCGGCTGCCCTTTCCGGTTTGTGCCCCCGGTGCGGCGCCAAGACCCTGTTCGCCGCGCCCGCGGCACTGGCTGAGACCTGCGCGAATTGCGGGCTCGACATCGTCAGCCTGGAACGCGGCGGGCGCTTCGTGGGCGTGGTGACCATGCTGCTCGCGCTGGTCCTGATTCTGGCTGCTCTTGGCGTCGACGAATGGCTCCGGCCGCCGATCTGGGCCTCATTGATGTTCTGGGGCCCGGTGACGGTCGGCGCGGTGATCTTTGGCCTGAGGTTCTACAAGACCATGTGGGTCTACCACCAATACGAAGAGAGCCAGCAGCCATGACCCGCCGTATCCCGATAGTCTCGACCATCGTCGTGATTGCGGCTGTGCTGACGATGGTGGGGCTGGGCATCTGGCAGCTCGGCCGCAAGACCGAGAAAGAGGCCCTGATTGCGCAGTATCAGGCGGCCTTGCAGGACGACACTCTGGTGCCTTGGCCCGCTCCTGCCGATTACACCCGCGACCTGTTCCGCCGCACAACGATCAATTGCCTTGCCGTGCGCGGCACCGATCCGATTTCCGGCAAGTCCGCCACGGGCCGCTCGGGCTGGGTGCATATTGCGCGGTGCAGCCACACAGGCGGGGGTGAGGCCGACGTTACGATCGGCTGGTCGCGCTCGCCCGAGTCCCCGCAATGGAGCGGCGGCCCGGTGACGGGACGCATCGCGAACTATGGCGACACCATCCGGCTCGTCGCCGAAACGCCGCAAGCCGGGCTTGAGCCGCTCGCCAAGCCTGATCCGGGCGACCTGCCCAACAACCACCTTGCCTATGCCGGGCAGTGGTTCTTCTTCGCCCTGACCGCGCTGGTCATCTACGTGCTGGCATTACGCCGCCGCCGCAGCTAGGCGCTGTTCGCATATGCAATACGTCTCGACACGCGGGAGCGCACCGGCGCTCGATTTCGAAGGGGTCACGCTCGCAGGGCTGGCCAGCGATGGTGGCCTCTATGTGCCCGCCGAATGGCCGCGTTTCTCGGCTGACGAGATCAGGGCGATGCGCGGCCTCGCCTATCCTGATCTGGCGGCGCGGATCATGGCGCCGTTTGTCACGCCCAGCCTGACCGAGGATGAGCTGCTCGCCCTGTGCCACACAGTCTATGGCGATTTCGGCCACGCCGCCGTCACGCCATTGGTGCAGCTCGATCAGCAGCACTGGCTGCTCGAACTGTTCCACGGCCCCACGCTCGCCTTCAAGGACGTGGCGCTGCAATTGCTGGGCCGGCTGTTCGAGACCTTCCTTGAGCGGCGGGGTCAGCGCCTCACCATTGTCGGCGCGACCAGCGGGGACACGGGCTCGGCCGCGATTCAGGCGGTGGCCGGGCTGGAGCGTGTCGAGATCTTCATGCTCCACCCCAGCGGGCGGGTCAGCGACGTGCAGCGCCGCCAGATGACCACGGTGCTGAGCCCCAACGTCCACAACCTCGCCATCGACGGCAGCTTCGATGATGCGCAGGCGCATGTGAAGCGGATGTTCAATGATCGGGATGTAACCGCCACGCTCAACCTCGGCGCGGTCAATTCGATCAACTGGGCGCGGCTGATGGCGCAGGTGGTCTATTACTTCGCCAGCGCGCTGCAACTCGGCGCGCCTGACCGGACGGTGGCCTATTCTGTGCCGACCGGCAATTTCGGGGACGTGTTCGCGGGTTATGTCGCGGCGAAGATGGGTCTGCCGATCGAGAAACTGATCGTCGCCACCAACATCAACGACATCCTCCACCGCGCGCTGTCCAGCGGGGATTATTCGGCGGGCGGGGTGACGCCGACGATCACGCCGTCGATGGATATTCAGGTCTCCTCCAACTTTGAGCGCCTGCTGTTCGATGCAGGCGGCCGCGACGGGGCGGCGATGGCCGAGCAGATGCGCGCCTTTGAAGCCTCCAAGGCGATGCATCTGACCAACGCGCAGGCCAAGGGCGCGGCGGCGCTCTTCACCAGCGCCCGGGCCGACCAGGTCGAGACCGCCCGTGCGCTGCAATGGGCCTATCGTTCGGCCGGGCAAGTGATCGACCCGCACACCGGCGTCGGCCTCCACTGCGCGCAGGCCGTTGCCGCGAGCGTGCCGGTGGGCGTTCCCATCGTCACCCTCGCCACCGCGCACCCCGCCAAGTTCCCCGACGCGGTCGAGCGCGCCGTCGGCGTCCGCCCCTCGCTGCCCGCGCGGGTCGGCGATCTGTTCGGTCGGGAAGAGAGCTTCATCGCGCTGGCCGGTGATTATGCCACCACCCGCGACCATGTGCTGAGCCACGCGGCCTCGACCAGCGCCAGCTAATGGCTGAGCTCATTCAGCAACCGCTGGTGATGGAGTGCACCGGGTGGGACGGGTACCGCCTGCTCGACAGCGGGCTGGGGCGCAAGTGGGAGGCCTTTGGCCAGCGCGCCTTCATTCGCCCCGAACCCCAGGCAATGTGGCACCCGCGACTACCCGACTGGCCCGCAGCAGGCGAGTTCATCCCCGGCTCGGACGAGGATGGCGGCGGCCGCTGGCAATTCCGCGAGCGCCTGCCCGACGATGGCTGGCCGCTGGCGTGGAACGAGGTGCGCTTCACTGCGCGCCCGACCCCCTTCCGCCACCTGCAATTCTTCCCCGACATGGCGCCGGTGTGGGACTGGATGCGCCAACAGCTGGGCGACATGACCGAGGCGGAAACGCTCAACCTGTTCGGCTATACCGGCCTTGGCACGTTGGCGCTATCGCGGCACGGCAAGGTCACCCATGTCGATGCCTCGAAGAAATCCGTGGCGCAGGCGCGCGAGAACGCTCTGCTGTCGGACATGGCGGAACGTCCGATCCGCTGGCTGACCGATGACGCCGCCAAATTCACCGCGCGTGAGGTCCGGCGCCAGAAACGCTATGACGGGATCATCCTTGATCCCCCCAAGTTCGGGCGCGGGCCGGATGGCGAAGTGTGGCGGCTGGAGGAACACCTCGCCGGGCTCGTCACCGATTGCGCGCGGCTGCTCGATAATGACAGCCGGTTCCTGTTCCTCACCGTCTATGCCGTTCGGATGAGCAGCCTTGCGATTGCGGGTCTGCTGGAAGAGGCACTGTCGCACCTGCCAGGCCGGATCGAGCATGGCGACCTCGCCGTACGGGAGGAGGGGGAGGGTGGCAGGCTGCTCCCCACTGCGATCTTCGCGCGGTGGTCGAACGCCTGACGGACCCACCCCTGACCCCTCCCGCTTGCGGAAGGGGTCAGGGGTGGGCCTGTCCGAATGCCGCAACACTGGACACCGCGCCCCCATCCTGCCAACGGCCTCGCGATGCGCGATACCCTCACCCTTGAAGTCAATGATCTCGTCGTCGATGTCCTGACCGGCATCTATTCCGAAGAGACCGGCAAGCCGCAGCCGCTGCGCATCTCGATCGCGGCGCGGTACCAGATCGCGGATCGCTACGAACCCGACACGCCGCTCGATGCGTCCAAGAATTACATGGACCTGAAGTTCGCTGCCTCGGGCGGATTGCCGCAGGGGGTGCATTTCAAGCTGATCGAGGCGGTGGCGGATCACATCTGCACCACGCTCTTCGTGCAGGACGCGCGGGTAGAGGCGGTGACGGTCAAGATCGTCAAGCTCGCCATTGCCGAAGCGGAGGAACAGATCGGCATCACCCTGCATCGTGAACGGCCTGCGGCCCACGGGGCGTGAGCCGATGATGCGGCTGATCGAGGTCGGACGGTTACCCGACAACGCGCTCGACGCGGCAGCCGCGTTCATGGCCTTCCACCTTGAAGGCGCCCGTGCAGCCTTGGCGGAGGCGCAGACCACAGCGATCGCGATCATCCTGCCGCCCGCCGCGCACGATCACCGCGACTGGCGCCTGGCGCTCGCCCGCGATCTGGCCCGCGAGGCGGCACCCAAGCGGGTCAATCTTGTTGCTGGCCCTGACGGCGAGGCGCGCGCGGCGACGTTACGCTTTTTGTCAGATGCACCCGGGGTGACAGGGCAGTATCTCGTGTGCCATGAATGACAATGTGCCGCGCCATCCGCCTCGCAAGCCTGATCTGATTGTTCTGCGCGACGTGGCGGACAGCGCGCCGCCGCTTGTCGACAGCTTCCAGCGCCGCATCACCTACCTGCGCCTCTCGGTGACAGACCGCTGCGACCTTCGGTGTTCCTATTGCATGCCCGAGCGGATGACCTTCCTGCCCAAGAAGGAGGTGCTCACCCTTGAGGAGCTTTACGATCTTGCCACCGGCTTCATCGCCCGCGGCGTCACCAAGATCCGCATCACCGGGGGCGAGCCGCTGGTGCGGCGGGACATCATCGACCTGTTCACCGCGCTGGGCCGCAGGCTGGGGCATGATCTGGCCGAACTGACGCTGACCACCAACGGGACCCAGCTGGCCGAGCATGCCGAGGCGCTGGCCAAGGCAGGGGTGCGGCGGGTCAATGTCTCGCTCGATACGCTCGACCGCGCGAAGTTTGCCGAACTCACCCGGCGCGACATGCTGCCGCAGGTGCTCGAAGGGATCGCGGCGGCCAAGGCGGCGGGGCTCAAGGTCAAGCTCAACGCCGTGGCGCTGAAGGGCGTCAACGAAGGCGAATTGCCCGATCTGATCGCCTGGGGCCATGCGCAGGGCCACGATGTGACACTAATCGAAGTCATGCCGCTGGGCGATGTTGAGGAAGAACGGCTCGACCAATATCTCCCGCTTGATGATGTCCGCGCCGCGTTGGCGCAGCGCTGGACGCTCAAGGACATGGCCTTTTCGACCGGCGGCCCGGCCCGCTATGTCGAGGTGGCCGAGACCGGGGGCAGGCTGGGCCTCATCACCCCGCACACCAACAATTTCTGCTCCGGCTGCAACCGGCTGCGGGTGACGGCCACCGGCCAGCTTTACCCTTGCCTCGGCGGGGGCGAACGGGTCGATTTGCGCGCCGCGCTGCGCTCTGACGCACCGGAGGAGAACCTCGCCGCCGCCTTGAACGAGGCGCTGCGGATCAAGCCCGAAAAGCACCATTTCCGCATGGACCAGCGCGGGGCCGCCCCGGCGACTGCGCGGCATATGTCGATGACGGGGGGCTGAGTTGGCCACCATCGTGATGCTCGGCAAGCTCGCCGATCTGGCAATGGCGTCGACCATCGACCTGCCGCTGCCGCTGTCCAAGCCGCTCGATTGGGAGGGGCTCAAGGCCGCGCTCCCGCCTGCTCTGGCAGATGCGCTGGACGATCCGCGCATCCGCGTGGCGATCAACGGCGCGCTGCTGCCCAACAAGCTGAAGATGCAGGCCGGCGCGGGTGACGAGATCGCGCTGCTGCCGCCGGTATCGGGGGGCTGATGCGCGACATCCGCCTGCTCGACCAGATGTTCCTGCCCGGCACGCTGATCGGCCCGTTCACGCAGGCCAACAAAGGGCTGGGTGGGGTGTGCACCTTTGTGGGCGAGGTGCGGTGTGATGAAGGCGTCGAGGCGCTGGAGCTTACCCATTACGAGCCGCTGACCCTGCCGGGGATGCACGCTCTGGCTGACCGGGCGTTCGAGCGGTTCACGCTGATGGGGTTGCTGATGGTTCACCGGGTCGGCCAGATGCGCCCCGGGGAGCCGATCGTCTGCGTCTCCGCCGCCGCGCTCCACCGCCGCGACGCGATCGACGCGGTCGATTTCTGCATGGACCATCTCAAGAGCGCCGCATGGTTCTGGAAGCGCGAGAAGCGCGCCAAGGAGGGCGGGGGCTCCGAATGGCACTGGATCGAACCGCGCGAGCAGGATCACAGCGATCTCGCCCGCTGGCAAAGCTGATTTGATCCCGGTCAAAGCGAGGCGCTGCGCCGCCCGCTAATCATGCCTCCAACATCAAGGAGGATCACCATGAGCCACATCGTCCACAACCTGATCGCCCGCGGCGATGCCCGCGTTGTTGCCGGGCCGGTCGAAGCGCCCGTCCGCCACCAAGTCGAAGGCGACCGCAATTTCGGCCTCCCCACCGCGCTCTACGGTGCGACCGTGGCGGGCTATCTCGGGTTTCTGCTGGTGGTCGGCAGCGCCTTTGCCAACCCGGTGCTGGCGATCCCGATGGCGATTTTCGTGGTGTTCATCATTGCCGGTTTCGGCGTGCCCGCGCTGTGGACACGGCTGGCGGGCAACACCAGCGCGCCGCAGACCCTCGGCGAGTTCGAGGTGCGCGGCATTCAGACCCACACCGGGCGCCTCGCCGCGAAGGACGCGAGCATTCAGGTGCTGATCCTGCCGGTCCTGCTGGTGGTCTGGGGCCTCGCCGTGGCGGTGATCGCCGCGATTGTGACCTGACAAGCTCCCCTCGGGGCGGCAGCACCTCTCCCAAGCCGCCGCCCCGAACTCCTTACCTTCCCGAGATGTCCTGCAACATCGTCGCATCGAGCAGCGTGATGCCGCGCTTACCCTCGCGCCGGATCGCGCCCATGTCTTCCAATTCGCCCAGTTTGCGGCTCACCGTCTCGATGGTGAGGCCGAGCATATTGGCGATCTCGCCGCGGGTCAGCGGCAGTTCAAAGAACTTCGCGAGATGGCATGAGCTTTCGCTCGCCGCTGCGGCAAAATCGTGGAGCAGCGCCGCAAGCCGGGCTTCGGCGCTGGCATGGCCGGTGAGTTCGAGCAGATTGCGGGTCGCCAGCAGATCGGCCTGACTGCGGCGCAGCAGCGCGCGCGCCAGCGCGGGGTAATCCTCGATCGCGCGCTCGATATCGCGCTTGGCGAAGGTGCACAGGCGGCTTTCGGTCAGCGCCACCACATCGTGATGCGCAAAGGGGGCGAAGAGTTCGCCGATGAAGCCCGCCGGGTGGACGAGGGCGAGGATCTGCTCGTTCCCATCTTGGTCGATGGCCGAAACCTTGAGCGCACCCGATTGCAACGTGGCACAGGCAGCGTCTTCATCGCCGGCGGCAAACAGCATCTCGCCGCGCTTCAACGTGCGGGTGCGTCCGGCAGCGGCCATGGCGTTGCGCTCTTCCGGGGTGAGCACCGCACAGGCCGCGGTCTCGTTCACGGGGCAGGTGGTGCACGCGAGGTTCATGATCCCATAGCCTTCCACAGCCGCGCGATGCTCTCGTCCTCACGGCCGAGCAGGGCGGCGACTTCGGTTTGCGTCTGGCTGAGCGCCGGATCGGGGCTGAGCGTGGCGGCAGCCTCGGCGGCCAGCGTGTCGAGTGCAGCCAGCGTGGCGGCGGTCGCCCCACGTGTTGAGTCCAGATCGGCCAAGGCCACCATAGCGGCGGCGCGCGATGCGCTTTCGAACGGCTGTCCGGCGGCGCTGCGCACGAGTCGCCCTGCGTCATCCTCGCGGGCCAGAAAGGCCGCGTGCGAAGCGGCAGCAGCATCGCGCAATTCAGCGAGGCGGGCTGCGGGTGTCGCCGGGCGAATCACTTGCGGCGGGGCAGGGGTTTCGGGCGCAGGGCCGCGCTCGAACGGGCGCATCGCCAGCGAGGGATAGCGTCCCGCATCCGCAGCGCACCCCGTCAGCGCCGCAGCGAGCAGCACCACACCCAACGTATTTTTCGAATTTGCCTGCATAAAAATCCCATGTCCTGTTAGCATGACACCCGGGGATGGCAAAGAGACCTCACACCTGAGAGCGTGATCCTTTTCAGGCGGCTTTCCCATCAAGCGGGCGTTGACTTGGCCCCGCCTTTCCCCTAACGGCACGCATCTTTCCGGGGCTGCATCCGCGCATGCCTCGCATTGCCGTTCGGTTGGCTTGGCGTTTCCTGGCTGTTCCCGATTGGCTCAGACACGAGAGTATAAAGCCATGTTCGCTGTAGTGCGCACTGGTGGCAAACAGTACCGCGTTGCCGCCGGAGACAAGATTGCCGTTGAAAAGCTCGCTGGCGAAGCCGGTGACACCATCACGCTGGGCGACATCCTGCTCGCCGGCGAAGGCGACGATCTCGCCGATGTGAGCAAGGTGACCGTTTCGGCGGAAATCATCGCTCAGGCCAAGAGCGAGAAGGTGATCGTTTTCAAGAAGCGTCGCCGTCACAACTATCGCCGCAAGAACGGCCATCGCCAGCAGATGACCCTGCTGCGCATCACCGCCGTTGGTGCAGCCGAAGCCAAGCCCGCCAAGAAGGCGGCTGCGAAGAAGACCAAGACCGAAGCGCCGGCTGAAGCCGCGGCATCGGCCGAATAAGGAGCGACTGAACCATGGCACACAAGAAAGCAGGCGGTTCGTCGCGTAACGGTCGTGATTCGGCCGGTCGTCGCCTTGGCGTGAAGAAGTTCGGCGGTCAGGAAGTGATCGGCGGCAACATTATCATCCGTCAGCGCGGCACCCGCGTCTATCCCGGCGTCAATGTCGGCATGGGCAAGGATCACACGCTCTATTCGCTCGCCGAAGGCGTGGTGCGATTCCACTCGGGCAAGCTTGGCCGCAAATACGTCAGCGTAGATGCGATGGCCGAAGCCGCCGAATAAGCGGACGATTCGATAAAGGGATCGTCCGGCAAGGATGGTCCCGGCAGGTGCAAAACCTGCCACAAGAGGGAGACAGGACCGTCCTCGCCAGAGGGGGTCCGTCTCCCTTTTTGCTTTCTCCCTCACCTGCCGCGCGAATCACAAAGTTTCGCGGCCATGAAATTGTCATGCGTTGCCTCTAGGGGTGCGCCGGGCGAGGAAGGGAGTTCTCGTGTTCCATCGCAGCCACAGACTGTTCCTGAGACCCGCTTTCCCGGAGGATTGCGAGGCCATTCTGGCGGGAATCAATGACGAGGCGGTCGTGCGCAATCTGGCGCGCGCGCCCTGGCCCTATGGCATGGACGATGCGCGCGCCTTTGCTGCGCTGCCGCAGGATATGCGCCTGCCGCACTTCCTCGTGACTTTGCCCGGCGTCGGCGTGATCGGTTCGGCCGGGATGGGCGAGCATGAGGGCCAGCCCGAGATCGGCTACTGGATTGCGCGCGACCATTGGGGCCGCGGCTATGCTACCGAGGCAGCGGGCGCAGTGCTGCGGATTGCGCGCACGCTGGGTCACAGGCGGGTGACCGCGGGACACTTCGTCGACAACCCCGCCTCGGGCAAGGTGCTGCGCAAGCTTGGCTTCGTGCCGACGGGCCGGACGGGCGGTCGGCATAGTCTGGCGCGCGGCGGCGCGGTCGAATCGGTCGAGTACGCGCTCGATCTGGAGGCGGACATGGATCCGGCTCCATTTGCCCGCGCGGCCTGATCCGACGTCCTCGTCCCGGCACCTTGTTCGCAACCGCAAAACCGGTTAGTGCCGCGCTCCTATGGTCAGTCGCAAACGGTTAACGCCCGAGGAATCCCGCAGTTCTGCGCTCTCGGCCGCGCGTGCGCTGCTCATCGAGACCGGGCCGCAGGCGGTGACGCTGAAGGCGGTCTCGGCCCGGATTGGGCGGACGCATGCGAACCTGCTGCACCATTTCGGCTCGGCATCCGGCCTGCAAAAGGCGCTCGCTGAACACATCGCGCGCACCGTGTGCGAGACGATCCTCCAAGCTGTCCACGCCAGCCGCGCCGGCATGGGCTCGGCGCGGGAGGTGGTGGATCTCGCGTTCGACGCTTTCGACCGCGAAGGGGCGGGCGCGTTGACCAGTTGGATGCTGCTGACCGGCAATGATGACGCGCTCGATCCGATCATCTCGATCATCCATGAGTTGCTCGACGAGCTCGCCCCGGATGAGACGGAGGAACATCTGGTCGAACGGCGACTGCACCGCGACACGCTGTCGCTGGTTCTGATGGCGTTGGGCGACGCCCTGATCGGCGGGGCGCTGGCCAAGTCGCTGGACCTGCCGCGCGATGCCGCGCGTGAGCGGGCGACCGCGATGCTCGAAGCGAGCCTCGCCGGGCACCAGACGGTTTAGGCCTCGCGCGTCACGCCCGCGCGCTGCCAGGTGGGCAGGGCAGCGGGATCGAGGGTCTCCACCCGCAAGTGATCGACCGCCAGCCCGAGCGCGGGATAGGCCGCCACGCGCCGCGCTTCGTCCGAGGCAGCCAGCGGCACCACGACCAGCCGCCGATTGACCTTCTGGCGCCAGTTCATCCGCGCGGTGTTCTCCTGCCCGACATAGCAGCCCTTGGTGAAGCTGACGCCGTTCAGTTCGACCGCGTTGGTTTCCAGCCACAGGATATCGCCGAGTTCCCCGCGCCCTTCGGACACACCGAGCGACAGGCGGTGGGCGAGCCAGGCGGCGTCGGCGGGTTCCCCACCGGGCGCGGCGAGCCAGCGGTAGCCGAGATCTGCGAGGCGCGGATCGGGGACTGCGCCGGGATGGGCGTCCACGCTCCAGTGCACCGCCAGCGCTGCCTCGCGCGCAATCGCGATCTTGCGGCGCAGGCGGTACATGCTGAGGCGCTTGACCAGATCGTCCGCCAGCGCTGCCTCGCAATCGAGCAGCAGACCCGCCGGGTCGGCCCAGACCAGAAAATCGAACAGGTGCTTGCCCTGCGCGCTGAGCAGCGCAGCGTAGCAGGGCAGCGGTCCCGCGGTGTCATTGGTGACGAGGCCCTGAAGGAAGGCGGCGACATCCTCGCTTTCGTCCAAGGGGGAGAGGCGGATCAGCGCGCGGGTGGTCAGATGGGTTTCCATAGCGCAGACGTAGGGATGCAACCGCTACGCATCAATCACCGTTCGCCCTGAGCTTGTCGAAGGGCCGCAGTTCTTCTAGCGCCCGAAGCCAGAAGAAAGACGGTGCTTCGACAAGCTCAGCACGAACGGAGTTTTTGATGTCCGCGCCAGACCGCCTCACGATCCGCCGCCCTGATGACTGGCATCTGCATTTCCGCGATGGCGCGGTGATGCGCGAGGTGGTGCCCTATACCGCGCGGCAGTTTGCCCGGGCGATCGTGATGCCCAACCTCACTCCGCCGGTGACGACCACGGAATTGGGCGCAGCCTATCGCGACCGCATCCGCGCCGCCGTCCCTGACGGCGTGCAGTTTGAACCGCTGATGACGTGCTACCTCACCGATAACACCGATGCCGACGATCTGGCGCGCGGCGCGGCGACAGGCGTGTTCACCGCCGCCAAGATGTACCCCGCCAACGCCACCACCAACTCGGCCGCCGGGGTTTCGAACATCGAAAACCTCTACCCGGTGCTGGCGCGGATGGAGGCCGAGGGCATCGTGCTGTGCATCCATGGCGAGGTGACGGATCACAATGTCGATGTGTTCGACCGCGAAAAAGAATTTATCGAGCGGCACTTGCGCGCGATTGTTGCGAGCTTCCCGAAGCTGAGAGTGGTGTTCGAGCACATCACCACCAGCGACGCGGTGGACTTCGTGATGGCGGCTGGCCCCCAGGTCGCCGCGACCATCACGCCGCAGCATCTCCACATCAACCGCAACGCGATGCTGGTCGGCGGTATCCAGCCGCACAATTACTGCCTGCCCGTCGCCAAGCGGGAGACGCACCGGCTGGCGCTGCGGGCGGCGGCAACGGGCGGGTCGGGGAAATTCTTCCTCGGCACCGACAGCGCCCCGCACCTGCGCAGCGCCAAGGAGAGTGCCTGCGGGTGTGCCGGCATCTTCGGCGCGCCGACGGCGCTGGAAAGCTACGTTACCGTGTTCGACGAGGAAGGCGCGCTCGACCGCTTCGAAGGCTTCGCCTCGCTCTACGGCCCGGCGTTCTACAGGCTGCCGGTGAATGAGGAGAGCGTGACTCTGGAACGCGCCGAATTTGCCGTCCCGCCGGTGCTGCATGTGACGGGTGAGGAAATCGTGCCGTGGCACGGCGGCCAGACGCTGGGGTGGCGGTTCCTCGGTTAAATCCTGCCATCCGTTCGCCTCGAGCGTAGTCGAGAGGCGGAGTGCAGGTGTCTCGACTACGCTCGACACGAACAGCGTTGGATCAGGTTAGCGCCGCCTTGCGCTTCGCCCACATATCCCAGACGAACACCCCGACCGCGACCCAGATCAGCACGAAGCTCGCCAGTTTTGCGGGGGCGAGCGGCTGGTGGAACACGAACAGGCCGAGGAAGAACACGATCGTGGGTGAGAGATACTGGATGAAGCCCAGCGTCGAATAATCCATCCGCCGCGCCGCAATCGCAAACAGCAGCAACGGAACGGCGGTGGCGACGCCTGAGAACATGATCAGCCCGCTCATCCACCAGTCCTGTCCGAAGGACGAGCCTTGCGGGCTCATCGCATACCATGCTGCAATCCCGGCAGCGGGCAGCAGCAGGATCGCGCTTTCGATGGTGAGGCCAGGCAGTGACCCGACCGCCACCTGTTTGCGAACAAGGCCGTAGAGCGCAAAGCTGAAGCCAAGTGTGAGGCTGATCCACAGGCTCGTGACCGCGCCTGCCGCGAGCAGCGCCACGGCGAGGGCAGCGATGGCGACCGCCAACCATTGGCGGCGTGACAGCTTCTCCCCCAGCACCAGCGTGCCCAGCAGCACATTGAGCAGCGGGTTGAGGTAATAGCCGATGCTTGTCGCAAACACCTCGCCCGCCATGATCGCCCAGATATAGACGAACCAGTTGATCCCGATCAGCACCGCGCTCGCCAGCAGGGCCAGCAAGCTGCGCGGGGATTTCAACGCGGCCAGCAGTTCGGGAAACTGGCGGCGGTAGGCGACGATCAGCAGGCACAGCGGCAGCGTCCACACGATCCGCCAGCCGACGAATTCGAACGGCGGCACGGTCTTCACCAGGATCAGGTAGAGCGGGAGGAAGCCCCAGATGAGGTAAGCGCCCAGCGCTGGCGCAAGGCCGGATACCGCGGGGGCAGGAGAGGGGGCGGGACTGGTCATGGCCGGGCGGCGTTAGGGGCCGCAGCCGTGCGGTGCAAGCGGCCCGGACCGCGCTGGCCAAATGAATGGCGGCTGACAGGCGTGATGCCGATTCGTTCAGATTGGAGCCCGTATAAATGAACAACAGTTCGGAAACCCGCTGGCGCCGATCCCGGCCCTTGCGCGTGTTTCACCCTCTTGCGGCCATTCCCACCTAGTGGTCGCCAGCGCGCGGGCAAATTCGCCTTCGCGGAAAGCGCCTTCGGAGTCCTTGGACTCCGGGGGCGTTTTCATGTCCGGGTAAGGCGCAAATTAACCATCCCGTGGCACAGCAGACCGATGCGCCGGATGCTTGCTCCCTTGATGTGCCTGATGGCCGCCGCTTGCGCGGACCCGGCCGCGGAGGTCGCCCAGAATACGGCGCTGATCGCGCGCGACCCGGTCATCGCCCGGGCGCTGCACGATCCTTTGATGAGCGATCCCGATCTCGCCAGCCGGAATGAGGCCAACGCCGCGATCGGCTTTGTCGATTCGGGCGCGCTTCCCGTGATCACCGCCAGCCCGGAAATGGCGAGCAAGGCGCGTGAGGCACTGCGGCTTGACCTGCTCGAACGCGGATCGATCCCAGAACTGCCGCCGCCCGCGCGCGGTGTGGCAAGCGGCCAGGAGCTAGGCCCACTGACCAGCGCCGCCGAACTGCTTGCCGCGATGGGCGCCCCGGCGGTGTGCGAAAACCAGTTGATCGAGGACTTCGCGCTCGCCGCCGACTTGCCGCGCGTCGCCGCGATCCCGCCAGGGGCCATGGTGATGCAGGCGGGCGGGGCCAATGGCGAAACATGCGGACTGAGGATCATCCGCTATCACAGTGTCGCCCCGCCCGAGGATGTGCTGCAATATCACTACACCGAGGCGCTGCGTGGTGGTCTCAGAGTGCTGCGCTTTTCCAAGCCGGAGGACATCATTGCCGCCACGGGCGAGGGCGGGGAGACCCTGTTGGTCCATCTCCGCCCGGCCGCCACTGGCCTCAGCGGGGTGCTGGTGCTCTACCGCGCACCGTCAGAATGAGACCGACGGGTCAGGATCGCAGGCCGACCATGATCGTGGCGCGGGGCTGGTCCATTTCGGTGCTCGCGACCGGATAGGCGCAATAGTCGGCGGCGTAATAGGCAGCGGGGCGGTGATTGCCTGACAAGCCGATCCCGCCGAACGGGGCCTTGGACGATGCGCCATTGGTGGGCGAATTCCAGTTGATGATCCCGGCGCGGATATTGGCCCAGAACCGCCCGTAATCATCGGGATTGCCCCCGATCAGCGAGGCGGACAGGCCAAAGCGGGTGTTGTTGGCCTCGGCAATGGCCGTGTCGAAATCGGGGACGCGGATCACCTGCAGCAGGGGGCCGAACAGCTCGATATCGGGACGGTCGGGAATGTCGGTGACATCGATGATGCCGGGGCTGAGGAAGGGCAGGTCAGGGACGCTGCGGCGCATATGCAGCAGCGCGCGGCCCCCGGCGGTGATCAAGGCGACGAAGCTTTCGGACAGGCGATCAGCGGTCTCGTTATCGATCACCGGCCCCATGAAGGGCTGGGGTTCGCCCAGCGGGTCGCCCACCATCAGCTTGCGCGCCATCGGCACGAGTTCGGCCATCAGTTCGTCGTAGATGCTCTCTTTCACGATCAACCGCCGCGCGGCGGTGCAGCGTTGCCCGGCGCTGGTGAACGCGCTCTGCAAGATCACCGCGGCGGCATCGGTCAGCTTGGGCGTGTCGATCACGACGATGGGATTGTTGCCGCCCATTTCCAGCGCGACGATCTTGCCCGGATTGGCGGCGAGTTTGCGGTTGATCGCGATCCCCGCCTGTGCCGATCCGGTGAACAGCACGCCGTCGATCCCCGGATGGGCAACCAGCGCCTTGCCTTCCTCCGGTCCGCCGATAACCAGCTGGATCACATCTTCGGGCACCCCCGCGCGGTGGAAGGCCGACACCAGCGCTTCGCCGACGGCAGGCGTCTTTTCCGAAGGCTTGAACAGCACCGCGTTCCCCGCGATCAGCGCCGGAACGATGTGGCCATTGGGCAGGTGCGCGGGGAAGTTATAGGGGCCGAGCACCGCCATCACCCCATGCGGCTTGTGCCGCACAGCGGCGCTGCCATTGATCCCGGAGTCGAATTTCTTCTTGCCGGTGCGCTCGGCATAGGCCTGCACCGCGATATCGACCTTGTTCACCACCGCGTCGACTTCGCTCCGGGCTTCCCACAGGGGCTTGCCCGCTTCGCGCGCGATCAGCGTGGCGAGCTCTTCATTGTCGCGCTTCACGATATTGGAGAAGGTGCGCATCACCGCGATCCGATCGGTCAGCGCCCGGGCGGCCCACGCGGCCCACGCGCGGCGCGCGGTGCTGACCGCTGCGTCGACGTTGCTGATCGGCCCGCGCCACAATTCCTCGCCGCTGGCCGGTTCGGTCGAGATAAGGATATTGTCGGTCACGTTGCCGTCCATTGTGCCGCTATCCGCCTGATTGGTTTGCCCCCGCAGTCACTTCGCGCCCTATCGCGGCTGGGACTGAAAAGATAGGGGCGGCGCTGGCTATCCATGACCGGCGGGGATCGGCGCAGCGCCGTGGGCCTCACCCATCCGGCGCAGCGCGGCGACCTTGGCGGTGAGGGGCGCCCAGTCGTCATTCTCGGCGATGGCGGCCCAGATCGCTTCGACCTCGTCAATCAGCAGGGATTGCGGGGCGGGGTCGCTCCAATAGGGGTGGGTGTCTTGGACCCGCGTGTAACCCGCCAGCGTCTCGGCCACGGCATCCGTCGCAGGCCCGCGCCCGCCGCGATGGTCGAAGAAGAAGGCATCGGGCTGCGCCTTGCTGTCGCGCATGGCCGCCTCGCAGGCGGCGACCAGGTGGGTGTCGGCCTCAAGCCCTTGCGGCACCACGCCCAGCCGCCAGCACCACCGCCGCGCCACCGCCGCCATATAGAGTGGCCCGAACCGTTCGAGCGCGGCGACCAGCGGCGCGGTCTCGGCATGGAGGCGGAGCGCGACCGCCAACTGACCGCAGTTCCAGTGCAGCGCCTCGGGCTGGCGGCCGAAAGCGTAGAGCCCGCCGTGATCGAAATAGGCGGCGGTGAAGTCCGGCTCCCACGCGGGCAGCCAGCGCCACGGGCCGTAGTCGAAGCTCTCGCCGGTGACGTTCATGTTATCGGTGTTGAGCACCCCATGGACGAAGCCTGCGACCATGTAGCTCGCGGCAAGATCGGCCATGCGTTCCACCACCGCGTGCATCAGGCGGATCGCGGGATTGTCGCGGTCGGGCGCGTCCTCGGGCGGGGGCGGGCCAGGGAAGTGGGCGAGGCAATAGTCGATCAGCGCCGCCATTTCGTCCGCTTGCTCCAGCGCCAGCAACCGCTGGAACGTGCCGATGCGGATATGCGAGTGGCTGAGGCGCACCAGCACGGCGGAACGGGTGGGGCTGGGCTCGTCCCCGCGCCATAAGCGCTCGCCGGTCTCGATCACGCTGAAGGTCTTCGAGGTGTTGACGCCAAGCGCTTCGAGCATCTCGGTTGCGAGAATCTCGCGCACCGCGCCCTTCAGCGTCAGTCGGCCATCGCCTGCCCGGCTCCACGGCGTGGTGCCCGAACCCTTGGTGCCGAGGTCCATCAGCCGGCCGGACGCATCCCGCAGCTGCGCGAACAGGAACCCGCGTCCGTCGCCGATCTCGGGGTTGTAGACCCGAAACTGATGCCCGTGATAGCGCAGCGCCAGCGGGCTGGGGAGGTTATCCGGCAAGGGCTTGAAGCGCCCGAAATGTGCGGCCCAATCGGCGTCCGAAAGGCCTGCCAGCCCGACGCTCGCCGCCGCCCGGTCATTGCGCCAGCGCAGCCGCGTCTCCGGGAAGTCGGCGGGGGCCACCGCGTCGCCCAACCAATCCGCCAGAGTCAGGATCGCAGGGTCGCCACGATAGGCCGCAGACGGGTGATTTTCAGGCGGGTGTTGCACAGGCTCGCTCATCCCGCGATAGTGGGGACAAGCGTAGCGCAGCGCAAGGCGCGCGCCACTTGGACCAAAGGGAATATCGCCGGTCATGGCCGCCACATACGAAGATCGCTTCTGGACCAGCAGCGATGGGTTGAACCTGCATTACCGCAACTATCCCGGCCCGGAGGGGAGCACCCTGTGCCCGGTGCTGTGCATGCATGGCCTCACCCGCAACGCTCGCGACTTTGCCGGGCTGGCCGAGGTGCTGTCGGCCACGCGCCGGGTGATCGTGACCGAGATGCGCGGGCGCGGGGAAAGCGACTACGCGCCGGATTCGGACACCTATTCGCCCGTCACCTATGTCGCGGATGTGGAAAAGCTGCTGGCCGAACAGGGCATCTCCCGCTTCGTGGCGATCGGCACCTCGATGGGCGGGCTGATGACGATGCTGATGGCGCATGGCGCGCCCGGCCGGATGGCGGCGGTGGTGATGAATGACATCGGCCCGGTGGTGGATGCCGAGGGGCTGGCGCGCATTTCGGGCTATGTCGGGCAGGGCCGCAGCTACCCCACCTGGGTTCACGCGGCGCGCGGTCTGGCCGAGGCGCACGGCGCGGCCTTTCCCGATTACGGGATCGACCAATGGCTCGACATGGCCAAGCGGACGATGGTGGTGACGCAGAACGGGCGGATCAGCTTCGATTACGACATGGCGATTGCCGAACCTTTCGCCAAACCCGGCAATGCAGCGCCGGCCAACCTGTGGCTCGCCTTCGAGGCCTTGCGCGATGTGCCGATGCTGCTCGTGCGCGGCGGCCTGTCCGATCTGCTCAGCCCGGAAACGGTCACGCAGATGGGCGTGCGCAATCCGGCGATGCGGACGATCACCGTCCCGCGCGTGGGCCATGCGCCGACGCTGGACGAGCCCGAGGTGCGCGCCGCGATCCTCGATCTGCTGGACGGGGTGGAGTGAGCCAGAGCCCCGGGGGCGTTCCCCGGATCCTGCAGCTCCATTCAACCTTCAGCGCCGGCGGCAAGGAAGTGCGCTGCGCCCGGCTGATGAATGCTTGGGGGGCCCGTCTCCACCACACCATTATCTCCGCAGAGCCGGATGCGATGGCGGCTGCTGCGTTGATCCATTCCGGCGTGCCCGTGGCCTATCCGCAGGATTTTCCCGCGCTGAAAGGCAAGCCGACCCCATGGCGGCTGGCGCGGCTGGCGCGGGCGATGCAGGGGTTCGATCTCGTCTGCACCTATAACTGGGGCGCAATGGATGCGGTGATGGCGCACCGGCTGTTCGCGCGCGCCTTCGGTCTGCCGCCGCTGGTGCATCACGAGGACGGCTTCAACGAGGACGAGGCCGAGCGGCTCAAACCCACGCGCAATCTGTACCGCCGGGCGGCGCTGGGCGGGGCGGAGGCCGTGATCGTGCCTTCGACCGGGCTCGAAGCCACCGCGCGCGAGGTGTGGGGCCAGCCCGCACGGCGGGTCGAGCGCATCGTCAACGGGATCGACACCGCCGCCTTCGCCGCCGCGCCCGATCCGGCGGCGCTGCCGATGCGCAAGCCCCAAGGCCAGCGCTGGGTCGGCACGCTCGCGGGTCTGCGCCCGGTCAAGCAGCTTCCCGCGCTGGTCGAGGCCTGCGCCGCGCTCCCGCCCGAATGGCATCTGGTGATCTGCGGGGAGGGGCCGGAGCGCGCCGCGATCCTCACTGCGGCCCAGCGGTTCGGCATGGCGGACCGCCTGCACCTTCCCGGCGCGGTCGATCCGGCGCGGGTGGTGGGCCTGTTCGATATCTTCGCGCTATCGTCCGCTTCCGAGCAGTTCCCGCTCTCGGTGGTGGAAGCCATGGCGGCGGGGTTGCCCGTGGCCGCGCCCGATGTCGGCGATATTGCCGCGATCCTCGCTGTGCCGAACCGCGCTATCATCACGCCGCCGAATGATACGCCCGCGCTCTCTGCCGCGCTGGTGCAACTGGCCGCGGACGCAGCCCTGCGCGCAAGCCTGGGCGCCGCCAACCGGACCCGCGCGCAGGACGAGTTTGATCTTGCCGCCATGCTCGCCCGCTACACCGCAGTCTATGCCAGCGCGATGGAGCGCGATTTTTGAAACCGAGGCGCTTCATCCCCCGTTCAATTCACCTGAGCCATTCCCCGCCTCGCCCTGCTGCGACCCCACGGCCTACCATTGCGTGCAGGGCCTCACCTGCCTAAAGAGCGCGCTTCCGGCCGCCACGCGCGGCGCATGACATTGATCAGGATTACGAGGCCCCCATGGCGCGCACGCCTACCACGACCCCGGCCCCCGCTACCCCCTCGCCCGAGGACGAAGTCCTGATCCGCGAGATCGACGAGGCTGTGCGCGAAGATGCGCTGTACAGCTTCATGCGTGATCACGGGATGAAGGTGCTGGGCGTGATCCTGCTCGGGCTGGCTGGGCTTGGCGGCTATCTGATCTGGGATCATTACGCGGAAAAGGCGCTGGAGGAGCAGTCCGAAACGCTGATCTCCGCGCTCGATTACATGGACAGGCGCGATTTCAAGACCGCGTCGGAAAAGGTCGCTCCGCTGCTGGCTGACGATGCGTCACCCGCTGCGCGCGCGGCGGCGCGGTTCCTGCAAGCGGCCGCGGCGCTCGAAGAGGGCAACAACGACAAGGCGACCGGCCTGTTCAAGGCCATCGCTGCCGACGCCGAGGCACCCCCGGCGCTGCGCGATCTGGCCCGCGTGCGCGACGTGAGCCTTAACTTTGACCGGATGAAGCCCGCGGATGTGATCGCTCAGCTGGCGCCGCTCGCCAAGCCGGGCAGCGCCTATTTCGGCTCGGCCGGGGAACTGGTGGCGATGGCCCATCTCGAAGCGGGCAACCGTGCCGAGGCGGGCGCAATGTTCGCCGCGATTGCCAAGGATGAAGACCTGCCCGAAACGCTGCGCAGCCGTGCGCGCCAGATGGCGGGCCTGATGGGCGTGGATGCGGTGGTCGACGTGAAGAAGCTGCTCAAGGACGAAGGGGTCACGGACGACGCGGCCGGAGCGCCCGAGGCTGGCGCCGGGACCACTGCTGCGGCCGAATAAGGCACGAAGTTTAGGACGGACGGGAATGACGGATATGAAATTTGCACGCGCTGCCCTGCTGGCTGGCCTTGCCGCCGCAAGCCTGACCGGCTGCAAGGGCGGGCTGTTTGGCGGCGGGGACGACAAGACCACGCCGACGATCGGCAACCGTATGCCGATCCTTTCGCGGATCGAAAGCGGGGCCGAGGTCGATCCGGCGCTGGCCGGGATTTCCGTCGTCCTCCCGCCGCAGCGCACCAACCCCGAATGGGGTCAGACCGGCGGCGCGGCGAGCAAGTCCTACGGCCACCTCGCTCTGTCGGAAAATCCCACCAAGGTGTGGACCGCCAGCGTCGCGGGCTCGACCAACCGGATGCGCCTGGCCTCTGCCCCGGTGGTTGGCAGTGGCAAGCTGTTCGCTGAAGGCACGGACGGGGTGATCGTCGCCTTCGACAAGGCCACCGGCGCCCGGCTGTGGACGCGCGGCGAAGAGGACATGACCAAGGATCAGGCACCTTCCGCTTTCGGTGGCGGGGTGAGCTACGAAGCGGGCAAGATTTACGCCACCAATGGGGTGGGCGATGTGAAGGCCGTCAACGCCGAGACCGGCGAAGTCCTGTGGAAGGTCAAGCCCGCTGGCCCGTTGCGCGGTTCGCCGACGATTGCCTTCGGCCAGCTGTTCGTGATGACGCAGGACAACCAGATCATCTCGCTCAACATCAACGATGGTTCGCTGGTGTGGGACGAATCGGGTTCGAACACCCAGTCAGGCGTGTTCGGCGTGGCCGCGCCTGCCGCCGGGCAGGGCACGATCGTCGCCGGCTATTCGAGCGGCGAGCTGTCGGCCTATCGCTACGAGAACGGCCGCACCTTGTGGTCGGACGCCTTGGCGCGCACCAATATCTCGACCACGGTCGGCTCCATCACCGATATCGACGCCGATCCGATCATCGATTCCGGCCGGGTCTATGCGCTCGGGCAGGGTGGCCGCATGGCCGCCTATGAACTGGTCACCGGCCAGCGCATCTGGGAATTGAACCTGGCGGGCATCTCCACCCCGGCGATTGCGGGCGAGTGGATCTTCACCCTCACCGATGACGCACGCTTGCTCGCCATTGCGCGGTCTTCGGGCCGGGTGCGCTGGATCACGCAGCTCCAGCGCTACAAGGACGAGGAAGACAAGAAGGGCCCGATCTTCTGGACCGGTCCGGTGCTGGCCGGCGGCCACCTCTGGGTCGCAAGCTCGCGCGGCGAGATGTGGAAGATCAGCGCAGGCGAAGGCTCGGCATCGCTGTTTGCCGATATCGGCCAACCGGTCAGCCTGCCGCCGCTGGTGGCTGACGGGATGCTCTACCTGTTGGACGATTCCGGCACGATCCACGCCTGGAAGTAGCGTCCAACAGGCGTTTTCGGCTGTCGCGGCGTTTGCGCCCACTTTACCCCGGTTTGACCCGCTTTTGGTCGCGGCATATGCTTTTTTGACCCGGTTTCGGCCGCGTTTTGCCGAGCTGTTAACCAATAGGCTGTAGGGCGGAGCGGTCATGACCGCGCCGTTCTCGACCGTTCCAACCTCGCGCTCTGCGCCGCCGCTGCGCCGCCCGGAAAGCGACGTATCGACCGGCGTGGGGTTTGCCGGGCTGGCGGGCTTGTTTGTATGGATCGCATTCTGCCGATCCTACCCCGAGATCGCGGGCGTGCTGGGGCTGGGCGGCGGATTGTCGGGAGAGCGCGGCGTGCTCTCCGGCCCCTATGCCGCGCTGGCCGCGATGCTCTTTACCGCCGTGCCGATGGCCCTGTGGTCGGTGCTGATCGACAAGGTTCACCTGCGCCCCTCAACCGGGATCGACTGGAAACAGGCGCGCCCCATCGCCGACGTGCTGGCGGTGTCGGTGGTGAAACTGTGCGGATTGTGGGCGACCTGGGCGCTGCTCGCAGCGTTCTATGGGTTGGCGCGGTGGTACTGGAGCGGGAACTATCTGTTCGCGATGGAGGTGCTGACCATCGCCATCCTGCCGCTCGTAATCCTCTCCGTTCCCTACGTCATCTGGATCGACCGCTATCTGGTCGAGCCGCGCGATGCGACCTTCCAGTTCGGCGCCTTCGTGCTCGGCGGCGGGGTCATCGGGCGTGAGCAATGGGACAGGGGCACCCTCGCCAAGCACTGGCGGGCCTGGGCGATCAAGGGCTTTTTCGGGGCCTTCATGATCTCGATCCTTCCCCCCGGCTTTGCGCAGATTGTCGAGAGCAATCCGGCGCAACTCATTGCCAATCCTGTCGAATTCGTGATGCTGCTGGTCACGCTGCTGTTCGTGATCGACGTCCAGATCGGCACGGTCGGGTACTTGCTGACCCTGCGCCCGCTGGACTCCCACATCCGCTCCGGCAACCCGTTCCTCGCGGGCTGGCTGGCGGCGCTGCTGTGCTATCCGCCGTTCGTGTGGGGGATCATCGGGCCGAACGACCAGATTTTGAGCTACGAATTCGGCACGCCGGGCTGGGCGCACTGGTTTGCCGGGAATGATGCGCTGCTGTGGGCGTGGGGCGGCCTTCTGCTGGTGCTGACCGGGATTTACGCCTGGGCGACGGTGGTGTTCGGCATCCGCTTTTCGAACCTCACCTATCGCGGGGTGCTGACCCACGGGCCGTATCGCTTCACCCGCCACCCGGCCTATCTGTCGAAAAACCTGTTCTGGTGGGCATCGGTCCTGCCCTTCCTGGTGACCAGCGGATCGCTGGCGGATGCTATCCGCAACTCGGTGTTCCTGCTGGTCGTCAACGGCATCTACTACTGGCGCGCCCGGACCGAGGAGGCGCACCTCCTCGCCGAAGACGCCAAATATCGCGATTATCACGCGTGGATGGAGCAGCACGGGTTGATCACCGCCCCGCTCGCGCGGCTGAAGCGGATGCTCAGCGGCAGCCCTGCACCTCGCCGTGAAGAGACGCATCCCTTCCCGGCGGAGTAGGGTTACATCACCGGTGCGCCTTCATCAGTGTGGAACTTGAGCGCTTCGATCACCTGAAAATCGAGCCCGCTGATCGCTGCGCCGAAGGCCGCCATATGCGGAGTTGCGAAATGCGCGGCGAGGGCGGCTTCGTCCACCCACTTCTCGACAATGTGCAACACCGAGGGGTCGAGCACGTCCTGCGTGAAGGCATAGGCGATGCACCCGGGCTCCGCATTGGAGGCAGCAACCATATCGGCAATCGCCGCGCGCGCCGGTTCCATGGCGCCTGCACCCACCTTGGCCTTGGCTAGCACGATCAGCATAGTGTCACTCTCCCTCAGAACGACTGTTCATAGACGCGGGAGATGTCCCCGTTCCACTCGCCATTATAGGCATCGAGCAGGCGCTGGGCGGGCACCTTGCCGCTGGCGACGATCTCGTCGAGCGTTTCGAGGTAACCGGTCTCGTTGTCGCCGCTGGCATTGAGGCGCGCGCGCGCCTTCAGCCCTGCATGCGCGATCTTGAGCACCTCGCGCCCCAGATCCTGCAAGGTGCCGCCATCCGGCGCGCGGGTCGCAAGGGCAAGGCGCGGGACTTCATTGCGGAGCCGTTCACGCTCCTCCATCGACCAGCCCTTGACCAGATCCCACGCCGCATCGAGCGCGCTTTGATCATAAAGCAGCCCGACCCAGAAGGCGGGGAGGGCACAGATGCGGCTCCACGGGCCGCCGTCGGCGCCGCGCATTTCGAGGAAGCTCTTGAGGCGCACCTCGGGAAAGGCGGTCGAGAGGTGATCCCACCAGTCGCTCTGCGTCGGGCGCTCGCCGGGCAGGACGGACAGCTTGCCATCGAGGAAATCGCGGAAGCTGAGGCCCGCCGCGTCGATATATTTCCCGTCGCGAAAGACGAAATACATCGGCACATCAAGCATGTAACGCACCCAGCGCTCGTAGCCGAAGCCGTCCTCGAACACGAAGGGCAGCATCCCCGTGCGAGCCGGATCGGTGTCCGACCAGATGTGCGAGCGGTAGCTCAGGAACCCGTTGGGCTTGCCTTCGGTGAAGGGCGAATTTGCGAAGAGTGCTGTCGCCAGCGGTTGCAGAGCGAGGCTGGTGCGGAACTTCTTCACCATGTCGGCTTCCGACTGGTAATCGAGGTTCACCTGAATCGTGCAGGTGCGCAGCATCATGTCGAGGCCCATCGTGCCGACCCGCGGCATGTGGCGGAGCATGATGTCATAGCGGCCCTTTGGCATGATCGGCAGCTCGGCGCGGGTCTTGTCCGGCCACATCCCGAGGCCGAGATAGCCGACGCCGCATGTCTCGCCGACTTCCTTCACCTGCGCGAGGTGGCGGCCGGTTTCGGCGCAGGTCTGGTGCAGGTTTTCGAGCGGCGCGCCCGACAGCTCAAGCTGGCCCGCCGGTTCCAGACTGATCGCGCCGTCTTCGCCTTTCAGAGCGATGACGTTGCCGCCTTCTTCAACGGGTTCCCAGCCGAACTTCTCAAGCCCGCCCAACAGGTCGCGGATGCCGCAAGGCTCGTCATAGGAGGGCGCGCGCTTGTCCGAATGCTTGTAGACCAGTTTTTCATGCTCGGTGCCGATGCGCCAGCGCTCGGGCGGCTTTTCGCCCTTCAGCATCGGTATGACGAGTTGGTCGAGGCTTTCGATCACCGGATCGTCGGCAGTGGAAGCTTCGCGTGTGCTCATGGAATGAGGCCCTCTCTGGCCCGTTGCTCTAGAAAACTGGTTTGCCGGTGGGAAGGCAAATTCGCGTTTGGCGCGGTGAAGCCGAATTGTCTTGCCGTAAAGTGATGGTCGGGTGGGCGGCGCTACCAATCCCCGGCGGTGGCCATCCATACCGCAAGCGCGGCGATGGCGGCCGTCTCGCCTCGCAGGATGCGCGGGCCGAGGGTGATGGCGCGCGCGGCCGGGTGCGCCCGGATCGCGGCGCGCTCGGCCGCGTCAAACCCGCCCTCGGGGCCGGTGAGGATGGCGGCCTTGGCACGCTTCGAGCCAAGCGAGGCGAAAGCCTCTGCGGCGTGCTCGCCCCCGTTCTCATCCGCGAAGAACAGCACCCGGTCATTCGGCCAGCTGGCGAGCAGCGCGTCGAGCTTCACCGGATCGACCAGCTCGGGCAGCGCGGTGCGGGCGCATTGTTCTGCGGCCTCGGTGGTGATTATGCGGGCGCGCTCAAGGTTGAGCTTGTCGGCCACGCAGCGCCGGGTCACGACCGGCTGGATCCGCGCGGCCCCAAGTTCGGTCGCCTTTTCGAGGATGAGGTCGAAGCGGTCCTTCTTCAGCAGGGCAGGGCAAAGCCACAGATCGGGCACCGCCTCGCGCACCCGCAAGTTCTCCACCACCTCCAGCACCACATCCCGCTTGCCTGCATCGACCACCCGTGCCGCCCATTCGCCGGTCACGTCGTCGCACAGGATCACGATATCACCCGCCGCAACCCGCATCACACGGGTGAGGTAATGCGCCGGATTGCCCTCGATCCGCACCGAGGTACCTGCCGCCAAGGTCTCGGCGACAAACAGGCGCGGGGCGCTTTTCGGCGGCCAGGCGGGGGTAGCGGGCATGGCTTTGCTCTAGGCGCTGCTGGCGCTAGGGAGCAAGTCATGACCGAACAGATCGTCCCCGACAGCGAGCGCCAGAGTCTTTCGGGCGGCCTCGTCGCCCGTCTGCCGCAAGGCCTGCGCGATCTGGCGCTGCTGGCCCGGTTTGATCGTCCGATCGGGTGGTGGCTGCTGTTCTGGCCCTGCGTGTTTGGCGTATGGCTGGCGGGTGCCGGTGCGCAGCCAGTGCTGCTCGGCTGGCTGTTGCTCGGCAGCATCGCCATGCGCGGCGCGGGGTGCGTCTACAATGATATCGTCGATGCCGATCTCGACGCGCAGGTGGCGCGGACGGCCCTGCGCCCCGTGGCGAGCGGGCGGGTGTCGAAGCGCGGCGCGTGGGGCTGGCTGCTGGCGCTGTGTCTGATTGGCCTGATCGTGCTGCTGCAATTGCGCTGGGAAGCGCAGCTGATCGCGCTCGGCAGCCTTGCGCTGGTGGCGGCCTATCCCTTCATGAAGCGCATCACCTGGTGGCCGCAGGCGTGGCTCGGCATGGTGTTCAACTGGGGCCTGCTGGTCGGCTGGACCGAGCTCCGGTTCGACAATTGGCCGGCGCTGGCGGCGGTCTATACCGGGTGCATTGCCTGGGTGATCGGGTACGACACGATCTATGCCCTGCAAGACCGCGAGGATGACGCGATGGTCGGCATCCGCTCCTCCGCTCTGGCGATGGGTTCGCGGGTGACGGGCGGCGTGGCGGCATTCTATGCGGCGGCGGTCGGCTTGTGGGGCCTGGGGTTCTGGCTCTATCGCCCCGATCCCTTGGTGCTGCTGGCGCTGGTGCCCGTGGCGGGGCATCTCGCCTGGCAGGTGGCGACGCTCGACGCCGATGATCCCGCAAACCCGCTCGCCCGGTTCCGGTCGAACCGCTGGGCCGGGGCGCTGATGGCCGCGGCCTGCTTCGTGGTCGGCAACGCGGGAGCCTGATCGCGCCATGTGCAACCTCTACCGCATGACCAAGAACGTGAGCGAGGTTGCTGCGTGGTTCGATGCGGTGGCGGCCGCCGGGGGCGCGAACTTTGCCGCGGAGGTCTATCCCGGCTACCCGGGCCTCGTCGTGGCGGAGGGAGCGGTGAGACCGATGACCTGGGGCTTCCCGCTGGTGCTCAAGGGCGCGAAGGGTCAGCCGCTGAAACCCAAGCCGGTCAACAATGCCCGCACCGACAAGCTCGGCACCTTCTTCTGGCGCCATGCCTTCGAGAGCCGCCGCTGCCTCATCCCGCTGACCGCATGGGCCGAAGCGGAAGGCGCCAAGGGTCGCATGACGCGCACGTGGCTGTCGCTCCCCGATGCGCCGCTGTTCGCGGCGGCAGGCGTGTGGCGGCCCTCGGACGAATGGAGCGATTGCTACGCGATGGTCATGACCGACAGCGAAGGCACCGCTGCGGCGAATGTGCACGAACGCATGCCGGTGCTGCTCGCGCCTGACGATTACGCGGGCTGGCTCGGCGGTCCGCCCGATGAGGCGCTGGCGCTGTGTCGTCCGTGGGACGAGCCGATCACCATTGACCGCACGGGCGAGCCCTGGGCGAAGAACGCGGCGAGCCAGATCAGCCTGTTTTGACACAATCCGTTCGGGCTGAGCTTGTCGAAGCACCGTCCTTCTTTCGGGAGCAATGGCCGAAGCAGGAACGGCCCTTCGACATGTTCAGGGCGAACGAAAGCTGGGTTCAATCGTAGCTCACCATTTCAAACTCGATTCCGTCCCAGTCGAAGAAATAGAACCTGCGGCCGGGCTCGTAATCGGCGTGATTGAAGGGCTCCAGCCCGGCAGCCTTGACCACCGCTTCGGCCGCATCGAGATCGTCGACCACCAGCCCGACATGGTTCAGCGGCATCCCCTTGGCGAAGCGATCAACCGGAGCGCCCTTGGTATAGACCGCGATGTAATCGCGCTCCCCGCCGACATGGATTGTCTCACCGCCCAGCTGCGACGGGCCGCGCCAGCGGTCGTGCCAGCCCATCAGGTCGCGCAGCAGGGCGGCGCTGCGGTCAATGTCGCTGACAGTGATGTTGATGTGTTCGAGAAAGCCTTGGGGCATTGTGGGTCCTTTTGTTCACGTCGATCAAACACCCGCCAGACCGCGGGCGAATCAATCACCTTGCCCAGTCTGCAATCTCAACCTAACTTGAGGTCAAGCTTTATCGGAACGCCTCACCATGCCCGCCCGTCTCAAGCCATCCGACCTGCTCTCCATCGGCGAAATCGCGCGCCGCACGGGCCTTAGCGTCTCGGCGATCCGCTTCTACGAGGACAAGCGCCTGATCGAGCCGGTGCGATCCGGCGGCAATCAGCGGCGCTTCCTGCGATCGGATATCCGCCGGCTTTCGTTCATCCTCATCGCCCAGCGGCTCGGCCTGACCCTGACCGAGATCGAGGCGGAACTGGTCAAGCTGCCCCAAGGCCGCACGCCGACGGCCCGCGACTGGGAGGCGATCAGCGCCGCGATCCGCGCGCGTCTGGACGAACGCATCGCGGAACTGACCCGCACCCGCGACCGGCTCGACGGGTGCATCGGCTGCGGCTGCCTCAGCCTGACGCATTGCGCGATCTGGAACCCTGAGGATCGGCTGGGCGCAGAAGGGCCGGGCGCGCGCAAGCTGTGCGTTTGACGGGCGCAGGCGCACTTCAGGCGGTCAATTCCGTCCGACGAACAGCAATCGCGTCGATCAATGGCGCAGCGCGCTCCACCAACATGGCTGTTTTGGCGCCAGTGTGGTGCTATTGAGGAATGGGGCCAAAATCAGGGGACTACAATGCTCGAACTCAGCAACGTCAGCCACGTCTATGCCAATGGTACGCGCGCACTGGATGATGTGTCCCTGACCATACCCAAGGGAATGTTCGGGCTGCTCGGCCCCAATGGTGCGGGCAAATCGACGCTGATGCGCACCATCGCGACGCTTCAGGCGCCGACCCAAGGCAGCATCCGCTTCGGCGATATCGACGTGCTGGCCGAGCCGGATCGGCTGCGCCGCACGCTCGGCTATCTGCCGCAGGATTTCGGCGTCTATCCGCGCGTTTCGGCCTATCAGATGCTCGATCACATGGCGGTGCTGAAGGGCGTGAACGCGGCGGGCGAGCGCAAGGCGATGGTCGAGCACCTGCTCAATCAGACCAACCTGTGGAATGTGCGCGGCAAGGCGATTGCGGGCTTTTCGGGCGGGATGCGCCAACGTTTCGGCATTGCGCAGGCGCTGATTGGTGAGCCGGAATTGATCATCGTCGATGAACCCACCGCTGGGCTCGACCCGGAAGAACGCAACCGCTTCCTCAACCTCCTCGCCGGGATTGGCGAGAATGTGGTGGTGATCCTGTCCACCCACATTGTCGATGATGTCGCTGATCTGTGCCCGCGCATGGCGGTGCTCGCCGGGGGCAAGGTTCGCCTTGAGGGGGCGCCGCGCGAACTGATCGCCTCGACCCAAGGGCGGGTGTGGCAGCGCACCATCCCGCACACGCAACTGGCCGAGATGCAGGCCGCCTACGATGTCATTTCGCACCGCTTCTTTGCGGGCGATATCGTGGTCCACGTGCTCAGTGACACCCAGCCGGAGGGCTTTGCACCCGTATCGGGCGGGCTGGAGGACGTGTATTTCGCGACGCTGGCGGAAACCCGCCGCGCCCCTGCCGCCGCTCAAGCGGCTTGAGAGGAGCGCGCCCCATGCTCACCGCCAGCATTGCTGCATTCGAAATCCGCTACCAGCTCAAGAACCCGGTCTTCTGGGTGTCGGTGCTGATCTTCTTCCTGATCGGCTTCGGCTTTTCCGCAAGTGAGAACGTCAGCTTCGGCACGCCCGGGTCTGTGCATGAGAACTCGCCCTATGCGGTGGTGTTCGCGCTGGGGCTGCTGGCAACCTTCTACCTGTTCGTCATCACCTCGTTCGTGGCCAATGCCGTGGTGCGCGACGATGCCACCGGCTTTGGTCCGATGATCCGCGCAACGCCCGTGGGCCGTATCCCGTTTCTCGCCGGCCGGTTCCTCGGCGGGCTGGTGATCGCGATCCTTGGCTACCTGTCCGTGCCGCTTGGCATTGCGCTGGGCACGGCCATGCCGTGGGTGGACCCGGAGACGGTCGGGCCGGGCGGCTTTGCGACCTATGCCTGGCCGTTCCTGGTGATCGCCATACCCAACCTCATCCTTTCGTCAGCGCTGTTGTTCAGTCTGGCGACGGTCACTCGGTCCATGCTGGCGAGCTATCTCGGCGTTCTGGCGCTGGTGATGGGTTACCTCGTTATCAGCGTGATCCTGTCGG
Source organism: Erythrobacter sp. W302b (assembly GCF_046452395.1). NCBI lineage: Bacteria > Pseudomonadati > Pseudomonadota > Alphaproteobacteria > Sphingomonadales > Erythrobacteraceae > Erythrobacter > Erythrobacter sp. W302b. The sequence continues at coordinate 1,690,294 of NZ_JBKFDH010000001.1, read as the reverse complement.
CCGATCCCAGCTATCAGGACGCGATTGCCCGTTACGAACCGCTCGGCATGGGCGCGATCGGCGAGGTTTCGCGCTACTGGACGGCGGCGGAGATGAACACGCGGTTGATCCCGCTTGAAGGCAACCTGCTGTTCAACCGCGTGTTCGTGCTGGTGCTGTCGGCGCTGTTCCTGGGCATTGCGGCGGCGCGGTTCAGCATGACGGAGCGCGCGCCCTCGCGCTGGCGCCAGCGGCGGCTGGCCAAGCAGGCTGCCAAGGCTGCCAAGGCTGCCAAGGCCGGTGAGGTGGCTCCGCGTGTGCTGACCGTGCCCGTGCAACGCAGCTTCGGGGCAGGCCATGCGATGCAGAGCTTCTGGGTGCGTCTGAAGTCCGAAGTGTTGCTGGTGGTCAAGAGCCCCGGCCTGATCGTGCTCTTGCTGATCGGGCTGGCCTTCTCCGCGATCAGCCTTGCATTTGGCCAGACCACTTTCGGCACGCCGTCCTATCCGCTGACCGCCGATGTGATCACTGTGGTGCTCGGCAACATGTTCCTGTTCAGCCTGATCGTCGCGGTATTCTACGGCGGCGAGCTGGTCTGGCGCGAGCGCGATGTGAAGATCGGCGAGATCGTCGATGCGACGCCGGTTCCGGCCTGGGCGATGTTTGTGCCGAAAATCCTCGCGATCTTTGTGGTGCTGCTGGCGATGTCCTTGGTCGGCATGCTCACGGGCATTGGCTACCAGGTGCTCAAAGGCGCGCCGAGCATCGATGCCGGGCTGTACCTTTCCGCCTTCGTTGTGCCGCAGAGCATCGACCTGTTGCTGGTCGCGGTGCTGGTGGTGTTCTTTCAGGTGCTCAGCCCCAACAAGTATATCGGCTGGGGGCTGTTTCTGGTGTGGTTCGTGGCGCGGATCTTCCTGTCGAACCTCGGCTACAGCAACATCCTCTACAACTTTGGCGGCACGCCAGGCGAGCCGCTCTCCGACATGAACGGCACCGGCGGCTTCTGGGTCGGCGGGCTGATCGCGCGGGCTTACTGGGCGTGTTTCGGCGTGCTGCTGCTGGTGCTGTCGCATTGGGCATGGCCGCGCGGCACTGTGGTGGCAGTGGTGCCGCGGCTCAAGGGCATGGCGCAGCGCATCACGGCAGCATCAGGCGGTATCGCGCTGGCGGCGGTGGCGGGCATGATCGGCACCGGTCTTGTGATCCATCACAACATCAAGACGCTCAATGCCTACGAAACCTCCGACGAGGCCGAAGCGCGCATGGCCGAGTATGAGCGCAAATACCTCAAGTTCGCCGCACTCCCGCGTCCGGTGGTGACCGATGTGGAGTTCAATGTCGCCATCGACCCGGCTGAGCGGCGGCTGGATGTGACCGGCCACTATGACCTGCGCAACGACAGCGGGGTGCCGATCACCGAAGTGCATATCCGTCAGGGCGACGATGCGGTCGAATACAGCCGTCTCGCCATCGCGGGCGCCAAGCTGGCGGTGCATGACAAGCGCCACTTCCACCGCATCTACCGCTTCGATACCCCGCTGGCACCGGGCGCGACCACGCGGCTCGATTTCACCTCGCGGGTGTGGCGGCGCGGCTTTGCCAATAGCGGGGCTGCGACCGATATCGTCGACAACGGCACCTTCGTGAACAATTCGGTCTTCGCGCCGGTCATCGGCATGGACCAGCGCGGCCTGTTGCAGGATCGCACCGCGCGTCGGCGGCAGGGCCTGCCTGATGAGCTGCGGATGGCCAAGCTGGAGGACGTCAAGGCGCAGGGCGAAAACTACGTCCATTCCGACTGGGTCAATTCACGCATCACCATCAGCACGGCGGCCGATCAGGTGCCGATCGCGCCGGGCAACAAGATCTCGGACGAAGTGAAGGGCGGCCGCCGCATCGCGGTGTTTCAGAGCCCGGCGCCGATCCTCAACTTCTTCTCGGTGCAATCGGCGCGCTATGCCGTGGCCGAGGAGCAGGCGGGCAAGGTGCTGCTCAGCGTCTATCACGACCCGCGTCACGCCTGGAATGTGCCCGCGATGCTCAAGGCGATGAAAACGAGCCTCGGCTATTTCGAGCGCAATTTCGGCCCCTACCAGTTCGGTTATGCCCGGATCATCGAGTTCCCTGGCTATCAGAGCTTTGCGCAGGCCTTTGCCGGGACGATGCCCTATTCCGAAAGCATCGGCTTCGCCGCTGACGTGCGCGATCCCGAGACGATCGACTATGTCTCTTACGTCACCGCACATGAATTCGGCCACCAGTACTGGGCGCATCAGGTGGTGGGCGGGGATATGCAGGGTTCGACCCTGCTGTCGGAAACGCTGGCGCAATATTCCGCGCTGATGGTGATGAAGCAGCTCTATGGCGAGGACAAGATCCGCCGCTTCCTCAAGTTCGAGCTCGACCGCTATCTCGAAGGGCGCAAGGGCGATGTGCTGGACGAACAGCCGCTCATGCGGGTCGAGAACCAGCAGCACATCCACTACCGCAAGGGCAGCCTTGTGATGTATCTGCTCCAGCACCGGCTGGGCGAGGAGGCGGTGAACCGGGCGCTGGCGCGGCTGGTGGCGCGCTACAAGTTCAAGGGCGCACCCTATCCGCGCAGCCTCGATCTGATCGCCGAGCTGCGCAAGGAGGCCAAAACGCCGGAAGATCAGGCGCTGATCACCGATCTGTTCGAAACAATCACGATCTATGATCTGAAGGCGAAGGAAGCGGTGACCACACAGCTTCCCGATCTTACCTACCGCACCCGTATCACCATCGAAGCGGCCAAGTTCACCGCCGATGGCAAGGGCAATGAACGCCCGGCGCAACTGGCCGAGAGCATCGAAGTCGGCGTGTTCACCGACAGGCCGGGGTCAGGCGCCTTTGCCAAGGCCAACGTGTTGTCGATGACACGCTATCCGATCCGCAACGGCAAGCAGGTGATTGAGGTGGTGACCAAGGGCAAGCCGACCTTCGCCGGGATTGATCCTTACAACTTCTACATCGACCGGGATTCGGACGATAATCTGGTGGAGGTGAGCTAGCTCTCCGGCCCCAGTTCCGGGTCAAAATCCCGCGGCCGCGCGAAGTGGACCAGTTCGGCGCAGTAGCGCTTCAGCTCGCTCCAGTGCTGGATGTCGCATTCGAGCACGGCGTAGGCGGCGGTCGGGAATTTCACGACCGCTTCCTTGAACAGCGCGTTCTCCTTCCCCGGCGCGACCAGTTCCAGCAGCACGTCCTGCAAGCCCGGATTGTGGCCGGAAATGAGGATCGTCTTGGCCTCGTCGTCGCCGCTGCCGGCGTGGGCCTCGATCGTCTCGACAATGGTGTCGAAACTGGCGAGGTAGAGCCTCTGGTCATAGATCACCGGCACATCGGGCAACGCGCCTTCCAGCGTCAGCTTCACCCGCACGGCGGGGCTGGCAATCAGGCGGTCCCACGTCACCCCGTGGTCGCGGATATGCTTGCCAATCAGTTCCGCGCCCTTGCGTCCGCGCGCATTCAGCCCGCGGTCGAAATCGCGCTGGGCGGTGTCGTCCCAATCGGATTTGGCGTGGCGCAGAAGGCCGAGGATCTTCATGGCAGCGGGGCACCTTGCGCAAGGGACGTCGGATTGCCCACAACACCAGCCGCGAGGCGTTGTAAAGCCTGATCGAGCGTGACGCGCAGCACCGGGGTACCCGGCGGGAAAGCTGACAGCAACCGTGAGGGGAAGGCGGGGGAGAGCACAATGAAGTGCCCCGCATCATCCTTGCTGCGGATCAAGCGCCCGAAGGCTTGCGCCAGCTTGGCGCGGATGATGCGGTCGTCATAGGCCGAACCACCGCCCGCGAGCCTGCGCGCCTTGTGGAGGATGTCGGGGCGGGGCCAGGGCACTTGCTCCATCACCACGCAGCGGAGCGAGTGGCCGGGCACGTCCACCCCGTCGCGCAGGGCGTCGGTCCCGATCAGGCTGGCGCGCGGGTCATCGCGGAAGATGTCGACGAGGGTTCCGGTGTCGATCGGGTCGACATGCTGGGCATAGACCGGCAGGCCCGCCCGCGCGAGGCGGTCGGCGATGCGGCCATGCACCGCGCGCAGACGGCGGATGGCGGTGAACAGGCCCAACACCCCGCCGCCGCTCGCCTCGATAATCCGGGCATAGGCGCCAGCCAGCGCGGGCAAATCGCCCTTGGCCACGTCGGTGACGATCAGCACTTCGGCGCGGGTCGCATAGTCGAACGGGCTTTCGGCGGCCGACAGCAGCGGCGTGCTTTCGACATGCGCGGCGCCCGAACGCTGGATCGCGCTGGCCCACAGGTCATCGCTCGGGGCGCGGTCGGTGAGGGTGGCGCTGGTCAGCAGCACGCCGTGCGCAGGTTCGAGCACCACGCGCGCAAAGGGCTTCATCGGATCGAGCCAGCGGCGGTGGATCGCGACATCGAATTCGCGCGCGTCGGAGCGGTCGACGGCGAGCCAGTCGACGAAATCGGGATCAGCCGGTCCGCCCAGCCGCGCCAGCAGCGCCTCCCACGCGGCCAGCAGATCGATCCGCCATGCCAGCGCAAAGCGCGCCCCGTCTATCCGCGCGCGGCCTTGCGCATCGAGCCAGTCGGGCGGGTCGGCCAGGATCGCCTCCAGCCGTCCGCCCAGCCGGATCAGCGGCACCCGGATGGAGGCGAGCGCCTCGGCGGCATTGCTGGCGGCCTCGATCACGTCGCCAGGCAGGCCCGCCGCCTCGGTCTCGATCCCGTAACCTGCGTCGATCCCGCCGCTTTCGTCGCGGGCATAGGTCGCGGTGCGCACGGCGGCGAGCAGGGCTTCGACCGGGCCGAAGGGCGCGTTTTCGGCAAGGCGTTGCAGCCAGCCGTCGGAGGGCAGGAGCTGTCCGGCCTTGCACGCGGCGGCGATGGCTTCGGCCCCGGCCTCGTCATAGCTGGCAATATCGGCAAGCCGCGCAGCAAGCCCGCGCCTGCGCCCGCGCGCCTCGCGCTCGGGGCCGATGATCCAGCGGCGCAGCTCGATGGTTTCCTGCCCGCTTAGCGTGGCGGCGAAGGTCGAATCCGCCGCGTCGAAGACGTGGTGGCCTTCGTCGAAGATCAGCCGCGTCGGGCGCTGGTTCGGGTCGCGCGCGCGGGCGGCGTTGACCATCACCAGCGCGTGATTGGCGATCACCAGATCGGCCTGCGCCGAATCCCGCGCCGCGCGCTCGATGAAGCACTTCCGGTAATGGGGGCAACCCGCATAGATGCACTCGCCGCGCTGGTCGGTGAGGGCTGCGATGCCCCGCTTGCGGAACAAGGTGCCGAGCCAGCCCGGCAGATCGCCGCCCACCATGTCCCCGTCGCGGGTGAAAGCGCCCCAGCGCGCCACCAGCTGCGCCAAAATCGCCGCCCGCCCCGCGAACCCGCCTTGCAGCGCGTCCTCCAGATTGAGCAGGCAGAGGTAATTCTCGCGCCCCTTCCTCACCACCACTGGCGGCGAGCCATCGGCGCGTTTGGCCGGCCACGCCCGGCGACTTTCGGCGCGCAGCTGGCGTTGCAGGTTCTTGGTGAAGGTCGAGACCCACACCGTGCCGCCCGATTGCTCGGCCCAGAGCGAGGCGGGCGCGAGGTAGCCCAGCGTCTTGCCGATCCCGGTGCCCGCCTGCGCCAACCCGAGATGCGGGCGGCCCTCGCGCAGCCGCGGGGCGAAGATGCGGGCGGCGTCCCTGGCATAGGCGCGTTGGCCTTCGCGCTGTTCGGCACCGTCGCCGGTGAGGCGCGCCAGTTGCGCCTCCACCGCTGGCGCGGCGAGTTCGACCTGACGCGGGGCAGGGCGCTCGCCCGCCTCCTCCCACTCGGGCAGCTTGGCGAACAGCCAGCGCTCGGCGCGTTCCGGCTTGGCGATATGCGGCCTGAGCACCTGCGCCCACGGCCAGCGCAAGCGCTCCAGCGATTGCACCGCGCTCCATGCCCCTTCACGCTCGAACCACTCGGGGTCCCGGCACGCCGCAATCAGGGCGCCAGCGGCCAGCTGGAGCATTTCCGGCACGGCGTCGTCGTTTTCCGGCACCGGCAGTCCCAGCGCCTCGGCCAGCCCGCGCGGGGTCGGCACACAGAAGCGGGCGGGGTGGATGAAGGCGAAGGCCTCCAGCAGATCGAGCCCCGACAGGTCAGGATAGCCCAACCGGCTCGCCACCAACGGCGCGTTGAGCATCAGCACCGGCGTATCGGCGGCGGCCATGATCGCATCGCCCTTCGACACCGCATTGGTGCGCCCGTCTGCGGCCCGCAGCCAATGGCCGCCGTGGCTGGCGTGGAGGGCGGGCAGGGCAAGCGGATCGGGGAGGGTCACCTGCGCATAGATGGGCGAGGGCCGCAGCGATGTAAACGCCAAGCGCTTCGGCTTTGCCCCGCCGCCTGTCCTACACCGCTTCGGCGGGCTACAGAAGCGAAAATGGCGGGCGATGGCGCGGCAACAAGCATCCCGTCCCCCTGTCCGTCCGCCACCGGTTATGGAGTGTAATTCTATGATTAAAAACAGAAATATTGGCTTTTGCTAAGGTGACAGAATGTCACCTTTGTCACCTTTATGCCGCCCATTCCGCTTGCAAGCCTTTGCTCTATCCCTAATAGCCGCCCCACTATGACCATCACTCGTGAAGCCCTCATCGCCGCAGCGCAAACCTCCAAGGCCTGGCCGTTTCAGGAGGCGCAGCGCCTCGCCAAGCGCTACCCGGATGGCAAGCCTGGCGGCGTGCTGTTCGAAACCGGCTACGGCCCATCCGGCCTGCCGCATATCGGCACGTTTCAGGAAGTGCTGCGCACCACGCTGGTACGCCGCGCCTATGAGGCGCTGACGGGCGGCGCGGCCACGCGGCTGGTCGCCTTCTCCGACGACATGGACGGGCTGCGCAAGGTGCCGGACAATGTGCCGAACCGCGCGATGCTGGCCGAACATCTCGGCAAGCCGCTGAGCCGCATCCCCGATCCGTTCGAAAAGTTCGATAGCTTCGCCGCGCACAACAACGCGATGCTGCGCGACTTCCTCGACCGCTTCGGGTTTGAGTATGAATTCGTCAGCTCGTCCGATTGTTATAACGGCGGCAAGTTCGACGCGGCGCTCAAGGGCGTGCTCGCCAATTTTGGCGCGATCCTCGATATCATGCTGCCCACGCTGGGTGAGGAACGCCGCCGCACCTATTCGCCCGTCATGCCGATTTCGCCGACCACCGGCGCGGTGTTGCAGGTGCCGGTCGAGGTGGTGGATGCCGCCGCTGGCATCATCCGCTTCACCGACGAGGACGGCAGCACTGTCGAACAATCCGCTTTGGGCGGGATGGCGAAGTGCCAGTGGAAGGTCGATTGGGCGATGCGCTGGGTCGCGCTGGGCGCCGATTACGAGATGTATGGCAAGGACCTGACCGACTCGGGCATTCAATCCGGCAAGATCGCCCGCGTGCTGGGCGGCTCCAAGCCCGAAGGCCTGATCTACGAGCTGTTTCTGGATGCCAAGGGCGAGAAGATCTCCAAGTCCAAGGGCAATGGTCTCTCCATCGAGGAATGGCTGCAATATGGCAGCGAGGAGAGCCTCGGCCACTATATCTTCGCCAATCCCAAGAGCGCCAAGCAGTTGCACGCCGGCGTGATCCCCAAGGCGGTGGATGATTACTGGCAGTTCCGCGCGGCCTTGCCGGGGCAGGAAATCGACAAGCAGCTGGGCAATCCGGTGTGGCACCTGCTGCGCGCCAATCAGGCTTTCGCGGGTGCGGATGCGCCCGGCGCGGGCGATACGCTGCCGGTGCCGTTCAGCCTGCTCCTGAACCTTGTCGGTGTGCTCGGCGCGGGCGCGACGCGGGAGGCGGTGTGGTCTTACCTCGGCAATTATGTCGAGGGTGCCGATCCGCAGGAGCATCCGGCGCTCGATGGCCTGGTGGGCAAGGCGCTCGCCTATAACCGCGATTTTGTCGCCCCGACGCTGGCCAAGCGCGCGCCGGTGGGCGGCGAGGTGGGTGCCTTGCACGCGCTCGACGCGGCGCTGGCCGAAGCCGATCCGGCGACGAGCGCCGAGGACTTGCAGACCATCGTTTACGAGATCGGCAAGATCGAGGAGTTCGGATTCGAAAGCCTGCGGGACTGGTTCAAGGCGCTCTACGAAACCCTGCTGGGGAGCGAACAGGGCCCGCGGATGGGCAGCTTCATCGCGCTCTACGGCATCGCGCCGACCCGTCAGTTGATTGCCGAGGCGCTGGCCAAGGCATGAGGCGCGAGGCCGATCCGCACCAGCTTGCGCGCGACCTTCTGGGCCGCGAGTTCGACGATCTGGAGGCGGACGAGCAGCGGGTTTTGCGGCGGGTCGCCTCGGGCAGTTTCACCGGCCGGGATGCCGATGAACTGGCGCAAGGGCATGAAACCCGCGCCGACCGTCTGGCGGACCGCGTGGCTGAGATCGGAGGAAGCTGGGCTTTCATCATCGGCTTCGGCGTGGTGCTGATGGTGTGGGTGGTGCTCAACAGCGGCGCGTTGGAAATGCTGGGGATGGGGCCGTTCGATGCCTATCCCTTTATCTTCCTCAACCTGATGCTGTCGATGCTGGCCGCCGTGCAGGCGCCGATCATCCTGATGAGCCAGAACCGGCAGGCGCGCAAAGACCGCATCACTGCACGCCACGACTACGAAGTGAACCTGCGCACACAGCTGGAAATCCTGCGGCTGGCGCATCGGGTGGAGAAGCTGGCGCAGGCCGCGCACGTCGAGCGCAAGGACACCGGCGAAGCCTCGCCCAAAGATTGATCGGGGTTTCCTACCGCCAGGTGCGGGTGCGATACCACTTGGTGATGACGTATTTCGCGCCGCTCTCGACCGGCAACCCCGCATGAAGCGTCGCCTCGTTGGGGCGGCCATCGGGCAGGGCATTGTTCCACAGCAGGAGCACGCCCGGCTTGGGTTCGATCTGGATGCCGAGCGCGGTGAAGGCGGTCGCACCGCCCGCCTCGACCGCGTTGAGATAGGCCATCGCGGTCCACGACCGCTGCCCGCCACGCGCTTCTTCCTGCGGCCAATAGCTTTCGGTCACGTAGAACCAGTCATTATGCGGCTTGAACTGCTGGCCCGGCAGGTAGCGCTGACCCTGCACCGGCTCGCCAATGGTGGCCTCGACGCCGAGCAGCGCGTCGATCCGCTGCGAGATTCCGGCAACGAAGGGATCGTGCGGATCAAGATCGCCCGAATAGGAGGTGCGAAATCCGCTTGCGTAATCCAGCTCATGCAGCGCCGAAGGCCGCGCCACGGCGTCGATCATTGCGCACAGCCGGTTGCATTCATCCGCGCTGAGGAAGTCGCCGATCGCGAACAGCTCAACGGCCTCGGCGGGCAGCCGGTAGACGGCTGGATCGGCGGCCAGCCGCGCGCGCACCTGTTCGCCAAGGCGGGCAAGGGCGCTCTGGTCGGGCACGCAGGCAGTCATCGCCGCCGGGTAGCAAGCCGGCTCCCACAAAAAAAGCCCCGCCGGATGGCTCCGACGGGGCTCCTTTGCGGCTGTGACGACCTACCAGAAGAAGTCGTGGATCACGTCAACCACTTCACCGGTGTAGATGTCGACCAGCACCACATCGTCGTAATACCTGACCCACTGGTAAGGACCGTACACCGGCGGCAGGCGGTAGGCGTAAGGGTCGTTCAGGAAGAACCGCGGCTGGAAGAACAGGCTGTCGAGATAGAAGCCAATTCCCACCCGGCTGTAGCGGTGCGAGCGGAACGGGGCGTAGTAGGGGCCGGGGCGGAACAGGTAGCTGTTGCTGCGCCGCCAATCGGCCCAGCCATAGCGCCGGTCGTTGCGCCAGCTGTTGTTCCAGCGGCGGAAGTCACGATTGTCCCATCCCGGACGGCCGTTCCAGCTGTGGCGCCAATCGTCACGCCGCCAGTTGTTCCGGCCATCGCGCCAGTTGTCGCGGCGGCCATCGCGCCAGTCATCACGGCGACCATCACGCCAGTCGTCACGGCGACCGTCGCGCCAGTCGTTACCACGCGCGTCGGCACGGCGGGCATCGCGGGCAATATCGCGTACCTGACCGTTGAAGCCACCTCCGCGATTGTCGAAGCGGCCATCCCGGCGGCCGTCGCGCCAATCGTCACGGCGGCCGTCAACCCGGTCGGCGCGGCGGTCACCACGATTCTCGATGCGGTCAGCCCGGCGATCCCCGCGGTTTTCGATCTGATCGGCCCGGCGATCGCCACGGTTTTCGATCCGGTCGGCGCGCGCGTCGGTGCGGCGGTCGACCCGGACTGCGGCACCATCGCGCCCGCGCCGTTCCAGCTGGCCGGCACGGAAATCGCCGCGCTGTTCGACCCGTTCGGCCCGCGCTTCGCTGCGACGGTCGATGGTATCGGCGCGCCGCTCGCTGCGACGGTCGACCTGAGCGGCGCGCGCTTCGCTGCGGCGATCAATCCGCTCGGCTCTCGCAGGGTCGCTGGCGCGCTGGGCTGCCTGAACGCGCGCGGCGACCTCGCCGCCGAAGCCTCCACGCGCCGGACGCGGAGCAGCCGCCCGTTCAGGCCGGGGTGCGTCGACCCTTGCAGCGCGCTGCGGAGCGGCGCGTTCGGCCTGCACCCGCGCTGGGCCGCTGCGGTTTTCGGCGCGGACCTGCTGGCGTTCGGCGCGCGCCTGCGCTCGGGCTTCGCCGCGGCCATTCTGAAAATCCTGCGCGGCGGCAGGGGTGGCGGGAAGGGAGAAGGCGAGCGCCGCGGCCAGAGCCGCAAGCGATCCGCTTCTCGCAAAGCGAGTCATCATTGGGAATGCCTCCAAAAGCGCCGGCCCACCACAACCGGCTTGTTGAGATGATGGGTCTTACGATTCGCAGACTGTCGCAGGGATGAACCGGCCTGCCGATGTTCAGAAAAAATGCGATGAATGTGAACGCGGCTGCGGGATGCTTGACGGCGCAGGCTTTGCCGCCAAAGGCGTGCGGCATGTTTGACAAGCTCGATGACGTCCTCACCGATTGCCGCAACCGCCTGATCCGGGCGCCGCGCGACCGCAAGTCGCCGATGCACACGCCGGTGATCGTAACCGGCGATGTCGATGCGCGGGTGATGGTGCTGCGAGCCTTCGACAGCGAGCACTGGACGCTGCGACTTCACACCGATGCGCGCGCGCCCAAGGCAAACGTGGTCAGCGCTGACCCGCGCATGGCGGTGCTGTTCTATGACAAGGGCGCCAAGATCCAGATTCGTGCTCGCGGCACGGGGGCAATTGTCACCAGCAGCGCCGAAGTGGACGCGGCCTGGGGCTCAAGCACCAATTTCGCGAGGCGCTGCTATCTGGGGGATGGGCCGGGAAACAGCTCGGACGTGCCGACATCGGGCCTGCCTGCCGCGTTCGAAGGGGTCGAGCCGGATGACGCCCAGCTCGTCCCGGCGCGGGAGAATTTCGCCCTGCTGCGCATTACCCTCACCGCGTTGGACTGGCTCTATCTGGCGCATACGGGCCACGTTCGCGCGCAGTTTGCCCGCGCGGCAAAGGGTGGCTGGGAGGGGCGCTGGGTTTCGCCCTGAACGCCAAGGCGGCGCGATCGAGCCGGGCTGTTTCACCCGGCCCTCTGGCAAATCAGCGCGTCAGCTTCTTGTAGGCGAGGCGTGTCGGGCGGTCGGCCGCATCGCCCAGACGGCGGCGCTTGTCTTCCTCGTAGGCCTCGAAGTTGCCTTCGAACCATTCGACATGGCTGTTGCCCTCGAAGGCGAGGATATGGGTGGCGAGGCGGTCGAGGAAGAAGCGGTCGTGGCTGATGACCACGGCGCAGCCCGCGAAGTTCTCGATCGCGTCTTCCAGCGCGGCAAGGGTTTCGACATCGAGATCGTTGGTCGGCTCGTCCAGCAGCAGCACATTGCCGCCCTGCTTGAGCATCTTGGCCATGTGCACGCGGTTGCGCTCACCACCCGAGAGCTTGCCGACGTTCTTCTGCTGGTCGGGGCCCTTGAAGTTGAACGCGCCGACATAGGCACGCGTCGACATGTCCTGCCCGTTGACCTTCATGTAATCGAGCCCGTCGCTGATTTCCTGCCAGACATTGTTGGCAGGGTTCAGGTGATCGCGGCTCTGATCGACATAGCCGAGGTGGACGGTCGAACCGATTTCGATCGTGCCGCTGTCGGGCGTTTCCTTGCCGGTGAGGATCTTGAACAAAGTCGACTTGCCCGCGCCGTTGGGGCCGATCACGCCGACAATCCCGCCCGGCGGCAGGGTGAAGCTGAGGTTTTCGAACAGCAGCTTGTCGCCATAGGCCTTGGTGAGGTTCTTGGCCTCGATCACCTTGCCGCCCAAGCGCTCGGGCACCTGAATGACGATCTGCGCCTTACCGACCTGGCGGTTGTCCTGGCTGTTCTGCAGCTCTTCGAACTTGCGAATACGCGCCTTGGACTTGGTCTGGCGCGCGGCGGGCGTCTGCCGGATCCATTCGAGTTCGCGCTGGAGCGCCTTCTGCTTGCCCGACTCCTCGCGGCTTTCCTGCTCCAGCCGCTTGGCCTTCTTTTCGAGGTAGGTCGAATAGTTGCCTTCGTAGGGATAGTAGGAGCCGCGATCGAGCTCGAGGATCCATTCGACCACGTTGTCGAGGAAATAGCGGTCGTGGGTGATCATCAGCACCGCGCCGGCATATTCCTTGAGGTGGTTTTCCAGCCACTGGACGCTTTCGGCATCGAGGTGGTTGGTCGGTTCGTCCAGCAGCAGGATCGAAGGCTTCTGGATCAGCAGGCGGGTCAGCGCGACGCGGCGCTTTTCTCCGCCCGACAGGCTTTCCACGGCCCAGTCACCCGGCGGGCAGCGCAAGGCTTCCATCGCGACTTCAAGCTGGTTGTCGAGCGTCCAGCCATCGACCGCGTCGATCTTGTCCTGAAGCTCGCCCATCTCCGCGCCGAGGGTTTCGAAATCGGCATCGGGTTCGCACATCAGCGCGCTGATTTCATTGAAGCGGTCAACCATGTCGGCAATTCCGCGCGCGCCGTCCTTGACGTTTTCGAGCACGGTCTTGCTGTTATCCAGCTCCGGCTCCTGCTCAAGGTAGCCCACGGTGATGTTCTCTCCCGGCCATGCCTCTCCGGTGAAGTCCTTGTCGATCCCTGCCATGATCTTGATCAGGGTCGATTTGCCCGCACCATTGGGGCCGACGATGCCGATCTTGGCGCCTTGATAGAACTGGAGCGAGATGTTCGAAAGCACCGGCTTCTGGGCACCGGGGAAGCTCTTGGTCATGCCCTTCATGACATAGGCGTATTGCGCGGCCATCGGATTGGTCCTTCGGGATCGATAAATCGGGTGGTGAGGTTTGGCTGCGCAGATAGGGAAGGGGAAGGGCGAGGGCAAGCGGCTAGACTTGGCCGCGGGGCAGAGATAGCACCCTGCGCCATGAACCGTATCACACCTGCGCTTGCCGCACTTTCGCTCGCTCTGCTTTCAACCGCCGCTCTGGCCCAAACCCCGACGCTGGAAGCGCAGGCGGACACGGCCTTGGAAAGCGACAGCTTCGCCTGGGATTTCGTCGAGGGGATCACCACCGAAGTCGGCCCGCGTCAGGCTGGCACCGAGGATGAGGCGCGCGGGCGGGCATGGGCTGTCGCATGGCTCAAGGCCAAGGGCTTTGCCAATGTCGCGGACGAGCCGTTCATGATGGACACCTGGGTGCCAGGCGACATCGCCCGCGCCCGCGTCACTGCGCCCTTTGCGCAGGATCTTGCCGTGCTGCCGCTGGGTGACAGCGCCGCGACGCCAGTAGGCGGGATTGAAGCCGAGGTGGTGTTTTTCCGCACGGTCGATGAACTGCGCGCCGCCCCCGCAGGCAGTCTCAAGGGCAAGATCGCCTATATCAGCCACCAGATGCGCCCCGCGCAAGACGGCTCGCATTACGGCTTCGCCGGTCCGGCGCGGTGGGTCGGCGCGGGCATTGCCGCCAGCAAGGGCGCGGTGGCCACGGTCATCAAATCGGTCGGCACCGATCACCACCGCAACCCGCACACTGGCGGCACGACCTTCCCCGAAGGCGTCAATCCGATCCCCGCCGGCGCGCTGAGCCTGCCCGATGCCGAAAACCTCGAACGGATGTTCGCGCGCGCCGGAGGGCGTCCGATCACGCTGAAGCTGGAGATGAACCCGCGTCAGGTGGGGCAGACGCAGAGCGGCAATGTGGTCGGCGAGATCGTTGGACGCAATCGCTCGCTCCCGCCGGTGCTGCTCGCCTGCCATATTGATAGCTGGTGGAACTCCCCCGGCGCATTTGATGATGGGGCTGGCTGTGCAATCATCGCGGCGGCGGCGCTCAACGCAGGCAAGGCGGGCCAGCCGCTGCGCACCATCCGCGTTCTCATGGCAGGGGCAGAGGAAACCGGCCTGTGGGGCAGCGCGGCCTACAGCAAGGCGCATATCAGCGAGCCGATCGCAGTGGGCCTTGAAAGCGATTTCGGCGCGGACCGCATCTGGCGCTTCGACAGCAATTTCCGCGAGACCAATCCCGCGTTGCACAAGAAGATCGCGTCTGCCGTGGCCCGTTTCGGGGTGTCGAGCGGCAGCGATGTCGCAGGCGGCGGTGCGGACCTCAACATCGTGCGCGATCAGAAGGGCGCGCTGATCGATCTCCAGCAGGACGGCACCCGCTACTTCGACCTGCACCACACCCCCGACGACACGCTCGACAAGATCGACATCGTGCAGCTGCGCCAGAATGTCGCAGTGTGGACTCAGGTGGTCGGCATTCTGGCGAATGAAGGCATGTCGATCCAGACCGGCACCCCGATCCCCTCAGCCCCGGCGATCGCGGGCCAATAGCCGCGCAAATCCGGCCGCGCCCGGCGCATATTGCGCCGCCCGCCTATCACTTCAGCCGCTTGGGAACGCGGGTGGCTGTTGTAACCTCGGGGCTGCAACGCGGGCACGAGGGAGGATAGGCGATGCAGGGATCACTGGCGGGCAAGGCGGCCATCGTAACGGGTGCGGCGCGCGGGCAGGGACGGGCGATCGCGCTTGCTCTGGCCGAGGCGGGCGCGGACGTGGCAATCTGCGATGTCGGCGCGGCAGCGATGCCCACGGTCGGCTATGCGATGGGCGGCGCGTTGGATGACGTCGCGCGCGGCATCGAAGCTCACGGGCGCAAGGCCGTGGCGATGGCCTGCGATGTCCGCGACCAGGCGCAGATCGATGCCTTCATGGCGGCGACGCTTGAGGCCTTCGGGCGGCTCGACATTCTGGTCAACAATGCCGGAATTCTGACCGGTGGGCTCCCCGCTCACGAACTGGATGATGCGATGTGGACCACCATGATCGACATCAATCTGACCGGCGCCTGGCGCATGGCGCGGGCGGCGGTGCCGGTGATGATCGCGGGCGGCGAAGGCGGGCGGATCGTCAATATCGCCTCGGTCGCAGGTCATGTCGGCACGCCCGGCTATGCGCATTACTGCGCCTCGAAACACGGGCTGATGGGGCTGACCCGCGCGATGGCGGGCGAACTTGCGGGCGAGGGGATCACGGTCAACGCGCTCTGCCCCGGGCTGGTGGATACACCGATGGTCGCCCACGCCACCGATGAAGTCGCCGCCGCGCGCGGCCTCACCACCGATGAGGCTTACGAACTCCAGCTCACACCGCATCTGATCAAGGAGAAGATCACCGCCGAACAATCGGCAGCGGCGGTGATGTATCTGGTGAGCGAACCGGCGCGGGTGGTGACGGGGTCAGCGCTGATGATCGATGCGGGATGGTCGGCAGTATGAAGCATGGGATCTGACAAAAACTCGTCGGGGAGAATGGGTTCGAGCGGAAGATTTCGAAACTTGGTTTATCCCAGATAATTACGTTATCTCTGGTACTTGGATAATTTCGACCGATCGCGTTCAAACCAAACCAGCACCGATCCCCCGTAAAGCCGCCGTGACCCTTCCGGAAACACGCATCCACCGCGCTCATGACCGCCGCCGGTTGGGGCGCTGCTGTCCTGAACGACGATCGATGCACGCCGTCGATGCCACTGCGGCGGACACCTATACCGTACATTGAAGCGATGCTCCTTCGCCCGTTGTGACGATCAGCATCCGTCCCCGTCGCTGGGCAGTCAGGAAGGGTTGCCAACTGCTCCCGCCTGATCTCGTTGCGGCTGCGCCAATGATCCTGCGCTGCCGATCAAGCAGGAATATCTGACCGTCTTTGACAGCAACCGCCGCGATCGCCGCATCATCGCAGCGCGCCGCAAGCACCTTCGTCGTCGGCTCAAGATCGCCCAGCAACGCCAGCCGTTCGCGATAGGCCGCCATTGCGCACGCATTGTGATCCTCGGCGAAAGCGCAATGGCTGCGGCGCAGGAACCACTGGCTTTGTGGCTCGAACCAGGGCGAGTTGGGCAGAGCGCCGGCCGCGAGCGCCCGTGCCAGCTCGCTGTCGAGCGCGCGCAGCGTCCGATCGCCGCAGACCAGCTGATCTGTCGCGAACACGGGCGCGCTGCAATCGGCAGTCTGCTGTTCGGCGGGCGGAGGCACAGGAGCGGTTTGCAGGGTTGCCGCGCTGGCCATGTCAAGCACCGCAGCGAGCAGCGACACCTTCGCCAGTGTCAACCCCATGTTCAGGCGTTCGCCAATTGCAGATCAGGCGCTTCCTTCACATGGCGCCACGACGGAAGCACCACGTTGCCGGTGCGTACCGCCTTTACCGCCAGCCACACCCCGGTGGTGGTGGCGATCAGGCAGGGGATCAGCGAGGCTTCGAGCCCGAAACCACCGCCGGTCATCAGATCGGGCCCGGTGAACACCGTCTTGAACAGGCCGGGTTGCGCGATGCTGCCCGAAACCACTCCGCCGAACACCGCCGACTGGGTGTAGTTCCACGCGATATGGAAACCGATTCCCAGCCACAGCCGCCGGGTCAGCATATAGGCCGCCGCAAGCAGCAGCCCTGCCTCAATGCTGATGAAGATCGCGCCGGTCAGCGTTGCGTCCGGGTTCATCAGGTGGACAGCGCCGAACACCACCGAGGACACCACCACCGAGATCCAGCTCCCGAGCCATTCCTCGACGATGCGGTAGAGCGCGCCGCGGAACAGCAGTTCTTCGAGAAAGCCCGCGCTGCACGCCTGATACAGCGCGGGGATCATCACCACCACAGGGTTCATGCCCTCGATCCGACCATATCCGAGCACGATCAGCACCACTACGCCGAGGGTGTAGAGTCCCGCGCCGACCAGCAAGCCGATGCCCAGCTCCTTGAGGCCGGGGCTCAGCGCCAGATCGCTGGGCTCGCGACGCTCGATGAAACGCGCAAAGCCGACATAGACCCACATCGCGAGCGCAACCATTCCCGCCACGCCGAAGCTCGCCAACACGTGATTGCCCGCCGACAGCTCCAAAAACGCATTGCTGAAACCGAGGCAGTAGAACAGCGGGGTGCCGAGCAGGATGAGCTTGATCGGCGGGAATTGCAGGATGCGCAGCCACAGTGGTGCCGCTTCGGTCTGGTCGGACATGACATGATCCCCTTGTCATTGGTCGGAAAGAAGGTGTGCCGCCCTGCATCCTCACCAGATGCGCACGCGCTGTTCGGGCCGCAGGTAGAGCTTGTCACCCGGCTTGACCCCGAAGGCCTCGTACCAGGCGTCGACATTGCGCACGACGCCGTTGACCCGGAAGTCGCCGATCATCTGTTCGGGGCTGCCGGGTTGGTCGGTGCTGTCCCTCGCCAACGCGATAAGTCCTGCGACGCGCTGTTCCGTGGCGAGATAGACCTCGACCGAGGCATCGATATAGGGAACGCCGTCAGGCGGCGTGGCTGTCTTGAGCCACGCTTCGTTGACATAGCGGTAGAAGTCGTCGCCCGGGCGGACAGTGGCTGAAAAGCCAGTCGGATCGACACCCCAACCGGGCAATCCCAGAGCGGGAGTGGCACGCGCCGCAGCCACAGGTTGCAGCATGAGGGCGACCGCCGAGGCGGTCATGAGCAGTGACTTCATTGCACTCCTCCCGATGACAAACTCCCACGCTTGGCAACGCATAAGCGGCATCGACATGCGGCTGACCGGGTTTGCCTCACACCCCGGTCGGCCGCCTCGCGTCATGCGCAGAGCGCGGGACTTCGAGCTGTCAACACCTTCGGAAGAGCGGTCAGTCCCGGCAGGTGCGAGGCGAGACGCTCTCGATCGAGTAGATCGTGCCACCGCTCGAGTTGGTCACGATGCATTGCTGCGAAGCCTCACGCCAGAAGGTCATGTAGCGCGTGTCGCCGTTGATCTTGTTGTCGCGCATCACGAAGCCGCGGCTCAGCAGCTGGCTGACGGCATATTTGCGGTCCTGGCCTTGCAGGTCGTTGAACTCGGCATAGGCGCTGTAGCCGCCGCCGTAGTTGTAACCGCTGCGGTAACTGGTCTGGTTGGACCTCTCGCGCACGCCGCTGTCATAGCCCGACGAATAGGAGTCCGAGCGGTTGTAGTTGTGATAGGCCTGTCCGTAGAGCCCGTCGCGGTGGCCGCGTTCGAATTCGGACATGCCGCGCTCGTCGTAGTCCTTGTCTCCGCGATGGTGCGACTTGCTGGCGAGTGCCGCGATGCCGAGCAGCGCTGCGGCGCCGACAGCGATCGCCGCAGTCTTGTCGCCGCTGCCGCCCTTCTGATTGCAATCAGCATTGGTTGTCTGGTCGATCGACTGGAAATCGCCGTCGTACGTCACGACCTTGATGCATTCCTTGGTGTTGCCGTTCCACCAGTAGTTGATCTTCCTGTCATGGTCGGCGTGTCCCGAAATCAGGTGGAAACCGCGAAATTCGAGCTGGTCGTTACCGCTCGAACCTTTTGCTCCTACCAGATCGCGGACCGACCCCGGTGTCTTGGCGACGGCAGCAACCGGCGCAATAACCATCGCTGCGGTCGCCAAAAGTGCACACGCTCTACTTGCAATATTCATCTCAGATCCCCCTTCCACCAAACCCAAATCTGAGTGCGGAAGGTGACATAAGTTTGTCCCGAGAGCATTGGACAATTAAGGCCACTATCTGGACGTTTCGCGCCAGCAGGAGGTTGACTGGCCAGCCCTATCCGGTCGCGCCGATGGTGATGGTGAAGTTCGTCGTTTCACCGCGGCGTGCGGCGTTGCGCATCATGTAGAGATCGACCGTGTAATCGCCCGATGACGGGATCACCTCGGTCATGGTGTTGCCCGATGTCGAGCCGATGAACATGGCCTGCGCTGCGCCCGGCGCCGTCACGTTGAAATAGGTCGAACCGTTGCTGGCATTCAGCGTCACGGTCATCGTCTGCCCGGCGCGCAGGTTCACCACGAACTGGCGCGACTGATCCCCCTTGAGAGTGCCCTTGATTGTCTTGGATGACTTGCCCTTGGCGAACTGCACGCGTTCGGTCTTGGCGTTCTGTGCTTCGGCAATCGTGGCAAAAGGAATGGTCGCAGCCGTCACGGTCAATGCCGCTGCAGCGAGAGGAAGTAGATAACGCATCATGTCTCTCCTGCTGGATGGGCTGGGGGTTGTGCTCCGTCGTCGCGCCAGCCCGCGCGCACGCTTTCGCTTCGCACAAGCCACAGCCCGTAGAGGAACAGCGGACCGGTCAGGATGAGGCCGAAGGTCAGTTGCTGCTGCAACAGGTCCGGGTCGGGCGCGGCGGCCTTGTCGGCGCCGCTGCCGACAAGGAACACGACAAAGTCCCACACAGCATGGATCACCATGATCGGAATGATCGAGCGGGTCCGGATACGGATTGCCAGATAGGCGCCGCCGCTCATGAAGGCATTGAGCGCCTGCACTCCGGCCCCGGCCAGTTCCCCGGTCAGCACAGCGTTGAACACATGGACCGAGCCGAAGGCGAGCGTGACAAGTAGGAAGGCGGGCCAGAACGAAAGCGCCTTGCGTGCCGCGCCCCACAGCACGCCGCGAAACGCCAGTTCCTCGCTGAACCCCACGATGGCAGTGTTGATCAGCACCATCGTCACTGCGGCAGCATCGAGCTTGCCGGTGGTCAGCCCGACCGCGGCGAGGCCCGCCAGATACAGAGCCGGCAGCCACAGCAGCTTCCACCAGCCCGGCGGAGAGGGTGCATGGAAACCGAGATCCCGCCAGCCATGCCGTCACAGCCAGAAACAACGCCGCCCCGGCCACACCCCAGGCAAGGTGCTTCGTCACCAGATCCTGCAGGCTTATCTCGGAATCGATCAGCAGGGTGGGCACCACCAGGGTGATCGATGCCCAGATTGCAACGACAATGATCGACAACAAAAGACGCGGACGCGGCGAAGTCATGGCGTGACATCCTCCATGGTGGCGACCAACACGACAAATCCGGTCATGAAGATGAGGATCGCCGCCGTCACCGTTGCACCCACGGCGTTGGCGGCGGCAACGCCCGTCCCGCAGGCGAGCTTGCTGCGGAACCACAAGGTCTGCTGCGCCAGATACCAGATGAGGCCTCCCACAAAGACGCCGTTGGACACCATTCGCGCGCCCGCCCAGTGCATATGGCTGATTGCCGCGCCGACCCCGATCAGCAGGGTGATCGGGGCGGTCACGAAGCATTGGGCGTAGAACACCGGCCGCAATGTCTCGCGGTCCAGCATGGTACCCAGCTTCTGCATCAACCGAAGCGCGAGGATCAGCGGCAACAGGCTGAACATGAACACCCGAAAGATCAGCAGGTTTTGGGTATCTTGCAGGATGGTGGGCAGGGCGCCTTGCAAGCCTGCGGGCGCGGCCCGTTCCAACAGGTGATTGATGACCAGGCAGATCATCAGGAAGAGCGGCGGGCTCAGCGTGTCGCTATATTGTTCGGACTGCACATCGCCGAGCTCGGTATCGGCATAATCCATCATCCGCTGCGGATGGCGGATGGTGAGGAACAGCGTGCGCGGGAAGAACACCAGCATCACCATGACTTCATAAAGCAGCTCTTCGAGCGACTTGATCAGTCTCATGAAGTCCATCGGCCGATCCCCCTGCCGCGCCAGCTGTGCCGCTTAATCGCCGGTTAGGAAGACGTCGGGAATCTCATAGGTCTCGGTTCCGAGCCTGGCGATCGTCACGTCGCCCTTCTTCGTCGAACTGATCGGCATCGCCGCTGTGCCATCGGCCTCGGCGGTGGAGAATGACAGGAAGCTGCCGTCGGGATTGAAAAAGATCGCGCGCTTGGTTCCGTCGGCCAGCTTCACCTCGACCGTGATTCCGGCGTCGCCGCCGCGGATCACACCGGCTTCGCACTGGCCCGCTGCGGCACCTTTGTATCCGGCACAGGAAATCTGCGCAGTGGCGTTGTAATTGGTGCCTGCCACAAGCGCGTCGCCCTCGCTCGACAGGCCAGCGTGGTCATTCGGGACCGATACGAGTGTCACGCCGTCGATCGTGGTGAGGACCTTGCCGTCGAGCTTATCGGCTTCCGCCTGCGTCGGGCACCCGACCAACGCGGCACTGTCGTCAAGGTAATCGACGGTTGCCGCGGTCTCGCTGATGCGGCGGCACGGCGCACCCGGGCCGGGATAGCCGTCGCCGACCACCGTAAGGCTGTCGGGCCAGACAAAATCCGCGGATGGCGCGGCCGCCGGCGCATCATCGCCCGGGGAGGCGGCATCATTGCAGCCCGACAAGAGGATGATGGCAGCGCCAGCCCAGAGAATTCCGACGGTTTTCCGAATATTGTCCATGATCCCCCCTCTGCCGTGCCGTAACGCGGCCCCGGGATGATATTGCGTCAGCGCGCGGCCCATGACCATTGTCATTGTTCGCCAATTTTTGGACAAATCACGCCACTGGCGCTGCTTCACACGCGTGAAGCAATAACGATAACTTGTCTTTTCATCCATTTAGGTTTTTACTGCCTGGGAGACCGGATCGCCGGTCTTTGGGACACCACGGCCATGTTTGATCCGCTTGACTGGCGCAGTCTACAGGTCACAGCCGATACCGCGTTCGACCTTGCGCGAACGGGGCGCGCTGACGCAGAATTTGCGATCAGCATGCTTGGCACCAAAGCGCAAAAGCAAGTGCCGACCGCGACCGCGCTGCATTTCGGTCAATGGCTCGACTGGCCGGAATGGCTTCGGGATGGCACATCGCTTACCGATCCGGGCCCGCTGCCAGCCAAGGTGTCGATGGCGGATGATCTGATCATCATCGGCAACATTATCGACAATGCCGACTACTTTGCGCTGGTAGAGCGGATGCTCACCTCGCCGCGGCCGGTCATCGGCACAACTGGTGCGCTGTCACTGCTGCACGCGCCTGACTTGGGGCTGGCATTGGCATCGCTGGTGCGGGCAATGGCAGCGCAGAACCCGTTCGTGTTAATCCACATCGAGGAGCGCGGTGATGTGGTCGATGTCGCGTTCCTTCCGCCATGGCCGATGGGGCCGCTGTTTCGCTTCACGGCGAGCGCCGGCTTGGCCGTCATCTACCGCGCGGTCGAATCGCTGCATTGTAACGATCTCGGGGCGATGGTGATCGAGACGCATCTTCATGATTTCCCAGCAGCGCAGCCCATGCTGGCCCGCTACGATTGCCGGGTTATCCCTTCGACCGGGGGCGATTGTCTGCGCTTTCCGCGTGCATGGCTGGACACGCCCAACCCGCATCATGATGCCATGCTGTGGGCGGTGGCGCAGACCAAGCTGTCGGCCCTCGAGAACGAGACGGGCGAACCTGACGATGTCGCCGCCGTGCGCGCTTTTATCGTCCAAATGCTGATGTGCGAGCATCGCGTGCCCCGGCTCAAGCAAGCAGCAGCGCATCTCAACCAGTCCGGCCGGACCATCGTACGGCAGCTCGCCCGTCACGATGTCAGCTTTCATGCGTTGGTCGAACAGGAGCGCAAAGCGCGGGCGATACTGCTGATTGCGGACCAATCCGTCTCGCTGGCCCAGGCGGCGCGGCTTTTGGGTTTCAGCGATATGTCCAGTTTTGGCCGCTCGTTCCGCAGCTGGTTCGGCGATACGCCCGGCAATCTGCGCAAGCGTTGGGCAAACCACGCTGCGGTGGCGACACCACCGGGTTTTCGCGCCCATTCCTGAGATGACACGGTGCGCGGGGCTTCCCGTATGCCCAAGGTTGCGCCGTTGTCCCTGATTGGCCTCGACATCGCCGCAGCCCTGCTCTCCGCGCCCAACGCGCCATTGACCAGTGCCAACCTGCTCTGGGCCAAAGACGGGTTTGTACGCGACATGGCCAGCTGGTGCATGGCGGTGAGCTGGTTGATCGCTGCCGATGGCATCGTCAGTCTTGTCGTCTTGGCAGCAAGCGGAGTGTTCGGGGCTTGGCATGAACAGCGGCGGGGTGCGGTCATGGCGAGCGTCGGTCAATCGGGAGGGCCACGCGACGGGGCAACGACGATGGCAGGGTTCTGTCTTTCGCTGTTTGTCGGCGGGCTGCTTGGCACCTGGCTGGGCCGTCAATTTGTCTCTCTGCCAGTTGCGACGGAAGGTCTGACTTGGGGGCGTTTGCAGATGGTCTGCTTTCGCCTCGCGAGAAGCGATAGCTGCCCTTGATCCCAGCCGAGTAGAGTGTCGTCCCCCGACCCGTACCTGATCGCAGATCAGCCACCCTTACCGTCGGCCCCAGCCAGAAGGCAGCGATACGACGTCGCGAAGTAGCCACTTAGCAAAGCGCTGGAAAGTTTCGCCAAGTTGAGCGCGTTTTACCGATTCTAAATGCCACCGCTGTAGCCGTGCAACGGTCTAGAAAATTGGGGGACACTCATGGCTGTGTATGTGCGTTCGGGCGACGAGATTGTCGTGAATTCGACCTATGCGAGGTCACAAGCGCAGTCGGATGTGACACGGCTTGCTAATGGCGGCTTCATCGTCACGTGGATTGACGCTGACTTCAGCACAACGGCCAATCGGTTTGTCAGGGCGCAGATGTTCAATGCCGATGGCAGCGCCTCCGGCTCGGAATTGACGCTGCTCGGTCCGCTTAATGGTGCGATTAGCCCCACGATAACGGCGCTTGCCAATGGCGGCTTCGTGGTGACCTATGGCGGGATGCCGCGGGCCGCCATCTTCGACGATACCGGCGTCCAGATCGGACCGACCTTGTCTCTCGGCACATCATTCGCATCGTCGATGGCATCGACGGGGCTTGCCAGCGGCGGCTTTGCCGTCGTGTGGAGCGACAGCCGCAGCAGCGGTGCCGACACGTCCGGTTCGGGCATCCGTGTTTCTACCTTTGATGAGGCAGGAAACGCCGTGATCGGAGATGTTCTGGTCAACACCACGACCAGCGGCAATCAGGCAGATGCCTCGGTCGCATCGCTTGCCGGTGGCGGGTTCGTTGTTACCTGGACCGACCGGTCCACCAGTTCATGGCTGATCAAGGCGCAGATTTTCGATGCGACCAACACCAAGGTTGGTGGAGAATTCACCGTCAATTGGTCGGCGGGCCCCAATGCCGCATCGGTCGAATCATCGGTAGCCGCGCTGACGAATGGCAATTTTGCGGTGGCCTGGTACGAGGGCTCGCTACACCGGATCCAGGTTTTCACCGCCTCGGGCGTGCCTGTCGGGGCCGAGATTGCGGTTGCCGCGGGCTTTTCCGGCACGCAGGCCGGACCGGAACTGACGGCACTGAGCACTGGCGGTTTCGTGCTCACATGGGTCGGCAATGCTGGCGCGCTCTCTGACGGTTCAGGATCGGGCGTCTATTTTCAAGCCTTTGACGCCGCAGGCGCGCCGATCGGATCGGTGCAACTGGCCAACTCCACGCTGGCAGGAGACCAGATCCTGCCCAGCGTCGTCGCGCTCGATAATGGCAGCTTTGCGATCACGTGGACCGATCTGAGCGTAGCCGGGAAAGACAATGATCAGATCCGCAGCCAGATTTTCGTTCTGAACGAACCGGGCACCCCGCCGAGCGAAGTTACCATCACGTCGGCCGGAGGCGGTGCCTCGGCAACCATCCATGCCGTTGAAGGCGACACCGCCGTGGCATTTGTGACGGCACAGGCTCCGCAGGGCAGTCCTGCTGTGCAGTATGCCATCACGGGCGGTGCCGATGCGGCGCAGTTCACCATCGATGCCGCGACCGGTCTGCTTCGTTTTGCTGTGCTGCCGGACTTCGAGGCACCGACCGATGCAGGCGCCGACAACGTCTATGACGTGGTCGTGACCGCCAGCAATGGCATCACGGCAGACAGCCAGACTTTGACGATCCAGCTGACAGACATGAACGATGCGCCGGTCATCACCTCACCGTTGGCGTTCTCGATCAACGAAAACACCGTTGCCGTGACGACTCTGGCAGCCACCGATCTGGACGGAGACGCCGTCTCCTTCACCATCGTCGGCGGAGCTGACGCGGCACGATTTGCGATTAACTCCCAGACCGGAGCGCTCAGCCTGATCTCCGCGCGCGATTTCGAAGCGCCAGCCGATGCCAACGCTGACAACGTCTACGTCGTCTCGGTCAGGGCTGAAGACGCCAACGGCATGATTTCGGCCGAGCAGACGATCTCTGTCACCATCAACAATGTCATTGAAGGCACGGCAATCGTCTCGAATGGCGGCGGCACGTCAGCAGCGATAAGCATGACCGAAAACTTGACCGCCGTGACGACCGTCACCGCTGTCGATTATGCCGGGTCTACGGTCACTTACGCGATCAGCGGTGGCGTGGACGCGGCAAGGTTTACCATCAATGCCGCAACCGGCGCTCTGGCGTTTGTCGCTGCGCCCAATTTCGAAGCCCCGAACGATTCCGGCCTCAACCGCGTCTATGACGTCGTTGTTTCGGCGAGCGACGGGATCGTCACGGACACCCAAGCTCTGGCGATCACTATCACCAACGTCAACGAAGCGCCGGTCATCACCTCCAACGGCGGCGGCAGCACAGCAAGCATCGCGCTCACTGAAGGTTCGACTTATGTCGGCATGGTCGCATCGACGGACCCAGAAGGCACGGCGCGCACCTACTCGATCATTGGCGGCGCAGATGCCGCACGGTTCGCCATTACGGCGAGCAGCGGTGTCCTGACACTCACCAGCGCTCCCAATTTCGAAGCCCCCACCGATGCCAATGGCGACAACGTCTATGACGTCATCGTGCAGGCGAGCGATGGCGTGCTGACCGATACACAAGCCATTTCGGTCAACATTACCAACGTCAATGAGACGCCTGTCATCTCCTCGCCCGCTGCGTTCACAATTCAGGAAAACACGGTGCTTGCGGGCACGGTGGTTGCCGCAGACCCCGATGGTGTGCCGCTGGCGTTCGCGATCACGGGCGGCCTGGATGCTGCACGTTTCGCCATCAACGCCCAAACCGGCCAGTTGTCCTTCCTCGCCTCGCCCAATTTCGAAGCACCGGCCGATAGCAATGCCGACAACATCTATCAGGTGATCGTGCGCGCCAGCGATGGCGTGCTGAGCGCCTCGCAGACGGTCAATGTTACCGTGTCGAACCAGTTTGACTCGCCCGAATTTACGTCGCCGGCAAGTTACAGCGTCGCCGAAAACACGCTTGCGGTTGGCACGCTGGCGGCAGTTGCTCCCGGAAATCTGCCGATCACCTACGCCATCAGTGGTGGGCTTGATGCGGCACGCTTTGCGGTTGATGCACAGACCGGCGCGCTGAGCTTTGTGGCCGCTCCCAATTTCGAAGCGCCGAACGACAGTGGTGCGAACCGCATCTACAACGTGACGGTTAGTGCCAGCAGCGGTGGCGAAACGAGCACACGCGCACTGGCCATCACGCTCACCAACGTCAATGAAGCGCCGATCATCTCCTCAAACGGCGGAGGGGACATCGCCAGCGTGTCGGTGGCGGAGAACGGCACGACCGTAACGACCGTGGTGGCCACTGATCCCGAAGGCACCGCGCGAACCTACGCGATCATCGGCGGGGCCGATGCCGCGCGCTTCTCAATCGTTTCGACGAGTGGCGCCTTGCGCTTCATCACTGCGCCGAACCACGAAAGCCCGACCGACGCCAACGGTGACAATGTCTATGAGGTTATCGTTCGCGCAAGCGATGGCACATTGAGCGACAGCCAGACCTTGCTGGTTGGCGTGACGAACGTGAACGAGGCGCCGACGATCACTTCCAATCTCGGCAACACCACCATCGCGCTGGCCGAAAACACGCTGGCCGTGACCACTGTCACCGCCAGCGATCCTGATGGCACCGCGCAGACCTATTCCATTGCCGGCGGAACCGATGCCGCCCGCTTCACCATCGATGCCGCGTCCGGCGCGCTGGCGTTTGTGCAAGCCCCCGATTTCGAAGCGCCAGGCGATGCCAATGCGGACAACAGCTATCAGGTCATCGTGCGGGCCAGCGATGGCACGCTTTCGGCCACGCAGACGCTGACGATCGTCGTGGGCAACATCAACGAAACGCCTGTGATCGGCTCCGATGGCGGGGCCGACAGTGCCACCCTTCAGGTGCTGGAGAACACCACCGCTGTCACCACGATCGTCGCCAGCGATCCGGAAGGTACGCCGCGCAGCTATGCGATTGCCGGCGGCAGCGATGCGGAAAAGTTCACGATCGACGCAGCGACCGGTGTGCTGCGCTTTGTTGCGGCTCCGGATCACGACATTGCCGGAGATGCCGATGGCAACAATGTCTACGAGGTGATCGTACAAGCCAGCGATGGCTCAACCGCCGATACGCAGGCATTGTCCATTGCGGTCGGCAACGTCAATGAAGCGCCGGTGCTAGCGCCGGTGGCTACGCTCCCGGTCCTTGAAGGTCAGCTTGCCGCCGGGACCATCGTGGCCACCGACGTGGACGGACAGGCACTCGTCTTCAGCATTTCGGGCGGTGCGGATGCAGCACTGTTTGCCATCGATGCGGAAACGGGGGCCCTCAGCATCCTTGCTGCACCCGATTTTGAAGCGCCCGCCGATGGCGATGCCAACAATCTCTACGATGTCGAAATCACCGTAAGTGATGGCAGCTTGTCTGCGTCACAGGCGCTGACAGTCGCAGTGATCCTGTCTGACGAAGCGCCTCTGTTCACGTCGGGCGCAAGCATCGGCGCGGTGGAAAACGCAAGCGCAATTGGCTTCGTGACCGCCATCGATCCCGAAGGAGCCACGCTAGCCTATGCCATCAGTGGCGGCGCCGATGCCGCGCTGTTCTCAATCGATGCCGCAAGCGGTGCGCTGTCGTTTACCATGGCACCCGATCACGAAGCGCCAGCCGATGGCAATGGGGACAATCTCTACGAAATCGTGATCACCGCCACCGATGGGCTCAACACCACGGCCCAAACGCTGTCGGTGTCCGTGGCCGACGTCAATGAGGCCGTTGTCATCACATCTGCGCCGTCCTTCGCGCTGAGCGAGAACGTCACTGCCATTGGCAATGTCGCTGCGGTTGACCCCGAAAACTCGCCCATCACCTTCGCCATTGCGGGCGGTGCCGATGCGGCGATATTCGCAGTCGATGCCAATACGGGAGCGCTTACTTTCGTTACCGCACCCGACTTTGAAGCGCCGGGCGATGCCAATGGTGACAACCTGTACGAAGTGAACGTAAGCGCCAGCGATGGTGTGTCCGAGACGATGCAGGCCGTAATCGTGGCGGTGGGCAACGCCAATGAAGCGCCGCAGATTATTTCGGTGCCGGCCATGACGGTGACTGAAGACAGCATTACCGTGGGGTTGGTGACCGGCACGGACATCGATGGTGACGCTCTGACCTACGCCATCACCGGCGGCGCAGATGCGCGCCGCTTTGCCATTAACTCCGCCACCGGAGTGCTGAGTTTCGTCTCTGCGCCAAACTTCGAGGCGCCTGCCGATGTTGACGCCAACAATGTTTATGACGTCGTCGTCACTGCCAGCGATGGCACGCTCTCGGGCAGCCAGACGCTTGCCATTACGGTCGGTAACGTCAACGAGTCACCGGTGATCTCGTCGTTCGGCGGGCAGAACGTTGTGAACCTCCTGCTCAGCGAAAATTCCAATTCCGTAGCGGCCATATCCGCCAGCGATCCCGATGGATCGGCGCTGACCTACAGCATCGGCGGCGGTGCCGATGCGGCGCGGTTTGCAATCAATACCGTAACCGGACAACTCTCGTTCATCACAGCGCCCAACTTCGAGGCACCGGTCGATGTAGGAGCCGACAATAACTATCAGGTGATCGTCAATGTCACCGACGGCGAGTTGAGCGACAGCCAGACCTTCTCAATAAACATTCTCGATGTCATCGACGGTATTACCCTCACGGGAACATCGGCAGGCAACACGTTGACCGGCGGAACGGGCGATGACGTGATCAATGGCTTGGCCGGTAATGATACATTGAACGGCGGAGCAGGTGCCGACCGGATCGACGGCGGCAACAACAACGACGTGATTATCGGCGGGGCAGGCGCTGACCGGCTCACGGGCGGTACCGGCGCAGACACCTTCACATTCCAGAACCTCAGCGACAGTGGTCTGGACAACATCGATTTCATCACCGACTTCTCGACCTCGCAAGGCGACAGAATTTCGCTCAGTGCCATCGATGCCAACGCCAACGTAGCGGGAAATCAGGCGTTTACCTTCATCGGTACAGCAGAATTCTCAAACGCAGCGGGCCAGCTTCGCTATTACCAATCGGGCGGTGATACTTTTGTCACCGGCGATGTGAACGGGGATGGTGTCGGCGATTTCGTGATACGGCTGGATCCGCTGTTGATGCTGGCTTCAACACACTTCGTTCTCTGAGGTGGCCGCCTTCACGACATCGCAGGTCGCAACCTAACGTCAGACATGGGTCGGTGGCAGAACGGCAACTT
Source organism: Erythrobacter sp. W302b (assembly GCF_046452395.1). Lineage (NCBI taxonomy): Bacteria > Pseudomonadati > Pseudomonadota > Alphaproteobacteria > Sphingomonadales > Erythrobacteraceae > Erythrobacter > Erythrobacter sp. W302b. The sequence goes on along the minus strand of NZ_JBKFDH010000001.1, from coordinate 1,660,623 downwards.
CTAGAGCAGAGCGGACCCGAATCCGCCGACCGACCACAGCGGTGATACCGTCACGATCAACCAAGCGCGGATGTGCGTCATGCGATGCGCATCGGCCTTGGTTGCGGCGCAGGCAGTTGCAAAGCCCGTCGCGGTGTCGAGGAATGTGTCACGGTGTTCCTGAGGAAAACCGGAGAAAAACGGGAGTTTGAGAAACTGGTCGGGGAGACAGGATTCGAACCTGCGACATCTTGCTCCCAAAGCAAGCGCGCTACCGGACTGCGCCACTCCCCGACTCTGTTTCGTCACGCCCGCTCCGCGCTCGCCTCCGGTGGGCCCGGCAGGATTCGAACCCGCGACCTAGCCGTTATGAGCGGCCAGCTCTAACCGCTGAGCTACAGGCCCTTGGAAACAAGGCACCGGAACGCAGGGCGAGCCTGAGCCCCTACTCTGCCGCCGACAGGGAGACAAGCAGGTAAACGTGCCGCCTATCCGCCGGTTGCGGCGATGATATCGGTCACTTTGCACGTCGTCACTCCGCGCGCGGTGAGGCGGGCATAGACCGTCTCCAGCCAGCCGTAGAGCGCGTCCACGTCCGCAGGGGTGGAGGTGTAGGGCGTATAGCCGGGCGCGAGGGAGGGGCTGTGGAGCGACAGCACCAGCACCGGAAGACCGTCATCCAGCGCGATATCGATGCCGCGCAGCGCCTCTTGGCTTGAGACGCCTTCCGGCGTCAGCGCGATCCGCTCCAATAGGCCCAGTCGCGATAAAGCGCCCATGCCGCGCGGGATCCGCTCGCCGATCCGTTGCAGCGGTCGGCCCATGCCGCGCAGGCGTCCGGCATGAACCGATGTGACCGGCAGTTCGAGCAGCCGCATCGCGCCGTCGACCCAATAGGGATCAAGCGGATGCGCGGTATAATCCGGCCCGCCGCCCGCACTGTAATCGAACAGCGAGCGCACCGAGGTGTCGATCCTGATTCCGGCCTGCTTCAACAGGTCGGCGGTGTGCGGCCCCAGGCCATATCGCCCCGCGCGGTAGATCAGCGGTGCGGTGCCGAACCTGGCTTCAATCGCATCGCGCAGACCCGTGAACTTGGCCATCTCCAGCGCTTGCGGGAGATTGCCGGCAAAGGAGTTGAAGGCGCTCACCTCTTCGTCGAAGGGCGGGTTCACCCACGGGTGCAATTGCACACCGACTTCCGCCGTGCCGCGCCGCACCGCATCGCCTATGATCTCAATGGCGCGCGCACTTTGCACGATCGGCCAATCGACCAGATAGACCGGGTGCGCGCCGATCCTCTCGCAGAAAGCCTGAAAGCGCGGGATCGCCTCGACATGCTTGACGCCGTAGCCGTCACGCCGGAAGGGGGCGGCCCAATTGAAACACTCTTCTGTATCGACGGTCAGCAGCACGCGCTGGCCGAAGCCGGGCGCAAAGGCGGCCCTGCGCCCGGCTGGCGGCACATCGAGCATTGATCCCGTGGTCATTGTCCCCGCACGCTCCCGCGCATCAGCCTAAGCCTCAAGGGCGCTAGGCAGAGCGGGAATTTCGGTCAAGAGCGGCAGGGTCAGCACCAGCGTCGCGCCATCGCGCCGCAACGCACCGTCTGCCGCGCGCGCCTCGGCCCGAGCCAGACGTAGGGCAAAGCCGGTGCCGAACAACCCGGCATTGATCGCGCTTTCCGCAGATCGGGTCGTCGCAGCAAACAGGTTGTCTTCGGCTGCGAGCCGCACGGGCAGAGCGCAAACCAGCCGCGCCATTGCGCCGCCCGCGCCGATCAGGGGATCGAGCTGCACCGCAATCCGTTCACCCCCACCGCAAGCCGCGCCGAGGCTGGCAAGCAGCCGCCACACCAGAGCTTCGGCGTCCTCAGGGTCGAGCCCGATCAACAGCGTGGCCGTATCGGGGAAGGCGAGGGCAAGCCCTGCGCCCTGCGGTGCCAGCACCGGATCCAGTTGTGCAGCGGTGCGGCGCACCAAGGCCGCCAGATCAGCCTCGCCCGGTTCGATCCTGATGGCCCCGGTCTCCAGCCGCGCCAGCCGGTCAAGCTCTTCGAACCCGGCCAGAATGCGCGCAGCATCGGCAGCGATGGCGGCGGCGAGCGCGCGGTATTCGTGGGGGGCAGGGCCGAATAGCTGCTGCTGGATCACCTCGGCATAGCCCTGCACGGCGGTGACAGGCGTGCGCAGCTCATGGAGCAGCTGGCGGATGCGGTCAGCCTCGCGTGCTTCGGGGCCGGTAGAGGCGTTGGCCGCATCGGGTGCGCGGCGGAACCGACCGAAATAGCCGGTGAAGTGGCCTTCCTTGCTGAAGCGCGGCTCGGCATCGACGATCCAGTCACCCATGATCGCAGGCGCTCCGGCCAGACGGATTTCGCCGCCGGTGATCGGTTGACGGCGAGCGAAGGCACGGGCGAGGCTCGCGTGGCCCGTGCCATCCCCGTCGCCGGGGCTCGAAGCGAACAGCCGGGTGCCAACCACCATCGGCGCGACGTCGCTGACGGCCCAGGCGATCCGCCCGCTGGTGTCCGCGGCAAATCCGAAGCTGGAGATGGTGCGCTGGTTGCGCTCGGGCAATTCGTCCAGCGGCAATCGCGGCGAGCTTTCCAGATCCACCGGGCCGTCACCGCGCGTTCGGCGGAACTGGGCGATCCGCTCCACCAGCGCGGAGATCTCGGTGCGGCCATTTTCGTCCCGGTCGCGCTGACGAATCGGGATGGCGGAGGCTGCGGGACGCCCATCCTCGGGAGCCTTGTGCAACAGGATCGGCGCGGACGGCGGGGGAGGGCTGGGCTCGGCCGCGGGCGCGAGCATCGCGGGTGCGACCTGCGGATCGGCCTCTGCAGCGGCAGGGGCGGGGAGGCCGCGATCATGCACGCCGAGCCGCGAGAGCAACGCTTCGACATCGATCGGCAGATCGCGGCGCAGGCGCAGAAACCCGCGCGCGCGCACCGGCAGGCGTGGGATCAGCGCGGTCCAGTCATCCGAGGTCAACTCCGCGCGGTTCAAGGCGGCCGAAGCCACTTCGGGTTCGTGATCGGACAGGTGCGACGCCAGATCGGGGCTGCGGAACCGCCAGCCAGGCTCGCGGATGATTTGTGCGCGGGTGGCGGCAGGGATCGCCTCGGCCAGCGCGTCCATCCGCAGCCATGCAGCGGCCAGCAGGCTTGGATCGCTCGCGCGCGGATGGACGCGGTCCTTGCCCAGCAGATCGAGCAATTGCCGGTACTGTGTGCGCAGGCTCGCCTCGCCAGTGGCGCGTTGGCGCAGCACGGTGGCTAGGCGATCATCGAAGAACAAATACGTCTCCCCAAGCGGGCGCAGGCAACACGAATCACACACACCGAAACCCGGCGCCGCATACCCATACGCCGCGCCAGCCTGTTCGTCCTATCAGGATGGAACGATAGTCACAGTCTGACGCGCAAGGCGCGTTGCAAAGCGGGACAATTGCTGGCAGACCTAATAATATTAGCCAAGCGAGCCATCCGGCGCGCGTCTTGTTTCTTTACGATCATAGTGCACGCGCGTTGCCGTGGGGTGAACGCTGGCGTGATGGGGGAGCTTCAGCCACGTGGCCAATCTCGACGATATCGACCGCCGATTGCTGGCGGAATTGCAGGCAGAAGGCCGCGTCACCAATGTCGAACTCGCTCAGCGCGTCGGGCTGACCGCCCCGCCATGCCTGCGCCGGGTGCGCGGGCTGGAAGAGGACGGTGTGATCCGCGGCTATCACGCCGATCTTGACCCGTCCAAACTCGGCTTTGCCATCACCGTCTTCGCGATGGTCAGCCTCAAGAGCCAGGCCGAAAGCAGCTTGCGCGAGTTCGAGGAACATATGCGCGCGCTGCCCGAAGTGCGCGAGTGCCACATGCTTAATGGCGAGATCGATTTCATTCTCAAGATCGTCAGCAAGGATTTGCAGAGCTTCCAGGAGTTCCTCACCGGCAAGCTGACGCCCGCGCCCAATGTCGAAAGCGTCAAGACCTCGCTCACGATCCGCACGGCCAAGCAGGAACCCGGCGTTCCCCTGTGAGTGAAGCGGCCCGCCTTGCGGAGCCTGTCACCGGGCGCTGCCTGTGCGGCGCGGTGACGATCACGGTGACGGCGATGCGGAGCGAGGTCGATATCTGCCACTGCGCGATGTGTCAGCGCTGGGGCGGGGCATTCTACGCCGGCGTGAAAGGCGAAGCGGCTGACGTGACGGGTGAGGATGCGGTGACGGTCTATCGCTCCAGCCCGTGGGCCGAACGCGCCTTTTGTGGCACTTGCGGCAGCAATTTGTGGTACCGCTTCCTGCCGACCGGCGGGCGCTCGTTTCTGGCGGGCCTCTTCGATCTGCCGCCGGGCTTCGGGATCGAGCAGCAGATTTTCGTCGACGAAAAGCCCGATTGGTATGATATTGTTCAGGAAAGCCCGATGAAAACGGGCCCTGAAGTGATCGCCGAGGCGATGGCGCAGGGGCTCACCTTCGAATAGTTGCCGAGGGAGATGAGTGCCCTGTGATTGCCGAGCCGCCGCCACCCGATCCCGTCCCGTTGGCCGCCGAAGCGCCATCTCCTCTTGCCGAGGGCGGGGTGGTGATCGACCTCACCCAATTTGTGCCGAAGCCCCCGCATGAGGATTGCCGCGCGGACGATCCCGACCCGCTCAATCCGGCCATCGTGGTGTGCGAGACTACCGACTCCTCGCCGCGCCTTGGCCCGATGGTGGGGCCGATCGACGAGGAATTCGGCAGCGCCATCCCGCGCGCCCGGTTCAAGCTGTCAGAGAATGCCGAGGCCGAGGCCAATCTCATCAAGCAGGGGGTCGGCGGGTTTGATGCGGACGGGGCAGAAGTGCGGCTGAAGATTGACTTCTGAGATCAAGTCTCGCTGTCGCGGCGCGAGACGCGGTCAGTGCAGCTTGAGCCTGGGCCGGACGATGCGGTTCACTCGGCCCACCAGCATCAGGAAGGTCGCCTTGATCCAGCCGTGGATACCGATCAGGTGCAGCCGGTAGAGCGAAGTGTAGATGAACCGGGCCAGCCGCCCCTCGATCGCCATGCTCCCGCCGATCAGGTTGCCCATCAGGCTCCCCACGGTCGAAAAACGGCTGAGCGACACCAGCGAACCCTTGTCTTGATAGACGAAGTGTCGGAGCGGCTTTCCGCGTTGCATCCGGCAGATATTGTCGAACACCGTGCCCGCCATCTGATGCGCCGCCTGCGCGCGCGGGGGGACGGGGCGATCCTCGCCGGGCGGGGTGTAGCTGGCGCAGTCGCCAAGCGCGAAAATGCTCGGATCAACCGTCGTCTGGAGCGTGTCGGTGACAAGGATCTGGTTGCGCGCATTGGTCTCCAGGCCGAGGCCTGAGAGATAGTCCGCCCCCTTCACGCCCGCCGCCCAGACGATCAGATCGGCCTCGATCACTTCGCCTGTTCTGGTGATGAGCTGGCGCGGGCGGGCTTCGACCACCTGCACGTCAGGGCGGACCTGCACGCCGAGCACGCCGAGCTCATGCTTGGCCGCAGCGGCCAGCTTTTCGGGCAGGGCAGGCAGAATGCGCGGCCCCGCTTCGAGCAGGGTCACGTGCATTCGGCTCTCGTCGAACACCTCCAGCCCGTAGTGCCGCAGGGCGCCCGCCGCATTGTACAGCTCGGCCGCGAGTTCCACCCCGGTTGCCCCGCCGCCGACGATGGCGATGCGGACCTGTTCGTTGGCGGTCGGATCATTCATCATCGCCCGGCTGACGCGCAGGCAATGGTTGAGCAGCCGGGTGCGGAACCGGTCCGCCTGCGCGCGGCTGTCGAGATAGAGGCAATGCTCCTTCACCCCCGGAACGCCAAAATCGTTCGACACGGACCCCATCGCCAGCGCGAGGATATCGTAGCGGATGGTGTGCGCTTCGATCAGTTCGCTTCCGTCCTCGTCCGTCACGGGCGCGAGGCTGATGGTCTTGGCCTCGCGGTCGATCCCGTCGAGGCTGCCCTGGAAGAAGCGGTAGCCCCAGCGATAGCAATGCCCGCGATAGCCGACCTCATCGAGGTTCGCATCGAGCGAGCCTGCTGCGACCTCGTGCAGCAGCGGCTTCCAGATGTGGGAGAGGTTCTTGTCGACAAGGATGATGTCGTGCCGCTTGCGGCCATACTTGGCGCCGAGCCTGCGGACCAACTCGAGCCCGCCCGCGCCCCCGCCGACGACGACAATCTGGGTCTTGCGGTTCATTCGGCACTCCTTGCCACACGTCGTCCAGCGCAATCCCGTGCCCCTGTTAGCGGGTGCGGTGGACAATTGCGCGTCAAATCAACGTGGCGACATGCAACTTGTGTTGCAGTGCAGCATGAATGCCACAGGCGCGCGCGTCAATCGCCCGGATCGAGCCGCCCGAAGAAGCCGATCACCTTCACGACCTTGCCCGCATCATTGACCTCGGTGACGTCGAAGCCCTCCATCACGGTCTTGCCGTCCATGTCGATCGCCCAATGATGGCGGCAGAAATTGTTCTGCATCTCGATCCGGCTGTTGTGGCGATAGACCGCGGTGGGGAAGGCGGCGCGGGTGTCCTCGACCATCTTCAGGAAGGGTTCGCGCCCGATGATGTTGTGGCGCGGATCGACGAAATGGACGTTGTGCTCCATCGAGGCCTCGGCCATCGCGCGGCGCTGCTCGGGATCGGGTGTGTTCCAGATGGCGAGCATCGTCTTGAGGTTTGTTTCGTAAGGCGGCATCTTCGACTCCATAAACCGACCAGCGGTTTGTTTTGTGCGAAACCATATCCGCAGTAAAGGGGTGATCATGCCAACCCAGCAGCAGAGGTCAGACTCGACGCGCGAGGCATTGCTGGCGGCGTGTCGCAAATTGCTTCTGGAACAGGGGCCTGAGGCGACAACACTGGCCGCCGTGCTGGCCGAAACGGGGCTGAGCAAGGGCGCGCTCTACCACCACTTCGCCAGCAAGGCCGAGCTGATCGCGGCGATCTACAAGGCCGAATCCAAGGGCGCGATTGCCCGCGCGCTGGCCCAAGCGGAGCAGGCGGGGGCGACTGCGCCGCTCGTCCAATTGACCACGATGTGCGCCGCGTGGCTGGAGGAAATCCGCGCGCCCGATGTCGCGGCGATCCTCCTGCGCATCGGCCCCACCGCACTTGGTCTGGAAGAAGCGCAGCGGATCGAGAACGCCAACAGCCTCGCTCTGTTCGAACGCCAGCTGGCGCGGGCGGCTGAGGCTGGGGAAATCGGCGCGATCGACCAGCCGCTCGCCGCGCGGTTGGTCAACGCGCTGATGACCGAACTGGCTATGGCAAGCCTGCGGGGGCGCGGACAGTCGCTGCCCGATGTGCGGGCGCTGATCCTCGCGGTGCTGAAGGGGATGGAAGGCGCGGGCTGACCGGGATCAGCCCTCGCGCTCCTCCAGCCACTTTTCCAGCCACTTGATCGAATAGTCGCCGTTCAGCACGTCGGTCTCGCGCAGCAGTTCCTGGTGGAGCGGGATGTTGGTCTTGACTCCCTCGACCACCATTTCCTCCAACGCGCGGCGCAGGCGCATGATGCAGCCTTCGCGGTTGCGGCCATAGACGATCACCTTGGCGATCATCGAATCGTAATAGGGCGGGATGCGGTATCCGGCGTAAAGCCCTGAATCGACGCGCACATGCATGCCGCCGGCCGGGTGGTAATAGGTGACGAGGCCGGGCGAGGGCGCGAAGTTGAAGGGGTCTTCGGCGTTGATCCGGCACTCGATCGCGTGGCCGGTGAACTCCAGATCCTCCTGCGCCACCGACAGCGGCTTGCCCTCGGCAATGCGGATCTGTTCGCGCACCAGATCGACCCCGGTGATCGCTTCCGTCACGGGGTGTTCGACCTGAAGCCGGGTGTTCATCTCGATGAAGTAGAACTCGCCGTTTTCCCACAGGAATTCGATCGTGCCCGCCCCGCGATAGGCCATGTCGCGCATCGCCTTGGAGCAAACCTCGCCCATCCGCATCCGCTCTTCGGTCGAGATGACCGGGGAGGGGGCTTCTTCGAGCACCTTCTGGTGGCGGCGCTGCAAGGAACAGTCGCGCTCGCCCAGATGGATCGCGTTGCCCTGACCGTCGCCGAACACCTGGAACTCGATGTGGCGCGGGTTGCCGAGATATTTCTCGATATAGACCGTGGCATCCCCGAAAGCAGCCTTCGCCTCGGAGCCCGCCTGCTGCATCAGGGTTTCGAGCTTGTCCTCGCTCTCGCACACCTTCATGCCGCGCCCACCGCCGCCAGAAGCGGCCTTGATGATCACAGGATAGCCGATGTCCTTGGCGATGCGGCGTGCCTCGTCGAAGTCGGAGACTGCGCCATCCGAGCCCGGCACCAGCGGCAGGCCGAGGGCGCCCGCGGTGCGCTTGGCCTCGACCTTGTCGCCCATGGTGCGGATGTGTTCGGGCTTGGGGCCGATCCAGATGATGTCATGCGCTTCGACGATGTCGGCGAACTTGGCGTTCTCCGACAGGAAGCCATAGCCCGGGTGGATCGCATCGCACTGGGCGATCTCGGCGGCCGAGATGATGTTGGCAATGTTGAGATAGCTCTCGCCCGCAGGCGGTGGGCCAATGCACACGGCATGGTCGGCGAGCCGCACATGCATCGCGTCGGCATCGGCGGTGGAGTGCACCGCGACCGTCTCGATCCCCATTTCGTGCGCCGCGCGGTGGATGCGCAGCGCGATCTCGCCGCGATTGGCGATCAGGATGCGTTTGATGCCCATGATGTTAGGAAATCACCACAAGCGGCTGGTCGAATTCGACCGGCTGGGCGGTTTCGATCAGGATCGCAGTAACGGTGCCGGCGCGCGGGGCGGTGATCGGGTTCATCACCTTCATCGCCTCGACGATCAGCAGCGTGTCGCCTTCCTTGACCGCCTGGCCCACCGCGATGAACGGCGCAGCGCCAGGTTCAGGGGTGAGGTAGCAGGTGCCGACCATCGGCGATTTGACCGCGTTCTTGAGATCAGGGCCAGCGGGGGCGGCAGACTCTACGGGTGCAGGTGCGGCGGCGGGGGCGGGCGCAGGTGCAGGTGCAGCCGCGACCGGAGCGGGCGCTGCGGCATAGACCGGCGCGGCCGAAGCCACGCTCCCGCGCGAGACGCGGATCTTGCGGTCATCATCCTCGACCTCGATTTCGGTGAGGCCGGTTTCGTTGAGCAGTTCGGCGAGTTCGCGCACCAGAGCGGTGTCGATGTTCATTCCGCCCGACTTGCGGCCGTTTGCCTTGCCGGATTGGCCAGCGTCGTTTGCCATGTATGCCCCTTGTTGCGTGGTGCGACCTTAAAGCGCGAGCGTCTATTGCCACCAATTGCGGCAGGCAAGTGGCAGAGGTGCAATTTGTGAAAGTCCGATGACGATTTCAGACCTTACCTGCCGCTACGGCTTCGAGCGCGATGATGTAGGAACGCGCGCCGTGGCCCTCCACGGTCATGGCAGCGGCCATGCCCACATAGGAGAGGTGGCGGAAAGCCTCGCGGGTCTTCGGGTCCGACAGGTGCACCTCGATCACGGGTGTGCGGATCGCCTTGATCGCGTCAAGCAGCGCGACCGAGGTGTGGGTGTAGGCCGCCGCATTGAGCAGAACGGCCCGCGCGCCTTCGGCTTGCGCCTCATGCAGCCAGTCGACCAGCATCCCTTCGTGATTGGTCTGGCGCATCTCGATTTCGAGCCCGAGTTCGCGCGCGCGGTCCTCGAGCATCCCGGCGATGTCATCGAGCGTGGTGGTGCCATAAATCTCCGGCTCGCGCGTGCCGAGCAGATTGAGGTTGGGGCCGTTGAGGACGTAGACGAGGTTGGTCATTTTGATCGCTTTTCGTAGTGATACATGCACTGAGCGATGATCAGCACTTGCGCGTCGCCCGGGCCACTAATTTTGTAAACGAGTCGGTGCTCGCGATCGATCCGGCGTGACCAATAGCCTTGAAGTTCTTGTTTGAGCGGCTCCGGCTTGCCAGTGCCCTTGAAGGGGTGGCGGGCGCACTCCTTGATCAGGCCATTAATCTTTCGCACCATTGCCGGGTCGGTTTCGGCCCATTCTGCATATTCGCGCCATCCACTGACCGTGAAGGTGATTTTCATGGCTCAATGAGATCGTGCTCTACCAATTCGCCGCGTTCAGCCTGCGCAATGCTCTCGCGAAGCTGGCGCGCGTTTTCGGGGCTGCGCAGAAGGTGTTCTGTCTCCAGAATGGAATTCCATTCCGAAAGCGAGACCATCACCACCGCTTCGCCATTGCGACGGGTGATGATGGCTTCGGAATGATCGGCGACGACCTTGTCCATCACGGACTTCAGGTTCTTGCGCGCTTCGCTGTAGGTCATCACATCCATGGCAAGGCTCCTTGCGCCTTCATATGTACATTGAATGGTACAAACGCAAGGTGAATGAAGCCCTACCGATCCACCCCCTTGACCTTCCCCCACTGCCGCGCCGCCGTGTAGCCGAGGTAGCCGGTGCCGAAGAGCGCGTAGAGCGGCTCGGGCAGCCCCCCGAGATAGGCGTTCATCCCCGCGGCGATATCCCTCGCGGCGGCGGGGTTGAAGGCCGAGAGCACCCCCATCGGCAGCGAGGCGAGCAGCAGGACATACATCACGTAAAGAAAGCTGGGCCGGGCGCGGCTCGTCCAGGGGTCGGCGGAGTTGGCCTCGGCGACAATCGCCTGAAGCTGCGCCTCGATCATCCGCATTTCCTGCGTCCCTTCGAGCGCGATCAGTTCGAGCTTGGCTTTGGCGCGGGCTTCCTTGTCGGGGATGATCTTGTCGATGATCGAAGCGAGTGGGCCGATCAGGGCGTCTACGAGGGACATTGGTGCGCTCCTTGGCTGTGAGTCGCACGAAAATGACCAAACTGGTTCAAGTAGGAAAATGAAATAACCTAATTCGCATCTGACTCAGCCAGCAACCGCTGCGCCAGTGCCAGATGTGGCCGGTCGAGCATCGCGCCATCCAAGGCCACCACCCCTGCGCCCGGATGATCGGCGAAAGCCTGCACCACGGCGCGGGCGTGGGCCAACTCCTCCGCGCTGGGGGTGAAGGCCGCGTTGATCGGATCGACCTGCGCGGGGTGGATCGCCAGCATCCCGCGGAACCCCTGCGCCCGCACCCGACGCGCGCGCGCGGCCAGCGCGTCAAGGTCGCGGAACTCCGGCTGCACGGTCTCGATCGGCGCAACCCCCGCTGCCGAGGCACCGATGAGGCACAGACTCCGCGCCATTTCGTAGGTGTGGGAATATTCGCCGTCCGGTCCGCGCTGCTCGCGTGCGCCCAGCGCCGAAGACAAGTCTTCCGCCCCCCAGCTCATCGCCACCAGCCTCGCCTTGCCCGGATAATCGCCCGCATATTCGCCGGTGCGGAACATCGCTGCTGCGGTCTCGGTCACCAATGCGGCCACCAAGGTGCGGCCCTGCGGGATACCGTTCGCGGCTTCGAGCGCGGTGAGGTAGTGGTGCAGCTGGGTGATATCCGCCGCCCCTTCGGCCTTGGGGAGAAACACCCCGCCGGGACGCGCGGGAATGATCGCGGCGAGATCGGCGATGCAATCCGCGGTGCTGATCGGATTGATCCGCACCCACAACCGCGGGGCCTTGTCCGATGCGGCGATCTGCTCTGCCACCATCGCGCGGGCGGCGGGCTTGTTTTCGGGCGCAACCGAATCCTCCAGATCCAGCAGCGCAATATCCGCCGGGCTGGCGATCGCCTTGCCCATCTTCTTTTCGCTGTCACCGGGCGCGAACAGCCAGGAACGCATACGGGGCAGGGTGGGGGCGGTGTGGGGCATGGAAAGTTCCTCTCTCACCCCTGCGCTTACGAAGCGCGCCGCCCGCCTGCAAGCCTCCTCGCCGCGCGTCTTTCCGTTAGGCGGCGCGCCGACAGGTTGCTATATGGGACGCATATCAACCAGCGGGGGAGCCAGCTGTGGCAATCGCATTTTCGGTCAATGGCAAGCCAGTCGAGGTGGAGGCTGAGGCTGATACGCCGCTCCTATGGGCGCTGCGTGATGATCTCGGCCTGACAGGGACCAAGTTCGGCTGCGGGATTGCCGCCTGCGGGGCCTGTTCGGTGCACGTCGATGGCGCGGTGACCCGCTCGTGCAGTGTGCCGATCAGCGATGTCGCGGGCAAGTCCGTCACCACGATCGAGGGGCTGAAGGGGGCCGACGGGACGCTCCACAAGGTGCAACAGGCCTGGATCGACGCGCAGGTGCCGCAATGCGGGTATTGCCAGTCGGGCCAGATCATGGCGGCGGTGGCGCTGATCGAGCAGGTCGGCGCGCCCAGCGATGCGCAGATTGACGAGGCGATGACCAATATCTGCCGCTGCGGCACCTATCCGCGCATCCGCTCCGCTATCCTCGCTGCCACGGGCGCAGCCGCTCAGACGGGAGAGGCATGATGGCCGACAACCCCACTCCCGATCTCGACTTTCCCGAAACGGCAGCCCCGGCGGCAAAGCCGAAGCGCAAGGGCGTCAAGCGCCGCATCTTCCTTGCCGGCTCCGCACTGGTGGTGGGCGGCGGCATCTTCGGTGTGTGGTGGACGGACAGCAGTGCCAGGGGCCGCGCCAACACGCTGATCGGGGGCGAAGGCAAGCACGCCTTCAACAGCGTGATGACCATCGCCGAAGACGACACCGTCACGCTGTTCTCGCCCCACATCGATTTTGGTCAGGGATCGCACACGGCGCTGGGCCAGATGCTGGCGGATGAACTCGATGCGGCGTGGGACAAGGTCACAATCGAACAGGCTCCGGCCGACATGGCGTTCGCCAACGCGGCGCTCGCCAAGGGTTTCCTGCCCACCATCGTGGGCGACACAGTGGCCGGGCTGATCCCCGACGCCGTGATTGGCACGATGGCGCGGTCCATGCCGCTGATGATCACAGGCGGGTCATCCGCGATCCGCTTCACCGGAGAGGTCGCCATGCGCCGGACCGGTGCCGCCGTGCGGGCGGCGCTGGTGGCCGAAGCGGCTGACCGGATGGGCGTTCCCGAAAGCGAACTGACCACGGCGGATAGCAAGGTGATCCACGCCACGTCGGGCCGCAGCTTGCGCTATGGCGAGCTGGCGGCAGGCGCAGCGACGCGGTCGCTCAGCAGCGATCCCGTGCTCAAGACCCGCGATCAGTGGAAGCTGATCGGCCAGCCCGTGCCGCGCCGTGATATCCCGGCCAAGGTCGATGGCTCTGCGGTCTACGGGATCGACTTCACGCTGCCCGAGATGCGGGTCGCGACCATCGCGGCAGCACCGGTGCGCGGTGGCAAGCTGGAATCGGTCGACGAGGCCCCGGCGCTCGCCATCAAGGGCGTCGAGAAGGTGGTGAAACTGCCCGACGCCGTTATCGTGGTCGCCAAAGGCTATTGGCCCGCGAGCAAGGGCCTCGCCGCGCTGAACCCCAAGTTCACCGATGGCGGTCACGGCGCCATGTCGACCCCGGCGATTTACGCCGCGCAGGAAAAGCTGCGCAAGGCGGGCGGCGAGCCCGACAATGTCGGCGGCGACGGCGATGTCGATGCGGCCTTCGCCGCGGCAGGCGTCAAGGTGGTCGAAGCCGAATACCGCGTCCCCTTCCTCCACCACGCGATGATGGAGCCGTTCGCGCTCACCGGCCACTTCAAGGACGGCACGCTCCACTTGTGGGGCGGCTTGCAGGACCCGCTTTCGACCCGCGCGAAGGCTGCCAAGGCCGCCGGGCTGGAGGTCGACAATGTCGTCTTCCACCCGATGATCATGGGCGGGGGGTTTGGCCGACGCTTTCCCGATATGGTCGAGATCATCGACCAGATCGCCGTGCTCGCCAAGCAGGTGCCCTATCCGGTCAAACTGGTGTGGAGCCGTGAGGAAGAGTTGCGCCACGGCACCTACCGCCCCCAGTCCTCGGCGGGGCTCAAGGCCGCGCTCAAGGACGGCAAGATCACCGCCTGGCGCACCGATTACGTGCAGAGCGGCAGCGCGGAAGGCGAGGTGCCCTTCATCTACGCCATCCCCGCAACCTCGCGCCGTCATTTCGCTTATCAGTCGAACCAGATCGACGGGCCGTGGCGTTCGGTGAATGCGACCCAGATGGGGTTCTACACTGAAAGCTTCATGGACGAGCTAGCAGCGGCAGCGGGCGAGGATCCGTATCAGTTCCGGCGCAAGCATCTTCCCCCCGGATCGCGGCATCTGGCGGCACTTGATATGGTGGCGAAGCGTTCGGGTTGGGGCACGCCGCTGCCCGACGGTGTTGGCCGCGGGATCGCGATTGTCGAGAGCTTCGACACCATCGTCGCCGAAGTGGTCGAAGCCAGCCTCAAGGAAGACGGCAGCCCCAAGGTCTTGAAGGCCTGGGCGGTGGTCGACTGCGGCACCACGGTGAACCCCTTGAACGCCGATGCGCAGATCGCGGGCGGTCTGATCATGGGCCTGTCCTCGGCAATCGGAGAGCAGGTCACGCTCGACAAGGGCGCGGTGGTGGAGAGTAACTTCTCGGATTACCCGATCCTGAAGCTGGCCGATGCGCCGCCCGCGGTGGATGTGCACTTCATCGAAAGCGGGGCCAAGACCGGCGGCATCGGTGAACCGGGCCTGCCGCCAGCGTCGCCCGCGCTCGCCAACGCATTGGCGGCGGCAAGCGGCAAGCGCATCCGCAACCTGCCGCTGCTCACACAGGCCAAGGCGTAACTTGCAGGCCTGGTCAGCGCTGATCCTCGCCGGAGGGGCAGGGCGGCGCTTTGGCGGGGGCAAGTTGCTGGCCGATCTGGCGGGCGTCCCGGTGATTCGGCGCGCTGCGGAGGCGGTTGCGACAGCGGACTTTGCGGAGGTCGTGGTAGTGACCGGCGCGGAGGACGCGGGCATTCGTGCGGCGCTGGAGGGGCTAGGCGCGCGCATCGTCCCCGCGCCGGATTGGGCCGAGGGCATGGCGGCCACCTTGCGCACCGGCATCCTTACTCTCGCGCCTAACGCCAAGGGTGTTTGCGTGTTCCTCGGCGATATGCCGCTGGTGCCGGTTTCCCTTTGCCCCGCGCTCACCGAGGCCGCTGAACGGGCGGGCTATGCCGCGCGCCCACGGCGCGACGGCAACCCCGGCCACCCGGTCGCCTTCACCCGCGCAGCCTTTGCCGACCTGTTGACGCTGACAGGCGATCAAGGCGCAACCGCACTGCTGAAACAGCGCCCCGAGGCGGTCGCCTATATCGACACGGCTGAAAGCGGCGCGCTGCTCGATATCGACACGCCTGCCGATCTGGCCGCTGCGGCACGCGCATGGAACGCCTGCGCGACCTCCGCCACCAACGACAACGCCACCTCACGCGGGGCCTTGCCAAAGCCGTAGAGCCCGATCGGGGCGTGCAGGCGCGCAATCGCCGCCTCGCTCACGCCGTGACCGCGCAGGCGCGCCTCCCGCGCCTCCAGCCGCGCCCTTGCGCCGATGGCCCCGACATAGAACGCCTCGCTGAGCAACGCCGCCGCCAGCCCGCGCTCGTCATCCTCGCGATCATGCGAGAGCACCGCAATTGCCGTCCAGCGGTCAAGCCCGATCGCGGCGAGCGCGCTTGCGGGATCGTTGCGGTGATAGGTGATCCCGCGGAACGGCGCCGCCTCCGGCCCGCCGGGCGCGATCAGCGCCACGTCCCAGCCCATCTCCAGCGCGAGCCTCGCCGCTGACAGCGCCGCGCCGTCCTCACCGATCAGCACCAGCCGCAAGGGCGGGATGAACAGCCGCGTGTAACGCGCGCCGTCCCATGAATCGGAATGGGCCTCGTCGCTCGCCGCGGCAAGGCGCGCGCGTCCGTCGCTCGACCACAGGACGGGGTGGCGCGCGTCCCAGCCTTCGAGCAAGGCCGTAATCGCCCCTTCGTCGGCCGTTATCGGCTCGACCAGCACGGAAATCCCCGATCCGCAGGCGAGCTTGATGTCGATCCATGGACTGCCCTCGCCATAGCGCAGCAGACGCGGGGCACCCTCGGCGAGCGCCTCGCGCCCGTGGCGCGCGACATCCGCTTCTATGCAGCCGCCCGAAAGGAAGCCCCAAAATTCATCGTCGGTGATCAGCATCTGCGCGCCCACATCACGCGGGGCCGAGCCGTCCACCGCGACGAGGGTCGCCAGCGCAAAGCGATCAGGCACAGCAGGGCTGGCCCGCAATGCGGCGCGAATATCGTCGACGGGGGCGGCAAGACGCCAGCGGGTCATGGGGACAGGGCTTTCGTGAGAAGCGAGCCGCCCAGCCTAACCCGCCCGCACCCCGCGCGCAATTGCCTGCGCGGCGCGGAGTGATGCAGGCGGATAAAGGGGAAACCACTGGTCGGGACGAGAGGATTCGAACCTCCGACCCCCACACCCCCAGTGTGATGCGCTACCAGGCTGCGCTACGTCCCGACACCAGTGGAGCGGGGCCTATAGGGGGCATGGTTGGGGCTGGCAAGCGGGTTTGGCGGTGTTTTGCAAGCATCGGCGGCACAGTCCCTCCCCAGCCTTGTCTGGACGGAGAGGGACTTGCGGCTCTGCCTGTGGCCCTTGCACAACGGCCCGGCCCAATCATTGCGACCCGCTTGCAATGCTGCTAGGCGCGCCCACTTGAACGGCAGGGGGCAACCCTTGCATATCTTTCACGGGATCCTGACGGGCTTAACCTATGACATTCGACCTTCTTGCCGCCGCTGGCGCAGGTGCCGCAGGCGCGCCGCCGGCCTGGATCAGCTTCCTGCCGATCGTCGGCATGATCGCCATCTTCTGGTTCCTGATCATCCGCCCGCAGATGAAGCGGCAGAAGGACCACCAGGCCAAAATCGCCGCCGTCAAGAAGGGCGATCAGGTCGTCACTGCTGGCGGGTTGGTCGGCAAAGTGATCAAGGTCGACGAAACCTATGTCGAGCTTGAACTGGGCACCAATGTCCGCGTGAAGGCGATCAAGGCCACGCTCGGCGACATCATTCCGCCGGGCGGCAAGCCCGCCAACGACTGACGCTTTGGCCTGATGCCGCTGCCGTACCTGACCTTCTGCGCGTGAGACCCTGACGCAATGCTCGAATTCCCGCTCTGGAAAAAGCTTTGGCTGTGGGGGCTGACACTGGCCGCCACCGTGCTGGCCTTGCCTTCGCTGTTCAATGTCTCCGGCCTCGACTGGCCCTCGGCGCTGCCCAATCCGCAAGTCAATCTCGGTCTCGACCTTGCGGGCGGCTCGCACCTGCTGCTCGAAGCGCGGGCCGATGATGTGCGCGCCCAGCGGCTGACCAACATGGAAGAGACCGTGCGCCAGCTGATGCGCAACGCCAAGCCGCGCATCCGCATCGGCGATGTCTCGACAGCGGGCGGGCAGCTGTCCTTCATGCTCGAAAACGCCGGTGACATTGACCGGGCGCGCGGGCTGATCGAACCGGTGATGCAGGGCCAGACCACGGTGCGCGAATGGAGCCTCCAGGTCGTGGATGGCCAGCGCATGGTGCTGAGCCAGACTGATGCGGGGGTCAATCAGGCGCTCGACGATGCGATGGACAGCGCGACCGAAGTCGTGCGTCGCCGGATCGACGAGCTTGGCACGCGAGAGCCGACCATCATCCGTCAAGGCGATACCCGGATCGTGGTGCAGGTGCCCGGCCTGCAGGACCCCGATGCCTTGCGCGAATTGCTTGGCAAGACCGCGCAGCTCGAATTCAAACTGGTGGCCGATCCGGCGGGATCACAGGTCGGCACCGAGACCTTCCCCTATGCGCCCGGCTCCGGTCTTGATGGCCAGTTCGTCACAGTGAACCGGCTGGGCGGCATTCGCGGGGACAATCTGACCGGCGCTCAGGCCGGGGTCGATCCCGAGACCAACCGCAATATCGTCAACATCACCTTCGATTCGCAGGGCGGCGCCAAGTTCGCCAAGCTGACCACCGAGAATGTGGGCAAGCCCTTCGCGATCATCCTCGACAAGCAGGTGCTGTCCGCGCCGACGATCCAGACGCCGATCATCGGCGGCAGCGCGCAGATTTCAGGGAGTTTCACCCCGGAAAGCGCCAACAGCCTTGCGATCAGTCTGCGCTCGGGTGCCTTGCCGGTGCCGCTTACTGTGGTCGAGGAACGCACGGTTGGGCCTGACCTGGGTGCGGACTCGATCCGTCAGGGTCTGCTTGCCATGGCGATTGGCAGTATCGCGGTGATCGCGCTGATGATCGCATCCTATGGCCGCTTCGGCGTCTATGCGACCATCGCGCTGGTGTTCAACGTGCTGATGCTGCTCGGCCTGATGGCGGCGGGCGGCTTCACTCTGACCCTGCCGGGGATCGCGGGCTTCGTCATCACCATCGGCGCTGCGGTGGACGCCAACGTGCTGATCAACGAACGCATCCGCGAAGAACGTGCGCGCGGCCGCAGGGTCGTCGCCGCGGTCGAGACCGGCTACAAGGAAGCCAGCCGCGCGATCTGGGACGCGAACCTCACCAACGTCATTTCCGGCGTGGCGCTGTTCGCCTTCGGTTCGGGGCCGGTGAAGGGTTTTGCCGTGGTGCTGGTGATCGGCATCATCACCTCGGTCTTCACCGGGGTGACGCTGACCCGCATGTTTGTCGCCGGGTGGCTGCGCAAGGCGCGGCCCAACGACATCACGATTTGAGGAGCAAGCACCCATGAAACTCCTGAAGCTTGTTCCTGACAACACCAACATCAAGTTCCTGAAACTGCGCATCCCGTTCTTCGTGCTCAGCCTCGTGCTGATCTTCGGCAGCTGGGCGGCGGTGCTGGTCAACGGCCTCAATTTCGGGGTCGATTTCGCTGGCGGGCAGGAAGTGCGGATGACCTTCGTCGAGCGTGAGACGGCGCCGATCCCGTCGCTGCGCGAGCTGGTCGGCGGGCTTGGGTACGGCGAGCCGGTGGTGCAGGAATTCGGTGCCCCCAACCAGGTCTCGATCCGCGTCTCCCTGCCCGAAGGCACCGAGAACACGCCGGGCGCCGCCACTGCCATTGGTGACAAGGTGATCGCGGCGATTGCGAAGGAATATCCCGACGCGCGCAAGGACGGTAACGACACTGTTTCGGGCAAGGTCGCGGGCGAGTTCCGCAATCAGGCAATCCTCGCGTTGCTGGCGGCAATGGCGGCGGTTTCGGTCTATATCTGGATCCGGTTCGAATGGCAGTTCGGCGTCGGCGCGATGTTCGCGCTGGTGCATGACGTATCCGTCACCGTGGGCCTGTTTGCGCTGACGCAGATGGAGTTCAGTTTGCAGATCGTCGCGGCGATCCTGGCGATCATCGGCTATTCGCTCAACGACACCATCGTCGTCTATGACCGCATCCGCGAGAACCTGAAGAAGTATCGCAAGATGCCGCTGGGCGAGCTGCTCGATCTGTCGGTCAACGAGACGCTGGCGCGCACCGTGATGACCTCGCTGACGCTGTTCGTGGCGCTGATCCCCTTGCTGATCTTCGGCCCTCCGAGCTTGTTCGGCATGGTCGCGGCGATCACCGTGGGCCTGTTCATCGGCACCTATTCGTCGATCTACATGGCGGGTCCGCTGCTGATCTGGATGGGCGTCACCTCGAACAGCTTCGTGCCGACCGAGACAGCTACCGACCGTCAGGACAAGCTGGCGCGCGGCGAGGTTTAAGTCCCTCTCCATTGCGCTGCAACGGGGAGGGACTTTACGCTAGCAGCCGCTCATAATGCGCGGCCAGCGCTGCGGCATTGGCGTCCCAGCTGAACGCCTCCGTGAGCGCAGCCACAGCCTCGCGCGCCGGCGGGTTGGCGAGCACGGCATTGATCCCTGCCGCCACAGCCACAGGGTTGCGCGCCACTAGCCGCCCGGCGGTATCGCAGGCAATCAGCTCGCGCGCGCCGCCGACATCGCACGTCACCACCGGTGTCCCGCAGGCGAGCGCTTCGACCCAGGCATTGGCCAACCCTTCGCTGACAGTCGGCAGCACCATCACATCGGACGCCGACAGGATCAGCGGCATGAGATCATGGTCGATCGACCCGGCGAAATGCACCCTGTCCGCCACGCCCTCGCTCACCGCCAGCGCGCGCAGCCGGGCTTCGTCCTCACCCTTGCCGATCAGCACCAGCCGCGCGCCCGGTATCTCGCGCAAGGCGGTGATCGCGATGCCCTGACCCTTGCGCTCGATCAGCGCGCCGACGCAGGCGAGCAGCGGGGCATTGTCGGGCATTTCGAACCCCAATTCGCGGCTCAGCTGCGCGCGCAATTGCGTATGGCCGAAGGGGCGGAACCGGTCGCGGTCGAGCCCGGTGTAGTGCACCGTGATCCGCTCCGCATCCATGCCCAACTCCGCCATCTGGCCAGCCAGATCGCGGCTCACGGCAAGCATCCCGGTGGCCGTCTGTGCGGCGCCCAGCATCTGCTTTCGGGCAAAGTCCTGCTCCCCCCAGAAGCTGATGTCGCTCCCGCGGGCCTTGATCGACAGCGGCTGGCCCATTGCCTGTGCGATTGCGGCGGCGGCGGGGCCATCGGGGAAGAAGAATTGCGCGTCGAGCATGTCGATGGGCGTTGCCGTATGGATGCGGCGCACCAGCGGCAGGCAGGCGCGGGCGATGGCCCCCGCGTTGCGGCGTGCGCCGATGCGCGGGATCAGCGTGAAGCGCGGGCGGTGAACGGTGATGCCGCCTTCCTCGCTCACTGCGGGCAGATCGGCGAGCGGGCGGTAACGACCGAGGGCCAAGGGCGGCAGGCCAATGGGATTGACCAGCGTCACCTGCCAATCGCCGCGCTTGGCCAGCGCCTCCAGCGACCGCGCCACGAAGGTGCCGAACCGCGGATTGACCGGGTTCGGATAGAGCGTCGAAAGGGCGAGGACGTGTTTCATCGCCCGTCCCTCACAGCGGCCTGACCAGCATGAAGGCGACCGCGATCCATGCCGGATTGTCGACCACCACCTGCTTCTGCCCCGCACCCGGCGGAAGCAGGCCGACCAGCGTGCCGCGCCGGTCGATCAGCCGTCCGAAGGCAAAGCGCCCGCCGGGACGGGGCAGCAGGCAATCGCGGTTGATCGCGCTGGCCGCGTCGGCGGGGTCAAGCGGGCGCAGCCACACCAGATCACCGGGGCGATATTCGCCCACGCTGTCCTTCACCGTCAGCACCAACGGGGCAGGGCCATCGTCGGCGGCGAAGTCGCTCGGCAACACGGCCTCGCGCGGGGCGGTGAGCGCCTCGGGACCGCTGGCAGCCAGTTCGGCAATGATTTGCGCAGCCGCGGCGGTCTCGGCGCGCATCAGACTGGCGGGCTCGACGCCGAGTGCGGCGGCGATCCGGTTCATCCAGGTGAGCGAGAGCTGGCGCATCCCGGTCTCGAGCCGCCCGATGGTCTGCGCGGTGGTCGGCGGGGTGCAGGCGGCGGCCACATCGGCCAGCGTCAAGCCCTTGGCCTTGCGGATATCGCGAATGCGGTTGGTCATACGACACCCTCTAATGTCACAGCGGAAGGCGCACAGGAACACGCCCGAATTAACCGGATTGGTTTTTTCTTTCCTACAGATGTGCGCCCTTGGCAAGCCGCTTTCCGCTCAGCAAGCGGAGGTTATGCCATGAAGCGCCAATTGGTCGAACGCGAACTTACCCCTGAAGGCCCGTGCCGGAGGGCGATCAAGAGGGGGGCGAGACCGCGGCGCACGGTGACGGTCAATCTCGCCGAAAGCCCGCTGGTCTGGCTGCACGCGCGGGGACATCTCTCCGATCGCCTTCTGGATGCAGGCGAGGCTTTGCGCGCCGATTTCGAACGGGCGCAACTTTCGCCCAGCGTGACGATGCGGTGGGACCCGGTGCGGGTGAAATCCACGGGTGTGCGCGGACTCTCGGCGGGGGAGCGTCAGGTCGCTGCGCGCCAGCGCTTTGACGGGGCGATCAAGGCGGCGGGACACGGGCTGGAGGACATTCTGTGGCGCGTCGTCTGCGCGGGCGAGGCTCTGCCGGACGCGGAAAAGACCCTCGGCTGGCCCGCGCGCAGCGGCAAGCTGGTGCTACGCATCGCGCTGGAACGGGTGGCGGAATTCTACCGGATCACATGACCCAGCATCGCCTGCACCTTGGCGCGAAGCTGCGGCAGTATGTCGCGCTCAAACCACGGGTATTTGGCCACGAACAGGCGGGCGCGCCATGCCGGGTGGGGCAGGGCGATGAAGGGCTCGTCCTGCCCGAAGCGGCTGACCCGTTCGGCCAGCGAGAGGAGCCTCAGATGCGGCAGATAGCGTGCCTGTGCATAGGTGCCGACCAGCAGGGTCATCCGGCTCGCGGGGAGCACCTCCATCACCGCATCGTGCCACCGCGGCGCGCATTCCTTGCGTGGCGGGGCGTCTCCGCCGCGCGACTTGCCGGGGTAGCAGAACCCCATCGGCATCTGCGCGACCTTGGCTGGGTCATAGAAGGTCGCCTTGTCCAGCCCCAGCCAATTGCGCAGCCGGTCGCCGCTGTCATCGTCCCACGGCACGCCGCTGGCATGAACCTTGGTCCCGGGCGCCTGTCCGATGATCAGCAGGCGGCTGGTGGCGGAAAAGCGGGCGATGGGCCGCGGGCCGAGCGGGAGGTGCGCAGCGCACAAGGTGCAGGCCGCGATCCGCGCCCGCAGCGCTTCGACATGGTCCCCCGGTGCGGGGGCGCTCACCCCTCGACCAGCTCGGCGAGCATGAGCCAGCGTTCCTCCGCCGCGTCCTTTTCCGCCCGGGCATTTTCGATGCCCTTGCTGATGGTGGCGAACCTTTGCGGGTCTTTCGCGTAGAGCTCGGGATCGTTCAGCAGCGCTTCGCCCTTGGCGATGACACCTTCGAGCTCCGCGATCCGCGCAGGCAGGATTTCGTAATCGCGCTGGTCTTTGTAGGACAGCTTGGGCGCAGCGCCGGGCTTTGCAACTTGTGCCTTCGGTTGGCCGTCCATTGCATCGCTTGGCCGCGTTTGCGCACGTTCAGAGCTGGTGTGTCGCGTATTTGTCGGGGCTTTGCGCTTGGCCTCCCAATCGGCATAGCCACCCGCGACAATGTCTACCTTGCCGGACCCGTCGAGGCCCAGAGTGACCGTCACCGTGCGGTCGAGAAAGTCGCGGTCGTGGCTGACGATCAGCACCGTACCGTCAAAATCGGCGATGACTTCCTGAAGCAAATCAAGCGTTTCGAGGTCGAGATCATTGGTCGGCTCGTCCAGCACCAGCAGGTTGGCAGTGCGGGCGAATTCGCGCGCCAGTAGCAGCCGGGAGCGTTCGCCGCCAGACAGAATGCCGATCTTGGTATCGACCAGGCCGGGATCGAACAGGAAGTCCTTCAGGTACGCCTGAACGTGCTTGCGCACCCCGCGAACATCGACCCAATCGCCCCCTTCGGCGATAATCTGGCGCACGGTCGCTCCGGGTTCGAGCAGCTTGCGTTGTTGGTCGATCATCACTCCTGACAGGGTGCGGGCGTGGGTGACGCTGCCGGTGTCGGGCACCAGCTCCTTGGTGAGCAACTTCAACAGTGTCGTCTTGCCCGCGCCGTTCGATCCGACGATCCCGATGCGGTCGCCGTTCTGGATCCGCAGGGTGAAGGGCTTGATGATCGGGCGGTCGCCGAAGGACTTGGAAATGTTCTCCGCGACAATCACCGACTTCGATTTGAAGTCGTCATCGCTCGACAGCTTGAGCTTCGCCGTTCCCGCGCCCGAAATCATCGCCGCCCGTGCCGCGCGCATCTGGTACAGCTTCTCCAGCCGCCCCTGATTGCGCTTGCGCCGCGCCGTCACCCCGCGTTCGAGCCAGTGCGCCTCCAGCTTCAGTTTGGCGTCCATCCGCTCGGCCGCGCGGGCTTCTTCGGCATAGACCTGCTCTTCCCAGGCCTCGTACCCGCCGAAGCCGATCTCCTTGCGCCGCAGCGTTCCACGATCGAGCCACAGGGTCGCCCGCGTCAGGCGAGTGAGGAAGGTGCGATCATGGCTGATGGTGATGAAGGCGCCGCGATAGCGCGACAGCCAGTCCTCCAGCCAGTCGATCGCGGCCAGATCCAGGTGGTTGGTCGGCTCGTCGAGCAGGATCAGATCGGGGTCCTGCGCCAAGGCACGGGCGAGGGCGGCACGGCGGCGTTCCCCGCCGCTCGCGGTTGCAGCCTCGCGGCTCATGTCGATGCCAAGCTGCCCTGCGATGGCTTCAACCTCATGCCGTTCGGGCGGGAGTTCGCCGCCGAGAGCGAAATCCATCAGCGTTTCGGCGCCGCCGAAATCCGGGTCCTGCTCCAGAAACACGATCCGCGTCCCCGGCTTCACCCGCCGGGCGCCACGGTCGGCATCGATCCGCTCCATGATCAGCCGCAGCAGCGTCGTCTTGCCAGCACCGTTGCGCCCGATCAGCGCCAGCCGGTCCCCCGGCAGCACATGGAGATCGATCGGCGCCGCGCCGCTGGTGGGGGTCGGGCCGCCGAACAGCCAGCGCCCGCCTTGCTGCAATGCGATGCCTTCGAGCGAGAAGATGGGGGGCTGTGCCATGGGAAGCGCCAAGTAGGGGCTTGCCCCCCGCGCCACAAGAGCGCGTTTCCGTCCGGTTCAGTGCAGCGAAAGCTGAACGGGTGCAGAGGCGCGACCAATCGGAGGAATACTGACCATGATGAAACCCGCCATTGCCTTTATCGCCGCCTCGGCGCTCACGCTTCCTGCGGCGGCGCTTGGTGCCAATGTCGAGATTGCCACGGGCGGCCCGGTGGTCGAACTCAACGTCTATGAAAGCGTCAATGTCGCCCCGGATACGGCCACCATCGGCGCAGGCGTCACCACGGAAGCACCGACCGCGACCGAGGCGCTCCGCCAGAACTCGGCCGACATGCAGAAGGTGATCGCGCGGATCAAAGCGCTGGGCGTGGCCGAAAAGGACATCCAGACCACCGGCATCAACCTGAACGCTCGCTACGATTATGATCAGGCCACGCAGCGTCAGGTGTTTCGCGGCTATATGGCTTCGAACCGCGTCAGCGTGATCCTGCGCAAGATCGATGACACCGGCCGCGTGCTCGATGCGCTGGTCGAAGCCGGGGCCAATGACATCAACGGGCCGAGCTTCAGCATTGACGATGACACCGCCGCCAAGGACGCGGCTCGCAAGCGTGCGGTCGAGCGGGCTCAGGCGCAGGCCACGGCCTATGCCGCGATGCTCGGCTATGACGGGGCCAAGGTGCTGGCGATCAGCGAAGGGCTGACCGGCAATGGCCCGATGCCGGCCATGGCGGAAATTCGGTTGAGCGCCACGAAGGTCGACGCTGCGCCGGTCCAGCCGGGCATGGTTCAGGCCGGAGTGAACATTTCGATCACCTACGAACTGGTCAAGAATAACAGCTCCCCCGCGAAGTAGTGCTATTCACGACTTGTTCAATGGACCTCAGCTAGGCATGATCCTGTGATGAAACGCTTTCCCGCCCTGATCCTTGCTTCGCTGGCCGCTGCGGCGCTGGTGACTGCGCCCGCTGCGGCGCAGCAGGATCAGACGCGCGGGGATCAGGGTGAAGCCCGGCGCGAAGCGCAGGCGGGCAACATCATGCGCTCTGGCGAGATCGAGGCAAGGATCCTGCCAATGATGAAAGGCGCCGAATATCTTGGCTTTGCCTATGATTCGACCGCGCGGGCTTACCGGCTCAAGTTCATCAAGGATGGCCGCGTCACCCATGTCGATGTGGACGCCCGCACCGGGCGGATCATCGGCCGTTCGCGCTGACGGGCGGGCGGCGATGCGCTTTCATCGGGGGAAAGCAGCGGCACAGGCGCGCGGCGCTTGCTTGACGCGTGAGCGGCAAAAGCGCACGACCCGGCGCAACATTAAGCTTGGAAATGGTGGATCATGCGCATTCTGATCGTCGAAGACGAACCGACCCTTGGCGCGCAGCTCAAATCGACGCTTGAAGGGCAGGGCTATGCTGTCGACCTGTCAGTCGATGGTGAAGACGGGCACTTCATGGGCTCGACCGAGGATTACGACGCGGTGGTGCTCGATCTGGGCTTGCCCGAGATCGACGGGCTGACGGTTCTCGGCATGTGGCGGCGCGAAGGGCGGAGCTTCCCGGTGCTGGTGCTGACGGCGCGGGACAGCTGGTCGGACAAGGTCGCCGGGCTGGATGCGGGAGCGGATGATTATCTCGCCAAGCCGTTCCAGACCGAAGAGCTGATCGCCCGCCTGCGCGCGCTGATCCGCCGCGCTTCGGGCAATACCTCGTCGGAACTGACCGCCGGCGACGTGCGGCTGGACACGCGTTCAGGCCGCGTCACGCTTGACGGCGAGCCGGTCAAGCTGACCGCGCAGGAATACAAGCTGCTGAGCTACCTGATGCACCACAAAGGCAAGGTGGTCAGCCGCACCGAACTGATCGAGCATATCTACGATCAGGATTTCGACCGCGATTCCAACACCATCGAAGTCTTCGTCACCCGCATTCGCAAGAAGCTTGGCGCAGACGTGATTACGACCATCCGTGGCCTCGGTTACAGCCTCGACGACCCCGCCGACCAGCCGCGCGCCTGAGGCGACGGCGCTCGGCGGCGATGCGCCTGTCGTCTTGCCTGCGGGCGAGGCTGGGAGTGTGCCGGATGACGTGAGCACAGCTACCCCATCGCAACCGCGCGCCAGCCTTGCGCGGCGCATGGGCCTGATCGCGGCAGGGTGGATCTTCGTCCTCCTGCTCGGCGGTGGCATCGCGCTCGAACGCACGCTGACGACGCAGGTCGAAGCCAATTTCGACGAACAGCTCGACTACATTCTGACCGCCATGATCGCCTCGGCCGAAATCGATGCGAGCGGAGAGGTCTATTTCTACCGCACTCTGGGCGATCAGCGCTTTCTTGAACCCGGCAGCGGACTCTACTGGCAGATATCGGGCGGCAATTACGAACCCTGGCCCTCGCGCAGCCTGTGGGACCGCACCCTGAAGCTGCAAGGTGCTGACGCCAAAGGCGACCATTTCGACAGCGATATCCATTTCTACAACTCGGACCAGTTCAAGGGCGAGCCGCTTCGCCTTGCCGAGCGTACCGTGATCCTGCCCGGCAGCGAGACGCGGTGGACCTTCGCCGTCGCCAGTGCAACCGAGCAGATGGACACGCAGATCGGGCGGGTGCGGCTGATCCTGATCTGGAGCTTTGCGGTGCTGGGGCTGGGCCTGCTGGTGATGGCACTGCTGCAGATCCGCTACGGCCTTTCTCCCCTGCGGCGCGTGCGGGCGGCGATCCAGAACCTGCGGACCACGGGCGCAAACCGCATCACCGAGCCGCTGCCGCTGGAAGTGCAGCCGCTGGTCGAGGAGCTGAACGCGCTGCTCGAACATTCCGAGCGGCAGGCGGAAGAAGCGCGGCGGCACGCGGGCAATCTCGCCCATGCGCTGAAAACCCCGCTCACCGTACTGACCAACGCCGCGACCGCGCACGCGCCCGATCTTGGCGAGGCGGTGATGCGCGAGACACGGACCATGCAGCGCCATGTCGACCACCACCTCGCCCGCGCCCGCGCCGTCGGCCGCCGCGCTGTCGGTCATGCGCGCACCAATGTCATGGCCAGCGCTGAAGCCGTGCGCCGCGCGGTTGAGCGGCTCTATCCCGAGGGTCGGCTCGACATCGCCGGCGACCGGAATGCCGCTGTCTCGCTTGAGCGGCAGGATCTCGATGAACTGCTCGGCAACCTGATCGAAAACGCGGCCAAATATGGCGGCGGTTCGGTTTTCGTCACCATTGACCCGGACGAGGCTGACGCCCCGCGCGATCCCAAGATGTGCCTGATCTGGGTTGAGGATGATGGCACCGGCATCCCCGAGGCCGAGCGTATCCGCATTTTTGATCGCGGCGTCCGGCTCGATACCGACAAGCCGGGCACCGGCCTTGGTCTCGCCATCGTGCGCGATGTGGCCGAGATCTACGGCGGCAGCGTCACGTTAGGCGAGAGCGAGGATCTGGGCGGCTTGCTGGTCGAACTCCGCTTGCCACGCGCGGATTGACGCCCCCTGCGAAGGGTTTTCGCAAGGCGCGCGTTGTAAGTGCGACGGACCTGTCCGGTCCAAGGGCACACGGGGTCATTTGCGCCAAGAGATGAACGCCAGCAGCGAGTCTTCCACTTTTGCCCCGCCTGACGCCGGCTCCGGCGATGATGCGGCATTGGCGGCACGGCTGGCGGCGCGCGATCCGGCGGCGCTGCGTGAGGTGATCGCCTGTCACGCCGCCGCGCTCCACCGCGTGTGTTACCGGATGACCGGCGATGCCCATGAGGCCGAGGATATTGTGCAGGAAGCCTGTTTGCGATTGTGGGATCAGGCGGCGAAGATCGCGGCGCGCCATCCGGTTGGCAGCCAGGCGGCGGCCACACTGAGGCTCGGCGGCTGGCTGCAGCGGGTCGTCACCAATCTCGCAATTGACCGCCTGCGCCGCACCCGGCGGCTGTCGGAGAGCGAGGTGCCCGACAGCGCGGACGAGGCTCCGCTGGCCGACACGCTGATCGAAGCAGGCGAGCGTGACGGCACCGCCCGCGCGCTCATCATGGCGCTGCCCGAACGGCAACGCGCCGCAATCGTGCTGACCTATTACGAGGAACTGCCCAATGCCGAGGCGGCCGAGGCGATGGACATGAACATCAAGGCGTTCGAAAGCCTGCTGCACCGCGCCCGCGCGGCCTTGCGGCAGGCGTGGACGGCGCAAGGAGACGCGCCATGAGCGGGAGTGAACAGGAGCAGGGCGCGCCCATCATCCCAAGTAGCCCGCTGGCCCGGGTGCTAGACGATTACGCCGTGCCGAGCCTCTCCGCCGGGTTCGCCGACCGCGTGCTCGCCGCCGCCGCAGTGCGTCCTGCGGCCTTGCCGGATTTGCGCCAACAGCGGCGTGGTCGCGGCTGGCGGCTGGGGCGGGGGATCGTCATCGGCGTCGCCAGCTTCGGCGCGCTCGCCACGGCCGCAGCGGCGACGGGCTTGCTCCAGCAATTCGACATCCCTGTCCCCTCGGCGGAAAAGGTCTGGGCCAGCATCACCGGCAAGCCGCCCGCCCGCGCCGCAGCGCCCGCGCCTGTGATCGCCTCAGCACCGGACACGGCCAGCCAACCGGCCAGCCTTGCGCGGGCCGAAATTGTCGGCCCGATTGACACGCCCGAGGAGCTCAGCGAGGCCTTCCGCCGGATCGATGAGGTGCGCGAGGGCCGCTACGCCACCCGGCGCGAGCATATCGATCAGCGCATCGACAAGGCAATCGCGCAACGCCGCGCTGCGGGGCTCCCGGTGCCGACGCCGGAGGAAGAAGCGGCGCTCCGCCAGCGCGTTGACGAAGCGCAGGCCCGCCGCCGGCAGCTTGCCGATGAGCGTATCGCCGCAAGGCGCGCGGAGATGGCCCGCAAGGTCGAAAACGGCGAGGCTTTGACCCGCAAGGACATCGCCCAGCCGCTGCGCGAAGATGCTCGCGCGCTCGAACGGTTGCGGCAGCTGCGGCGCATGTCGCCCGAACAGCGGCGCGAGGCCCTGCGCCAGTTGTCACCGGAAGAACGCCGCGCTCTGATGGAGGAGTATCGTGCCCTGCGACAAGGACCGGTAGCGCCGACGCCCGTAGTCCCAGCCGAAAATTCGCCTGCTGAGCCAGAAAGCGCAGGCACCGGGAAGAGTGACCCGCGCTGATCCCTTTCCTGCTCAATTCACGCTCGGTTCATGGCGCTCAAGCGATTGAAAGCATGTCCTAAACCGGAGCCGCGCTGGCATGATGCCGATCCGCCCCAGACTGATCCTCGTCGCGGCGCTGCTCGGCGGGTGCGCCACCGGCGATGCGCTTGAAGGTCAGCGTACCGTGTTCAGCAATCCCTACGTCGCGCCGGAGATCGACCAGACCGGAATTGGCCCCGAGTGCAATCGCGCGCGGGGGCAGGATGCGACCTGTCTGGGCGTCCCGCTGACCCGCAAGGGGCGGGGCAACAGCATCGGCGAAGGCAGCTTCGCCAATACCCGCAGCTACAACCGCAATCAGCGGCGTATCCTGCGCGAACGAGAGGAATTGCTGAGGCAGATCAGCGCGCAACAACGGCAGGAGCCATCCGCTCCGCCGCCTCCACTGCCTGAACCGACCTTGCCCACCGCCGCCGAAGACAGCGAAAGGCCTTAGCCCGCAGCCGCGCGTTCGTGATGGCGGATCACTTCGTCGATGATGAAGCGCAGGAATTTCTCCGAGAATTCAGGATCGAGATCGGCCTCTTCCGACAGCTTGCGCAGCCGCGCGATCTGCCGGGCTTCACGGTCGGGATCGGCCGGGGGCAGGGTCACCTTGGCCTTGTACTCGCCCACGGCTTGCGTGATCCGAAACCGTTCGGCGAGCATATGGATCAGCGCAGCATCGATATTGTCGATGCTCTTGCGGAAAGCAGCGAGGATCGGATCGGGCTCGCCCGGAGTTTGCGTTTTGTCGGACATCGGCTGCGAAACTAGCAGCAAATCTGCGCTTGCCAAGCACGCTGGGGCCGCCCTAGAGCCACAGGCAGCATGAGTGCCGAAATCGTTCCCCTGCCGCGCAAGGCACCGACACTCGATCCGATGCTGTCGCTGACGGCTGCGGGCATGAACTCCGTCAACGCCGTCATCCTAGAACGGATGCAGAGCGAGATCCCGCTGATCCCGCGGTTGGCCGGGCACCTGATTTCCGGCGGTGGCAAGCGGCTGCGGCCGATGCTGACGCTCGCCGGGGCGGAGCTGGTCGGTTACAAGGGCACCCGCCATTACAAGCTCGCCGCCGCGGTCGAATTCATTCACACGGCCACACTGCTGCACGATGATGTGGTGGACGGCAGCGAACTCAGGCGCGGCAAGGCGGCGGCCAATATCATCTTCGGCAATCCGGCGACCGTGCTGGTCGGCGATTTCCTGTTCAGCCGCGCTTTTGAACTGATGACCGAGGACGGGAGCTTGCGCGTGCTGTCGATCCTGTCGCGCGCCAGCGCAGTGATCGCGGAAGGCGAGGTCTCGCAGCTCTCCGCCCAGCGCCAGATCACCACCAGCGAGGAACAATACCTCCACATCATCGGCGCCAAGACCGCAGCCCTGTTTGCGGCCGCCAGCCAGATCAGCGCGGTGGTGGCGGAATGTTCCGAGGAACAGGAACGCGCGCTGGAATCCTATGGCCGCAACCTTGGCGTTGCGTTCCAGCTGGTCGACGACGCAATCGACTACGATTCCGACGCCGCCGAAATGGGCAAGGATCAGGGTGACGATTTCCGCGAAGGCAAGATGACCCTGCCCGTGATCCTCGCCTATGCCCGCGGCAATGAGGCAGAGCGCAAGTTCTGGAAAGACGCGATCATCGGGCATCGCACTTCGGACGAAGACCTCGCCCACGCGATCGGCCTGATCGGCAAGCACAACGCCTTGGAAGACACGCGTGAGCGCGCCCGGCACTTCGCGCAGCGGGCGATCGACGCCATTTCGATCTTCCCCGATGGCAAGGCGCGCGCAGCGATGGCCGAAGCCGCGCAATTCGCGGTCGCGCGCGGGCATTGATTTTTTTCCCGTCACCCTGAACTCGTTTCAGGGTCCATCGTGCGGCATTCTCCGGGCTTGATGGCTGGATGGATGCTGAAACACGTTCAGCATGACGAATGATGTGATGACTGATCTTCCGATCCATGCTGTCCTTGCCGATATCCGCGCCGCGCTGGCGAGCGCGGGCGCGGCTGTGCTGATCGCGCCGCCCGGGGCGGGCAAGACCACCGCGGTCGCGCCTGATCTGCTGAACCAGCCGTGGTGCACTGGTCAGATTATCCTGACCTCGCCCCGCCGGGTCGCCGCCCGCGCTGCGGCCGAGCGCATGGCTGAGATGCTCGGCGAGAAGCCGGGCGAGACCGTCGGCTACATGACCCGGCTCGACAGCAAGGCTTCTGCCAGGACCCGGATCCTTGTGGTCACGGAAGCGATCCTCGTGAACCGGCTGGTGGAAGACCCGGAGCTTCCCGGTGTCTCTGCCGTGCTGTTCGACGAGGCGCACGAACGCGCGCTCGACAGCGATCTGGGCCTTGCACTGGCGCTCGAAACCCGCGCTGTACTGCGCGACGACCTGCGCGTGCTAGTGATGTCGGCGACGATCGACGGTGCGCGGTTCGGCCGGTTGTTGGGCGAAGGCGCAGCGATTATCGAAAGCGAAGGACGCAGCTTTCCGCTGACGATCAAATGGCTTGGCGGCGATGCCTCGCAGACTATCGAAGATCGTGTGGCCGCAGCCGTGCTGACCGCATGGCGTGAGGAAGCGGGTGACATCCTCGCTTTCCTCCCCGGCGTGCGGGAGATTGAGCGGGTGCGGGAGCGGATCGAACCGCGCCTGAAGGACGTGCCGATCCACGCGCTTCACGGCCAGAACGAACCCGCTGCCCAGCGCGCCGCGATCCGCCGCGACCCGGAAGGCCGCCGCCGGATTGTCCTCGCCACCGCCATCGCCGAGACCTCGCTGACGCTGGACGGGGTGAGCGTGGTGGTCGATTCCGGCCTTGCCCGCCTTGCCGAGTTCGACCGCGCGGCAGGCTCGACCCATCTCGTCACCCGACGCGCCAGCCAAGCCTCGGCAGCGCAGCGAGCCGGGCGTGCGGCGCGGCAGGGGCCGGGGGTGGCATATCGGTTGTGGGAGGAAGCGGGTCATGCCGGCCGCCCCGAATTCGCGCCCGCCGAAATCATGCAGGCTGACCTCGCGCCGCTCTTGCTGCGGTTGGCGAAGTGGGGGACGGCCGATCCACAGGCGCTGCCGTGGCTCGATCCGCCGCCCGAAGCCTCGGTCGCAGCGGCGAGGGGAGCGCTGGAAGCGCTCGGCGCGCTCGATGCCAGCGGACGGATCACGCCCTTGGGTGAAGCCATTGCCAGCCTGCCGATGGCGCCCGATCAGGCCGCTGCCGTGCTTCACGGAGCGAGCGCTGGCTGCGGTGAGGATGCAGCGCGGCTGGTCATGCTGTTGCAGGAACGCGGGCTGGGCGGGCGGGGCGAAGACTTGGCGCAACGCCTCACCCGCTGGCGCGGCGACCGGGCACCGCGCAGTGTGGCGGCCGCGCGGATTGCAGAGGGCTGGGCGCGGCAGGCGGCGAAAATGGCAAACGTCATCGTCGAGAGCCCCGCTGCCGACGCCGCCGAAGCACTCGCGCTGGCGCGCCCCGATTTCGTTGCGCGTCGGCGTGATCCCTCGGGCGAAAATTGGCTGAGTGCCGGGGGGCGGGGCTATCAGCTCGACCCCGCTTCGCCGCTGGCGCGCGCCGAATGGATCGTGATCGGCGATGCGCAAGGTCAGGCCAAGGGCGCGCGGATCACCGCCGGAGCGGAAGTCCTGCCCGACCGGATTGCCGTCCTGTTTGGCAAAGAGCTGCAAGAACGCGTCACAACCCGCTGGAATGGCGACAAAGACCGTGTTGAAGCGCGGCGTGAGCGGCGACTGGGAGCCATCGTACTGGCGAGCGTCCCGGAACCCGCGCCTGATCCGGGGCTGCTTGTGGATATCCTTGTGGGCAGGGCTGTGGAGCGGTTGGAGGATGTACTCCCGCAAGGCTTCCTCGCCCGCACGCGCTTCGCCGGGATCGAGGCGCTCGCGCCCGAGAGCCTGCGCGAACGGGCAGGCGAGTGGCTGGCACCGCTGCTCACCGGACGCCGCGACCTTGACCTGCCACCCCACCGCTTCGCCGAAGCCGCATTGAACCTGCTCGACTGGAACGCGCGCCAGCTGCTCGAAAGCGCCGCGCCGACCCATTTCACCTCGCCCGCCGATACGCGCCACGCCATCGACTATGCTGGCGACGATGCCCCCAGTGTCGAGGTGCGGGTGCAGGCGCTGTTCGGGCTCGACAGCCAGCCCATGATCGGGCGCTCGCCTCTGTTGCTGAAATTGACCAGTCCTGGCGGCCGCCCCGTTCAATCGACTCGCGATCTGCCGGGCTTCTGGCGGGGTAGTTGGCGCGATGTGGTGAAGGACATGAAGGGTCGCTATCCCAAGCACCGCTGGCCGGACGAGCCATGGCTGGAAAAGCCGAGCCTCAAGACCAAAAACGCCTTCAACCGCCAATAGGATTGCGCTATCGGCTTGGCACAATCCGGGCCGCGCAGCGCCCTGAAAGGGCGACCGCCCGCCCGCAGCGACGCGACCTTGCGGTCGCATGAGCGAGGATCGAAAAAGAGAAATGTCCGCACGTATCTATCAGAAGACCAAGCACGCGATGCAGTCCGGCAAGGCGCATACCGATGAGTGGGTGCTGGAGTTCGAACAGTCCGAAGCACGGTTCGCCGATCCCCTGATGGGTTGGACCGGGAGCGCCGACACGCAGTCGCAGGTGAGCCTGACCTTTCCCTCCAAGGAAGCGGCCAAGGCCTATGCCGAAAAGTACGGCATCGCCGCCCGTGTCCATGCAACCCCGCCCAAGCGGCTCAAGCTGCAAGCCTACGCGGATAATTTTCGTTAGGCCCTCACACGCCGGGCGGCGGGCGTTTGCCCTTGCGGCCCAGCGGGCCGATTTTTTCGCTGAGTTGATTTTCTGTTCGGCCCGCTCCATATGCTCGCGTGGGAGTCGGGTGGACGTTTGCGTCCGCTCACCGAGTCAGGTCCGGAAGGAAGCAGCTCAGGTGGATTGCGGCGGGTCGCTCGGCTCCTTTTTCATCCCGATCGCGGCGATGCGCACCATGACAAAGCGGGTTTGAACGCCTAGCTTGCCCGCATGACCGATTCCGATCCCGATCTGCCTGAGGACACTGACACCGGCCCCACCGCAGCGGAGCTGGAGGCGGCCGGGCAGAACGCGCTGTTCGGTGACCTTATGCCGCCGACACCGGCGGCAGCCGTGGCCGTTCCCGCGACCGCTCCCGAACCCGCCTCTCCTCCTCCAGCCCCCGCAGCGCCGCCCGCTCCCGCCGCGCAGCCTTATCGCGTGTTGGCGCGCAAATACCGCCCGCAAACCTTCTCCGAGCTGATCGGGCAGGAGGCGATGGTGCGCACCCTCGCCAATGCCATCGCGCGCGACCGGCTGGCCCATGCCTTTCTGATGACCGGCGTGCGCGGGGTCGGCAAGACCTCCACCGCGCGGCTGATCGCCAAGGCGCTCAATTGCGTCGGGGCTGACGGGCAGGGCGGGCCGACGATCGACCCCTGCGGGGTGTGCGAGGCCTGCGTCGCCATCGCGGAAGGCCGCCATATCGACGTGATCGAGATGGACGCCGCCTCGAACACGGGGGTCGACGATGTGCGCGAGATCATCGAGCAGGTGCGCTATGCCGCGGTTTCGGCGCGCTACAAGATCTATATCATCGACGAAGTTCACATGCTGTCGCGCAATGCGTTCAATGCTTTGCTCAAGACACTTGAGGAACCGCCTGCACATGTGAAGTTCCTCTTCGCCACCACGGAAGTCGACAAGCTGCCGGTCACGGTGCTGAGCCGCACGCAGCGGTTCGACCTGCGCCGAATCCCCGCGCCCATGCTGGCGGAGCACTTCGCCAAGGTCTGCCGGCTGGAGGGTGTCGAGGCCGAAGCCGAGGCGCTCAGCATCATTGCCGCCGCCGCCGAAGGATCGGTGCGCGACGGGCTATCCATCCTTGATCAGGCAATCGCCCACGCGGATCTCGATGGCGAAGGCAAGGTCGGCGGTAGCCGGGTGCGCGACATGCTGGGCCTCGCAGACAAGAGCGCGCAGCGCCGCTTGCTGGGTCATCTTTTGTCGGGCGATGCCAAGAGTTTGCTGGCGGCCGTTGATGAGCAATATGCACTCGGGGTCGAGCCGCTGGCGTTGGTGCGCGCGCTGATGGACCTCACCCACCGCGTGACGCTGGCGCAGGTGTCGGGCGGCGAACCCGATGCGCCTACGGAAGAAGAACGCGCCGCGCTCGCCGATTTTGCGGCGAGGCTCGGGGCGGGCGAATTGCACCGCCTGTGGCAATTGCTGCTCAAGGGGCATGACGAAGTGCGCACCGCGCCCGATCCGCTCGTCTCGTTGCAGATGGCGCTCCTGCGCATTCTTCATGCGGCGCAGATGCCCGATCCCGGCAAGCTCGCACGGAGGATCGAGGAGCTAGCGGCCGCCGGCTTCACCGCCGCGCCTGCCACGGCTGCGGAAGGTGCCGCGCCCGCTGCCGCACCTGTCGCGGCTTCGCCCGTGCCGGATTGGGCTGCGCTGGTCGAGGCGGTCGATGCCGCCGGTCAGCTGCGCGTTGCTCAGATGATGCGGGACCGGGTGAGAGTGATCGAGCTCGCTGCCGAGCGGCTGGTGTTTCAGCAGGCCGACAACTTCCCCGACGATCCCGCGCCCGATATGCGGGAGGCCCTGTTGAAGGTCACCGGAAAGCGCTGGCTGATCGAACGCGGGACAGGCACCGCCCAGCCCAGCCTGCGCGAAGTCGCCGAGGCCGAGGCGGCTGCCGAAGACGCGCGCATCCGGTCCGATCCGTTGGTCAAGGCCGCGTTTGAGGCCTTTCCCGATGCCGAGTTGATCACCCCCGCCAAAGTCGCCGCAGGCGCTGGCAATCCCCCTTGGAATTAAGGAGTCCCCCGCAATGAAATCGATGGAAGAGATGATGGCCGCCGCGCAGCAGGCCGCCGAAACCATTCAGAAGCAGATGAACGAGATGCAGGTGAAGCTCGACTCGATTGAGGTCGAAGGCACGGCAGGCGGTGGGCTCGTCAAGGTCCGCGCCAGCGCCAAGGGGCGCATCCTTGGTGTCAGCATCGACGACAGCCTGATGGTGCCGGACGACAAGCAGATCCTCGAAGACCTCGTCGCTGCCGCCTTCAACGACGCGCGCGACCGGGCCGATCGGGTCTCAGACCAGCAGATGCGCGAAATGCAGGGTTCAATGGGCCTGCCGCCGGGATTCAATCTGCCGGGTCTGGGGTGAGGCGAGGGTGAGCGGCGCGCTCGCCCGCATCACCTTTGCGGGCGAGATCATCGAATGGCGCGGCCCGGCGCCCTTCCTGTTCGTTCCCGTGCCCGCGGAGCACGTTGCCGAACTGCGCTATGCCGCGCGCGAGGCGAGTTACGGCTGGGGCTGTATCCCGGTCGCGGCGCGGATCGGTGCGACCGATTTTGCCACCTCGCTGTTCCCGCGCGGCGAGACCTATTTCCTCCCCGTGAAGGTCGCGGTACAGCGCGCCGAAGGGGTGGGGCTGGGGGACGGCGTGACGGCCGAGATTGCCGTCATCCGCCGTTGATCTCCGTCCAATCGCGCCCCCATCCACAGCCGAATGGGATAAGTTGTTGCAGGCCGCGAAGCCGCTACCCATATCTCCAACATGACCCAGACTTTTCCCCTTCTCCCCCTCCGCGACATCGTCGTTTTCCCCGGCATGGTCGTTCCCCTGTTTGTCGGGCGTGACAAGTCGGTGGCGGCGCTTGAGGCCGCGATGGAAGCTTCGAAGGACATTGTCCTCCTCGCTCAGCTCGATCCGGGCTGCGATGATCCCGAGGGTGAAGATCTCTACGATGTCGGCGTGATTGCGCAGGTGCTTCAGCTCTTGAAGCTGCCCGATGGCACGGTGCGCGTGCTGGTCGAAGGCAAGGCGCGGGCGCGGCTCGCGGCGCTCGAGAACGTGGGCACGTACCTCTTGGCTGAAGTCCAGGAACTGGGGCCCGAGACCGTTTCGGGCAGCGAAGTCACGGCACTGATGCGGCAGGTGACCGAGCAGTTCGGCGAATATGTGAAGCTCAACAAGAAGCTCGGCGATGATGCCGCGATTGACCTTTCCGAGGTCGATGATGCGGGGCAGCTGGCCGATACGATCGCCGCTGCGATCAGCGCCAAGGTTTCGGACAAGCAGTCGCTGCTGACTGAGGGCAATCCCCTGAAGCGGCTCGAACTCGTCATGGCCTTCATGGAAGGCGAGCTGTCGGTGTTGCAGGTGGAACGCCGCATCCGTGGGCGCGTGAAGCGTCAGATGGAGAAGACGCAGCGTGAATATTACCTCAACGAACAGCTGAAGGCGATCCAGAGCGAACTGGGCGGCGGAGATGATGGCGAAGGCAATGAAATCGCCGAACTCACCGAGAAGATCGAAAAGACCAAGCTTTCCAAGGAAGCCAAGACCAAGGCGCTCAGCGAACTGAAAAAGCTGCGCGGCATGCAGCCGATGAGCGCTGAGGCGACGGTGATCCGCAACTATCTCGATGTGCTGCTCGGCCTGCCGTGGGGCAAGAAGTCGAAGCTGAAGCGCGACATTGCGCAGGCGCAGGCCGTGCTGGATGCCGATCACTATGCGCTGGAAAAGGTCAAGGACCGGATCGTCGAATACCTCGCGGTGCAGGCCCGCACCAACAAGCTGAAGGGGCCGATCCTGTGCCTCGTCGGCCCTCCGGGCGTGGGCAAGACATCGCTGGGCAAGTCGATCGCCAAGGCGACGGGCCGCGAATTCGTGCGCCAGTCCCTGGGCGGCGTGCGCGACGAGGCGGAGATCCGCGGTCACCGCCGCACCTATATCGGCTCGATGCCGGGCAAGATCGTCGCCAACCTCAAGAAGGCGGGCACATCGAACCCGCTGTTCCTGCTCGACGAGATCGACAAGCTGGGTCAGGATTTCCGCGGCGATCCGGCCTCGGCGCTGCTTGAGGTGCTTGACCCGGAGCAGAACGCCAAGTTCCAGGACCACTATCTCGAGCTCGATCTTGATCTGAGCGACATCATGTTCGTGTGCACCGCGAACAGCCTCAACCTGCCGCAGCCGCTGCTTGACCGGATGGAGATCATCCGGCTGGAAGGGTATACCGAGGACGAGAAGGTCGAGATCGCTCAGCGTCACTTGGTCGAAAAGCAGGTCAAGGCGCATGGCCTCAAGAAGGGCGAATTCACCCTTGAAGAAGAGGCCCTGCGCGATCTGATCCGTTACTACACCCGCGAAGCGGGTGTCCGCACGCTGGAGCGGGAGATTGCCAAGCTGTGCCGCAAGAGCCTGCGGCAGATCCTCGAAAAGAAAGCCACCAGCGTCACCATCACGCCCGACAACCTTGGCGACTTCTCGGGCGTGCGGAAGTTCAAGCACGGCGTTTCGGAGGAAGAGGCGCAGGTCGGCGCTGTGACCGGCCTTGCATGGACTTCGGTGGGGGGCGAATTGCTCACCATCGAAAGCGTGACCACGCCGGGCAAGGGCGAGGTCAAGACAACCGGCAAGCTCGGCCAGGTGATGAACGAAAGCGTGTCTGCCGCCTTCAGCTTCGTGAAGGCGCGTGCGCCTGCCTATGGGATCAAGCCGAGCCTGATCAACCGCAAGAACGTCCACATCCACCTGCCCGAAGGTGCCGTGCCCAAGGACGGGCCGAGCGCCGGGATCGGCATGGTCACCTCGATCGTCTCGACCCTTACCGGTATTCCGGTGCGCCCTGATGTGGCGATGACGGGTGAGGTGACGCTGCGGGGCCGGGTGCTGGCGATCGGTGGCCTGAAGGAAAAGCTGCTCGCAGCGCTGCGCGGCGGGATCACGACCGTCCTCATCCCCGAGGAGAACGTCAAGGACCTCGCCGAAATTCCGGCCAACGCCAAGGCGGGGCTGGAAATCGTGCCGGTGTCCCATGTTGACGAGGTGCTGGCCCGGGCGCTGACCGAGCCGCTGGTGGCGATCGAATGGACCGAAGCGGACGATCTGGCGAGCCAGCCAGCAGGTCCCGCTGCGGGGACAGGTCCGGCAACCCCAGAGGTGCCGACCGCGCATTGAGCCTTGGGGATTCGCGCCTGCCGCAATTCGCGGTAGCTCCGCGATATTCCTTATAGGCCCCACAAGCGCCCAACCTATGTTGGGCGCATAAACTGCTTTGGCTAATGGCCTGGTGGCTCTGAACCGGCTATTTGCCTTTGACAGCCTATCAAAAAACGTCTCAGTCTCCGCGCTTCTTACGTGCGCGATTCATACCGATAATCGATATCCAGCAGCTAGGGGGTTCCCATATGAACAAGAACGACCTGATCGGCGAAGTTGCCAACGCGAGCGGTCTGTCCAAGAGCGATGCCTCGAACGCCGTCGAAAGCGTGTTTGACGCAATTACCAAGGCGCTTTCGGGCGGGGACGAAGTGCGGTTGGTGGGTTTTGGCACCTTCTCGGTCGCCAAGCGCAAGGCGTCCACCGGGCGCAACCCGCGCACTGGTGAGCCGATGAAGATCAAGGCCTCCAATCAGCCCAAGTTCAAGGCGGGCAAGGGGCTGAAGGACGCAGTCAACTGACCGGCCACCAGCGCGCCTGATCCACTTCGAAGGCCAAGAAAAAACCCCGCCAGCCTCGCGGCCGGCGGGGTTTTTCGTTGCTGCGCGCCCCAGTCAGGGAGCGGCGGCGATCAATGCGGTCGGGGCCTGCGCGGTGCGCTGGTTGATGCGCCAGACCAGCGTCTCGCCGCCAGCCTCAGCCACAGGGCCTTCGTCGGTGTTGTTGGCGAGAATCCGCATTCCGGCTGCAGCGCGTACCGTGAAGGTGCCATCCATCACTGGCACCCCGGGCATGGCCGCCGGATTCTCTCCGGCTTCCCGCGACTGCTCCGCAGCGCCCATGGCTGCCAGCCCGGCGAAGGAGCCTGCACCCAGAATCGTGCCGAGCCCGGAGCTGTCCGCGCTCTGCGCGGCAAAGCCCGGCGCGTTGATCCGCACCTGAGCACCCTTGCGCAGGAACACCTGCACGAAGGGATTGGTCTGCGGAAAGCCTTCGATCATCGGGAAGGTAAAATCGTGGCCCATCGTGCCCGAGACGCGATAGCTGACGTCGAACACCCCGTCGCCCTTGTGCACCACCCGCTCCCAGCCCTTCTGGCGCTGGAGCAGCTTGACGAGTTCGTCTGCGGCCTTGGGGTCTGACGGGTCAATCCCGCCCATGATTGCGGCCATCTGCTGGGCCTGCTTCTTGGCCTGCTCTGCCCTCTCGGCGGCACCCGCTTCCCACTCTTCGCGTTGGATCGCCACCTCTTCCGCGGTGCAATCGCGGCTCTCGTAGGTTTCATCGTCAAAACAATTGGCGGTAAAATTGTCGGCATTGGCCGCGTCCATCTGCGCCAGCTTGGAAAGGCCGAGGAAGAAGATTTCGCCTTCGTAGCGGAAGGTGAAACTGTCTGGCCCGGTGATTGCCAGTTCGGCCGTGAACTTGCCTGGTGTCATGAAGCAGCCGCTTAGCACAAGCGCGAAGCCTGCCAGCACCCCCGCGGCGCGCAGGCGGATAGACGAGAACATGGTCATGGCAATTCCCTCCCTTACTCTGCTTCTAGCTGCGCGTTGCCACCGCATAAAGTGCAATCGCGGCCGCGTTCGAGACATTGAGGCTCTCGATGGCCGAGCTGATCGGCAACTTCGCCAGCACGTCGCAGTGGGCCGCGATATTATGGCGCAGGCCTTCGCCCTCCGCGCCGAGCACGATCGCCAGCGGCCCGGTGGGCATGACATCGGCGAGCACCGCCTCGGCTTCGCCTGCCAGCCCGATGCGCCAATACCCGGCCTCGGCCAGTTCCTCCAAGGCGCGGGCGAGGTTGACCACCCGGACCCACGGCACGGTCTCCAGCGCGCCCGATGCGGCCTTGGCCAGCACTCCGCCTTCGGACGGCGCATGACGGTCCTGCGTGACGATCGCCGCCGCACCGAAGGCCGCGGCCGAGCGGAGGATCGCGCCGACATTGTGCGGATCGGTCACCTGATCGAGCACCACGACCGGCCTCGCCGCTTCGCCGTCGGCCACTTCGTCGAGGAACACGTCTTCCAATGGGGCGCATTCCAGCACCAGCCCCTGATGCGGCGCGTCCTTGGCGACCAGGCGGGCGAGATCGGCCGCCTGGGCATGTTCGACCGGGAAGCCTGCGGGCAATTCGCCGTCGAGGCTTTCAAGACCCTCCGGCGTGGCCCACAGCTTGCGGTGCTGGCGATCAGGGTTCTTGAGCGCGGCCTCGACCGCATGGCGACCCCATAGGCGCACCTGCCCCGCACTGCCACGACCCGAGCCGCGCCCGCCCTTCATGCGCCCCGCGCGGCCCCGCAGGGCGCGCTTTTTTTCACCTTTGCTCATGTTGTTTCCCGCCTGAGGCTTTTCAAAGCCACCCCCTGCCAGCAGGGCCATTGACAGGCAAGCAGTGCTTCGCCAAAGGGGCGCCTCTCGGCAGCGGGCCCCTACGGGACTCGCGCAATTTCAGAGCATACCATGCTCAGGAACGCCCCCCTCAAGCAGGGGACTGTGTGGACAGGTGGCCGAGTGGTTAAAGGCAGCAGACTGTAAATCTGCCCGCGCAAGCGTACGCTGGTTCGAATCCAGCCCTGTCCACCACTTCCTCCCGCTCCTACCCGACCGAAGACGTTTGGGTCGTTCCCCGCCCGCGAAATGCCGTGCGTCGCCCGCTCGCCCTGCCGATGGTTCGGCGGGCTGCGACTGTCGGGCGGGCGACGCGGGTGTGTTCGGCTGTGCTCAGGCTGCGAGCATTTGCGGTTGTTGATCGGCCCACTTGAGGCCCGGCAGATAGCGCGCATCGACCTTGCCGTCTTTCAGGGCGAAGAGATGCAGCCAGCCATTATCGAACAGCGCGCGGACGCTCGGGTGCTTTTCGAGGATCTTGCGCATTTCCTCACGCGGAGCCTCGATCATGACCGAGAGGCGGAGGGGCTCATGCGCGAGGCGCTCGCCATCATGCACCGCTTGCCAGGGCAGGCCGGCGCGAAGCTTGCCGCCATTGCCTTCGATCACGCCAATCCCGCCGACCACGTTGTGGATCAGCTTGTTGCCACCGCCGAAGATTTCAGGTGCCACGCTGGAGCCGTAATATTGCAGGCTGATCCAGCTCGCCACAACGACCGGGGCGGTGATGATCAGTTCCAGCGTGCCGAAGCCTGCGTCCGCTTGCCAGTCATAGGAATGCAGAAACGCGCGCCCGCCAAGGTCGCGGCCAGCGGTTGCCTCGCGCGGGGCGGCGATAAAGGCGGCGCATCCGGCCAGGCCCCATTCCGGCCGGATTTCGGCCCAGTTCTGAGCGCGGGCGGCAATGGTGTTCCAGCGCGCGCCGGGTAGCCGCACCGCGCGCTCGGCACGCGCAACCTTGGCCGCCTGCGCCAGCCACTTGCGCACCGTGCCAAGATCGCCGCTGCGGGCGGCGGGCAGGCCATCTTCGTAGAGGGTGATATCGTCGGTGGTGGTATCGTGCAGACCTGCCACGAACAGCGTGTCCGCCGGAACATCCACGCCCCGTTCAGCCAATCCGGCGCGGGTTTCAGGATCGTTGAGCAGGATGGCGAGCAGCCGCGCGGAGACCTCGCCAGTGTACCCGCCGCAGGCCCCGCAGTGGTAAGCGCTCTCATGTGGGTTGTTGGTGGTGTTGCCCCCGTGGCCGAGCAGCAGCACGATGGCGCCATGGCCTTGCGTCAGGCTCATCGCCTTGAGCACCGCTGCGCCGGTATCGGCCTTCGCTGCGGCGCTCATGCCGCCGATCACTTCGGGGGCAGGCTCGGCTTTGGTGGCATTGCCGAGACCGAGCGCAGACTTCACCAGCTTCACCGCATAGACCGGCCCCATCGCCTCGACAAAGGCGAAGGAGGACACCGCCGCCTGGCGGAACCGTCCCCAGGCGCGCTGGCTCCGGGCCGTGATCCGCGCGGCCTGATCCGTGGCCGGATCACCCGCGCTGGTCGTGTTGACCGCGGGGTTGAGCAGCACTGGCAGGCGCGCTTCGAGGATGTCCGAACCATGCGCGTGGTGCGCCAGCGGCAGGCCGAAAAACCCTGCAAAACCGATGGTTGCGATGGAATGGTCGACCGATTCGAGCGCCCGGCGGAAGACTTCGGAGCGCACGTCGATGCAGAAGGCGGCTTGAAGGAACGGCCGTTCGCCCTGCGGGGCAGCGCCATCGAGTGCGGCGGCAAGGCGGCGCTGGTGCCCGCGATCGGCGGCGTCTTGCAGGATTGCGAGTGCCACATCCGCGGCGGTCGCGCTGAT
This sequence comes from Erythrobacter sp. W302b, assembly GCF_046452395.1. Lineage (NCBI taxonomy): Bacteria > Pseudomonadati > Pseudomonadota > Alphaproteobacteria > Sphingomonadales > Erythrobacteraceae > Erythrobacter > Erythrobacter sp. W302b. Next base: position 1,616,860 of record NZ_JBKFDH010000001.1, on the reverse strand, counting down.
CGGCACCGCGTGAGCCGCAACGGTCGCAGCCCAGCGGTCGGCGATCTGCGGCGTGCGCAGGAGCAGCGCCTCGTCCCAGATCAGGCGGATGGCGAGCAGGTCCATCAGCGTGCGGTCGGTATCGCCGACCAGTTCGGCCTGCCACAGCAGCCAGCGCGCGTGCTGCGCCCAGCCGCCAAGGCTCATGGCCAAGCGGTGGAACGCGGTGGGGGCAGCGGCGTCAGACAGGCCAAGGGTCTCGGCAGCGGAAAGGATCGCCCGTTCGGTGGTGTCGGGCGCGCAAGCGACATGGGCGCAGAATCCTTCCAGACCGGCGATTTCCGGGGTGAGGTCATGCAGGGCCCAGCCGCGCCAAGCGGTGAAGGCTTCAGCACCGGGCGCGGGTGACCACAGGGCCTGGCCGCGGTCGAAATGGCCTGCGGCCCACAGGCCGATGCACTTGTCGATCAGGGCGGGCCAATCGATTCCGGTCGCCTCGGCCGCAAGATCGGCCACGGAGGGCAGGGCACGCGGCGCGGGGCCATCACCCAGCGTCTCGGCGATATTGCGCAAGGCGGTGATCGTCGCAGGCTTCAAGGGCGAAGACGAGGCGGCGAGCGCGTCCGCAAGGTCGTCAGCGCCGATCCGGCCCTCCTTGATGGCAGCGGCATATTCGGCGCCCGTCCGCGTGACGCGGACCCCGGCGACGCGGGCGAGGCGGGCGGCGGTGCTGGCGAGGTCTTCGCCGGTTTGCCCGAGGAAGGGGTTCACCGCCACGGTCGCATCCAGTGGAAAGGCGGGCGGAATGGCGCGGCCTGCAGCCTCGGCGGCTTCGAGCACCGCCGAAAAGCGGGCCGGGGCGATGTCAGCGTGGTTCATCAGCATGGCATTGTCTCCGTTGGTGCGTTCATCAGCGGGTGGTTGTGGTGCGGAAGCCACCGATTGCGCGGTCCAGCAGGGCGTTGAGGTAGAGGCCGTTGGCAAGATGGACGCGCAGGCCAGCGGTGGCCGGGTGGTGGGCCCACAGGGGGAACAGGGCCTGGGCAAAGGCGACGAGGCCGAAGCTCGCCACCGCGATCACCAGCATGGCCCATTCGAGATCCGTCGGCATTGGTGCCTGCGGCAGGATCGGGCCCCAGATGGCTTGGGCCAGGGTCTGGAAGCTGAAGTAGCCGATTGCTGCCGCCAGCGCGGCACCCGCGGTACGCTTGGTCAGGGCGACCGGCGCACGGTCGGCAAGGCCTTGCGCGACAAGGTAAGCCACCCCAAAGATCAGGATCGCGCCCAACGCCAGCGCCTGCGGGGACTTCGGCCCGAAGGCTGCCGAGAAGGCCCCGGCAATCGCGGCGAAGATGGCGAGCGCCAGGGCGAAGCTTTTGAGCACCGCAGCAACGTTCGGCACCGCGACCGGGCCGGGACGGCGGATATTGGCGACCTCGGCCACCGCGCCGCCCGAGGACAGGAAGGCGTGCGCCTTGTAGAGTGAGTGCGCGATGATGTGCAGCAGCGCCAGCGTCCACAGGCCGAGCCCGCATTGCAGCAGCATGAAGCCCATCTGCGAGATGGTCGACCAGGCGAGCGCGGTCTTGATCGCGCTCTGAGTCAGCATCACGGCCGCGCCGAACAGGGCGGTCAGCCCCCCGATCAGGACAAGCGCGGCCATCGCGCCGGTGCTCGCCTGCACCAGCGGGGCAGCGGTGATGAGCAACACGCCGCCCGAGTTGATGATCCCGGCGTGGAGCAGCGCGGAGACGGGGGTGGGGGCCTCCATCACCTCGGTCAGCCAGCCATGGAGCGGGAAAGCGGCGGTTTTCAGAGCGGCTGCGGCAACGATGGCAGCTACGGCGAGCGTTCCGGCAATCCCTAGCCCGGTGGCAGCTGCAATAGCTGGCAGTGCGGTCACGTCGAGTGTGCCGAAACGGGCGAACAGCAGCCCGGCAGCGATCACCAGCATCACGTCACCCGTGTGCCAGACCGCGGCAAACTTGGTCGCGGCGCGCTGGGCTTCGGGTCGGTCGGGGTAGAACAGCAGCAAGCGCTTGAGGGTGAGGCCGACCGCGATGGCGGCGAGGATCATGGTGGGCAGGGTGCCCGCCTGCACGAACACCAGCACCGCAGCGAGTGTGGTCAACATCAGCGCATGGAACGCGCCCTCGCGCGCTTCGCCATCGAGATAGGTCCGGCTGTAGCGCATGACGATCCAGCCGATGAAGCCGACCAGCGTGGCGACACTCGCGCTGACAAGATCGGCGCGCAGGGCGAGGGCGACCGGGCCATCCAGCAGGGCAAGACCCGGGGAGGAGAACAGGGCGGTCTGGACCAAGCCTGCAAGCGCAATCCCGAAAGCGGCGAGCGCTGCGCCTTCCGACCAGCGCGGCAGGCTGCCGGGACGCTTGCCGGGACGGGCGAGGGCAAGCAGGATCACCGGCACAAGCGCCAGCGGAGCAAACAGCGTGAGGGTGATGGTGTCAGACATGGCAGCGCTCCGGCAAGAAGAGAGGGCTTCAGGAACGCTTTGCCGGATAGGGGGTGGACGAAATTAAAGAAAATACATATTTTTTCGTCAAACGTTCGCCTCAATCGAACGATCAAGCGGAAATGGCACCATGGCGACCCTGAACCTGCACCACCTGCGATTGTTCCGCGCCACCGCACGCGAAGGCACGCTGACTGCCGCGGCGCGCGCGCTCAACATCTCGCAAAGCGCGGTTTCCACGCAAATCAAGGCGCTGGAAGCGGATCTCGGCCATGATCTGTTCGAACGGCGCGGCCGCAATCTGGTCTTGACCGAGGCGGGGCGGATCGCGCTCGATTATGCCGAGCAGATTTTCCGCGCCTCCGAACAGCTCACCGCCACGTTCCGCGCCGTCGGCGGGCAGCGCAAAGTTCTCAGGATCGGCGCGCTGGCGACCTTGTCGCGCAACTTCCAGATGGGCTTTCTCCAACCTCTGATCGGGCGTGATGATGTGGAGGTGGTGCTGCGGTCAGGCACACAGGCGAGCCTGCTGCGCGCGCTGGACGCGCTGACGATTGACGTGTTGCTCACCAATCAAGTGCCCGCCCGTGATGCGGCGAGCCCCTATCTGGTGCGGCGCCTGGCGGAGCAGCCGGTCAGCCTGGTTGGCACACGCTCGCGCCTGGCCATGGCGGCGCAGGGCCTCACCCGGCTGCTCACCACCGCGCCGCTGATCCTGCCCACGCCCGAGACTGCACTCAGGGCCGGGTTCGATGCCATGATCGAAGGACTGGGCATCGTCCCGCGCGTTGCCGCCGAAGCGGACGACATGGCGATGATCCGGCTTCTGGCCCGCAATGATGTCGGCGTGGCGGTGATTCCGCCCATCGTGGTCCGTGATGAATTGGCCGCCGGGACGCTGTACGAGCTGTTCCAGCTGCCCGAGATCACCGAGGAATTCTACGCTGTTACCATCGCGCGGACCTTCCCCAATCCGCTGCTGCGCGATGTGCTCGAGCCGGAGGCGCAGGCGGCGGGGCTTGCAGCAGGAGAGGGGGGGCAGTAAGGCGTGCGCCCCATGCAAGAGAGTTCCATGCAGGAAATGCAAGCACCCCTCACCGGCCGCCCAGTCATCTCCGCGACGGGCCTGTACACCCCCGCCGAGACGATCACCAACGAGGAGCTGGTCGCCAGCTTCAACGCCTTCGTGGATCGCCACAACGCGGCCAATCCCGATGCCGAGCCGCTGGCCTATTCTTCGGTCGAGTTCATTGAGAAGGCGAGCGGGATCAAATCGCGCCATGTGATGAGCAAGGCGCCGATCCTTGATCCAGACATCATGTGCCCGCGCCTGCCCGAGCGCGGCAATGACGAACTCTCGTTCATGGCCGAAATCGGCGTGGCTGCCGCACGGCAGGCCTTGGCGCGCGCAGGCCGCAAGCCGGAAGATGTCGATGCGGTGCTGTGCGCGGCCTCGAATATGCAGCGCCCCTATCCGGCGATGGCGATCGAGATCCAGCAGGCGCTGGGCATTGACGGCTTCGGCTTCGACATGAATGTCGCCTGCTCATCGGCGACCTTCGGCATCCAGACCGCCGCTGACTACATCCGCGCGGGCAATGCCCGGTCGGTGCTGGTGGTGAGCCCGGAAATCACCTCCGGCCACCTCAACTGGCGCGACCGCGATAGCCACTTCATCTTCGGCGATGTCGCCACCGCTGTGCTGGTCGAGGATGCCGCCATCGCCCCGGCGGAGCATTGGGCGATCCTCGGCACCAAGCTGAAGACGGTGTTCTCCAACAACATCCGCAACAATTTCGGCTTCCTCAACCGCGCCGCGCCCGAGACGGCCGATACCGCCGACAAGCTGTTCGTGCAGGAAGGCCGCAAGGTGTTCCGGGAAGTCGTGCCGATGGTGGCGCAAATGATCCTTGATGAAGCCGGGCGGCTGGGGATCGATCCCGAAGGCCTGCGCCGCCTGTGGCTGCATCAGGCCAATGCGGGCATGAACCGGCTGATCTCGACCAAGGTGCTGGGCCACGAGGCGAACGAGGACGAGAGCCCGACGGTGCTGGATACCTATGGCAACACGTCGAGTGCGGGCTCGATCATCGCGTTCCATCAGCATAGCGACGATCTTGTGGCTGGCGATACCGGCCTCATTTGCAGCTTCGGCGCGGGCTATTCTGCGGGCACGGTGTTCGTACGCAAGGTGAGCTGAGGGCCGAGTTGCTTGCGGCCTCGGGCTGCACTCCCTAGAAGCCCTCCGATGGCAGGCGAAATTCTCGATAACAAAGGTCGCGGTGAGGCGGGCTGGGACTGGCCCGCGATCCATCCCGAAGGTCGCAAATTCGGGCTGATCGCGGTGGCGGTGAGCCTGTTCTTCCTGCTCGCGCTTGATTGGGAGCTGATTGGCTGGCCGCTGCTGCTGCTCAGCTTCGGCGTGTTCGCCTTTTTCCGCGATCCCGAACGTGTGGTGCCGCAAGGCGACGCTGCGATCATCGCTCCGGCCGACGGGATCGTCACGCTGATCGAGGAGGTCGAACCGCCGCTCGAATTGCAGATCGACGACGGGTCAGGCTTTGCCGGTTTGCCCAGTGGCACCGTGACGCGGGTGTCGATTTTCATGAGCGTGTTCGATGTTCACATCAACCGTACGCCGGTGGGCGGAACCGTACGGCGGGTGGTCTACATCCCCGGCAAGTTCATGAACGCCGAGCTCGACAAGGCGAGTGAGGAAAACGAACGCCAGCATATCCTGATAGAACGAAGCGACGGGCTGAAAATCGGCTTTACGCAGATCGCCGGGCTGGTGGCGCGGCGGATCGTGCCCTTCGTCAAGCCCGGTGACATGGTGGCCAAGGGCCAGCGTGTCGGCCTGATCCGCTTTGGCAGCCGCGTCGACGTCTATCTTCCGGCCGGAACCGATCCCAAGGTGATGATCGGCCAGACCACCATTGCCGGTGAAACCGTCATCGCGGAGATCGGCCAGCGCGGGTTGATCGAGGGAATTTCGCAGTGAGCCGACCGCCCCGCAAGCGCGGTCCACGCAAGATTCCGGGCGCGCGATTCTTTCCGGCACGGCTCGGCCCAAAGGCTGCCGAGGATGAAGACGAAGCTGTGCGCAGCCCGGGTGCTGGCGGCCTGACATTGCGGGCCATGCTCCCCAACGCGATCACGGCGGCAGCCCTGTGTTCGGGGCTGACCGGCATCCGCTTCGCAATTGATGCGCAGTGGACCTATGCGATTGGGCTCGTGGTTCTGGCTGGCGTGCTCGACGGGATTGATGGTCGCATCGCGCGGCTGCTCAACGCCCAGTCCCGATTTGGTGCCGAGCTCGACAGTCTGGCGGACTCGATTTCCTTTGGCGTTGCCCCAGCGCTGATCCTGTTCCTGTGGTCCTTGCAGGACTGGCCGCGCTTTGGTTGGTTTGCGGCGCTTGCCTTTGCGATCTGCTGTGCGCTCAGGCTCGCGCGGTTCAATGCCCGGATCGATCTCGACGATCAGCCGCACAAATCTGCGGGGTTCCTCACCGGCGTCCCTGCTCCGGTCGGGGCAGGGCTGGCCTTCACCCCGTTCTATCTGTGGCACGAGACTGGCCTTGCGCTGTTCCGCGATCCGGTTTTGATGACGCTCTGGCTGGCAGTGATCGCGATCCTGATGATCTCGAACATGGCAACCTTGAGCTGGGCATCGATCCGGCCGCGCCGTTCGATCCGCTTGCCGTTGATTGCCTTTACGGGGCTGGCGTTTGCCGCGTTGTTGCTGGAGCCGTGGTGGACACTCGCGGCGATCTGCATCACCTACCTTGCACTGATGCCTTACGGCCTTGTGAAGTACGGGCGGATCAAGCAGCGGCGCAAATTTGATGCGGCAGCCTCCGCAGTGGGGCCGACCGCCGACGCGGCGTGACGTCCTGCCGACGGGCGGTGCGCAGTTGCATGTCAACCGCCGCAGCCTGAAGCGCAAACCCTGCCCGCATCACTTCGCCTTCCCGCATCAGCTGCGCATAGGCCCCGCGCGCGCCGATCAGGCTGTGGGTGATTGTGGCCACGGCAATGATACCGGTCAGAGTGAAAAGGACAGAAATGGCAAGAGCAAGCATGGCGGGTTCCCCTGATGCGTTCGTTCTTTGTTCCTCCGTGTTGTTCCCTACATGTTCTTTCGTGTCAAGCGCCTTTCTCACTGACCCATGCGCGATTTTTTCGTGAGCGCGTGCATTCATGACTGGATTTCTGCCGACGACGCGATTAAGGGCGCGCTCGCTCGGAGCAAGGCGTTCGGTCTTCGCCCCCTGCAAATTCACATGGAAGGCGCACATACCGGTGCCGTTTGCGGGATCTCCGCATCGCGGTTCCAGTCTTCCAGAGGAACAACCGGAAAGGAATTACTTATGGCGGCACCTGTCGTCACGATGCAGCAATTGATCGAGGCCGGCGCTCACTTCGGCCACCAGACCCACCGCTGGAACCCGCGCATGAAGCCGTACATTTTCGGCGCGCGCAATGGTGTCCACATCATCGACCTGTCGCAGACCGTGCCGCTGTTTGCCCGCGCTCTGGACTTCGTCGAATCGACCGTTCGCTCGGGCGGCAAGGTGCTGTTCGTCGGCACCAAGCGCCAGGCGCAAGAGCCGATTGCCGAGGCCGCGCGCATGTCGGGCCAGCACTTCGTCAACCATCGCTGGCTGGGCGGGATGCTCACCAACTGGAAGACCATCTCGGGTTCGATCCGCCGTCTCAAGAGCCTCGAGGAAATGCTCTCGGGCGATGTTTCGGGCTTTACCAAGAAGGAAGTTCTCCAGCTCACCCGTGAGCGTGAGAAGCTCGAAGCCTCGCTTGGCGGCATCCGTGACATGGGCGGCATCCCGGACGTGATGTTCGTGATCGACGCCAACAAGGAAGATCTGGCGATCAAGGAAGCCAACGTGCTTGGCATTCCGGTGATCGGCATTCTCGATACCAATGTCGATCCCAATGGCATCGCCTTCCCGGTTCCGGGCAACGACGATGCGAGCCGCGCCGTGCGTCTTTACTGCCAGGCGATCGGTGAAGCTGCGCTGGCCGGCAAGGGCAAGTTCCAGGCCGACGTGTCGAGCGATTTCGGCGCGATGGCCGAACCCCCGGCTGAAGCGGTGATCGCCGACGAACCGGCTGCGGAAGACGCCGAAGCCTGATCTCTTGAACGGGTGATTGGCGCGAGCCGTCAACCACCCGTCACATTCCCCCTCTAGCGCGCCCGGCATTGCCCTCCATCTGGAGACGGCAGGGCCGGGCGCCCGAACAACACACGAAAAGGAATTTCTCATGGCTGATTTTTCCGTCGCTGACGTGAAGAAGCTGCGCGAGCGCACCGGCGCTGGCATGATGGACGCCAAGAAGGCGCTGACCGAAGCCGGCGGCGATATCGAAGCTGCGGTTGACGCACTGCGCGCCAAGGGCCTCGCCACCGCCCAGAAGAAGTCGAGCCGCACGGCTGCCGAAGGTCTGGTCGGCGTCGCCGTCTCGGGCACCAAGGGCGTGGCTGTCGAAGTGAACTCGGAAACCGACTTCGTCGCCAAGAACGACCAGTTCCAGAGCTTTGTCCGCAATGTGACGGCGGTCGCGCTGGAACTTGGCAATGATGACGTCGAAGCGCTCAAGGCTGCTGCCTACCCCGAGGGCGGCACCGTCTCCGAGAAGCTGACCGACAATGTCGCCACCATCGGTGAAAACCAGCAGATCCGCCGCATCAAGACCGTTTCGGTCGAGAAGGGCGCTGTCATTTCCTACATGCACACCGCCGCTGCCGAAGGCCTCGGCAAGATTGGCGTGCTGATCGGTCTGGAAAGCGAAGCTGGCGCCGACGTGCTCGAACCGCTCGGCAAGCAGCTGGCCATGCACGCGGCCGCCGCCTTCCCGATGGCGCTCGACGCCGATGGCCTCGATCCTGAAGTGCTTGAGCGTGAGCGCAAGATCGCTGCCGAAAAGGCTGCCGAAAGTGGCAAGCCCGAAGACGTGCAGGCCAAGATGGTCGATGGCGCGGTGAAGAAGTTCGCCAAGGAAAACGCGCTGCTCAGCCAGATCTTCGTGATGGACAACAAGACCGTCATCGCCGATCTCGTCGCGCAGGCTGGCAAGGCCGCGGGCACCCCGATCGTGCTCAAGGACTACGCCCGCTTCCAGCTCGGCGAAGGCATCGAGAAGGAAGAAGTCGATTTCGCAGCGGAAGTCGCAGCCACGCTCAAGGGCTGATCTTTCGCCAACAAGCAACGGACGGCCGTCGCAGCGGATGCTGCGGCGGCCGTTTGCTTGAGCGTGCGCAGCGTTACCTTACCCTTTGCGCAACGGCGGATTGCCGGTTAAGTGCCCCCACTCAGATTCCTGCCCGGAGCCCCGCAACCCCATGTCTCTTCCCCCGATCAAGCGCGTCCTCCTGAAACTGTCAGGCGAAGTGCTGATGGGCAGCCAGCAGTTCGGGATCGACCCGGCCTTCGTCGCCGAACTGGCGGCCGAGGTGAAAGCGGCCAAGGAAACCGGGCTTGAAATCTGCCTCGTGATCGGCGGCGGCAATATCTTCCGCGGCATGGCGGGGGCGGCCAAGGGGATGGACCGGGCGCAGGCCGATTACATGGGGATGCTGGCGACGGTGATGAACGCGCTCGCCATGCAGAACGCGCTCGAACAGCTTGGCGTCCAGACCCGCGTGCAATCCGCGATTGAGATGGACAAGGTGTGCGAGCCGGTGATCCGCCGCCGCGCCGAGCGCCATCTGGAAAAGGGCCGCGTCGTGATCTTCGCCGCCGGAGTCGGCGCGCCCTATTTCACCACCGACAGCGGGGCGGCACTCCGCGCGGCGGAGATGAAGTGCGACGCACTGCTCAAGGGCACCAGCGTCGACGGCGTCTATGACAGCGATCCCAAGCACAACCCCAATGCCGTGCGGTTCGATACCGTCACCTATGACCGGGTGCTGGCCGATAATCTCAAGGTGATGGACGCATCCGCCGTCGCGCTGTGCCGTGACAACAAGATCCCGATTGTGGTCTTCTCGATCCGCGAGAAGGGCAACCTGGCCCGCGTGCTCGCGGGTGAGGGCGTGCAGACCATTGTTCAAGACAGCTAAGGCAACCGAAGGAAACCCCAGCCATGCCGCAATATGACAAGGCCGATGTCGAACGCCGGATGAAGGGCGCTGTGGAAGCGTTGAAGAGCGATCTGCAAGGCCTGCGCACGGGCCGCGCCAACACCAGCTTGCTCGATCCGGTCGTGGTCGAAGTCTATGGCTCGATGATGCCGCTCTCGCAGGTTGCGACCGTCTCGGCGCCCGAGCCGCGGATGCTGAGCGTTCAGGTGTGGGACAAGTCGAACATGACCCCGGTCGAAAAGGGCATTGCTCACGCCAATCTCGGCCTCAATCCGATCATCGACGGGCAGACCCTGCGCCTGCCGATCCCCGATCTGACGCAGGAGCGCCGTAAGGAGCTGGCGAAGCTCGCAGGTCAGTATGCGGAGAAGGCCAAGATCGCGATCCGCAACGTGCGCCGCGATGCGATGGAAAGCCTCAAGACCGACGAGAAGAAGAAGGAAATCTCCGAGGACGACCGCAAGCGGTCCGAAGAGCAGGTCCAGAAGCTGACCGATCAATACGTCAAGGAGACGGATGAGGCGGCTGCCAAGAAGGAACAGGAAATCCTGACGCAGTAAGGCGTTCCTGAGACCCGCCCCCGTTCGTGTCGAGCGCAGTCGAGACACATGGCGCAGGGCACGGCCTCTCGACTTCGCTTGAGGCGAACGGACAGTTGAGGATGGTATTGGACCAATCGCGCGCCAGACACGTCGCCATCATCATGGATGGCAATGGCCGCTGGGCCAAGAAGCGGGCGTTGCCGCGCGCGGTCGGGCACCAGCGCGGCGTGGAAGCAGTGCGCCGGCTTGTGCGCAGCCTCGAGCCGACCGGGCTGGATTGTCTGACGCTCTATGCCTTTTCCTCCGAAAACTGGAAGCGGTCGGAGGACGAGGTTGACGATCTGATGAACCTGATGCGCCGGTTCATCAAATCCGACTTGCCTGAATTCGTCGCCAACAACGTGAAGCTGAAGATCATCGGTGACTGGCAGTCGCTCGCGCCCGATATCGTCGCGATGCTGGAAGACGCGCTGGCGCAGACGGCGAATGGCAAGCAAACCCTGGCGGTGGCGCTCAATTATGGTGGGCAGCACGAAATCGCGCGCGCCGCGGCCAAGGCAGCGGCCGCAGGCGAGGTGACAATCCAGACGATTGCCGCGCATCTCGACACCGCCGATCTCCCGCCGCTTGATCTGCTGATCCGCACGAGCGGGGAGATCCGCCTGTCGAACTTCCTGCTGTGGCAGGCGGCTTATGCGGAGATGCTGTTTGTGGATACGCTATGGCCCGATTTCGAACCGGCGCATCTCACCACGGCGCTTGACGATTTTGCCCGAAGGGAGCGACGTTATGGCGGACGATGAGGCACGCGTGCGCGACACAAAAGCTGGCGTGACCGATTTGCCGGTGCGGCTGGCCTCCGCCATCGTTATGCTGGTGCTGGCCGGCGGGGCGCTGTGGCTGGGCGGGTGGTTCTGGACCCTGTTTGTGGCGCTCGTTGCCTGCGGCGTGCTGTGGGAATGGAACCAGCTCGTCGGGCGCTTTGGCCAGTCGGCGGTGGCCGAGACCGTCTGGTTCTTCGGCGGGGTCGTGTATATCGGCGGGGCGGCGCTGGCGATGATGGCGGTGCGCAACGGTCGCCAGATCCTGCCCGATCCCGAACTCGCCGGCTATGGCCCCTTCGAGGTGTTGCTGGTGTTCCTGCTGCCAATCGTCGCGGTTGATGTGGGGGCCTATTTTGCCGGACGCGCCATTGGCGGGCCGAAAATCGCGCCGCGGATCAGCCCGGCCAAGACCTGGGCTGGCCTTTTTGGCGGGGCGCTGCTCGCCGGGCTGGTGGGCATCACGGTCGAGCTGGCCGATATCGGACCGGCCGCAGTGCCGGGCTTTACATGGGTCAGCATTGCCGGCGCGCTGTTCGGCGGCTTGTTGATTGCCGTGATCGCGCAGAGCGGCGATTTTTTCGAAAGCTGGATGAAGCGACGCGCGGGCGTGAAGGATTCAGGCAGGCTCATTCCGGGACATGGCGGATTGTTTGACCGCCTCGACGGGTTTGTCGCGGTGTTCTTCGTGCTGTTTGTGATTGCCACGGCCACCACTTTGCTGGGATGATGGGGAGATGACGCGTGTCCTCACACTGCTAGGCGCCACCGGCTCGATCGGCGCATCGACGCTTGATCTGGTGCGGCGCAATCGTGACGAGTGGCAGATTGAGGCACTGACGGCGCAGTGCAGCGCGGCGGAACTGGCAGCGCTCGCGATTGAATTCGGGGCCAAGCTGGCAGTGGTTGGAGACGAAGCGTGTCTGCCCGAACTGCGCGAAGCGCTCGGCAATAGCGGGATTGAAGCGGCGGGCGGGCGCGCGGCGCTGGTCGAGGCGGCGGCGCGTCCGGCGGATATGACGGTCGCCGCGATCGTCGGCTGCGCCGGTCTCGCCCCTGTCATGGCGGCCGTGGAGCGGGGCGGCACTATCGCGCTCGCTAACAAGGAAGCGCTGGTTTCGGCGGGCGAAGTGCTGATGCAGGCTGTCGCCAAGCATGGCGCGACGCTGCTGCCCACCGATTCCGAACACAATGCGATCTTTCAGTGCCTCAACGGCAACCGGATCGAAGATGTCGCCAAGATCACCCTGACGGCCAGCGGCGGCCCCTTGCGGACGTGGACGCAGGCGCAGCTCGATGCGGCGACCCCGGCTGAGGCGGTCGCGCACCCCAACTGGTCGATGGGCGCCAAGATCAGCGTCGATTCCGCCACGATGATGAACAAGGGGCTTGAGTATATCGAAGCCTATCACCTGTTCCCGGTTGGGCTCGACCGCTTGGGGATCGTCATTCACCCGCAGAGCGTAATCCATTCGATGGTCGAATTCCGCGACCGGTCGACTTTGGCGCAGCTTGGCCCGTCGGACATGCGCGTGCCGATTGCCTCGTGCCTTGCCTGGCCGCAGCGGATGGAAACGCCGCTCGCCCCGCTCGATTTGGCCGCGATTGGCGCGTTGACCTTCTTCCCACCCGATGAAGACCGCTTCCCTGCCACACGGCTCGCGCGGGAAGCAATTCAGGCGGGCGGCTCTGCTCCGGCCATTCTCAACGCCGCCAATGAAGTCGCGGTCGCCGCTTTTCTTGCCGGTCAGATCAGGTTCACCCGGATCGCGGCAGTGGTGGAAGAGACGCTTGCCCGTAATAATGACGCACCGCGCCCGACCAGCCTTGAAGAAGTGCTGGCCGTCGATCACTCCGGACGGATGCAGGCCATGAGCCTGCTGGAGACCAACGCCCTTGTTTGAATCGCCCCCTTTCTGGATGTACGTGATCGGCTTCCTGCTGCTGCTCGGGCCGCTCGTCACCCTGCATGAACTTGGCCACTTGCTGGTCGGCCGGTTGTTCGGCGTGAAGGCCGAATCTTTCTCGGTCGGGTTCGGCAAAGAGCTGGCAGGCTTCACCGACAAGCGGGGGACACGGTGGAAACTCTCGGCCCTGCCTCTGGGCGGCTATGTTCAATTCAAGGGCGACATGAACCCGGCGAGCGTGCCGGATGCCGACGCTCCGGTTGAGGAAGGCAGCTTCCAGCACGCCGCCTTGTGGAAGCGCGCTTTGATCGTCGCGGCCGGGCCGATCACCAATCTGGTGGTTGCCATTGCCATTTTCGCGGCCTTCTTCGCGATCATTGGCAAGCCCGTAATCGTCGGCGAAGAGGATTCGCGCACCATCGGTGCCTTCAGCGAAGGCAGCGTGGCCGAAGCGGCAGGCCTTGAAGTGGGTGATGTGGTGGTCGCCATTGACGGGCGCCCGATCCGTGATTTCACCGATCTGAAAACCAAGGTCGCGCTCCATCCGGGCAAGCAGATGGTCTTCACCGTCGAGCGCGCGGGTGAGGAAATCGACTACACGCTCACCACGTCGCGCATCGAACGCAAGGATACGTTCGGCAATGTCAGCACCGAGGGGCTGATTGGCGTGGCGCCTGCTGGCGGCAAGTATGAACTTGAAAAAGTGAGCGTCCTTGAAGCGATCCCGCTCGGCGCGAAGCAGAGCTGGGACTTCATGGGCATGATGATCACCGGCATCCAGCAGATCGTCACGGGCGAGCGGTCGGTCAAGGAACTGGGCGGCCCGCTCAAGATCGCAAAATACTCCGGCGAGCAGATGAGCATGGGGGCGGCGGCCTTCCTCCATTTTGCCGCGCTGATTTCGCTTAATTTGGCATTCATCAATTTCTTGCCAATCCCCGCGCTCGATGGCGGGCACCTGATGTTCTATGCGGCCGAGGCGATCCGCCGTAAGCCGGTAGGGCCGCAGGCGACCGAATGGGCCTACCGCACCGGCATTGCGCTGGTCCTGATGCTGATGGTGGTGGTGACGGTGAATGACATTGTCTCGCTTCCCATTTTTGGAAGCTGACAGCGCGGCCGAGGAAGCCACGCTTGATGCCTCAGTGCTTTGCCGGGGAAAGCGCGACCATCCGCGCTCATGCGGCGACCACGCGGCTTGATTGCGCGGGGCACATGGGGCAGAGGCGGGGGCCGTGGGGATGGAGCCATGAGCGGGGGCGCATGGATCTGGGCACGAAGAGTGACTGGCAAGGCTTGACGACGCGGGTCGCAGGGTTGGAAACGGGATTTTAGCTGCATGAACCGATTGAGCAAGACAGGCCTTGGGCCGGTCATTTGCAATCCCGCCCCCTCGCGCGGCCCGATCCGGCTGGCGAGCCTGCTGTGCTGCGGCTCGATCCTCGCTGGCTTGCCCGCGATGGCCGGCGCGCAGGAAGCGAGCCCGGCTCCCGCCGCGCAGCCGACGGCTGCCCCGGCTCCGGCTCCGGCACCTGCTGCGCGCAGCAACACCATCCGCACCATCACCGTGGTCGGGGCTGAACGGCTCGAGCCGACCACCATCCTCAGCTACATTCGCCTGCGGGTGGGCCAGGAATATACTTCGGCTGCTGCTGACGAGGCCCTGAAGGATCTCGGCGCGACCGAACTCTTCGCCAATTTCTCGATCCGCAATGATGCCGGCAATGTCGTCATCACCGTGACCGAGAACCCGGTGATCAACCGCATCGTGCTTGAAGGCAATGAACGCCTCAAGGCCGACAAGATCCTGCCCGAAATCAAGCTTTCGCCGCGCCAGATTTTCACCCGTTCCAAGGTGCGCGCGGACGTGGCCCGCATTATCGAGCTCTACAAGCGCCAAGGCCGGTTTGCCGCGCAGGTCGAGCCCAAGATGGTGCAGCTGCCGCAGAACCGCGTCGATATCGTGTTCGAAATCACCGAAGGCCCCAAGTCCAAGGTCCGCCAGATCAACATCCTCGGCAACGAGAAGTTCTCTGATGGTGAACTGCGCGGCGAGATGGTGACCAAGCAGGCGCGTCTCACCAGCTTCTTCAGCTCCAACACCAGCTATGACCCGGACCGTCTGGCCTTCGATCAGCAGAAGCTGCGCCAGTTCTACCTGACCGAAGGCTATGCCGACTTCCGCGTCGTCTCTGCCGTGGCGGAACTCACGCCCGACCAGAAGGACTTCATCATCACCTATGTGGTGGAGGAGGGCGAGCGCTACACCTTCGGCGACGTCAAGGTCGACAGCCAGCTGCGCGACTTCGACAGCGATGTGATGAGCACGCAGTTGCCGATGAAAGCGGGCGATTTCTACAACGCCAAGATCGTCGAGGACACGGTCGAGCAGCTGACCGAGCTGGCGGGCCGCTACGGCTATGCCTTTGCCGACGTCCAGCCGCGCTTCAATCGCGATCCCGACAACCTCAAGATGAACATCACCTTCGTTCTTCGCGAGGCACCGCGCGTCTATGTCGAGCGGGTCGACATCAACGGCAACACGCTGACGCAGGACAAGGTGATCCGCCGCGAGTTCCGCCTGGCCGAGGGCGATGCGTTCAACTCGCTGGGCGTGCAGCGGACCACCGCGCGCATCAACTCGCTCGCCTATTTCCAGGAAAACTTCGAGGTCACCCAGACCGAAGGCAGCGCGCCTGACCGGATCATCCTTGAGGCGAACATCGAAGAGCGTCCCACCGGCGAATTGCAATTCTCGGCCGGTTTCTCCTCGATCGAACAGTTCATTCTCGCCGGCTCGATCCGGCAGCGCAATTTCCGCGGGCGCGGGCAGACCATCGGGCTGAGCGTCAACTATTCGCAGTTCTCGCGCTCGGCGCAGGTCAGCTTCTCCGATCCGTACATCTTTGATCGCAACATCTCCGGTGGGATCGACATTTACCGGCGCGATTTCAACAGCTTCAACTTCACCGGCAACAACCGCAACACCACATTCGAACAAGCCACGACCGGCTTTTCGATGCGTGCAGGTGTGCCCTTGACCGAGTATATGTCGCTGGTTGGCAGCTACACCCTCAACTACGAAGATGTCTCGCTCGACGAAAACCTGTTCTTCTCGGACATCGACGGTAACGGAACGCTGGAATGCGATCCGCTGCGTGCGGGCCGCTTCTTGTGCGATGCCATCGGCACCCGGTTGAGCTCGATCGTCGGCCTCAGCCTCAACTACAACTCGCTCAATTCGCGCGTCCGTCCGACCCGCGGCAAGACCATCTCGCTCAGCGGCGAGTTTGCCGGGTTGGGCGGGGACGTCCGCTATGTCCGCTTCCGTGGCCGTGGACAGCAGTTCTGGAACGTCGGCAACTCGGGCTTCATCTTCTCGATCCTTGCTGAAGGTGGCACGATCATTCCGTTGCAGGAACGCCCTGGAGCGGGTGTTGACGATGTTCTGCTGACCGACCGCTTTTTCCTGGGTGAACCGCAGTTCCGCGGCTTTGCGATCCGCGGCGTCGGTCCGCGCATCCTGACGCAGACCTCGCAGCTTGATGGCACGGGCCGTCCGATCCTCGATGCCAATGGCAACATCACCTTCTTCACCGACCGCAATCAGGTCCGCGACGACGCCATTGGCGGGCGCAATTACTATCTCGGCCGCGCCGAGTTGGAAATTCCGCTTGGCACCGGTGCGCGCGAGCTGGGTCTGCGGCCTTCGATCTGGGCCGATGTCGGTGCGCTCTGGGGGGTCGAACAGCCCATCCTCACCGTTAATCCGACGGGCATTCCGATCACGAATGCCGCGGGTGAGCCGCTGTTCCAGATCCCGAACACCAATACCACGACCACCAGCCCGACCCAGGCTGACGGATCGCTTAACATTCGCCTGATTCAGCCCAACTCCAATATCCGCGAGCTGTTTTTGGGCAACTCGCCGAGCCCGCGCATCACGGCCGGGATCGGGGTTAACTGGAACTCGCCCTTCGGACCTTTCCGCATCGACTTCGCCCAGACCATCCGCAAGGTCGAAGGCGATGACGAGCGGCGCTTCACCTTCAACGTAGGAACCCAATTCTGATGACACGTCTTGCCAAGCTTCTTGCTCCGGCCGGCCTGGTGCTCGCCGCCACCGCCGCGCTTCCCGCACAGGCACAGGTCGATGGCCGCATGGCCTCGGTCGATGTCACGCGCACCATTATCGGCACCACCGCCTTCCAGACCTCGTATGAGCAGGTTAACACGACTTATGCTCAACAGAACGAGCTGCGTCGCACCAAGGCGCAGGAGCGGCAGACCATGCTCGCGAAGTTCGACAAGAACGCCGACAAGCAGGTCGACGAGACCGAACAGGCGGCCATGCAGAAGTCGGCCGACTTCCCCAAGCTTCAGGCGCTGGAGCAGGAAATTCAGGGCCTTTCGAATCAGATCGATGGTGCCCGCGTCTTCGCGATCGAGCAGATCATCATGCAGTACGGTTCGGCCTTGCAGGACGTGACCACGGCTGAGCAGATCAAGGTCGTGCTGGATCCGGGCACGGTGCTGTTCGCGGTGCCGGAAATGGATATCACCCCCAAGGTGACCGCCGCACTCAACGCCCGCGTTCCCGCCGTCGGTGTGGTTCCGCCCGCTGGCTGGCAGCCGAGCCGCGAAGGCGTGCAGGTCTATCAGGAAATCCAGCAGCGCCTCGCGCTCGCTGCGCAGTTGCAGCAGCAGCAGGGTGCCCCCGCACCGCAGGGCAATCCGGCCGCGCCGGCTGGCCGCTGATCCTGACGGAGACTGTAAGATGAGCGAAGCGGGTAGCGCGCCGGCCGAGGTGCTGGATTACGACATCGTCAAGATCCTCAAGGCCTTGCCGCATCGCTACCCGCTGCTGTTGGTCGACCGCGTGCGGTCGATCACGCTGGGGGAGCGGATCCACGCGGTCAAGGCCGTGAGCATGAACGAGCAGTTCTTCCAGGGCCATTTCCCCGGCGCGCCGATCATGCCCGGCGTGCTCCAGATCGAGGCGCTGGCGCAGGCTGCCGGCATCCTCGGGATCGAGACAATGGAACTGGCGGGCACGGGCAAGCTGGTGATCTTCATGGGGATCGAGAACGCCAAGTTCCGCGCGCCCGTTACGCCAGGCTGCCTGCTCGATCTCCACGTCGAATTCACTCAGAAGCGCAGCCGCGTCTTCAAGTTCAAGGGCGTTGCCAGCGTTGAAGGCAAGACCACCTGCGAGGTCGAATTCACCGCCATGATGACGGATCCGCCCGCCTGACGTCAGCAATTCTCATCTAAGGTTGCATTGCACCGCGTTCGCCACTAAGGCGCGCGCTTCCCATTCATAGCTGTGCCGGTCGGTACCGGTGCCACGCTGCAAAGGATCACGTCATGAAGGCCGAAGGTCACCCCGATTACCACATGATCACGGTCAAGATGACCGATGGCACCGAATTCCAGACCCGCTCGACTTGGGGCAACGAAGGCGACACCCTGTCGCTTGAAATCGACCCCCTCAGCCACCCGGCATGGACCGGTGGCCGTCAGCAGGCGTCGGAAGGCGGCCGTGTGGCCCAGTTCAACAAGCGCTTCGGCGGGCTCAGCCTCAAGAACAAGTAATCGGTCTTTTCAGCTTGCGGCCTTCGGGCCGTGCGAGGAAGGCGGCCCGACGGGGTCGCCTTTTTCGTTTCAGGTTGCACATTTGATGCAGCGGGTGGCCATCGGCTGCGCTTCCAGTCGCGCGACCGCAATCTCCGCGCCGCAATTCGCGCAAGCCCCGTAGGAGCCGGCCGCGATTCGGGCGAGGGCCGCGCGAATCTGGCGGGCCTCGGCGCGCAGCACATCATCCACCCCTTCGAGCGCTTCGTCATCGGCAAGGTCGGTCGCCTGCTCAGCGAAATCGGCATCGAGAGGGCTACGCAAGTCCTCCTCGATGTCCGCGCTGCGTGCGACGATATCGGCGAGCCGCGTCTTCAGCTGCTGCTCGATTGTGGCGTAGTCGTTCATCAACCCCTCCATTCGCGCTCGCGATACCACTTGGTGATCACGTATTTGACGCCCTTCCTGACCTTCATCCCGTGGTGGAGCGTCGCGTGATTCACCCCGCCATCGGCCAGCCGGTTGTTCCAGCAGAGCAATTTGCCGACCTCGGGCTGGAAGGTCTTGTCGAGCAGTTTGAACCGGGTAGCACCGCCCGCGGTGACGTCATTGAGGTAGATCATGAAAGTCCAGGTCCGGTTGCCGGACAAGGCGCAGAACTTCTCGAAATCCCGGCCACCCGGCGCGAAGTAGTCGGTGTGCGCCTTGAACTCCTGCCCTTCGGCATAGCGCTGGCCTTGCAGCGGCTCGCCAAAGGCTGGGTCGATTCCCGACAGGTCGGCCAGCAGCGCTTCGATCGTCTGCACCGCTGGATGATCGGCAGAGAGGTCGCAGGTCTCGCTGGTGCGGAACACGGGATCGCCATTGTCGTCCGCGATGGTCGATGGACGACGACCGGCGTCGATCAGCGTAATGAGCTCATCTGCCAGATCCGTCGTAACGAATCGCTTTCGCTGGAATAGCAGCACCTTGGAGGTCGGCACGCGCTGGACACCGGGTTGCGCGCCGATCCGGGCGGCGATGGAATCGGAGAAGGTCGTCATGGCCACCCAAGGATAGATGCGGGTGGAGGCTTGGCAATGATTCACCGGGCCGCGTAATAATCTTGCGTAGCGGGCCGCCCAAAGCAGTTTTCGCTTCCCATGAAGAGGCCTTTGTGCAAGAGGCGCGCCTCCCTTGCCAGCGCACTTGACGTGCGTCTGCCTTGCGTACACCGCGCCATTTCGCGCGGGCTTGGCAGCGACCGAAATGGTGGTATGCGGGCAGGGGCGTGTGGCGATCATAGCTCAGCTGGTTAGAGCGCCGGTTTGTGGTACCGGAGGTCGCGGGTTCGAACCCCGTTGATCGCCCCATCTCCCCCCATGCAGCAGGTGTGCACCGCGCCCGACAGGGGAGACGACATGACCGCATTCTGGGCCGAGCCTGATTTTGACGCGCATGAGCTTGTGCAACTGGTCCACGACCGGGCGAGCGGTCTGACGGCGATCATTGCGGTCCATTCGACCCATCTCGGCCCGTCTGCGGGCGGTACCCGTTTCTGGCATTACAACGATCCCGCAGGTGCGATGCGCGATGCGCTTCGCCTGTCGCGCGGGATGAGCTACAAGAACGCGATGGCCGGTCTGCCGATGGGCGGCGGCAAGGCGGTGATCCTCGCAGACGAACAGCGGATCAAGACCCCCGAGATGCTTGCCGCCTTCGGTGATGCGGTCGAAGGCCTGGGCGGGCGCTATGTCACGGCGGAGGATGTTGGCATCTCCGAGGCGGACATGGTTGCCGTGTCGCAGCGCACCGCGCACGTATCGGGCTTGCCGGTGGCGGGTGAGGGCAGCGCAGGCGGCGATCCCGGCCCGTTTACAGCCTATGGCATTTATCTCGGCATCAAGGCGGCGGTGCGGCACAAACTGGGCAAGGACAGCCTCGCGGGCGTCCACGTCGCGGTGCAAGGCACGGGCTCGGTCGGGGGCGGGGTGGCCCGGTTGCTGGCGCGCGATGGCGCGAAGCTGACGCTGGCCGATATCAACGCTGACCGTGCGGCGGCACTGGCTTCGGAGCTTGGCGGTGTGGCTGTTGCATCTGACACGATCATGGCGACGGCGTGCGACGTGTTCAGCCCCAATGCGCTGGGCGCGATCCTCGATGATGCGGGGATTGCTGCGCTCGACTGTCCGATTGTGGCAGGCGGGGCCAATAACCAGCTCGCCCGTCCCGAGCACGGCGCGTTGCTGGCAGCGCGCGGCATCCTTTATGCGCCCGACTATGTCATCAATGCGGGCGGCATCATCTCGGTCGCGACCGAATACCTCGCCCGGCGCGACAGCCGCACCGGCAATGTTGCCGAGGTCAATGCGTTGGTCGAGCAGATCCCCGGCCGACTCGAAACGATCTGGCAGGAGAGCGAAAGCACCGGCATTTCGTCCGATGTGGTGGCCGACCGGATGGCGCAAAAGCTCATCGGCCGCGGGTAAGGCTGCGGGGCGCTGTGGGAACTAATCCACGCGCGCATGATTTGCTCTCTTGTCCGGTTCGGGTGTAAGGCTACAAGCCCGGCCAGACGCAAACGATCATGCACATCTACGCCAACCCCACCCGTTTTCTGTCACTGGCAAAGTGGCTCATGCCGCTCCTGTTCTGGAGTGGGTTGGTGCTGTCTGTGGGCGCGGTGGGCTGGGGCCTGTTCATGGTTCCGCCCGACCGGCTGATGGGCGATACGGTGCGCATTCTGTTCATCCACGTGCCTGCCGCATGGCTCGGCATGGGCGGATGGGCGGGGATCGCGATTTCGAGCGCCATGCTGCTGATCTGGAAGCACCCACTGGCCGCCCTGTCCGCCCGCGCGATTGCAGTGCCGGGAATGGTGTTCTGCGCGATCTGTCTTGCCACGGGATCGATCTGGGGCCGCCCAACCTGGGGCACGTGGTGGGAGTGGGATGGCCGGCTGACGTCGATGCTGGTGCTGCTGTTCCTCTACGCCGGTTACATCGCCCTGACCGAAGCGGCCGAGAAGGAAGGCTCCTCAACCAAGATCGCTGCGATCTTTGGCCTTGTGGGCGCCGTCAATGTGCCGATCATCAACCGGTCGGTGGTGTGGTGGAACTCGCTCCATCAGCCCCCCAGCATCACGGCAGGCAAGAGCGCGATTGAAGCGACCTTCCTCGTGCCGCTGCTGGTCGCCGTGGTGGGCTTCTCGCTCCTGTTCGGCGCGATTGTGCTGATGCGGATGCGCGCCCTGATTGCCGAGCAACAGGTCGAAGCGCGCCTGCGCCGCCGTGCGCTTGATGATGACGCGCCGACACCGGCAGCCCCTGCGATGGAGCAGGCGTGATGCGCGAAGAATTGAACCAGTGGGATTTCGTGTGGCTCGCCTATGGCGTAGGCGCGATTGCGCTGGCTTTGCTGATCGTCTGGGCATGGCGCTCGATGGCCCGCGCCGAAGCGCGGCGCGATGCGTCGCGGCGGCGCTGAACGGGACAATGCAATGAAAGCCAAGCACCAACGTCTGATCCTGGTGATCATCGCCCTTCTCGCGATTGTCGGCGCGGGCCTGCTGGCAGCGTGGAGCCTGCGCAATCAGGCGAATTACTTCTACCTGCCCGAGCAGATGGCGTCGGCCCCGCCAGAAGTGGGGCAGGCCGTGCGCCTCGGCGGGATGGTAAAAGCTGGCTCGATCAAGACCGAAGCTGACGGTGTGACAGTGAACTTCCTGGTCACCGGCAACACGGCGGACGCGATTCCGGTGCGCTACAGCGGCATCCTGCCCGATCTCTTCGTCGAGAACTCGGGCGTGGTGGCAGAAGGCAGCCTTGGCCCGGACGGAGTGTTCATGGCCACCAACCTGCTCGCCAAGCATGACGAGAATTACGTGCCCAAGGAACTCGAAGGCATGGGCACGGATCAGGCCGCCAAGATGGCAGCCGAAACGACCGTCGGGCTGAAATAGCATCGTGGCACACATGAGGGCCAAGCAATGATCCCCGAAATCGGACTGGCCGCCCTGTGGCTCGCCGCCGCGCTGGCGGTGTTGCAGATGGTCTCGGGCGCATTTGCTCTGAAAGCCCCGGACGGCGCGGCCAATCCGCTGGCGATCTATGCACGCCCCGCTGCGGTGGTGCAGGCCTTCCTTGCGGTGCTGGCCTTCCTGATGCTGCTGTGGTCCTTCGCGATCACGGACCTCTCGCTAAAGCTCGTCGCGAGCAATTCGCACTCGATGAAGCCGCTGCTTTATAAGCTGACGGGAACGTGGGGCAACCACGAGGGCTCGATGCTGCTGTGGGTCGGCGTACTGGCCCTGTCGGGCGGGTTGCTGGCCGGGTTCGAGAAGCGCCTCCCGGACCGCACCATGGGCGCGACGCTGGCGGTGCAGGGGTTTGTGGCGCTGGGCTTCTATGCCTTTCTGCTGTTGTCCTCCAACCCGTTTGAGCGGCTTCCGGTCCCGGCGGCCGAGGGCACTGGGCTCAACCCGTTGCTGCAAGACATCGGCCTCGCGATCCACCCGCCGACGCTTTATGCAGGCTATGTCGGCCTGTCGGTCGCGTTCAGCCTGGCGATGGGCGCGCTGCTGACCAATCAAGTGAATCCGTCCTTCGCCCGCGTGCTGCGCCCTTGGGTGCTGGGCGCGTGGGTGCTGCTGACCTTTGGGATCACCGCTGGTTCCTACTGGGCCTATTACGAGCTGGGATGGGGCGGCTGGTGGTTCTGGGATCCGGTCGAGAATGCCTCGCTGATGCCGTGGCTTGCGGCAACCGCGCTGATGCATTCGGTCAGCGTGCTGGCCGCGCGCGATGCGCTGCGGACGTGGACGATCATGCTGGGCGTGCTGGCGTTCTCGATGTCGATGCTGGGAACCTTCCTTGTCCGTTCGGGCGTGCTGACCAGCGTCCATGCCTTTGCTGTCGATCCTGAGCGCGGAGCGTTCATCCTCGGCCTGCTGGGCCTCTACATTGGTGGGGCGTTCACGATCTTCGCCCTGCGCGCTGGCGCCGTGGCGGAGGGCAAGCGCTTCGCCATTGCCAGCCGTGAAGGCGCGTTGGTGTTCAACAATGTGATGCTCTCGGCCATTCTGGCGATCGTGCTGCTCGGCACGCTCTATCCGCTGCTGACCGAGGTGTTCGATGTGCGCGTCTCGGTCGGCCCGCCTTATTTCAATCCGGCGGGCGCAATCTTCGCCATTCCGATGCTGCTTGTGATGGCGGTCGGCCCGCTGCTGCGCTGGAAGAGCGACAAGCCCGCTCGGCTCCAGTTCGAGTTGGCGTTGATCGCGGCGCTGGTGATCGGGGTGATCGCGCTGGTGAGCTTCTTCGGTCAATTTCCGCTGCTGCCGCTGTTGGGCCTTGGCCTTGCGGCAGCGCTGGCCGTGGCGGCCTTCCTGCCGCTGCGTGGGCGCCATCTCGGGCGCGTGCCGGTCGCAACCTGGGGCATGGTGATCGCCCATTTCGGCATTGCGGTCTCCTTGTTCGGCATGGCCTGCGAAGGCGCGTTCTCGCAGGAGCGCCTCGCTGCGGTCGCACCGGGCGGCACCGAACAGATCGGCGATTTCGCGGTCACGCTCGAAAGCGTATCGCCGGTTGCCGGGCCGAACTGGACCGCGATCGAAGCGCGGCTCGCAGTGAGCCGGAGCGGCGGCGAGCCGGTGATCCTCAATCCGCAGGCGCGCAACTTCTGGTCGCCGCCGCAATCCACCAGCGAAAGCGCGCTGCTGACCCGCTGGGACGGGCAGCTTTACGCGGTGATCGGCAATCAGGCCGAGGATGGGCGCTGGCAGATCCGGGTGTGGTGGAAGCCTTTTGTCACCTTCATCTGGTATGGTGGATTGCTCGTCGCACTGGGCGGTATTCTGGCGATTGCAGGCCGGGTGCAGGTCGATGTGAAGCGTCGTGCAGCAGTGACCAAGGGCGCAGAGCGCCGCGCCGATGTCGAGGCGCTTGATGCCGCCTCGCCGGTCCCGGCGGAGTAGGCCGATGCGCTCGCGTCTGTTCCTCTGGGTGCCGCTCGCCCTGTTTGCGTTCTTTGCGGGGGTCGCGGGCTATATGCTCACGCAGGAGAAGGACGAGTTTGTCGAAAGCACGATGATCGGCCAGCCCTTGCCCGATTTCGCGCTGGACCCGGCGTTCGGCGGCTTGCCAGGAGCGGCCAAGGCGGACTTTGTCGGAGGCAAGCCGCGCCTCCTGAACATCTGGGCCAGCTGGTGCACGCCTTGTATTGCCGAAGCCCCGCAGCTCGAAGCGCTGCAAGCCCGCGGCGTCGAGATCGTTGGCATCGCCATCCGCGACCGGCCGGAGGACGTCGCCAACTTCCTGGGTCGGTATGGCAATCCCTATACGCGGATCGGAAGCGACCGCATTTCCGAGGTGCAGTTGGCAATCGGATCATCAGGGGTGCCGGAAACCTTTGTGATCGATGCCAAGGGCGTGATCCGCTATCAGCATATCGGCGACATCCGACCGGAGCATGTCGCGGTGCTGCTGGACGAACTGGAGAAGGCCCGATGATCCGCGCTTTCGTGGCTCTGCTGCTGGCCCTGCTCGCGATTCCGGCTGTGGCGCAGGATTCCCTGCCGCCGGCGCCCTATGCCTACAACCAGCTCGACGATCCGCGGCTCGAGGCCGAAGCGACCGCGCTGATGCACACGTTACGCTGCCTCAAGTGCCAATCGCAGAGCATCGCGGATTCCGACGCGCCGATGGCGGGCGATATGCGCCATCAGGTGCGCAGCCGGATCTTGGCCGGCGAAAGCCCTGACCAGATCCGAGGCTGGCTGATCGCTCGCTATGGCGATTACGTCAGTTACGAGCCCGAGGTCAGCGCGACCACATGGCCGCTGTTCGCAGCGCCGGTGCTGCTGCTGCTGATCGTCGGAGGCGTACTGCTGCGGCGGTTGGGCAAGCGGCGCAGCGATGCGGGGGATGCGGCATGATTGGCGGCTGGCTGGCAATCGTTGCTTTGGCGCTGGCAGCTTTTGCGCTTGCGGTGTTGCTGCTCAGGCTCCCGCGTGAAGGGATGACGCTGTTCGGCGCCGTGCTGGTGTTCGGGCTGGCGGGCTATGCCTGGCAAGGCTCCCCGGGGCAGCCCTCCGCACCCAAGGCGGAGACGGAGGCTGCGTCAGGGCAGGGCGAGGCCATGGTCGAAGGGCGGGCGGCGTTGTTCTCGCGCACATTGCCTGCGCCTGACTACCTCGTCACCTCCGACGCCTTTGCCCGCCGCGGCAAGTTTGCCGATGCGGCCAACCTGCTCCAGCGCGGTCTGGCCGAGAACCCGCGTGATGTGGAAAGCTGGCTCGCATTGGGTCTGGCATTGGTCGGTCATGCCGATGGCTTTGTGACACCGGCCGCGGTGCAGGCCTTCGGGCGCGCCAAGGCAATTGACCCGGGCCATCCGGGCGCCGAGTACTTCCTCGGCTTTGCCTATCTCCAGAGCGGTGAGATCGTCGCGGCGCGCAGTGTCTGGCAAGGCCTGCTCGCCAACTCGCCGCCCGAGGCACCCTGGCGCGAGGGGCTTGCGGCCGAAGTTGCCCGGCTCAACGACATGATCGCCCGCGCGCCCATGCTCCAGGGTCAATGACGCCTTGTTATCTGGCGCCTGCCACCCGCGCTGATATTGTTGCAGGTGCGAATGGGCAGTGCTAGGCGCGCTGCCTCATCGGCCTGAATGGTTCCGGCAGGATGGGCAGTACCGCGGGATACGGGAAATCCGATCAAGATGAGCAGCATAGCCAATAGTGACGAACCTGTCGCCGCGAGCGCCCATGGCCACGGGCACAGCGCTTCAACGCTGACTCTTGCGGTCGGCGCGGTCGGGGTCGTGTTCGGTGATATCGGCACCAGCCCGCTTTATGCCTTCCGCGAAACCTTCGCCTCGCACCACGGCGCGCCGGGCATCTCGCCCGACGCCGCGCATATCCACGGGGTGCTGAGCCTCGTGTTCTGGTCAATGATGATGGTGGTGACGGTCAAATATGTCCTCACCATCATGCGTGCCGACAACAAGGGCGAAGGCGGCAGCCTTGCCTTGCTGGCGCTGATCCGGCGCGTGTCGGACAATCGCCGGTGGACTGCGCCCCTGATCCTGCTGGGCGTGTTCGCGACCGCGCTGTTCTACGGCGACAGCATGATCACCCCGGCGATCTCGGTTCTCTCCGCGACCGAGGGTCTGCAATACATCGTTCCCGGCTTCAAAGCGTGGATCGTGCCGACGGCGGTGGCGATCCTGTTTGGTCTCTTCGCGATCCAGTCGCGCGGTTCTGGCAGGGTCGGCAAGCTGTTCGGCCCGATCATGCTGACCTATTTCGCAATGCTGGCAACGCTGGGTGTGATGCATCTCACCGTCTATCCCGCGATCATTCTGGAAACGATCAACCCTCTCAATGCGCTGCGGTTCTTCCAGTCGGATGGCTTTACCGCCTTTGTAGCGCTGGGCAGCGTGGTGCTGGCGGTGACCGGGGCTGAGGCGCTTTACGCCGATATGGGCCATTTCGGGCGCAAGCCGATCGGGCTGTCGTGGCTGACCTTCGTGTTTCCGGCGCTGATGCTCAATTACATGGGGCAGGGCGCGATGATCCTTTCGGCCAGTTCGCCCGCGGCTGCGGCTGCGCTCGTGAAGGATCCGTTCTTCCTGATGATCCCGGACCTGGTGCGCGTCCCCGTGATCATCCTCGCGCTGCTCGCCACGATCATCGCCAGCCAGGCGGTGATTTCGGGTGCCTTCAGCCTGACCCAGCAGGCGATCCAGCTTGGCTTCATCCCGCGCATGGAAATTCGCCACACCAGCGCTTCGGCTGCGGGACAAATCTACATCCCCACGATCAACTGGGGTCTGATGGTGATGGTGATCCTGCTGGTGCTGTTCTTCCAGTCTTCGACCAACCTTGCCGCGGCCTATGGCATCGCGGTGACCGGCGCGATGTTCATCGACACCCTGCTGCTGGCGGCCGTGCTTTTCTCGCTATGGCGCTGGCCGGTGTGGAAGGCGCTGCCGCTGGTCGCGGCATTCCTGATTGTCGACATTGCCTATTTCGGAGCCAATCTGATCAAGGTGCCGCAGGGCGGCTGGGTGCCGCTGCTGATTGGCTTTGTGATCTTCACCCTGCTCACCACATGGTCGCGCGGGCGTGAGCTGATGCGGGCCAGCATGTCCGAAAGCGCGCTGCCGATCGAGATCTTCGCCAAGAGCGCGCAGAACAGCGCGACCCGCGTGCCGGGGACAGCGGTGTTCATGGCTTCGACCAACACCGGCGTACCATCGGCGCTGCTGCACAATATCAAGCACAACAAGGTGCTGCACGAACGCATCCTGATCCTGACTGTGGCGGTGCAGGATGTGCCCTATCTCGATTCCATCGAACGCTATTCCTGCAAGGATCTGGGCAACGGCTTCTACCGCGTCACGATCCGCTGCGGCTTCCTTGAAGAAACCGATGTGCCCGCGCTGCTGCGCACGCTCGACCTGTGCGGCGCGCCGTTCGACATGATGCACACCAGCTTCTTCCTCTCTCGCCAGACCCTGCTCGCATCGGCCAAGCCGGGCATGGCGATCTGGCGCGAGAAGCTGTTCGCCTGGATGCTGCGTAACGCGGCGAGCGCGATGGAGTTCTTCCGGCTGCCCACCAACCGCGTGGTGGAGCTGGGGAGCCAGGTGGAAATCTGACCTTGCGCGCGCTCGCTCTCGCGCTTGCGCCGGTTTGCCTGTTGGCATCGGCCTGTGCGCGAGAGGCGGCTGACGAAGCGCAGGCGCCCGTCGAGGAGCAGGCAGAGGTGACGAACCCGGTCTTTCATTTCGAGATCCCTGTCACCGACATGGACCGCGCCATCGCCTTCTACGGTGATGTGTTCGGCTACCGCCTGACCCGCGAAGAGGTGGACGGCTATGATATGGCCTTCTTCCCGCGCGCAGATGATGCGCCCGGTGCAAGCGGAGCCTTGGCCAAGGGCGACGTGTACCGCCCGTCGCATAATGGGCCCGTGATCTATTTCGATGTGCCCGATATCGACGCGGTGATCGCGCGGGCGACGGCCCGCGGATCAAAGGTACTCTATCCCAAGAAGGATATCGGCGCGGCGGGCTTCGTTGCCGAAATCGAGGATAGCGAGGGCAACCGGATTGCCCTGTCACAGGTGAAGCCCTGATCAGCCTCCCGTCGGCGGTTCGTCCTTCAGCGGTTCGTCGCGGTCCTCAAAGCTGAGCCCGTGCTTCAGCAGCATCGGGATCTGGCTGAAGGTGAACAGGAAGGTCAGCGGCAGGAACACCCACAGCTTGGCCCACAGCCAGCCTTCGAAATCCATCTGCGCACGCAGGACTTCATTGAGCCCCGCCAGCACCAGGAAAAACACCCCCCAATTGCGCGACAACTTGAGCCAGCCTGCGTCCGACAGGCCTTCGAAGGCGGCTTCGAGCAGGATCTTGAGCATCGCTCGCCCGGCAAAATAGCCGGCGAGCAGAACCGCGCCAAAGGTCGCATAGATGATCGTCGGCTTGATCTGCACGAAGGTCGGATCGCCGAAGACAATCGTCAGGCTGCCGAAGCCGACGATCAGTGCGGTCGAAAACCACAGCATCGGCGACACCTTGCCCAGCCGCCACTTCGATACCAGTAGCGCGATGACAGCGGCGACCATGAACGCGCCGGTGCCATTGATGATCGCGCCGAGTTCGCCCGTTGCACTCACCTTATCGGGCGCGCTCCAGCGATAGACGGCGAGGAACACCACCAGCGGGCCGTAATCGACCGCAACGTTGAGCCAGTTTGAGGCGGCCTTCTTCCCTTCGCTCTCGCTCATCACGCCACCCCCGCGATCACGCGCGCCACAAGGTCCGGGTCGAAGGGGCGCAGGTCCTCCATCCTCTCGCCGACGCCGATGGCGTGGATGGGGAGGCCATATTGCTCCGCCGCCGCGACCAGAACGCCGCCGCGGGCGGTGCCGTCAAGCTTGGTCATGATGAGGCCGGTGACGCCCGCGACTTCCTTGAACACGTCGATCTGGGCGAGCGCGTTCTGGCCGTTGGTGGCATCGAGCACCAGCACCACATCATGCGGCGCTTCGGGGTTGAGCCTGCCGAGGACGCGGCGGATTTTCGCCAGCTCCTCCATCAGCTCCTTCTTGTTCTGGAGGCGGCCTGCGGTGTCGACGATCAGCGCGTCGATCCCGGTGTCGGTGGCCTGCTTGACGGCATCGAACACGATCGCCGCCGGATCGCCGCCTTCAGGCCCGCGTACCAGATCGACCCCGATGCGGCCCGCCCATGTGGCGAGCTGGCCGATGGCGGCCGCGCGAAACGTGTCACCGGCTGCCAGCAGCACGCCGTAATCGTCCTCCTGAAACAGGTGAGCGAGCTTGGCGATGGTGGTGGTCTTGCCGCTGCCGTTGACCCCGATCACGAGGATTACCTGCGGGCGCGGGAAGGCGGTGATTTCGAGCGGCTTGGCGACGGGGCGCAGGATCGCCGCGATTTCCTCCGCCACGGCTTCCTTCAGCTCGCGGGTGGTGATTTCCAGTCCGAAACGCTTTTCGGAGAGCCGCGCACGGATCCGTGCTGCCGCCGCCGGGCCAAGATCGGACATGATCAGCGCATCCTCGACCTCGTCGAGCGTGGCGTCATCAAGCTTCGCGCTGCCGCCCACCCCGGCAAGGTTGGCGGTCAGGCGCTCCGATGTCTTGGCGAAGCCGCCGAACAGGCGCTGGCTCCAGCTGGTTTCACTCATCCGAGCAGGCCCTCCCTGACCTCGCGCACATTCACTGCGATGATGTCGCCCGCTGCTGTCCCGTCAGGCAGCGCGACGCGGGCATAGTTGGGGGCATAGCCCGTGCCGTCGCGTTCGGCGAGGACGGGGAGCGTTTCGCCCACAAACCTGTCGAGCCAGACCGCGCGGCGCGCGGCGGCGCGGGCGCGCAGTTCGGCGGCACGGGCCTTCACCACCTCGCGCGGCACCTGCGGCATCCGCGCAGCGGGGGTGCCGGGGCGGGGGGAAAAGGGGAAGATGTGGGCGTGGACGATGTCGAGCGCGTCGATGATACTGAGGTTTTCGGCGTGCTGCGCCTGCGTCTCGGTCGGGAAGCCGGCGATCAGGTCAGCGCCGACGGCAATCTCCGGGCGCAGCGCCTTCAGTCGCCCGACCAGTTCCACCGCATCGCGGCGCAGATGGCGGCGCTTCATGCGTTTGAGGATCAGGTCGGCGCCGTGCTGCAAGCTGAGGTGCAGATGCGGCATCACCCGGGGCTCGTGAGCGAGCAGGTCGAACAACTCCGCATCAATCTCGATCCCGTCCACCGATGACAGGCGCAGGCGAGGGAGACGCGGAAAGGCCGCAAGAATCGCTGCGACCAACGTTCCAAGGCGTGGCTCGCCCGGCAGATCATGGCCCCACGAGGTCAGATCGACCCCCGTGAGCACCACCTCCTTTGCCCCAGCAGCAAGATGCGCTTCAACCTCGCGCAGCACTTCCGCCACGCCTGACGAGCGGCTCACCCCACGCCCCTGCGGAATCACGCAGAAGGTGCAGGCGTGATCGCAACCATTTTGCACCGCCACGAAAGCGCGCGTGCGCGCCGGGGCAAGCGGCGGGGCATCAGCGGCGACATTCCACGCCCGCGGATCGAGCTTGGCCGCATTCGCCACCAGCCCGTCAACCTCGTCCATCGCGCCAATCACGCTGCGGTCGATCTCCGCCGCGCAGCCCGTTACCACCAGCCGCGCTGTCGGATGGTCGCGCCGCGCGCGGCGGATGGCCTTGCGGGTCTGGCTGAGCGCCTCACCCGTGACGGCGCAGGAATTGAGCACCACCAGATCGGTTTCGCACGCCAGCATGGCCCGCATCCGCTCGCTCTCGGCGATGTTCATGCGGCAGCCGAGCGAGATAATCTGCGGAGCGTTCAAACCCCGGCTCCTGCGGCGTAATCATCCCAGTTGAAGGTGCCGCGATAGCTTTCTGCTGCTGGGCCGCTCATCAGGATCGAGCCGCCCGGCTCCCACGCGATCACAAGGTCGCCGCCCGGCAGCGTCACGCGCACGGGGCTCGCCACCAGCCCGCGCCGGATCGCCGCGACCGCCGTCGCGCAGGCCCCGGTGCCGCAAGCGCGGGTCAAGCCAGCGCCACGTTCCCACACTCGGAGCTTGAGGTGATCTGGCCCCGCAAGACTCGCGACGTTGACATTCACCCGTTCGGGAAACAGCGGGTCATGCTCGATCACAGGGCCAAGCGTTGCCAGCGGGACGGCATCGGCGTCATCGACGAAGAAAATCGCGTGGGGATTGCCGACATTGACTGCCATCGGTGCTTCAAGGCTGTCCCACCCGACCGGCATGGTAAAGGTGTCCATCGGGTAGGCGAGAGGGATCGCGTCCCAGTCGAAGCGCGGCAGACCCATATCGACCCGTGCGCCGGTTTCGAGCGGTTCGAGCGCGATCGGACCGCCGCCGGTCTCGATCACTACGGGTTCGCCATGCAGCAGCGCCACGGCCCGCGCGGCATTGCCGCAGGCCTCGACCTCACTGCCATCGGAGTTGAAGATCCGCATCCGAAACGCTTGGGTCGCGCTCGGCTCCAGCAGCACCAGCTGATCGAAGCCGATCCCGGTGCGCCGGTCACCCAGCGCGCGTGCCACGACGGGCGTCATCGCCGGCAGCGCAGCGATGCGCGCGTCGAGCACGACGAAGTCGTTGCCGAGCCCGTGCATCTTGATGAAGGCAATCGTCTGCGTCACGGCTGCGCATCTATGCACGCGGGCCCTCCGCGTCCAGTCCTGCCCGCAGGCAGGGCGCGCGATCTCAGGGTCGGGCGATGCGATAGAGGGTCGGGCCGTCCTCGGTGCCGGTGCGGGGCAGAGACGGCGTCTGGTTGGAGACGCCAGTCAGCTTGCCCACCGCTTTCAGCCGCGCGCGGACGGCTTCGGCATCTTCGGGCTGGCCATAGAGATAGCCCTGCGCCTTCAACCGGCCCATGGATTTCAGAGCCTTGAGAATCTGTTCGTCCTCGACACCTTCCGCCGTCAGCGGCAGATCAAGCCCGCGGCCGAGCGAGATGATCGCTTCGACAATCCGCGAACGGGTGCCCGGTTCGCGCAATTCGCTGACAAAGCTGCGGTCGATCTTGATTCGGTCGAACGGCAGATTGCGCAGTTGTTCCAGGCTCGAATAGCCCGTGCCGAAATCGTCGAGGCTGATCTGCACGCCCTGATTGCGCAGGCTCATGATCATCGAGCGCACCAGACCGATGTTCTCATGCAGGCAGCTTTCAGTGATCTCGATTTCGAGCCGCTGCGGGGGGAAGCCTGTGGCGACCAGCTTTTTGAGCAGGCGCTGCGCAAACCACGGATCGCGCAGCTGCACCGGCGAGATGTTGATCGACAGGGTCAGACTGTCATCCCATTCGCGCGCATCGGCGAAGGCCTGTTCCATCAGGCGTTCGGACATTTCGTTGATGAGGCCGATTTCCTCGGCGATGGGCACGAAGATATCGGGGCTGATCACGCCAAGCTGCGGGGAACGCCAGCGCGCAAGCATCTCGAACCCGACCAGCGCGCCGGTTTCGACATCGACCTGCTGCTCGTAGTACGGCACGAACTCGCCGCGCGCGAGGCCGCGGCGGATGCCGGTTTCGAGCTGGTTGCGGAAGCGCATCTCGCTTTCCATGCTCGGCTCGAACCAGAAATAGCGATTCCGGCCCTGCTTCTTTGCATGGTACAGCGCCATGTCTGCGCGCTGCATCAGCGTACCCGCATCGACCACCAAGCCGATGGTGCCGTCCGCATCATGATCGGCGGACAGCCCGACCGACAAGGTCAGCTCAACCGTAATGGTCGGCAGACGGAAGGGGTGGGCAAGGCTTTCGAACAGGCGGATGACCAAATCATCGACCCGGTCGGCGTGGCCTGCGGGGTAGGGCATCACAAAGGCGAATTCGTCCCCGCCGAGCCGCGCCAGCCGCGCGTCTCGCGGGAGTATTCCGCGTACCCGCTCGCACAACATCACCAGCACCGCATCGCCCACGGGATGGCCATGCATGTCGTTGATCTGCTTGAAGTTGTCGAGATCCATCATGCAGTAGGCGACCGCCTCACCGCGAACGGCCGCGAGCGACCGCAGTTCCTCCGTCGCTTCGAGCATGCTGCGGCGGTTGAGGCACTGGGTCAGCGGATCGGTGGCAGCCAGCATTTGCGCGCGGGCTTCGGCCCGGCGGCGCTCCTCGATTTCACGGGTGAGTTCACGGTAACGCCGCCAGCCGAAGATGATCAGGGCGATGTTCAGCAACAGGGCATTGACCAGCAGAACGTCCGGACGCGAACCATTGCCGAACAGGGCGTCCATGACTTTGGGCAGCACGGTTCCGCCGGTTCCCACCAGCATGATGATGGCCGCCACGGCAATTCCCAGCGCGATGATGTCGCGCTCAGCCGCTTGCAGTGGGTTGTGGGGCTCGTGATCTTTCAAAATCTTTGCCTTAATCGTCCCGCGCATGTCGCTGGGTGGGTACGCCAGCGGTGCCTTCGCCCGATTCATCGCAGATTGCGCTAAAGAACGAGTTAACTTGCACACTGTGGATACTGGCTTGGCGAGGTGGGTGTGGGCGGGCTACGGGGGCGCTGTTTAAGCAAGGGAGCGCGCTGTCCATGGCCTATTGGCTGATGAAATCCGAACCGTTCAAATACAGTTGGGACGACCTTGTCGCTGAGGGCGAGGGGACGTGGGATGGCGTGCGCAACTATCAGGCGCGCAACAATCTGGCCGCGATGCAGGTTGGCGACGAGGCGTTTTTCTACCACTCGCGCGAAGGGCTGGAAGTGGTCGGAATCTGCACGATCAGCGTTGCCGGGATCACCGATCCGACGGACGAGACCGGCAAGTGGGCGGCGGTGAAGGTCAAGGCGAAGGAGAAATTCGCCCATCCCGTCACACTGTTGGCGATCAAGGCCGAACCGCGGCTCGCCGAAATGCAGCTCATCCGCCAATCGCGCCTGTCGGTGTGCGGCGTCACCCCGGCGGAATGGCAGGTGATTTGCGAGATGGCGCGCGGCTGACCCAGAGCAAGGCCACGCCTGATCGTCAGAATCGCACCACAAACGGCAGGTGGTCGCAATCAGGCAACGTCTTGACCCGCGCCGAGGCGGGCAAAGGAACAATGGCTCCCGGATTTCCCTTTACCCTTCACATGACGCGATTGAAGTCATTGAAAAAAGGAGAAATTTTATGGGTAAGCTGACCGAAACCGTCAAGGGTACCGCCAACGAAGCGATCGGCAAAATCAAGCAGCAGTCGAACAACCCCGAAACCCGCGCGGAAGGCAGGGCTCAGGAACTGAAGGGCGAAGCCCAGAAGGTGAAGGGCAAGGTCCAGGGCGCCATGGGCGACGACATCTGATCTCAGCCTGATCAGTGATAAAGGAAAGGCCGCTCCGTTCGGGGCGGCCTTTTCGTGTCAGGCGGTGGCTTTGGCTCTCGCCCGCAGGCTGGCGATGGTCGCGCCGCTGGCGGCGATCCGGTTCAGATCGGTCACGGCGTGGATAAGGCGCAGCCCGCTGCGGGCCTTGGCGTCATCGAGCGCGGCGATGAACTCCTCCGTCGTCGTCGCCTTTGCGCTCCACGCGCCATAGGCCGTGCCCAGCATCGCAAAATCGGGGTTTGACAGCTGGGTCGCCGAGACGCGGCCGGGATATTCGCGCTCCTGATGCATCCGGATCGTGCCGTAAGCGCCGTTATCGACCACCACGACGATCATGTTCGCGCCATATTGCGCGGCGGTGGCGAGTTCCTGGCCATTCATCATGAAATCGCCGTCGCCTGCGACAGCGACCACGGTGCGGTCAGGGAAGCGCAGGGCTGCCGCGACGGCGGCCGGCACGCCGTAACCCATCGCCCCGCAGGTCGGGGCGAGCTGTCCGGGATAGGCGGTGTAGCGCCAGTAGCGGTGCCACCATCCGGCAAAATTGCCCGCGCCGTTGCAGATGATCGTGTCCGCCGGAAGCGCGGCGCGCATCGCGGCGACGCAGGCAGCCAGGTCCATCGACGCATCCGACGGCTGGGGTGTCGACCAGTCGAGCCATTCCGCGTGAGCCTCGGCCCCGGCATCGAAGGGGATCACCGCTGCATCTTCCCACAGCGCGGCACATTCGGCGAATTCATCGACCGAACAGCACAGCGCGAGATCGGTGCGATAGACCCGGCCCAGCTCCTCCGGGTCGGGGTGGATATGGACCAGCAGTTGACCGGGATGTTCGAGCGTGGGGACCTCGTAACCATCGGTCGTCGCCTCCCCCAGCCGTGCCCCAACCGCAATGATGAGGTCGGCGTTCCTGACCCGCTCGACCAGCTTGGGGCCGGGGCCGTAGCCCAGGTTCCCGGCATAGACCGGGCTGTCGGGCGCAATCGCGTCCTGACGGCGGAAGGCCGTCGCCACGGGAAGCCCGATGCGTTCGGCGAATTGCTGAAAATATTCTCGCGCCTTGGCGTTCCAGCC
The DNA here is from genome assembly GCF_046452395.1 of Erythrobacter sp. W302b. Classification (NCBI taxonomy): domain Bacteria; kingdom Pseudomonadati; phylum Pseudomonadota; class Alphaproteobacteria; order Sphingomonadales; family Erythrobacteraceae; genus Erythrobacter; species Erythrobacter sp. W302b. The sequence continues at coordinate 1,581,018 of NZ_JBKFDH010000001.1, read as the reverse complement.
CGCGCCGCCGATGATCGCGATCGGACTCGCCGCGTCCGCGATCATGTCGAACAGCGCCTGCATCGCATCCGGGCAGGCGGCCTGCGCGGTGCGGGTGACGAAGGGGCGGGGCTGGAGGCTGGCGGGCACCTGCTCCACCAGCATATCCTCGGGCAGGGCGAGCACCACCGGGCCGGGCCGCCCATTGATCGCGACCGAATAGGCGCGGGCAATGTATTCGGGGATGCGGGCCGGATCATCGATCCGCGCGGCCCATTTGCAGATCGGCGCGAAGAAGGCGGTGAAATCGACCTCCTGAAAGCCCTCGCGCCCCTGCATGTTGCGCGCGACATCGCCGACGAACAGGATCATCGGCTGCGAATCCTGATGCGCGACATGGACGCCGATGCTGGCATTGGTCGCGCCCGGGCCCCGCGTGACAAAGGCGACGCCGGGGCGGCCTGATCCGGCCGCGTTCATCGTGCCATCGGCGCAGGCCATGAAGGTGACCCCGCCTTCCTGCCGACAGGTGACCACGTCGATCTCGGGCCGGTCGGGCAGGGCATCCAGCACCGCGAGGAAGCTTTCGCCCGGCACGGTGAAGATCCGCTCGCAGCCCTGTGCTGCAAGGCAATCGACCAGCAGGGCAGCCGCGCTTCTGGTGGCCGCGGCGCGCGTGGAATCAGGCATCGAAAAGTCTCCCGTCGTCTTCGGCGGCCTCTACCGGTGTGGGCGGAGCGGTGCAAATCCGCCGAGCCCGGATTGCCCCCATCACAGCCTGTCCCAGCTTGCGACAGCTTCGTCGCAAACCGTTTCCAATGGTTAAGAAAGTCTTAAGACTGGCGGCCCTGCCACAGGAGAGTCGTACATGCGCCGCAGCCTGGTTCTCACAGACGAGACCGCCCGCCACTGGTTCCGGGCGAGCCTGCCGCCGCATGTGAAGCGCGATCTGATCCCGATCCCGGCCGAGGGTCTCTGGCGGCTCACCGTGGCCGACGTGCGCGGCGTTGCCAGCACTTACGTGGCCATGACGCTCGCGATTTTCGCCTTTATTGTCTGAGCGGCGCGCTGTCCGCGTCACGCAGCGCTTCGGTGGCGTGCAGCTTGCGCGCAAGCTGGGCCGAGAACACGCACAGGATCAGGCTGAGCAGCAATTGTTCCTGCAACGGAATGCCGAAGAACCCGAGCGCGCCGGCAAGCCCGGCGCCGATCACCATGAAGATCGAGGAAATGAAGTTGTTGGCCGCGACCGAGCGTGAGGCCTCCGACTTGTCGACCCGTGTGGTGAGAAAGGCATACAGCGGCACCACGAACATCCCGCCTGCCACCGCAATCAGCAGCAGATTGAACGTCAGCACCAGCGCCAGCGGCTGAGCCAGGAACTCCCACACGGTGAACAGTTCATCTTCCGGTTGAAGGTTCCACATCCGGCATACGCCGTAAAAGGCGATCAGCAAGACGCCCAGCACCAGCACCGAGCGCGCGGAGTAGCGGGCCGAGATATCGCCTTTGAGCAGCGCATTGATCGACACCGAACCGATTGCAATCCCGGCCGAGAATGCCACCAGCAGCACCGCGGCGACTTGCTTGTCCGCCAGCAGCACGTTCTTGGCGAGCGGGATGAATTGCACCGAAAGGATCGCGGCAATCGCCCAGAAGTAGCTGATCGCCAGCACCGAATAGCGCAGTTCCAGATTGCCCATCGAAAAGGCGATCAGATCGCGCGAGGCTCGGATCGGGTTCCAGTCGACGGTATTCTCGTCGCTTTGTGCAGGGGCGGGCGGCACCCAGCGGCAGGTGACATAGCCGATCACCGCAATCACGATCACACCCACAATCGAATACATGATCGGCATGGCGCCGCCCAGCATCATGCCGACAAGGATCGCGACGTAGGTTCCGGCCTCCACCAGACCGGTGCCTGCGAGCACTTCATCCTTGTGGAGGTGCTGCGGCAGGATCGCGTACTTGATCGGGCCGAAGAAGGTCGAATGCACCCCCATCGCGAACAGCGCGACGAACATCAGCGGGATCGCAAGGCTTTCGATCTGCATTCCGCGCGACGCCAGCAGAAGGCCGGTGGCGCCGACGCTCATGATGAGGATTTCGGCAAACTTGATCCAGCGGATGATCTTGGTCTTGTCGCGCATGTCGGCGAGCTGGCCCGCAGTGGCCGAGAACAGCACGAAGGGCAGCACGAACAGCGCGGTGGCGACGCCGCTGATCAGGGTCTCCATTTCGGGCGAATCGTAGACCGAATAGACCACGAACAGCACCATCGCGTTCTTGTAGAGATTGTCGTTCAGCGCATTGAGCAACTGGGTCAGGAACAGCGGCAAGAATCGCCGCTGGCGCATCAGGTGTGTCGATGTGGTCATGCGATGGTTACGCTGGCGCTTCCCTGTGAGTTACCGCGACATAGCGGGCGTGCAGGCTTTCACAAGAGCGCAAGGGGAGCGCGCGCCTGACCGCATCAATGTGGGGGAAGTCAGGACGAGGGGTTTTGCAGCAGTTCGTGCCGCGCTAGAGCAGGGAACAATCATGTCGAGCCTTCCCAATATCCTCACGCTCTCGCGCATCTTTGCGGTGCCGTTGCTGGCGTTCTTCCTGTGGTGGCCGGAATGGCGGCTGGGCTATCTGATCGGCTTCGGGTTGTACTGCGTTATCGCACTGACCGATTACCTCGATGGCTATCTTGCCCGCGCGCAGGGCACAGTATCGAAGATGGGCACCTTCCTGGATCCGATCGCGGACAAGATCATGGTGGCCGCCGTCATCCTGGTCCTGACCGCGCAAGGATATCTGCGCGGGCCCTATGCCGGCGATGTCCATGTGATCGCCGGACTGATCATTCTCATTCGCGAGATCGCGGTTTCGGGCCTGCGCGAGTTCCTCGGCGGGCTTCAGGTCTCGATGCCGGTCTCCAAGCTTGCCAAGTGGAAGACGACCTTCCAGCTTGTGGCATTGGGCGCGCTGATCCTGGGCGGGGCGGTGCACGGGCCACCGTGCCAATCGGTGTTCGAAGGCTGCGGATCGATTGGCGAAAGCTGGGTGCATCTGGTCGGCCTCGTCAGCCTGTGGACTGCCGCCGTGCTGACCTGCATCACCGGCTGGGATTACCTGCGGGTCGGCCTCAAGCATATGGACTGACTTGCGCCTTTCGCACTGGAATCGGTGGGGTTGTGTGCGCTAAGTCACCTGTATGGGACCGGATTCGACGCGCGGAGAAGGCGCATTTGTCGGACAATTGGCAGACCACGCCCGCCAGCTGCAACGCGAGGCGCGCGAGGCGATTGCGCGCGGAGATTACGCCCGCGCTTCCGCGCTGATCGGCGACGCCGAGCTGCTGGCGGACGATGTCCACGGCATCGTCGATGATTTCGAGCACCGCGAGGCAAACCGCATGATGGGCCTCGCCGCCGCCGAGGCCGAGGCCACTCGCTCCCGGCTCCGCAAGTCCCGCCCGTGCCGTTTGCGCCTCGCTATTGGAGCAAGCCTTGCGATCAGCCTCGCGCTGGTGGAGTGCTGAGGCGGCTTCCGATCAATCGTCCGAAGGCGCTGAGTCTTTCGGCGTGACGATATAGGCGACGGCAAAGCCCAGCGTCATCAAGGCGATCCCCCAGATGAACGGGCCAAAATCAATATCGAAGGCATATTGCGAAACCAGCATGCTTGCTCCGGCAATCACTCCGGCCAGATAGCCATCTCTTTTGTCCATCGCGGTGCCCCTCCCTTGGCGCGTCCTATCCTGCCCGCAGCTCCTCGGCCAGCAGTTGGAAATCGCTCTCGCGCGGGGAATTCTTGCGCCAGGCGAGCACGATCTCGCGTTTGGCGGTGGGGCTGTCGACGGGCCGCGCGACCACCTGCGTTCCGGCAAGAATACCCGCTTTCAACGCCATCTCCGGTAGCATGGTCAAACCAAGGTCGTTGTCGACCAGTTGTACGAGCGTGTGCAGACTTGTGCCGATCATTGCCGCGCTGGCGCGCAGTTCAGCGCGGTTGCAGGCAGCGAGCGCGTGATCGCGCAGGCAGTGCCCGTCTTCCAGCAGCAGGAGGCGGCCCTGGTCGATCATGTCCGGCTTGATGCTGGCCGGCGGATCGCGCGGGTCGTCTTTCGGGAAGGCGACAAACAGACGGTCGTCGGTGATGTGGGCGATGGCGGCATCGCCCGTGTCGAAGGGCAGGGCCAGCAGCACGCAATCGACCCGTCCGTGGTTGAGCGATTCGAGCGCGTCGTGGCTCGTCTCCTCGCGCAGCAGCAGCTTGAGGTCGGGCCGTTCGCCCTTCAGGCGCGGGAGCATCCGGGGGAGGAGGAAGGGGGCGATGGTGGGGATCACGCTCATCCGCAGCTCGCCCGAGAGCGGCTTGCCGGAAGCCTGCACCAGATCGGCCAGCTCCTCGGCTTCGCGCAGCAGGCGGTTGGCCTTGGCCACCACTTGCTCGCCCAGCGCGGTAAAGCGCACCACGCGGCGCGAGCGCTCCACCAGCGTCACGCCCAGCAGCGATTCCAGTTCGCGCAGGCCTGCCGACAGTGTCGATTGCGACACGAAGCTGGCATCGGCCGCTTTGCCGAAATGCCCGTGTTCGTGAAGCGCCACGAGATATTGCAGCTGCTTGATGGTGGGGAGGTAGGTGCTCACTTGCGCAACAATACCCGTTCGGGCTGAGCTTGTCGAAGCCCTGCACTTTTCTCTGGAAGGGAAAGACGGCCCTTCGACAAGCTCAGGGCGAACGGAATCATGACCTATTCCGCCGCCAGCGTGTCCGGGGCCTCGGCCACCACCACATCGTCGATATGGGTCATCTTTAGCCGCCCCTTCTCGACCGCGAAGGCGAGCTTGCCTTCAACCAGATCGAGCGCGTCCTTGCCGAACACCTCGAACCGCCAGCCTTGCAGCACCGGCAGGTCACGCGCGCCGGCGGCCAGCGCTTCCATCTCGTCGGCGCGGGTGAGCAGGCGCGGGGCGACGTCGATTTCGCGGGCACGAATCTTCAGCAGCAGCTTGAGCAGGTCGGCGACCAGCGCCCCTTCCTTGCCCAGCGGCGCGCCCTGCTTGATCTTCTCGGGCATTTCATCCTTGGGCAGGGGCTCGGCCTCGGCCAGCACCTTCATCAGCCGCTTGCCGATGTCATTGTCCTTCCATGCCGCCGAAAGCCCGCGCACCTTGGCCAGATCGGCCTGCGCTTTGGGCGGGTGGCTGGCGATATCGGCGAGGGTTTCGTCGCGCATGATCCGGCCGCGCGGAATATTCTTGTGCTGCGCCTCGGCCTCGCGCCACCCGGCGAGCGCCTTCATCCGGCCCAGCACCTGCGGATTGCGGCCCGGCTGGCGAATGCGCTTCCAGGCCTGACCCGGATCGGTGATGTAGTTCGCAGGATCGGCGAGCTTTTCCATCTCGGCATCCAGCCACAGCCCGCGTCCGGTCTTGATCAGCTTCTTGAGAATGCGCGGGAAAATCGTGGCGAGGTGCGTTACGTCGCCGATGGCATATTCGATCTGGCGGTCGCTGAGCGGGCGGCGGCTCCAGTCGGTAAAGCGCGCGCCCTTGTCGATGGTGAGGCCCATCCAGGTTTCGACCAGATTGGCATAACCGATCTGTTCCGACTGGCTGATCGCCATCATCGCGATCTGGGTGTCGAAGATCGGATGCGGGGTCCGTTGCGTCAGGTTGACGATGATCTCGACATCCTGCGACCCGGCGTGGAAGACCTTGAGCACGTCTTCATTGTCGCACATCAGATCTAGCAGCGGCTTCAGATCGATGCCCGGCGCCATCGGATCGATCGCGGCGGCTTCTTCGGTGTTGGCGATCTGCACCAAGCACAGTTCGGGCCAATAGGTGTTCTCGCGCATGAATTCGGTGTCGACCGCGACGAAATCGGACTTGGCGAGACGGTCGCAGAGGTTGGAGAGGGCCTCGGTGGTGGTAATCAGCGGATGGATTTTCATGTCATCTTTTCGCGTTTAGCGAGCGGAGTGCCGCCCTCGGGGTCGTGCCCCATCACATTGGACGCTGCCAAACCCGCAGCGCGCTTACTCTGATACAGTCAAAATGGAAAAGAGTTTAGAGGCGGGGCGGTGATGCCCACAGATCGCGGTGGGCGCGGCTGGCCTCGTTTGCCTATGCATCCCCCACTGGATTTGTGCCGCCCGCTCGCTTAGAGGCGCGCCTTCGCAATCCTTACAGTGTCGGACAATCAAAAAATGCACCCCTATCGCACGCATACCTGCGCACAGCTTACCTCCGCTCATGTCGGCGAGACCGTCCGCCTGTCGGGCTGGGTGCATCGCAAGCGCGATTTCGGGGGGCTGCTGTTCGTCGATCTGCGCGATCATTACGGCATCACCCAGATTGTCGCCGATGCAGATTCGCCCGCGCTGGCGGTGCTGGACCGGCTGCGGGTGGAATCGGTCATCACCATCGAAGGGAACGTCAAGGCGCGCTCAGCCGAGACGGTGAACCCGCGCCTCGCGACGGGGGAGGTCGAGGTTTATGCCCGGCAAATCACCGTGCTGAGCACGGCGGAAGAACTGCCTTTGCCCGTGGCGGACGAACAGCCTTATCCCGAGGACATCCGGCTCAAGTACCGCTTCCTCGATCTGCGGCGCGAGACGCTGCACAAGAACATCATGACCCGCGTGGCGGTGATCGCCGATATGCGCCAGCGGATGAACGCGGCCGGGTTCAACGAGTTTTCGACCCCGATCCTGACGGCCTCCTCGCCGGAAGGTGCGCGCGACTTCCTCGTGCCGAGCCGCATCCATGCGGGCAAGTTCTACGCGCTTCCGCAGGCGCCGCAGCAGTACAAGCAGTTGCTGATGGTCGCGGGCTTCGACCGCTATTTCCAGATCGCCCCCTGCTTCCGCGACGAAGACCCGCGCGCCGACCGTCTGCCGGGCGAGTTCTACCAGCTCGACCTTGAAATGAGCTTCGTCACCCAGGAAGAAGTGTGGGAGACGATGGAGCCCGTGATTCAGGGCACTTTCGCCGCCTTTGCGGGCGACAAGAGCGTCACCCCCGCCGGTGAATTTCCGCGCATCCCCTACGACGAAGCGATCCTCAAGTATGGCAGCGACAAGCCCGATCTGCGCAACCCGCTGATCATCTCGGACGTCTCGCACCACTTCACGCAGTCGGGCTTCGGCCTGTTCGAGAAAATCGTGGGCGGCGGCGGCGTGGTCCGCGCGATCCCCGCGCCCGCCACGCACGAGAAGAGCCGCAAGTTCTTCGACGACATGAACGATTGGGCGCGCAAGGAAGGCTATGCGGGCCTTGGCTACGTGACCCGCAAGGGCGGGGAATTCGGCGGCCCGATCGCCAAGAACCACGGGCTCGAGCGCATGGCTGAACTCTACGCCGAATTGGGCCTTGGCGAGAATGACGGGCTGTTCTTCGCCGCGGGCAAGGAAGCCGATGCCGCCAAGCTGGCGGGCGCGGCGCGGATCCGGGTGGGTGAAGAGCTGGGCCTCATCGACGAAAGCCGCTTCGCGTTGTGCTGGATCGTCGATTTCCCGTTCTACGAATGGAACGAGGACGAGAAGAAGGTCGATTTCAGCCACAACCCCTTCTCCATGCCGCAGGGCGGGATTGAGGCGCTGAACGGGCAGGACCCGCTGACGATCAAGGCCTTCCAGTACGATCTGGTCTGCAACGGCTTCGAAATCGCCTCGGGCTCAATCCGCAACCACATGCCGGAAACGATGGTCAAGGCGTTCGAGCTGGTCGGCCTTTCGAAGGCGGACGTCGAGGAACGCTTCGGCGGGATGTACCGCGCCTTCCAGTACGGTGCGCCGCCGCACGGGGGGATGGCCGCGGGCGTCGACCGGATCATCATGCTGCTGTGCGGCGCGAAGAACCTGCGCGAAATCTCGCTCTTCCCGATGAACCAGCGCGCCGAAGACCTCCTCATGGGCGCGCCGAGCCCGGCGGAGCCGCGCGCGCTTCGGGAGCTGCACCTGCGTGTGGTTGAACCGCAGGCGAAGCCGACCGCTGGCTAGGCGCTCTCCAGCCCAGCGATGAAAGCGGCAACGTTGCGGCCCAGTGCCGCGACGTTGTAACCGCCTTCCATCACCGTGACGGTAGGCAGGCCGAGCGCGCCGATCCGCGCGCCCATCCGGTGCATGTCGTCGGTCGTCAGGGCGAACTGCGCAATCGGGTCTTCGGCAAAGGTGTCCGCACCGTAACTGACGATGAGCGTTCTCGCGCCGAACCGCGTGACCGCGTCCAGCGCCTTGCCGAGCGCGTCTTGATAGGTCGCCCAGCCCGTCCCGCGCGGGAGCGGCAGATTGAGGTTCGCTCCTTCGCCCTCATCTGTGCCGTGTTCCTCGGCGTGGCCCCAGAAATAGGGGAAATCGGTGCGCGGATCGGCGTGGATCGAGGCAAAGAACACGCTTCCGTCCGCGTAGAAAATGTCCTGCGTGCCATTGCCGTGATGGTAATCGACATCGAGCACCGCAACCGGTCCCATCCCTCGCGCCGCCGCCGCCCGCGCGGCGATGGCGGCGTTGTTGAGGTAGCAATAGCCGCCGAAATAGTCCGCCCCCGCGTGATGCCCGGGCGGGCGGCACAGGGCGAAGGCCTGCCGCGTCTCGCCGCTCGCCACCGCTTCCAGCGCTCCCAAAGCCGATTGCGCCGCGCCGTAAGCTGCCTCCCACGTGCCCGCCGCAATCGGCGTTACGGTGTCGAAGCTGTATTGACCGAGCCTGCCGTCGATCCGCTCCAGCGCCAGCGGCCGCCGTCCGCGCACGGGGAAGGCATAGCCGATGGCATCGCCCTCGCGTCCCGCCGCCAGCCAGGCTGCGTGGGCGGATTGGAGAAAAGCGACGTAATCCGCATCGTGCACGGCGAGGATCGCCTCCATCCCGTGATCGGCGGGCGCGCACATGGGGCCCATCGCCGCCAGCATGTTCGCAAGCCGCGCCGGGGTTTCGGCGTGCGCTTCCGCCTGTCCGTTGACGAGCTCGACAAGAGGCGCGTGGGCGTTCTGGGCGGGAGAGCAGAAGGTCAGCATGATGAACCGGCCTTCGCACGGCGGCGCAGCGGCTGGCAAGGTTCTCGCACGGCGGCTTGTTTGCGCGGGCAAATCCTGCAAGGTTTCCGCGCGGGTTGGGTCGGATAAGGGGGAAGGGTGATGCGGCTGGCATTGATGATCGGGGCAAGTGCGCTGCTTTGCGCTGGGGCGGCGCAAGCCGAAACGATCCCTGTCGCGGGGATCTATGCGGCAGGGACCGATGCGCCATCGCGCGCGCGCTCGATCGCGATTGCGGGCTTTGCCGGGAGGGGCGGTGAACGGCTCGCCTTTGCGATCGACACGGCGCTGCGCGGGGCGGTGATCGAGGGGCGTCCGTGGTTCGATCTCACCTTCGCAGAGCCTCCACGCGGATCCACCTACACCTATGACCGCGATGCTGATCCGGCCGCCTATCGCGGCGGGGCGGACGCGGTGATGCGCGGTATCGCCGAGGTCGAATGGCGCGATACCGACAGCGGCACCAAAGAGGTGGAGGAATGCGTCACCAAGGATGATCGCGGCACCTGTACCGCAAAGAAGAAGGTCAATGTGCCCTGCCGCGCCCGTAATGTGACGCTGCGCCCCGAGCTCCGACTGGTGTCGCGCGAAGGCGAGCTGCTCTATGCCAAGGGCGACGTGGTCACCACCAGCCGCCGCTTCTGCAAGGACGAGGAAGTAACGCCGTCGGTCGACTCGATGGTGGAGGAACTGGCGCGCGGTTTCGCCAGTGCGGTGCGCCGCGATCTCGCCCCCGAATTCCGCGACGAGGACATCCGGGTGCTGGAAAGCCGCGATGGCATGAGCAAGCCGGATCAGGCAGCCTTCCGCACCGCGCTGCGCCTGACCAAGACCGATGTGTCCGAAGCCTGCGCAGCCTTCGGGGACTTGCGGGCGAATAACCCCGGCTCCGTCACGATCCTGTTCAATATCGGCCTGTGCCTGGAACGTCTCGGCGCGTTGGAGGAGGCAACCCAGCTCTATGATGAGGCACTGGCGATCAGTCCGCGCAAGGCAGAACCGCGCGAGGGCCTCGCCCGCATCGCTTCGCGTCTGCGCGCCGAGACCCAGCGGCAATTGCAGGAAAGCGCGCTGTCACGCTGACTGTCATCCCCACTTGCGCTTGTCCGCGCCGTTCATTAGGGCGGGGCGACTTATACTAACCCCAGTTCAAGAGGGAATACCATGAGCGATACTGCCGACCGGGTGGCCAAGATTGTCGTCGAGCATCTCGGCGTGGAAGCTGACAAGGTCACTCAGGATGCGAGCTTCATCGATGATCTCGGTGCGGACAGCCTCGACATCGTCGAATTGGTGATGGCCTTCGAAGAGGAATTCGGTGTCGAAATCCCCGACGATGCGGCCGAGAAGATCACCACCGTCGGCGACGCGACCAAGTACATCGAAGAGCACAAGGGCTAAGCATCGGGGGCTAACACCCCCGGGGACGCCCCGGTGTCCGTGCTGGCCAGCCGCTTGCCTGTTCGGCAAAAGGCGGGGCATTTATCCGGCAACCCATTTGCCGGAGCGCGGATCAGGGCTTAGACAGGCTCAGCCCTAGGCGGGTTGGGCCTGTTGTCTTTTTGCGAGCCAACCCCTTTATCGGAGAACGCGAATGCGCCGTGTGGTTGTTACCGGGCTTGGCCTCGTCACCCCGCTGGGAGCCGATGTCGAAACGACATGGGCGAACCTGATTGCGGGGAAGAGCGGGGCGGGCCAGATCACCCGGTTCGATGCCTCGAACCAGAAGTGCACCATTGCCTGCGAGGTGAAGGGCAAGGATCACCCCTGGGGCTTCGACCCTGACAAGCGGGTGGATCACAAAGTCCAGCGTCAGGTCGATCCCTTCATCATCTATGGCATTGATGCGGCGGGTCAGGCGCTCGAGGACGCTGGCCTTACCGAAATGACCCAGGCCGAGAAGGAGCGCACCGGCTGCTCGATCGGTTCGGGTATCGGCGGTTTGCCGGGGATCGAGATCGAGAGCGTCAACCTCCACGAACGCGGCCCGTCGCGGGTCAGTCCACACTTCGTACACGGGCGGTTGATCAATCTCATCACCGGTCAGGTGCAGATCAAGTACGGTTTCATGGGCCCGAACCACGCGGTCGTGACTGCGTGCTCCACCGGCGCGCACTCGATTGGCGATGCGGCGCGGATGATCGCGATGGATGATGCGGACATCATGCTGGCGGGCGGGGCGGAATCGACCGTCAACCCGCTCGGCATCGCCGGTTTCGCCCAGGCACGGGCCCTCAACATGAGCATGAACGACCGCCCGACCGAGGCGAGCCGCCCCTATGACCGCAACCGTGACGGCTTCGTCATGGGCGAGGGCGCGGGCGTGGTGGTGCTCGAGGAATATGAACGCGCCAAGGCACGCGGCGCCAAGATCTATGCCGAAGTCACCGGCTATGGCCTCTCGGGCGATGCCTATCACGTCACCGCCCCGCACCCGGAAGGCAAGGGCGCTGAATTGGCGATGCGGATGGCGCTCAAGAAGGCGGGCCTTGGGCCGGGCGACATCGACTACATCAACGCCCACGGCACCTCGACCATGGCCGACACCATCGAACTCGCCGCGATCAAGCGCGTGCTGGGCGAGGGGCTGTCCGGCGCGTCGATGTCCTCGACCAAGAGCGCGATCGGCCACCTGCTCGGCGGCGCGGGCGCAGTGGAGGCGATCTTCTGCATCCTCGCGATGCGCGACCAGATTGTCCCACCGACGCTCAACCTGCACGACCCGGACGACGGCACCGAGGGCATCGACCTAGTGCCGCTGGTGGCGAAGAAGCGAGAAGTGCGCGCCGTGCTGAACAACAGCTTTGGCTTTGGCGGCACCAACGCGTCGCTCATCATGCAAAAGGTCGACTGATCCGGTGAGGATGCTGCGGCTTGCCCTGGCGGGCCTCGGGGCCATCCTTGCCGCCGTGGTGCTGGCGTGGGTCTTTCTGGGCTCGGCGACGATTTCCAAGGAGACCAGCTTCACCATCCCTGCGGGGGCTTCGGTGGCGTCGGTCGCGGACAAGCTGGAAGCCGAGGGGCTGATCTCCTCGGCTTCGGGCTTTGTCCTGCAAGCGCGCATCTTTGGTTCGGATACGCCGATCCAGGCGGGCGAGTTCCTGTTGACCCCGGACATGAGCCAGGGAGACATCCTCGCCGCGTTTCAATCGGGCGATGTGATCCGCCGGTTCGTCACCGTACCCGAAGGCATGCCTTCGATCCTCGTGTGGGAACGGCTAATGGCCGAAGAGCTGCTCACCGGTGAGGTCGGGGTGCCGCCCGAAGGCTCGATCCTGCCCGATACCTATGCCTTCGAACGCGGCCAGTCCCGCAAAGCCCTTGTCGAGCAGATGCAGGCCGCGATGGACAAGGCGCTGGCCGAAGAATGGAGCAAACGCGCGCCCGGTATCGCGGTCGACACAATGCGTGATGCGCTGATCCTCGCCTCGATCGTCGAAAAGGAAACCGGCAAGCCCGAAGAACGCCGCATGGTGGCGGGGCTCTACTCCAACCGCGTGCGCACCGGGATGAAACTGCAAGCCGATCCGACGATCATCTACCCTATCACCAAGGGAAAGCCGCTCGGACGCCGGATCAAGCAGTCCGAGATTAGCGCGGTCAATGGCTACAACACCTACACGCGCACCGGGCTTCCCGAAGGGCCGATCACCAACCCGGGCCGCGCCAGTATTGCGGCGGTGCTGAACCCCGAGAAGACGGCCGCGCTGTTCATGGTTGCCGACGGGACGGGCGGGCATTGGTTCGCCAGCACCTTGGCTGAACACAATGCCAACGTCGCCAAGTGGTACGCCATCCGCCGTGAGCGGGGCGAGATGTGACAACCCACCTGCCATCCCGGACTTGATCCGGGCTCGCTAGCGTCGCAGACCCACCCGGTGCCGCATCCGTTCATCCTGACCGCAGCCCTCCCGCCCGATTTGGCAGGCTTTGCCGAAGGGCTGCGGCGGGCGCATTATCCGGCGGAAAAGAACCACCTCCACGCCCACGTCACTCTGTTCCATGCCTTCGCTCCATCGCTGCTGGAGGAACTCCGCGACTTTCTGCCCAAGGTGGCGCGCGAATTCGCCGCTCCTGAGGGTGCGGTGAAAGGCGTGATGGATCTCGGCAAGGGCACTGCCATCGCGTTGGAAGCGCCGCAGCTGCTTGATCTGCGGGCGCTTATTGCCGACCATTTCCATGGCAGCCTGACGTCCCAGGACCTCCACGAGCCGCGCCCGCACATCACGATCCAGAACAAGGTCACCAAGGACGAGGCGCGGGCGCTTCAGGCGGCGCTGGCGCCTGACCTTGCCGCATGGATTGCCAAGGGGCGGTTCGCTTTCCCCGCGCTGGAGCTGTGGCACTATCGCGGCGGGCCATGGGAGCAGGTGAAGACATGCGCTTTCCGGGGCCGCGAACGGCTCTGAGCCAAGCGCGCCAACAGGGCTTGACCCGGCAACGCGCCCGCCCTAAGTGCCCGCCTCGCCCGGGCCGACACCCGGCGCCGAATCCGGCCGAAGAACGCCGCCGGATGCCCTTGGGGCGGAGTAGCTCAGCCGGTTAGAGCAGCGGAATCATAATCCGCGTGTCGGGGGTTCGAGTCCCTCCTCCGCTACCATTTTTCAAGCACTTAGCTCGAAGTATGGTGAGCGGTTTACACGGTGCTGTAAACCGTGACGCATCTTGTCGCACCTTCGCGGGGTTGGAATTGGCTCAGCCTAGGCGGGCGCGGCGATGCTTCGCGGGTTGACCGGCGAGCTGTGCGCCCTGCTCAACCCGCGCCCGCGCCGCGCCCGAGACCTAAGCCGGTGCGCGCCGTGCTCGCCAGCAATCCCGCGATGCAGCGCAAGCTCGCCGAGCACGCCTTCAAGCCGTGGTGGATGCGATGACGGCTCACGCGGGTTCCCTTCCGATCGAGGCTAGATCCGTGCTGCACTATTTGCCGACCTCGGCGGGCGCAGACCTCGAGCTGCGCGTGCGGCTGCACAAGGCGCGCGACATGGCGGCGGCGCTGCGCGGGCGATCGGAGAGCGCGCTGGCGAGCTGGTGCGCCTGCCAGTGTCACGAGATAGCGGGCGCGGTGGTTTTCGCGGCGGGCGTCACCGAGTCGCAGCTCGACCTGGTCTTGCAGCTTTGCCGGTCGCTGATGCGCGCGGCGCTGGCAGCGGACAGTCTGAATTCTGACGAGTTCCCCCTATGAGCAACTACACTGACGAGGAATTCGACGCGATGCTCGGCCAGCGGCTCGCCGGTGCGCCTGCCAAGCAGGTCGAGCGGCTGCGCACCATGGACCTCGCCGCGCTCGCTGGGGTCGAGCCCTTGCCGGTGCGGTTCATTGTCGAGGGCCTGTTGCCCGCCTGCGAGACGACGCTGCTGACAGCACCGGGCGGCGGGAACAAGACGACGCTTTCACTGATGATCGCGGCGGCCATGGCGGCGCGGCTCGACACGGTGCTCGGCATGGCGATCGAGCCGGGGCCCGCCGCTTACATCGGGATGGAGGACTCCGAGGGGCGGCTGCACTGGACGCTGCACCATATCTGCGCGGGGCTGGGGGTTTCGATGCTCGACCTCGCCGGAAGGCTCCACGTGGTTTCGATGCGGCAGGTCTTGCACAATGGGCTCGCCCATTTCGACCACGCGGGCGAGGTCGAGCCGACCGACCTCTATCACCAGGCAGCGGCGCTGATCGAGGAAACTGGCGCGAAGCTGCTGGTGCTCGACAACCTCGCGCACCTGTTCCTCGGGAATGAGAACGACCGAATGCAGGCGACGCGGTTCCTGTCGCTGCTGAACAAGCTCGCCAGCGATACCGACGCGGCAATCCTCTTGCTGGCCCACACGCCGATCCCTCCCGCGTCCAAGGAACAGCGTGATGCTGTGGCACTGCTTGCTGAGGCCGCGCAGAAAGCTGCTGAGAGCCGTTACAAGCTCCAGCAGGAAATCACCCGGCGCATCCCCGACCTTGCCGCAAGTCCGGCCAGCGCCAAGCTTTCAATCTCGCTTAAGGAATGGTGGACCCTACCTGACTTCGCAGCATTCCAGCGCGAAGTGAAAAAGGCGCTGAAGGCCGAAATGCCGCTTAAGCAGCGCAGCGAATGGGAAGACTGGATCACAACCACCCGCGCCGAGATTAACGCGCTCAGCGCCAAAATTTCGCGGCTGGAAACCGAAATCAACGCTAAGGTCTATGCCCTGTTCAATCTCACCCCAGCTGAAATCAAATTGCTGGAGGAAAACATATGACGCGTATTCCGCCATTCAGGGAGTTTGAGTAATGGGTAACGGCTATACCAAGCCTAAGCTAATTTCGCTTCGTAACCACCCTCAGCTTTCCGAAAAATGGGTGCAGGACATTATCGCCGAAGACCCGTCGGTCCTTGGTCTTGGCAGTCTGGTATTGCGCGACAGGGAGCGCATCCAGCCGAAAGCGGGGCGATTGGATTTGCTCCTGCAAGACACCGAAACCTACAAGCGCTTTGAAGTCGAATTGCAGCTTGGATCGACCGATGAAACACACATCATTCGAACTATCGAATACTGGGATTTGGAGCGACGGCGCTATCCACAATATGAACATTGCGCGGTGCTAATTGCAGAAGATATTACCTCACGTTTTTTGAATGTTGTGTCCATGTTCAATGGCTCGATTCCGCTAATTGCAATTCAGATGCAGGCCTACGAGGTTGGCGAGCACACCACGCTTGTTTTCACAAAGGTGCTGGATGAGTTTGAGCGAGGCTTGGTGGATGAGGATGAAGATGCGGCCAGTGCGCCTACGGATCGGCAATACTGGGAAACTGTAAAGGGGACGCCTGCCACTGTCGCGCTTGCTGATAGTGTCCTAAGCATAGCGCGCGAATTTGACGCAACCTTGGAGCTAAAATATAACAAATTCTACATTGGACTATCAAGACAAGGTCAGGCCTATAACTTCATTTCGATGAGACCGAAAAAGAACTTTCTAGTTTTGGAGATAAAGATTCCAAAATTAGAAGAAAACGATGCGATCATTGAGAATGCGGGACTTGAGACGCTTGAGTATAATACGCGATGGGGATATTATCCAATCCGATTGAAGGCGCCAGAAATCAAAAAACATGAGGAAGTCCTAAGAACATTAATTGAGATGGCGCATGAACTTAAGGTTAGTTGATCGAGCGGATTCGGTTCGGGATAGCGCTATGGAAGGCCAACCGCCGATGAGTCCCGGCGCATCGATATGGCATGGATGATTCCCAACGGAATTGTGCTTCCCGTTGCGATCCGGGGCGGGCAATTGAGCTGGTCTCGGGGCGATGAACCCGCTGGCCGCATTGGCTGCACTTGCGATATGTTCGATCCCGAACAGTCATCGCTGATGCTCCAATTCGCTCTAATCGATCACGCCTGCGGCGAAGCGCGCGACTTCACCTAGCGCATCCGACTAAGCTACCCGATTGGCTATTGAGCATGCCACCTAAAGAGTGAGTTTTTTTCGAACTACGGCGGCGACATTCCCCCAATTTCAATTGGGCGGTGTAGCGCAATCTAAAGATCGGAATTCTAAAAAGATGAACCTCGAAGCAATAACGATGGCCGCTGATCGGGTCCAAATGGCTGAAGAGGCGCTAGGACACCTACGGGCCTCGCAACCGATCATTAACTGCGAGGCCCAATTTGTAGGCAATTGGATCGCCTCAGAACTTGCCGAGCAGCGTCACAATGCCTTGGTTGCGGCTAACGCCGATCCCAGTGTTCACGCCCAGGAACTCAAGATCGCCGTAGTCGGAATACCGGTATTCCACACGGATGGCGTAATTGCTTGAGAGGTCGATTTCGCCGCCAGCGCCGATGCGAAGGCCACCGAACGAAATTTCGTCAGAGATCTCGCCGGTGCCGTCGTCATATTCTCCTTCGATCGACGCATCGGTGTAACCTGCCTTTACGTAAAGCAGACCGTTACGCCCGGTCCGATAACCAAGGCGCGCTCCGACGTATAAATCACGGCCGGCATTGATGGACACTCGATCTCCGGGAATTGTGAAGTCGGTGGTCGATACGCCGACACTTGAGTCAGAATATTCGACTTCTGCGCCGATCAGGAGGCCAGTTTCGGTTTCGAAGTCATAGCCGATGGTCACGCCGACGAGGAGATCTTCCTCAGCGTCCGAGAAGCCGTCTACTTCGGTGTTGACGCTGTCTACCCCGACGATCGCTCCAGCGACAAACTTGCCTCCAGCGGTGCTGTCTTCTTGGGCCAGTGCAGGGGAGGCCAAAGAGACAGCTGCGACCGCACTCGCGAGAATTGCAAATTTCATCATTAACCCTTCGTAGCGCTCTGAATTGAGCGCCCCGGCGGTTAGTCATCAATCGTTTCTAAAGCGCTAATCTTATGTGATTTTCTCAAGGCCAGTTGAGCCCTTAGCACATCATTCGGATCAGAATTATTGCACGGAGACGGCCTAGCGGTCTTGGTGACTCACGGCTGGCTCACGCAAACCCGTTTGAACCTACCTCCATGTCGTTCGCGAAAACACCCTGAACCATACCGAACCATGTATTGCGCTGTTTCATGGTGTCATGGGAGATATGGTTCGCATGATTTAGCCGATTTCGTGATTATCTGGTGTTCTTGGTGTCCATGGTTTCGGTGTTTATGAGAGCGATGGTTTCCATGGTTAAGGCGCTACCGGGCGTTGCCCGGTAGCGAAGCGACGCTGCTTGGCAGCAGCATCGCTTCTGAAGGATCTGAACGAATATAATCATCATTCATCATCCCCTTCCCAAAGACGACGAAATCCCCCCTGCGCCTACGAAAAGAGATCATCGCAAGCGCAGAGGGTCGTTCGTTGGTTTTCCCGTCGAAGTGGTGAAGAGCAGTGAGCTGAGCGACAGCTGAGATCGGTGGGACTCCTTACCGACCTATTTGCTCCGAGACCCCGGCCTCTCGGCCAGTCCGGTTATCCAGCGCATGCTGGACGCACCCCGCTGAGCTTTCCTTCAACTCTCACGGGGCAGGGGGCGCTAACCCCCATCTTTATGGTGATCTTTTGCTCTCGCTGGGGAGAGCTGGGGCTTTCACCAGCCGGTCGTAACGGCTGATTTTCCCTCGGCGTGCACTCGCCCGGCTCCGGTCTTATTCCCGGCTACCGTGTTGCCGCAGGGCTGGCGGCGTGATCCCTTGTG
Organism: Erythrobacter sp. W302b; assembly: GCF_046452395.1. Taxonomy (NCBI): domain Bacteria; kingdom Pseudomonadati; phylum Pseudomonadota; class Alphaproteobacteria; order Sphingomonadales; family Erythrobacteraceae; genus Erythrobacter; species Erythrobacter sp. W302b. The sequence continues at coordinate 1,562,859 of NZ_JBKFDH010000001.1, read as the reverse complement.
CTATGGCAACTCGCGGACGCAAACCCATCTGTCGCAGGCCAGTGATGACTTGCGACCAGTATAGCACAATCGTCTTCCATCTCGGACTGAAATCCCGGCCGACAGATCCCCGCTGATGACGAAAATCTCGATCACCGGAGTGCCGATGATCGATTATGTTGACTGTGATATATAGACGCGTCTACAAATTCGTGATGACTGACCCGAACAAACGCGACAACGCTTATTGGCTACGCAGGCTTGAACAAGATGGCCGCAGCGATCTGGTTCAAAAGATCAAGGACGGCGAGCTAACCGTCTACGGTGCGGCCATGGAAGCTGGGCTGCGCAAAAGGCGCTCGGCGACATCGAGGTCAGACCAAATTTCGTATCACTATTCGCGCGCAAACGTCGCCGAGAAGCGCCGGTTTATCGTGGAGAATTGGACTAGTGTGGCCCGTATCGTTGGTGAGCTGGCGAAGAAGCAACGTGCCCGCGACGAGGCTCAAAAACCCAGCGAGTAGGCACAAAATTAGCCCGACAACTCACTCCGCGTCTCCTAGAATAGCGGGATAAACCAAAGCTCTAGGATATGCTCGATGACAACCTCTTCCGACCAGACCACCATCGCTGACGCGGCCAAACTTTGGCTCGCGCGCTGCGAGCTTGAACAGCTCGAACGAGCCACACTGCATTCATATCGCAGCCATGTGAAACACCACATTGAGCCGAAGATAGGAGATCTGCTGCTCAATGACCTAACCGCCGTCCATGTCCGGGATTTCCTCGACAGCATGCTGCGCGACAGCACGCGTGCGATGGCGAAGAAGTGTCTGACCTCGCTCCGTTCAATCATCAGCGCCGCCCAGGAACGTGGCCTCGTGATGCACAATGTCGCGCGCGACGTGAAGTTGCGTCGCTCAGAGCGCCATGACCCCGATCGCGTCTTCCCAACCAAGGAGGAGATCAGGGCGATGCTCAATAACGCACCGGAGCGTCACAAGCCGCTGATCATGACGGCGCTGTTCACCGGCATGCGCATGTCGGAGCTGCGCGGCCTCAGCTGGGACGCCGTCGATTTCCAGCGCAGTATCATCACCGTCAGGAAGCGCGCCGATCGCTACTGCGACATGGGAAACACGAAGAGCAAGTCAGGTCGGCGTGAAATCCCGATCGGCTCGCAGCTCGCCGCGGTGCTCAAGGCTTGGAAGATCGCATGCCCCAAGGGTGAGCTTGACCTGGTGTTCCCGAACGGCAAGGGCAACGTTGAGACGCATTCGAACATCTACAACCGCATGTTCAAGCCGCTCATGTTGTCCTGTGGTATCGTGAACGGGGAGGGCGGACCTCGGTTTTCGCTGCACGCCATGCGCCATGCCGCTGCCTCGCTGTTTATCGAGCAGGGTTGGCCACCGAAGAAGATCCAGACCATGCTCGGGCACTCGTCGATCACGATGACCTATGACGTCTATGGCCACCTGTTCCATGACCCGGCGAAGGATGTGGACCTCATGGATGCGATGGAGCGGGGGCTGTTGGCAGCATGAGCGCTCTGTTCCATCGCGAGGCACTGGCTTTTGGTTTTCGGACAGTGCCAGAAATCGCTCTTGTAGGTTTCACTTAACCCGGAACGGACTTGAGGAGCTTGGGCCGACCATGCTCTCGCAGCGTTTGTCCGTGCGTCTATCAAGGCAGGTGGTCAAGCTACGGACCGGTCTTTCAAGCCTGAGCATGCGGCTCCCGGCCGAACCCGGTGGATTTCGAAGCGTTTGTGTGGGATGCGACCTCAAAATCCACCATGAAAGTCGCCCACTTAGATGCCCTTCTTTCGAAAATCGACCCCGCAGGAAAGACGCCGTAAGCTGCTGGAGAGCCTGCGGGCGCGCTTCAGAATGAACCGACAAAGAGCAATCAAAAGCATCAAGGAGAGTTATGCTGACGCAAATGTCCTTCATTCTGAATATGGAACTTCGATCCTCGCTTATTCGCAGAAGCGCAGGACAATAATCTCAGGAGAGATTATCGACTATCCTACAATTACGCCGGCTCTGGTTGCAGACGAAAGTGACGATTTTGGAAGAGAGATCGACGACCTGCGCGCCAAGTTCGAGCGGTTTGAAGAGTTTTGCAAGACTGGATCGCCTCTGTCGATGATATTCGATCTGGGAATGGATGAATATCAAGATATTGTAAGGGGGTATAAGTTCGAGATTTTCGATTCCCGACGTATCAGAAGTTGTAGTCTATTTTTCAATGATGAAGAAATCTGGTCTTCTGGTATCGAAAAAGGCGGAAACGTGGAAAGTTTAATAACAGCATTGGAGCGAAAATGGCATTTTTCTTCTCAAATGTCCGATAAAGAATTTTTAGATATCAAGATCGATATTGAATTTTTTGCCATCGCTTTTGAGGAGGTCCGCAGTTGGAGTTCCGTCTATATTGGGGGCGGTCAATTGAGCGGGAAGGCCAAGGCCAATTTTACGCGCCATACCATCGATCCGCTCGTCGATTTTGTCGGTGCTTTACCCGTGTGGACTGGAGATGAAGACCAGTGGCTTGAAAAGGTTCTCGCGTTGGAGTTTCATGATGGGAGGCTATAGGTCGGCCGCCTGCACGAGCCTGTGCTATGGCGCAAATTTGGCTCAGAAACCCGCTATAAACCGGTTTGGGTAACTGCGCCAAAGCCACAACGACGAGCCATATTCCTTCTCCATGCGCATTTGCTATGAACCCTGTTGAGATCGCTGATGCCGTCACGAACCTCGCTTAGCAGCCCTTCGGCGCGGCCGAGTTCCCGTTCCGGTTCTTCCAGGCGTTCGGAAACAATAAGGCGATGATCGACCGCCTGCGTGCTGGCAATACTAACCAGTCGGACGTGATCGGCGGCGTGCTCCAGCGAAGCAACATCCACATCGCCACCGCCGCACCGGTGCAGCTCCAGCTGCATGCGCAGCAGCGCAGTTTGCGTAATGAACTGAATTATATCACTGCGGTGTCATGGTCTTGCCGGCTTGCGGATCACGGTGGCAATGGCGGCCATGCGGGAAACCCATGCGCACCTCACTCACCCCGGTCGTCCAGCATGTGCAAGGCGATTTCTCGACTGATGAGTGATGCTCCTGAGCACATTGCAGCAGACACCAGCACTGAGTTAAGGTCTGAGCCAGCATTTATCTGAAAATATTGAGAATCCTTGGAAACGCGTTGCCTAAGAGTGCGTGACGCGCGCGGGCCGTCATTAAGCTCCTTCCACTTCACGACCGATCCAGACCATCGGTTGGAGGGAGAAGCGTTGTTCCATTTGCTTACATGTGAAGAATGTCACATCCGGATTGCCCAAAGTGTCAGTGACTATGGCCAAACGCCAGCCATCGGTTGAGGTAAATTCGCGTTCCTTTGGGGTCATGTAGAAGCGCCGGTCAGGGCCAGAGGTGCCTTTGACTTCCACATAGAGCTGGCTGTCGCCTCGGTTGGGTATCGCTTGCAGGTCGTAACCGATTTTTTCGTCTGACCTGCGCACGACACTGTAGCCCATCCGCTCCAGTTCAGCCGCAACCGCTCTCTCTGCTGCCAATTCGACAGCTCGGCGATGCTCCGGCGTGCCAAAACGACCGAGGGGATCAATGTCATCTTCTAGTTCGTCTGGCGCGTTGGCTGGGTTGGGCTGCGCAATCGCCAGGGGGGTCAGTCGAGCAAGCTCTGCCTCTAAGATCTCCAAAACCTCAGCCTTTGCGTTATCCCCCTGAATGCCCGGCCCAGCGAGGTAAGAGAACTTCGCGCTCCCGACACTAGTGTGCGAAAAAGGGGCAGCGCGGTGCTCCGGCGGCACAAAAAATGCCTCTCTAGATTTGATCGAGAAAGTGAACTTCTCCCCCTTGTTATCAAGACGAAAGCCAACTCCTGCCTCATATTCTGGCCGTGGAACTTCATTGCCCATGAGCGTGGCGTTTTCATACCAACCGACCACATGCACCCCCTTCTGCGAAGGGAACTTAGCCAAACAGATTACTGTCCAGCCGTTTGGATCAGCATTCGACGGTGACGCCGCTGAAGGTCCATGCGGCGGAACATAGCAATAATATCCGCCATCCGGTCCTGGCAGGAAGTTGGGCGGAGTCTCCAGAGCTTCTTGTTAGATGGAGCGTTAGCTGGACAACCGACTTCGCTGAAGCTGAAGCATTCTTATCTCTCAACAGCGCTTCGAGATTGCGTGGTCAGCAGCCTTTTCATCTGCGAGCAGAAATCGATTTCGCCCAGATCTTGATGGTCTTCGCACACGAGTGCGAGGCGATCATTGACCCTGACTTAATTCTGCGCTGGGAAGAAGTAGGTTCTCCAATTGTGGAGCGGTATAGGCCGCTTGCTGCCTTCTTTGCTTGACCCGGAGGGCGGCAAAACTGATTTGCGGAGCCGTAGCTCATTGCGACATTCGCCGCATGTGACGCTACAGTCATTGCCAGAAGCAACACGACGCTCGATCACCGCGTTGTTTATCTGACCAAGATGTGGGTATCAGCGCCTGCTACGTTGATTTGACTGGATGCCTGTATGCCTTGCAAGAACTGTTCTGCCGATAAGACTATCAAGGCTCACTTGATTCCACAGGCTTTTGCGCGCGAGGTTCGTGGCGAAGGCAAGGTAATGGCGCTAACAAATGGTGACCTGTCATCGTTTCAGCCCAGCCAAAACGGTCGATACGATGACGGAATACTCTGCGCAGAATGCGATAACCTTCTCGGCAAAGACGAAAAATACGCCTTCGAGATACTCGCTAAGGTTAGAGGGGCACTTAGAGATAGGACTTCGCACCAAATCATCGAGGGCTTAGAAGGAGATCGGCTTTTTCGCTGTGCTACCGGTATCGCCTGGAAGTTCGCGCTAACGCGAGATCATTACGGACGGATCGACATCGGGCCATATGCGGATGCACTAAAAAATCTTCTGTTCGACCGATCGAAAGCAGTTGCTCATGTCGATGCCTTCATGATGCGATTTCATGATGGAACCAGCGAGGCGAGGTTCTTTCGGGCACCCAAAACTGAACGCTATAACTCAGTGAATTTTATCCGACTGGGCGTTGGAGGATTCGTATTCCTCATCAAGATTGACAAGAGGCCACTCCCTGAAATTCCTCGCGAAGTGTGGCTTCGCGGAAATAAAGAGGTTCTGGTGCCATTGATGCCCGCAAACTTTCTTGAAGAAGGAAAACTTCTCCAAAATGTCGAAGGAAAAAATGAAAAGTTGGCGTTGTTTCTCGAACGAGTAGCGCTAAGCGAATAATTTACAATTTCTACTAGCACTTACTATAAATCCGCGAAGAACGTGGGCCTGGTAAGTGAGATTAAAAAAGGTTGCTGGGGGCCCGAGTCTAGAAGCCGCAGTTCAAAGTGGTGAAACGCCGGGTAGCTACGTCTACCATTCTCGTTTTAGCGGCAACCGTGCGACCTCTTCTCGGAGCATGTCCACGGCATCTATAGGATTTCCAGCCAGCGCTGAATCCAACATTGCCACCAAATGTCTATCAAAGGCGGAGTTGTTAATGGGAGACCCCTGCGGCGCGATCACGAAATTATAAGGTGTTACGTATCGCTTCCTTAGTTGAGTTTGGCCTATCGTATCGACGTATTTTCCATCCAAATAAGTGCCGCCATCATCATATTCCTCGCGGGATATGTAGTGCTTTCCCCTTAGCAGTCCATATTCCTCCGTGACGTAACTACGAGTTTTTAGTCGCTCATCGATCGAAAACTCATTATAATCGTATAGACCCGTTGGCTCCATGGCATGGGTTTCAATGTATACAAAATTCCATTTGTAACTTGGACCTGGCACTGCGGCGGCACGGCGAATTTTCAGTTCGTCGTGGTCCATCAAAGCCAAATCGGGTTCCAATAATTTGAATGCTTCGATCTGAAAGTTACCGCCTCGCCACCACCAGATTGGAGAGGCGTCGGCGAATTTCAGGGGGGGGCTTAATAGGCGACTCAAGCGGTCTAAAATATCCTTTGGATCGTCGAACCAAGTGGTTTCTCGAACACCGGGAAAGGCTTGTCGGAAACGATCCTCGAAAAAAGCTAAGGAAGTGCCGCCTTTGAATGGGGGGAGCATACTTGTCGATCGACCCGTCGCTCCGAATGCCTCCCGTTCATGGTCAGAGTGGTTTTCCGGCGGGCCGCCAGATGGTGCTTGGGATTGGCCAACTGCTGGTGCTTCAACCACAGGTTTGATATTTGATGTGCTCGCATTATGCGTAGACGCTGCATTTGAGCCCGCAGTTATCTGATCGGGAGCGTCTCCCGCTTTCGCAGCCAGCTCATAAACGATTTCTGCTAAAAGCAGTTGGTAGGCTTCCGAGAGGGGGCCGCTACGACCCCGGCCCCCGCGCCGCTCTGAGACTAGTTTGTTGAGGGCTTGCAGCCGTTCACTGCTGCTCTCCTGATCAAACAGATACTTACACACGTAGTCTAGACCAAGTCGTAAATCGTATTCGGCGCCGCGCTTCGCGCCATTCACGGTGAGACTTCGGGCCATTGCGGCGGCACGCATGATTGGTTTTGGGATTGGATCGGAGCCGCTATGCGGCTCAAGCAGAAAGCGCCGTGTGTTTGCTGCAACGCCTAGAAATCTGTGACGCATGCTTTGCGCCATACTCAAGCTACCAGCCATGAAACGATGGCATTCTTTTGTTGCCGCACCCACGAGGCCCTCATTTAAGCCTTCTGTTTGAAGATCGAGGAATTGATTAGCTGAAAAAAAGCTCGGTAAATTTTGCTTGTGTAGATCGATTTCGATTTCAAGTTGTGTTACCGGAATTACACTAGAGAAGGGCTCTTCAATTATATCGCGTTGCAGAACCTTTAAAAGCTCGAATTCTAATTTCTCTTTATGGGGAAAGAACCTTTCAAGCCATTCTGCCCGCGCGACTGGACCTTCGGCGGACTTCGGAACCAAGATCACAAGATCAATGTCGCTCGAAGCCGTAAGCTGCTCTCCTTCTAGGTAGACTAGGCTGCCAAAGGCATATGCTCCGTCGGCCTTGTATTGTGTCACGGCTTCCTGACCCCATTCGGCGATGACCTTCAAAATTTTCTCGGCACCTGACATTGGCGATCGCTTTTCCCTTTGTTTGGCTGCTCACATGCCGCAGTTCCGACTTGTCAGCAAGATTAGCCAGTTCAAGATATCGGGACCGGTCATCCGTTTCGTCGCCCAGATGTCGTTCGACAATCGATTTATTGAACTGGGTCCTGTGTAAAGAAGAAAAAGCGTCTACATAGAAGCGTCTATGCCTACGTTTCCTGTGGAATCATAATCTGCGGCTCCGCCACTCACCATGCACCTGTTTCGTGACCCCGCGACGAACGTGGTCCTTATCGGGGAGATGGAGCGAGGGATGTTTGAAAAAGCAAAAGGCATGCTAATCGTCGATATACAGTTCGACACCTCTAGGCAGAACCAAATCGATTGCACTAGGGACCCGTCGCGCAAAGACAGTCTTAAGTCCAATCATGCTCTCGAGAAATTCTAGGTCCATTATCGGGCAGTAATCTATCCAAAGTGTCTTGATACTGGTGTTTCCACTAAGGGGTGCGATCGACGTCACTCGGGTGAATGAAATATCTAAGCTCTCAAGGATCGGGAGATCAGCTACAAATGAGATATCCAAAAGCCTGGTCTTTGTGAGATTCAGTGACTTCAGATTAAACAATCGATCGTCGAATGCAATTTGCCTGATATTAGCATAGGCTAGATTAAGTTCTTCTGGATCTCTGGAAAGTGCCGGCCCTATGTCCGTAATCCGTTTAGCCACGTCTGAGGGTATCGGTAGGCCCTGAACAACCATGTCGCAGTAGTCGGGAATGTAGAGTGGATTGATCCGATCAATAAGCTCACGCCTGACTAGAGAGCGAGAATCTGAGACGTAGAGCAGCAACTCCTCATGTGCACGCTCAGTCCCGAGCAAAGATAGGCTCCTGACACAAGCAGCCGCAATCTCCGGTTGCATGCCTTCGTGATACTGCAAGTGATCTATGATCGTTGGGCCTGCGATTACAATCGCCTCTGCAGAATCAAAATCAGATGGAGGCAGAAGGGTGTCTACGATTGTCTGAATTTGTTGCCACTGACGCGGCGAGAGCGACACAGCACGTCCCGCTGCGCTGAGCGCTATTCCGGCGAACCCTTTTGAGGTAGGTTGGTCAAGTGACGCCAGCCTAATGAGTTCGTCAATTAGACGGCGCGCGAACGAACCGTTCCCAGATGCGATCAGGTAACGCGAAACGTCTTCCCATCCCGGTTCGCCGATCTTCGACACAGCATAGTCGGCGTCCTTGCTATTGATCACGGCGTCGGCGGTTAGCACCTCCCTAATTGTGTTGTGCACGAACTCGAGGCTATTTGTCGTCGAGTAACGGACGATGCCAGATCTTTCGATCAAAAGGTGGCAATCATCATCGTTCAACTCAATTCGGTATTCGGCGGCGGTGGAAGCTAGACGCGCCATTGCTTCGTTGAGCGGGATCCGCGAATAGGATTTCTCGGTCATTTCCAACGCAAGAGATCTGAAGATATGGCGCTTCTTGCTGTAGTTCAGTTTTCCGATGTTTGTTTCAGCGATAATGGCTAGACGACTTTCGCGGTCACGTTGATCGATGAGCGCGTCGATTAATGAGAAGCAGAGGTGCCAGATGTCGTCTGGCATCGTTCCACCCCGTTGCACTGCAAGCGCACACATGGCGGAGCATAGAAAGGGATTGCTTGCGAGCCGTTTGAGTTGTGGAACATTGCGGAACTCGGAAAGTAGGTTGTCCTCTATTTGAGCGAGCGATTCCCAGCTTTCTTGTCTATTGAACGATGTTAACCGTGCAGTGTCGAACCAAAGTTCAACTAACGACTGTTTCTGGTCATCTGATAGTGCGTTCACCTCAAGATCGAAATGTGTCGGAAAATCGTTCCACGGCTGAGGCACGGAATTGGGCCTAGTGGTTACGATGATGATCGTTTCGGGATACTGGTCATTGATGTTGTGGAGCCAATTGGCCACTTTTGTGCGAGCTGAGGGGGAAGACTCATCAAGCCCATCTATGAACAATACCGCGTCGCCATTTCTTAGCTTGCTTTCAATCCAGTCTTCGGTGATTCGGACACCTGGGCATTTTCGCGCAAAATCTCTCAGTTCTGGTGTGTCGGCGAAAGAATCCCTTAGCTCGAGCAAGAATGGAGTTTTGCCAAAAAAAGCCTTCTCAAATGCAGCGTCTCGAGCAGGAAATGAAGGACGCTTACCAAACGTATTCGATAGTTTATTGCCACCCAAGCAAAGCTGAAGTATCAACCACTTACATATCGTGCTTTTGCCCGAACCCGCATCCCCACGTAGCAGCAATGTCCGCTCACCGGGCTTTGACTCGATAAGGCGCAGGAGGACATCTTCTGGTTTAGGGTAAACCTCCTCTGCAGAAGCTCGATCATTGATTGACAGTGAAGTATAGCTGCCTTGAAGGGGATAATGCTTCAAATTGCTGGCTGCATCGATACCAAGGAGCTGAAGGGTATCACACTCTCGGAAAATCGCTCTAAGATATGGCTCTAGAAGGGCGTCATTTTTGATCTCTTCCTCATGAGCAATTCGAGTCCCAGAGATCGACTCGTCAATATTCTTGACGAGATCATAGATGCTCAAGAGCTTTTGCACCTGCCACTCGAATCGGTCTCGGCTGAAGCCGTCCATAGTTGAGACAACCTCGAACAAGAGTTCCGCGGCGTTTCTCAACGACGCTTCTAGAATCTGATGCGCGCGTTCTCCTAAAGGCGAGAGCCTTGTTTTAACCATGGAGGATTTAGACAGGTCTCCGGTGCGAAGAGAAGAAGGTAATAGTGGCGGCTCGGTGTCCGGATCCTTAGGGTAACCAGACTTCGCCAGTTCTAGGAATGGCGCAATACTTTCAGATGTGAATCTCTCATAGTTCCTACTTGTGTCCAGAATTTGTTGAACGGAGCAAAAGTATGAAATATAGACATAAATATAGCGGTAAACCTCCTCGACGTCCGCTTCAGCCAGCTCCCTTTCATATGGGCCGATCGAGTTCTCGATAGTTTCGATGATCTCTTCGGCGATTAACTCAAGATGCGCATTGACCCGACGCGCGTCTGATCTGGATTCCATGATCTTTGAGAGTTCAATCTTCTGATTATACCGAACCAGCTTGGGGTGATTCAGGACATACCTATTTGTGAACAGACCCATCAACGGATTGAGTAGAAGGGGCCCAAAACTAGTAAGATCTATCGGCAAGATCACTTCCTTCGACGGCTGACCGGTTCAAACGGCACTATTAATTGCCTTTTGGCTCTTCGCTGCCTCGCTCGCAAGCAAAGTGCCCAGCATTTGTTTGATCACTGCACTACGTAGACGCGTCTACCGCGTGTATCCGTTGGAATCATAACCTGCGGCTCCGCTATTCGATGGGCACCACTTTCGCGCCCTGGGAAGAACGTGGTTCATATCGACGAGACATAGCGGAAGTCGATGGCGGCGTAGCCATGTTCCGCCAGTTCCACGAAACTGGCAGGGGAGGCCCTATCTGACAGTTTCGTCAACCTGACAGTTTCAAGACATTTGCGCAATTTCTCAGAACATTGATTACAAATTTTGAGCCTTTTGACCTAAGCAAGAATATGCATATGATCAGACGCCATCAACAGGGAGAATCACCCAATGGATGGCATTACTCGAACCAAAAATTCTTCTGACGGCCCCTTGAACTGCGTGGCTCGAAGCCACCGGAAGCCGGTGCGCTGATGGATACGGTCAAGATCGAACGAGAGAGTGACAGGATCGTCCTTAGCTTCCGTCGTGAGGTCGGCGATATCCGCAAGGTGCGCTACCTGCGCCTCGAGGAGGCTTCCTCGCTTGGCCTGCTGATGGCAGCCGATGCACCAGAGCATGCGATAAATCTGGACGTAAGCTCTGACGTATCTGTGCAGATCATCAACGCGCCATACAAGATGGCATTTTTAAGCCTCGCCGATTTACGCGGTGGCCGAACGTTCATCGCCTGCGTGGAGGGGAAGACCGTCAAGCAGATCGGCCAGCGGCTACTTCGTCTCGGACAAGCCAGGTTTCGCTCAGCAAAAGCAGGACGAGCCTTTGTCCGGCGAGTATCGCACTGTTATATGGAAGATGCGGATGTTGAATGAACCTCTCGCTACTCGGCGCTCGCGGGAAGAACTGCTTTCTCTGCACTTGAGCTATGGCCATCTTCCGCAGGCCCGAACCCATCGTGGACTATTGCGCGACACCTGTCTTTGGTAAGCTCAGTGTAAGGGCGTAGCAGCTTCGCATAGCGTAAGGGGCCTGCCTCTGTAGAGCTCGATCCGCTGCCGCGTCGCGCGGGTAAACCGCGTCGCTTTGCATTCAGCGGGAAAGCGCCTGATCTAGATCAGCGATCAGGTCGACAGCGTCCTCCAATCCGACCGAAATGCGCACAAGACTATCGGCAATGCCGTGTTCGCGGCGTTCCTCGGGCGAATAGGCCGAATGGGTCATGCTGGCGGGATGCTGGATCAGGGTTTCGGTGTCGCCCAAGGATACCGCACGATGGATCAATGTCAGCCGGTCCATCAAGGCGATCCCGGCATCGTAACCGCCCTTAAGTTCGACCGCCATCATCCCGCCGAATTGATCCATTTGTTTGCGTGCCAGGTCGGCTTGCGCGAAGCTCGGCAGCCCCGGGTAATGCACCACTGAAACCGCCGGATGACCATGTAGGAACCGCGCGATTTCGGCGGCGGTCTGGGCGTGTTGGCGCATCCGAAGCTGGAGCGTCTTGAGTCCGCGCAAGACAAGCATCGCATTGAACGGGGCCATCACCGCGCCGGTCATGTCCTTCATCCCGACGAGGCGGATCGCGCCTATATCCTCGGCGCTGCCCACCACCAGTCCGGCCACTACATCACCGTGCCCACCCAGATATTTGGTGGCCGAATGGACGACAATATCCGCGCCCAGCTCAATCGGGCGCGTGATCACCGGGGTAGCATAGGTGTTGTCTACGATGCAGCGCGCGCCCGCGCGCCGAGCGATCGCCGAAATCGCGGCAATATCGACCAGCCGCATATTGGGATTGGCGGGGGTTTCGAAATAGACGATCTTGGTCTTTGATGAGATCGCCCGTTCGAGCTGATCGGGATCAGTCATATCGACATGGGTCACGGCGATCCCGAACCGGGTCAGCCCGTGGCGCATGAAGGCAAAGGTGCAGCCGTAAAGCGTCTTATCGGTGATCACCTCGTCGCCCGCTTGCAGAAACGTCCAAAAGGTCGATGTGATCGCGCTCATCCCCGATGCGGTGGCGAGGCCCGCTTCGGCATTTTCGAGAGCTGCGATGCGCTTTTCGAGCAAATCATTGGTCGGGTTGGAGATGCGGGTGTAAAAATGACCCTCGCGCGTCCCAGCGAACATTTCGCCGCCCGCTTGAGCGTTTTCGAATACAAAGGTCGAGGTCAGATGGAGCGGCGGGGTCAGTGCTCCCTCGGCTTCGCTTGGATCATATCCATGATGGATCGCGCGGGTGGCGAAACCCATATTGTGCATCGCGGGGTGGATTTTCGTGGCCATAGAACAACTCCAATTGCACAATTATTGCACGAGCGAAGGAGTGTTACCTTGCTATGTTCGCCCCAAAAGGTCACAATATTGGCATATTTGACCCTTGGAGGCGCGAATGGACCGGAAAGATCGGCAGATCGTCCGCGAATTGCAGAAAAATGGCCGCCTCACCAATCTCGAACTGGCGGAACGGGTAAACCTGTCGCCGTCGCCGTGTCTGCGGCGGCTGCGCAATCTCGAAGAGAGCGGGGTGATCGAAGGCTATGCCGCGCTGGTCAATCAACGCGCTTACGGCGTGCCGTTGACGGTGTTTGTAAACATCGCACTCGACAAACACGCGAAGGATACGGTCGACGGCTTTGAGCGTAAGGTCTGCGAAATCGATTCCATCCTCGATTGTTTCATGACCACCGGGGATTCGGATTACCTGCTGCGGGTGGTGGTCGCTGATCTCGAAGAATACGAAGCTTTCGTGCGCAAGCAGCTCCACGCGCTCCCCGGCATTCGGTCGATCGACACGCGGTTCGCCTATAGCGTGGTCAAGAACACCAGTGTCTTTCCGAACCGCGATTAACGCAATGCGGGCCTGAGCGGCTGCGCACGTTAATCTGTTCTTTTGCTCGTCAGCCAGCCACTGTCCGGCAGAAATCCAGAGCACGCCAAGCGCGCAGAGACGCCGCTAAGCGCGCGTTGCTGTTGGTTGGGAAATTAGGTGGGCGTGTTTGGGCTGCGATCTCTTCTCGAAGCGTGGACCCAGACACGTTGCCATCTCATCAAACAACCATCATGAAAGGTCGATAGTCTGTCTGTGACTGGTAGCAATTGGGGCAGCCTCAACCCGCAACGGCACCTGATGTGAGAGGAATACATTCACATGAAGGCACTGCTAGGGGAAATCTGGATTGCGGTGGCGATGGGGCTGCTCGCATGGGCGGGAATTGCTCTCCTGACGAATGAGAGCATTATCGACGACTGGCTCGTCGCCGTAGCACAACAATCTGCTGATCAACATTTCGAAGACACTGCAAGTGATGCGGAATCTGTCGGCGTGGGAGTCATACTGATTGATGACGACGCCTTGCGCGAGGAATTTGAGCGAACCCAGAACAACAATGGCGCGGATCGGATTGCCTCAGCCTATAGAACCATAAGTTCTAGAATTCTCGAAATTGCTCAAAGTGACGGGAGCGCCCGGGCTGTCGTGCTTGATTTCTACGCCAGTCCGCTTTCAGATGTTGCGCCACCAGCGAAGTCGATAGCCGTCGATTGTCGTTTGCCCATTATCCAAGTGGCGCTTCCTCCGCCGTCCCCTTTTGGTCAAGAATTTGTCCAGCCTGACTCCCGACTGATCGACCCACGTTCCCCGTGTTTGTTTGTTGCATACAGCTTCGCAAATCAGGGTGCAGACACCGAGAAGCTTCGGACAGTTGAGCATAACCCAGTGCCCCAAGCGCTGGGCTGCCCCGTAATTTCGCTTTCCGCCAGCGCGTTTGCCTTGGCCAACCCAGACATGAATGCCGCCAGTGGTTTGAACGGACAGCCATGCCAGCGCCAGCAGGCGCTAAGGGAATTGTGCACCGATCTACCGTCATGCAAAGCAGCACTTCAAAAGCGGATGCCACTGACCGAACCTCCTGAGAATTTATCAGTTCGGTTGGCGAACGACTTTTTCGACCCCGCTCTCTCGGACGACGCTCGGCAGTGGTTGGAAAACCGTCTGGTCTTTGTCGGTTCATCGAACACGCAAAGTGACGACTTCTACTATTTGGCCGACGGATCGATCGTTGACGCGCTAAGCCTAACCGCGCAGCCATCAGGCATCAAATGGCCAGGCGTAGTGGTGCATGCTGGCCTCACACAGCACCTGCATAAGCTCAAGCAATGTGGTCGCTAGCTCGGCTCGCGCATCTTCGCTGACGCGGTGGAGCAGGCCTAGCGTTATGGCCTTGGGCTCCATCGGCGCGGCGAGAGAGGGTGGGTCCAGATCGCGGGCTGCCTGATTCGCTGATCCGAGCGGGAGCGTGTTGGCGCGGATTGTCTTCTTCGCGGCTTCGATGGGGAGCACGTTCATCAGGCCGATCGCCGCCATTCTGGCTGAGCCACACTTGGACTGGCTGAAGTTGCTGGCGATGCCGGACAACGAGCTCATCGTCACAAGAGCCACATCCTCGAGTCTGCCGGGGCGGCGACTCCTTGGTCGCCGATCCCTCTCTCTGGAGTCGCAATTTCGCTTCGTTCGGAGGCCTTTACCCAAAGAATTCAAGCGCTCTTGACAAAAAGACACTACTGTATAATTGTAGGCGGCGATATTTGTAAGGAGGGGCTTCTAATGAAAGGCTTGTTGGTAACCTGTGGTGTCCTCGCCATCGCGATAGCGAGCCCGGCCATGGCACAGTCTTCCGCCGAACGGACCGAAAGCGACGCTTCCATCGCAGGTCTCGACGAGATCGTCGTCACTGCCAACAAGCGGGAAGAGCGCTTGCAGGACGTCGCCGCGGCCATTTCGGTGCTCGACGGCGAGGCGCTGGAGAAGGCTGGCGAAGTCCAGTTCTCTCAGTATTTCGACAAAGTGCCGGGTCTCGCGGCCGTGGTCGGTGCCGCGCCTGGACGGCTGATTGTCGCGCTGCGCGGTATCTCAACCGGACAAGCGCAGACCAACGCGGCGGTCGGCTTCTATATCGGCGAAGTGCCTTTCGGATCGAGTGGTGGTCTCGCGATCGGCGGGACCTTTGCGAGCGATCCCAACACCTTTGACGTCCAGCGGATCGAAGTGCTGAAGGGTCCGCAGGGCACATTGTACGGCGCGAGCACGCTCGGCGGGCTTATCAAGACGGTTTATAATCCGGCCGAGATTGGCGAGACGGCAGCGCGGGTCGTGGTCGACGGCAGCACCGTGCGCTACGGCGGCGAGGGCTACTCCGGCAGTGCAATGATCAACCTTCCGGTGGGCGACGCTTTCGCCGTCCGTTCGACCTTTAACTACCGGCGCGATGCGGGCTTCATCGACAATGTCGTACCCATCAACCTTCGTAACAACCAGAACACGCAGGACGCATTCGGCGGTCGCATCACGGCGCTGTACGCGCCCGACGGCCCCCTGAGAATCGAATTGACCGGCATTTACCAGGAAGTCGATTCCAACGGCCTCAACGAGGTGGACGTCGACGCGGTCACCCTGAAGCCCGTAGTCGGAGATCTGAAGACCCGGGCGAACCGCATCCAGCCCGAAGCGAGGCTGGAATATCAGATCTACAGTGCGAAGATGGATTACGACTTCGGTGCGGCATCCCCTACACGCCGCGCTTTCAGATCGCCGCAACGGCCGACTACACGATTGATCTCGGCAAGGATCGCTCGCTCACCTTTGGAGCGTCGGCGCGCCATGTCGGCAATCGCACCACCTACTTCTCGGGCCTGCCGGGCGGCGATCCGGGCGGCAACATCAATGCGCTGATGCCGTCCTATGAGATTGTCGATCTGCGCGCATCACTGGTGCTCGGCAAGACGGAGATCGCGGCCCGGATTACCAATCTGACGGACGAGCGGGCAATCCTTTCGGCGGTCAGCAAGGGCGTCGATCCTGCGACATTCGCATTCACAACGGCCCAAGCCGCAGTGGCACAGCCTCGGACGTTCGGGCTGACAATCAGCCGCGACTTCTGATCAAGAACTAACCCGCGGCCGTCCGTCGCTTGTCAGGGCGGCGGCCGCGGGAAGCCTTCTCGGCGGCGCGCTTGAGGGCTGCTCGCCTACAAGGATGAATACGAGGTAGCGCGTCTGCTTTCAACATCCTGCGGACCGAGAAGGGCTATCTCCACATCGGCGTCGACACCGACGGCACCACCTTGCCGGGCGATGTCGGCATGGCCGGACCGATGGCGAAAAAGGCCTCCGATTTCGTCGGCCGCCGCTCGCTGCTGCGAGAGGACGCGATGCGCGCGGACCGCCTCCAGCTGGTCGGTCTCCTGAGCGATGGTCCGCTGCTCGCGGTGGGTGCGCAGGTGCTTGCGCCCGGCGGGGCGGTCCCGGGCCGCAGCGATGGCCATGTCACATCCTCGGTGTTCAGCCCGACCCTCGATCGCCCCATCGCGCTGGGACTGGTGCGTGCCGGGCGCTCGCGGGTCGGAGAGAGTGTGGAAATCTATGACGTCGGACGCCGTTCACGGGCGACAATCGTCGAACCGGTGTTCGTCGACAAGACGGGTGAGCGGCTCAATGGCTGAACTTGCGTCATGGCCCGTTATCGACGGCGGCACCGTGTCCTGGGACGGCGCGGCGCTTGGAGCGCGGCGTTGCGAAGGCCTCGGCCTGCTGCGCGTCAAGTTCCTCGCGAGCGACGCGGAGCGCGCAATGGCGCTTGGCCTGAGCGCCTCGACCCCGAGCGGGACGACGCCCGCTGCACCGAAGCGCTCGGCAAGAACCACGGCATGGCGCGCGGCGACGCTGATCTCGTAGCTCGCCTCACCGGTGAAGCTCGCCCGCAGCACGCGCGCCGCAAAGCCTGCGACTGTGCCTTCGCGATAGGCCATATGCGGGAAGTCGGCGAGGTCGATGTCGGTGCCGACCGCGGCGATGGTCTCGCGGGCGCTCGGTCCGCTGATCGTCATGACGGCCCATTGCGAGGTCGCCGGCAGCGTCACCACGGCGAGATCGGTCCACTCGCACTGGAGCCATTCCTCGAGCGCGAGTGCAATCCGGTCGGCGCCGCCGCTGGTGGTGTGGACGAGGAAGCGGTCCTCTGCGAGGCGAACGAGAATCCCGTCGTCGGCAATCACCCCGTGCTCGGTGAGCATCAACCCGTACCGCCCTCGACCAGGCTTCAGGGTCGAGGCGTTGCCGACATAGATGCGGTCGAGGAAGGTCGCGGCGTCAGGGCCGCACACCTCGATCTTGCCGAGCGGCGATCCGTCGAAGAGCACGGCGGAGGTGCGCGCCTCGCGCGCTTCGCGCAGTGCTGCGTCCTCCCAGCTTTCCCCCGCGCGCGGATAGGCGGTGGGGCGGATCCAGCGACCATGTTCCTCGAAGACCGCGCCCTGCTGCGCGTGCCACGTGTGCGCCGGAAGGCACTTGATGGGGGTGTGCAGCGCACCCACCATCGGGCCTGCGAGCGTGCCGAAGGTGACGGGGTTGTACGGCGGGCGGAACTTGGTCGTGCCCACCTCGCCCGGCGCGCGGCCGGTGTGCTCCCCCATGAGGGCGAGGCCGTTGACGTTCGATGTCTTGCCCTGATCGGGACCCATGCCAAGCGTCGTGTAGCGCTTGAGGTGCTCGACCGATCGGTAGTTCTCCGAGGCGGCGATGGCGATGTCGCGCGCAGTTACGTCGTTGGCGAAGTCGACGAATTTCTTGCCGCTCCCGGGGCTTTCCCAGAACGGCTCGATGCGGAGCGGGCCGAAGTCGCCGGCTGCACCGCCGACGCATTCGACCTGCTGGCCTGCGCTGTGCGGCACGAAGGCGGCGATCGTATCGTCGTAGCGCAGCTTGCCGCCGCTCTGCGAATAGAGGTGCACCACCGGTGACCACCCGCCCGACATCAGCACGAGATCGCAGGGCAGAACGCGGCCGTCGCCGAGGCGCACGGACTTGACGCCAAGCGCACCTCTGGCTTCGGCGATGCTGGCGCCGAGGCGGCTGTCGACTACTTCGACCGAAGCGCCCGCTTGTGCAAGAATCTCAGCAATTTCGCGCGTGCTGTCGTTGTTGGTTGCGATCACCACCCGGCGGCCGGGGAGCACGCCGAAGCGCCCGACATAGGCTTGCGCCGCCGAGGCCAGCATGACGCCGGGCCGGTCGTTTCCGGCAAAGACCAGCGGCCGCTCGATCGCGCCGGTCGCGATGATCACCCGTCCGGCCCGCAGCTTCCACAGGCGCTGGCGCGGGCCGGAACCGCCTTCGAGGTCCTCGACGGCGGCGAGGCTGTTGTGGTCGTAGTAGCCGAAGGCCTCTGACCGGGTGAGGATCGTGACGTTGGCGAGGGCGCGCAGTGCCGCGATCGTTTCGGTGACGTCCAACCCGCTGCGCCAGAGGGCCGAGCCGCCGAGCACAAAATCGCTTTCGAGGAGCAGCACGCGCGCCCCTGTCAGAGCAGCCTCATGCGCGGCCTTCAGCCCACCCGGCCCGCCGCCGACGACGATCACGTCATGGCGCGCATGGGCGTGGACATAGCGGTCGGGATCGCGCCCCTCCGGCGCGACACCGAGTCCCGCGGCGCGGCGGATCGGGCCTTCGAAAAGGTGCCAGTCCGGCCACATGAAGGTCTTGTAGTAGAAGCCCGCGATGAACAGGGGGGACGCGAGCTGGTTTACGCCGCGCCAATCGAAGCGCGGGCTTGGCCAGCAATTGACGCTGGTCGCCTCCAACCCGTCGCGCAGCGGCACCTGCGTCGCCTTGCGGTTGGGCTCGAGCCGGTTGCCACGACCGAGTTGGACCAGCGCGTTGGCTTCCTCGGGCCCAGCCGCCATGATTCCGCGCGGACGGTGATACTTGAAGCTGCGCCCGACCAGCCGCACCCCGTTCGCGAGCAGCGCCGAGGCCAGCGTGTCGCCCTCGTGGCCGACATAGTCGCGGCCATTGAAGGTGAACCGCAGCCGCGTCGATCGGTCGACAAGGCCCCCTGTCGGTAACCGCGTCATGGCAGCTCCGGCTTTGTGTCAGTCATGGCGTAGACCGCCTTGATTTCGTGGCTGAAGGTGCAGCGCGCGACGTTGAACCAGCGTTCGCAGCCATAGGTGTGCCGCCAGCGCTCGAAAGTCACGCCGGCGGGATTGCGGCGCTGGAAAAGGTATTCGGCCCATTCATCCGCGCCGACGGTAAGGTCCGGGCGCTGGATGTGGCTTTCGCCGCCGCAGGTGAACTCGGCTTCGTCGCGCGGGCCGCAATGGGGGCATGCGATCAGCAGCATCAGTGTGCGATCCCCGAGGCGGCCGCCTCGTCGATCAGCGCGCCTTTGGCGAAGCGGTCGAGTCCGAAGGCGGCGGTGAGCGGATGGGGCTCATCCTTGGCGATCATGTGCGCCATGCACCAGCCGCCAGCAGGGATCGCCTTGAAGCCGCCAGTGCCCCAGCCGCAATTGAGATAGACACCCTTGACCGGTGCCGGGCCGAAGACCGGGGTGGAATCGTGGACAACGTCGACGATCCCGGCCCATTGCCGCAGCATCCGCATCCGGGAAAAGGCGGGGAACATCGTCAGCATCCCGGCCACCACCGCCTCAAGTGTCGGCAGGTTGCCACGCTGGGCGTAGGAGGCATAGAGATCGAGCCCGCCGCCGATCACCAGCTCGCCCTTGTCGGACTGGCTGAGGTAAACGCCGGTCGCGGGCGAGAGGACGACCTTGTCGAGCACCGGCTTGACCGGCTCCGAGACAAAGGCTTGGAGCGCATAGGGCGTTATCGGCAGGCGGAAGCCGAGCCGGTCGGCAAGGATCGTCGAGTGTCCCGCTGCGGTCAGGCCGACCTTGCCCGCGCCGATCACACCGCGGCTGGTGCGCACCGCGCACACGCCGTCCGCGTCGACGTCGAAGCCGGTCACTTCGCAGTTCTGGATGATATCGACCCCCAGCGCATCGGCCGCGCGCGCATAGCCCCACGCGACCGCATCGTGCCGCGCGGTTCCGCCGCGGCGCTGGATGAAACCGCCGACCACCGGAAAGCGCGCTTCCGGGGAATAGTCGAGCCCGGGCACCTGCTCGCGTAACTCCTCGCGGCTCAGGAGGTCGCTGTCTACGCCGTTGAGGCGCATCGCGTTGACCCAGCGTCGCTGCGCCTCGAGATCGTGTCGGCTGTGCGCGAGCGTGATCATGCCGCGCTGAGAGAACATGATGTTGTAATTGAGTTCCTTGGACAGGCCTTCGTAGAGCCTGACCGAATGATCATAGAAGGAAGCGCTTTCCGGGAAGAGGTAGTTGGAGCGCACAACGGTGGTGTTGCGGCCGGTATTGCCGCCGCCGATCCAGCCTTTCTCCAACACCGCAACGTTGCGAACGCCGTGGTTCTTCGCAAGATAGTAGGCGGTTGCGAGACCGTGTCCGCCGCCGCCCACGAGGACGACATCGTAACGCGGCTTCGGCACAGGGCTGCGCCATGCCTGCGGCCAGCCGCGATGGCCTTTGGTCGCCTCGCGAGCCAGTGACATGAGGGAATACCGCATAGGTACTCCGCTAATATACACTAGTGTATTTTACAAGAGCCTTGTCAGGCAATCAGCCGTACGCGGCGTTCCTCGGATGTGGAGGGGCTTTGAGCGCGTGCCGCTTCGAGCGCGCGCTGCCCGCACAGGATCTTGAGATAGGTCCCCGCCGTCTGGAGACGCTCGGCCGGAGTGCCTTTCACGCCGATTGCGTAATATCCGATCTGATGGAAATAAAAGGTGTTGGCGCGGATAATCGCCTCGTCGGCCGGATGCCCGAGCAGTTCGAAGAACCGCTGCAATGTGGCGATCCGCTCCTCGTCCGACGCATTGACTGCGGCTGCTGCCCGCTCATCCGAGCGGGCCCATTCGCGCACCGCCATGTCGAAACGACTGTCGTAGCCGCGCTCCTCCACCATGCGCGTCGCGGCCATCTCGATCCAGTCGACCGCCTCGCTCGGCGAAAGGTCGGGGTCGAGGGGCGGCAGGAACTTGCACGTTTCCTCCCAACGCGCGAGCAGCGCCGCGAGCAGCGCCTCGCGATCCTCGAAGTAGTGGTAGAACCCACCGCGCGTCACGCCGATGCGAGCCGCCAGCCGATCGACTTTGACCCCGCCGATCCCCTCTTCGATGAGGGCAGCGCGCGCTTCGTCGATCCAGGTGGAAACGGGTGTCTTGGGCTTACGAACCTGCTTCATGGAGAGCGGCATAGCATACCGCCGCCGCTCTTTCTATCAGCCTCGGCTCTCGCCTTTCAGCAGGTCGAGCCTCGCTTCGTCCGGCAGCGCCTTGATCCGCGCCTGTGCGCCGAACCAGACCAGCAGGCTGACGACAGCCCAGCTTCCGAGCGTGATCCATTCCGGCGGGACGGTGCCGCCCGAAAGGAACCATGGCTGGAACAGCGCTACGAGCGCGATGATCACAGAGAACACGATCGCCGTAACGACCAGTGGCGAACCACCCGGCGCCGTGAAGCTGGCTTGCATGCCCGATTTGCGCATTTTCAGCACCGCAAGGCAGGTGGCGACATAGATGATCCCGAAGCAGGCCGAGATGATGTTGATGATCGGAAGGATAAAGCCGCGACCGAGCGGCAGGGCGACCAAGGTGGCCGCAGTGACCGCAAGGATCGCCAGGGAAGGGGCCCCTTGCACATTCAGTCGCGCGAAGGCCGCGGGCGAGAGGTGAGCGCGGCCAAGCGCGAAGTAGACGCGACTCCCGGCGAGCAACAGCGCGTTCCATGCCGTCACGCTCCCAAGAATGGCGGTGACCAGCACGATCTTCGCCACTTCCGGCGTCCCCATCGCAATCTCAAAGGCTTGTGCGGCGGGGAGCGGCAGTGTCTTCAGGGTTGCAACTGGTACCAGCGCTCCGACCGAGAGCACCAGCAGGATATAGAACGCTGCCGAGCCGAGGATCGCGAAGATCAAAGCACGGCCCGCCGCCGTCATCGACGTCGAGCATTCCTCAGCGGTGGTGACCGCCGCATTGAAGCCGGCGAACCAGAACGGCGCGCTGCCAAGCATCGAAAGGATCGCTGCAAACTTGAGCGTTGCCGTTTCGCCAGGGACAAGGGGCGTGAGATTGGCCGGATCCGCATAGGCAATCGCGATTGCGATGAAGCCTGCCATCATCGCGATGCGAAGGTATGTGACCCATTCCTGCACCACCGCCGCTCCGCGCACGCCGCGCATCGCGAGGGCAGCAAGCGCGATCGCGAGGCCTCCGCCGATCACCAGATTGCCGACCCGCACCTCGTGCCCCAGGATGCTGTAGGCCACCGGGCCCTCGATCCCCGGGAAAAGCAGTCCCAGCAGCTGTCCGATTGAGATTGCCTGAAAGGCGCACGCTGCGGTGTAGACGAGCGCCAGAGTCCACCCCGTGAGATAGGCAGTGCCCGAGCCGCCGAGCGCTTGCGCATAGACGATCTCGCCTCCTGCGCCCGGAAGCCGCGCTGCCATTTCGGCGTAGCAGAACGCCACCAGCAGGATACCGAGCGCCCCTATGAACAGCGCAAAGGCCGTCCCCACCGCGCCCGCACTCGCCACGGCATCGCCCATGATGATGATCCATGCGACCCCGACGATGCTGCCGAACCCGACCGCGAAGTACTGGGTCGCGGAGATCGATCTGCGCAGCGTGCGAACCTCAGGGTTCATTCGGCGTGCCTTTCGAGACTTGCAGGCGGTTTGCCCTACAGGCTTGCCCCGTCCGACGCGGTTCCGGGGCCCGGGCGATCGGCGGCAGGGATCGCCGGACGTGCCTCGTTCCAAGCGGTCCGAGGTCCCCGGCGCGGGCAGATGCCGTACACGGCGTTGAAATACATGACTGCATGTTTATGTCAAATGGGGCGCGTCATGATCCATAGGTGTCATTCGGAAAGCGGATCAGCGCGCCAAACCGGCGACGGGACAGGAAGGGAAACGTTGACTGCCTCATAATATACAGTTATGTATTTTAATCTCCGCGGTGCCGGACCTTCTATGGGGAGACAGCTCTTGGACCTTACCCGCCGCAACGCGGCTCACCTGCTCGCCGGTTCGATCGCCGCGGCGGTGACGGCGCCATCACTCCTTGCGGCGACCCCTGCGCTTGCCCGAACGAATCTCTCGCCGGCATCCTGGCCCGCGGCAGACCTGAGGAAGTACACCCGCGCACAGCTTCACGACAGGACCGCGGCGGGCGCGGCGATGGGAACGCGCGGCGCGGTCACTGTGTCCTACAACGCTTTCGCCGCCCGCGCCGGGCTCGAGGCGCTCAAGCAGGGCGGCTCGGCGGTCGATGCCGCGATGACCACGGCGCTGACACAGATCGCGCTCACTGCGGGCGCGCCGGTCAGCTATTTCGG
Organism: Erythrobacter sp. W302b; assembly: GCF_046452395.1. Classification (NCBI taxonomy): domain Bacteria; kingdom Pseudomonadati; phylum Pseudomonadota; class Alphaproteobacteria; order Sphingomonadales; family Erythrobacteraceae; genus Erythrobacter; species Erythrobacter sp. W302b. Next base: position 1,539,298 of record NZ_JBKFDH010000001.1, on the reverse strand, counting down.
CATCCAGTCGCTCGTGTACTACGAAGCGAAGACCGGCAAGGTCTACACCATGAATGCCGAGTGGAACACCGTGACGGGCGAGACGGATCCGCGCTCCATCCCCGGCGGGATCGATCTGTCCAGCGAGGCAGGGCGGCGCGGGAGCGGCGCAACGAGCGGGCGGACGGCGCTAGTCGGCGGCTTTCTCAAAGGGGTGGAGTCGGCCCACAAGCGCTTCGGCAAGCTGCCCTTCGCAAGCCTGTTCGACCCGGCGATCTTCGTCGCCGAGGAAGGGATGCCGGTGTCGACCGAGCTGGCCGGGCAGTTCAAGTTCCGGCGCGATGATCTCGCCCGCCTCCCCGAAACCCGCGCGACCTTCCTGAAGCCCGACGGCTCGCCCTATGCAGCCGGCGAGACCTTCCGTCAGCCGGCTCTCGCGCAAACCCTGCGCAACATCGCGGAAGCCGGGGCAGGCTACGTCTACGGCGGACCCTGGGGCCGCAAGCTCGTCGACGCGGTGCGGGCCAACGGCGGCAAGATGACGCTCGACGATCTCGCCGCCTATGAGGTGATCTGGGCCGAGCCGATCTCGGCACCGCTCGCTGGGGGCTATTCCGTCTTTACCAATCCCTGGCCCAACTCCGGTGGCACCTCGCTGATTGAGGCGCAGAACGTCGCGGCCGTCTCGGGTTTCTCCGAAGGACCGCACTGGACCACCGATGGCGACGCGCTGCGCAAGGCGCTCGACATCACGACACTGGGATACATCAGCGAGCTGCCTGCCGCTGCGGTTGCCGCTGCCCTGCCGGGCATCGACATGTCGCCCGAGGCGCGTGTGACTATGAAGCATGCCGAAGAAATCTGGGCGGCCATTCGCGACGGCAAGGCGCTCGTTCCTTTCGCCAAGGCGACCGTGCGCCACTCCGACGATGTGGTGGCGGTGGATGCCGAGGGCAACATCGCTGCGATCACCCATTCGATCAACTCCCTGATCTGGGGCAAGACCGCGATCGCCATCGACGGAATCACCATCGGCGATCCCGGATCGTTCCAGCAGGAAGCAATCGCTGTCACCGGCCCCGGCAAGCGCCTTCCGGCGATCACCGAGACTGGCATCCTGATGAAGGGCGGCCGGCCGGTGCTCGGTTTCGCCTCCATGGGCGCGGGGCTTCACCACAAGACCTTCCAGTGCCTCCAGAACGTGACCGCCTTTGGCATGAATGTGCAGGAGGCAATCGACACGGCCGACTTCTTCGTTCCGGGCCTTGATCTTGCCACGATGGAGCAGACGGTACACGTTCCGCGCGGGCGGTTCGATCCGGCGGTGCTCGATGCCACCGGCTATGCGTGGAAGGAGTTCCCGATGAACGAGGCGCGGCTGGGCGGCGAAGGCAAGTGGGTCGCGATCAGTCGCAACCCTGACACCGGCCTGCTCCACGCAGCCTCGCACAACCGCAGCAACAGCGATGCCGTTGCCTTCTGACGCCGCTGGGCGAGGGTAGAGAAAAAAGATGACAGTCCTGACGAATGCGCTGATCTTCGACGGTGTCGAACCGAAATTGGCGGAAGGACGCAGCGTCTTCACCGCCGAAGGCAGGATTGTGGAGGTTTCGGATCGCCGGATCACCGAGGCCGACGGGGAGGTGATCGATTGCGGTGGCCTCACTCTGATCCCCGGCATGATCGACGCGCACGTCCACGCGCTCGGCATTGCCGCTCATCCCGAGACAGTCGACAAGGCGCCCGACACCTTGCTCACCGGCTGGGCGAGCCACATGCTCGGGCGGATGCTCGACCGCGGCTTCACCACGGTGCGCGATGTCGGCGGCGGCGACTATGGCTTGGCACAGGCGCTCGAAAAAGGCTTCATCCGTGGCCCGCGCATGATCTATTGCGGGCGGGCCCTGTCGCAGACCGGCGGCGGCTTCGACCTGCGCGATCCGCATGATGCGCGGTTCAACACCCATGAAGGCAGCTGCGGCTGCGGTCGCTTCAGCAATTTCGCCGCAGTCGTCGACGGCGTCGACCCGATCCGCACGGCTATTCGCGAAAACTTCCGCCGCGGGGCTTCCTTCATCAAGTTCATTGCGTCGGGCGATGTCACAACTGCGGGCAGCCGTCTCGATGCGCTCGAATTCAGCGACGAAGAAGTGGCAACGATTGTCGCCGAGTGCGAACGCTATGGCACCTATTGCACGGCGCATGTCCATACCGACAAGGGCATCCGCCGCGCCGTCGAGCTTGGTGTCCATTGTCTCGAGCACGCCAGCATGGTCACGCCCGAGACCGCGAAGTTGCTTGCCGAGCGCGGCACCTTTGTGGTCGCGACACTGGCGGTGGTCGATTCCTACGCGACCCGCGCTGCCGAGGCGGGGCTGCACCCCAACAGTGCCGCCAAGCTGGAAGAAGTGCGGCACCGGATGATCGAGGCGATCGCCATCCTCAAGGAAGCGGGCGTCACGGTCGGCCTTGGGAGCGACCTTCTGGGGCCGCTCGAATCCGACCAGCTGAATGAGCTCACCCTGCGTGCCGATGTCTATTCACCGGCGGAAATCCTGATGCAGGCGACCTCGATCAACGCCAGGATCCTGCGCGCCGAGGGGGAGATCGGCGTGATCCGCGAAGGCGCTCATGCCGATATGGTGCTGCTGCGCGGCAATCCGCTGGATACCGTCGATGTCTTCCGCAGCGAGGACAATATCGCGCTCGTCGTCAAGGGCGGCAAGATCGTGAAGCAGCGCGGCGAGTGGTGAGGGGCGGGTCGGGCGGCGACGGAGCCGAGGGAGCACGGCGATGATCGACAATCCGGCCCGGGCGGCGAAGCACATCATCGATGAGGTGTGGTGCGAAATGCAGCGCTCGCCCTTCGTCCAGCGCGAAATCGGTCGCCCGCTCGAGCACTTTCCCGAGATCGGCGAGGATGAGGCGCTGCGCCGCGCGGCGCTCGGGACCGCATTGCTCGCCCGCTGCGATGCGCTCGCCGATGCGCCGCTCGATGAGGAATTGCGGCTGACGCTGGAGGTCGCGCGCTACCGGGCGGCCGCATGGGCGCGCGAGGCCGAATGGTACTGGCTGGTGTTCGATCCCATGGGCGTCGGCTTCTATGCCCTCTTCGCACCCACAGCTTATGCCGGGGGCTTCCTCCTCAACGAGGTGCACACCACGCTCAAATCGGTCGACCTTGCGGCAGAGGAGGGGCGCAACCGCTATCTCGACCTGCTGTCCGGCTATGCACGCCTGCTGCAACAGCTACTCGCGCGCACGAAGGGCCAGGCCGAGCGTGGCATTCGCATTCCGGCCCCGCAGCTGACGCAGTCGATCGAATTGTTGACCGCGTTCCGCAAGCGTGTGGGGGAGGAGCTTGTATCGGACCCAAGCCAGCCCGCTGCCTTCCGGGATGCGACCGAACGCTGCGTCAAGGAGAGGATTCTGGCGGGCTATGATGCCTTCATTGCCCTGCTGGAAGGCCCATCCTACCGTGACAAGGCACCCGAGCGCGTCGGCATCGGCCAATATCCCGGGGGCGATGCCGTCTATGCCAGCCTCGTGCGGCTGCACACCACACTCGACCTCACCCCGCAGCAGGTTCATGATCGCGGCCTTGCCCGGATGGACGAGGTGCGGCGCGACATGGCCGCGCTGTTCGACCGCATCGGCTTTGCCGGGACTCCGGCCGACTATCTCGAGGCGCTGAGCCACGATCCGCGCTGGCGCGCCGCTGACAGCGATGCGCTGCAAGCTCTGTTTCGCCGCTATATCGACCGGCTTGAGCCGCTCATTGCGGACTGCTTCGAATTTCGCCCTGCGGCGGGCTACGACGCCGCGCCGCTGCCCGAGGCGCTTGAGGGGTCGATGTCCTTCGGCTTCTATTCGACGCCCAACGCTGATCAGGCCAAGGGGCTTTACCTCTTCAACACCCGTAATCTGACCGCCGGCCCGCTGCCCAATATCGCCGCGCTCAATTACCACGAGCTCGTGCCCGGGCACCATTTCCACGAGGCCTCTCAGCGCGAGAATACCGCGCTGCACCCGATCCGCCAGCACAGCTTCGTCAATGCCTTCAACGAGGGTTGGGCCGAATATGCCGCGACATTGGCAGGCGAGGTGGGCATGTACCGCGAGCCTGAAGAGCAGTTCGGGCGGTTGATGATGGACGCCTTCCTGACCTGCCGCCTCGTCGTCGACACCGGCATGAATGCGCTCGGCTGGTCGCTCGAACAGGCGCGTGACTACATGCGGGCAAACGCCTTCATGCCCGAGCAGGAAATCCGCACGGAATCGATCCGCTATTCCTGCGACATTCCCGGCCAATCCCTGGCTTACAAGCTTGGCGACGAGTTCATCCTCGCCGAGCGCGAGGCGATGCGGGCGGCTCTGGGTGAGATGTTCGACCTGCGGGCCTTCCACAATGCGGTGCTGAAACCCGGCGCGCTGCCGCTGCCGGTGCTCGCCGCCCGCCTGCGGGCCGAGACCGAAAGGGCGCTGGCCGCGTGACCACGCACGGGGCGCCGACTGTTGCGGGACCGATCGACCCCGAAGGGTCCGCTGGAGACGGCTTGGACAGCACCCCCTCGTGGCAGAAAATCACACCTGGCCAGCGGTCGCGGCTGCTTGCCATTCTCTTGGCCGTCGGCGTGATCAATTACGCGGACCGGACTTTGCTCAGCGTCTTGCTCGAGCCGATCAAGGCAGAGTTCGGGGCTTCGGACACGATGCTGGGCTTGCTGTCGGGCGTTGCCTTTTCGCTGTTCTATGCGACTCTCGGGATACCGGTCGCGCGGTTGTCGGACCGGGTCGACCGGCCGAGGATCATCGCTGTGATGATCGCGATATGGAGCGCGATGAGCATCCTGTGTGGGCTCGCCTCGAGCTTTTGGCTGCTCGCGCTGGCGCGGATCGGAGTGGGGGCGGGGGAGGCGGGGGCGGTGCCCGCTTCGCAAGGGCTGATCGCCGACGCCTACCCGCCTGAGGAACGCGCCAAGGCGCTGTCGATCTATATGCTCAGCTCCACGATAGGGCTGCTGATTGCGACAGTCTGCGGGCCGTGGATCGCGGAGCATTATGGCTGGCGCATCGCTTTCGTGGCCATATCAGCGCCGGGACTGGTGATCGTCGGCATCGTCATGCGCTTTCTGGTGGAACCGCGCGCGGCCATCGCGCCGACCGCGATGGAGCCTCTCGGCAGCGCCTTTCGGTTGCTGTGGCGCAAGCCGAGTTACCGGGGGATGGTGATCGGCGTCGTGCTGTACTTCCTCCTCGCCTACGGGGCCTTCGTCTTCTTCCCTTCCTACCTTGTCCGTACGCATGGGATGTCGCTGACCGAGGCGGGCACCCTCTTTGGCGTCTCGAACGCGGCGGGCGGGTTGGCCGGCACCTACCTTGCCGGTGTGCTTGCCAGCCGTCTTGCCCAAGACGACCCGCGCTGGTTATTGCGGCTGCCAGCCCTGTGCCTGCTCGCCTGCCTGCCGGTCCTCGCCATCTTCCTGACGACCGGGAGCCTCGCCGCCCTGTGGATCACGCTGCTTCTGGCGAGCCTGTTCACCGGCGGTGCGCTCCCTCCCATCTTCGCCGCGCTGCATTTCGTCTGCGGTTCGCAACGGCGGGCGACCGCAGTCGCGATCATGTTTTTTTTCGGCAATCTCATCGGTCTCGGTCTCGGACCATTGCTGACGGGGGCGGCGAGCGACATCCTTGCGGCAGGTCGTGGGGATGCGGAAGGCTTGAGGATTGCCCTTCTGGTGACCTGTGGGCTGTTCGTGCCCTGTGCGCTGGCTCTGTGGCGCGCGGGGAACATGGTGGCCCACGACAAGGAAATCTGAGAGCGGCCTCTCCAAACGATACGTCCCCCATTGAAACATACAGTAGTGTATATTAAGGCCAGCGCTGAGGATCGGGGCCAGCGCTTCGGCACCGCACCGAATTGACGGCTTGCCGCGAAAGGGAGACACATGGCGAATGCACTGACGGAGCAGGGGTGGTCCGCGCTCAAGATCGGGGACGAGATCGGCTATTCGAACTGGTTGACGGTCGACCAGCAACTCCTTGACCAGTTCGGCAGCGCCACGCTGGATGATGATCCGATGCACCTCGATCCCGAGTGGGCGAAGGAAACCGGACCCTTCGGCGGAACCATCGCCTTCGGCTTCTGGACCATGTCGACGCTCACCCATTTCTTCCATGAGGCCAGCGGCACCGTGGCGTCCCGCGTACCTTCCAAGGAAGGATACTACCTCAACTACGGAATGGACCGCCTGCGTCTGATCACGCCGGTCCCCGTCGGCAGCCGCATCCGGGGCCATTTCAAGGTCGCCAATGTGCGCAAGGACGAGAAGAACCGCACCCTCGTCACCTTTGACGCCAAGATCGAGATCGAAGGTGTCGAACGCCCTGCGCTGGTCGCCAAGTGGCTCTCGATCTGGGTCCGCCCATGAACGGGACTGCGACGCCCGAGCGCATCAGCGATTTCGTGTCGCTCCATGCCCTACAGCAGCCCGAACGTCAGGCTGCGGTTCTTGACGGCCGCACAGTCAGTTACGCGCAACTCGACGCGGCGATGCAGGCCTATGGCCGGGCCATGATTGCATCCGGCATCCAGAAGGGCGACCGGGTGGCGACGCTGGCGCCGCCGGGGATCGAATACCTCGTCACCTTCCTCGCCGCGATTTCGGTCGGCGCGATCTGGATCGGGCTTAACCCGGTCTACCAGTTGCGCGAACTGCTGGTTGTGTTGCGCGATGCCAATCCGTCGCTGCTGCTTGCCCGCACCCGCATCCGGGACCGGTCGTTCGATGACGAGCTCGCGGCTATCGCGGCCGAGATCGGCTCGATCAAAACGATCGTCGCGCTGGACGAGATGGTGCCCGGTGCCGTCGATTGCGACAGCTTCCTTGCGCGCGGTGCACAGGTGTCCGACGCGGCATACGAAGCCGCCCGCCGGAGCCCCGCTCCCGCCGATCCCTGCCTGATCGTTTACACCTCCGGCACGACAGGCACGCCGAAGGGGGCGGTTCTGAGCCATCGGGGCCTCGCTGGAACCAGCGTCGAGCAGAACCGGATCTGGCCTGTCGAGGATTTGCGCATCCTCAACTACTTCCCGATCAACCATGTCGGTTGCGTCGCCGACGTAACCTGCCCGACGCTGACGGCCGCAGGCTGCCTCGTCTTCCTTGAGAAGTACGACACGGCCGAAAGCCTGCGTCTGATCGAGGAGCAGCGCGTCACCTGCCTGCTGACCGTGCCGAGCGTCTACCAGATGCAGCTCGATCACCCTGATTTTGCCCGGCGCGACCTTTCATCGGTCGAGCTGATCATCTGGGAGGGGGCGGCGCTTCCTCGCGAGATCATCAGGCGTCTGCTTGATTGGTGCGACCGGCTCGCCACCAACTACGGCCTGACCGAAAGCGTGGGCGCGGTAACCGTGTTGCCGCCCAGTTCCGACGTTGACGAGCTGGATGGCTCGGTCGGTTTTCCCAACATCGGCGTCGAGGTGCGGCTTGTCGATCTTGAGGGAAACCTCGTCGAGGGCGAGGGGGAGGGCGAGCTTCAGGCGCGCAGTGCCTACAACATGCTCGGATACTGGAACAATCCCGAAGCGACCGCGGCTACCATCGTCGACGGGTGGCTGCGCACCGGCGATCTTGCCGCTCGAACGCAGGACGGGCGATACAAGATCGTGGGCCGCCTCAAGGAGATGTACAAGTCGGGCGGGTACAACGTCTATCCGCGCGAGGTTGAGACCGTCATCGAGGAGATTCCGGGCGTCGCGCTTGCCGCAGTGGTCGGCGTCGCCGATCCGGTTTGGCAGGAAGTGGGCATTGCCTACGTGATCGCCGACGACAACCTCGATGCGGACACGATCCTGAAGCACTGCCGGACACGGCTCGCCAATTACAAGATTCCCAAGCGCGTCTTTGTGCACAAGGAACTGCCGCTGCTGCCGATCGGGAAGGTCGACAAGGGCGCGCTGCGCAATCTTTATGCCGAGCAGCCGGCCTGAAGGCGACGTCACCCGGAGACGATCAAACGCGCGCAAGAGTCGTCCGGGGATGACGCCGCCTTCAGGTCATGGGCCGCTTAGGCGGCTTGACAGACTTTGGCAGTGTCCCTGTCGGAAAATGACAGCCGTTGATGATCGCTAACAGCCCATCTCGCAAGCTGGGCCAGATGGATCCTCCCGGGGAGAGCCCGTTGTGCAGCCGCTCTCCAATCGGGCATGGATCGGCGTAGCGCATGATCCGGTGATCGAAGCGGCGGTGACATGGTGCGCCGGGCAGGGCTAGCCCCAGCCCTGTTCGCGCAAGGTGGCCTGCATCGCGCGGCTGACGGGAATAATCAGCCCACCCCGCAACGCCAGTTGGGCCTTTCCGTTGTGGCGCATCAGCCCCTCGGCCGCGCCGCGTGCCGCCCACCAGCTACGATGCACCCGTGCACCCGCCGTCTCGGGCAGCAACGCGCAGGCATCGGTCATGCGCATCAGCACCAGATCGCTTCCGGCCTCAGTGTGGATGCGCAGATAATGATCCTCAGCCGCAATGGCGATCAACCGCGCGCTGCGCAGGCGGACAGGGAGCTTTTCGGCGATGAGTTCGGGCAGGGCAGGCAGCGATAATGTTGAGGCCGCTTGCGGTTCCGAGGACGGCTGGAACTCGGCGGCGGCAGCCTCGGTCGGTACGCTAACGGCTCCTTTGGGGGCGGCCGCAGGGACTGGCTCGGACGCGGGAACAGCGGCGAGGTGATTGATCGTGGTCAGCACGAGCGCCACCATTAGCACTGTCAGCCCAAAGAACCCGACCACCCCCGGCGTGATTGCGTCGATCCCGAAGAAGAGTGCCGTGGCGACGATTACCATAAAGGTGTGCGGTACCGAAACCAGCACTGCGACGACTGCGATCTCGGTCCAGCGCCGACCGGCAAGGCCGCCCCAGGCCAGCACCGCCGTCTGTATTGCAATGCCGAGCAAAGACCCCGGCAGGATTACGCAAGCCCAGTAGAGCAGCCGGTAACCGAAGGGCGCTTGCCCCGTGTTCATCGCGCCAAGCACAGCCAGCACCAGCGCTGCCGCCAAGCCGATCATCACCCCGCGCAGCGCACGGGCGCGCAGCGGATGTGCAATTGGCGAAGCGTGAACTGCAGGCCCGGTCATCTCGCGTATCCCACGACGCAACCGGCGAAAACCGGCGCGACGGCCATGCCTTAGCGAGGGCAAAGCAGGTTCTGCAAGGTCCGGCCCGAACTGGCCGGCATGAAGGAGAAGCTGAAGTGAATAACCGTTTGCGTTCCATAGTTTTCACCGCTGTTGCCGCACTGCCGCTGGGGGGCTGCGCCGTCAGCATCGGCGACACCGCCGAGATCGCCCGCGTTCCCGCCCCCGTGGCAGCCTCATTGACCATACGCTTCCAGGGGATCGAGGCGCCTACGGGTCAAATTATGCTCAGCATGTTCGACAGCCAAAGCGCACATGACGAGAACGGCGCACCGGTGCGGGTAGCGGCGGTCCCGGTTGCGGGGGGCAGCGCCGTGGTTCAGTTCGAAGGCCTTGTCCCCGGAGACTACGCGGTCAAGGCGTTCCACGATGTGGACGGCGACGGGAAAATGGGCACGAATCCCTTCGGAATGCCGCTGGAACCTTTCGCCTTCTCGAACGACGCCAAAGCCGAAGCAGGGCCGGCCAAGTGGGCGGCGGCACGGTTTCCTGTCGTGGCCGGTGCCAACACCATCGCGATCACCATCAAGTAAGGAACGCTGCCGTGCTCACTCGTCGCACCCTGATTGCCCGCGGCCTTGCCGGTGCCGCCGCCGCCGCTCTGCCTGCGCCCCTGCTGGCCGCGCCCGTCCGGCCCGACTGGACGCTTGGGTTAACGGATGTCCTCGGCGATATCGCGCCGCAGACCCTTACCCGGCTCCATGGCCGCGCGCCGGATGACCTGGCGGGCACGCTCTATCGCAACGGCCCGGCGCGCTTTCGGCGGGGGAGCAGCACCTCGGGCCACTGGTTCGATGGCGACGGGTTGGTGCGCGCATGGCGCATTGCCGGGCAAGAGGCGCATCTCGCCGCGCGCTTCGTCGACACCCCGAAGCGGCGCATTGAGGAGCAGCTCGGCGCCATCGTCCAGCCTGGCTTTGGAACGGCGTCAGGGCCGGGGGCGGTCGTCGCCAATCCCGATGATGCCAACGCTGCCAACACCCACGTGATTGCCGCCGGGGACAAGCTTCTGGCTTTGTGGGAGGCAGGATCGGCCTTCGCGCTCGACCCTGAGACCCTCGCCACCCAAGGCCCCGTCACCTTCCGCCCCGAGCTCAAGCACATGCCTTTCCTCGCCCATCCGCGTATCGAGCCTTCGGGACGGATCTGGAATGTCGGCCCGGGCGGCAAGTATGCCTATATCTGGCGCCTGTCGGCGGACGGCACCTTCGAAGCGGGCGAACTCGTGGAGCTGCCGATGGCGAGCTACATGCATGATTTCACCGCGACCGAGCGTCACTTGGTGATCGTGTGCCAGCCGTGGGTCGCCGCATCGAGCCGCCTGCCGTTCTCGAAGAGCATGGCATGGGAGCCCAAGCGCGGAACAAGGGTGCTGGTGCTCGACAAGAACGATCTCACCAAACGCCGCGAGTTTGAATTGCCGCCACTGTTCTTCTTCCATCTGGGCGATGCATGGGAGGAGGCGGATGGCACGATCCGCTTCGACGGCTGCTTTCACAAAGACCCCACCTTCGCGCTTGAAGGGGCACCGGGGTTGATCGACGGACGGCAGGATAAGGCCGAGCGGCCTGAACTGACGCTGGTGAGCCTCCACCCCGATGGCCGTGCTGCGCTCGCGCCTGCCGGGGTCACCGCCGAGTTTCCGCGTGTCGCCCCTGACATCGCTGGCCTGCCGCGCCGGCACACCGTGTTCGTAGGCGGCTTCGGCAGCGACCGCCCCTTTGCCCGGACCGTCGGGGTTTGGGACTGGGAAGCTGGCCGCGCTGACAGTTTCGATTTTGGCGCGCGGCAGCTGGTCGAGGAATTTGTGCCAACGGGTCCTTATCTGGTGGGCACCACGCTCAACCTTGCCGCCCAAGCGACAGAGTTGCACATCTTCGATGTCCGCCGCATGGCCGATGGCCCGGTCGCTTCATGGCGCAGTGGGGTGGCCTTGCCGCTGTCGTTCCACGGCAGCTGGGTGAATGTCTGAGACCTGTGCGATAGCCCTGTGCACATGGGAGCGACGATTGCGGGCGAAACAGTCCTCAGGCCGTTACTGACCGACCCCCGCGCGCCGCGGCTTGCGTTTTGCTGGTGCTGCGTTTGCGCTCACCGCATCGTTCCCCGCGCTGGCTGAAGCCCCCACGCCGGCACAAAGCGCTGCCATCGCCAAAGCGCTTGAGGAGACGGGAGCCAAAGGGCTTGTGGTGGCGCTTATCGCAGACGGCGATGTCTCTTGGGTGCGTACTCGTCGGTGCGCTGCTCGGCGATACGGGTGTGCCGTTTGCTTGGGAGTCCCGGGCTTAACCGCTAACTGATGTGGTCAGCGTGTTTTCGATGGAGTTCCGGGGCGAGCGACCAAAGTGGAGGCACAATCAGGTAATGACCTGACAGCACTCAGTCGAACGAGAGGTGACTGGCATGTCGCGCGGGTCCAGACTTCCGCGCACCGCTGGGCTGGCCGATACCCCTGCGAAAGCCGCCAGAAGCATGAAGCCCGGCAACCCTGCGCTGCACCCTGTCATTTGTGGAATGCCTGACGGATGGCATCGCTGCGCGAGTTGACCTCAAGCTTGCGGTAGATTGCCTTGACGTGCGTGCCCACAGTGTGGGGCGAAATGCCCAGCGCGCGGGCTGCCTCCTTGTAGCTTTTGCCCTCGGCAAAAGCCCGCAGCAGTTCGGTCTCGCGGATCGTCAGACGGTCATCCAAGGCATTGTCGGGCGCCCCCTGCGGGGCCGGCGGCGGGGCGCGCAGCAGATCGAGCAGATAGACCGCCGCCGCCGGGCTGACCGGAGCGCCGCCGTCCAGCGTGATGGCGATGCCGTCCAGAATTTGCTGCGGAGTGCTGTCCTTCAGCAGGTAGCCGTCTGCGCCCGCGCCAAGCGCCTTGACCACAGTTTCGCGGTCGCCAAACGAGCTGATGATCAGCACCTTCGCAGCGCACCCGGCCTTGATCTCGGGCACCAGATCATAGCCATTGCCGTCCGGCAGGCCGATATCCATCAGGAACAGATCGGGCTGAAGCGCGATCAACCCGCGCCCGGTTGCCAGATCGGGGGCCATGGCGATGACGTCATGGGCTTCGGCCATGCCCATGATCTGCATGAAATAGCGCCGGACCGCCGGCTCATCCTCGATGATCGCGATGCGGACAGGGGCGCCAGGCTGGGGATGGGTCATGTAGCTGTCCTAGCGTGTTTGCCGGGCGGGGCGTATCCCATGGAACGGCCGATTATATGGGATGCGCGCTGAGCGCAGGCTCGCGCAGGGTGAGGGTCACGCGGGTGCCTTCGCCGGGGCTGGCGTGAAAGGCGTAGTCCGCGCCAACCGCCCGTGCCCGGGCCCGCATGTTAGCAAGCCCGCGCCCGGCCCGGCCATCGCCAGCGCCCCCTTGGCCATCATCGGCAATCGTGACGGCGACCGTCCCGCCGCCGAGCGACGCGACGTCGACCGTGATCGTGCTCCCGCCCGAATGCTTGAGCGCGTTGGTGACCGCCTCCTGCATGATGCGGAACACTTGCAAGACATCGCGCGGGCCAAGATCGGGGGCCTCCAGCGCATCGGGCTGGCTCCAGCGGAAGGTGAACCCGGCGGCCTCGACGCGTGGCTGGATCCGGGCGCGGAAGGTGGCGAGGGCGGCTTCGAGGGATTCGCCGACCGAATCCATCGAATCCACCATCATCCGCATCTCGTCGATCACGCTTTGCAGACCCTCCGCGACTCTGGGTGGATCGGCCTCGCCCAGCCGCGCGCTCAGCATCATCGTCATCAGCTGGCTGCCAAGCCCATCGTGGAGATCGCGCATGATCCGGCGGCGCTCCTCATCATGCGCCTGCGCGCGCACCAGCGCCTGTTCCCGCACCGCCGCTTCGGCCAGTTCGGCTTCGCGCTGCGCAACCTTGGCTTGCAGCATTGCATTCAGCGCGCCCTGCGACTGGAACAGGCGGAAATTGCGCGCGAGAAAGGCAGCTGTCATCGCGAGAAGCAGGAACACCGATGAATAGCGAACATTGCCCGCCTGCACGTGTTGTTCGGGAAACCACGCAGAAGCGGCATCCATTGCCAGAGCGGCGGCCATCACGGTCAGCAATGCGCTCTCCAGCAGGCGATCCTCGGCGCTCGTGGCGAAGTGCCAGATCAGCCGCGCCGCCACTGCCACCGCCGATGCCCCCAGATGCCAGATCCAGATCATGGTCGGCACGTCATAGCCTTCAGGCATCGGCACCCGGTAGATGTACCAGGCAATTAGCCCCAGCGCGCCCAAATAGACGGCCATGGTAACGGGTTGCAGCCACCGGATCGGCCGACCTGTCCAGCTGTCGATAAAGCATAGCATCGCCGCCGGGATGAGCTGCGAGATCGCAAAGAACGCCACCATCCGTCCCCAGCCATCCACTGGGGGATCGAGCCACAGGAAATATCCTGCGTTGGCCACGAAAGCCGCACACAGCAGGCTGAGCCATGCGGCAAAGCGCCAGTCGTCCGAACGGAACACCATGATCGTCGCGATCAGCCCCAGCAGGCCGAGCAGACCGCCCGTGAGCAGATTATAGCCCGAGGCCAGGAACAGCCCCCGCGCACTATACTGCTCCAGCGCCGCGTAATCAGCGATCTTCGGTGCCAGCACGTCAGTGTAGGGAAAGCCGTCGCGCAGGGTGATGTAGGTCAAGGTGTTCGCGCCCGGCTTCAGCAGGCCCGATGGCATCCGGGTGAGCGTGCGGATCTGGCCGTGAAAGCTGCCATTGCCGGGCTCCATCCGTCCGCGCGCGACGATCGGCGCACCGTTGAGCGCGAGCAGATAATTGTCAGCCTCAAGGTAGGAGATGATCCCGAGGCCGTTGGCAGGGACATTGTCGACCGTGAACGTCATCCGCACCGCGAAAAGGGCGGTGTCACAACAGTGGGTCCACGGCAATTCGGCAGGCTGGTAACGCGCATCCGCAGCCTCGGCGAAGCTGGGCGCTGTCAGTCGGGCGGTTTCGACGGCGGTGATCGGAGCGAATGGCGGAGCCTCACCCGGATCAGCGCGGAACAAGGGTCGGTCGATTGCGAGCCAGTAGATCGCCTGCACCAGCAGAACCACAGCGAACAGCTGGCCAAGCTGCCCCCAATTCACACGGCTTATCATCGTCGACTGACATCCCCCCGGCTGCCCTGCTGCGATGCCGCAAAGGCAGCCTGCTGAAAAGAGCGCAATTCCTGCAACTGCCAAAGATATGGCACCATGAAATGGTCGGTGCCCCGATTGAAACACGAAGCTACCATGTGCGTTCAGGCAGTCTGGCGGGGGAGAGTAGGGTGATGAGACGGACAGAAGTTGGTACACTGGCATTGGTCATCGCGGCGCTTGGTGCGCCATTTGCGCCCTGCGCGGCGCAGGTGCAGGCGATCCCGCCCCGCCATGTCGCCCCCAGCTTCGATTGCGCCAAGGCGAGGCCGGGCTCCATCGATCAGGTGATTTGCAAGGACCGCGAACTTGCGATCCTCGACCGCACGATGGGCCTCGATTACGAACGCGCCAAGCTCCAGACCCCGCCTGTCGAAGCAGCGAACCTGCTGCGTGAACAGCGCGAATTCATCGCCAATCGCAACAAGTGCATGAAGCGCCGGGAGGACCGGCAGGCGTGTATCGCGTTTGCGTATGAAAGCCGGATCGCGCGGCTGGGCGAATGGATCGACCGTTCGGCATGGATGGGCGAATGATGCGCTGCGCACTCATCGCGCTCGCCGCTGCGCTCGTGGCCACGCCCGCGCTCGCCAACGATACCGAGGCGCAGATTGCGCTTGGGGGGCTGATCTTCGAAAAGAATGACCAGATCAGCATGGACGCGGAAGACCTGTTCCTCAGCCTTGATAAGGTGCGGGTGCGCTACACCTATACCAACCACTCCAGCGCCCCGATCACGCTGCTGGTAGCCTTCCCGCTGCCTGCGGTGCCGCTGCCGGGCGCGGATCCCGAATGGACCGAGGTGGCCTATCCCGATTGGGGCCAGATCGACATGGAAACCCGCGTCGATGGCAAGGTGGTCGGCCTCATGCGCATCGACATCGCCAAGGTCGCCGGGGCCGATGTCGACAAGCGCCTCAAGGAACTCGGCTGGCCCGCACGGCACTGGGAAGACCCCGATTTCCTTGCCCGCATCAATGCGCTGCCCGATGCCGAGAAATTTGCGCTCACGGGTGAGGGGCTGCTGGCGATGGATGAGGATGAACCCGGCAGGGTCCGCCCGTTCTGGAGCGTCGAGACCAGCTTCGTGCGCACTCAGACCTTCCCGCCCGGCGTGCCCATCACCGTGGAGCACAGCTATACGCCGATGCAGGGCGGCACCGTGGCCAGCGCGCTGGACCGCGAATATCGCGGCCAGGCTCTCGCCCCTGACAGCGATTACACCACGCGCTTCTGCGTCGATGATGCTTTCCTGCGCGGCTATGACCGCAAGCGCTATAAGTCCGATGGTGCCAAGAATTACAATGTCTTCCCGGTCGAAGGCTGGATCGGCTACACTCTGTCGCCGGGGGCCAACTGGCGCGGGCCGATCGGGCGGTTCCGGTTGACCGTGGACAAAGGCTACGCGGACCGCCTCGTCAGCCTGTGCATGGACGGGCTGCGCAAGATCAGCCCCACCCGGTTCGAAGTGATCAAGACCGATTACGAACCGACCCATGACCTCGACGTGCTGTTCGTCACCTTCGCGCCCACCGAAGGGGGGCAATAGCCCCGCAAGGCAGGGAGCGCATCCCATGATATGGGAGCCATAACCCATGGGATGCCGCCCCGCCGTCCGCCCGCCTAATCCTGTTGCCACCGAATTCACCAGCAACAGGAGAGTGATCCATGGACCGAACTGAAAGCCGCAGCCGCCTGCTTGTCGCTGGCACGTTGAGCCTCGCCAACCTTGCGCTGATCGGCAGCCTTGCTCTCGCTGGCCTGACCACGCCCGCCCATGCGCAGGGACAGAACCGCGAGGCAATCGTCAAGACCACCAAGGCCGCCCCGTGCCCTTCGGGCTGGCGCCATCCCGATGGCAGCACCAGTGTGTGCGAGCCGATGGGCACCACCGCGCCCAAGGTCTACGCCAAGAAGGAAAGCGAGAGCTGCGCGTCGGGCTATTACGAAGTCTACCGCGTGTGGTGTTCGACCAAGAAGCCCTGACCCGGCTCCGTCCCGGTCCTTCGCGACCTTTCAGGAGTTTCACGAGATGAACAAGAGCATCTTCGCGGCTGCCGCACTCGCCGTTCTTTCGGCCACCGCTCTCATCCCGGCCCCCGCCATGGCACAGGATGCTGTGCCTCTGGAAAGTGGTTCGGGTCGTTGCCCGATGAACTACTACCGCGGCGGCTTCCATTCGTGGATGGAAGATTACGACATGAAGGACCGCAACATGTGCTACCGCAAGCCCAAGGCCGTCGAGGACGCCGAGGATGCGCGCAGCAGCGGCCCCGTCTACACGCCCCCAACCTACGGCTCGATCAAAAAGGCCAGTGCCTTTGATCGCTGCCCGGTCGGATACCACACGTCCGAACCTGACGTG
Source organism: Erythrobacter sp. W302b (assembly GCF_046452395.1). Taxonomy (NCBI): domain Bacteria; kingdom Pseudomonadati; phylum Pseudomonadota; class Alphaproteobacteria; order Sphingomonadales; family Erythrobacteraceae; genus Erythrobacter; species Erythrobacter sp. W302b. Next base: position 1,522,602 of record NZ_JBKFDH010000001.1, on the reverse strand, counting down.
ATGGAGTGCGTGTCCTATGACTACGCCGCCGGAAAGCAGCCGCTGACTCGCGCCAAGAACGGCAAGCCCTGCGCCGCTGACGAGGTGGATGAATGGGGCCTGTGGTGCACTTCCAAGGTGACCCAGCTTACCCGGAACGAGGCCGAACAGGAGGCCGTCGCTGACGTCAACCACCTGTTCCCGCGGGATGGGAAGGGCGGCAACCAGGGCGCGGAACATTACAACACGCCGGGCCTCGTTGCGATCTTCGGCCCCAAGGGCGGCAAGCAAGCCGCCGCCAGCACCGCCTCCGAGGGTTCGGGCGATCAGCCTGCCGCCCAGCAGGCCGCGCAATGCACCACCGACAGCGGCTCGGCCACGGGCGCGGTGGTCGGCGCCGCGGTGGGCGGCGAGGCCGGGGCGGCGCTGGGCGGGATGCTCGGCGGGCTCGGCAAGAAGAAGAAAAAGAAGGGCTGCTGACGGCGCGGGCGTGCCGGGTGCCAAACCTGCAGGGCGCGCCCGCAGCCAGCCCGGCTCCATCCGAAATTCAGGAGTTTCACACCATGAAGATGATCACGACCCTCGCCGCCGGTGCGGCCATGGCCTTCACCGCCATCCCCTTTGCCAGCCCTGCCATGGCGCAGGGAACCACGGGGGTTGTTCCGGCCCATTTCAGCAGCAATTGCCCTGATGGCTACCGGAGTGGCACTACGACCGGTCCTCGGGCAAGCAAGAATCCGGATCCCAAGATGTGCTACCCGGAAACGGACAATCCTCCGGCCGTTGTGACGAGGCAATCGATCAGCGATCCTTGCCCATCGGGAATGCGGCCCGAAAGCAATACATCGTTCTGGTGCACCACGAAGGCTGATCTGGGGGGCTGGGCACCCGAAGATGATGCGAAAGGTGCGAATTTGCGCAAGCCCCGCAATGATGTTCGGTGTCCGGTTGGCTGGCAATCGACCCGATCGCACAATGATTGCTTTACCGCGCTTCCCAATCCACCTCGCGCACGATTGAGCAATGGCCGCCCATGCGGTGCCGGGGAACTTGCGGAATGGGGTGTGTGGTGCACTTCGAACTATCAGCATCTGACTTACGATGAGGTCGAAGGCGCGGGGGTCAATGATGCCAACGTCTACTATATCATCACGAACGGAAGCCTGGAGAACGGCACATATTTTTCGCCTGAGGCAACGCCGTTCTTCAACAGCCGGAAATCTTCCGGGACTGCATCAGCCATATCTGCCCCTTCCGGCGATCAGCCCGCAGCCCAGCAGGCCGCGCAATGCACCACCGACAGCGGCTCGGCCACGGGCGCAGTGGTCGGCGCTGCGGTAGGCGGCGAGGCCGGGGCGGCGCTGGGCGGGATGCTCGGCGGGCTCGGCAAGAAGAAGAAAAAGAAGGGCTGCTGACGGCGCGGGCGTGCCGGGTGCCAAACCCGCAAGGTGCGCCCGCAGCCAGCCCGACTCCATCGCAAATTCAGGAGTTTCACACCATGAAGATGATCACGACCCTCGCCGCCGGGGCGGCCATGGCCTTCACCGCCATCCCCTTTGCCAGCCCGGCCATGGCGCAGGGGGGGCTGACCAAAATGCCATTGCCCGAATACAGCAGCTGCCCGAAATCCTGGGACAAGATCAAGCGGTCTCCCGACCCCAACTACGCTTGCTACCCGAACAAGAACTCGAGACCCGCCTACCCCAGGCAAGGCTCGGAAAAATGTGCTGACGGCTATGAAGCCCACTACACCTTCTGCGAAGCGAAAGAGGACAAGGCGTCGAGCGCGTCATCCTCCAGCAGTTCAAGCTCGTTCCAAGGTTCCGCCGCCGACCGGCTCGTCTCCTACGGGACGATCACCAAGGCAAACCCCCTCGACCGCTGTCCGCTTGGTTATTTCTCCAAGTCGGACATGACCATCTGCACCACCACGCTTTCACCCGCGCCCAAATCGCGGCGCAAGGATGGTGCCTGCAACAGCAACGAGATCGACGAATGGGGCCTCTATTGCACCGCTGACGCCAACGTGATCACCCGCAAGCAGGCCGAAGTGGAAGCCACCCGCGATTTCAACGCGATCTACACGGCCAATGGCGCGAACTACCCGGCACAGGGCAACGACACCGAGAACTATCCCTCGATGGTCGCCGCCTATGGCCCCAAGGGCGGGGCGCAGGCTGCTGCGAGCACTTCCTCATCGGAATCCTCGGGCGATCAGCCTGCCGCCCAGCAGACGGCGCAATGCACCACTGACAGTGGCTCGGCCACGGGCGCGGTGGTCGGCGCCGCGGTGGGCGGCGAGGCCGGGGCGGCGCTGGGCGGGATGCTCGGCGGGCTCGGCAAGAAGAAGAAAAAGAAGGGCTGCTGACCCCTTGGCGGACCGAACCACAAGGATCCGGTCTCGCCCCTCATTCTTCATCTGGGACGCGCGCACCATCGCGAAAGGGTGCGGGCGTTCGAGGTTCACGGGGGCCATTTGCGACCCGGACCCCGTCGAACACTTGCGGGGGCGCTGCCGCGATGCGGCGCTCCCGCCTTTTGCTGTCTGCCCGATCAACAGGAGATTGCCGATGCGCTGCGCCCCGATCCTCGCCTTGCTGTTAGCTGCGGTCCTCACCGCCGCACCCGCCGCTGCCGAACTGCCCGCTCCGGAATTGATCGGAGCCTTCCCGGCCGATCAGGAGCAGGTTGAAGCCCCGCTTGACGCAATCACCTTGATCTTCGCGGCCGAGACCGATCTGGTCAATGTCACCATCATAACTCCGGATCAGCGGCGTCTGGTGCTGCATGATGCCGCGACGGCAGACGAAGCGCGTCGCGACTCGATGTTTGTCCTCAGCTTGCCCGAAGCGGTGACATTGCCCGGCGTCTATCTGGTCGAGATCGCCGCCTCGGTCACCGACCTCAGCGACAGCACAGCCTCGGCGCTCAGCACCATGAACAGCTTCGTCATCACCGAGGTCGCTGCGGCCAACGAACCGGCGGCAGCCTCACCCGACTAGGGGCAAGCTGGGGGTCGCGTTACCGGAAATATCCCGGCCCAAACTCTCCAGGGCTGAATAGTGGTACCGATCAGAAACAGCGGCTTCAGGCTTTTCGGTGGCAAGTCATCGGCATCATCTTGCTTGGGCCCAGACTTGCGGCTGCTTGAGATCTCCCTGCCTAAAGCAAAGCCTTCAAGCTGAAATCGACACCTTTGCCGTTACGGCGTGCAAGTCTGCGGCGCGGGGTGGGTTGACCGGTTTGCCTACTTGGCAGATAGACAATGCGCGATGCTGTCCCAGAAGACCCGCTATGCCATACGCGCGATGCAGCACCTTGCTGATCACTTTGGCGAGGGACCGGTGCAACTGGCCGCGATCGCGGACACGCAGAATATTCCTGCGAAATTCCTGACCGTCATCCTGTCGGAATTGACCCGCGCGGGCCTAGTCGAATCCCAGCGCGGGCGCGATGGGGGCTATTGGCTGGCGATCCCGCCGGTCGATATCACCTATGGCGATCTCATCCGGCATATGCGCGGGTCTCTCGCGCTGGTGCCCTGCGCCAGTCGCTATGCCCATGAGAAGTGCAAGAACTGCCTTGAAGAAGGCGAATGCCGCACGCGCGCCTTGCTGCTTGATGTGCGCGACCGGACCGCACAAATCCTCGATGGCATCCGGCTGTCCGATCCCATCATGCCCGTGCCCCCCTTTACCGGCGACGAGGCCTGACCGCCCCGGCCGTTCGCCCTGGCGCACAAAGCCCACCTTTCGTCGCCTGACAGAAAATCTGTGTGGCCACCCTATTGTCAAGCAAAACACTTGAGTTTAATTGCTTCGTTGCGGATCGAGTCCGTGTAACGAAAGGCCCACTTATGGACCGTAACGAAAAACAATCTGGCGCAGGCGGTGTTCTGCCGGACGCGCTGGCGCTGGTCAGCGAGGCGCTCGGGCGTTTGCGCTACGGCGCGATCCAGCTGACCGTGCATGACGGCAAGGTCATGCAGATCGACGTGACCGAAAGGAAGCGGCTGGCCGACTGACCGGCGCCGTGACCACCCACCACACATCAACGCAGGACCAGCAGACCGGACCGCCGGATGCATGTCTGCTTGCAAAGGCGAGACCATGTATCCGTTTTCCACACGCAGCACCCTGTTGCTCGGCGCAGGCCTGGCCGCGCTGCTTTCCACCCCCTCTACCGCCTACGCACAGGATCAAGCGCCTGACGAAGCCGGCGAGACCGCCGAGGAGCCGAACAGCAATGACATCATCGTCACCGCCCGTCGCCGCTCCGAAAGCGCGCAGGACATTCCCCTCGCTGTGTCGGTGATCGATGCCCGCCAGCTTGACGAGACCGGGGCGTTCAACGTCAACCGGCTCCAGCAGCTGGCTCCGACGTTGCAGTTCTATTCGTCGAACCCGCGCAACACAGCGGTGAATATCCGCGGTCTCGGCGTGCCCTTCGGCCTCACCAGCGACGGGTTCGAACAGGGCGTCGGCATCTATGTCGACGATGTCTATTACTCGCGCGTCGCCTCGGCCACATTCGATTTTCTGGATGTGGCGCAGATCGAAGTGCTGCGCGGACCGCAAGGCACGCTCTACGGCAAGAACACCACGGCGGGCGCGATCAACATCACCACCAACCAGCCGAGCTTCGACTTCGAGGGGCGGGCCGAGATCAGCCTTGGCAATTACGAGTTCCGGCAAGCACGGCTTGCGGTTTCCGGCCCGCTGTCCGAGCGGGTCGCGGCGCGCGTGGCTTTTTCGGGCACCTCGCGCCGCGGCACGATCCGCAACGTCGTCACCGGGCAGGACATCCAGAGCCTCGATAACCTCGGTGTGCGTGCGCAGGTGTTGTGGGAAGCGGCCGACAATCTCAAGATCACGCTGGTGGGTGACTACAACAAGCAGGACGCCAATTGCTGCGGTTCGGTGTTCGTGCGCACCGGTACGACCCAGCGGCCCCTGAACCGCCAGTTCGCCGCCCTTGCCGCCGCGCAGAATTATGCGCCGCCCAGCACCAACCCGTTTGACCGACTGAGCGATCTGGACTCGCAACTCAACGCCGGCAACGTGATCGCTGGCGCCTCGCTCAGGGCGGTGTGGGACATCGGGCCGGGCACCTTCACGTCGGTAACGGCATGGCGCTACTGGGACTGGAAGCCCGAGAATGACCGTGACTTTACCGGCCTGCCGATTGTTTCGCTGTCGCAGAATCCTTCGCAGCAGAACCAGTATACGCAAGAGTTCCGCTACGCTTACACGGGCGACAAATTTGATTTCGTGCTCGGCGCCTTTGCCTTCGACCAGCGCATCGACACCCAGGGGACAGAGGCACAGGGCCTCGCCGCAAGCCGCTGGAACATCGCGCCAAACAATGCGCTCTCGAACGATCCGAGCGTGCTCAACGGGCTGACGGCGCGCAACACCCAGTTCCTCGAAAGCACCAGTCTGGCGCTGTTCGGGCAGCTCAGCTGGAAGGTCACCGACGCCTTCACCATCCAACCGGGCGCGCGGGTGAATTATGACAAGAAGAAGGGCTTCTACCAGCGCCGCGTCTTCACCGGCGCAGGCACCGAACTTCTCGGCACCGAGACCGACGCCCGCAGCCGTGCGCAGCTGGGCGTGTTCCAGCCGCAGGTCAGCGCGCCCGAGGATACCGACTGGAACCTCACCTATGATCTCACGCTCAGCTACGAACTCGCGCCTGATGTGCTGGCCTATGGCACCTATGCCAGGAGCTTCAAGACGATCGGGATCAACCAGAACGGATTGCCGACCGACGCCAGCGGCCAGCCGATCGCGGCAGCAGGGACGATCCGGCCCGAAACAGTCGACCATTTCGAGTTGGGCCTCAAGTCGCAATTCTGGGATCGCAAGGCGACGCTGAATCTTGCCGCGTTCCGCACGGACATTCGCGATTATCAGGCGACCGTGAACAACGGTCAGTTTGGCGTGCTGCGCGGGTTCCTTGCCAATGCCGACAAGGTGCGTTCCCAAGGGATCGAGGCAGATTTCTCGATCCGACCGAGCCAGCGCTTCACCGCCTATGCGAGCGGCGCCTACACCGACGCCAAATATGTCCGCTTCACCGATGCGCCGTGCCCGCCCGAGCTTGCGGGCGGCACCATCGCCGGCCCCGGCCAAACCCCGTCCGCGCCCAGCACACCCGGCGGAATCAGCCCGGCCAATTGCGATATCTCCGGGCAGCGCCTGCCCGGCGTGTCGAAATGGGCGTTCTCGTTCGGCGGGGAGGGCAATGTCCCTGCCACCTTCCTCGGCAAGCCGGGCGAGTTCTATCTCGGCTATGACGGGTCCTATCGTTCAAGCTTCTCCTCCAACCCTTCGCCCTCCGCCTTCACCAATGTCGATGGCTACCACCTGTCCAACTTCCGCTTTGGCTTTCGCTCGGATGACGGGTTCAACCTGTTCGCCTGGGTCAGGAACGCCTTTGACGAAAACTACTTCGAGCAGCTATTCGTTGGCCCGGGCAACACCGGGCTGATCGCAGGGCTTCCGGGCGATCCACGCACCTGGGGCGCGACCGCCGCGATTACCTTCTAGCCCTGCCACGTGCAGAGAGGACCGCCTCATGCCTGACATCACCTCGATCCTCATCGACATCGCGCCGTTCATCGCCATCGGCATGGCCGCGCAGATGATCGATGGGGCACTGGGCATGGCCTTCGGGGTCATTACCCAGACCTTGCTGGTGAGCGCCCTCGGGGTGCCAGCCGCGACGGCGTCGGCCAGCGTCCATCTGGTCGAGCTGTTCACCACCGGGGCATCGGGGGCGAGCCATATCTGGCACCGCAATGTCGATTGGGGGCTGTTCTGGCGGCTGGTCCCCTTCGGCGTGCTGGGCGGGGTGAGCGGCGCCTATCTGTTGTCGAGCATTGATGCCTCGGCGGCGCGGCCTTTTGTGATGATCTACCTCACGGGGATCGGGTTCTATCTGTTGTGGCGGGCGGTCCGTATGTCCCAGCCGCGGTTCGAGGACCCGCGTTACACTCGGCCGCTGGCGCTGGCCGGCGGGTTCCTTGACGCGGCGGGCGGGGGCGGGTGGGGGCCCGTGGTCACCTCCAACCTGCTGATCCAGGGCGGCGATCCGCGGAAGATCATCGGCACGGTCAATTCCGCCGAGTTCCTGCTGACCTTGTCGATCTCGATCGCCTTCATCGCCACGCTTGGCTTTGCCGCCTTCACGACGATCACCGTCGGCCTGATCATCGGCGGGGTGATCGCCGCGCCGTTCGGGGCGATCCTTGCCAACCGCGTTCAGCCGCGCATGCTGCTGCTGGCGGTGGCGATGGTGCTGATCGTGACCAGCAGCTACAGCATCATCAAGGCGTGGCCGATCATCTAGGCCCTTGGGAAGCAGCATGGATACCGAACTGATCGCAATTTGCGCGCTGACCGGCGTGATCAACCTTATTGGTGCGCTCGCCTATGCCGCGCGCATCGCCGGGGTGCGCACGGGGCGGATCGCGCTGAGCTTTGCGCTGTTCAACGTCCTGCTGCTGGTCTCGCGCACGTCGAACGGTTTCCTCGGGCCTTTCCTGGCCAAGCGCATCGAGACCGGGCTGGCGAAGGGCGCGGGTGACGCCTTGCTGTTCGACCTGCGGCTGGTGCTGCTATCCGCCGCCGCGGCCGTGGCGCTCGGGATTGTGCTGGTGCCGACCTTTCAGCGCCTGTTCGCCGCCGCGATCGGCTTCTTTCAAGTGAACCGTTCCACCACACGGCTGCTGCTCAGGAGCATCACGCCAGCGGGCCTCAGCACGATCCGGGATTCGGTCGCGCTGCCGTCTGCCGAGACGTTGCGATCGCTCAAGGGCCCGCGCGGCGTGAGCTGGCCGGTGCTGATCGCCAATGCTGCGGCGCAAGGCCTGCTGGCGGTGGGCGTGCTGGCCTCGCTCTATGCCGGATACCTGGTGCCGGAGTTCCGGGTCACCGCGTCGCAGATGACCGCCATCGTCAACGGCTTTGCCACGATCCTGCTATTCGCGCTGATCGACCCGCAAATCTCGGCGCTGACCGACGATGTGGTCGATGGCAGCGTCAGCGAGGCAACCTTTCGCCGCGCGATGATCTGGGTGTCGTTGAGCCGCCTTGCCGGCACGCTGCTGGCGCAAGCCCTGCTGGTGCCAGCCGCGGTGGTGATCGCTTGGGCGGCAGGATGGCTCTAAAGCGGGAGGCTCAAGGCGAGCCCGCCTGCGGCGCAGACCACGAGGATGCGCAGCACCGACCATTTCAGACCGAATGCGAGCCCGCAGGCGAGCGCCGCCAACAAGGCCGCGCGCCAGTCCAAGCTTGCCGGATCGGGCCAATAGAGGCGCAGGGGCCCGAATTGGCGCTGGCCGACCTCGGCAAACAGCACATGCAGCGCAAACCACGCGGTCAGGTTTGCAATCACACCGACGACCGCCGCTGTGACGGCCGCCAGCCCACCCTTTAGCCGCACGGCATTGCCGAGCCGGTCGATCCACGGCGCAAAGGCAAAGATCCACATGAAGCACGGCGCAAAGGTCACCCACGTCGTCAGCCCCGCGCCGAGGAGTCCGGCAAGCAGGGGCGAAAACGGCTCGGGCGCGCGAAACGCCGCAAGATAGCCGACGAATTGCGTGACCAGGATCAGCGGTCCCGGCGTCGTTTCGGCAAGACCCAACCCGTCGGCCATCTCGCCGGGCTGAAGCCAGCCGAAACCCTGCACAGCTTCCTGCGCCATATAGGCCAGCACAGCATAGGCCCCGCCAAAGGTGACGATCGCCAATTGCGAGAAGAATGCGCCGATCTCCCACAACACGTGGTCCCGACCCAGCGTCACCGCGATCAGCACCATCGGTGCGGCCCAAACAGTGCCCCACACCGCCACCGACAGGACCGTGCTGCGCCAGGGACGTTCCGGCGGCACCGCTCCCGCTTTGCCTGTCTTGAGCGCCAGCAAATCAGGCCGCTTTGCCGCGACCGCCATGCCGATGAGCCCGGAACCCAGCACAATCAGGGGGAAGGGCAGATCGAACAGGAACAGCCCGACAAACGCCGCCATTGCCAGCACACGCTTCAGCTGGGTGTCCAACGCGCGCCCCGCGATCCGCAGCAAAGCCTGAACGACAATCGCCAGGACGGCGGCCTTTACGCCAAGGAACAGCGCTTCAACCCAGTTCAGGTTGGCCGCAACGCCATAAAGCACCGACAGCGCCAGAATGATCAGAGCGCCGGGGATGACGAACAGCAGTCCCGCCGCCAGCCCGCCGCGCCATCCATGCAGCCGCCACCCGATCCATGTGGCAAGCTGCTGCGCTTCTGGCCCGGGCAGCAAGTGGCAGAAGTTGAGCGCGTGGAGGAAATCATCCTCGCCGATCCATGCGCGGTCTTCGACCAGCTCGCGGTGCATCAGCGCGATCTGGCCCGCAGGCCCGCCAAAGCTAAGCAGGCCGACGCGGGTGAACACCCGCAACAGATCAGTGAATGTGACAGAAGGAGAAGCAGTGAGTGACGCCAAGTGAACCTCGCACCATGCACCTTGCCCGATGAGGCAAGATTACGAGGCAACGCTTGGGCTTTTCTCGGCCTGAACGGGAGGTTGCTTCGCCCCGCTGACGCGAGGTCTAACTGCTCGGATCCGTGAGATCAAGCCAGCGACCGCTATTCTTGAAGCCACCCACCTTGGGCCGAAAGCCCGGCGATGCCCGGCAGCATTGCCCAACAACCCACGCCCTCGCCAGCGGTTCCAACGGCCAATCGGGATGGTGCGCCTATTTGAAGCGTCAGTATTCCTGGTCCGTCGCGGCCGTAGGTTTGTCTGCGGCTTTGCAACGCAGGGGGTGTCATGGGGATTCTGGATCGGTTTCGGCTCGATGGGGAGGTGGCGGTGGTCACCGGAGCGGGCAAGGGGATCGGGCGGGCGATCGCGATGGCCTTGGCCGAAGCTGGCGCGGATGTCGTGGTGGCGTCGCGCACGCAGGCGGATCTTGAGGCTGTCGCGCATGCAATCACTGCTCTGGGCCGCCGCGCCCTTCCGCTGGTCACGGACGCGACCGATGGCGCGGCGCTCGACCGCTTGGCCGAGGCAACCATTGCGCACTTTGGCAAGCTGACCATCTGGGTCAACAATGCAGGGGGCATTCCCGATGCCACGCCGCGCTATCTCACTCGGACGCCTGAAGAGAATTTCGACGCGCAGATCGCGCTGAACCTCAAAGCGGTGTGGATGGGAGCCAGTGTTGCGGCACGGCATATGGGCGAGAGGGGCGGGGCGATCGTCAATATCTCGTCACGCTCGGCCTTCGGTCCGCAGGTCAAGAACGGGCCCTATGGCGCGGCCAAGGCGGCGGTGAACAGTCTGACAAGCACGCTCTCGGTTGAACTGGCGCCCAAGATCAGAGTCAACGCCGTCGCGCCGGGCCCGGTGCCGACGGAGAATTTCGATGAATGCATGGGCACGGATACCGAAGAGAAGCGCGAGAAGCTGCTCGGCATGATCGGGATCCCGCTGGGCCGTTATGGCGACCCCGAGGATATCGCCGCCGCGGTGGTCTTCATGGCCTCGCCCGCGGCAAGCTGGGTAACGGGTCAGTGCCTCTATGTCACCGGCGGTCGATAGGGAGGGAGCTGCGCCCTGTCGACGCCCGCATCGAGCAATATTGCATGGCCACCGTCGATCAGGCCTGTTGATCCCGGCGATGATCCTCTAGGGGCCACGTCGTGAGCGTTTGATCCGCGCGTTTTTGTGGCGCGGATACGACCGGTTGCCATCGCGCGCCGCAGACACCGCCACCGCCGGGATTTTCCCGTAGTCATGCAATTGGGCCGTGCTGCGATTGGCATGCCGGCAGGAGAAAATACCGATGAGAGGTTTCAAAGAGCCGAGCTTTCAGGACAGGGCTGCGGCCTCTGCCCAGGCGAAGGACAGGGCTCTGGAAAAGATGAAGGTAGCACCGCAGCTGGACGCTGCCGCCTTGGCCGAACGGCTTGAACGCCGCGCAAAGCGCGAAGCGCTTGCCGCTGAAAAGAGCGAGAAAGCCCGGCAATTGCGCGAGGAAAAGCAGCGTCTGCTTGAGGAAAAGCGTGCCGAAGCGCTGCGTAAGAGCGAGAAGGCCGACGCTCCGAAGAAGACCGAGGCCGAGTTGAAGGCGGCGCGCGATGCGCGTTATGCCGCGCGCAAACGCCGCAAGTGAATGCAGCTCAGCAACTTCGACCTTACCGCCTTCCTGAAGGATTATTGGCAACAAAAGCCGCTGCTGATCCGCTCGGCATGGGACAGCTGGACCAATCCGGTCGACCCTGACGAGCTGGCGGGCCTTGCCTGCGAGCCGCTGGTCGAATCGCGCATCATCACGCGGCGGGATCATGCGTGGGAGCTGGAACACGGCCCCGTGCCCGAAAGCCGCTTTGCCAAGGCGGGCCGTGATCCGTGGACACTGCTGGTGCAATCGGTCGACCACCATCTGCCGAGCGTTGCCGCCTTGCTTGAGCCGTTTCGCTTCGTGCCCAATTGGCGCATCGATGATGTGATGGTCAGCTATGCGGTCGATGGTGGCGGGGTGGGCGCGCATTTCGATCACTATGACGTGTTTCTGGTGCAGGGCCTCGGCCGCCGTCGCTGGGAACTTGGCGGCTTGTGCGATGACGAGACCGAGCTGCTGCCGCATGATGGGTTGCGCCTGCTCGCAGAGTTCGAGGCGACCGAGGAATGGATCCTCGAACCCGGCGACATGCTCTACGTGCCCCCGCGTGTGGCCCATCGCGGCGTCGCGATCGGGGATGATTGCATGACCTATTCCATCGGCTTTCGCGCGCCCTCGCGGGCGGAACTGATCGAGGCTTGGGCCGATGACATGATCCCCGATCTGTCGGACAGTGACCGCTACAGCGATCCGCACCTTCAGCAACAGGACAACCCCGGCGAAATCACCGCCGATGCGCTTGCGCAGTTGCAGGCCATGATTGCCGAGACCCTGTTCGACAAGGCCCGGTTTGCGCGGTGGTTCGGTCAATACAACACCACACCCAAGAACCCGGAGATCGACTGGCGCCCGGAACACGCTGAAGACGCGGATGACGTTCAGCAGCGGCTTGCCGCCGGCATGACGCTGGTGCGCAATCCGGCCAGCCGGTTCTCGCTGATCCGCGAGACGGAGACATCGCTTCTCCTGTTTGTGGACGGGCAATGTATTGCGTGCAGTGACGAAACGGCCCGCTTTGCCGAACGGGTCTGCGCGGAAACCGAGCTGGCGGTGTCGCCGAACAGCGCGCCTGCAACGCTGGAGGTCATCGCGCTGTTGGTCAACGCGGGCAGTCTTGCCTTTGACGCTGAGGACTGACGCCAGCGCGGCTGACTAGACCGTGATCTCGGTAAAATCGCCGGGGGCGATCCCGGCGACGGTCCAGTCACCGATTGACCAGCGCACCAATCGCAAGGTCGGAAGCCCCACCGCCGCTGTCATGCGCCGCACCTGCCGGTTGCGACCTTCGCGGATCGTGAGCTTCAGCCAGCTATCGGGGATCGACTTGCGCTCGCGGATGGGCGGATTGCGCGGCCATAGGTCGGGCGGAGCGATCCGCTCGACCGCGGCGGGCAGGGTCATACCATCCTTGAGGCGGACGCCCTTGCGCAAGGCCGCCAAAGCCTCATCCTGCGGATCGCCTTCGACTTGCACCAGATAGGTCTTGGGCAGCTTGAACCGCGGGTCCGCGATCCGCGCCTGCAATCGGCCATCGTCGCACAACAGCAGCAGCCCCTCGCTATCGCGGTCGAGCCGTCCGGCGGGATAGACATCCGGCACCGAGATGAAATCCGAAAGGGTCGCACGCACCGTCTCGGATCCGCGATCGGTGAATTGCGACAGCACACCGAAGGGTTTGTTGAACAGGATCAGCCGGGCCATGCCGGGGCCTATATCGGCCCGCAGCGGCTTTGTCTCCCGGCGGCGGATGCTCCCGCGCGGCGAGGCTGGCTTGCAAGCCTGTGGTGCCTTACAAGCCCACGTGGGCAAGGCGCGATTGGCGCCGTGCTGATTCTTTCGACCACTTCAGAAACAATGCACCGGCTGGCGAGGTACATGCGGGATACCCCGTGGCACCCGCTGGGATCTTTTTGCGAATGGAACGCTGATCGTGACTCTCCAAATCAACGTGCAGCTGGATTACTGGTTCGAGGCACCATGTGATGTCCTGCTGCAAGTGGAGGCTGCCGCCATTGCCGGGCAGCGGATTGAGCAAGCGCACATCACGGTCACGCCGCATGACTATTTCGGCCGCGTCGCAGCGCAGGACCATATCGGTGAGCGCATCTGGCTTCGCACGGCAGGGCAGATGCAGGTCGACTATCAGGCCAGGGTGACCATCGACCGCAGCCCGGCCGATTACGCGCTCCTGCCGGCGGTGCCGTTTCACCGTTTGCCGGGCGAGGCTGTCCCCTACCTGTTCGCCTCCCGTTACTGCCCGTCGAACCAGTTCGTCGATCTGGTGCAGACCGAGTTCGGCGCGCTGGAGGGTGGCGCCAAGATCGCGGCGATGCGGGACTGGATCGCCCGGCACCTGTCCTACGTGCCGGGCTCCAGCAATTCGGATACGACCGCGATCGACACCTTCCAGGGCCGGGAGGGTATCTGCCGGGATTATGCGCATCTGATGATCACCTTCGCCCGCGCGGCAGACATTCCGGCGCGGATCGCCAGTGTTTACGCGCTCGGCGTGACCCCGCCAGATTTCCACGCCGTGGTCGAAGTCTTCCTCGACGGGGAATGGCATCTGGTCGATGCCACCGACATGGCCAAAGCCGATGAAACGGTGCTGATCGGGGTGGGCCGCGATATTGGCGATGTGGCCTTCCTGACCGCCTTCGGGCCGCTGGAGATGAACAGCCAGAACGTGTCGGTTACCGCTGTCGCCCCGGTTGTTCCCGCCGACTGACATCGCCCCGCGAGTCCCAGGGGGCCGCTTGTCTCGGTTTTGACGTCTGGAAAACGCATGGTGTGCCCGGCTTTAATGGACCCGCAATGCTTGCCGATGCACCATGCGCAGCAGCTGCCCGTTTGCGCTGTGCGGCGCGGCAGGATCCTTGGATTTGCTAGCGCCGCGCTGACTGGTGGTTTGGCAAAGATGCCTGTATCGGGTTCTGGAATGTTATTGGGTTGGGAAGAGAATTAATGCACGCTCCTATGTCCGCGGCCGCTGCGGACGCTGTTTCGCTGGAACCGCGAAAGCTGGTTTCGCAGCTCAAGCCCTTCATCAAACCACATACCGGGCGGAGCATCTGGGAGCTGGCGATCACTCTGGTTCCGTTCCTCGCGGTGATTCTCGGCATGCTGTTCGCTATCGATGCGGGCTATTTCGTGGCGCTGGCATTGGCACCGCTCGCAGGGCTGCTGCTGCTGCGGGTTTTCATCATCCAGCACGATTGCGGGCATGGCGCGTTCCTGACCAAGCGGGCAGGCAATGACTGGATCGGCCGCGCGCTCGGCGTGCTGACCTTCACACCCTATGATTGTTGGCGCCGGTCGCACACGCTGCACCACGCCAACACCGGCAATCTCGACGCCCGCGGATTTGGCGATGTCGACACTCTGACGGTGAGGGAGTTTCGGGCGCTCAACCCGCTGCAACGCTTCCTGTACCGCGCCTATCGCCACCCGCTGATCCTTCTGGGGTTGGGCCCGGCCTATCTGTTCCTGCTCCGCCATCGCTTGCCGATCGGTCTGATGAAAGAAGGCTCGATCTATTGGGTGAGTTCGATGGCGACCAATCTGGCAACCGCTGGTGTCCTTGCAGGCCTGATCTATGCCTTTGGCCTCGGGACGACGCTGCTGGTGGTGCTCCCTGCGCTGATGATCGCTGCGTCAACCGGCGTCTATCTGTTCTACATCCAGCACCAGTTTGAGGATGCGCATTGGGACCGGCGCGAGAATTGGACCTTCCATGAGGCAGCGTTGCGCGGGAGCTCCCACCTCGATCTGCCGCAGCCGCTGCGCTGGTTCACCGCCAATATCGGCGTCCACCACGTTCACCACCTCGCGAGCCGCATTCCGTTCTATCGCTTGCAGGAGGTGCTGAAGGCCCACCCGCAGCTGCGTGATCTCAACCGCTTTACGGTGCCCCAGACGCTCAGCCCGCTGCTGTTGACCCTGTGGGACGAGGACAAGCGCAGGCTCGTCACCTTCCGGGAAGCCGCCGCGGGCTGACCCGCGCGGCTCCGCTGCGTCAGGCGGCTTTGGTGGTATTGTCGCAGTCGGACACGCCGGGGACGGTGATAACCCGCTCTCCGCCGAATTCCTCGCGCACCACGATCAATCCGCTGCGCTCGAGATGGTCGAGCAAGCGGCGGATGCGGCTGGGTGAGGAGCTGCCATAAAGCCGCGCGAGTTCCTCCTCGTCCGGCATTGGTTCTCCCAAGACCTCTGCGACCAGCATGGCGAGATAGGGCGCGAGCACATCGTCATCGACGCCTGCGATCATCGCCTCGACCCTGTCACGCAGCGCGCCTTCGAGCCGACCAAGTCCGCCGATTTCGCGGGCGAACATGCGACGGAACCGCGCGAGGTCGATCTGCACGCTGGCGACTCCCTGCTGGCGGCACCGGATCGCGAAATCGCGGAACAGCGCGGTTGCGGGCCGGAAGGTGGCCCCTTCGCTGCGCGCAAGTTCGCGCACGACATCCTCCGCGCTGGCTGCGGACATGGCAGGCGGGGGCGGAGCGGCAGCAGGCTTGGGAGCCGGCGGTGCAGCGCTAGCCTGCGGCACCGGCTGAGGCGCGGGCGGCAGGGGCGGGACGGCGCGCAAGGCTTGTTCGAGATCGACCGCCGGGCGGGGTGGGGGCGGCGGACGGCGAATACCCGTGTCACTGGCCGCTTCGGCCAGCCGGTCGGTCAGCAGCGCTTCCATCGCATCGCCATCGGCCTCGGGGAGGGGGAGCAGCCCGCCGCCACCACTGCGACCACCCGTGCGGACCGGGCCGACATTGACCGCCACCGGCCGACGGCTGATCGCCGGGCCGAGGCCGAGAAACTGCCCGCGTTGCAGATCACGGATGCGCTCGGCCTGCCGTCGCTCCATCCCGAGCAGATCGGCTGCGCGCTGCATATCGATGTCGAGAAAGGTACGCCCCATCAGGAAGTTGCTGGCTTCAGCCGCGACATTCTTTGCGAGCTTGGCAAGGCGCTGAGTCGCGACAATCCCGGCCAGCCCGCGCTTGCGGCCCCGGCACATCAGGTTGGTCATGGCGGACAGCGTCAGGCGGCGGGTGTCATCGCTCATCTCGCCCGCAGCGGCGGGCGCGAACATCTGTGCTTCGTCGACCACCACCAGCGCCGGATACCAATGCTCCCTCGGGGCATCGAACAGCGCGGTGAGGAACAGCGCGGCACAGCGGATCTGCTGTTCCACTTCAAGTTCGTCGAGCGTGAGCACGACCGAGGCCCGGTGTTGCCGCACCCGCGCCGCCAGAGCTTCGATCTCGCGCGGGGAATAGGCCGCGCCGTCGATCACCACATGGCCGAAGGCGTCCGCCAGCGTGACGAAGTCGCCCTCGGGATCGATCACCACCTGCTGCACCTGCCCGGCGCATTCCTCCAGCAAGCGGCGCAGCAGGTGCGACTTGCCCGATCCCGAATTGCCCTGCACCAGCAGGCGCGTGGCGAGCAGTTCCTCAAGGTCAATCGTGACCTTTTGCCGCCCTGAATCCTGGCCGATGTCGATATGTGCGCTCACCCGCAAGGGATTAGGGAGGCGGCAGCATCAGGCAAGGGCGAACCCTGTAGTTTTCCAGCGATTCGAACGCTGTCAGGCGCTCAGCACGTGCAACTGGTAATATCCGAGCGGGCCGCGCCGACTTTCCAGCCGAAGCCCTCGGGCATGGGCAATCCGGGCGGCAACGGCGGGCAAGGCGGTGCGCGGCTCCACGTGAAATCTGGCTAGCCACGCCCGCAGCAGGGCCTGGAAGGGGCCCGGCAGACCCTGGAGGTCACCAAAGTCGACGACGTGCAGCTCGCCCGCATCCGCCAGCTGCCCTGCCGCGTGATCCAGTGCGCCTTCCCAATCGGGGATCATCGACAGCGAATAGGACAGCACGATCCGTTCAAACGCCGGTTCGCCGAGCAGCGCCTGCGGATCGAACGCACAGGCATCGTCTTCGCCCAGCCGCGCTTCAGCCCCCAGCGCCGCACGGGCACTTTTCAGCATTTCGGCGGAGATATCGAGGCCGAACAAGCGCACCCCCGGCCACGCCTTGCCGACTTTCGCCAGATTGCGTCCCGTCCCGCACGCCACTTCGAGCACCCGCATCCCCGGCCGCGCATCCAGCCCCGCAATCAGCGTATCGCGCCCGAACAGGTAGTACTTGCGAGTCAGGTCATAGATGTGCCGCTGCCCGCGATAGACCTCGTCCATCAGCGCCGCGTGAGACGAACCCGCGCTAGCCACTACGCCAGCTCGTACACATGCACGCCGCCATAGATCGACGAGCGGTCGCGGCGGGTGCAATCGGCGGAAGTCTCTTCGAGGTAGCGCCACTTCGACAGGATCGCGTCATCCAGACGGCCGGGCAGCAGGCTCGGCTCGGCAGCGGTGCGGAACAGCACCCGCGCGCCGGGGCGGCTGGCACGGGTGATCCTGGCCCACAGGTCATCAAGCTGCGCGTTGTTCATCCAGTCCTGCGCGTCGAGCAGCACGAAGCGGTCCATGCTCGCTTCCTCGCGCGCGCCGATCCAGTCGACCATATTGGCGCGGGTCACGTCGAGCCGGTCGATCCGCTCCTTCATCACCTCCCAATTGTCGCGCTGGAGATAGGGCGGCAGCGGCGCATCCGCCCCGCGGCTGTAGCCCCGTCCGAACGCCTGCCACGCGAAATAGTTGTCCTTCACCGCGAAATCGCAGGCCAGCTTCTCCAGCCGCCGCCGCAGCACTTCGGCCATGCGCTCATCACCCGCGAGATGCTCGAACTGCGCCGGCGGAATGCCGAGGCCGAACAGCGAGGCGGGCTGATCAGTCAGCCAACGGATGAACTTCTTTTCGAAAACCGGCGCCAGCTCCCGCTCGAACACCGCGCGCTGTTCCTCCAGCGTTTGCGCCGCGAGCACCTTGCCGAGATCGATCTTGTAAAGCCTGGCAAAGACATGCGCCACACCGATGAAATTGCCGAGCAGGCCTTTCCGGTAAATCCCGCGCGTGAAGTAGGAGATGCGCCGTCGCCCGCGAATGTCGCGCTGTTCCCAATAGGCACGGCTGACCAGATCGAGGTGCGGCGCGATCATGCTGCGATAGACTTCGGCGTTTTCCTTGTGATCGGCGTGCGCGAAGAAGCGGTGGAACCGCTCGTAATTGGGCAGGTGCCTGATTGCCGCGATCTTGAGCCGGCCGAGCGCGACATGCGCGTGGTTGAGATCGACCGCCGTGACGCTTGCGGGGTTTGCGGTCAGATAGGACAGCGCGTTGCAGCTGCCGCTGGCGATGCACATCACGCGGTTGTCCGGCTGGATGGCGAGGCCCTCCATATCGACCACCGGGTCTTCCCAGATCTGGGCATAGACCAGCCCCTTGAAGGCGAGGGCGAAGGCCTTGTCGAGCAGCTTGTCGCCGAGCCCTGCATCCTTGCGGACCACCGCGTCCTCGATGATCCGCTTTGCCTGTGTCGCCATGTGCCTGCCCTTTCGTGAGGTCAGGTGCGCCATATGGCCGCCGCGTGTCGGCCGTATGACGCTTTCCACAAGGGCGATACCGGGTTTGATGCCCGTTCGTCCTGAGCCTGCCGAAGGATCGTTCTTCGTCTCTTGCTTGGCGCGAGACGCAAGCAAGACAGCCCTTCGACAAGCTCAGGGCGAACGGGGCAGGGCGCTAGTCGCCGCCCGCGATCGTTGCCGCATAGGCCGCAGGATCGGCATTGCCTCCGGTGAGCATGATCACGGTGCTCTCATCCACCGGCACCTTGCCCGCAAGTGCCGCCGCCAAGGCCGCCGCGCCGCCGGGTTCGACCACCAGCCTGAGGTTGGCGAATGCAAAGCGCTGGGCGGCGCGCACTTCGGCATCGGTGACAGCCACGCCGGGTTCCGCGCGGCCTTGCAACACGGCGAGGTTGATCGGCTTGGTCGCGAGCGGCTGGAGCGCGTCGCAGATGGTCCGCGGGGCATCGGGGGCAGCAGGAACGATGGCTCCGGCGGCGAGCGATTGCCCGACCATGTCCCACCCCACCGGCTCGACCGGATGGATCGCGCTGTCGGGCGCGCCGAGCGCCAGCCCCGCCGCAAGCCCTCCGCCGCCGCAGCAGGCGACGATCCGCGAGGGCGCGCGGCCCAGTTGCGCGGCGATCTCGATCGCGGCGCTCCCCTGGCCTTCGATCACCCACGGATCGCCAAAGGCATGAACCAGCGTGCCGCCTTGTTCGGCGATCAGCTTGGCCGCCACCGCATCCCGATCTTCGCCGGGGCGTTGATAGAGCACGACCTCGGCGCCGAGTGCGCGGGTGTTCGCCAGTTTCACCGCGGGCGCATCATGCGGCATCACGATGGTGGCGCTGATCTCGAGCCGCCGCGCCGCCCAGGCCACGCCTTGCGCGTGATTGCCTGATGACACCGCGACCACACCGCCAGCGCGTTCCTCCGGCGAGAGGCTCACCAGCCGCCACCATGCGCCCCTGATCTTGAACGCGCCGATGGGTTGCAGCACCTCGGCTTTGACCCAGGCCTGCACGCCGCCGATGTCGATGGGCAGCAGCGGGGTAGGGGGCAGGATTGCGGCGACGGCTTGCGCAGCGGCACTCACGCCTTCGGTCGTCGGCATTCTGACATTGTTCTGGATCATTTGTCCCTCGCCCCGCGTTGCACTAAGGCCCGCGCAAGATTCGCATCGCATAACGAAAGGTTCCTGTCATGTCCGCAACCAAGTCCAGCACCGTCCTTGTTATCGGTGCGGGCGGGGTCAGCTCGGTCTGCGTCCACAAGATGGCGTTCAACCCTGACATCTTCCCCGAGATCCACCTGGCCAGCCGCACCAAATCGAAATGCGACGCCATCGCCGCGAGCGTGAAGGAGCGCTGCGGGCGCGATATCGCCACCTACGAGATCGACGCCGAGGAAGTCCCGGCGATGGTCAACCTGATCCGCAAGACCGGTGCCGGCCTGGTGGTCAACCTCGCGCTGCCCTATCAGGATTTGCCGATCATGGACGCCTGTCTTGAGGCGGGTGTGGATTACCTCGACACCGCCAATTACGAGCCCAAGGACGAGGCCAAGTTCGAATACAAGTGGCAGTGGGCCTATCAGGAGCGCTACAAGGACGCCGGTCTGATGGCGCTGCTGGGGAGCGGCTTCGATCCGGGCGTGACGTCGGTGTTCACCATGTGGCTCAAGAAGCACAAGCTGAAGACCATTCGCCAGCTCGACATTCTCGATTGCAACGGCGGCGATCACGGCCAGCATTTTGCGACCAACTTCAACC
This sequence comes from Erythrobacter sp. W302b, assembly GCF_046452395.1. Classification (NCBI taxonomy): domain Bacteria; kingdom Pseudomonadati; phylum Pseudomonadota; class Alphaproteobacteria; order Sphingomonadales; family Erythrobacteraceae; genus Erythrobacter; species Erythrobacter sp. W302b. Next base: position 1,502,209 of record NZ_JBKFDH010000001.1, on the reverse strand, counting down.
CGGAAATCAACATCCGCGAAGTGACCGCGCCCGCGCGCCACTGGGAGAACGGCGCGTGGGTCGAGACCCCCGCGATGAGCACCAAGGTCGGCTTCGATTTCGAGGCGGTCGGCCCCAAGAACATGTACCTGATGTATCACGAGGAGCTGGAAAGCCTCCCCAAGTTCGTCCCCGAGCTGGAGCGGGCGCGGTTCTGGATGACCTTCGGTGACCAGTACATCACCCACCTGACCGTACTCCAGAACGTCGGCATGACCTCGATCGAGCCGGTGAATTATCAGGGCAAGGACATCATCCCGCTGCAGTTCCTCGCCGCCGTCCTCCCCAAGCCCGAAACGCTGGGCGAGACCACCAAGGGCAACACCAACATCGGCGTGATCGCCACCGGCGAGGCGCTGGATGGCAGCGGCGAGAAGACGTTCTACATCAAGAACATCTGCTCGCACGAAGCGGCTTACGAGGAGACGGGCAACCAGGCGGTCAGCTACACCACCGGCGTCCCCGCCATGATCGGCGCGGCGATGATGGTGCAGGGCGAATGGCAGGGCGAGGGCGTGTTCAACATCGAACAGATGGACCCCGATCCCTTCATGGCGATGCTCAACGCCCACGGGTTGCCGTGGACGGTCGAGGAGATGGACGGGCCGGTGGAGTTCTGAATGTAGCCATCAGGGGCACACGAAGGCACGAAGACACGAAGATGGAGCATCAAGATCGGATTGAGGCACTCGCCGCAATCGTTATCGATTGCGGCTACCATCTTCATAGAAGCCTCGGACCGGGGCTGCTTGAGTCTGCGTATGAACTGATCTTGGCCAAGGTCATCGAGGGCAGAGGATTGCAGGTGAGCCGGCAGGTCTCGATTCCGATTACCTATGATGGCGTTGTCATAGACAACGCATTCAGGGCCGACTTGTTGATCGAAAACACCTTGCTGGTTGAACTTAAATCCTCGGAGAGAATTGCGCCCGCCCATGCCAAACAGGTGTTAACCTACCTTCGGCTCATGAACCTGCCTCTGGGTTTGCTAATGAATTTCGGGCAGCCAACGTTCAAATCGGGTCTCCAACGCATCGCCAATGATTATTTCGGACAGATCGGCAAGCGATGACCCCTTCGTGTCTTCGTGTCTTCGTGTGAAAAATTGCTGCGTCTCTGCGAGAAACCTTCCCATATGACCACTCCCGCAATCCTGCCCATTGCCATGCTGGCGGCCTCCGCGTTGATTATGAACGTCGCGTGGTATTGGCATCTCAAGCCCCCCTCTTGGGGGATGCTGGCGGCAATCGGGGCGGCCTGGGGCATCGCGCTGTTCGAATACACGCTGGCGGTCCCGGCCAATCGGATCGGCATCGCCCACTATTCGCTCGCCGAGTTGAAGACCATTCAGGAGGTCCTATCTCTCGGCGGCTTCGTGTTGGTGGCCTGGGCCCTGTTCGGGCAGACGCCTGGGCCGAGCCAGCTCGCCGGTTTCGCACTCATTGCAGGAGGTGCCTTTATGATCTTCAAGAGCCCGCTCGGCTGATGCAAACCAAAGCCGGTGATCCGGGCGCTTTCGCCCATTTCGATCTGTCACGGGTGGATAGCCCCGCCTTCGTCGTGGACGCGGCCAAGCTGCGCGCCAATTGCCGGGTGCTGGCCGAGGTGCGCGATGCAGCGGCGGCCGACGGCGCGGACATCAAGGTGTTTGCCGCGCTGAAGGCGTTCTCGATGTGGTCGGCGGCGCCGATTATCGGGGAGTATCTCGACGGCGTATCCACCTCCGGTCTGTGGGAAGCGCGGCTCGCGAGTGAGTTCTACGATGGCGAGATCGCGACCTATTCTGCCGCCTTCAAGCCCGAGGAGCTGGAGGAAATCTGCCGCCTCTCCGATCACGTGATCTTCAATTCGCCGTTCCAGCATGAACGGGCGCGGCTGATCCTCGATCATGCGGCGGCCAATGGCGCAGCCGTCAGCGTTGGCCTGCGGATCAACCCGCAGGTGCCCACCGGCGAGGTCGCCAAGTATGACCCCAGCGCCCCCGGATCGCGGCTCGGCTTCCCGCTCGACCAGCTGACCGAAGAGCATATGGAGGGGGTTGAGGGCATCCACTTCCACAACCTGTGCGAACAGGATTTCGAGCCTCTGAAGGCCACCTGGGACCGCGTCTTCGACGTGATCGAGCCCTTCTTCGGGCAGCTGAAGTGGATCAACATGGGCGGCGGCCACCACATTACCCGCGCCGATTACCAGCGCGAGGAGTTGGTCGAATTCCTCAAGGATGCGGCCGCCGACACCGGCTGCCAGATCATCCTTGAGCCCGGAGAGGCGGTAGCCTTGGACGCCGGCATTCTGGTCGGCACGCTGCTCGACACGCATTTCAACGAGATGCCGGTGGGAATCACCGATATCTCGGCGACCTGCCACATGCCCGATGTGCTGGAAGCCCCCTATCGCCCGGCGATGCTGGGCGAATTGACCGATGAGGACATGATTCCGATCCGCTTGGGCGGGCCATCGTGCCTCGCGGGCGATGTGATCGGCGATTATCGCCTTCCCGTCGCCGCCGAACCGGGCGCGCGTTTCGCGTTCCTCGACCAGGCGCATTATTCGATGGTCAAGACCAACACCTTCAACGGGGTGGCCCTGCCGTCGATCTGGATGTGGGATTCCGAAACCGATGCGCTCGATTGCATCAAGCGCTTCGATTACGCCGACTTCCGCGACCGGCTCAGCTAAAGTCGTTTGCGGACGGAAGGTCGGCCCCGATCACCCGTCCGCGTTCGTTCTGATTGATCGCCAGCGCCAGGCCCGCAATTGCGCTGAACTGGCGCTGGGCACGTTCGGCATTGGCGCGGTCGGCGCTGGCATCCATCGCCCCGCTTTCGAACATATTGTCCGCCTCGACCGCGATGATCACGTCGCCCTTGGTGAACAGCGCACGCAGTTCCTGTGCCTCGAACGCGCTTTCGAGGCGCAGCAGGTGTTCGATATAGGTCGGGTGCACCAGCACCCGCGCTTCGACCTGATCGTCGCTGAACAGCGCGAAGGTTTCACCAAACGCCGGGTTCACCTGATCGACCCGGTCCAACCGGTGGCCATCGAAGCTGACATGATCGCTCGCTCCGCCGAGCCCCATCCACTTGCGGTGCTTGCCCGCGCGCTCCAGCAGCGTGGTGGAGTGGAAGCTGCGGCCAAACCCCATGTGGATCACCGGGCCGCGAAACACCGTCACCCAGCGCCGGTTCTTGCCCGATCCGCGCTGTTCTTCGAGGTGGGTTTCATAGAGATTGAAGTCATGCCCCTGAAGGGTGCCGTACCAGCGATCTTCAAAGCTTGACCGGTCATAGCTCGGCACCAGGCCATAGGTCCGCGCCGCCTCGAACTCGGCCCCCGGTTCGACCTCATGGGCATAGGCGACACCGAAGCTAGCGGCGATGGCGGAGTTGATCCCGATCTTGATCGCCTGCTTGGCTGCGTCGATCGGGCGGTAACCCCACCACGCGATCAGCGCGGCAGCGGCCATCGTGGCGAAGAGCCGCAACTCGACATCAAGGGTAGGGCCGAACCACAGTAACGCCAGCACCGGCAAGGCTATCGCTGCACCCCACGTCCAGCGCGACGCCGCCTTCTTCTTCGCGCCCGCGCGCATGTCTGCCTGTCCGGCGAGCCACTGTTCCAGCCCGCCCTGCATCAGGCCGTCGATCCCGTTGCGCATTGCCTCTCCCGCGCGATTCTTTAACCTGTGTCAGCACAAATGGGGCTGTCTGGTAAAGGGGATGACAATGAATTTGATCGGCTTGGTGGTGATTGGCGTGGTTGTTGTGGGGGTGCTGATGGTGATCGGCATCTACAACAATCTGGTTCGCCTGCGGCAAAGCGTGCGTCAGGGCGTCGCCGATATCGACGCGCAGCTGCGCCAGCGGCATGACCTGATCCCCAATCTGGTCGAGACGGTAAAGGGATATGCCGGTCACGAATCGGCGACGCTGGAAGCGGTGATCGCGGCGCGCAACGCGGCGGCGTCAGGCCAGCCGGATTCGGGGAGCGAGCAGCAATTGCGCGGCGCGCTCGACAATCTGCTGGCGCTGGGGGAGGCCTATCCCGACCTCAAGGCGAGCGCGAACTTTCAGTCACTTCAAAGCGAACTCGCTGATGTCGAAGACAAGCTGGCCGCCGCGCGACGCGCGCTGAATGCCGCGGTGGCGCGGTTCAACGGCGCGCGCGAGGCCTTCCCGGCGGTGCTGTTTGCGAGCGGCCTCGGATTCGCGGAGGCCGATTTCCACCGGCTGGACGCGAGCGAACAAGGGACGGTCGATAAGGTTCCCAAAATCGGCTTCTGACGCGAAAAAAAGGCGGATTTCCGTCACATTCCGGTCGTGCAAGGTGGGGTGTCTTCGAAAAGAAACATTTCACCCCGGCGGGGTGCATTTTTCGTTTGCATTTCCCCCCCCAAGCCCTAATTGCGCGCTTCCGCTGCCCCAAGGGGACTTCCAAACCGCAAGGCAGCTTGTCGTTTTATGGTTCAACAGAGCCGTTTTGGGGGTCCCTTGAGTTGCACATTTATCCCGACGCACTGGCTGTAGTTCGCGACCTCCGTCCGGACGAACCCGTCATCCTCAACCGCCCGCACGCCGCGCGGCGCGCCGCCCGTTTCTTCGTCGAGAAGTTTCCGGGCAAGGTGCTCTATGCGGTCAAGGCCAACCCGGCGCCTGATCTGATTAGCGTGCTGTGGGACGCCGGCGTGACCCACTTCGACGTCGCTTCGATCACCGAAGTCCGGCTGGTGCGCGGTATTCTGCCGAACGCGGTGCTGTGCTTCATGCACCCGGTGAAGACCCCGGCGGCGATTGCGGAGGCCTATTTCGACCATGGCGTTCGGACCTTCAGCCTCGACACGGTCGAAGAGCTGGAGAAGATCATCGATGCCTGCCGCAATCGCGAATCGGGTGAGGCCCCGCGCGATCTGCGCCTGTGCGTGCGGCTGCGCGTGTCGTCTGAGTATTCGGAGCTCAGCCTCGCATCGAAGTTCGGCTGCGACCTGATCGAAGCGCCCGCGCTGCTGCGCGAAGCCCGCCAGCATTGCGACTGGCTGGGCGTGTGCTTCCACGTTGGCAGCCAGGCGATGACCCCGTTTGCCTTCGTCCAGGCGCTGGACCGCACCCGTGCGGCCATCGCAGAGGCATCGGTGGTGATCGACATGATCGACGTGGGCGGGGGCTTCCCGAGCGCCTATCCGGGCCTCGAGCCGCCGCCGATGGAAGATTACTTCGCAATCATCGCCCGCCACTTCGAGGCGCTGCCGGTCGCCTACAACGCCGAGCTGTGGTGCGAGCCCGGCCGCGCGCTGTCGGCCGAGTACTCCTCGATGATCGTGCAGGTGAACAAGCGCCGCGGCGAAGAGCTCTACATCAATGATGGCGCTTACGGCGCGCTCTATGATGCCGCGCACGTCGCATGGCGTTTCCCGGTGAAGGCGCTTGAGGACGATCTGATCGAGGACGAGGAAGACTTCGCCTTCTACGGCCCGACCTGTGACGATGCCGATTACATGAAGGGCCCGTTCCGGCTCCCGGCTGACATTCAGGCGGGTGACTATATCGAGATCGGGATGCTCGGCGCGTACGGCGCGGCGATGAAGACCGGCTTCAACGGCTATGGCAATGCAAGGCAAGTGACCGTGCAGGACGAGCCGATGATGAGCTTGTTCAACGGGAGCCGCAAGCGTGAGGCGACCGATAACGTGGTGAGCCTGCGCTGAACCGCATTGCTTCTGCCCCGCATTGTCCCTGACCGGGCCAGTGCGGGGCAGGATTTTCTTCACTTGTCATTTCTGCGGCTCGACGCGCGGAGGCGGGCAGGGCAGGCATGGGCCCGAACGGTGCGACGCTCTTGCCTCGCCCGAACGGGAGACACCACACATGACCATCAGCAACGAAGCGCTCGAAATGGCGGCGAAAGTCGAGGCCTTCGTGCGCGGAACGATCTTCGCCTATGAACAGGATCCGCGCCGCGATCACCACGGCGCGCCGACCGACGAACTGGTCATGGAGATGCGCGAGCTCGCCCGCGCGGCCGGGGTGCTGACCCCGCATATCCGCCCCGATGGCAGCCATTTCAACCAGCGCGAGACCGCCGTCATCCTCATCAAGTCCGGCCTTACGCCGCTCGGGATGCTGGCCTGCAACACCCAGGCGCCCGACGAGGGCAACATGTATCTGATCGGCAAGGTCGGCAGCCCCGATCTCAAGGAGCGTTTCCTGACCCCGCTGGTGTCAGGCGAAGCGCGCTCGGCCTTCTTCATGACCGAGCCGGCGGAGCTCAACGGCGCGGGCGCTGACCCCTCGATGATGATCACCACCTGCCGAAAGGACGGCAATCACTGGGTGGTGAACGGCAAGAAGTGCTTCATCACCGGGGCGGAAGGCGCGAAGGTCGGGATCGTAATGGCGAAGTCCGAGGACCCCGACAGCGCCGGCGGGGCCTGCATGTTCCTCGTCGATCTGCCTGATCCCGCGATCCAGATCACCGCCGTGCCGAACACCATCGACAGCTCGATGCCCGGCAGCCATGCCGAGATCACCATCGACAATCTGCGCATCCCCGCCGATCAGATGCTGGGGCAAGCGGGCGAGGGCTTCAAATATGCCCAGATCCGCTTGTCGCCTGCACGCCTGTCGCACTGCATGCGCTGGCTCGGTGGCTGCATCCGCGCGCAGGAGATCGCGACCGACTACGCCAACCGCCGCATGGCCTTCGGCAAGACCCTGATCGACCACGAGGGCGTGGGCTTCATGCTCGCCGAGAACATGATCGACCTCAAGCAATGCGAGCTGATGATCGACTGGTGTGCGGGCGTGCTCGATACCGGGTCGCTGGGCACGGTCGAAAGTTCAATGACGAAGGTTGCCGTGTCCGAGGCGCTGATGCGCGTCGCCGACAAGTGCGTGCAGGTGATGGGCGGGACGGGCGTGACCGACAAGACCATCGTCGAGACCATGTTCCGCGAAATCCGCGCCTTCCGCATCTATGACGGCCCCACGGAAGTTCACAAATGGAGCCTCGCCAAGAAGCTCCGCCGCGACTGGAAGGCAGCGCAGGGGATGTGAAAACGGCGCGGGAGTTGTCTCCCGCGCCGTTCCTATCCTGGTGCTATCGGCCTGGCGGAGCGAAGCGCCAGGCCGCCAAGGCCGCTTAGAAGACTTCGAACAGCCCCGCAGCGCCCATGCCGCCGCCCACGCACATGGTGACGACGACATACTTCGCGCCGCGGCGCTTGCCTTCGATCAGCGCGTGGCCGGTGCAGCGTGCGCCGGTCATGCCGTAGGGGTGGCCGATCGAGATCGAGCCGCCGTTGACGTTGAGGATGTCATTGTCGATGCCGAGCTGATCGCGGCAGTAGAGCACCTGCACCGCGAAGGCCTCGTTCAGTTCCCAGAGGCCGATGTCGTCCATCTTGAGGCCGGTCTGCTTGAGCAGCTTCGGGATCGCGAAGACAGGGCCGATGCCCATTTCGTCCGGCTCGGTGCCCGCAACCGCCATGCCGACATAGCGGCCGAGCGGCTGGAGGCCCTTCTGCTCCGCCAGCTTGGCTTCCATCAGCACAGATGCCGAGGAGCCGTCCGAAAGCTGTGAGGCGTTGCCCGCGGTAATGTTCATGCCCGGGCCCATCACGGGGTTGAGGCTCTGGAGGCCTTCAAGGGTGGTCTCAGGACGGTTGCCTTCATCCTTGGTGAGGGTGAATTCCACCTGCGAGACTTCCTTCGTCTCCTTGTCGACCACGTTCATGGTGGTGGTGACGGGGACGATTTCATCATCGAACTTGCCCGCGGCCTGCGCGGCCGCCGTGCGCATCTGCGACTGGAAGGCGTATTCGTCCTGCGCTTCGCGGCTGATGTTGTAGCGCTTGGCCACGGTCTCGGCCGTGCCGAGCATCGGCATGTACACGTCCTTGTGCATCGCGATCAGCGAGCGATCCGGCGCAACGCGCATCTCGGGGGTCTGCACCATCGAGATCGAATCCTGCCCGCCGCCGACGACGATATCCATGTTGTCGACGATGATCTGCTTGGCGGCGGTGGCGATGGCCATCAGGCCCGAGGAGCACTGGCGGTCGATGGTCTGGCCCGAAACGCCGACCGGGCAACCGGCGCGCAGGGCGACCTGGCGGGCGATGTTGCCGGCCTGAGTCCCTTGCGTGAGGACGGCGCCCCACACCACATCGTCAATCGCGCCCGCTTCGATCCCGGCGCGTTCAATCGCCGGAGCAAGGCTGAGCGCGCCCAAGGTGGCGCCGGGGGTGGCGTTGAAGGCGCCCTTGTAAGCACGGCCGATGGGCGTGCGGGCGGTGGAGACGATAACGGCGTCACGTGCCATGGTTGGGGTATCCTTTTTCAATCATTCTTCACCGTCACCCCGGCGCCAAGAAATCTTGGGGGCCGGGGCCCAGTGGAGGTGAGGGCAGAGCCATGCAGCTCTGGGTCCCGGCCTGCGCCGGGATGACGATGGTTGAGCGATCACACGAAGTATTGTGTGATCCACTCGCAGATCAGGGCGGGCTTTTCTTCGCCTTCGATCTCGATGGTGATTTCGCAGGTCTGCTGCCACTGGCCGGGGCGCTTTTCGACCATTTCGGTGAGCTTCCAGACACCGCGGATCCGCTTGCCCGCGCGCACGGGGGCGATGAAGCGAGTCTTGTTGCCGCCATAATTCACGCCCATCTTCACGCCGTCGATGCGCGGAGCGCCGCCCTGGGCACCGAGATAGGGGATCATCGACAAGGTCAGGAAGCCGTGCGCGATGGTCCCGCCGAACGGGGTCATCTTGGCCATCTCTTCATTGACATGGATGAACTGGTGATCACCGGTCGCCTCGGCGAACTGGTTGATGCGTTCCTGGCTCATTTCGGCCCATTCGCTGGTGCCGATCACTTCGCCGACCTTGGCGGCCAATTCCTGCGGGTTCATGGGAGCTCCTCCTCACATTGTGCCGGCGAGATCCCGTGCCCGCCGTGCTTGTCCGTGGGCGGCTTCATGGCGCAACACGCGGGGGAGCGCAACGCTCTGCTCTATGCCGCTACGGCACCGCCCATCTTGGCTGCGATGGCCTGCTTGCGCAACGCGCTGCGCTCCAACAACCCGCGCGCCGAATCGATCCGCGCGCAGTAGGTGTTGAGCCCGATCTGCAGGCCGACCAGCATCAGCATCACTGGCTGATAGGCGATCCCCTGGAAGGTCGCGCCGACCAGGTAGATCACCGCACCCATCTGCAAGGCAGCGGCGAGCGGTGCAATCCAGCGTTCGGCCTCGGCCTCGGCATGTTTCCAGCGGCGCTGGATACGCTCCATCTGCCATAGCCCGATCAGGTGCAGCGCAATCCAGATGATGAGGCCCGGCCAGCCCTGTTCTCCCAGCATCTCGAAGAACGAGGAGTGATAGGCGCGGCCCTTGTCCTCGACCGGCTGATAAGTCACCGTCGTGGTGTTCCCGTCGGTTTGCTTGACCGGCATCACATAGTTGAACTTGTTGCCGCGGAAGGCATCAAACCCGCCGCCGAGCGGTTTCTTCGCGACGTAATCGATAGTCCATTCCCACACTGCGATGCGGGTCGATGCGCTTTCATCGCCACTCGGTTGTGCAAGCGTCGCCATGCGGTCGTAATAGGATTGCGGGAGGAAGGGCAGGGCGACGAGGCCCATCATGCCCGCCCCGGCCACAAACAGGAACCGCCGCTTGGTGTAGCGCAGCATCAGCACCGCCAGGGCAGCGATGCACAACAGGCCGGTGCGCGCTTCGGTGCCGATGGGCACCAACAAGGCCGCAAATGTCAGCGCGGCGGCGAAGACCGTTACCGTCCAGTGCTTCGGAAAGATCGTGCCATGCCGCACCAGCCACCACAGCATCGGGATCAGCCCGATCGCGACCGTCGCCAAGGTCGAGCTTTCGTAGATCCCGCTATTGTCGTCGACGAAGAAGTTGAGCTCGCCATAGCCGCCGCCACCGGTCACCACTTTCAGGCCCGTCGCGATCACGATCATCGCCACGGTCAGCAGCAGCGAGAGCGCAAGCCCCTCGATCCGCGCGCGGGTGGTGAGGGTAAGGGGGAGGAAGATCGCAAACAGCAGCGCCTTCCACACCCAGTCCCACTTGGTCGCGGCCTCGATCGGGAAATCGGCATGGCCCGTCGTCCAGAAGCAATAGGCCAGCAGCAGCACCATCAATCCCTGCCGCAAGGTGAAGCGCGCGCCTTCCTTGCGGTCGAGCGCGATCCAGCCGCCGAAGGCAGCAGCAAAGGCGATCAGCGACAGCGGCAGGCTGGCAATCGCGGAATAGCCGATCCGCTGCGGCGCGAGGATGTCGATATAGACATAGAGCAGCACCCACAGGAACGGGCGCCGGAGACCGAGCACCAGCACGTATCCGATGAAAGCAAGGAAGAAGAGGTCAAGCATCGGCGGGCGGGACACCCTCTGCTTTGTCCGCGCCGCCAGTTCTGGCGCGCCGCGCGGAGTTGCGGCCGGCAGTGGTGGTCGCCATGCGGTTGCCTTCGGTCTCGGCCTTGAGTTCGCTGATCAGCGGGTCGGCGTCCAACCCCTCGCGCAGCATCAGGCGCAGCAAGGCGATGGCCAGCAGACCATGTCCAAGAGCAAGCGCGAAATAGTCGATCATAGGTCGGGCGGGTCCAGCCGGGGTTTGTGCTGCTTTACGCCCAGCCAGTTGACGCGGCGTTAAGCACGCCTGCGATAGATGGTTGCGCATGACCCGCGTTCTGCATGTGCTCGATCATTCGCTCCCGCTCCACAGCGGCTACACCTTCCGCACCCGTGCGATTCTGAAAGCGCAGGAGGGGCTGGGGCTGGAGGTGCGCGGCATCACCGGGCAGCGCCATAACCTTGAGGCCGTGCTGAACGGCTCGCCCGAGGAGGCGGATGGCCTGACGTTCCACCGCACACCCGGCACCCCGTCGGGTCCGCCGCCCTTGCGCGAAATGGGTGAGATCGAAGCGCTTACCGCCGCGATCATCGCCCTTGCCGATGACTGGCGGCCCGACATCATCCACGCCCATTCGCCCGCCCTGTGCGGAGCCGCGGCGCAGCGCGCGGCGCGGGCGCTGGATGTTCCCTTCGTCTATGAAATCCGCGCTTTCTGGGAGGATGCCGCCGTCGGCAATCTCACCGGCACCGAGGGCAGCATCAAATATCGCCTGACCCGGGCGCTCGAAACGCAGGTTGCCAAGGCGGCGGACGCCTTGTTCACCATCTGCGAGGGGCTGCGGCAGGATCTAGCCGCGCGCGGCATTCCCGAAAGCCGGATTCACGTGATGCGCAACGGGGTCGATCTCGACCTGTTCGGTGATCCGCCCACGCGGGACGGCGCACTGGCCGCCGAACTCGGGATTGCCGATGGCGCGCCGGTGATCGGCTATATCGGCAGCTTCTATGCCTATGAGGGTGTCGATGATCTGATCGCCGCCATGCCGCTCCTCCGCCGCTCGCACCCCGATTCGCGGCTGCTGCTGGTGGGCGCGGGGCCGATGGACGAAAGCTGGCGCGCTGCGGCGGCAAAGCTGCCCGATCCCGAAGCGGTGATCTTCGCCGGCCGCGTGCCGCACGCCGCAGTCGAGCGCTACTATTCGCTGGTCGATGTGCTCGCCTATCCGAGGAAGGCGCAGCGTCTGACCGATCTTGTCACGCCGCTGAAGCCGCTGGAAGCCATGGCACAGCGCCGTCTGGTGGCAGCCTCGAGCGTGGGCGGGCATCGCGAACTCATCACCGATGGCGAAACCGGGACGCTGTTTGCCCCTGATGATCCGGCCGCCTGCGCCGCCGCGCTCAGCCGCTTGCTGGATGCGCGCGAAGGCTGGGAGGCGATGAAGGACCGCGCCGTCACCCATGTGCGCACTCGCCATGACTGGGCGGCCAATGCGCGTGATTATCTGTCTGTTTACCATCTGTTGCTAGCCCGGAACGAGAGCGGCGCTGCGGGGCGCATGGCCGCCATGGCAGGATGACGTGACAATGAAGTTCGGGCAGCAGGATCGGCCGAAGCAGCGGGCGCCTCGCAAGGCGAGCGGACGCACCGTGGGATCGCTTGTGGCGCACCGGGCTTTTGCGCCCATTCTCGGGCTGTGGGGCACGATGCTCGCCGGTTTGACCGTCATGGTCCTTCCGTCCGCCGTGATCGAGCAGACGCTGGGCGGAACGATGATGGGCGCATCCGGCTTGCCACTTCAGCCGCTTGCGGCTGCCATTGCGGCGCTGGTGCTGGGCGGCGGATTGTTCGCGCTCGCGACTGGCGCAAGCCTGCGAGCCCGCCACCGAGCCGGGGAGACATCCGTAGCGAAGCGCGCGGTCCGCCCGATTGACCCGTTGCGCGATCTTGGCAGCAGCAGCCTTGATGATCCGATTGAGACACTCCCCTTCGCCGCGTCCGCCGCGGGCGACGAGGACAGGCCGGAACGTGAGCCCGAGCCGCAGAGCGTCCCGCGTGAGCTCAATCTGGCCGAATTTGCCGACCTGCCCGGTCGCAATGCGGTGTGGGTGGAAGATGTGGCAGAGCCTGTCGCTCAACCCGCGCCTGAGCCGCTGCCGATCGTCGAACCTGTGGCCGAGCCGATTGCCGATGAACCCACCATCGACACTCCTGTTACTGCGCTGCGCCAGGCCTCGTCGCAGCCCGGTCCCGGCACGGCTGCGCTCGCCCGTCTGCGCGCTGTCCCGACAAGCGAGCTGAGCATGGCCGAAATGGTTGAACGCTTTGCTGGAGCGCTCCACGAACACCGCACCAGCCCGCCGACGCGCGCGCTGACTGCCGCCGATCTCGCTGCACGCGAAGCCGCGCTCGCCGAGGCGCTCAAGGCACTTGCGGCCCTCAGCGGGGACAACACCGACGATTCCGCCAAGGAACCGCTGCGGGCGGCTTTGGCGCAGCTTCAGACCCCGCGCAAAGCCGGCGGCGGGGTGGGCTGAGTCCCCGTACTGGCGCAAAAGCTGCAACCGAACCCGGCTGCGCGTGCAACATGCGCAATCTAACGATAGTCTGAATAGGTCTGCGAGAAATTTTGCTTCGCGCAACCCCATTGCCAAACCCGCTTCCTGTCGGCATGAGGGGCCCGAAAACGGGCAAGAGCAACCCTGCGAGGGGCTGGGCGCGCCCGATAGACCTGCCAAGAGGCGTGTTCCCTGCGTGAGCCAGTCTGCCGCAGAGTGCGCGCCTGTCGGCATCTGACAGATCGGACTTTTGCCATGGGATACCCTTCCTCCCAGGGTCTCTATGACCCCGCCAACGAACATGACGCCTGCGGCGTCGGTATGGTTGCGCATATCAAGGGCGAAAAAAGCCACGCAATCGTCGCGCAGGCCTTGGACATCCTCGACCGCCTGGATCACCGCGGCGCGGTGGGTTCCGATCCCTTGCTGGGCGATGGCGCGGGCATCCTGATTCAGATCCCCGATCCGCTGATTCGCGGCTGGGCCGATGCCAATGGTCACGATCTCCCCGCACCCGGTGACTATGGCGTCGCCATGTGCTTCCTCCCGCAGGACGATGCCGCGCGCGAATTCGTCAAGGCGCGGATGGAGGCTTTCACCGCCAAGGAAGGCCAGCGCTTCATCGGCTGGCGCGAAGTGCCAACCACCATGGATGGCCTCGGCGCGGCGGTGATCGCCTCGATGCCGGTGATCGAGATGGCGGTGATCGCGCGCGGGGCGATCTGCGCCGATCAGGACGCCTTCGAGCGCAAGCTGCTCACCATCCGCAAGCAGGTGCAGAACCCGCTTGCGCAGCTGGCCGAAAAGCACGGCCTGCCGGGCGTGACCGAGACCTATATCCCGAGCTTTTCGACCCGCACGCTGGTCTACAAGGGCCTGCTGCTGGCGACGCAGGTGGGCAGCTTCTACGATGACCTGCGCGATCCGGCCTGTGTCTCGGCGCTGGGGCTCGTCCACCAGCGCTTCAGCACCAACACCTTCCCCAGCTGGCGTCTCGCCCACCCGTTCCGGTTCATCGCCCACAATGGCGAGATCAACACGGTGCGCGGCAACGTCAACTGGATGAACGCGCGCCGCCGCACGATGGAAAGCGAGCTGCTGGGGCCGGATCTCGACAAGATGTGGCCGATCATCCCGCACGGGCAATCGGACACAGCGTGCCTCGACAACGCGCTCGAACTGCTGATCGCGGGCGGATATTCGCTGGCGCACGCGATGATGATCCTCATCCCCGAGGCGTGGGCCGGCAATGCATTGATGGACCCGGCCCGGCGCGCCTTCTACGAATATCACGCCGCGCTGATGGAGCCGTGGGACGGCCCGGCGGCGGTGTGCTTCACCGATGGCCGCCAGATTGGCGCGACGCTCGACCGCAACGGGCTTCGCCCTGCGCGCTTCTGCGTGACGAAGGACGACATCGTGTGTCTCGCGTCGGAAAGCGGTGTGCTGCCCTTCCGCGAGGAGGACATCGTCAGGAAGTGGCGCCTCCAGCCCGGCAAGATGCTGCTGATCGACCTCGAACAGGGCCGGATCATCGAGGATGACGAGCTCAAGGCCGATCTCGCCAATGCCGAGCCCTATGCAGAATGGCTCCAGCAGGCGCAGTACAAGCTGGAAGACATCACCGATGTCGTGCCCGAGCTCGCCGCGATCCCCGCAGAAGAGGGCACGCTGCTGCAACGCCAGCAGGCCTTCGGGTATACGCAGGAAGACATCACCCGCTTCCTCGAACCGATGGCGGTGGATGCCGACGACCCCATCGGCTCGATGGGCACCGATACGCCGATTGCCGTGCTGTCCGATCGCGCCCGGCTGCTCTATGATTACTTCAAGCAGAACTTCGCGCAGGTCACCAACCCGCCGATCGATCCGATCCGCGAAGAACTGGTGATGAGCCTCACCAGCATGATCGGCCCGCGTCCGAACCTGCTCGGCCGCGATGCGGGAACGCACAAGCGGCTCGAAGTGCATCAGCCGATCCTGACGAATGAGGATCTCGCCAAGATCCGCTCGGTCGAAGAGGCACTGGACGGCGCCTTCCGCTGCGCCACCATCGACATCACATGGGATGCCAAAAGCGGGGCCGAAGGCCTTGAAATGGCGCTAAAAGAGATGTGCTGGGCCGCGACCGAAGCGGTGCTTCAGGATCACAACATCCTCGTCCTCAGCGACCGGGGCCAGAGTGAGAACCGCGTGCCCATGCCCGCGCTGCTGGCGACGGCGGCGGTGCACCATCACCTCGTCCGGCAAGGCCTGCGCATGCAGACTGGCCTCGTGGTCGAGACCGGCGAGGCGCGCGAGGTGCATCACTTCTGCGTGCTCGCAGGCTACGGTGCCGAGGCGATCAACCCCTATCTCGCCTTCGAAACCCTCGAAGCCCTGCGCGCCAAGCGGCACCCCGATCTGCCCGCCTACAAGGTGCAGCAGAACTTCATCAAGGCGATCGGCAAGGGCATCCGCAAGGTCATGTCCAAGATGGGCATCTCGACCTACCAGTCCTATTGCGGCGCGCAGATTTTCGACGCGGTGGGGCTGTCGAGCGCCTTCGTGGAGAAGTATTTCACCGGCACCGCCACCACCATCGAAGGCATCGGCCTTGCCGAAGTCGCCGAGGAAGCGCTGCGCCGCCACGGTCAGGCTTACGGCGACAACCCGCTCTATGACGGGATGCTCGATGTCGGCGGCATCTACCAATATCGCCTGCGCGGCGAGGAGCACGCCTGGACGCCGCAGAATGTCGCGCAATTGCAGCACGCGGTGCGCGGCAATGATCCGAAGAACTACGAGGAATTCGCGAAGTCGATCAACGAGCAGTCCGAGCGGCTGCTGACGATCCGCGGCCTCCTTGAGTTCAAGAAGGCCGACCAGCCGATCCCGCTTAGCGAAGTGGAACCGGCGTCCGAGATCGTGAAGCGTTTCAGCACCGGGGCGATGAGCCTTGGCTCGATCAGCCACGAGGCGCATTCGACCATGGCGATCGCGATGAACCGCATCGGCGGGCGCTCGAACACGGGCGAGGGCGGGGAGGAGCCGTTCCGCTTCAAGCCGCTCGCCAATGGCGATTCGATGCGCAGCCGGATCAAGCAGGTCGCCTCGGGCCGCTTCGGCGTGACCACCGAATATCTCGTCAACTCGGACGACATCCAGATCAAGATGGCGCAGGGCGCAAAGCCGGGCGAGGGCGGTCAGCTGCCCGGGCACAAGGTCGACAAGCGCATCGGCGCGGTGCGGCACTCGACGCCGGGTGTGGGCCTCATCAGCCCGCCGCCGCACCACGACATCTATTCGATCGAAGACTTGGCGCAGCTGATCCACGATCTCAAAAACGTGAACCCGGTCGCGCGGATCTCGGTCAAGCTGGTCTCCGAAGTCGGCGTCGGCACGGTCGCTGCGGGCGTGTCCAAGGCGCGCGCGGACCATGTCACCATCGCGGGCTATGACGGCGGCACGGGCGCTTCGCCGCTCACCTCGCTGACGCACGCGGGTTCGCCGTGGGAAATCGGCCTGGCCGAGACCCAGCAGACCCTTCTCCTCAACGATCTGCGCGAGCGGATCGCGGTGCAGGTCGACGGCGGCCTGCGCACGGGCCGCGACGTTGCCATCGGCGCGCTGCTCGGCGCAGACGAGTTCGGCTTTGCCACCGCGCCGCTGATTGCGGCAGGGTGCATCATGATGCGCAAGTGCCACCTCAACACCTGCCCCGTCGGCGTTGCCACGCAGGACCCGGTGCTGCGCGCGCGCTTCACCGGGCAGCCCGAGCATGTGGTCAACTATATGTTCTTCGTCGCCGAGGAGCTTCGCCAGATCATGGCCGAGATGGGCTTCCGCACCGTCGCCGAGATGGTCGGCCGGGTCGACCGGCTCGACACCCGCCGGATGGAGCGCCACTGGAAGGCGCGCGGGATCGACCTGTCGCGCATCCTCCATCAGGTGGAGATCAAGGAAGGTGCCTCGCTCTGCCAGATCGGCACGCAGGATCACGGCCTCGACGGCGCGCTCGACAACCGCCTGATCGCCGATTGCCGCATGGCCATCGACACCAAGGCGCCGGTGCAGCTCGAATATGCCGTGCGCAACGTCAACCGCACGGTCGGCGCGATGCTCTCGGGCGAGGTTGCCAAGGCGCATGGGCACGAAGGCCTGCCGACCGATTCGATCCGCATCAACCTCACGGGCGTTGCGGGCCAGAGCTTCGGCGCATGGCTCGCCCATGGGGTGACGCTCGATCTGGTCGGCGACGCCAACGACTATGTCGGCAAGGGGCTGTCGGGCGGTCGCATCATCGTGCGTCAACCGGCCGAGGCTCCGCGTGCGTCGAATGAGAACATCATCGTCGGCAACACCGTCATGTACGGCGCCATCGCGGGCGAGGCGTACTTCAACGGCGTTGCGGGCGAGCGTTTCGCCGTGCGCAACTCGGGCGCCATCGCTGTGGTCGAGGGCACCGGGGACCACGGCTGCGAATACATGACCGGCGGCGTCGTCGTCGTGCTCGGCAAGACCGGGCGCAACTTCGCGGCGGGCATGAGCGGCGGGGTCGCCTATGTCTACGACCCCGATGGCGCCTTCGAAAAGCTCGTCAACCACGCGCAGGTCGATCTGCTGCCGATTGCGGCCACGCCGGATGCGGAAGAGGGGACGGGACGCCCATCGCAGCGCCCGCGCTCGGTCCACGATTTCGGCATGGGCGACATGCTGCGCCACGATGCCGAGCGGCTGCGCATTCTGGTCGAGCGGCACCAGCTTCACACCGGCTCCAAGCTGGCGGGCGCGCTGCTCGCCGATTGGGACGCGGCGCTGGGCAAGTTCGTCAAGGTGATGCCGCGCGACTATGCGGCGGCCTTGCGCAAGCTTGAAGCGGAGCGCCACGAGGCTGAAAGCGTCGCGGCGGAATAACCCTTTTCGTCATCCCCGCGCAGGCGGGGATCCAGCTGCCGCTCCGGCGGCGCGTAACAACAAGTTTAGCTGGGTCCCCGCCTTCGCGGGGATGACGGCCAAATCGGAGATTTGACCTATGGGCAAGGAAACCGGATTTCTCGAGCTGGATCGCCGCGAGCGGGATTATCTCGACCCGAAAGAGCGCCTGAAGAACTACCGCGAGTTCGTCATCCAGCCGGATGATGCGACGCTGACGGGGCAGGCCTCGCGCTGCATGAATTGCGGCATTCCTTACTGCCACAACGGCTGTCCGGTGAACAACATGATCCCGGACTGGAACCACCTCGTCTATGAGGCGGACTGGAAGCGCGCGCTGGCGATGCTGCATTCAACCAACAACTTCCCCGAATTTACGGGCCGTATCTGCCCCGCGCCGTGCGAGGCGGCGTGCACGCTCAACATCATCGATCAGCCGGTCACCATCAAGTCGATCGAATGCGCCATCGTTGATCGCGGATGGAAGGAAGGCTGGATCCACCCGCAGGTGCCTGCGAAGAAGACCGGCAAGTCGGTCGCGGTGGTCGGCTCGGGCCCGGCGGGACTCGCCTGCGCCCAGCAGCTGGCGCGCGCGGGCCATTCGGTCACCGTGTTCGAAAAGAGCGACCGCGTCGGCGGGCTGCTGCGTTACGGCATTCCCGACTTCAAGATGGAAAAGCACCTCATCAACCGCCGCGCCCAGCAGATGGAAGCGGAAGGGGTGACGTTCAAAACCTCGAAGGAAGTCGGCGTCGACATCTCCTTCAAGAGCCTTCAGGAGAATTTTGACGCGGTGGTGCTGGCCGGCGGCGCGGAAGATGCGCGCCAGCTCCAGATCCCCGGCGCGGAGATGCCGGGCGTGCGCTTGGCGATGGAATTCCTCACCCAGCAGAACAAGCGGGTGGCAGGCGACGATGAATTGCGCGCCGCGCCGCGCGGCTCCCTGCTGGCGACCGGCAAGCACGTCGTCGTGCTCGGCGGCGGGGACACGGGGAGCGACTGTGTCGGCACCTCGAACCGGCAGGGCGCGCTGAGCGTCACCCAGCTCGAAATCATGCCCAAGCCGCCGGAAAAGGAAGACAAGGCGCTGACCTGGCCCGATTGGCCGATGAAGCTGCGCACCTCCTCCAGCCACCAGGAAGGCGTCGAGCGCGACTGGGCGGTCCTTGCCAAGCGCGTGATCGGTGATGGCGAGAAGGTCACCGGCCTCGAATGCGTGCGCGTCGAATGGGCCCAAGGCCAGATGCAGGAAATGGCGGGCAGCGAATTCACGATTCCTGCCGATCTGATCCTGCTCGCGATGGGCTTTGTCGGGCCGAAGAAGGCGGGCTTGCTTGAACAGGCGGGCGTAGCGCTCTCGCCGCGCGGCAATGTTGATGCCGACACGGAAAGCTACGCCACCAGCGAGCCCGGCGTCTTTGCCTGCGGCGACATGCGGCGCGGGCAGAGCCTTGTGGTCTGGGCGATCCGCGAAGGGCGTCAGGCAGCACGCGCTGTGGACGCGGCCTTGATGGGCGTGAGCGAACTGCCGCGGTGAGGGGCGGCGGGGGGCGCTCCCCCCGCTACCGGCTATTTCAGGTTGCACATTGTGTGGTATCCTCCACCCGATTTGGGGGGAGAATCACGATGCGTCATACTGTTACGGCTTTCGTCACGCTCGCTGGGCTTGGCTGTGCCGCCACGCTGGCGTCAACCACCGCATTGTCGCAATCAGCAGCCAGCCCTCCGGTGCGCTATGCGATGGATGCCGCCACCATGAGCGGCATGGGCGCGATGGCCAGTGGCGGCGGGCTCGGGGCGATGATGGGCATGATGACCGGCCGCTCGCCGCAAGCCGTGCGCACGCTGGTGCTGCAACACGGCGCCAGCACGACGGCGCCAAAGCCCCAGGCCGATCACTTCATGCCGCAGGGCGCGGGCCTCGGCACCTCGCTGCGGCTGCTGCCGTCGACCAAGGGAGACTACGAGGGAACCCCGAATTTCGAGCGGCCGAGTGGACGGTTGCTGCTCTACTGGGGCTGCGGCGCCCGTGCACCCAAGGGACAGCCGGTGGTGATTGATTTCGCCAAGCTCGCCGCTGGCGAGATCCCGCCCGGTCTGTTCGCAAGCGGTGTCAATCTGCCCGAAGACTGGACGCTGACCATTTCGGGAAGCAAGACCTACACCTCATGGCCCAATGGCAAGGACAACAAGTCCGTCCCCGCCAAGGGGTCGCTGATCGGCGCACACCGTATCGCTGCCAATTACGCCAAGGAGATCAATTTCACTCTGGCCGAGGATTTCATGCCTCCGCTCGATGCGCGGACCAGCGAGGTTGCAGGTGGTGCCAGCAATCTCGCGTGGAACGGGCTGGACAAGGCGACCGGCTACTATGCCTGGGCGATAGGGGCGAAAGGCATGGGGCGCGGCGGCACGCCGACCGAAATGGTGTGGTGGGCCTCGTCGAAGCAGCAGGCCTTCGGCGGCCCGCTGTGGGACTGGATCTCGCCCGCAGGGGTGCGCAAGCTGATCGCGGCCGGAACCGTGATGCCGCCCGAGCAGCGGGACTGCACCATCCCCGCTGAAGTGATGCAAGCCAGCGGGGAGGGGATGATGGTCAACCTGCAAGCCTATGGCCCGCAGGTCGATTTTGCCTATCCGGCACGTCCGGCCGATGCCCGCAAGCCCTGGAACCCCGAATGGATCGCACGGGTGCGGTTCCGCTCGTCGACCATGCTGCTCCCGGGGATGGAAGGCATGGGCGGAGGCATGTCGGGCTCCGATACGGCTGCCGAGGGGAGCGCGGAACCGGCCAAGCCCGCCAAGAAGAAATGCAAGGGGCTGAAGGGCATCGCTGAACGCGCTGCCGGATTGTGCGAATAGCGCCCTAGTCGAAGCCGATGAAGCGTGCCGCCTCGGCCACGGTCTTGCGGTGGCTGACGACGGCATTGGCGGGGAAGTCAGGATCGGGCCAGCCCAGCGCGACCGCTTTCATGATCACCTGATCCTCAGGGATGCCTGCGTGTTCGCGCACCACGGGGCTTTGCATGATGCCTTGGGAATTAATCACGCAGCCGAGCCCGCGCGACCATGCCGCATTGACCAGCGCGGTCGTCACCGCGCCGCAATCAAAGGCGGTGTCGTCGGAATCGCCAAGCTCGCGGTCATAGGTGACGATCACGCAGACCGGCGCGTCGAACTGGCGGAAGCCGCGCAGCACCCAGTCCCGCCGCGCATCCTTGTCATCGCGGGCGATACCCATCGCCCCGAACAATTGCTTGGCGACTTCGACCTGACGATCACGGTGCACGCCCGCAAAAGCCTCGCCCCGGCGGAATTCGCGGCTGTCGGGCACGCCCGCGAGGATGTTCTCGGTGTTGCCCTTGCGAATGCGATCAAGCGATTCGCCGGTGATGACGTGGAAGTGCCACGGCTGGGTGTTCATCGAGGTTGGCGAGCGCATCGCCATCGTCAGGATTTCCTCGATCAGCGCACGCGGCACGGGCTTGTCGACATAGCCACGAATACTGCGCCGCCCGAGGACGATCTCGGCGTAAGTCTGGTCAGGCGTACCGCCCATTAGGTCTCTCCCGAATCTATGTTCCGGGAGGCGTTAGCCCAGCCGGAGCGCCGCTCAAAGGACGCTACGGCAGGGCGGGTTCGATCACGCCGCCTCGGCGAGCCTCAGCTCCAGCCGGTCCCAGATTTCGACCAGCGCCGCGGTCAGCTCGTCCATCATTTCATCGGTGTGGTGCGGGCCGGGGGTGAAGCGCAGGCGCTCGGTGCCGCGGGGGACGGTGGGGAAATTGATCGGCTGCACATAGACGCCATATTCGGCAAGCAGGACGTCGCTAATCTTCTTCGCGCGCACCGGATCGCCGACCATCAGCGGGACGATGTGCGTGACGGAGTCCATCACCGGCAGGCCTGCTTCGGCAAACTTCAGCTTCAGCATAGCGGCGGCGCGCTGCTGGGCGTTGCGCTCGACCGAGGACTCCTTGAGGTGCCGTACCGAAGCCAGCACGCCCGCCACCAGCACCGGCGACAGCGAGGTGGTGAAGATGAACCCCGGCGCGTAGGAGCGGATGCAGTCCACCACCTTGTGGCTCGCCGCGATATAGCCGCCCATCACGCCGAACGCCTTGCCCAGCGTGCCTTCGATAATGTCGATCCGGTGCGCCGCGCCGTCCCGCTCGGAAATGCCGCCGCCGCGCGCGCCATACATGCCGACCGCGTGGACCTCGTCGATATAGGTCAGCGCGTTGTACTTCTCGGCGAGATCGCAGATGGCGTGGATCGGGGCGACGTCGCCATCCATCGAATAGACGCTTTCGAAGGCGATTAGCTTGGGCGTGTCGATATCGACGCTGGCGAGCAGTTCTTCGAGGTGGGCCACGTCATTGTGGCGGAACACCTTTTTCTCGCAGCCCGAATTGCGGATGCCGGCGATCATGCTGGCGTGGTTCAGCTCGTCCGAGAAGATCACGCAGCCCGGCAGCAGCTTGGCCAGCGTCGAGAGAGTGGCGTCGTTCGAGACATAGCCCGAGGTGAACAGCAGCGCCGTGTCCTTGCCATGCAGATCGGCGAGTTCGGCTTCCAGTTCGACATGGAGATGGGTGTTGCCGCCGATATTGCGGGTGCCGCCCGAGCCTGCGCCGACATCGTGCAGCGCGGCTTCCATTGCGCCGATCACCTTGTCGTGCTGGCCCATGCAGAGGTAGTCGTTGGAGCACCACACCGTGATCGGCTTGGGGCCGTTGTGGCCATGAAAGCAGCGCGCGTTGGGATAGGCACCCTTGTTGCGCATGATGTCGATGAAGACGCGGTACCGGCCTTCCTCGTGCAGCCGGTCGATCGCGGAATCGAAGATCTGGTCGTAATTCACTCGCATCTCGCTGCTCTCGCGGCCGCTGACGCGGGCGCTAGGTTCCTGCCGTGCTTCTTTTGTCCCGCCATAACGTGCCAGATGGCGGTTGGTTTCGCGCGATTATCTAAGGGGCGAGTGCAGTTTTTGCCACAGCGATCTTTGCGAGTGCTTCGCAAGGCTGGCGGCACGCATCAGAACGCTTCTGCTGGCCCGAACCCGCGCGTGGCGAGGGCGTCTTCGAGCCCTTGGGCCCCGGTCAGCGGCCCGGTGACGACGAAGCGGTTGGGGCCTTGCGCGGCAAAGCTTTGCCCTTCGAGCAAATGGGCGATCCGCCGCGCGATACCCTCGGCGCCGTCCACCTGCGCAACATCATTCCCGAAGGCAGCGGCCAGTTCATCCGCCAGCAGCGGGAAGTGGGTGCAGGCGAGCACCAGCGTGTCGATGTCCGCTCCGCCGGGCATGGCGGCAAGCCGGGCGTGCACGTCGGCGATCAGCGCGGGATCGACCGGCTGCCCGCGCAGCTTGGCCTCGGCAGCGGCGACCAGTCCGGGGGCAGCGACCCGCAGCAGGCGCTTGCCGCTGGCAAACTGCGCTTCGAGATCATCGACATAGGCTTGTCGGATTGTCGCTTCGGTGCCGACGAGGCCGATGGTGCCGGTGCGGGTGAGCGAAGCGGCTGGCTTGATCGCGGGCACGGTGCCAACCACCGGAATCTCCAGCACATCGCGCACCATGCCCAAGGCGATGGTCGATGCGGTGTTGCAGGCAATGCAGGCGAGGCGCGGCTGATACCGCTCCGCCATCCGCCCGAGCAATCCCGCGACCCGGGCGGCGATCTGGGCTTCGGTCTTGGTGCCATAGGGCAGGCCCGCAAGGTCGGCGGCGTAAATCACCGGAGCCTCGGGCAGCACCTTGCGCAGGGCGTCGTAAACGGTCAGCCCGCCAACGCCGGAATCGAACAGCAGGATGGGGGAGGCAGCTTCGACGTTCAAAAAAATCTCCGTTCGGGCTGAGCTTGTCGAAGCCTCGTCCTTTTCTTTTCAAGTCACGCCATTAGAAGAAAGTGCGGCCCTTCGACAAGCTCAGGGCGAACGGGATGGGATTTGATGGACGTTGTTTTCGCCGCCTTGCTAGGCTTTGCGCTCGGCTCGATCCCCTTCGGCCTGATCCTCACCCGCGCGGCGGGGCTGGGGGATGTGCGCAAGATCGGCAGCGGGAGCATCGGGGCGACCAATGTGCTGCGTACCGGCAACAAGGGGCTGGCGGCGGCAACGGTACTGCTCGATGCCGCCAAGGCGGCGGTGCCGGTGCTGGTCGCAGGGCACCTCTGGCCCGGCACCGAAGGCGTTGCAGCGGTCGCGGCGGTCGCGGGCCATTGCTTCACACCGTGGCTCGCCTTCAAGGGCGGCAAGGGCTTTGCGAGCGCTGCGGGTGCGCTGCTGGCGTTGGCCTGGCCGGCGATGCTCGCTTGCGCTGCGATCTGGGCGATTACGCTTTATGTCAGCCGGATTTCCTCGGTGTCGTCGATGGTGACGGTGGTCGCAGCACCGCTGGTGGCGTGGGGGCTGGGCTTTCCTGACGCCATCGCGCCGCTGGTCTCGATCGCTGCCATCGTGTTGTTGCAGCACCGCGCCAATATCGGGCGGCTGATGCGGGGAGAGGAGCCGAAGGTGGGTTCCTCCGCCAAGCCGTGACCCAGGGCCGCATCTGATGGAGAGCACGGGGTCGCAGCCAACGCTCTCACAAAAGGAAGCCTTCGCGCGGATCCGTCTGCTGCGATCGCCCCATATCGGGCCGGTGAGCTATCGCCAGCTGCTGGCGCGGTTCGGCACGGCGGCGGCGGCGCTCGATGCACTGCCCGATCTGGCGAGCCGGGGGCGAGGTCCATATCGCCCTGCCAGCGCCGACAGCATTGAGCGCGAGGTGGTGGCCGTGCGGGCAGCGGGCGCGCGCTACCTGTTCCACGATCAACCCGATTACCCCGCGCTGCTGGCCGAGCTGGACTCCGCGCCGCCAATCGTCACCTGCCGGGGCAGGATGGCGCTCGCGTCCGAGCCGTGCGTCGCGCTGGTCGGCGCCCGCAATGCCAGCGGGGCAGCGGTCAAGCTGGCGCGCGATTTCGCCGCCGCTCTGGCCGAGGCGGGCTTTACCGTGGTCTCCGGCCTCGCGCGCGGCATCGACGGCGCGGCGCATGAAGGCGCGTTCCCGCAGACCATCGGCGTGATCGCCAGCGGTATCGACATCGCCTACCCCCCGCAGCACGCAGGCTTGCAGGAGCGCATCGCCACTGTCGGCCTGCTGATCGCCGAACAGCCCCCCGGCACCGAACCGCGGGGGCGGCATTTCCCCTCACGCAACCGCATCATCGCAGGCCTCGCCAGCGGCACGCTGGTCGTCGAAGCCGCACCGCAATCGGGCAGTCTCATCACCGCGCGGCTGGCGGGCGAGGCGGGGCGCGAGGTGATGGCAATCCCCGGCTCCCCGCTCGATGCCCGCGCGAGCGGCTGCAACCAGTTGATCCGCGAAGGCGCGGTGCTGGTGCAGACCCCCGACGAGGTGGTGGAACTGCTGCAAAGCTTCACCGGCGCCCCGCGTTCGCGCTTCCGGTTAGGCGACGGGGCGGCTGACTTTGACTACGCCGAACTCGCCAAGCTCAACTGGGGCGAGGCGCGCGCCGATCTTTCCCGCGATATCGCCAGCCTGCTGACCAACGCGCCGGTCGCGATCGACGAACTGATCCGCCAGTCGGG
This sequence comes from Erythrobacter sp. W302b, assembly GCF_046452395.1. Taxonomy (NCBI): domain Bacteria; kingdom Pseudomonadati; phylum Pseudomonadota; class Alphaproteobacteria; order Sphingomonadales; family Erythrobacteraceae; genus Erythrobacter; species Erythrobacter sp. W302b. The sequence goes on along the minus strand of NZ_JBKFDH010000001.1, from coordinate 1,476,732 downwards.
CGCCAATGCTGCGGAAGTGCACATGGCCCTGCTGGAGCTGGAACTGGCGGGCGAGCTGGTGCGCGAAGCGGACGGGGCCGTGCGGAGACTCATGTAAATGCAACACCGTCACCCCGGACTTGATCCGGGGCGGTGCTGACCTTCAGGTGCGCGAAATGGACAAGGCGGAGCATGGGGGCTGGGTCTACATTCTGGCGCGACGCTATCGCGGCGAACTCTACATCGGTATCACGTCCGATCTGGCTGCGCGAATGACGCAACACCGCGCAGGTAAAGGATCGCAATATGCCGCCGACCGGAGGATTGTGCGGCTGGTCTGGGCCGAATTTATCGAACCGATTGATCTTGCCATTGCCCACGAAAAGCGAGTTAAGCGTTGGCGGCGCGCGTGGAAGTTTGCGCTGATCGAGAAAGGAAACCCTGACTGGCGTGATCTGTTCGACGAATTGGCAGGGTGAGGAGGACAGCCTTGCCCCGGATCAAGTCCGGGGTGACGGGTTAGAGGTCACGGACCGCAAAACACCTTGACGCTCTGACCCGCAGCCCGCCACCCTCGCGCGTACGTACACGTAAGGACACATCTCTCCGCTTATGCAGCTTGTCATCGTCGAATCCCCCGCCAAGGCAAAGACCATCGAGAAATATCTCGGCAAGGACTTCAAGGTTCTCGCCTCCTATGGCCATGTCCGCGATCTGCCCCCCAAGGATGGCAGCGTCGATCCCGAGGCCGATTTTGCGATGGAGTGGGAACTTTACCGGGACAAGCAGAGCCGCTTCAAGGACATCGCTGATGCGGCCAAGGGCGCAAGCCGCCTCGTGCTGGCGACTGACCCTGACCGGGAGGGCGAAGCGATCAGCTGGCACGTGCTGGAGCTCCTGAAGAAGCGCAAAAGCGTCCCCGCCAATGTCGAGCGCGTCACCTTCAATGCGATCACCAAGCAGGCCGTGACCGAAGCGATGGCCCGCCCGCGCGAGCTCGATCAACCGCTGATCGACGCCTATCTGGCGCGCCGGGCGCTCGATTATCTGTTCGGCTTCACCCTCTCGCCCGTCCTGTGGCGCAAGCTGCCGGGTGCCAAGTCTGCGGGCCGGGTGCAGTCGGTCGCGCTCCGCCTGATCGTGGAGCGCGAGCGCGAGATCGAAGCCTTCCGGCCGGACGAGTATTGGAGCGTCGTCGCCCGGATGATGCACGACGGCACCGAGTTCGATGCGCGCCTCGTCAAGTTCCGGGGCGACAAGCTGGAGAAGCTCAGCCTCGGACAGCAGGGCATCGCGATGGAGGCGAAAGCCGCGGTCGAAGCCGGGCGCTTCACCGTCGAGGGCGTCGAGACCAAGCCGGTCAAGCGCAACCCCGCGCCGCCGTTCACCACTTCGACCTTGCAGCAGGAGGCCGCGCGCAAGCTCGGCTATTCGGCGCAGCATACGATGCGCCTTGCTCAGAGCCTCTACGAAGCGGGCGCAATCACCTATATGCGGACCGACGGCGTGCAGATGGACATGAGCGCGATCATGGCCGCGCGCGATGCGATCACCGCGCGCTTCAGCGAGGATTACCGCCCGGAAAAGCCGCGTTTCTACAGCACCAAGGCGAAGAACGCGCAGGAAGCGCACGAAGCGATTCGCCCCACCGATTTCACCCGTGACCGGGTCGGCAGCGGGGACGAGGGCAAGCTCTACGACCTGATCTTCAAGCGTGCGATGGCGAGCCAGATGGCGACCGCGCAGCTCGAACGCACCACGGTCACCTTCCGCGATGCCACCGGCCAGCACGAGCTGCGCGCCACGGGTCAGGTGATCCGCTTCCCCGGCTTCCTTGCCGTCTATCAGGAAGGTTTTGACGACGCCGATGATGATGAAAGCGGCCTGCTGCCGGTGATGAAAGCGGGCGATTGCCCGGCCAAGCGCGCGGTCGATGCCACCCAGCACTTCACTCAGCCGCCGCCGCGTTTTTCCGAAGCCAGCCTGGTGAAGCGTCTGGAGGAGCTCGGCATCGGGCGTCCGTCGACCTACGCCTCGACCATCCAGACGCTGCGCGACCGTGCCTATGTGCGGATGGAGAAGAACCGCTTCTTCGCCGAGGAATCCGGCCGCTTGCTGACCGCGTTCCTCGAACGCTTCTTCCCCACCTATGTCGCCTATGAATTCACGGCGGGCATGGAGGACGAACTCGATATCGTCTCGGATGGGCGGGAGGATTACAAGCTGCTGCTCGCCCGGTTCTGGAGGGACTTCAAGCCCAAGGCCGACGAGGTGATGGAAAAGCTGCCGTCGGAAGTGACCGAGGCGCTGGACGAATATCTCTCCGACTTCCTCTTCCCCCCGCGCGAGGACGGCAGCGATCCGCGCGCCTGCCCGCTCTGCGCCGCCGAGGGTCGCGCCAATGGCCGTCTGGCGCTGCGCGGCGGCAAGTTCGGCGCGTTCGTCGCCTGTGCCAATTATCCCGAATGCAAATACACCCGCCGCTTTGCCCAGCCGGGCGGCGCGGGTGAGGGCGGCGCGGATGATGGCGTTATGGGCCAGCATCCCGAAACAGGCGAGGACATCCACCGCAAGACCGGGCGCTTCGGCCCCTATGTCCAGATGGGTGACGGCAAGGATGCCAAGCGCGCCAGCATCCCCAAGGACTTGGACGACTTCGATTTGGATTGGGCGGTGAAGCTGCTCGATCTGCCGCGGATCATCGGCGCGCACCCCGATACGGGGCTGGAGATCGAAGCCAATATCGGGCGTTACGGGCCCTATCTGCGGCACGACGGCAAGTATGGGAAGCTCACCAACACCCGCGAAGTGTTCGAGGTGGGGATGAACCGCGCCGTCGATCTGCTCGCGCAGGCTGCCAATCGCGGCGGGGCGACACGCGGGACGTCAGAGCCCATCGCGGCGCTCGGCGCGCATCCGGTGAGCGGCGGCGAGATCAAGGTCATGCCGGGGCGCTATGGCCCCTATGTGACCGATGGCACCACCAATGCCACCATCCCGCGCGATGTGAAGCCCGAGGATGTGACGCTGGACGCCGCGATCGCGCTGATCGACGCGCGCATCGCCAAGGGCCCGCCCGCCAAGAAGGGCAAGAAGAAAGCCGCGCCCAAGAAAGCGCCCGCCAAGAAGCCGGCGGCGAAGAAAACGCCTGCGAAAAAGAAGGCGCCGGCCAAGAAAGCCTGACAAAACGACGAGCCGAGCGCCGGGGGGCGACAAAGACCCTTCCGGCGCTCGGACGTTTGCAAATAATAAAGCATTTGGACCTTACCACGGTGGTCGGAAAAAGGGCTCCCGCCGTGATAGAAATCGAAATCCAGAACGAGACCCATCAGACTCAGAGCCGCATCCGCTTTGCCGCGGTGCCGCGGATCGGCGAAGGCATCCGCCTGCGCGAACCCGATGGCATGTGGGCGAGCTATGATGTGCTCGACGTGTGGTACCAGAAAGCCGAATTCGGCGATGTCTGGATGCCCTATCTCCATATCCGCATGACACCCGGCGAAGAGGTCGGCACGCTTGATGCCGCTGATCCCTATTCCGACGATTACGCCGCCAGGGCGTACGAATCGGGCTTTGCGACAATGGGCGGGGGGCGGTAAGCATGCAGAACCTGATCAAGCGCAATTCCGGCCCCAATCGCCGCACCGTCACCGACGGCAAGACGCTGGCCGAAAAGCTCGCGCAGAACGAAAAAGCGCTCGCCGCCGCTGCCGAAGAGGATGAAGCCCGCGTCGCTGCCGAAACGGCCGCACCGCCGCGTCCGGCACCGACAGGCCCGTCCGCCGGGTCCGAATCCGACGATACCGCCGCGATTGTCGCCGCCGCCAAGGCGATGCGCGACCGCTATGCCGGACAACCTGCGCCCGCTGCGACCACCAAGACCTGCCTGATCGTCGATGACAGCCGGGTGATCCGCAAGGTCTCCAGCAAGATCGCGCTGAGTCTGGGCTATGTCCCGATTGAAGCCGAAAACGGCGAAGAAGCCTTGGCGCGCTGCAAGAAGTCGATGCCCGATCTGGTGCTGACCGACTGGAACATGCCTGAAATGGACGGCATCACTTTCGTCACCAAACTGCGCTCGATCCCCACGCCCAAGGAGCCGGTGGTGGTGTTCTGCACCTCGAACGGCGAGGCCAAGGACATCCACGATGGCATCGCCGCGGGCGCGGACGACTACATCGTCAAGCCGTTCGACGAAGCCGCGCTGAAGGCGAAGCTGGAGAAGTTGGGGCGGGGGTGAGAAACCCTTCGTCGCCCCGGACGTGATCCGGGGCCGCTTGCAGTCATGCTCCAAGCCGAAGCGCACTCCACACCGCACGGCACCCGATCCCGGCTCAAGGCCGGGATGACGGAATCTCGTCATGGCGAGTAGCCGCAGGCGACGAAGCAATACATGGCCCGATGCCCGCAACCGGAAACGCCGGTTCATGGATCGCCACGGCCCTACGGGCCTCGCGATGACGAGGATTGTGGGCTGGAGAAGCTGGGGCGGGGGCTAGCTCCCATTGTAACAATACCCCTCCCCGGGCCTGACCCGGGGCCCCGCTGCCCTAATCCTCACCACCGCCACAAGAAGCGGGGTCCCGGGTCGAGCCCGGGACGGGGAGCTTAGGCTTTACCAAGGACGCAAACTTACACTGTCGCCCGGGACTCGATCCGGGGCTTGGCATAAGGATCGCTCATCGCGCTTTATGCCCTCTTCCCTTGAGGGAAGGGCTGGGGATGGGTGTGCGACGCCAGCTGGTGTTGAGCCCCCACCCCTAACCCCTCCCCACGGGGAGGGGAGAAGCGGCAACGCTCCACTGCGCTCACCGCACCCAATCGAGCCCCATCTCCTCGAAAATCTCCTTGTCTTCGGCCCAATTTTCCAGCTGCTTGACGTGGAGATAGAGGTGCACCGGCACGCCCAGCACTTCGCTCAATTCCTTGCGCGCGGCGGCCCCGATCTGCTTGATGCGCGCGCCGCCCTTGCCGAGCACGATGGCGCGCTGGGTTTCGCGGGCGACCACGATCTGCTGGTGGATTTCGATGCTGCCGTCCTTGCGCACCTCGTATTTCTCGGGCCGCACCGCGCTGTCGTAAGGCAGTTCCTCGTGGAGCTGCTGGTAGAGATGCTCGCGGGTGATTTCGGCGGCGAGCAGGCGTTCCGATGCGTCGGAGACCTGATCTTCGGGATACATCCATTCGCCTTCGGGCATCATGTCGGCCAGCGCGCCCTTCAGTTCCGGCACGCCGTCCCCGGTCAGGGCCGAGACGAAGTAAATCTCGGCAAAATCGACCTTGCCCGCCAGCTCCTGCGCGAGCACCAGCATCGGCTCCTTCTTCGAGCGGTCGACCTTGTTGATGACGAGGATCTTGCGCTCCGGGCGGCCCGCCAGCGCTTCCAACAGGGGTTCCAGCTCGTGACGGCGCTGCTTGATCGGATCGACCAGCAGCAGCACGGCATCGGCGCTCTCCGCGCCTTCCCATGCGGCGCTGACCATTGCGCGGTCGAGCCTGCGGCGCGGCGCGAAGATGCCGGGGGTGTCGACGAGGATCATCTGGGTGGGGGCGCCGTCCAGTTCATGCAGCGCAATCCCGAGCATCCGCGCGCGGGTGGTTTGCGCCTTGGCGCTGGTGATCGCGACCTTCTGGCCGACCAATTGGTTCACCAATGTCGATTTGCCCGCGTTCGGCGCGCCGATCACGGCAACGACTCCGCAGCGGGTAGGGGGTGAGGTGTTCATGGCGTGTCCTTATCAATTTCGCGGCAGCTTGTCGAAGCGCAGCGCGCAGGTGCGAGGCGGTTGGCTCGGGTGTTGCGGTGTGGTTGCCAAGTGGTTGTCGGCTCATGGTGCCGTCATTATGGCGCGGTGAAGCGGGGGCGGGCGATGTTTCACGTGAAACATTTCAGGAACATCGGGGGTGACCGGCTTTCAGCCTTCACCCATATTGTTCAAGAAACGCCTTGGCTGCGAGCCGTTCGGCCTCGCCCTTGCTGGTGGCGGTTGCTTCAGCCGCGCCGACGTTGCGGACGCTGACCTGAACCGTGAAGCGCGCAGCGTGATCTGGGCCGCTGCGGTCGATGACTTCATAGACCGGAGGCGCACGGCGGTTGCCCGCGGCCCATTCCTGAAGCGCGCTCTTGGGATGCTTTGACTTGCCCTCGTCGCCTTCCAGTTCCTGCGACCACAGGCGGTAGATGATGGTCTGCGCGGCATCGAAGCCGTTCTCGATGAAGCAGGCGCCGATCAGGGCTTCCATCACATCGCCGAGGATCTTGTCACTGTCGGCCCCGCCATCGTCACGCGCCTGCTTGCCGAGGCGAATGTGGATCGGGAGGTCGATCGCACGGGCGATGCGCGCGCACGTCGTTCCGCTGACGAGCGCGTTGAGCCGCTGCGAAAGTCGGCCTTCTGGCGCGTCGCCGGCGCGAAACAGCCAGCTCGCGACCGAAAGCCCCAGCACCCTGTCGCCCAGAAATTCCAGCCGCTGGTAATCGGCCACTTCCGCGCCCGAGACGTTGTAGCTGCCATGGGTCAGCGCCTCGATCCACGGCGCCTCGTTGGTGATGACAAAGCCTTTGGCCTCAAGCCATTCGCGGGTAGCAGGGGCGAGCCCTTTCACAGCGTGTCTCCGATCCGGTCCCAGCGCGCGGCGGAAAACCAGCTCCATGGCTTGCCCCAATCGGCGCTGCCATCGGTCGACCAGATGATGATCGCGGCGCGCCCGACCAGCAGGTCTTGCGGGACAAAGCCAACCCCGTCGCCCGCCACCGCCGGAAAGCGGCTGTCGCGCGAACTGTCGCGGTTGTCGCCCATCACGAACAGCCGGCCGGCGGGCACTGTGACCTCGGCAAAGCCATCATAGGGGGTCAGGCCGAAGTCGAGCGTGGTGTAAGTGACGCCGCCGGGCAGCGTCTCGCGGAACGCGGGGTAGCGACACACTTCCAATCCGTCCGTTCCCTTAACGAGATCGCCGCCCCAGGCGCAGCCGGTATTGGGCGATTGCGTCACCGGAACATCGGCGATCCGTTGGCGCGGCAAACGCGTCCCGTTCAGCACGACCGCCCCACCGATCACCGCCACCCGGTCGCCCGGCAGGCCAATCACCCGCTTGATATATTCGCGCCTGTCGACCGGGTGCTTGAAGATCACGATATCGCCGCGCTCCGGCGTGCCGGGCAGCACGCGGCCGCTCGGCAGCGGCAGATCGAAGGGCAGGGAGTGCCGGGAGATGCCATAGGGCCACTTGGCCGCCAGCAGGTAATCGCCGTTCATCAGCCGCGGCAACATGCTCTCCGAGGGGATCGAGAAGGGCGAGAACACCAGCGTGCGGAACGCCAGCACCGCCAGCAGCAGCTTGGCAAGGAACCAGATGAAGCCGCCCCAGCTGTCGCGCGACCGAACGCCACTGGCCGCGGTCTGGCCTGCGTCGAGCGTTGGGGTCTCAAGCGATTGGGTCTTAACATCCATCGCCACTGCCCTTACTCGCAGCCGCACACTTGCGTAAAGGGAAACGGCGATGAGCATTTCGGGTGGGGCAACAGATCATGCGGCGATGGCAGCGGCATGGACGCAGCTGAAGGCTCTGGAGCAGCCCAAGCTCGCCAACCTGTTCGCTACCGATCCTGATCGGCCCGCCAAGCTGACCCGGCGGATCGCCTGGCCCGTGGAGCCCGGCAGCCCCGCCGAGGCCGGTATGCGGATCGACTTTTCCAAAACCCATCTCAGCGATGACGCGCTGTCCGCCTTCGAAGCGCTGGCCGCAGCGGCAGGTTTTGACGCCGCGCGCGAGGCGCTGTTCGGCGGCGGCATCGTCAACGTCACCGAAGGCCGCGCCGCGACCCACGGTGCACTGCGCGGCAGCGGCACGCCCGCGCAGGTCGATGAGGCCGAGGCGCTGCTCGCCCGCATGGGAATGCTCGTCGAGGCGATCCACGAAGGCGCGCTGGGCGAGATCAGGCATTGCATCGCCATCGGCATCGGCGGCTCGGCGCTCGGCCCCGCGCTTGCCATCGACGCGCTCACCCGCGATCTGGCGCTGGTCGATGTGCACGTGGTCTCCAACATCGACGGGCTGGCGCTGGAGCAGGCGTTCAGGGACTGTGATCCACACACGACCCTCATCGCGGTCGCCTCCAAGACCTTCACCACCATCGAGACGATGACCAATGCCGACAGTGCGCTGGCATGGCTGGCGGAAAACGGCGTGGATGATCCGGGCGGCCGCGTCGTTGCGCTCACCGCGTCGCCCGAGAAGGCGGTGGAGTGGGGCGTGGACGAGACCCGCGTGCTGCCCTTCGTCGAAAGCGTGGGCGGGCGCTATTCGCTGTTCTCCTCGATCGGGTTCCCGGTCGCGCTGGCGATCGGCATGGAGGAGTTCCGCGCGATGCTGGCGGGGGCCAAGGCGGTGGACGATCACTTCCGCGCGGAGGAGGGCCGCGCCAACGCCCCGCTGCTCGCTGCGTTCGCGGACCAGTATTACACCCGGCTGCGCGGCTGCCAGACCCGCGCGGTCTTCGCCTATGACGAACGGCTCGCATTGCTGCCCGACTATCTTCAGCAGCTCGAAATGGAATCGAACGGCAAGAGCGTGAAGACCGATGGCAGCCCGGTCGACGGGCCGACAGCGGCGATCACCTGGGGCGGGGTGGGGACCGACGCGCAGCATGCGGTGTTCCAGCTGCTGCATCAGGGCACGCATCTGATCCCGGTCGATTTCCTCGTCAGCATCGGGCCGGGTGACCAGCTCGATCCGGCGCATCACCGCATCCTGCTGATGAACTGCCTCGCGCAGGGGGCCGCGCTGATGGCGGGCAAGTCGGCTGACGATCCGGCGCGGGCCTATCCGGGAGACCGGCCGTCGACGACGTTCCTGATCGACGACTGCGATGCGGCCGCCTTGGGCGCGCTGATCGCCTTCCATGAACATCGCACCTTCGCCAATGCGGTGCTGATGGGGATCAACCCCTTCGATCAGTTCGGAGTAGAGCTGGGCAAGGCCATCGCCAAGCAGATCGAGAGCGGGGAGGGGGAGTTTGATCCGAGCACGAAGGCGCTGATGGCGGCGGCAGGGCTGGGTTAATACCCACCCCCGTCCGTCGCCCCGTGCTTGACACGGGGTTAGGCTCTTTGCGGCCCGGACGCCGCCAGCCAACGGCAGCCAAGCCCCGTGTCCCCGGCCTCCGCCGAGGCAGGCAAGCACGGGGTGACGGGTAAGGTCAGGCGGGAAAAGCGCGTATTAGATTGACTTTCGCGCGCTTCGCCCCCACATGGCCCCCATCGAAGCGCGCTAGCCATGCGTGAAGCGGCGGAAATCTGAAAACATCCGCCCCGGCCGCACTTCGGTTCTACCTTTCAAGACTTCCCTTTTCACGCGGGCGGTTTCAACCCCCGCGCCGCGCGTGGCGTGCCTTCGGACGTTTGAGTCCGGGGCAGCCCAGTGCGCGTCGCAGACGATTTGCGAGCTTATTTCATATGACGACTTTTGCTGACCTCGGGCTGTCGCAGCCCGTGCTCCAGGCTCTTGACCTCAAGGGCTATTCGACGCCGACCCCCATCCAGGAACAGGCCATCCCCGCCGTGCTCAAGGGCCGCGACCTGCTCGGCATCGCGCAGACCGGCACCGGCAAGACGGCGGCCTTCATGCTTCCGAGCATTGACCGGCTGCGCGAAGCCGACAAGCCGATCCCGTTCAAGTCCTGCCGCATGCTGGTGCTGGCCCCGACCCGCGAACTCGCGGTGCAGATTGCCGACAGCGCCAAGGATTACGGCGCGCTCGCCGGGCTGAAGGTGCAATGCATCGTCGGCGGCACCTCGGTGGGCAAGGATCGCAACAAGCTCCACCGTGGTACCGACATTCTCGTCGCCACCCCGGGCCGCCTGCTCGATCTCGTCGACCAGAAGGCCCTGAACCTCAATGGTATCGAAGTGCTGGTGCTCGACGAGGCCGACCAGATGCTCGACCTCGGCTTCATCCACGCCCTGCGCAAGATCCGCGAGCTCGCGCCCAAGGAGCGTCAGACGCTGTTCTTCAGCGCCACTATGCCCAAGGCGATCAAGGAGCTGGTGAGCGGCTATTGCCACAACCCGGTGCAGGTCTCGGTCACGCCGGAAAGCACCACCGCCGAGCGGATCGACCAGTATCTGTTCATGGTCCAGCAGGATGAGAAGCTGGCGTTGCTCGAAATGATCCTCAAGGGCCGCCACGCGGTTCCCGGCGCGATCGAGCGCGTGCTGATCTTCACCCGTACCAAGCATGGCGCGGACCGGGTGGTGAAGCGCCTGTCGCACGCGGGGATCGAAAGCAACGCGATCCACGGCAACAAGTCGCAGCCGCAGCGCCAGCGCGCGCTCGATGAGTTCCGCAAGGCGCGTGTCCCGGTGCTGATCGCGACAGATGTGGCCGCGCGCGGGATCGACATTCCGGGCGTCAGCCACGTGATCAATTACGAGCTGCCCAATGTGCCGGAACAATATGTGCACCGCATCGGCCGCACCGCGCGGGCGGGCAAGAGCGGGATCGCCATTGCCTTCTGTGCCGAGGACGAACGCGCATACCTCAAGGATATCCGCAAGACGACCGGCGCCGAGCTTGAGCGTCTGCCGCTGCCGGACAATTTCCGGGCCGTGGTGGAGGGCGAAGGCCCGACCAAGCCCGCCGCTCGCACGCCGATGAAGCGCGTCAACCCGCGCCCGCTCGGCCAGCGTCCGCAGGGTGATCGCAAGCCGCAGGGTGATCGTCGTCCCGCCAATGCACCTCAGGGCGAGCGCCGTCCGCAGCATAGTGGTGAACCGCGCCGCGCGGACGGTGATCGCAAGCCGCAGGGCGAGCGTCGTCCTGCCAATGGACAAGAGGGTGATCGTCGTGCCTTCGGCGCCAAGCCCGGCGGCAATGGCGGCGGCCAGCGTCACCCCGGCGGTGGCGGGCGTCCGGCCGGTAACGGCGGTGGCCATGGCGGTGGAAACCGCGGCCGTGGCCGTGGTCGTCCCGGCGGTGGTGGCGGCGGTGGCGGTCGTCCCCGCGCAGCCAGCGTCTGATCGGCAGAACACAATGGGCGGGAGCGGCAAACTCCCGCCCTTTTCTCATCGAAATCCGGCATTTCACCTGCACATGGTTGCCGCTCCGCCCCTGTGACGCCATATGCGTGTCCGCGACGATGGGAGCAGCATGATGACGGCCGAATACGACTTTGATCTCTTCACCATCGGCGCAGGATCAGGGGGTGTCCGGGCCAGCCGGGTGGCCGCAGCCCACGGTGCCAAGGTGGCGGTGGCTGAGGAATACCGTGTCGGCGGCACCTGCGTGATCCGCGGCTGCGTGCCCAAGAAGATGCTCGTCTACGGCGCGCACTTCGCCGAGGACCTTGAGGACGCCAAGGCGTTTGGCTGGACCATCGAAAGCAAGCGCTTCGATTGGGCCTCCCTGCGCGATGCGGTTCAGGCTGATGTGACCCGGCTTGAGGGGCTCTATGGCCAAACCCTCGGCAACCACGAGGTCACGATCTTCAATGAACGCGCGACCATTACGGGTGATCACCAGATCACGCTGGCCAGCGGCCGCGTGGTGACGGCCCGGTACATCCTCGTCGCGACCGGCGCGCGCGCGCATGTCCCGGTGTTTCCGGGCAGCGAACATGTCATCACCTCGAACGAAGCGTTCCATCTCGAAACCCTTCCGCGCCGCATCCTGATTGCGGGCGGGGGCTATATCGCCAACGAGTTTGCCGGGATCTTCAACGAATTCGGCTGCAAGGTGACGATCGCCAACCGCTCGGACACAATCCTGCGCGGCTATGATGCATCCGTGCGCGACCGGCTGCTCCAGATCTCGATGGTGAAGGGGATTGCTTTCCAGTTCCACGCCGAATTCGAACACATCGAAAAGCAGGACGACGGTACGCTGCTGGTCAAGCTGACCGGGCAGGAGCCCTGCGAATATGACGCGGTGATGGTCGCCACCGGCCGCGTGCCGAACACCGAGGGGCTGGGGCTGGAGACGGTCGGCGTGGAGCTCGGCGCAAAGGGCGAGATCGTGGTCGATGCCTTCAGCAAGACCAATGTCGACCACATCTATGCCGTCGGCGACGTGACCGACCGGGTGCAGCTGACCCCGGTGGCGATCCGCGAGGGTCAGGCCTTTGCCGATTCGGTCTTTGGCGGGGTCGAGCCCTATGCCGTCGACCACTCCTGCGTGCCCTCCGCGGTGTTCTGTCACCCGCCGATCGCCGCTGTCGGCCTGACCGAGAGCGAGGCGCGCAACCAGCTCGGCAATATCAAGGTCTTTCAGTCGGATTTCCGGCCGATGAAGAACGTGGTGGCCGGGCGTAACGAACGCAGCCTCTACAAGATGATCGTCGATGCAGCGAATGACCGGATCGTCGGCATCCACATGATCGGCCCCGACGCGCCCGAGATCATGCAGGCGGCCGCCATCGCGGTGAAGGCGGGGCTGACCAAGGCGGATTTTGACGCGACTGTCGCGATCCACCCGACGATGGCGGAAGAGCTGGTGCTGTTCAAATAGGCTGCGCGCCGCCGCCGTGCTGCTAAGGTGCGGTGACACTTCATCAGGGGGAGGCGCAGCATGGCCAATACCATCCTTGTGACCGGCGGCACGGGCTATATCGCGGGCGAGATCATCGATCAGGCACTGGCGGCGGGCAAGACCGTCCACACCACCGTCCGCAATACCGCCAAAAGCGAACCGCGCCTGCGCGCCCGCTGGCCTCAGGCAGGCGAGCGTCTGCGGGTGTTTCAGGCCGATCTGGAGACTGACGCAGGCTGGGCTGATGCCTGTGCGGGCTGCGATGGCGTGGCCCATGTCGCCTCACCGTTCCCGCTCGCTGTGCCAAAGAGCGCCGATGCGCTGGTGATCCCGGCGCGCGAAGGGGCTTTGCGGGCGCTGCGTTTTGCCCATGCGGCGGGGGCGGGGCGCTTCGTGTTGACCAGTTCGGCGGCCGCGATTGCCTATGGCCACGGCCCCGGCAAGGACCGCTTTGACGAGCGGGACTGGACCGTGCTCGAAAATCCGGCGGTGCCGCCCTACCATCGCTCCAAGACCGTGGCTGAAAAGGCCGCGCGCGAATGGGTGGCGGCGAACGCGCCTGAGATGGCGTTCTGCTCGGTCAATCCGGTCGCCGTGCTGGGGCCGGTGGTGAATGATGATCTGTCGACCTCGATTGAATTGGTCCGCAAGCTGCTGACCGGTGAAATCCCGGCGCTGCCGGCGGTCGGCTTTGGCATTATCGACGTGCGCGATGTGGCGCGGGCCCATCTGCTGGCGCTTGATGCACCGGCTGAAACCGTCCGCGGCGAACGCTTTCCGGTGCAGGACCGCTTCGTGTGGATGAGCGAGATTGCGCGGGTGCTGCGAACCCGCACGCCGGAGCTTGCCCGCAAGGTGCCGACCCGCAAATTGCCTGACTTCGTCGTCACTCTGCTTGCCCCGCTGCTGGCCGAGATGAAGCAGGTGAAGGCCGAGCTCGGCCGCACCCGCGATGTCTCGGGCGAGCATACGCGGCGCGTGCTGGGGATGGATTTTATCGCGGCCGACGAGAGTATCGAGGCGACCGCGCGCAGTCTGGTCGAACAGGGGATCGTGCGGGTCTAGGCCCCAAACCGCGCCGGGGCGAATTGCGCGGGAGCGAGGCCTGCGGCGGCACAATCCGCAGGGAAGGGCAGTCCGAGGACCGCGCTCTCGGCAATCCGTGACAGGGCTGGCGCCGTCTGAAAGCCCGCGCCGCCTTGCCCCGCAACCCACACGAAACCGGGCGCGCTTGAAGCGTGGCCGATCACCGGCAATTCATCCGGGGCGAAGCTTCGGAGCCCCGCCCAGCTATGCGCGATCCGGCGAATGGGGAGGGTGGTTGCCTGTTCGACCCGGTCGGCGGCAATGGCGATGTCGAGCTCCTCAGGCGCGGCATCGCACGGCGCGCTGGGGGTCTGGTCCATCGCCGACGCGAGCAGCTGTCCTCCGCCTTCGGGCAGCAGATAGAAGCCTTCGCCGACCGTTTTGGTGAAAGGCCAGGCCCGCACATCTTCGCCTTCAGGCGCCGCGAAGGCGATGACCGTACGACGGCGCGGCTCGATCCCGATCGGGGTGACGCCCGCAAGGCGCGCAATCTCATCCGCCCATGCGCCCGCCGCGTTGATGAGGAGCGGCGCGGCATACGTCTCGCCCGAGGCTTTGACCTGCCAACCTGCGCTTTCACGGGCAATCGCGCTGACCCGCGCGCCTGAAACCACCCCGCTGCCCGCCGCGCGCAAGGTGGCCACATGCGCCTGCAACATCGCGTTGGTATCGAGCTTGAGCGCGCCGTGATCGATCAGCGCCGCGCCGCACGCGTCGGACTTCAGCACCGGCAGCAGTGCGCGCGCTTCGTCACCGCTAAGCCGCGCATAATCGCAGCCGAACTGGCGGTGCGTGTCCTCCAGCGCATCAAGCGCCGCCCCTTGCGCCGATGAGGCGATGTGCAAGGCCGGATGCCGCGTGCCATGTTCGGCCAGCGCGGGCAGGCTGAGCGCGGTCAGCGTGCGCACCACCCGCTCTCCCAACCCGAAGTGCGCAACCGCCACGCTGCGGCCCGAGGCGTGGTAGCCGGGCGCACTCTCGCCCTCCAGCACCACCACCCGCCCATGTGCGGCCAGCCGCGCGGCGCAGCTCAGCCCCGCGATCCCGCCGCCGATTACCAGAAAATCGCACTGCTCCATGACACCGGTCTCGCCTAATGCGTTGCCCTATGCAACCGTTGTTCGTAAGCCACGGGCTGGGAGGCGGGCATCATGCAGCTAGCAGGAAAGACGGTATTGTTGACCGGCGGCAGTGCCGGAATTGGACGCGAGATCGCGCTGCAACTCAGGGCCAAGGGCGCGCGGGTGATTCTCACCGGACGCAGCCCCGAACGGCTCGAGGCGATGCGGGCCGCGGGGTTCGAAGTGATCGCCGCCAATCTGTCCCACCCTGCCGGGGTCGATGCGCTGATCGCGCAGCTGGCCGAGACCGAGCTCGATGTGCTGATCAACAATGCCGGTCAGCTGGTCGATCACGATTTCCGCAAGGCCGCGCCTGATGCCGATGCGGCGGATGCGGCAATCTATGCCAATCTTTCCGCCCCGATCCGGCTGATCACCGCGCTGGTGGAGCGCCTGCGCGCCCGTCCGCAGGCGGCGATCGTCAACGTCACGAGCGGCCTCGCGATCGCCCCCGCTGCGCGTCAGCCGGTCTATTGCGCCACCAAGGCGGGCCTGCGGTTCTACTCGCTGGCCCTGCGCGAACAGCTCAAGGGCAGCGCGATCCAGGTGATCGAGGCTCTGCCACCTGTGGTCGACACCCAGATGAATGATGGCAACCCGATGAAGAAGATGCCGCCCGAAGAATGCGCCCGCCAGATCATCGCCGCAATTGAGCAGGACCACGACGAGGCCAATATCGGCATGACCAAGATGCTGCGCGCGGTCGAGGCGGTCGCCCCCTGGCTGGCGCGGCGCATGACGCTGCGGTTCTGACCGCCCGCACTTTTGCCACGTTGACGCTTGGGACAGGCTAAGGCAACGCAGCGGCCAATCACGCCAAACAAGGGGATGCCCATTGTCCGCCAATATCGCCGAAATGGAACGCCGCCGCGAAGCCGCCCGCATGGGCGGTGGCCAGAAACGCATCGACGCCCAGCACGCCAAGGGCAAGCTGACCGCGCGCGAACGGCTCGACGTGCTGCTCGACGAAGGCAGCTTCGAAGAGATCGACACCTATGTCGAGCATGACTGCATGGACTTCGGCATGGAAACCCAGCGCATTCCGGGCGACGGGGTGGTAACGGGCAGCGGCACCATCAACGGCCGCTTGGTTTACGTGTTCTCGCAGGACTTCACCGTCTTCGGCGGCTCACTGTCGAAGCGCCATGCGGAGAAGATCTGCAAGGTAATGGACACCGCGATGAAGGTCGGCGCGCCGGTGATCGGCCTCAACGATTCGGGCGGCGCGCGAATTCAGGAGGGCGTGGCGAGCCTCGGGGGCTATGCCGAAGTGTTCCAGCGCAATGTGCTCGCATCCGGCGTCGTGCCCCAGATCAGCCTCATCATGGGGCCGTGCGCGGGCGGGGCGGTGTACAGCCCGGCCATGACCGACTTCATCTTCATGGTGAAGGATTCGAGCTACATGTTCGTCACCGGTCCCGATGTGGTGAAGACCGTGACCAACGAGGTCGTGACGCAGGAGGAACTGGGCGGGGCGATCACCCACACTACCAAGACCAGCGTGGCGGACCTCGCCTACGAGAACGATGTCGAAGCCCTGCTGGCCACCCGCCGCTTCTTCGACTTCCTGCCGCTGTCGAACCGTGACGAGGCCCCCGTGCTCCCCACCGGCGATGCATGGGACCGGATCGACAACAGCCTCGACACGCTGATCCCCGACAACGCCAACCAGCCCTATGACATGCACGAGGTGATCACCAAGGTACTGGACGAGGGCGATTTCTTCGAAATTCAACCCGCCCACGCTGGCAACATCATCTGCGGTTTCGGCCGGGTGGAAGGCCGCACCGTGGGCGTGGTGGCGAACCAGCCGATGGTGCTCGCGGGCGTGCTCGACATCAATTCCTCGAAGAAGGCCGCGCGCTTCGTGCGCTTCTGCGATGCCTTCGAGATCCCGATCATCACCTTCGTCGACGTCCCCGGCTTCCTCCCCGGCACCGCGCAGGAGCTGGGCGGGATCATCAAGCACGGCGCGAAGCTGCTCTTCGCCTATGCCGAGGCGACCGTGCCCAAGATCACCGTCATCACCCGCAAGGCTTACGGCGGGGCCTATGACGTGATGGCCTCCAAGCACTTGCGCGGCGACTTGAACTACGCCTGGCCCACCGCCGAGATCGCGGTGATGGGCGCCAAGGGCGCGGTGGAGATCATCTTCCGGCAGGACCGCGACAATCCCGAGAAGATCGCCGAGAAGACCAAGGAATACGAAGACCGCTTCGCCAATCCGTTTGTGGCGGCGCAGCGCGGCTATATCGACGAGGTGATCCACCCGCACTCGACCCGCCGCCGGATCGCTTTGGGGCTAAGGAAGCTGCGGACGAAGCAGTACGGGATTGTATAGGTATGACCCAAAAACCGACCCTCTCCGACTGGAACGCCCTCGCCGCCAAGGAAGTGAAGGGCCGCGACCTTATCTGGCACACGCCCGAGGGCTTCGCGATCAAGCCGCTCTATACGGCGGAAGATCACGCGGGCTTCGATCCGGGCCTCCCCGGCTTCGCGCCCTTCACGCGCGGGGTGAAGGCTTCGATGTATGCGGGCCGCCCGTGGACCATCCGCCAATATGCGGGCTTCTCCACGGCAGAGGAATCGAACGCTTTCTACCGCCGCAATCTGGCGATGGGGCAAAAGGGCCTGTCGGTCGCCTTCGACCTCGCCACGCACCGCGGCTATGACAGCGATCACCCGCGCGTCGTCGGCGATGTCGGCAAGGCGGGGGTGGCGATCGACACGGTCGCCGACATGGAGATCCTGTTCGACCAGATCCCACTCGATTCCATGAGCGTGTCGATGACGATGAACGGCGCGGTGATCCCGGTGCTGGCCTTCTTCATCGTCGCCGCCGAGCGTCAGGGCGTGAGCCAGGAGAAGCTCGACGGGACGATCCAGAACGACATCCTCAAGGAGTTCATGGTCCGCAACACCTATATCTACCCGCCCGAGCCGAGCATGCGGATCATCTCGGACATCATCGCCTATACCTCGGCCAACATGCCGAAATTCAACTCGATTTCGATCAGCGGCTACCACATGCACGAGGCCGGGGCGACCGCGGTGCAGGAGCTCGCCTTCACCATCGCCGACGGCAAGGAATATGCCACCCGCGCCATGGCCGCAGGCCTGGATATCGACGCCTTCGCGGGGCGGCTCAGCTTCTTCTTCGGCATCGGCATGAACTTCTTCATGGAGATAGCCAAGCTGCGCGCCGCGCGCACCTTGTGGTGGCGGGTGATGGACGGCCTCGGGGCGAAGGACGAACGCTCCAAGATGCTGCGCACCCATTGCCAGACGAGCGGCGTCTCGCTGCAAGAGCAAGACCCCTACAACAACGTCATCCGCACCACGGTGGAAGCCATGGCGGCGGTGCTCGGCGGCACCCAGTCGCTCCACACCAATGCGCTGGACGAGGCGATTGCGCTCCCGACCGATTTCTCGGCCCGCATCGCCCGCAACACCCAGCTGGTGCTGCAGGAGGAAAGCGGGATCACCAGCGTCGTCGATCCGCTCGGCGGCTCGCACTACATCGAGGCTTTGACCGCCACCCTCGTCGACGAGGCGTGGAAGCTGATCGAGCAGGTCGATGCGGCGGGGGGCATGACCGCCTTCGTCGCCACCGGCGCGCCCAAGGCCGCGATCGAGCGGGCGGCGGCGGAGAAGCAGACCAAGGTCGACAAGGGCGAGACCGTGATCGTCGGCGTCAACAAGTACCGCAAGGAAAGTGAAGACGCGCTCGAGACGCTCGAGGTCGACAACCAGAAGGTCCGCGCAGGCCAGATCGCCCGCCTCGCCAAGGTGCGCGAAGGCCGCGACGAAGCCGCCTGCCGCGCGGCGCTCGCGGCGTTGACGGAAGGGTGCACATCGGGCGCAAACCTGCTGGCGCTGGCGGTGGAAGCCGCGCGCCACGATGCGACGCTGGGCGAAATCTCGTCGGCGATGGAAGAGGTCTTCGGCCGCCACGATGCCACCCCCGCACCGGTCACGGGCGTCTACAAGAGCGCCTATGAATTCGACCGTCGCTGGGCGCAGGTCACCGATGGCGTCGAGGCCGTGGCCCGCCGCCTGGGCCGCAAGCCCCGCATCATGATCGCCAAGATGGGTCAGGACGGCCACGACCGCGGCGCCAACGTGATCGCGAGCGCCTTCGGCGACATGGGCTTCGAGGTGATCTCCGGGCCTTTGTTTCAGACCCCGCAGGAATCGGCCGCGATGGCGCTCGAACACAATGTCGACGTGGTGGGCGCATCGAGCCTTGCCGCAGGCCACAAGACCCTGATCCCCGAACTGATCCGCCTTCTGCGCGAAGCCGGTCGCGGCGACATCAAGGTCACCGCCGGCGGCGTGATCCCTCCGCAGGACTATGACTTCCTGCGCGAGGCGGGGGTGCAGGGGATCTATGGCCCCGGAAGCAATGTGGTGGAGTGTGCGGCGGATATTCTGGTGCTCCTCGGCCACAACATGCCGCCGCTCGGCGAGGGGCTGGACGAGGCGGCGGAGTAGGGGTTCCTAAACTCCGTTCGCCCTGAGCTTGTCGAAGGGCCGCTTTTCCCTTTATCGGCCGAATGAAGTAGAAAAGCAGGGCTTCGACAAGCTCAGCCCGAACGGAGTTTTGAGGTTTGACCCACCCCCGCACCGACTGGACCCGCACCGAGATCGCGGCGCTCTTCGACCTGCCCTTTACCGAGCTGCTGTTTCAGGCGGCCTCGGTCCACCGCGCATACCACCCCGCGACCGAAGTGCAGCTGTGCACCCTGCTCAGCATCAAGACCGGCGGGTGCCCTGAGGATTGCGGCTATTGCTCGCAGTCGGTGAAGGCCGACAGCGGCGTGGAAGCCACAAAACTGATGGACGTGCAGGCCGTGCTCCAGCGCGCGGCGCAGGCCAAGGATGCGGGCTCCCAGCGCTTCTGCATGGGCGCGGCGTGGCGCAATCCCAAGGACCGCGACATGCCCGCGATCGTCGAGATCGTGAAGGGCGTCTCCGCCATGGGCCTTGAAACCTGCATGACGCTGGGGATGCTCGAACCGCATCAGGCCGCAATGCTGGCCGAGGCGGGGCTCGATTACTACAACCACAATATCGACAGCTCGCCGGAGTACTACGAGCGGGTGATCAGCACGCGCGATTTTCAGTGCCGCCTCGATACCCTCGATCACGTCCGCAAGGCGGGGATCAACGTGTGCTCCGGTGGGATCGTCGGCATGGGCGAGACGCGCGAGGACCGGGTGGGCTTCGTCCACACCCTCGCCACTCTGCCGCGGCACCCCGAGAGCGTGCCCGTCAACGCGCTGGTGCCGGTCAAAGGCACGGTGCTGGGCAACATGCTGGCGGATACCCCCTTGGCGAAAATTGACGATATCGAGTTCGTCCGCATGGTCGCGGTCGCGCGCATCACCATGCCGCGCTCGATGGTGCGGCTCTCGGCGGGGCGCGAGTCCATGTCCGAGGCGACGCAGGCCCTGTGCTTCCTCGCGGGCGCGAATTCGATCTTCACCGGCGACAAGCTGCTGACCGCCCCCAATGCGGGCGACGACAAGGACGGCGCTCTGTTCGCCAAGCTCGGTCTCACCGCGCTGAAGGGCGAGGAGCCTGCGCGGGCCTGCAAGGCAGCGGTTCCGGCGGAGTGATCCTTTCGTCCCTCCCGTCCCCCCGGCGCAGGCCGGGGCCCAGTGACGCGGATTGCGGCGCGTGCCGCTGTGGGTCCCGGCCTGCGCCGGGATGACGAGGTGAGTTTATGCGGGCACGCCTGATCCTGCTTGCGCTTGTTGCTGTTGCTGGTGTGGCGCGCGCGCAGCCCGCGGCCGAGCCGCAGCCGCTCACTATCGGCGAAAGCGTGACGCTGGAGGTGCTGGGCGCCGAACGCAGCGTCAATATCGTCCTCCCGCCCGACTACGCGAAGGAGCCGGACAAGCGCTGGCCGGTGATCTACCAGCTCGACGGGGCGATGACGCAGGACCTGATGATGGGTGCCGGGCTGATGCGCTGGGGGGCGCTGTGGGGGCGCAGTCAGGACGCGATCATCGTCGGGATCGAGACAAGGGATCGCCAGCGCGAGTTGCTTCCACCGACGGGCGACACCGCCGAGCGCAAGCGTTGGCCGAGCGCGGGCGAAAGCGCGATGTTCCGCCAATGGCTGGCCGACACCGTCAAACCCATGATCGAGGGGCGCTACCGCACTGATGGCACCGCCTTCCTCGTCGGCGAAAGCGCGGCGGGGCATTTCGTGGTCGAGACCTGGGCGGTCACCCCCGGCCTGTTCACCGGCTACGCGGCGATCTCGCCCAGCCTGCAATGGGATGGCGAGGCGCTGAGCCGCAAGCCCTTGGGCGATCAGAAGCGCCCGCCGATCTACCTCAGCCTCGCCGACGAGGGCGGGGCGACCGAGAGCGGGATGCTGCGGCTGCTGGGGGTGCTCCCGCACAGCCAGCCCTATTGCTTCTCCGACCGCCGGAAAGAACTGCATCACGCCACCAGCTTGCACGGTCTGCTGCCCGAGGCGCTGCAATATCTGCTGCCGACCGGGGCCGATTATCTCGAGGAATACGGCTTCACGCTGCGCTGCGAGCAGCGGGGAGGGGCGGGGTGATCCATCTTCGTCATCCCCGCGCAGGCGGGGATCCATCACGGGTTGTGGCACGCGCAGCAGCGGACACATGGGCCCCCGCCTGCGCAGGGGCGACGGAGTAATATGGCATGACCCTCGGCTTCTCGGTCGACACGCTGCTCCCCAAGGCGCGCGGGGGTGGTCAGCTGCGGATGGGGCTGGTCAAGCTCGAGGAGCACCAGTGGCTCCAGCCCACGCCCGATCTGGAGGCGCGGGCGACGGGGTTTGCCGAGTGGCCCGAGGGCGTGCAACTCACCCCGGAGGTCGAAGCGCCGGGCCGCGAGTTGGCGGCGATGCTCGGTGTGGAGGGCGCACTCCCCGAGGCTGCACTCGCGGTGCATGAAGACCTCGCCCTGCTGACCCAGCGCCCGGGCGAGGACGTCTACCGCCTCATCGGCGCGGCGGTGGCATGGCCCTCGGATTGGCACCCGGCGGAAAAGATCGGTCTGCCTCTGCGCGCGCTCCACGCGCCGATTGCGGGCTACGAGGAGCAGCTCGCCACCGGGGTCGACCGCTTCATGGAAACCCTGCGCCCCGGCCCCATTTACGCCCGCTGCAACTGGTTCATCGCGGCAACGGGCGAGCGCCGCTGGCTTCCCGACCGCCCGCCTGCCGAGGCCTTCGCCCATGTGACGCCCGACAACGCCGGCGAGACCCTGTTCGTGCGCTCCGAGCGCCAGACCTTGCGGCGGCTCCCGCAAACGGGCGCAATCCTGTTTGGCATCGGGATTTACGTGGAACCGCTCGGCAAGCTCTCCCCAGCGAATATCGCCATGCTGGGCAAGGCGGTGCAGACCCTCGTCAGCGGCGAGGGTGATCGGCGCGGCGCACCCGCCTATGCCGAGAGCCTGATCGCCTATGCCGCCGCACGCGCCTGACGATGCCGCAAATCCGCTAGCTTGCTTGCGATGCAATCCCTCGGCATAGCCGCTGGCGAGTTATGTCCTTTGGAGAGAGGCCCCAACCCTTGTTCTCGAAAATCCTGATTGCCAACCGCGGCGAGATCGCCTGTCGGGTCATCACCACCGCGCGGAAAATGGGGATCAAGACCGTCGCGGTCTATTCCGACGCTGACGCACGCGCGCCCTTCGTGGCGATGGCGGACGAGGCGGTGCATATCGGCCCTTCGCCCGCGGCGGAATCCTACCTGATCGCTGACAAGATCATCGCCGCCTGCAAGCAGACCGGGGCCGAGGCTGTCCACCCGGGCTACGGCTTCCTGTCGGAACGCACTTCCTTTGCCGAGGCGCTGGCGAAGGAAGGCATCGCCTTCATCGGCCCGCCGGTCGGCGCGATTGCCGCGATGGGGGACAAGATCGAATCCAAGAAGTTGGCGAAAGAGGCGGGCGTCAATGTCGTCCCCGGCTTTGTCGGCGAGATCGAGGATACCGAGCACGCGGTGCGCATCTCGAACGAGATCGGCTATCCGGTGATGATGAAGGCCAGCGCCGGGGGCGGGGGCAAAGGGATGCGCCTGGCCTATTCCGAAGCCGACGTGCGCGAAGGCTTTGAAAGCGTGAAGCGCGAGGGGCTGAACAGCTTCGGCGATGACCGCGTTTTCATCGAGAAGTTCATCCTCAACCCGCGCCATATCGAGATCCAGATCCTCGGCGACCAGCACGGCAATATCCTCTACCTGAACGAGCGCGAATGCTCGATCCAGCGCCGCCACCAGAAGGTGGTCGAGGAAGCGCCGTCGCCCTTCGTCACGCCCAAGATGAGGAAGGCGATGGGCGAGCAATGCGTCGCTCTGGCGCGAGCGGTGGGGTATTATTCTGCGGGGACGGTCGAGCTGATCGTCAGCGGCGCCGACCCGACGGGGGAGAGCTTCTACTTCCTCGAAATGAACACCCGGCTTCAGGTGGAGCACCCTGTCACCGAGGCGATCACCGGCATCGATCTCGTCGAGCAGATGATCCGCGTCGCAGCGGGCGAGAAGCTTGCCATGACGCAGGACGATATCGGGATCGACGGCTGGGCGATCGAAAACCGCGTCTATGCCGAAGATCCCTATCGCGGCTTTTTGCCGAGCACCGGACGGCTGGTGCACTACCAACCCCCGCTCCCCGGTTGGAGCGAGGACGAGCGGGTGGCGGGCAAGGCGCGGCGGGGCGTGGCGCGAGGACCCGGCTCGGTGCGTGTCGATGACGGGGTCTATGAAGGCGGCGAGGTCTCGCGCTTCTACGACCCGATGATCGCCAAGCTGATCACCTGGGCCCCGACCCGCGACGAGGCGGCCGATCTCCAGATCGAGGCGCTCGACAATTTCCGGATCAAGGGGCTCGGCCACAATGTCGATTTCCTCAGCGCGATCATGCAGCACCCGCGCTTCCGCTCGGGCGAGCTGACCACGGGCTTCATCGCCGAGGAATACCCGGAAGGCTTCCACGGTGCGGCGACGTCGGACGAAGTGAAGCGGCTGCTCGCGGCGGTCTGCGCGGGCAACGAGTTCACCTTGCAAAGCCGCGCGCGCCGCATCTCGGGCCAGCTCGATGGCGATGACGGGCGCGAGGGGGTGATCCGCGTCACCACCGAATGGATGGTGAAACTCGGCGATGAGCGCTTCCACGTCACCCTCGGCGAGGGCCATGCGGTGGTGGACGGCGTCAAGGTCGAGGGCACCTGCAACTGGCAGCCCGGCATGGCGCAGGCCGAAGCCACCGACGGCGCGGGCCTCAAGCTGGGCCTGATCGTCGAGCGGCAGGGCAACCAGTGGAAGGTCACCACCCGCGGCGCGCAGCATACCGCGCTGGTGATCCCGCAGCGGCTCGCGCGGCATGAAAGCCTGATGCTCGAGAAGGTCCCGCCCGATCTCTCGCGCCTGCTGATCTGCCCGATGCCGGGGATGCTGGTGAAGCTCCACGTCGCCGAGGGCGAGACGGTGCAGCCCGGCCAGCCGCTCGCCACGGTCGAGGCGATGAAGATGGAGAACATCCTGCGCGCCGAAAAGGAAGGCGTCATCGCCAAGATCAACGCCGCGGAGGGCGAGAGCCTGGCGGTGGATGCGGTGATCCTCGAACTGGAGTGACACCCCGATACTCGAAGCTCTGGCCTTGAACATGGCGGTGCCGGTGGAGCCTGCGACGATTGCGGACCTGACCACGCATGAGGTGACACTGACCCATCACGGGGAAACGTAGACCTGCACCGGGCCGCTGCTTGCCGATGTGATGGCAAGGCTGGGCGCGCCGTCTGGCAATGCCCTGCGCGGCCCTGCGCTGCTGATGGCCGTGGTGGTCGAGGCGCAGGACGGTTATCGGGTTGTCTTCACGCTCGGCGAACTCGATCCATTGCTGGGCAAGGCCGAGGTGGTGCTGGCGGATCGTTGCAACGGCGCGATGCTCGACGCCGAGGACGGCCCGTTCCGGCTCGCTGTGGCAGGCGACACACGCGGCGCAAGGTCGGTGCGGCAGGTTGTGACCTTGCAGCTTGTTGCTGTGCCCTAGGTCAAGCCGCCCTGATCAATCCAAGGTCAGGTGCAGGCACTGGTTGAAGTCGGTGAGGGCATAGTCGCCGAACGCCGCGCCATTTACAAAGCCGCGCTTGCGGTAAAGCGCCAGCGCCGGATCAAACGCCGGGCCGCTGCCGGTTTCGAGGCTGAGCCGCGTGATCGCTTGGCTGCGCGCATGGTCGATGATCACCTCCAGCAACCGGGCGGCAATCCCGCGGCGCAGGAAATCGGGGTGAGTGCGCATAGATTTGAGCTCGGCCTGACCATCGCCCAAAAGTTTGAGCGCGCCGATCGCCGCCACCCGATCATCCACCCGCACAGCCCACACTGTCACCGCCGGATCGGACAACCCCGACAGGTCGAGCGCAAAGCTGCGACCCGGGGGTGAGCCAGCCTGCATCGCCTGTTGGTGAAAGGCGATCAGCGCCCGCACTTGGGGATCCCCAAGATCGGCGCGCGCGATGATCATGCGGCCAGTTCGCTGTCCAGAAACGCCGCGATATCAGCCAGATCGACATCGCGTGCCACGTAAGCCTCGCCCAGCCCGCGCAGCAGGAGGAAGGGCAGGGTGGCGGCCTCCGCCTTCTTGTCATGCCGCATGTGATCCACCAGCGCCGCACCGTCGCAGGTGAGGCCCAGCGCAGGCAGGCTGGCAGGCAGGCCGGATGCTGCGATGGCGCAGGCGGCGCGTTCAGCGGCAGCCGCTGAAATCTCGCCCCGCCGCGCCGAATAACGCGCGGCCAGCACCATGCCGAGGGCAACTGCCTCGCCGTGCAGCAACCGTTGCGAAAAGCCCGTCTCTGCCTCCAGCGCGTGGCCAAAAGTATGGCCGAGATTGAGCAGCGCACGCCGGTCTTCGGTCTCGCGCTCGTCTTCGGCAACGATCCGCGCTTTCATCGCAATGCTGACAGAAATGGCGTGTTCGAGCGCGGCAGGTTCGCGCGCCAACACACTGTCGCCATGCGCTTCCAACCAGGCGAAGAACGCCGCATCACCGAGCAAGCCATACTTCAGCACCTCGGCATAGCCGGCGCGCATTTCGCGATCCGGCAGAGTGGCGAGCACCAGCGGGTCGATCAGCACACGGCTTGGCTGGTGGAAGGCCCCGATCAGGTTCTTGCCCGCGGCGGTATTGATCGCGGTCTTGCCGCCGACCGACGAATCGACCTGCGCCAGCAAGGTCGTGGGCAATTGCACGAAGCCGCAGCCGCGCTTGGTGATTGCGCAGGCGAAGCCGACGAGATCGCCCACCACGCCGCCGCCGAGCGCGAAGACGTGATCCTTGCGGGTGACGCCCATGGCCAGCAGCCAGTCGCACAGCTGTTCGAGCACGCCCCAGGTTTTCGCATCTTCGCCCGGCTCGACCACGAACCATTCGGCCGCCAGCCCGTGGGCAGCCAGATTGGCTGCGACACTCTCGCCATAAAGTCGCTGGGTGTTGGTATCAGCCACGAAGGGCACGCGGCGTCCGGCACCATAGCTCTTCAGAAACGGCGCAGCTGCTTCGGCAAGACGCCCAAGCAGGCCTTCCTCAATCACCACATCATAGGCGCGCCTGGCCAGCGCGACAGGAATCACAGCCATTGATCAATCGCCTCGATGATCGCGCGCGCGGTATCGGCATGCGGGCCGGTTTCGCTGATGACGCGGATATGGGCCTGCCCATAGAAAGGCGCGCGCTCCTGCGCCAGCCGGGTGAGAATGTCGTGTGGATCGCCATTCTTGAGCAATGGCCGGTTCCCGCGCCGCGCCGTGCGTTCGACCAGCGTGTCGATGTCGCAATCGATCCACACCGCGATCCCGCGTTCCAGCACCAGTGCCCGGGTGGCAGGATCGACAAAGGCCCCGCCGCCGGTGGCGATGACCCCGTGGGATTCGTCCATCAACCGGGCGATCACGCGACGTTCGCCATCGCGGAAATAGGCCTCGCCAAAGGTTTCGAAGATTTCGGGGATCGAGCGCTGGGCCGCTTCGACGATCGCTTCGTCAGCGTCGACAAAATCGCGCTGCAACAGGCTGGCCAGCTTGCGCCCCACGGTTGATTTGCCCACGCCCATCAGGCCCACCAGCACCACGGGCCGCGTGATGCGCGCAGCAATCGCGGCAAGCGGGGCAGGATCGTTGAGAGGCGGCGCAGCGGACATTGCCGCAGGGCCTATAGATGGGCTAGGGCACGCGCAATATGCGAAACTCTCGCTCCTCGCGTCTCTCACCGACCAGCCTTCAGGAGGCACCCGCTCCGAGTGTTCCGGCCGGGCGGGGCTGGATGGTGTTTGCGGGCCTCGCAGTGGCCGCTTTGCTCGCGCTCGCGTGGTTCGATGGCGGCGAGGAACCGCTGCGCCCTATCGCCGATGATGTGGCTCTGCCGGAGCAGACGCAATGAGCGGCAGACGGTTCGGTGCCAGCGTGCTCGCTATCGCGCTGGCGGGCGTGCTCGGAGGGGCAGGGCTGGCCGGTTTCGCTGGCGCTCAGGGCAAGCCCGAATCGCTGCTGCCACCGGGGTTTGATGATCCGGCGCCCGCACCGTCTCCGCGTCCGAGCCCTGCGCCAGCCCCGCAGACTGGCAATCCGCCTCCGTCTGCCTCCCAGCCCGGGGCTGCGCCAGTGCCTGGCGTGCCCGTCGATCCGTCGACCCTGCCGCCGATGCCGAGCATCACGCGCGGCGATTTGTCGCGCCTGCCAAGCCTTGAGGCGCTGGAAAACATGTCGACCGAGGAGCTGGACAGGCTGCTCGGGTTGAAGCCCAAGTCCGACATTCCCGCTGGGGCGCGGCGCGCTCTGACGCGGATCGGTGTGCTGGCAACAGACGAGGGCGGGTTGCCGCCGGCTGCGCTCGCGAATCAGCCGGACAAGCTGGTGCGCGCGGTGCTGGCAGGCACCCGCGGACCGATGGTGTCGCGCTGGGGCCACATCCTGATGCGTCGCGCACTCGCGAGCCGCTTGGCTGCGCCGCTTGGCATGGACCCGATCGAGTTTGCGGCCCTGCGCGTCGGCGTGCTCAACGGGATGGGCGAATATGCGCTTGCCCGCGCGGTGGTGCAGGATGTCGACAGCGCTGACTGGTCGCCCAGCCTGACGCAGGAGGCGCTCACCGCCTATCTCGGCAGCGGCGACATCACCGGCGCGTGTCCGGCGGTGCGGCTGCAAGGCTCAACCCGTGAGGACGGCCAGTGGCAGATGTGGCAGGCGATCTGCAACGCCTATGCCGGGGAAAGCGCGCTTGCGGCCTCGCAGCTTGATCGCGCGCTGTTCCGGGGCGTGGCACCCCGGGTTGACGTGCTGCTGGCGCGTCGGTTTGCGGGCGCAGCCGGACGCGGTCAGCGCGGTGTTCAGATCGAATGGAACGGGGTGGACGATCTCAACCCATGGCGCTTCGGCCTTGCCACCGCGCTTGGCGAGCCGCTCCCCGATGGCCTGCTCGACGGCGCGATGAAGGATAAGGGCGGGGCCTATTACGCCCGCGCCGGGGCGCTGCTGCCGATGCTGCCTGCGACTCAGCGGGCTGCCTTCGCCGGGCGGGCCGCGCGCGAGGGGATCATGTCGGCTGACGCGATGGTCGATCTCTATTCCGAGGTTTTCGCCGATCCGGCTGCCAGCGGCGATCCGCAGACCCATGCGGCGGCCTTGCGGGAAGCCTATCTTGCGGCAGACCCCGCCGCACGGATTGCGGCGATGGAGCGACTTTGGGCCGCAGGTGCCGCGCTTGGCGGCGGGGACGGCTACGGCGCGCGAGTGCTGACGGCCTATGCCGCCGCGCGCATTCCCGCCGATGCTGCCCATGCCGATGCTGCGGGTGAGCTGATCGCGGCGATGCTGACGGCTGGGCTGGATGGCAACGCGGTGCGATGGGCCAATGTGGTGGAGGAAGGCTCGCTTGGCTGGGCGCTGATTGCGCTCGCCAATCCGCGCGGAGACGACGTTGGCCAAGGCGCGGTTGAAAGCTTCACGGGCAGCGACGACAGCGAAGGCGCGCGCAAATCGGCCTTCCTCGTGGCTGGGCTCGCCGGAATTGGACGGCTGAGCGAGGGTGACGCCAATGCTCTGGCTGGCGACCTTGATTTCGATCTGGCGCGCGAAACCCGCTGGACCCGGGCCATTTCGCGCGCGGCCGAAGTCGGGAATCCGACGCTGGTGGTGTTCCTTGCCGG
Organism: Erythrobacter sp. W302b; assembly: GCF_046452395.1. NCBI lineage: Bacteria > Pseudomonadati > Pseudomonadota > Alphaproteobacteria > Sphingomonadales > Erythrobacteraceae > Erythrobacter > Erythrobacter sp. W302b. The sequence goes on along the minus strand of NZ_JBKFDH010000001.1, from coordinate 1,447,818 downwards.
GCTCGGGATGCAGGGGACGAGCTGGCAGCAGATGACACCGCTGCATCTCTATCACATCACCGCGGCGCTGACCCGTGTGGGGATGCAGGCCGAGGCCCGGATGATCGCCGCCGAGGCTGTGGCGCGGGGCTGATGTCCGCCGGGACCGAGGCGTTTCTTGCAATGCTGGCGGCTGAACGGGGCGCTGCGGCCAATACGTTGGCGGCGTATCGCCGTGATTTGAACCAAGCCGAAGACGCCATCGGCGATCTGGCGGCCGCACCGCGCGATGCCGTCGCCAGCTTGGCCGGCGAATGGGCGGACCTTGCCCCGTCAAGCGTCGCGCGCAAGGCTTCGGCCCTGCGCCAATTCTTCGGCTTTGCCGTCGACGAAGGCTGGCGCGGCGACGATCCTTCTGGAGCCCTGCCACGTCCGCGCGCGCGCCGTCCGCTGCCCAAGGTGCTCGGTCATGACCAGATCACGGCGCTGTTCGCGCGCGCCGAGGAAGAGGCGGCTGGCGATGATCCCAAGGCCGTGCGGCTGCTGGCGCTGATCGAATTGCTGTACGGTTCAGGCCTGCGGGCCAGCGAGCTGGTAACGCTGCCGATCCACGCTGTGCCGCGCGATGCACCTTTCCTGACAGTGACGGGGAAGGGCGGGACAACGCGGCTGGTCCCGGTTGGCGGGCGAGCACTGGACGCACTGGCGCGTTGGTTGGCGCTGCGCCCTCACAGCCAGTCGCGCTACCTGTTCCCTTCGGGCGAGGGCAAGCCGCTGAGCCGGGTGCGCCTGTTCCAGCTGCTCAAGGCGCTGGCGGCGCGCGCCGGGCTCGATCCTGCCACCATCAGCCCGCACGTCCTGCGCCACGCCTTTGCCACGCACCTGCTGGAGGGCGGTGCCGACCTGCGCGTGCTGCAAACCCTGCTCGGTCATGCCGACATTTCCACCACCCAGATCTACACCCATGTCGATGCTGCGCGGCTGGTTGCCCTCGTCAATTCCCGCCACCCGCTTGCAACCCGCTCAACATCCGACTAGCCCCGCGCGATGATTTCCTACCTCGATTTCGAGAAACCGGTCGCCGCCCTTGAAGAGCGCATCGCACAGCTGCGCAGCGTCAATGCGCTGCATGATGTTGATGTCGCCAGTGAGATCGGGCGGCTTGAGGCCAAGAGCGCCGAACTTCTCGCCAGCACCTATGCCTCCCTGACGCCGTGGCAGAAGACGCAAGTGGCCCGCCATCCGCAGCGGCCGCATTTCCGCGATTATGTCGCCCATGCCTTCAGCGAATTTGTGCCGCTCGGCGGCGACCGGCTCTATGGCGACGATCTGGCGATCATGGGCGGCTTTGCGCGGCTCGATGGCCGCCGGGTGATGCTGATCGGGCACGAAAAGGGCCACGACACCACCACGCGCATTGCGCACAATTTCGGCATGGGCAAACCCGAAGGCTATCGCAAGGCGATCCGCCTGATGGAATTGGCGAGCCGATTCGGCCTGCCGGTGGTGACGCTGGTGGACACATCCGGCGCGTTTCCGGGGATTGAAGCGGAAGAACGCGGTCAGGCGGAAGCCATCGCCCGCTCGACCGAGGCGTGTCTCGCTCTGGAAGTGCCGATGGTTGCGGCCATCGTTGGCGAGGGCGGATCGGGCGGCGCGGTTGCACTGGCGTCGGCCAACCGGGTGCTGATGATGGAGCATGCGGTCTATTCGGTCATCTCGCCAGAAGGCTGCGCTTCGATCCTGTGGCGCACGTCGGAAAAGGCTGCCGACGCCGCGCAGGCGATGAAGATCACCGCCCAGCATCTCAAGCGCGACAAGGTGATTGACCGCATCGTCAAGGAGCCAGTCGGCGGCGCCCAGCGCGATCCGCAGGCTGCGGCCCGGATGCTCGGCGCGGCGCTGAGCGAGGAGATCGAACAGCTGTCACGCCTGAGCCGTGCGGAACTGGTCGCCCAGCGCGAGGAGCGTTTCCTCGGCATCGGGGGTTAAGCTCGGCAAAGGTGCCATCCCAAGTTAAGGTTTCGTTTGCCAAGTCTTTCCGTTGCGCTGCTTTGCCGATAGGCTTGCAGCAGAACAAGACAGCGGAAGGAGCCACCTATGGCACGCATTTCACGCAAGATGCTGGCGCTCGGGGTAGCGCCTTTGGCGTTGACCGGATGCATGGGCGCAGGCGGGGCCATTCCCTCTGCCTCGACCCCGATTACACAGGCTGAAGCACAGCAGGGCGCGCAATATCACCCGCAATTGCTCGCCGAATTTGGCGGCGCGATGACCGGCACCCACGCCCAATATGTTGAACAGGTGGGAAAGAATATCGCGGTCCAGTCAGGCCTCGGCAACGCGCGTGAGAGCTTTACCGTCAGCCTGCTGAACTCGCCCGTGCACAATGCTTTCGCGGTGCCGGGGGGGTATATCTACACCACCCGCCAGTTGGTTACCCTGATGAACAACGAGGCGGAACTTGCCGGCGTGCTGGGGCATGAAGTCGGCCATGTTGCCGCGCGCCATTCGCAGCGGCGTCAGGCTGAAGCCCAGAAGAATACTCTGCTCGGCGGCGGTCTGGCGATCCTTTCGGGGATCCTGCTGGGCGATTCGGGGCTGGGCAACACCCTGTCGCGCACCTTCCTGGAAGGCTCGCAGATGCTGACGCTCAAATTTTCACGCCAGCAAGAGCTGGAGGCGGATGATCTCGGTATCCAGTATCTGGGTCGTGCGGGCTATGATCAGCGCGCGATGGGCACTGTTCTTGCCAGTCTTGCTGCGCAAAACGGGCTTGATGCGCGTCTCGCCGGGCGCAATGCGAGCGTTCCCGAATGGGCTTCGACCCACCCTGACCCCGCCAGCCGCGTACAAAGCGCGCTCGCCAAGGCGAGCGCGGCGGGTGCTGGCGGTGTAACGAATCGCGACACCTTCCTCACCCGAATCGACGGGATGCTCTACGGTGACGACCCGGCGCAGGGCATGATCGAGGGCAGCACCTTCATTCACCCGGAAATGCGTCTCGCCTTCACCGCGCCTCAGGGCTTCTACATGGTCAACGGCACCCGGGCGGTCAGCATTCAGGGGCAGGGAGGGCAGGCGCAGATGACGCTGGCAGCCTATAGCGGCAACCTGGAGACCTATGTGCGCCAGCAGTTCACCGCCCTTGGCGGACAGAACAGCACCCTTGCCCCCTCTCAGCTTGAGCGAACGACGGTGAATGGCCTGCCTGCGGTGTATGGCACTGCGCGGGTCAACAATGGCCAGAGCCAAGTGGATGTGGTCGTGTTTGCCTATGAATTCGCCCGCGATCGTGCCTATCACTTCACCGCGATTGCGCCTGCGGGCCGCGCGGCGACCTTCAATTCGATGTTCCAGTCGATGCGGCGAATCACGCAGGCGGAGGCAGCTTCGGTGGTGCCGAAGAAATTGCAGGTGGTGACTGTCGCCCGCGGCGACACGGTGGCGAGCCTGGCGCGGCGGATGGCCTATGACAGCGCCCAGGAAGATCGCTTCCGCGTGCTGAACGCGCTCAGCAGCAGCGCGACGCTGACGCCGGGTCAGAAGGTCAAGCTGGTCGTGCGAGCCCGCTGATTTCTGCGCATGATGGCCGTGCGGGCTGCCGCAACGCGCATTCTTTCGAACGACAAAAGAAAAGGCGGCGGGAATTGCTCCCCGCCGCCTTCCTGTTTGCTTTCAGCGACCGCCTTACGGGGTCGAGGTGCCAGCTTCCATCTCGGTGCTGACGTTCTGGAACGTCGCGCTCAGGGTCGAACCCAGCGAGGTCATGGCGGTGATCGCGGCGACGGCGATGAGAGCGGCAATCAGGCCGTATTCGATGGCGGTAGCGCCCTGCTCGTCACGGACGAGGTTCTTGAAGAAGGTCATCTGTAGTCTCCTGGTTTGGTCTTCGGTACCCAAGCCCCCCCTGTTCGGCGGCGGGCTATTTGTGAGATAATCGATACGTATTGAGAAATTCCTAATTCGAAACGAAATTGAAATTACCCGTTCATTGCATCGACGCCTTTGCTCTCGATCATGTTCCACATGGCGATGGCCGTGTCTGCGACGCCTTGCAGCGACACAATCATGGCGATCACGATAAGAGCGACAATCAGGCCATATTCGACAGCGGTAGCTCCCGAGGCGTCGTCGACGAGGTCCTTGATGAAAGTCGACAGCATTGGTGGTTCCCCCCGTTCGTCACGGCCTGATGTGTCTAAAATCCGGGCTTCGAGTTAATAAATGGTTGAGATCGGGAAGGGTCATGGAAAGTAATCCGACATGACAGGGAACTGGATGACAGTTGTCGCAGGCGCATTGCACCGCGGTGATGGGCTCTGGCTGATGCATCAGCGGCCTGTCGGCAAGCACCATGCAGGCCTGTGGGAGTTCCCCGGCGGCAAGGTGGAAGCCCATGAAATACCTAGAGAATCCTTGGTTCGAGAACTGGAGGAAGAGCTGGGAATTACCTGCCGTTCTTCTGACTGCGCGCCCGCTGGCTTTGCCGACGGCGGAACGGCCGTTAGCGGCCAGGCGCTTGTCATTCTGCTTTACACCTTGCGCCTATGGGAGGGCGAACCGCGGTCACTTGAGGGCGGGGCGGTGGGCTGGTTCACCCCGATCGAGGCGCTTGCGCTGCCGAAGCCGCCGCTTGATGTCATGCTGGCCGAGCGGCTGTTTCAAAATCTCGAATGAAAGCCAAACGCCTCTTGCCAAGCCTCACGCACCCCCCTATGTGCCGCCCCTCAGCGCGCACCCGTAGCTCAGCTGGATAGAGCATCAGACTACGAATCTGAGGGTCGGACGTTCGAATCGTTCCGGGTGCGCCAACAAAGCCCGCTCCTTGCAAAAGGGGCGGGCTTTGTCGGTTCTGGGCTGGGCCTATTCCGGCACACTCTCCTCGAGAGCATGCATATCATCGTCCGACAGACCGAAATGGTGACCGGCTTCGTGAATCACCACATGGCGGATGAGGGCGGCAAAGCTCACGCCGGTTTCCTCCATCTCGGCCAGCAGCGGCTGGCGGAACAGCGTGATGACCGGGGGTAGCCCTTCGCTGTCCCACTGCGACCGCTCGGTCAGTGCGACGCCTTCATAGAGCCCGGTCAGCTCCCAGCGATCGGCAATCCCGACAGCGTGGAGCTGCTCGGCGGTCGCGAATTCCTCGATTCGCAGCACCACATCGGCCAGTGGCTGGCGGAAGGCCTCTGGCAGACGAGCGAGCACGGAAGCAGCGGCGGCTTCGAAATCGGCGATGCTGGGCTGAGGCACGATCGAAGTCCTTTATCGTCACCATGGGGGATGAATTGCCGCGGCAATCCCTTACATAAAGCAAGATGGGGACAGCATCCTTCCCGCGCAACCGGCGTATCTGCATGGAACGCCTCGGGAGTTGATGGGTTGACGTCACTCGGGATCGACAGGCGAGGGGGCTCTGACCGGGCCAATGAGTAAAGAAAGACGACAGACCATGAATTACGTTTCGGCCCATGATCACGATGATGCGTTCGATCCGGAAAACCCGATGGGCAAGCCTGAAGTGCCGGAGCATGTCCAGAACGCGATCCGCACGCTGATCGAGTGGGCAGGCGACGATCCAAATCGCGAAGGCCTGCGCGATACCCCCAAGCGGGTCGGCCGCGCGTGGCTGGAATATTGTGAGGGCTACAAGGAGGATCCGGCGATCCACCTGTCGCGCATCTTCGAGGAAGTGGGCGGCTATGACGAGATCGTGCTGCTCAAGGACATTCCGTTCCAGTCGCATTGCGAACACCACATGGCCCCGATCATCGGCAAGGCAGCGATTGCCTATCTGCCCAACAAGAAGGTGGTGGGCATTTCCAAGCTCGCGCGTGTCCTGCACGGTTATGCCCAGCGCTTGCAGATTCAGGAGCGCCTGACCGCTGAAGTTGCGCAGTGCATCTGGGACAATCTCGATCCGCATGGTGTGGCCGTGGTGATCGAAGCACAGCATGGCTGCATGACCGGTCGCGGCGTCAAGACACCGGGCGTGGGCATGATCACCAGCCGCATCCTCGGCTGCTTCCTCGACAATGACAGCAGCCGCAAGGAAGTTATGAGCTTGATGGGCTACTGATACGACGGGCGATGACGGCAGCGATCAGCCAAATGAGCGTTCCTGCGAGGATGTCTGTGACATAATGCCCGCCGATCGGGATGGTCGACACGATGACAATGGTGCTGGCCGCCACGCCAAGCCAAGCGAAGCGCGTCTCGGCCAAGGCCTGGGCGAGCAGCAGTCCCAGCACCGTATGGAACGAAGGAAAGGTCACCAGCCCCGACATGTCGGCAATGCCGAAACGTGGGTCGGTTCCGGCATGAAGGTGATCGAAGGCGGCCAGATGGTAAATCCCGGCGCCTTTCGGTAGCCCGTTGCCCTGGAGGTACAAGAGATCGAAATGGGCCATCGCTCCGCGTGCCGGAGCCATGATCGAGATTGCCGCGATGGCCTGCATCGTCATCAATGTCGTGTTGAAAAGTTCCCAGGCTTTGCGTGTTCGGCCTGCCAGTAGGGTGAGCACGATGCAGCCGGCGGCCACGGGGCCGGACAGATTGTAGGCGATCGCGAGGCTATCAATCAGCCAAGGGTGGGCGGTGAAGGCCGGTACTGCGACGCTCACGTCCCAGCCGATGATTTCATCCATCCGCGCAAGCGCAGCATCAATGGTTGGCGCTCGAAGGCGCAAGCCCACATTGGAAATGAGTCCGCAGAACAACAGGGACAGCGTGCCCGCTGCAACAATTGCGGCCGCGTGAGCAAATCGCGGCTCCATCTTTCGAAAATGAGCGTAGGCCGTGACCAGACCCATTCCCAGAGCGAGAGCGACGAAAGGGGCAAATTCCGACAGCTTCACCTCAAGGCCGGAAGCAGCAATGACAGTGGCCGCTAACGCCGCCGCTGCGGCAAGCACGCCTGCCGGAACAAGTGCCCAAGCGGACGGAAGCTTGCCGGCCAATCCAAGGCTTGCGAGATGCGTCGTAAGGCGGGCGGCAGGTTGGTCCATGTCGCGGCCCTACCTTCAACAGCGTAAATTTCGGCTTAAGGTTGAAATGACCGGTGTTTGGCTCTCGCAACCCGCTCCTCGGCGTTGATCGCATATCTGCGAATATTCAGGCTTTGAATTTCCTCACCTTCCAGTGTTCGAAATGCACCTTCCACGCTCGGTCAGGGGCGAGCCAAGCCTTGGATTGCGCGATTCGCAATGGTAGTCTGGCCCGATCCACGGCCCTAACGGCCGGGACCAAGCAGGAGAGTACCATGAAGAAGTACGTCTTTGCCGGGCTGGCGCTGAGCGCCTGCCTCGCTTCGCCTACCTTCGCACTCGAGCATGAGGTCGTGATCGACCATGCGGATGGCCCGATCGCGGCCGATTACAAGGGTTCGGTCACGATCGAAACCACGCAGGTCGGGGCTGCCGGTCCGGCCGGACGGCCGAACACGCTGCGCTGCAATTGGACCGCCACGCTGAATGTCGAGCGGGTCGCCAAGGTTGGCGAGACGCTGCAATCGCGCCGCACCCTCACCAGTGATGATGTGGTGAGTGGCTCGCGTCCGGGCTGGTGCGAAACCCATGCCAAGGCGATCGACCGTCTCGTCGATACGCGCCGGGACAATATTCGCACCGCCATGCTCGCATTGATCGATCAGGATCGCGCGGAGCTTCTCGCGGAGGCCGAGGGCGCACAGGCCAGCCGCCGCGGCGTCTGATTTCACAAAGAGGTCGCAGCCAAGCGGGGCGCTTCCATCGTGGAGGCGTCCCGCTTTCGCATTTGCGATCAGGGGCAAAGCATCGTAGCCTTCGGGTCCGGCCCAGTCTATGAGGCTTACCGACGGAGATTGCTGATGCTGCGCAGACCTGCCACCCGTTTTGTTGTTGCCGCCACCCTGGCGGGCGTGCTTGCCGCCTGTTCGGGCGAAGGGGCTTCCGATGCCGCGCCCAGCGGTGATGTCGCAGCTGCGGGCGAAGTCCCGCCGGTGCTCAAGGAGCGCCATGACAATTTCGAAGGTATTGGCGACGCATTCAAGGCAGTGCGCGGGGAGCTCGACAAGGACGCGCCCGATTTCACGCTGATCGCCGCCAAGGCGGGTGATATCAACACGCGCGCAAAGCTGATCGAAACCCACTTCCCGGCTGGCACCAGCGTCGATGATGGCTTCAAGACCGAAGCCCTGCCGTCGATCTGGCAGAAGCCGGAGGAATTCAAGGCCGCCGCGCAAAAGCTGGTCGATGAAAGCGCCAAGCTGGTGACCGTCGCAGGTGAAGGCGACAAGGCTGCGACGGGAGCGCAGGCGATGGCGATGGGCGGCGCGTGCAAGGGCTGCCACGACCAGTTCCGGCTCGACGACAAGAAGTAGGCCCTGATGACCGATCCGCTCGGTACGGCGCCCGCTGCTTCTCAGGATGTGAAGGTGTGGGATCCCTTGCTGCGGATCACGCATTGGAGTTTTCTGCTGATCATCCCGATGATGTGGTGGACGGCGGAGAACTCCAAATGGGCCCTCCATCGCCGCACCGGACTGGTGTTGCTCGGTCTGCTGGTGTTCCGTTTGCTGTGGGGATTTCTCGGGCCTGAGACCGCGCGCTTTTCCAGCTTTGTGAAGGGTCCGGGCGAAGTCATCGCCTATCTGCGCGGGGCCGTGTCAGATGCCGCGACCCGCATCGGACATTCGCCGATTGGCGGGTGGAGCACCTTGGCGCTGCTTGGGGCGATGTTGCTTCAGGTCAGCATGGGACTGTTTGCGGGCGATCCCTATGACGGGATGACCGGACCGCTCAATCCGCTCGTCGGCGTGATGACGGCCGATGCCATCACCGAATGGCACGAGACATTCTTCTGGGTGATCGCAGGCCTGATCGGCCTGCACTTGGCCGCGATCACCTTTTACGCGGTGAAGGGCAATGATCTGCTGAGCCCGATGGTGAGCGGTGATCGTCCGCCGATGCCGGGCGTGACGGGGATTGGCCCAACGCCATGGGCGCGCGCGGCGCTGGCGATGGGGCTGGCAGCCGGCTTTGCGCTATGGGTGGCGTATGGCGCGCCGCCGCTGACCTAGGGTAACGTCCCTCCCCGTCGCGCTGCAAGGGGGAGGGACTGGCTCGCTTACAGCTGGCCGAGCATGTGGTCGGCGCTCGAAACCTTAAAGTCGCCCGGCTCTTCGACATTGAGCTGCTCGACCACGCCATCATTGATGACCATCGAGAAGCGCTGGCCGCGCTTGCCGAGGCCAAAGGCCGAGCCGTCCATGGTGAGGCCCAGCGCTTCGACGAAATCGGCATTGCCGTCGGCCAGCATGGTGATGTCGTCGCTGCCGGCGGCCTTGTTCCAAGCGCCCATCACGAAGGGGTCGTTGACCGCGGTGCCGACGATCTCGTCCACGCCCTTGGCCTTGAGGTCGCTCGCCTTTTCGACGAAGCCGGGCAGGTGTTTGGCTGAGCAGGTCGGGGTGAAGGCACCGGGGACCGAGAACAGCGCCACGCGCTTGCCGGCGAAATAGTCGGACGACTTGACCGGCTGGGGGCCTTCGGCGGTCGCCTTGATCAACGTGACTTCGGGGATCTTGTCGCCAACGGAAATTGTCATGATGTGTGCATCCTCATGCCTTGGTGGGGGTGTCCGGGTGTTCTATAGCGGGTGCGGGCTGGCGGGCAACAAATAGACATATAAAGATAAGTTTATATTTGCTTCACGGTGTCCATGGCGCTAGGGGCAGGGCGCATAAGCAGACCTTCGCACACCGATGTGCCGATCTGCGCCTAGGAGATTGACACAATGGCTACTCTCGCTGCCGCCCCGACCACCGAATATGTGATCAAGGACATCGCGCTGGCCCAATTCGGCCGCGACGAGATCATGATTGCCGAGACCGAGATGCCCGGCCTGATGGCGCTGCGTGAAGAATATGGCGCGGCCCAGCCGCTCAAGGGCGCGCGCATCACCGGATCGCTCCACATGACCATTCAGACGGCAGTACTGATCGAGACGCTTGTCGCTCTCGGCGCCGAAGTGCGCTGGGCGACCTGCAACATCTTCTCGACCCAGGACCACGCCGCCGCCGCGATCGCCGCGCGCGGGATTCCGGTCTTCGCCATCAAGGGCGAAACGCTGGCCGATTACTGGGACTATGTGGGCCGCATCTTCGACTGGTCGAGCGAAGCCGACCCCGACCTCACCTGCAACATGATCCTCGATGATGGCGGCGATGCCACCATGTTCGCGCTGTGGGGCGCACGCCTTGAAGCGGGCGAGGAAATGGGCGAGCCGACCAACGCGGAAGAAATCGAATTCCAGCGCGCGCTCAAGGCCTTCGTTGCTGCGAAGCCCGGCTACCTCACCAAGACAGTGAAGGCGATCAAGGGCGTCTCGGAAGAGACCACCACGGGCGTCATGCGCCTCTACCAGATCGCCAAGCAGGGCAAGCTCCCGTTCCCGGCGATCAACGTGAACGATTCGGTCACCAAGTCGAAGTTCGACAACCTCTACGGCTGCAAGGAATCGCTGGTCGACGCGATCCGCCGCGCGACCGATGTGATGCTCGCCGGCAAGGTCGCCTGCGTTGCCGGTTACGGCGATGTCGGCAAGGGTTCGGCGGCCTCGCTGCGTGACGGCGGCGCCCGCGTCATGGTCACTGAAATCGACCCGATCTGCGCCCTCCAGGCCGCCATGGACGGCTTTGAAGTCGTCACCATGGAAGACGCCGTGAAGCGCGCCGACATCTTCGTCACCGCCACCGGCAATGAAGACGTCATCACCGCCGAACACATGCAGGCGATGAAGCCGATGGCGATCGTCTGCAACATCGGCCACTTCGACAGCGAGATCCAGATCTCGGCCCTTTCGAACTACGAGTGGAAGGAAATCAAGGAAGGCACCGACCTCGTGACCTTCCCCGATGGCAAGTCGATCATCGTGCTCGCCAAGGGCCGCCTCGTGAACCTCGGCTGCGCCACCGGCCACCCGAGCTTCGTGATGAGCGCGAGCTTCACCAACCAGACCCTCGCCCAGATCGAACTGTTCACCAAGGCCGAGCAGTACGAGAACGACGTCTACGTGCTGCCCAAGCACCTCGACGAGAAGGTCGCCGCGCTCCACCTCGCCAAGCTCGGGGTGCAGCTGACCCAGCTCAGCCAGAAGCAGGCGAGCTACATCGGCGTGCCGCAGGCCGGCCCGTTCAAGCCGGACCATTACCGCTACTAAGCCACGCAATCCGCCCGCCTCGCCCCGTTTTGTCACGGGGCTGGGGGCGGGCGGACTGTCACCCGTTGCACTCCCGCGCGCACGCGCATAGCGGTTGAGCGATGGACCTCTCGCCCCTTTCCTTGGTGCTGATCGCGCTCGTGCTTGCCGCCTGGGCGGTGGGTGCGGCGATTGTGGTGCTGCGCGCGAACCAGAGCGTCAAGCGCGCCAAGGCGATGCGCACCAGCCTCAAGCGGATGCAGACGCTGCTGGATGTCGCCCCGGCGCTGCCCTTGCTGGTTCGGGTCGATGGGCGGATCGAGGCGCCGGAAAAGCTGGCCCGGATGTTGGGCCTGCCAGCAATGCCCAAATATCTCAGCGAACTCGCCACGCCAGCGGGCAATCCCACGGGCGGTGGACTGGCGCAGGCACAGCTCGATCAGCTGTGGTCCCGGATCCAGACGACTCAGAAGAGCGCTGCGCCGTTCCGCATGGCGATCAACCTGCCGGGCGCGCAACGCAGCCTTGCGCTCTACGGGACGCTCGCCGATCCGCAGGTCTCGCCTGGCGGGGCCGCGCTGGTGTGGGTGTTCGACTTTACCGAGAGCCATACCGAGATGGCCCGCCTGCGCGCCGCTGCTGCGCGGGCGACCGGGGATTTCGCCGCCTTGGTCGGACTGATCGAAGCGGCGCCTATGCCAATGTGGTTCCGCGGTTCCGACCTTACCCTCCAGCTCGTCAATCAGGCCTATGTCGATGCGGTTGGCGCAATGACGGCGGCCGAGGTGGTGCAGAACCAGATCGAATTGCTTGAGGCCGAGGAGGGACGCTCTCCCGCCGATATCGCCCGCGCCACGCTGACCAGTCAGGCCAAGTCGGAGCGGATCATCGCCGCCACGATCCATGGCGCGCGCCGCACGCTTCGGGTCAGCGATCTTCCGCTCGGGCTGGAGGGGGTGGCAGGCTACGCCATCGACATCGAGGAGCAGCAGCAGGTTGCGCGCGAGTTCCGCGCCTTCCGCGATGCGCAGCGCGCGCTGCTCGACCAGCTTTCGGTCGGCGTTGCCCTGTTTGACGGTGAAGAGCGCCTGACCTTCGCCAACCGTCCGTTCCGTCGCCTGTTCAGTCTGACCGAGGAAGCGATCGAGGCCCACACCCCGTTTCAGCGCTTCCTCGCCGAGGCGCGCGAGCGCGGTCGCACGCCGGAAGTGCGCGATTTCCCCGAGTGGCGGCGCGAGCGCACCGGGTGGTTCGGGATGCAGGATACGCAGGAAGAAGCCTGGCCGCTGCCGGGGGGGACGCACTTGCGCGTTGTCGCCCAGCCGATGCCGGATGGCGGCCTCATCCTGATCACTGAGGATCGCACCGAAAGCCTCGCTCTCTCCGCCGTGCGTGACACTTTGCTGCGCACCCGCACTGCGACATTGGACAGCCTCTTCGAAGCCTTGGCGATCTTCGCGCCCGATGGCTCGGTGCAGCTGTGGAACCGTAGCTTCGCGGGAACGTGGGGTCTCACGACCGAACTGCTCGATCTGCATCCCAGCGCCGATGAACTGCTCAGCGCAATCGGGCGCAATCTGGTGAACCCGGAAGAAGCGGGGTTGATCGGGGCCGCCGTGCGCGCGGCGACGCTCGACCGGCGCGAGAAGGGCGGGCAGGTTGATCTGGCCGACGGCCGCACGCTGCGCTTTGCCGGCATACCGCTGCCGGATGGCAATGGCTTGCTGACCGTGCTCGACATCACCGCGTCGCAAAAGGCCGAACAGGCCCTGCGCGAACGGGCTGAGGCGCTGGAGGAGGCTGACGCGGTCAAGGCCAAGTTCCTCGCCAATATGAGCTACGAGTTCCGCACGCCGCTCACCACCATCGGCGGCTATGCCGAACTGCTGAAAAGCGGCGCGGCGGCTGACCCGCAAGCGGCGGGCGAATATGTCGATGCGATCCTGAGCGCGGTCGAACGCCTGACAGAGCAGGTCGAAAACGTGCTTGACCTGTCGCAAAGCGAGGCGGGATTGCTGCCCATCCGCAAGGAACGCCTCGATCTGCTCGATTTCCTCACCACGCTGGTGCGCGAGCGTGAGGGCGCGATTGTCGCGGCCGGGCTGAGCCTCGATCTCAAGGGCCGCCGCGGCCGGGTGATTGAGGCCGATCCGCGCCAGATGGGCCGGGCGATCGGCAACCTCATCGACAATGCCGTGGTGGGCACGCCGGAAGGCGGCCGCATCGTGATCGAAATCCGCCGGGCACCCGAAGGCACGGAGTGGGGAGTGGAGATCAGCATCGCCGATAACGGCCGGGGGATGACCTCGAAGGAACTTGCCCGCGCGCAGGGCGGGGTGAAATCCGCGGGCGAGGGCGCACCGGAACGCCGCACCGGGCTTGGCATCCCGCTCGCTCGGCAGCTGATCGCCGCGCATGACGGGTCGCTTGAGATCGTCAGCCGCAAAGGCGCGGGCACCACGGCGACGATCCGTCTGCCGTGACCGAAACCCAGTCCAGCCTCCCCGACCTGCCGTCCATGGCCACCTACGGCGCAGCGATTGCCGCGCGGCTTCGCGCGGGCGATGTGGTGGCGCTGACCGGCGGATTGGGGGCGGGCAAGACGACACTGGCGCGCGCCATACTGGCGGGTCTGGGGCATGAAGGTGAGGTGCCGTCGCCGACCTTCACCATCATCGAGACGTACGATTCGCCCCCGCTCCGGCTTGCGGCGGTGCATGCGGATTTCTATCGGCTTGAAGACCCCGCCGAACTCGCTGAAATCGGCCTCGATGATTATCGCGAGGGTGCGGTGCTGCTGGCGGAGTGGCCGGATCACGCGGGCGGCTTCGCCCATGAACCGGGATGCCTGTCGATCACGCTGGAACCGGTAGGAGAAAGCGGGGAAGGCGGGCGGATTGCGATTGCCCGCGGCGGGGCGGATTGGGTAGGGCGGATGCCATGACCGCGCTTCCCCAAGGCCTTGCCGAATTCGTCGCCCACGCCGGATGGGAGGGCGCGGACATCGACCCGCTGCCGGGGGATGCCTCGTTCAGGCGGTATTTCCGGCTCAGCCGGGCCAGCGGCGAATCGGCCATGCTGATGCATGCCCCTCCGCCGCACGAAGACCCCGCGCCGTTCCTTCACGTTGCCCATTGGCTCAACGCCCACGGGATGCGCGGCCCCGCGATCCTGGCCGAAGATGCGGGTGAGGGCTGGGTGCTGACCGAGGATTTCGGCAATGACCGGATGCGCGACTGGCTCGATTGTAACCCCGCGGATGAGCGCGCCGCTTATGAAGCCGCGGTCGAAGCGCTGGCCGCGCTCCACCGCCTGCCGCCGGGGCCGTTTCCGGCTTACGACATGGCGGTCTATGCGCGCGAGGCGGCGCTGTTGACCGAGTGGTATTGCCCCGCGCAGGGTCTTGCGGTGGACGCAGTGGGCTATGCCGCCGCATGGGAAGAAGCCCTCGCACCGTTGCTCGTCCGCCAGAACCCCGGTGTGACGGTGCTGCGCGACTATCATGCCGAGAACATCATGCTGCTGGGCGGCAAGGCGACCGCGCCGCAGGGGCTGATCGACTTTCAGGACGCCCTGGTGGGACACCCGGCCTATGACCTCGTCTCGCTTTTGCAGGACGCGCGGCGGGATGTGCCCGAGGCGCTGGAGGCGGCGATGCTGACGCATTACTGCGCAGCAGCGGGCGTCAGCGGCGATGATTTCCTCGCCGACTACGCCCGGCTTGGCGCGCAGCGGAATGCCAAGATCGTTGGTATCTTCACCCGGCTCGACCGGCGTGACGGCAAGCCCAAATACCTCGCGATGATCCCGCGCGTCTGGGCGGCGATGGAGCGCGATCTGGCGCATCCCGCGCTGGCTCCCGTGGCGCGCTGGTTCGATGCCAATATCCCGACCGATCTGCGTGCTGCGAATGGCGCTTTCGCCGCATGAACAGGCTCGCATCCGACACCGCGATGATCCTCGCCGCTGGCCTGGGCAAGCGGATGCGGCCGCTCACGGCGACCCAACCCAAACCGTTGGTGCGCGTGGCGGGCAAGGCGCTGATCGACCACGCGCTTGATCGGCTCGCCGAGGCGGGCGTGGCCAAGGCGGTGGTGAACGTCCACTATCTCGCCGATGCGCTCGAAGCCCATGTGCTCGCGCGCGCCGTGCCCAAGGTGATCGTTTCGGACGAACGCGCGCAACTGCTCGAAACCGGGGGCGGGATGGTAAAGGCGCTCGGCCAACTGCCCAATCCGTTCTTCGCGCTCAACGCCGACAATATCTGGCTGGATGGCCCCAAGAGCGCGTTTCACGACCTGTCGCGGCGCTGGGATCCTGCGGCCATGGATGCGCTGTTGCTGGTGGTGCCGCACGCGCGCGCGGCCAATTTCAACGGCACAGGCGATTTTCATATGGACCCGCTCGGTCGTCTCTCGCGCCGTCGTGATGGACGGATTGCGCCGTTCATCTACACCGGGATCCAGCTGGTCAGCCATCGACTGATGCGCGACGCACCCGAGGGACCGTTTTCGACCAACATCCTCTGGAACCGGGCGATGGCTGAGGGGCGGCTGTACGGTCTCAGTTTCACCGGGCTGTGGTTCGAAGTCGGCACGCCGCAAGCCATCCGCCCGACCGAGGAGGCGCTGCTGGGTGGCTGAACCGCGCCACATCGGCCCGCAGGTCTATTCCATCGCCGCGCACCGCGGCTTTGCCGATGCGCTGGTGGCAGGGCTGGTGCCGCGATACCGCGAGCCGGGTTTCGGGCTGGCGCGTCTCACCCTTCTGGTGCCATCGAGCCGTGCCGCGCGTACCCTGTCAGAGGCTTTCATCCGTCACGCGGGGGAAACGGGCGAGGGCGGCCTGCTGATGCCGCGCATGATCGCGGTGGGCGATCTCGATCTGGATGAAAAGCTGGGCGCGGCGCTCGATCCCTTGGGGGCGGCGGATATTCCTCCGGCCTGCGATCCGGTGGCGCGCTGGCTGATGCTCGACCGGCTGATTGCTGAGGAGCGCGAAGCCGAGGGGATGGAGCCGCTCCCGGGCCGCGCGCGGCTCAACCTCGCGCGCGAGATGGCGCGGACGATGGACCGGCTGCTGGTCGAGGAAAAGACTTTCGATGACTTGCTGGGAGAAGCGGTTCGCGACAGTCTCGCCAATCTGGCGAGCCATTGGGAAAGGTCGATCCGTCTTTTCGCGCGGGTCAATACGAGCTGGCAGGTGGAACTGGCGGAGCGCGGCGAAGTCGATGCCGCCACCCGTCGCAATCTGCTGTTCGACCGGGCCGCCCGCCGCTGGCGCGAGACCCCGCCGCCGCATCCGATTGTCGCGGCCGGGGTGACAAGCGCTGCGCCTGCGCTCGCGCGGTTGCTCAAGGTGGTGGCGGAACTGCCCGAAGGTGCGGTGATCCTGCCGGACCTCGATCTGGCGATGGACGACGCGGCATGGGCGGAGCTTGGCCTTGCCGGCGCTTCCGAGGAGCCCGGCGGGCCGGTTTTCGCTTCGGGCGATGCGCTCAGCCATCCGCAATATCATCTGAAACTGCTGCTGAACCGCATGGGCGTGAACCGCGCCGAAGTGCAGCCGTGGCACCGGCGCGGCATGGCAGCGGCGGAACCTTCGCGCAGCCGGGCAATTTCTTCGCTGTTCTTGCCCCCGCAGGCGAGTCGGGCGTGGATCAAACTTGATGCTGATCGGCGGCGGCTGTCAGGCGTGCGGCTGCTTGCCAGCGCGACGATCGAGGAAGAGGCACAGGCCATCGCGCTGCTGGTGCGTGAGGCCCTGGAGCAAACGGAAAAGCGCATCGCCGTGATCACCGCCAACCGCGGCTTGGCGCGGCGGGTGGCGCAGCATTGCGAGCGTTGGAACATCGCGGCAGACGACACGGCGGGTCGCCCTCTGGCGCTGACCCCGGCGGGGCGGTTGTTCGGCTTGCTGGCAGAGGTCGCGGCGAACGGTCCCGATCCGGCCAATCTTGTCGCCGCTTTCGGGCATCCCATGGTGCGCGGACACGATGGTGAGGCGCGGCGCGATTGGCTCAAGGGCCTGCGTGCTTTTGATCGCCGCTTGCGTGGGCCCGCGCCTGCGCCCGGCATGGAGCCCTTGCGAAAGGCCGCTGCCGAAGCAGAGGTCGCCGCGTGGTGGAGCGAAGCGGAAGCCTTGCTCGCGCCGCTGCTCGATTGGCCGCGCGAGATTGCCTTGGCCCAAGCGCTGACCCGGCTCGCGGACGCGGCCGAGGGCTTCGCCCTGACGCAGGTGTGGGAGCGCGAAGATGGGCGCGCGCTCGGCTCCATGATCGACGATTTGCGCGGGCAGGCCGAAGCGGCAGGCACTGTGATCGAGACGGCCGATCTGGCCGGGATCTTGCGCGATGCGATGGAGGCGGTTGCGGTGCGTCCCGGCTATGGCGGGCACCCGCGCGTGGCGATCTATGGCTTGCTCGAAGCGCGTATGGCGCGGGCCGATCTGGTGATCTGTGGAGGGCTGAACGAAGGGTCATGGCCGCAGCCGCCCGGAGCCGACGCGTTGCTGGCACCTGCGATCCTGCGCGCGCTGGGCGTACCGGGCGCGGAGTTTCGCATCGGCCTCGCCGCGCATGACCTCGCGGGCGCGATGGGCGCGCCGGAGGTGGTGCTCAGCCGGAGTCTGCGCGATGCCGAGGGGCCGACGCTGCCCTCGCGCTTCGTGCTGCGGGTCGAGGCACTGCTCGGCGATGATCTGGACAAGGAGCACCGCGAGCGCACCATTCCGGCGCTGCTGCCGCATCTCGACCGGTTGCGCCCGGCCGCGCCTGAATATCCGCGCCCCGCGCCCAATCCGTCGCCCGCTCTGCGCAACGTGCCGATCAAAGTGACCGCACTCGACCGGCTGCTGGGCGATCCTTACCAGTTCTACGCGCAGGCGATCCTCGATCTGCGCCAGCTGCAACCGCTCGCCGCCGATCCGTTCAGCGATCCGGCCCTGCGCGGCACCTTGGTGCACGATCTGCTCGACACATGGCACAGGGCGAAGGCGAGCGATCCGGGCCTTGCGCTTGCACCCTTTGCTGCCGCTTATTTTGCGCGCGAGCGCGTGCATCCCCTGTTCCGCGCGCTGTGGCAGCCGCGTCTGATTGCCGCGCTCGAGCGCTTCGAGGGCTGGATCGAAGCGGACGCTTCCGAGAAGGGCCGCATCGTGCTCGCCACCGAGATTTCGGGCGAGATGGAGGTCGACGGCGTCAAGGTGCAGGGCCGGGCCGACCGCATCGACCGGCTTGCTGA
Source organism: Erythrobacter sp. W302b (assembly GCF_046452395.1). Taxonomy (NCBI): domain Bacteria; kingdom Pseudomonadati; phylum Pseudomonadota; class Alphaproteobacteria; order Sphingomonadales; family Erythrobacteraceae; genus Erythrobacter; species Erythrobacter sp. W302b. The sequence goes on along the minus strand of NZ_JBKFDH010000001.1, from coordinate 1,429,417 downwards.
CGGGACGCTAGGGATCGTCGATTACAAGACCGGCCGGGTGCCCACCAAGGAGGAGGTGAAGGCGGGCTTCGCGCTACAACTCGGGCTCCTGGGGCTCATTGCCGAGCATGGGCGCTTTGCCGACAAGGATACGGCCAAGGTGGTGCAGGGCGCGGCGGGTGACTTCGAATATTGGTCCTTCAAGAAGGACGATGGCAGCTTCGGCAAGCGCGAAACGCCGATGAAGGTAGGGCAGGCCAAGAAGGGCCTCACGTCGGAAGAGTTCCTCCCCCATCACCGCGACAAGCTGCGCCTTGCGATTAGCGAATACATCAAAGGCCGCACGCCGTTCCGGGCGCGCGAGAACCCCGATTACAAGGGCTACACCGATTACGACCAGCTGATGCGCCTCGAGGAATGGCTGGTGCGCCTCACCGAGACAGCGACTGCCGACAAGGACGGCGCGTCATGAGCGGCGGAAATGGTCTTGTCTTCCCGTTGATGGACAACCAGCTGCTCGCCGCGGACCCGGAAGACAATGTTTGGCTTTCAGCCTCGGCGGGGACGGGCAAGACGCAGGTGCTCTCCGCCCGGGTGCTGCGTCTGCTGCTGCGCGAGGATGTCGCGCCGTCGCAAATCCTGTGCCTGACTTTCACCAAGGCGGGCGCGGCCGAAATGGCGAACCGGATCAACGCGGTGCTGGCGCGCTGGGTGCGGCTGCCGGAGACTGTGCTGTTCAAGGAACTGGGCTTCCTTGGTGCCCCGCAAGACGATACCACCCGTGACCGCGCCCGGAGCCTGTTTGCGAGTGTGCTCGATTGCCCCGGCGGCGGCCTCAGGATCGACACGATCCATGCCTTTGCGCAATTCCTGATTGGCAACTTCCCCGAGGAGGCGAACCTCGCCCCAGGCACGCGGGTGATGGACGACCGCAGCCGCGAACTCCTCGCGCGGGAGGTGCTGTCCGACTTGTTCGAGGAGGCCGAGCGTACGCATGATGTGCGGGTGCTCGACGGGATCGAATTGTTCACGAAGCGCAAGGACCCGGCAGCGCTCCACAAGTGGCTGATGCGCGCCGCCGATGCCCACGAGATGTGGGCAGGGCCGGGCAGTTGGCAATCGCCGATGGCCGGACGCGTGCGTCAGACACTCGGCATTCCCTCCGACGCGGACGAAGCCTGGGCGAGCGAGCCGCTGCATCCCGATATCTTCCCTGATGACGCGCTGCTCGGCATTCTTGCGGCGCTGCGGCAGTGGGGCAAGGCGTCGGGAGACAAGGCAATCGCCGGTATCGAACGCTGGCTGCGGCTCGAACACTTTGAGAGAGCCGGTTCAATCGACTGTCTGGTAGGCGGGGTGCTGAATGGGGACCTCCTTCCCAACGGCAACCTCAGGCACGCTGCCAAGTTCGATCCCGATTTCGTCGACCTGCAAAGAACGGTCGGCGATGCATTGGTGCTTGCAGAAGACCGCCGCTCACTCCTTGCCTGCGCCGAAATCGTAACGTCGGCGCTGGAAATCGGGCGTGCCTTTGCGCTCAAGTGGGAGGCCCGCAAGGCGCGGGAAGGGCTGCTCGATTTCTCCGACCTGATCCGCAAGGCGGCCGCCTTGCTCGACCAATCTGAAGCGGCGGATTGGATCCGCTACAAGCTCGATCGCCACTTCGACCACATCCTGATCGACGAAGCGCAAGACACCAACCGCAGCCAGTGGGACATCGTCGAAGCGCTGATCGATGACTTCTTCAGCGGCGAAGGCGCACGCGGGGACAAGCTGCGCACCATCTTCACCGTGGGCGATTACAAGCAGGCGATCTTCGGCTTTCAGGGCACCAGCCCCGAGAACTTCGCCCGCGCCAAGGAGCGCGTCTTTGCCCGGATCGACGCCGCGCGCACCGGCATTCGCCAAAGCCGCATCAACCGTCGCGAGCCCGGCTGGCAGGATCTCGACCTCGGCCACTCGTTCCGCACCGCCGATATCGTGCTCGGGTTTGTCAACCGCATGATCGGGATGCTGGGCTTTGCCGAATTCGGACTGGACAAGGACCCTGCGCCCCATGTCGGCGCCCAGCGGCCCGGCCTGGTAACGCTCTGGCCCCCGGTCGCGCCCGACAAGGCCGAGGCGGAGGACGAGGAAGACGATGAGGGCGAAAATCGCGACTGGCTGCCCCGGCACGATACGCTGCTGGCGGAACGCATCGCCAATCAGGTGCAGCGCTGGCTGACCGATGATCCCTTTGTCCTCGCCAAGGGCACCCGGCGCCATGCACAGGCGGGCGACATCATGGTGCTGGTGCGACAGCGCAAGGAGCTCGCCGCGCAGATCGTCGCCAAGCTCTATGCGCGCGGCGTGCCGGTGGCGGGGGTCGATCGGCTGCGGCTCGGTGCGCCGCTGGCGGTCAAGGATGTGCTCGCCGCCTTGCGCTTCGCCGCGCAGCCGCAGGACGATCTGAGCCTCGCCAATCTGCTCGCTTCGCCGCTGGTGGGCTGGAGCCAGGATGACATCCTCGCCTACGTGCCGCGGCCCGGAAAAGTGCGGCTGTGGGATCATCTGAAGCGGAGCGACGCACCGCCTGATGTCGCGCCCACGGCCGAGAAGCTGAGAGACCTACTGCGCCGCGCTGATTACCAGACCCCGCAGGCGTTGATCGCGTGGCTGCTGACCGGCCCGTGGCAGGGCCGCGCCCGGCTGGTCGAGCGACTCGGGGCCGAGGCGAACGATCCGCTCGACGAACTGATCAACGCCGCCTTCGCCTATGAAGCCGAGTATTGGCCGAGCCTGTCGGGCTTTCTCGCCTGGTTCGATGCCGGGACGGGTGATCTGAAGCGCGATTCCGACAGCGCCTCCGGGCAGGTGCGGGTGATGACCGTGCACGGGTCCAAGGGGCTTCAGGCGCCGATCGTGATCCTTGCTGATGCCACCGGCGCGCCGGGGGAGGCGGGTGATCTGGCGTTGGAGGATGATCTGCTCGGCCAGATGGGTGATCGCAAGCGCACCGTGCCGCTCCCTCCGCTCGGCAAGGACGAGAAGCGGGGCCGGATCGCCGAGGCCGAGGACGCCAAGAAAGCAGCGGTTTTGCAGGAGCACTGGCGCTTGCTCTATGTGGCGCTGACCCGGGCGGAGGAGGCGCTGTTCATCGGCGGGTCGCTCAACAAGAACGAGGCGAAGAAGGGCGTGCCGCACGCCGATAGCTGGTACGCCCGCCTCGCGCCGCTGTTCGAAGGTGAGGAGCTCAGCGATCCGATCTGGGTGTGGCGCAAGGAGTGGGGTGAGCGGGCCGAGCCGCTGGTGCCGGAGGATGCCAATACCGAGGCCGCCGTCCCGCCCGCACTGCCGCGCTGGGTGACCACACCGATTGGCCCCGAACCGCGCCCACCGCGCCCGTTGGCCCCGTCGAACGTGGGTGAGGATGGCGGGGCCGCACCGCCGCTGCCGCCTGAAGCCGCGCGCCATGCGGCCCGGCGCGGGAGCCTGATCCACACGCTGCTCGAACGCCTGCCCGATGTCGCGGTGGCGGACCGCGAAGCTGAGGCGCGCGGGTGGCTGCAACGGCAGGCGGGCGATCTCGACATTGCGCTTCGGGATGAGCTGCTGGGTTCCGCGCTGGCCGTTCTCGATCACCCGCAGTTCGCTGCGATCTTCTCCCCGCAAGCGCTCGCCGAAGTGCCGCTCGCCGCGACGGTCGAGGGCGTGGTCGTGGCCGGCACGGTTGACCGGCTGCTGATCGAGCAGACCCGCATCACGGTGGTCGATTTCAAGACAACCCGCCGACCGCCGTCCACCGCTGACGCCATCCCGGTGGCAACCCTCAGGCAGATGGCGGCCTATGTCGCCGCGCTCGAGGTGATCTATCCCGGGCGCGAGATCCGTGCAGGTGTGCTCTATACCCATGCCCCGGTGTTGTTCGATCTGGCCCCCGCCATGCTCGCTGCGCACAAGAACGCGTTGCAGACCACGCAGCAATCCTTGTTGCCGCTCGATATTGAGTGAACAGACCTGCGCATTAGATTGCATTCCCATGACCGGCGCTCTTATGGTCGTCGGCAAAGGAGAATGCGACATGGCGACCGTCAATGTGACCGATGCAAGCTTTCAAGCCGATGTGCTGGACAGCGACACCCCCGTGCTGGTGGATTTTTGGGCTGATTGGTGCGGCCCCTGCAAGATGATCGCGCCCGCGCTGGAAGAGATCAGCGACGAGCTCGCCGGTCAGGTGAAGATCGCCAAGATCGACATCATGGAGAACACCGACATCGCCGCGCAGATGGGCGTGCAGTCGATCCCGCTGATGGTGCTGTTCAAGAATGGCGAAGCGGTCGCACGCAAGCTCGGTGCAGCGCCAAAGGGCCAGCTCAAGGCCTGGCTCGAAAGCGAGCTTTGATGAAGGCGTCGGCCCGGACTTGATCCGGGGCCGTCTGCGGCCAGCGATCCCGGCTTTCGGCGGGATGACGCTTCAAGCGAGCACCCGCGCGACAAATTCGTCCCAGATCGCCGGGCTGGACGCGCCGACGAGCCCCGGCTTGTCGGCCTCGTCCACCCGGTATTCGCTGCCGTCGAGCCGCGCGGCCTTGCCGCCCGCTTCGTTGAGCCACAGGATGCCCGCAGCGTGATCCCACGCCAGCGTGCGCTTGAAGCTGGACACGTCGTTTTCGCTCAGCGCGAGGCGGGGGTATTGTTCGGCGGCGCAGCGCGGGATGTCGACCAGCGTGTAGTGCGGGGCGAGTTTGGCATCGACCATCGCCGATTGTTCAGGGGTAAGGAAGATGCGGCTGACGGCGGTGACGGGCCGGTCCTGTCCGGTGGTCCGCGCCGCAATCCGCTCGCCGTTCACAAAGGCTCCTTCGCCCGCGCGGGTGTGGCAGAAGCGATCCTTGTTTGGATCATAGATCCACCCCGCGACGGCGCGGCCGGCATCGGCCAGCGCGATGATGATCCCGAACGGCTCCTTGCCTTCCGCGAAGTTCGCGGTGCCATCCAGCGGGTCGATGATCCAGCACTGGCCGGAGAGGTGATCGAGCACGCCCCTGTCCGCGTGCACCGCTTCTTCACCCACCACCGCCACGCCCGGAGCAAGCCTGGTCAGGGCTTCGGTGAGGAAGGCTTCGACCTCGCGGTCGACGATAGTGACCGGATCGTCCGCGCCCTTCATTTCGACCTCATCCGCGGCCAATTGGCGGAAGCGCGGCAGCATCGAGCGCTGCGCCGCAAACCGCATGAGATCGCGGATTTCAGCGTCGAGGGCAGACAGGCTCACGAACGATAATCCGCATTGATCGCGATGTAGCCATGCGTGAGATCGCAGGTCCACACGGCGGCGCGGCCATCGCCGAGGCCGAGATCGACCGCGATGTCGATCTCTTCGCCCTTGAGGTGCGCGGCGACCGGGGCTTCGTCATAGCCTTCGACCGGCAGGCCGTCGCGCGCGGCCCAGACCCCGCCGAACGCGATCGAGAGCCTGTCGCGGTCCGCCGGTTCGCCCGCCTTGCCGACCGCCATGACCACCCGGCCCCAGTTCGCGTCCTCACCCGCAATCGCGGTCTTCACCAGCGGTGAATTGGCGATGGCGAGGCCGACGCGGCGCGCGCTTTCGTCGCTGGCCGCGCCGCTAACGCGGATGGTGATGAATTTCGCCGCGCCTTCCCCGTCACGCACCACGAGTTGGGCCAGCTGACGGCACACATCGGCCAGCGCCGCCGCAAAGGCATCCGCACCGGGGCTGTCCCAGCTTTCGATCCGCGCATTGCCCGCCCTGGCCGTAGCGAACACCATCACCGTGTCGCTGGTCGAGGTATCGCCATCGACCGTGATGCAGCTGAAGGTTGCCGCATTGGCGCGTTCGAGCGCGTCCTGGAGGAAGGGCGCTGCGACATCGGCATCGGTGAAGATATAGCCGAGCATCGTCGCCATATCCGGCGCAATCATGCCGCTGCCCTTGATGATCCCGGCGAGTTCCACGCGGGTGTCGCCAGTCATCGCCGAGGCGCCTGCGCCCTTGGCGAAGGTATCGGTGGTGCCGATCGCGTGGGTCGCATCCTCCCATCCGCACGGCTCAGCCGCCAGCGCCGCTTCGATCCCGGCGCGGGCCTTGTCCTTCGGCAGCGGCACGCCGATCACGCCGGTTGACGACACGAACACCTCGTCCACGCCGCAGCCCAGGGCCGCGCTTACCTGCGCTTGGATCGCCTCGACCGCGTCACGTCCGCGCCAGCCGGTGAAGGCGTTGGAATTGCCCGCATTGACGATCAGCGCCCGCGCACGCCCCTGCTTCACGGCTTCGCGACCCATTTCGACTTCGTACGAGGCGCAGGCGCTCTTGGTGAAGACGCCCGCGACGCTGGTGCCCTCGGCCAGCTCGGCCAAGGTCAGGTCGCAGCGGTCCCATGTCTTGTACTGCGCACGCGCAACGCGCAGCGTGACGCCGGCGATGGGGGGCAATTCAGGAAAGGGGCGAGCGAGGGGCGAGCGTTGAATATCCATGGCAAGCGCCTCTAGGCGGGTGACGCGGCGGCGTAAATCCGCAAATCAGGTGGACGAAACGCGCGCGATTCCCTATCTATGCTTGCAATGACCCGGCGTTTTCTTGCCTTTCTGGCCCTGCTTACAGGCCTTGTCGCACTTGGCGGCCCGGCGCAGGCGTCTTTGTCTGAGGCGCTGGCGTGCGGTTCCAGCATCGCGGCTGCGGCAGGCGATGAGGCAGTTGGCGGTGAACATGTCGCGGTGCAGCCTGCACCTGCCACGATCAGCGCCACCCGCGCGGTTGAAGCGCCACTCCGCGCGCCGGCCAAGCCAGAAACGCTGCGGCTGCCGGTGCTGATGGGTATCGAACGCGCCTACGAATAGGCACGCTTTTCCGTTCCCACACTAACTCCTGCGCGCCGGGCCTGAGGGCCGCGCGCACTTTCCCCCTATCCGTTTCGGGCCCGCACGCCGGGCTGCCGTCCGCATCAAAGGTTTGTCCCTATGTTCAATAACGTCATCAAGTCGGTCTTCGGTTCGGCGAATGACCGCTACATCAAGTCCGCGCGCAAGGTCATCGCGCAGGTCAACGCGCTGGAGCCGGAGATTCAGGCGCTCACCGATGCCGAGCTCCAGGACCAGACCGTCAAGCTGCGGGCCCTGATCGACAAGGGGGCAACACTGGACGAGATCCTGCCCGAAGCCTTCGCCACAGTGCGCGAAGCCTCGGTGCGCGTGTTCGGAATGCGCCACTTCGATGTGCAGTTGATCGGCGGCCTCGTGCTCCACCGCGGCGAGATCGCCGAAATGCGCACCGGCGAGGGCAAGACGCTGATGGCGACGCTGGCGGTCTATCTCAACGCGCTTGAAGGGAAGGGCGTGCACGTCGTCACCGTCAATGATTACCTCGCCCGGCGCGACGCGGCCGAGATGGGCAAGCTTTACAACTGGCTCGGCCTCAGCGTCGGCGTGATCGTCCCGGGGATGCCCGAGGAATTCAAGCGCGACGCCTATAATGCCGACATCACTTACGGCACCAATAACGAATTCGGCTTCGATTACCTGCGCGACAACATGAAGCACGAACGTAGCGCCATGGCGCAGCGCCCGTTCAACTTTGCGATCGTGGACGAAGTGGACTCGATCCTGATCGACGAAGCCCGCACCCCGCTGATCATCTCCGGCCCGACCGAGGACAAGAGCGAGCTTTACGTCGCGCTCGATCAGGTTGCGCGCGAAATCCCGGTCGAATGGCTCGACATCGACGAGAAGACCAAGCGCGTCCAGCTCACTGAGGAAGGGATGGAAGAGGTCGAGGCGATCCTGATGGCAAAGGGCCTGCTCGCCACCGAGAATCTCTACGATACGCAGAACACGCAGGTCGTCCACCACCTCGACCAGGCGCTGGTCGCCAATTTCGCCCGCAAGCGGGACACCGATTACATCGTCAAGGATGGCAAGGTCATCATCATCGACGAATTCACCGGCCGCATGATGGACGGTCGCCGCTGGTCGAACGGTCTCCATCAGGCGGTCGAGGCCAAGGAAGGCGTGCGGATCGAACCCGAGAACCAGACGCTCGCCTCGATCACCTTCCAGAACTACTTCCGCATGTATCCCAAGCTCTCCGGCATGACCGGCACCGCGGCGACCGAAGCGGCGGAATTCTGGGACATCTACAAGGTCGGCGTGGTCGAAATTCCGACCAACCTGCCCGTCGCGCGTATCGACGAGGAGGACGAGTTCTACAAGAACACCGCCGACAAGTTCGGCGCCATCGCCCGCGCGATCAAGGAGAAGCAGGAGATCGGTCAGCCGGTGCTGGTCGGCACGGTCTCGATCGAGAAATCCGAGCTGCTCAGCCAATATCTCGACAAGGAGGGCGTCAAGCATTCGGTGCTCAACGCCCGCTTCCATGAACAGGAAGCGCATATCGTGGCGCAGGCTGGACGCTTCGGCGCCGTCACCATCGCCACCAACATGGCCGGGCGCGGGACCGACATCCAGCTTGGCGGGAATATCGAATACCGCATCCTCGACGAGCTCGCCGACATGCCCGAAGGCCCGGAGCGCGATGAAGCGATTGCCCGCATCAAGGCCGAAGTGGCTGCGGAAAAGGATCGGGTGCGGGCAGCGGGCGGCCTGTTCGTGCTCGGCACCGAACGCCACGAATCGCGCCGGATCGACAACCAGCTGCGCGGCCGTTCGGGCCGTCAGGGTGACCCGGGTCTGTCGCGCTTCTACCTGTGTCTTGAGGATGATCTGCTGCGCATCTTCGGCCCCGACACGCTGTTCTCCAAGATGATGAAATCGAACCTCGCCGATGGTGAGGCGATCGGGAGCAAGTGGCTGTCGAAGGCGATCGAGACCGCGCAGAAGAAGGTCGAGGCGCGCAACTACGACATGCGCAAGCAGGTCGTGGAATACGACGACGTGATGAACGACCAGCGCAAGGTGGTCTATGAACAGCGCTCCGAGATCATGGACAGCGAGGCGGTGGACGATGTCGTGCTCGACATGCGGCATGACACGATCAACGCCATTGTCGGCACCGCTTGCCCCCCGGGCTCCTATCCCGAACAGTGGGACGTCGCCGGCCTCAAGGCCCGCGTCGAGGAGGTGCTGGGCTTCAACCCGCCGATCGACGACTGGCTCGCCGAGGATGAGGTCGAACCTGAACTGATCGAGGAGCGGCTGCGCGAGCTGACCGACGCGATGATGGAGGAGAAGATCACCGCGTCCGATCCGGCGATCTGGCGGATTGTCGAAAAGGACGTGCTGCTGCGCCAGCTCGATCACCACTGGAAGGAGCACCTCTCCACACTCGATGCGCTGCGTCAGGTGATCTGGATGCGCGGCATCGCGCAGAAGCAGCCGATCAACGAATACAAGCAGGAAGCCTTCGCCCTGTTCGAGACGATGCTCGAAACCCTGCGCGAGGAAGTGACCAAGATCCTATTCCGCTCCCAGCTGCGGGTCGAACAGCCGCCGGTTCAGGCGCTGCCCGATCTGCCCGACTTCCTCACCGGCCACATTGATCCCTTCACCGGGATGGACAATTCGGACGACGGGGACGGGTCGGAACTGCGGCCTGAACTGTTTGGCTCGCTTGCCGGAAGCCCGGGCGCGGCAACCGGGCCGGGCGGGGCGAACACCGACAACCCCTTCGCCAATCTCGACATCAGCCGCAATGCGCCGTGCCCCTGTGGCTCGGGCAAAAAGTACAAGCATTGCCACGGTGCCATCGCTGCGGCGCCGCTCGTCTGACGGACGCGCGCAGGCTTAGGCGGGACGAGGGGGCGCGGATGTGATGATCGGGGCGGTTCCGGCGCTGCTGGCGCTCGCCTTTCTGGTCACTGCGCTGCTTTATGCCAGTGTCGGGTTCGGCGGCGGATCGACCTATTCGGCGCTGCTGGCGCTGTCGGGGCTCGATTACCGCCTGCTGCCGCTGGTCTCGCTCGCCTGCAATATCGTGGTGGTGACGGGCGGATCGATCCGCTTCGCCCGCGCCGGGTTGACCCCGTGGAAGAAGGCGCTGGTGATCGTGGCGCTGGGCGCTCCGGCGAGTTTCCTCGGCGGGCTGACGCCGATCAAGGAGGCGACCTTTCTTACGTTGCTGGGCGCCAGCCTGGTGCTGACGAGCCTGTTCATGCTGGTGCCGGTGCGCGAGAATGCCGAAGGTGCGCCGACCCGGTTTGCGCGCTGGATGCCGCTCGCCGCCGCGCCGCTTGGCTATTTCGCCGGTCTCGTCGGGATCGGCGGCGGGGTTTTCCTCAGCCCCTTGCTGCATCTGGCGCGCTGGCACGAAGCGCGGGGCATCGCGGCGACGGCGAGCCTGTTCATCCTCGTGAATTCGCTGTTCGGGCTGGCGGGGCAGATGGTGAAGAACGGCCCCGATCTGTTCGGGCAGGCGGTGGGCGCGGCGCTGCCCTTGCTGATCGCGGTGGTGATCGGCGGGCAGGTGGGCAGCCTGTTGGCGACCCGCGTGCTGCCGCCGCAGTGGATCCGCTGGCTGACGGCGCTGTTGGTGCTGGTGGTCGGTGTGCGGTTGCTGGTGGGCGTTTAGGCGGCGTTGGTCGTGGCCAGATGGGGTGGCTCAACGCCTGTCCCGCATCATCGCCAAGCCGCTAGGCCCCTTCGCCGTCCGCTGAGTCCGGCTTCGTGATCTTGGCCTCGAGCGACTCCTGCGCCAGCTTGTCCTCGGCGGCCTTGCGTGCCGACGTGGTGCGGGCCCGCTTGTGGGGTGTCGGTTCATCAGTCGCTGGCATAGGCGTCTCCTGACGACGGGCAGAGGCGCGTAGCAATAAACTGATCTATGTGAAAGCCGAAGTGCCAATCCCCGCCGCGTTTTGGGGGGTGGCCCGGGCGTTCCCGCACGCCCTGCCAGTCAGCATCCGATGCCGCATCGCCCAATCGGAGACCTCCGCGCGGTCCGCAGATGATAGCGGGACCACGGGGAACAAGGCTGACTTGTGAGAAAGGAAATTGGCTCCCCGAGTAAAATCAAATGGCCTGTCCAACGCCAACCAGTGACGGCCTCAATAAGCAATAAAATACAGTGCAATAATCTGCCCTTTTGGCCAGTCATGGCCATTGCCATTCACTCACAGCCACCATATTATGTGGGGAAGAAAGTGGGGAAGAATAATGGGCAAGCTGACTGCTGCCAAGGTGAGAACCGCCAAGCCGAGGATTGGCAAGGATGGCCAGCCAATCAAAGCGACCTTTCAGGATGGCCAAGGCCTTTTCCTCAATTGCTCTCCCACTGGTGCGAAGTCATGGATTTTGCGGGTGCAGGTTGACGGCAAGCGCCGCGACGTTGGGCTACCCGCGTTCTTTGCGAGTGAGTATGACAAGGGCAACGCTGCTGGCCGATCTGCGCTGCTGTTCGCTGTTCTGACAGCCGCCCGATCGGGCGAAGCGCGGCAAGCGACTTGGGAGCAAATCGATCTGGAGGCCCGCACTTGGACGCTGCCAGCCGAACTGATGAAAATGAAACGTCCTCACGTTGTCACCCTGTCCGATGCGGCGCTGGCGTTGCTGGAGGCCTATACCCCTGAGGATATGCGCGAGGGCCTGATTTTCCGAGGGCTGCGCGGCAAGCCGCTATCCGACATGGCGCTTTCTATGACCATGCGTAGCGCGGGCCGCACCGAAACCGTGCACGGCTTCCGCTCCTCTTTCAGAGATTGGGCAGCCGAGAAAATGCCGACTGTCCCCGCGATGGTGGCGGAAATGGCGCTGGCGCACAAAGTCGGCACGGCAACGGAACAAGCCTATTTGCGCAGCGATCTGCGCGACATGCGCCGCGCTCTCATGGATGCATGGGGCCGTCATGTTGCCCCCCAGCTGTCCGGCGTAGCAGACAATGTGACTGCGATAGCCAAGGCTTCCGGATAAGCCCTTGCCGCTTTGTTCTTAGTCTGTTCTTTGGGGGCATGAGTAGCAAACGCCTTGATTCTCTCTCCGACTTTTCGCGGCATAAATACCTGCTGAGGATCGATTGTGAGTGCGGGCGCGTGGTGCTGGCTGATCCCCACAAGATCATCGCTGCCTGTCAAGCAAAGCGCATCAGCTACCGGCTGGAGGCGGTTGCCAGCCGGTTGCGCTGCGAAAGCTGTGGGCGCAAGCCGTGGCGCGTGGGGCCGGGGCTTGGCAGCTAAAGCTATCAGACACTTGGCGGCTGGCAGCGGTGCGGTTACCTCTTGATTAGTACCGCGGCGTCTTCCATCGTTAGGAATTAGGAAGAGGGGAAACTGCCCTATGGGGATAGTGGTAACGGTGATGAATATGAAAGGCGGGGTCGGGAAGACGACAGTTTCCGCCAATCTTGCAGGCGTGCTAAGTCGTTATATGATCGGAGGAAAACCAGCATTGAAAGTGTTGGCAATAGACTACGATCCGCAGTTCAACCTCTCCCAAGCATATCTCCCTGCAAAAACCTATTTTTCGTTGGAGAAAGCTCGCAAAACCACCTTAGCTGTTCTCATGGACAGCGCCATTGAGCTCAATCCTTATGAGCTTCAGGTCCCCGGAAATCACCAGCCGCCATCCAGCTCAACATTGGTCACCAATATCTATAAGGGCAAAAATGGCGCACTCGACTTACTGCCTGCTACGCTCGACTTAATGTATGTCGCCCTCGGACAAGCCAATACGACTGTTAAGCCCATCGAAGAGCGTTTCGAGAAATTTGTGGCAGAATGCCGAGAGCAGTATGATCTAGTGCTAATTGATTGCCATCCAGCAGGCTCACTCTTTACGAAAACCTCGCTTATGAATTCCGATTTTGCTCTGATTCCCGTTATGCCGCAAAAGTACGCTGTCCGTGGAATCGGCCTAATGCTTGAATTCATGAAAGCAAAAAAAGCCGGCTCAAGTGAACCAAAGCCAATAATTCTTTTCAATGCCACAGCGAGGAACGGCGTCTCTGCAGAAGAAGCAACAATTCGCGGTAATCCAAAATACTCAGCTGCATGTATGGGTCAAACGTTGAAGTGGTATAAAGCCTTTGGTGAGCCCGAGGAGGGCCATGGTTTTGTGTGGCAAAGTACAAAGCCTTACAGCACGACGGCTTGGCAAAATCTGACAGCTGTGGCTAGAGAATTTAGAACAAGGGTAGGATTGTGATGGCTAGTGCTAGATACAGATCACTTCTTAGGGCGATTTTTTCAACAATTCTCGCATCTAGACTATCACCGGCAGACCTTAAGGTACTTGCACGGGAGCTTCGTGATGGTCGTCTTGGCGACGAACTGGCGTTTATGTTGGATCAAGTATCACCGCACTTTTCTGATTCAAGGGATGATACAGATGTCTTAGAAGACACCAAGGCGCTTGAAAACTTGGTTAAATCGAAAAGACTTTCGAAAAGGACGCTATCAAATATAATCATGAGCCTTGGTATTGAACCAAGTCAAGGAACCGTTCGTGAGATGCTAAATGAGTTCCTATTAGAAGCATCGCCTGCGAAGGTGCAAAAGCTAATTGATACCATCTCGGCCTCAGAGGCGGGTGACAGCTTCTTACGGGGTATTTCGCGAGAAAAATATGACTAGTCTCGAAGGCATACTTCAATCAATTGATTGGAAATCAAACTGCAAAATCGCTTTATCGCATAATGATGCTGAAGAAATGATAAGGGAGTTAAATACGAGAATTGCAGTTTGGTCTAAACAGCTTGAAATTGTCGATTTTGGAAATCCCGCGCTTTCATTTGTTCGAGAAATGCAGGCATCAGCCCAAATGAGTGGCGCACTTGTGGGGCTTTGCCTCTATAAAGCTTCGGCTGCGGCATCAAGGTCATTGGTTGAATCCTGCCTTTACTACAGCTATTTTAGGACGCATCCTGAGGAGCTAGCCACACTTGCAAATAATGAAAAATTCTACATAAGCAAACAGGAAATTATTGAATATCACAAGCTGCACACGGTCGGTTTTGTTGCCGCGCAAGGCCAATTTGGATTAGTTAGCGAATTGCAGTTATGGTATTCGCAGGTATCCGCTGTTGTGCATGGTCAGGTTCCGGGCACTTGGGGCGGATATCAGTCGTTGAGTGACATCGGTTTTGTGGACACCGTGCAAGATCAAGCGATGGCTACGCTTTTGACTGCAGGTCGTCTCGCTAACGACCTACTACTGTGCACTGTCTCTGGGAAATTTTGGGCGAGCTTCGCCCCCGACGCAAAGCAGTTTCTGCTTAAAGGGATGGCTGGTAGCAAGCGTCAAGCGCTCGGGCTGGATGCCAAATAGGCATGCCATAGCATCGCTGATTTAAGTTGATGTCGCATGATGATGTCGCAGGCGGCGTTCGCACGCTTCTCGTCTTCTACGGCGATGCATTGCGCTAGAGCTTGAGGACAGCCGACAGAAAAACCAAATTTTTCGCGAAGTGTGGGGAAATTTGTGGGGAAAACCCTGCGAGGCCCGACCTAACGTGCTGCAAAATCTCAGTATTTAGAAGAAAATTGGCTCCCCGAGTAGGATTCGAACCTACGGCCAAGTGATTAACAGTCACCTACTCTACCGCTGAGCTATCGGGGAGCAACTCTTCCAAGCGGTCTCAGGAAGAGCGGAAGCGCGCCTATATGGGGCGGTGCGGATGATTGCAAGAGGGTTTTGAAGGGCTGTCGCTCGTTCGCCCCATTGCGCGCAGGGCGATGGCGAGGCGGCCTTGCTGTGGGGCCAACTACGCGGTGATGAACTGCTCGGCCACGATCCGTTCCTCAAGGCTCTGGCCCGGATCGAACAGCAGCGTGAGCGCGCTGTCCTGCGCGATTTCGAGCCGGACTTCGGCGATGTCGCGCAGCTCCTTCTGGTCGGCGACGGCGGCGACCGGGCGCTTGGCCGGGTCGAGCACGCGGAGGATGATCTTCATCCGGTCCGGCAGAATCGCCCCCTTCCAGCGGCGCGGGCGGAAGGGGCTGATCGGGGTCAGCGCCAGCATCTTGCTGTCGAGTGGCAGGATCGGGCCATTGGCCGAAAGGTTATAGGCCGTCGACCCCGCCGGTGTCGCCACCAGCACCCCGTCACACACCAGCTCCCGAATCCGCACGCGGTCCCCCACGGTGACTTCGATCTTGGCGGTTTGCCGAGTCTCGCGCAGCAGCGAGATTTCATTGATCGCGCTCATCACATGGGTCTCGCCATCCTGCGTCACGGCCTCGACCCGCAGGGGCGAGATCGTCCAGTGGCGCGCCTTGTTCACGCGCGTGGCAATCGCCGCGCGCCGATCATACCGGTTCATCAGAAACCCGACCGTGCCAAGATTCATCCCGAAGGCCGGGATCACGCGGCCCGCATCGAGCATCGCGTGCAGGGTCTGGAGCATGAACCCGTCACCGCCGAGCACGACGACGGCGTCGGCTTGGTCCAGCGGCACCCAGTCGCCCTGGCTCAGCAGCGCATCATGGGCTTCCTGCGCGCGCGCCGTATCCGATGCGAGCAACGCCAACCGCTCAAAGCTCGTACCATTGCTCGCCATTCAACCCCCTCAGGCAGCGCTCGCCACTTATCCCCGGCGCATCGCTCGGCGTCATGCCTGATGTGCCAGATTCGGGCGGATTGCAATTGATGCGAGGCAGGCTTGCATTCAAGGGTTAAGGGGTAACGGGGCATGAGGAATGTGATGGAACAGGGTCGTACATCCTTGCGGGGCGCGGTGCGCGGGCGCTTTCCGGGCGTGAGTCCCGACGTGCTCGAAGCCGATCTGCTGAGCGCGCTCGACCGGCGCGAGATCGAAGTGCTGTTCCAGCCGCAGTTCTCCTGCGTGACCGGGGCTGTCGTGGGGGCCGAGGCGCTGGCGCGCTGGCGGCATCCGACGCTGGGCGCCATCGGCGCGCGCGATCTGTTCGCTGTGGCCGAGAAGGCCGCGCTGGTCGCGCCGCTTTCGCGCCATGTGGTCGCCCGCGCGCTGGAGGATGCGGCGACCTGGCCCGACAATCTCACTCTGTCGCTCAATATCACCCCTGAGGAGCTGGGCGACCCGCGCTTTGCCGCCGATTTCGCCGCATTAATCGGCCGCTCGGAAATCGCGCCGCAGCGGCTGATGCTGGAAATCACCGAGGATCTGCTGCTGCGCAATCTCGCGCAGGCAGCGTCCGCGCTCAAGGCGTTGCGGGGGCTGGGCTTCCGCACGGCGCTTGACGATTTCGGCGCGGGGTTCTGCAACTTCCGCTACCTGCGCGAATTGCCGCTGGATGCGCTGAAGCTCGACAAGGCCATGGTCGAAGGCGTGCCGGGCGATGCAACTGCGCTCGCCGTGCTGCGCGCGATCGTGGCGCTGGGCCGGGCGCTGGGCCTCGCCGTCTATGCCGAGGGGATCGAGGACGAAATCCAGCGTGCCGCGATCACCGCGGAAGGCTGCGATTACTGGCAGGGATTCCTTCGCGCCCAACCGATGCCGAGCGAGAGCGTGCTGGCACTGGCCCGCACCGCGCGGGGGATGGGGCACGGGTAGGGGTTTTGCCTCCGCATCGCTGGCCGCTTTTGGGAACGCAGTCTGACCCTGAGACAAGGCCGGATTTGGGTGGTTAGCTGCCATCCGTCGTCATCCCGGCGAAGGCCGGGATCCAGATCGGCAGGCACTGCACCATGAGGCGCTGTGCCCCGGCCTTCGCCGGGGTGACGGTTAGGGCAAGATCGGCCCCTTTCCCTGTCCGCCCGCCTTGTCCGGCATTCACCGCAGCAATCAGGCTGCCTTGTTCGCTTTTGCTGCCCGTTTGACGATCCCGGAGAGCCCCTTGGTGAGCTGGAACAGGCCATTGAGGCGGCTCAGCGGATCGCCCCAGGCGCGGTTGATGACCAGCTTCATGTCCGGGCGCAGCTTGGCAGTGTCCTTGCCGCCGCTATTGAGCCGCTCGACATAGGCGATGAGGCCCGCAGGATCGGGGAAGTCGTCATTGTGGAAGGTGACGAGCGTGCCGCGCGCGCCGACATCGATCTTGGCAACGCAGGCAAGGATCGCCTGATGCTTGATCTCGATCAGGCGGATGAGGTTCTTCGTCGGCTGCGGCAGATCACCGAAGCGGTCGATCATCTCGGCGGCCAGGCTTTCGATCTCGTGCTGCCCTTCGGCCTGATTGAGGCGGCGGTAGAGCGCCATGCGGACCGCGAGGTCGGGCACGTAGTCCTCGGGGATCATGATCGGCGCATCGACGGTGATCTGCGGGGTCAGCTTATCGCGGGGCTTGTCGAGGCCCATCTCGCCTGCCTTGGCGGCCATGATCGCCTCTTCCAGCATCGCCTGATAAAGCTCGAAGCCGACCTCGCGGATATGGCCCGATTGCTCGTCGCCGAGCAGGTTGCCTGCGCCGCGAATGTCGAGATCGTGGCTGGCGAGCTGGAACCCGGCACCGAGCGAGTCCAGATCGCCGAGCACCTTCAGCCGTTTCTGCGCGACTTCCGACAGGGCGACGCCGGCCTCATGCGTCAGATAGGCATAGGCGCGCAGCTTGGCTCGGCCCACACGCCCGCGCAGCTGATAGAGCTGGGCGAGGCCGAAGCGGTCGGCGCGGTGGATGATGATGGTGTTGGCGCTGGGGATATCGAGACCGCTTTCGACGATGGTGGTCGATAGCAGCACATCATACTTGCGGTCGTAGAACGCGCCCATGCGTTCCTCGACTTCGCTGGGCGACATCTGGCCATGGGCGGAGACGGACTTGATTTCGGGTGCGCGTTCGCGGAGCCATTCCTCGACCTCGGCCATGTCGGAGATGCGCGGCACGACGATGAAGCTCTGTCCGCCGCGATGATGTTCGCGCAGCAGGGCCTCGCGCATCACCATGTCGTCCCATTCCATGACGTAGGTGCGGACCGCAAGGCGATCGACCGGCGGGGTCTGGATGGTCGAAAGTTCGCGCAGGCCCGACATCGCCATCTGGAGCGTGCGCGGGATCGGCGTGGCGGTAAGGGTGAGGACATGAACGTCGGCGCGCAGCTGCTTCAGCTTCTCCTTGTGGGTGACGCCGAACCGCTGCTCCTCGTCCACGATGACGAGGCCGAGGTTCTTGAACTTGGTCGATTTGGAGAGGATCGCATGGGTGCCGACCACAAGGTCGATCTGGCCGTTCTCCAGCCCCTCCCGGGTTTCCGCTGCTTCCTTGGCCGTCACCAGCCGCGACAGGCGACCGACGTTGAGCGGGAAGCCCGCAAACCGTTCGGCGAAGTTCTGGTAGTGCTGGCGGGCGAGCAGGGTCGTTGGCGCAACGATGGCCACTTGTTGCCCATTCATTGCCGCAACGAAGGCGGCCCGTAGCGCCACTTCGGTCTTGCCGAAGCCGACATCACCGCACACCAGCCGGTCCATCGGGCGGCCGCTTTCCAGATCGCCCAGCACATCGGCAATGGCGCGTTCCTGATCCTCGGTCTCGGACCAAGGGAAGCGATCGGTGAACTGGCCGAGGGTCACGGGATCGGCGGGGAGGGCAGGGGCCTGCCGCAAGGCGCGCGCGGCGGCGACCTGCATCAGCTCGCCCGCGATGGCGGTGATTCGCTCCTTGAGCTTGGCGCGGCGACGCTGCCATGCCTCGCCTCCCAGCTTGTCGAGCGCCACCGCCAGCTCGGACGAACCATAGCGGCTGAGCACGTCGATATTCTCGACCGGGATGAACAGCTTGTCCCCGCCCGCATATTCCAGCGCGACGCAATCGTGCTGGCTCTTGCCGACGGGGATGGGTTCGAGGCCGAGATAGCGCCCGATCCCGTGCTCGATATGCACCACCAGATCGCCGCGCGACAGCGCCTGAAGTTCGGCGAGGAAGGCATCGGAATCCTTGCGCTTTTTCTTGCGCCGCACCAGCCGGTCGCCGAGAATATCGGCTTCGGTCAGGACCTCCAGCGTGTCGCTGGCGAACCCCGTTTCGAGCGGGAGGACGACCACGGCGGTCTTGTTCTTCGCCGCCAGCCCCAACGCCTGCTGCCAGCTATCGGCGAGCGCGGTAGGGGCACCTGCTTCGTCAAGGATCGACGCCATCCGCCGGGCGGAGCCGGTGGAATAGGCTGCCACCAGCGACTTGCGCGATCCCTTTGCGACCGACGTCAGGTGCTTGGCAGCGGCTTCGTAGACATTCTCCCCGCGCCCGCGTTCCGGCGAAAAGTCGCGGGCGGAGCGGAACCCGAAATCGAGCGTGCCTGCCTTTTCCTCGCTGGCAAAGCCGGTCGCGCGGTGTGCGTGCATGGCGGCCAGCCCCGACTCAAATTCCGCGCGCGTCAGGTACAGCGCATCGGGCTTCAGCGGGCGGTAGCTGCCCTTCTTTTCGCCCGCGATCCGGCCGCGCTGCTGGTGGTAATCGGCAATGTCAGTGAGCCGTTCTTCCGCCGCGCCCAGAGCGCCTTGATCGATGACGACAACATCATCCTTGGCGAGGTGATCGAACAGGCTCGCCATCCGCTCCTCGAACAACGGGAGCCAGTGCTCCATTCCTGCCAGACGCCGCCCCTCGGACACCGCTTCGTAGAGCGGGTCCTGTGTGGCGTTCGCGCCAAACAATTCGCGGTAGCGGCTGCGGAACCGCTTGATGCTTTCCTCGTCGAGCAGCGCTTCGGAGGCGGGGAGCAGCAGGTGTTCGTCGATCCGCTCCACGGTGCGCTGCGTGGCAGGATCGAACAGGCGCAGACTTTCCAGCTCGTCCCCGAAGAAGTCGAGCCTGAGCCCGGAATCAAGGCTGGAGGGGAAGATGTCGACAATCGACCCGCGCACGGCGAACTCGCCGTGGTCGATCACCGTATCCGTGCGGCTGTAACCTTGCCGGACAAGCAGTGCGGCGAGGCTTTCGTGCCCGATGGTGGTGCCGACACGGAATTCGCGCACGCTCTCGCGCACCCGGAAGGGGGTGAGCACCCGTTGCAGCAGGGCGTTGACCGTGGTCACCAGCAATTGCTGCGCACTGCCCGGTTGCTGTAAACGGTGCAGCGCAGCCAGTCGTTCGGCACTGATCGTCAGCGCGGGGCTCGCCCGGTCATAGGGCAAGCAGTCCCACGCGGGAAAGGCGATTACCTCGATCTCCGGCGCGAAGAAGCGCGCCGCTTCAGCTGCGGCCCGCATGGCCGCATCGTCCGGCGCGACGAACACCGCCCGGCGCTTGGCCGCCCGCGCCAGATCGGACAGCACCAACGGCAGGCTCCCGCGGGGGAGCGAGGCGAGGGTCAGCGGTTCACGGGCCGCGAGGATGCGGTTGAGATCGGGCATAGGTTTCCAGTCAAGCGGCGCGAGACCGAAGGGTTCCCGCGCAGGCCCTGTCAGCGCGGGATGTCGACGTAATCGAGCTTTTGCATCACTACCAGCAAATCGCCCGCCAAATGCTCCGGTGGCGGTTGTGAACCCAGCGCCCAGGCCATCACATCGACGTCATCCTCGTCGAGCAGGGCTTCGAACCACGCGAGTTCGGCCTCGCCCCAGGTTGCGTGGTAGCGATCAAAATAGCCGCCGATCATGTAATCGGCCTCACGCGTGCCGCGGTGCCATGCGCGGAACTTGGCGCGGGCGAGACGTTGATCAAAAGAGGGCGTGTCGGTCATGGGGGTCGTCTAGCGTTGCGCCCGCTACCCTTCAACTCGTCATTGCGAGCCGAAGGTGCGGCGATCCATGAACGGACCTGTCCACATCCTGCAACGGTGGAACATGGATTGCCGCGTCCCCTTCGGCTCCTCGCAATGACGAGAATTGGGTGGTAGTGGTTATCCATGCGCCCTGAGGCTCTCAATCCGCTGTTCGCCGAAGTCACGACGCTGGAAGGCGTCGGCCCGAAGCTGATGAAGCCGCTCGAACGGCTTGGCCTGACGCGGGTCAAGGATGTCGCGTATCATCTGCCCGAGCGCTTCGTCAGTCGCCAAGCGATTGCCGATCTCGACTCCGGCAGCGAGGGCGAGCAGGTCATCATCGCGCTCACCGCGATCGAACACCGCGCCCCGCGTGCGGGAAGCCGCGGGCCGTACCGGGTGCTGGCGCAGGATGCGGTGAGCAATGTCTGCGCGCTGACGTGGTTCGGCAAGGCGGCCTACAGCGCGAAGAAGCTTGTGCCGGTGGGTGAGAAGCGCTGGGTGGCCGGGCGGCTCGACCGTTATGGAGACATGCTCCAGATCGTTCACCCCGATCATATCGAGGCGGAAAGTGCCGCCAATATGGGCCGCCTCAGCGAGCCGGTCTATCGCCTCTCGGAAGGGCTGACTCAGCCACGGATTGCCGATTTCGTCCGGCAGTCGCTCACCCGCCTTCCGGTGCTGCCCGAATGGATCGAACCCGGGCAGCGGGAGCGCGCGGGTTGGCCTGCCTGGGCCGATGCGCTGCGGTTGGGGCATGAGACCACCGACGCCAGGGCGCTCGACCGGCTCGCCTACGACGAGTTGCTGGCGAACAGCCTTGCGCTGCTGCTGGTCAAGGCGGAGGGGCGGCGGAGACGCGGGCAAGCCTTGGCGGGTGACGGGAGCCTGCGCGCCAAGCTGCAACTGCCCTTCGCGCTGACGGGCGCGCAGGCGCGCTCGATTGCCGAGATCGCCGGCGACATGGCCCAGGAAGCGCCGATGCTGCGGCTGCTGCAAGGCGATGTCGGGGCGGGCAAGACGGTGGTGGCGCTCAACGCGATGCTGATCGCGGTGGAATCGGGAAAGCAGGCAGCCTTGCTCGCGCCGACCGAGATTCTGGCCCGACAGCACTTCGAGACTTTGCGCAAGATGCTTGGGCCGACGGGGGTCGAGATCGCCTTGCTGACCGGCCGCGCGAAGGGGCGGGAGCGCGAATCGATCCTGATGGGGCTGATGGACGGTTCGATCCAGATGCTGGTCGGCACCCATGCGATCTTTCAGGACACGGTCAATTACCGCGATCTGGGGCTGGTGGTGATCGACGAGCAGCATCGCTTTGGCGTGGCGCAGCGATTGGCGCTCGCGGCCAAAGGCAGGCGTGCGCCGCATACGCTGGCGATGACCGCGACCCCGATCCCGCGATCGCTGACGCTGGCGCAATATGGCGAGATGGACGTGAGCCGGCTCGACGAATTGCCCCCCGGGCGGCAGGCGATTGACACGCGCGTGGTGCCGCAAGACCGGATGGACGAGGTCGTTGCCGGGGTCGAACGCCATCTCGCAAGCGGGCAACAGGCCTATTGGGTGTGCCCGATGGTGCGCGAGATCGACGGCGTGCCCGATCTTGCGGACATCGCCGCGGCCGAAGCGCGCTATGCCGCGCTGAAGGAGCGGTTTGGCGAGGCAGTGGTGCTCGTCCACGGCCAGCTCCGTCCCGAGATCAAGGATGCGGCGATGGAACGCTTCGCCAGCGGTGCGGCGCGGCTTCTGGTGGCGACCACGGCGATCGAGGTCGGGGTGGACGTGCCGTCAGCCACATTGATGGTGATCGAACAGGCCGAACGCTTCGGCCTTGCCCAGCTTCACCAGCTGCGCGGTCGGGTCGGTCGGGGGGCGGAAAAATCGACCTGTCTGCTCCTGCGCGGCAGTGCGCTGTCCGAAACGGGTCGCGCGCGGCTCGCCCTGATGCGCGAGACGCAGGACGGGTTCCGAATCGCTGAGGAAGACCTCGCCCTGCGCGGCGGCGGCGAGTTGCTGGGCACGCGGCAATCGGGCGAGGCGGCGTTCAGGATCGCCAATCTGGAACAGATGCAGCGCCTCTTGCCGATCGCGCACGGCGATGCCCGGTTGCTGATGGAGCGCGATGGCGGGCTCACCAGCCCGCGCGGGGAGGCGGCGCGGATTCTGCTTTATCTGTTCGAGCGCGACTGGGGAGTGCAGTTGCTGCGGGGTGGCTAGACCCGCTGTTGCACGCTTTCGCGGATGAAGCGGTCGACCCAGGCGCCTGTGCCGAGCGCAATCATGCGCCACGCTTCCTCAAATGCGGCGGTATCGCCATAATAGGGATCGGCCACGGGCTCGCCCCGGCGACCATCGACCGCGTCCATCAGCATCGCCAAAGTGGCCGTGCCATCGCGCGGTGCGCGGGCGCGCAGACCTTCGAGATTGGCGCGATCCATCGCGATGATGTGGCTGAACCGGTAGAAATCATCCCGCGTGATCTGCCGTGCCGATTGCTCGGTGATGTCGATGCCATTCACACTGGCAACGGCGATGGCACGCGGATCGGGCTGGCTCCCGACATGAAAGGACGCGGTTCCTGCGGAATCGACATGAACCGAAAGCTGTCGTTCCAGCGCGGCTGCGCGGAACGCACCCTCCGCCAGCGGTGACCGGCAAATATTGCCCAGACACACGAACAAGACGCCGACCCTATGCTCAAATCCCCCATGCATTGGCGGGCGTTAGTATAAAATATCATGCCTGTCCACGCCCTATCACCTTGGTTTAATGCAAAACATGTAACTTTGTTGGTCAGTGTTAGGAAGATTAGCAAAGATCGACGTGTGCAGGACGCATGGGCCACGCGGGGTGCGGCCCAGCCTAGGCTGCGGCTGCGGGAAGCGGCGCGGTGGTCGCCAGAACCTCTTCGGTGATCCGCCGAATATTGACCTTGGCCTTCAACCGCGCGCCGAGCAGTGCGGTGCCGCTTACCTTGCGCTGCACGAACAGCGTCTCGATCGGCGGAAAGGCCCAGGTGTCCTTGTCCTGCGCGATTGCCCAACCTTCCTCGCGCAGCAGCGGGATGAAGGCCCGGTCACCGAAGTCAAAGGGCGCATCGGCGCGCATTTCGTTGATGACGATATCGATCATGCGGTTCACCCGCTCGGGGTGCTTTTCCGCCACAATCGGCATCATGAAACCGGCTTCGATGGTGGCGGTGAGAACCTCTTCGGCATTGCCGCGCAGGCCGGCGGCGAGCATCTTGCGATAGCCGTTGGACACCATCGGGTCGACCGGGCGGCAGGCCCCGAAGTCGAGCAGGATGATCTCACCTGTCTCCCGCCGATAGCGGAAGTTGGCGAAGTTGGGATCAGTCTGCATCACGCCGAATTCGAACAATTCGCGCGCCACCAGCCGGATCAACCGGCCAAACACCGCGTCGCGGCGTTCCGGCGGCTCGTTGCCGAGTTCCTCGATGCTCACCCCGTCTTCAAAGCTCATGGCAAGGATCGAGCCGCGGGTCAGGCCTTCGTGAAGCTTGGGCACCACAAAGCCCGGCGTGTCGGCCAGCCGCTCGCGATAGAGTGCCATCTGCTCGCCTTCGCGCTTGTAATCGGCTTCCTCATGCAGCTGCTGCTTGGCCGCCGCCATCAGCTTGCCCATTTCCAGTTCGGGCGGAGCAAAGCCTGCGACCTTGAGCAGCGTCATGACGTTGTCGACATCGGAATCGATGCTTCTGGCCACGCCCGGATATTGCACCTTGATCGCCAGCTCCTCGCCATCGCGGGTGAGGGCCTTGTGGACCTGACCGATGGAGGCCGCGGCGATAGGCCGGGGGTTGAACCAGCGGAACTGCTTGCGCCAATCCGGCCCCCATTCGGCGCGCAGCACGGCATCGAGCTGCTTGGTCGGCATGAAATTGGCCTGATCGCGCAAGGTGGCGAGGATCTTGGACAATTCCTCGGGCAGGAAATCGCCCGCATCCAGGCTGATCATCTGCCCCATCTTCATCGCCGCGCCGCGCAGGTGGGACAGGCGATCGGTCATCCGCTGGACATTGCCGGGCGTGAGGATCAGGTCGCGGGCATTGATCCCCTCGCCGCTGGCGATCCGGCGTGCGCCTTCGGCCACCATCCCGCTTGCCACGCCGCCAACCAGCCGTCCGAACGTGCCGAACCGCGCGATCCGCCCCGCAGGAACGGCGCGCTGGCGGCGCTTGTCTTGGGGGGGCGTGTCAAAGTCGGGAATGTCGTCGTCGGCCACGAGGAGGGGTGTTCCAATTGCGAGAGGCTTTCGCGGGCAACGGCTCGGGCGCGCCTGCGTTCCACCGGAAATGATACCGCTCAGCGCATACGCAACTAGGAAATGCTCAGCCCGCCATCGACCGGGAGACACTGCCCGGTGATGTAATCGGAATGCGGCGAGGCGAAGAACACGGCGAGGCCTTCGAGCCCCGCATGATCGCCCGGACGGCGCAGCGGGATGCGCTTGGCCATCCATGCCGCGAATTTGGGATCGGCCTTGGCGGTGATGTCGGTTTCGTAGAAGCCAAACAGCAGGGCATTGGCGGTGATCTGATAGCGCGCCAGTTCGAAGGCGGCGGCGCGTGTCAGCCCGTTGAGCGCGGCCTTGGAGGCGGCATAATCGGACGAGCGGTTGACGCCCATGATCGACTGGCCCGATGAGGTCGCGATCAGCTTGCCGCCCGGATCGCCCTGCGCGGCGCGATCAATCATGTGACGGGTGACATGCTTGTATACCAGCGCCGCGCCCCGCGTGTTCACCGCCATCGTGTGATCCCAGCCCGCCGCCGTGATGTCAGGAATAGCGGTGCCCGCACCCGAAATCCCGGCATTGGCAAAGCAGGCATCAATCCGCCCGAACGCGCCGAGCGTGCGTTCGATTGCGGCAGCGACATCCTCCTCTTCGGTCACATCGCAGGTGAGGGCAATGACATCGCCATCACCAAGCCCGCGCAACGTCTCGACCGCGGCGGCGTTCTTGTCCGCATTGCGCGCCAGAATTGAAACGTGTGCGCCCGCCCTGGCCAGCCCGCGCGCCATGGCGAGGCCAAGCCCGCCATTGCCGCCGGTGATGATGGCCGCAGTGCCGCTGAGATCGAAGATGTTCATGGCCCTGAGTGGTGGCGCAAACCGGCGTGGCTCGCAAGAGGATCGGGAACCGCAACGCTTGGCAGGGTTTGAGCCGCCATGGACGCAGCAACACCACATTCTCCCGCTTCGCTTTCCCCAGCCGCCCGCGCCTTGGGTTATGCCGGGCTATTGCCACAGATCATCTGCATCGCGTTGATCCTCATGGGGCACGAATGGCGCTATTCTGCGCTCGCAGGCGGGTTTGCCTATGCTGCGGCGATCTTCAGCTTTCTGGGCGGGGTGTGGTGGGGTCAGGCGCTCGCCAGCGGCCGCGCGACCACGGGCGCCTATGTGATCGCTGTCATGCCAAGTCTCTTGACCCTCGCGCTGTTCCTCCCCTGGACGTTTGGCTGGGAATGGCCCGGCCCCGCGCTGTTCTATCTGGGGGCGCTCATCCTTGGTTCGCCGCTGATCGACCGGGCGCTTGGCTATGCTGCGCCAGACTTTCTGCGGCTGCGCTGGCACCTCTCGATTGGGCTCGGCAGTCTGACGATTGCGCTTGGCTTTCTGTCCGACCGGGTGATCTGATGCGCCGGATGCGCAGGTACTTGGGTCAGTGCTGCGGCTTTCGTTTGCGATGAATTAACCAACGTATCCTAGGGACAAGCTTGACTTTGCCCTCGGGAATGCGCGTTTGATGTTCGGAAAGCTTCAGTTTCTGGCCGACACGATACGGCGCAAGTTCGGCTTGGCCGGCGAGGAAGTCGCTGGATTCAAGCAAGAACTTGCGCAGCGTTCGGGTGCCGCCTTGCTGCGCCGCAAACGCACCAAAGTCGCAATTCTGGCCGTTCTGTTCGGGGTAGTGTCGTCTGTTATCGAGCTTCCGCTGCCGCTGGAAGATGTCTACCGCGCCGCACGTGCAGAGTTGCGGTCCCGCCCCGCGCCGCGCGATGTCGTGATGATCGCGATCGACGACAAGACAC
Organism: Erythrobacter sp. W302b; assembly: GCF_046452395.1. NCBI lineage: Bacteria > Pseudomonadati > Pseudomonadota > Alphaproteobacteria > Sphingomonadales > Erythrobacteraceae > Erythrobacter > Erythrobacter sp. W302b. The sequence continues at coordinate 1,402,881 of NZ_JBKFDH010000001.1, read as the reverse complement.
TTGCCGCCAACAAGCGCAACCTTCCCAACCGGGCGCAAGATACCAAGGTTGTCGATACACTGATCGCTTCCGGCGTGCGCCGGGTGGTGTTCGACCGCGCGCATGCCGATCCCGAAACGCCGAAATCCGACGCGATGTTTGCCGATATGCTGGCGCGTCATAGGGGCAAGGTGTGGCTGGGCGTTGTCCCGGCAAGCGATATCGGCTTCCAGCGGGTCGACGAGATCGCGCCGCTCCCGGAATTCCGCAAGACCGTCAATCTCGCAGCGATGAATGGGCGCGCCAATCTTTTCGGTCTGTCGGTGATCTTCCCGACCTCGATCGACCTCGGTGGCAAGAAGGAGGGATCTATCTCTGCCGTCCTTGCCGAATATCAGGGGCCGGAGCGACAGTATCGGCCCGACACCGCCTTCGATGCCTCGAGCGTTCCCACATTCAGCTATGTCGATGTGATGAATGGCCGCGTCCCTGCGGCCGAGTTGCGCGGTAAAAATGTGGTGATCGGGCAAGCCTTCTTCGGATCGAGCGACTACTACTTCTTGCCGTTCCGCCCGAACACGAAAGTGCCGGGCTCCTATTTTCATGTTCTGGGTGCGCACACATTGAAGCGCGGCGTCCCGCTTGACATGATGTGGTATCCGGCGATGCTCCTGGCTACGCTCGCCATGGCGGTGCAGGTGGTGAGCCGGCGGCGGGCATCTAAGTCCTTGCTGATTACATCGTTCGGGCTGCTGATCGGGACATTCGTGCTCGACGAATTCACGGTCAATATCGATATCATGTCCGCTTTGCTTGCCATGGGGGCTGCCGCTATCGGCTTCCAGCGGATCAATCGCAGGTATTACAGTAGTGATGTTGATGCGATGACGACCTCGGCGATCGCCTCGGATCGCCCGAGCGAGGAGCGCGACGTCTACGCGCTCAAGATCGCCAATCTCGCCGAATTCTCGGAAGAATGGACCGCACGCGAGATCGGGGAATTCGTAAACACGCTGATCGCTTACGTGAAGGGGCCGGGCGAAGTCGGCGATGTCGCGTTCGAGCGGGACCTGCTGGTCTGGCTCGCGCCGCGCATGGAGAATGGTGAGCTCGAACGCCATGCCGATGGGCTTGCCATGATGCTCAAGACCGCGATCAGCTATGACTGGCAGTCATCCAACAGCGCTCCTGCGCTCGGGATCGACACCAATCACGACCTGCCGGTCGCCTCGCGCATCAAGAAAGCGATGCAGGCGGCAGACGAAGCCGCCAACCGCGGGGTGCGTTTCATCATCAACGACGCTGCGTATCTCGAAGCGCGCAATAATCGACTTCAACTGATCAAGGTGCTGGAAAAGGGCCTGCGCGACCGCGACATCGGCGTGGCCTACCAGCCCAAGATCGACCTGGCCTCAGGTCGGATCGTCGGTGCGGAAACCCTGATTCGCTGGCAACCCGAGGGTGAGGAGCCGGTCAATCCGCAAGAACTGGTGCTCGCAGCCGAGGCGGGCGACCGCATCAATGAGCTTACCTTGGTTGTGATGGAGCAGGCATTGCTCGAGGGCAAGCAGGCGATTGCGCTGGATCCGCGCTTCAAGCTGGCGGTCAATATGTCGGCCAAGAGCCTGTCGGATACGCACCTGCTGTTCGATATCATGACCTTGCTGGGTCGCTTTGCCTTCCCGCCCGAGAATTTGACGCTGGAGCTGACCGAAACCGCCAAGCTTGAAGATGACCGGATTTCTCCGCAGATCGCGGCGCTCAAGGCGCGTGGCATCGGCCTGTCGATCGACGATTTCGGCACTGGCCAATCCAATCTCGAATATATCGAGAAGCTGCCGAGTTCCGAACTCAAGATCGACAAGCGCTTCGTGCAGCACATGGCCACATCCGAGGAAAGCCGCGCGGTGGTTCGTGCCACGATCGAGATTGCGCATTCGCTCGGGAAGGTCGTCGTCGCCGAAGGCGTTGAGGACATCTCGGTTGCCGCAGCGCTCAAGGCGATGGGCTGCGATCAGGCGCAAGGCTATCTGTTCTCGCGTGCCATTCCGATGGCCGAACTTCTCGCAATGATGGGCGGAGGGCGCATCGCAATTTACGGTTGATTAAGGTTAATAATGTGTTAAACACCTCCTACAGCTTTTAGCGCTGATAGGAGTGTATTTTATGTGGGGTTGGATCACGCACATGTTTGGCAGCCGCTAAGACGGCTCCGTCAGACATAGAAGAAAGCCTCGGGAAACCGGGGCTTTTTTCGTTTCAGGGGCCGCGTTTGGCCAAGCATTCCGCGCGCAGAAACGGATAAGATAGCCCGTCGGCCGCGCATCGTTTCGCGGCTCGAATGTCGATAAAGTCGGACGCTGAGCGATTCTCATTAACCATTGCGCTGGATGGGACGACGGCGGCGACGGGTGCGGATCGACTTGCCTTTTCGCCAACGTGCGATTCGTCATGTCGGTTCGCTGACACTTCGCGATGAGCGCGCCTCGCGCCGCAGGCTGTTCGGTCTCCAACATCCGGGAGACCCTTCGTGGCCATCCAGACTTGACCCGCCAGTGCCGGGCTCGGTGATACCACCAAGGCCTTTGCCTGCCGCCGCGTCCGCGTCCTGCTGCGCAGCAGGGCACAGGGTCCTGGTGTTCCAAACGCATGATCATTTCGGGAGTTAGGGACAGCACCGTTCATAGGGCCCATGGTTCTGAGCTTAGGCCGCTCAACCCCCAGAGGCTCCATGCTCAAGATCGCGATCATCGCACATCTCAAATACGCGATTGCCGAGCCCTTCGCCGGCGGCCTCGAAATGCATACCCATTTGCTCGCCAAATCGCTGCGCGAGCGCGGCCATGATGTGACGTTGTTTGCGTCGCTTGCGTCCGATCCGGCGCTGGGGATGGAGGCGATTTGCGAGGAAACATCGCTTCTGGAAACCGGCCTTGCGGAAGCGGGGAATGTCGCTTTCTTTCGCGAACACCACGCCTATCTGCGCCTGATGACCGATTTGCAGACGCGGTCTTTCGACATCATCCATAACAATTCGCTGCATTATCTCCCGCTGACGATGGCTGCGACTTTGCGTGCGCCGACGGTCACCACGCTGCACACCCCGCCGTTCTGCTGGCTGGAAAGCGGCGTCAGGCTGAGCCGCAATTCGAACCACCTCGTCGCGGTTTCCCAGGCGACTGCCGATCTGTGGCAGAGCGTCACAGCTGTCGACTGTGTCATCCCCAACGGGATCGACCTCGATCTTTTCCCCTTTAGCCCACAGGCTGCCGCTGATCGCTATCTCGTGTGGTATGGAAGGATCGTCCCGGAAAAGGGACTGCACCTCGCCATAGATGCCGCCCGCGCGGTTGGTTTGCCACTCAGGATTGCCGGGCCCCGTTCCAACCCCGCCTATTACAGCGAGCGGATCCTTCCCCGTCTGGGCGATGATGTCACCTACGTTGGTCATCTGGCGCACCGCGATCTCGCCAAACTGATCGGTGGTGCCAGCGTTGCGCTATGCACCCCGTGCTGGGAGGAGCCCTACGGCCTCGTCGTGGCCGAGGCACTGGCGTGCGGCACACCGGTTGCCGCGTTTCGCCGGGGCGGGATCCCGGCGATCGTTGATGAGACCTGTGGTGCCTTGGCCGAGCCGGATGATGTGACAAGCCTTGCCGCCGCCATTCGCGCCGCGCTGACCATTGATCGCGCTGCCTGCCGCCGCCGGGCTGAGGCGCATTGCAATGCACACCGCATGGTCGATTGCTACGAGCAGCTTTATCGCCGCTTGACCAGCCGGACGGCGGATCTCGCACAGCAGCCAGATCGCGAAGCGGCGTTGGCTCTCAGCGCATGACGCGGCCGGTCGTCGTCTGTGTCCCGGCCCGCAATGAGGCGAAGCGATTGCCGGTGCTGCTTGCGGCCTTGGCGCATCAAACCTTGCCGTCGCCGATCAATGTGGCCTTGTGCGTCAACAATTCGGCCGACGGGAGTGCCGAGGCGGCGCAGGCGGCGGCTGCGAAGACCGATGGGCGCTTGCGGCTCAAGCTGCTGAACTGTGAATTCGCGCCGGAACAGGCTCATGCCGGATCAGCGCGGCGGGCAGCGATGGAACTTGGCGCTGAATGGCTGAATGATGACGATGCGTTGCTCGTCAGCACCGATGCGGATTGCCGCCCGCCTGCGAACTGGCTCGAAGCCAACCTAGCGAGTGCAGGTCCATTGCGAATCGTTGGCGGACGCATCGAACTTGACGAGAGGGAGGCCGACACATGGCCTCTGCTGTTCGATTTGCGCCACCGCTTTGACGATTACTGGAGCAAGGTTCGCACAATCGAGGATGCGGTCGATCCCGTTGCGTGGGATTTGCCGCCCCGCCACGGAGATCACACCGGCGCGAGCCTCGCGCTGACGGTCGGGCTGTATCGCGCCGCGGGGGGCGTTCCAACGATCCCGTCAGGTGAAGACCGCGCGCTGGTGGCGGCGGCGGTTGCCGTGGGCGGCGAGCTCATTCATCCGCCGACCATCTGGACCCGCACGTCTGCGCGGCCTGAGGGCAGGGCGAATGGTGGCATGGCAGAGGAGCTGCGCGGTTGGCTTGTTGCCGGGGCGGACGGCATAGACCCCAAGGTTCCGGCATTCCACCACTGGCAATCCCGCGCGCTGTGGCGCCGCGCGATGCGCCGAGCGCTTGGGCCCGGTGAGCTGATGCTGGCCGAAGCCAAGCTGCCCCCCATGCCCTGCGACATGGCTCTGCCTCAGCGAGTGCGAGCATCGGCGGCATGATCGGATACTATGTCCACCATCAGGGCGAAGGCCACAGACAGCGCGCCGCCGCGATTGCAGCTGCCTATCGCGGGTCGATGATGTTGATCGGCACAGGGCTGGGCGACCGGTTGAATGGAATACCTTGTCTTGACCTGCCCGATGATCGCCTGCCGCATGGCCAGTTCGATGGGCGGGATGGGGCCACACGGCCGTCCGCGCTGCACTACGCTCCGCTGCACCACAAGGGCGTGCGCGATCGGGTTGCGCTGATCGCCAAGTGGATTGCGGACGCTCAGCCCGATCTGATGATCGTCGACGTGTCGGTCGAGGTCGCGATGCTCGCACGCCTGGCCTCCGTCCCGGTGGTCTATGTTCGCTTGAGCGGCAGACGCAGCGATCCGCCACACCGCGATGTGTTTGGATCGGCGCAGGCGCTGCTCGCACCCTTTGCCGAACCGCTGGATGATAGGGCCACCCCAGGTTGGGTGAAGCAGAAGACCTTTTACGCCAGTGGGATCGTTTCTGCGGGAGACGCGCGCAGTGCAGATCCTGGCCGCGTACTCGTCGTGGCGGGGCGGGGCGGCGAGGCGGCTGACGGTGCACGATGGGCCGAAGCCGCTGCTGCGGTGCCGGACCGGCAGTGGCGGGTGATTGGGCCTGCCATCGCGCCAGCAAGAATACCGGATAATCTCGAGTTCGCTGGATGGGTGACAGGCGCCGATGCGGAGATTGCCAGCGCGGGCGTCGTCATCGGGGCGGCGGGCGACGGGCTGGTCAGCGCCGTCCTCTCGCATGAGCGGCCCTTTATCTGCTTTCCCGAGCCCCGTGCTTTTGATGAGCAAGCGATCAAAGCCCAAAGGCTCGCCGCGCTTGATGCTGCGATTGTGCCCGCGATCTGGCCTGAGGGGAACCATTGGCGGCTGGTCATCGCAGCGGCCGAGCGTCAGCCGGATCGGCGCCCGCCCGCGCTTCGGGTCAGGGACGGAGCGGCGCGGGTCGCCCGCTGGCTCGAACAATGCACCCAAGCACCCCATGCCCTGCGAGAGGCCCGATCATGACCGCCATTCCCAGACCCCGTGATAATCCGGCAGTGAGTCTGTCAGACGATTTGGCGCGGCTGGGCGAGCGCTATGACGCCGTTTCGCGCTTCCCATCGGACAGTCTCGACATGCTCGTCGCCCGCGGCCTGCACCGCCGCTTTGCGCCGCCTGAGGCTGGCGGTCAGGCGTTTGCCGATGAGGAAGCTTGCAACGCCCACATGCTGACGGCTCTGGCCGAGGTGGGGCACGGCGACCTCAGCGTCGGGCGCCTGTTCGAAGGCCATGTGAATGCGCTGCTGCTGTTTCGCTGGTATGGCTCGGCATCGCAGACGCAGTGGCTGCGCGAGCAATTGGCGCGCGGCGCATGGTTCGGCGTATGGGCGAGCGAACCACCCCCGGGTGTACGGTTCCAAGGCTCGGAAAGCCTCCGGCTGACTGGCGCTAAGAGCTTCGCCAGCGGCGCAGGCGGGATCGACTGGTCGGTGGTAACCGCAAGCAGCGAAGGCGAAGCGCGCCGTCTTGTCATCGTCTGCGCCAATGATCCTGAGCGGAGCGATCTGTCAGGCTGGCGGGTGCGCGGGATGCGGGCCAGTGTCAGCGGGAGCTATGACCTCGAAGGCATGGCCGTGACCGATGCCATGCTGCTTGGCGAGGCGGGCGAATATGACCGCGAACCGCGCTTCACGGCCGGAGCGTGGCGGTTCTGCGCAGTGCAGCTGGGCGGCATCGAGGCCCTGATCGCGGAGACGGCGCGGGGCATGCATCCCAAGGCTCGCGAAGACGCGATCCTGCGTCAGCGCTTTGCCAAGGCCTATGTCGCCGCCCGCAATGCGCGGTTCTGGGTCGAGGAAGCCGCCCGGAAAGCCGCCACGGAGACAGACGACGCCATCACCACCGCCCGCATTGCGCGCGGCATGACGGAGGATGCCGGCCTCCTTGCGATCGAGACCGCTGCCCGCATTCTCGGCACCCGCAGCGCCTTTGATGGCCAGCGCGCGGACAAGATTGCGCGCGATCTATCGCTCTATCTGCGGCAGGCAGGCCCGGATTACGCCCGCGACGAGGCGGCCAAAGACATTCTGGCGCGCGAGTTTGCGCTGCCCGGCTCATTGCCATGAGGGCGGCCATGCTTGCGCGCAGCCCATGGCGCGGTGCGCGGTGGCTCGTGATCGCGCCGCATCCCGATGACGAGACGCTCGGGGCGGGCGCGTTGATCCATCACGCGGCGTCGCGCGATCGGCTGGGCGGGGTGGTCTTTCTCACCGACGGCGGCGGATCGCATCCCCAAGGCACACCACACCTGCGCGCTGTCCGCAGGCGCGAAGCACGGCGCGCGGTGGGTTTGCTTGCCGAACGCCTGGTCCCGATTGACTGGTTGGGATGGGCCGACGGCAAGCCGAGCCATGAAGCGAGCAGGGCGTTTGGCCGGTCGGCGCGGCGACTGGGAACCATGATCCGTACCCGCCGGATTGATGCGCTCGCGGTGTCAGACCCGGGGGATAGGCACTGCGATCATGTTGCGGCTTTCCAGCTCGCGCTCGCTGCCTGCGACCGATCGCGGCGCGCTTTGCAGATTTTCACCTATTCGGTCTGGCATGAACCGGCCTCCCGCGGGACGCGGTTCGCAACGCCTTCGATGCCGAATGGCTTGCGCCGCCGCGCGCTCGGCGCGCATCGTAGTCAACTCACACCGAGCATGGGCGAGGGGTTCCGCCTGCCGAAGCCGATGCGGCGGATGCCCCCCGCTGACCAGCTCATCGCAGTGCATTGGCCAAGATGAGCGGCGCACGCACCCTCGGGGCCGACTATTTCGAAGGCATCTTCACGGCCGATGCAGATCCGTGGGATCTCGCCACCAGCGAATATGAGCGGCGCAAGTTCGACCGGACCATCGAAGCACTGGCTGACCGCCGCTATGCATCAGGGCTTGAAATTGGCTGCGCGCATGGTGTGCTGACTTCACGGCTCCATCCTCTGTGCGATCAGTTGCTGGCGATCGACATCAGCCAGACGGCGCTCGCCCGCGCTCAGCAACGGGTGGGGCCTAAGTCAGGAATCGAATGGGCACGGATGGGCTTCCCCGCCGAATCCCCAGCAGGGTTGTTCGACCTGTGCGTGGTGTCCGAGGTCGCCTATTACTGGGGCGCCGCTGACCTTTCCCGGGCGGCGCATTGGCTGGCGGACCACCTTGTTCCGGGTGGGCGCGTGGTGCTGGTGCACTACACCGGCGAAACCGATTACCCCTGCACGGCTGACGAAGCGGTAAGGGCGCTCGAGCAGGGTACATCCGGGCAATTCCTGCCCTGCCTTGCCGAGCGGCATGAACGCTACCGCCTCGATCTATGGGAGCGGCGATGAGCCTCTCCGTCCTCACCCTTGTCCGCAACCGGACGGACCATCTGGTCAACCTGCTGGAGGGTGTGGCGCGCAGCGCTGTACAGCCAGACGAGGTCATCGTGGTCGACATGAGCGACACACCGTTGCGCCTTGCGGGGCAGCATCCGCTGGTGCGGTTCGAGCATCTGGAGACCGATGGCCTCCCGCTGGCGCAAGCGCGCAACCATGCTGCCGCCTGCGCCAAGGGCGAACGGCTGGTGTTCCTCGATGTCGATTGCATCCCGATGCGCGATTGTCTGGGTATGCTTTCGGACGCGATCGGCGCGCACGACCGGCTTGTCTGCGCAGAGGTGCGGTATCTCGGGTCGGGCGATGCGTCAGGTGCGTGGGACGAGGCGACATTGCTCGCCAAGGGTGCCGTCCACCCCGTCCGCCCCTTTCCCGCAGAAGGGCTGGAGCAGGTCGACAATCCCGGACTGTTCTGGTCGCTCGCCTTTGCCATCCGCCGCAGCGCATTTCAGCGGATCGGCGGGTTTGACGAGCGTTTCACAGGCTACGGTGCCGAAGACACCGATTTCGGTTTTTCCGCGCGCGATGCCGGACTGCCACTCTGTTTCCTCGGCGGCGCGCTGGCCTGCCACCAATATCACCCGACGTTCGATCCGCCGTTGCAACATCTCGACGATATCGTCGCCAATGCGCGGCGGTTCCACGACAAGCGCGGGTTCTGGCCGATGGCAGGCTGGCTGGAACAGTTCGCCGCGCTGGGGATAGTGGCATGGCAAGACGACACGCTCAACATCCTGCGCCAGCCCACACAACGCGAACGTGACCAAGCGCTGAGCCTTTGGCCCGCAGGCGGGACTGCGCTCTGAAAGGGGTGAGAGATCACTCGGATCAGGACCGCGCAACCAAGTCCGGTCGCACGCAACCACAACGCCAACCGACCCGTTTCCTCAGCAAGAGGAAAAAGGCGGATTGGCGCGGGGCTAAGCGCCGTGATTGGCGAAATTGGTCGGGGAGAGAGGATTCGAACCTCCGGCCCCTGCCTCCCGAAGACAGTGCTCTACCAGGCTGAGCTACTCCCCGACCGTGTCGGTCCCGCTTGGGCAAAAGCACCACGCGGGTCGAGGCAAGGCGCGCCCTATAGGTGTGGAAGACGAGGGTGGCAAGCGGGCAATTGCGGCTTATGATGCCACGCATGGCCAGCGCTGCGATTCCTCTCAATGATACCGCCTTGCCGCATCCCGAGCAGCAATATCTCGATCTGATGCGTGCGATCTGGGAAACCGGGAGCGAGCGGGTCGACCGCACGGGGATCGGCACGCGGTCGGTGTGCGGAGCCATGCTGCGATTCGATCTGGCGGGTGGCGCGATGCCCCTCCTCACGACCAAGCGGGTCTATTGGAAAACCGCGACGCGCGAGTTGCTGTGGTTCCTGACCGGGTCAACCAACATTCGTCCGCTGGTACTGCAAGGGGTGAAGATCTGGAATGAATGGCCCCATGCGCGCTATGTGCGCGAGACGGGCGATCCGATCGCCCTCGATGATTTCGTCCAGCGAATCGCCGAAGACGAAGTCTTCGCGGCCAATTGGGGCGATCTTGGGCCGGTTTACGGCAAGCAGTGGGTCGATTGGCCAACCTATCGCTACCGCGCCGACGGGCTTTACGAGAAAGGCGAGGGTATCAACCAGATCGCCGCGGTGATCGAATCCTTGCGCACCAGCCCGGGCAGCCGCCGCCATATCATCGAAGGCTGGAACGTCGCCGAGCTTGACCGCATGGCGCTTCCCCCGTGTCACAAGACCTATCAGTTCCATGTCGCTGGGGAAGGCGATGAGGCGCGGCTCAACTGCCTGCTCTATCAGCGCAGCTGTGATGTCGCACTGGGCCTGCCGTTCAACCTGTGGTCGGCCGCGCTCCTCACGCGAATGATCGCGCAGCAGGTGGGGATGCAGCCGGGCGAGCTGGTGTGGATGGGCGGGGACGTCCACCTTTACCTCAACCACGCGCATCTGATCGAGGAACAGCTCGCGCGTCAGCCGCAGGGCCACCCGACGCTTGAGATCACGCGGACACCCCAAACAATATTCGAATATACCATCGATGATTTCGTGGTGCATGATTACGCGCCGCTACCCCCGATCAGCGCGCCTGTTGCGGTTTAGCGGCACCACCCGCGCCGTGCTTGACCGCTTGACGACGTTGAAATAAAAATACGTATTCAAGCAATGATCGCACCGGTTCTGCCCGGTGTCACGCGAGGGGAAAGCGCAAGGATGGCCGAACCAGCGAAACCGGCGGACACCAATCGGCCAGCGCTCGCGTTGCACGTGCCTGAGCCGAAATATCGGCCGGGTGATCGGGCCGATTTCTCGCATCTCGACGTCGGCCAACCCGGTGATCAACCGCGCCCCGACGAAGGCGTCCATCCCTCGCAGATGTCCGGCCTCGCCTATGGCCTGATCCGGGTGCTGGGCGACGACGATCAGGCTCATGGCCCCTGGAACCCCCGCCTCGCGCCCGAAACGCTGCGCGCCATGCTCGGCCATATGGCGATGGTGCGCGCTTTTGACGAGCGGATGTTCCGCGGTCAGCGGCAGGGCAAGACCAGCTTCTACATGAAGTGCACCGGCGAGGAGGCGACCTCGATCGCGCCCGCTATGGCGCTCGCCAGCGACGACATGATCTTCCCCAGCTATCGCCAGCAGGGCATCCTGCTGGTGCGCGGCTATCCGCTGATCGACATGATCAACCAGATCTATTCGAACCGCGCCGACAAGCTGAAGGGCCGCCAGCTGCCAATCATGTATTCGAGCCGGGAGCACTCTTTCTTCAGCATCTCCGGCAACCTTGCCACCCAATGCCCGCAAGCGGTGGGCTGGGCGATGGCGAGCGCGGCGCGGGGCGACAGCCGGATCGCTGCGAGCTGGGTGGGCGAGGGTTCGACGGCGGAGGGCGACTTCCATTCCGCCTGCACCTTTGCCGCGGTCTACAACGCGCCGGTGATCCTCAATGTGGTCAACAACCAGTGGGCGATCTCCAGCTTCTCGGGCTTTGCCGGAGCAGAGCGCACCACCTTTGCCGCGCGCGGGCCGGGCTATGGCATCGCCGCCCTGCGTGTCGACGGCAATGATGCGCTCGCCTGCTATGCCGCTGCCGAATGGGCCGCCAACCGTGCGCGCGGCAATCATGGGCCGACGCTGATCGAATACTTCACCTACCGCGCCGAAGGCCACTCCACCTCGGACGATCCGAGCGGCTATCGCTCTGCACAGGAACGCGAGGAATGGCCCTTGGGTGATCCCGTCACGCGCCTCAAGAAGCACTTGATCGCGATCGGCGAATGGGATGAGGAACGCCACGCGGCGATGGACCTCGAATGTGCGGAAACGGTCAAGGCCACCACCAAGGAGGCCGAGAAGAACGGCATCCTCGGCCATGGCCTCCACCACCCGTTCCATACGATGTTCGAAGATGTTTACGAGGATCTGCCTTGGCACCTCAAGGAACAGGCCGATCAGGCGATCCGCGAACGCATCACCAAGTTCGGCACCGAAAGGCCCTTCGGATGAGCGAGAACCCTGCCAGCGTGGGCGAAGCGGTCATCGCGGAACGCCGCCTCAACATGATCGAGGCGATCAATGAAGCGCTCGACATCATGCTCGACCGCGATCCCGATGTGATCATCATGGGTGAGGATGTCGGCTATTTCGGCGGGGTGTTCCGCGCCACGGCCGGGCTTCAGGCCAAGTATGGCAAGACCCGCGTGTTCGATACCCCGATTTCGGAATGCGGGATCATCGGCGCGGCAGTGGGGATGGGGGCATATGGCCTGCGCCCCGTGCCGGAAATCCAGTTCGCCGACTACATCTACCCCGGCCTCGACCAGCTGATCTCGGAAGCTGCGCGCCTGCGCTACCGTTCGGCGGGTGACTATATCGCGCCGCTGACCGTGCGCTCGCCCTTCGGCGGGGGGATCTTCGGCGGCCAGACCCACAGCCAGTCGCCCGAGGCCCTGTTCACCCATGTCGCGGGCCTCAAGACCGTCATCCCGGCGACGCCCCACGATGCCAAGGGCCTGCTGATTGCCGCCATCGAAGACAATGATCCGGTGATCTTCTTCGAGCCCAAGCGCATCTACAACGGCCCGTTCACCGGCTTCTACGACAAGCCGGTGGAGCCATGGAAGAAGCACCCCGACAGCGTGGTGCCCGAAGGCTATTACAAGGTGCCGCTGGGCAAGGCGCGGCATGTGCGTGAAGGTGAGGCGCTGACCGTGCTCGCCTATGGCACGATGGTCCATGTCGCGCAGGCGGTGTGCGAGGCCAAGGGCGTCGATGCCGACATCCTCGATCTGCGCACGCTGGTGCCACTCGACATCACGGCGATTGAGGCTTCGGTCGAGAAAACAGGCCGCTGCATGATCGTCCACGAAGCGACCCGCACCTCCGGCTTCGGCGCGGAATTGTCAGCGCTCGTCACCGAGCGTTGCTTCTACCACCTCGAAGCGCCGGTCGAACGCGTCACCGGCTTCGATACGCCCTATCCCCACAGCCTCGAATGGGCCTATTTCCCCGGCCCGGTCCGCATCGGCGAGGCTATCGACAAGCTTCTCAAGGACTGACCGGCGCCATGGCGAGATTCATTTTCAAGATGCCCGATGTGGGCGAAGGCGTGGCTGAGGCGGAAGTCGTCGAGTGGCACGTGAAGGTCGGTGACCGGGTTGAGGAAGATCAGCACCTCGTCGACGTGATGACCGACAAGGCGACGATCGATATCGAAAGCCCGGTTGCGGGCACGGTTGTGGATGTCGCGGGCGAGGTTGGCGACGTGATCGCCATCGGCTCGATGCTGTTGGTGATCGAGGTCGAGGGCGAGGTTTCGGAAGCCGAAGCCGAAGCGGCGGCCGAGCAGATCGAGGACGAGGTGTCGGATGAGGGGCAGGCCGAAGGCTCGGAACCCGTTCGTGCTGAGCCTGTCGCAGCACCGCACTTTTCGTCGGATGCGGCGCAGGAAGAAAAAGACAGCCCTTCGACAAGCTCAGGGCGAACGGAAGCAAAAGTCCTCGCATCCCCCGCTGTGCGCCAGCGTGCGCGCGATCTGGGGATCGATCTGGCGCAGGTGAAGCCCGCCGCCGACGGGCGCGTGCGCCATGCCGATCTCGACGCCTTCCTCGCTTATAACGGCGGCTTCAGCGCGGCAGGCAAGGCCCGCGCGGACGAGACCATCAAGGTCATCGGGCTGCGCAAGCGCATCGCCCAGAACATGGCTGCGGCCAAGCGCCACATTCCGCACTTCACCTATGTCGAAGAATGCGACGTCACCGATCTGGAAGAGCTGCGCGCGCAGTTGAACGCCGCACGCGGTGACAAGCCCAAGCTCACGATGCTGCCGCTGCTGATCACCGCGATCTGCAAGGTGATCCCGAAATTCCCGATGATCAACGCGCGTTACGATGACGAGGCGAATGTCGTCACCCGTTACGGCGCGGTGCATCTCGGCATGGCGGCGCAGACCGACAGTGGGCTGATGGTACCGGTGATTCGCGATGCGCAGGCCAAGAACCTGTGGCAGCTCGCCCGCGAGATCGGCCGACTGGCCGAGGCGGCACGCAGCGGCAAGGCGACCTCGGAGGAGCTTTCGGGCTCGACCCTGACAGTCACGTCCTTGGGCCCGCTCGGCGGTGTGGCGACCACGCCTGTCATCAACCGTCCCGAAGTCGCGATCATCGGCCCGAATCGCATCGTCGAACGTCCCATGTTCATCAGCGACGGCATGGGCGGGGAACGAATCGCCAAGCGCAAGCTGATGAACATCTCGATTTCCTGCGATCACCGCGTGGTTGATGGCCACGATGCGGCGAGCTTTGTGCAGGGCATGAAGAAGCTGATCGAGACGCCGGCACTGTTGCTGGTCGACTGATGAAAATAAAGCGTCAGGGCAGGGCAAGAGGGCGTTGACAGCCCGAACGCCCGCGCCTAATGGCGCTGCTCCACGGGCGGGACGGCACAGCCGGAACGTTCGGAAGAACAAGATGCGCGGGTGTAGCTCAGTTGGTTAGAGCGTCGGCCTGTCACGCCGAAGGTCGCGGGTTCGAGCCCCGTCACTCGCGCCACTTGTTCCTCAAGGACGCCGAAACGGCATTGATAAAGGCGGGCGTCAGTCCGCCTTTTCTTTTGTCTGCGATGCGGCAGGCGGGCTCCAGCGGCCCGTCTCCATCCAGATCAGAAACCGCTTGAGCGGCAGCAGCCAGATCAGGCCGAGCACCACATAGACCACCGTCTGCGCCCCCCCCGACCAGCGCCCGATGACCCCGGGCGCATAGCGGGCGATCACCACGCCATAGATGATCAGCGCGATGAACAGGCTGACAATGCCAAACGGAATTCGCCAGGTCGGGGTCTCGCGCATCAGGTCAGTCCATAAATCCGAGTGGGGGTGACGATGGCATCCAGCGCCACGTCATGGGGTTCGATCGGCAGGGTGTCGCAGGCTTGCGCGTCCCATGCCAGCCCAACGGCAAGCTGCGGGCGATGTTCCGCCAACCAGCGATCGTAATGCCCGCCCCCTTGCCCCAGCCGGGCGAGGGCGGGGGTGAAGCCCACCAGCGGCACGAACAGCACGTCGGGCACCAGCGCTTCGGCCTCGGGGCCGGGCTGCATCATGCCGTAGGGGCCGCGGGCGAGGTCGCTTTCGGCATAGGGGTCGGAGAAGCGGGCGAATCCCATGGGGCTGCCGGGCGCAGCAAAGCGGGGGAGGGCGAGCGTGTGCCCGGCATCGTGAAAGAACCGCGCATAGCCGCCCGCGGGTGCCTCGTAAGGCCCCGAGTGATAGAGCCCTATCACCGCCTCATCCCCGATCCGCGCCAGCAGCGGCGCAGGCGGGCGGTGGAACAGCAAGGCGCGGATATTGTCCGGCAGCGCTTCGACATGGGTGCGGCGCGCAGCGCGCAGCGTACGACGGAGTTCTGCTTTCAAAGGATGGGTCATTGCACCGTTAGCGGTAGGCCACGGTCCGCAGGGCCGCAAGGGCGACCGCTCGCCCGGAGGGGTGGCCCCGCAGGGGCCGGGCCCCCGGAGGAAAGCCAAGCGCGCGGATGCGAGCGCCGGCGCTTGAGGCCAAACAAAAACGTGGCGGAACCACCATGGGTCGTTTGCGCTAGAAATCCTCTGACGCGTGGTACGTCAGGTGGGCGCCGTATACCCAAGCCTTCCGGACGAACCAGCAGACAAGGGCAGGGACAACTCCCATTTGGATTACTTATAGCCTCAGGGATATTCAATCGGCTCGTGCCGGGCAGTCCCGCCGCCGACCTATCTAGGCGCTTGGTGCCGCCGCTTCAAGCGCCGCAGCGCTGGCTTCGATGCGGGCAGCCAGCGCTTCAAGCTGATCGGCGACCGCTTTGCTCGCATTGTCTGCCGTCGCATCGGCGACGAACAGGTCTGACTGAGGTGCCGGCGCGGCTACGGCCTTGCGCGCGGCATCAAGCTCACGTTCGAGCTGGGCGATGGTCTTGCGGAGTGCGTCGGTCTCTGCGGTGTCGGGCTGAGGGGCGACCGGTGGTTCGGCGTGACCGCCACGTTTGCGGGTTTCAGCCAATTCGTCAGCCAGAAACAGCGCGGCAAACAGCAGGTTCTGCGCTTCGAGCGGCGCGCGTGAATTGCCGAGAAGCGCATATTTCTCGGCAATCATGGCACCGAGCGCCTCGACATGGGCTTCCTCGCCATCGGCGCAGGCGACGGTGTAGGTTTTCGGGCCGATGTTCAGCGTGACGGTGCTCATCAGGCGTCAATCTTCCAGCTTGGCGAGAATGTCATCAAGTTCGCGAAGGCTTTCGGCGACTTGCTCGCGCAACCTCTCGTGAACATTGACCAGTTCGATCACCCGGGCAGAGCTGCCCGCGGCCTTGCTTTCGGCGTTGGTGCTGGCGTCACGCGCGATATCGCTCGACGCCGCGTCGATCCGGGCGATTGCGGTCTCGATACGGGCAAGCGCGGTGGCGATGCGGTCGGCGGTCATGGGCGCTAGCGATACCAACAGAAAGCATGGGGTGCAAAGGCTTGGGCGGGGCTGTTGATAAGTGATGCGCCCTCGCAGAGAAGGCTGATCCGTCACGGGCGCACGCACGCAAGGTTGACCTGCCTGTTGGCCTCGGCAATGGCACGCCCATCTGAGCCGAGCCGAGTCGGGCGCGATGGCGCGCGGGGCCGGTGGCTGAAGCAGGAGAATTTCGTGCCGATGAGCCTCGAGCCCGCCCGCCTCCAGCCGATGGCGAATGCCATCCGCGCGCTTTCGATGGATGCGGTCGAAGCGGCCAATTCCGGGCACCCCGGGATGCCGATGGGCATGGCCGATGTGGCGACCGTGCTGTTCACCGGCCACCTCAAGTTCGATCCGACCGCGCCCGATTGGGCCGACCGCGACCGCTTCGTCCTGAGCGCGGGCCACGGCTCGATGCTGATCTACAGCCTGCTCTATCTCACCGGCTATGCCGCGCCGACGATCGACGACATCCGCAATTTCCGGAAGCTCGGTAGCCCCTGCGCAGGCCACCCGGAGAATTTTCTGCTCGACGGCGTGGAATGCACCACCGGCCCGCTGGGACAGGGCCTCGCGATGGCCGTCGGCATGGCGATGGCCGAGCGGCACTTGAACGCCATTTACGGCGACGATCTGGTCGACCACCGCACTTGGGTGATCGCGGGTGATGGGTGCCTGATGGAGGGCATTAACCACGAAGCGATTGGGCTTGCCGGGCACCTCAAGCTTGGCCGCCTGAACGTGTTGTGGGACGACAACCGCATCACCATTGACGGGGCGACCGACCTGTCCTCGTCCGAAGACATCAAGGCGCGCTACATCGCGACCGGATGGCACGTGACCGAGTGTGACGGCCACGATTTCGCCGATATCGAGCGCGCCTTGCAAGAGGCCAAGGCCGATCCGCGGCCCTCGCTGATCGCCTGCCGCACGCTGATCGGCAAGGGGGCGCCCAACAAGCAGGGCACCAGCGGCGTCCACGGCGCGGCGCTCGGCGGGGCTGAGGTGGCCGCGACACGTGAGGCGTTGGGTTGGAGCGCCGAGCCGTTCGTGATCCCCTCCGAAATCCTTGCCGACTGGCGCTTGGCGGGGGAGCCGGGCCGGGCAGCGCATGGCGCCTGGGCCGGACGGCTTGAGGCTTCGGAAAAGAAGGGTGACTTTACCAGCCAGATGGC
Source organism: Erythrobacter sp. W302b (assembly GCF_046452395.1). Classification (NCBI taxonomy): domain Bacteria; kingdom Pseudomonadati; phylum Pseudomonadota; class Alphaproteobacteria; order Sphingomonadales; family Erythrobacteraceae; genus Erythrobacter; species Erythrobacter sp. W302b. The sequence continues at coordinate 1,385,556 of NZ_JBKFDH010000001.1, read as the reverse complement.
GCCGATCGGCGATCTCGTCGGACCGGCGATCGCGGGTTACATTGATGATCTTGCCCGCAATCCCAAGACAGTCGCGACGCGCAAGGCATCCGAAATGGCGCTCGGCCCGCTGACAGCGGCGATCCCGCAGCTGGTCGGCGGCTCGGCGGACCTGACCGGATCGAACAACACCAAGACCCCCTCGACCTTGCCGATGACGGCAGACGATTACGCAGGGCGCTACGTCTATTACGGCATCCGCGAATTCGGCATGGCGGCGGCGATGAACGGCATGGCTTTGCATGGCGGCATCGTGCCCTATGGCGGCACCTTCCTGATCTTCTCCGATTATTGCCGCAATGCGATCCGCCTCTCGGCGCTCCAGCAGATCGGAGTGGTCTATGTGCTGACGCACGATTCCATCGGTTTGGGCGAGGACGGGCCGACCCACCAGCCGGTCGAACAGGTGATGAGCCTGCGGCTGATCCCCAACCTCAATGTCTATCGCCCCGCCGATGTGATCGAGACGGCCGAGTGCTGGGCGCTGGCGCTGTCTACGCCGGAGACGCCATCGGTGCTGGCGCTGACCCGGCAGAACCTGCCGCAGCTGCGCGGGAGCGGGGACGAGAACTGGTCCCAGGCGAACAATCGCAGTGCCAAGGGCGGCTATCGCCTTCGTGACGCTTCGGCGGCCCGCAAGGTCGTGTTCGTCGCGACGGGCTCCGAAGTGGCGCTGGCGATGACCTGCGCTGATGCACTTGAAGCGCAGGGGATCGGTGCCGATGTCGTTTCCATGCCCTGTGCCGAGCTGTTCGACGCTCAACCCGAAGCCTACAAGGCCGATCTGCTGCCGTCCGATGCGCTGATTGTCTCGATCGAGGCCGGATCGACGCTGGGCTGGGAACGCTACACCGGGCGCGGCGGCATCAATATCGGGCTTGATACCTTCGGTGCTTCAGCGCCGGCAGAAGATCTGTTTGCCCACTTCGGCTTCACGGCGGAGGCGATTGTCCCGCAAATCCTGAACAAACTGAACGCTTAAGCAGGAGAACCTCTCATGGCCACCAAAGTTGCCATCAACGGCTTCGGCCGCATCGGCCGGCTCGTCGCCCGCGCTATTCTCGAGCGCACCGATCACGATCTCGAACTGGTCGCGATCAACGATCTGGCGGATGCCAAATCCAACGCGCTGCTGTTCGCGTTCGATTCCGTCCACGGGCGCTTTGGCGGCGAGGTGACCGCCGATGGCGATGCGATCATCGTCAATGGCAAGCGGATTGCCGTGACCAAGGAGCGCGATCCCGCCAACCTCCCGCACGCCGCCATGGGTGTGGATATCGTGCTCGAATGCACCGGCTTCTTCCAGTCCGACGAAGCGAGCCGCCCGCATCTGGCCGCCGGGGCGAAGCGCGTGCTGATTTCGGCCCCCGCCACGGGCGTGTCGAAAACCATCGTGTACGGCGTGAACCACGAAACGCTCACCGCCGAGGACGTGATCATCTCGAACGCGAGCTGTACCACCAACTGCCTCGCCCCGGTGGCCAAGGTGCTGAACGACGTGATCGGGATCGAGCGCGGGTTCATGACCACGATCCACTCCTACACCAACGACCAGCGCATGCTCGACCAGATCCACTCCGATCTGCGCCGCGCCCGTGCAGGGGCGCAGAACATGATCCCCACCACCACCGGTGCCGCGCGCGCGGTGGGCCTGGTGCTGCCCGAGCTGAAGGGCAAGCTCGACGGCTCGTCCGTCCGCGTGCCGACGCCGAACGTCTCGATGGTCGATCTCGTCTTCGTGCCGAGCCGCGACACCACTGCGGAAGAGATCAACGCTGCACTGAAGGCCGCGGCCGAAGGTCCGATGAAGGGCGTGCTCGACTACACCGACCAGCCGCTCGTCAGCTCGGACTTCAACCACTATCCCGCATCCTCGACCGTCGACAGCCTCGAAACCAGCGTGATGGAAGGCAAGCTTGCCCGCGTGGTCAGCTGGTACGACAACGAATGGGGCTTCTCCAACCGGATGATCGACACCGCCGGGGTGATGGCGAAGTTCCTCTAGGATACATGCCCAGCACCCGTTCGTGCTGAGCTTGTCGAAGCACCGCATGTTCTTTCAGCCCTGCGCCACGAAGGAAGGACGGCCCTTCGACAGGCTCAGGGCGAACGGAGTTGGTTGTGCCCAAGTTCAAGACCCTCGATGATCTCCCTGCCGACCTGAGCGGCGAAGTCGCGCTGGTGCGCGTCGATTTGAACCTTCCCATGAAGGATGGCTCGGCCACCGATGTCACCCGGGTCGAGGCGGCACGTCCCACGATCCTCGAACTCGCGGGGCGGGGGGCCAAGGTGCTGCTGCTGGCGCATTTCGGGCGTCCCGGCGGGCAGCGGTCGTCGATGCTGTCGACCAGCATGGTGATCGGCGATGTTGAGCGGGTGCTGGGCAAGGAAGTCATGTTCATCCCAGAGATCGCCGGGCCGGTGGTCGATCAGGCGGTCAGCACCATCCTGCGCAGCGGCGATATCGGCTTGCTCGACAACACCCGCTTCTGGCCGGGCGAAGAGGGCAATGATCCCACCTTCGCGCAGGCCATCGCCGCGCACGGCACGCTCTACGTCAATGACGCCTTCAGTGCCGCGCACCGCGCCCATGCGACGACCGAGGGGCTGACGCATTTCCTGCCGTCCTATGCCGGTCGTTCAATGGAGGCCGAGTTGAAGGCGCTCGACGCCGCGCTTGGTACACCTGAAACGCCCGTCGCAGCGGTGGTCGGCGGGGCAAAGGTTTCGTCCAAGCTCGCGGTGCTCGAACATCTGGTCGGCAAGGTGCAGCACCTCATCATCGGCGGCGGCATGGCCAACACCTTCCTTGCTGCCCGCGGGGTCGACGTCGGCAAGTCGCTGTGTGAGCATGATCTGGCCGCAACCGTGGCCCGGATCATGGACGAGGCGGATAATGCTGGCTGCACTATCCATCTGCCCTATGATGTGGTGGTGGCGAAGGAATTTGCGGCCAACCCGCCGAGCCTGCGCACTTGCAATGTCCACGAAGTCGCCGCCGACGAGATGATCCTCGATGTGGGCCCGCAGGCGGTGGAAGCGCTGGCCGATGTGCTCAAGACCTGCCGCACATTGGTGTGGAACGGCCCGCTCGGGGCCTTCGAGACCGAACCGTTCGATGCTGCGACCGTCGCTCTGGCGCGCACGGCGGCGGCGTTGACGCTGGAAGGCTCGCTGATCAGCGTGGCGGGCGGGGGTGACACGGTCGCGGCGCTCGCGCAGGCCGGCGTGTCGGACAATTTCTCTTATATTTCAACCGCTGGCGGTGCGTTCCTCGAATGGATGGAAGGTCGGGTGCTGCCCGGCGTGGCGGCGCTTGAAGTCTGATCATGGCTGACGTTACTGCCGAAATCGAAGCGCTGGCGCTCGGCGCAATGCGCGCCTGGGTGGCAGGCGATGTCAAGGCGATGAAGAAGATCACCGCCCGCGATTTCATGCTGCTGGTTGGCAGTATGCCGCCGCAACTGCTTGATCGTCCGAGTTTTCTCGCAGCAATGGAGCGCGGTTTTGCCTGCACGCGCTTCGCCTTTCGCGAAGTGATCGTGCGCCCCTATGGCAAAAGCGCGTGGTTCGTTGCCGGAGCGGAGCTTGAACTTGCCTTCGGACCAAAGGTCTGGAGCGGCGGGTTCCTTGTCACCGATCTCTGGCGCAAGGGCACGATCGGAGGCTGGAAGCTGGCGGAACGCAACCTCGCACGGCTCGATCAGGACGATAGCGTCGCGGCGGCCGTCAGCCGTCTGCAATTGTGGAAGTAGTGATGAGCGAAGCGGTAGAAACCAGTTACGGCCAGTTGAGCGTCATGGAGAGCGGCGAGTTTGCCGGGTGGCGCTATTGGCAGGGCGATCCGTTCGAGACGCGCTCGGGCCCGTTCTATTACCGGCGGGAGGAAGACGGCTCCTATGTCAGCGCCTTCCGCGCGGAACCGCGCCACATGAACGGCGGCGGCTTCATGCATGGCGGCTGCTTGCTGACCTTCGCCGATTTTGCCCTCTTCGCCATCGCGACCGACGAATTGAACGGCGATCACGCGGTCACTCTGAACCTTGCGGGTGATTTCCTCGGCTCGGTTGCGGATGGCGCGCTGATCGAGGCGCGGGGCGAGGTCACACGCGGGGGCGGCAAGACGATCTTCGTGCGCGGGATCATCACCGGCGACGGCAAGCCCGCACTGAGCTTTACCGGCATCATCCGCCGCCTCACCCGGCGCTGATCGCAACGCCGCCGCCTTCGCGGTTGCAGCATCCTTGGCGGCTCGCTAATGGCGCCACAGCGGGTTTGTGCATACCTATGCATAGACCGAAGCATAGACGCAATCAGGCCGCATCGCGGACCACCTTCGCACCGGAGAAAGCCAGCCATGAACACCCTCGAAATGACGACGCGAATCGCCACCGGACAGGGATTCATTGCCGCGCTGGACCAGTCGGGAGGCTCGACCCCCAAGGCGCTGCGCGGTTACGGGGTGGAAGACTCCGAGTGGTCGGGCGACGAGGAAATGTTCGCGCAGATCCACGCCATGCGCGCCCGCGTCATCACCTCGCCCTGTTTCGGGAGCGGCAAGGTGATCGGCGCGATCCTGTTCGAGCGCACGATGGACGGCGTGGTGGACGGTGTTTCGACCGGCGATGCGCTGAAGGCCCGCGGGATCGTGCCTTTCATCAAGGTCGACGAAGGCCTCGCCGATGAAGCGGATGGCGTGCAATTGATGAAGCCGATGGGGAAACTGGCGGCGCTGCTCGAAAAGTCGGTCGCGGCGGGGATGTTCGGCACCAAGATGCGCTCCGTGATCAAATCAGCCAATCCCGCCGGGATCGCCGCTGTGGTTGCGCAGCAATTCGAAGTCGGCGCACAGATCATCGCGGCGGGTCTGATGCCGATCATCGAGCCGGAATATGACATCACGGCGGATGACCGTGCGGCGGGGGAAGCGATCCTGCTCGAAGAAATCCGCAAGCACCTCGACACCTTGCCCGAAGGCCAGCAGGTGATGCTGAAGCTCTCGATCCCCGCGACCGCCGGGCTCTACACCCCGCTGACGCAGCACCCCAAGGTGCTGCGCGTGGTGGCGCTCTCGGGCGGGTTTTCGACCGACGATGCCTGTTCGCGCCTCGCCCAGAACCCCGGCATGATCGCCAGCTTCAGCCGCGGGCTGTTGCAGGATCTGCGAAAGGGCCAGTCGGATGCCGAGTTCAACACTGTGCTCGGCAAGGCGATTGACAAGATCGCCAGCGCGAGCGCCTGAGGCTCAACGCGCCTCGAAGGTGAAGCGGTAGTCTTCCTTGGCGGTCTCACGTCCGGCTCCGGCTTCGGGCGCGGGTTCCCCTGAGGTCAGCGCGATCACTTTGCCATGCGTGCCGAACGGCTCGCCGAGTGTCAGATCAGCCGTGTCGCGCCAACCTGCGCCGTCGATCCGGGTGCGGACCACCAGCCGCCCGGCCCAGATGCAGCGGGCATTGATCGGGCAGCGGCTGTCTTCGACGACCTCCTGCGGGGTCACGGTCAGATCGCCGACCGCCACGGTCTGGAGTAGCGCCGCGGGGCTTCCTTGGGGCAGCGGAATATTCTCCACCCCGGCGCGGTCCGGGATAACGGCGCAAGCACCGAGCATCGCGGCGAGGGTGAGGGGCAGGGCGGCACGGAGCAGAGGGTTCATGCCGCCCTTAAGCGCGCCAATGGCTGAGTGGCGGCTGAACAGGTGACAGCGACCGCGTGAGCGATTAGCGCTTCCAGCTATGATCGAAACACAGCTTTATCTCATCTCCCCGCTCGACGTCAGCGGCACCTTTCCCCAGCGGCTCGAACGTGCGCTGGAAGCGGGCAAGGGGCTCGTCACCGCGTTCCAGTTTAGGGTGAAGGGGGTCGACAGCCACGCGGCCGCCGCACTGGCAGCGCCGCTTCAAGCCATCTGCGCTGCGCATGACGTGGCCTTCATCGTCAATGATTCGGTTGCGCTGGCCAAGCGGTTGAAGGCCGACGGTGTGCACTTGGGGCAGGACGACGGCTCGCCCCGCGATGCGCGCCAGGAATTGGGGCGCGAAGCGCAGATCGGCGTCACCTGCCACGCCAGCCGCCACATGGCGATGGAAGCGGGGGAGGCGGGGGCCGATTACGTCGCGTTCGGCGCGTTCTACCCCTCGACCACCAAAGACAAGGGCCCCGATGCCGAAGTGCCTGACGTCGAAATACTGCAATGGTGGACCCAGATCTTCGAAATCCCTTGCGTCGCCATCGGCGGGATTACCCCGGACAATTGCAAACCTCTGATTGACGCGGGAGCCGATTTCCTTGCGGTATCGGGCGCCGTCTGGAACGGAGATGAGGTCGCGGCGATCAAGGCATTCGCCAAGGCGATGCGCGGCTGAAGCGCAGGGGCGCTGTTGGGAACGTCGTTGCACAGCTGAGCTTTCCGGTCGATATTATGCCGGAATGACGACACTAACCCACATTCTATCAAATCCTGATTGGTTGCCGCATCAGATTGATCCGTCTGGCAAAGAGATGCTGTTTGTCCGGTTGGCCCGCGACGAATTCAACGCACATGCGTTCCTCGCCAATCAAACGGGTACGGACCAGCAGTGGGTGTCGATCAACGATCTTCATGGCGCGCGTCTGCAAACAGGGCCCGCTAGCTTTATTTTTCATTCGGGCTTTTGCCGCTCCACGCTGCTGCTCAGGGCGCTTGGTGTCGAGGGCAAGGTGCGCGGCCTTAACGAGCCGGAAATTCTGAACAGTCTTTCCCGCCTTGCCGATCCCAGTGATGACCTGATCGCCTTGGTCATAGACCTCTTGTCGCGGCCACATTCGGCCGGAGCGGCGGTGGTGATCAAGCCGAGCAATTTCCAGAATCGTCTGATTCCCAAGATCATGGCGACGCGCAAAGGAATGCGGGCGATCCTGCTGACAAACGCGCTGGATGAGTTTCTGTGGGCGATTGTGCGCAAGGGTCTCTTGGGTCGGCAATGGGGCAGACAAACCTATCTCGTGGCGGCGTCATACGCGGGCCAAGTAGATGGTTTTGCGGCGCATATTCCTGGCATGACCGATCTGCAAGTTGCTGCGCTGGGGTGGCTCTTGATGCAAAACTGGTTCGAAACGTCCCAAGGCGACATCGGCGCATCGCGCGCTGCCGTGCTGCACAGTTCACACTTCGACGAGAACCGCGCTGCCACTATCAGATCGTCAGCCGCGCATCTCGAGCTTGGGCTGCACGATTGCGATATCAGAGCGATTCTGGACGGCCCGGTGTTTGCTACCGACGCCAAGACAGGGTCGGATTACGCCACCAAAGAAGCACGCGATATTGAGCGGTCGCGCAGTGCGGTCACTGCAGACGAAATCCGCGAAGTGTGTGCTTGGATTGGCGAACTCGCCCGTGTCTCGGGCCTGGCGGTCCCACTGAAGCAAACGCTTTGCTAGAGACTTCGGGCTGCATGACACCCGACACAGGGGCCGTGGTCTGGGACTAGTTGCCGTTCCCAATCCGCGTGCAGATCAGCTTGCTGAGGCTCCCGTCCGGGTTGAGCTTCTGCAAGGTGTTCTCGCCCAGCACCCGGAAGCGCTGGTCCTTCTTGGGGCCACGGGTGAAGACGAGCTCGGTGCCGCGCAGCAGATAGATGCCGTTGCCTTCGGTGTTTTCATAGCTGGAGGCGGTGCCGATCCGAAACGCCTCTTCGGGGACTTCGAGAAAGGCCTCACCCCCGGCATCGCCCGGCAGCGCGCATTGCCAGTTGCCGTGCTGAAGAATGCCGAGCATTCCGCTGGCGGGCGCAGTTGCCCGACCTTGCGGGCGGGAGGCATTGCGGTCTTGCCCTTGGGCGCCGCCCGGCAGGAAAGCAGCGGCAGCCGCGGCGCTGATGATCAGCAGGAACACATAACGGGTCTTCATGGGAGCGCCCTCTAACATCGGCTGCGGCCGCACGCCATGCGGTTAATCATAATGTGGTCGAGTCACTCTCCATCCGCAAAGGTGGACGGGGAGGGGCATTGGGCCTCCGCCTGCCACCATCTCCCCCCGCTTGCCCGCACGGGTCTGCTCGGCTATGGGCGCGCATCATTTGCGGGCGTGCGCCGTTGCGGTAGCGCGCCCTAACGCTCTTTCCACCTCGTAATAAGGCCCACAGCCATGAAGATCAGCGGCGTCGACATTCGCCCCGGCAACATCCTGGAATATGAAGGCGGCATCTGGAAGGTCGCCAAGATCCAGCACACCCAACCCGGCAAGGGCGGGGCCTATATGCAGGTCGAAATGAAGAACCTGCAGGATGGCCGCAAGACCAACGTGCGCTTCCGCAGCGCCGACACGGTGGAGCGCGTGCGGCTCGATACGAAGGACTTCCAGTTCCTCTATGCCGAGGGCGATGACCTCGTCTTCATGGACAATGACACCTACGATCAGATCACCCTGCCGGGCGACCTCCTGGGCGATGCGCGCCCCTTCCTCCAGGACGGGATGCAGGTCGCGCTCGAACTGTGGGACGAAAAGCCGATCTCGGTCGAGCTGCCCGCGCAGATCGAAGCCACCATCGTTGAGGCTGACGCCGTGGTGAAGGGGCAGACCGCCTCGTCCAGCTACAAGCCCGCGATCCTCGACAACGGCGTGCGCATCATGGTCCCGCCGCACATCGGCAGCGGCACGCGCATTATCGTCGACGTCTACGAGCAGGCCTACGTCGGCAAGGCGGGCTGAAACCCTGATCCCGTTCGTGTCGAGCGAAGTCGAGACACCATAGCGCCGTCACCCAAGCCTCTCGACTGCGCTCGAGGCGAACGGCAAGAGAGTATTGTAATGGCAGCTATTTCCGGCCTCATCCGCGTCATGGAACGCGCCGCGCGCAAGGCGGGCGGGCGTCTGCGGCGCGATTTCGGCGAAGTCGAGCACCTTCAGGTCAGCCGCAAGGGCCCGGCCGATTTCGTCAGCAAGGCCGATATGCGCGCCGAGCGCACGATCTATGACGAACTGCTCGCGGCCCGTCCGGGCTGGGGCTTCGTGATGGAAGAGGCGGGCGTGATCGAGGGCGATCCGGGGATGCCGCGCTGGATCGTCGATCCGCTCGATGGCACCAGCAACTTCCTCCACGGCATCCCGCATTTCGCGATTTCCATCGCCGCGCAGGAACCGCGTCCCGACGGCAAGGGCTGGGGCGATGTGGTCGCGGGCGTGGTCTACCAGCCGATCACCGACCAGACCTTCTGGGCGGAGAAATCGCGCGGAGCATGGCTCCACGATGCGCGCCTGCGCGTCTCGGCCCGCTCGCGCCTGTCGGACGCGCTGGTGGCGACGGGCGTGCCCTTCTTCGGGCACGGCGACTTTGCCGAATGGAGCCGCATCTTCGGCGCCATCGGCCCCGAGGTTGCGGGCATCCGCCGCTTCGGCGCAGCGTCGCTCGATCTGGCCTATGTTGCGCAGGGCCGGTTTGACGGGTTCTGGGAAAGCGGCCTGAGCGAATGGGACACGGCAGCCGGCTGTTTGCTGGTGCGCGAAGCTGGCGGCTTTGTCAGCGACTATCGCGGCCGGTCCGAACCGATCCACTCCGCGCAGGTGCTCGCCGCGAACGATGCGCTGCATTCGAAGCTGCACAAGCTGCTGGCGGGCGCGCTGCGCTAGCCCCGCGCCTTGGCAGGTGTTGCGCAGGTCTTGTCGCGCGGTGTCGCGATTTGGCTGAGTTTCACGTGAAACAAGCGGCGTGATGCTTGATGCGATGCGCAAGCCGCGCTAACAGCCTGCGCTCCTGCACAGGCGCCCCTGTGGTGGAATTGGTAGACGCGCTCGACTCAAAATCGAGTTTCGAAAGAAGTGCCAGTTCGAGTCTGGCCAGGGGCACCATTCCGGCATCTTCCCGGCTTCACCGGTCGAGCGTATTAAGCGCTCCCAGCAGGCCCTCTGCCAAGCCGCTGGCAGCAGAGCGCGTTGCGGTGCGATCTGCGGTATCGGCGACCTCATAGGTATAGGCCGGAATGGCATAGCGGGCGTGGAACCAGTTCTTCGCCGTGCCACTGCCAGGGTTGGCGTTGCGCGGTTCGATCGTGAAGGGGTAGCCCGCAAAGGCCTGCTCCCGCCCGCCCAGCCATGCGGCGAGGAAGCGCTGCTGCGCCGGGCTGGCCTCGTCACCCTGCACATAGAACAGGTTGCGACCCGTCGAATGGAAATCCACCATCAGCACCGGCCGCACGCCCGCGGGCAGGGCATCGAGCCATGACTTCACGCTGCGGGTCTCGGGCTGCGAGAAATCGCCCCAGTCCCGGTTGAGATCAACCGCGCCGCGATTGGCGCGCCAATGCCCGCGCGCGGTGCCATCGGGGTTGAGCATCGGCACAACCAGAAATTGCACATCGCCGAGCCCGTCACGTAAGGCGGTGCCGACCAGTGCCTCGACAAATGCCTGCATCGCGATCGCCCCGGTGACCTCGGGCGGGTGCTGGCGGCCGAGGAGGATCACCAGTCTCGGCGCCTCCGGCCGGCCGATGCGGATCGCCTCGATCGCCCGCCCGTCCAGCGACCGGCCGAGGGTGAAGGGGGGCACGCCCAGCATCGTGCTCCAGCGCCGCAGATCGGCGCTGGTGTCGGTGGGAGTGATCAGCTCCTGCGCGGAGACGACCGCCGCGCCCGCTGGCAGCTCCATGCTGGCGGCCGCGCCATCGGCGCTGACTGTCACCGGCAGATCGCGGGCCAGATCCCCGCTCTGCCACTTCGGCGCGTAGCGGTGCGTGCCGCCGAGATAGCGCAGCGTGACGCTTACGGGCGCAGTGCCATCGGCGTCATAGCGGAAGGCATACCATGGGCTGGGATTGATCGGCGGCGCGTGTTCGGGCGTGATCAGCAGCGTGAAAGCCCGCTCCCCCGTGACGGAGCAGCGCGCCGGAGCGGCTCCGTCGAAATCGAAAGCGAGCAGGACCGAAGCGGTGCGGCAGGCACTGTCCGGCGCCGCGATTGAGGCAGGGGGCGGCGTTTGCGCGCACGCCCCCAACACCACGGCAAGACCTGCCCACAGGTATCGCAGCAAGATCCCCATGGGTGCGGGCCTATCAAAACGTCTTGCGGATATCGACCCGGAACACCCGCCCACGCGGCGAGTGCAAGGCGCTGAAGAAGCCATAGGTGTCATCGGCCAGTGGCGGATCGACATCGAACAGATTGTTCACCCCCAACCGGATGCGGGTGCCTTCCAGCGCGCCGCCGTCCTCGAAAGTGTAGCTGATCGCGGTGTTGATCGTCAGCATATCGTCCACGCGGAAGAAGTTCGCGTTGGGATCGTCCGACACCAGCGGCACGTCGCGGCTGACACTGGTGTTCCACACCTTGCCAACATAGCTGGCGAAGAGCGACGCGTCGAACGGGCCGCTGCCCCAGTTGATCGAGCCGCTGTAGCGCCACTTGGGCCGACCTTCGATCTCCAGCAGCTGGCCAAGACCTTCGATCCTGACTTCGGGCGGCAAGTCCCCGTTGGCCACGGCATCGACCAGAGTCTGCCCATCCGCCCCGGCGGACTGGACAAAGCTTTCCAGCCGCGCCGCGTTGAAGCGCAACCGGAACTTTCCGAGGCCGAATTCGGGGACGTTGTAGGCGAGGCCGAAGTCCCAGCCCTTCGATACGCGGCTGTCGAGGTTGATATAGGGATCGAGCACCCGGATGATGTCACCCGCCGCGGCAAGGCTGGTGCCTTGGTAGAGGGCGATCTGCTCCGCGTTCGGCGCAGCGCGGATCACGTTGGGGTTGCTGCTGCCGTTCTGACGCAGCAGCAGATCGAGCGCGATGGCATTGTCGTCACCGAAGACGCCGACCAGCCCGGTCTGCTTCACGCGCCAGTAGTCCGCCGTCAGCGTCAGGCCGGGAATGAATGCAGGCTCGAGGACGGTGCCCAGATTGATGCTCTCGCTATCCTCGGGCCGCAGCTGATCGGTGCCGGACCGGAAGCTGATGATACCCTCACCCGGACACACGCCCAGATTGGCGATCACCCCCTTTTCGACCTGCGCCTGACAACGCACGAAATCGTCGCGGGTGTTGGAGCGGGTGGTGCCTTCGTCGTTGACCTGCACCAGGTTCGGCGCGCGGAAGCCCTGCGACCATGCGCCCCGGAACATCAGCCCGGGGACCACCGTCCACGATGCGGCGGCACGCGGGACGATAGCCGTCTCGCCGATATCCTTGAAGTGCTCGATCCGCCCTGCCAATTGCAGGTTGAGTGCGCTGACCAAGGGGATGTCCATATCCTCGCTCACGAGTGGAACGAAGGTTTCGAGAAAGCCCGAATAGGCCGTGCGGACCCCGCGGGTATCCGGAGAGGCGCTGGTGCCGGCAACGTCGCTGCCGTCGAACACACCGGTGACGCTGTCGGTCCATGTGATGGTCCCATCAATGCGCGGATCGCGGTCATCAAAGAAAGTCTCGCGCCGCCATTCGATCCCCGCTGCCACCCCGACATCGCCGCCGGGCAGAGCGAACAGAGCGCTGTTACTGACCTTGAAATCCGCGAGCGCAAGACTGGTGCCGCCGGTGCGGAACACGCTGATGCGGAACGGGTCGATCGCGCTGGCGGGGTTGGGGGTGCAATCGTCATTGCCCGGATCGCCGGTCACGCAGCCGCCGTTGAAGGGGTTGTAGGCATCCGATGTCGACTTGTTGATCGCCTGCTGCAACAGCGTCAGCGAGACACGGTTGCCTTCAAGATCGGTGCTCCTAGCCTCGGAATAGACGAAGCCGGTGTCGAAATCCCATGCGCCGAAGTTGCCGCGCAGACCGGCGACAAGGCGGAAGGAGTCCTTGTCGACATCAACCGTGCGATTGCCGGCATCGACGAAGCGATACCGCTCCATGATGAGGTCCGCACCGCCTGCGGGGACAGTGATGCCGGGTACGCGATTGGGGTTGGCTGCTCCGCCCGGGAAGGTCACGGGGCCGAACGGGTTCCAATAGGCATTGCGCGAAATGCCCACCGGCACCGCGCTGAGAATCGCGGCAGGCGTGATGTTGCGGCTGCTTTCCGAACGGTAATAGGTGCCTTCGAAATAGCCTTCGACATTGTTGCTGAATTCGTAGTTGAACAAAGCGACGGCGTTGATGCGGGTCTTCTCACTGATGAGCGTCGTGCCGAAGGCGCGGTTGTAGCGCACGCCAACCGCCGGGTTATCGCCGTTGCGCGCGCACAATCCATTCCCAAGCTCAAGGCGGCAGCCGGTCAGGGTCGAGGGCTGGAGATAGAAGTCATCGTCGCGGATCGGGGTCTGGTTGTTGTTCGTGATCTGAATATCGAACTGGCCGAACGGGCCGAAGGTGTTGCGGTTGTTGAACTGCGTATCGCCTTCGAACGGCGTGCCGACCAGCAGCGGGGTCTTGTCATCATCGGCGGAATAGGCGCGCTCCGAGGCGTCCATTCCGTTCTCGTAGAAATAGCCGCCATAGACCGTCAGGTTGGCGCGCCCGCCGGCAAAGTCGAAGCCATAGCCGCCGTTGATCTGGGTGCTGTAAAGGCCGGTGCCGTCCGAGTTGCGATATTCGCCTTCGATGAAGCCGCCCTTCCGGTTGCCGCGCAGGACGGTGTTGACCACGCCCGCCACCGCGTCCGCGCCATAGATCGCCGATGCGCCATCACGCAGCACTTCGAGCCGCCGGACACTGCCGGGTGCGATTTCGTTGGTGTCGGGGCTGACGACCGGCACCAGCAGCTCGGTCTGGAAGCCGGGGTTCAGCACCATGCGACGGCCGTTGATCAGCAGCAGGGTGTTGCCCGTGCCCAGATCGCGCAGGTTGATCGAGGCGGCATCGCCGCGCGCGTTGTTCGAAGACACATCGTTCTGTTCATTGAAGGCGACCGCGCCCGCTTGCGGAATGGCACGGAACAGCTCGTCACCCGATGTCGCCGCGACATTGGCAATGTCGGTTTCGTCCAGCACGGTAACGGGGAGCACATCGTTGATCTTGGCGCCCTGGATCTGGGTGCCGGTGACGACGATTTCGTTGGCGACATCGTCTTCCGGCGCTGGCGCGGGCGGCGGTGCCTCCTGCCCATAGGCGGCGCTCGCAGCAATCAGACTTCCGCCGCACATCAGGGCGAGCCTGCTCAGAAATTTCGTCGACATCCTTATTCTCCCCGTTTTTCCGTTATTTTGAGTGACTGTGCCCAATGCGCGAACAGCGCGGGCCATTGGCTGATGACTTGCTCGGGCGTGCCGAGGCCCCATCCGTGTCCCCCATCGCGGAACAGATGCAGTTCGGCGCTGGCCCCGGCGGCGATGAGGGTCTGGAACAGCAGGATCCCGTGCCCAGGCGGCGTGGTCGGATCGTCGGCCGCGGCAAAGATGATGGTCGGCGGCGCGTCCTTGCTGGCATAGGTATCGAGCGACCATGCGTCCTCGGCCTCGGGGCCGGCTGTGTCGCCGATGATCTCCCGCCGGGTGCGGGTGGTGTCGTAGGGCTTGCGCAAAGTGACGACGGGAAACAGCAGCACGGCAAAGTCAGGCCGGGCGGACGCCGCTTCAAAACGATCCGCCCCGGCGTAGAGGGCGCGGGCGGGTTGATACGCGGTGAAGCCCGCCAGATGCCCGCCTGCGGAAAAGCCCATGATCCCGATCTTGTTCGGCGCAATACCGAATTCGCCCGCGCGGGTGCGGATGATCTTCATCGCCCGCTGCGCATCCATGAAGGGCGCGGCGGCGTCCCAGCCATCATTGGGCAGGCGGTAGATCAGCTCGAACACGGTAAAGCCCTGGGCTTGCAGCCACTCGGCCGCCGGCGTGCTCTCCTTCTTGAGCTGAATGCGGAAATAGCCGCCGCCGCCCGCCACCAGGACGGCGGCGCCATTGGGCTCAGCGGGGCGATAGACACGCATCCGGGGTGTCGCGATGTTGGAGACGGCCCCGTAGCCAGCCCCTTCGGCACCGATCTTCTCCGGCCCGGTGACCGCGCCATGGCCCGGAGGCGTGCCCGGCCACAGCAGGATTTCCTCAGCCGAGGCGGCGGCAACCGGCAGCGGTGCCGCAAGCAGCGACAGCAGCGCGGTCAGGACCAGCAAGAGGTGGCGGGCGATCATGGCCGTTTCTCGAGCGCGCTGGCGATCGTCTCGCTCACCGGGCCGCTGCGTTCGTGGCGCTCGATGTCCTCTTCGGGCAGTGGCATGGGCGCGCCTGCGAGCGCGGCGGCGAGCCGCTCCCGGTCGAGCGCGTTTTCCCAGCCCGCCACCACGATCGTCGCCACCGCGTTGCCGACGAAATTGGTGAGCGCGCGGCACTCCGACATGAAGCGGTCGATGCCGAGGATAAGCGCCATGCCCGCCACGGGCACCCCCGGCACGACTGACAGTGTCGCGGCGAGAATGACGAAGCCCGATCCCGTGACGCCAGCTGCCCCCTTGGAACTGATCATCGCCACCAGCACCAGCGTCAGCTGTTCGGCGAGACTCAGCTCCACGCCCACGGCCTGCGCGATGAACAGCGCGGCGAGCGTCATGTAGATGTTGGTGCCATCGAGGTTGAAGGAATAGCCGGTCGGCACCACCAGCCCGACCACCGCCTTGCGGCACCCGGCGATCTCCATCTTCTCCATCAGGCTCGGCAGCGCGGCTTCCGAGGATGACGTGCCCAGCACCAGCAGCAATTCTTCGCGCAGGTAGCGGATCAACGCGAAGATCGAAAAGCCGCTGAACCAGCCGACCAGTCCCAGCACGACCAGCACAAACAGCAGCGAGGTGAGGTAGAAGGTCGCCACCAGCGCGGCGAGGTTGGCGAGGCTGCCGATCCCGAATTCGCCGATGGTGAAGGCCATCGCCCCGAAAGCACCGATGGGGGCGAGCTTCATCAGCATGTGCACCAGCCGGAACACCACCTCGCTGAACGACGAGAGCACGTCCATCACCAGATCGCTCGCCGGGCGGGTCATGGCGATGGCGACACCAGCGAGGATGGCGACCAGCAGGACTTGCAGGATCTGGCCGTCGGTCATCGCGCTGAACAGCGTGTCGGGGATGATGTTGAGCAGGAACCCGCTGATGCTCTGCGCCTCGGCCTTGTCGGCAAAATCGGCGACCGCGGCGGTATCGAGCGTGGCAGGGTCGATGTTGAGCCCTTCGCCGGGGCGCACGATGTTGCCGACCAGCAGCCCGATCACCAGCGCAAGGGTGGAGAAGGTGAGGAAATAGGCGAAGGCCTTGCCCGCAACGCTGCCCACCGCCTTCATGTCGCGCATCCCGGCGATGCCGGTCGCGACGGTGAGGAAGATCACCGGCGCGATGATCATCTTCACGAGCTTGATGAAGCCGTCACCCAGCGGTTTCAGCGCGGCTCCGGCCTCCGGGAACAGGTGGCCGACCAGCGCTCCCAACGCAATCGCGGTGAGCACCTGCACGTAAAGCTGACGATAGAACGGCTTTCGCGCAGGCGCGGGGCGTGCGTCGGGCGTCATGGCTGCTTGCAAACCCATGGGCTGCGCGGTTCCCTCCCCTTTCGTGTCTCTCCACTTTCAAGGATCGGCCCTGTGCAAGCGCGTGGCAAGATTGGCGGTGATTGTGACACGGTCGTGCCATATCAGAGGGTTAAGCCGTTCATTCAGCCGTTCTGTGCGGAAATCCGCACAAGTTTGTTGCACCGTCTGCGGAAATCCGCACAATCCGTTCGCGGAATCGGAAGGGGGATGGTGCGACAGATCAGGCTTGGGCGGTGGTATCTGGTGGCGGTGGGGCTGATTGCCCTGATGCTGCTGGCTGCGCTCGCCATGCTCGGGATCGAGCGGGCGGTGCGGGTCAATGCGCTGGCGGAGACCCGCGCCGAAGCGACGAGCCAAGCAGCGATCCTGGCGGCCGGACTGGAGAGCGAGCTCAACAAGTTCAGTCTGGTGCCGCGCGTCCTGGCGGTCGATCCCGAGGTCGCGGCGCTGCTGGGAGGGCAAAGCGCAGGGCGCGATGTGCTCAACCGCCGGCTTGCCGCGTTGGCCGGACAGACCAATGCCGCCGCGATCTACCTGATGGACGCGCGGGGGACGACGCTGGCAGCCAGCAATTGGGACCGCCCCGACAGTTTCATCGGCTCGAACTACGGTTTCCGCGAGTACTTCTCCGGCGCAGCCCAACGCGGCACAGCGAGCGAATTCGCGCTCGGCACGGTCAGCCGCCGCCCGGGTCTGTATCTGGCCGAACGGGTCGGCCCGGCAGCAGCCCCGCTCGGGGTGGTGGCGGTCAAGGTTGAGTTCGACAGTCTGGAACGCAAATGGCGCGATGCCGAAGACGGCGTGTTCGTTACCGATGAGGGCGGTATCGTGCTGCTGGCGAGCAATCCCGATTGGCGTTTCAGAACGGCGGAGAGACGCGACGCCAGCGGCCAAGCGGACGACCCGGTCCACAACACCAGGCGCTTTGGTGTGGCGCAGCCCAAGCGCTTTGTCTTTCCTGCCACCAGCGATGCGACCTCACCCTTGCAGATGATCGAAAAGATCCAGCCGATCACCCCGGTGGGCTGGGAACTTCACCTTCTTGCCGACCCTGCGCCGCGCCTGTCCGTGGCGCTCGCCAATGGCAGGCTCGCGGGCGTGATCGCGCTGGTGTTGCTCGGGCTGGTGGGGGCGGGGGCCTATCTGTGGCAGCGCCAGCGCCAATCGCGCGCGGCTGCTCGGGTTGCGGCACAGACGGCGCTGCTGCGCGAGCAACTTCAGCAAGCCAACCGGCTCGCGACGCTGGGGCAGATCACCGCAGGGCTCGGCCACGAAATCCGCCAGCCGCTCGCCGCGATGCAGGTCTATGCCGAAAATGGCGAACGCCTGCTGGCCGCGGATCGCCAGACCGAGGCTGCGGCCAATTTCGAGAAGATTGCCCAACTTGCCGGACGGATCGGTGAGATCACCGCCGAACAGCTTCATTTCAGTCGCCGCTCGCCGGAGGAGCCGCGCGAAATCATGCTCGCAGAGGTGATCGATGGGTCGCTGTTGCTGCTGCGCGATCAGATCCGGCACAAGGGCATTTTGCTCGACCGTCCCGCCGCCGACCTTGCCGCCACAACTGTGCGCGCCCGCCACGTTCAACTTGAGCAAGTGTTGGTAAATCTGCTCCAGAACGCGGTGCAGGCCTGCGAGGAGGGCGGCCAGATCGCTCTCGCGATTGCGGTTGAAGGTGACACGGTGCGTCTCAGCGTCAGCGATAATGGGCCGGGCGTACCGGGTGAACTGCGCGAAACCCTGTTTCAGCCCTTCGTCACCTCCAAAAGCGAGGGGATCGGGCTGGGCCTCGCCATTTCGCATGACATCATGCGCCAGCTCGGCGGCGATCTGGTTCACGAAGCGACAGCGCAAGGCGCGCGCTTCACCATGGTCATGCCCGCCGCATGAGCGCCTCTGCCATCCCCCCGATTCAGGTCGCCTTGGTCGAGGATGACGCCGATCTGCGCGATGCGACGGTTCAGACCCTCACGCTCGAAGGGGTGGAGGTGGTCGCATTCGCTGATGCTCGCGCTGCGCTCGGATGGCTGGATGCCGACTTCCCCGGCGTCGTCGTCAGCGATGTGCGGATGCCGGGGATCGACGGGATCGCCTTCTTCGCCGCGCTGCGCGAGATCGACCGCGACCTTCCGGTGATCCTCACCACCGGTCATGGCGATGTCGCAATGGCGGTGGCGGCGATGAAGAATGGCGCGGCCGATTTCCTGACCAAGCCCTACGCCTCGGCCGATCTGATCCGCGCCGTGCGCGCGGCCAGCGAACGGCGCGCCCTGGCGCTGGAGAACCGGCGTTTGCGTGAAGAGGCCGGGCGCAATGTCGGCCTTGCCATTCCCGGCTCCTCTCCTGCGGCCCAGCGGCTGCGGTCAGTTATCGAAGGCGTCGCGCGGTCAGAAATCGACGTTGTGCTGACCGGCCCGGCGGGGACGGGCAAAAGCTACGGCGCGCGACTGATCCATGATTTCAGCCCTCGGCGCAGCCGCCCGTTCGTGACGGTCGATGCCGGTGTCCTCGCGCATGAGGATGCGGAGTTGCTGCTGTTCGGGCGCGATCCGGGCGCGGGGCAGTTGTCCCGGACCGGGCTGATCGAGCGTGCCAACGGGGGAACGCTGTTTCTCGACGACATCGCCGCGGCCAGGGGTGTTTTGACCACGCGGCTCGTTTCGCTGATCGAGAAGCGCGAGGTCTGGCCGCTTGGTGCGGCCACCGCGCGGCGGCTCAACATCCGCATCATCATCGCCCGGCTTGCCGAACAGCCGCAGGACAGCCTGCGCGATCCGGCGTGGCACCGGTTGGGCGCGGTCCAGATCGCCTTTCCGCCGTTGGCTGACCGGCGTGAGGATGTGCCGGAAATCTTCCGGCTGTTCGTCGCCCGTCATGCGCGCGACGCGGGCGTGTCAGCACCCACAATCGGCGAGAGCCATTGGCGCCATGTCCAATCGCACGACTGGCCGGGTAATCTCCACGAGCTGAGCGGCTATGCCCGCGCGGTTGTGCTCGGTCTGGCGGAGATCGAGGGACCGGCGAGCCCGCTCACCGGACAGCGCCCGCTCCATGCAATCGTCGCCGATTTCGAACGGACGGTGCTGGAAGACGCGCTGCGCCAGTGCCGGGGCGACATTGCGCAGCTGCAAGCCATGCTGCAAACCCCGCGCAAGACGATCTATGACAAGCTGGCGAAGTATGATCTCAAACCGGCGCGGTTCCGTGAGTGATCTGTTGGTCGGGCCGAATGGGAAAAGTGGAATGATACCGAGTGCCGCTTTGGGTTTGCGACTGTTCTTCCGCGTGATCGCCACGGCGATGGCGCTGTTGCTCGGCTGTGCCACGTCCCTTTCCGCCGAAGACGGGCGAGGGCGGTTCGTGTTCGCCGGATGGGAGGGGCCGCCGCTGCCAGTATGGTATCAGCTGCCCGCAGAGGTGAGGCCTGACACGCCGGTCGTCGTGGTCATGCATGGTGTGAACCGTGACGCTGATCGCTACCGCGACGAATGGGCGGGCCTCGCCGTGCAACACCGCTTCATCGTGATCGTCCCGGAATTCAGCCGCTCGGACTTTCCCGGCGCGGCCAGCTATAACATGGGCTTCTTTGCCGAGGAGGATGGCGCCCTGCGTCCGCGCAGGCTGTGGTCCTTCGCCGCGATCGAGCCCCTGTTCGACGTGGCCCGCCGCCGCTTCGGGACGGCTGCGGAACGCTACACGATCTATGGCCATTCAGCGGGCGCACAATTCGTCCATCGTTTCGTGATGTTCATGCCCGAAGCGCGGATCGAGCAGGCTATCGCTGCCAATGCCGGGTGGTACACCATGCCCGATCCGGCCATTGCCTTTCCCTATGGACTGGGAGCCGCACCGGTCGCTCCAGACACGTTCAACGCCGTGCTGGCCAAGCCGCTGACAGTGCTGCTCGGCACGGCGGATACGGATACGGCCGATCCCGATCTGCGCACCACGCCCGAGGCGAACCGGCAGGGGCCACATCGCTTTGCGCGGGGGCAGAGATTCTTTGCCGAGGCGCGCGCGCTCGCCACGCGGTTGGACACGCCGTTTGGCTGGCGAATGGAGCACGTGCCCGGCGTAGGCCACAAGAATGGTCTGATGGCTCTGGCGGCGGCCGAATTGATTGCGGCACGGCAGGAAGAGTAGGTCGAGCGGCTACGTCCCTGGCTAAAGGGCCAGCGGCAGCTCGAGCGTAAAGGCCGCTCCGCTTTCGCTGTCCACCAAGGCCAACGAGCCACCGGCCGCCTCGATCAGCGATTTGATGATCGGCAGGCCAAGGCCGCTGCCGCCGCTTGCCCGGCGGGTGGTGAAGAAGGGCTCGAAGATGCGGGTGCGATCGGCTTCGGCGATGCCGGGGCCGTTGTCGGCTACCGTGATCTGCACGGCGCCTCCCCGCTGCTCGGCGGTGAAACGCACCCGGCTCGCCCCGGCCTGGCGGCTGTTGTCGATCAGCGCGCTGGCAATGGCTTCGAGAGATGCGTCGCGAATGGCGAGGAGGGGCAGGCTGTCGGGCAGGGTCGCGGCAACGGCAAACCCATCGGCCTGATAGGCATCCGCGAGCCGGTTCAGGATGGCCCCGAGGTCTGCCCGCCCGGCAGGGTCGTTGGCGCTGAGGTCGGCGCGGGCGAGTTCGAGCAGACGGGTCGAGAGCATCGTCAGCCGCGCCGCATCGGCATCGGCATTGGCGAGGAAGCGGCGGCGCTCGTCCGGGGCCATGCTCTCGCCATGATCGCCAAGAATTTCGAGCGTGCCGCGAATGCCGGACAGCGGTGTCTTGAACTCATGGCTGACCGCGTGGGCAAAGTCGCGCAGGTACCGCGAGCGTTGCTCGATCGCTTCGGCCATGCGGGCGAAATCGGCGTAGAGGTCTTGGATCTCGGCGGCGGCGGTGCGGGGCGGTTCGGGAAAGTCCTGCCGTCCCGAGGCGAGCGCCCGGCTTGCGCGGGCCAAGGCTTCGACCGGACGCACAATGCCGCGCGACAACACGCTGCTCAGCACGAGCAGCACCATGAAGATCGCCGCGATGCCGAGCAGGATCTTGCCGCGATCGGCATAGAGCCCCTTGAACAGGCTGCGGGCCGAACGGGACAGCAACAACACGCCGACGACGCGACCATTCACGATGACGGGGCGCGCATGATGCACCCGCACCGCCGCCGCCCGCGACAGCCATTCGAATTGGTAAGTAGCGCGGTAATCGCCGTTGCGCCGCAGCACCGTCTCGGGGCGGCCTAAGCGTGCGGTGGCGACTTCGGGAAGGGCGGCGAGGCTTAGTCCGTCGGGTTCGGCAGCGATCAGGCCCCGCCGGTCGAGCAGCAGGATCGACGATAGCGTGACCTGCCGTGTGCGCGCTGCGACCGGTGCGAGCGTGCGCCAGACAGCGGCGGCATCGGCATCCGGCGCCAACCCGCTGGGTAGCGGCACAGGGCGCTCGGCTAGGATGTCGCTGCTGCTGAGATCAATCGTCGGTGGCTCGGGACGGAAGTCTTGCGGATCAGGCATCGTGACGGCCGCACCCGGCCATTGCGCGGCGGCCACGGCGGCCAGCGCCGCGCCTTGGGCGACCAGCTCGGCTTCGGTCTGGCGCACCAGGGTGTTCTCGTAAACCCGCAGGAACATCGCCGCGATGCCGGGCAGGGCGGCGACGGTGAACAGGGTGGCGAAGACGATAGTGCGCAGCCGAAGTCGCGGCCACCGCGCCTTGAGCCATTCCTTTACCGCGCGGATCACGCTGCGCCCTCAGCCGCCCGCGCGGGTGCAGGGGCCGAGCGCGTAGCCGATACCGGGGCGCGTCTCGATAAGCGCATCGGCGCCGACTGCCGCGAACTTTGCCCGCAGGTTGCGGATGTGGCTGTCGATCGTGCGGTCGGTGACGGCAAAGCCGGGGCCGTGCAACTGGTCGATGATCGCATCGCGGGTGAACACCTTGCCGGGCCGCGCCGCCAGCGTGCGCAGCGTTGTGAACTCTGTCACGGTCAGCGCGACGTCATGCCCATCCCACGAGGCGCGCCAGCTTTCGCAATCGAGCGTCAGGCAATTATGCGTGATGATCGCCGTGCCGGGTTTCTCCTCCGACACAGCCGGGCTGGCGGCGCGGCGCAGGATCGCCTGCGTCCGGGCGACCACTTCGCGGGGCGAGAAAGGCTTCACCACATAGTCGTCCGCACCAAGCTCGATCCCCAGCACCCGGTCGATCTCGTCATCGCGCGAGGAGAGGAACAGGATCGGCACGCTGCTTGTCGCCCGCACCCTGCGGCACACCTCCAGCCCGTCCATCCGCGGCATGTTGATATCGAGGATCACCAGATCGGGCCTCAGCGCGGTGATGAGGGCCACTGCTTCCTCCCCATCTTCGGCCTCGAGCGTCGCGAGTCCGGCCTTGCCCAGCGCGAAGACCAGCAGCTGGCGGATGTGGGGATCGTCATCGACGACAAGGATCGAGCGCGGCATGGGATGCAAGATCACGGCTTTTCTCCCGGCGTCAATGTTGCAGTTGGCGGCTGAGGCAGTGCGACCGGCGGGGCGGAGGCGGCAGGATCTCACCCCCGCACATCCGGCCATGGGGCGCGGGCAGCGGCGTGAGGGCATTGCCCGCCAGCAGCGCGTCCGCTTCGGCAAGGCGCAGGGCGCCGCGCACGGTCCAGCTTTGCCAGTCGCTCTGGCTTTCCGCCAGCCTGCGATAGGCCACGCCGCTCAGATAGCTGGCCTGATCGCGCAGCCTGTTGCCAACGGGAGCCTTGCGCAGTTCGAGTAGCGGGATCAGCGCGGAACTTTCCAGCCGCTCCAGATAGCACAGGTCAAGCCGCGCCGGATCGCGCAGGTGGTCGACATTCCACCGTGCCGCAATCGCGCCGTAATCGACCAGCGTCGAAACGCTCAGCACGATCCCGGCGGCCAGCACATTGGCATTGATCAGCCACGCCGCCGATTGGCCATGCAAGAACCGCCAGCAAATCAGCACGAGCCCGGTCGCCACCAGCACCATCCACACCAGCGCTGCGATCCGCCATTCGGTCAGCGAATAGGCATCGATGTAGTCGAGCAGGCGCAGGATGCTGGAGGCGACCAGCAGGAGATTCTGCGCAACCCAGGCCAGCAGCAGGCGGCGGATGATCGGGGTCTGGGCCGAGGGCGAGCCCGGTCGCAGCGCAACCAGCACGAAGAGTCCGGCCAGCAACGCCGTGGCGATCAGCGTGTACGCACCGCGGTGGGCATAATCGGCCAGCGTGATGCCATCAGGCAGCGGCGCTCCGCTCCACAGGAAGACGATGTCGAGGCCGTTTTCCAGCGCGAACACCGCGTTGAAGACCAGCAGCGTCACCAGCATCATCGTCACCGAGGGATCGGGCATCTGCGGCAACCACGCCTGTCGCGCGCTGGCGAAACGCAAGGCGCGGGGTCGCAGGGTCGGCCAGACGAAAACGAGCGTCACCCCAAGCAGCAGCCCATGGCCGATGAGAGTCGTGAGGTCGGGCCATTCGATGGCCGCAACGGCATTGCCGAGCACCGGATTGGCGCTGGCAAACAGGCTGAGGAACAGCGCCCCGCCGATCAGCGGCAGTGCGACATTGAGCAGGATGGACTTGCCCATCGATCCGCGTTGGCCGGACATGCTGGCGAGCCGCCATGCATCGGCAATGGGCCAGAATGGCGCGCCCATGCCCAGCGTCGTCAGCCGCAAGAACCACAGCCCGGCATGATCGAACACATGCCGGGGAAGCAGCGCCGCGCTGCCGATCGCGATCAGGAACAGCAAGCCGGCCAGAGGACCGGGGTTATGGATCAAACTCGCCGCAAACAAGGCGCCGCACAACAGGGCGATCCACCCGCCGCGTGCGTGTCGGACCGCGGGCCGGACCAGCACCATGACCGCGAGCCAGATCAGCGCGAACAGGCCGATCACCGCTCCGCCGCCATATCCGTAAAGCAGCCCATCGGCGACGACGAGCAGGGCAAGCGCGCCGCCCAGCTTCATCGCGAAACTGTAGCGGGACCAAGAGGGTATGGTCAGAGCACCAGGCATGCAAATTCTCCGTCTGTTCGACGAGGGTTTGCCAACATGGGATGGTGCAAAGGTGGTGGAGGCTGTGCTGATGCAGCCTGCTTGTCGTGCAGATTTGGTGCAGAGCCTGAGCGCGACCAAGCCGCCAAATCCATAAACCGCTTGCCCGGCACCCAGCCGATTGGCTAGCCCGTTAGGCAACGCCATGCTGGAAGCTCCATCCTATCACGCGATAGCGGCCATGGCGGTGACCATCGCCATGTTCATCGGCTTTGCCCGGGGCCGTTACCCTGAGGAGATCATCTCGCTCGTCACCATCGCGGTGATCGGGGTGGGTCTCTACTTCGCACCGCTCGAAGGCACCAAGCCGACGGACGGACTGGCAATTGCGTTTGGCGGCTTCGGCCATTCGGCGCTGATCACGATTTGCGCGCTGATGATCATGGGGCGCGGGTTGGTGGTGACGGGGGCGCTGGAGCCCTTTGCCCGGCTGCTGGAAACCGTGTTCCGCTTCAATCCGCAGATCGGCCTGCTGACGGCGCTGCTGCTTGCGTTCTTCATGTCGATGTTCGTCAACGACACGCCGGTGATGGTGCTGCTGATCCCGATCATCGTGGGGATCGCCGCCAAGGGGCTGATGGCCTCTTCGAAAATTCTGATGCCGGTCAACACCGCCGTGCTGCTCGGCGGCATGGCGACGACCATCGGCACGTCTACCAACATTCTCGTGGTGACAATTGCCGCCGACATCGGGATGGCCCCGTTCGGGGTGTTCCAGTTCACGCCCATCGTGATGTTGGCGGGCCTTGTGACGATCCCCTATCTGTGGCTGGTGATGCCGCGGATGCTGCGTGACAACAGCGTGGTGCCTGACAATGCGCGCCGCATTTTCCACACCCGCTTGCGCGTGGGGGCGAGCAGCCTGCTGGCAGGGGGCGATCTCTCCGCCGCGCGGGGCAATCTGCCCGATGGGATCACCTTCCACGACGCGCCGTCAGGACCGCTTCGGCCGGAAGAACGCCTGCACATCTCCGGCACGCACGAAGCGCTGGAGGAGGCCGCGCGCGCCCTGAAGGGCGAGCTTGCGCCGTCGTGGGTGCTTGAGCGCATCCGCCGCGTTTCCAAGGCGCAGGGTCAGGATATCGTCGCGGTCGAGATGACCGTGACGGCGGATTCACGCCTTGTCACGCGCACGCTCGCCAGTTCGGGGATTGCCGATCTCTACGGTGTGGCCGTGCTCGGCATTCACCGCCCCAACCGCGTTCTGGGGGAGCGCGATAGCTACACCGAAGCTGGCGATCTCAGGATCCTCGAAGGTGACGTGCTGCTGGTGATGGGGATCGACGAGGACTTGCAGGCCTTCGCCCGCAATGACGGGTTGCTGCGGCTTGAAGGCGCGCGCGAATTGCCGCGCCGCTCCAAGGCGGTGCTGGCAGGCGCGATCATGCTCGGCGCCATCGCCACCGCCTCGCTTGGCCTGCCGTGGTTCGACGGCACGAGCTATGCGCCGATCAAGTTGCCGATCGCGATTTCCGCGCTGGCGGGCGCGATTGCGATGTTCGTCACCGGCTGCGTCAAGTTCGACCGGGTGGGGAGGGCGCTGTCCGCCAAGGTGATCGTGTTGATCGCGGCGAGCCTCGCCATCGGCCGGGTGATCGATGAAAGCGGGGCGGCGGAATGGCTGGGTCAGGCGCTTTCGCTGGGCCTTGCCTACCTGCCTCCTGCTCTCATCCTGTCGGCCATCATGCTGTTCGTGACGATCCTGACGAATTTCGCTTCCAATGCGACCGCCGCGACCATCGGCACGCCGATTGCCTATAGCATCGCGATGCAGCTCGGACTGCCGCCTGAACCGCTGGTGCTGGCGGTGCTGTTCGGGTGCAACCTCTCCTTCGCCACGCCGATTGCCTATCAGACCAACCTGCTGATCATGTCCGAAGGCGGCTACGAATTCGGCGATTACATCCGCGCGGGGGTGCCGCTGGTGGCCCTGATGGTAACGGTGCTCTCGGTCCTGCTGGTGGTGTGGTATGGATTGTAACGACTGACAGGGAGAGCGTGCGATGAGACGGGTGTGGCAATGGGCGGGAGCGAGCGTGCTGGTGCTGGCAGCGGCGCCGGTGCAAGCGGATGAACTGCGTGATGCGGTCGCGGCAGACCTGCCCGCTCTCGTGGAGCTCTACAAGGACTTGCACGCGAACCCAGAGCTGAGCTTTCAGGAGGTCGAAACCGCCAAGAAGCTCGCCGCGCGCGCGCGGGCCATGGGGTTCGCAGTGACCGAAGGCGTCGGCAAGACCGGTGTGGTTGCGGTGCTGCGCAACGGTGATGGCCCAACGGTGATGCTGCGCGCCGACATGGACGGCTTGCCGGTCATTGAGCAGACGGGGCTGCCCTATGCCTCGAAACGGCGCGCCGTCGCGCCCAATGGCACCGAGACCGGGGTGATGCACGCCTGCGGGCATGACACCCACATGGCCGCCTGGATCGGGACCGCGCAGCAGCTCGTCGCGCGCAAGGCGCAGTGGTCGGGCACGTTGGTGATGATCCTCCAGCCCGCCGAGGAAGTGGGTGAGGGTGCCAAGGCGATGCTCGACGACGGGCTGTTCACCCGCTTTCCCAAGCCCGACTATGTGCTCGCCTTTCACGACGCCGCGCAGTTTCCGGCCGGGCATGTCGGCTATGCCAAGGGTTTCGCGCTGGCCAATGTCGATTCGGTCGATATCGTCGTTCCGGGAGTGGGCGGCCACGGCGCCTATCCGCACACGACGAAGGACCCGGTGGTGCTCGCCGCCGCGATCGTGATGCGCTTGCAGACGCTGGTGAGCCGCGAGCTGAACCCGACCGATTCGGCGGTGGTGACCGTCGGCAGCTTTCAGGCCGGCGCCAAGCACAACATCATTCCCGACGAGGCCCGCCTTCAGCTGACCGTCCGCAGCTACTCCGACGAATCGCGCCAGCAATTGCTGGACGGGATCGCCCGGATCGCCCGGGGTGAGGCGATTGCCGCAGGAATGCCGGATGACAAGCTGCCGACCATGACGGTCAAGACGCCCTATACCCCCGCCACCTTCAACACCGCTGCTCTGACCGAACGCGTGGTCGCCACGCTCACCCCGCGCTTTCAGGACCGGTTGATGGAGGTGCCCGCGGTGATGGGTGGGGAGGATTTCAGCCAGTATTACCGCGCCGACCGCGAGAATGTGGAATCCCTGATTCTGTGGGTCGGCGGCGTTCGGGCCGAGGAATGGGCCAAGGCGCAGGCGGGCGAGATTACGCTGCCGTCGCTCCACTCCCCGTTCTGGGCGCCCGATGCCCCTGTGGTGATCGCCACCGCAACCGAGGCGCTGACAGCGGCAACGCTTGATCTGATGAAGAAGCAGGGCGGTTAGGACGACTCGTCGACCCTGCACCCGCTCACCCTGAGCCTGCGACGGGTTGTTCTGCGGCTTTTTTGGGTTCGCGCTGAACGCGGAAGCGAAGAGCAGTCCTTCGTCAGGCTCACGGCGAACGGGGGCTGTTCAGGACGGATGGAGCCGTCTTGCTCCGCGCCAAAAATTCGGCCGCCGGAGCGCGCCTTGAAGGCGCATTCCGACGGCCGTTTCTCCTCCCCAGGAGAACTGTTAAGCGGGTGCGGCCTTACGACGGAACGTAAGTGCCCAGACGGTGGTGCAGGGCGTTGATCTTGGCCAGCTCCTCACGGTCTTCGGTGTTACGGGCGTGGCTTTCCAGCGCGCGGCGCAGCAGCTTCATGTCCGCAGTCGAGAGCAGCGCGCGGGCGCGGGCCGGCTCGGGATTCGGGGTTTCGGTATCGGTCATCGTCACTCTCCTCGGGGTGATGGTCTCACGCCCTTAGGCGGCTTTGCAGGCAACCGGAAGGCCACAATGACGCGACCCTCCGGCCCCCCTCCCGGGCGGCTTATGCCGCCTCGAACTGGTTCATCGTGTTGTGCACGCCGCCCGCCTTCAGAGCGGCTTCCCCGGCGAAGTATTCCTTGTGATCATCGCCGATGTCGCTGCCCGACATGTTCTGGTGCTTCACGCAGGCGATGCCCTGACGGATTTCCTCGCGCTGCACGTTCTTGACGTAACCCAGCATCGCCTGCTCGCCGAAATACTCGCGCGCGAGATTGTCGGTGCTGAGCGCGGCCGTGTGGTAGGTCGGCAGGGTGATGAGGTGGTGGAAGATCCCGGCCCGCGCAGCGGCATCGCGCTGGAAGGTGCGGATCTTCTCGTCGGCTTCGTCCGACAGCTCGGTGCCGTCGTAGTCGACGCTCATCAGCTTCGCGCGGTCATAGGCCGACACGTCCTTGCCCGCCGCTTCCCAGGCGTCGAACACCTGCTGGCGGAAGTTCAGCGTCCAGTTGAAGCTGGGCGAGTTGTTGTAGACCAGCTTGGCGTTCGGCACGACTTCGCGGATGCGATCGACCATTTCGGCGATCTGCTCGACATGCGGCTTCTCGGTCTCGATCCACAGCAGGTCTGCCCCATTCTGGAGCGAGGTGATGCAGTCCAGCACCACGCGGTCCACACCCGTTCCTGCGCGGAACTGGAAGAGGTTCGAGGGCAGGCGCTTGGGGGCGAGTAGCTTGCCGTCGCGGCTGATGAAGACCTGACCATTGGTGATGTTCGCCGGATCGACCTCATCGGCATCGAGGAAGCTGTTGTACTGATCGCCCAGATCGCCCGGCTCCTTCGAGAAGGCGATCTGCTTGGTCAGGCCAGCGCCGAGCGAGTCGGTACGAGCGACGATGACGCCGTCGTCGAGACCCATTTCGAGGAAGGCCATGCGGCAGGCGCGGATCTTCTGGAGGAAGTCCTCGTGCGGCACGGTGACCTTGCCGTCCTGGTGGCCGCATTGCTTTTCGTCCGAGACCTGGTTCTCGATCTGGAGCGCGCAGGCCCCCGCTTCGATCATCTTCTTGGCGAGCAGGTAGGTCGCTTCCGCATTGCCGAAGCCTGCGTCGATGTCGGCGATGATCGGCACCACGTGGGTTTCGTAGTTGTCGATCGCGTTCTCGATGCGCTTGGCTTCGACCGCGTCACCGGCCTTGCGGGCGGCGTCGAGGGCGCGGAACATCATGCCGAGCTCGCGGGCGTCGGCCTGCTTGAGGAAGGTATAGAGCTCCTCGATCAGCGCGGGCACGCTGGTCTTTTCGTGCATCGACTGGTCGGGCAGCGGGCCGAACTCGCTGCGCAGCGCGGCGACCATCCAGCCCGAGAGGTAGAGGTAGCGGCGCTTGGTCGTACCGAAGTGCTTCTTGATCGCGATCAGCTTCTGCTGCGCGATGAAGCCGTGCCAGCAGCCGAGTGACTGGGTGTATTGCGCCGGGTCGGCATCATAGGCGGCCATGTCGGCGCGCATGATCTTGGCGGTGTACTTGGCAATGTCGAGGCCGGTGGGGAAACGGTTCTGGATCGCCATGCGCGCGGCGCTTTCGGGATCAATCGCGGCCCAGCTCGGTCCATTCGTCGAAACAATGCTCTGCATCCGGGTGATGGTGTTCTGGTAGGTCATAGGTATCTCCTGTCCATCCTGGGGAGGGGTTTGAGGCCTTGCAGACTCGCGCCGCTGGATGAGCAGGCTTTGGCGTGGTGCGGCGCAGCAAGACAGGAAAACTTACAGATATTCGTGTCGCTATGCCGACAATTGCCTGCATTCTTGTGTCAATCCGTAAATTAATTTACAAGACCGGTTATGGCTGACACTAACCTCCTCGCCGGGCCTGCCTTGCGCCGTCTGCGCAAACGCGAAGGCCTGACCCAAGCCGGAATGGCCGGAATCCTCGGGATTTCGCCGTCGTACCTCAACCTGATCGAGCGCAACCAGCGCCCCCTGTCAGCGCGCGTGCTGGTGCAGGTGATCGAGCGGTTCGATTTCGATCCGCGCTCCTTGCGTGAAGACGATGCCATCGGCGGACTCGACGGTCTGGTGCGGCGCATGTCCGACAAGCGCTTCGGCGATCTCGGGATCGACCGGGAGGAAGTGCAGGAGTTTCTTGCCGCCGCACCACAAATCGCCGCTGCCTTTGCGCGTCTGTATGACACGGGCGGGGGTGAGCGCCTTGTGGTTGAGGATACCGCTGCTGCTTCCCGCCGAGCGGTGGAGCGCTGGCAGAACCACTTTGCCGATCTTGACCACGCCGCAGAAGACCTTGCCGATGAGCTGCGCCTCTCACGCGGGGAAATCAGCGCGGCCTTGGGTGAACGACTGCGGGAGAAACACCAGCTTCAGGTGCGCATTCTGCCGGCCGAGGTCATGCCGGGGCAGGTCCATCGGCTCGATCTTCACGCGCGCCAATTGCAGCTCTCCGAAATGCTCCCCGGCGCCGCGCGGCGCTTCCAGATTGCCCGGCAGGTCGGGCAGCTGGAAATGCGCGACGGCATCGAGACGCTGGTGGCAGGTGCGAACCTTGCCAGTGCGGATGCGCGGGACGCCTTTCGCGAGCATATCGCCGATTATCTCGCGGGAGCGCTGCTGCTGCCCTATCGCCGCTTCCTGCGGGCCTGCGAGGCGACGGGGTATGATTTGGCGGTTCTCCAGCGCCGCTTTGCCGTGAGCTTCGATCAGGTCGCCCAGCGTCTCACCACCTTGGGCCGCGTGGGCGAACGGGGCTTGCCGTTCTTCATGGCGGTGATTGACCGGGCGGGACGGATGACCAGTTTCACCGCGGGCGGGAGCGGCGCGATCTATCCGCTCGAAGGCGCGCGCTGGCCTGCATGGGTGCCCTTTGCCGCATTCGAGCGTCCTGGAACCGTGCTCACCCAGGCCGTCACCTTCGCTGAGGGGGAAGCAGCAGCGCGGCACTGGTTCACGATCACCCGCACGGTGGATGGCGACGGGGTGATGTGCGCAGGCCGCCGCGCGGTGGTGCTGGGGATCGAGGCGCGCTTTGCGGGTGACCTCGCCCATGCCCGCGGCGTCTCACTCGACCGACTTGATGCTGTGCCGCTGGGTGTGCCGTGTGGCCGGTGCGGCCGGGCCGAGTGTCTGACCCCCGCTCCGGCGCGGATCGCCAGCGCGCTGCCGCGCCCACGCATTGGCGTGTGACGGTTCAGAAGTGCTGGTTGGAGGCGTGGATGTGAAGAATGCGCCAGTCAGCGCCGCGCCGCACGAGCACGATGGTGCGGCGTCCGAGCCGTTCAGGATTGTCGAAATGGAAGGTGCACAGCGCCATGTCTCCCACCACCTGTACGTCCAAATCCTGAATGAGGTCAGGTCGATGATAGGGCGGACCGGGCCGCTCCTTTGGCAAGGCAAGCGCGATGCGTCGCATCCCAGCCGGCATTCCGTTCGCGCGCTTCAGGCCTTCCCGTGGAGGCGAAGGTTCATCAGTGCCGGCATAAATCCCGTCGAAGCTGGTGGCCTCAGATGCGAAGGCCGCTTCCATTGCGGCAAGGTCGCAAGCAGCGAAACTGCGCAGAAAACCCATCAAAGCGGCCTCTGCCGAGGCCGCGTCGCCGCCACTCGGGGAAAGCGACGGGGTTGCCGCCATCGCCAATCCGATCCCAATCGCCTCACGTCGGTTGCTCCGCCCAGCCATTGCCGACCCCTTTTGCCACCCGGTTGCAGAACCGGAGTATAGCCCGAACCGGCGGCGAAGGCACCCCACGGGGGTAGGCCGTGAAACGAAGGCATTAACCCTTGCGCGGCGCAGAATTGCGGGCTTGCAGAGCGGTGTAAAGTTTACCGACACTTAAGGTCTCGGGTCTAGAAGCGGCAGGGCATGCACCAGAGGCCGCCCCTGACATGATCCGCCTGTTTAAGCATTACATCCCGCACGCCGTGCTGCTGCTCGGATTGCTCGATCTTGGCTTGCTGGTGCTGGCGAGCGAGATCGCCTGGCAATGGCGTGCGCACCAGATCGGCATGGATCTGGGCGACTTCGGTGGCCGCGGCCTGGCGCTATTGGGCACGGCTTCGGTGATCTGGCTGGCGATGATTGCGGTCGGGGTCTACGGCCCCAATTCGCTGCGATCGCTCCGCTTTGCAGGAGCGCGGGTGCTGGTGGCGATCAGCTTGGGCATCATTGCGCTGGCGGTGGTCGACTTCGTCCTGCCGAGCGACCTGTTCTGGCGTTCGACGCTGCTCTACACCATGGGGCTTGCGATTGTGGTGCTGGTGGCAGACCGGCTGCTGCTCAACTCTTTCCTCGGTTCCTCGGCGTTTCGTCGCCGCGTGATGGTGCTGGGTGCTGGCAACCGGGCACAGCGCCTGCGCGAATTGGGCGATAAGCCCGAGACCGGCTTTGTCATCGTCTCCTATATTGCCATGAGCGATGATGCCCGGGTCGTTGAAGAAGCGATCCCGCGCTCGGCCATCCACGATTTGGGCCGGTTCGTTGAGAATCTCGGCGTGTCCGAAGTGGTGCTCGCCCTTCAGGAGCGGCGCAACGCCTTGCCCCTGAAAGACCTGCTGCGGATCAAGACCAAGGGCGTCCACGTCAACGACTTCTCCAGCTTCATCGAGCGGGAGACCGGCCGGGTCGATCTCGACACGATAAATCCCAGCTGGCTGATCTTCTCCGATGGCTTTTCCAGCAGCCGGATGTTCTCGAGCGCGGTGAAGCGCATTTTCGACATCACCGCGAGTGTGATCCTGCTGACGCTGACGCTGCCGGTGATCGCGCTGTTTGCCCTGCTGGTGAAGCTCGACAGCAAGGGCCCGGCCTTTTTCCGTCAGACACGGGTGGGGCTTTATGGCGAGCCGTTCACGCTCATCAAGCTGCGCTCGATGCGGACCGATGCCGAAAAGGACGGGGCCAAGTGGGCCGAGGAGAATGATCCGCGTATCACCCGTCTCGGGCGGTTCATCCGCAAGGTCAGGATCGACGAACTCCCTCAGACATGGAGCGTGCTGAAGGGCGAGATGAGCTTCGTCGGTCCGCGTCCCGAAGTGCCGTCATTCGTCGAAAGTCTTGAGGAGGAAATCCCCTTCTACGGCGAGCGGCACATGGTGAAGCCCGGCATCACCGGATGGGCGCAGATCAATTATCCCTATGGCGCGTCGGTCGAGGACAGCCGCTGCAAGCTCGAATATGATCTCTACTACGCGAAGAATTACACACCCTTCCTCGACTTTGTGATCCTGTTGCAAACACTGCGTGTGGTGCTGTGGCCGGAGGGTGCGCGGTGATCTGGCTGGGCGGCATTGTGCCCTTGGCGGGCTTCCTCGCCTGGGTTGTCGGCGCCGTGCTGAGCGCCGGCGCGATGCTGTGGATCTGGCGCCACGGGGAGCGCGCGCGGCCGGATCGGACCACGCTGATGATCGCCGCCGGCGCAAGCAGCGTGTGGTGCGCACTCGCCGCCGGGCTCGGCACCGAACATGATGCGACCATTATCGCAGCGATGGCGCGCAACCTCGCGCTGATCGCCACGATCTTCTGCCTGTTTGGTGCCGATGGCCGCGCGGCCAGCCTCAAGCCTGTTCGCCCGGTCATTGTCGCTTTGGTGCTGGTGCAATTGCTTCAGCCCGTGGTGCTGCTGGTCGGGTTCAGGTTCTCAGGTGCGCCTCAGGTCAGCCAGGCGGTTTTCGAGGCGCGCGCCCTGATCGATATGCTGGTCGCGATCGGCGCGCTGATGCTGCTGCACAACCTCTATGCGGGTGCGGCAAGCGCCTTGCGCCCGGTGCTGCGCTGGACCGGCATCGCACTGGCCGGGATATTCGCCTACGATCTCAACCTCCAGACCGTGGCCTATCTCGGTGGATCGACGGCCGGAGCGCTCGGCGATGCGCGCGGGCTGTTCGCCGGGATTATGGCGGCGCTGTTCGCGCTTGGGATGAATGCCGCCGGGCCGCGCGCGCAATTCAGCCCGTCACGCGCGGTGACCTTCCGCACGCTCTCGCTCCTGCTGATCGGCGGCTATCTGGTGGGAATGGTGCTGGTGACCAAGTCGCTGGCGCTGCTCGGGGGCGATATGGCCCGTGCCAGTCAGGCGGCCTTCGTGGTGATCGCGATCATGGGAGCGGTGCTGGCGCTGCCGTCGGCGCGTCTGCGCGGGTGGCTGCGCGTCACCGCGACCAAGCACCTGTTCCAGCACCGCTATGATTACCGCGAGGAATGGCTGCGGTTCACCCGCACCATCGGGCGCAGCGGCGCAGGCAACGCCAGCCTCGAGGAACGCGCAGTCAAGGCGCTCGCCGACATTACCGAAAGTCCGGCAGGCCTGCTGCTGATGCCGAACGAGGAGGCCCAGCTGGAACTCACCGCGCGCTGGAACTGGCCGACCATCGCCATCCCGGCCGTGGCGGGCGACTATGCGTTGTCGGGACTGCTCGAACGGCACAACTTCATCCTCGCCATCGACGAAGCGCGCGGCGGGATCGACCATCATGGCGAAGCGGCGCAAGTGCCGGACTGGTTGATTGAGGCAGAGGATGCCTGGGCACTGGTGCCGCTGCTCCACTTTGACCGATTGGTTGGCGTCATCGTCCTCGCCCGCCCGCGCAATCCGCGCCAGCTTGATTGGGAGGATTTCGATCTGCTGCGTGTCGCCGGGCAGCAGCTGGCCAGCTATCTGTCCGAACAGGCCGGGCAGCAGGCGCTGATGGATGCGAGCCGGTTTGACGAATTCAATCGCCGCATGGCCTTTGTGATGCACGATATCAAAAATCTGGTCAGCCAGCTTTCCCTGTTGGCGGCCAATGCCGAAAAGCACGCCGACAATCCCGCCTTCCGCGCCGATATGTTGGTGACTTTGCGCAATTCGGCGGACAAGCTTTCCGCGCTGCTCGCGAGGCTTGGGCGCTACGGCTCCGGGCAGGTCAATGCGCTCGGTTCGATTGAGCTGGTCGAGCTGGCGCGCGGCATTGCCGAGCGCTTCAAGGGCGTTCACCGGGTCGCCCTGACCCGCGAACACCCCGTCCGTGTGGTGGGCAATCGCGAAGCGCTCGAACAGGCGCTCATCCATCTGGTGCAGAACGCCATTGATGCGAGCGAGCCGGAAATGCCGGTGTTTCTCGACATCACCAGCGAAGGCTTGCACGGCGCGATTGACGTGGTCGATGCCGGCAAGGGCATGAGCCCGGCCTTTGTGCGCAGCGGGCTGTTCAAACCTTTCGTCTCGTCCAAATCGGGCGGGTTCGGCATCGGCGCCTTTGAGGCGCGCGAACTCGTCAAGGCGATGGGCGGGCGGATTGCGGTGGAGAGCCGTGAAGGGCTCGGCACGCGCTTTTCCGTGGTGTTGCCGCTGGCCGATGCGGTGCAGCTACTGCTCGCGCAAGACAGCGAAAATGAACGAGGTGTCGCATAATGCCCGAGAAGAAACCCGTGCTGCTGGTGATCGAGGACGATCCTGGCCTGCAGGCCCAGCTCAAATGGGCCTATGATGATTTTGACGTCGTGATCGCCGGGGACCGCGACAGCGCGCTGGCCGCGTTGCGATCTGAGACGCCGGGCGTGGTGACTCTCGATCTCGGACTGCCGCCCGATCCTGACGGCACGACCGAGGGTTTTGCCGTGCTCGATGCGATCATGGCGCTGAAGCCCGACACCAAGGTGATCGTCGCCAGCGGCCACGGCGCGCGCGAAAGCGCCTTGGCGGCGATCGCGCGGGGGGCTTACGATTTCTACCAGAAGCCGATCGACATTGACGCGCTGGGCCTGATCGTGCGGCGCGCGTTCAACCTGCGAAGCATCGAGGAGGAGAACCGCCGCCTCGTCGCCAGTGCCAGCGCCGACAAGACCGTGCTTGGCCGGATGATCACCGGCGCCCCCGAGATGGTCAAGGTCGCACGCACCATCGAGCGTGTGGCGCGCACTTCGGTGTCGGTCATGCTGCTGGGCGCAAGCGGGACGGGCAAGGAACTGCTGGCGAAAGGCCTCCACGACGCGAGCGACCGCGCCAATGGCCCGTTCATCGCGATCAACTGTGCCGCGATCCCCGAAAACCTCCTCGAAAGCGAGCTCTTCGGTCACGAAAAGGGCGCCTTCACCGGCGCAGTCAAAACCACCGAGGGCAAGATCGAAAGCGCCAATGGCGGCACCCTGTTCCTTGATGAGGTGGGCGACATCCCGCTGCCGCTTCAGGTCAAGCTGCTGCGCTTCTTGCAAGAACGCACCATTGAACGGGTCGGCGGGCGAAAAGCCATTGCGGTCAACACTCGGATCGTCTGCGCCACGCACCAGGACCTCGAAGGCATGATCACCGCCGGCAGCTTCCGCGAGGATCTGTTCTACCGCCTCGCCGAGATCGTGATCCGCATCCCCAGTCTGGCTGAGCGGCACGGCGATCCGGTGTTGCTCGCCAAGGTGTTCCTGAAGCGCTTTGCGGCCGAGATGAACCCGTCCGTCACCGGCTTTGCCGCCGACGCGCTGGCGGCGATCGATGCGCACGAATGGCCGGGCAATGTCCGCGAGCTTGAAAACCGGGTAAAGCGTGCGGTGATCATGGCTGATGGCAAGCTGGTGAACGCTGACGACCTCGATCTGGGCGCTGGCGAGGACGAGGATGCCGACGTGCTCAACCTCAAGGCAGCGCGCGAGGCAGCGGACCGCCGGGTGATCCGCCACGCGCTGTCGCGTAGCGAGGGCAACATCTCCAGTACTGCCAAGCTGCTCGGGATCAGTCGCCCCACGCTGTATGACCTGCTCAAGCAATATGACCTTCAGGCGTGACACAGCCGCCGGGCTGACCGCACTGTGTCTGGCACTGGCGGGCTGCTCGGAGGACAACGGGGCGGGGGTGTCCGCATATGACGAGGCGCGGAAACCCGCGGTGGTGCAGCTGCTGGGCGATGCTGACCGGGCCATGGCGGCCGGCCAATTGGCGGATGCCGGGCGGAAACTGGATGCAGCGCGCGGGCTTGCCCCGAACGATCCGGCCCTATGGGTCGCCATCGCGCGGCTACGCTTTCGCGGCGGAGAGCATCTGACGGCGATCGAAGCGGCCGATCGCGCACTGGAGCTTGGGCCCGATTATCCGCCTGCGCTGTTGATGCGCGCCATGATGGTGCGCGACGCGCATGGCTTTGCTGCTGCCCTGCCTTGGTTCGAGGCGGCGTTGGCGGCGGATCCCAATTACCGCGACGGATGGGCCGAATATGCCGCAACCCTTGGTGATGCCGGGGAGGCCGGGGCCATGCTTGAAGCGGTGCGCAAGCTCACCGACGTCGCGCCTGCCGATGACCGCGTGCCCTATCTGCAAGCCGTGCTGGCGGCACGCGGCGGAGAATATGCGCTCGCTCGCAGCCTGCTGGCGCGCAGTGGCATGGCGGCGCGCGGCGTTCCAGCGGCGTTGCAGCTGGATGCGGTCATCAGCTTGGCAGAGGGCAACGCCGATAGTGCTGCGGTGATCCTCGAAGGGCTCGTCGCGCGCCAGCCCTCCCATGCCAAGCTGCGCGAACTGCTTGCCAAGGCGATGCTCGAATCAGGGCGAGGGGACGAATTGATCGCCCGCTTTGGGCCGGAAACGGGGCTGCGGGAGGCATCGCCTTACCTCGTGATGCTGGTCGCGCGGGCCTATGAGCAGCGCGGTGACCGAGTGAGCGCAGCCCCCCTGCTGGCGTGGGCGATGCGCGGAGCAAGCACGGCGCCGGTGGTGCTTGCGCTGCGCGAAGGCCTGCCGCAACCGACGGCAACGGCGCGGCAGGCAGGCTCGGCGGGGGATTGGGGCACCGCACGGGCGAATATGCAGGCGCTTGGCAAACGCTTCCCGGCGTCGGCGGATGTTTCCGTGCTGAGCGGCGATGTTTTGCTCGGGGCCGGCGATCCGAGGGCCGCGCTCACAGCCTATTCTCGGGCCACGCAAGTGAAACGGCCGTGGCCACTCGCGCGCAAGTTGATGCAGGCATATGCAAGCTCGGGTGACGCGGCGTCGGTCGATACATTATTGGTACGCCATGTGGCGGGTGAGCCCGATAATGCGAGTGCGCTGATCGCCTTGGCCGAGCGCTATGGCCAGCGCGGCGATTGGATGCGGGCGGCGCGGCTGCTCGATCATGCCATCGCGCTGGGGGCAGGGCATGATCCGGCGCTGCTCGGGCTGCGCCTGCGCGCAGCGCAGTCGCTGAGCCAGCCGAACGATGCCCGCCGCTATGCCGCCTTGCTTGCAGAGGTCCATCCGCGCCACCTCGTACCGCACTGACCGCGCTGCCGCTCGACAAGCGCCCCGAGGCAGGGCAGGGGGCTGACGCCTATGCCCAAGCCTGCTGCATCCCGCTTTCCGTTCCTGTCCGATCCGATGATCGCCGTGCTGGTGATTGCGACGGGACTTGCCTTGCTTGTGCCCGCCGCCGGGGAAGCGCGAGCGGCTGCAACGATGGTGTCGAACGCCGGTATCTTTCTGCTATTTCTCGTCAACGGGATGCGTATCCGCCGCTCCGAGATCGCGCGGGGCATGGCCAATTGGCGCTATTTCGGGCCGTTGCTGCTGTTCGTGTTCGGCGCGATGGCACTGGGCGGGGTGGGCTTTGCGAGCCTCGCCGGACAGGTCCTGCCGCCGATGGTGGCGCTGGGCTTCATCTATCTCGGCTGCCTGCCGTCGACGGTCCAGTCAGCCACCAGTTACACGAGCCTGGCCGAGGGTAACGTGGGCCTGGCGGTGGTCGGCGCAGCGCTCATCAACATCGCGGGAGTCTTCATCAGCGCGCCGCTGTTTGCGCTGCTGGGCGGCGGCGGCCCAGGGGAAATCGGGAGCGAGGCGATCATCCGGATCGGACTTATTCTCGTGCTGCCTTTCGTCATCGGGCAGGTGGTGCAAGACCGCGTGATCGACCGCATCGCCGCCCACCGCGCGCGGATTGCATGGCTGGACCGGGCGGTGATCGGGATTGCTGTCTATGTCGCGTTCTCCGGCGCGGTTGAGCAGGGGCTCGCCACCATGTTCGCACCCGCCGATTGGGCGGTGATGATCGCGCTGGTGCTGGCGATGCTGGCGCTGGCGCTCGCGGGGGCCTGGGGCAGCGCGAGCCTGCTCGGCCTGCCGCGACCTGACCGGATCGCGTTCCTGTTCGCCGGATCGCAAAAGAGCGTCGCCATCGGCGCGCCGCTCGCCGCGATCCTGTTTCCGGCATCAGTGGCCGGCTTCGTGATCGCGCCGCTGCTGCTTTACCATCTTGCGCAGCTGGTGCTGGCCGCACCGCTGGCGCTGCGCCTGGCGAAGGACGCGGGCTAGGCCTTGGGCTGGTAGGTCTGGTCTTCGGTCGGGAAGGCGCGGCTGCGCACTTCCTCGGCATAGCGGGCGACGGTGCGGTCGATTACGCCTGCGATATCCTCATACCGCTTCACAAAACGCGGCACCCGCTCGAACATGCCGAGCATGTCTTCGGTGACGAGCACCTGTCCGTCGCATTGCGCCGAAGCGCCGATGCCGATGGTCGGGCAGGTGACGGCCTGCGTCGCGGCGATAGCGATGGGTTCAACCACGCCTTCGATCACGATGGCAAAGGCACCCGCTTCATCGAGGGCCTTGGCATCGGAGACGATCTTCTCCGCCTCGGCATCCGACCGGCCACGCGCGCCATAGCCGCCGAGCACGTTGACGGCCTGCGGGGTGAGGCCGACATGGCCCATCACCGGAATGCCGCGCTGGCTCAGGAACGCGAC
The DNA here is from genome assembly GCF_046452395.1 of Erythrobacter sp. W302b. Taxonomy (NCBI): domain Bacteria; kingdom Pseudomonadati; phylum Pseudomonadota; class Alphaproteobacteria; order Sphingomonadales; family Erythrobacteraceae; genus Erythrobacter; species Erythrobacter sp. W302b. The sequence goes on along the minus strand of NZ_JBKFDH010000001.1, from coordinate 1,345,562 downwards.
CGTCGGCGCCATCGCCGCCCCGCCTTCGAGCTTCACCGCCGCCGCCCCCGTCTGTTTCAGCAGGAACGCCGCGCTTTCGAAGGCTTGCTCTGGCGACGCCTCATAAGAGCCGAACGGCATGTCGACGACCACGACCGAATGATACGACCCGCGGACAACGGCTGCGCCATGATTGGCCATCATCTCAAGCGTCACTGGAACGGTCGAGGGCAGGCCATAGATCACCTGCCCAAGCGAATCCCCCACCAGCAGAATATCGCAATGCGCGTCGAGCAGTTGCGCCTGACGCGCGGTATAGGCCGTCAGCATCACCAGTGGCGTGTTGGTGACACCATCCTTCTTGCGCGCGCGAAGAGCGGGTACGGTCAGCCGCTTCATCACCTGCGGAGTGGGGTTTGCACGGCTTGTGCTGGTGTCGAGCTGGAAGGTCGTGGACATGGCAGGCGGTGTAGCGCTTGCGCGCACCGGGGGAAACCCGCTCTTTCGGCTTGTGTTGCGGGCCTGTTACGCTAGCGTGCAACGCATTCGATCGCGCGGGGGATCTGCCTGCGGTCAATGGGAGACCTATTTCCGATGTTTCTTGACAGGATCAAGCCGCGCGCCGCGCAGGCGCGCAGGGGGAAAGTGTAATGGCAAGCAAACCCAACCGCTCCATTGCCGAGCGGATGTTCGCGCGCAAATCCATCGCTCAGGTGCAGCGTGAAACCGCCAACAGCGAACTCAAGCGTTCGCTCGGCAAGTGGAACCTGCTGCTTCTGGGCGTGGGTTGCATCATCGGGGCGGGTATCTTCGTGCGCACCGGCAGCGCGGCGGCACTTCACGCCGGGCCGGCGGTGCTGCTGAGCTTCGTGGTGGCGGGCATCGTCTGCGCCTTTGCCGGGCTTTGCTATGCCGAACTCAGCTCGACCCTGCCGGTCTCGGGCTCGGCCTATACCTATGGCTATACCACGCTGGGCGAATTCGTGGCCTGGACCATGGGGGTGCTGCTGCTGCTCGAATATGGGATCGCCGCGGCGGTGGTCGCGGTGGGCTGGGGCGGCTATGTCGTCAGCCTGCTGGCGGACTTCGGCATCGTCATTCCCCCGCAGCTGACCGGCCCCACGGGCTACACGCTGATGCGTGACGGGGTGCCGGTGCTGGTCGATGGCCAGACGGTTACGACGATCTTCAACCTGCCCGCTTTCCTCATCTGCATCGCTCTGTCGCTGCTGCTGATCCTGGGCGTGTCGGAAAGCGCCAAGGTCAACAACATCATCGTTGCCATCAAGGTCAGCGTGCTGGCGGCCTTCATCGTGGTCGGCGGTCTGATCGTGCTGGGCAATCTGCCGGAACTGATCGCGACCAACTGGACGCCGTTCATCCCCGAGAACACCGGTGACGGCGAGTTCGGGGTCGACGGGATCATGCGTGCCGCTTCAATCGTGTTCTTCGCCTATATCGGCTTCGAAGCGGTCTCGACCGCCGGGCAGGAGGCCAAGGACCCGGCCAAGGACATGCCGTTCGGCATCATCGGATCACTGGTGGTCTGCACCGTGATCTACATGCTGGTCGCCGCGATCATGACGCTGCTGGTGCCTTACAACACCCTCAACGTTCCCGATCCGGTGGCGGTGGTGGTCGATGCCTTCGGCCCGCAGTGGGGCTGGCTCGCCAAGATCATCAAGATCGGCGCGATCATCGGTCTGACCTCGGTGGTGCTGGTGCTGATGTATGGCCAGACCCGCATCTTCTACACCATGGCGCGCGACGGGTTGCTGCCGCACGTCTTCTCGAAGGTGCACCCGAAGTATCAGACCCCGTGGATCAACACCCTGCTGGTCGGCCTCATCACCGCGATGGCGGCGGGCTTCCTCGACATCAACCTGCTGGGCGATGCGACCTCGGTGGGGACGCTGGCGGCGTTCGCCATCGTGTGTCTCTCGGTGATCTACCTGCGCCGGGCCGCGCCTGATCTGCCGCGCGGGTTCAAGGTGCCGTTCTATCCGGTGCTGCCGATCCTCGGGATCGCGTCCTGCGGCTACCTGATCACCACGGTGCCGGGTCACGTGCTGCTGCTGTTCCTCGGTTACCTGGCGGTCGGGATGGTGATCTACTTCTTCTACGGGATGCATTTCTCGAACTTGCAGACCGGACGGGATCAGGACGAAGGGCCTGATATGGGCGAGTTCCCCGGGCCGGTCGTCGACGACTGACAGGATCGGGCGTTAGCGCTTCGGGGGGCGCGGGGAGCATAGGCTTCCCGCGCCCTTTGCATTTGCCAGCGCGCCAATGTTGGAACATAAAGCGAACATATGAGTCGTTCGCCTATGCCCTTTACGCCCTCCAAACCGTCACCCGCCCGTGTGCTGTCCCGCGCTGCTGGCCTGTCTGCGCCCGATGCGCGCTGGCGGCCGGGGCTGGATGCGCAGCCGTTCCACTCGGAAATCTTCGCCTCCGCCCATGAGGCGAGCGGGGCGGGCTTGGCGCTCGCGCTGGCGCGTGACGCCTTGGCGTCAAATGCAGCGGATGGCGCGGTCGAGGATACGCGCCAGGTGCTGTGGGTGCAGGACCGCGCCGCGATCCGCCTGGGCGGGCGGCCCTTTCTTGCGGGCCTGCCGCCCGATCTGCGCCGCCGCCTGATCCATGTCGCCGCCGCCACGCCGGAGGACGCGCTGTTCGCGCTGGAGGAGGGGCTGAAGTGCCGCGATCTCGCCTGCGTGATCGGGGAGATCGCGGGCAATCCGCGCGCGCTCAGCTTCACCGCCTCGCGCCGGTTGAGCCTGACGGCGGAACGGCACGGGGTGCGATTGTGGCTGGTGCGGCTTGATGCCGAGCGCGACCTTTCCTCGGCCAGGATGCGCTGGCAGGCCCGCGCCGCGCCGTCCCCGCCGCCGCTCTGGAACCCTGCCGCCCCCGGCACCGCCAGCTGGCATGCCGAACTGTTCCGCGCGCGCGCCCATGCGCCGGGCGAATGGATGCTTTGCGATGACACTGGAACCCTGCGCCTCCGCTCCGATCCTGACACCGATGTCGCCGCCGCGCCGGATCCTGTCCATCTGGCTCGCCCGACTGTCGGTCGATCGCTGGCGGCGCGCGCACGCGCCTGACGCGCAGGCTGCCGCCGATGCCGCGCCCACAGCGCTGATCCTCGAAACCGCGCACGGCCCGCGCATCACCGCTGCCAATGACGCGGGGCTTGCCGCAGGTGCGCGGACGGGGATGTTGCTGGCGGATGCGCGCGCGCTCTGCCCTGATCTGGTCGCGGTTCCGGCTGATCCGGCAGGCGATCTCGCGGCGCTGGAGAAGCTCGCCTTGTGGGCGCAGCGCTGGGGGCCGTGGAGCGCGCTCGATCCGCCTGACGGTCTGCTGGTCGATGTTACCGGAGCCGCCCATCTGTTCGGCGGCGAGGAGGCGCTGCTCGCTGATGTCGCCGCCGTCTTCGCGCAGCGCGGCCTTACCGCCCGCGCTGCGCTCGCGCCGACGGCGGGGGCGGCCTGGGCGCTGTCGCATTACGGACGGGGAGGCGCGATCATTCCTTCCCCATTGAGGGAGGAGATGCTGCGCTTCCTCGGCGATCTTCCCGTCGCCGCGCTCAGGCTCGATGACGACGTGCTCACCGTGCTGCGCCGGCTCGGGATCAAGCGGCTCGGCGAGCTTGCGGGGGTGAGCGGCGCGGGCGAGGATCCGGGGCGGGAGGCCGCCGCGCGCGATGCCCTGCGCCGCCGGTTCCGCAATCACCGCTCCCCCGCCGCCAATCCGCTGCTCCGGCTCGATCAATTGCTGGGCCGCGTGCCCGAACCGATGCTGCCGGTGGTCGAGCGGCCGATACCGCTGGTGCAGCGCCGGTTGATGGAGCCGCTGCGCCACCGCAACCTGCTCGACCGGGTGGTGGTGGACCTCGCCGCTGACATGGTGCGCGCACTCGAAGCGCGGGGGGAGGGGGCACGGCGCCTCGAACTGGCGCTGTGGCGGGTGGATGGCGAGGTGTTGCAGCGCCGCATCGAGCTCGCCGCCGCCACGCGCGAGGTCAGCCATATCACCCGGCTGTTTGCCGCGCGGCTCGATGATGTCGAGGCCGGGTTCGGGATCGAGGCGGTGCAGCTGCGCGCCAGTTGGAGCGAGCCGCTCAGCCTCAGCCAGGCCGATCTTGATGCGGCGGCGGAAGACCACGGCACCGCGCTGGCTGCCTGCATTGACCGACTGACTGTTCGGCTCGGCCCCAAGGCGGTCACTCGCCCGGTCGCTCGTGCCAGCCACATCCCCGAACGCGCGCAAAGCTGGCAACCGCCGCTCGCTCCGGTGCCGCCTTCGCAGGATGCGCTGGCCTTCCACACCCGTCCGCTGAAGCTGCTTGATCGGGCCGAGCCGATCGCGGTGCTCTATGCTTCGCCCGATGGCGTGCCGCAGCGGTTCCGCTGGCGCGGGACTGTGCGCGATGTCTGCCGCGTCGAGGGGCCGGAGCGGATCGCGCCCGAATGGTGGCGCGAACGCTCGACTGCGCGGCTGCGCGACTATTACCGGATCGAGGACGAGGCCGGGCGGCGGTACTGGATTTACCGACAGGGAACCCTTGGCGACGGCCGGGGCGGGGTGCCCGACTGGTTCCTGCAAGGGCTCTATGCCTAACCTCTGTTTACCGGCTTGCTCAGGTTTCTTTTACGGATTTGTGCAAAGCATCACCCATGCACCTTCATTCGATCCCACGCGCGTCCGAACGTCGGCCGATGAGTCTCACGGTGAAGAGCCGGGTGCGCTCACGCGTGGTGTTTGTCGATCTGATCGATATCTCCGAAGGCGGCTGCAAAATCCGGGCAAAGGCCGGATTTGCCGAAGTCGGCGACCGGGTGATGATGAAGGTCAATGGCATCAACGCCCCGCTCGGCACGGTCGCCTGGATCGAAGGGCAAGTCGCCGGTGTTGCTTTCGAAGGGGCGATCCACCCCGCTGTGATCGACTATCTGTGCGATCAGCAGGACGACCGTGACACCGGCCCAAGGCTGCGCCGCATCGTCTGACAGGCGCTTGCAACCTTTGCATTTGGCGATGGAGTGATAGGAACATATAAGGAACACTTGAAAGGTGTTCCCCGTTCCGATGGCTCAGCAGACTCTCCGCCAGAAACTCGAGATCCTCGCCGATGCGGCGAAATATGATGCGTCCTGCGCGTCATCCGGCACAGCGAAGAAAAACTCGCTGGGCGGCAAGGGCATCGGCTCGACCGAGGGGATGGGCATCTGCCACGCCTATGCGCCGGACGGGCGCTGCATCTCGCTGCTCAAGATCCTGCTGACCAATCACTGCATTTTCGATTGTCACTACTGCATCAACCGCAAGAGCTCGAACGTGGCCCGCGCGCGCTTCACGCCGCAGGAGGTGGTGGATCTCACGCTCAATTTCTACCGCCGCAACTATATCGAAGGGCTGTTCCTGTCCTCCGGCATCGTGAAGAATGCCAACCACACGATGGAGCAGCTGGTCGAGGTCGCGCGGATATTGCGCGAGGAGCACGATTTTCGCGGCTATATCCACCTGAAGACCATTCCCGAGGCCGATGCCGAGATCATCCACGCTGCGGGCCTCTATGCCGACCGCGTCTCGATCAATGTCGAACTGCCCACCACCGCCGGCCTGACCCGCCTCGCGCCCGACAAGAATGCGGGCCAGATCGAGGGCGCGATGGGGCGCACCAAGGCGCGCATCATCGAGGCCAAGGACGAAAGGAAGCGCTTCCGCCACGCGCCCCGCTTCGCACCCGCAGGCCAATCGACCCAGATGATCGTCGGCGCGGACGGCGCCAATGACGCGGCGATCATCGGCAAGGCGAGCCGACTCTATGGCAGCTTCGGGTTGAGGCGCGTCTATTACAGCGCCTTCTCGCCGATCCCCGATGCCTCCGCGGTGCTGCCGCTGAAGCGCCCGCCGCTGCTGCGCGAGCACCGGCTCTACCAGTCCGACTGGCTGATGCGCTTTTATGGTTTCGCCCCGCAGGAAGTGGCCGACGCGGCCGAGGCGGATGGCAATCTGCCGCTCGATATCGACCCCAAGCTCGCCTGGGCGCTGAAGTTCCGCGCAAGCTTCCCGGTCGACGTCAACCGCGCGCCCCGCGAACTGCTGCTGCGGGTGCCGGGGCTGGGCACCAAGGCGGTGGCGCGTATCCTCACCGTGCGGCGGCACCGGACATTGCGGCTCGAGGATGTCGCGCGGTTGACGGCCTCGGTCGCCAAGGTGCGGCCCTTCATCTGCACGGTCGACTGGCGCCCGACCCTGCTCACCGACCGCGCCGATCTGCGCGGGCTGCTGGTGAAGAAGTCCGAGCAGCTGGAGCTGTTCTGATGACAGCGATGCAGCACGTCTCGCTCGGCGCGCACTACGCCGTCCACCTTCCGGCTCCGGATGATTTCGCCTTCTGGCGCGAGCGGGCGCGGGGGCTTGTCCAGTGCGACGTGCCGCCCGACCGGGTGAGCTGGATCGAGCCGGGCGGGACGGGCGATCTGTTCGCCTCCGAAGGCCCGTCCCGCGGCGAGAAGCGCCTGCCCCCGCCTCCCGCCGACCCGCGTGCCGTGCGCGCCAGCCAGCGCTTCCTCACCGTCGCCCGCAGCGCTGCGCTGCATTCCGACCCTGCGCGCTTCGGGCTGCTCTACCGCGTGCTGTGGCGGCTCCAGCGCCAGCCCCGCCTGATGGAGGACAAGGCCGATCCCGAAGTCCGCCGCCTTGAAGAACTCGCCAAATCGGTGCGGCGCGACGCGCACAAGATGCACGCCTTCGTCCGTTTCCGCGAGGTGCAGGAGGAAGACGCCACCCCGCACTTCGTCGCCTGGTTCGAGCCCGATCACCACATCGTCCGCGCCGAGGCTGCCTTCTTCATGCGCCGCTTCGCCAACATGCGCTGGTCGATCCTCACCCCGCGCGGCAGCATCCACTGGGACGGCGAGGTGATGCGCGAGGGGCCTCCGGCGCGGCGCGAGGATGCGCCGCAGGGCGATCCGGTCGAGGCGCTGTGGCGCTCCTACTACGCCTCGATCTTCAATCCGGCGCGGCTGAAGGTCGGCGCGATGCTCTCGGAGATGCCGAAGAAATACTGGAAGAACCTGCCCGAGGCCGAGCTGATCCCGCAGCTGATCGCAGGCGCTCAGGCGCGGGAGGCGGCGATGGTCAGGGCGGGCGAGCGCGAGGAACGGGCGCGGCCCGCCAGCCTCGCCGAGGTCGCGCAAGGGGCGGCCGCCTGCCGCGATTGCCCGATCGCCGACTGCGGCACCCGCGCCGTAGCGGGGGAGGGGGCACCGGGCGCGGCTCTCATGATCGTCGGCGAGCAGCCGGGCGATCAGGAGGACATCGCCGGTCGGCCCTTCGTCGGCCCCGCCGGGCAATTGCTGGACGATCACCTCACCCGCGCCGGGATCGACCGGCAGGCGGCTTACGTGACCAACGCCGTCAAGCACTTCAAGTTCGTCTGGAAGGGCAAGCACCGCCTCCACCAGTCGCCGGGGGCCAAGGAGATCGACACCTGCCGCTGGTGGCTTGAGGCCGAGCGGGCGATCGTGCAGCCGCGCCTCGTGCTGGCGCTGGGGGCGAGCGCGGCGCGCGGGTTGCTGGGCAAGACGGTGAGCATCACCAGGGCGCGCGGCACGCCGATGCGCCTCGATGACGGCACCGAGCTGTGGGTCACCGCGCATCCCTCCTACCTGCTGCGTCTCGAGGGCGAGGCGCGCGAGGCGCAGGCGCGCCTCTTTGCAAGCGATCTTGCGGCGGTGAAGGAGCGGCTTGGCGAGCTTGAGGAGGCCAATTCCCGTTCGCCCTGAGCCTGTCGAAGGGCCGTCCTTCCCTTTGGCCTCGCACCGAAGAAGGGCAGTCCTTCGACAGGCTCGGACGAACGGAGGTTTGCCCTATGCCAGACGCCCCGCTCACCCCCGATAAGCGCACCTTGCAGGTCGATCCCGACGGGATTGCGCCCCCGCCGCGTGCGGACTTCGTCGAGCTCGGCCTTGTCAGCTGCTTCAGCTTTCTGCGCGGGGCGTCCGATGCGGTCGATCTGGTGCTGGCGGCGCACGCGCTGGGCTACGACGCGCTGGGGATCGCGGACGTCAATTCAATGGCTGGTGTGGTGCGGTTGCATACCGAGGCCAAGACGCTGAAGCTGCGCCCCGTGATCGGCTGCCGGATCGAGACGGTCGAGGGTCTCGCCTTCCTCGCCTACCCCGAGGATCGCGCCGCCTATGGGCGCTTGTGCCGGTTGATCAGCGCAGGCCGGATGCAGACGCTTGCCGGGGAGTGGCAGGACAAGGGGGTGTGCGAGATCGACCTGGCGCTGCTGGCGGCCCATGCCGAGAGCGTGCAGCTAATCCTGCTGCCGCCCGATGATCTCGAGGCCGAGCTCACGATCGCGGTGCCAAGCAATGTCATCCCTTTTCCCCGTCCCGGCCCCCGAGCCGGGACCCCGCTGCCCTCCGATAGCGGCCCGCAAGAGAGCGGGGCCCCGGATCAGGTCCGGGGCGGGGGGAGTATGGAACGCACTGCCAGCTTCACCGATCTTGTTTCCGATATCGCAGAGCAGCTCCCCACCCTCCGCCACCTCGCCGCAAGCTACCTCTACCGCGGCGATGACATTGCCCGGATCGAGCGCCTCGACAGCCTCGCGCGCGACCACGGCCTGACGCTGCTCGCCACCAACGACGTCCACTACCACGCCCCCGAGCGCCGCGCGTTGCAGGATGTGATGACCGCGATCCGGCACAAGACCACCGTGGCGGCGGCCGGGCACCTGCTCCACCCCAATGCCGAGCGGCACCTGAGGTCGCCGGAGCAGATGCAGCGCCTCTTCGCCCGCTGGCCCCACGCCATCGCTGCCGCGCGCGAGGTGGCGGACGCTTGCGATTTCAGCCTCGATGAGCTGCGCTACGAATACCCCGAGGAAATCTACCCCGACGGCCAGACCCCGCAGGCCTTTCTGGAGAGCGAGGTCTGGGCGGGGGCAGGGCGGCGCTACCCCTCGGGCGTGCCCGATAGCGTGCGCCAGACGCTGGAGCGCGAGTTGGCGCTGATCGCCAAGCTCGATCTCGCCCGCTACTTCCTCACCATCAAGGACATCGTCGACTTCGCGCGCGGCTGCGATCCGCCGATCCTGTGCCAGGGGCGGGGGAGCGCGGCCAACTCGGCGGTGTGTTACGTCCTCGGCATCACCAGCGTCGACCCCGCCAAGCACCAGCTCCTGTTCGACCGCTTCATCTCGGAGGAGCGGAAAGAGCCGCCCGATATCGATGTCGATTTCGAGCACGAGCGGCGCGAGGAGGTGATCCAGTACATCTACAAGAAATACGGTCGCCACCGCGCGGGGCTGTGCGCGACCGTGATCCACTACCGCCCGCGCATGGCGATCCGCGAGGTGGGCAAGGCGATGGGCCTCTCCGAGGACGTCACCAGCGCCTTGGCGCGCACGGTGTGGGGCGGGTGGGGGCGCGAGATTTCCGAAAAACACGCCGCCGAAACCGGGCTCGACGTGACCGACCCGCACTTGCGGCGCGTTCTGAAACTCACCGAGCAGATGATCGGCATGCCGCGCCATCTCGGCCAGCACGTCGGCGGCTTCATCCTCACCGAAGGCGCGCTCACCGAGACTGTCCCGATCGGCAATGGCGCCATGCCCGAACGCTCCTTCATCGAGTGGGACAAGGACGATATCGACGCCTTGGGCATCCTCAAGGTCGATGTGCTGGCGCTGGGAATGCTGACCTGCATCCGCAAATGCCTCGATTTGCTCGGGGCGCATCATGGCCGCCCCCTGACCCTCGCCACCGTTCCGCGTGAAGACCCCGAGACCTACGCCATGCTGCGCAAGGGCGATTCGCTCGGGGTGTTCCAGGTGGAAAGCCGCGCGCAGATGAACATGCTGCCGCGCCTGCGCCCGCGGGAGTTCTACGACCTCGTCATCCAGGTTGCGATTGTCCGCCCCGGGCCGATTCAGGGCGACATGGTCCACCCCTACCTCAAGCGCCGCCGCGGCGCGGAGCCCGTCCGTATCCCCGCGCCTGCCCCTGAACACGGGCCGCCCGACGAGCTCACCAGTATCCTAGGGCGCACCTTGGGCGTGCCGATCTTTCAGGAACAGGCGATGAAGATCGCGCTCGACGCGGCGAAGTTCTCCAGCATTGAGGCCAACCGGCTGCGCAAGGCCATGGCGACCTTCCGCAGCCGCGGCATGGTCGATGAGCTTCAGGACATGATGGTCGAACGCATGGTCGCGCGCGGATACGACCGCGACTTCGCGCAGCGCTGTTTCAACCAGATCAGGGGCTTCGGCGAATATGGCTTCCCGGAGAGCCACGCGGCGAGTTTCGCGCAGCTGGTCTATGTGTCGAGCTGGCTCAAGTGCCACTACCCGGCCGCCTTCGCCGCCGCGCTGCTGAACTCGCAGCCGATGGGCTTCTATGCCCCGGCGCAGATCGTGCGCGATGCGGTGGAGCACGGGGTGATGGTGCTGCCCGTGGATGTGAACGCGAGCGCGTGGGACTGCACGCTGGAGCCGCTCGAAGAAGAGGTTTCACGCAGAGATCGCAGAGGAGCAGAGAGGCGCGGAGATGTTGCGCTTGCGGCGAAGCCGCAGATTATCTCACACGAAGACACGAAGATGTCGCACGAGGTTGCGGCCAGTGCCGCTCTCTTCGTGTCTTCGTGTGAGAATTCTTCAAGGCCGCTGCGCGGCGGTTGCGATGCCTCTGCTCCTCTGCGGTCTTTGCGTGAACCCGTGCGCGACCGCAGCCACGCCCTGCGCCTCGGCCTGCGCCAGATCGATGGGTTGCCCGAACACGTCGCCGCCGCGTTGGTCTCGGCGCGCGAGAGCGGGGGGGCTTTCCGCGACATCGCCGATCTGCGCGCGCGGGGCGGGTTGTCACCTGCCCATATCGAGCGCCTCGCCAGCGCCGATGCTTTCACCTCGCTGGGCCTCACCCGCAGGCAGGCCCTGTGGGATGCCCGCAGCCTCATCCCCGCACCCGATCTGCCGCTGTTCCGCGCGGCGGGGGTGCGCGAGGAGGGGGGCGAGCGTGCCGCGATCCGTCTGCCCGCCATGCCTCTGTCGGAGGAAGTGGTGGCCGATTACCAGACCACCCGCCTCAGCCTCAAGGCGCACCCGATGGCCTTCCTGCGCGCCGATCTCGCCGCGCGCGGCTTCGTGCGCGCGGCCGATCTGCGTTCGCGCAAGTTCCGCAGCATGGTGCAGGTTGCTGGCGTGGTGCTGATCCGCCAGCGGCCAGGCAGCGCCAAGGGGGTGACCTTCATCACGCTCGAGGACGAGACCGGGGTGGTCAACCTCGTGGTCTGGCCCGATCTCAAGGAAAAGCAGCGCAAGGTGGTGATGGGCGCACGGCTGATGGAGGTGCGGGGCCGCGTGGAATATGATGACGAGGTGATCCACGTCATCGCCGCCCACATGACCGATGCGACGCACCGGCTGCACGCGCTGTCCGACGATCTGCTCGACGCCCCGCTCGCCCGCGCGGACGAGGTCAACAAGCCGATGCCCGAGCGCGGGCCGCGCCCGCGTGACATGATCGACGAGCTCGCCCCGCTCCCGAATGTGACCGGCCACCCGCGCGATCACAGAATCCTGCCCAAGTCGCGGGATTTCCATTAGGCTCGGATCATGCCCCGCACGAAGCCCAATCGCCACTATCGCGCCGCCCGTCTTGCGCTCGCCGCGCTGGTGCTGCTGGCAGCGGCAATTGCCGGATGGCAGTGGCTCCAGTCGCACCCGGAACATAGCCCATGGGCGCCGCTCGATCTGCGCGATCCGCCGGGCTGGGCGACCCGCTCGAAGCTGATCGCCCTGCGCAGCGATGTGACCGAGTGCCGCGCGGTGCTGGAGCGCAGCGATATTGCCTTCACCGCGCTGCCAGCCACGGGCAAGGGGGCCTGCGCGCGGCCTGACCGCACCCAGCTCGGCGATTATCCGCTCACACCCGATACGCCTGCGGTGACCTGTCCGGTGGCGGCAGCGCTCGCATTGTGGCGGCGCGATAGTGTGGCGCCCGCGGCGCGCAACATCCTCGGTAGCGATCTGGCGCGGATCGAGCACCTCGGCGCGTTCTCCTGCCGCCGGATGTATGGCGGGGCCGATGGGCCCTGGAGCGAGCACGCCACCGCCAATGCCATCGATATCGCCGCCTTCGTGCTGGACGACGGGCGGCGGATCAGCGTGCTGGGCGATTGGGATGGGGAAGGGGACAAAGCCACCTTCCTGCGCGCTGTGCGCGACGGGGCGTGCGGCAGCTTTGCGACCGTGCTTTCACCCGATTACAACGCTGCCCACGCCGACCACTTCCACCTCGATCAGGATGATCGCTGGGCGGGCGTGTGCCGCTAGCTCGCCTCGAGTGCGTAACCCGCTGACCGTACCGTGCGGATAGGGTCTTTCGCCCCATCAACCCCGATGGCCTTGCGCAGGCGGCGGATGTGGACATCGACCGTTCGCAGCTCGATATCCGAACCGGTGCCCCATACCCCGTCAAGCAGTTGGCCACGGCTGAACACCCGGCCCGGGCTTTCCATGAAGAACTTGAGCAAGCGATATTCGGTCGGTCCCAGCTGGAGCGCACGGCCGCGGCGCTGGACCTTGTGGGCGACGGGATCGAGCCGCAGATCGCCCACTTCGATGGTTTCGCCTGCCAGTGCCGGGCGGATGCGGCGCATCACAGCGGCGACGCGGGCCAGCAGTTCGCGCGGGGAGAAGGGCTTGGTCAGGTAATCGTCGGCACCGGTTTCCAGCCCGCGCACCCGGTCATCCTCAGCCTCACGCGCGGTGAGCATGATGATGGGCACGTGCGCGGTGCCCTTGTCGCGGCGCAACCGGCGGCAGACCTCGATCCCGCTGGTGCCTTCGATCATCCAGTCGAGGATGATCAGATCGGGGGTCTCTTCTGCTGCCAGAACAAGGGCTTCGTCGCCATCGCCGGTGCAGCGCACGGCGTAGCCCTCGTTCTGGAAACGGTATTCGAGCAATTCGGACAGCGCCGGATCATCTTCGACCAGCAGCAACTTCGCAGCGGACATGCCACACGTCTCCTCAAGCCCGCTGATGCGGGCGACACCAAGCGCTATGTGTCACTCGCGCGACAATTTGATGAAACACCGCCACGAATGCAACCGGATCGCCAGAAGTCCCGCGGTTGCGGGCGACAAACCGTGACTGTTCCACGTGAAACACCCGCGCGAAGCGGTAGGGCGTGTCTAAAACCTGCGATAGGCCGACAAAAACGCGACAGCGGAAACGCCCGGTCTAGCGGTCGCCCTCGGGCGGGTAGACCCCGGTTGCCGCGAAGTGCACCATTTCGGCCACGTTGGTTGCATGGTCGCCGATCCGCTCGATATTACGGGCCACGAACAGCAATTGCGCCGCGCTCGAAATGGTCGAAGGGTTTTCCACCATATAGCTGACAAGATTGCGGAAAATGCTGTTGTAGAAGCCATCAACCTTGGCGTCGGTCGCGATCACTTCGCGCGCCAGATCGGGGTCACGCGCGGCATAAGCGGTGAGCACGTCGTGCACCATTTCGCCCGCGAGTTCGCCCATGGTGGGGAGCAGGGTGAGCGGTTCGAACCGGGCGCGGCCTTCGATCATGCCGGTGCGCTTGGCGATGTTCTTGGAATAGTCGCCGATCCGTTCGAGGACGCCGCCGATCTTCAATGCGGCGATCACTTCGCGCAGGTCGTCTGCCATCGGCGCGCGCAGGGCGATGATCCGCACGGCGAGCTTGTCGACTTCGATTTCCAACGCATCGATCCGCTTGTCACGCGCCACCACCTGCTCGGCCAGCGCCTCATCCCCGCGCACCAGCGCATCGAGCGATTCGGCAATCGCGACTTCAGCCAGACCGCCCATTTCGGCGATCAGGCCACGCAGCCGGGTGATATCCTCGTCGAATGCCTTGACGGTATGTTCAGCCATCAGCCGTAACGTCCTGTAATATAATCCTTGGTGCGTTCTTCAATCGGATTGGTGAAGATTTCCGAGGTCGGGCCATATTCCACCATCTTGCCGAGGTGGAAGAACGCGGTGCGCTGACTAACGCGGGCGGCTTGCTGCATCGAGTGGGTGACGATCACGATAGCGTAGCGCCCGGAGAGTTCATCGATCAGTTCCTCGATCTTGGCGGTTGCGATCGGATCGAGCGCGCTGGCCGGTTCATCCATCAGGATGACTTCGGGGTCTACCGCGATGGCGCGGGCAATGCAAAGCCGCTGCTGCTGGCCGCCCGAGAGCGCGGTGCCTGAATCGTCGAGCCGGTCCTTGACCTCGTCCCATAGGCCCGCACGGGTCAGCGAGCGTTCGACGACGATATCCAGATCGGCCTTCTTCTCCGCGAGGCCGTGGATCTTGGGGCCATAGGCGATGTTTTCGTAGATCGACTTGGGGAAGGGATTGGGTTTCTGGAACACCATCCCCACGCGCGCGCGCAGCTGCACCACGTCCATCCGGCTGCCGTGAATGTCCTCGCCATCCAGCTCGATCAGGCCGGTTACCTTGGCGGTGCCGATCGTGTCGTTCATGCGGTTGAAGCACCGCAGGAAGGTCGATTTCCCGCAGCCCGACGGACCGATGAAAGCGGTGACATAATTGGGCGAGATGTCGATCGACACCTCGTCGATCGCCTTCTTGTCGCCGTAGAAGACGCAGACGTCCCGCGCGCGGATCTTCGCGCTTTCGTCAGCCATATTGGGATGGATTACAGTCACCAGCGTTTCTCGAACTTGTTGCGGAGGTAAATGGCGAGGCCGTTCATCGTGAGCAGGAACACCAGGAGCACGATGATAGCCGCGCTGGTGCGTTCCACAAAGCCACGGTCAATTTCATCGGACCACAGGAAAATCTGCATCGGCAGAACCGTGGCAGGCGACGAGAAGCCTTCGGGCGGGGTGGCCACGAAGATGCGCATCCCGATCAAGAGCAGGGGCGCGGTTTCGCCCAGCGCGCGGGCCATGCCGATGATGGTCCCGGTCAGCATCCCCGGCAGCGCCAGCGGCAGCACATGGTGGAACACCACCTGCACCGGCGAGGCCCCGATGGCGAGCGCGCCGTCGCGGATCGAGGGCGGGACCGCCTTGATCGCATTGCGCCCGGAAATCACGATCACCGGCATCGTCATCAGCGCGAGCGTCATCCCGCCGATGAGCGGCGCGGATCTGAGGTTTGGAAACAGCGCGAGGAACACCGCCAATCCCAGCAGGCCGAAGATGATCGAGGGCACGGCGGCGAGGTTGCTGATCGACACTTCGATGATGTCGGTCCAGCGGTTCCTGGGGGCGTATTCTTCCAGATAGAGCGCCGAGAGCACCCCGATCGGGAAGGCCAGCACCAGCGTTACCAGCATCGTCAGCATCGAGCCCTTGAGCGCGCCCCAGATGCCGACCGCCTGCGGACTGGTCGCGTCCGACCGGCTGAGGAAGCCCATATCCCAGTTGCGCGACAGCTTGCCTTCCTTTTCGAGCCGCTCCGCCAGCGCTTGCATGGCAGGCGGGCCTTCGCCCTGAAGTCCGGCTGCCAGCGCCGAAGAGGTCGGCAGGTTGAACGTCTGGCTGCGGGTGATGAGATCGGGATCTTCGGCCAGCGCCGCGGCGATATCGCGCCATGCCTCGGCCGAGATTTCTGCGGCCGCATCCTTGCCCAGTTGCTCTTCGGCAAAGAAGGTCACGATGTCGGGCAGGCCCTGCATTTCGAGCGTTTGCATCGCGCTCGGCGCAGTCAGCGAGACAGCATCGCCGGTCACGCCGCTGGTGGGAAAATCAATCGTCACTTCAACTTCGGCGCGCTGGAAACCGGCAACGCCATTGATCAGCATATTGCCGAGCAGGAACACCAGCACCGCAACCGAAAACAGCACAGCGCCAAGGCCGACCCGGCGGAAATTGCGCTCGGCCCGGTAGCGCTTGGCAAGGCGCTGCTCGAACTCTGGCGTGCGAGTTGGGCGCATTGTTTGCTCTTCTGCAACATCGTCGTGGGGAAGGGCGGAACTGCTCATTCGTAGGCCTCGCGGAAACGCTTGACGACGCGCAGGGCGATGAAGTTGAGCGCCAGCGTCACCATGAACAGCACAAAGCCCAGCGCATAGGCGCTGAGTGTCGCGGGGTGATCGGTGCTCTGCTCGCCCGTCAGCAGCTTGACGATCTGCACCGTAACAGTGGACATTGGTTCAAGCGGGTTGGCGGTGAGATTGGCGGCGGGCGACGCGGCCATCACCACGATCATCGTTTCCCCAATCGCGCGGCTGACAGCGAGCATGATGCCAGCGACGATGCCCGGCAGGGCGGCGGGGAACAGCACCTTGCGGATCGTTTCAGACTTGGTCGCGCCCATCGCGAGGCTCCCGTCACGCATCGCGCCGGGAACAGCCGCCATGGAGTCGTCCGCCATCGAAGAAACGAAGGGGATGATCATCACCCCCATCACGATCCCGGCGGCGAGCGCGCTTTCGGTTGAAGCGTTGGTTATCCCGATGGCAACCGCTGCGTCGCGGATCATCGGGGCGAGCGTCAGCGCGGCAAAATAGCCGTAAACCACCGTCGGCACACCCGCGAGCAGCTCAAGCAGCGGCTTGATCCAGGTGCGGACCTTGGGATCGGCATATTGGGTAAGGTAGATTGCGCTCATCAGGCCCAGCGGGATCGCCACGATCATGGCGATAATGGCGCCAATGAAGATCGTCCCCCAGAACAACGGAATCGCGCCATAGCGCGACGGATCGACCGCATCGGGGCTGCCCATCGTGTCCGGCCCCCACTTGGTGCCGAACAGGAAATCAATCGGCGAGACCATGCCGAAGAAGCGCACGGTTTCGAACACCAGGCTGACGAAAATGCCGAGCGTCGTGAGAATCGCCACCAGCGAGGCCAGCAGCAGGATCGTCATCACCGTGCGTTCAACCCGCGTGCGCGCCCCGAATTGCGGGCGCAGCCGCAGGAAAGCGAGCGCGCCGCCTGCCACCGCGATCAGGATGGTCACCAGAATGCCGATGGTGTTGTAATGGGAAAAGGCGTCGCGGAACGGCACGATCAGCGGTTCCGCCTCGTCATTGAACACGCCGGGCGCCTGCCCCAAGGCCACGGCGCGAGCTTCGCCAAGGAAGGCGTCGCGTTCAAAACCGAAGAGGGGAAGGCTTTCGGCAGCGGGCGAGGCCAGCACGGTTTGCAGCACCAGTTGCGGCGCGATGACCGACCAGGCGACCACAAACACCAGCACCGGAATCACCACCCACAGGGCGACGTACCAGGCATGATAGACCGGGCGCGAGGCCGGACGCAGCGCCGGGTCGCTCGACGCAAAGCTCCATGCCTTCGCCCGGCCAGCCAGCCAGCCCAACAGGCCCAGGCCCAAAGCAATCAGGATCAGCGTGATCGGCGACATGTAAGAGACCTGTGTTCCCTGCAGGAGATGCGCTTTGGCGTTCAGGCCTCCGAATCTCGGAATCGAGACCGGCGGGCAGTCCGGCCCCTATGCCATGACGGGCGCATGTTGAAGAAATAAGACACTACTATGACAGTTGTTGCGTTTCCGTCTGAGGCGCGGTGGTTTCTTCGGGGGCAATCGGGGCAGCAACGGTGGGCGGATCGGGCTCGGCGAGGGGGATTCGCACAACCACCCGCGTGCCTTTGCCAAGCTCGCTGGTGATGTCGAGCCGCCCACGGTGACGCTCGACGATGTGCTTGACGATGGCGAGGCCGAGCCCCGTTCCGCCTGATGCACGGCTGCGGCCCGGATCGGTGCGATAGAAGCGGCGGGTGAGATGCGGGATCTGCTCAGGTGCAATCCCTTCGCCTTCGTCGGCCACTGCGATCCGCGCCAGATCACCCTGCGCCAGATCGAGCACGACGTTGACCGGCGTGTCCGGTGCGCCATATTTCAGGGCATTATCAACGAGGTTGCGCACCACCTGCTCAAGCTGCTGAAGGTCGCCCAGCACCACCGGTTCAGCCGAAATGTCGAGCATCAGCCGATCCAGCCGTGCAGGCCCCGCCGCATCGCGCGCCGCGCGTTCGACCAGCGAGGCAAGGTCGATGCGTTCGGTCGGCAGGTCGTGCTTTTCGGCTTCGACGCGCGACAGGCTCATCAGGTCACTGACCAAGGCGTGCAGCCGCTGCGCCTCCCGCTCGATAATCCCGAGGAACTTGCGCGCGGTCGGCGTATCGAGCCCCTCGTCGCCTTCCTGCAAGGTTTCGACATAGCCAAGAATGGCGGCGAGCGGCGTGCGCAATTCGTGGCTGGCATTGGCCACAAAATCGGTGTGGGCGCGGCTGATGTCGGCCTCGGCGGTCTGATTGATGAATTCGAGCATCGCCAGCCGTTCGTCGAGCCGCTGGCGATTGATCTGCCAGATATCGCCGCGCCGCACGAGCCCGCGCACGATGGCTTCGCCCTGGCGATTCTCGTTGAGGAGCGAAATCGCCTCGGGCTGGCGCAGGGCAACGCGGGCGTCCTGGCCGATCACATGCGGCCCCAGCATCTTGCGCGCCGCCCGGTTGGCAATCGCGATCGTGCTGCGTTCGGTGATGACCAGCGGGGTGGAGGAATTCTCGATCAGGTCGCGGATCGAATCGAGTGACAGGCGTTGCTTCACCTTGGCTTGGGGCGGTTCTGGCGGGCGGCCGGCGGCGACCAGCAAGGAGCCTACCCACACCGTGAGCACCGCAATCGCGATGACCACCTCAGTCCCCAGCAGCAACAGCGCCACGAATGTCACCGCCGCAAGGCTGATGCCGGCGATGGGAATGTTCTGGCCGTTGCCCATGGCTCCGGCTCTTACAGCCAAGCATTGGGTGTGGAAAGGGTGGGCGCTCGGAACCGGGCATGAAAAAGGGCGGCAAGACCGAAGCCTGCCGCCCTGTTTTGTCGCATCCGAAGATGGTGACCCCTACGGGAATCGAACCCGTGTTTCAGCCGTGAAAGGGCCGCGTCCTAACCGCTAGACGAAGGGGCCGTCGCGATTGCGAGAGCGCGCAACTAGGGGCGTGAATCGGATCGGTCAAGCCCCGTTTGTGCAGCGCGCGGGAAATTTACGCCGCAGCTGGATCAATCGGCGAAGGCGGCGTCTTCCAGATGCAATTCGGCTGCCGGGCGGTTGCCCCAGTCGTCCAGCTTGACTCTCCCGGCGAGGTAGAACCGGCGGCCCTGGTGGCGGTGCAGCAGAGTCTGGCCCATCTCGCTTTCGCCCGCCCGGAAAGCGATGGCCTTGAAGCTCTTCCCGTCATTGCCGCTGGCGACCAAGCGCAGGTGATCCTTGCCGACGATATCCGCCTTGATGATCCGCACCGGGCCAACGGCGATGCGCGGGGCGGGCCAGCCCACGCCGTAAGGGCCAGCCGCTTCCAAGGTTTCAACCAGTTCAGGAGTCAGTCCGCCCGGTGCCAGCGCGAGATCAAGGAGCATCGCAGCGCCCGCCCGCGAGCGCTCGACGTCGCGGGCGAGACGTTCATCGAGGAACCCGGCAAAATCGGACAGGCGCGCCGGATCGATTGTCAGACCCGCTGCCATCGCATGGCCGCCGCCTGCCACCAGCAACCCGGCCTCACGCGCAGCGATGATGGCCGCGCCAAGATCGACGCCGCTGATCGAACGGCCCGAGCCTTTGCCCTGCGTCTCATCCAGCGCGATGACCACAGCAGGCTTGCCGGTCTTTTCCTTGATGCGTCCGGCGACAATCCCGATCACGCCGGGGTGCCAGCCGTGTCCGGAGAGGACCTGCACGGCCATATTGTGCTGCCCGGCGAGCTGCGCCTCGGCTGCCTCCTGTACCTCCGCCTCGATCGCGCGGCGTTCCTCGTTCAGTTGCGAGAGCTGCGCGGCGATGGCGCGGGCTTCCTCCGGGTCGGCGGTGGTGAGCAGCCGCACGCCCAACGTCGATTCGCCGATCCGTCCGCCAGCATTGATCCGCGGGCCAAGCGCAAAGCCGAGGTCGCTCGCTTGCGGGGCGCGCGTGAGGCGGCTTGCATCCATCAGCGCCGCCATCCCGATGCGTTCGCGCCTTGCCAGCACCTTCAACCCCTGCGCGACAAACGCGCGGTTGAGCCCATGAAGCGCCGCGACATCCGCCACGGTGCCAAGCGCGACCAGATCGAGCAGACCCATCAGATCAGGTTCACGGCGGTGTTCGCCAAACCAGCCGCGCCCTCGCAAGGTCCGCACCAGCGCCACGCCGAGCAGGAACGCGACCCCCACCGCCGCCATATGGCCGTGCGCCGCGCCAAGATCGCTCTCGTCCAGGCGATTGGGATTGACCAGCGCAGTCGCTGGGGGAAGGTCGGGCGAGCACTTGTGGTGGTCTACCACGATCACGTCGACCCCGGCATCGCGGGCCATGCCAAGCGCCTCATGCGCCATCGCGCCGCAATCGACCGTGACGACAAGGCTCGATCCGGTTTCGCCGAGCCTGATCAGCGCTTCGCCCGAGGGGCCATAGCCTTCGAGCAGGCGGTCTGGGATGTAGTAACCCGCATCCAGACCCAATTGGCGCAGCAATTCCACCAGCAGCGCGGCACTTGTGGCACCATCCACGTCATAATCGCCGTAGATCGTCACCCGCTCGCCGGTCATGACGCTGTGGGCGAGGCGTTCGGCGGCGGTGTCCATGTCGCGGAAGGTCGATGGGTCGGGCAGGAAGGCTCGGATTGTCGGTTGGGCATGACGCGGCAGGTCATCCTCGGACACGCCGCGGGTCAGCAGCAGCTGATCGAGGATCGCATGATTGAGACCATGCGGACCACCAGCCTGTGCTTCGTCCAGCTCCATGTTGCCCCCACGCCAGCGCCACGCCTTGCCCGACAGCGAGACGGCAACGCCGAGTACCGGTGCAAACGGAGGGGGTGACAGGGTGTGGGAGGCCATCCGGGCGTGTTAGCGCAACTGCGTGGCCACTGACAGGTGCGGGCGGTTGACAATCGACAGGTGCAAAGCCCAGCCTCGCGCCATGACCACAGAACCTTGCCTGCTGATCATCTGGCATAGCCGCACCGGAGCGAGCGCGGCCATGGCGCAGGCCGCGGCCAATGGCGCAGGGGCCGTGGGCTTACTGGTGTCCGCCAGCGATGTTTCGCCCGAAATGCTGCTGACATCTGACGGCTACATCTTCTGCTGCCCTGAAAATCTGGGCAGCGTGAGCGGGATGATGAAGGAAATGTTCGACCGTGCCTATTACCCCGTGCTCGGGCAGATCGAAGGCCGCCCCTACGCCACGCTGATCGCAGCCGGATCGGACGGGGAGGGCGCTACGCGCCAGATCGACCGGATCGTGACCGGGTGGCGATTGCGGCGGGTTGTGGAACCCTGCATCGTCAATCTGGCAGCGCAGACCCCTGAAGCCATCACTGCGCCCAAAAGAGTCCCGGGCGAGGCTCTGGATCAGTGTCATGACATCGGTGCCGCCATGGCCGAAGGGCTCCGGCTCGGGCTGTTCTAGGAATTGCTCCAGAACGGTACAGGTGGTTGGTTGGGGGACTCGACGACGACAGGCAAAATCGTCATTGAGTTCGCAAATTGGGGTGCCCTTATCGGGCAAGAAATGGGGACGAGGGGCAATTTCACCATCGCAGCGCGTTTATGACGCTGAACTGCACCTGCTGTTTGACCGTGGCACGCGGCCGGATCGGGATGCGATCAGGGCGTTTGCCGCGCGATGTCCGCCTGTCAGCGTCAGCCACGATTCTCACCCTGAAGACGCGCCTTACGTCGACGCGCTCCAGCGCAGCGGGCAGTACTGGTTCGAATTGTTGCGCGATGGGCTGACCTTCGATCTCGTTGGCCTTGCCCCCGGACCCAAAAGCGCTTCGCCTGACATGGCCCAGCGCTTCGATCTGCCCGCGCTGCCGGAGTTGCATCATTACGAAACGCTGACGCTGCGGCCCGGTCCGCATGTCGCCGCTGCCGGAAAGAGCATGCCGGTGGTCCGAACGATGATGGCGCTTGCCTGCGATCTGGTGCGGCATTTCGATGATCTGCTTGCCATCGGATGGGAACCGGCAGGCAGCGTGATCGGGCGGCGGTTCTTCGAATCCGTTACTGCCGCATGGCTTGATGGTGGACCATTCCCGGCCTTGGGGCTGACGGCCTTTGTCGAAGCGCCCGATGGCGCGTTGCAAAGCGTGGGATTGGCGTTCTGGATTGGTCGGGAACTTCGGATCGAACCACCGCTCAGCGACGACCGGGTGGCGGCAACCCGGCTTGCGATCCGTCTGGTCAATCACCTCATCCTTATGGGTGGGTTGGAGGCGGATGATCACATCACGGCGCCAGATGGCTCGCGTCTGGTCTTGCGACCCTCGCGCGAGCGAGCGCTTATCAGTGTGTGGCGCGAATAGATGCTGCTTTGGGGTCGCACTGCAAGTTCGAATGTCATTGCGTTTCGCTCGGTCAACAGGCCGGGCACGCAGGCGTACGATCCCGGCCTGCAACGCCACCACCTTTTGCCCCGGCAATTGCTCTCGCAGCGCTGTTTTGGTGCGCTGTTTGCCCATGTCGGACGGGCACGGGTCGGGTTTGACGATTTCCGCCGCAATGGCCTGCTGCTGCCCGCGACCGAAACGGCCAGCGTCAGCACCGGGATGCCGCTCCACCGTGGTCCGCATCGGCGTTACAATGAAGTGGTGATTGCCCGGGTTGGTCAGATCGAGGCGCGCTGGTCGACTGCGAGGCACGCTAACCCGGATGCGGCGCTGGATGAAGCGCTGCTGCGGCTGCACGTGTTGCAATGTGCTCTGCGGCGGCAATTGCTCGCCCAGCGCCGGCGAGTCCTGCTCAATCGCAAGGATCCGCTCGGCGCCGGATTTGATTTCAGCGAACTCGACGCGATGGCCGAGATGCTGTGGGCAGCGGAGTATTCCTACTCTGCGGCTTCGGCCATGGCACCCCACGAGGCATAGCCCGAATTGGCTGCGAGGCGCGCCTTGGCCTCGTGATATTCGCGCTCGAACCGGGCGACGAGGTCTTCCACCGTGCCGACCTCCTTGATCGTGCCGATCCCCTGGCCCGAACCCCAGATGTCCTTCCACGCCTTGGCCTTGGTGTTGCCGCCGCTGCCGAAGTTCATCTTGCTGGGATCGCTTTCGGGGAGGTTGTCCGGGTCCATCCCCGCTGCCTCGATCGAGGAGCGCAGGTAGTTGCCGTGCACCCCGGTGAAGAGGTTGGTGTAGACGATCCCTTCCGAAGAGCCCTCGACGATGCCGTTCTTGTAACCCTCGGTGGCGTTCGCTTCCTTCGTCGCGATGAAGGCGCTCCCGGCATAGGCAAAGTCGGCGCGCAGGGCTTGCGCGGCCAGGATCGTCGCGCCGTGGCCGACCGCGCCCGAGAGCGCCACCAGACCGTCGAACCACTCGCGGATTTCCTGCATAAGGGCGAAGGGCGATAGCGCCCCCGCGTGCCCGCCCGCGCCGGCCGCCACGGGGATGAGGCCCGTCGCGCCCTTCTCGATCGCCTTGTGCGCGAAGCGGTTGTTGATGACGTCGTGCATCGTCACGCCGCCCCAGTTGCGCACGGCGGTGTAGATGTCTTCGCGCGCGCCCAGCGAGGTGATGACCATCGGCACCTGCCACTTTTCACATGTGGCCATGTCGGCATCGACGCGGTCATTGGTCTTGTGGACGATCTGGTTGACCGCGAAGGGCGCCGCCGGGCGATCAGGGTTCGCGCGGTTGTGCGCGGCCAGCTCCTCGGTGATCTGGTGGAGCCATTCGTCGAGCTGCGACTGGGGGCGGGCGTTCAGGGCCGGGAAGCTGCCGATGATCCCCGCCTTGCACTGCGCGATCACCAGCTCGGGGCCGGAGACGATGAACAGCGGCGATCCGATCAGCGGCAGGCGCAGGCGATCGAAGGGGGCGGGAAGGGGCATCGGTTTCTCCTGAAAACGTGTTCGGCTTCAACCCGCGTCTCTAGCGCCGGTTCCGCCTCTGCCAAGCGTGATTTTGAGGGGCTCTATGCCAGCAAATGCTCGAGCCCATAGAACCGCGCCGCCGTCCCGGCATAGAGCGCCGTCTTCTCGTCCGCGCTGGCGCTGCGAGTGAGGCGCTTGAAAGCGTTCCACAGCACCGCGTAATCCGCGCCCCAGTAATCGACCGGATAATTGCTCTCGAACATGGCGCGCCGCGGCCCAAAGGCCTCGATACAGGTGTCGATATAGGGCCGCCACAGCGCTGCGAGATGCTCCGATCCATGACCTGCCGCAGGACCATCTTCTGGTAGCGCGCAAAACGCCATGGCAAGACCGCCGAGCTTCACCACCACGTTCTCGCACTTGGCGAGTTCGTGGATATTGCGGCGCCATTCGTCAAAGCGTTCGTGTAACCTGCCCTTGTAGGCCGAGACCCCAACCGGCGTGCCGCAATGGTCGAGGCAGATCGGCTGATCGGGGAAGGCGCGTGCGAGGTCGATCACGTCGGGTAGCTGTGGTTCCAGTACCCAGGCATCGAATGTCATCCCGCGCTTGCCGAGTTCGGCGAAGCCTTTGCGGAAAGTCGCGTCGCGGTAGAGGCCCTCAGGGTGATGGAACGGCGGGCCGAGAACATTGGCGTCGGCATCCCAGGCCCCGGCGTGGCGGATGCCCTTGAACCGGCGCGGCGCTGCCGCCTGGAGTGCATCAAGCACCGCGCCAGCCTCGCTTCCAAGCAATAGATTGGCGTGGCCAACAATGCCTGCGCAATAGCGAGACGGCCCATACAGCCCGCTCGCCGATTGCGCCGCGACACCGTTCACGAACTCGACCTCGCCCACTGGCTTCAAGGCATCGCCATAGGACCCGTTGTAGAACGCCCCGCACTCCATGAAGACCGTGCCGATGATATTGTGGCCGGTGGTCAGATGGGCGTGAAGCTGGTCGAAGGTGTAATGCGCATTGTCGACCAGCGCGGCAATGAAGTGGTGGCGTGGTTCGGGGAACATGCCCAGCATGGGCCGCAGGTCCCACAGGTGGTGATGCGGGTCGATGATCGGCAGATCGGGATCGAGGATGTCCTCGGGTGTATGGGTCGGGGTGTTCAAGGCTCTCTCCGCTTGTGGTTATGTGTATCGCCGTCAGTCCACCGCCCGCACATAGAGATGCCATGTCGCGTGGCCCAGCACCGGCAAGGCCACGAACAGCCCGAGAAACCCCGGCAGCATCGCCACGAACAGCAGCGCGGCAATCACCGCCGCCCAGCCGAGCATCACCGCAAAATTGCGCCGCACCACGCCGAGACTGGTGAAAATGGCGGTGAGGAAGTCGACCTTGCGCTCCACCAGCAACGGCAGGCTGATCACGGTCATCACATAGAAGGCAAAGGCCATCAGCCCGCCGACCGCGCTTCCTACCGCGAGCATGGCGAGGCCCGGCGGCGTGAGGAAGGCAGCGACCGCATCGTGACCCATGCCGCTTTCCGCCATGAACACTGCGAAAATGGCGTGGGCCACGATCATCCAGAACGAGAAAGCGACGAATACGATCACGCCCATCGACAGGATCTGATCGTCACCATGGCCTTTGAGCGCGCCCAGCACCGCGCGCCATGACAAGGCCTCGCCAGCGGCGCGGCGGCGGCTTGCCTCGTACAGGCCCACAGCGACGAAGGGCGCGACCAGCGGGAAGCCTGCAATCGCCGGGATCAGCCAGGTCAGCTCTCCGCCCGTGACGGTGAACCACCCGATGGCGAGGCCCGCCAGGACATAGACACCGCCGAAAAACAGCCCGAAGCGCGGCATGGCGAGAAAATCCCGCCAGCCGTCACCCAGCGCGGCGGCAAGGTCGCTCCACCTCAGGTCATCCGCAATCTGCGGCCCAGCGGCCACCGTCGGGACGGGGGAATGTTGCTCCCAACTTGTCATCGCCTGCGTCTCCTCCCTTGCCGCGCAAGTTGCGCCGAAATCCGGCGCGGCGCAAGCGCGGGCGGTCAGGCTGCGGGGGACGCGACAGCGGTGTTGGCGGCGCTCAGCACCGCGCGGACGCTCGCCGTGGCGATATCCTCGTCGATCCCGCAGCCCCAGATGGTGCGACCGTCAGTGGCGCGGCATTCGAGATAGGCGGCCGCGCGCGCGTCGGTGCCTGCGCCCAAGGCGTGTTCGGTGTAATCGACCACCTCAAGCTCGACCCCAAAGGCTTCGCGCAAGGTGCCCATCACGCTGGAGATGAGGCCGTTGCCGCGGCCCGAAACGCTTTGCTCCGCGCCTTCGACCGCGATGGTCCCCGCGAAGATCCGCGTGCCGTCGGTCGCGCGGCTTTCCTCGTAGCGGACGAGCTGGAAATGCTTGGGATGGATCTTGACGTGGTAGGCCTTGCGGAACGCGTCCCAGATGTCGGCAGCATTGAGTTCGCGGCCCAATTCGTCCGCCATCGTCTGCACATGGCGGCTGAAATCGGCCTGCATCTTCTTCGGGAGCTTGAGGCCCTGATCCTTCTCCAGCACCCAAGCGAACCCGCCCTTGCCGGACTGCGAATTGACGCGAATCACGGCTTCGTAGGAGCGCCCGAGATCGGCGGGGTCGATCGGAAGATAGGGCACGCGCCATTGTTCGTCATTCTGCGTCTCGCGGGCCTCGAAGCCTTTCTTGATCGCATCCTGATGGCTGCCGCTGAAGGCGGTGTAGACCAGCTCGCCGCCATAGGGGTGGCGCTGGTGGACGGGGATGTCGTTGCAATACTCCACCGTCTCAATCACCCGGTCGATGTCAGAGAAATCGAGCTCCGGGTCGACGCCTTGGGTGTAGAGGTTCAGCGCCATGGTCACCAGGCAGCAATTGCCGGTGCGCTCGCCATTGCCGAACAGGCAGCCCTCGACCCGGTCAGCGCCTGCCATCAGCCCCAGTTCCGCCGCCGCGACGCCGGTGCCGCGATCATTGTGGGTGTGGAGCGAAAGGATCGCGCTTTCGCGGTTCGGCAGGTTGCGGCCGAAATATTCGATCTGGTCGGCATAAATATTGGGCGTCGCCGCCTCGACCGTGGCGGGCAGGTTGAGGATGATCGGGTGTTCGGGCGTAGGCTGGAGAACCTCCATCACCGCGGCGCAGACCTCGATGCTGAAATCGAGTTCCGCTGTGGAGAAGGTTTCCGGCGAATACTGGAAGTGCCAGTCGGTGCCGGGATAGCGTGCGGCCTCGTCGCGCATCACCTTGGCGCCCGCGACGGCGATGGCCTTCACCTCTTCCTTCGACATGCGGAACACGATGTCGCGCCACGCGGGGCTGACCGCGTTGTAGAGGTGGACGATCGCCGCACGCGCGCCTTCGAGGCTGGCGAAGCTGGTGCGGATCAGGTCCTCGCGGCTTTGCGTCAGCACCTGCACGATCACGTCCTCGGGGATCGCGTCGGACTTTACGAGGCCGGAGATGAAATCGAACTCGGTTGCGCCTGCGCTGGGGAAGCCGATCTCGATTTCCTTGACGCCGACGTCCAGCAGCAGGTCGAAAAAGCGGCGCTTCTTCACGGCGTCCATCGGGTCGATGATTGACTGGTTGCCGTCGCGCAGGTCGGTGGAAAGCCAGCGCGGGGCTTTCTCGATCATGCGGGAAGGCCACTGGCGATCAGGCAGGTTGATCTGGCCGAACGGGCGATATTTGGCGGAAGGCTGCTTGAGCATGGGCATGGTGGATGGCTCGTCGCGAAAGGGAATGGGAAGCTGCGGCAGGTTACCCTTGGGAGCGGTGCCGCGCTGATCTTCGCGCGCGGCCGCCTACGCCCAAGGGCGCATAAGTCGAAGCAGCGTAAGTCCGTTCCGCGTCATGCGCGCTGTCTATGCCGATTATTGCGCTGGGTGCAAGCCGGGAATGACGCTTGTTTCAGCGTTTCGTTCAGCCACAGCGCGCATCGCGGATGATGTTCTGCGCATCGAGCATGATCGACAGGCGCGGATTGGTGGCATCCGGGTTGACCGTCCCGGCGCTGCCATAGGCGACGAAGCGCAGGTTATCGGTGCGGCCAAGCATCCTGGCAATCTCGGCGCGGGTGGTCTGATCAGCGAGCTTGCCGATGAACGGGCCCATCAGCGGCGCACCGCAGGTGCGCGAGGCCGGATCGGTCAGCGTGCCCTTGGCAAAGGGCCCGGGCGCGGCACCCGGCAGCGGGGTCGCGATCTGCGGCGTGGCTGTTGCCGCAGGCGCGGGCGTGGCCCCAGGCACAGGCGTCGCCTCGCCAGCGCCGATCCGAGCGGCGAAGCTTTCGGCGTCATTGCCCGGCTGTGCGGGTTTGCTCCCGCAAGCGCTGAGAGCGAGGGCAGCGATGGGGAAAGCAATAGCGCGAGCAGCGGTGATCATCGGGTCCGGTCCATACATTAGGCTTCGCGTGCCAAAACGCGCTTTGCGTTACCGGATTATGACACGCGCCGCACTAACCGCGACGCCGGAGCCGGTCCGGGGTCAGCTGGTCGATCCGGGTGACACCCATCAACCGCATCCCCCGCTCCACCTCGTCCTTGAGGATGCCCAGTGCCCGCTCGACCCCGGCTTGCCCAGCAGCGGCCAACGCATAGAGGTACAATCGCCCGCCAGACGCTGCCGTCGCCCCGGAACACAGGGCCTTCAAGACATGCGTGCCGCGTCGGATGCCGCCATCGCAGATGATCTCGATCTGCCCGCCAACCGCATCGACGATCTCAGGCAGCTGGTCGAAGGGCGCGCGGCTGCCGTCCAGTTGGCGGCCGCCATGATTGGAAATCATGATCGCGTCCGCTCCGATGGCGACCGCGCGGCGCGCATCGGCGGCGCTCATGACGCCTTTCAGGACGAAGGTGCCGCCCCATTGCTCGCGGATGCGGGCCGCGGTGTCCCAGTCCATCGAGGTGTCGAGCATCGTGTTGAAATATTGCGCAATGCTGACCGCCTGCCCGGTGCCTTCGGTAACATGGGTGTCGAGATTGGGCAGACGGAACCTTTCGCGCAGCACATAGTCGAGCGTCCAGCGCGGGCGGGTGGCGTAGCTCCAGATGCTCGCCGGAGTGAACCGCGGCGGCGTGGTGAAGCCGGAGCGCAAGCACCGCTCCCGCTTGCCCGAAACAATCGTGTCGACTGTCAGCGCCAGCGCATCGAACTTTGCTGCCTGACACCGTTCGATCATGTGGGTGTTGAGCCCCTTGTCCTTGTGGACATAGAGCTGGAACAGCTTGGGCCCGCTGGTCAGGGCGGCGATTTCCTCGATGCTGCGCGTGGCGAGGCTCGAAATGCCGAACCACAGCCCGTATTTCTCCGCCGCCTTGGCCACCGCCCGCTCGCCTTCCCAATGAAAGGCGCGCTGCACGGCGGTGGGGGAGAGCATCAGTGGCAAGGCGGACTTGCGGCCGAGGATGGTGCAGGACGTATCGATGTCGGCCACACCGGCGAGGACATCGGGCACCAGATCGACCTCGGCAAAGGCGGCGGTGTTGCGCTCTTTGGTCAGCTCGTCATCGGCCGCGCCGTCGATATAGTCGAAAACGGGGAAGGGCAGGCGCGCCTTCGCCAGCACCCGAAAATCGTCGATATTGTGGCAATCGGAGAGGCGCATCGGGCCACCGTCTTGAAACAGCCGCGCGGCCCTGTCGAACATTTTTGCGCTGGCATGTCACGTTTCGACCGAAGCTGTCGAACGAGGGGCAGACGCCGCTGGGCTGATATTCCGGCTCCACCCCTTGCACTGCGGCTCAGGAAAAGGACAGCTTCCAATGAAAATGAACCGCTTGCTTCTGGCCTTTGCCGCCGGGTTGGCCCCACTCACTACGCCCACCGCCGCGCTGGCCGAGGGCGGCATCTACGTCGGCACGGAGGGCAAGACGGTTGCGGTGGGGGGCTTTGACACGGTCAGCTATTTTCGCGGCACGGGTGCGCCGGTGAAGGGTAATGCCCGCTACAAGCTGAGATGGAAGGGTGCCGAGTGGCACTTTTCGAGCGAAGCCAATGCGGCCGCGTTCAAGGCCAATCCGATTGCCTATGCCCCGCAATATGGCGGCCACTGTGCCTGGGCGATGGCGCAAGGCTATCTCGCGCCGGGTGATCCGACCGCCTTCGACATCGTCGGCGGCAAGCTCTACCTGAATTACGATCAGGAAATCCGGGCCAAGTGGCGCAAGAATATTACGGGTTTCATCGCCAAGGGCGGCCCCAATTGGGCCAAGA
Source organism: Erythrobacter sp. W302b (assembly GCF_046452395.1). Lineage (NCBI taxonomy): Bacteria > Pseudomonadati > Pseudomonadota > Alphaproteobacteria > Sphingomonadales > Erythrobacteraceae > Erythrobacter > Erythrobacter sp. W302b. Next base: position 1,315,507 of record NZ_JBKFDH010000001.1, on the reverse strand, counting down.
CCCCAGCGGGCAAGACCTATAGCGGATCATCCTGGTTCGGGTTCTGACCCGCTTAAAGAAGTGTGGCTGGCGGGACGTGCGGCCCCGCCAGCCCATCCGGCGCGCTTACTGCTTTTCGAACGCCGCGCTGATGGTGAGCGTCACGTCCTTGCCGACCAAGGGTGCGCCGTAGTTCACGCCCCACTGGGTGCGGTCGATGGTTGTGCGGGCGTGGAAGCCGACGGTCTCTTTCTTGTTGAAGGGATTGGCACCCGCACCGACGAATTCCGTGGTGAGGGTCACGGGTGCGCTCTTGCCGTTCATGGTGAGCGTGCCGGTGACGTCAGCGGTCATCGGGCCCGTCTTCACCACTTTGGTTGAGGTAAATGTGGCCATCCCCGGGTTCGGCCCGAAGAAATCCGGCGCGCCGCCATCCTTGCCGGGGCGCAGGAGGTGATCCTTGAGGCCAGCGCTGGCAACCGTGACGTCGGCGACCGGCACCATGACCTCAACCTTCGCAGCCTCGATATTGGCCGGGTCCAGTGTCATCGTTCCGGTAATGTTGCCGAACAGGCCGAGATAGTCGTTGAAGCCGAAGTGGCTGACTTCCCAACCCACCAGCGTGTGCCCGGCATCCAACGCATAGGTTCCGGCGGTGACGCGCGCGGGATCCTGCACGCCGGGCACCTGCGGCGCATCCTGCGCAAAAATCGAGGGGGCGGCGGCGATTCCGCCAGTCACGGCGGCAAGAGCAGCGGCTGTGGCAGCGGCGAAAGCATAACGGTTCATCGAATAGGTCTCCTTCTTCAAAGGGTCCTAATTCGCCGGAGCCATCGCGGTTCCAATCACGCCACGGCCGGTCAGCACTGCACGACAAGCCGACGATTCCGCGCGGTCAGTTGTGCAGAGCTATAGGCCGGGGCAATCGGATCGCCGGGGCAAGGGCGATAGGCGGGGTCTTGTCGCAGGCAGCCTTCGGGGCAGACCAGCACGGCACGCTCCTGCCGCCAATGGACCCGCCACAGCCGCCCGCCCGGGGTCGCGACATAGCCATCGATCTGGCTTTCAATGTCGCCTTCCAGATCGATCAGCGACGGCACTTCGCTGTCGTAGTTCTCATCGAACGCGCCATGCGTGTGGATGCTGGCCAGCGGGGCCATGCCCGGTTGGTCGAAATAGCGCAAGTCGCACGTCGCTTCATCGCCCACCTTTACCTCGGTGGAGTCGAGCTCGCCCGTGCTGGTTTCGAAGACGATGGCGCACAATTCGACCTTCTCGGCGAAGGAGCGTGCCTGCATCGCGTCAAGCCGCTCACGGGCAAAGGCCTGCACCTCGCTTTGCGCGACGGTGACGACGAAATCTTCCGGCCCTTTGACGTTGAACGCGGCGCGCACGACGATCACCACCCAGATGATGGCGATCGCCGTGTATATCAGTTTCGCGCTGCGGCCCTCAAACATCAGGCCGTTGCTTTGGCGTTAGTTCTTGGCCTTGTCGACCAGCTTGTTGGCGGCGATCCACGGCATCATGGCGCGCAGCTTTTCACCGGTCTGCTCGATCGGGTGAGCGGCGGCCTGCTTGCGCGCGGCCTTGAGTTCGGGCTGGCCGGCGCGGTTGTCGAGCACGAAGTTCTTCACGAAGCGGCCCGACTGGATGTCGGCCAGCACGCGCTTCATCTCGGCTTTGGTCTCATCGGTGATGATCCGCGGGCCGGTGGTGATATCGCCATATTCGGCGGTGTTCGAAATCGAATAGCGCATGTTGGCGATGCCGCCTTCATAGAGCAAGTCGACGATCAGCTTGGTTTCGTGGAGGCACTCGAAATAGGCCATTTCGGGGGCGTAGCCAGCCTCGACCAGCGTTTCGAACCCGGCCTGGATGAGATGGGTGATCCCGCCGCACAGCACCGCCTGTTCGCCGAACAGGTCGGTTTCGCATTCCTCGCGGAAGTTGGTCTCGATGATGCCCGAACGCCCGCCGCCGACGGCGCTGGCGTAGGCGAGGGCCACGTCATGCGCCGCGCCGCTCGCGTCCTGATGCACGGCAATGAGGCACGGCACGCCTCCGCCCTTCACATATTCGCTGCGGACGGTGTGGCCCGGGCCCTTGGGCGCGATCATGATCACGTCGATGTCCGACGGCGCCTCGATCAGGCCGAAGTGGATGTTGAGCCCGTGCGCGAAGGCGAGCGCGCTGCCCGGCTTCATGTGGCCCTTGAGGTCGTTCTCCCAGATCGCGGCCTGATGCTCGTCGGGCGCGAGGATCATGATGATATCGGCCCACTGCGCGGCTGCGGTGTTGGAGAGCACCTTGAAGCCAGCGCCTTCCGCCTTCTTCGCGGTCGCCGAACCTTCGCGCAGAGCGATGGCGACTTCGGCCACGCCGCTGTCGCGCAGGTTCTGGGCATGGGCGTGCCCCTGCGAGCCATAGCCGACAATCGCGACCTTCTTGGGCTTGATCAGATTGAGATCGGCATCGGCGTCGTAGTAGACTTTCATTTTCTGTCCTTGCTTTTGATTGATCGCCTCCCCGGCCTTGAGCCGGGGCCCCGCTGCCTTTCTTGCGTGCGGAAAGAAGCGGGGTCCTGGGTCAAGCCCGGGAAGGCGGAGTTACGTGACTTTTCATGCCCCCAGCGGCCCGCGGAGCATCCCGACCACCCCGGTGCGGCCGACCTCGACCAGCCCGAGCTCGCGCATCAAGGCGATGAAGCTGTCGACCTTGTCGGGCGGTCCGGTGATCTCGAAGATGAAGCTCTCGGTGGTGGTATCCACCGGTCGCGCGCGGAAAATGTCGGCGAGGCGGAGCGCCTCGACCCGCTTTTCGCCCGTGCCGGTGACTTTGATCAGCGCCAGCTCACGCTCGACGTGCGGCCCGGCGGTGGTGAGGTCGAGCACCTTGTGCACCGGCACCAACCGTTCGAGCTGCGCTTCGATCTGGTCAATCACGGACGGCGGGCCGTTGGTGACAATGGTGATACGGCTGACCGCGTGATCCTCGGTGATGTCGGCCACGGTCAGGCTGTCGATGTTGTAGCCGCGCGCGGTGAACAGGCCGGTGATCTTGGCGAGGATCCCGGGTTCGTTATCGACCATCACGGTCAGCACATGGCGTTCAGAGGCTGCTTCGGTGATTTTCATGGCATGGTGTCCCGTCAAGCAGTGGCCTTAGACCAGCGCCTTGGCCTCGTCGTCCATCGTGCCGTCGACCTTGTCGCCGTACAGGATCATCTCAGTATGCGCCGCGCCTGACGGGATCATCGGCAGGCAATTGGCATCCTGCGCCACAAGGCAATCGACAATCACTGGGCCGAGATGATCCAGCATCCGCATAATCCCGTCATCCAGCTCGCGCTCCTCCGTGATGCGGATGCCCTTCCACCCATAGGCTTCGGCGAGCTTCACGAAATCGGGGAGGCTGTCGGAATAGGAGTTCGAATAGCGGCTCTCATAGGTCAGTTCCTGCCACTGGCGGACCATGCCCATGTATTCGTTGTTCAAGATGAAGATCTTGACCGGCAGTCGGTATTGCGACGCCGTGCCGAGTTCCTGAATGTTCATCTGGATCGAGGCTTCGCCCGCAATGTCGATCACCAGCGCGTCAGAGTGGCCGAGCTGCGCGCCGATCGCGGCGGGCAGACCGTAACCCATCGTGCCGAGCCCGCCCGAGGTGAGCCACTTGTTGGGATCCTCGAAGCCGAAATACTGCGCCGCCCACATCTGGTGCTGGCCGACTTCGGTGGTGATGATCGGATTGCGGCGATGGGTGAGGGCGTGGAGCCGCTCAACCGCCTTTTGCGGCATGATCATGTTCGGGTGCTTGGCCGAGCGTTCAGGATAGGCAAGGCATTCGCGCGCCCGCCAACCGGCGATCCGGGCTTTCCACTCGCCCAGATTGCGCGCTTGCCGCGCACCCCACGCCTCGATCATCTGCGCCAGCACCGTGCCGCAATCACCGACGATGCCCATGTCGACCGGCACGGTCTTGTTGATCGAAGAGCGGTCGATATCGATGTGAATCTTCTTGGAGTCCGGCGAGAAGGCGTCAAGCCGCCCGGTCACCCGGTCATCGAAGCGCGCGCCGATGCAGACCATCACGTCGCACTTGTTCATCGCCATATTGGCTTCATAGGTGCCGTGCATCCCCAGCATCCCAAGCCAATCGGGGTGCTGCGAGGGGAAGGCGCCGAGGCCCATCAGCGTGGAGGTGACCGGAGCGCCGGTGATGTCCTGCAACTGGCGCAGCAGGCGGCTTGCTTCCGGACCCGAATTGATGACGCCGCCGCCCGTGTAGAAGATCGGGCGCTGGGCATTGGCGATCAGTTCGACCGCCTCGATGATCTGCTCGACCGGGGCAACCGTCTGCGGCGCATAGCGATGCGCGCCCGCCCGCGTCAGCGCGCGGCGTTCCGAGGGGACGGCGATCTGCACGTTCTTGGGGATGTCGATGACGACCGGACCGGGACGGCCGGTCGTGGCGATCAGGAACGCTTCCTTGATCGTCGCGGCCAGATCGGCCGGGTCCTTCACCAGATAATTGTGCTTGGTGCAGTGACGGGTGATGCCGATGGTGTCGGCTTCCTGAAACGCATCCGTGCCGATCAAGCTGGTGGGTACCTGCCCGGTGATGACGACCAGCGGGATCGAATCCATCCATGCATCGGCAATGCCCGTGATCGCGTTGGTCGCGCCGGGGCCGGAGGTGACCAGCACCACGCCCGGCTTGCCTGTGGCACGGGCATAACCTTCTGCCGCATGCGCCGCGCCAGCTTCATGGCGGACCAGAATGTGGCGAATGCGCTCATCGCCGAACAATTCGTCGTAAATCGGTAGCACCGCGCCGCCGGGGTAGCCGAAGACATATTCGACGCCCTGTTCGATCAGGCACTGCACGAGGATCGCCGCGCCGCTCAAGGCGCTGCTATTGTCCGAAGGGCGCTTGGTCGGGGCAGAGTCCGGCTTGCCGGGCACGGGGCAACTCCATCTGATGAATCACATGAAGCCGGAATAGGGCCGCACGGACAAGGCGTTAACAACAAAACTGGCCCGACGCAGGGGGCGCACCGGGCCAATGGATGACGCCGCTAAAGGTTACAATCTGATAGGTCAAGCCCTAATTGCGCAATAATGATGCGAAATGCGCGTCCACTTCGATACTTTCGGATTCGCACCCGAGAGTCGCCCGAGGCCATTCCGCCGGAGGTTGACGCCGGAACCATGTGAACTGGCGCTTGGCAAAGTTGCGGGTCGCCTGCGCACCGGCGGCGATCATCGCCTCGTAGGTGATGTCTTCGTGGAGAAACGCAGCAATCTCGGGCACGCCGATGGCGCGCATGACCGGCAAATCGGGGTCAAGCTGGCGGGTCAGCAGAGCTTCGACCTCGGCAATCGCGCCCGCTTCCAGCATCGCTGCGAAGCGCAGGTCGCAACGCTCATAAAGCCACGGTCGGTCTGGTTCGAGCACCAGCGGGTAGAGCGTCACATCGTCGCCGATCCCGCCGGCCTTGGCGAGCTGCCAATCCCCCAGCGTCACGCCGGTCGAGCGTTTCACCTCAAGCGCGCGGGCGATCCGCTGGCGATCTCCCGGATCAAGCTCCGCAGCGCGTAGAGGATCTTCCAGCTGAAGCAGCTTGTAAGCCGCGTCCTCGGGTAGGGCGCGGACGGCGGCACGCACGGCGGGGTCGATTTCGGGGATTGGCGCAATGCCTTCGATCAGCACCTTCACATACATGCCTGTGCCCCCGACCAGGATCGGCACATCGCCCACCGCATGGCACGCTGCAATCTCCGCCTTGGCACGTGCGGCCCATGCGGCGACCGAGCAGGCCTCGGCCCCGTCCCATGCCCCGAACAGGCGGTGCTCGATGCCCGCCATCTCTTCCTCGGAAGGGCGCGCGGAAAGCACCTGCAAATCGGCATAGACCTGCGCGCTATCGGCATTGATGATGACGGGCCGCTTGCCGGTCTCGGCGAGGGCGTGGGCCAATGCGAGCGCAATCGCGCTCTTGCCGCTCGCGGTCGGCCCTGCAATGAGCGCGAGCGGTGCTGGTGGAGATACAGGAATGCTCATTGCGCGGCTGATAGCAGAGACGGCAGAATGTGAAACGCGTCTCGATGCGCTGTCGGGCGCTTTGGCGCAAAGCGGCGTGCCGCTGGAAGCCGCCGCCATGCCCAAGGGTGATGACGAGGTGCTGGAACTGCGCATGGGCGAGGGCGATCCAGCCGCCGTGCTGGACGCGATCGATGCGGTTTTCGCGCCTGCCGCGATGCTGGTTGCGCGCGGGTCAATCGAGGTGCCTCGGCTGTTCGTCTCCGACATGGATTCGACCATGATCGGTCAGGAATGCATCGACGAGCTGGCGGACTATGCGGGCTTGAAGCCGCAAATCGCCGCGATCACCGAACGCGCGATGCAGGGCGAGCTCGATTTCGAAGCCGCCTTGCGGGAGCGGGTGGCGTTGCTTGTGGGCCTGGACGAAAGTGCGATCCACGCCTGCCTCGCCGACCGGATCACGCCGACACCGGGGGCAAAAGTGCTGGTGGCGACCTTGGCGGCGCTCGGCACGCGGACGGTGTTGGTGACTGGCGGTTTCCACCACTTTGCCGATCCCGTGGCCGAGATGCTCGGCTTTCATCGCGTGGTCGGAAACCGGCTTGCGGTCGAGGGTGGCAAGCTCACCGGGGGCCTCATCGGCCCGATCACTGACAGCGCGGTCAAGGCCGCCGTGCTGCGGGATGAACTGGCTGGGCTGGGCGAGGGCGCGCACAGCCTCGCGACGGGAGACGGGGCCAACGATATCCCGATGATCGAAGCGGCAACCTATGGCTTTGCCTACCGCGCCAAGCCCAAGGCGCGCGCGGCGGCCAATGGCCGGGTCGATGTCGCTGATCTTTCGGCTGTTCTGACCTTGCTGGGGGTGCCGAAAGCCGATTGGCGCGAAGGCTGAGTTCTTCGCTTGCGTGACCCATTGGAAAAAAAGAGTTTCACATCGCAAACCGAATCGGCTATTAACACTCATGTAAGCAAGCTGTGGCTACACCAGTGCTGCAGCACAGGAACTGCCCGCATGACCCAGAACGCCGATCGCCAGTACACCCGGATGTTTGCCGCTGACGGCACGGTGCTGCTGCACCCTGACCGTCCGCAAGCGAAGTATCGCCCGTTGCGCGCGGTCAGAAACTTCCAGATTCTGGTTCGGGACAAAGAAGACACCGCGGCGGTGTTCCGGATCTTTGAATCGCTCCCGTCGAAGGATTTGCTGCCGCGCGTCGCCGCGCTCGCTCTGTCCGAACGCGGGGCCCATTTGCGCCAGACCGAGCCTTGCCTGCCCGAGATCCTCGACGATCACGCCGCGCTGCGCCGCACCCCCAAGGGCTCGCTCGCCCACGCCTATTGCGACTTCATGGAAGCCGAAGGGCTGACCGCGGCAGGGCTGGTCGCCGAAAGCGACCGCGCCGGACGTCCGCGCTTCCCCGATCTGGTCGAGTGGTACATCAACCGCTCGCGCGACACGCATGACATGTTCCATGTGCTCACCGGCTACGGCCGCGACGCGCTGGGGGAACAATGCGTGCTGCTGTTCACCCACGGCCAGGCGCCGAGCCAAGGGCATCTGCTGATCGGCTATGCCGGGGCGGCGAACATCAAGAAGATGGTGAAGCGCACGAATGCGCCGGTGTTCGGTGCGGTGCGTGAGGCTCACCGCATCGGCAAGGGCGCGCCGCCGCTGATCGATCAGCCGATCCGCCAGCTGCTCGAGCGCCCGCTCGAGGATGTGCGCGCGGCGCTGCGCATCCCGCACCCCGTGCTGTATCGCGAATGCCACCGCGCGTGGCAGGCCGAGGGCATCGATCCCTACGACCTGCTCTCCAGCCGCGACGCCGCCGAACAGCCCGAATTGCTCGCAGCCTGAAGGGCTACATCCATGGCCGTCACTGATCTTCCCCTGGTTGCTCCCGACCGCAAGGCCGCGGGCTTTCGGCCGCTCAAGGTGCTCCACCACTTCGGCAAGCTGGTCGAAGACAAGGAGGACACCGAGCAGGTGTTCCACATTATCGAGGCGACCAAGGGCAGGAAGAGCCACGCGCAGGCGCGCGCCTTCGTCACGTCGCCCGAGGGGCGCCGGATGATGGCGGAAGGCGTCGACATCCCCGCCATGCTCGATGATCACGCGCGCTGGGCCGATTGTGCGCCGAACAGTGTCGCGGCGCATTATATCGCATTCATGAAGCGCGAAGGCCTGTCTGCGGCCGGACTGGTGGCCGAAAGCCACCGCTGGGCACCGCCTGAAAGCCTGCCGCGCGACCAGATCCAGTGGTATTTTGATCGCCAGCGCGACACGCATGACCTGTTTCATGTGCTGACCGGTTATGGCCGCGATGCGCTGGGCGAGGTGAGCCTGCTGGGCTTCACCTACGAGCAGAACCATAACACCGGCATCCTCTTCATCGCCTATGCGGGCGCGCGGCAAATCAAGAAGGTGAGCGGCACCAAGGCGCCGATCTTCGCCGCGATCAAGGAAGGGCGCAGGCTCGGCCGTGCTGCCGCCAAGATTTCGCATCAGGACATTGCCGCGTTGATGCACGAGGATATCGGCGCAGCGCGGGCGCGGCTCGGCATTGGCAGGCCCGAGGTCTATCGCCAGTGCCTCACGATCCTCGAAAGCGAAGGCACAATGCGTGACGAACTCACGCTCGGCGGGGCTGGCGCGCAGGCGGCCTGAGGCTTCAGCGCAGTTCCTTGCGGATCACCAGCTTGAGGCCTGACCAGACCTCATCAATCGCGCAGACCTTGGTGTCGACCAGACCGAGCGGCAGAGCGATCTCGCGGATCGTGTCTTCGGTGATGTCGGTCGGGACTTTCGCGGCTTTCTTCGGCCAGCTCACCCAGATCTGACCATCCGGCGCGATCTGTTGGCGCAGCGCGGTGAGGTGCGCCTCCAGCGCGGCGCGGGCTGTCACGAAGATATGCGCGGCATCAATTCCTTCGGCCGGGTCGGCGACGAAGAACAGCTCGAGCGCATATTCGTCGATCTCGTCGATGACAGGCTCGGGCATGGCGTCGAACCACACCCGCATCCCGTCACGCAGGTTCAGCTTCTTGACCAGCGGCGTGCCGGAATAGCCGGAGGCCACCCCTCAGGCTTCCATCCACGCGTCGAAGAACCGCTGGTTTGCGGCACGCAATTCGCTGAGCGGGATGCCGAGCACATGATCGCCGCCCACGGTGCCGATCCGCTGGAAGCCAATCTGCGCGGTGTCGGCATCGCGCGTGCCCTTGGCGAGCGCGGCATTGAGCGCTGCGACATCGGGGACAGTCACCAGATAGCGCCCCTGATCCTCACCAAACCACCATTGCGCCGGGGTGTAATCGGGGTTGCCTGCCAGATCGGCTTCGGCACCGATACCGCCCGCCAGCGCCATTTCCGCCAGCGCCACCGCGAGGCCGCCATCGCTGAGATCATGCACAGCGTTGACGAGGCCATCGGCGATCAACTCGTGGATGATCTCACCCGCCGTCCGTTCGACGACCAGATCCGTCGGCGGGGTGCGGCCCGCTTCCATGCCCTTGACCACCCGGAGCCACAGCGACTGCCCGAGGTGCGAGCGGGTCGGATCGGGCTTGGCCCAGAATTCCGGGCCGACGAGGTAGATCGCATCACCCTCGTTCTTGAAGTGCATCGTCATCATCTTGGCGAGGTCGGTGATGATGCCGACGCCCCCGATCGCCGGGGTGGGGAGGATCGCCGAGCCGCCGCCGGTCGCCTTGCTCTCGTTGTAGAGGCTGACGTTCCCCGAAACGATGGGAAAGTCGAGTGCCCGGCAGGCATCGCCCATGCCTTCGAGGGCGTGGACGATCTGCGCCATGATCTCGGGGCGCTGCGGATTGGCGAAATTGAGGCAGTTCGTCACCGCCAGCGGACGCGCGCCAACTGCGCAAAGATTGCGGTATGCTTCGGCAATGGCTTGCTTACCACCCTCGTACGGATCGGCGAAGACATAGCGCGGCGTGCAGTCCGTGGTGATCGCGAGCGCCTTGCCGGTCCCATGCACCCGGACCACGCCCGCATCGCCGCCGGTCTGGAGCGTGTCGGCGCCGACCTGCGAATCGTACTGCTCGGCAATCCAGCGGCGCGAGGCGAGGTCGGGGGAGGCCATCAGGGTGAGGAGGTCCGCGGCGACATCATCGGTCGCGGGCACTTCGCCCAAGGGCTTCACGCCTGCCCATGCCGCATAATCCTCCTTCGAGAGATAGGGCCGGTCATAGAGCGGGGCTTCATCCGCCAGCGGGGCGAGGGGGATGTCGCACACCACTTCGCCGTTGAATTCGAGCACCATGTGCCCGGTGTCGGTGACTTCTCCGATCACCGCGAAATCGAGCTCCCACTTCTTGAAGATCGCTTCGGCCATGGCTTCCTTGCCGGGCTTCAAGACCATGAGCATCCGCTCCTGGCTTTCCGAGAGCATCATCTCGTAGGGGGTCATGCCGGTTTCGCGGCAGGGCACCTTGTTCATGTCGAGCCGGATGCCCGCGCCGCCCTTGCTCGCCATTTCCACCGAGGAGGAGGTCAGCCCCGCCGCGCCCATGTCCTGGATCGCGACGATCGCATCGGTCGCCATCAGTTCAAGGCAGGCCTCGATCAGGAGCTTCTCGGTGAAGGGATCGCCGACCTGCACCGTCGGGCGCTTGGCCTCGGCATCCTCGCCGAAGTCGGCCGAAGCCATGGTTGCGCCGTGGATGCCGTCGCGGCCGGTCTTGGAGCCGACATAGACGATCGGGTTCCCGAGGCCGGTGGCGGCCGAATAGAAGATCTTGTCCTGGTCAGCCACGCCCACGGTCATGGCGTTGACGAGGATGTTGCCATCGTAGGCCGGGTGGAAATTGGTCTCGCCCGCCACGGTCGGCACGCCGACGCAATTGCCGTAGCCGCCGATGCCTGCGACCACGCCCTGCACGAGGTGCTTCATCTTGGGGTGTTCGGGCCGCCCGAAGCGCAGCGCGTTGGCGTTCGCCATCGGCCGCGCGCCCATGGTGAAGACGTCGCGCAGAATCCCGCCCACGCCCGTCGCCGCGCCTTGGTAAGGCTCGATATAGGAGGGGTGGTTGTGGCTCTCCATCTTGAAGATCGCCGCCTGCCCGTCGCCGATGTCGATCACGCCCGCATTCTCGCCCGGGCCGCAGATCACCCAGGGTGCTTCGGTGGGGAGCTTCTTCAGGTGGATGCGCGAGGACTTGTACGAGCAATGCTCCGACCACATCACCGAGAAGATGCCGAGTTCGACAAGGTTCGGCTCGCGGCCCAGCGCGTGCAGGACACGCTCATATTCCTCGGGGGAAAGGCCGTGCTGTTCGACGATTTCGGGGGTGATTGCGGTCATCGTGGGGACTCCTTGCGCCGCCCCCTAGATTACTGAAGCGCGAAGGCCAAGTTGCCGCGTTTGCGGAACCAGCGATTCTCCCCGACCCAGGTCGCCAGTGCGGTCATGATCCCGAACGCGATCAGCGCCTGCATGGCGAAGACAATCCCGGCACTCTCCGGGTGAGGGCCAAACCAGCTGATCGCCTGCAACAGCAGCATAACGCCGATCAGAATCAGAGGCGGCCCCGCTGGCCCGCGCGTCCGGCGCAGATAAAAGGCGAAAGCGCCAAGCGTCAGCCCCAGTTCCAGCGGGATCGCGACCCAAGGCATGTCCCACAGCCCCAGCCCGAGCTTGGGCGGCGCGCCGTCCAGAGTGAGATCGGGCACGTGCACCAGCCAGTCGAGCAGCCAGTGCGACAAGACCACCAGCCCGGCCAGCACCCCCAGCTTCAGATCGCGCCGCTGCAGCGCCACCACGCCGAGCAGCGCGGCGGCAAAGACCGCGGTTCCGATCAGGCTGTGGCTATAGGGCATGTCATGAAAGTCGATCGGCGACATCACGCTCGCCGGTGGATCGACGATGCGCATATGCTCGACGCCGATGATGGTGAAGACGAAGAACGCCCAGTCCACCAACTGCGCAGCCACGAACATCAGCCCCAGCCGCGGCCGCTCCGGGCTGACCGCGGCGGCGACGAAGGCGGGGGCGAAGTGGCCGATGAACATGGAAGCAGCGTTGGCCTCAGCTTGGCGTGGCGGCGGTGGCGGGGACGAAGCGGAGCACCACGAAAGTGGCAATCCCGCTCGCCGTGCCGGTTACGAACGCGCCCCATAGGATATCGAGCACGCTGATATGCGTCGCCCAGACCTTCATCACCGCTTGCGAGGTCAGATCAAAAGTGGCGTAGCACAGCGCGCCAAGCAGAATGCCGTTGAGCACGGCCGCTTGCACCGTCCCGCTCTCAATCCCCGGACGGATCGCGAACCACGTGATCCCCGCGATGTAGATCAGGTAGAAGGCAATCGCCGCGCCCGCGTTGAAGTCCTTGGCCATGATCTCGCCGATCACCGGGCGATAGAGATTGCCCGCCGCCCAGCGCAGCCAGACGATGTCGAACGCCAGGAAGGATACGGCTGCGACGCCATAGGCGATGATCCACTTGAGCATATTGCGTGCATTTCCTGTTTTGGTGATCCTGCCCGTCACGGCCAGCCTTGACCGCGCCCGCGCGCCCCGTCAATGCTTCGCACCATGGACGAGGGCACAGCAGCGCCGGCAGCGGCCGGACAAGACATTGCAGGCATGAGCTTCGAGCAGGCGCTGGCCGCGCTCGAACAGATCGTGCAGGCGCTTGAACGCGGGGATGTGCCGCTCGATCAGTCGATCAGCCTTTATGAGCGCGGAGAGGCGTTGCGGCTTGCCTGCCAGCAGCGGCTCGATGCGGCGCAGGCCCGGATCGAGCGGATTGTGACGGCGGCCGATGGCCGGGCGACCGGCACGCAGGCCTTTGACGCGGAAGGCTGAAGCGATGTTGGCAGAGACCCAAGGCAATGTGCTGCGTGACGCCATCCGCAGCGTGCAGTCCGAAATCGATTCGCTGTTCGATGCGCTTTTGCCCGTCCCGGACGACACCAGTGCGCGCTTGATCGAAGCGATGCGTTATGCCGCCATCGGCGGCGGCAAGCGGGTGCGGCCATTGTTGGTGTGCAGCACCGCGAGCCTGTTCGGCGTCTCACGCGATGCCGCGATGCGAGTGGGGGCAGCGATCGAGGCGATCCACGTCTATTCGCTGATCCACGATGATCTGCCCTGCATGGACAATGACGATCTGCGCCATGGCAAGCCGACCCTCCACAAGGTCTATGACGAGGCGACGGCGGTGCTGGCAGGCGATGCGCTTCATGCGCTGGCCTTCGAGATTCTCGCCGACGATGCCACCAGTGAAGATCCCTTCACCCGCAGCGAATTGATCCTGACCCTGGGCAAGGCATCGGGGATGCACGGCATGGCCGGCGGACAGATGATGGACATGGTCGCGGATGAGGAAGGGGTCGAGTATGACCTCCACACCATCACCCGGCTGCAACAGCTGAAAACCGGCGCGCTGCTGGCGGCCAGTGTCGAGATGGGGGCGATCCTCGGCAAGGTCGCGCCGCAGGGCCGCGCGCATTTGCGGGCCTATGCCCGCGATATCGGCCTCGCGTTCCAGATTGCCGACGATCTGCTGGATGTCGAAGGCGATATCGAAAAGGCGGGCAAAGCGCTGCGCAAGGACGAAAGTCAGGGCAAACAGACCTTCGTGACGCTGATGGGCGCGGACAAGGCGCGCGAACAGGCCCGCGCGCTGGTCGATCAGGCCGTGTTGCGGCTCGCTTCCTATGGCAGCGAGGCGGATATCCTGCGCGCGCTCGCCCGCTTTATCGTTGAACGCGAATCCTGAGCGACATTCTCAAGGCACGAAGAGGGGAAAGCGGATGGCATTCCGGCAGGTGATTCAGGAAGAAAGCCGCGGCGGTGTCACCATGCGGGTGCATCGCTACGTCGAAAAGAAGATGGTCGCACGCGGACTGCCCACCGGGGTGGAAGGGCAGATGCACTATATCGCCGAGCCGACGGATGTGCATCAGCTCGAAATCGAGATCAGCAATGCCGCTGTCCTGATCGAGCCGGGCGCGCTGCAATATTCCTATGGCAATCTCAGCGCCGAAGTGGTCCGCCACGAAGCGAACAAGGGTTTCTTCGCGCGCGCCGCCGCTTCGGCTGCGACAGGCGAATCCGCCCATGCGACGCGCTACTCCGGATCGGGCACGATCTGGTGCGAACCGGTGCGCCGCCACTTCGTGCTGGCGACGATGGACGGCCCGCAGGATGCGCTGCTGCTGGATGACCGGGCGTTCTATGCCTGTGCGGCCGAGATTTCCCTCACCACGCATATGCACAAATCGATTTCGGGGATGTTTTCGGGCAATGGTCTGGCCCAGCCCAAGATCACCGGCTCCGGCGTGTTTGCGGTCGAAAGCCCGGTTCCGGTGCACGAGATTGACGAGGTGCCGGTGCGCCCGGGCGAGGAAGTCGTGGTCGATGGCGATTTCATGCTGATGTATTCCGCCTCGCTCGAGGTGACGATTGGCCCACTGGTGCAGGGCCTGCGCAGCGCGATGCGGTCGGGCGAGGGCTTCGTCTACAAGATGCGCGGATCAGGCAGCGTCTGGGTCACGCCGTCGGCCCGGATCGCCTGAGCCAGGCACGCGCCAGACCTAGGGAGAGGACATTGTCATGAGTCGCCGCATCGGGATTTACCCGGGGACATTCGATCCCATCACGCTGGGCCACGCCGACATCATCCGGCGCGGGTCAAAGCTGGTCGATCACCTGATCATTGGCGTGACGACCAATCCATCCAAGAACCCGATGTTCTCCACCGACGAACGCTTCCGCATGGTCGAGCGCGAGGTGGCGAACATGGGCCTCACCAATGTCGAGGTGGTGGGCTTCAACGCGCTGCTGGTGAAGTTCGCGCAGAAGCAGGGCGCCAGTGTCATCATCCGGGGGCTGCGCGCTGTTGCCGATTTCGAATACGAATATCAGATGGCGGGCATGAACCAGCAGCTCGACGACAACATCGAAACCGTGTTCCTGATGGCGGATGTCTCGCTCCAGCCGATCGCGTCCAAGCTGGTGAAGGAAATCGCGGTCTATGGCGGCGATATCGCCCGCTTTGTCAGCGCGCCGGTGTGCGAGGAAGTGAACGCCCGCGTGCGCGAGCAGGGGCTGAAGGGCGATTACTGAGGTGCTGCCCGCGCTGTCATGCGCCTCTCATTCATTGCAGTGTCAGCCGGGCAGGGCTAAAGCGCCCGCACAAATCCGGATGGAACCATGATCATCACCAAGCTTGCGCCTGCTCTTGCCGCCCTGTTGCTGTTTGCCGCCCCGCAGGCGGTGTTCGCGCAGAAGCAGAAGGACGATACCCCGCCCGAGGCTTTCGGCGACAACGCCGAAAAGCCCGATGAGGACGCTGTCCCCACGGTTGCGCGCACCTATCCGCCGATCAATTTCGATCCCACGGTCGATCCCGAGAATGTCTGGGTGCTCGATCTGTCGAACGGCCAGCGGGTCAAGATCCGCCTGGCTGCCGATTGGGCACCCGCCCATGCCGAACGGATCAAGACGCTCACCCGCGCAGGCTTCTACAATGGCGTGGTGTTCCACCGCGTGATCGAAGGCTTCATGGCGCAAGGCGGCGATCCGACCGGGACCGGGCAGGGGGGCAGCGAGCTTCCCGATCTGAAGGCCGAGTTCAACCCGATGCCGCACGTGCGCGGGACGTTGTCGATGGCGCGCGCTGCGGACGAGGACAGCGCCAACAGCCAGTTCTTCATCGTCTTCTACCCGCGCTTTAGCCTCGACAAGAAATACACCAATTTCGGCCGGGTGATCGAGAATATGGACGCGGTCGACGCGATCAACCGGGGTGAGCCGCCGGCGTCGCCGACCTATATCGTTCAGGCCTCGCTCGCCAGCGACATCCTGCCGCCCCCGCCGCCGCCCGCACCGGCGCAGGATGCGCCGATTTCGGCTGACATGTTGAGTGCGCCGATCCCCTAAGGGGCTTCCCGGCGGCGCGCCATCGGGCTAGGGGCGCGCGCCATGAAGGTTGACCTGTTCGATTTCGATTTGCCCAACGGACGCATAGCGCTGCGCCCCGTGCGTCCGCGCGATGCGGCGCGGATGCTCGTCGTACGCGGGGCTGATGCGCCATTCGAAGACCGCGGCGTGCGCGACCTGCCGAGCCTGCTCAATGCGGGCGATGTGCTCGTCTTTAATGATACCCGCGTCATCCCCGCTCAACTGGAAGGCCGCCGCGCTGATGGTGAGGCCAAGATCGGTGCCACGCTCCACAAGCGGATCGACCTTAGGCGCTGGCAGGCGTTCGTTCGCAACGCCAAGCGGGTGAAGGAGGGCGATCAGATCGTGTTCGGCGGCGGTGTCACCGCGATTGCTGAGGCACGGTTTGCGGACGGCTCGATCACGCTGTTTTTCGAGGGCGAGGAACCGGTTGAAGTCCTGCTCGACCGCGCGGGCACCATGCCACTGCCGCCCTATATCGCGTCGAAACGCGGGGTCGATGCGCAGGATCTGGAAGATTACCAGACCATGTTCGCGCGGGAAGAGGGCGCGGTTGCCGCGCCGACCGCCTCGCTGCATTTCACGCAAAGGTTGGTCGATGCGATCGACGCCGCCGGGATCGGACGGGCGATGCTGACGCTCCACGTCGGGGCGGGCACGTTCCTGCCGGTCAAGGCCGACGATACCGACGATCACCAGATGCACGCCGAGTTCGGCCGCATCTCCGCCGAGACCGCCGACCAGCTCAACGAAGCCCGCGCCAAGGGCGGCCGGATCATCGCGGTCGGCACGACGTCGCTCCGCTTGCTCGAAAGCGCGGTCGATAGCGAGGGCATCATCCAGCCCTTCGCCGGGGACACGAGCATCTTCATCACGCCGGGCTACAAGCTGCGCGCGGTCGACGGGCTGATGACCAATTTCCACCTGCCCAAATCGACCCTGATGATGCTGGTGAGCGCCTTGATGGGCCGTGAGCGGATGATGGCGGCCTACCAGCACGCCATCGCGAATGAATACCGGTTCTATTCCTATGGTGACTCCTCGCTGCTGCTCCCGTAATCGGTAGCTATGAGCGAACCTATCCTCTCGATCCGCGGCCTGACGAAGACCTACAAGAACGGCCCGCGGGCGCTTGATTCGGTCGATCTCGATATTCGGCCGGGTGAGATCTTCGCGCTGCTGGGGCCGAACGGGGCGGGCAAGACCACATTGATCGGCGCGGTGTGCGGGTTGGTGCGGCCCACGGGCGGGACGATTACGGCCTTTGGACAAGACCTGTCGCGCGATTGGCGCAAGGCCCGCGCCCGCATCGGGCTGGTGCCGCAGGAACTCGCAACCGACATGTTCGAAAGCGTGTGGCGCGCCGTCGCCTATTCGCAAGGCCTGTTCGGCCGCCCCCATGATCCCGCGCGGCTCGAGGAAATCCTGCGCAGCCTGTCGCTGTGGGACAAGAAGGACGCGCAGATCCGAGCGCTCTCCGGCGGGATGAAGCGCCGGGTGCTGATCGCCAAGGCGCTGGCGCATGAGCCGGAATTGCTGTTCCTCGACGAGCCGACCGCGGGTGTCGACGTCGAGCTGCGCAAGGACATGTGGCAGCAGATCGCCGCCCTGAAGGAGCGCGGCGTCACCATCATTCTCACCACGCACTACATCGAGGAAGCCGAGGAAATGGCCGACCGTGTGGGTATTATCCGCGGGGGCCGCATCCTGATGGTGGATGAGAAGCGCGCGATGATGGAGCGGCTTGGCACGACCGAAGCGGTGATCAGCTTGGCCGCGCCGCTGGCGGCGATCCCGCCCGCGCTCGCCGGGTTTCCGGTGGAGCTGGCTGAGGGCGGGATGCAGCTCACCTATCGCGGCGGGAACGGGCAGGGCGGGGGCCGGGCTCAGGTCGCGCAGCTGACCCAAGCGCTGACCCGCGCGGGGATATCCTATACCAGTCTCGACATTCACGATTCCTCGCTGGAAGATATTTTCGTCGGCCTGCTGGGCGAAAAGGAGGCCGCGTGATGCATTTCAACGCGCGCAGCGCGCTTGCCATTTATCGCCGCGAAATGGCCCGTGCATTCCGCACCGCCTTCCAATCGATCCTCTCCCCGGTGCTGACCACTTCGCTTTATTTCGTGGTGTTCGGATCGGTGATTGGCGCGCGGATGGAGCCGATTGGCGGGGTGCCATACGGTGCCTTCATCATCCCCGGCCTGCTGATGCTGACGCTGCTGGGCGAGACCACCAGCAACGCGAGCTTCGGCATCTACATGCCGCGCTTCACGGGGACGATTTACGAACTGCTCTCCGCTCCCGTCGGCGTGGCGGAGACACTCGCCGGGTTCGTGGGAGCGGCGGCGACCAAGGGGCTCATCCTCGCCGCCATCATCCTCGGCACGGCGACCTTCTTTGTCGATTACGAGATCAAGTATCCGCTGCTGGCGGCCATCTACATCATGCTGGTGGCAGCCAGCTTTGCGCTGTTCGGGTTCATCCTGGGCATTTGGGCGGACAGCTTCGAAAAACTCGGGATCATCCCCCTGCTGATCCTCACGCCGCTGACCTTTCTGGGCGGCACTTTTTACTCCATCCGCGAATTGCCGACACCGTGGGACGCGGTCGCGCTTGCCAATCCGATCGCCTTTCTGGTGAGCGGGCTGCGCTATAGCTTCTATGGTGTGTCCGATGTGCCGATCGGCGTGTCGCTTGGCCTCACCATCGGCTTCCTGGCGCTGTGCACCCTTGTGATTGCAGTGATTTTTCGCACCGGATGGCGCCTGCGCGAGTGACGTTCGTGGATCGGCCAAGGCTCTTGGTCGGAGCATATGCACTGTCTGGCCGACATTAACGGCAAGTCTAACCTTCGTTCATTGCGCAGAAAGTCGCCGATTCCTAAATGCTTGGCCACCTGCTGCACCCCCTGCGGCCGGTCCAACGAAGGATAACAAGAATGAAAAAGATCGCATTCGCTTCGCTCGCAGCGATGGGCGCGATTGCGCTGCCGGCCGCAGCGCAGGCCCAAGATTCGACCAAGCCGGAAGTCACCATCGGTGCTTCTGTCGGTCTCCATGACCTCGCCGTGGATGTTGACGATGCCGACCTCGACGGCTTTGACATCGACGAGAGCGGCGAAATCTTCGGTGGCTTTGCTGCGGTCGACTTCCCGCTCGGCACCAACCTGTTCGCCGGTGTGGAAGGCAACGCCCACTTCGGCAGCGGCCCGATTGATGCGGAATACGGCGTTTCCGGTCGTCTCGGCTTCCGCACCGATGGCGGCTCGAAGATCTATGCCCGCGGTGGCTACCAGTGGGTCGACCTCGACGCCGGTAACCTGATCGGCGTGCCCGATTTCGACGAGAGCGACTTCCCCGGCCTCGACACCACCGCCGGTGACTACCTCGTCGGCGTCGGCGTTGAAGTTCCGGTGAGCTCGGTTGTTCTGCGCGCCAACGTCGATACCATCGCGTTCGACACTCTGCGCGGCACGGTCGGCGTCGGCTTCAAGTTCTGATCGTCTGATCGAAACTGAAACCAGCAGCGGGTCGTTCGCCATCATGGCGAGCGGCCCGTTTGCTTTTCCCCGCTCGCTTTAGGGGTGACAGGCGCGCGCCGCCTCGCTAGCGCGCGGGGCCAATGACCGCCCCCCGTTTCTCCTTCACCCTCCACGCCACGGACGGCAAGGCGCGCACTGGCTCCATCGCCATGCAGCGCGGCGAAATCCGCACGCCGGCCTTCATGCCGGTTGGCACGGCGGCGACGGTCAAGGCAATGAAGCCCGAAGCCGTGCGCGGCACGGGCGCGGACATCATCCTCGGCAACACCTACCACCTGATGCTGCGCCCCGGCGCGGAGCGCGTCGCGCGGCTCGGGGGCCTGCACACCTTCATGAACTGGCAGCGCCCGATCCTGACCGATAGTGGCGGGTATCAGGTCATGAGCCTGAGCGAGTTGCGCAAGCTGACCGAACAGGGCGTTGAATTCCGCAGCCACCTCGATGGCAGCAAGCACATGATCACGCCCGAACGCTCGATGGAAATCCAGCGGTTGCTCGGCAGCGACATCGTCATGGCCTTTGACGAATGCCCCCGCGCAGACCGCCCGCGCGACGAGATCGCGGCTTCGATGGAACTCTCCATGCGCTGGGCCAAGCGCAGCCGAGAGGGTTTTGACAGCGGCGCAGACCACGCAAGCCGCGCCGCCTTGTTTGGCATCCAGCAGGGCGCCTTGCACGAAGACCTGCGCCGGATCAGCGCCGAGAAACTCATCGACATCGGCTTCGATGGCTACGCCGTTGGCGGCCTGGCTGTGGGCGAGGGGCAGGAGGCGATGTTCGGTGTGCTCGACTACGCGCCCGACATGCTACCTAAGGATCGTCCGCGCTACCTGATGGGCGTCGGCAAGCCTGATGACCTCGTCGGCGCGGTTGAGCGCGGGATCGACATGTTTGATTGCGTGCTGCCGACCCGTTCCGGCCGCAACGGGCAGGCCTTTACGTGGAACGGCCCGCTCAACCTCAGGAACGCGCGCTTTACCGAGGACACCGGCCCGCTGGACGATCGCTGCCAGTGCCCGGTCTGCACCACCTATAGCCGCGCCTATATCCACCACCTCGTCAAATCGGGCGAGATGCTGGGGGCGATGCTGGTCACAGAGCACAACCTCAGCTTCTATCAGGCCCTGATGCAGGGGATGCGCGATGCCATTGCGGGCGGGCGCTTTGCCAGTTTTGCCAGCGACTTCCGCCGCGATTATCTGCACCGAGGGGCTTGAAGCCTGCTGTTCCCCCGCTAGTCTCCACGCCTTGGTAGGAGCGGGGGAACAATCATGAATTTGGCAAGCACGGCCGCGTCGGCGGTGCGCAACCTGCTCATTGCGGGCACTGCGCTTGCCTTGGTCGCCACGGGCGCCGTCGTCCAAGCGCAGGCGGCCACCGATGAGGCGGCCGTCCGCTTCGGTGCGCGCGCCGATGTGCTCGACATCAGCCTTTCGCCTTCGGGCAACAAGATCGTCTTCGTTTCAGCCGGGCCCGGGCACACGGAGGTGGTCAATGTCATCGACTTCACGGCCGAGGCGGCGGTCAAGGCGGTGCTGACCAATGGCGAGAAGTTGGTGGACATCGATTCCTGCGAGTGGGCGAGCGAAGTGCGGCTGCTGTGCCAGTTTTCGGGAATGGGCGGCGCGGACGGAGGAATTCTGATCCCGTTCGACCGCCTGATTGCGCTCAATGCTGACAGCACCAACATCCGCATGATCAGCCAGCGCGATTCCCCGCGCGCCTTGGGCTTCAACCAGTTCGGCGGCGATGTCCTTGCGCTCGATGTGGCGGGTGAGGAGGGCATGATCCTCATGACCCGCAACTTCATCCCGGAAATGACGGTCGGAACGCGGCTCGGCAACGAAAAGCGTGGCCTGGGGGCGGAGCTGGTCGATATTGCCAACGGGCGGTCGCGCATCCGCGAACAGCCTGATGATGCGACACTGCGCTATATCGCCGATGAGCAGGGGCGGGTTCGCGTGAAGATGCAGGCCCAGCGGGATTCGAATGGCAATCTCATCGGCACCTTCCGCTATTTCTTTCGCACGCCCGACAACAATAGCTGGGCACCGCTCGAATCTCTCACGATTGATGGGCAGCCGACCGAGCGGATGGTACCGCTCGCGGTTGATAGCACGCGCAATGTCGCTTTCGGCTTTGTGACCAAGAACGGCTATGATGCGATCGCCGAAGTCGCACTGGACGGCACCGGCATCGGCAAACTGCTGATGGCGCGCGGCGATGTCGACGTGGATGGTCTGATCCGCATCGGTCGCAAGAACCGGGTGGTCGGTGCAAGCTACGCGACGGAAAAGCGCGAGATCGCCTATTTCGACCCGGCGATGGCCAAGCTTGCGGCCGATCTTGGCAAGGCGCTGCCCGATCAACCGCTGGTCAATATCGTTGGCGCCAGTGCGGACGAGCAGAAGCTGCTGCTGATCGCATCGAGCGACACCCAGCCCGGCATGGTCTACCTCTTCGACCGCAAGGCCCGCGCGCTGGAGCCGCTGCTGCCGCTGCGCTCACGGCTTGAAGGGCAGGCCATGGGGCAGATGAAGCCGGTCAGCTATCCCGCGGCTGACGGAACACAGATCCCCGCCTACCTCACCCTTCCGCCCGGATCGGACGGCAAGGGCCTGCCTGCCATCGTTCTTCCCCACGGCGGCCCGGCGGCGCGGGACGAATGGGGGTTTGACTGGCTAGTGCAATACTTCACCGCCAAGGGCTATGCCGTGCTTCAGCCCAATTACCGCGGCTCATCGGGCTATGGCGAGGCATGGTACGGGCGCAACGGCTTCAAGGCATGGGAAGTCGCGATTGGCGACGTCAACGACGCGGGCCGCTGGTTGGTGAGCGAAGGCATTGCCGTGCCGGACAAGCTCGCCATCGCCGGTTGGTCCTACGGAGGTTATGCGGCGCTGCAATCGCAGGTCCTCGACCCAGCGCTGTTCAAGGCGGTGGTGGCGATCGCACCGGTCACGGACCTCGGCTTTTTGATCGACGATGCGCGCGACTATACCAATGCGCGGATGGTCCGCGAATACGTGGGCGAGGGGCCGCATGTGGCCTCGGGCAGTCCGCGCCGCCATGCCGAAAGGTTCGCAGCGCCCGTCGCGCTGTTCCACGGGACGCGCGATCTCAACGTCGATGTGCGACATGCGCAGGCGATGGAGCGAGCGCTCAAGGCCGCGGGCAAATCCGTCACCTACCGCGAATATGCCGATCTCCAGCATGGGCTCGATGACAGTGCGGTTCGTGCCGAAATGCTGGCCGATATCGGGCGCTTTCTCGAGACGGCTTTGAATGGCGGATGATGGGTGGGGAAGCCCCTCGACAAGAGGCGGTTTGACCGCCTAGGGCGCTGGCCATGACCGATTGTCCCCTGAACCCTGAAGACTGCACAACCATGCCCGAAGTCCGCGCGGGGGTCGATGCGCTCGATGTCGAACTGGTCGCATTGCTCGCCAAGCGCTTCGGCTACATGCGCGCCGCTGCCCGGATCAAGCCCACCCGCGATGCCGTGCGGGACGAGTCGCGCAAGGCCAGCGTCATCGCCGCCGCCGTGGCCGAGGCCGAAGCCCACGGCATTCCGGCAGACGTGATTGGCGACATCTGGGAGCGTCTCGTCGAAGGTTCGATCGCCTATGAATTCGGCGAATGGGACCGGATCAGGGACTGACCTCGGTTTTCCCAGCCGGCAACGAAAAAGGGCGGCCCCGCAAGGCCGCCCTTTTCGTATGCATCACTGTCCGAAGGATCAGCGCGAGTAGAATTCCACCACCAGGTTCGGCTCCATCGTGACCGGGTAGGGCACTTCGTCGAGCTTCGGCACGCGGGTGAAGGTGATCTTGTCGTTGCCATCGGGCTGGACGTAATCGGGAATGTCACGCTCGGCGAGGCCCTGGGCTTCGATCACGAGAGCCATTTCCTTGGCCTTGCTGCCGAGGCTGACGACATCGCCGATCATCACGCGGCGCGAAGCGATGTTGCACTTCACACCGTTCACATAGATGTGGCCGTGGCTGACAATCTGACGGGCCGAGAAGATGGTCGGCGCGAACTTGGCGCGGTACACCACCATGTCGAGACGCTGTTCGAGCAGGCCGATCAGGTTCTGGCTGGTGTCGCCCTTCATGCGCGATGCTTCGGCATAGGTGCGCTTGAACTGCTTTTCGGTGACGTCACCGTAATAGCCCTTCAGCTTCTGCTTGGCGCGCAGCTGGAGGCCATAATCGCTCATCTTGCCCTTGCGGCGCTGACCGTGCTGGCCGGGGCCGTAGGAACGCTTGTTCACCGGGGAATTGGGGCGACCCCAGATGTTTTCGCCCATCCGGCGGTCAAGCTTGTACTTGGCGCTTTTGCGCTTCGACATACGTCTTCCTTCAAATTGCTGGGCCGCCCCCATTGGGCAGCCATCAAACCCGGCATCGCTCCATCACGCCCGTAGGCGAGATGCGGCCACTGCTTCACCGGGGTGCAGGGCCCATTTGCGAAGGCGCGCGCATAGCAGGATGACCGCGAAGGTCAAGCGTTGCGCGCCGTTTGGTTTGCTCCGGTCAGAGCGGCACGTTCAATCCGCGCCATTCTTCCATGGTGCGGCAGACGCGGGTCTTGCGGCGGCTCGATGCGTCGGCCCGGACAGACTTGCACACGCGCTTGTTATCCTCGGCGGTGTCTTTCTTGGCAGTTTCGTCCTCCGGCTTGGGAGCGGGGGTCTCAGTTGCGGTCGGTGTTTCTCTGGCCTGCTCGTCAGACTGAGCGGCGGCGGCGAAAGGCAAAAGCAGCAGGCCGCCGGCACAGGCCAGCAGGAGGCGACGCGGGGGAATCATCAAAAATCTCACTTGGTTGGATCCGGGGTGGTCCAGAGCTAACCGCTGGCGGGCGCGTGTCCAACACCGTTCGACGAACGACGTTACTCGATCCGTCCGCGCTCGATCGTGCTCAGAACGCCTCTCAGGGTCCGCACTTCGAGGTGGTTCCAGCCCGGCTTGGTGAGCACCCCGCGCAAGGTGCGGCGCGACGCTTCGGCGCGGGCTTCGGGGCGGAAATAGCCGCGGGGGGTGAGCAGCGCCTCAAAGTGGGCGATCAAACCCTCAAGCTCTTCCTGCGGCGCCGGGGGCAGGATGTCCTCGACCGTCGGCTGCACCAGAACCGGATCGATCTCCGTCATCTCGCGACCAGCGCGTGACCATTCATAAGCAACCAGAATCACCGCCTGCGCGAGATTGAGCGAGCCGAATTCGGGATTGATCGGAATAGTGAGGATATTGCGGGCCAGCGCGACATCTTCAGTTTCAAGGCCCGAACGTTCGGGCCCGAAGATGATCGCGTGGCGGCCTGCCTGAGTGTGAACCAGCCGACCGGCCTCATCCGCGCCGATCACCGGCTTGGTCACGCCGCGCTTGCGCACCGTCGTGGCGTGGACATGCGCGCAGTCAGCGACCGCTTCGGCCGTTGTGGCGTAAACCTTGGCCTGTTCCAGAACGATATCCGCGCCTGAGGCCGCAGGCCCTGCCGAGGGGTTAGGCCAGCCATCGCGCGGGGATACCAGCCGCAGTTCGGTCAGCCCGAAATTGAGCATCGCGCGCGCCGCCTTGCCGATATTCTCGCCCAATTGCGGACGCACGAGAACGATCACCGGCTTGTTGAGGTCAGCCATGGTCTGCCTATTCTTTCGCGGCTTGCTGCACGGTGCTGGCAAATTCCTCGAAATCCCGCGCTTCGGAGAAATCGCGGTAGACAGAGGCGAAGCGGATATAGGCGACCGAATCGATCTGCCTCAAACCCTCCATCACCAGCTCGCCGATATGCGAGGACGGAACCTCGGCCTCGCCTGAAGTCTCGACCTGCCGCTGGATGCCCGAGATCAGCTGATCGAGCCGTTCCTGATCAATCGAACGCTTGCGGGTGGCGAGCGAGATTGATTGTTCGAGCTTGGAGCGTTCGAACGGCTCGCGACGGTCACCCGATTTCACCACCACGACTTCGCGCAGTTGCACGCGCTCGAAGGTGGTGAAGCGCGCTCCGCATGACGAGCACTGGCGACGCCGCCGGATCGAGGCATTGTCCTCGGTCGGGCGGCTGTCTTTTACCTGCGTATCGTCATGGGCACAAAAGGGGCAGCGCATTCAGAGGGTTATTTCTTTATTCTCGTATAGAGCGCAACACCCGCTCCGGCCAGCGCACCAAGGATCGGGCCGCCAACGACCAGCCAGCCCGCCGCAAGACCAATGGCTGCACCGGTCAATACAGTCGGTGTTGAAGGATGGTTCATCCCCTCCTTGGCCATGCCGGTGACTTCGGTCTTCACATCCTCGACCCAGTCGGGGGTGCCTTTGGGATCATTCATGGCTGAGGCCTCCTCACATTCCGGGATAGACAGGGAAGGCAGCGCACAGCGCGCTGACCCGGCTTCGCACGCTCTCTTCGATCTGTGCATCGCCTTCGGGGCCGTTCTTGGCGAGGCCTTCCACCACTTCGGCGATCAGCTTACCGACGGTGCGGAACTCCTCCGGGCCGAAGCCGCGGGTGGTGCCGGCGGGCGTGCCGAGGCGAATGCCGCTGGTCACGAAGGGCGAGCGGGTGTCGTAGGGGATGCCGTTCTTGTTGCAGGTGAGGAAGGCGCGGTCGAGGCCCTTCTCGGCGTCCTTGCCGGTCACGTCCTTGGCGGTGAGGTCGACCAGCATCGAATGGTTGTCGGTGCCGCCGCTGACGATCCTGAGCCCGTTCTCCTCAAGGCTCGCCGCCAGCGCGCGGGCGTTTTCGACGATGCGGTGCGCGTAGTCACGGAACGAGGGATCGAGCGCTTCCTTGAAAGCCACCGCCTTGGCCGCGACGATGTGCATCAGCGGGCCGCCCTGAAGGCCGGGGAAGACCGCCATGTTGAGCGACTTGGTGTATTTCTCGTCATTCCACAGGATGATGCCCGAACGGGGGCCGCGCAGGCTCTTGTGGGTGGTCGAGGTGACGATGTCGCAATGTGGGAAGGGCGAGGGGTGAGCGCCGCCCGCGACGAGGCCGGAGATGTGGCTCATGTCGCACAGCAGCACCGCGCCCACTTCATCGGCGATGGCGCGGAAGGCGGGGAAGTCCCAGGTGCGCGAATAGGCGGTGCCGCCGCAGATGATGATCTTGGGCTTGTTTTCCCGTGCCTTGGCGGCGACTTCGTCCATGTCGATGGTCTCGGTCTCGCGGGAAACGCCATAGGAGACGACGTTGAACCACTTGCCGCTCATGTTGACCGGCGAGCCGTGGGTGAGGTGTCCGCCCGAGTTGAGGTCCAGCCCCATGAAGGTATCGCCGGGATTGAGCAGGGCGAGAAACACCGCCTGGTTCATCTGCGAGCCCGAATTGGGCTGCACATTGGCAAAGTTGCACCCGAACAGCTGCTTGGCACGTTCGATCGCCAGGGTTTCGACCACGTCGGCATAGTCGCAGCCACCATAGTAACGCTTGCCCGGATAACCCTCGGCATACTTGTTGGTGAACACCGAGCCTGCCGCTTCGAGCACCGCGCGGCTCGCGATGTTTTCCGAGGCGATCAGCTCGATCTTGTCACGCTGACGTGCGAGTTCCTTGCCGATGGCTGCCGCGATCTCGGGATCGGCGTGGGCCAAGTCATTATGCCAGAACCCGTCCATGGGAGAGGTGCGGGTAACGAAGTCGAGGGGGGCGGTGCTCATTGGTGGGTCTCGATATGGTCGGGAGAGAAGGGCGGCTTGCCGAGCTTGCCGACCCGGCGTTGGTGGCGCCCGGCCGGATCGCCGGCATCGGCGAATTCTGTATCAAGGAACGTGGCTAGGCAGGATTTGGCCATCTCTATCCCTACGAGCCGCGCACCCATTGCGATGCAATTGGCATCATTATGTTCGCGGGCGAGGGCGGCCGACAGGGGCTCGGAGACCAGAGCACAGCGCACCTGCGGGTGGCGGTTGACGCTGATCGAGATGCCGATGCCCGACCCGCACAGGGCAACGCCGAATTCGACTGTACCCTCGGCGATGATCTCGGCGAGGCGATAGCCGTAATCGGGGTAATCGACGCTCTGCCCGGGTTCGGGGCCGAGGTCGGCGACGTCGTGGCCTTCTTCGATGAGCCACTCGGCGAGTTCCGCCTTCAGCTCGACGGCGGCATGATCAGAGGCAATGGCGATGCGCATGGCGTGCACATAGTCGCATAGGCAAGGATTCTCTACCCCTCGCGCAAGGCTTTTCGACCGGCGGTTCGGCGCTGTGAAAAACCCCGCCAAAGCGGGGCCCTTCGGATGTTACTGATCCAAGAACGAGCGCATCTTGCGCGACCGGCTCGGGTGCTTGAGCTTCCGCAGCGCTTTCGCCTCGATCTGGCGGATACGTTCGCGGGTCACCGAGAACTGCTGGCCAACTTCTTCCAGCGTGTGATCGGTGTTCATCCCGATGCCGAAGCGCATGCGCAGCACGCGCTCTTCACGCGGAGTGAGCGACGCCAGCACGCGGGTCACCGTCTCCTTGAGGTTAGCCTGAATCGCGGCATCCACCGGGATGATCGCGTTCTTGTCCTCGATGAAATCGCCGAGGTGGCTGTCTTCCTCGTCCCCGATCGGGGTTTCGAGCGAGATCGGCTCCTTGGCGATCTTCATCACCTTGCGCACCTTCTCGAGCGGCATCGAGAGCCGCGCGGCCATTTCCTCCGGGGTCGGCTCGCGGCCTTCCTCGTGGAGGAACTGGCGGGACGTGCGCACCAACTTGTTGATCGTCTCGATCATGTGCACCGGTATGCGGATGGTGCGGGCCTGATCGGCGATCGAGCGGGTGATTGCCTGACGGATCCACCACGTTGCGTAGGTCGAAAACTTGTAGCCACGGCGGTATTCGAATTTGTCGACCGCCTTCATCAGGCCGATATTGCCTTCCTGAATGAGATCAAGGAATTGCAATCCGCGATTGGTGTATTTCTTGGCAATCGAGATCACCAGACGCAGGTTCGCCTCGACCATTTCCTTCTTGGCGATGCGCGCCTCGCGTTCGCCCTTCTGGACCATGTTGACGATGCGGCGGAACTCGGTGAGGCTCATGCCGGTCTGCGCGGCAATGTCGGCGATTTCAGAGCGGATACGCTCAATCGCGTCTTCCTCGCGCTCGGCAAAAGCGGCCCACTTCTTGTCCTTCTTGGCGCGCTCCTTGATCCAGGCGTCGTCCATCTCGTTGCCGACATAGGCGGTGAGGAAGTCGGCGCGCTTGACCTTGTGACGCTCGGCCAGACGCAACATCTGGCCGCCCAGCGTGGTCAACCGGCGGTTGAAGGCGTAGAGGTTGTCGACCAGGAATTCGATCTTGGTGGCGTGAAACTGGACGCTTTCGACCTCGGCGGTGAGGTCTTCGCGCAGCTGTTCGTACTTCTTTTCCTTGGCGGCCGGGAAATCATTGCCCACCGCCAGCGTATCGACACGCTCGCCCTGAAGTTTTTCGAAGGCATTGAACAGCGCGGTGATGCGGGCGAACCGCTCCAGCGCCTCGGGCTTCAGCGCGGCTTCCATCTGGGCGAGGGAAAGGGTGTTGTCCTCCTCCTCTTCCTCTTCGCGCTTGGGCCGGCCTTCGCCATCCTCGTCGTCATCGCCGTCCGCATCGGGCTCATCGGCGACTTCGTCATCCTCGCGGATGGTGGGGCCAGCGGTGGCTTCGGAGATTTCGCCGTCGTCGTCGTCATCCTCGGCACCTTCGGCCATCTTGTCGGCCGGCGGTTCCTTGGAGAGCATGGCGTCAAGATCGAGGATCTCGCGCAGCTGCATGTCGCCATTGTTGAGCGCTTCGGACCACTGGATGATCGCGTGGAAGGTGATCGGGCTTTCGCACAGCCCCATGATCATCATGTCGCGGCCCGCCTCGATCCGCTTGGCGATGGCGATTTCACCCTCGCGGCTGAGCAGTTCGACCGCGCCCATTTCGCGCAGGTACATGCGCACCGGATCATCGGTACGTTCGCCGGTGACGAGCTTGCGGTTGCCCGCGCGGGCATCCTTGGCCGGGCCCTTCTTCTCGTCATCATCCTCGTCGTCATCGTCATCGGTGACGACGTCTTCGGCCTCGCCCTCTTCACCTTCGGCCTCGGCATCTTCGTCGCTTTCGACGATCTGCACGCCCATTTCGGACAGAGCGGTCTGGATATCCTCGATCTGGTCGGGGCTCATCTCGCCCGAAGGCAGCGCCTCATTAAGCTCGTCATAGGTGACATAGCCGCGCTTCTTGGCCTTGCTGATCAGCTTCTTGATCGACGAATCGTTCAGATCGATCAGCGGGGCATCTTCCTTCTCGGCCATATTTTTCGTGTCTATCCGTTGCCGGGCGGTCCGCGAGATGCGCGGGGCCGCCAATTAATCCAATATCCGCCGCTTACGCGGTATCGTCACCCGTGGCCGCAGCGCCCGCTTTGCGGCGCCCGAAGGCCTTGAGGCGTTCTTCAACTGCCATGAGCTGCGCACGCAGGCGGGTCTGTTCCGCAAACGACCCTTCCGGGTCGCTTTCGAAACGCGCAATGGTGGCCGCAAGCGCAGCCTCCAGCGCTGGCCTTTCGACCAGCAGCGACACAGCTTCAGCCAGTTCCTCGCACGCAGCGCCGGGATCGTTGCCTTCATCAAGAAAGGCGTAGCGGATATCTGCCGGCGGGGCAGGTTGGCCTTGCGCGTTGCATATGGCGGTTGCGGCTCGCGAATCAAGCGTTTCTGCAAGTTCGAACAGCGATTCGATCAAAGCGGCATTTTTGGGGTTAGCCCGCGCCAGAACCGAAAGCGCTTCGGCATGGCGCGCAATCTGGTCAGGATGGCGCAAGAAACCGGCCAGAACCGCGCTGAGCAGTCCTTGCTGCTGGCCGCCGGCCATCATTCCCGAAAGCTGCACGCGCGCGCCATCGGACAGGCCTTGCACTTGCGGCGGGCCGCCCTTCCACGGTCCGTGCTGACCGGGCTGAAACGCGGGCTTGGGCGGGCGCGGCGGATAAGCGAAAGCAGAAAACCGGTCAGACAATTCCCGGCGATACAGCGCTTTGATCTCGGGATCGGCAATGGTGTCAACATGCGCCATCAGCCGCGCCTTGAGCCCCGCCTTGGCTTCGGGGGTGGTGAGGGGCTGGGCGTCGCGCTCGAATTCCCATAGCGTGTCGATCAGGCTGGAGGGCGTCTCGAGGAGCCGTTCCATCGCTGACTTGCCCTGGGCCTTGATCAGATCATCGGGATCAAGCCCCGCTGGCAGGCGCACGATATTGAGCGAACGCATCGGCGCCAGCATCGGCAGGGCGCGGGTAATGGCCCGCATGGCGGCGCGCTGACCTGCGGCATCGCCATCGAAGCACAGCACCGGCACCTCGACCATGCGCCACAGCAGTTCCAGCTGCATCTCGGTCAGCGCCGTGCCGAGCGGGGCGACCGCATCCGCAATCCCGGCATTGGCAAGCGCGATCACGTCCATATAGCCTTCGACCACCACCACGCGCCCGCTCTGACGCGCGGCGGGAGCAGCGCGGTGCAGGTTGTAAAGCGTGCGGCCCTTGTCGAAGAGATCGGTGTCGGGGGAGTTGAGGTATTTCGCCACGCCCTCCCGTTTGTCGAGGATACGTCCCCCGAAGGCGATCACTCGTCCTCGCGCGTCCTGGATGGGCAACATGACGCGGCCCCGGAAGCGGTCGTACCGCTCGCCCTGTTCGTTGGACGCGCGCATACCGGCGGCTTCGAGCATGTCCTCGCTGAATTGGGAGAGCGCTTTGGGCAGGGCTTGCCGGTCCTCCGGTGCCCAGCCGAAGCCGAACTCCGCCATGACCTGCGGAGAAAAGCCGCGCCTCTGGAGGTATTCGCGCGCCGCGCCGCCGCTCGGCCCCGCAAGGCTCGTCACGAAAAATTTCTGCGCCGCCTCGGTCACGTCGATCAGGCTGGCGCGCGCTTCGGCTTTCTTCGCCATGACCGGATCGGGGGCAGGGACCTCCATCCCGGCCATGCCCGCCAGCTCCTTGACCGCGTCCATGAACTGGAGGCCCTGTTGGTCCACCATCCAGCTGATCGCATCGCCATGCGCGCCGCAGCCGAAGCAGTGGTAGAACTGCTTCTGGTCGTTGACGTAGAAGCTCGGCGTCTTTTCCTCATGGAACGGGCAGCACCCCTTCCACTCGCGCCCCGCGCGGGTCAGCTTCACCGACCGCTGGACAAGCGTCGAGAGCGTGATCCGCGCACGCAGCTCGTCCTTCCATTGCGGGGTGATGGCCATGGGGGGATTATTGGTCCGCAAGCGCAAACTGTCCAGCGCCCGGCCTCAAATACCCGTTCGCCCTGAGCCTGTCGAAGGGCCGTTCTTCACTTGAAGCAAAAAGAACGGTGCTTCGACAAGCTCAGCACGAACGGCGTCAGGTTACGAAAGCGCCGCCTTCACCAGCGTGCTCGCCAGCTTGCCAACAAGCACCGCGCCGTGGCGGGCCTTCAGCTCGGCCATGACGGTGCCCATGTCCTTCATGGTGGACGCGCCGGTCTCGGCCTTGATCGCTGCGATTGCGGCCTTGGTAGCGGCCTCGTCCATCATCTGCGGCAGGAATTCCTCGATCACCGCGAGTTCGGCACGCTCCACGGCCGCCAGTTCCTCGCGCCCGCCCGAGACATACATCTCGATCGATTCGCGGCGCTGCTTGGCCATTTTCTGAAGGACGCTCACCACCAGCTCATCGTCAGGGATATCCTTGCCCGAGGTCCGCTCCTCGATGTCGCGGTCCTTGATCTTGGCGCTGATTTGGCGGAGCGCCGCGGTGCGGTCTTTCTCGCCCGCCTTCATCGCGGTGATGGTGGCGGCCTTGATATCGTCACGGATCATTACGTGTTTCCTGTGGATTGAACTCAGGCGCGCGCCTCTAACGCAATTAGGGCGGCACGCCTAGGTTGACGCGGCCCGCCACCGCGCCTAGCGGACGAAACTTAGCAACATCGCTGGCATCACCGCAAACGGAGCGCCCCATGGCCGACCCCGCATCTTTCCGCGCGCAACCTTCTGGCGCGACGGGAGTCCTTGTTCTGGCCGATGGCACAGTGGTCTGGGGCCGGGGATTCGGCGCGGTGGGAGCGGCTGTGGGTGAGGTGTGCTTCAACACCGCGATGACCGGGTATCAGGAGGTGATGACCGATCCTTCCTACGCCGCGCAGATCGTCACCTTCACCTTCCCACATATCGGCAATGTCGGCGCCAATGGCGAGGACATCGAGAGCAAGGTCGAGGGCGCGGTCGGCTGCATTGTGCGTGAGGATGTGACCGAGCCGAGCAACTTCCGCTCGGTCGAGCGTTTTGCCGAGTGGATGGTGCGCAATGGCAAGATCGGGCTGGCGGGCGTCGATACCCGCGCGCTCACCCGCCGCATCCGCCAGACCGGCGCGCCCAATGCGGTGATCGCCCATGCGCCGGACGGCAAGTTCGACATCCCCGCACTGCTGGAACGCGCCAAGGCATGGCCGGGGCTGGAAGGGATGGACCTTGCGATACGTGTCTCGCGTGAGGCGCAGGAAGGCTGGGAGGGCGGCTACTGGACGCTCGGCAAGGGCTATGGCCGCGCGGCCTTCGACGCCAAGCCGCACGTGGTCGCGATCGACTATGGGTCAAAGGACAACATCTTCCGCAATCTGGTCAAGGCCGGCGCGCGGGTGACGGTGGTTCCGGCGAAGACCAGCTTCGACGAAGTGATGGCGCTGGCGCCCGATGGCGTGTTCCTGAGCAACGGCCCGGGCGACCCGGCGGCGACCGGCGAATATGCCGTGCCGGTGATCCGCGCGCTGCTCGACGCGGATGTGCCCCTGTTCGGCATCTGCCTCGGCCACCAGATGCTCGCGCTCGCCGCGGGCGCGAAGACGATCAAGATGCATCAGGGCCATCGCGGCGCAAACCACCCCGTCCAGCGCGTAGGGGAAGGGTGGGGCGAGACCACCGGCCTCGTCGAGATCACCTCGATGAACCACGGTTTTGCGGTGGATGCGGCAACCCTGCCGGAGAATGTCGAGCAAACCCATGTGTCGCTGTTTGACGGGACGAATTGCGGGATTGCGATCAAGGGCAAGCGGGCCTTTGCGGTGCAGTACCACCCCGAGGCGAGCCCGGGGCCGCAGGACAGCTTCTATCTGTTCGAGAAGTTCGTGGGGGGGCTGGGCTAGGCCCTCGGAGATGGAGAACGACGAGAAATTTGGCTTTTCACCTTTCGAATTGCGCGTCCTCCGCGCGATCGCCAAGATTTCTTCGATGTATCCTCGTCCAATGAGTGGTCCGACCATCCCACTTCAAGAAGGTTGGATCACAAGCGGTAAGCTGCGGGAGTACCTGCAATCTAAGAGCCTTGAGACGCGTGCTACGCTAAACAGCCTCGCAGATGATGGCTTGCTTGAGCAGGAAAAAATATTTGGCGTCCAGCAATATAGATTGACGGATCTTGGGAGGCAGTACCTCGATCCAGATGCAGACGTTGATGCCCAACCTTTAATCGAACGCTCGTCAATCGATAGTTCGGCGTGGACGGGGATTGTGACGCCACCACAGATTTACCACGTTCTTCAGATTGTCAGCCAGATCGAAGATGTTGCTGAGGAAATTCAAGAAAATGAAGCTCGGGCCCAAATAATGGGATTGGTTGCAGCTCTAAAAATACTTCTAGATCTTCCGTCTCCGCCCAGACAAGGAATCGTCGCGCTCGCCCGAGACCCCGCATTCGCAAACTTGATACAAATTGGAACACTGCTTGCGGCTGTAGTGGCTGCTGTAAAGGCCTAAGAAATGCCCAAAAGAACCGACATCTCCTCGATCCTCGTCATTGGCGCTGGCCCGATCATCATCGGTCAGGCCTGCGAGTTCGATTACTCCGGCACGCAGGCGATCAAGGCGTTGAAGGAGGAGGGCTACCGCGTCATCCTCGTCAACTCAAACCCCGCGACGATCATGACCGATCCGGAGTTCGCGGACGCGACCTATATCGAGCCGATCACGCCCGATATCGTCGCCAAGATCATCGCCAAGGAACGGCCCGATGCGCTGCTGCCGACGATGGGCGGGCAGACGGCGCTCAACTGCGCGCTGAAGCTCGACGAGATGGGCGTGCTCGCCGAATACGGCGTCGAGATGATCGGCGCCAAGGCCGACGCCATCGACAAGGCCGAGAACCGCCAGCGCTTCCGCGATGCGATGGACAAGATTGGCCTCGAAAGCGCCCGTTCCGGCGTCGCCAACACGCTGGAACAGGCACGCGAAATCCTTGAGCGGACCGGGCTGCCCTCGATCATCCGCCCCAGCTTCACGCTTGGCGGCACGGGGGGCGGGATTGCCTACAACAAGGCCGAGTTTGACCAGATTGTCCGGGATGGCCTCGACGCCTCGCCCACCACTGAAGTCCTGATCGAGGAATCGCTCCTCGGGTGGAAGGAGTTCGAGATGGAGGTGGTGCGTGACCGCAAGGACAACGCGATCATCATCTGCTCGATCGAGAACGTCGATCCCATGGGCGTCCATACGGGAGACTCGATCACCGTCGCCCCGGCGCTGACGCTGACCGACAAGGAATACCAGATCATGCGCAGCGCCAGCATCGCGGTGCTGCGCGAAATCGGCGTGGAGACGGGCGGCTCCAACGTCCAGTTCGCGGTCAATCCCAAGGATGGCCGCCTGATCGTGATCGAGATGAACCCGCGCGTCAGCCGCTCCTCGGCGCTGGCGTCAAAGGCGACGGGCTTCCCCATCGCCCGCGTCGCGGCCAAGCTCGCGGTGGGCTACACGCTCGATGAACTCACCAACGAGATCACCGGCGCAACGCCCGCGAGCTTCGAGCCGACCATCGACTACGTCGTCACCAAGATCCCGCGCTTTGCCTTCGAGAAGTTCAAGGGCGCCGCGACCGACCTTTCGACCGCGATGAAGTCCGTCGGCGAGGTCATGGCGATCGGCCGCAATTTCCAGGAATCGATGCAGAAGGCCCTGCGCGGGCTGGAGACCGGGCTCGACGGGTTCAACCGCGTGCCCGAGCTGGAAGGCGTGGCGAAAGACGTGATCACGGCTGCCCTGTCGCGCCGCACGCCCGACCGGCTGCTCAAGGTCGGCCAAGCCTTCCGCGAAGGCATGAGCGTGGAGGAGATCGCCGCCGTCACCTTCTACGACCCGTGGTTCCTGCGTCAGATCGAGCAGATCATCTCCGCCGAACGCGAGGTGCAGAGCAATGGCTTGCCACGCGATGCGGCGGGGCTGCGGCGGTTGAAGGCCTTGGGCTTCTCCGACAAGCGCCTTGCAACGCTGGCGGTGCGGTCGGTCGGCGTGGCGGGCGGCATGGGGGAAACGCAGGCCAAGCGTTCGGGTCTGCTCCACGATGCGCTCGTCGCGATGGCGGGCGCGACCAGTGCGGACGAAGTGCGCGCGCTGCGCCACAAGCTGGGTGTCTATCCTGTCTTCAAACGCATCGACAGCTGCGCGGCCGAGTTCGAGGCGATCACGCCCTACATGTACTCGACCTACGAAGCGCCCAGCTTTGGTGAGCCGGAATGCGAGGCCGCGCCGTCGGATCGCAAGAAGGTCGTCATCCTCGGCGGCGGCCCCAATCGGATCGGGCAGGGGATCGAGTTCGATTACTGCTGCGTCCATGCCTGTTTCGCGCTGGCGGAGCAGGGGTTCGAGACGATCATGGTCAACTGCAACCCCGAAACCGTCTCGACCGATTACGACACCTCGGACCGGCTCTATTTCGAGCCACTGACGGACGAGGACGTGCTGGAAATCCTGCGGGTCGAGCAGTCGAAGGGCGAATTGCTGGGCGTGATCGTCCAGTTCGGCGGGCAGACCCCGCTAAAGCTTGCGCAGGCGCTTGAAGACGCCGGCATCCCGATCCTCGGCACCTCGCCTGATGCGATCGACCTTGCCGAAGACCGTGAGCGCTTCGCCAAGCTGGTCAGCAAGCTGAAGCTCAAGCAACCCGACAACGGCATTGCCCGCAGCCGCGATGAGGCTGCCGCTGTCGCCGCCCGCATCGGCTATCCGGTGTTGCTGCGCCCGTCCTATGTGCTCGGCGGCCGGGCGATGGAGATTGTCGACAGCGAAGCCCAGCTCGACAATTACATCGCCACCGCCGTGAACGTTTCAGGCGACAGCCCGGTGCTGATCGACCAGTATCTGCGCGACGCGATCGAATGCGATGTCGATGCGCTGTGCGATGGCGAGGAAGTGCGCATCGCAGGGGTGATGCAGCACAT
The DNA here is from genome assembly GCF_046452395.1 of Erythrobacter sp. W302b. Lineage (NCBI taxonomy): Bacteria > Pseudomonadati > Pseudomonadota > Alphaproteobacteria > Sphingomonadales > Erythrobacteraceae > Erythrobacter > Erythrobacter sp. W302b. The sequence continues at coordinate 1,278,813 of NZ_JBKFDH010000001.1, read as the reverse complement.
CGAGGAGGCCGGCGTCCATTCGGGCGACAGTGCCTGCACGCTGCCACCCTATTCGCTCGCCCCCGACGTCATCGCCGAGATGGAGCGGCAGGCTGTGCTGCTGGCCCATGCGCTCGGCGTGGTCGGCCTCATGAACATTCAGTTCGCGGTCAAGAATGGTGAGGTCTACCTGATCGAGGTGAACCCCCGCGCCAGTCGCACGGTACCCTTCGTCGCGAAGGCCATCGGACAGCCGGTCGCCAAGATTGCGGCGCGGGTGATGGCAGGCGAAAAGCTCAGCGCTTTCCCAGCCTTCATGCGCGATCTGCCTTACATGGCGGTCAAGGAAGCGGTGTTCCCGTTTGCGCGTTTCCCCGGTGCCGACCCGGTGCTCAGCCCGGAGATGAAGTCCACCGGCGAGGTGATGGGGATCGATGCGACCTTCGAGGCCGCCTTCCTCAAATCGCAGCTGGGAGCCGGCATGGTCCCACCGCAATCGGGCACGGTCTTCGTGTCGGTCAAGAACACCGACAAGCCGGTGATTGTGGCGGGCGTGCGTCAGCTGATCGAACATGGGTTCAAGGTGATCGCCACGGGCGGGACGCAGACTTATCTTGCCGAACAGGGCCTTGCGGTCGAACGCGTCAACAAGGTGGCCGAGGGGCAGCCGCATATTGTCGACAAGATCATCGATGGCGAGATCGCGCTGATCTTCAACACCACCGAAGGTTGGCAATCGCTGCTCGACAGCAAATCCATCCGCATGGCGGCGCTGGCGAACAAGGTTCCCTACTACACAACGGCGGCCGGATCAGCGGCTGCGGCGGCAGCGATTTCGGCGATCCGGCCCGATCAGCTTGAAGTCCGGTCGATGCAAGACTATTATGGGATCTGACTGACGCTTCCCCACAGATTGAAAGTCCCGCGCCGTATGGATCGAACGGCCGGGATCGCTTTCTTTCCACGCGGGGTGAGGCGCCAGGCCTAACAGACAGAAAGACAACAAAAATGGCGACGATGGACAAGGTGCCGATGCTGGCCGAAGGGTATGAGCGGCTGACAGCCGAGCTCAAGACGCTCCGCGAGGAACGCCCGAAAATCGTCGAGGCTATCGAAGAAGCGCGCGCCCATGGCGACCTGTCGGAAAACGCCGAATACCACGCTGCCAAGGAACGGCAGGGCCAGGTCGAAGCCATGATCGGCGATATCGAGGGCATGGTCAGCCGCGCGCAGATCATCGATCCGACCACGCTGTCGGGCAACAAGATCGTGTTCGGTGCAACCGTGACCCTGCTGGACGAGAACGACAAGCCGATCCGTTACCAGATCGTCGGCCAGACCGAAGCGGATGCGGCCAAGGGACGCATCTCCTACACCTCGCCGCTCGCCCGCGCGATGATCGGCAAGCAGGTGGGTGACGATATCGAGGTGACGGTTCCGTCTGGCGAGAAGTTCTACCACGTCGACAAGATCGAGTTCATCTAACATCATGGCTGTCCCACCCGTCAGGCCGATTGCCGAGCGACGGGTGGTGCAGCACTTTCTCGATGCTGGCGCGATCAGCATGGCCGACGCGATCGCCTATGATCCCGGTCTGCCAAGCCGTCAGCGTGCCTTCGCGCGACTGAAAGGTGCAGATGTCCTCAGGACGGATGGGCAGGGCCGCTGGTATCTCGACGAGGAGCGCTGGGGCTCAAGACGGTCGGACCGCCGCACGCGCGTGGTGCTGACGATGCTGGCGGTGGCTGCTGCCGGGGCTTTTGCCGCGCTTCGCTGAACCGGGTTGCGCGAGCATTGGTGCCCAGCGTTCAGCCGAGCCGCTTTTCCATCGCATAGTTGTGGATCGCCACCGCGCCGCCCTCAAAAGGAATGGTGAAATCGCGGCGGTGGAGCAGAGCATATCCGGCCCGGGCGAACACCGGACGAGCCAGCTCGCTCGCTTCGGTGTAGAGCCGTTCGGCGCCCAAAGAGCGCGCCGACACCTCCGCCGCGCTCAGAAGCCTGAGGCCGAGCCCATGCCCCGTGTGATCCGGGTGGCAGAACAGCATATCAAGATGCCCGTCTGCTTCCAGAACAGTATAAGCCGCTGGTTGGTCAAGCGCGTCAACGGCGACAAGGATCACATCCCCCCGCGCCGCGCTTTCGCCGAGCCGCGCCGGTGAATAGCGTGCCGACCACGCGGCAACCTGCTCGGCCGAATAGGCCCGCAGCGCCGTCTGCCGGATCGCCGCCAGTGTCAGCGCCGCAATGGCCTCCGCATCGCCGGGCGCAAAGGCGCGGATGGTGTAACCGGCCACGGCGCTGATGTCCGCGCCCTCAGTCCTCAGGCGTCAGCAGCTTGTGGATGTGGACCACCACATACTTCATCTCGGCATCGTCAACCGTGCGTTGCGCCTGTGCGCGCCACGCGTCGACCGCCGCTTCGTAGGAGCTGTAGACGCCGACGACGTGGATGCTCTCGGGATCCTGAAACTCGATCCCGCGCGGGTCGATCACGCGGCCGCCCATCACGAGGTGGAGGCGCTGGGTGGGGGTGGTTTCTGCCATGATAAAAGTCCCTGGGGAGGAAAGATGCGCGCGCCTTTAGCGCCTTGGAGCGCGAGGGCAAGCCTTCAGGGACGCTGGCAGGATCAGCCTTTGGTCTTGCGCCCCAGATCGCGCACAATATCCGCCGCCGCAGCACGAGTCTTGCGGGCGAGCGCGCGGGTGCTGTCTGCCGCCGAGCCTGCGGCATCGGTCGTGCGTGCGGTGATCTTCTTCGCTTGCACGCCCGCCGCATCGCCCAGTTCCTCGGCGCGTTCCTGACCGGCCCGCGCGGTCTCCAGCACCTCGTCAATCAACGTCATGGCATAGGTCACCGCGGCCTGACCGATCATCTGGCCAAAGCGCGAACCCCCGCGCGAAGCGACGTTCTTTACGCCCGAACTGGCGGATGAGGCCGCACCGGAAATGGCATCGGCCGTGCTGTGCGCGACCCGGCTTGCCACTCGGCGGCCGGGGCGAGTGAGCAAGCCGATGATCAGGCCCGCCGCCAGCGCGCCGCCAATCACCGTCAGCGGGTTGGCGCGGGTGTAATCGACTGCTGCCGCTGCGGCTTCGCGCGCCTGGTCGGCCAGCGTCCGGTCGGCATTGCGGCGCTCGGCCGCCTCGATCCGGGCACGCAGCGCATCGCGGCTGCCGGTGGGCGAGATGGGTGTGGGTTCGGTCATGCGGGATCTCCTTGCGCATCGCCTTCGGGGGAGGCGGCGTCGGTATCAGTGTCTTCGTCAATCTCGGCGAACTCGTCGAGCCAATTGAGGATCGGTCCGCGCGCGAACCACAGGACAATCGCCCCGATAAGCACGGCGAGCACACCCTTGTGATCGCCCGCCTGCGCCTTGGCCTGTGCCAGCACATCGCGTGCGCCGGTGCGGATGCGGCTTGTGATCGTGGAGCTGACGCCAGCCGATACGCGGCTCGCGATGCCTTCTTCGCTGAGACTGGCGCGCAGGCGTTCGATATCCTCGACCAGCACGGCACGGGCCGCATCGCGCAGCGCGCGGTCTTCGATGAAGCTTTGCGGCAGGCGGGTCATGCGTCCTCTCCGGCATCAAACATCGCCGAAAGCACCTTGCCATCACCCGCAGCGCTCCACACCAGCAACGCAACGCCGATCAACAGCACGCCCACCACGATGGCAATCGCGCCCCAGATCGTCACCAGCGGCGCCAGCGCGATCACCGCGCCCACAGCCAGCGCGATCAAGGCAATGTGGAGCAGCACCAGAGCCAGCACCAGCAGCACCAGCGCCCGGCCCGCCCGCTTTCCGGCGAGGCTGGCGCGGGTCTTCTGGAAGGCGATCTCCGCCTCGGCATAGGTGCGCGCGTCATCCACCAGCGCGGTGATATCGTCACGCAACGAGGTAAAGCTGGTGCTGTCCTCTATCGCCTCAGCGTCCTCGGGCGTCACCGCCGGATCGGCAAGAGTGCCATCCAGCGGCGGCGACTGGCTGGGCTCGGTATCATACATGAGCGTGCCTTTTCAGCAGGATCAGCGCTTGTTCCCGCCCAGCATCCGCGCCAGGAAAAAGCCGACGACCGCGGCGATCCCGACAGCCATGCCGGGGCTCTTGCGGACCATCGCGCGGGCATCCTCGCTCAGTTCATCGACGCTCTTGGATTCGAGCTTGGCCGAGGTTTCCTGCAAGGTGCGCGAGGCTTTGCGGGCGTAATCGCCATATTGCTCGCCGAGCTTTTCGTCGATCTGCGCAGCCGTGTCGCCCACGACCTTGCCGAGCGAGGCGATGGCATCGGTGGCCACCTGCTTGCCTTCGACCGCGAGTTCGCTGGCCTTGCCCTTGGCCTGTTCGCCATAGGCCTTGGCTTCGGCGACCAGATCGGTGCCCTTGCCCTTGGCCTGACCGCTGACGCTGCTGAGGCGGTTTTCCGCTTCGGCGCGCAGCGCGGCGGCGCCAGCCTTGGCTTCTTCGAGCGCCGCGTTGAAGCGGCTCTTGGCTTCGATCACCGGAGCCGAAGCCGGGGCCGCATCTTCGCCCTTGGTCGTCGCTGCCAGCTTGACCGGTGCAGCCTTGGTCGGGCCGTCGGTCTTCGTGGTCGCGCCCTTGGTCGATTTCGCCGGGGTCTTCTTCGGGGGGGTAGTGTCAGCCATTGCGGTGCTCCTTGTCGTCTGGGCATGTTTCGATCGATGCCGTGCGCGTCTCGTCATCCGCTTGCACGAGGTCATTCCCGCGCATAGGGACGTCACGCGTCCGGCCCATGCTGGAATCATCGAACCAGAATCATGCCGTTCCCATTATCATAGCGTCGAAGTGTCTTAACACCCTAAACCACATTACAGCCGGAGCCAAACATGACCGCCATCATCGACCTGCACGGGCGTGAAATCCTCGATAGCCGCGGCAATCCGACCGTTGAAGTCGACGTATTGCTCGACGACGGTAGCTTTGGCCGCGCTGCTGTCCCCTCGGGTGCGTCGACCGGTGCACATGAAGCGGTGGAACTGCGCGATGGGGATGCGTCGCGCTACCTAGGCAAGGGCGTGCTCAAGGCGGTGGAAGCGGTCAACGGCGAGATCCGCGAGCTGCTGACCGACAATTTCGACGCCGAAGACCAGCGCGATATCGACCTTGCGCTGATTGCGCTCGACGGCACGGCGAACAAGGCGCGCCTCGGCGCGAACGCGATCCTCGGCACGTCGCTGGCGGTTGCCAAGGCCGCTGCTAATGCGCGGGGCCTGCCGCTCTATTCCTACCTTGGCGGAGTTTCGGCCCACATGCTGCCGGTGCCGATGATGAACATCATCAATGGCGGCGAGCACGCTGATAACCCGATCGACATTCAGGAATTCATGATCATGCCGGTCGGCGCGGTCTCGCTGACCGAAGCCGTGCGCTGGGGCGCTGAAGTGTTTCACACCCTGAAGAAGGGCCTGCATCAGAAGGGCCTCGCCACTTCTGTGGGCGATGAGGGCGGCTTCGCCCCGAACCTCGCCAGCACCAGCGCGGCGCTTGATTTCATCATGGAGAGCATCACCAAGGCCGGCTTCACCCCGGGTGAGGACATCGTGCTGGCGCTGGACTGCGCGGCGACCGAGTTCTTCAAGGGCGGCAAATACGAAATCTTGGGCGAGGGGTTGAGCCTCTCCCCGCATGAAATGGCCGATTATCTCGGCAAGCTGTGTGCCGAATATCCGATCCGCTCGATCGAGGACGGCATGAGCGAGGATGATTTCGAAGGCTGGGCGGCGCTGACGGGCCTGCTGGGCGACAAGGTCCAGCTGGTGGGTGACGATCTGTTCGTGACCAATCCTGCGCGCCTGTCGGACGGGATCGGGCGCGGCCTGGCCAATTCGCTGCTGGTGAAGGTCAATCAGATCGGCACGCTCACCGAAACCCTCGCGGCGGTCGATATGGCGCACCGCGCGCGTTACACCTGCGTGATGAGCCACCGCTCGGGGGAGACCGAGGATGCGACCATCGCCGATCTCGCGGTCGCCACCAATTGCGGGCAGATCAAGACCGGCAGCCTCGCGCGTTCGGACCGGCTTGCCAAGTACAACCAGCTGATCCGCATCGAGGAAGAGCTTGGTGACAGCGCAAATTATGCCGGGAAGGGTTGTTTCGGCCGCTGAGAAAGTGCCGGGCGCTTGCTCGCCCGGCCACCTTGAAGAACGTCTCAGCCGAAGCGCTGGCCAATGGCGAGCAGCGCAAGCGCCGCCTTGGCCGCTTCACCGCCCTTGTCCTTCTGCGCCGGGTCAGCGCGTACCAGCGCCTGGGCTTCGTTTTCGACGGTGAGGATGCCGTTACCGATGGCAATGCCGTCCATCGTCAGCGCCATGATCGCACGCGCACTTTCGCCCGCGACGATCTCGAAGTGGTAGGTTTCGCCGCGGATCACGACACCGATGGCGACGAAGCCGTCGTAACGGTCAGCCTCAGCCGCGAGCGCGATGGCGCCGGGGATTTCGAGCGCGCCGGGCACGGTGAGCACCTCGACCTCATGCCCGGCAGCTTCAAGCGCGGCCCGCGCGCCTGCGACCAGCATATCATTCAGGTGCGCGTAGAACCGCGCTTCGACAATCAGGAACTTGGCCATGGTCTCACTATTCCGGTTGCGATCCGAGGGATCGTGCTGATGAAGGCAGAGTGATGCTCAACCACATTCCGGCGAGCGATACAATGAAGGCGACCCCGATCAGGGGCGTCAGGATGCCGAGATCCCAGTTTCCGGCCTCACTGGTCTGCGGCGCGAAGACCTTGCCGAAAAAGCTGGTGTAAAGCATCCCGGCCGCGGTTCCCCAGGCTGCGGCAAAAGCGGCGCGCGTGCGCACCGTGTCTGTGCCGACGGCAATTGCCGCCGCAATCAGAAAGCCACCGATGAGCATGTCGTCGAGCACGAACATCACCGGCCGTCCGACGCCCCAGCTACGCCATGACTCGCCGATCATGAGCGACAGCGAGAGCGCGATCGCGACAGCACGCAGGGCCTTCATCGCCACGACGATTTACTCCGGAATGGGGTGGAAGTCTGTGATGGTCAGGCCATAGCCTTCGAGCGCGACGTAATCGGGTCGGCTGTTCGACAGCAGCACCATGTCTGACACGCCGAGATCGACGAGAATCTGCGAGCCGATGCCGATATTGCGCAGTTCTTCGTCGGGACGCCACTCGCCAGTGCCGACACGGCCGGTGAGAATGACGATCACGCCCGAACCATGCGCACCAATCGCCTGCATCGCGCGCTGGAGCGTGCGCTTGCGCGGACCGGGCGCGCCGAGGACGTCGTCAAACACCGAAATCGGGTGGACGCGGGCGACGGTGGGTTCGCCCGGGATGACATGGCCCTTCTGGAGGACATAGGCCTCCGACCCCGCCACACGGTCGCGATAGGTGATCATCCGCCACTGGCCGCCGTAGTCCGAAGTGAAGGCGCGTTCGTTCAGCCGCTCGACGAGATGGTCATTGCGCATCCGATAGGCGATCAGGTCGCGGATCGTGCCGATCTTCAGATCGTGCTTGCGCGCGAAGGTGATGAGGTCATCGAGCCGGGCCATCGTGCCGTCCTCGTTCATGATCTCGCAGATCACGCCCGAGGGGTTGAGCCCCGCCAGACGCGAGATATCGACCGCCGCCTCGGTGTGCCCGGCGCGCACCAGCGTGCCGCCGTCGCGCGCCATCAGCGGGAAAACGTGGCCGGGGGTGACGAGATCATCCGCGCCCTTGGCTGCATCAATCGCGACCGAGATGGTGCGGGCGCGGTCAGCCGCCGAGATGCCGGTGGTGACACCTTCCTTCGCCTCGATCGTGATGGTGAAGGCGGTCTGCATCGATTCCTTGTTGTTGCGGCTCATCGGCTGCAACCCGAGCGTCTCGACGCGATCCTTGGTCAAAGCCAGGCAGATCAGCCCGCGCCCGTACATGGCCATGAAGTTGATCGCTTGCGGGGTCGCCATCTGCGCGGGGATGATGAGATCGCCCTCGTTCTCACGGTCCTCATCGTCGACGAGGATATACATGCGCCCATTGCGCGCCTCGTCGATGATCTCCTCGATGGTGGCAAGGACCGGACGGTCGGCGTTGGCCTCAAGAAAAGCATCAAGCTTGGCGAGGGTCTCGGCAGTGGGGTTCCACGTGTCCTCGGTACAATCGCGCAGGGTGTTGGCGTGGAGCCCCGCGGCGCGGGCAAGACCGGCGCGGGTCATCGTGTTGGATGTGACCAGATCGCGAACGCGTGTGATAGTGGATGTGCTCATGAGTCGCAGATATCACATTACGATGTGATTGCAAGTCGACGAGGCCTATCCTTGCTGACCAGCCACCTGCGAAATTGATCAGCGTGGCTGCACGCGCCTCACAGCGAACTTACGCCAAGGCAACTTGACGAAGCGTCTTTGAACCGGTGCGGAGTTGGAGGGATGGTGGACGCACTAGGGCTCGAACCTAGGACCCGCTGATTAAGAGTCAGCTGCTCTACCAACTGAGCTATGCGTCCATTCCGACAAGGTCGGACAGCGAGGCGGTGGGCCGAGGCCGTGTGCCGATTCGCGTGAGGCGCTGCATTTAGCGCGTCTCGGCCTGATGGCAAGGGCCTATTCGCGCCAAATCATTGCTAGACCGTCAGGCCCCGGCGCGGGGCCATGCGGTTCCAGCGGTTGACCATCATCAACAGACCGATGCAGATCATGTTGGTCATCATCGACGAGCCGCCGTGGCTCATCCACGGCAGCGGAATGCCCTTGGCGGGGGCCATGCCCATCACCATCAGCAGATTGATCGCGATGTAGAAAAAGATGGTCGCGGTCGCCCCGGCAGCGAGCAGGGCGCAGAAGCGGTCCTGCGATTCGTTGGCGACCTTCCACCCCCAGCGCAGGATCAGCGCATACATCGTCAGCACGAACAGCCCGCCCACCAGGCCCCATTCCTCGGCCATACTGGCGAAAACGAAATCGGTGTGGGGTTCCGGCAGATAGTTGAGGTGGCTCTGGGTGCCGTTGTTGAAACCCTTGCCGAAGAGCCCACCCGATCCAATCGCGATCTTGGATTGGGCGATGTGATAGCCCGCGCCGAGCGGATCATTTTCGGGATCGAGAAAGGTCGTCACCCGCGCCTGTTGGTAGGGGCGAAGCGCGAAGAAATAGATCAGCGGCATCGCGGCAATGCCGGTGCCGCCCGCCAGCAAAAACCACCAGAGCGGCAGCCCCGCGAGGAACATCACCACCACGCCGCCGAAGGCGATCGCGACAGAGGTGCCAAGATCGGGCTGCAACAGCACGAGCGAGATCGGCAGCACGATCAGCATCCCGGCCGGCACCAACGAGCGCCACGATCCGATCATCCCGGCCGGGAGCGTTTCGTAAAAGCGCGCCATGGCCAGCACCACGGCGGGCTTCATGATCTCGGACGGCTGGATGCGGATCGGCCCGGCCTCCAGCCACCGCTGGCTCCCGCCGCCCACCTGGCCGACGATCTCCACCCCCAGCAGCATGACCAGCACTGTCAGATAGGCTGGGTAGGTCAGCACCCGCACAGCGTCGCGCGGCATGGAGGCGATGATCGCCGCCATCACCGAAAACACCAGAAACCGGATGAAGTGCGACATCGCAAAGGGCTGCATCGAACCGCCACCCGCCGAATAGAGCACGAGACCGCCAAAGCCCGTGATCAGCAGCAAGGGGATCAGCATCTCCCACGGCTGCCGGGCGATCGGTTCGGGTACGATTCCGCGGGCGGCGATAGTGCTCATTCACTGATCTCCGCGGCCGACGGGGCAGGGGCGGGGGCCGCAGGCGCTGTCGCTGGCGCCGGAGCCGGAGAACCCGGCGGTGTGCCGGAGGGATTGGCTTCCGGGCGCGGCGCGATCACCTCGTCAGCGATGGCTTCGGGCTGTGTGGCGGCGCGGCGGGCTTCGGCCTCGACCCGGTCGAAAATCTCTTCCTCCCGGCGCGGCGGACGGCTGACGCTGGCCCCACGCTCGGCAGCGTAGGCCGCGTAGCGCGCTTCGAGCCGCTGCTGCGCGGTGCCACCCCAACCGGCTTCCAGCGCGGCGAGCGCCTCCAGCCCCTTGGCCGGATCGAACATGAAGGTCATCACGTCGCGCGCAATCGGATAGGCCGCGCCTGACCCGCCGCCATGCTCGATCACCACCGCGCCAGCATAGCGCGGGTTGTCATAAGGGGCGAAGAAGATGAACAACCCGTGGTCGCGGTACTTCCACGGGCCGGACTTGCCGTTGGAGATCGACAGCGACACAACCTGCGCCGTCCCGGTCTTGCCCGCCATCAACGTGCCATCGATCGGCAGGCGCGCGCGGCCTGCGGTGCCGGGACCGTTGACCACGTCGCTCATCGCCTTGCGGACATATTCGACCTGCTCGGCAGGGAAGTCGATTTTATCGAAGCCCTGCGGCTTGGTGTCGAGCGTCAGCCGCGGCATCACGTGCTTGCCGGTGGCAAGGCGCGAGGCCATCACCGCCAGTTGCAAGGGGCTGGACAGCATGTAGCCCTGGCCGATGGTGGCGTTGACCGTGTCGAAGGCCTGCCATTCGCGGCCCCACTTCTTCATCTTCCACGCCGGGTCAGGCACGGTGCCGAAGAACTGGCTGGTGACGGGCAGGGGGAATTCCTGCCCCATCCCACACCGGCGCGCCATCGCGGCAATCGGGTCCATCCCGATGCGCTGGGCCATGGCATAGAAATAGACGTCGCAGCTCTGGTAAATGCCCTTGGCCATGTCGACCGCACCGTGGCCGCGCCGGTTCCAGCAGCCGAACCGCCGATTGCCGACCTGGAGACCGCCGCCGCAGAACACCGTCTCGTTCGGGTCGATCCCGGCCTGCATGAAGGCCATCGAGACCATCGGCTTGACGGTGGAACCGGGCGGGTAGAGCCCCTTCAGCACCTTGTTGCGCAGCGGCACGCGCTCGTCATCCCGCAGCATCGCATATTCGACCCCGCCGATCCCGTCGGAGAAGGAATTGGGATCGAAGCTCGGCATCGAGGCCATGCACAGCAGGTCGCCCGTCCGGCAGTCCATTACCACCACCGAGCCGCTCTCAAGCCCGATGCGCCGCGCGGCGTAATCCTGCAATGGCCCGTCAATCGTCAGGCGGATCGGCTGGCCCTGCACATCCTCGCGCGTTTCGAGATCGCGCACGATGCGCCCGCCCGCCGTCACTTCGACCCGCCGCGCGCCGGGGACGCCGCGCAGGCTTTTTTCGAACTGCTTTTCCAGCCCGTCCTTGCCGATCTTGTAACCCGGGGTGATCAGCAGCGGGTTGGGGTCTTTCTCGTATTCCTCGGCCGAGGCCGGGCCGACATAGCCGATCAGGTGGCCGACGCTGGAGGCAGTCGGGTAGAAGCGCGAGAAGCCGCGCTGCGGCACGACGCCGGGGAGGTCGGGCAGGCGCACGCTCAACGCCGCGAATTGTTCATATCCCAGACCGCTCGCCACCTCGACCGGCTGAAACCCGCGCGCGGTCGATACCTTGTCCTTGATGTCGGCAATCCGGGCCGGTTCCAGCGATAACAACTGGCCGAGCCGGTCGATCGTCGCGTCGGCATCCACCAGGCGTTCCGGGATGAGATCGACGCGGAAATCGGCGCGGTTCGAAGCGAGCGGCGCACCGTTGCGGTCAAGGATCCAGCCCCGCCGCGGGGGGACCAGTGTCAGATTGACGCGGTTGCTTTCGGATTCGAGCCGATATTTTTCGTTCTCGGCAATAGCGAGATAGCCGAGCCGCAGCGCCAGCAACACGCCAACCCCGCCTTGCACGGCTCCGATCAGCAAGCCCCGACGCTCGAAACTGCTGCGCAGAATCGAGGCGTTGATCATGCGCGGGGCGCGCTCCGGTCCGTCACGCAGGAACGGGATTTTCATCAGTCGATCTTCCGCGCCCGGGCGAGGCGGAAGCGGTCAAGACCTGCAACCATGCGCGCGATTATCGGATAGAGCATGACGGACAGCAAGGCCTGCGGGAGCGCGACGATCAGCAATTCTGGCGTCACGCTAGCGCCCGAGACGAGCAGGGCGGCCAACCAGTAACCGACGGCGATGACCCCGGCGGTGAACCAGTCTTGCCAGAACCCGCGCCAGGGAAACCGGGTTTCGATCAGTTCGATCACGATCATCGCCAGCGACCACAGCAAAATCGCGCTGCCGAAGGGCTGGCCGCTCACCAGATCGTCAAACGCCCCAAGCGGCGCGCCGGCCCACAAGGGCAGCAGCCCCGGGCGGACCATGCGCCATCCGAGCAGCAGCAGAAACCCGAGCGAAGGGAACAGCGGCATCAGGTCCGCGATCAGCAGCACCGGCAGAAGCGATCCGAACATGATCGTCAGATAGGGAATGCTGCGGACCCGCCACGCATAGGGTGCGCGGTTGATACGCCGTCCATAGATATCCGACCGGGCGCGGGGGTCGATCCGCTCCATCACTCCCCCCCGGCTGCAGCGCCAGAACGCGGCGCAGGCGTGGGCGTCGCGCCGGCAGCGGGTGAGGGGCCGGGCAGGACGGTGTCTTCGAGTTCAGCCACGGCGGCAGATTCGTGCACCGGCTCGACCGCGACGAAATTGGTCGCCGAAGGCTCGGCCACCAATCGGGCAATCCCGCCATCGGGTGTGATCTTGGCAATCACGGCGACCGCGACGCCGGGGCGGTAGTATCCACCTGCTCCGCTCGTCACCATCATGTCGCCCACCTTGAGCGGGTTCACGCCGAGATTGACCAGGCGGATGCGCAGCAAGCCATCGCCGCGCCCTTCGGCGAAGGCGATCACATTGTCCTTGGCGCGGCGCACCGGCAGCACGCTCTCGCTGTCGGTCAGCAACAGCACACGGGCCGAATTGCGCCCGGTCTCGAGCACGCGGCCGATCACCCCCCGCTCGGACACGACGGGCATCCCCGGCGCCACCCCGCTGCTGCTTCCCACGCTGATATAGGCGTGGCGGCGCACGCTGGTCGCAGTCGAGCCCACCAGCCGCGCCATCGCGACAGGCTTGGCCTCACCATCGCGCAAGGCCAGCAGACCTTTGAGGCGCTGGTTTTCAGCCTTGATCGCCTCGGCTTCGGCAAGGCGAATGCGGGCAAGCTCATTCTCCCGGCGGAGTTCAGCATTCTGCTGACCCGCGTTGAAATAGCCGGAGATGGTCGCGAAAATGCCCTGCGAGCCCGAACGCGCCACGGCACCGCCCGTGCCAACCGGGGCCACGGCATCGCTAGCCACGCCGCGCAGGGGTGCGAAAGCCGCCGGCTGCCACAAGGACAGCGCCAACAGCGCCAGGCCAAGCACAGCCCCCGCTCCGGCCAGGAGGTAGCCGGTGAACAGCGAGAACTGCGCCTTCTTCGAAAAGCCCGAGCGGCGCGAAGAGGGGGGCGCCATGGGTTAGAGTCCCTTCTGCCGATCAGCCCGGCTCAGTTGCAGGCGCGTCACGCGGTCATCAGCACGCCGCGATAGATCGGATCCTCCATCGCCCGGCCAGTGCCAATGGCGACGCACAGGAGCGGATCTTCGGCGACCGAGACCGGCAGGCCGGTTTCCTCACGCAGATGCTCGTCGAGCCGCCGGATCAAGGCACCGCCGCCGGTGAGCACTATACCCTGATCGACGATATCCGCCGCCAGTTCCGGCGCGGTGTTTTCCAGCGCGATGCGCACGCCTTCGACGATGGCACCGATGGGTTCCGAGAGCGCTTCGGCGACATGCGCCTGATTGATCGTGATTTCCTTGGGGACGCCGTTCACGAGGTCGCGGCCCTTGAGGGTGATGGTCTCGCCAATCCCGTCTTCGGGGATCATGGCGATGCCGTAATCCTTCTTGATGCGCTCCGCGGTCGCATCGCCGATCAGCAGGTTGTGGTGGCGGCGGACGTAGGAGACGATCGCCTCGTCCATCTTGTCACCCCCGGTGCGAACCGAGGTGGTGTAGGCGAGACCGCGCAGCGACAGCACCGCGACTTCGGTGGTGCCACCGCCGATATCCACGACCATGCTGCCGACCGGTTCGGTCACCGGCATGTCGGCGCCAATCGCGGCGGCCATCGGTTCAAGGATCAGGTGCACATCGCTCGCGCCTGCGTTCGAGGCCGCATCACGGATCGCGCGGCGTTCGACCGAAGTTGAGCCCGAAGGCACGCAGATCACGATTTCCGGATAGCGGAACATCGACTTCTTGCCGTGCACCTTCTGGATGAAGTGCTTGATCATTTGCTCGGCCACTTCGATGTCGGCGATCACGCCGTCACGCAGCGGGCGGATCGCTTCGATGCTGTCCGGGGTCTTGCCCATCATCATCTTGGCATCATTGCCGACGGCCTTGACCCGGCGGATCCCGTTGATCGTCTCGATGGCGACCACGGAAGGTTCGTTCAGCACGATCCCCTGATCCTGCACATAGACCAGCGTATTGGCGGTGCCGAGGTCGATCGCCATGTTTTGCGACCGGAATTTGAAGAAGTTAGACAGAAAGCTCATCGGTGGTGGTGTTCCAGTGGTGGCGAGGCTGCAAGCTGAACACGCGGTCGTTGCAGGGATTTCGACCCGGTTATGACATGACACGGCGCGCCTAGCGAATCCGCGCACAAAAGGCCAAAATATTTGTCCACCGCAGAGGTGATTTCTGGGGGTGCGGTCTCGAAATTACGGCGGCTCACCGCTAGCGTGCGACAAATGCCCGAAATCCGCCGCCTCCCCTCCGCCCTTGTGAACCGTATTGCTGCGGGTGAGGTGGTCGAACGCCCGGCGGCGGCGCTGAAAGAGCTGGTCGAGAACGCGATTGATGCAGGCGCCCGGCGAATCGGCGTGGTGCTGGCAGAGGGCGGATTGCAGCGGATCGAAGTGGTCGATGATGGCTGCGGGATGGGGCCGGACGGCATGGCGCTCGCGCTGGAACGGCACGCAACATCCAAGCTGCCCGATTCGCTGATCGGCCCGGACGGTGCGATCGAATTGGTGACGACTCTGGGATTTCGCGGAGAGGCCTTGCCGAGCATCGCGAGTGTCGCACGCCTGACCATCGAAAGCCGCGAGGCAGGCGCGGCAGAAGGCTGGCGCCGCGTCGTCAACCATGGCGCGGTGCAGGCCGATGAACCGGCTGCGCTCCCGCCCGGAACCCGGGTGCGGGTCGAAGACCTGTTCGCCAAGGTTCCCGCCCGCCGCAAGTTCCTGCGCACGGCGCGGAGCGAGTATGCGGCCTGCCTTGATGTGGTGCGCCGGCTCGCCATGGCGCGGCCGGATATTGCCTTCACGCTGGAGACTGTCGGTGATGCGGGCAAGCGCACCGTGCTCTCCCTGCAAGCAGATGAAGAGCTGGCGACCCGCGTCGCGCGGATCATTGCGCATGAGCTGAAAGACAATTCGGTCGCGATCGCGCAGGAACGCGACACGCCCTATGGGATGATGCGGCTGACGGGGCTGGCGGGCCTGCCGACCTATAATCGCGGCGTGGCCGACCATCAGTACCTGTTCGTCAACGGCCGCCCGGTGAAAGACCGGCTGCTGGTCGGCGCGGTGCGCGGGGCCTATGCCGACATGCTCGCGCGCGATCGTCACGCGGTGCTGGCGCTGTTCCTCGACCTGCCGCCGCAGGATGTCGATGTGAACGTCCACCCGGCCAAGACCGAGGTGCGCTTTCGCGATTCTGCGGGGGTCCGCGGGTTTATCGTTTCGGGGCTGCGGCAGGCCTTGGCAACGGGTGATCGCCGCTCGGCGCAGGGGCCGGACCGCGCGGCGATGGGGCGTTGGGTGAGCGAGGCTCTAAGCCCCTCCCTTTCAGGGGAGGGGTTGGGGTGGGGACCATCCAATCGTACGCTGCCGATGACCACCCCCACCCCCGGCCCCTCCCGTGAAGGGGAGGGGGGATTGCTGTTGCGCGACGCCTCTGCTGTCTGGTCACAGCCGCAGGGCCGCGCCGAGGAAGCCGCGCCGGTACCCGCCGAAGCGCAAGCCTACCCCCTCGGCATCGCGCGCGGGCAGGTCGCCAACACCTATATCGTCGCCGAGGCCGCCGATGGCCTCGTGCTGGTCGATCAGCACGCGGCGCACGAACGCCTCGTCCTCGAACGCCTGCGCGCGGCCGGGGCCGAGGAAACGAACCGCCGCAGCCAGGCCCTGCTGGTGCCCGATGTGGTCGAACTGGACGAGGTCGATTGCGACCGGCTCGAAGACGCGGCCGAGGGGCTGGCGCGCTTCGGCCTCGTGATCGAACGCTTCGGGCCGACTGCAATGCTTGTCCGCGCGGTTCCGGCTGCGATTGCCAAGGCGGACAGCGCGAGGCTGCTCCGCGATCTTGCCGACGACATCGCCAAGCACGGCAAGCAGGAGGACAGCGGGGCGTTGCTGTTGGCCGAGCGGCTCGAACTGGTGCTGGCGACGATGGCCTGCCACGGATCGGTGCGGGCCGGACGTGTGCTCAGCGTGGCGGAGATGAACGCGCTGCTGCGGGAGATGGAAGCCACCCCGCGCTCAGGCCAGTGTAATCACGGGCGGCCGACTTGGGTGAAGCTGAGCATGGAAGACGTCGAGCAGCTGTTCGGACGGCATTGATTTCGCCAACAAGGCCGTCGCCCCGCGCTTGGCACGGGGCGACGGGGCGGGCGGGTCAGACGTTGAACTTGAACAGCAGCACGTCGCCGTCCTGCACCACGTATTCCTTGCCTTCCTGCCGCAGCTTGCCCGCTTCCTTCGCGCCCGCTTCGCCGCCCAGCGCGACGTAGTCGTCATAGGCAATCGTCTCGGCGCGGATGAAGCCGCGTTCGAAATCGGAGTGGATCTCGCCCGCCGCCTGCGGAGCCTTGGCGCCATCCGGGAAGGTCCAGGCGCGGGCTTCCTTGGGTCCGGCAGTGAAGAACGTCTTGAGGCCCAGAAGCTTGTATCCGGCGCGGATCACGCGGGCGAGGCCGCTTTCGGTGAGGCCGAGCGCTTCGAGGAATTCGCCCCGATCTTCCACTGGCATGGCGACCAGTTCGGCCTCGATCGCGGCGGAGACGACCACAGCTTCAGCGCCTTCAGCCGCCGCCTTGGCGAAGACCTTGGCCGAGAGTTCGTTGCCTTCAGCCGCATCTTCTTCGGCGACGTTGCAGACATAGAGCACCGGCTTGGCTGTCAGCAGCTGGGCCTGCTTGAACAGGCGCGCTTCCTCGTCGTCGTTCGGTACGGTGAGGCGCGCGGGCTTGCCTTCGCGCAGCAGTTCGAGCGCCTGCCCGAGCACGCTCGCCATCGCCTTGGCTTCCTTGTCCCCGGCAGCGCCGCGCTTGGCGGCGGCAGGCACGCGCTTTTCGAGGCTTTCGAGGTCCGACAGCATCAGCTCGGTCTCGACCACTTCGGCGTCCGCAATGGGATCGACCTTGTTGGCGACGTGCTGGATATCGTCATCCTCGAAGCAGCGCAGCACGTGGACGATCGCGTCCACCTCGCGGATATTGCCGAGGAACTGGTTGCCAAGCCCTTCGCCCTTGCTCGCGCCCTTCACGAGTCCGGCGATATCGACGAAGCCAAGCTGGGTTTCGATGATCTTGGCGCTTTTGGCGATGGCGGCGATCTTCTGGAGGCGCTCGTCGGGGACGGCGACCTGACCGACATTGGGCTCAATCGTGCAGAAGGGATAATTCGCGGCCTGCGCGGCCTGCGTCTCGGTCAATGCATTGAACAAGGTGGACTTGCCCACGTTGGGCAGGCCAACGATCCCGCAACGGAAACCCATGATGATTGTCTCTTGGCTATCTGGAAAGCGCCGCCCTTAGCGGGACGCCTCGCCGCTGGCTAGAGGCGTGACGGACGGGGGGTCAGGCGAGGCCGTTGCGCATCCGCCATTCGGTCAGAGCGGTGGGGGAGCGCAGGCGGATAACCGTGCCCGAATATCCCGCCAGCTTCGCCTCGGTGCGCACCCGCGGCCCGGTGTTCCAGTTCATCACGTACCAGAAGAACGCCGCATCGAAGCGTTCCGGGCAACCCTCCGGCATATCGGGGCGCGAGCGGTCGCGATGGGTGATGATGCGCTTTGCGAGCCGCCAGAGGCACAGGCGGATCGGGAAATCGAGGTAGATCACCGTGTCGGCGCGGGCGAGCCGCGGAGCGAGGGTACTGCCGTAATTGCCCTCGATCAGCCAGGCATCTTGCGCCACCACCTCAGCGAGCCGCGCATGCAGTTCGGCCTTCTCTGTCTCGACCCACCCCGCCTGCCAGCCCAGCTGATCCATGTGGACGAGCGGAAGGCGCATCAGCGGCGCCAATTCGCGGGCGAGGGTGCTCTTGCCCGATCCGCAGGGGCCGATGACGAGAACGCGGCGCATGGGCCTCAGCCCTGCATCCTCAGCGCGACATCATTCATGAAGCGCACGTCATCGCCTTTTGCCAGCCATTCGGCCTCTGCACCGATCGCGCCCAGCATGGCGACCAGATCGTCCTGCTCGTCCTTGGCGTAATTGCCGAGCACATGACCCGTGACGCGGTCCTTGTGTCCCGGATGGCCGATGCCGAGGCGGATGCGGCGATAATCGGGCGCGCCCAGATTAGCGCAGTGCTGGTCGATCGAACGCAGGCCGTTATGCCCCGCGTGCCCGCCGCCCTGCTTCACCTTGACCTTGAAAGGGGCGAGGTCGAGCTCGTCATGGAACACGGTCAGCGCATCGGTGCCCAGCTTGTAGAAGCGCAGGGCCTCACCCACCGCCCGGCCGCTTTCGTTCATGAAGGTCGCGGGTTTGAGGAGCAGCACCTTCTGGCTGCCGATCCGGCCTTCCTGCACCCAGCCCTGAAACTTGGTCTGGATCGGGCCGAAGCCATGCATATCGGCGATGACGTCCACAGCCATGAAGCCGACATTGTGCCGGTGGAGCGCATAGCGCGGTCCGGGATTTCCAAGGCCGACCCAGATCTGCATGATGTCCCCCTAGCGATCCCCCATAAAAAGCGAAACGCCGGACTTCCCGCGAAGGAAGCCCGGCGTTGTCGTGCCGAAACCGGCGCGCGGCTTACGCCACGTCGGCCTGGGTCGTGTCGCCTTCGCTGCTCTTGAGCGCGGACGGAGCGACCAGCGTGGCGATGGTGAAATCGCGGTCGGTGATCGCGCTCTTCACGCCCTTGGGCAGGGTCACGTCGCTGATGTGGATCGATTCGCCGACATCGCGGCCCGTCACGTCGATCTGGATCTCTTCCGGGATCGAGTCGCTGGCGCAGACCAGTTCAAGCTCGTGACGCACGATGTTGAGCACGCCGCCCTTCTTGAGGCCGGGCGAGGCGTCTTCGTTGACGAACACCACCGGCACCGAGACTTCGACCTTGCTGTCACCCGTCAGGCGCAGAAAGTCGACATGGGTCGGACGGTCGGTCACGGGGTGGAACGCAACATCCTTGGGCAGAGTGCGAATGGTCTTGCCACCGATCTCGATGTTGACGATCGAGTTCATGAAGTGGCCGGTCATCAGCTGACGCACCAGTTCCTTCTGCTCGACGTGGATCAGGGTGGGTTCTTCCTTGCCGCCATAAATGACAGCAGGTGTCCGACCATCGCGGCGAAGTGCTCGGGAGGCTCCCTTGCCAGCCCGTTCGCGCGCTTCAGCCGGCAGGTTCAGAGCTTCGCTCATAATCGTGCCTTTCGAATGCGTGTGTGAGAGTAGTCATTCCGCGCACCGCCTCCAGGGATGACCGGAGCGCCGAAGCGCGGGCCCTTAGAGAGAGAAGGCCTGTTTGGCAACCGCTTTGGGCTGTTGCCCTCAGGGCAGGCGCCGGAGAAGGTAGCCTTGCGCCTCCAGCAGCGCGGCAAGTCCTTCCGGCCCGACAAGATGCGCGGTGCCGACCGCGATCAAGGGGCGGGGTGTCTTTTGCAGTACCGGGACAAGCGCAGCGGCCCAGCGGCGATTGCGATCCGTCAGCAGAGCGGCGCGCAAAGCCGGATCGGCGAGAAAGCCCTCGCGGGTGGATTCTTCGATCGTCGCAGCGTCACCCGCCAGCCACGCGCGCTGGAGCCGGGAAGGGTCCTTGCGCGCAGCCTCGCTCTCCCGCACCACGGCGGCAAGCATGGTCCGCTGCTGGGCTTCAGGCAGGCGGTCAAAGATCGCAAGCTGCGCCGCAGCGCCCTCCAGCTCGCGCACCGGACGGCCGGCAAAGTCACGGATCAGTGCGCGGTCGACGCCATTGGATGGATCGCCCGTCGCATCGACCTGCGCCAGCATGATCGCCGCCGCCCAGGTTTCGACAGTGGCAAAGCGCGTGCGTTCGATCCCGCCGCGCGCCAGCACGTCGTTGAGCAAAGTGGCCAGATCGTCCGGCAGTCTCTGTTCGAGGGGAGGCAGGCCCGGCGTGGTGCTCAGGTCCGAGAAGGTTCCGGCAACGCCTTTGCCATCATCCAGTGCGGCAATCTCGACCACGAGCAGATCAGCGGCGTCAGTCGCTTGCATGATCGCGGGCGTGCGCCATGCGGTGTCATCGGGGAGGGCATGGATCGTGCCGATCATCCAGCCCTCCACCGTCCCATCGGCCGAGGCGATTTCATAGAGCAGCGGGTTGGGCGGGGCCCTGTCCGCTGCGGCATCACCGGATGCATCGCTGCATCCGGCAAGGCCAAGCAGGAGGAGGGGGGCAAGGATCGCCGCCGCGGTTTTCCGCACCGCCTTCAGCCATCCCGCCCCCTCATCCGTGGTCATTTCGGCAGCGCTCCGATCACTTCACGCGGCTGACGGTGATGCCCTTTTGCGCAAGGTAATCCTGCACGCTCTGGGCACCGGCCAGGTGACCTGCACCGACCGCGATAAACACCGTGCCGGGCGTGTCGAGCCGGGTGTCGATCCACTCGGCCCAATTGGCGTTACGGCTGTAGAGCAGGGCATTGGCAACGGCAGGATCGGTCATGCCTTCGTTCATGATCGCGGCGAGTTCATCCGCATCGCCCTCGGCCCATTCGGCGACCATCCGGTTCAGCATCGGCGCGGTCTTGTCCATGCCTTCGATGGCTTCCATCATGAAGGTGACCTGCGCGGCCTGATCCATCCCGTCAAAGATGCCGATTTGGAACTCCGCCGTCTCCAGCGCGCCCTGCGGCTTGTCAGGCACCTTCGACAGCAGCACCTTCTCCACACCCGCGCCGGGGGTGTAGCCTTGCTGCATCAGCGGGATCAGCGACATGGTGAGGCCCACCATCCAGGGCTTGAGCGGGTCGAACGCTTCGGCCGGGGCGCCCAGCTTGGCAACGGCCGCTTCGTAAGTTGCTGTCTGCTCCGACGTCAGAAGCGAACGCAAGGTGGTGCCTGCGGGCAGCATGCCCTTACTTTGGGCCAGCTGGCCCATGGCCGCTTCACTCGCCGGATCCATCGGAATTTCCGTGACGATCATGTCGGAACCCGTAAGCGCCGTAGCGATGGTGTCGTCATACCACTGGATGCCTTCGGGAAGGATGTGGACGGTGCCGAACAGATAGATCGTGGTGTCCGCATCCGCGACCTTCCACAGCGCGGGGCCCTTGCCAGCAGGTGCTGCGGCGGTTCCGGTTGCGGCATGGTTGTCCGCCAGAGCGGGGCTGGTGGACAGCAGCGCAAAGGGGGCAACGGTCAGAGCAAGCAATTTGGCAAGTTTCATCGGGAGGTTCCTTTCGGGGGTCATGAGAGTGTGGGGAAGGGCAAAGGTTGGGGCAAGGAGGATGACAGGTTTCGGCGGATCATAGCCGCCAGCGAGCAAAGATAAATGACGCAAACATCGACACATAAGCGATAGCGAAGATCCCGAAGGCATGCGGCGGCGGCACGAAGCCGCCTGCGTGAAGCACTGCCCAAACCGGGAAACCTGCCAGCACGGACACGCAGCCGCCGGTGAAGGCGATGAAGTTCTGCTCGCGCTTGTAGTCATCGATCATGCGGAAGCCGTAGAGCGGCAGGACGATGAAGGCGCCGATCAGCAGCCCCGCCAAGACGAGCGCCAGAAGCGGCGGCAGCTTGAGATCTTCCCAATTGCCGCCAAACAGGTTGCCGTTGCCCTGATCGAAGAAGCCGGTGGCCAGTCCGATCACGCCGCCAATCGCGGCGGCAAGGCCGATATAGAGCATCTGCTTGCGATTGCGCTGGCGGGTGCGCGCCTCGCCGGGACCGCTGGAGAGCGCCTCGCCCGAGGTCGCGCGGGGCCAGAGCCGCCAGATCGCGTAGAGAATGCCAGCCATGGCCAGCACTATGCCGCCGATGATGGCGACATCCCTCGCACTGGTGTTGCCACCGTCTGCCACCGCATGGACGAAGCCAACAGCCGTAGCGCCGAGGAACAGCAGCGCGATGAAGCCACCGATCACGATGGCAAAGCGGACAAGCATGGTCGCGCCTTCGGTCATCCCGGTGCCGGTGCGAGGCGGATCAAAGTTCGTCATCGAAAATCTCCTCGATCCGCATGTCGAACAGGCGGGCGATTCTGAAGGCGAGGGGGAGCGAGGGGTCGTGTTTGCCCGTCTCAATCGCGTTGACCGCCTGCCGCGAGACATCAAGCCGTCCGGCGAGCTCCGCCTGCGACCAGTCGCGTTCGGCGCGCAGGACTTTGAGGCGGTTTTTCATGAGGTCAAAAGCCCAGCGCATTGGCGATCCGGGCGGCGGCAGCGCCGAAGGCATAGCCCGCTGCGCCGATCGTCAGGATGCCGAGCATGAGCCTTATCCGGGCGTTTCTGGTAAAGACGTTCATCACCAGTCTCCTTCAGGTCAGCCTGACCAAATGTCAGGTATGCCTGACTATATGTCGCGATTCGCTGACTATGTCAAGATAACCTGACTTTATGTCGCCATCGCCTGACCTGACTTTGGCTGCTTCACGGGCTGCTGCGCTGCGGCATTGACGCAAATGGGGTGTTCGGCCATGGCGAGCCGCCATGAGTGCTGCACCCCTTTACAAGCCTGCTCCGCGCGACCCGGCGCGTTCGTTTCAGGACATGATTCTGACGCTCCACGACTTCTGGAGCGCCGAGGCGGGCTGCGTGATTCTCCAGCCCTATGACATGCGGATGGGCGCGGGCACATTCCACACGGCGACCACGCTGCGCGCGCTCGGGCCGGAGCCGTGGAATGCGGCCTTCGTGCAGCCCTGCCGCCGCCCCACCGACGGGCGTTATGGGGAAAACCCCAACCGGTTGCAGCACTACTACCAGTATCAGGTGATCCTGAAGCCTTCGCCCAGCGACATTCAGGAGCTTTACCTCAAGAGCCTCAGCGCCATCGGCATCGACCCGCTGGCGCACGACATCCGCTTCGTCGAGGACGACTGGGAATCGCCCACACTCGGCGCGTGGGGCCTTGGGTGGGAGGTCTGGTGCGACGGGATGGAGGTGACCCAGTTCACCTATTTCCAGCAGATGGGGGGCTTCGACTGCAAGCCGGTCGCGGGCGAGCTGACCTACGGGCTCGAGCGCCTTGCGATGTATATCCAGGGCGTCGACAACGTCTATGATCTGGCGTTCAACACCGCTGGCGTGACGTACGGCGAGGTGTTCCTCGAGAACGAGCGCCAGATGTCCAAGTGGAATTTCGAGGTCGCGAACACCGACGCGCTCTTCGACCTCTTCGCCAAGGCCGAGGCCGAGTGCCGCAATGCGCTGTCGGCAGGCGTCCCCATCGCCGCTTATGAACAGGCGGTCGAGGCGAGCCATGTGTTCAACCTGCTGCAAGCGCGCGGCGTGATCTCCGTCCAGGAACGCGCCAGCTACATGGGCCGGGTACGCGATCTGGCGCGGTCTTCGTGCGAGGCCTATGCGCAGAAGATGACGCCGGAATGGCAAGCCAAGTTCCCCGGGTGGAGTCTCGTCTGATGGCCGACTTCCTGCTCGAATTGCGATGCGAGGAAATCCCCGCCCGGATGCAACCGAAGGCCAAGGAGGATCTGGCGCGCCTGTTCACCGAGGCGCTGGCCAAGGCCGGTTTGCCGGTGGGCGCGATTGAAACCTTCGCCACGCCGCGCCGGTTGGCGCTGATCGCCAAGGACCTGCCGCTGGCGACCCAAGCGGTGAGCGAGGAAACCAAAGGGCCCAAGGTCGGCGCACCGCCGCAGGCGATCGAAGGGTTCCTGCGCAAGGTTGGCCTCACGGCCGAACAGCTCGTCGAGCGCGACGGGGTGTATTTCGCGGTCGTCGAAAAGCCGGGGCGTGACACCGCCGAGGTGCTCGCCGAAACCATCCCCGCGATCATCCGCACCTTCCCCTGGCCCAAGTCGATGCGCTGGGGTGCAGCCTCGCTCAGCACGGAGTCCCTGCGCTGGGTGCGCCCGCTCTCGGGCATCATCGCCCTGCTGGACGGCGCGGTTGTCCCTTGCGAGATCGACGGCATTGCCAGCGGGAGCACAACGATGGGGCACCGCTTCCATCATTCCGGCCCGGTCGAAATTGCTGACGCCGGGAGCTATATCGAAACCCTGCGCGCGGCCCATGTGGTGGTCCATTTCTCCGAACGCTGCGACCTGATCCGCGACGGCGCGGCCAAGGTCGCGGCAGAGGCGGGGCTGTCTCTGGTGGCCGATGAAGGCCTCGTGATCGAGAACGCCGGGCTCACCGAATGGCCGGTGCCGCTGCTTGGGCGGTTCGACGAGACCTTCCTCGACGTGCCGCCCGAGGTGATCCAGCTCACCGCGCGGGTGAACCAGAAGTATTTCGTGTGCCAGACGCCGGATGGCAGCCTTGCCAACGCCTTTGTTTGCACCGCCAACATCGACGCCGCCGATCCCGCCGTGGTGGTGGACGGCAACCGCAAGGTCCTCGCCGCGCGGCTGTCCGATGCCCGCTTCTTCTGGGAGCAGGACCAGAAGACCTCGCTCGCCGAGCACGCCAAGAAGCTGTCGCGCATCACCTTCCACGAGAAGCTGCGCACCGTCGCTGACAAGGTCGAGCGCGTGGCGAAGCTGGCGCGGTGGTTGGTAGAAGCTGAAATCGTGAAGCCAGTCGAGGATACCCCGCAGGCCAAGACCAAGCTGTACAATGACGTTCAGAATGCAGCTGCCTTGTGCAAGGCCGATCTCGTCACCGAGATGGTCGGCGAGTTCCCCGAATTGCAGGGCCTGATGGGCGGCTACTACGCCGCGAAGGAAGGTCTGCCGCAGGAAGTGTCGGACGCGATCCGCGATCACTACAAGCCGGTCGGGCAGGGTGACGAAGTGCCGACTGCGCCGGTGACGGTGGCGGTGTCGC
This sequence comes from Erythrobacter sp. W302b, assembly GCF_046452395.1. Classification (NCBI taxonomy): domain Bacteria; kingdom Pseudomonadati; phylum Pseudomonadota; class Alphaproteobacteria; order Sphingomonadales; family Erythrobacteraceae; genus Erythrobacter; species Erythrobacter sp. W302b. The sequence goes on along the minus strand of NZ_JBKFDH010000001.1, from coordinate 1,253,713 downwards.
TGGCGGATAAGCTGGATACGATCGTTGGTTTCTTTGCAATCGACGAGAAGCCGACTGGCTCAAAAGATCCGTTTGCTTTGCGCCGCGCAGCCCTCGGTGTCATTTCTACGGTGCTGACGAACCGACTTCGCGTTCGACTTTCAGTGCTAATCGGTGAAGCTAGTCGTGCCATCGCGCAGACGCCGTATGTTTCTGACTACATCGAAGCTGGTGCAAAGTTCAAAGGTGCGGCGATCAATCCTCGGCACGTCGGTTTCGAATCTATCGACTTCTTCGCCGACCGCCTCAAGGTCCAGCAGCGCGAGGCCGGGGTCCGCCACGATCTGATCGACGCGGTCTTCGCGCTCGGCGGGGAGGATGATCTCGTCCGTCTGCTCGCCCGCGTCCATGCGCTCCAGGCCTTCGTCACCACCGAGGACGGCACCAACCTCCTCGCGGGCTACAAGCGCGCGGCGAATATCCTCAAGAAGGAGGATTGGCGTGGCATTGAGGGGGAGATTGCCCAGACCGGCGAGGAAGACCCGCTGGCGATGGTCGATGATCCCGATCTCGCCCCGGTGATCGCCGCAAAGATGGCCGATCGCCACGCCGCAGCTGAGCATCTTTCCTACACGCCCGAACCGGCTGAAAAGGCGCTGATCGACGCGCTCGATGTCGCCGCCCCGCGCGCTGCGCAGGCGGTCGAAGCCGAACAGTTCGCCGATGCGATGGCAGCGCTCGCCACCTTGCGCGCTCCCATTGACCGGTTCTTTGAAGAGGTGACTGTCAACGACGCTGACGCGAACAAGCGCGCGGCCCGGCTGGCCCTGCTGGCGCGCTTCCGCGATGCCGTCCACCGCGTCGCCGATTTCAGCAGGATTGAAGGATAAAGGCCCCCGTTACCCTGTCCGTCCGCTTTTCAAAAAGCGCGCAATATCAAGGGGTAGAGATACATTTCGAAGCGGACACGGTGTCCGCTTTGTAACGCTTAACACCTGACCCGGGAACTGCCATGACACTGAAGACGGTCTATGTATTCGGAGGCAACGCCGACCACTCCGATCCGCGTCAGAAGGACAAGACCGTGGTCGGCGGCAAGGGCGCGAACCTTGCCGAAATGGCCAGCATCGGCCTGCCGGTGCCGCCGGGCTTCACCATCACCACCGAGGAATGCGTCGCCTATCTGAAGGACGGGGCGGATTTCTCTGATGGCTTGCGCAGCGCGGTCTCTGCCGCGCTGGCCCATGTCGAAGCGACGGTGGGCAAGACGTTCGGCGACGCGGCCGATCCGCTCTTGGTCTCGGTCCGCTCGGGCGCGCGGGTGTCGATGCCCGGGATGATGGACACCGTCCTCAACCTCGGCCTCAATGATGCGACGGTTCAGGGGCTCGCTGCCTCCTCGGGCGATGCGCGGTTTGCCTGGGACAGCTATCGCCGCTTCATCCAGATGTATTCCGACGTGGTGCTCGGGATCGATCACGGATTGTTCGAGGAAGCGCTTGAAATCGCCAAGGAAGACAAGGGCTTTTACAACGACACAGAGATGGCGGCTGAAGACTGGCAGGCGCTGGTGGCCGAGTACAACAGCATCGTCGCCGACGAATTGGGTCGCCCGTTCCCGCAGGATGTCCACGAACAGCTGTGGGGCGCGATCCGCGCGGTGTTCGACAGCTGGGACAGCGACCGCGCCAAAGTCTACAGGCGGTTGAACGACATCCCGGGCGACTGGGGCACCGCGGTGAACGTGCAGGCGATGGTGTTCGGCAACATGGGCGAAACCAGCGCCACCGGCGTCGCCTTCACCCGCGATCCGGCGACGGGCACCAGAGCCTATTACGGCGAATACCTGATCAACGCCCAAGGCGAGGACGTGGTCGCGGGCATCCGCACGCCGCAATATCTCACCAAGGCGGCGCGCGAGACAGCTGGTGCCAAGCCGCTGTCGATGGAAGAGGCGCTTCCGCAAGCCTATGCCGAACTCGCCCGCGTTTTCGATCTGCTGGAACTGCATTACAAGGATATGCAGGACATCGAATTCACCGTGGAACGCGGCAAACTGTGGATGCTCCAGACGCGCTCGGGCAAGCGGACCGCCAAGGCCGCGCTCAAGATGGCGGTCGACATGGTGGCCGAAGGGCTGATCGACGAGCGCGAGGCGGTGCGGCGGGTCGATCCGATGGCGCTGGATCAGCTGCTCCACCCGACGCTCGATCCCAAAGCCGAACGGCATGTGCTGACCACGGGGCTCCCCGCTTCGCCGGGTGCGGCGGCGGGCAAGATCGTGCTCGATGCCGATACGGCCGAGCAATGGGCCGGGCGCGGCGAGAAGGTGATTCTGGTGCGGGTCGAAACCAGCCCCGAGGACATCCACGGGATGCACGCGGCGCAAGGCATTCTGACCGCGCGCGGCGGGATGACCAGTCACGCGGCGGTGGTCGCCCGCGGCATGGGGCGGCCGTGCGTGTCTGGTGCGGGGGCCGTGTCGATCGACCGTGCCGCCCGTAAGCTCAGGATCGGCAGCACGGAGCTGAAGGAAGGCGACGCGATTACCCTCGATGGGGCGACGGGTCAGGTGATGCTCGGCATCGTTCCCACGGTCGAACCCGAGCTGGCGGGCGATTTCGGCACGCTGATGGTATGGGCCGACAAGCTGCGGCGCATGAAGGTGCGCACCAATGCCGAAACGCCCGAGGATTGCCGCATGGCGCGGCAGTTCGGCGCGGAAGGCATCGGGCTGTGCCGGACGGAACATATGTTCTTTGAAGCGTCGCGTATCTCACTGGTGCGCCAGATGATTCTGGCCGACGATGAAGCGGGACGCCGGCGCGCCTTGGAGCAACTCCTGCCCGAACAGCGCGCCGATTTCACCGCGATCTTCGAGGTGATGGCGGGTCTCCCCTGCACGATCCGCCTGCTCGATCCGCCACTGCATGAATTCCTCCCCCACGCGGACGAGGACTTCGCCGATCTGGCCGATGCGACCGGGCTGGGGGTGGATCACCTCAAGCGCCGGGCTGGCGAACTGCATGAATTCAACCCGATGCTCGGCCATCGCGGCTGCCGGCTCGGGATTACCTATCCCGAAATCTACGAGATGCAGGCCCGCGCGATCTTTGAGGCGGTGTGCGCGGTGAAAGCGTCATCGGGCGAAGCACCTTTGCCGGAGATCATGATTCCGCTGGTGGCCACCAAGCGTGAGCTCGCAATCCTGCGCGCGCTGGTAGACCAGGTGGCCGAAGCGGTGTTTGCCGAGGTCGGCACGCGGGTCGAATACCTCGTCGGCACGATGATCGAACTGCCGCGCGCCGCGCTGATGGCGGGCGAGATTGCCGAAGAAGGCGCGTTCTTCAGCTTCGGCACCAATGACCTCACGCAGACCACGCTCGGCGTCAGCCGCGATGATGCGGCGCGGTTCCTTTCTGTCTATGTCGACAAGGGCATCTTCCCGCGCGATCCCTTCGTCAGCCTTGATATCGAAGGCGTCGGCCAGTTGGTCGAACTGGCGGCAGAGCGGGGCAGGGCGACCCGGCCTGACATCAAGCTCGGCATCTGCGGCGAACATGGCGGCGATCCGGCGAGCATCGCCTTCTGTGAGAGGGTGGGCCTCGATTACGTCAGCGCCTCGCCTTACCGCGTGCCGATCGCGCGGCTTGCGGCGGCCCAGGCGGCGCTGAAGCAGGCCTAGGTTCCAGCCAGAGAGCGTCGCCCGGTCAGGGTGATGATCTCGAACCTCTCGGCTGTTTTGCCATCAGCGTCGGCGCGCGCGGCGAAGGCGGCGCGGGCACGGGCGAGGGCGGCTTTGCCCAATGGCGCGGCAGGCTTCGCAAGCGCATTGCCGAGCCCCTGATCGCGCAGATCGGCGATCAGACGGTTGAGGCTTGCGTAGCGCACCGTCAGTGTATGCGTGTCGACCACCGGGTCTTTCCATCCGGCGCGCTGGAGCAGTCCCGGCGCGGCGCGCGGATCGACCAATGGATGGATCCGCGCCGCCGGACGGTCGGGCTCGGCGGCGAACATGGCGGCGCGCAGTGCGGGAAGGCTCTGGCCGCCGATGAAATGCGCCATCACCAACCCCCCAGGGGCAAGCGCATTGCGCAGATGGATCAACGCACCGGGCAGGTCATTGATCGCATCGAGCAGGCCAAGCACGACGATAAGCTCGTACCCGCAAATGGGATGCGGCGCCTCGAGATCGAGCAAGGCGGGTTCCTCGACTGCGGCACCCCGCTGCCGAAGCGATGCCGCAAGCGCGGCGGTCGGATCGCCAAGCACCAATGCCCGCGCAGGCGAATGGCGCAGGAAGGCAAGGCGCTCCAGCGTATCCTCGATCATGTCCTCGGCGATAAAGCGCGCCGCATCGGAGGCCGCCGCGCGATGCCGCGCGCGGGCGAGGCGCTGGCCGCGGCGATGGGGGCTGAAGATCGTGGGGATCGCAGGAGCATTCATCGCCAGCGCCCTGCCGTGCTTGCCAGCGCAGTGCAAGCCGTGCGACACCTTGCGCCATGGTCGCGGTCGCACGCTTTGCCAGACATTTCGGGCCCGTGGTGGATGCGCTTTATCCGCCGCGGTGCCCCTCCTGCGGGATGGCGATTGCCAGTCAGGCGGGGCTGTGTGGCGAGTGCTGGAGCAGCCTTGAGGTGCCCACCCACGCCGACAGCGATACGGCCGCAATCCCGGTCTTTGCGGCGACCTATTACAACGAGACTTCCCGCAAGCTGGTGCTGGCTTACAAGCATGGCGGCCGGATCGCGCTGGCGCGGCTGCTCGCTCAGCTGATCGCGGCGCGCTTGCCCGAATCGCACGTGGGGCATCGGCTTCCGGTGTTGGTGCCGGTGCCGCTCCATCGCTGGCGACTGTGGCAGCGCGGGTTCAACCAGGCTGCGCTGCTGACACATGAGCTCGCACGGCTGGGAAGGGGCGAACCCCTCGTCGAAGCTTTGGTGCGGCACAAGCGCACGCCCAATCTTGGCGGGTTGGGGCGCGAGGCGCGTGAGCGGGCGCTCACCGGGGCGATCCGGCTCAATTCTGCAAGGTCGGAGCACTTGGCGGGGCGTGACGTCATACTGATCGACGATGTGCTGACCAGCGGGGCAACCAGCAGAGCCTGCATTGCGGCGATTGCCGGGGCAGGGCCCGCATCAATTTCGGTCGCCTGTTTTGCGCAGGTCGATCAGGATCACCGACTCACCCACCCATAAAACATAACGCCCGAGGTCTTTCGACCCCGGGCGCCACGTGACGAAACGGTGCGGATCCACCCTTGCGGGCTGTGGCAGCGACCCCCTAACTTCGCTGCCGGGATCCAGTCCCTATCGTTCAATCGGTCGCGCTGGCACCCCGTTGCCAGTCTGCGGCCCGATCACCCCCTGAACCTGACACCGGGCGGTGCCATTGTTCGGCGGAGAACCCCTTGCGAAGGCTCCTGACACGCTTGTTCCACGCTGTTGCATTCGGCGGAAGATCAAACCTGTGATAGGCGCATTTTTTGCGTGCGCCTGTTGTGTGCGTGCAACAATCGTCGCATGAGCGCGCCGGTTCGGACATTTATTGCGCATCGGGACGGGCCGGCGCGCATCGCCAGTCTGCGAGGAGTTTCAAGGTGACCGGCTCAACCCTGACCTCTGAAGAGCGTGAGAGCGGCGCCGTGTTCGCGCCGAAGTTTGATGCGGCCGGACTGCTCACCGCAGTGGTCGTGGATGATGCCAGCGGCGAGGTGCTGGTGGTCGCGCACATGAACGCCGAGGCGCTTGAAGCGACACTGAGCACGGGCAAGGTCCACTTCTGGTCACGCTCGCGCGGGGCCTTGTGGATGAAGGGCGAGACATCGGGCAACGTCTTGAAGGTTGCGCAGGTTCTGGTCGATTGTGATCAGGACGCGCTGGTGATCCGAGCTGTGCCTGCAGGGCCAACCTGCCACACCGGCGCACGCAGTTGCTTTTATCGGCAGATCGAATCGCGCGATGGCAAGCCGGTGCTTGTGCGGGCCTGAACTTGACGCTCACGTAAACGGAAGGTAAGAGGCGGGCATGGCTACCGCTCCTGCACCCACCGAATCCTCGGACCCCGCCCAGCACCTTCCCAAGGATCTCGCCAGCGAGCCGCGCCGCAACGGCGCGCATCTCGATCGGCCCGATGTCCACGAGCGGGAACAGTTCACGATTTCCGATCTCACGTCGGAATTCGGCTGCACCGCGCGTGCGCTGCGGTTCTATGAGGACGAGGGGCTGATCAACCCGGCCCGAGTGGGTCTCACCCGCGTCTATTCCAAGCGCGACCGCGCCCGGCTTGCCTGGATCATGCGCGCCAAGAATGTCGGGTTCAGCCTCACCGAAATCCGCGAGATGATCGACCTTTACGATCTTGACGATGGCCGCGTTGAACAGCGCCGCGTCACGATTGCCAAGTGCCGCACGCATATCGCCAAGCTCAAAGCGCAGCGCGACGATATCGATAGCTCGATCAAGGAGCTTACCGACTTCGTCGCCGAGATCGAGAAGCTCGATCTCGGTTGAGCCGATAGGCCCACTGCTACTTCAAACAAACCTGCTCACTAAAGGGATCAAGTGATGCCGACCTACACCGCCCCCACCCGCGATACGCGTTTCATCGTCAACGAAGTGCTTGATCTGGCCAGCTACGGCAATCTGCCGGGCTTCGAGAACGCCACGCCCGACATGATCGACACGGTCATCAACGAGGCCGGCAAGTTCTGCGCCGAGGTGCTCGCGCCGGTCAACCAGTCGGGCGATGAGCATGGCTGCACGCGCCATGAAGACGGCAGCGTCACCACCCCGCCGGGTTTCAAGGAAGCCTATCAGGCCTATGTCGAAAGCGGTTGGGGCACGCTTGCCCAGCCCGAGGAATTCGGCGGGCAGGGGCTGCCGCATGTGCTTGGCTTCGTGCTGGAGGAATACACCGGTACCGCCAATCAGGCCTTCGCGATGTATCCCGGCCTCACCGCCGGCGCGATCTCGGCGATCCTTGCCAAGGGCTCGGACGAGCAGAAGGCGACCTATGTCCCCAAGATGATCTCGGGCGAATGGTCGGGCACCATGAACCTGACCGAGCCGCATTGCGGCACCGATCTCGGCATGATCCGCACCAAGGCCGTGCCCAATGGCGATGGCACCTATGCGATCACCGGCACCAAGATCTTCATCTCGGCCGGCGAGCATGACCTCACCAGCAACATCATCCATCTGGTGCTGGCCAAGACCCCGGGCGCGCCCGACAGCACCAAGGGCATCTCGCTGTTCATCGTGCCCAAGTTCATCCTCGACGAGAACGGCAACCCTGCCGCCCGCAACGGCGTCACCTGCGGTTCGATCGAGAAGAAGATGGGCATCCACGGCAACGCCACGTGCCTGCTCAACTATGACGGCGCCACGGGCTACATGGTGGGCGAGGAGAACAAGGGCTTGGCCGCCATGTTCATCATGATGAACGCCGCGCGCCTCGGCGTCGGCATCCAGGGCTATGCCCAGGCCGAAGTCGCCTATCAGAACGCGGTCAACTACGCGCTCGATCGCCGTCAGGGCCGTGCGCTGACTGGCCCCGCCGATCCCGAAGCCAAGGCCGATCCGATCTTCGTCCACCCAGATGTGCGCCGGATGCTGATGGACGCCAAGGTGTTCACCGAATCGATGCGCGCCCTGTGCCTGTGGGGCGCGCTCCAGGTCGATCTCGCCCACAAGGCGCAGACCGCCGAGGAGCGCGAGCTGGCTGACCTGCTGATCGGGCTGATGACCCCGGTGATCAAGGGCTATGGCACCGACAAGGGCTATGACATCGCCAATAACATGCAGCAGGTCTTCGGCGGGCACGGCTATGTGCGCGAATGGGGCATGGAGCAGTTCGTGCGCGATAGCCGCATCGCGATGATCTACGAAGGCGCGAACGGCGTGCAGGCGATGGACCTGTGCGGCCGCAAGCTCGCCGCGGGCGGGGGCAAGGCGATCCAGGCCTTCTTCGCCATGATCGACGAGGAGATCGCTTCGGCCAAGCAGATCCCCGAACTGGCCTCGGTCGCCGAACGCCTCGAAAAGGCGCTCGGCGAGCAGAAGGCGGCGACCATGTGGTTCATGCAGAACGCGATGGCCAACCCCAACCACCTTGGCGCGGGCGCGCATCACTACATGCACATCATGGGCATCGTGACGCTGGGCTTCTTCTGGCTCAAGATGGCCAAGGTGGCGCTGAACAAACTCTCCGAGGGTTCGGACGACAAGGCCTTCTACGAAGCCAAGCTTGTCTCGGCCAACTACTACGCCGAACGCTTCCTCCCCGATGCGGGCGCGCTGCGCCGCAAGCTCGAAGCGGGCAGCGAATATATGATGAAGCTCCCGGCCGAGGCCTTTGCCACGGCGGCGTAAGTTTCAACCGCCAATGGAAAACCGAGGGGCCGTCCTGCCATCCGCAGGGCGGCCCTTGGCTTGTGTCTCCTAGCGTTCAGCCTCTTCGGCCAGCGCGTAGAGGTAGTCGACATAAGCCATGGTCACCTCATCGAGACCATAGACCTTGGGATTGGTGCTTTCGATCAGGAACCACTCATTGGGCGCATGAGCCCCGCCGCCGCGGCCAAGGCCGAATTGCGAAGCGGGCAGGTTGAGCGGCGGACCATTGAACACCACGCCCGGCCAGCTTCCGGCATTGCGTGGGCGGATGGTGTAGGGCACGCCGCTTTCGTCGAACATGCGCTTCTGGGCCCGGATCAGAATTGAGTCCTCATCGGTTTCATTCGGGCCGTAGCCACCCGAGATCGTTACCTGCACATCGTCGAACCCGCGCTTGGCGAGATGCGCCCGCAGCTTGGTGACCGCCTCGTCCTTGGTCATGTTCGGCACCAGGCGGAATTCCAGCTTGGCCTCGGCGCGGCCGGGTAGCACGGTCTTGCCGCCTTCACCGGTGTAGCCCGCGACCAACCCCTGAATATTGACCGTGGGCTGCGAGAAGAACCGCTCAAGACTGGTGACGTAGTCCTCGTCATTGATCCACCGCCCGACGCCGAGCAGCGCTTTTTCACCTGCCTCCGCGTCTGGCTTTACACTCTGCGCGATCAGCTCTTTCTGGCGAGCGGTCAGCGGCTGGACGTTGTCAAACCATCCGTCGATCGCCGGGGTATGGCCGTCATCGGCGACAAGCGTGTCGAGCGCCTTGACGAGCCGCCACGCCGGGCTTTCGATGCGGGCATGGTTGGACGAGTGGATGTCGGTCTTGGGGTACTTGTCCGACGTCTCACCGCCCACAACCAGCTGGAACTCGACCGCACCCTTGGCACCAAGCGTGATGCCCGCGCTCCCATCGCGGTTTTGATTGGCCGAGGGGATGAATACGCCGACTGCCTTGGAGAGCGCAGCCTGCACCTCTGGCACGGCGATGACCTGATCGAAATGGGTCGAGGCGACTTCCTCTTCACCTTCCGCGACCAGCACCAGATTGACGGGCAGCTTGCGCCCACTCGCCTGAATCGCCTTGATCGCGGCGAGAAACGCCATCTGCGGCCCCTTCTGGTTGACGACCCCGCGCCCGACAATGGCGGTGCCTTCGCCGGGGCGATCGACCAGTTTCGCATCGAGCGGAGGAGAGCTCCATTCCGCCGGATCGAACTGCTTCACGTCATACATGAAGTAGATGCCGACGGTGGTCTTCGCGCCGGAATCGAGGGTCGCAAAAACCGCGGGGACGCCATCGGTCGGGATGATCTTGGCCTGCTGGAACCCGGCGTAGAGCGCCAGCTTGCGCATATACTCCGCGCCTTCGGGCGTGCCGCGTTTCTCGGCGGCGATGGTGGGAAGGGCGACCCAGTCTTGCAGCGCTTTGACCGTTGCGTCCTGCTGGGCTTCAACCACTGTGACAATCGCCTCGCGATTGGGCGTTTCGGCGACCAGCGGCGTCGCCGCGAGCGCGATTGCCGCCGCCATTGTCATTCCTGCAAGTCGCCTCATCGCCAATCTCTCCCCATGCTGTGAGGACAGAGAGGTAGCAGCCGAGCTTGCTTTCGCAACGGCTATTGCGGGAAGCGGCGAGAGCTTGCCTAGTCCAGCCTGCCCATCATCCGCTGTGAGCTAGCCTTGATCTTGAGACCCTTGGCAGCGGCGGGCGCGGCGGGGCGCTCCCACAGGCTTGCCGAATTCCGAATGACGGGTCGCGGTCGTGCGGTAGCTGTAGCAGGGTCTTCCGCCGTTTTCTCGCGCACCGGCTCGGAGACGGGCTGGCGAACGGGGGTCGTCGCAGCCGGTGCCGGTGCGGCGGCGGGTTCAGGCTCAGGCTCTTCGGCCATGGGCTCGAGGGCTTCTACGACCGGTTCAAGAGCAGGGGCTGGGGGCGAGGGGGGCGGGGCGACGGGTTCGGGCGCTGGTGCAACGGCTTCGCGAACGGGTTCAGCCACTGGTGGTGCGGCGACAGGTGGAGGCGGCTCAATGGCTGCGGCCGGGGCGGGCGGTGCTGCCGGTGGTTCTTCATTGGCGGTCGCGCTGAGGATTTGCTCCGCCACCTCTTCGATTGAGCCCACCACCAACAGCGGTTGCCCGCCGACCATGCCAACGTTGGTCTGGCCGTTCTCGGCGGTGCGCAACCAGGCGATATTGCTGGCCACGACAAGATAATTGCCGCCGCGCGAATGGAGCTTGACGAATTTCATGGGTGGCGGTTCCCGGGCAGTGACGCAAGAAGCGTGATAATCCTGTGCCCGGGATAGCCCACTAGGGTTAAGGAATCGCTTTATTCCACCGGCAGGAAGTCAGGGACGGAAAGGTAGCGCTCCCCCGTGTCATAGTTGAAGCCCATGACTCGCACGCCTTGCGGCAGCTCAGGTAGCTTGCGCGCAATTGCGGCAAGGGTCGCGCCGGAGGAAATCCCGACCAGCATGCCTTCCTCACTCGCGGCGCGGCGCGCCATCTGCTTGGCTTCCTCGGCATCAACGGTAATCGCCCCGTCAATCGCGTTGGTGTGGAGGTTGCCGGGGATGAAGCCAGCCCCAATGCCCTGGATCGGGTGGGGGCCGGGCTGACCGCCGTTGATCACGGGCGAAAGCGCCGGCTCGACGCCATATGCCTTCATGCTGGGCCAGTGCTTCTTCAGCTCTTCGGCGCACCCCGTGAGGTGGCCGCCGGTGCCGACCCCGGTGATCATCACGTCGATCGGCGTGGCGGCGAAATCGGCGAGGATTTCCTGCGCGGTGGTGCGGGCGTGCACGGCGGGGTTGGCGGCGTTGTCGAACTGGCTCGGCATCCATGCGCCGGGGGTCTGCTCGACGAGCTCCTGCGCCCGCTCGATCGCGCCCTTCATGCCGCGTTCGCGCGGGGTGAGATCGAAGCTGGCGCCATAGGCCAGCATCAGGCGGCGACGCTCAATCGACATGGATTCGGGCATGACCAGCACAAGCCTGTAGCCCTTGACGGCGGCAACCATGGCGAGGCCGATCCCGGTGTTGCCGCTGGTGGGTTCGACAATGGTGCCGCCGGGCTGAAGCTTGCCGGTCGCCTCGGCATCCTCGACCATGGCGAGGGCGATGCGATCCTTGATCGAGCCGCCGGGGTTCGACCGCTCGGACTTCACCCACACCTCGTGATCCGGGAACAGGCGCGACAGGCGGATATGCGGGGTGGCGCCGATGGTGGCGAGGATGTTGTCAGCCTTCATGTCGATACCTCTCGTTTGAGCGCAGCTGGCTCGAAGCTTCTGGCGCGGCGCAGTTCGGGGAAATACCACGCCCAGACCATGGTCACGAATATCGCACCCGCGCCGCCGAATACAACCGCGCCGGTTGCGCCGAGAATGGCAGCGGCGAGCCCCGATTGCATTTCGCCCAGCTCATTGGATGCGGAGATGGCGAGGCCCGAAATCGATGACACCCGTCCCCGCTTGTCGTCAGGCGTGAACAGTTGCACCAGCGACGAGCGGATGAAGACCGAGACCATATCGACCGCGCCCATGGCAGCCAGAATCGCCAGCGACAGCAGGAAGTTGCGCGAAAAGGCGAAGGTGATCGTCAATGCCCCGAAGGCGGCAACCGCCCACAGCATCTTGAGCCCGACCTCGCGTTCAAGCGGGCGGAAACTGAGCCACAAGGCCACACTCGCCGCGCCTAGCGCTGGCGCTGCGCGCATCAAGCCGAGACCTTCCGGCCCCACAAACAGGATATCGCGCGCAAATACCGGCAGCAAAGCCGTGGCCCCCGCCAGCAGCACCGCGAACAGATCGAGCGTGATGCAGCCGAGCAGGAACCGCTCACGCCAGACATAGACCAAGCCTTCGATGATCTGCTTGAGCGGCTTGAGCCGGGGACCCTCATGCTTCGCCTTGATCGGCCGGACCGTGAGAATCAGCACCATCGCCGCGCCCAGCAATCCGGCGGACATCGCGTGCGGCAGCCAGTCTGCCTCGGCAAAGATCACCCCGCCTATCGCGGGGCCTGCAACGCTCGCAGTCTGCCACGCGATTGACGATAGGGCGATGGCGCGCGGGAGAAGGGCGGGCGGCACGATATTGGGCGCAATCGCGCTCATCGAGGGGCCGACAAACACCCGCGCTGCGCCATGCGCCGCGGCAAGGCTGAACAGGATCGGGATGTTGAGCGCATCGGCCCAGGTCGCCAGCGCCAGGATCACCGCCACACAGCCATCGATCCCGTTGGCAAAGGCCGCGACATGGCGCCGGTCGAATCGATCAGCAGCGAGGCCTGCCACAGGCGTCAGCACAAACAGCGGGATAAATTGTGCCAGCCCCAGCAAGCCCAACTGGAACGAGGCCTCGGCCACGCTCATGCCGTAATCGTCGCGTGCGACTTCGTAGAGCTGGTAGCCGAGCAGCACCACCATCGACATCGTGGCGAACACCGCCATGAAGCGGGCAAGCCAGTAACGCCGGTAATCGCCGATCTGTAGCGGAGAGGTTGGTTCGGTCACGGCTGCGCCATGGCAGGCCGCAGGGCCGCTGCCAAGCATGTGAAACTTGCGCGGCCTAAGGCTGCTCTATCGCGAGCGGCGCAGGCGCGGATTGGGTTGAAGCTGGTCGATGATGCCGACGAAATCGTCGAGCCGGATGATCCGCTCGAACTGCAAGCCCGCACGGGTATCCCGCGTCCAGATCACATAGGCCTCGATCCGGCCCACGACCGGCAGACGGATGATGATACGGTCGCCTCGCTGAAGTTGCGTGGCATTGTCGACCATGAAGCCATGGGCTGAAAGGTTGCAGACGTGCAGATGCAGATCGCCGTGCACGAAGTGCTCGACAATCGCCGGGAAATCGACCGGATGCCGCGCCGCGCGCCGCATTTCGGTAACGCTGAGATTTGCTCCACCCGTCACGTGATGCGTTCCTTCTCTCCGTCTGGGCACAAAGAGGGAATGCAGCAGAAAGGCTGACAATTCGTAAAAATTCGGAGGTTTAGCGATGCACCAGCGCGTGACGCTTTTTGCCGAGGCTGACCCGCAGCGTCTCCCCCTCCGCCGGTAGGATGAGTTGCGCAGGATCCGTTACAGTCTCACCCTCGAGCTTAACCGCACCCTCGGCGAGTTTGCGCTTGGCTTCCCCCCCTGATGCTGTGAGGCCCAGAGCGGTGAGCAGCGCGGCCAAGCGCATCCCCTCCGTGCCAACCGCAAGCGTGGGCAAATCCTCGCCCGCACCCGAGCCGGCAAAGGTTTCGCGCGCAGTAGCCTCGGCCCGGACGGCGGCATCTTCGCCGCGCACCAGCCTGGTGACTTCGTTGGCAAGCACGACCTTGGCCGAATTTATCTCTGCGCCTTCAAGCGTTTCCAGGCGATTTATCTCATCCAATGGCAGGTCGGTAAACAGCCGCAGGAACTTGCCGACATCACGATCATCGACGTTGCGCCAGTATTGCCAGAAATCATAGGCGGGCAGTTGATCCTCGTTCAGCCAAACCGCACCCGCCGCGGTTTTGCCCATCTTCGCACCGTCAGCCGTCGTCAGCAGCGGCGTGGTAAGCCCGAACAGATCGGCCCCGTCCATGCGCCGACCGAGTTCCATCCCGTTGACGATATTGCCCCACTGATCGCTTCCCCCCATTTGCAAGCGCACGCCAAGCTCACGCGACAAATGTCTGAAATCATAGCCTTGCAGGATCATGTAGTTGAATTCGAGAAAGGTCATCGGCTGCTCGCGCTCAAGCCTGAGCTTGACCGAGTCGAAGGTCAGCATCCGGTTGATGGTGAAATGCGTGCCAACCTGTTGCAGCAGTTCGATGTAGCCCAACTTGCCCAGCCAATCGTGATTGTTGACCATGACGGCATCGGTCGGCCCATCGCCGAATTTCAACAGCTTATCAAAGACAGTGAAGATCGATTGGATGTTCGCTTCGATCGTCTCGTCGGTGAGCATCTTGCGGCTCTCGTCGCGGCCGGTGGGATCGCCGATCCGGGTTGTGCCTCCGCCCATCAGCACGATCGGCTTGTGCCCGGTCTGCTGCAAGCGGCGCAGCATCATGATCTGCACCAGCGAACCGATGTGAAGCGAGGGCGCGGTTGCGTCGAACCCGATATAGCCCGGCACGATCTGCTTTGCGGCCAGGGCATCAAGCCCGGCTGCGTCGGTCAACTGATGGATGTAGCCACGCTCGTCGAGCAGGCGGAGGAGGGCTGAATCGTAAGTGCTCATGGCGCGGGGCCCTACCAGTGCGCAGGCGTGACGGGAAGTGGCTTGCCGGGGGCAGGGCGCAAGGGCAGTAACGGGTGATGCACCCGCTCATGCTCCACGTCGCCTGTGATCTCGGCCCGATCCGCGCTGTCACCGCCTCGATCACGGCCACTCCCCTCGGCTGCGAGGCGGAATTCCGGCTCGACGGGCATGTTCCGGCGATCATCGTGCCGCCGCACGCCGCGCCGGAGCGTAAGGACGATCTGTGGAAGACAACCTGTTTCGAGATTTTCTGGCAGCCACTGGGCGGCACGGCCTATCGCGAGTTCAATCTCTCACCTTCAGGACGCTGGGCCGCGTATGATTTCGACTCGTTCCGCGAAGGGATGCGTGATGCACCGGTGGATGCCATTGCCATCGCCTGCGTTCACGACGAACAGGGTCTGGCGCTGAAGGTCAGCATCGCTGCTGATCTGCCCGCGCCCGCCCAAGTCGCCCTCAACGCGATTGTCGAACATGCCGATGGCGGCAAGCAATATTGGGCCCTCGCCTTCCCGCCCGGCAAGCCGGAGTTTCACTCCGAAGCCAACCGCCAGCTAATCGTCGAACGCTAGGGCGCGGTCGCTTCCGAGCCGAACGGGCGGTTGAGCTGCACGATTTTCAGATTGAGTACGAAGGCGAAGCTGACCCACACGAAATAGGGCACGTTCAGCCAACGGGCAAAGCTGTCCCCTGCGAGGCGCGGCAGCACCACCATCAGCGAGGTCACCGACAGCCACAGGAACACATTCTCGGCGAGAGCCCAGTCGGGCCGCTTCAGCTTGAAGAACAGGGGCGACCACAGAAAATGGAGCACGAAGTTCACGATGAACAGCGCCCATACTCCGGCGCGAGCCTCAGGCGTGGGGGCTTGGGTCAAACCGATATAGAAGCTCCAGCCCGCCAGCCCGAGAATAATCGTCCAAGCGGGTCCGAACAGCCAGTCAGGCGGCTGCCACGGCGGCTTGCGCAGATTGCGATACCATTGGCCGATCTCGGTCAGCGCGCCGCCCGCGCCGCCAAGGATAATCGCCCATCCCGCGGCGATGGCTATCGGTGTCCAGTCTGTGTCCATATGTCTGTAACAAGGCGAGGGGGCGCAATGTTCCCGTCACCGCGCAAAGCGATTGCCTTTCATAACGCGCTGATCCAACGCTAGGCAGATGAAGACAGGCATCGACCGGCTGCTGGCCGACCCCGAACTCCTCCGCCAATTGCAGGGCCGCCGCGTTGCCCTGGTGGCGCATCCGGCCAGTGTGACGGCGGATCTCACCCATAGCCTCGACGCGCTGATCGCGGCGGGCGTGCCGGTGAACAGTGCCTTCGGCCCGCAGCATGGGCTGAAGGGCGACAAGCAGGACAACATGGTCGAGACCGCGGACGAGATGGACCCGCGATACGGCATCCCGATCTTCTCGCTTTATGGCGAGGTGCGCCGCCCCACCGGCCAGATGATGTCGAGCGCGGATGTATTCCTGTTCGACCTTCAGGATCTGGGCTGCCGGATCTACACCTTCGTCACCACGCTGCTCTATCTGCTTGAGGAAGCCGCCAAGGCGGGCAAGGAAGTGTGGGTGCTGGATCGCCCCAATCCCGCCGGCCGCCCGGTCGAAGGGACGCTGCTGGTGCCGGGGCAGGAGAGCTTTGTCGGCGCCGCGCCGATGCCCATGCGCCACGGCCTCACCATGGGGGAGATGGGCCACTGGTTCATCGAGCATTTCAGTCTCGACGTCGCCTACAAGGTGGTGGCGATGGAGGGCTGGGAGCCAGACGCCATGCCGGGCTTCGGGTGGCCGACGTCACGCCTGTGGATCAACCCTTCGCCCAATGCCGCCAATGTGAACATGGCGCGCTGCTATGCTGGCACCGTGATGCTGGAAGGCACCACGCTGTCAGAGGGCCGCGGCACCACGCGGCCCTTGGAGGTGCTGTTCGGCGCGCCCGATATTGACGCGGGCGGTGTGCTGAAGGTCATGCGAAAGCTCGCGCCCCAGTGGCTTGAGGGCTGCGCGATCCGGGAATGCTGGTTCGAGCCGACCTTCCACAAGCACAAAGGTATGCTCTGTAATGCATTGATGATTCATGCAGAAAATACCTTCTACGATCACGCTGCTTTCAAGCCGTGGCGGCTTCAGGCCTTGGCATTCAAGGCGATCCGACTGCTCTATCCCGATTACCCGTTGTGGCGCGATTTCCCTTACGAATACGAACTCGACCGGCTCGCAATTGACGTCATCAACGGCGGCCCGGGCTTGCGGGAATGGGTCGACAATCCGGGTTCGACGCCGGACGAGCTTGACGCCATGACGTCACATGACGAAGCCGCCTGGATTGCCGCAGTGCGGCCGCACCTGCTTTACTGATTGACGTCATTCCAGTCATTGCGGCGTCAATGCGCCGGCGATGACCGGGCAATGCTACAACAACGGATGGCGGATGAACCGTCACCGATGGGAGAGAACACGACATGGCAACCACGGCGGGCACCGCCTCCGGCACGCAATCGGTCAGGATCACCCTGTGGATCCTGCTGGTCGTCTATGTCTTCAATTTCATCGACCGCCAGATCGTCAACATTCTGGCCGAGCCGATTGCCCGCGACCTTGACCTCAGCGACACTCAGATCGGGTTGATGACGGGACTGGCCTTTGCGCTGTTCTACACGGTTCTCGGCATCCCCATCGCGCGCTTTGCCGATCGCGGGACGACGAGCCGGCCCAAGGTGATCGCGCTCGCCCTGGCGGTCTGGTCGGCGATGACGGCGCTGTGCGGGCTGGCGCAGAACTTTGCGCAGCTGCTGCTCGCCCGCATCGGCGTAGGGGTAGGCGAGGCGGGGTGCACGCCGCCGGCGCACTCGCTGATCAGCGACATGGTGCCACCCGAAAAGCGCGCTTCGGCGCTCGCCTTCTACTCGCTCGGCATTCCGGTCGGAACGCTCTTGGGCATGATGATTGGCGGGACGCTCGCCGATTATGTCGGTTGGCGCGAGGCGTTCGTGATTGTCGGCCTGCCGGGCGTCGCGCTCGCCTTGGTGGTGCTGCTCGTGATCAAGGACCCCCGGCACAGCGATGCGGCCGCGATTCTGCGCGGCAAGAGCCAACCCGCCGCCCTGCCGCTGGGACAGGCGGTGGCGGAGGTCATGCGGTCGCGCGCTTTCGTGCTGCTGCTGATTGCCGGGTCGGCCGCGTCATTTCTGGCTTATGGCAAGACGACCTGGACCACGATCTTCTTCCAGCGCACCCATGAACTGACCCCGGGGCAGGTGGGGCTGTGGTTCGGGCTGCTGGGCGGGGTCGCGGGTATTCTCGGCACATGGGCGGGCGGCTATCTCGCCGACCGGTTCGGTGCGATCAACCGCCGCCACGTGCTGAGCGCCCCCGCGATCGGCATGGCGCTCGCCGTTCCGATCGCGATCGCAGCCTATCACGCCCCGAGCTGGCCCTTGGCCCTGGCACTGCTGTTCATCCCGACGGTGTTCAACTCGTTCTACTACGGCCCGACCTATTCCGCCGCACAGGGCCTCGTGCCGGTCCGCGCGCGGGCCATTGCGGCAGCGAGCCTACTGTTCTTCCAGAACCTGATCGGGCTGGGGCTGGGGCCCTTGTTCTTCGGGATGCTTTCGGACTGGCTGCAACCAAGCTTCGGCGCGGATTCGGTGCGTTATGTGCTTTACGGCGCGGCGGTGCTAGGGCTGGTGCCGGCGTTCTTCTTCTGGCGGTGCAGCCTGCATCTGGACGCCGAGCTGGACCAGAAGGACGGCTAGTCTGGCGCGCGGGCAGGCTGCACCAGCGTCACCAGCAAGCCGCTGAACAGCAGGAACGCGTCGAGCCACATCCGCCAGCCCGTGCGGGGATCGAAGGCTTCGCGTTTGAGGTGGACGGCTTCCAAGCGGGTGTGGCGGGGTAACGCATCCTCTAACCGTCACCCTGAAACAAGTTCAGGGTGACGGATAGAGGAGAAAACTTGGCCTCAAGCCCCGTGCTTGCGGCTCAGCTCCCGCATCGCATCGTCCAGCCCGTCCAGTGTCAGGGGATACATCCGGTCGCCCATCAGCTGCTTGATCATCTTGGTCGACTGCGAATAGTTCCACTGCTTCTCCGGCACCGGATTGAGCCACACGGTCGCGGGATAGGTGTTGGTGACGCGCTGCAACCACACCGCGCCCGCTTCCTCGTTCATGTGCTCGACCGAGCCGCCCGGGTGCGTGACCTCATAGGGGCTCATCGCCGCGTCGCCGACGAAGACGATCTTGTAATCGTGGCCGTACTTGTGGAGGACGTCCCAGGTCTTGGTGCGTTCCTGCCAGCGGCGCTTGTTATCCTTCCACACGCCTTCGTAGAGGCAGTTGTGGAAGTAGAAGAACTCCATGTTCTTGAATTCGCTGGTGGCCGCGCTGAACAATTCCTCGACCAGCTTGATGAAGGGGTCCATCGACCCGCCGACATCGAGGAACAGCAGCAGCTTCACCGCATTGCGGCGCTCGGCGCGCATGTGGATGTCGAGCCAGCCCTGCTTGGCCGTGCCTTTGATCGTGGCGTCAATGTCGAGCTGATCCTGCGCGCCTTCGCGGGCGAAACGGCGCAAACGGCGCAGCGCCATCTTGATATTGCGGGTGCCAAGCTCCTTGGTGTTGTCGAGGTTCTTGAACTCGCGCTTTTCCCAGACCTTGATCGCCTTGCCGTGGCGCGCCTCGCCGCCGATGCGCACGCCTTCGGGGTTGTAGCCCGAATTGCCGAACGGCGAGGTGCCACCGGTGCCGACCCACTTGTTGCCGCCCTGGTGGCGCTTTTCCTGTTCTTCGAGCCGCTTCTTCAGCGTCTCCATGATCTCGTCCCAATCGCCGAGCGACTTGATCGCTTCCATTTCCTCGGGCGTCAGAAACTTCTCGGCGACCGCTTTCAGCCAGTCTTCGGGGATGTCGACCGGGTTTTGCCCGTAATCGGTCATGATCCCCTTGAACACCTTGTGGAACACCTGATCGAACCGGTCGAGCAGGCCTTCGTCTTTCACGAAGGTGGCGCGGGAGAGGTAGTAGAAGGCCTCGGGCGTCTGATCGATGACATCCTTGTCGAGCGCCTCAAGCAAGGTGAGGTGCTCTTTGAAACTGGCGCCGATACCGGCCGCGCGAAGCTCGTCGATGAAATTGAAGAACATGGGCTGGTGATTAACCCGCGGCGTGAAGCCTGACCAGCCTCATTCTTGGCAGGCAGATCGCCCCCCTTTAACGCTTCGCTTACCATCCTGCGGCTAGACATTCGGTGCACCCAACAAAGGCCGCTTGCGCAATGCATCAGATCGCTATCGACACCGCCAACGCCCAAGCCTTGGCGATGATCCCGGAAAGCTGCGGCGCCGTGACCGTGGGCTGCACCGATGTGGCCGGGGTGGTGGAGGCGGTGATCGCCTCCTCCAAGTCCCTGCGATCCGAGCACGAGGCGCTGGCCGAAACCGTGCGCGCGCTTGAGGCCGACCAGAGCAAGGTCTCGCAGGCCAGCGACGAGGCACGGCTTTTGTCGGAACGCGCGATCGAGCGCCTCAACGAAGGCACGGCGCTGATCCAGTCCTCACTCGGCCAGATTGCCGGTCTGATCGAGTTGGTCGATACGCTCGGCCAGCACGTCACCAGCTTCTCCGCCGCGATGGAACAGGTGCGCCGTTCTGCGCAGGACATCGACAACATTGCCGAGACAACCAACATCCTCGCGCTCAATGCCACCATCGAAGCGATGCGGGCAGGCGAAGCCGGGCGTACCTTCGCGGTGGTCGCCGCCGAGGTCAAAAGTCTCGCCAGCGACACCCGCAAGGCGACCGAGGAGATCGCGGCCACTATCGACGCGCTGGGCGGCGAGGCAGAGGAAGTGATCGGGCGGATCGAGGCGGGCGCGAAAGCCAGTGGCGAGGCGCGTGCCAGCGTGGCCCGTATCGAAAGCAGTCTCGCCAATGTCGGCAGCCTCGTCGAGGAGGTCGACAAGCAGAATGATGTCATTGCCCGTTCGACCGGCACGATCAGCAACCATGTCGACAAGGTGCAGCGCGTGCTGACCAGCTACGATGCGGCCGCGCGCAGCAACGAAGACCGCTTGCACGGCGCGCATCGCAAGATGGAAGACCTGGAAATCACTGCGAGCGAGATGTTCGACCGCATCGTTCACGCCGGGCTCTCGCCGGAAGACAGCGTCATGGTCGCACAGGCCCAGACTATGATGCAGGAGCTTGTCGCGCATACCGAGGCAGCACTGGCCCGCGGCGCGGTGACGATGTCAGCGCTGTTCGATACGGATTACCAGCCTGTCCCCGGCACCAATCCCCAGCTCTATCGCACCCGGCTGACGGACTGGGCCCATGCCGAATGGCGCCCCTTCCTCGACCGCGCCACTGCGAGCGATCCGCGTGTGCTGGCCGCTGCCTGCACCGACATGAACGGCTTCCTGCCCACCCATCTCACCGATCGCTCCCGCACGCCGACGGGTGACGTCAATCACGATACGCAGTTCTGCCGCAATGGGCGGATCATGCTCGAGGCCATCGACCGCAAGGCCAAAGTCTCGGCCGCGCCCTACATGATGGCGGTCTATCGTCAGGAGAACGATGGCGACAGCTATGTGGTGGTGCGCAATGTCTACGTCCCGCTGGTGCTGGGCGGCAAGCGCTGGGGCAATTTCGAGCTGGCTTACAGCTTCGATTGAAGCGTGAGGGCGGGCTCCTGACCCGCCCTGCGCGCCTTAGGACGGGTTGCGCCGTGCCATGAACGCGAGGCGTTCGAACAGCATGATGTCCTGTTCGTTCTTCAACAAGGCGCCGTGCAGTGGCGGGATCGCGCTCGCCGGATTGCTGTTCTGCAACACCTCCAGCGGCATATCCTCGTTCAGCAGCAGCTTCAGCCAGTCGAGCAATTCGGAGGTCGAGGGCTTCTTCTTGAGGCCCGGCACTTCGCGCAGGTCGTAGAAGATATCCATCGCCTTCTTCACCAGCACCTTCTGGATGCCGGGGAAGTGGACGTCGATGATCTCCTGCATCGTCTCGCGGTCGGGGAACTTGATGTAGTGGAAGAAGCAGCGGCGCAGGAAGGCGTCGGGCAGCTCCTTCTCGTTGTTCGAGGTGATGACCACGATCGGGCGTTCCTTGGCCGCGATCCGCTCCTGCGTTTCGTACACATCGAAGCTCATCCGGTCGAGTTCCTGCAAAAGGTCATTCGGGAACTCGATATCGGCCTTGTCGATCTCGTCGATCAGGAGGACGGGAAGCTGTTCGGAGGTGAAAGCCTCCCACAGCTTGCCCTTCTTGATGTAGTTGCGGATGTCGTGGACGCGCTCGTCGCCCAGCTGGCCGTCGCGCAGACGGGCGACCGCGTCATATTCGTAGAGGCCCTGCTGCGCCTTGGTGGTCGATTTGATGTTCCACTCGATCAGCGGGGCGTTGAGCGCCTTGGCAATTTCATGCGCCAGCACGGTCTTGCCGGTGCCGGGTTCGCCCTTCACCAGCAGCGGGCGGCGCAGCATCACGGCGGCATTGACCGCGACCTTGAGGTCTTCGGTCGCGATATAGGACTTGGTGCCTTCGAAACGCTGCTGATCGGTCATCGGTTTTCCTGTGAGACTGAATTTCAGGCGCCAGCGATAAGGGGCGGGCGGCGCGGGTGCAAGGGGGTGGAGGCTGGCAAATCAGCGAGGCAGCAGCAGAATGCGCTGCGCGATGCCTTCCAGCTTGCCCTCGTCCACGACCGCCTCGGGGTTGTTCCACCCCAGCGTCAGCGCCCAATCGCGCCCGGCCGTGTCGGTCAGCAGCCAGGTCAGGTTGATCACGCCCGGCTCACTGCCGCCCTTGAAGCCGATATAGCGCCAATTCGCCTTGATTGCCGCCGTGGCTGAAGGGCTGATCGCCATGATCGCGAACACGCGCGGATCGGCAGTGCGGCGCATATAAGCGAACAGCTTGGCGAGATCGGCGGGTGAGGCGAACCATTCGATGTCGAGCGCCTTGGGGCCATTGGCGAAGGCGGCGTTGATCTGGTCGAGTGAGGGGTCTTCCTTCGCCACCTGCATGGCCTCGATAATCGCCTGTTTCGCAGAGTCACCACTCCGCCAATCAGCGAGGGTCTGGGCATCACTGGCTTTGAGGACGAACAGCTGCTTGGTGGTCAGGAACGGATCGTTCGCGCCCGGATCGGCGTGACCGCTATCCTTCATCAGTTTGAGGATGCGCGCCTTGCCAAGCACTTTGATCAGTTGGTCGGTCGCGGTGTTGTCGCTGATCGAAATCATCAGGCTGGCGAGGGTGTGGAGTGTGACCGGCGCACCCTTGGGCCAGTCCTGCAAGCGCCCACTGGGGTAGCTTGTCTCGGTCAGCGGCACGACGTCGCTCCACTGGCGACGACCTGCCTTCACATCCTCGGCCAGCGCGGCGAGCACATACAGCTTGAAGGCCGATCCCAGTGCGAGGGGCTGCTCGGCATTGCGGCTGATCACCGGCGCTCCACCATCCAGCGGGCCGAACCACGCATTGACGCTGCCCGGTAGCGCGGCCAGATCGGCGGCGATCTTCGCAGGGCTGTCATCCGCGATGGCAAGCGAATCCACACTCGTAAAGCGCAGTTCGTTCACGCGGTTGTTATCGGCCGGATCGATGGCAATGCCCCCCTTGGCCAGTCCGCGTGCGAAGCGGATCTCGAGAGCGGCCCGCGTGCCTTCGGTCGGCGCCAGCAAGGCAACCTCGGTCGCCGGACCGAACTGCGCCACCAGGCTCGCGCTCAAGGTCACGATTTGGGCATCGGCAACGGCCGCACGAAAGCCTGCGGTGAAAATGTCGGCGGGATCGGCCTTCCCATTGAGCAGGGCCACGACCTGATCGGCGCGCATTTCAAGCGGCGTCTGCTCGGCGGCGGTGGCTGTGGCGGGGGGCTCGACCTGCGCCGCAAGGGGTGTTGCGGTCAGGGCCAGCGCTCCCGCAGCGAGCGTTGCAAGGACTTGGCGCATCTCGGTTCTCTCCCACCTGTGGCTGCCAGCCAAAGCTGCCACGGAATTTCCCCACATGCCAGCGCTCCCCGACAATGGACATGGCCGCGAGCGCGCGGCAGGGAGGCGGCATGGGATGGGACGTTCTTCGCAAGGCAGAATGGCTCGGCGCGGAGCGGGCGCGCGGCTATCTTGTGCTCCTTGCGCTGGTCAATGGAGCGACCCTCGCGTTCCTGCTGCTGACGTCGACCAACGGAATCGACCGCAACGGCTTTCTGATCGGCACGGATTTCATCAGCTTCTGGACATCGGGCCGGATGCTAGTGGCTGGCACGAATGTCTATGACACGCTCGCCCATGTCGCCGCGCAGCGCGAATTCTACACCCTGCCGGGGGAATATACCGCGTTCTTTTACCCGCCGAGCTTTCTGTCCTTCGTCTGGCCGCTCGGTTTCTTGCCCTATTTCCCGGCGCTGGCCGTCTGGCTGGCGCTGACAGGCGGCGCTTTTTTTGCCGCGGTGCGCGCGTGGTTCGCGGCGCTCGGGCTCAAGGGCCCGGCCTTGGTGCTGATCGCGGCTTTCCCACCGGTGATCGTCACGCTGACCCACGGCCAGACCTCCTTTCTGGTGGCGGCTCTGCTCGGCGGCGGATTGTTGCTGGTGCGGGAGCGGCCCTGGCTCGCGGGCGTGCTGATCGGGCTGGCAACGATCAAGCCGCAGCTCGGCCTGCTGGTGCCGGTGGCGCTGCTGGCGAGCGGGCAGTGGCGCACGATTGCAAGCGCGGGCGGAGCGGCGCTGGGGCTCGCGGGGCTGGCGGCGCTGATGTTCGGGCCGCAGGTGTGGGCGGATTGGCTCGCCATCACTCAGACCGCCAGCAGCGCAACCGACAACGGCACGATCGGCTTCGCCAAGATGGTGAGCCTGTTCGCGGGCCTGCGCCTGATCGGTGCCCCGAGCGGCCTCGCGATGGCGCTCCAGGTTGGCGTCACGCTCGCTGTGGCGTCGGTGGTGGCAGCGGCGTGCTGGCGACGCGGCTTCACGCCCGGCATGGGCGCCTTGGTGCTGGCAGGCGCGCCGCTCGCCACGCCCTTCGTGCTCGATTACGATATGGTGCTGACCGCCGTTCCGCTCGCCTACCTGTTCGCGCGCGGACGGACCGAGGGGTTTGGTGATTGGGAGCGGATCACCATCGCTGCGACCTTCGCCGCCGTGGCCTTTGCCCGTCCGCTGGCGATCAATGCCGGGGTGCCGATCATGCCGCTGCTGCTGATCGCGCTCTTCGTGCTGGTGTGGAAGCGGGTGCGGGCCGAAACCGCCTTCGCCTAGATCACGCGTCGATCAGATCGCGGTCAATCTCGCCCGCGCGGTTCTGGATGAAGTTGAAGCGGTGTTCGGGGTTGCGGCCCATCAGCTCGTCAACCAGGCGCGCTATTCCAGCCCGGTCCTCGAACTCCTGCGGCAAGGTGATGCGGATCAGCCCGCGCGTTTCGGGCGCCATCGTCGTTTCGCGCAATTGCTGCGGGTTCATCTCGCCCAGACCCTTGAAGCGGGCGACTTCGACTTTCTTGCCCTTGAACACGGTCGCTTCCAATTCGGCGCGCGCGGCCTCGTCACGCGCGTAGCGGCTCTCCTTGCCAGCGGTCAGGCGGTAGAGCGGCGGCTGGGCGAGGAACAGGTGCCCCCTGCGGACGATGTCCGGCATTTCCTGGAAGAAGAAGGTCATCAGCAGCGTCGCGATATGCGCGCCGTCGACGTCCGCGTCGGTCATGATGATGATGCGGTCGTAGCGCAGATTGTCGGCGTTGCAGTCCTTGCGCGTGCCGCAGCCCAGCGCCAGCGCGAGGTCGGCGATTTCCGAGTTGGCGCGGATCTTGTCGGCGGTGGCGCTGGCGACGTTCAGGATCTTGCCGCGGATCGGCAGGATCGCCTGGCTCTTGCGGTCACGCGCCTGCTTGGCGCTGCCGCCCGCGCTGTCGCCTTCGACAATGAACAGCTCGGTCTCACGACCACCTTCGCCGGAGCAATCCGTGAGCTTGCCGGGCAGGCGAAGCTTCTTGGCGTTGGTGGCAGTCTTGCGCTTGATCTCGCGTTCCTGCTTGCGCTTCAGGCGCTCGTCCATCCGCTCCATCACTTCACCGAGCAGGGCTTTCCCGCGCTCCATATTGTCGGTGAGGAAGTGGTCGAAGTGGTCGCGCACCGCGTTCTCGACCAGCCTTGCAGCCTCGGGCGAGGTGAGCCGATCCTTGGTCTGTGACTGGAATTGCGGATCACGGATGAAGACGGAGAGCATCACCTCGGCGCCGGTCATCACGTCATCGGCGGTGATGTCCTTGGCCTTCTTCTGGCCGACCAGCTCGCCGAAGGCTCTGAGGCCGCGCGTCAGAGCAGTGCGCAGGCCCTGCTCGTGCGTGCCGCCATCCGGCGTCGGCACGGTGTTGCAGTACCAGCTCGTCGAGCCATCGGAATAAAGCGGCCAGGCAATCGCCCACTCGGCCCGACCTTGCCCGAGCCCGTCCACCATCGGGAATTCCTGCAAGCCGGTGAAGGGCTGGGCTGTGACACATTCGCGCGTGCCGACCTGTTCGGCGAGATGATCGGCGAGGCCGCCGGGGAACTTGAACACGGCCTCGGCGGGCACATCCTCGCTCGCCAATGAGGGCGCGCATTTCCAGCGGATTTCGACGCCCGCGAACAGATAGGCCTTCGAACGCGCCAGTTTGAACAACCGCTTGGGATTGAACTTGCGGTCGCCGAAAATCTCCTCGTCAGGGACGAAAGTGACCGTGGTGCCGCGCCGGTTCGGCGTCGCGCCGAGCATCTGCAACGGCCCTTGCGTGATCCCGCGCGAAAACTCCTGTGCGTAGAGCTGCTTATCCCGCGCAACCTCGACCCGGGTATGCGCCGACAGCGCGTTGACGACGCTAATGCCCACGCCGTGCAAGCCGCCGCTGGTGGCATAGGCTTTGCCCGAGAACTTGCCGCCAGAGTGGAGCGTCGAGAGGATCACCTCGAGCGTCGATTTGCCGGGAAACTTGGGGTGTTCGTCAACCGGCATCCCGCGCCCGTTATCGGCGATGGTCAGTCGGTTGCCTTCGTCGAGCCGCACCTCGATCCGGGTCGCGTGGCCCGCCACCGCTTCGTCCATGGAGTTGTCGAGCACCTCGGCTGCGAGGTGGTGGAAGGCGCGGTCATCCGTGCCGCCGATATACATGCCGGGACGGCGGCGAACAGGCTCCAGGCCTTCGAGCACCTCGATCGCGGAGGCGTTGTAATCGCCGCTGGAGGTGGGGGTATTGGCAAAGAGATCGTCGGGGGTGGTATCGGCCATGCGCGGGTTATAGGCCCTCTGCGCGCAGCCTCACAAGCCACCCCCCGTGGTTTTACTCACTTGCCGAAGCCGGTGGGGGCGGGGTCCACCGGGGTGACCTCGCCGCCCTTGACCTCACGCACTTCAAGCGCGCGTTCGATCACACCATTGCGGGCGAAGCGGAACGCGCCGTCCACACCGAGAAAGCCGCCTTTGTCGTAAAGCTCAGCCTTGGGGAAGGGCGAGCCGACCTTCCAGTCGCGCGCGACACGCAAGGTCAGCAGCACCGCGTCATAGCCCAAGGTCGCCGCCCGGTAAGGCTGCGCTCCGAAGCGGGCGGCGTAGCTATCGGCGAAGCGCCTGTAGCGCAGGTCCGAAACCGCCGCGAACAGCGCGCCTTCCAGCGCCGGGGCGCGGGCGAGGGCGGAATCACCGCTCCACAATTCGGTGCCAAGGATGCGCGCACGGGTGCGCGCGCCGCGCTGCAATTCGCCCGCAGCGTCGATCCCGAGCCGGGCGCTGTCGGCGACCAGCACGGTGTCAAAGCCGCCGGCAGCCCGCAGCCTCGCCGCCGCGCTGACAATAGAAGTGTTGCCGCGCGCATAGCTTTCTCTGCGCACCAGCGTCCCCCCGTAATCCCGCAGCGCGTTTTCCAAGGCCGAGAAGGCACGCGCGCCATAATCGCCCTCAGGCACGAGGACGGCAAAGCGCGCCGCACCGCGCCCCCGCGCGAAGGCGACCGTGCGGCGGATTGATTGTTCCGGCATGTGGCCGATGACGAAGACATCCGGCCCGGCAACCGCAGCGTCATTGGCAAAGGCAATCACCGGCACGCCCGCAGGGCGCGCTGCGGCCTGGACAGCGGGAACGGCGTCGGCGGTCAGCGGGCCGAGGATCAGCTTGTTTCCGTCCGCAATGGCTTTGCGCGCCGCCGTCGCCACGCCTTCGGAGGTGTCATAGGTGGTGATGCGCAGGTTGTCGGCGGTGGTATCGAGCAATGCCATCGTGGTGGCATTGGCAATCGCCTGACCGACCGGCGCGGTATCGCCGCTCAAGGGCACCAGCAACGCGATGCGGTGGCGGCCGGTATCGGTGGGGAGCGCGGTCGCCGAAGGCTCGGGCGCGGGTGCGGGCGGCGGGGCCGTGGCAACGTCGGTCTTGGGGATCACCTGACAGCCTGCCGCAAGCATCGCCGCTCCGGCGAGCGCGACATTGCGCCCCCGCAGCCGCCGGGCCGCATCCATCAGCCAACCGGTCCAATCCGGTGTGTTCCAAAGCTTCATTCTTGCCGACCCCTCAGTCGTGCTCCATGGACAGATCGATGACCGTGGAGCTGCCATCCATTCCCGCAAACATGCCCGAGCCCGGGCTGTATATCGTTGCAACCCCGATTGGCAATCTTGGCGACATTACCCTGCGCGCGCTCGGCGTGTTGCAGGGGGCTGCGATGATCGCCTGCGAGGATACGCGGGTGACCGGCAAGCTGTTGAAACATTTCGGGATCAAGGGGCGGCTTCAGCGGCTCGACGATCACGCCTCGCCCGAAACCCGCTCGTGGATCATCGACGAAGCGAGGCGTATGCCGGTTGCGTTGGTGAGCGATGCGGGCACGCCGCTGATTTCCGATCCGGGCTTTCGTCTCGTGCGCGAGGCGCGTGCAGCGGGCGTCAATGTCGTGAGCATCCCCGGTGCCTGCGCGGCGGTTTCGGCGCTTTCGATCGCGGGGTTACCGAGCGACCGCTTCCTGTTTGCCGGCTTCCTGCCGGTCAAGGACAAGGCTCGCAGCGAGGTCTTGGCAGGGCTCGCCGATGTCGCGGCAACGCTGGTGTTCTACGAAACCGCCCCGCGGCTCGAACGCGCCTTGTGCGCCATTGCTGAGCTGTGGCCGGACCGTGAGGTGGCGGTGGCGCGCGAACTTACCAAGCTGCACGAGGAGTGCCGCAGTGGCACCGCCGCCAGCCTTGCCGCGCATTACGCCGCGCACCCGCCCAAGGGTGAGATCGTGCTGTTGATCGGCCCGCCGTCAGAGGCGGAGGCACCGGTGCTTGATGCCGATGCCATGCTCAGGGCAGCGCTCACGGCTGCGGGGCCGGGGAAGGCGGCGGGGATCGTTGCCAAGGCCTCGGGCATCGACCGCGCAACGCTTTATGCCCGCGCGCTGGAGCTGAAGGGCGAATGAGCGCGGGTCGCAGTCCCGAAAGTCGCCGCGACGCTGATCAGCGCGGGCGCGAGGGAGAGGCCGAGGCGGCCATGTTCCTCGCCCAAGCTGGCTGGCGGGTGGTGGCAGAGCGGGTCAAGACCAAGGCCGGCGAGATCGATCTGATCGCGCGCCGCAGCGGCCTTGTCGCCTTCGTCGAAGTCAAATGGCGCGCGCGCAGCGTTGCACTCGCCGACGCGATTGACGAGCGCCGGCTCAAGCGCGTGGCCGCGGCGGTTGAATGCGTGTGGCAGGACTACGCGACCGAGGGAGAGGATGTCCGCATCGACGTCATCCTGCTTGCGCCCGGCCGCAAGCCCACCCACATCGAAAATGCCTGGATGCCGTTCGGCTGATCCCTCGGAGTGAATTCATGACATTGCGCGTAGCCGTCCAGATGGACCCCATCGATCAGATCAATATCGCGGGCGACAGCTCCTTTGCGCTGATGCTCGCCGCACAGGCGCGCGGATATTCGCTCTACGAATATCACGTCGAAACCCTGACACTGGACGAGGATGACCGCCTGTTCGCCCATGCCTTCCCGGTGACGGTGCAGCGCGTGGTCGGTGACCATTTCACGCGTGGCGATCAGGTGCGGCTCGACCTTGGCCGGGATGTTGACGTGGTGCTGATGCGGCAGGACCCGCCGTTTCACATGGGGTATATCACCGCAACCCACATGCTGGAGCGGATCGGGGCGGAGACGCTGGTAGTCAACGATCCCGCCAATGTCCGCAATTCGCCTGAGAAGGTGATGGTGCTGAACTACCGCCGCTTCATGCCGCCGACGCTGGTGACGCGCAGCGTGGACGAGGTGCGGCGCTTCATGGCCAAACACGGCGCGATCGTGGTGAAGCCGATCCACGGCAATGGCGGCAAGGCGATCTTCCGCATCGGTGAGAACGGGGAAAACCTGACCGCGCTGTTCGAGGTGTTCAACCAGACCTGGCCCGAACCGCACATGGTCCAGCCCTTCCTCCCCGAGGTCGCGCAGGGAGACAAGCGGATCGTGCTGATCGACGGCGAGGTCGCGGGCGCGATCAACCGCGTGCCGGGCGAGGGCGAATTCCGCTCCAACCTCGCCATGGGCGGATCGGCGCAGCAGACGGAACTGACCGAGCGGGAACAAGAGATTTGCGCGGCGCTCGGCCCGGATCTGAAACGCCTGGGCCTCACCTTTGTTGGCATCGACGTGATTGGCGGGCACTGGCTGACCGAGATCAACGTGACCTCGCCCACGGGCATTGTCGCGATTGACCGGTTCAACAACACTGATACGGCGGGCAAGATCTGGGACGCCATCGAACGCCGGCTTGCCGCGCGTGCCGCTGCGGCCTGATTGCCCCTGCTAGACCATAGATCGAGACCCGATGACCGCTTTCCTCCTCGAACTGCTCAACAAGGGCGGCTACCTCGGCATTTTCCTGCTGATGGCGGCCGAGAACATCTTTCCGCCAATCCCGTCCGAGGTGATCATGGGCGGCGCCGGGGTGCTCGTCGCCAAGGGTGAGATGACGTTCTGGTCCGTGTGGATTGTCGCCACGCTCGGCACGGTAGCGGGCAACCTGTTCTGGTATTGGATCGGGGTGCGCTGGAGCGAGGAGCAATTGAAGCGCATCATCGACCGCTGGGGCCGCTGGCTGACCTTCGAATGGGACGAATTCACCAAGGCGCGCGACATTTTCCGCAAATATGGTGACGGGATCGTCTTCGTTCTGCGCTTCTCGCCGATCCTGCGGACCATCGTATCGCTGCCTGCAGGCCTCGCGCATATGAAGCTCTGGCGCTTCATGCTGTTCACCTTTCTCGGATCGGGCATCTGGAACGCGGTGCTGATTTTCGGCGGGCGGGCGGCAGCGCCGCTGATCGAACGGTTCGAGAAGCTGGCGGGCTACGGCGTGGTTGCCATGGTGCTCGCCGGGGTGTTGTTCTATGTTTACCGCGTGGTGACGTGGAAACCGGTCAGGGCCCACGAAAATCAAGACTGACCGCGGTCCGCTCGCGGGTGCGCATTGCGATAATTCTCGAGCAGGGTGGCCGCATCGACGCGGGTGTAGATCTGCGTTGAACCGAGCGAGGCGTGGCCGAGCAGCTCCTGCAAACTTCTGAGGTCCGCCCCGGCGCTGAGCAGGTGGGTGGCAAAAGAGTGACGCAGCGCGTGCGGCGTCGCCGTCTCAGGCAGACCGAGCGCGCGGCGCGCTTGCGCCATCACCCGTTGCACCATCGCGGGCGAAAGCGGCCCGCCCTTGGCCCCGCGAAAAAGGGGGTCCCCTGGGATGAGCGGCCAGGGGCAAGCCTGCGCATAGGCCGCCACCGCCGCGCGGGTGATCGGCAGGATCGGGACCACCCGCTGCTTGC
Organism: Erythrobacter sp. W302b; assembly: GCF_046452395.1. Classification (NCBI taxonomy): domain Bacteria; kingdom Pseudomonadati; phylum Pseudomonadota; class Alphaproteobacteria; order Sphingomonadales; family Erythrobacteraceae; genus Erythrobacter; species Erythrobacter sp. W302b. The sequence goes on along the minus strand of NZ_JBKFDH010000001.1, from coordinate 1,222,282 downwards.
CGCCCTTGCCGGTGATGTGCAGCACATCGCCCAGCATCGCGTCGCGCCCGGTTAACGACAGCGCCTCGGCTATCCGCAGGCCTGATCCATACATGAGCAGCAGCACTGCCCGGTCACGCGCGCCGATCCAATCGTCGGCGGCGAGCGTGTCGACCAGTTCGGCGAGATTGACCGCCTCGTCCGGGGTGACAGGGCGAGGGAGCCCCTTCTTGATACGCGGACCTCGCAACCGGGGGGCGGAGGGCTCGGGATCACCCGCCTGCACCCGCGCAAAGGCGACGAAGGCTTTGAGTGCCGACAGTTCCCGCGCGGTGCTGGCATTGCCCAATCCCTCGGCCCGGCGTGCGGCGAGGTGGGCGCGCAAACCGTGCGCCTCGGTCCGGGCGACCGCGTCCCAGTCCTCCAGCCCGCCCGCTGCCAACAGGCGTTCGGCAGCAGCGACATAGGCGCGCACCGTATGCGGCGAGCGGCGGCGGCTATCGGCAAGGTGCGCGCGCCACGCTGCGATCAGCCCGCTTCCGTTCATGCCGCGACCAGCGTGTCGGCGACCAGCTCGGCGAGCAGCGCATCCAGCAGGCCTCGTCCCGGTGGCGCGACCCCGAGGCGGGTACCGTGAACCCATACCAGACCAAGTGCTTGCAGACGGGCGAGCGCGGACTCGTCCACCAACCCCGCCCGGGGCAAGCCGAAGCGGGTCGATAGCGCCGCGAGGTCAATCCCCTCAGTCAGGCGCAACCCCATCAAGAGCGCTTCAGCCGCCTGTTCGGACACCGCCAAGGCGCGGGCTTCGGCGATACCGTGACCTTGTCGCGCGACGGCGGAGAGGAAGTTCTCGGGCTTCTTGTGCCGTATCGTCGCCACACCCCCGCGCCGCCCATGCGCGCCGGGGCCGATCCCGGCGTAATCCTGATAACGCCAATAGGCGAGGTTGTGGCGGCTCTGTTCGCCCATGCGCGCATGGTTGCTGGTCTCGTATGCGGGCAGCCCAGCCGCAGTGGTCAGCGCCTGCGTGATATCGAACAGCTCGGCCGCCTCATCATCATCGAGCGGCACCAACCGCCCGCGCCGAACATCGCTGGCGAAGCGGGTGCCGGGCTCGATCGTCAACTGGTAGAGCGACAGGTGCCCCGTGCCGAAACCCAGCGCGCGGGTCAGGCGATCATGCCACAATTCGGGCGTATGGCCGGGCAGGGCGTAAATGAGATCGAAACTCACGCGCCCGAAATGGGCCTGCGCAGTTTCGAGCGCCTCAAGCGCTTCCGTGGCTCCATGCAGCCGCCCGAGAAACTTGAGCTCGGCATCATCGAGTGACTGCACGCCTAGCGAAACCCGGTTGATTCCGGCGGCGGCGAGCGCGGCGAAATTGGCGGTTTCCACTGAGGAAGGATTGGCTTCCAGCGTGATCTCGACACCCTCGGCAAAACCCCAAAGTCGCTCGGCTTCGGCCAGCAGAGCATCGACCAGCGCAGGCGGCATCAGCGAAGGCGTGCCGCCGCCGAAGAAGATCGACATCAGCGGCTCACCGCCGGCCAGCTCGGCCTCAGCGCGCATATCGGCCAGCAACGCCGATTGCCAGGCTGCCACGTCCACACTGTCGCGGACATGCGAGTTGAAGTCGCAATAAGGGCATTTCTTGGCGCAGAACGGCCAGTGAATATACAGCGCGCGGGCGCCAGGGGAGGTTGGCGGTGAAATTTTCAGCCCCGCTTAATCACTGGCGGATAGATCGATGTCATGCGGAGGTCCTGTCTCGTGTCCACCATTGTCCGGGTTTTTGGCCTTGCGCTCGTTATGGCAGCCGCGCCGGTGCAGCCGCAACCCTTTCACTACCCGTCACCCGCCGAACGCGACTTTCTGACCGCGCATAATCTGGCCCGGGTCGATGCTGGCGCTACGCCCTTGGTGTGGAGCGAGCAACTGGAACGTGACGCGCAGGACTGGGCCGAACACCTTGCCGCCAGCGGCCGCTATGATCACGCCCCGCCGGCAAGGCGCAAGGGGCAGGGCGAAAACCTCTGGCGCGGTCCGCGTGATCGGTGGTCGCCATGGGAAATGGTGGGGTTCTTCGTCGAAGAGAAACGCCATTTCCGCGATGGCGATTTCCCCAACGTCTCGCGCACCGGCCAGTGGAGCGATGTCGGGCATTACACGCAGGTGATCTGGCCGCAGACCCGCGAGGTCGGCTGCGCCATTGCTCGCACCCCATCGGAGGACGTTCTGGTGTGCCGCTATTGGCCTGCAGGGAATGTCTGGGGTGCGCGGGTGGAAACCGCCGATCCCGTATCGCGGCGCTGAGGCATCAGCCGAATTGTTCGGCGACCAGCTTGGCAAAGGCGTCCGCGCGGTGGCTGATCGCGTGCTTTTCCTCCGGCGCGATTTCCGCGAAAGTCTGCGTCCGGCCCACCGGCACGAACACCGGATCATAGCCAAAGCCGAGCAGCCCGCGCGGCGGCCATGTCAGCGAACCATCGCAGCGGCCTTCGTAAATCGCATATTCGCCATCGGGCCATGCCAGCGCGAGCACGCAGTGGAACGCGGCGGAACGGTCGACGTCGGCGCCCTTTTCCGCCAGCATCCCTTCAACCTTGCCCATCGCCATGTACCAATCGCGCCCCGGAGCGCCCTCGAACCATTGCCGCGCAGCCCAATCGGCGGTGTAGACGCCGGGGCGTCCATCCAGCGCCGCTACACTGAGGCCGCTATCGTCCGCCAGCGCAGCAAGCCCCGAGGCCTCCGCCGCCGCGCGCGCCTTCAATAAGGCGTTCTGAGCAAAGGTGGTGCCGGTCTCGTCCGGCTCGGGCAGGCCGAGCGACCCGGCGGACAGGCACTTGACCCCATAGGGATCGAGCAGCGCCGAAATCTCTTTCAGCTTGCCCGCATTATGCGTGGCAATCACCAGCGATCCGGAGCCGAGGCGGCGCGTCATTTCACCGCGTCCAGCTGCGCGGCAAAGATGCGGTCGCAGCCGATGCGGGCAAGGCGCAGGAGGCGCAGGAGGGCTTCCTCGTCATAGGTCGCGCCCTCGGCTGTGGCCTGCACCTCGGCGATCTTGCCGCCGGACAGCAGCACGAAGTTGCCATCGGCCTCGGCGTTCGAGTCCTCGTCGTAATCCAGATCGAGCACCGGCGTGCCCTTGAAGATGCCGCACGAGATGCCTGCGACTTGCGCGGTGATCGGATCATGCTTGATATCGCCCGAGGCCATCAACCCGTTGATGGCGAGGCGCAGGGCGATCCACGCGCCCGAGATCGCGGCGGTTCGGGTACCGCCGTCTGCCTGAATGACGTCGCAATCGAGCGTGATCTGCCGCTCACCGAGCTTCTGGAGATCGACCACGGCGCGCAAGGACCGGCCGATCAACCGCTGGATTTCCTGTGTGCGACCCGACTGCTTGCCCTTGGCGGCCTCGCGCGCGCCGCGGGTGTGGGTGGCGCGCGGGAGCATCGAGTATTCGCCCGTCACCCAGCCTTCACCCTTGCCGCGCAGCCACGGCGGCACCCCGCGCTCGACGCTGGCGGTGCAGAGCACCTTGGTGTCTCCGAAACCGATCAGGCAGGAGCCTTCGGCGTGCTTGGTGAAGCCGGTTTCGATCGTGATGGCGCGCATTTCATCGGGCGCGCGTCCTGAAGGGCGCATATGTGTTCTCCAATCGGGAAGATCCCGTTCGCCCTGAGCTTGTCGAAGGGCCGTTCTTCTTTAGTCACCCTGCGCTAGAAGAAAGTACGGTCCTTCGACAAGCTCAGGACGAGCGGAATTTGAGTTTCCTCGCCAGTTTTTCTAGCTTGCCACCATGACCTCGCTCCCCGTCACCGAACTGACCCAGCGCGCCCGCGAAATCTTTCGCCGGGTGGTGGAGGGGTATATTGATAGCGGGCAGCCGGTCGGGTCCAAAACGCTTGCGGCGGATGGCACCTTGAACCTCTCGCCCGCCTCGATCCGCAGCGTGCTGGCCGATCTGGAGATGGCAGGCCTGCTCGCCGCGCCGCACACCAGCGCAGGGCGGATGCCGACTGACGCGGGTCTCAGGATTTTCGTCGACGGGATGATGCGCGTGGCCGAGCCCACGGCGCAGGAACAGGCGGCGATCGAAGCGCGTCTTGCTGAAGCTGGGCCGGTCGAGGCTGCGATCAAGCAGGCGAGCGCGATTCTCTCCGACCTGTCGGGTGCAGCCGGGATGGTGCTGGTGGCGCCGCGCGAGCAGAAACTGGCGCAGTTCAGCCTCGTCGATTTGGGGCAGGGCCGCGCGCTTGCGGTGCTGGTGGGCGAGGATGGTGGTGTCGAAAACCGCGTCCTTACCATTGGTGGCGCCCTCAATCCGGGGGCGCTGGATCGGGCGAGCAATTATGTCACCGCGCGGCTTGCGGGCCGAACCCTCGCTGAAGCCGCGCAGGCGATGCGCGCCGAAATCAAGGCCGGCAAGTCACAGCTCGATGATGCGTCCCGCGATCTGGTCGAGCGCGGGCTTGCTGTCTGGAGCGAAGATGCGGCCGCACGCCCCGTGCTGATTGTGCGCGGCGCGGCCAACCTGCTCGATGACAGCGCCTTGGGGGATATCGAACGTGTCCGCAGCCTGCTGGAAGATCTCGAAAACAAGCAATCGGTCGCCGAATTGCTCGACAGCGCGCGCGACGCGGAGGCGACCCGGATTTTCATCGGCTCGGAGAACCGGTTGTTCGCGCTTTCGGGCTCCTCCGTCATCGCGTCGCCCTATCGTGATCGTGAGGGCCGGGTGGTCGGCGTGCTTGGTGTGATTGGCCCCACCCGGTTGAATTACGCGCGGGTAGTCCCCATGGTGGATCTGACCGCCCGCTCGCTGGGCAAGCTCATCGCTTGAATGGAAAGCCACACGACATGACCGAGAATGAAAAGCCGCTGGATCAGGCGGTTGAGGACGAATTGAAGGGTGTACCCGAGCATCCGCGCGAAGGCGGGGACGCCAATGACGTGGTGACCGAAATGCTCGAATCGCTGCGCCGCGATCTCGAAGGTGCCAAGCAGGAAGTGCTCTACGCGCAGGCCGAAACGCAGAACGTGCGCCGCCGCCTTGAGCGCGAGAAGGACGAGGCGCGCGCCTATGCCGCGACCGGCTTTGCGCGCGATATTCTGTCGGTCGCCGACAACCTCGCCCGCGCCGTGCAGGCGATCCCCGAAAGTCTGCGTGCCGATGAGAGCATGAAGGGCCTCGTGATCGGGATCGAAGCGACGCAGCGCGAGCTGGAGAAGGTCTTCGCGAGCCACGGCATCACCCGTATCGCGGCGGTGGGCCTCCCGCTCGATCCGAACCAGCATCAGGCGATGTTGGAAGTGCCAACGACGGATCATGAGCCCGGTACGGTCGTCTCGGAAATGCAGGCCGGGTGGATGATCAAGGACCGCCTGCTGCGCGCTGCGATGGTCGCGGTCGCAAAGGCGCCGGACTGATCGCAACCCAGGCACGGCTCACCCTCAGCCATGGCTTTTCTGCGACGGGCGGGGGAATAATCTTGGCCTTTCCTGCGTTTAGGCAATGTGTCTGAACATCAGGAGATAGTCATGATTACGCGTATGAAGACAACCGCCGTTGCCGCTGCCTGTGCGCTTGGCCTTGGGGCCTGTGCAGGCAACTATGCTGGCGAAGGTGCCCTGGGCGGCGCGCTGGCGGGTGCTGCGGGCTCGGCCGTAACCGGCGGCGATGTCGCGACGGGGGCCGCGGTTGGCGCGGCAGTCGGCGGCGCAGGCGGCGCGCTGATCAAGAAGAACGGCCGCTGCTACCGGGTCGACAATCGGGGTCGGGAACGCCGGGTCCGGTGCTGATCTCCCCGGCTAAGCGGGATTGAAGCGCAGGATCGATTGGTAGGCCGAGAGCGGCGGAGCGCCTGCGACGTCAGCGCCTTCACGTAGCAGAAAGGCGTGGCGCACGATCTCGGCCTGCTGCTCGATCCCGTAGCGCTCGAGCGTCCAGCCCGGCCGCAAGGCGTAATCATACCGGCACCACGGGTGGCGGCGCAGCACCAGATACCAACGGCCCAGCCTTTGCGCCTGCCAGACGTGGACCATTTCGTGAATGAAATGGGCCTGACGCTCCAGCGAAGCGCTGGCGAAATCGTCGCAATAATGCGCCGCGCCGGGATGAAAATGCAGGTGGCCCATCGGCGCCATGGTCACGGTCTTGGGATGCAGCGGGAAGAACTTGCGGCGCTTCACCTTGACGCCATGGTAGTCGATCGCATCCCCGAAAACGCTGCGGGCAAGCGCGACTTCTCCCTGCGTCAGTGGCCGTTCGCCGCCAGCGGGACAGGCGAGGGCCGTGGTTTCCCTCTGGATGCTGCCGTCCACCGGCCGCGTCATGATCAGCGTTCTTCTCCGGCCGCGCGCACCGGCGCATCGACTGTGGCGGTCGTGCCGTCGGACAAGGTCAGCGTAACCTTTGCGGTGCTGCCAGCGGTGAGCGTATCGGACGGCTCCATTGCCATGACATGCAGGCCGCCCGGCGCAAAAGTTACCGGCGCATCAGCGGAAAGCGGGACCGCGTCCGTCATCGTCATCTGCAACTTGCCAGCGCTCTCGGCGTAGTCATGGATCATCGTCATCCCCGCGCCCTCAACCGCAACGCTGGTGAGGGTGACGGGAGCCGATCCCCTGTAGGAAAGGTCGAAATAGACGGCCGCCGGATTGCCCGCGACGGGGGCGAGCACCACCCGCGCATTGCTCACCGTGAGGCTGGTGGCCCCTTCGGCCTGACCCGTGGGCGCGTCAGCGGTGCCTGAGCAGGCGGCAAGCCCCGGGAGGCTTGCGCCAAGGGCAATTGCCAGAACGGCACGTCGGATGGTGTTCACCTTGAAAGTCTCCCTTGTGGAATGGCCGCAAAACTAGGCGCGCGGGTCTCTTGTGCCAAGCAAAACCACACCTATATCGCCCTCACAAACGAGCCGCCAAAGCGCTTTGCCCAGATCGGGGAAGCCTACCGGCGCGGTGTCCAACAATTGTCCTATGGATGGGGTAAAAATGGCTAAAGTTATCGGTATCGACCTCGGCACTACCAATTCCTGCGTTGCTGTCATGGACGGCGGCAAGCCCAAGGTCATCGAAAATTCCGAAGGCGCGCGCACCACGCCGTCGATCGTCGCTTTCACCAAGGATGGCCAGCGCCTGATCGGGCAGCCGGCCAAGCGGCAGGCGGTCACCAACCCCGACAACACCCTCTTCGCGATCAAGCGCCTGATCGGCCGCCGGTTCGAGGATCCGCTGACCAAGAAGGACATGGAGCTCGTCCCCTACAAGATCGTCAAGGGCAAGAACGGTGACGCGTGGGTCAATGCCGGCGGGGAGGATTACAGCCCGTCGCAGGTGTCCGCTTTCATTCTCCAGAAGATGAAGGAAACCGCCGAGAGCTATCTCGGTGAGACCGTGACGCAGGCTGTCATCACCGTGCCCGCCTATTTCAACGACGCCCAGCGTCAGGCCACCAAGGATGCAGGGCAAATCGCCGGGCTTGAAGTTCTGCGCATCATCAACGAGCCGACCGCCGCGGCGCTCGCCTATGGCATGGACAAGGAAGACGGCAAGACCATCGCCGTCTATGACCTTGGCGGCGGCACCTTCGACGTCTCGATCCTCGAAATCGGGGACGGCGTGTTCGAAGTGAAGTCGACCAACGGCGACACCTTCCTCGGCGGTGAAGATTTCGACAATGCGATCGTCGAGTTCCTCGCGGACTCCTTCAAGAAGAAGGAGAGCATGGACCTGAAGACCGACAAGCTCGCACTCCAGCGCCTGAAGGAAGCTGCCGAAAAGGCCAAGATCGAGCTGTCGAGCGCGGCGACCACCGAAATCAACCTGCCCTTCATCACCGCGCGCATGGAAGGTGGCAGCACCACCCCGCTGCACCTGGTGGAGACGATCACCCGTGCCGACCTCGAAAAGATGGTCGATGGTTTGATCCAGCGCACGCTTGATCCGTGCAAGAAGGCCATGGCGGATGCTGGCGTTACCAAGGACCAGATCGACGAGGTGATCCTTGTCGGCGGCATGACCCGTATGCCCCGCGTGCGCGAAGTGGTGGAACAGTTCTTCGGCGCCAAGCCCCACACCGGCGTGAACCCGGATGAAGTCGTCGCCATGGGCGCGGCAATCCAGGCGGGCGTGCTGCAGGGCGACGTCAAGGACGTGCTGCTGCTCGACGTGACCCCGCTCTCGCTCGGCATCGAGACGCTCGGCGGCGTGTTCACCCGCATGATCGACCGCAACACCACCATCCCGACCAAGAAGACCCAGACCTACTCGACCGCCGAAGACAACCAGAACGCGGTGACGATCAAGGTCTATCAGGGCGAGCGCGAGATGGCGGCGGACAACAAGCTGCTCGGCAATTTCGACCTGATCGGCATTCCCCCCGCACCGCGCGGCGTGCCGCAGATCGAAGTCACCTTCGACATCGACGCCAACGGCATCGTCTCGGTCGCGGCCAAGGACAAGGGCACCGGCAAGGAGCAGACGATCAAGATCCAGGCCTCGGGTGGTCTGTCGGACGCTGACATCGACCAGATGGTCAAGGACGCCGAGAAGTTCGCCGAAGAGGACAAGAAGCGGCGGGCGGCCGCGGAAGCGCGCAACCAGGCCGACAGCCTCGTCCACGCGACCGAAAAGCAGCTCGAGGAGCACGGCGCCAAGATCGACGCCGCGACCAAGACTGAGGTCGAGGAAGCCATTGCCGCAGTAAAGACCGCGCTCGAAGGCGGCGAAGCCGATGACATCAACGCCAAGGCGCAGGCGCTGACCCAGTCGGCGATGAAGATGGGCCAGCAGATCTACGAACAGCAGCAGGCCGCAGGGCCGGATGCGGCTGCCGAAACGGCTGGCGAAACGGCCGCCGACGAAGACGTCGTCGACGCCGAGTTCTCCGAGGTCGACGAAGACAAGAAAGGCTGAGCGATCAACCTGATCACCTCCTCGTCATTCCCGCGCAGGCGGGGATCCAGCTAGGCTCCGCGCCACCCGGCACGTCAGCTGGACCCTCGCCTTTGCGGGGGTGACGGGTGGGTAAAGAAGGCTGAAACATGGCTACCCAGACCGACTATTACGCAACGCTCGAAGTCACTCGCGATTGCGACGGGGCAACCCTGAAGAGCGCCTACCGCAAGCTCGCCATGAAATTCCACCCGGACCGCAATCCGGGGGATGCCTCGGCGGAATCCAAGTTCAAGGCGATCAACGAGGCTTACGATTGCCTCAAGGATCCGCAAAAGCGCGCGGCCTATGACCGTTATGGCCATGAGGCCTTCACGCAAGGCATGAACGGCGGCGGCGGCGGTGGTGGCTTCGGCGGCCGGGGCGGCGGCGATTTCGCCGATATCGGCGACATCTTCGAAACCATCTTCGGCAGCGCCTTTGGTGGAGGCGGTGCGCAGCGCCAACAGAAGCGGCGCGGTGCAGACCTGCGCTATGACATGCAGGTTACGCTCGAAGAGGCCTTCCACGGCAAATCGACCGAGATCGAGATCGAGGTCAGTCAGGCTTGCGACACCTGCGACGGCACCGGGGCCACGCCCGGTACCAGCGAACGCCAGTGCAACCTGTGCAACGGCATGGGTTCGGTGCGGGCCAAGCAGGGCCTGTTCGTTATCGAACGTCCATGCCCCACCTGCAACGGCCGCGGCAAGGTGATCGAAAACCCGTGCCGGGTCTGTCGTGGTGAAGGCCGGGTGGACAAGCCCCAGACCCTTCAAATCGATATTCCCGCAGGCGTCGACACCGGCACCCGCATCCGCCTACCCGGCAAGGGTGAGGCGGGCCAGCGCGGCTCACCCGCTGGCGATCTTTACATCTTCCTCCATGTCAAACCGCACCGGGTGTTCGAACGGGATGGCACCACGCTGGCCACCCGCGTACCGGTGAGCTTCACCACCGCGGCACTCGGCGGCTGCGTGGAGATTCCCGATCTGGACGGCTCGACCAACCGGCTCGAAATCCCCGCTGGAATCCAGTCGGGCAAGCAATTGCGCATTCGCGGGGCCGGGATGCCGGTCCTGCAAGGACGCGGGCGCGGCGATCTGGTGGTGGAAATCGCCGTCGAGACCCCGACCAAGCTCAGCCGCCGCCAGAAGGAAATCCTCGAGGAATTCAAAGCGACCGAAACCGGGGACGAATGCCCGGAAAGCCGCGGCTTCTTCGACAAGCTGAAAGACGTATTCGGGGGCTGAGGCACTTGATGTGCCTCGGCCGCTAATCGGTCCCGCCAGCCCTGTGCCGCAGTGCGGCCTCGGGCCGCGGTCCTTTCACCCCATCCGCTCGCGCACTTCGAGCCGGATCTGGTCGATCAGCCCGCGCTGGCAGCGGCCGGACAGTTCCTCTTCCTCCAGCACCGCCAGGAACACGGCGCGCTTGGCCGCCGTGACGGTTTCCGGGCTAACGCCGCCCGTCACCGTCGACGCCACCAGATCAATCATCCGCTCCGCGCCGTGCAGACGTCCCCACAGATAGTCATTCTCGCGGTAATCGCGGCTGAAGAACGCGCCAAAGTTGTAGAATTCGATCCCGCGCAAGGTCGCCGCCGTCCCGCCGTCCCGGATCGAACGCGCGTCATCGGGCGAGATGCGGTCGATCTTGACCGGGTTGAACTCATCCAGCCCCTCGCGCCGCGACAGGGGGAGCGTGGCAACGTCGTAGAACGGAAAGCCCAGATAGGTCAGCAGCATCCGCCGCTTGAGGTTTTTCGGCATGTCCTCCAGCGCGTCGATCAGCAGCTCCTCGGCGGCAAGATCGGTCGCGGGCAGCAGGCGTTCGGCGCTCAGGTAATCGATCACCGCAGCAGGATCCTGTAGCGCGTTTGCCGCCAATTCGCGGAAGCGCGGGGCGTGCAGCACATCCTCGTCCGCGCGGTAATAGAGCGCCAAAATCTCGAACAACCGATCCCGCGCTCGGTCGAGCGCATCTTCGGAAATCTCGGGATCGACCTGCCAATCGCGGGCGAGCTTGCGCGACAGCATTTGCAACCGGCGGATTCGGAAACCGGTGTCATGCGCACGGAAAAAGGTGATCGCGCCCAAGGTCGCGCCGCCCTGCGCGCCGGTGAGCTGGTGCAATCCGCGCGCCTCAAGCTCGCAGCGCAAAGCCTCGATCAGGGCACCGGTATCGGCCAGCGGCTGCCCGGCGGCACGCAGGATTAGCGTCGCCAACTGGCCGAGGATGCCATCGAACTTGGTGAGCGCATAGGCACTGAAGGCATAGCCCGCCCGCTCGGCCGCGGCCTGCTGCGCCCTGGAGCGCCAGGCCGCAAGTCGCTTGGGCGTGGGCCGGTCGAGCAGGAAGGTGTAGCCGAACAGCTTCTCCACCGCGCGGTCGATATCCGGCTGCAAGTCCATCACGATCCGCTTCAGCCGCGCAGCGTCCCGCGATTGCTGGTCGATGCGTTCCAGATCATCGCGGATCGGCTGTTCGCGCGGGATGGTGGAGAGCGAGCCGAAGATCGCGCCAAAGAAGCCCACATCGCGGGTGCGGGTGCCGGGCGCGGGGCGAGCCCCATCGGGGCGCGGATCGAGATAGACGAAGCGGCGGTCAACCTCACGCTGCGCCGGACGACCATGGAGCGCAGCGAGGGCGGCGCCAAACGGCGCGCCCACCAGCACCGCCCCGTCGATCAGCGCGACTTCAGCCATGCTGCCACGCGCGACATGGGCGGGCATGATCCGGGCGAGGAACGCGTCTCGATTGGGCCATGCCTGCCCCTCGGCGGCGGCGAGGGCGTCAATCTCGGCCAGGGTCAGCGGCGGAAAGGCCCCGGGAAAGCTCGCCGTCGCGCGGGCGGCCAGCACCAGTTCGAGCGGATCGGCCAGCATTGCCGGCATGCCGTCCCGGTTCCCTTCGCCCACTCGCGCGCGGAAGGTGATCGGCAGGCGATGCTCGGTCTCCTCGACATGGGGCGGGGAATTGAGCCGCAACCGTTCGGGGTGCCCGCGAAAATCGGTGGCCGTCACCGTCAGGTCCAGCGGATAGCTGGCAGGCAGCAAGGGCAAGCCGTCGCCCTCCGCCTCCATCTTGCTCAGCGCTTCAAACAGCATCGCCGAAAACCGCGCGCCGGAGAACGGCGGGCTGAACCACCGCCCGCGCACCAAGCGTGAGACCTTGGCGCGCACCTCGGCGCGGGTTTCGGGCGAGACGGTAGCGCTGACCGCATTGCCCGGCCGGCTGAGGAACCACTCGGCAATCGGCTGCGCCCAGAGCTTGCCATAGCGCCAGAGCGGCTCGGCATCGGGATCGGTCAGCTCGCTCGCGTCAGCATTGGTGAGCCACAGGTCGGTGAGCGGCTCCAGACTGTGCCCGGCATAAATCGCCTGGGCGAGGAACACCGCATTGATCCCGCCCGCACTCGCGCCGGTGAGGATATCGGGCAGCACCCGCAGCCGCAGCCCATGATCGCGCTCCACCGTGCGCAGGAAATCGCGATAGGCGGCCGCGACACCATCCAGCGGAACGGCGGCGGGATGATGAAACGCACGGCTTGCCCGGGCAAGGTGCCACACCTCCTTGGTGATGCCGTGCATGTAGACCGCCAGGCTGACCCCGCCGTAACATACCAGAGCAAGGCGCAGTTCCTTCTGGCGCATGACCACTGTGTAACGACCAAGTCCACAGCAATGCAATTGCGTTCGTCATCTGTTCTCGTTATTGCGCCTATCCATGGCAAAATCGAAACGCCGGTTTGTGTGTCAGGAATGCGGCTCGGTCTCTCCGCGCTGGCAGGGGCAATGCGCCGATTGCGGGCAATGGAACACGCTGGTGGAGGATGTTCCGGCAACGGTGTTCTCGCAGAAGCATGATCTGTCGAGCGGCGGTCGGCCGGTGCTGTTCGAACCCCTGAATGCGCCGACGCAGCTCCCTATCAGAAAGTCCACCGGGCTGGCCGAATTCGACCGCGCGCTGGGCGGCGGGCTCGTGCCGGGGAGCGCGGTGCTGCTCGGCGGCGATCCGGGCATCGGCAAATCGACATTGCTGCTGCAATGCGCTGCGACCATCGCGCGCGGCGGCAATGATGTGGTCTATGTCAGCGGCGAGGAGGCGGCGGGGCAGGTCCGCCTGCGCGCAAGCCGCATGGGATTGGTCGACGCGCCGATTCGACTCGCGTCGGAAACCTCGGTCCGCGACATCCTGACGACGCTCGGCAATGGTGAGCCGCCCGCTTTGTTGGTGATCGATTCGATCCAGACCATGCATTCTGACACGATCGAAGGCGCTCCGGGTACCGTCAGCCAGGTGCGCGGCTGCGCGCTCGAATTGATCCGCTACGCCAAGGAAAGCGGCTGCGCGGTGGTGCTGGTCGGCCATGTCACCAAAGATGGCACGATCGCTGGCCCCCGCGTGCTGGAACATATGGTCGACGTGGTGATGAGTTTCGAGGGCGAACGCTCGCACCAATACCGCATCCTGCGCGCGCTCAAGAATCGTTTCGGCGCTGTCGACGAGATCGGCGTGTTCGCGATGGCGTCCGAAGGGCTGGAGGAAGTCGCCAATCCCTCGCTGCTGTTCCTGTCGGGTCGAGACACGCCGCTGGCCGGGAGCGCGGTGTTCCCGGCATTGGAAGGCACCCGCCCGGTTCTCGTGGAAATTCAAGCGCTCATCGTTCGCCTGCAATCCGGCGCGACCCCGCGGCGGGCGGTGGTGGGATGGGATTCCGGAAGGCTGGCGATGCTGCTCGCCGTGCTGGAATCGCGCTGCGGGCTGAACTTCTCGTCGGCTGAAGTCTATCTCAACATCGCCGGCGGATACCGTCTGACCGACCCTGCGGCGGACCTTGCCGTGGCGGCTGCGCTGGTCTCGGCGCTGGCGGACCGGCCGCTGCCGGACAAGACCGCGTGGTTTGGCGAGGTCAGTCTGGCGGGTGAGATCAGGCCGGTTGCCCACGCGCCCTTGCGGATGCGCGAAGCGGCCAAGCTCGGCTTTGCGCGCTGCTACGGCCCGGCTGGCGGCGCCACGGCCAGCGCGGGTGCGGACTATCGTGGGCTTGGCGCACTGGCGAACGTCGTTGACCAGGTGATGGGCAGCGCATAACCTTTGCCGCCTATGGCCGGTCTCGACATCATCATCGCCATCATTGTGGTCATCGCTGCCATTGGCGGGTTCATGCGCGGGTTGGTGCAGGAAGTGCTCTCGCTCGCAGCCTGGGTGCTGGCGGCCTTCGCACTGCATTTTCTCCATCCCGAGCTGACCAAGGGACTGCGGATGCTCTATCCGGTCGAACCGGGTGACGCGCTGCTTGCTTTCGTGCTGCTGCTGCTGATCCCCTATGCCGCGATGAAAGTGATCATCGGCACGGCCAGCGAGGCGTCGGACGGAGCGGTGCTGGGGCCGGTTGACCGCGTGCTCGGGTTCGGCTTCGGCGCGGTGAAGGGCGCGCTGATGGCGGTCTTCGCTTTTGCCTTGCTGGTCACCGGATATGACGAAACCTGGGGTTACATGGGCCGCCCGCAATGGATGACCGAGGCGCGCACCTATGCCGCCGCCGATGCCTTCTCGCGCCAGCTGCTTCCGGCCATCGCAGTGCGGCGCGACCGGCTGCGCAGCGAGTTCGAAGCGCGGGAGGCCGCGGCCAAGCGGGCCGCCCGCTGACCGCCGTGGCCACCCGCCCCGCGGCCAAGCTCTATTCACCCGCACTGCTCGGGCTGGCGACGGAGCTTGCCGAGTTCCCGCTCCAAGACGCCCTACCGCTGCGCGCCGAAACCCGCTCGCGCAGCTGTGGGAGCGTGATCGCGCTCGGCCTGACATTGGCAGAGGATGGGCACATCAGCCAGATCGGCATGACGGTAAGCGCCTGCGCCATTGGACAGGCCTCAGCCGCGTTGCTCGCCCGCAGCGCTATCGGAGCCGAAGCTGCTCGGATAACCGCAACCACTGCCTCGCTCTCCGCTTGGCTGGCGGGTGAGGGCGACCTGCCGGATTGGCCGGGCCTGGACCTGCTCACTCCCGCACTTCCCCATCCTGGGCGGCACGGCGCGCTGCTATTGCCGTGGAAGGCGGCGTGCGAGGCGCTTTCAAGCGGCGCAGAGCAGGGCTAGGGACACAGGCAAGAGGCCGCCCGTCAGGGGCAAAGGGGATGTAACAGACATGGCAGAAGCCGAAGCGCTCGCCGCACGTGAGCCGAGCGAGCAGGAAATCCGGCTGGTGATCGGCGCATCGAGCGCGGGCACCATCTTCGAATGGTACGATTTCTTCATCTACGGCACGCTTGCCTACATCCTCAAGGATGCCTTCTACGCCACCGACAACGAGACGTTGGGCCTGCTGCTGGTGTGGTCGACCTTTGCCGTCGGCTTCGCCTTCCGTCCGCTGGGCGCGGTGCTGTTCGGCTTTCTGGGGGACCGGCTGGGGCGCAAATATACCTTTCTCGTAACGGTTACCCTGATGGGCATCGCCACGGCAGGCGTTGGCCTGATCCCGACGGTGGACACCATCGGCATGGCCGCGCCGATTATCGTCATCATCCTGCGGGTGCTGCAAGGCCTCGCACTCGGCGGCGAATATGGCGGGGCGGCGATCTATGTTGCCGAACACGCGCCGCCCGAAAAGCGCGGGTTCTACACCAGTTTCATTCAGGCGAGCGTGGCAGGCGGCTTCGTGCTGTCGATCATCGTCGTGCTGGCCTGCCGCGCGCTGATCCCGGCGGATGCCTTCGCCGCATGGGGCTGGCGCGTGCCGTTCCTCCTGTCGATCGGCCTCCTCGCGATTTCGCTGTGGATGCGGTTGAAGCTGTCCGAGAGCCCGGTGTTCCAGGCGATGAAGGCCGCCGGGGAGACCTCCGGCAATCCTTTCGTCGAAAGCATGACCTATCCCGGCAATCCCAAGCGGTTGTTCGTCGCGCTGTTTGGCATCACCGGCATTCTGACGACGGTGTGGTACACCGGCTTCTTCTCGGCGATGAGCTTCCTGCGCGGGCCGATGCATGTTGACGATCTGACGGTCGAGCTGGTGCTGCTGGTCTCGGGCCTGATCGTGATGAGCTTCTATGTCATCATCGGCAAATGGTCGGACCGGGTGGGGCGCAAGAAGCCGATCATCATCGGCGCAGCGCTGAGCCTCGCGCTGCTGTTCCCGCTGTTCTGGCTGATGGGGAGCTTTGCCAACCCGCAGCTGGCTGCGGCGGCAGAAGCCACGCCGATCGTGGTCAGCGGGCCGGCGTGCGAGACCGATCCCTTTGCCGAGATGTTCCAGCGCGATCAGACCGATTGCGGCAAGATGCTGGAGACACTCACCGCCTCGGGCGTCGCTTACACCCTGAAACCGGGCCAAACCTTGCGCGTGACAGCGGGCGGCAACCCGATCGCGATCGATCCGGCCTGGTTTGCCGATGGCGCAGCGCGGCGCGCCGGGCTGCACGCAGCGCTGGGCGCCTACGGGTTCGATTTCGCCAAGCAGCAGCCACCGCTGGCCAATGTGGTCGGAATCGTGGGTGTGTTGCTGGCGCTGGGGATGCTGTCGGCCTTGACCTACGGGTCGGTGGCGGCCTTGTTGTCCGAGATGTTCCCGCCGCGCATCCGCTATTCCTCGATGTCGATCCCCTACCATATCGGCGCAGGCTATCTCGGCGGGTTCCTGCCGCTGATCGCCGGGGTGATCGTGGCGCGGACCGGGGATATCTATGCCGGGCTGTGGTACACGTGGGCTGTGGTGGCCTTCGGGCTCGTCGTGGCTTGGTGGGGCATTCCGAGCGGGCCGCCGCGAGATTTTGCTGATGACTGACACTGCCTCGGACGGTGAGCGCGCTGATCGCAGTGCGCCTCCGCCGCCCGCCAGCTTGCGATTGACCGTCGATCGGGATGCGCTCGCCGCCAATTGGCGCGCGCTGGATGCGCGCTCGGGATCGGCAAGAGCGGGGGCGGCGGTCAAGGCGGATGCCTATGGGCTTGGCGCTGCGACCTGCGTCCCGGTGCTGCGCGATGCCGGGTGCGAGACCTTCTTCGTCGCCCATTGGAGCGAGGTTGCCGCTGTGATCGCTCATGTCCCGCCGCAGCAGGTGGCGGTTTTGCATGGCGTTCGGAATGAAGCGGAATGCGCCTATGCCCGCGCGGTTGGGGCCGTGCCGGTGATCAACTCGCTGGAGCAGGCGGCGTTGTGGGCCGCGACCGGGGGAGGGACGTGTCACCTGATGGTCGACACCGGCATCAACCGGCTCGGCATTGCCGCAAGCGAGGCGAATGAGGCTGCGATTTCCGCGCTCGACATCGATATTCTGATGAGCCACCTCGCCAGCGCCGATGAAGCCGATAGCGCGCTGAACCCCCGGCAATTGACCGCATTCCAAAGCGTTTTGGGAGCCATCCGCCACCGCCGCGCCAGCCTCGCCAACAGCGCGGGGATTGCGCTGGGAGAAGATTATGCCTTCGACCTGACCCGCCCGGGCCTCGCGCTCTATGGCGGTGCGCCGCGGCCCGAACTCGCCGCGGCGATCCGTCCGGTGGCGCAGGTGCAGGCGGCGATCCTCCAGACCCGCGCTCTCGCAGCCGGAGAAAGCGTCGGCTACAACGCCACTTTCACCGCCCCCGCGCCGATGCGGGTTGCGACGGTGTCGATGGGCTATGCCGACGGTTTCTTGCGCAGCCGCGGTCCGGGCAATGCCTTTTCGCACAACGGCCGCCGTCTGCCGATCCTGGGCAAGGTGTCGATGGACATGGTGGTCATCGATTGCACCGCCGCCCCCGATCTGGCCGCCGGAAACTGGATCGACGTGCCCTGGAACATCGCCGATGCTGCGCAGCAAAGCGGGCTGTCGCCCTATGAAATGCTGACGGTGATCGGCGGACGCCTCAGGCGCGACTAAGCCGTCCGACCGGTGCGTGTTGCACCGCAGCTTGTGCAGGTGCTAAGAGACGTGCTCAGGGCACGTGTAACGGGATCAAACACACAATGGTCGGCAAGGCAAAAGCAGCATCGGGCGAAGTCGGCGATGCGATTATCATCAAGAAATACGCGAACCGGCGGCTCTACAACACGGCCTCGTCAAGTTACATCACGTTGGAAGATCTCGCCCGGATGGTGCGCGAGAATGTCGATTTTCAGGTGCTCGATGCCAAGACCGGCGATGACATCACCCATGCGATCCTCACGCAGATCATCATGGACGAAGAAGCCAATGGCGAGCAAATGCTGCCCGTCAGCTTCCTGCGTCAGCTGATCGGCATGTACGGCAATTCGATGCAGGCGATGATGCCGTCCTATCTCGAAGCCAGCATGGCCAATTTCCGCGAGAACCAGTCGAAGATCCGCGAAGCCTTCGAAAAGGGCATCAGCGCCACACCCTTTGCCGCCATCCATGAAACCAACATGGCGATGATGCGCGCAGCCGCGGATGTGTTCCTGCCAGGCATGGGCAAGACCAAGGATAAGCCCAAGCCGGCCGCGACAGATGAGCTTGCGGCGCTGCGCGAACAGATGGCGGCGATGCAAAAGAAGCTGGACGAACTGGGCAAATAGCCCGAAGGGCGGCGCGCCAGCGGTAACAGCCGCAAACGTTGAAGCAGGAAGCCAGCACCCGTGTCCCAGATCCGCCACGCGCTCACCGTGAAGCGCGAAGACGACTTCGCCAAGTGGTACCAGGAAGTCATCAGCGCCGCCGACCTCGCCGAGGAATCGGGGGTGCGCGGCTGCATGGTAATCAAGCCGTGGGGCTACGGCATCTGGGAGCGCATCCAGCGCCTGATGGATGACCGCATCAAGGCGGCAGGGGTGCAGAATTGCTACTTCCCGCTGTTCATCCCGCTCGCCAACTTCACCCGCGAGGCGGAACACGTCGAAGGCTTTGCCAAGGAAATGGCGGTGGTCACTCATCACCGCCTTATCGCTGACGGCAAGGGCGGCCTGATCCCCGATCCCGCCGCCAAGCTCGAAGAGCCGCTGGTGGTGCGCCCGACCTCGGAGACGATCATCGGCGATGCGATGGCACGGTGGGTGCAGAGCTGGCGCGATCTGCCGCTGCTCACCAACCAATGGGCCAATGTCGTGCGCTGGGAGATGCGGACCCGGATGTTCCTGCGCACCAGCGAATTCCTCTGGCAGGAGGGCCACACCGCGCACGAGACCCGCGAGGATGCGCTCGCCGAAACGCACCGCGCGCTGGAAATGTACCGCGCCTGTGCCGAGGATGACTTGGCGCTCCCCGTGATCGCGGGCGAAAAGCCCGAGAACGAGCGCTTCCCCGGCGCGGTCGAGACCTGGTCGATCGAAGCGATGATGCAGGACGGCAAGGCGCTGCAGGCGGGCACCAGCCACTATCTCGGCACCAATTTCGCCCATGCGGCCGGCATCCAGTATCAGGACCGTGAGGGCACCCAGCAGTTCTGCCACACCACCAGCTGGGGTGTCTCGACCCGCATGATCGGCGGCGTCATCATGACCCACGGCGATGATGACGGGCTGCGCGTGCCACCCGCCATCGCCCCCCAGCAGATCGTCATCATCCCGATGCTGCGCGAGGCGCCGGAAGACGCCGAACTCGTCGCCTATTGCGAACAGGTCCGCGCCGCTCTCGCGGGGCAAACGGCGCTGGGCGAGCGCGTCCGCGTGCTGCTCGACGTGAAGCCCGGCAAGGCTGCGGCCAAGCGCTGGGACTGGGTGCGCAAGGGCGCGCCTGTCATCATCGAGGTCGGGCAGCGCGATATGGCCGAGGGCAAGATCGCTGTTCTGCGCCGTGACCAGCTGTGGAACCAGGCCAACGGCAAGCCCGCCTTCACCTATCCCGCCCACGCCACCTTCGTGGCCGAGGCCGGCGCGGTGCTCGAAGCGATCCAGTCCAGCCTCTACGAAGAAGCCCGTGCGCGGCGTGATGCCAATATCACCCGCGGCGTGACCGAGTGGCAGGCAGTGGTGGACCATTTCGAGAAGGGCGGGAAGTATCCCGGCTGGGTCGAGGTCGAGTGGGCCAAGCCCACCGGCGATGTGCTGGAAAAGGTGGTTGAGAAGCTGAAGGCGGTGAAGCTCACCGTCCGCAACGTCCCGCGCGGTGCCGAGGCAGCGAGCGGTGTGTGCATCTTCACCGGCGAACCGGCGGTTGAGCGCATTCTGGTGGCGCGGGCCTATTAAGCGCGTGCCTCGCGCTCGCATTGTCGGGGTGTTTGGGCTAGGAGCTTGACCATGCCCAAACTTCCCAAGCTCCCTCAGGGGATGCCGACACCGCAGCAGGTGCTCGACTTCATCCAGTCCTCCGACATTCCCGCGGGCAAGCGCGAGATCGCCAAAGCGTTCGGGCTGAAGGGGCAGGAGAAGATCAAGCTGAAGGCCCTACTCAAGGACATGGCCGAAGACGGGCTGATCGACGGCAAGAAAAGCGCCTTCCACCGGATGGGCGGGGTGCCGAAGGTGACGACGCTCAAGATCGTCGACATCGATGATGGCGAGCTGATCGCCGAGCCCGACAATTGGGACCCCGAAGCCCCCGGCAGGCCGCCGC
Organism: Erythrobacter sp. W302b; assembly: GCF_046452395.1. Lineage (NCBI taxonomy): Bacteria > Pseudomonadati > Pseudomonadota > Alphaproteobacteria > Sphingomonadales > Erythrobacteraceae > Erythrobacter > Erythrobacter sp. W302b. Next base: position 1,201,872 of record NZ_JBKFDH010000001.1, on the reverse strand, counting down.
GCCTCACCATCCGCGAACCGCGCCCGAAGCCCGGCGTGAAGCGCCCGCCTGCGCTCAAGCGCGGCGACCGGGTGCTCGCGCGCACCGAGGAGACGGAAACGGGCTGGCGCGCGCATGTGATGAAGAAGCTGCCCTCGCGCACCGAGGGGCTGATGGGCGTGGTCGAGATCGACAAGACCGGCAAGGCGTGGCTCGCGCCGGTGGACAAGCGCGTGCGTCAATCGGCAGCGATTGCCGACCTCGGCGGGGCGGAGGCGGGCCAGCTGGTGATCGCCGAGCGGGTCGGCCGGTCGGAACGGGCCGGGGTGAAGGTGGTCGAGGTGGTGGGCGACCCGCTCGCGCCGCGCTCCTTCAGCCTGATCGCCATTGCCAAGCACGGCATCCCGCACATCTTTCCCGAGGAGGTGCTCGAAGAAGCCCCGCGCGCGGCGAAGCTCAAGCTTTCGGAGAAGGCGCGAGAGGATCTGCGGCACTTGCCGATCGTCGCGATCGATCCGGCCGACGCGCGCGATCACGACGATGCGATCTGGGCCGAGCCGGACGGGCAGGGCGGGTTCAACGCGCTTGTCGCCATCGCCGATGTCAGCTTCTACGTCCGCCCCGGCTCCGCGCTCGACCGCGAGGCGAGGAAACGCGGCAACTCGGTCTATTTCCCCGACCGCGTTGTGCCGATGCTGCCCGAGGTGCTGAGCGCCGACGTCTGCTCGCTGAAAGAGGGCGAGGACCGCGCGGCGATGGCGTGCCACCTCCACATCAACGCCGACGGCAAGGTCTCGAGCTTCCGCTTCACCCGCGCGCTGGTGCGGATCGCGCATAACATCGCCTATGAGGACGCGCAGGCGATTGTGGATGGAGAAACCCGTTCGCCTCGAGCGAAGTCGAGAGGCGCCGAGGAAAGTGTCTCGACTGCGCTCGACACGAACGGTGAGGTGGCAAAGATCCTCGCCAACCTGTGGGCCGCATGGAAGGCGCTCGCCGCCGCGCGCGATGCCCGCGATCCGCTCGAACTGGAACTGCCCGAGCGCCGCGTGGTGCTCAACGAGAAGGGCCAGATCACCGAAATCGCCATCCGCGAGCGGCTCGACGCGCACCGCGTGGTCGAAGATTTCATGATCGCCGCCAACGTCGCCGCGGCCAAGGCGCTGGAGGCCAAGACCGCGCCGGTCGTCTACCGCATCCATGAACCGCCAAGCCGCGAGAAGCTCATCGCGCTGCGCGATTATCTCGCCACCATGGGCAAGAAGCTGGCGCTGGGGCAGGTGGTGACGCCGAGGCTGTTCAACCGGATGCTGAAGGACGTCACTGACGAGGCGGAAAAGGCGCTGGTGATGGAGGCGGTGCTGCGCAGCCAGACGCAGGCCTATTACGGCCCTGCCAATGCCGGGCACTTCGGGCTGAGCCTCGGCTCTTATGCCCACTTCACCTCGCCGATCCGCCGCTATTCCGACCTGCTGGTGCACCGCGCGCTGGTGGATGCCTACAAGCTGGAGCAACCCGCTCCGCCCGGGTCGATCCCGGCCACCTCGGGCCTGTCCGACCGCGACCGTGCCAGCCTCCAGCAGGTCAGCGACGCAATCAGCCAGACCGAGCGCCGCGCGATGGAGGCCGAGCGCGACACCATCGATCGCTATGTCGCTGCGTGGCTGTCAGCCCGCGTGGGCGAGGTGTTCGACACCCGCATCACCGGGGTGCAGGCCTTCGGCTTCTTCGCCACCATCGTCGGGCTGGGCGGGGACGGACTGGTGCCGATCTCCACGCTCGGCGGCGAATATTTCCGCCATGACGAGGCGGCGCAGGCGCTGGTCGGTTCGGACAGCGGCACGACCTATGCCAGTGGCGACCGGCTGAAGCTCAAGCTGGCGGAGGCCAACCCGCTCACCGGCGCGCTCAAATTCGTGCTGCCCGACGCCGATGCGCGCGCCATCGAACCGCGCGGGACACGTCCTGATGATCGCAAGCGCACCTCCGGCGGAGGGCCCCGCAAGGCGGGCAAGTTCATGGTCGGCCAGCGCGGTCGCCCGGGCAACATCCGTCACCAGGGCCGCAAGAAATAGCGCCTAGACCTGATGGTCGCTCTTGGTCTCGTCGTAATCGGCGGGGATTATGTAGAGCGGGCAGGGCAGGTTCCCCGCTGCCGCGGAGAAATGCGACACAAGCGGCCCCGGCGCCGCGCCCTTGGCCGCGCCCAGCACCAGCGCGGCGACTTCCTTGTGCTCGGCCAGAAACTCGCTGACGATCTTCTGGCCTTGCCCGATCTTCACCGAGATGGTCGGCATGATCCCGCTTTCGGCGAGCAGATTGCCCGCCACACCATGCGCCAGCATCTCGGCCCGGTCACGCGCTTCGGCTTCGATCGTCGCCTGCACCGCACCGAAGGCGCTGAAATTCTGCTGCGCCACCAGCGCGAGCAAATGCACGGCGCCCCCCACCGCTGCCGCGCGCCGCGCAGCGTAGCGCAAGGCCGAGGTCGCCTCCTCGCTCTCGTCGATAATGACCAAAAATGTCCGCATAGTGCTGAGGCCCCGTTGGGGTGCAGGGTATCAATGCATTCGTATGGATTGGCAAGTCCCTAGCGTTTTGGGGCAATTCTGGGCCTTGCCCGCCGCTAGGGAATTGGCCAGAGACGCAGGCAATGGATCGTTTACGGGAGTATCGCGGATCATGGCCTTGGACATCAAGATGCCGGCTTTGTCGCCCACCATGGAAGAGGGCACGCTCGCCAAATGGCTGGTCAAGCCAGGGGACACCGTTCGTTCCGGCGACGTCATGGCCGAGATCGAGACCGACAAGGCGACGATGGAGTTCGAAGCGGTCGATGAAGGCGTGATTGCCGAAATCATCGTGCCGGAAGGCAGCGAGAACGTGAAGGTCGGCGCGGTGATTGCGCGGCTGACCGTGGAGGGCGAGGAGGCTGCGCCCGCGCCGGCTGCTGCTCCGGCGGCCGCAAAGGAAGCGGCCCCGGCACCGGCCGCAAGTGCGCCCGCAGCCGCCCCTGCTGCCGATGGCCCCGCTGCCACGCCCACCGCCAAGAAGCTCGCCGAAGCGAACGGCATCGACCTCGCCAGCATCACCGGCACCGGCCCCAAGGGCAAGATCACCAAGGAAGATGTCGAGGCGGCGATTACCGCTGGCGGCGGCACGCCTGTTGCTGCTCCTGCCGCAGCTGCACCCGCTGCGGCCCCTGCTCCAACCCCCGCTGTCTCGGGCGAGCGCATCGTCGCCTCGCCGCTCGCCAAACGGATTGCGGCCGAAAAGGGTATCGATCTGGCGCAGGTCAATGGCACCGGCCCGAATGGCCGTATCGTCAAGGAAGACGTCGAGAACTTCACGCCCTCCGCCGCCGCCGCGCCCGCTGCGGCTCCGGTGGCTGCCGCAAGCGCGCCTGCCCCTGCCGCGACCCCGGCACCGGCCCCCGCCATCGAAGGCGGCGCGCCTTTTGCCGAGGAGAAGCTGTCAGGCGTCCGCAAGGTCATCGCCCGCCGCCTCACCGAGTCCAAGCAGACCGTTCCGCACTTCTATCTGACCATCGATATCCGGCTCGACCCGCTGCTGGAGCTGCGCGCCCAGCTCAACAAGTCGCTCGAACCTGACGGCGTGAAGCTGTCGGTCAACGACCTCCTCATCAAGGCGCTCGCCCGCGCGCTGATCCGCGTGCCGCAGTGCAATGTCAGCTACCACGGCGACACGCTGCGCCGGTATAGTCGCGCCGATATCTCGGTGGCGGTCGCCGCGCCCTCGGGCCTGATCACGCCCGTCATCACCAGCGCCGACACCAAGGGTCTCGCCGCGATCTCGACCGAGATGAAGACGCTCGCGGGCAAGGCGCGTGATGGGAAGCTGATGCCGCACGAATATCAGGGCGGCACGGCGAGCCTCTCGAACCTCGGGATGTTCGGGATCAAACAGTTCGACGCGGTGATCAACCCGCCGCAGGGCATGATTCTCGCGGTCGGCGCGGGTCAGCAGCAGCCCTATGTGGTGAACGGCGCGATCGAGGTTGCGACCGTGCTCCACGCGAGCGGCAGCTTCGACCACCGCGCTATCGACGGCGCGGACGGCGCGCAGCTGATGGAGGCACTGAAGCAGCTGGTGGAGAACCCGATGGGGTTGGTGGTGTGAGCGAGTTCCTGCTCACACTTGCGGGGATTCTGTTGCCGAGTTTAATCGGTTATGCGGTCTATGTGTATCGACCACGTATCGGATTTATATCTCAATCACTTAGTGCGGAATTTTCCGTTGAAGATGGGAAAATTAAGCACGGTGTCTTTCCATCGAACAAGTCGATCGAGATAGGCTCATATGAATTTCGTAACGAGACTAAGACCGATATCGAGAATTTCGAGATCGGGCTGGAGGTCCGCGAGCCAAACGTTCAGTTCAAGGTTTCCGAGACAAAAGCACTGGCAAAGTCTGCGGTCGTCATTCGGTGTGAGAATGAGGGTATATTCGTCGCCATTGAGCGGTTCCCGTCCGGTGAGCGCGTCCTCCTTTCTTACTCGCTAATCGGCTATCCCGGATTTAAATATGTTGAGCCAAAAAAACTAAGGGGAAAATTCAATCTCTACTCGATCGAAGAGCAGAGAAGGGCGGTGAAATTTTTCGCCATCGGCTTTTACTATGCGATACTCATTTTGTTCATAGCCACTGTGGTTGGGATGGGTGTTGGGTACATTCTGGATCGTCAATGACTGATCGCTCCCCACAAATCCGCGTCACTGCCATGCCGGCCGACACCAACCCCTATGGCGGCGTGTTCGGCGGGTGGCTGATGGCGCAGATGGCGCTGGGCGCAGGGTCGCTGGCGAGCCGGGTGGGGCAGGGCAAGGCGGTCGTCGTCTCGGCGACCGACTTTGCCTTTCCGGGCGCGATGGCAGTGGGGGACGAGCTCTCCGTCTTTTGCGATGTGCTCGCGACCGGCACCACTTCGCTCACCATCGCGGCCGAGGCCATCGCGCGCGAGCGTAATGGCGAGGCGACCCAGACAGTGGCGCGCGGCACCTTCAAATTCGTCCTGATCGGCGAGGACGGGCGCCCGCGCGCGCTGCTCGCCAATCCCCCACTCCTCCTCCCCAAGGATGACTGACAATGGCTACTGAATATGACGTGATCGTGCTCGGCTCCGGCCCCGGCGGCTATGTCGCGGCGATCCGCTGCGCGCAGCTGGGCCTCAAGACCGGGATTGTCGAGCGCGAGAACCTCGGCGGCATCTGCCTTAACTGGGGCTGCATCCCGACCAAGGCGATGCTGCGTTCGGCCGAGATATTCCACTACATGCAGCACGCGGGCGATTACGGTCTCGTTGCGCAGGGGATCGAGGCGGATCTGGCCGCTATCGTCAAGCGCAGCCGCGGGGTGGCCAAGCAGCTCAATCAGGGCATCGCCCACCTGATGAAGAAGAACAAGATCACCGTGCACATGGGCACCGGCACGCTGACCGGTGCGAACAGTCTGACGGTGAAGGGCGAGAAGGGTGAGGAGGCCCTCACCGCCAAGCACATCATCGTCGCCACCGGCGCGCGGGCGCGGGATCTGCCCTTCGCCCCTGCGGACGGCAAGCGGGTGTGGACCTATCGCCACGCGATGACTCCGACCGAACTGCCGGCCAAGCTGCTGGTGATCGGATCGGGTGCGATCGGGATCGAGTTTGCCAGCTTCTACAACGATCTCGGCAGCGAAGTGACCGTGGTGGAAATGCTCGACCGGATCGTTCCGGTGGAGGACGCCGACGTCTCCACCTTCCTCGAAAAGTCGCTGCGCAAGCAGGGCATCAACATCATGACCGGCGCGGGAGTGGAGGCGATCAAGGTGTCCGACAAGGGCATCACCGCCACCATCAAGGACAAGGCTGGCAACGCCGCCACCAGTGACTTCACCCACGTGATCGTCGCAATCGGCATCGTGCCCAATACGGAGAATATCGGGCTCGAAGGGCTGGCGGAGATGGAGCGCGGCTTCATCCAGATCGACCCCTATGGCCGCACCAAAACCAAGGGCCTGTGGGCCATCGGCGACTGCACGCCGGGGCCGTGGCTGGCACACAAGGCGAGCCATGAAGGCGTGACTTGCGCCGAAGCGATCGCGCAGGAACTCGGCAACACCGAAGTTCACCCCCATCCGCTCAACCGCAACGCCATCCCCGGCTGCACCTACTGCCACCCGCAGATTGCCAGCGTCGGGCTGACCGAGGCGAAGGCGAAGGAAGCGGGCTATGAGCTCAAGGTCGGCAGCTTCCCCTTCATCGGTAACGGCAAGGCCATCGCGCTCGGCGAGGTGGAAGGCTTCGTCAAGACCGTGTTCGATGCGAAGACCGGCGAACTGCTCGGCGCGCACATGGTGGGCGCGGAAGTGACCGAGCTGATCCAGGGCTATACTGTCGGCAAGGTGCTCGAAACGACCGAAGCCGAACTGATGCAGACCGTGTTCCCGCACCCGACCTTGAGCGAGATGATGCACGAAAGCGTGCTCGACGCTTACGGCAGGGCGCTGCATTTCTAGCCGCGAAAAGGACCATCCGCATGACCCAGACCGGACCTGATGCATTGAAGGGCGAAGACTGGGCAGGGGAGATGGGTGAGCGCTGGCTCGCCAACCTCGATCGGTTCGAGAGCATGATCGCGCCCATCGGCACGGCGCTGCTGGAGCGGGCAGAGTATCAGCCCGGCGAGCGCGTGCTTGATCTCGGCTGCGGCGGCGGAGCGACAACGCTGGCGATTGCCGAGGCGGTGGGGCCGGGAGGCGCTGCGCTCGGTCTCGATGTCGCGCCGATGCTGATCGCACGGGCACAGGAACGCGCGGCGGCTGGGGGAAGCGCCGCGCGGTTCGTGTGTGCAGACGCGGCCACAGTGCAGTTGGACGAACCCCCGTTCGACCGCCTGTTCTCGCGCTTCGGCTCGATGTTTTTCGAGGCCCCGGTGCCCGCCTTTACCAATCTGCACAGTCTGCTGAGGCCCAGCGCGCGGATCGACCTCGCGGTCTGGGCGCATCCGCGCGACAATGCGTGGATGATGGAAGTGATGGGGGTTGTCCGCCAGCATGTCGAAATCCCGCCCGCCATCCCCCGCGCGCCCGGCCCCTTCGCCTTCGAAGACCTCGGCTATCTTGAGGATGTGCTTACGGGTGCAGGTTTCTCCGGTATGGACGTCGCCCCCTATGCAGGACTGCAACCCGTGGGCGGACCCGGCGCAACGCCGGACGAGGCGACCGAGTTTGTCCTCGCCTCAATGGCCGTCGGACGGGTCTTGGCCGAGCAGGGGGCAGACGTGTGTGATTCGGCGCGGGCTGATCTGACAGCCATGTTCACCCGTCATCACCGCGTGGGTGAGGGTGACATGCTGCCCTGCAAGGTCTGGCTGATCACCGCCCACGCCTAAGCGCATTTATCGAACGTTTTCGCGCAACAGCATGTCGCGTTGAACCGTGCAGCAGCTGAGGCAACTTGCACTAAATCCTAATCTATATCATTTCGGCGTCATGACCCTCGCCGAACCCGACCTTGCCCAGCGTCTGGCCGCCGCAGACCGCGCCTTGGCGGCAGGTAGTCTTGTGCAGGCTCGCAACATCCTGGAGGAGGCCGCGCGGCTCGATCCGCCCGTGATGGCGTTCTGGCAGCGCCTCGCGACAGTGCGGAAGATGGCCGGCGCGCCGCTGCTGGCAATCGAGGCGATTGACCGTGCGCTGGCGCTGTCGCCGCTCGATTTCGTCAACCTGCTGATGCGCGCGCACCTTCTCGATTCTGCCGGTCATCCCGAAGCGGGCGAAGCCTATGGGCGCGCGCTCGCACAACCGCGCCCGCACCCGCTCCCGCCGATGCTGGTGCAGACCATCATGCGCGCCGAAGCGCTGTGGGCCGAGCATCAGCATTCGCTGCAGCGACGGCTCGGCGCAGCGGTCGAGGCGAGCGGCGCTGACCTCACCCCCACCGAACGCCGCCGGACCGAGCGCTTCGCGACCAACATCGCGCGAACCACGCGCACCTTTCATTCCGAGGCAACCCATTTCGCCTATCCCGGCCTGAGGGAAGCGGAGTTCCATGAGCGATCGGACTTCCCCTGGGCAGAAGAGCTCGAAAGCCTCACCGCCACGATCCGTGCCGAGATGGACCGGGTCGCCAATGCGCCGGATGCGAGCCTCGTGCCTTATGTCAAATACCACGACAGCGAGCCGCTGGCGCAATGGCGCGAGTTGAACCACAACCGCGATTGGACCGCGATCCACCTGATCGAGCGCGGGAGCAATGTTGCTGCCAACGCCGCCCATTGCCCCGCAACAATGGCCTTTCTGGCGCGGATGGATCAGCCCGTTATCCCGGGATGCGGCGCCAATGCGATGTTTTCGCTGCTCGCCCCGCACACCCACATTCCGCCCCATGTCGGCGTCGCCAATTTCCGCCTTCTGTGTCACCTCCCGCTGATCGTACCCCAGCGCTGCTGGTTCCGCGTCGGCGCGGAAACCCGCGATTTTGCCGAGGGCCAGTCGTGGGTCTTCGACGACACAATCGAGCATGAGGCCAAGAACGAGACCGATCACCTGCGGGTGATCCTCATCTTCGACCTCTGGCATCCAGACCTTTCGCCGGCGGAGCGTTCGGCGATCCAGGCGGCGGTTTCAGCGGCGGCCTTTCCGGTTGGCGCGTTGTAGTCTGGAGCTTCGGGCATACTGCCGAGGGGGGTGCTTTCCCTTGTCACATCGTGATAATCATTCGGCCATGCTGGATCTTCAGAGAATCACCGTCCTCTATTCGGAAGAGCAGGATCGCATCTCGATCAACGCGGCGGTGCGCGACGGGGAAACGGCGCGGATCTGGCTCACCCAGCGGATGACCAACCGCCTGATCCCGGCGCTGATAAATGTCATCAAGCCCCGCCATGAGGACCCTGTTTACGCCGACATCATCGCAGGCGTCTCGCTCCAGAAGGCGGTTGCCCGGCAGGAGCCTTCAGCTCCGGTCACAGCGACTGAACCTGAGCATGAATGGCTGGTCAGCAAGATCGACCTGCAAATGCCACCCTCCGGGACCGTCGTGATCTTCTACAGCCCGAGCGGCGAAAGTGCGCGGATCGGCTTCAATGGCGATCTGATGCGCCAGTGGTTGTCGATCCTTCAGCGGGTCTATGTTGCCGCCGAATGGCGCGGGACCGATTGGCCAGACTGGATGGCTGCGCCCGCGGCTGGGCAAGGAACGGACCGGGTGCTGCACTGATGGGCGGTCACGGCGATGTTCGGCCGCCAGACAGCAAGGACCGAGATTGAGGCAATGCTGAGGCGATTGGCGGACAGGGTGGGATTCGAACCCACGGTAGGCTTGCACCAACGGCGGTTTTCAAGACCGCTGCCTTAAACCACTCGGCCACCTGTCCTCTGCGCCAAGCGGCTAGCGCCGAAGATCGCGATTGTCACCTGCCTTGTGGCGCGTTTATCGCCGCGAGGCACAGCAGGTCGTCCTGATTGCAGGCTGCTTTGCCGCCTAACGGGGGACCAACCGCAACTTCGCCAATCAGGTTGTTGGGAATTCATCCAAGGTATGACATCCCTATTGTCATGATTCCCCGGCTTCTCTCCGCCGCGGCGCTGACTGTTGCAGCGTTTGCGATTCTCGGCGCCCCGCCTGCGTCCGCCCCGGCGACCGCGCAGGTCAGTGCGGACGGGATACCGTTCGATGCCTATCTCGAATTGCTCAAGGCCCGCGCATTGGGAGAAGGGGTGCGGGAGGAGACGTTGGCGCGCATGACGGCAGGGCTCACGCCCAATCCGACCGTCATCCGGCTCGATAACAACCAGCCTGGCAGTGCCACCACGCGCGGCTATCCCCCCATGTCGGCCTATGTCGCGACCCATGTCGATTCGGCGCGGATCGGCGGCGGCCGTTCGGTTTACCGGCAGCATCGCGATCTGCTTGGCCGGATCGAAGCACAATATGGTGTGCCGGGGCCGATCATCGTCGCGATCTTCGGACATGAGACCAGTTATGGCCAGGTGAAGGGCAACTTCGATCTTGCCCGCAGCCTCGCCACGCTGGCGTGGGAGGGACGGCGGCGTGAGCTGTTTGCGGGCGAGTTCATCGCGCTGATGAAGGTCGCCGACAAGGGCTATGACCGTTCGCAGCTGGTGGGCTCCTATGCCGGAGCCTTCGGCAATCCGCAGTTCCTCCCCAGCGTCTATCTCCGGCTGGCCACCGATGGCGACGGGGACGGGCGGGCCGACATCTTCACCAACCGGCCTGACACCTTTGCCTCGATCGCCAACTATTTCCGCGATGCCGGATGGCGCCCCGGTCAACCCTGGGGGGTGCGAGCGTCGGTGCCGGCCGGGTTCGATGCCTCGGCTTACCGCACCCGGCTCGTCTCGCCGGTCTGCCCGCGCGTGCATGAACGCCTGAGCCGCTGGATGACCGTGGCCGAATGGCGCGCGCAGGGCGTGATCGCGCAAGGGGGCCTCGGCGATGATGTGATGACCGCGTTCTTCCAGCCAGATGGCCCCGGAACGCCGGCGTGGCTGCTGACCGGCAATTACCGCGCGATCCTCGAATATAACTGCTCAAGCTATTATGCCCTGAGCGTCGGACTGCTGGCCGACGAAATCGTGAACTGACGCGACCCACGCCTCGCCAAGCGGCGAGGGGGCGGGTATAGGCGAGACGGTGATGCCCCCGAAATCCTCGCGCCTGCCGCTGTCCCTGCTTGCCCTGTTTGCCGTCACCTTTGCGCCGCCTCTGCGCGCGCTGGTGCCCGATTCCGGTCCGGTCATGCCCGCCGTTCCGACCGCGACAGAGGCTCCGGTGGCGCTCCTGGTCGATCTGGGCAGCGGGCAGGTGCTCCATGCGCGCAATCCCGATGCGCGGTTCATGCCGGCGTCGGTCACCAAGGTCATGACGCTGTATCTCGCCTTCGAGCTGATCGCAGCCGGGCGCCTCGACCCCTCGCAGGTCTTCGAGATGAGCCCGGTTGTGGCAAGCGAGTGGCGGCGCAAGGGTTCGACCATGTTCCTCGACCGGGGGGAGCGGGTGCGGGTGGATGATCTGCTGCTCGGTATCGCCAATGTCTCGGCCAATGATGGGGCGGCGGTGCTGGCCGAAGGGCAGGCGGGTTCGGTCGCGGCATGGACGACGCAGATGAACCAGACGGCGCTCGGGCTCGGGATGACGGGGAGCTACTTCGCCAGTCCGAACGGCTGGCCGGATGAGGGGCGCACCTTTACCACCGCCAATGATCTGGCGCGGCTGGCGCGGGCGCTGATTACGCGGCACCCGGACAAGTTCGGCTATTACATCGGGCGTGCGGGCTTCGATTACAAAGGCATTGCGCAGGTCAATCACGATCCCATGATCGGACGCGTGCCGGGGGCGGACGGGATCAAGACCGGCTTCACCAACGAAGCCGGGTTCTCTTACCTCGGCACCGCGCGGCGTGATGGGCAGCGGCTGGTGCTGGTGCTCGCCGGGGTCGAGAACGGGCGGCTGCGTGCGAAACTGGCGCGGTCCTATGTCGAGTGGGGCTTTTCCGCCTTCGAACGGCGGCAGCTGTTTGCCCCCGGCGCCGAGGTTGGCACGGCGCGGGTGCAGGATGGCGATGCGCGCGGGGTCGCCCTCAAAGCCGCAGGGCCGGTCGCAATCAATCTGCCGCGCGGGAGTAACGGCAAGCTTACGGCCACGATCCGTTACGAAGGCCCGCTGCGCGCACCGATTGCCGCCAATCAGGAAGTCGCCGTGATGGAGATCTCCGCGCCCGGCGTCGCACCGGCCCGTATCCCGCTATACGCGGCCGAGGCGGTGGGGACGGCTGGCCCGATCGACCGCGTGATCAACGCCATCGCAGCGGTGTTCTCATGAGTCCGCCAAGCGGCCGGTTCATTGCCTTTGAGGGCGGGGAGGGGGCCGGGAAATCGACCCAGGCTCGCCTGCTGGCCGAAGCGTTGCGGGCGCGAGGGCTGACGGTCCTCGTCACCCGCGAACCGGGCGGGACACCGGGGGCCGAGGCGATCCGCAGCTTGCTGCTGGCACCGCCAGGGGAAGGCTGGCCCGCTCAGGCAGAAGCGTTACTGTTTGCCGCTGCCCGCGCGGATCACGTCGCACACTTGATCCGCCCCGCGCTCTTGCGAGGCGAGTGGGTCATCTGTGACCGCTTCGTCGATTCAAGCCGCGCCTATCAGGGCGGGGCGGGGGGCTTGGGCGATGCGGCGATCACGGCGCTCCACGCCTTCGGCAGTGACGGATTGCGGCCGGACCGGGTCATCCTGCTGGAAGGCGATGAAGCCGCCTTGGCGGGGCGCATCGCTTCCCGAGGAGAGGCGTCGGACGCGATCGAAGGCCGCTCCGCCGAATACCACCGCGCCGTCGCCGCGGCCTTCCGGGCCCTTGCCGAGGCCGACCCGCACGGTTTTGCCTGCATCGACGCGCTTGGCGACAAGCAAGCCATCCATGCCCGCATCCTTGCCGCAATCGGCGACCTGCTTCCATGACCGACTGGCCCAACCACGCCGAGGCCTGGCGCCAGTGGCACGATGCGCTCTCGGGTGAGCGGATGCACCATGGCTGGCTGCTTGCGGGCAAGGCGGGGCTCGGCAAACGCGACTTTGCGATGGCCGCCGCACGCGAACTGGTCGCACAGCCGGGCGTGCCGCAGCCGCAGGGCGAGCACCCCGACATCATCACCCTCACGCATGGCCCCAAAGACGACAAGGGCGAGAAGGCCCAGGCCGAGGGCAAGCCCTTCGAGCTCGCCCGCTCGATCCGCATCAAGCAGATCCGCGCGATGCAACGCCGCCTGACCACCCGGCCGACGCTCGGGAGCCGCCGCGCGATCATCATCGATCCGGCCGACGATCTCGAACGCAACGCGGCCAACGCGCTCCTCAAAAGCCTTGAGGAACCGCCCGCGGGCACCTTTTTCCTCCTCGTCACCCACCGGCCTGCGCGGCTGCTGCCGACGATCCGCTCGCGTTGCCGAACCCTGCGCTTCCCCGTCCTGACCGACAGCCAATTGGCGACGTTGCTGGCGGCCGAGGGCCTTCCACCCGACCCGGAGGCCATCGCCGCCGCCGAAGGCTCCTACGGCGCAGCGTTGCGCTTTGCCGAACAGAACCTCGCTCCCATCGCCAAGGTCATCACCGCGCTGCTGGCGCATGGCGATAATGGCATCACGGGGCGCGGCGAGCTGGCCCGTCTGATCGGCCCCCGCGCCGATCGCGAGCGGGTGCAGGCTGTGCTCGACCTCGCGCAATCGCTGGTCGCCCGGGCCGCGCGGGCCTCGGACGACCTGCAAACCCGCGCGCGATTGCTCAACGCTCATGCAGCCTTGGTCGGCCTCGCTGCCGAAGCGCCGACCGCCAATTTCGATGCAGGGATGCTCCCCTTCGAGATCGGCAGCTTGCTTGTCGCCGCCGCCCCCGCTAGCGAACCGGCCCATGGCTGACACGACCCCATTCTACATCACCACCGCGATCAGCTACCCCAACGGGAAGCCGCATATCGGCCACGCCTATGAGGCGATTGCCGCCGACGTGATCGCGCGCTTCCAGCGCCTTCAGGGCCGCTGCGTACGGTTCCAGACCGGCACCGACGAGCACGGGCTGAAGATGGCGCGCAAGGCCGAGGAGCAGGGCCGCACGCCCGCCGATCTCGCGGACGAGATGTCCGGCTATTTCCGCGCGATGTGCGATGCTCTGAACGTCTCCTATGACCGCTTCATCCGTACGTCAGAACCCGATCACCACCGCGCCAGCCAAGCGATCTGGCAGGCGATGGAGGCCAATGGCGACCTCTATCTCGATCGCTACGAAGGCTGGTACTCGGTCCGCGACGAGGCCTATTACGACGAGAGCGAGTTGGTGGAAGGCGAGGGCGGCGAAAAGCTCTCCCCGCAAGGCACGCCGGTCGAATGGACCGTCGAGGAAAGCTGGTTCTTCCGGCTTTCGAAGTATCAGGATCAACTGCTGGCGTTGCTGAAGACGCCCGGCTTTCTCGAACCGGCAAGCCGCCGCAACGAGATGATCGCCTTTGTCGAACAGGGCCTGCGCGATCTTTCGGTCAGTCGCACCTCTTTTGACTGGGGGGTGAAGGTGCCGGGCAGCGATGGCCACGTGATGTATGTGTGGGTCGATGCGCTCACCAACTATCTGACCGGGCTGGGTTATCCCGATGACATGGGCGATTTCTGGCCCGCCAGCCTGCACCTCATCGGCAAGGACATCGTGCGCTTCCACACGATCTACTGGCCCGCCTTCCTGATGAGCGCCGATCTGCCGGTGCCGCAGAAGGTGTTCGGTCACGGGTTCCTGCTCAATCGCGGGCAGAAGGAATCGAAGTCGCTCGGTAATGTCACCGACCCGGTGGAACTGGCCGAACGCTTCGGGGTGGATGCCTTGCGCTACTTCCTGATCCGCGAAGTCGCCTTCGGGCAGGATGGCAGCTATTCACCCGAGGCGATTGTTCAGCGTGCCAATGGCGAGTTGGGAAATGCCTTCGGGAACCTTGCCCAGAGGACGCTCGGCTTCATCGCCAAGAACCTCGAGGGCTACCTGCCGGCGATCCGTGGACACGATCCGGCCGATACGGCGCTGTTCGAGACGGTCGACCGCGCGATTACGACGGAAATTCCCGAAGCGTTCGAGAGCCTTGCGCTCCAGCAGGCGGTCGAGGCATGGCTTCAGGCGGTGTTCGCCTGCAACGCCTATATCGACGCGCAGGCCCCATGGACCCTGCGCAAGACCGACCTTGAGCGGATGGAAACCGTGCTTGCCACGCTCTACATCTGCATCGCGCAACTGGCGGTAGCGATCAGTCCGGTGATCCCGGCGAGCAGCGCCAAGCTGCTCGACGTGCTTGGGGTTCCGGAAGACCTACGCAATCTCGAAGGGATCCGCAGCCACTGGTATTCGCCGCTGGCCGAGAGCGACTACCAGCTTGCCGCGCCGACCCCGCTGTTCCCGCGGCTTGAGCTTCCCGCAGAGGCAGAGTGATGCTGGTCGATAGCCATTGTCACCTTGAATACAAGGGCTTGGTCGAGGATCGTGAGGGCGTGCTCGAACGCGCACGCGCGGCGGGCGTTGGGGCCTTCCTCAACATCTCGACCCGCCAGAGCGAGTGGGATCAGGTGGTCGGCACTGCCGCGCGCGAGCCTGATGTCTTCGCCAGCGTCGGCATTCACCCGCACGAGGCCGACGCGCATCAGGACCTCGGCCGCGCCGCGCTGCTTGAGGCGACGCGCCATCCCAAGGTAATCGCGATCGGCGAAACGGGCCTCGACTATTATTACGACAAGTCGGACAGAGAGGCGCAGAAGCGCTTGTTCCGCATGCATATTGACGTCGCACGCGAGACCCAGCTGCCGCTCATCATCCACACCCGCGATGCCGAGGACGATACCCACGCGATCCTCGCCGAGGAAATGGGGAAGGGGGCCTACCCCGCGCTGATCCACTGCTTCACCGCCTCGGCCGACTTTGCAGAGAAGGTGCTGGCGCTGGGGCTGACGATCTCGCTGTCGGGGATCGTGACCTTCAAGAATGCCAAGGACTTGCAGGAGGTCGCGAAGGTGATCCCTGACAACAAGCTGCTGGTCGAGACCGATAGCCCCTTCCTCGCCCCCGTCCCGCATCGGGGGAGGGTGTGCGAGCCCGCCTATGTGGTAGATACCGCCGCTTTCGTTGCTGCCTTGCGCGGAACAGATGTGGAACGTCTGAAGCAGGTGACCTCGGCGAATTTCTTCAACCTGTTCAGCAAGGCCACCCTGTGAAGCTGGTGATGCTCGGATCGGGCACCTCGACCGGGGTGCCGCGACTGGGCGGGCCGGATGGCACGGGGGACTGGGGCGACTGCGATCCGACCGAACCGCGCAACCGCCGTACGCGGGTCTCGATCCTGGTCGAAAGTGACGAGGGTCGTCGGCTACTGGTTGACACATCATCCGATTGTCGTGCGCAACTGCTTGCCAATCGGATCGGCCACATCGACGCGGTATTCTGGACCCACGATCACGCCGATCATTGCCACGGCATCGATGATCTGCGGGTGCTGCGATATGGACGTGGCGGGCCGATTCCGGGCTTTGCGGAGACGGAAACCGTGCGGCGGCTGCGCCAGCGGTTCGGTTATGTCTTTGCCGGTCAGGATGGCTATCCGACAATCTGCACGCTCGACTCGCTTGATCGGCTGCGGATGATTGCGGGGTTTGGCGTGGACTGGTGTCAGATGGCGCATGGCCCTGGCGAGACCACCGCCTATCGCTTTGAAGCTGATGGCAAGAGTATTGCCTATGCTACGGATTTCAGTGCTATTTCTGATGAAATGATTGATCTGTTCTACAAGGTCGACATCCTCGTGAGCGACTGTCTGCGCCGCGAACCGCATCCGACCCACGCACATCTGGCGATGTCGATCGAGCTCGCCGAAAAATGCCGCGCCGGCCGCGTGGTCCTCAGCCATCTCGACAAGAGCATGGATTACCGAACCCTATGCGACGAAGTGCCGGACTTCGTGACGGTTGGCTATGACGGGTTGGAGATGGTGGCGTGAACCCGGATTTGATCTTGCCAATTGTCACGAGCGTCGGGTGGCTGGCTCTCTGCTGCGTGTCCCTGGCATCCCGGCGTTTGCCATGGAGCCGGGTGATCAAGATGGCCTTGGCCTGGGTGGTGATTTTCGGCGGCCTTTATCTGATCGTGGAGTGGTTCATGGTGATCCGTGGAACCACCAGCGCAGTGCTCTAGATTTTACATAATATATATTATCAAACTTGAGGACCGGCATGACCGAGACCCCGAATCAGTCCCCTATCGACCGCCTTCTCGCCATCATGGCCCGGTTGCGCGATCGCGAACGCGGCTGTGAATGGGATCTCGCGCAGGACTTCGCCAGCATCGCGCCTTACACGATCGAAGAAGCCTACGAGGTCGCCGACGCTATCGCGCGCAATGACATGGCGGACCTGCGTGACGAACTTGGCGACCTGTTGCTCCAGGTCGTGTTCCACGCCCGGATGGCCGAAGAAGCCGGCCACTTCGCTTTCAACGATGTTGCCGACGCTATCAGCGCCAAGATGGAAGCGCGCCATCCCCACATCTTCGCCAGCGCCGGCGGCACCATGGACGAAGCCCGGTGGGAAGATCTCAAAGCCAAGGAACGCGAAGCCAAGGGTGTTGCGAGCGCTCTGGACGGCGTAGCGCTGGCACTCCCGGCCTTGCTGCGCGCCGAGAAACTCCAGAAGCGCGCCGCGCGGACCGGATTTGACTGGCCTGATCCGTCTGGCTCCGAAGCCAAGATTGCCGAAGAAATCGAAGAACTGAAAGCCGCATCTTCGGGCGACCAGAAGGTCGAGGAAGCAGGCGATTTGCTGTTTGCAGCGGTGAATTTCGTCCGTGCGCACGGCATCAGCGCCGAAGACGCGCTGCGCGCAGCCAACGCCAAATTTGAACGTCGCTTCAGAGGCATGGAAGCGCTGGCTGGAACGGATTTCCCGACACTGTCACTCGAAGCCCAAGAGGCGCTCTGGCAGAGGGTCAAGCACGGCGAGTAAACGCTCAGGAAAGCGCGGCAAACTGCCCCAGCTCTTTGGGATTGAGCCGCACGGTGAGCCGCCGCATCGGGCCCTCATCGCTGTCCTCGATCTCATCCTCGGCCAGCACATCACCATGCGCATGCAGCCAGGCAATCCGCCGACCATCGGTCGCCGGCAGGATAAAGCTGACCTCCCGCGCGGTGCCGGTCAGCATGCGGGTCAATTCAGCCTCGAGCAGGTTCACCCCCTGCCCCGTGGCCGCAGAGAGGATCACAGCCCCCTGCCCCTCAGCCGCTTCCCGCAATTCTGCAAGACTTTCAGCGTCTAACAGGTCAGCCTTGTTCCAGACTTCGAGGATTGGAATTGTGGTGGTGCCCGTCTCGGCATCGACGACACCCAGGTCAGCCAACACATCCAGCACCTGCTTTTTCTGCGCCGCGTGGCTGGGGTTCGCCATGTCGCGCACGTGGCAGATCACATCGGCTGCGGTGACCTCTTCCAACGTGGCGCGAAACGCGGCGACGAGCTGGGTCGGCAGGTCCGAGATGAAGCCCACCGTGTCTGACAGAATTGCCTTTTCGACACCCGGCAAGCTGATCGCCCGCATCGTCGGATCAAGCGTTGCGAAGAGCAAGTCCTCGGCCATCACCTCGGCGCCGGTCAAGCGGTTGAATAAGGTCGATTTTCCGGCATTGGTATAGCCCACGAGTGCCACCACCGGCCAAGGCGCCCTGCCCCGGCGGTCACGGTGGAGCGTGCGGGTCTTCCTCACCTGATCGAGCTCGCGCCGAAGCCGCGCCATCCGCGCGCGGATCATGCGGCGGTCCGCCTCGATCTGCGTCTCACCGGGGCCGCCGAGAAAGCCGAACCCGCCGCGTTGGCGCTCAAGGTGAGTCCAGCTGCGCACAAGTCGGCTCTGCTGGTAATCGAGATGTGCCAGCTCAACCTGCAAGCGACCTTCAGCGGTCGCCGCACGCTCGCCGAAAATCTCGAGGATCAGGCCGGTGCGGTCGATCACCTTGCGCTTGAGCTTGTCTTCGAGGTTGCGCTGCTGGATCGGAGTCAGTGCACCATCGACGATCACCAACTCAGCCTCGTTTTGCTCGCACCAGACGCCGATATTCTCGACTTGGCCCGACCCGAACAAGGTGTTGGGCTGCATCTGGCGCACGGGCAGGATGGCCGAGTGCGCAATCACCACCCCGATCGCCAGCGCCAGCCCTTCTGCCTCAGCCAAACGCTCGGCAGAATCGAGGTCATAGCGCAGCGCCCTGATATCCGGGCACAGCACAAGCGCCCGCGCACCGCGGGTTACCTCGTCTTGAAGATCACTATCGAAACTCAGTCGTCTGCCCCGAAATCGTCGCCATCCTCGTCATCGACACTCAAATCGACGGGGCTGGCGGGCTGAATGGTCGAAACCGCATGCTTGTAGGCCAGCTGCACCGCGCCGTCGCGCTCGAGCAACATGCAGAACAGGTCATAGGCCGCGATCCGGCCTTGCAGCATCACACCATTCACGAGGAACATGGTGACTTGGACATTCGCGTCGGCAACGCGGCTCAGGAACACGTCCTGAAGCAACTTCTGCTTGCGGCTGCCCGACTGGCTGCCGAATTGCGCAGGGTCGAGCGACTGGCCTGGCATGATCGTGCTGATCGCATGCTTGTAGACCAGTTGCGACTGGCCATCGCGGCGCAGCAGGATCGAGAAATTGTCAAACCACGTCACGATCCCTTGCAGCTTCACACCCTTCACCAGAAACATGGTGACGGGAATTTTGTTCTTGCGCAGCAGGTTAAGGAAAGCGTCCTGAAGATTGCCACTCTGACGATGAGGGGGGCTGCCGGCGTCGCTGTTACGCGGTTCACTGGATGCGGCAGCACGTGCAACCGGACGGGGGGAGAGCGTTCGCCCGCTGGACATTGTCGTGGCTCCTTTGTTCTTGGCGTCCGATTTTCGGTCCGCAGGTAGCAGGTCACCGCAAAAAACAAGCTGCGGCACCTTACGTGATCCATAATGGCGACTGGACCGCCGCGGGACAAGGACTGATTTTCGTCAAAACTATGACGGGATCATCTGACCCTATTCGTCGTCATCGCGCCGGTCAGCCATGCCAAGCAGCTTCAACTTGCGGTGCAAGGCCGAGCGTTCCATGCCGATGAAGCTCGCCGTTTTGGAAATGTTGCCTGAGAAACGCCGGATCTGGATCGCGAGATATTCTCGCTCGAAGCTGACCCGCGCCTCCCGTAGCGGCACGCCCATGATCGCTGACAGGCTGTCGCTCGCCAGCCCGATCTGGCCGCCGATGATTTCGGGGGGCAGCATGTCGGGCTCAACCGTGCCGAGCTTCTCGCGCGGGGTCATGATGATCGTGCGTTCGACCACATTGCGCAACTGGCGCACATTTCCCGGCCAGTCATAGGCCTGTAGCGCCGCCATCGCCTCCGAGGAAATATCCGGCGGAACGAGGCCTTGGTCATTGGAATAGCGGGTGAAGAAGTGCTCAGCGAGCGCAGGAATGTCCTCGCGCCGCTGCGACAGGGCAGGCAGCACCACCGGCACCACATTGAGCCGGTAGAACAGGTCCTCACGGAAGCGCTTTTCGGCCATTTCGACGGTCAGATCGCGCGTGGTGGAGGACACAACGCGCACATCAACCCCAATCTGGCGCGTACCGCCCACGCGCACGAAGCTCTGATCTGTCAGCACTCGCAGGATGCGCGCCTGAGTGGACAGAGGCATATCAGCGATCTCGTCGAGATACAGCGTGCCGCCATCAGCCAATTCGAGCAGGCCGGGGCGAACTTGCTTGCCATTGGCTTCCTCACCGAACAGTTCCTGCTCGAAACGCTCGGGTGTGATGCGGGCCGAATTCACCAACACAAATGCGCCATTCGCCCGCGCGCTCCATGCATGAAGCAGGCGTGCGGCGACCTCCTTGCCCGCCCCCGCCGGGCCTGAAATCAGAACCCGGCTACCCGTACTCGCCACGCGCTTGAGAGTCGCACGCACGGCATTGATGGCGGGCGAGTTACCGGTGAACTCGGCGCTCCCCCAGCTGCCTTCGCGCAGGCGCGAGTTTTCACGCCGCAGCCGTTCGGTCTCGGTCGCTCGTTCGACCAACAGCAGCAGGCGCTCGGCTTCGAAAGGCTTTTCGATAAAGTCCATCGCCCCGCGCCCGACCGCAGCGACGGCCGTGTCGATATTGCCGTGGCCCGAGAAGATGATCACCGGCAGGTTCGGCTCGCGCGCCTTGATCGCATCGAGCAGTTCCAGCCCGTCCATCTGACTGCCGTGGAGCCACACGTCGAGCAACACCAGTGAAGGCCGGCGCTCGTCAATCGCGGCGAGCGCTTCGGTGCTGTCGGCCGCGGTGCGACAGGCATAGCCTTCGTCGCCGAGCACGCCGGCCACCAGCTCGCGGATGTCGCGCTCATCATCGACGATCAGGATTTCTAGCGCCATGGGAAGGGTCCTTTGGCTGTGTGGTCATGGTCAAGCGAAGACAGGATCACAGGGGGCCGCCTTCAATTGGGTTGGGATTGCGCGCAAAGCGCAAGGTAACGCGGGTGCCGCCGCTGGGCGCACTGGCAAAGCTCATATCCCCGCCATGCTCGTCCACGATCTTGTTGACGATGGCGAGCCCGAGGCCAGTGCCCTTCTCGCGCGTGGTCACATAGGGTTCGGTGATGCGCTCGCGGTCCGCCGGAAGGCCGATGCCGTTGTCCTCAATCGTGACGACAATCGCATCGCCAGCGTCGCGCATCGTAACGGCAATTTCGCCCGCGTAAGCCCCCTTGGCTTCGATGGCCCGCGCCTCGACCGCTTCGACCGCGTTCTTGAGCACATTGGTCATGGCCTGACCAAACTGGTGCCGGTCGCAGCGCACTTCGCGGTTGATCAGCTCTGACGAGGCAACGCTGAAGGCGATGCCGGAATGGGCGACTTCGTGCAGGAAGACGGCTTGCCGGACGAGATCGAGCGCATCCTCATCGCGGAACACCGGCTTGGGCAAGCGCGCGAAGGATGAGAATTCATCGACCATCTTCCTGAGGCCACCTACCTGCCGCACGATCGTGCTGGTCAGTTCGTCAAACAGGTCACGATCCTCATCATTCACCTGCTTGCGGTAGCGACGCTTCAATCGCTCGGTCGCGAGTTGAATGGGTGTCAGCGGATTCTTGATCTCATGCGCGATCCTGCGCGCGACATCCGACCACGCCGCCTGTCGCTGGTCGAGCAGTTGGCGCGTTATATCCTCGAAAGTGATCACATGGCCGCTGGTGCCTGGCGCGACCTTCACCGCAAGGGTCAAAAGCTCGGTGCCTTTGGCATGGGTAATGATTGCACGCTCCTTGCCATCGGCGATGACGCGGCACAGTTCGGGCGAGAGCACTTCGAGCGACTGGCCGATCATACTGACGCCGCCGTTGCCGTCACCCTGAGGCGCCAACAGGTTCTGCGCGGAAGAATTCATCAGCGTCACTCGCGATTCCGCGTCGACCGACACCACCCCAGCGGTCACGGATTCGAGCACAGCTTCGGTAAAGGCACGCCGATCGTCGATCTGGCGGTTGGCGCTGACCAGCGCTTGGGTCTGCTTTTCCAGCTGGCCGGTCATGCGGTTGAAGGCGCGGTTGAGCAGCCCGATCTCGTCCGGCCCGGTGCGCCCATCGAGCCGGAGCGCAAAGTTGCCCTGCCCCACCTTGCGCGCGGCACCTACCAAAGCGGTCAGCGGCTCAACCTGCCGGTCGGCGAACCGCAACGCAAACCAGATGGCAAGTCCCACCAGCAGCAGACTGACCGCCACCAGCGCGACATTGAATTGCAGCTGGAGCATCCGCGCGCTGCCGGTCAGACGGTCATAGGCGGTGACGATCGACTGCGCCTTGGACCACGAGTTGAACATCGTCTCTTCGGTGGTGCGGGCGTTGTAAAGATAGACGCCGGACTGTGCATCAATGGGAGCCAGTGCCTCAATCCGATTAGGGCTCCCGATCACCACCGCGATGTCGCCGCTATCGAGTTGCGGCAGGGCATCGCGACTGAACTTCAGGTGGTCGGTGTCCTGCGACAGGTTGAACGCGAAGGCGGTGCGGAATGAGTTGTCAGGCATCCGCTGCAAAATCGCGCTTTCGGAGATTTCGCGCCCCTGCGCCTGATAGAGGTAGAAATCGGGGAAGTCCGGGTCAGTGATCGGCACCCGCGCCAGCGTATCGCGCATGTCCGAGGCCATGATGACGGTGTTCTGTTCAACGTCGCGCTGGTTCGCGTCATAGTAGTTCTGCGCCAGCGCATTGGCGTTCTCCATCAGCCCGCGCGACTCGTCGGAGAACCAGAAGTCGACACCGGTCTGGAACAGGAACGCCGCAAAGCCCGCGACGAGCAGCGTCGGCAAAGCGGCGACCATCGAGAAGAAGAATACGAGCCGCACATGCAAGCGCGCGGTGCTCCCGGCCGCCCGGCGGAGAGCCACGCGGCGACCAATCAGCACCAAGAGCGCCATCGCCGGCACCAACGTGGCCATGAGCAGCAACGAAACCTTCATCGTCGGCAGCAGATCATCACCTGCGCCCGAACGACTATAGGCCGACCACGTGGCGACGACCGCGGCAAGAAAGGCAACTACCGCAATGCCTTCAAGCCACAGAAAGACGTTGGCCCGCCGCGCCGCAATCATAAATCGCCGCCACCACCGCGGCGGTTGCCGGGGGATGATGTTCAATGCGCGGGTGTTGGAAGGGTCCATCGTTGCCGCTTTACAACAATGGTGTGGCAGAAATGCAAGGGCAATCCGACAATCCGCCCTGCGTCAGCGCCGTTATGATGAGGTAAAGCGCTCTGGCTCCAGCCCAAGCTCGCCAATGCGCTTGCGTAGCGTGTTCCGATTGATGCCAAGCAGCTGCGCCGCACGCAACTGATTTCCTCCGGTTCGCCCGAGCGCATATTCGATCAGCGGCTTTTCAAACGCCGCCAGAGCGCGGTGGTACAGAGCACCAGGTGGAGGACTTTCCGCCGTGAGCCAGCCCGCCAGCGCCGCGCCGAAGCCGCCCTGCCCGTCTCCCTGTGGCAGGATCGCAGGGGTGTTCTCCGGCCCGATGATGTCATTGACGCTGTCCGCATCGATCCGCTCCTCGCGCGCCATCAGCGCAAGGCGATAGACCACATTGCGCAGTTCGCGGACATTGCCGCGCCAGGTGCGCTGTTCAAGGCGCTCCATCGCATCGGGCGTCAGCGTGCGACGCGGCAGGCCGTCCTCTGCGGCGAGCACCAGGAAGTGTTGCGCCAACGCGGAAATATCCTCACGCCGTTCACGCAAAGGTGGCAGCACGATCGGCACCACATTGAGGCGGTAGAACAGATCTTCGCGGAAGGTGCCGTTGGCAATCATCGGCGTGAGGTCGCGATTGGTGGCAGCGATGATGCGGACATTAACCGCGATCTCCTGCCGCCCGCCCACGCGCCGGATGCGTCCCGATTGCAGCGCGCGCAGCAGCCGGGTCTGGGCCTCGGCGGGCATGTCGCCAATCTCGTCGAGGAACAGCGTACCGCCATTGGCCTGCTCGAACTTGCCGATGGCTTGCGCAATCGCACCGGTGAACGCGCCCTTCTCATGCCCGAACAACTCGCTTTCGACGAGGTCGGCGGGGATCGCGGCGGTGTTGACCGCCACGAACGGGCCGGTCCGGCGATTGCCGAGTTCGTGGATCGCCTCGGCCACCAGCTCCTTGCCGGTGCCACTTTCTCCCGTGACCAGCACGGTCAGATCATTGCGCAGCACACGCGTGATCATCCGGTAGACGCCCTGCATCGCCGGACTGCGCCCGACCAGCGGCATCTTTTCGCCTTCACCGCCCGCGAGAGCATGGCCGGGCTCGTCAACCGCAGGCGCGCGGGCGCCAGCAGCCTGGCGCACGGCATGAACCAGCTCGTCGAGGTCGAAGGGTTTGGGGAAATACTCGAAGGCGTCACTCTCACTGGCGCGCACGGCGGTATCGAGCGTGTTCTGGGCCGAAAGCACGATGACCGGCATGTCCGGCGCGCGGTCCCGGACAGCCGAAAGGCTCGCCAACCCGTCCCCGTCTTCCAGGATCACATCGGTCAGCATCACCGCGAACCGCCGCCCGGCCAGCTGCTTGTCGCGCGCGGCGATGCTGCTGCAATGGGCGATAGCGAAGCCCTCGTCCTCGAGCGCGGCGATGATCACCGTGGCAATCGCGGCATCATCTTCCACCAGCAAGATCGGATCGGATAGGGTTGCAGACATTGGCCGGGCGTGTCCTAGGCCTGCGGCAGATGCAGGCGGAAATGGGTAAGCCCGGCACGCGGATCGCGGTCATGGCTGACATTGCCGTTCATATCGCGCACCAGCTTGCGCACCAGCGAGAGGCCGAGGCCCTGACCGGACGGCTTGGAAGAGACAAACGGCTCAAACACATGGCCCTGCAAGCTCGGGTCGATACCGGGGCCATTGTCACTGATCGTGATTTCAATCGGCAACGGCACCGCGCGCCCGTTGCGGATCGCGCTGAAGGCGAGCCCGCTGACAAAACGCGTCTGGACGATCACCACGCTGTCAGCCCCTGCCCCGCGCGGCCCGAGCGCCGCATCGCGCGCATTGGAAATCAAGTTGATCAGCACCTGCTCAAGCGCATCACGATTGGCGAGCACCGGTGGGAGCGAGGGGTCGAACTCCTCGCGAATCTCGATCTCGCCCAAAGTCGATCCGGCCGCGCGCATGGTCGCGATGGCCGCGCGGATCGCCTCATGCGGATTGCAGGCATCGACCGGGCCGGTGCGTGTGCTGCCGAGCTGCTGCATCCGGTCGATCAGCCGCGCGATCCGATCAACTTCATCGGTGATCATCCGGGCGAGCTTCTTGTCGGCGTGTGGCAGCTTGCGCGCGGCCAGCTGCGCCGCCCCGCGGATTGCGGCAAGCGGGTTCTTGATTTCGTGCGCCAACACGGCGGGCGCACCCAGCAGCGCTTCACCGCCCACGCTGCCCGCCGCCTCGTCGTGGCCGATCTGCGACAGGGTCACCACCCTCCAGCCCGCAAAGCCCCCCAGCGGCGAAGCGGTGAGATTGATGCGGATTTGCACGTCGCCCACAGCTATGGCCAGATCGCGCGCCACCAGCGCTTCGTCACTGGCGATCAGACGCGCTTCGACACGGGGATCAAGCGGCCCAATCCTGTCGGTCAGCAGCGTGCCGACCAAGCGGCTGGCGCTGGTGCCGAGCAGATCCTCTGCCGAATGGTTGACCTCTGCGATGCGGCCCTCGCCATCGATCAGAATGACCGCGAAAATGAGCCCGGATAGCTGCGCGCGGGCATCGGGACGGCCATCGCCCTGCGGCCCGATCTGACTGGTTGCCATTCTCAGGCGGCCTGCTGCATCAGAAAGGGTGCGTAGAACCGCTCGATCTCGCCGAGCACCTGATCGGCATCATCAATGAAATTGGCCATGTTGCGGAACTCGGCCGAGCCGTGCAGCCCCTTGGTATACCAGCCCAGATGCTTGCGTGCCATCTTGACCCCGGTGTCGCGGCCATAGTGATCGAGCATCCGGTTGTAGTGCTCGACGACCAGCGCATATTGTTCGTCAATGCCGGGCGTGGCGCGCGCCTCCCCAGTGCGCCACCAGTGCATCACCTGACCCAGCAGCCACGGCTTGCCATAGGCACCGCGGCCGATCATCAGCCCGTCCGCACCCGATTGTTCAAGCGCTTTGGCAGCGTCCTCAATCGAGCAGATGTCGCCGTTGACGATCACGGGGACCTTCACCGCTTCCTTTACCTTGCGGATGAACGCCCAGTCGGCATTGCCCTTGTACATCTGATTTCGGGTGCGGCCGTGGACAGTGATCATTTGCACGCCGATGTCTTCCGCCATCCGGGCAAGCTCCGGCGCGTTGAGGCTGTTGTGGTCCCAGCCCATCCGCATCTTGACGGTCACCGGCACTTTCACTGCCTTGACCGTCGCTTCCATCAGGCGCACCGCAAGCGGCACTTCGCGCATCAACGCCGAGCCCGCCAACTGGCCGACGACCTTGCGAACCGGGCAGCCGAAATTGATGTCGATGATCGCCGCGCCGTTGCCTTCCTGGATCTTGGCGGCTTCGGCCATGCTCGCGGGATCGCAACCGACCAGCTGCATCGAGACCGGTTCTTCGATCCGATCCCACGCGGTCTTCTGCGTGCTGACCCGGGTCTCGCGGATCGCGGCCTCGCTCGCCACCATTTCGGTGACGTTGAGGCCTGAGCCGTAGCGCCGTACCAGGGTGCGAAACGGCATATCGGTGACACCCGTCATCGGCGCCAGCACGACCGGCTCGGCCACCGTGACCGGGCCGATGGCAATCGGCTTCAGAGCCGGCGGAGGGGGGAGTGAGTTCATCTTGCGGGTGATGCCTAAAATATGGGCAGGCGCATAGTGGATTGCCGAAAGCGCGTCCAGACCCTAAGCGAAGCCCCCGATGGTCAGCGCCGCTCCCCTCTCCCCATTTGCCGCGATTGTTGTGGCTGCTGGCAAGGGTCTGCGTGTGGGGGGCGACACCCCGAAACAGTTCCGTGAATGGCGCGGCAAGCCGCTGATCCGCCATTCGGTCGAGGCGCTGAAGGCTGCTGGCGCCGATCCCTTGGTGGTGGTGGTTGCGGCTGATGCGCAGGATCATGCCGAGTTGGCGTTGGCGGGGATTTCCGGGGTAACCTTCGTCAACGGCGGCTTGACCCGGCAGGACTCGGTCCGCTGCGGGTTGGAAGCACTGGCCGCGGCCGAGCCCCAGAGCGTGCTCATTCACGATGCCGCCCGCCCAGATCTGCCGCGCGAGGTGATCGATCGCCTCCTGACGGCCTTGAGCGAGCATCCGGGCGCAATTCCCGTACTGCCGGTGGTCGATAGCCTCGCGGTCGACAATGGTGGTGTGATGAGCGGCAAGGCAGAGCGGGAAGCCCTCCGCCGCGTCCAGACCCCCCAGGCCTTCCGCTTCGATACCATCCTCGCCGCGCACCGCGCTTGGACCGGACCGACCGATGCCGGCGACGATGCCCAGGTGCTGATGGCCAGCACTGGTTCAGTTGCACTCGTCCAAGGCGACGAGCGGCTCAAGAAAATCACCTTTGTCGAGGATTTTGCCGCCCCCATGACTGCCCCTGCATTCCGTATCGGCCAAGGCTTCGACGTCCATCGCCTTGAGGCGGGTGAGGAACTGTGGCTGGGCGGCGTGCGGATCCCGCATGACAAGGGCCTCGCCGGCCATTCCGATGCGGATGTCGCGCTCCACGCGATTACGGATGCAGTGCTTGGCGCGGTGGGCGAAGGCGATATCGGCACGCATTTCCCGCCGAGCGATCCGCAATGGCGCGGCGCGCGATCGGGGCAGTTTCTTGAGCACGCTGTCAGCCTCGTGCGCGCGGCTGGCTATGCCATCGCCAATATCGACCTCACTCTGATCTGCGAAGAGCCCAAGATCGGGCCGCACCGCCCGGCCATGCGCGCCGAAGTGGCGCGGCTGATGGGGCTCCGTGAAAATGCGGTGAGCATCAAGGCCACCACCACCGAAAAACTCGGTTTCACCGGCCGCGGCGAAGGGATCGCTGCGCAGGCCATCGTTTGTGTCATGCTAGCATCGGAAGGACCCACGTCATGAAGCACCGCCTGCCCACCCGCTTGATCGCCCCTGCCCTCGCCTTGACCGCGCTGGCCACGTCCCAGGCTGCGCTTGCCCAGCAACAGGCCTGTGTCGCCCCGGCCGATCTGTCGGATGCGGTGGTCTATGTCATGCCGATCGCGTTTGACGCGGCGCAGACCGCTTGTGCCAACCGCCTGTCGCGCGATGGCTTCATGGCAACGGGGGGTGAGGCCTATATCAGCCAGTTCCGCAGCGGCCAGGACAAGGCGTGGCCCGGTGCCTTCCGTTTCCTCAAGACCTTCATGGACAAGGACAACGGCGGCGAAGGCGGATCGCAAGATCAGATGGGCGCAATACTCGGCTCGATGCCCGAAGAAGCCCTGCGTCCCTTCGTCGATGCCCTGGTCGGACAGATGATCGCGGCCGAGATCAAAGGTGACGCCTGCGGCCAGATCGAACGCGGGCTCGAACTCTTCAGCCCCATGCCGGTTGAAAATGTCGGCGGTATCGTCGCCTTCATCGCCGAGCTGACCGACCTCAAGAACCCGCCGGTCTGCGGGGCGTCGTCGGCCACCACCGGCACGGCGCGCAAGTAAGCCCGCCATGCCCCTCTCCCTGCTCCCTGACGATATTGCCGCCCTTGCCGCCCGCGTCGTGAGTGAAAACACCGCGACCGGACGCAAGGTCGTCACGGCGGAAAGCTGCACCGGCGGACTGGTCGCGGCGGCGATCACCGAGATCCCCGGGTCCTCGGCCGTGCTTGATCGAAGCTACGTGACCTATTCGAACGAAGCCAAGATGGAGATGCTGGGCGTTGCCCGCGACATCATCGAAACCTTCGGCGCGGTTTCGATTGCCTGCGCCTGGGCGATGGCCAAAGGAGCACTGGACCGGTCAAACGCCGATGTGGCGGTGGCGATCAGCGGAGTGGCGGGGCCTGGTGGCGGGACACCGCAAAAGCCGGTCGGCACGGTCGTCTTTGCCCGGCTCGTGCGCAATGCGACCGGAGAGCCGGAGGGTGAGCTCAAGTTCTTCGAAGGGGGCGAAGGCCCGGATGGCCGCGCCGAAATTCGCCGTCAGGCGACGCTCTGCGCGCTGGAACTGCTGTTGCCATAAAGCTGCGCCGCACGCGCTTCAAAGGCCTCGACCATCTTGCGGAAGGCCTTGTCGAAATACTGTCCGGCGATCTTTTCGAACAGGCGGTTCTTGAAGGTGAAGTCGACGAGGAAGTCGATTTCGCAACTGTGGTCATCCACAGCGCGAAACGTCCAGACATTGTCGAGATCGCTGAGCGGGCCATCGAGATAATGGACGTCAATCTCCAAGGGCCGGACTTTCTTGACCCGTGAGGTGAAGCTTTCACGGATCGCCTTGAAACCCACCACCATGTCAGCGACCATCTCGGTTTCGGTGTTGGAACGCACGCGGGTAGCGATCACCCAGGGTAGGAATTCACCATATCGCCCGACATCGGCGACCAGATCGAACATCTGCTCGGCGCTATAAGGCAGGCGGCGGGTTTCGCGGATGCCGGGCATCAGGCCTTGGCCTTCGCTCCAGAGCGGGCAAGCTTTTCCTCACGCGCCGCCCGCATCTTCGCGAAATCGTCACCGGCGTGATAGCTTGAACGGGTCAGCGGGGTGGCCGCAACCTGCAAGAAGCCCTTGGCCCGGGCAATCGCACCATAGGCTGAAAAGGCCTTGGGCGTGACGAATTCCTCGACCGCCGCGTGCTTCGGTGTGGGCTGGAGATATTGGCCCATGGTGATGAAATCGACCTCAGCCGAACGCATGTCGTCCATCACTTGGTGCACTTCGAGGCGCTGTTCGCCGAGGCCCAGCATGATGCCCGATTTGGTGAAGATCAGCGGATTGTGGGCCTTCACTTCTTCCAGCAGCCGGAGCGAGGCGTAATAGCGCGCGCCCGGGCGGATCGTCGGGTACAGCCGCGGGACGGTTTCGAGATTGTGGTTGTACACGTCCGGTCCCGCCTCGCAGATCATCTCCACCGCGCGGCGCATCTTGCCGCGAAAATCGGGGGTGAGGATCTCGATCGTGGTATTCGGCGTATTGCGGCGAAGCGCCTCGATCACCTTGACGAATTGCGAGGCGCCGCCATCGGGAAGATCATCGCGGTCGACGCTGGTGATGACGATGTGTTCGAGGCCCATCTTGGCCGCGGCAATCGCTGTATTCTCGGGCTCGAACGGGTCGACCGCCTTGGGCATGCCGGTCTTGACGTTGCAGAAGGCGCAGGCCCGGGTGCAGACATCGCCGAGGATCATCACCGTCGCGTGCTTCTTGGTCCAGCATTCGCCAATGTTCGGGCAAGCAGCCTCCTCGCACACGGTGTGGAGGTTCAACTCCCGCATCAGCTTGCGCGTCTCGTTGTAGCCTTCGCTTACGGGCGCGCGCACACGGATCCAGTCGGGCTTGCGCTGGCGGGCGGGCCGCTCGGCGGGTGAGGCAGGCTGCGGCGTGCTGGCGAGGTCGTTCATGGCACGCCATTTAGGCGCGCAAAGCCTCGCCCGCAAGCACGGCGCTGGTTGCATTTTGCACCATGGCACCTGCCAAAAAAGAGCGCCGGACGGTGAGACCGCCCGGCGCTACCCTTGATCCCGGCTATCGCGCGGTACGATCAGCTACCGACCGCGGCCACGGCTGGCGCGGCCGGAGCGGCCGACTGCGAGGCATAAGCGCTCCACAACTTCGCAATCGGCGAGCGCGGACCATCGACCTTCGCCAGCGTCTCGCGCGCCGCATCGATATTGCCAGCGCCGATCTGGGCGATGCCCAGTCGGGTCAGTGCGAGATTGCGATCAACCTCGGGCATGGTCAGGCTGCGTTCGTAGAAGCTGGCCGCCTTGGCGTATTCGCCATAGCTGAGGAAGGTATCTCCTGCGGCCAGCACGGTGCGCAGCCTGGCAGTCGGCGCGTTCGCATCACGCTCAAGCGCGGGAAGAGCGGCCCGGTCCTCAGCGATCAGGCCGTTGGCGGTGGCGAGCTGCTCGTCCACCCACGGATCGCTGCCCTTGGGAATCGCGCCGGTAGCATTGGCTTCATCGATCACCGACTTCACTTCCATCGGCAGGCGGCGCGTATCGGCCGCCTCGATGTAGAACACGTAGTCGTTCTTATCCTTCAGCGTTCCCACCCGCTTGCCGAGACGCAGCAAGTCGAGCAGCACCGGACCGTCATAATCATTCAGATTGCGCGTCAGGTTCACCGCATCGCGCCAGTTTTCCTGGGTCGGAACGTCGGTCACCCAGACCTGCACGAAGTCATAGATCTGCGGCACAAGCTCGTTGTTGTAAGCGATCTGAACCCCGCGGCGATACCAATTGGGATTGACCGGCTGGCCTTCCGCCTTGCGGGCAGCGATCAGCTGGCTGATGTAGGCTACGCCTTCGGCAAAACGCTCTTGCGAGAAGTAGAGCTCGGCCATGTTCATGCGCACATCATAGGAGCTGAGATTCGGCGCGCTGTAGTTGAGGTCGATCGCCTTCTGGAGATAGGTCTCGGCCTTGCTGAACTGGTTTTGCGCCGTGGCAAGCTGCGAGGCTACGAAGGCGAAGCGGCCGGTATCCTCGGGCTTTACCTTGCCACTTCCGAGCATCAATTCGGCGCCGCGCAGCTGGAGCGCCAAGTCCTTGCCGGTGATCCCGGCGTTGAACAGCATCCCGCCGGCCGCAAGCTGCTCATCCGGCGACGCCGCCATATTGGCAATGGCTTCGATTTGCGGCTTGAGTGCGGCGATATTGGCCGCCGGGTCCTTCAATGCGGTTTCGACCGGCGTGTAAGCGGCTACGAATTCCTTCGCATAAACAGGCGCGGCGGCCTGAGCCTTCTCGTCCTTCTTTTTCTTCTGGGCGTGTGCTGCATCGGTCAAACCCGGAACGGCGAGCACAGCGGTACCGCTGGCGAGCGCCACAGCCAGAGCAAGCTGGCGCGCTAAGCTGGCGGGGCGACGGGGCGAAGACATATTGGTCACTGCATCCTCCACAAGTAGTGCAGCGGCGTGCCAGACGTGGCCCGGACGCTGCCCGAATTCCGGGTGAGCCTTTGAACGGCTCGCACGGGATTTGCAATTCCCGCTAGGCACGCCGTGCTGAACGGGCTTTGAATGCCCGGGAAGCCGATGCTGGCCACTCCGCCCCGCAAATGTGGAAAAATGCGGCAGGTTCATGGTGTGTTCCCTGCTCAAGGTGGCGAAACCCCCGGCACATGCCTAGATAGCGGGGGATACGCGGCCCTACCAAGGCCCGAACTGCCGCATCGGCATCAGAACACAATCAGAAACGGCCCAGACCTTGAGCGACGACAGCGACATTATCGATTCCCCCGCGCCTGCACCGATGGGCGGCTTTGAACGCATCGACATCGTCGATGAGATGAAGTCGAGCTATCTCGATTATGCGATGAGCGTGATCGTTGCCCGCGCGCTGCCCGATGTGCGTGACGGGCTGAAGCCGGTCCACCGCCGGATTCTCTTCGCCAGCCAGGAAGGCGGCTTTGTCGCGGGCAAGCCGTATCGCAAAAGCGCCAAGATTGTTGGCGACGTGATGGGCAACTATCACCCGCATGGCGATAGCGCGATTTACGACGCCCTCGCCCGGATGACGCAGCCATGGTCGATGCGGGTGCCGCTGATCGATGGTCAGGGGAACTTCGGTTCGATGGACCCCGATCCGCCAGCCTCGATGCGATACACCGAAGCGCGTCTCGCACGGGTCGCGAACGCGCTGCTCGACGATCTCGACAAGGATACGGTCGATTTCACCGATAACTACGATGGCTCCCGCAAGGAGCCGACGGTACTGCCCGCGCGCTTCCCCAACCTGCTGGTCAACGGCGCGGGCGGGATCGCGGTCGGGATGGCGACCAATGTGCCGCCGCACAATCTGGGCGAAGTGATCGATGCCTGTTTCGCCTACATGGACAACCCCGCGATCACTTCAGAAGAGCTGATCCAATACATCCCCGGCCCCGATTTCCCCACTGCGCCCCTGATCCTCGGCACGCACGGCGCGCGGCAGGCCTACACCACCGGGCGCGGGTCGATCCTGATGCGCTGTCGCCATGAGATCGAAAGCACCCGCGGGGCCAAGAGCGAAGGGCGCGAAAGCATCGTCTTCACCTCGATCCCCTATCAGGTTGGCAAGTCCGCGCTGGTCGAAAAGATCGCTGAAGCCGCCAAGGACAAACGGATCGAGGGCATCAGCGACATCCGCGACGAAAGCTCGCGTGAAGGCGTGCGCGTGGTGATTGACCTCAAGCGCGATGCTACCCCCGATGTGGTGCTCAACCAGATCTGGCGGCACACCCCCGCGCAGTCCTCGTTCCCGGCGAACATGCTGGCGATCCGCGGCGGACGCCCGGAAACACTGCGCCTGCGCGATTTCATTGCCGCCTTCATCGCCTTCCGCGAGGAAGTGATCACGCGGCGCACCAAGTTCGAACTCGCCAAGGCGCGGGACCGGGCGCACATCTTGCTCGGCCTGGTGGTCGCGGTGTCCAACCTCGACGAGGTGGTGGCGATGATCCGCAGCGCCCCCAACCCGGCCGAAGCACGCCGGCGGCTGCTCGCCAAGGAATGGCCGATCGGCGATATTGCACAGTATATCCGGCTGGTCGAAGCGATCGAACCTTCCGCAGACCAGGAAGGCGGCACCTATCGTCTGTCGGAACGGCAGGTGAAGGCAATTCTCGAACTGCGCCTCCATCGCCTGACAGCGCTGGGTCGCGATGAGATCGGCGGCGAATTGCAAGGGCTATCGGTCGCAATCGAGGAATATCTTGCGATCCTTGCTGACCGGGTGAAGCTCTATACGCTGATGCGCGAGGAATTGGTTGAAATCCGCGCAACCTACGCCACCCCGCGCCTGTCCGAAATCGCCCCCGCTTGGGACGGGCTCGAAGACGAGGACCTGATCGAGCGCGAGGAGATGGTCGTCACCGTCACGCACGGCGGCTATATCAAGCGGACACCGCTCGACACCTTCCGGGCGCAGGCGCGCGGCGGCAAGGGCCGTTCGGGCATGGCGACCAAGGACGAGGACGCGGTTGTCGAGCTCTTCGTCACCTCAACCCACAACCCCGTGCTCTTCTTCACCAATACCGGCCGCGTGTACCGGATGAAGGTGTGGAAGCTGCCCGAAGGCGGCCCGCAGACCAAGGGCCGTCCGATGGTCAACCTCCTGCCGCTGGGCGAGGACGAGCGCGTCACCAACGTGCTGCCGCTGCCCGAGGACGAGGCGACCTGGTCCAATCTCAACATCGTCTTCGCGACCGAACAGGGCATGGTCCGCCGCAACTCGATGGATGCCTTCGCCAACATCCCCACTGCAGGCAAATATGCGATGGGCTTCGTCGAAGGTTCGGGGGACCGGCTGATCGGGGTGCAGCTGCTGACCGAGGATCAGGAGATTTTCCTCGCCAGCGACAGCGGCAAGGCGATCCGCTTCGCCGCCACCGACGCGCGCGAGACCAAGAGCCGCACCGGTATCGGCGTGCGCGGCATGAGCCTCAAGAAAGGCGGCAAGGTCGTCTCGATGGCGGTGGTCGATCCGCTTACTGCCGACATGGAAACGCGCGAGGCCTATCTGCGCGCGGCGGCATGGAAGAACAACGAAGCCGTCTCGGCTCTGCCCGCCGAACAAGTCGCCGCTATGGCCGAGGCTGAGGAATTCATCCTCACCATCACCGCCAATGGCTACGGCAAGATTTCCTCGGCTTACGAGTACCGCACCACGTCGCGCGGGGGTCAGGGCATCACCAACATCGGCACGCCGGAAAGCAACCCGGAGCGCAACGGCCCTGTGGTGGCCAGCTTCCCGGTCAAGCACGGATCGCAGCTGATGCTGGTAACCGATCAGGCCAAGCTGATCCGCCTCAGTATCGATTTCCGTCACCTGATCGAAGGCGGGTTCGAGAATCTCAAGGGCTTCAGCATCTCCGGGCGCGGGTCTTCGGGCATTCGCATCTTCGACGTCGCCAAGGACGAGCACATTGTCGGTGCGGCGCTGATCGACGAGACGACCGAGCCGGAAAACCCGGCCGAGGAAGCCGTTGCCGCCGAATTGAATGCCGCGCCTGATGCGGGCGAGCCTCCCGTCACCTGACGGGTTGTTCGCCCCGCAGGCACTGCACGATGCCGGTCGCAATCATCACCTGACCCGCGTAGTACAGCGGCCAGATCAGCAGATCGGGCAGCGATGCCAGATTGATCGTGCCTGTGCGCGAAAAGATCAGCCAGTCGCTCAGCACGAACAGCACCGCCCCGGTGCCGACGCGGTAACGCGGATAGTGGCTCATCCACGCCGCTGAGGCCATTGCGCCGAGGAAGCTGGCATAAAGCGCGATCTGGACTTGCCCGCTCAGCAGATAGCTGATGAGCGGGGTGCCGATCAGCAGAGCGGCGCCCGTCATCTTCTGGGTGGGCGAAGGGCGCTTGTGCAGGTTGCGGAGATAAAGCGCCACCGAGACACAATGCGCAGCAGCAAAGAACGCACCACCGACGAAAAAATCCAGCTCGATCGCCACATCGCCCGCCGCCGCCAGAAGCAGCATTGCGACCAAAAGCGCACCGTCCAGCCCGCGACGATCATGCGGAAAGCGCAATAGCACATAAAGCGCCAATAGTCCGACCGAAGCCCCTTTTGCGAGCAAGCCCCAGGTGCCCTCGAAAACCGGATTGTCGCTCAGAAAATAGTACGCGGTCGCCGCCGTGATGCTCGCCAGCAGCCACGGCCTTTGTTCGATCAGCGCCTGCTTTGCCATGTCCGCCCTTCCCTTGCCGGATGTGCTGCTCCCCGTCGGGGCTTGCCGCGGAGCTATCACGCAATTACCTGCCCTGCCATGACCGGAAACCCGACAAAATACGATGTGCACATCATTGGCGGCGGCCTCGCGGGGAGCGAGGCGGCGTGGCAACTGGCCCAGCGCGGCGTGAAAGTGCGCCTGTCGGAGATGCGCGGGAGCGGGGAGATGACCCCGGCGCACCAGACCGATGGGCTGGCCGAGCTGGTGTGCTCCAATTCATTTCGCTCGGACGATGACACCAAGAATGCCGTCGGTTTGCTTCATCACGAGATGCGCCAGCTCGACAGCTTGGTGATGCGCGCTGGCCATGTCGCGCGGGTGCCTGCGGGCATTGCCATGGCGGTGGACCGCGATGTCTTTTCCGCTGAGGTCGAAAAGGCGCTTTCAAGTCACCCTAATGTCACCATCGTGCGCGAGCGGATCGATGCTTTGCCCGAAGCTGGTCTCACCATCGTCGCTACCGGGCCGCTGACGGCCGAGGCACTCGCAGGCAGCATCGTGCGCGCGACCGGGGCTGAGCGGCTCGCTTTCTTTGATGCCATCGCGCCGATCGTGCACCGCGACAGCATCGACATGTCGAAGTGCTGGATCCAGTCGCGCTGGAACAAGCGCACCGATGCCTCCAATGAGGGCGGAGATTACATCAATTGCCCGATGAACGAGGAGCAGTACCGCGCCTTCCACCGCGGGTTGATGGAAGGCGAGAAGTCCGAGTTCAAGCAATGGGAAAAGGACACGCCCTATTTCGATGGCTGTATGCCGATCGAAGTGATGGCCGAGCGGGGCTGGGAAACGCTGCGCTATGGCCCGATGAAAGGCGTCGGGCTCGACAATCCCTTCGATGTGACGCCTGAATTTCCGCAGGGCCGCTGGCCCTATGCCGTGGTGCAGCTCAGGCAAGACAACAAGCTGGGCACGCTGTGGAACATGGTGGGCTTCCAGACAAAGCTCAAATACGCCGCCCAGATGGAGCTGTTCCGCACTATTCCGGGGCTAGAGAATGCCGAATTCGCGCGGCTCGGCGGATTGCACCGCAACACCTTCCTCAATTCGCCGGAAGTGCTTGATCGCCAGCTGCGTTTGCGCGCTGCGCCGCATATCCGTTTCGCTGGGCAGGTGACGGGTTGCGAAGGCTATGTCGAGAGTGCCGCTATCGGCCTCGTCGCCGGGATGATGACCGCCGCCGAACTGGCCGGACACGATTGGCGGCCCCTGCCCGCCACTACGGCGCTGGGCGCGCTGCTGAGCCACATCACCGGCGATGCCGAGGCCGAGACCTTCCAGCCCATGAACGTCAATTTCGGCCTGTTCCCGCCGCTTCACGAGGTAGGCAAGAAAGTGCGCAAGGAGGCCTACACCGCCCGCGCCAAGGCCGATCTCGCCCGCTGGATCAGCGCCAGCCGTGAGGCCGTGCCAGCCTGACGGTCAGCATTTGCAGACGGGCTTACTCGCCGCAGGCTTGGGCGCAGTCGTCGCGAATTCACGCGGGGTCAGGCGTTGGTCCCGGTCGGCATCCGCCTTTTCGAAGCGCACCACGGTCGATACCGCCCATTCCTCGAAGGTCAGCAGATTGTTGCCATCCTTGTCGAGCGCGCGGAACCCTTCGGTCCGGGTACTGAGCATTTCGTTGCGGGTGATCAGCCGATCGCGGTTGCGATCATAGCGGAAGAAGCGCTGCTCCTCGCGGCTGAGCTCGCTCATCTCGGGGGGTGACGGGCCGGACATGCTGCCGGGATCAGCGTTTGGGAGCGCCTCGGGATCAGCCGCCGGCGGGGCCATCGGCGGCGGCAGGGCGGCCTGTTCAACCGCGGCGCGGCCCTGCCACCAGAACGTTCCAATCCCGGCAAGGGCCAACGCCCCTAAACCTCCCAAGACGGCTTGTCGCAAAGGTCTGCCCCTTTTGCTGAACACCCTCGCGCGAATATACCCAATCAGTTCAGAAAGATAGCACCCCTGAGTGCCGCAAGTGAGGCCCCCCTCCCCTCCATCAAGGGCCGTCCACCGCGCCTAAGCGCTCTCGTAGCCAACACATCAAGCACGGCGATTCCGCGCAAGCCCCGCGGAAGGCGTCCGGTCGCGCCGCGCTGCGCGGTTGCAAGGCCAGCAGCGACCAATGCGGCCCGCTCCTCTTCGTCCGAGACGGCAGCCGCAGCATCGGCCAGCGCCCAGCGTGAGCCTGCCGCCGCAAGTCGCGCCGCTAAAGCTGGCGAGCGATCTGGAGCCAAGGCTGCGAAGAACGCCCCGCGCGCTGCGCCGAAGGCTTCGGCTTCGCCTCGCCCCATCCGCTCTGCGCTCAGCAGAACTTCCCAGCCATCGACCATCTCGGACAAAGCGTTTTCGCGCCCGCCCCAATGCACCCCGATGCCATCGAGCACCACATCGCCCCGCGGGCGCTCCGCGACAGGTTTGGCAAGAGCGTCACGCCACCACGCCAGCCGCATCTGACCCAGCATCGGTTCGCTGGTGCGCATGACGATCCGCGCCAGCCGCCGATCAAGCTGAAGAGCTATGCTTAACGGCCCGCGAACCTTTGGGCTGCTCCATGCAAGCGCCAGATCGGCTTCGGGCGATAGGGGTTCGGGGGTCTCGTTCCTCACGCTTCCAGCGCGTAGCCAAGCATTCACACGCTTGGCAAGCAAACTGTCCCGGCCCGGGACGTCGACAATTCAGGAACCGCCAAGCGGTGCGTTAGCGCTTTGCTAACCATGTCCTTTCGCACTCCGCTTACCAGAACCACTTAAGGGCGAAGGCTGCATCTGGATTGTCCGCGGTAGTTCCGTGCGGACATCGGGGGAAGGGCACCTACGTAATGGCGCGAGAAAAGCAGGCCAAGATGGCGTTCATGCGCAGACTAGCGCGCGACAAGACCGCAAACGCGCTCGTGATTTCAGCCGCTGCGCTGGTTCCGATCATGGCAATGGTGGGCGGCGGTGTCGATGCGAGCCGCTATTACATGGCCACTGCACGTATGCAGGCTGCGTGCGATGCGGGCGCACTTGCCGCGCGCCGTGCGATGACGAATGACACGTTCACCTCGGCGCATCGCACGATCGGGCTCAACTTCTTCGATCAGAACTTCAACGAAGGCATCTTCGGCACCGAGGGCCGGACCCGCGACTATACCACCGACGGCGACGGGATGGTCATCGGCAATGCCAGCGCAACCTTGCCCGCCACGATCATGGACGCCTTCGGCTACGGCGAATTCAATATCGAGGTCAGCTGCACGGCCGAAATCAACATCTCCAACTCCGACATCATGTTCGTGCTCGACGTTACGGGCTCCATGTCGGAATGTCCCAATGGCACTCAGTGCAATTCGAACTCCAGTTCGAAGATTGTCGCACTGCGTAACGCGGTGATGAACTTCTACGACACGGTGGAAGCGGCAACCTCGACCAGCGCCCAAGTGCGTTACGGCTTCGTGCCCTATTCGCAGCAGGTCAATGTTGGCTTCTCGATCCCGCGTGCCTTCATGGCTGACACGCACAGCTATGAAACACGGGTGGCACGTTACAATCCCGCCCCCTTCCCCAATTCCGACCATCCGGACGTGGACCAGATCGGCGACCCGATCCTGATTTCGGATCAGGACGAGTGGTTGCCGCGGAACACGTCGCGGTTCAACTCCACCAACACGGATGATTACCGCTTCCGTACTGATGGCTCCAACGGAACGACCGCGCGCAACTTCTGTCAGAGCACTCTTCCGGGCACCCGTAACGTGACGGTCAGCGGCCAGACCCAGAGCTGGCAGGTCTTTGCAACGCCGCAGATCGTTCTCAACCAGTGGTCGGGCGGCAACTCGAACAACCGCGCAGGTTGCCGTGGACGCGTGCGCAAGACCCGCCCTGCGACCGCTGCAGACGTGGTTCCGCAGTTCCGCGAGTGGATCTATTGCGAAGTTACGCCGGGCGAGGCCAATCCATGCAACGTCAACAACCCGCCTCGCAGCCCTGCTGGCTGGGAGTCGGTCAACCTCGCGTCGATCTATGCCAACAACACGCTTCAGATCCCGGTCGGCACCAATGGTGCGATGACCACCCAGTCCTGGAGCGGTTGCATCGAAGAGCCGGTGTGGATGGACACCACGGGTAATTATAGCCCGATCCCTCCCGCTGCCCATGATCTCAACATCAATCTGGTTCCGGCGAACGAGTCGCAGAAGTGGAAGCCGGCGCTGAACACTGCGGCCTATGAACGGCGCGATGGAGCTGGCAACCGCACGACGAACACGGTGACCGACTCAGAGCGGATCGCCGCCGGATTGTCGACCACTCAGGACCGCCCTGGTTGGGTCTGCCCCGCG
Organism: Erythrobacter sp. W302b; assembly: GCF_046452395.1. Taxonomy (NCBI): domain Bacteria; kingdom Pseudomonadati; phylum Pseudomonadota; class Alphaproteobacteria; order Sphingomonadales; family Erythrobacteraceae; genus Erythrobacter; species Erythrobacter sp. W302b. The sequence goes on along the minus strand of NZ_JBKFDH010000001.1, from coordinate 1,161,622 downwards.
GCAGCGCGCAAGTTGACCGAAATCAGCCGGACGGATCTGCAAACCTACGTGAATGGTCTGGCGGCCAGCGGTAACACCTATCATGACATTGGCATGGTATGGGGCGCACGCTTCATTTCGCCGCGGGGCATGTTCGCCGCGGAAAACTCCACCGCGCCGAACGGCGACGCAATTGCCCGCCACATCGTGTTCATGACGGACGGTATCCTTGTCACCGGCATCGAGAACTATTCGACCCAGGGCATTGAATGGTGGGATCGCCGCGTCACGGGTAACGCCGATGCGAACCGCGAAGCAACTCGGCGCGCGGCCCGTCTGCAAGCTATCTGCCGCGCTGCGCAGCAGGAGAACATCACGGTCTGGGTGGTGGCCTTCGGGACAGCATTGACTCAGAACCTGATCGACTGCGCTTCGCCCGGCCGTGCCTTCCAGGCCAGCGACTCCGCAACCCTGAACGCCCGGTTCCAGGAAATCGCGCAGAAAATCGCCGCGCTGAGGTTGACCTCGTGATCGGCCGGCTGTCACGCACAGGCGCGCTGCTGCGCCGCCTGCACGCCGACCGTGGGGGTAACACCCTTATCGAGTTCGCGATCGTTTCGCCGGTCCTGCTTCTAATGATCATGGGCCTGTTCGACATGGCGCATACACAGTACTCACGGTCAGTCCTGCACGGCGCCATGCAGAAGGCGGGCCGCGACCTTACGCTGGAGAACGCCAACAGCCAGCAGGTCAATATTGATCAGCGGGTTACGGATCAGATCACGTCAGTTATGCCGTCGGGCGCGACGATCGATCTTGAAAAGCTGTCATTCTTCGAGTTCGCCGACGTCAGCGAACCGGAGGAGTTCACTGACATGAATAACGACGGCATCTGCAACAACAACGAACCCTACATCGATGCCAACGAAAATGGCGGCTGGGATGCAAATCGCGGCAGGGACGGGATCGGGGGCGCACGCGATGTCGTGCTCTACACCGCTACCGTTACCTACCCCCGGCTGTTCCCAATGTACTCCATGGCTGGCCTGCCAGACAACGTCACGATTGAGGCGTCGACCGTGCTGCGCAATCAGCCGTTTGACGAGCAGAATGACCGTGTCACCACTCCGGGAAATTGCCCATGACCAGCTCCACGAGAAAACCGCTGCGTAGCCGTATGCGTCGCATCGCCCATCGGCTTTCGGGCGACACATCCGGTCTGGCGCTGATCGAATTCGCCTTCGCCGCACCACTGGTGCTCGGCATGGGGATGCTTGGCACTGATACGGCCTTTCTGGTGATCACGCACATGCAGGTCAGCCAGATCGCGATGCAGGTTGCCGACAACGCTTCGCGTGTGGGTGAACAGGACGTGCTGACCGCGCGCAAGGTGTTCGAACGTGACATTGCCGAAACTCTGATCGGTGCAGAAAAGCTCGGCCAGAACCTCGATTTCTATGAAAACGCACGGGTCATCATTTCAAGCTTGCAGCGCAATTCATCGGGCGGTCAGTGGATCGCCTGGCAACGGTGCCGGGGGGCGGTGGTGCATAACTCCAGCTACGGGGTGGAAGGCAACGGCGCGACGGGAACCAGCTTCCCCGGAATGGGCGTGCCCGGCCGCTACATCACGGCATCACAAGGCACCGCCGTGATGTTTGTGGAAGTGGCGTTCGATTTCGAGCCGATCACACCAATCACCGTGTTTGAGAACCGCCGCATCGTCTACACGGCGGCCTTCAACGTTCGCGACAATCGCGACTTGACTCGCCTGTATGCCGGCGGCCCGGTTGCGCGTTGTAACGTATACTCGGCAGCCCGCCCGACCTGACCCAGGCCGGGCGGTTCGCGCCGTCAGCCCTTATTTATAGCACACCTTGCGCGCCGCCGCAGCGATGCGGGCGGAATCGATCAGTGCCAACTTCTCGAGGTTGGCAGCATAGGGCAACGGCACGTCCTCGTTGCACACCCGAAGCACCGGCGCATCGAGGTGGTCGAAGCCTTCCTCCATGCAGATGCTGATGATCTCGCTTGCGATCGAGCAGGTCGGCCAGCCTTCTTCGGCCACGATCAACCGGTTGGTCTTGGCGAGGCTATCCAGCACAGTTTGCTTGTCGAGCGGGCGAAGGGTGCGCAGGTCGATCACTTCGGCATCGATCCCCTCGTCCGCCAACGTCGCCGCCGCTTCAAGCGCCATGCCGACACCAATCGAATAGCTGACGATGGTCACGTCCTTGCCTTCCCGCACGATCCGCGCCTTGCCGATGGGCAGGACGTAATCCTCGACGTCGGGCACGTCGAAGCTGCGGCCGTAGACCAGCTCGTTTTCGAGGAAGACGACCGGGTCCTCACAGCGGATCGCGGCCTTCAACAAGCCCTTGGCATCGGCGGCATCGTAAGGCGCGATGACGATCAGGCCCGGAACGCTGGCATACCACGGGCCGTAGTTCTGCGAGTGCTGCGCACCGACGCGGCTCGCCGCACCATTGGGGCCGCGGAACACGATCGGGCAGCGCATCTGACCGCCCGACATGTAATTCGTCTTCGCTGCCGAGTTGATGATGTGGTCGATCGCCTGCATCGCGAAGTTGAAGGTCATGAATTCGACGATGGGCCTGAGGCCTCCCATCGCCGCGCCCGTACCGATCCCGGCAAAGCCGTACTCGGTGATGGGCGTGTCGATCACGCGCTTCGGGCCAAATTCCGCCAGAAGCCCTTGGGTGACCTTGTAGGCACCCTGATACTCGGCGACTTCCTCGCCCATCACGAAAACGCGCGGGTCAGCGCGCATTTCCTCGGCCATCGCGTCGCGCAGCGCCTCGCGCACGGTGGTGCTGACGAGTGCCGTCCCTGCCGGTATGGCGGGATCGGCGGCCGGGGCAGCCGCAGCGGGCTTCTTCTCGGCCTTGAGGGCCGGAGCCGGAGCCGGAGCGGGCGTCGGAGCAGACGCCGGTTCTTCCGCAGCAGAAGCGGGAGCAGGCGCAGCCGCTTCCCCTTCCCCCGCGATCAGCGCAATGACCGCGCCAACCGCGACATCTTCCGTCCCGGCGGCGACCAGAATCTTTTCCAGCACGCCTTCATCGATCGCTTCGAATTCCATCGTCGCCTTGTCGGTCTCGATCTCGGCGAGGATATCACCCGGTTCGATCCGGTCGCCTTCCTGCTTCAGCCACTTTGCGAGCGTGCCCTGCTCCATGGTAGGCGAGAGCGCCGGCATCTTGAGTTCGATCGACATGGCTCAATACTCCTCCACCAGAACATCGGTGTAGAGTTCGGCCGCACCCGGCTCAGGCGAGGTTTCCGCAAAATCGGCGGCTTCGGCCACTTCGGCGCGGATCGCCTTGTCGATCGCTTTCAAATCGTCCTCGGTCTTGCCTGCTTCGATCAGGGTCTTCTTCAGTCCCTCGATCGGATCGTGATGGTCACGCTGTTCCTGCACTTCCTCTCGGCTGCGGTACTTAGCGGGATCGGACATGGAGTGGCCGCGGTAGCGATAGGTGTTGCACTCCATCAGCACCGGGCCCTTGCCCGAGCGGACATGGGCGAAAGCGACTTCGGCCGCAGCGCGCACTTCGAGCACGTCCATGCCGTTCACTTCCATCCCCGGAATGCGGAAGGCGGTGCCGCGGCGGTAGAAACGGGTTTCGGCGGACGAACGCTTGGTCGCGGTGCCCATCGCGTACTGGTTGTCCTCGACAACGAAGACGATGGGGAGGTTCCACAAGGCGGCCATGTTGAAGGTTTCATAAACCTGGCCCTGGTTCGCCGCGCCATCGCCGAAATAGGCAAGGCACAGGCCGCCGTCCTCGTTGTACTGATGCGCGAGCGCGAGCCCGCCGCCCAGCGCCACCTGCGCGCCGACGATGCCGTGGCCGCCGTAGAACTTATGCTCGGTCGAGAACATGTGCATCGACCCGCCCTTGCCGCGCGAAATGCCGGATTCGCGGCCCGTCAGCTCGGCCATGATTACCTTGGGATCGATCCCGTAGGCGAGCATGTGGCCGTGGTCGCGGTAACCGGTGATGACGCTATCGCGGTCATTGTCGAGCGCCGATTGCAGCCCGATCGCGACGGCTTCCTGCCCGATATAGAGGTGGCAGAACCCGCCAATCAGGCCGAGCCCGTAAAGCTGGCCCGCTTTCTCCTCGAAGCGGCGGATCAGCAGCATCTGGCGGTAGAATTCGAGCATCTCTTCCGGAGAAGCGTCATAGCGCTTCTTGGCCTCGAAGGCGGCTTGCAACGAATGGAGCATGAAATCGGCGTCGTCCGCAGCGGTTGCGGACTTCTTTGCAGGCTGTTTGGCCAAGACAAGTATCCCTCTCTCTGGCGCACTCATGGGGAGGAGAAGCGCATCGTGGTTCTATAGGCAGGGAGATAAGGCCCGCGCAACGCCAAGCCGTAAGGGTAACCGCTCACGCATACGAAATCAGGTGAGCGGAGCCGATGGCCCGACGTCAGTCTTCGAGCGTGATCACGACCTCATCTTCGCGCATCACGCCGAGCTGATCGCGCACCAGCTCACTGGCCAGATCGGGATCGGCGGCCTCAGGATCGAGGAGCATCACACGATTGCGCAGTGCGTCGCGCTTCGCCGTCAGCTGCGCGATTTCGCTCTCACGCGCTTCAAGCGCGGCAGCGTTCTCGCTCCAGGCGAGCAGGCCGGTCGGACCGGCCACAGCCACGCCCGTCAGAAGCAGCAAGGCACCAAGGGCACCAAACCGCTTCAGCCTGTTTTCAGATCCTGATTTGCGCATTGCCGCGAATGATCCCTCGTCCGTTGCGTCGGACAGAATCACATCTGCTCGCCCTCTGCAAGAACAATGCGACACAATGGGACACAATGCATGCAATTCGTTGGGGATTGCGGGCCTCAGTAGCTGCGCGGCAGGCCCAGCACATGTTCGGCGAGGTAGGAGAGAATGAGGTTGGTCGAGATCGGCGCGACGGTGTAGAGTCGCGCCTCGCGGAACTTGCGCTCGACATCATATTCTTCGGCGAATCCGAAGCCGCCAAAGGTCTGCACGCACATGTCGGCCGCCGCCCAGCTGGCTTCGGAGGCGAGCAGCTTGGCCATGTTGGCCTCCTCGCCCGGATTGCCGCCCTCGTCATAAACCTGCGCGGCGTGGTGCACCATCAGCTCAGCGGCCCGCATCTGCGCGTAACAACGGGCGATCGGGAACTGGACGCCCTGGTTCTGGCCGATGGGCCGGGCGAACACGCTGCGATCCTTGGCGTAACCGGTGGCCTTCTCGATGAACCACTTGGCATCGCCAATGCACTCGGCGGCGATCAGGATGCGCTCGGCATTCATGCCGGAGAGGATGTAGCGGAAGCCCTTCCCCTCCTCGCCCACCAGGGCCGAGGCGGGTATGCGCAGGTCGTCGAAAAACACCTCGCAGGACGAGTGGTTCATCATCGTGCGGATCGGCTTGACCGTCATGCCACCCGCCAGCGCGGCCTGCATATCGAGGAGGAAGATCGAAAGGCCCTCGGTCTTGCTCGCCACTTCCTCGCGCGGCGTGGTGCGGGCGAGCAGCAGCATCAGGTCGGAATGCTCTGCGCGGCTGGTCCAGATCTTCTGGCCGGTGATGATGTACTCGTCGCCTTCCCGGACTGCGCGGGTCTTCAGGCTGAGGGTATCGGTGCCGCTGGTGGGCTCGCTGACGCCAAACGCCTGTAAGCGCAACTCGCCGCTGGCAATGCGCGGCAGATAGGCCGCCTTCTGCTCGGGCGAGCCGTAACGCAGCAGCGTGTTCATGATGTACATTTGCGCATGCGCGCTGGACCCATTGCATCCTGACGCCTGAATCTCCTCCATGATCACGCAAGCCGCCTCCAAGCTGAGGCCGCTGCCGCCATGCTCGACCGGGATCAGCGCGGCGAGGAAACCTGCCTTGGTCAGCGCGTCGACGAATTCCGCCGGGTACGCCCGCACCGCATCCTTGGCGCGCCAGTATTCCCCCGGAAAACCATCGCACAGGCTGCGCACCGCGCGGCGGATTTCGGCGATTTCCTCGGGTTCGTGGCGGGACATCGACAAGCCTTCTCTCCTGCAATCGGCGGGTGGCTTGCCCGCTCCTCGCTGGCAAGTCCACCTCATCAATTTGGGTGCTTTGAGCAAGACGGCGAGCATGGCAATCCCGTTTCGATCTGCTACCCACCATGGTGATGGGAGAAACCGCCATGCAAATCATCACGCACGATCCGGCGCGCTTTGCTGCTTTGCCTGATTATCCGTTTGCCGAAAACTGGCTGAGCATCGACCTGGGTGAGGGGTTGTCGGCGCGGATGCATTATCTCGACGAAGGGCCGAAGGACGCCCCTCCCCTGATCCTGTTTCACGGCGAGCCGAGCTGGAGCTATCTCTATCGCAAGATGATCCCGCTGCTGGTGAAGGCAGGGTTCCGCTGCCTTGCCCCCGACCTCATCGGCTTCGGCAAGAGTGACAAGCCGGATGACCCCGCTTTCTACACCTATGCGCGCCACGTCGACTGGCTCAAACAATGGCGCAATGCGGAGGTGCCCGAGGTCGCCGGGCTGTTCTGTCAGGACTGGGGCGGCTTGCTGGGCCTGCGCATCGTCGGGCAGGAGCCCGAGCGCTTTGCCTTTGTCGTCGCGAGCAACACCTTCCTCCCCACCGGCGGCGGCAAAGCCTCGCCGGGGTTTCTTGCGTGGCGGGCCTTTGCCAAGTCCTCGCCGGACTTCAAGATTGGCGGGATCATGGACCGTGGCTGCCAGAGCGAACTCAGCGCGGCCGAGATTGCCGCCTATGATGCCCCCTTCCCCGATGAACCCAGCAAGGCCGGCGCGCGCGCCTTCCCGCAACTCGTGCCGGTGGAAGATGACAAGGACGGAGTGACTGACAATATCGCTGCGTGGGAAGGCCTCGCCGCCTTCGACAAGCCGTTCCTGACCCTGTTCGGGGAGAATGACCCCGTGCTCGGCCAAGCAGGGCCGCTGCTTTCCAGACGCATCAAGGGCGCCCAGGGCCAGCCCCATGCGATGCTTTCGAAATGTGGCCACTTTAGTCAGGAAGATCGGCCGAACGAGTTGGCACAAGGGGTGATCGACATGGCGCGTCAGGCCGGTTTCCTGACTTGACCCAGCCCACGCCCGCCCCCGCCTACCTCACCCGCACGCAAGAGCGGGCGCTGGCGCTCACCATCGCGGTGGTGACGGCGAACGCCTATTACATCCACCCGATCATCGGCGAGGTCGGCCGCGCCTTCGGTGTTGGCGAGGCGGAGATCGGCCTGGTGCCGGCGCTCAACCAGTTGGCGCTGGCGCTGGGAATCCTGCTGCTGCTTCCGCTGGGCGACTTCTATTCGAACCGACGGCTGTGCCTCCTGTTCGTCGCCGCACAGACCCTATGCCTTGGCGGCATGGTGCTGGCGCAGCATGTGGTGCTGTTTACCGCTGCGTCCACCATGCTCGGCTTCGTCACCATCGCGCCCTATCTGATCCCCGCCTTCGCCTCGAAACGTGTCGCGCCCGAGCGGCTGGGACAAGTGACCGCACAGCTGACCGCCGCAGTAATTTTCGGCATTCTGGTTGCGCGGGTCGGCGCAGGGATCATTGCCGAGCACGCCGATTGGCACACGGTCTATGTCGCTGCGTTCGGGTTGATGGCGGCAGTGACCGCCTTCCTGCCCATCGCGATGCGCAGCGAGCCTGCCGCACCCAAGCAATCTGAGGCCCGTTATGGCGCGCTGATCGCTTCGGTGTTCACGCTGGCGGCCAAGCACCCTGACATGCGGATTTCAGCCACGATCCAAGGCCTGAACTTCGCGATTTTCACCGCCACCTGGCTGGCGCTGGCGCTGCACCTTACTAGCCCCGCCATGGGCTATGGCACGGATGATGTCGGCTATCTCGCGGGCGTGGCGGCGATAAGTGTCTTCACCACACCAAGGCTGGGGCGCTGGGCGGATAAAGTCGGACCGCGCAAAGCACGGCTGACGGCAGCGGCCGTGCAGATTTTTGGTATCGCGCTGTTCTATCCGCTTGGCTTCAGCATCTGGGGCGTGCTGGTGCCGCTGCTGGTGGTCAACATGGTCGGGCCGACCATTGATGTGACCGGGCGCATGACCCTGTTCACCCTCGCCCCAGACATCCGCACGCGGCTGACCACTTCCTACATCGTGACGATGTTTGTCGGCGGCGCGATCGGTAGCGCGCTGGGCACGGCGGTGTATGACTTTGGCGGTTGGGGTGGCACCTGCGCGCTGATGCTGGCCATGTCGAGTGGGGTGCTGGGCCTGGCTCTCCATGCCGAGCGGCGCTGGCATCGGCTGCAAGCATAGTGGTGACCCCGGCGCGATTCGAACGCGCGGCCCCCAGATTAGGAATCTGATGCTCTATCCGGCTGAGCTACGGGGTCCCGAGGCGAGCAATAGCAGCGTGAGCGTAGGGCGCAACATCGGCCCGTAGAACCGCTAGGCGAAGGGCCTCAAGCAGGGCAGCGATAGGCCAACAAGAGCGCCCGCCCGCAGGGGGCGCAGCTATGTTGCGCGTCTAGCGAGGACCGCATCGCGGAGGCGATGCGCAAGATAAACGCGTGTCAATTCAACTTTTCGGGCGGCGCCACGGGGAACGGCAGCGGAGCCACCGGCACGCCCTCTTCGATCAGCGCCTTGGCTTCGGCCAGACTTGCCTGCCCGTGGATCGGGGCTTCGTCCCGCTCGCCATAATGCATCTTGCGGGTTTCCTCCGCGAATTTGTCGCCGACCCATGTGCTGTTCTTGAGTGCAGCCGCCTGCGCTTTGGCCAATGCGGCGAGCGCCTTCTGCACCTCGGCCGACATTGGCGTGTTGGCGACCTGCCGCGATGCCTCGGGCGGCACAACATCCTGCCGGCTGTTGCCCTTGGCAGGCACGGCCGGGGCCATCGGAGCCTTGCTTACCTCGGCCGAGCCGCAGGACGGGCACGCGAGCAATCCGCGCGCTTGCTGATCTGCGTAATCGGTCGAGGAGGCAAACCAGCCCTCGAAGCGGTGGCCTTCATGGCAGGATAGGTCAAAAACGATCATCGCACGTCAGGATGTGGCAATTGGGCGGCGGTTGGCAAGAGCGGGCACCTGCGCGCGAACTGCGGCGATGCGGCTAAGGTCGATATCACAAAACGCCAGGCCGGGCGCATCGCCGCCCATGTCGAGCAAAACCTCACCCCACGGATCGACGACGAGGCTGTGGCCATAGGTCTCGCGCCCGTCCTCGTGGCTCCCCACCTGCGCGGCAGCAATCACGAAAGCGCTCGCCTCGATCGCGCGGGCGCGCAGCATCACGTGCCAGTGAGCCGCGCCGGTGGGCTTGGTGAAGGCGGCTGGCACGGCGATGGCATCGCAGCGACGGTTGCCGAGTTCCCCGAACAAGGCGGGGAAGCGCAGGTCATAACAGACCGCAAGGCCGAGCAGTCCGACGGGCGTGTTCTCGACGCTCACGACCGCGCGCCCCGGTTCATAGGCATTGCTTTCCCGCCAGGTCTCACCCGTCGCCAGTTCGACATCGAACATATGGATCTTGTCGTAGGTCACCGGCTGCGCGGCGCCGGGGGCGAACAGCATTGAACGGTTAGCGTTCTTGCCGTCCGGCACAGCCACAGCCATCGAACCAAGCGCGATGGTCAGACCTGTCTCGCGCGCCAGCTCGGCCAATCGAGGGACAAAAGGCGATTTGTCCTGCGGGACGATATAATCAGCGGCGCGCGTTCGGTTGCGATCAAGCAGCAGCGACATTTCAGGCGTGAAGAGCATCTCCGCCCCGCCGTCGCGCGCGGCGTGGGCGGCATCAAGGATGCAATCGAAATTTCGGCCCGGATCGATCCCCGAGCACATCTGCAGAACCGCAATCTTCGGCATTAGCCCGCCAGCAATGCGTCGAGCTTGCCCGCGGCTTCGAGCGCGGCGAGATCGTCGGACCCACCAACATGCACATCGCCGATGAAAATCTGTGGCACCGTCATCGCGTTCGGCGCGCGGGCGAGCATTTCGTCGCGTCGTGCGCCACCCATGGTGATGTCATGCTCTGTGAAATCGGCACCCTTTTGCGTCAGCAGCCGCTTGGCGCGCACGCAGAAGGGACAGGCGAACTTTGTGTAGATATCGATCTGTGGGCTGGCCATAGGTCCCTCTTGCCAAATGCTCTTGAAAGCGCGGGTTGGTAAACCAGATAAGCGGTGTCGCCGCGTTTCGCCAGTCTTGGGAAACGGTAACGGCGACAAGGCGGGTGCTGCATCCGGCAGGCCCGCATCCGAACCAAATTGCTCAACTCAGAGGATTTGCAACTATGTCCCGTTTTGATTTCACCCCCTACCGCCGCTCCACCGTAGGCTTTGATCGCCTGTTCGACCTGCTCGAAAACCAGGCGCGCCTGAATGCCGGCGACAATTACCCCCCCTTCAACATTTCGCGCCGCGGTGAAGACAATTACCGCATCACACTCGCTGTGGCGGGCTTCCGCCCACATGATATCGACATCACCGCGCAGCAGAACCTGCTCGTCGTGCAGGGTCGCAAGCGCGACGAGGTTGAGGACGGCTCGGAGCTGATCCACGTCGGTATCGCCAACCGCGGCTTTGAACGCCGGTTCGAACTGGCCGACTTCGTCCGGGTAGAGCGTGCTGATCTGGCCGACGGCCTGCTGATTATCGACCTGGTGCGCGAAGTGCCCGATGCGATGAAGCCCCGCAAGATCGCAATCGGCGGCACCACGACGCTCACCGCCGTCCCGACCAACGAAGGGGACGATACCGCCAGCGCTGCCTGAGGCACGCCCGGTTCATTCCGATCACCAAACTGAAAGGGGGCGGGTCTTGCGATCCGCCCCCGCGGCCTAAGCCGCCTCGTCTGAACCTATCCGTCCGGGTCGCAGAAGACGGACAAGACCAGACAAGCATGTTTCATAGAGACCCGCCAAAGCTGAATCGAATCACAGTATGTTTGTAAAACAGCAATCCGATAGACTCAGCGCAATTGTCCCTAGAAAATAGTTAAATCTACCCCCCGTCTAATGCGGAAAGGCAACAACGCGCAAGGCTTATCTGCAAACCTTGTAAGGAAGGGAAAGCGCAAGTCCCGCTTGTGAAACAAAGGATTGCAAAGCCTTGCTAAACATCGGTGGCGTTCGATCGAGGGTCGGGTGAACGGCGGCGGCACAGACCAGCGCGAGCGCTATGAAAAGTGACAGGGCCTCGACTTAAACGAGTCGCGACTGTTCCAGCGCCGCTGCGATGAACCCGGCAAACAGGGGGTGCGGATCAAAGGGCCGCGATTTCAACTCCGGGTGGAACTGCACGCCCACAAACCACGGATGATCGGGCCGCTCGACGATTTCGGGCAGCAGCCCATCGGGCGACATGCCGGCAAAGATCAGACCCTGCTTTTCCAGCGGCTCGATGAAGGCGCTGTTGACTTCGTAGCGATGGCGGTGGCGTTCGGAGATGACCTCGGCCCCGCCATAGATCTGCGAAGTGTGGCTGTTGGGGCTGAGTTTGGCCGGGTAGGCCCCCAAACGCATCGTACCGCCCAGATCGCCGCCTTCGGCGCGGCTTTGGAGGCCTTCCTTGCTCATCCACTCGGTGATGATGCCGACCACCGGGCTGTCCGTCGGACCAAACTCGGTTGACGAAGCATCAGCAAAACCGGCCGCGCGCGCGCCTTCGATACAGGCCATTTGCATCCCGAGGCAGATCCCGAAGAACGGGACGTTGCGTTCCCGCGCGAAGCGGACGCTCGCGATCTTGCCTTCGCTTCCGCGCTCGCCGAAGCCGCCCGGGACGAGAATGCCGTGCATCGGTTCCAATGCGGCGATGATCTGCGATTCGTCGTCGCCTTCGAAGATTTCGGCGTCGATCCAGCGGATGTTGACCTTGACCCGGTTGGCGAGACCGCCATGCACCAGCGCTTCATTGAGGCTCTTGTAGGCGTCCTGAAGGCCGACATATTTGCCGACCACAGCGATGGTCACTTCGCCTTCGGGGTTGAACTGGCGGTCGGTCACATCCTCCCACGCCGAAAGGTCGGGCGCGGGCGCATCGGTGATACCGAAAGCGCGGAGAACCTCGGCGTCGAGGCCTTCTGCATGATATTGCTGCGGCACCGCATAGATCGAAGGTGCGTCCAGGGCCTGGATCACCGCTTCGGTTCGCACGTTGCAGAACTGCGCGATCTTCCGGCGATCGCTCTCAGGGATCGGATGCTCCGCGCGGCACAGCAGGATATCGGGCTTGATCCCCAGGCTGGCAAGCTCGCGCACCGAGTGCTGGGTCGGCTTCGTCTTCAGCTCCCCTGCGGCCTTGATGTAGGGCACCAGCGTCACATGGACCGATAGGGTCTGGAGCGGTTCCAGTTCGTTTCTGAGCTGGCGGATCGCTTCCATGAAAGGCAGCGATTCAATGTCGCCGACTGTGCCGCCGATCTCGCACAGGATGAAATCGTGATCGTCCTGATCGGCCAGAGCGAACGCCTTGATCTCGTCGGTGACGTGCGGGATCACCTGCACCGTCGCGCCGAGATAGTCGCCGCGCCGTTCACGCGCGATAATATCGCGGTAAACCCGGCCCGAGGTGATATTGTCGCTCTGCCGCGCGGAAACGCCAGTGAAGCGTTCGTAATGCCCGAGATCGAGATCCGTCTCGGCCCCATCATCGGTCACATAGACTTCGCCGTGCTGATACGGGCTCATCGTGCCCGGATCGACGTTGAGATAGGGATCGAACTTGCGGATGCGGACCTTGTAGCCACGCGCCTGCAAGAGGGCCGCCAGTGAGGCTGCCATGAGACCTTTGCCGAGCGAGGAGACCACGCCGCCGGTGATGAAAATGTACCGCGCCATGGGATTTGGGCCTTAAGCAACAGGAGAGATTCGGGGCAAGCGAATTGCGCCGCACAGGATGCGCGCCATCCACAGTCACGTCGATTTTATGGCCGCAGGGCAGCAGCGCGCCGCCCCTTGCGGACGATTACTGGCCGGCCGGAGCCGCAGGTGCCGGTGCAGCGGGCGCAGGCGCCGCCTCGTTCGGGGCGGGAGCGGGATCGGCCAAAAGGTCAGGCACGGCCGGAGCGGCGGCGCCGGGAGCATTGCGGTCAAGCGTGCTCGTCACCCCGCCGACACGGCTTTCACGCACAGCGAGCGCGGCCAGAACGATCGAAAGCGTCACGAATGCAATCGCCAGCCACTTGGTCGACCGGGTCAGGAAATCCGCCGCACCGCGCGCGCCAAATGCCCCGCCAGGGCTGGAGCCGATGCCGAGCCCGCCGCCTTCGGACCGCTGCATCAGCACGACGGCGACCAGCGCGGCGGCCACCAGGGCCTGGATCACGGTGAGGAAGATGAACAAGGACATGAACGATTCTCGTGGCCAAGGGCGATGGATCGCCCGATTGCATTGCTTGCGCGCCATGTAGGGGCGCAAGGCCTGCGCGGCAAGCCCGCACCGCCCTGTCGCCCGTCACAGCATGGATGCGCTCAGTTCTCGAACGGCTCGCTTGCGGCAAGGGCGATGCCCATAAAGCTGTCCGCCGTCAGACTTGCCCCGCCCACCAAGGCACCGCCGACGTCGGGGACAGCAAAGATCGCAGCGGCATTCTCGGGCTTGACCGAGCCGCCATAGATGATGCGCACGTCGCGCCCCTGTTCTTCGCCGAACAGCTCAACCAAGAGCGCGCGGATCGCGCCGTGCATTTCGGCGATATCGTCGGTAGTGGCGGCCGTGCCGGTGCCGATCGCCCAGATGGGCTCATAGGCGACCGTCAGCTTGTCACCAATCTCGGCGGGCATTTGGTCGGCTGGGGGGAGCGAGGCCATGAGCTGCTTCTTCACAAAGGCCACCGCCTTGCCCGATTCGCGGGTTTCCGCGCTCTCGCCGCAGCACATGATGATCCGCAGGCCCGCTGCCAAAGCGGCTTCGGCCTTGGCGCGCACGCGGGCATCGCTTTCATTATGTCCGGTGCGGCGTTCGGAGTGGCCAAGGATCACGAACTTCGCGCCCGCATCGGCAATCATCGCCGCCGAGATATCGCCGGTATGGGCGCCGCCATCTTCATGGTGGCAGTCCTGCGCGCCGACGGCGATCTGTTCGGCCTCACGGTGGATCGGATGAATAAGGGTGTAAGGCGGCGCGAGCGCCACCTCCACCTTCATGTGACGCTGGGCTGCACGGTCGATCGCACGCGCTTCGGACAGCATCGCGCGGGTGCCGTGCATCTTCCAGTTTCCGACGATATAGGGTCGGCGGTTCATGACTTGTCCTGCACTTTATAGAATTGAGAGGGATAGCCCTGGGCGGGTTATGATTCTGTGCTCGCTGTAGTGCCCGGGGCCCGCGTCCGCTAGCCGAGGAAGCCGGACTAGTCAAAACGCGCAGCCACCTGTTGCCGTGGGGTCGCAGGGCCTCTAAAGCGCCCGGACAACGCGAGTGATCGCGGTGTGCGCCAAGGACGCTTGCGTCCGGCCATCAGCCAGCCTCGGATGGGTCAATTACGCCATGTTTTCGTTTTTTCGCCGCTTTTTCCAGTCGAAGATCGGGCTCCCGATCTTTCTCGCTTTCCTGGGTCTGATGGCGCTGGCCTTCGTGGCTTCGGACCTCGGCAACACGAATTTCGGCGGCGTGACCAATACGGACCGCATGGCTGTGGTGGGCGGCGAAGCCATTCCGATCTCCGACCTAACCGTCTCTGCAAACAATGCGCTGACGCAGGTTCGCCAGCGCAACCCGACGCTGACCATGCAGCAATTCATCGCTGAAGGTTCGCTCGACGAAGTCGTCAGGCAGATGATCGACCGCTTCGCCGTGGGCCAATATGGCAAGAACTATGGCCTGCGCGCGGGCGAAAACCTCGTGAACAGCGAGATTTTGCAGATCCAGGCCTTTCAGGGCCTCACCGGGCAGTTCGACCAGCAGGCCTATCTCGCCGCCCTCGGCCAGCGCGGTCTGACCGACGCGACCTTCCGCCGCGACCTCGCGATTGATCTGATCGAGCAGCAATTGCTCCGCTCGGCCGTGTCGGCGCCGCGCCTGCCGGAAAAGGTCGCACGCCAATATGCCGCACTGGTGCTGGAAAAGCGCAAGGGCGAGATCGCTCTCATCCCCAGCGCGGCCTTCGCGCCTGCCGGAAACCCATCCGAGAGCCAGCTGACAGCTTGGTATAACGACAACCGTGCCCAGTTTGTCCGCCCCGAGCGGCGCACACTCCGGTTTGCGGTGTTCGGCACGGACACGCTCAAAGTCAACGCGACCCCCACCCCGGCTGAGATCGCCGAGCGGTTCAAGCGCGACGCCGCGAAGTATCAGGCGAGCGAGAGCCGCATCGTCTCCAGCTTTGTCGTGCCGACCGAGGACGCGGCCAAGGCGCTCACCGCCCGGATCCGCGCCAGAGCCTCGCTTGAAGCGGTCGCACGCGAAGCGAACTTTACCGCCTCACGCTCCCCGGCACGCACCCGCGAAGCCATGGCGAGCGCCACCAGCTTTGCCTTTGCCCAGGCTGCCTTCAAGGCGAGCGAGGGCGGCGTGGTCGATCCGGCACAGGGCACGCTCGGCTGGTATGTCGCGCGGGTCGACAAGATCGAGCGCGCCCCGGCTCGCACCTTGGCACAGGTCACGCCGGAACTGACCGAACAGCTCACCACCGAAAAGCGGGCCGCCGCAATCGCCGACCTCACCGCGGAAATCGAAGCCGAAATCGACGGCGGCACGGCGCTGGCCGAAGTGGCCAAGGCCTATGGCCTCAAAGTCGAGACCACCCCGGCGCTGCTGGCAGACGGGCGCGCCTTCGGGCAGCCACAGGTGCAGATCGTCCCGCAGCTCGCCCAGGTGCTCGAAGCCGCCTTCCAGATGGAGGAAAGCGAGCCGCAACTGGCGCAGGTCGAAGCCGAGCAATTCGTGATCTTCGAAGTCGCCCGGGTCGATGAAGCGCGCGCCGCGCCGCTCGCCGAAGTGCGCGAAGCTGCTGTCGCCGGGTGGAAGCGCAGTCAGGGTGCGGTCCTCGCCAAGCAGGCGGCGGACCGGATCATGGCGAAGGTGCGGGCCGGAACGCCACTCGCCGCGGCGATGGCTGCCGAGAACAAGCCCGGTTTCGAGCGTGAGCAGATCAATCTGGAACGCCGCGAGCTGCTCGCCAGCCAGCGTCAACGGGTTGCGCCGCCGCTGGTGCTGCTGTTCAGCATGGCCGAAGGCACGGTGAAATCGCTCGAAGGTCCGCGCGGGCTGGGCTGGTATGTGGTCGCGCTGGAGGACATCAGCACCCTTCCGCTCGATCAGGAACCCGATCTCGTCGTCCAGACCCGTCAGCAGCTCGGCGCGGCGCTCAGCGATGAATATCGCGCGCAGGCGGCGGCCGCCATGCGCAAGTCGCTGGGCGTGACCCGCAACGAGCCCGCCATCGCGGCGGTGCGCAAGCGGCTCTCGGGCGAACAGTAAGCGACTGGCGGGCTGGCGTCGTGACTGCACCCCTTTCCGGCGCTGCCGCAGGCCTGCCCGAAAACGCCGCCGCGGCCACCGCCATGCTGGCCGAGGGGCGCGCGGCGCTGGTGTGGCGGCGGATCATTGCCGACAGCGACACGCCCGTGGGCGCCGCGCGGCGGCTGATCGTGCCGGGCCGCGGCGACTTCCTGCTGGAATCGGTGGAAGGCGGCGAAGTGCGGGGGCGTTACAGCTTGCTCGGGCTCGACCCTGATCTGGTGTTCCGAGCCAAGGGCAACGCGGCCGAGATCAATCCCGACTGGCGCACCGACCGCGCGGCCTTCACCCCCTGCCCCGGCGACGCGCTTGGAGAACTGCGCGCGCTGGCGGCGACCTGCCGCATCGACCCGATGCCGGACGGGCTACCGCCCGCGCTCGCGTGCCTTGTCGGCTATCTCGGTTACGAAACCATCGGGCTGGTCGAAACACTGCCCCGTGCGGCCGACAGCCCGCTCGATCTGCCCGACATGCTGTTCGTGCGGCCCACGGTCATCCTGGTGTTCGATGGCCTCACCAACGCGCTCTTCGCGATCGCGCCGATCTGGGAAGCGAGCGATCCTGCCGCCGCCGTTGAACGCGCGGGCGAGCGGATTGACGCGACCCTCAGCCAGCTCGGTCAGGCCATGCCGCCGGCCGCCACCGATGCGGTGCCCGACAGCTTACCCGATCTCGCCCCCGTCATCGCGCCTGACGATTACAAGGCGATGGCCCTGCGCGCCAAGGACTACATCCTCGCAGGCGACATCTTCCAGGTGGTGTTGGCCCAGCGCTTCACCTGCCCCTTCACCCTCCCCCCGCTGGCGCTCTACCGCGCTCTGCGGCGGGTGAACCCCTCGCCATTCCTCTATTTCCTCGACCTTCCGGGCTTCGCGCTGGTGGGATCGAGCCCCGAGATTCTGGTCCGCGTCCGCCCCAACGACAAGGGCGATGCCGAAGTCACCATTCGCCCGATTGCCGGCACGCGCCCCCGCGGGGCCACGCGCGAAGAGGATGTCGCCAACGAAGCGAGTTTGCTCGCCGACCCCAAGGAACGGGCCGAGCATTTGATGCTGCTCGATCTCGGACGAAACGACGTGGGCCGGGTCGCGGCGGCGGGGACGGTGGAAGTCACCGACAGCTTCACGATCGAGCGTTACAGCCACGTCATGCACATCGTCAGCAATGTCATCGGCAATCTCGCACCCGACAAGGACGCGCTGGACGCCCTTTTCGCCGGCTTTCCGGCAGGCACCGTGTCAGGCGCGCCCAAGATCCGCGCGTGCGAGATCATCGCCGAGCTCGAACCCGAGACCCGCGGCGCCTATGCGGGCGGCGTCGGCTATTTCGCGCCCGATGGCAGCCTTGATAGCTGCATTGTTCTGCGCACCGCGGTGGTGAAGGACGGCGTGATGCATGTGCAGGCGGGCGCAGGCATCGTCGCCGACAGCGATCCCGATTACGAACTCGCCGAATGCCGCGCCAAGTCCGGCGCGTTGATCGCCGCCGCGCGTGAGGCTGTGCGGGTTGCCGGCGAGCCGGGGTATGGCCAGTGACGCGCCTCGGTCTCATTGCTGCCTCACTGCTCCTGGCCCTCTCGGCGTGTTCCGAGGCACCTGCGGGCGACGCAGTGGTCACCGTCAACCTCGATGGGTCGCCGGTCGCACAAGGCGCATCGCCGTCGTCCACGCCAAGTGAGAATGGCGGACCGTCCGCTTGCCGCAGCGTGACCTTCGAGACCGTCCCGCTCACCCATTGCATTGCCGATCCCGCCACCCACGCGATCACCATGGCCAACCTCGGCGCGGACAAGCAGCCCTTCGGCTCGCTCTCCGCCTTTGCGGGCAGCGTCGATCCCAAACGTGTCGCCTTTGCCGTCAATGGCGGGATGTATGGCGATGATCTCAAGCCCATCGGCTACTTCGTCAAGAACGGCGAGCGGCTGGGCGAGCTCAACCGTGCAACCGGCGAGGGCAATTTCTACATGAAGCCCAATGGGGTTTTCTTCGGCACCGGCAAGACATGGCGCGTGTTGGGGAGCAACACCTTCTTCGAGACTGTGGGCGACCGGCCGGACTTCGGCACGCAATCCGGCCCGCTCTTGCTGATCGATGGCAAGCTCCACCCCGAGATTCAGGATGACGGCCCATCAAAGGCGATCCGTAATGGCGTGGGCGTGGATGCGTCGGGCAAGGCGCATTTCGTGATCTCCGATGCGCCGGTCAGCTTCGGGCAATTGGCGCGTTTCTTCCGCGATGAACTGAAGGTCGCGACCGCGCTCTACCTTGACGGGCAAGTGTCGAGTCTGTGGGACCCGGCAAGCGGGCGGCAAGACAAGGGCCGCGTCGGCCCGATCATCGTGGTGACAAAACGCGAGAAGGCAGCCGCAGAATGATTCTCGTCATCGACAATTACGACAGCTTTACCTTCAACCTCGTCCATTACCTGATGGAGCTGGGGGCCGAGGTGCGCGTGGAGCGCAATGACGCGCTGACCGCTGCCGAGGCGCTGCGGACCAATGCGGCCGGGTTCCTCATTTCACCCGGCCCTTGCACCCCCAACGAGGCGGGGATCAGCCTCGATCTGGTCGCCGCCTGTGCCGATGCCGGCAAACCGCTGATGGGCGTGTGCCTCGGCCATCAGGCCATCGGTCAGCATTTCGGCGGCACGGTGCAGCGCGGCGGGCTGATGCATGGCAAGACCTCGCCAGTGACGCATGACGGGACGGGCGTGTTTGCCGGCCTGCCTGCGCCCTTCATCGCGACGCGCTACCACAGCCTTGAGGTCGTGAATGTGCCGCCTGAGCTGATCGCCAATGCCCATGCCGAGACGCCCGGCGCGGACCACCTCAGCGTGATGGGTTTCCGCCACGAGAGCCTGCCCATTCACTCGGTGCAGTTCCACCCCGAAAGCATCGCCACCGAACATGGCCATGCGCTGCTGGCCAACTTCGTGCGGCTCTGCGGTCTCGAGCCGGTGATGCCCGCGAGGCTGACGGCATGACCACCCTTCCCGATGTCGCCGCACCCCTCAGCGAAGCTGAGGCCGAAGCGGCCTTCGGCGTGCTGCTCGACGGCGCACCGTCAGAGGCCGAGATCGAAGCCTTTCTCGTTGCCCTGTCCGGACGCGGCGAGACGGCGGACGAAATCGCAGGCGCGGCGCGGGCGCTGAGGGCACGGCTGATCCCGATCAACGCCCCCGAAGACGCCATCGATGTCTGCGGCACGGGGGGCGACGGGCATCACACCTTGAACGTCTCGACCGCCGTCAGCCTCGTGGTCGCTGCCTGCGGCGTGCCGGTCGCCAAGCACGGCAACCGCGCAGCCTCGTCGAAAGCGGGCGCGGCGGATACGCTGGAAGCGCTCGGCCTCGACATGGACGCCGCCGGGCGGACGGCGGAACGCACCCTCGCCGAAATCGGCATCTGCTTTCTCTTCGCCAAGAACCATCACCCCGCGATGGCGCGCATCCAGCCCATCCGCCTGAAAATCGGCAAGCGGACGATTTTCAACCTGATGGGGCCGCTGTCGAACCCGGCGAAAGTGACCAGCCAGCTGATCGGCATCGCCCGGCCCGCTTATGTTCCGATCTATGCGGGCGCAATGGCGCGGCTTGGCACCGGCAAGTCTCTGATCGTCTCGGGGGACGAAGGGCTTGATGAATTGAGCCTCGCGAGCGGCAACGAGGTGGCGGTGGTCACCGGCAACGCCTTCACGATGGAGCGCCTCGACGCGAGCATCGCAGGGCTGCCCCATGCCCCGATCGAAGCGATCCGCGGTGATGATGCGAAGCACAATGCGGCGGCACTGAAAGCGCTGCTAATGGGCACACCTGGCCCCTATCGCGATGCGGTTCTGCTTAACGCGGCCGGTGCGCTGACTGTGGCGGGACGCGGCGCGGACTGGCCAGAACGTGCTGCGATGGCCGCCGAGGCGCTCGATTCCGGCGCGGCAATGGGGCTGCTCGAACGCTGGATCGAAATGGCAAAGTAACCCCACCCGTTCGCCCTGAGCTTGTCGAAGGGCCGTACTTTCTCTTATCTGCCGCTCGAAGAGAAACGGTGCTTCGACAGGCTCAGCACGAACGGTAGTTTTTTAAGTGAACAAGCTCGAAGAAATCTGCGCCACCAGGCGCGAGGAAGTTGCCGCCCGAAAGGCTGCGACCACCACCGCCGCGCTGGCCAACCTCGCCGCCGCGCAGACGGCCCCGCGCGGGTTCGAGGCTGCCTTGCGTGCACGCGCTGCCACGGACTACGCGCTGATTGCCGAGATCAAGAAGGCGAGCCCGTCCAAAGGCCTGATCCGCGCCGATTTCCACCCGGCCGCACACGCCACCGCCTATGAAGCAGGGGGTGCAGCCTGCCTTTCGGTGCTGACCGATGCGCCCTATTTCCAGGGGCACGAGGATTACCTCGTCGCCGCCCGCGCCGCCTGCGCCCTGCCCGTGCTGCGCAAGGATTTCATGGTCGACCCGTGGCAATGTCTCGAAGCCCGCAGCATCGGTGCCGACGCGATCCTGATCATTGTCGCCGCGCTGGAAGACAGCGCCATGGCCGAGATCGAGAGCGCGGCGCGCGATCACGGCATGGACGTGCTCGTCGAAGTTCATGACGAGGTCGAGATGGAGCGCGCCGCGCGCGTGCTCACATCGCGCCTGATCGGGGTCAACAACCGCGACCTCAAGACCTTCACCACCAGCCTCGCCATCACCGAACGCCTCGCGCCGCTCGCGCCTGAAGGCACCCTGCTGGTGGGCGAGAGCGGGATCAACTCCCATGCGGATTGCCAGCGGCTCGAAGCGGCAGGGGTGCGCACCTTCCTCGTCGGCGAAAGCCTGATGCGTGCTGATGATATTGCGAGTGCCACCGCCGCGCTGCTCAGGCCACAAGCGCACGCATGAGCAAGCTCACCCACCTCGACAGCGACGGCGCGGCGCATATGGTCGATGTGGGCGGCAAGCCGCAGACGCATCGCCGCGCGGTCGCCTCGGGACGGATCACGATGTCGGCCGAGGTTCTCGAAGCGATCCGTCACGGCAACGCGCCCAAGGGCGACGTGCTCGGCACCGCGCGTATCGCCGGGATCATGGCAGCCAAGCGCACCGGCGATCTCATCCCTCTGTGCCACCCGCTCGGGCTCGAGGCTGTGAGTGTGGAATTTGCCTATGAGGACACTGGCGGCATCTGGGCCATCCGCGCCACCGCCACCGCGTCCCTGACTGGGCGTACCGGCGTGGAAATGGAAGCGATGACAGCGGTTTCTGTCGCACTCCTCTCGATCTACGACATGGCCAAAGCGATCGACAAGGGCATGGTCATCTCCGACATCCGCCTGATTGCCAAGTCTGGCGGCAAGTCGGGTGACTGGAACGCGCCTCTTTGAGCGAGCTGCTGGGCCTCGAACAAGCGCAGGCCCGCCTGCTGGCGCTGGCTCCGCTGCTGCCGCTGCAATCGGTCCCGACCGAGGCGGCGCTGGGCCGCATCATTGCCGAGGATATCCGCGCCGCCCGCACGCAGCCCCCTGCGGACCTGTCGGCGATGGACGGCTATGCCCTCACCCCGGACGAAGGACCATGGACGCTGATCGGCGAGAGCCGCGCCGGCTCGCCCTTTCCCGGCACGCTTGCTCCCGGCAAATGCGTGCGGATCTCGACCGGCGCAATCGTGCCCCCGGGTGCGGACCGGGTGCTGCTTCAGGAAGACGCCGTGCGCACCGAAAGCGCCATCACCGCCACCGAAATGCCCCCGCCCGGTCGCCATATCCGCTTGGCCGGGTTCGACTTTTGCAGCGGCGACCTGTTGCTGACCCGCGGCACGCGCATCACTGCGGGTCGCATGGCGCTGGCGCTCGCCGCCGGGCATGGGCAGGTCACGGTCACCCGGCCTGTCCGCGTCGCGGTGATGGACAGCGGCGACGAGCTGGCGAGCGACCCCGCCAACTGCCTCCCGCACCAGATCCCGGCCAGCAACGGCGCGATGATCGCCGCCATGATCGCGCCTTTGGGCTGCGAGGTTATCCGCATAGGACCCGTCCCCGATGACCGCGCCGCGCTTGCCGCGGCACTGGCACAGGCCGAAGCGGCCGACATCCTCATCACTTCGGGCGGCGCATCCGTCGGCGATCATGACCTCACCAAGCCGGCGCTGACCGATTGGGGCGCGCAAATCGCTTTTTGGAAGATCGCGATCAAGCCGGGCAAGCCGCTGCTGGTGGCAACGCGCGGACATCAGGTGATCCTCGGCCTGCCGGGCAATCCGGTGTCGAGTTTCGTCACCGCGCTGTTGTTTGCGTTACCGCTGATCCGCGCCAGTCAAGGCGATCCCGAGCCGCTGCCCCGCCCCGAAATCTTGCGTGCAGGCGAAGACCTGCCCGCCATCGGGCCCCGGCGCGAATTTCTGCGCGCGGTCCGCGATGGCGACAAGGTACGGCTCGCCGGATCGCAGGACTCCTCGGCACTGTCTGCATTGGCCGAGGCCGATTGCCTGATTGACCGCCCTGCGCATTCGCCGTCCCTCCCGGCGGGGGAGCCCGTTCTGGTCTACAAGCTCCAGAATGGCTGAAATGCGCGGGTTTGGCGCAGGGTGCGCTTGACACCTCCCATCGAGTTGCCTAATTGTTCCTTGTTCGTTCACCTTAATGGCGGATCGAACGTGCATGCAACGCACCATGCGCTAAACCGCGCGGGTGCCTCTTGGAGCACAAGTGGGACTGGCGCTTGGCCGATGGGCTGGGCGTGAATGCGACCAAGGGAGATTTGATCCATGCTGACGGCCAAGCAGCACGAGTTGATCCGTTTCATTCAGCAGCGGCTGGAAGAGACCGGGATCTCGCCAAGTTTCGAGGAAATGAAGGAAGCGCTCGATCTGAAGAGCAAGTCGGGCGTGCACCGGCTCATTTCCGCGCTGGAGGAACGCGGCTTCCTGCGCCGCCTGCCTAACCGCGCACGCGCGCTGGAAGTGATCCGCCAGCCTGAAGACGCCACTCCGGCCCGCGCCGCAGTCGCTCCGGGTGACAACGTGGTGCCCATGGTTCCGCCCGCCCCGCGCGTGGCGGAATCGGTCGCTGCCAACGATGTGATTGAACTCCCGTTGCATGGCCGGATCGCGGCCGGTGCCCCGATTGAGGCGCTGGAAGGTCAGACCACCTTGCCGGTGCCGGCTGCGTTGCTTGGTCCGGGTGAGCACTATGCGCTCGAAGTGTCCGGGGACTCGATGGTCGAGGCCGGGATTTTCGATGGTGACTTCGCGCTGGTGCGGCGCACGAACACCGCGCGTGACGGCGAGATTGTGGTCGCGCTGGTTCGCGGCGAGGAGGCGACGCTCAAGTATCTGCGGCGCGAAGGCAGTCAGGTGCGGCTTGATCCGGCCAATGCGTCCTATGATCCGCAGTTCTATCGCCCGGATGAAGTCGAGGTTCAGGGCAAGCTGGCAGGGTTGCTCCGTCGCTACCATTGAGTGGCTGGCGCAGTTTGCAGGTGCCAGGCATGTTCGCTCTCGTGAATGCGCTGCGATTGTAAGCCCTTAGAGCTACGCGAGGCCGCGTCAGGGATTTCCTTGAGGCGGCCTTGCTGTTTTCAGGCGACCACTGTCAGGCTGCGCTTGGCCTGCGTCAGGCCCGCTTGGCCCTGGACTCGTTGCGGTTGTCGGCAGAGCGCGGCGGGGGCGATCGTCCTCGATCCGCCACCAGCCATGGGAACCCTGCCCTGCTGCGACTGTGGTGATCGTCTGGTTAACGAGATTGATCGACAGACCGCCGCACTGGCGCAGATAGCGCCGATCCGCCTTCAGCCAGCGTGGACGACAGGAACGGGGAAGAAATCGCTCCGATACAACCACATCCGCCTCGGCACAGGCTGCAGCCATAGCACGCTCCTCGACCTGCTCGCGCCCTCGCCCGAGCAACAGAATCCAATCCCGCCCGCCGCGGTTCAGGATCAGCGTGCAGAAAGCGGAAGAACAGCGCGCCCCCTCCCAATCCGCCAGAGGAACAGGCTCAGCCGCGACACCGGCAATCTCCATCAGATTGTCGCGGGTGTAGGACGAGCGGCTGTCGCGCAAAGACAGTAGGCGCGGCGATCCGTCAGGACCGGGAACAATGATGCCCACCTGCCGGCCGTCGCCTGCCACCAGCAGATCGGGGATCGGGGTCAGCGCCACCAGCACGCTCGCCAGCGCCACGGGCGCGAGACCTGCGAGCCGCACCGGCCCCCGCCAGAGCGCGAGCCAAAGGCCCCCGGCCGAAAACAGGCTGACCACAAAACCGCTGATATGCGGCATCAGCGTCACCGCCCCCGCCTGCCGCGCCGTGACATGGGCAATGGATAGCAGCAGCGCGAGCGAGCGCTCGACCAGCCACCACACCGGATCGCCAAGCCCTACCAGATCGAACAGCAAGCCCAGCGCAATCAGCGGCATGGACACGAAGGTCACCAAAGGGATCGCGATGACATTGGCAACCGCGCCGTACAGTCCGGCTCGATGGAAATGGAACAAGACGATCGGCATCAGTGCGAGTTCGATCACCACTCCGGTCGCAAACAGCATCACCACCTGCCGGGCGATGCGCGCCAACCACAGCTCTTCGCGCGGGGCGAGAAAGGCGCGGACCGGTGCGCTGTTCGACAAGGCGATGATCGCCAGAACCGCGGCGAAGCTCATCTGGAAACTCGGACCGATCGCGCTCTCTGGCCAAAGCAGCAACACGACACCCGCCGCCACCGCCACCATCCTGAGCGACAGCGCATCCCGACCCAGAGCCAGCGCGCCCAGCACCAGCAGCGCCGCAATGCAGCTGCGCACCGTGGGTACTTCGGCGCCGGTCAGCAGCGTATAGCCGATCCCCGCGAGCGCTCCGATCCCGGCTGCCATCAAAGGCAGGCGCACCCGCAACGCCAGCGCCGGCCACAGCGCCAGTAGGCGCAGCGCTGCAAAATAGGCCGCTGCGATCACCGCGCTCACGTGGAGTCCGCTGATCGAAAGCAGGTGGGTAAGGCCCGAATCGCGCATCGCCACCTCGTCCGCCTCCGCGATCCCACCGCGATCACCGCTGGCAAAGGCCGCCGCGATGGCCCCCGGCGAACCTTCGACCCGGTTGCGAACATAGGCCGAAAGCCAACGTTGTACGCTGGCGATCCCCCCCTTGTCAGGCGCAGCCCGAACGAGCGTCAACGGGCCGACCATGGTTCCGGTGGCCGTCAGCCCCTTGAACCATGCTGCGCGCGCAAAGTCGTAACTGCCGGGTAGCATCGGGCTTGCCGGGGGCATCAACCGGGCGCGCAGGCGCACCACTGCCCCTTCGGCAAGGCCCGCAGGCACGCCCCCCTCACCCAGCGCCGCCAATGGCACGTTGACCCTGACCTTGCGCGCCGATCCGATCTCGGTGCCGTCCGCCGGCAGCCGCACCGCCAACGTCAGCCGCAACCGTGTATCCGCAGGCTGATCCTCGCGCGCCAGCACATGGCCTTCCAGCAGCGTGACAACCGGCCGGGGGATCGACGTCGCTCCGACGATGGCCGAGCGGGCCCACACCGTCGCCATTCCGCCTGCAAACACCAGCCCGCACAGGATCAGGGCGAGACGCAGGTTGGCGCGGGTTTCGTCCGCGATGCTCCCCATCGGCCACACCGCCAGCGTCACCAGCACGAGCCCTGCACTCAGAGCCATCGCTGCGATCCAATACGGCGGCGCGGGAAGCACAAACCATGCGATGATTCCGAGGGCGAAGACCACCGCCAGCCACGGCGCACGGTCGAAGCCGACCTCTCCCAGAAAGCGCTCCGCCGCGTCGAGCACCCGCCTGTGGAGGCCCGGGGTGCTGGACAATCGCCGTAGGGTTTGCCAAGGGCGCGGCGTCGGTTCTCCGGGGCTCTTCAGGCCACCCGGGTCCTCCCCCATCGGAATGATCGGCACATCGCGCATCGGCTTGCCCCTCAGACCAGCCCGGCATGCGCCCAAGCCGTTCAAATTGAACAGGAAGTCGAAGCCAATGGCAAGCGAAAGCAGCACCCCCCTCGCAAACGCGCCGGGCGAGATCGTGACCCGCTTCGCGCCCTCACCCACCGGTTTTCTGCATATCGGCGGCGCGCGCACCGCGCTGTTCAACTGGCTTTATGCGCGCCACCACGGCGGTCGCACGTTGCTCCGGATCGAGGATACCGACGCCAAGCGTTCCACTCAGGCCGCGATTGATGCAATCATCGAGGGGCTCGATTGGCTCGGGCTCGATTACGATGCACCGCCGGTGTTCCAGTCCGACCGGGCTGAACGCCATGCCGAAGTCGCGTGGCAACTGCTGAAGGCAGGCCACGCTTACAAGTGCTTTGCCACCCCCGAAGAGCTTGAAGCGATGCGCAACGACCAGCGCATGAACAAGCAACCACTGCGGTATGACGGGCGCTGGCGCGACCGCGATCCTGCGGAGGCTCCGGCAGGCGCGCCGTTCACCATCCGCCTCAAGACCCCGACCGAGGGTGAGGTCACCATCCCCGATCAGGTGCAGGGGCCGGTGACGGTCAGGAACGAGGAAATCGACGATTACATCATCCTGCGTGCGGATGGGACGCCGACCTATATGCTCGCAGTGGTGGTCGACGACCACGACATGGGCGTGACTCACGTCATCCGCGGCGACGATCACCTCAACAACGCCTTCCGTCAGCTGCCGATCATCCGCGCGATGAACGCGATCGAAGGCAATTGGCCCGATCCGGTCTATGCCCATATCCCGCTGATCCACGGATCGGACGGTGCCAAGCTGTCCAAGCGCCACGGAGCGCTTGGCGTCGAGGCCTATCGCGACGAATTCGGCATCCTGCCCGAAGCGCTGTTCAACTACCTGCTGCGTCTGGGCTGGGGCCACGGCGACCGCGAGGAAATCACCCGCGACGAAGCGATCACGCTGTTCGATCTGGCCGGTGTCGGCAAGAGCCCTTCGCGCTTCGACATGAAGAAGCTCGAAAACCTGAACGGCCATTACCTGCGCGAGGCCGAGGATGCTCGGCTCGCTGCATTGGTTGCCGCGCGCATTGGCGAGACGGCGGACGAGAACCTGCTCGCGCGGGCGATGCCGTTCCTCAAAGTGCGCGCGAAGAACCTCAATGAAGTGGTTGATGGCGCAGCATTTTTGTTCGCCAAGCGTCCGCTCGCCATGACCGAAAAGGCCGCTGCCCTGCTGGAAGGCGATGCGCCCACGATCCTGCGCACAATTCACGACCATCTGGCTGCGCAAAACGACTGGACAAGCGAGGCGCTCGAAGCCACTACGAAGGCGCTCGCCGAGGAGCAGGGATTGGGACTTGGCAAGCTGGCGCAGCCGATGCGCGCGGCGCTGACCGGGACGACCACCTCACCCGGTATCTTTGACGTACTGGTCCTCTTGGGCCGGGACGAAGCTCTCGCTCGGCTCGACGCTCAGGCTGCGTAGCCGCGCCGCTGCGGGGGCAGAAAACTTGGACAGGAGAAACATCGTGGCAGACAAGCTGGCGAAACTCGAACTCGGGGGCAAAGCCTTCGACTATTCCGTGCTCGAAGGCAGCACTGGGCCGGATGTGATCGACATCCGCAAGCTCTACGCACAAACCGGGGCCTTCACCTTCGATCCGGGCTTCACCTCGACCGCCAGCTGCGAAAGCGCGCTCACTTACATTGATGGCGATGAAGGTGTGCTGCTGCACCGCGGTTACCCGATCGGCCAGCTGGCCGAACATTCCAGCTTCATGGAAGTCAGCTACCTGCTGCTCAACGGCGAACTGCCGAGCAAGCAGGAACTCGACGATTTCAGCTACACCATCACCCGCCACACCATGCTGCACGAGCAGCTGATGACCTTCTACCGCGGCTTCCGCCGCGATGCCCACCCGATGGCGATCATGTGCGGCGTGGTCGGCGCGCTGTCGGCCTTCTATCATGACAGCACCGACATCTCCGATCCGCAGCAGCGCATGATCGCCTCGCACCGGCTGATCGCCAAGATGCCGACGATCGCGGCGATGGCGTACAAGTATTCCGTCGGGCAGCCCTTCATCTATCCCGACAACTCGCTGAGCTACACCGGCAACTTCCTGCGCATGACCTTCGGCGTGCCGGCTGAGCCCTACGAGGTGATCCCGGCGGTCGAGCGGGCGCTGGACCGCATCTTCATCCTCCACGCTGATCACGAACAGAACGCGTCGACCTCGACCGTGCGGCTCGCCGGTTCGTCGGGCGCCAACCCCTTCGCCTGCATCGCGGCCGGTATCGCCTGTCTGTGGGGCCCGGCGCATGGCGGCGCGAATGAAGCGGCGCTCAACATGCTCAAGGAAATCGGCACGCCCGACAAGATCCCGCACTACATCGAGCGCGCCAAGGACAAGAACGATCCGTTCCGCCTGATGGGCTTCGGCCACCGCGTGTACAAGAACTACGATCCGCGCGCGACCGTGATGCAGAAGACCGTGCGCGAGGTGTTCGATGCGCTGAAGGTCAACGACCCGCTGTTCGAAACCGCGCTGCAGCTGGAAGAGATCGCGCTCAACGATCCCTATTTCATCGAGAAGAAGCTGTTCCCGAATGTCGACTTCTATTCGGGCATCATCCTCTCGGCGATCGGCTTCCCGACTACCATGTTCACCGCGCTCTTTGCCCTCGCCCGCACCGTGGGCTGGGTGGCGCAGTGGAACGAGATGATCAGCGATCCCGGCCAGAAGATCGGGCGTCCGCGCCAGCTCTACACCGGCCCGACCGAGCGCGATTACATCCCGCTCGACAAGCGTTGAGAGACTGAAAGCCCATGGTGATGCTCAGGACGGCAGGGATTTTCCTCGTCGTCATGGGCATCATCTGGGCGCTTCAGGGTGCGGAGCTTTTGAACTGGCCCGCCAGCAGCTTCATGCTCGCGCAGCAGCAATGGGTGCTTTACGGCGCGCTGACCACAATGGTTGGCGCGCTTTTTCTGTGGTGGGTCGGCAGAATCAGCCGCTGATCAATGCGCCGGAAGTTCAAGCCGGAACAGCGCCCCTCCGCCCAGTGCGCTGTCCACTGTCAGACTGCCCGCCATCGCCTCGGCCAGTCGGCGCGAGATGTAGAGGCCAAGGCCTGACCCCCGATCCCGCCCACCGTCACTATCGCGGCCCAGACGTTCGCCCTTGTCGAAGATGCGCTCGGCCTGTTCGGGGGTGACGCCGGGGCCCTCGTCAGCGACGGTGACAACCACCCTGCCCTCGCTCCCCCCGTGCGCCGTGATGGTGACTGTGCTCGCCGCGGGCGAATAGGCGATGGCATTGCCGATCAGGTTGATGAGGATCTGGAGCACCCGCCGGAATTCGGCCGTGGCGACCGCATCGCCATGCGCACCCTCGGTCACCAGCACCGTGTCGCGATTGCGCGCCCGCACGCCGAGAATGCCAGCGGCCCGCATGGCTGCGTCGGCCAGATCGACCGGCTCCTTCGCCGTGGCAAAGCCGGGGGTTTCGACCACTTCAAGATCGGCGAGGTCATCCAGCATTGCGGACAAATGCTGTCCGGCGCTGGCGATGGTGCCGGCATATTCGCTGTATTCGTCCCGCAACGGCCCGGCGAGCCGCGCGCGGATCGTCTCGGCATTGGCGATGATGCGGGCGACCGGCTGGCGCAGCACCGGGGTGAGCGCGGTGCCGACCAGACGCGTGGGCGAGGTTTCGGGTGCGCCATCCTCCGCCGAATCCGGATCGGTCGGCGTGGTGAGCGGCTCTTCAGCGATCAGCAGCAATTCGAAGCCCGTGGGGTTCTGCGCATCGGGGCCGAGCGGGATCAGCCGCACGCGCCAGTGGCGCTGCGATCCGGCAAATCGGCAGGTCGCCCCGTCGAGCAGCCGCCAGTGCAACGGTTGTTGATGGGCGATGCCGATCAATTCGACCAGCTCGCTCCATACCGTGCCGGGCGCTGCCAGGGCTGCGACCTGAAGCGCAGCGGCATCAGGCGCGCGGGCGCTCAGCACCTGGAGGCGTTGGCGGGCATCGAGCCGGGCGCTGACTTCGGCGGTGGCACGGTCAATCGCGTCGATTGTCTCGGCGAATTCGCGGGCGCTGGGCGATGGGAGCGGGCTGCGCTGCCAGTTCTCGACCAGCACCTCGCACCCGCCGCCATCCTCCTCGCTCAGGGGGTGGATGCGGGCAAAGCCGGAAATCTCGGCCTCGCCGTCAAAGGCGCTGAAGGCCCGTGCGATCCTCAGACCCATGCGCCGCGCCTGCTGCACCAGCGCCAGCAGCTCGGGGATCGCCAGCGTGCCGGGCAGATCGCCGCCGCACCGCTCCTGCAATTCCGCGAGCGGCGCATCGGCGCTCAGCAGCCGGTCACGCGCATCGGTGAGGCCGTAAGTGCCCAGCAGGCCGTCCGTGCGGTCCATGGTGTTCATCACAGCCCGCCGCTGCCCAGCAGCGCGGCCGCGCGTTCGGACGAAACCCCGCCAAAGCCGCGCGGCAAGCGGCCCATAGGCTCGATCAGCAGCAGCTGACGCTCAATCGCGGCCGGGGACAATTCGGCCGCCCGCAGCATCAAGGCAAGCCGCAAGCCTTGTCCCTCGTGGCAGGCGAGCACCGCGTCGACGCGCTGCAGGCGGGTGGTGATCGACAGCGCGCTCGCGAACAGCGCCAGCCCGGCATGATCGAGCGCGAGTGCCGCCATCGCCCCGCGCCGCATCGCGGCGACGAGTCTGGCCAGCAGGCCGAGCCGTCCGGTCGCCTCGTCATACCCCGCTTGCAAACGCACCAGCGCCGCCGTGTCCTGCGCTTCGCTTTGCGCGCGACCGATCAGGCGGTGGAACAGTTCGGCGGGCAATTCGCCCAGCGGCAACTCCATCCGGCGCTGGCCTTGAACAAACCGCGACTGCGCCGCAAGCGTGCTCATGGCGAGGCTGGCGATGGCGGGGTCTTCGGAGGCGATCAGCTCCTGCAGCAGCGGGCTCAGCACCGGATCTATCGCATGGCGTTGATGCAGGCGTTCGGCAATCAGCCCCTCGGCCGCGAGCGCATGGCAGAAGCCGAGCAGGGCCTCGTCTACCATCAGGGTCGCGGCAAGCTGGTCAAGCGCGGCGGGATCGGCGCCCGTGTGCGCGCGGATGAGAGGATCGCGGCCCGACGACGCGGCCAGCACTTGCGCGGCGAGATCGAAGATCATGCCCCGGACCCGGGCGAGGATCGCCTCGCTGACCAGCGCTTCGGCCTCGCTGCGCAGCAGATGGCGCAGAACGGGGACGACCGCCGCCAGCGCGCGGCCTTCCCGCGCGAGTTCATCCGTAAGGATCGCCTCGACATCAGCGTCGGCGGCCAGGTCCATCGTCTTTTCGCCCATCCTTGCAGGCTATAGCGCCCACATAGTTAAGACGCCGTTAGATCAAACCCGGTCAGGACGCAGCAGCAAAGCGAGGAGTAGCCCCAAGGCGAGACAGGCCAATCCTTCCGGCAAGACGCCAAAGGCGGCGGTAAGCGCCATCACCAGCAGCAGGCTCGCACGGTCGGACGCGGGCGCGGCCAGCCGCGCGTCGGACGGGCGCGTGGCCAGGCGGGCGAGACCGATCACCACCGGCCCCAACGCCGCGAGCGGTTGCCATTCGGGCCAGGGCGACAGCGCAAACCACGTGGTAAGCGCCGCCAGCCCGTCCACCGCCGCTGCCAGCACGGCAGGGCCGCGCCCCGGATCGCCTGCCCGCCTGAGCCTTGCGGACAAAGCGGTGTAGCCAATCGCCACCCGCGCGGCGAAGGCTCCCAGCCCCGCCACCGCCAGCCCCGCAACCGCCGGACCGAAGGCTGCGAACATCACGCCGATCAGCAGCAGCGCCAAGGCCAGCCCGCCTGCCGCAAGCCCGCCCTGCTCAAGGCCTCGTGGAGCCAGCGCGCGCACCAGCATCGCCGCCAGCGTCGCCAGCGGTGCGCGCCAATCACTTGGCGCGGCGGCATCGGCGATCATGGCCTGCTCGGCCTCGGCCACCGCGGCAGTGCCATCGGCCAGCAGCCAGCGCTCCGGCACCAATTCGCGCGCGGCCAGATCGCGGCACGGCGTTCCGGCCTGCAAGGCAAGCCGCAGCAGCAGCGAGACGGCGTCGGCATCATCCGGGAAATCGGCCAATTGCTGGACCGGCGCGCCGCGCATCACCAGCACGCCCGCCCAATGGCGCGCAGCATCGATCCGTTCGAAATCATCGGGGTAAGCGGCGGCGAGCGCGTGATCCGCCGGGATCGCCGCGATCACCCGTTGCAGGGCACCGTCTCCCCCAAGCACCGCCTGCACCACCGCAGGATCGGGCACCAGACCATCGCGCAGAATGATGAGATCATCCTCGGCCCGCACCAAGGCCGGCAGAGCGGCGAAGTTGGGCAGCGCATGAAATGCGGCTCCGCCCGCTTCGGTCCGGTGCTGCAATTGTAGCACGTCGTCAGAAGTGGTCTCGGTCAGGCACAAGACCCGCTCGACCCCCAAGGATTGCAGCAGATCCGCCTGCCAGGCGAGAACGCTACGCCCGGCGAGGGGAAGATGCGCGCGAAGTCCGCCATCCGCGCTGCGCCGGAGTGCTGCGATGAGGCCGATGCGCATTCCAAACCCCTTCCCTCGATCCGCCCGCAGGCGGCCAAGGATTGGCGGTTTCAGCGCTGCGGTTCAAGCGGCACTGCGCGGTTTGCCCCGACACAGCGCACGGCGCGGCGAATCAGAAGCGGGTCGTGCGATTCTGCGCGCGGTTGAAGCGTGCGAGCACGGCCTCGATTTCGCGGATGGCCATCGGCTCGCCCGGCGCGGCGTGGAGCGCGATTTCAGCGGCCTGAAGCAGGTCTTCCGCATGGAAGCTGGCTGCAAGGCCTTTCAGCCGCATCGCGGCAACATGCCAATTGCCATCACAGCGCGCGCGCTTGAGCAGATCGAGCTGCTTGGCAGCGCTTGCGAGGAAGGCCGCGCGCAGCTCACGCAGCAAGGCGGCATCGTCGCCGGCCGCTGCCGCAAGGGTCGCATCGAGAGCACCGTGATTGAAAGCCATGGCAGGCACATAGGCCGAATTGGGTTAATGCGGGGTTTATCCCGATTCCGGCTGTGGTATGACGTGCCTATGGCAGGACGGCACCAGATGCGCGCCTTGGGGCGCAAGAGCGGCGATGACGGCGCGGATGACATGGCTTTTGCAGAAGCCGATGGGCGGGATGAGGCATTCGACGGGATGCTCGATCTGTCCGAAACCTGGGACGAGGAAGAAGAGGGAGCGTCCTCCCCTGCACGCTTCGGCTGGCTCGCGCCGAGCCTTGCGGTGCTGGTGACTGCCGGATGGAGCGGGTTTTTCGTCTGGGCTCACCTTCCCGACATCCGCGGCGGGGCCGCGCCTGCGCAATGGGCAGGCTGGGTGGTCGAATGGGCCGTGCCGGTTGCGCTGGTGGGGATCGTATGGCTGCTCGCCATGCGATCATCGCATGCTGAGAGCCGGCGATTTGCCGCAACCGCCGCGCTGATGGACCGTGAGGGCGCCGCGCTCGAAGCGCGGCTCAAGGTGGTGAACCGCGAATTGAGCCTCGCGCGCGAATTTCTCGCCGCAGAAGCCCGCGATCTTGAGGCGCTTGGCCGGATTGCGGCGGAACGCTTGTCCACCCATGCTGGCGAATTGCAGGCGCTGATCACCACCAATGGCGCGCAGGTCGAAGCGATTGGCTCCACCAGCGAAACCGCGCTCGGCAACATGAACCGGCTGCGCGACGATCTGCCCGTGATCGCCAATGCTGCGCGCGATGTTGCCAACCAGATTGGCGGAGCAGGCCGCGTCGCGGAAGATCAGCTGGCGCGGCTTTCGAGCGGATTTGACCGGCTCGGCACCGCCGGGGCCGAAAATGAGGCGCTGGTCGGGCGCCTGACCGCGCAGGTCGGCGATACGCTCGGCCAGTATGAGGCGCAGCTGACGCGTATCGAAGCTCTTGTCACGCAGCGCTTTGCGGCCTTGCAGACGGAGGCCGAAGCCTATCGCGCCCGCATCACGGCGTTCGAGGAAGAGGCGCTGGCTGCGCATCGTGAACGAGCACAGGCCGTCGCCAGCCAGAGCGAAGCGCTCGCCCATCAGCTGCGCGAAGCGGGAGAGACCGCGCGCGCCAGCTATGCCGCCGCCATTGCCGCGCTGCACGAAACGTTGGAAGAGAAGCTCGATATGGTCGACCAGCTCGACCGTAGCAGTGCCGCCGTCGCAAATGAACGGATCGCCAAGCTTCGCGAAGAAGCGGTGCAGTTCGACGAGCAGTTGGCGACACGCAATCGCCAGTTCGACGAGCTGATCGAACAGCGGCAGGCCGCCTTTGAAACCCATGAAGCGCAGGCAAGCGAAGTACTGTCCCAGCGGCTGGCGGCGCTTGACGATGCGCTCGCCCAGCGGCGTGAGGCGCAGGTTGCCGAGATCGAAAAGCTGGTCGTGCAGGGTGAGGCGATGACCGAGCGGGTCGCGGAACTCGGGC
Source organism: Erythrobacter sp. W302b (assembly GCF_046452395.1). Taxonomy (NCBI): domain Bacteria; kingdom Pseudomonadati; phylum Pseudomonadota; class Alphaproteobacteria; order Sphingomonadales; family Erythrobacteraceae; genus Erythrobacter; species Erythrobacter sp. W302b. The sequence goes on along the minus strand of NZ_JBKFDH010000001.1, from coordinate 1,126,789 downwards.
GGGTGTTGGCCGAAATCGACCGGACCAGCGCGGCTGCGCGCGAAAGCCTTGGCGCGGGCCTTGGCACGCTGGCCCAGCAGCTTGGCGAGAAGCGCGCGGCCATCGCCGCCACCGAAGCGCAAATGGTCCAATTGACCGACAGCAGCGTGCGATTGCTGGAGATTTTGCAATCTGGCGCGCGCACCTGCCACGAAGACCTCAGCAGCGCGATCAACCGGGCCAACACCGCTTTGGAAGGGGTCGAAGCGCGCGCCGACAATGTCGAGGCGCTGATGCTGCGCAGCACGCAGGCCGGCAGCGACCTGTCGGACTATCTGCTGCGCACCCGCGCAGAGATCGAAACGGCCGAAACTGCGCTTGCCGGGTTCAAGTCCCAGCTGGCCGACGAAACCGAGGATGCCCTCGCCCGGCTGCAAGGCCTGCGCGGCGGCTTTGCGCGGTTGGCCGAGGAGAGCGGCACGCTGGCGGTCGAAACGCAGGAAAGCCTGCGCGCATCGCTTTCGGCGCTCGAAACCGCAATCACCCGTGCCTTCGCCACCCTTGATGAAGGCGCGCGCGAGAAAATGCTGGCGCTGGCGAACAACCTCGGCAGCGAAGCGGTTGAGGTGCTCGAACGCGCGCTACGCAATGAGGCGGCTGCGACGCTCGGCAAGCTAGAGCAATCAGCCGCTCACGCCTCGGGCGTGGGCCGCGAGGCGGCGATCCAGCTGCGCGATCAGTTGGTGAAGGTGAACGAGCTCACCGGCAATCTCGAACAGCGGGTGATGCACGCACGGGAACGCGCGGAAGAGCAGGTGGGCAACGACTTCGCCCGCCGCATGGCGCTGATCACCGACAGCCTCAATTCGGCAGCCATCGACATTGCCGGGGCGCTGTCGACGGAGGTCGCCGACACGGCGTGGGAGGCCTATCTCAAGGGTGACCGCGGCATCTTCACCCGCCGCGCGGTGCGGCTGATCGACAATGGCACCGCCAAGGATATCGCCGCGCTCTACAGCGCGGACGACACGTTCAGGGCCAATGTCAGCCGCTACATTCACGACTTCGAAGCGATGCTGCGGCAGACATTGTCCACCCGCGATGGTCACGTCTTGAGCGTGACGATGCTCGGTTCGGATATGGGCAAGCTCTACGTGGCGCTGGCCCAGGCGATCCAGCGGTTCCGGACTTAGTCAGCAGCAGCAGCAGCAGGCGGCTTGGGCAGAAAGTCGATATCGGCGGCGGTGACCCAGCCATAGGTATAGTTGGCGACAAACAGCGCGGTCGCCACCGCCGCCACCACCGATGCGCGCGCGGCGACCTTGCCCGGCTGGAAGTTGACCGGCGCACTGTCGGCCTGCCCCGGCACCTTTTCGATCCCCGCCTCGTCTGCCGTCTTCACGCCGAACGGCAGCATCATGAAACCGCTCATCACGAAGAACAGGAAGTAGATCGCTGCAATCGAGGTGATCTGCATCAGGCCCCATCCCCCGGCATCACCACCCGCACCTGCGGCTTCTTGCCAGCCCAGCGCTGCGCTGCCCGGCGAGCGGCGAGCCGCGCGGCTTCGCGCACCGCTGCCTCGTCCTTAGCGTCGCGACCCTTGAGGCGTCCGATTGCCTTGAGCACATCGTCCGCCGCTTCCTCAAGGAAGTCGGGCAGGTCTTCGTCAAGCGGCAGGCCAATCGCCTCGATCACCGGCTTCGCGCCGCGGGCGAGCACCACCACCAGTACGCCCTCGCCTGCGATCCGACGGCGCATGGTGATCGCATCGCCATCAGCCGCGGTGATGATATCGCCATCCAGCACCAGACGTCCGGCCCGCACTTCAGCGAGTTTGCCCGGCTTGCCGGGGGCGAGACGGACCAGATCGCCGTTCTTCTGCACCACCTGATGCGGGATGCCCGCCGCCTTGCCGACCCGGGCCTGCTCGGCCATGTGGCGGATCTCGCCATGGACCGGCACGAGGATTTCCGGCTTCAGCCAGCTGTAGAGCGCTTCCAGCTCTGGCCGCCCCGGGTGGCCCGAGACGTGAATCAGCGCCTGACGGTCGGTCACCATCTGGATGCCGCGCGCGGCGAGCTGGTTCTGAATCTTGCCAATCGCGATTTCGTTGCCGGGGATCTGGCGTGAGGAGAACAGCACGACATCACCTGCCACCAATTCGATCGGATGGTTCATATCCGCCATCCGGCCCAGAGCGGCGCGGGGCTCGCCCTGCCCGCCGGTGGCGATGATCAGCACCTCGCCGCGCGGCAGGCCCATCGCAGTCTCGAAGCTGATCGGAGTCGGGAAGTCCTTCAGATAGCCATTGTCCTGCGCGACCTCGATAATCCGGTCGAGCGAACGGCCGGCAACGCAAAGCTTCCGCCCCGTCTCGATCGCGACTTCGCCGAGCGTTTGCAGGCGGGCCACATTGCTGGCGAAAGTGGTCACGACGACCCGCTTGCCTTTGTGCCGCGCGACTTCGTCCATCAGCGCACTATGGACTGCGCCTTCCGAGCCCGAGGGGTTCGGATTGAACACATTGGTCGAGTCGCACACCAGCGCGAGCACGCCTTCCTCGCCGATGTCGCGCAGTTCTTCCTCGGTGGTCGGCTCACCGATGATCGGATCATCGTCGAGCTTCCAGTCGCCGGTGTGGAAGATGCGCCCATGGGGCGTGTCGATCAGCAGCGCGTTGCCCTCGGCAATCGAATGCGCGAGCGGCAGGTAGGTGATGGTGAACGGGCCGAGCTCGATCTCGCCGTGGTCTTCCTCGATGATGTTGAGCTCGACCTGGCCGAGCAGCCCGGCCTCTTCCAGCTTGCGCGCCACCAGATCGGCGGTGAAGGGCGTGGCATAGAGCGGCACACCGAGCTCGCCCGCGAAATAGGGCACGGCGCCGATATGATCCTCGTGCGCATGGGTGAGGACGATGCCGATCAGATCCTTGCGGCGCTCCTCGATGAAATCGAGATCGGCGAAGACCAGCTCGACACCGGGATATTCACTGCCCGAAAAGGTCATGCCGAGATCGACCATGATCCACTTGCCCTGGCAGCCATAGAGATTGACGTTCATGCCAATCTCCCCGGAACCGCCAAGCGCGAGAAACAGGAGTTCGTCTTCGGGGGTAAAATCTTTCTTCAATGTGTTTCCGGTTCTGTGAGAGAGGATCAGGCGGCTTCCGCCTGCCTGGCAAGTATGGCGAGGCCGTCCAGTGTGAGGTCGGCATCGACGTGATCGAAAATTTCGGTGGCGTCGTCGAACAATATGGCGAGCCCGCCGGTGGCGACAACCTTTGCGGGGCGGCCAATTTCGGCCTTCATCTTGGCAACCATGCCTTCCATCATCGCGACATAGCCCCAGAAGACGCCGATCAGCATCTGGTCTTCGGTGTTGCGGCCAATGACCGAGCGGGTGGACGGCGCGCGGATCGCGATGCGCGGCAGCTTGGCGGTCTTGCCGACCAGCGCGTCCAAGGACAGGTTGATCCCCGGTGCGATCGAGCCGCCCTTGTAAGCGCCGGTGAAATCGACCGCTTCAAACTTGGTGGCGGTGCCGAAGTCCACGATGATGAGGTCGCCGCCATACTTGTGGTGCGCGGCAAGGATGTTGAGCGCACGGTCAGCGCCGAGCGACGAGGGTTGATCGACATCGATCTCGAACCGCCAGCGCGCTGCACCCTGACCTGCAAACATCGGGGTGATGCCGAAATACTTCTCGCACAGCACGGTGAGATTGTGGTCGGCACGCGGGACGACGGATGCGACGATGACCTGCGTGATGTCCGAACGTTCAAACCCCTCGATCTTGAGGAGCTGGAGCAGCCACACCGCATATTCATCGCCCGTCCGGCGCGGATCGGTGGCGATGCGCCAGCGCGCACGAATGTGATGCGTGCCGTCCTCCCCGTAGGTGAACAGGGCAAAGACGACATTGGTGTTCCCGACATCGGCGGCGAGCAGCATCTCTGGCAGTCCTTAACTTACGAAATGTCGCCTGCGCGAATGACACGTTCGCTGCCATCCGCCAAGCGTAGCCGCAAAGCGCCATCGTTTTCCTCAAGGCCAGCAAAGGAGCCCGACAGCACCGAGCCATCGGTATCGTGGACAGTTACGGGAGAACCCTGCGCATGGATGGAGAGCCCGAGAAAGCGTTCCAGCGTGCTCCCAAGATCATTCGCGCGCCAAAAGGCGAGATTGCGTGCGAACTGTTCGGCAAGCACCTGCGAGAAGTGCTCCACATCCGGGGCGGCAACAACATCGGCAAGAGCGGCGGTCTTGCGTCCCTCGATGTGCGGCGCACGGGCAAGGTTGACCCCGATGCCGACCACCACCTGCCCGCGCAACATCTCCAGCAAGATGCCCGACAACTTGCCACCATTCAGCAGCACATCATTGGGCCATTTCAGCGCGAGGCCTGCCGCACTGTCCTTGATGACCCGTGCGGCCTGAAATACCGAAATAGCCGCGACGAAGCTCAGGCTGGCGGGCGGCGGGCCACCCTCCCCCGGCGTCACAACGGTCGAGCCCATGAAATTGCCCGCTCCGTCGAACCATTCGCGCCCTTGCCGCCCGCGTCCTGCGGTCTGACGGCGGGCGACCAGCCAGCGTCCTTCGGCCCAACCCTCCCCGCTGCGGATCGCGGCGGCGAGGTCGGCATTGGTCGAGCCGGTCTGTTCGGCGAACTCGATCAAACCGAAAGGAACAGCGAGGCCGCAGCCTTGTCGGCCAGATCGGTGAGCGACGGGGTCAGCAGGTAACCCAAAGGCGAGACGATCAGCCCCGTCAGCCCCAGCAGCACCCAATGGGCCGCACCGCTCTTGCCGGTGACCACGCCTGCGGGTTCATCGAAGAACATCACCTTGACGAACTTGATGTAATAGAACGCGCCGATCACGCTTGCGGCAATGGCGATGGCGCCAAAGGCCACCAGCCCGGCCTCGATGGTCGCCTGAAACACCACGAACTTGCTGTAGAAGCCGAGCAGCGGCGGAATGCCGGCGAGGCTGAACATGAAGAGCAGCAGCGCCCACGCAATCGCAGGCTGCGTCACCGAAAGCCCACGGATGTCGGCAAAGGTTTCGAACAGCGCGCCATCCTCGCCGCGCAGCATCAGCAGCGCGACAAAGCTGCCGAGGCTCATGGCGACATAGATGAACAGATACACCAGCATCGCGCTCGCCCCGTCGGCATTGGCCACCGCAAGGCCGAGCAGGATGAAGCCGATATTGTTGATCGAGGAATAGGCGAGCAACCGCTTCAGGTTCTCCTGCCCGATCGCTCCCAATGCACCGAAAATGATCGAAGCCAGCGCCATGAACATCACGATCTGCTGCCACGCGGCGACTTGTCCGCCGAACACCTGGAACACCACCCGCGCGGTGAGTGCGACGGCGGCAACCTTGGGGGCGGTGGCGAAGAAGGCAGTGACCGGGGTCGGCGCGCCCTCGTACACGTCCGGGGTCCACATATGGAACGGCACGGCGCTGATCTTGAAGGCGAGGCCCGAGAGCACGAAGATCACCCCGAACAGCGCGCCGGTGCCCATCTCGCCCGTCAGGCCAGCGCGCACCGCGCTGAAGCCGGTGCCGCCGGTGAAACCGTAGAGCAGGCTCATGCCATAGAGCAGGATGCCGGAGGCCAGCGCGCCGAGCACGAAATACTTGAGCCCCGCCTCACCCGAGCGCGTGTCGCGCCGCAGGATCGCGGCGAGGACGTAGGCCGAGAGGCTGTTCAGCTCGAGCCCGAGGTAGAGGCTCATGAAATCATTGGCCGAAACCATGATGCTCATGCCGACCGCGGCAAAGATCACCAGAACCGGGTATTCGGCGCGCATTCCGCGCTCCGCACCAGCGGCGGGGCCGGCGAAGAAGGCGGGCGCGATCATCAGGGCGGCGATCGCCGAAAGGTAGATCAGCGCCTTGGCGAAGAGCGCGAAGCTGTCGATCTTGAGCAGGCCGCCAAAGGCCAGCGTCGCCGGGCCGTCGCTGCCGGTGTGGAGGCCGGGGACGAGCAGGAAACCCGCGACGAACAGCGCGGCCGCCGCGCCGATGGCGATCTGGCGGGCACCCGTGTCCCCGCCAAACGCGGCGACGAGCAGCAGCACGAGGCCGGTGAAGCTGAGCAGCAACTCGGGAATGACGAGCGCAAAGGAAGCAGCGAAATCCATCAGTGCGCGCCCTCCTTGGCGCTCTCGTGTTCCATGCCCTCATGTCCCGCGCCGTGGTGGCCCACCGCATTGGCGGCCTCGGCACGCGGGGTGCCCGGCGCAAGGCGGGCGTCACCGGCAGGCGCGGCCGCGGCAAGGCGGGCGTCAAGCGTGGCGATGTCCTTGCGCATCGGCGCGAGGAAGCTCTCGGGATAGACCCCCATCCACAGCACCGCTGCGGCGATGGGCGCCATCATCACCCACTCGCGCGCCGAGATGTCGGGCATCGCGGCGGCGTCCGCATTGGTCTGCCCGCCAAACGCCACGCGGCGATAGAGGTAGAGCATATAGGCCGCGCCCAGAATGATGCCCGTGGTGCAGATCAGCGCGACGAGGCTCGACGTCTGGTAGATCCCCGCGAGCGACAGGAACTCGCCAACGAAGCCGCTGGTGCCCGGCAGGCCGATGCTCGCCATGGTGAACAGCAGGAAGAACAGCGCATAGTAAGGCATGTTGATCGCAAGGCCGCCGTAGCGGGCGATCTCGCGGGTGTGGAGGCGGTCGTAGATCACGCCCACGCACAGGAACAGCGCGCCGGAAACGAGCCCGTGGGAGAGCATGACGATCATCGCGCCCTCAAGCCCCTGCACATTGAAGGCGAACAGGCCCACGGTGACGATCGCCATGTGTGCCACCGAGGAATAGGCGATCAGCTTCTTCATGTCCGCCTGCACCAGCGCGACCAACGAGGTGTAAACCACCGCGATCATCGACAGCGCGAAGACCAGCCATGCGAACTGGGCGGAAGCCTCGGGGAACATCGGCAGGCTAAAGCGGATGAAGCCGTAGCCGCCCAATTTGAGCAGCACGCCCGCAAGGATCACCGAACCGGCGGTCGGCGCCTGCACGTGCGCGTCAGGCAGCCAGGTGTGGAGCGGCCACATCGGCACCTTGACCGCAAAGCTCGCGAAGAAGGCCAGCCACAGCCACGTCTGCGCTTGCGGCAGGAAGCTGTATTGCATCAAAGTCGGGATGTCCGAGGTGCCGGCTTCGGCCACCATCCAGAACATCGCGATCAGCATCAGCACCGATCCGAGCAGGGTGTAGAGGAAGAACTTGTAGCTCGCGTAAATGCGGTTGTCCCCGCCCCACACGCCGATGATCAGATACATCGGGATAAGGCCCGCCTCGAAGAAGACGTAGAACAGAAACAGGTCCTGCGCCGCGAAAGTGCCGATCATCAGCACCTCCATGAACAGGAAGGCCGCCATGTATTCGCCGACGCGCTTCTGCACCGATTCCCAGCTCGCCAGGATGCAGACCGGCATCAGGAAGACGCTGAGCATGATCAGCATCAGCGCGATACCGTCGATCCCGAGCTTGTAGCTGAAGCCCGCGAAGAGGTTCGCTTCCTCGGTGAACTGCCACTGCGGGCCGCCAATCTGATAGTTCGACCACAGCACGACGCCGAGCACGAAGGTGACAAGCGTCGCCCCGAGCGCGATCCAGCGGGCAGCGCTCGCGCCCGCAAACAGGCACAGCGCCGCGCCGGCCAGCGGCACGCACATCATCAGCGACAGGATGGGAAGGCCTTCCATTACGAAGCGCGCTCCTAAAGCAGAACAAAGGTGACAGCGGCGACCAGCCCGAGCAGCATGATCAACGCGTAGGTGTAAACGTAGCCCGACTGGATCGACTTGGCGGCGACCGAGGAGCGCTCGACCGCCCAGGCGATGCCGTTGGGACCAAACCGGTCGATGGTGCCGATATCGCCGAGCTTCCAGAACGCGCGGCCCAGCGCGAAAGCGGGCTTCACGAAGATCGCGTCATACAGCTCGTCGAAGTACCACTTGCGGTAGACGAAGTTGTGCAGCGCGCCGAAGGTTGCAACGAAGCGTGCCGGTATGTCGGGCTTGGCGATGTAGGCCAGATAGGCGCCGGCAAAGCCCACAACCATGACGATCAGTGCGGTGTACTTCACCCAGTAAGGCACGGCGTGCATCGCATGGATCAGGTCTTCGTTGTAGAATATCGACCCGTTCCAGAAGGCCGCGCTGTCGAGAAAGCTGGGTGCGAACACCTGTCCGGCGGCAATTGCGCCAATGGTCAGCAGGCCCAGCGGGATCAGCATCGTGATCGGACTTTCATGCGGGTGATAGCCGCCCGTGGTGTCCTCGCCTGCTTCGGCAGGGGTCTTGTGCACCGAGTGCTGGATATGCTCGCTCTCGATCCAGCGCGGCTTGCCCCAGAAGGTCAGGAACATCAGGCGCCAGGAATAGAAGCTGGTGAGCAGCGCCGCGATGGCACCGGCCCAGAAGGCGAACTGCCCCGCACCATTGTGGCGAGCATAAGCGACTTCGAGGATCGCGTCCTTCGACCAGAAGCCCGCAAAGCCGACCCCAAGGTGATAGACCCCCAGCCCCGTGATCGCCAGCGTGCCTGCCAGCATGGCATAGAAGGTGAACGGGATATGCTTACGCAGGCCGCCGTAATAGCGCATGTCCTGTTCGTGGTGCATCGCGTGGATCACCGAGCCCGCACCAAGGAACAGCAGCGCCTTGAAGAAGGCGTGGGTGAAGAGGTGGAACATCGCCGCCCCGTAGGCCCCGACGCCTGCGGCAAAGAACATGTAGCCGAGCTGCGAGCAGGTCGAATAGGCGATCACCCGCTTGATGTCCCACTGCGTCGTCCCGATCGTGGCGGCGAAGAAGCAGGTCGCGGCCCCGACGATGGTGACGATGGTCAGCGCGGTCGGCGCGGTCTCGAACATCGGCGAAAGGCGGCACAGCATGAACACGCCTGCCGTCACCATGGTCGCGGCATGGATCAGCGCCGAGACCGGGGTCGGGCCTTCCATCGCGTCAGGCAGCCAGGTGTGCAGGCCCAGCTGCGCCGACTTGCCCATCGCGCCGATGAACAGCAGGATGCACAGGATATCCATCGTGTAGAGCCGCATGCCGACGAAGGTGATGGTCGAGCCGCTCATGCCCGGAGCTGCCGCCAGGATCTCGGGGATCGAAGTCGTCTGGAACACCAGATAGGTGCCGAAGATGCCGAGCATGAAGCCCAAGTCACCCACGCGGTTGACCACGAAAGCCTTGATCGCCGCCGCGCCGGCCGAGGGCTTGCGGAACCAGAATCCGATCAGCAAATAGGACGCCAGCCCCACCCCTTCCCATCCGAAGAACATCTGGACGAGGTTGTCGGCCGTCACCAGCATCAGCATCGCGAAGGTGAACAGCGAGAGATAGGCGAAAAACCGCGGCTGATCCGGGTCTTCCTCCATGTACCCCCACGAATAAAGGTGCACGAGCGCCGAGACCGAATTGATCACCACCAGCATGATCGCGGTGAGTGTATCAACGCGCAGCGACCAATCGAAGGTCAGCGTGCCGCTCTGCACCCACTTCAGGACCGGCACGACCTCTGCCGTGGCAGTGCCCGAGAGGAAGCCGAGGAAGATCGGCCAGCTGAGGCCAGCGGCGAGGAACAGCCCGGCGGTGGTCACGCTCTTGGCGGCGACATTGCCGATCATGCGGTTGCCCAGCCCTGCGATCAGGGCAGCGGCCAACGGCGCAAAAACGATGATGAGGATCGGATGCATTAACAACCCCCGTTCGGGCTGAGCTTGTCAGAGCCCTGCACTTCTTCGAAGCGCACGGGAGCGAAGAAAAGACGGCCCTTCGACGAGCTCAGGGCGAACGGACTAGAGACGATCACGCAAATCACCCCTTCATCCGGTTGATGTCGTCGACCGCAATCGAACCGCGAGTGCGGAAATAGATCACCAGGATCGCGAGGCCGATGGCCGCCTCGGCCGCGGCCACCGTCAGCACCAGCATCGCGAAGACCTGTCCCACCAGATCCTGCATGAAGGCGCTGAAGGCCACGAGGTTGAGGTTCACGCTCAGCAAGATCAACTCGACCGCCATCAGGATGACGATCACGTTCTTGCGGTTGAGGAAAATTCCCAGCACGCCGAGCACGAACAGGATCGCGCCGACGGTGAGGTAATGTTCGATGCCGATCCCACCTGCACTAATCATAGTTCGACCCCTTGCCCGATCTCCGGGTTCTTCATGACGGTTGCATCCTCCGGACGGCGGCGGATCTGCTTGCCCACGTCCTGCCGCGCGCGGGCACCCGGCTTGGGCGGCTGGAAGGTCAGCACAATCGCGCCGATCATCGCGACCAGCAGGATGATCCCGGCGATTTCGAACAGCACAATGTAGCGGCCATAGAGCAACGCACCGAGCGCCTCGATGTTCGACGTATCGGCGGCCTGCACGGCAGAACCGTCAGGCGTGCCGAGGCTCAGACCGCCTGCGTTGTAAGCGCCCACGGCCAGCAGCAGCTCTGCGAGCAGGATCGCGGCGATCAGCAGACCCAGCGGCGCGTTGCGGGAAAAGCCTGCACGCATCGCGGCAAAATCGATGTCGAGCATCATCACCACGAACAGGAACAGCACCGCGACCGCCCCCACATAGACGATCACCAGCAGCATCGCGATGAACTCGGCGCCAACCAGCACCATCAGCCCGGCAGCGTTGAAGAACGCCATGATCAGCCACAGCACCGAGTGCACCGGATTGCGCGCCATGACGACCATTACGGCGCTGGCAACGACAATCGTCGCGAAGAAATAGAAGGCGATGGCCTGTATCATGGTTTTACTCCGCCGTTACGTCACCCCGGTGAAGGCCGGGGTCCCGCAAGCGGCTATGTGATCCCTTTGTCCGCACTGGGCCCCGGCCTTCGCCGGGGTGACGTGCGTTGTTGATTGACCCCGTTTCCTCGTCGCCGCGCGCCCTAGCGATAGGGTGCGTCGGCTTCAAGGTTGGCCGCGATGGCCCGTTCCCATTTGTCACCATTCGCAAGCAGCTTGGCCTTGTCGTAAAGCAGCTCCTCGCGGGTTTCGGTGGCGTATTCGAAATTCGGTCCTTCGACGATGGCATCGACCGGGCAGGCTTCCTGGCAGAAGCCGCAGAAGATGCACTTGGTCATGTCGATGTCGTAGCGGGTGGTGCGGCGGCTGCCGTCCTCGCGCGGTTCGCTCTCGATGGTGATCGCCTGCGCGGGGCACACGGCCTCGCACAGCTTGCACGCGATGCAGCGTTCCTCGCCGTTCGGATAGCGCCGCAGGGCGTGCTCACCGCGGAAGCGGGGCGAGAGCGGGGCCTTCTCGAAGGGGTAGTTGATCGTCACCTTGGGCTTGAAGAAATACTTCAGCGTCAAGGCGTGGGCCTTGAGGAACTCCCAGAGGGTGAACGATTTGATGAGGTGGGAGACGGTGGTCATGACTGGCCTCTCACAGCAACAGGCTGCGCAGGGGTGGTTTGGACGATTTCGGTCGAGGTCGCAGGAGCCGTCGGTGCGATTGAGCGGTCAAAATGCCCCGTCGCCATCAGGTAGCCGCTGGTCGCCGCCACAAACAGCAGGCTCATCGGCAGGAACACCTTCCACCCGAGGCGCATCAGCTGGTCGTAGCGGTAGCGCGGCACGGTCGCCCAGATCCAGCTGAACATGAAGAAGAACACGAAGGTCTTGACGAGGAACCAGATAATCCCCGGCACCATGTAAAGCACCGGAATGTCGAGCGGCGGCAGCCACCCGCCCCAGAACAGCAGCGTGTTGAGCGAGCACATCAGCAGGATATTCGCATACTCGCCGAGCCAGAACAGCGCGAAGCTCATCGAGGAATATTCGGTCTGGTAGCCCGCGACGAGCTCGCTCTCGGCCTCGGTGAGGTCGAAGGGCGCGCGCGCGGTTTCAGCGAGGGCCGAGATGAAGAACACCACCCACATCGGGAACAGCAGCGGGTGCACCGCATAGGCGTTGATGAAGCCCAGCCCGAACCCCTGCTGCGCATTGACGATGCCGGAGAGGTTGAAAGTCCCGGCAAACAGCACGACGCAGACCAGCACGAAGCCGATCGAGACCTCGTAGGAGATCATCTGCGCCGAGGCACGCATCGCCGAGAAGAACGGATATTTGGAGTTCGACGCCCACCCGCTCATCACCACGCCGTAAACCCCCATCGAGGAGATCGCGAGGATATAGAGCAGGCCGACATTGATGTCCGAAATCACGACGCCCGCGTCGAACGGGATCACCGCCCACGCCGCGAGCGCGACCGTGAAGGTGATAATCGGCGCGATCAGAAAGATGCCCTTGTTCGCGGCGCTCGGGATGATGGTCTCTTGCAGGAAGACCTTGAGGCCGTCCGCGAAGGATTGCAGCAGCCCGAACGGCCCCACCACATTGGGCCCGCGCCGCATCATGATCGCGCCCAGCACCTTGCGGTCGACATAGATCACCATCGCCACAGAGAACATGACGAGCAGCGAGACGATCAGGATCCCCGCGAGCGTCGCCACAGTCCAGGCCCATTCGTAAGGCAGGCCTAGGGATTGGAAGAAGGCGGTCACTTACATTCCTCCCCGGCACGGGGAGGGGGACCACGCAGTGGTGGAGGGGCACCCCGCCCGGTTCAATTTGTCAGATTTGCGGAGAAGCCGAGCCTGCCCCTCCACCATCCTGCGGATGGTCCCCCTCCCCTGAAGGGGGAGGATTTGGTGCGCACTCATTCCGCAGCCTCCTTCACATCGGCCCCGTGCAGCAACTCATCCGAGCAGCGCTGCATCACCTCGCTGGCGCGGGCGATGGGGTTGGTGAGGTAGAAGTCCTTGACCGGGTAGCCCGCGATCTCGCCTTCGAACTTGGCGCCGCTGTCGGCCTTGGAGAGCGCGCCGTAATCGGCGAGGCCCTCTTCGCCCAACGCGGGCACGGCAGCGATCATCGCGGCCTGAAGCTGGTCGAAACTGTCGAAGCCCACCGTCACGCCCAGCGCATCGGCGAGCGCACGCAGGATCGTCCAGTCCTCGCGCGCGTCGCCGGGAGCGAAGACGGCCTTCTCGGCGAACTGCACCCGGCCCTCGGTGTTGACGTAGGTCCCGTCCTTTTCGGCGTAGGAAGCGCCCGGAAGGATGATGTCGGCGTGATGCGCACCCTTGTCGCCGTGGTGGCCGATATAGACCTTGAGGCTCTTCGCGTAGGGCGCGTAGTCCATCTCGTCCGCGCCGAGGCTAAGCAGCACCTTGGGGCTGGCCGCCGCAATGTCGCCCATCCCGCCCGGAAGCGTGAAGCCGAGCATCAGCGAAGCCATGCGCGCCGCCGAGATGTGCAACACGTTGAAGCCGTTCCAGCCCTCACGGACGAGGTTGAACTTATCGACCAGCTTGAGCGCCCCCGGAAGTGCACCCTTGGCCAGCGCCGCCGCGCCGAGGATCACCGCCGGACGCTGGGCCGACTTCATGACGTCACCCAATTCCTTGGGCACGCGGTTCAGGAGCTTCAGATCGCTGCCGAGGAAGGTCGCCGGATAGGTGGGATCCCATTCGGGCCCGATGATGTAGACCTTGGCCCCCGCCTTCACCGCCTTGCGCAGACGGACGTTGAGCAGCGCGGCCTCCCAGCGGACATTGCTGCCGACGATCAGGATCGCGTCGGCGGTCTCGATCCCGGCGAAGGTGCTGTTGAAGTTCACCGCCGCGAGGTTCGACACGTCATAGGTCATGCCAGTCTGACGCGCCTCGGTGAGGTTCGACCCGCAGGCATTGACCAGCGCCTTGGCGGCAAACATGGTCTCAGCATCGAGCAGGTCGCCCGCCACCGCCGCGATGCTGGCCTTGTCGCCTTCGAGCGCGGCGGCGATCATGCCGAAAGCCTCGGTCCATTCGGCGGGCTGGAGCTTGCCTTCGCGGCGTACCCACACGCGGTCGAGGCGGCGCTTGGTCAACCCGTCGACCTGATACCGGCCCTTATCCGAGAGCCACTCCTCGTTGACGTCGTCATTCACCCGCGGCAGCGCGCGCATGACTTCGCGGCCCTTGGAGTGGAGCGTGATGTTCGCCCCCACCGCGTCCGAGACGTCGATGCTGAGCGTCTTCTTCAGCTCCCACGGCCGCGCCTCGAAGGCATAGGGACGCGAGGTCAGCGCGCCGACCGGGCACAGGTCGATCACATTGGCGCTCAATTCATGCGCCGCCGCCTGTTCGAGGTAGGTCGTGATCTGCATGTCCTCGCCGCGGTACAGCGCGCCGATTTCGTCCACGCCCGCGATCTCTTCCGAGAAGCGCACGCAGCGGGTGCAGTGGATGCAGCGGGTCATGATCGTCTTGATCAGCGGGCCCATGTATTTCTCGGTGACCGCGCGCTTGTTCTCGTGATAGCGCGAACCGCCGCGGCCATAGGCGACCGCCTGGTCCTGTAGATCGCACTCGCCGCCCTGATCGCAGATCGGGCAATCGAGCGGGTGGTTGATGAGCAGGAACTCCATCACCCCTTCGCGCGCCTTCTTGACCATGGGCGAGTCGGTGCGGATTTCCTGACCCTCGGCAGCCGGCAGCGCGCAGGAGGCCTGCGGCTTGGGCGGCCCGGGCTTCACCTCGACCAGACACATGCGGCAATTGCCGGCGATGGAGAGCCGCTCGTGATAGCAGAAGCGCGGGATTTCCTTCCCCGCCAGCTCGCACGCCTGCAACACAGTCGCGCCCGCCGGGACTTCGATTTCCTGACCGTCTACGGTGACCTTGGGCATTACTCGGCTGCCTCTTGGAATTGCGCATTATGTTCGTTGATCCGCCGCTCGAGCTCGGGGCGGAAGTGGCGGATGAGGCCCTGGATCGGCCACGCGGCGGCGTCGCCCAGCGCGCAGATGGTGTGGCCTTCGACCTGCTTGGTGACTTCCTGCAGCATGTCGATTTCCTCGATCGCGGCGTCACCCGTGCGCAGGCGCTCCATCATGCGCCACATCCAGCCCGTGCCCTCGCGGCAGGGGGTGCACTGGCCGCAGCTCTCGTGCTTATAGAAATAGGAGAGGCGGCTGATCGCGCGGACGATGTCGGTCGACTTGTCCATGACGATGACCGCCGCGGTGCCGAGGCCGGAGCCCAGTTCCTTGAGCCCATCGAAGTCCATCGGCGCGTTGCGGATCTGTGCGGCGGGCACCAGCGGCACGGACGAGCCGCCGGGGATGACCGCCAGCAGATTGTCCCACCCGCCGCGGATGCCGCCGCAGTGCTTCTCGATCAGCTCTTCGAAGCTGATGCTCATCGCCTCTTCGACCACGCAGGGCTTTTCAACGTGGCCGCTGATCTGGAACAGCTTGGTGCCCTTGTTGTTCTCGCGCCCGAAGCTGGAGAACCACGCAGCGCCGCGCCGCAGGATCGTCGGCGCCACCGCGATGCTCTCGACGTTGTTGACCGTGGTCGGGCAACCATAGAGCCCCGCACCCGCCGGGAAGGGGGGTTTGAGGCGCGGCTGACCCTTCTTGCCCTCAAGGCTCTCGATCATCGCGGTCTCTTCGCCGCAGATGTAAGCGCCCGCGCCGCGGTGCATGAAGACGTCGAAATCGTAGCCCGAACCGCAGGCGTTCTTGCCAATCAGCCCGGCGTCATAGGCTTCGCTGATCGCCTTCTGCAGCGTCTCGGCCTCGCGGATATATTCGCCGCGGATGTAGATGTAGGCAGCGCGCGCCCGCATCGCGTAACCGGCAACCAGCGCGCCCTCGACCAGCTTGTGCGGATCGTGGCGGATGATCTCGCGGTCCTTGCAGGAACCGGGTTCGGACTCGTCGGCATTGATGACGAGGAAGCTCGGGCGGCCATCGCGCGATTCCTTGGGCATGAAGGACCACTTGAGCCCCGTCGGGAAGCCCGCCCCGCCCCGCCCGCGCAGGCCGCTGGCCTTGATTTCCTCGATGATAGCATCCTGCCCGCGTGCGAGCAGCGCCTTGGTGTTGTCCCAATCCCCGCGCGCCTGCGCTGCCTTCAGGCTCCAGTCCTGAAAGCCATAGAGGTTGGTGAAGATGCGGTCCTTATCCGCCAGCATTGCTGCCATCCCTTTGTTTGGCGCGCTTGATGCGCACCAGCGAAATCACTTGAAATACAAGACCCAGACCCATCACGATCACGCCCATTTCGAGCGGACCGGTCACAGTCAGTATCGCCCCGAGCGCGAAGCCGCCCAGCCCGAGGATCGCCAGCAGAAGCGTCACCGGGTTCATCCGATCGCTCCCGATTGCCACAGGCCCGCGAGCACTGCGACGATCAGCAGGATTACCCCAACGCGCACCAAGCCCATCAACACCTTGTAGGCGATGAAGGCCAGCAGCAGCGCGCCGAAGATGGAGACGACGGCGGTCATGCCTCAAATCTCCACATCCGTTCGCCCTGAGCTTGTCGAAGGGCCGCCGTTCCTTCTTCACGTCGCACGCAAAGAAAGAACGGTGCTTCGACAAGCTCAGCACGAATGGTGCTTTGGGGCCTCATCACCACTCGCCCCGGTAATCGTGGTTGGCATCAACCATCGCGGTGAGCGTCGTGGGCCCGCCCGAAGGTTCGGAGGTGTGACGCCCCGGCTCCTGCGTGCCCGCCTTGGGCATCTCGCCCGCCGCCAGCGCGTCCAGCACCGCGTCGAGCCGTTCTGGCGTCAGATCTTCGTAATTGTCGTCATTGATCTGGACCATCGGCGCGGTGGCGCAATTGCCCATGCATTCGACTTCGGTGAGGGTCCAGAGACCATCGGCCGAAACCCCACCCTTCACCATCCCGCGCTTCTTGCAGGCGGCCATGATGTCGTCGCTCCCGCGCAGCATGCAGGGCGTCGTCCCGCACACCTGCACGTGGAATTTGCCGACGGGCTTGAGGTTGTACATGAAGTAGAAGCTGGCGACCTCGAGCACGCGGATCACCGGCATGTCGAGATACTTGGCGACATATTCGATCACCGGCAGCGGCAGCCAGCCCTGCGTATCGGTCTCTGCGCCGACCTGCCGCTGGGCAAGATCGAGCAGCGGCATCACCGCGCTGCGCTGACGCCCTTCGGGATACTTGGCGATGTGCCAGTCGGCGATTGTCTTGTTCTCCGGCGTCCACGCGAAACCGCCCCAGCGGGCGCGCAGTTCGGGGGTGTCGGGAGCGGGGGTACGGTCAGCCATTAGCGGATGAACTCCACGCGAGAGCACAGGTCGCCCTCGAAGGAATAGACGGACATGACTTCGAAGGGCTCGGCAGTCGGGGAGCGGTAGACCCGCTCATGCAACACCGCGAATTCGCCCAGTTCGTAGCCGGTAATGATCTCAGCGCGGTTCTCGGGAAACTCGGCGAACATCGCCTTGAGGCCCGCCCGCGTGCCTTCCTTGCCTTCGCGGATCACTGCGCCGCGGTAGCCCGCCTCGCAGGCACCATCGGTCATCAGCGCGACATAGGCGTCGGCATCCTGCGCATTGTAATGCGCAATCATTTCTTCGGCGATCGCAAGCCTGCTCACCGGTCGCACTCCCCGAACACCACGTCGATCGCGCCCAGAATGGCGGTCGCATCGGGCAGCATGTGGCCCTTGCTCATGAAATCCATCGCCTGAAGGTGGCTGAAGGCCGTGGGGCGGATCTTGCAGCGGTAGGGCTTGTTGGTGCCGTCGCTGACGAGGTAGACGCCGAACTCGCCCTTGGGGCTTTCGGTCGCGACATAGACCTCGCCCGCGGGGACGTGGAAGCCTTCGGTGTAGAGCTTGAAGTGGTGAATCAGGCTTTCCATCGACTGCTTCATCTCGCCCCGCTTGGGCGGCGAGACCTTGCCGTCGGTCGAGGCAATCGGGCCGCCCGGCATGTCGCGCAGGCACTGCTTGATGATCTTCGCGCTCTCGTAGACTTCCTTCACGCGCACCATGAAGCGGTCGTAGCAGTCCGAGTTGGTGCCGACCGGGATGTCGAATTCCATGCGGTCATAGACATCGTAGGGCTGCGACTTGCGCAGGTCCCACGGGATGCCCGCGGCGCGGATCATCGGGCCGGAGAAGCCCCAGGCAACCGCGTCCTCACGCGACACGACGGCGATGTCGACATTGCGCTGCTTGAAGATGCGGTTGTCCATGACGAGGCTCATCGCGTCCTCGAACAGCTGGAAGAAGCGGTTGTCGAGCCAGTCGCCGATATCGACCAGCAGCTTCTCCGGCACGTCCTGATGGACGCCGCCCGGGCGGAACCACGCGGAGTGCATTCGCGCGCCGCTCGCCCGCTCGAAGAAGTTGAGGCAGTCCTCGCGCAGGTCCATGATCCACAGGTTCGGCGTGAACGCGCCGACATCGAGGATGTGCGCGCCCATGTTGAGCATGTGGTTGCAGATGCGGGTCAGCTCGGCGAACAGCACGCGCAGATATTGCGCGCGGATCGGCACTTCGAGGTTCAGCAGTTTTTCGATCGCGAGCACATAGGAGTGCTCCATCGCCAGCGGCGAGCAATAGTCGAGCCGGTCGAAATAGGGCAGCGCCTGAAGATAGGTCTTGTGCTCGATCAGCTTTTCGGTGCCGCGGTGGAGCAGACCGACATGCGGGTCGATCCGCTCGATCACCTCGCCATCAAGCTCCATCACCATGCGCAGCACGCCGTGCGCGGCCGGGTGCTGGGGGCCGAAGTTGATCGTGTAGTTGCTGATGACCTCGCCCGTGGTGGTGAGCGATTCCTCGCGTTGCATGCTCATCGTCCACCCTCCTTCGAGGTGGGATCGGGGGCACCGGGGGCACCCTTGCCGCTGTCCTTCTGCGCGGGCGCGGCGGCGGCGACGGGCTTGGCCGCTGCCTCGTCCGCTGTCTTGCCCGCGCCGGTGTCGGCGGGCTTCTCGGTCGTCTTGGGCTCGGCCACCGTGGGCGCGCCGCGCGATTTCTCGTCACCGGGCAGCACGTAATCCGCGCCTTCCCAGGGTGAAAGGAAGTCGAAGCTGCGCATTTCCTGCGCAAGTTCAACGGGCTCATACACGACCCGCTTTTCCTCCTCGGAATAGCGCAGCTCGGTGTAGCCCGTCATCGGGAAGTCCTTGCGGAACGGGTGCCCTTCGAAGCCGTAATCGGTGAGGATGCGGCGCAGGTCCGGGTTGCCCGCAAAGGTCACGCCGTACATGTCGAACACCTCGCGTTCGAGCCACCCGGCGTTGGGCCACAGGGTGGTGACGGTGGGCACGGGCGTCTCCTCGGAGGCCGAGCACTTCACCATCACGCGGTGGTTCTTGGTGAGGCTCTGGAGCATGTAGACCACTTCGAAGCGCTCGGGCCGCGAGGGGTAGTCGACCCCGGCGATTTCCATGAGCTGCTGGTAGGCATGGTCGTCACGCAGGATTTGCAGCACCCGTGCGATAGCATCGCGCTCGACACGGAAGATCACCTCGCCGTGGGCTTCGACAGCCTCGATCAGCCAGACCGAAATGGTCTCGCTGATAGCGTCGATCACGCCCGCGTTGGCGGCAAAGCGCGGAGCGGAATGGAGAACGGCCATGCGCCCTTACCTCTCGATGGTGCCGACGCGGCGGATCTTCCGCTGCAATTGCATAACGCCGTAAAGCAGCGCCTCGGCAGTCGGCGGGCAGCCGGGGACATAGATGTCGACCGGCACGATGCGGTCGCAGCCGCGCACCACCGAATAGCTGTAATGGTAATAGCCGCCGCCATTGGCGCAGCTGCCCATGCTGATCACGTACTTGGGGTCCGACATCTGGTCGTAGACCTTGCGCAGCGCCGGGGCCATCTTGTTGCACAGCGTGCCGGCGACGATCATCACGTCCGACTGGCGCGGGGAGGCGCGCGGCGCGGCGCCGAAGCGCTCCATGTCGTAGCGCGGCATGTTGACGTGGATCATCTCGACCGCGCAGCAGGCAAGGCCGAAGGTCATCCACCACAGCGAGCCCGTGCGCGCCCACTGGAACAGCTCCTCTGTCGAGGTGACGAGGAAGCCCTTGTCGGTGACCTCGGTCTGGAGCGCGTTGAAGAAGCTCGCGTCAGGCGCGCGGACCTCGCCGCCTTGCGCAGTGGTAAGCTTCGAGATGTCGGGCAATCCTTGGGGAGGAGTAACGATGGTATTCATTCCCAGTCCAACGCCCCTTTCTTCCATTCATAAGCGAGGCCAACCGCGAGGATGAACAGGAACACCATCATGCCGCCCCAGCCAACCCAGCCCGTCTCACCCAGGCTCACCGCCCAAGGGAACAGGAAGGCGGCTTCAAGGTCGAAGACGATGAAGCTGATCGCGACCAGATAGAAGCGCACGTCGAACTGGCTGCGCGCATCCTCGAACGCGGGGAAGCCGCATTCATACTCCGAGAGCTTTTCCGCATCAGGGTTATGGGTGCCGGTGAGGCGCGAGACCGCCATGGGCGCGACCACAAACAGGATCGAGAGCCCGAAAGCCACAAGCACGAATAACAGTATCGGCAGATACTGACTGAGGTCGACCACGACGATGTCCAAGCTGTTAATCCCGTTCGTCGCCCTAAGCCTGTCGCACGCGGGGCGCAAGCCTGCGACTCGCGGAAAACCCCTCAGGTGTGTTGCAGGAAATCGAACAAAGGTTGCGGCAGAACGGCCCCGCTGCGCTCTAGCGCTCCAGCGGCAGGCGGCGGATGGTGGTGGGAAGAGCTGTCATGCCCTCTCGCAGCTGCCCCCTGTCATAGCGGTCCCACTGACCGGTGGCGACGTAGATCAGAGCCCCTTCGTGAAGGCTGCCGCCAAGCGGCTCGGTCCAGCCCGGATGCGCCTGTTCGAGCACGCGGTGCCCAACGATCCGGGTTCCGTCGGCAGAAAGAGCAAAAGCGCTGATCCGCATCGGACTGGTGCCGTTCTGAACGGCAATCAGCTCGCCATCGTGGAGCCATAACCCGTCCACCCCGTCGAGCGCGACGGAGATATCGCTCGCAAGCCGCGTCACCGCACCGCTGGCCAGATCGACCAGCGCCAAACCATAACCGTAATCGCTGACATAAAGCCGCGCACCATCTGCGCTCACGGCCAAGCCCTGGGGCGAGCGGAAGGTGCCGGGGGCCACCAGCGCCTCAAGCGTCCGCGCGCCAGACACCGCTCGGTAAACTCCGCCGTTGACCGGGTCGCTGGCATAGACCGTCCCATCCGGGCCTGCGGCGAGGTCCGATACCGTCACACCCTCGGGCGCGGGAATCGAGGCGAAGCGGCCCATGTCCCCCGTCAATCCGATCAGCCCGGAAAACCGCGCGCCATCCGCTTGCGCCCCGACGATATTGCCGGAGGCGACCCAGACGATCTTGCCTCCGGGCGCCGAGACGATTCCCGAAAGCGCTTGGGCCGACGCGATGGGGCTCTCCAGCCAGGCAAGCCCCGCGCCACCTGTGAACACCGACCGGCGCGAGACCGAGGTGGCGATCATGGCGCCCGCGGTGCCGGGTGAGACGAGGACACTTTCGATCAGTCCGGCTTCGGCGGGAAGCTCGGCCACCACCGAACTTGCGGTGACGACCTGCGCGGGGGCGGACATGAGCCGCGCGGCTTCAGCTGCATGGGCGGCACCGATGCGCTCGGCGATCTGCGCCTGCGTCTGCGTCCTGAACACCATCCCGCGCGCGGAAAGCCAGCGCAACGTCTCAAGCGCACCATCGGCGTCACCTTGCTCCAGCTGCGCGGCGAGCAGGCGGCGGCGCAGCGTGGTGCTATCGGGAAAGTCGGCCGCCAGCTGTTCGAGCCCCGTCGCGGCGTCGACATTCCGCCACGCCGGCGGCTCCTCGGCACCAAGAGGCGCTGCGAGAAGCACAGCCAGCGCGGCGGCGAGCGCCCTCATTTCATCATATTCGCCGCAGCCTTCTCGGTCGCCTTGCCATAAGGCGGTTTCATCCCGGCGAGCTTGGCGATGTCGATCTTGGGCTGATGATAGACCGCGCGGGCGTGGCTGAATTCGCGGAAACCCTCGATCGCGTGGTAGCTCCCCATCCCCGACGGGCCGACCCCGCCGAACGGCAGGTCTTCCATCGAGACGTGGAACACCACGTCATTGGTGGTCACGCCGCCCGAGATGGTGCGGGTCAGCACCCGCTCCTGCTCAGCCTTGTCCTCACCGAAGTAGTAGAGGCCGAGCGGGCGGTCATGCTCGTTGATGTAATCCACTGCCTGATCGACCGACTTGTAGGTCATCACCGGCAGGACAGGGCCGAAGATCTCCTCCTGCATCACGGTCATGCCGTCATTGACCCCGCGCAGCACGGTGAGTGGCATCTTGCGCTGGTTGGAATTGGCGAAATCCTCGCCCGCCGGATTGACCTCGATCACCTCGGCGCCCTTGTCCTTGGCATCCGCGACGAGGCCTTGCAGCCGCTCGAAATGGCGGTCGGAGACGATCGAGGCGTAATCATCATTGTCGAGCACGCGCGGGTACATCGCCGCCGCCGCGCCGGTAACACCCGCCACGGCCTCGTCGGCCTTTTCCTCAGGCACCATCAGGTAATCGGGGGCAAGACAGATCTGGCCAGCATTCATCATCTTGCCGAGCGCGATCCGCTCCCCGGCCTTGGCGAAGTCGGCGCTGCGGCCCATGATGACGGGCGACTTGCCGCCAAGTTCCAGCGTCACGGGCACCAAGTTCGCAGCCGCCGCCTGCATCACACGGCGGCCGGTTGCGGTCGATCCGGTGAAGACGAGGTGATCGAAGGGGAGCGAAGAGAATGCGGCGGCGACTTCGGGGCTGCCGGTCACGACAGCCACTTCCTCGGGCGCGAAACACTCCGCCGTCAGCTCGGCCATCAGTTCGCTGGTGCGCTCGGTGAATTCGGACGGCTTGATCATCGCCCGGTTACCCGCCGCCAACACCTGCATCAGCGGGCCGAAAGCCAGCTGCACCGGAAAGTTCCACGGCGAGAGAATGCCGATCACGCCCTTGGGTTCGTAGCGCACCTCGGCCTTGGCCCCCAACAGACCAAGCGGGAACTGCACCTTGCGCTTTTCCGGCTTGGCCCAGGCGTCCAAATGCTTGAGCGCGTGATTGCCCGCGCCCACCGTGGCGGCAATATCGGTCAGCATCGACTGCGCGTAGGAGCGGTTGCCGAAATCGGCGCTCATCGCCTTGGCGAATTCCTCGCCGTGGTCCTTCACCAGCGCGATCGCGCGGCGGATGCGGTCCTTGCGCTGCGACAGCGGCTCGGGGCGCGAGGCGGTGAAGGCGGCGCGCTGGCGCGCCAGCAGGGCTTCGAGTTCATCGCGGCGATCATCGGCCATGTCATTCTCCCGTGAGACATAGATGCGTTTTCATTTGCGACGTGTTGTTGCGCAAAGCGCGCAGGTGCGCAAGCGGCTTGGGTGGCGCGCCCGCCGGATGAAAAGATTGCTGGCCTTGGTGCACCGGGAAGGATAATCCGATCCGCAGAACGTCATAAAAAACAAGAGGATCGCCATGCACGACGCCGCAAGTCCTAATCTGAAGACGCAACAAATCTGGGTGTTCGGCCAGATTGCACTCTCGGTTCCGCTCCAGCTCTTGTTCGTAAGGTGGGGCTACAACCACGCCGGATTTGTTGGCCCGGCTGGTGACAGCATGGGTGATCGCCTCGCCTATGCCTTGCAGTGGGACTTGCTGGGAGCGCTCGTGCTGCTGGCGATGATTGGTTTTCTCGCCGGCTCGCGTCCGATCCGCCATGATACGATCGACGGCAACGACAGGGCCGAAGCGCTCGCCATCCACGTGCGCGTGCAGCGCAACACGGTGGAGCAGCTGATGCTGATGCTGTTCGGCCATCTGACGCTTGCGACCGTACTGCGGGTCGACCAACTGCATATCATTCCAGTGCTGGCGCTGCTGTTTGTCGTGTCGCGCGTCGCGTACTGGATAGGCTATGTTCGCGCGCCGCATTATCGCACCCTCGGGTTCGTGGCGACGTTCTATCCTAACATCGCGGCGCTGCTCTATTCGGCCTGGCGGATCTACCTTTAGGTCAAGCGGCCATTGCGAGGGCGATGATGCAGAGCATCGCCGCACCGGAGGCGCCTTGTTGCGACAGGCCCAACCCATCGCCCCCTGCATTGCCATTGCCGCAATGCAGCATTACATCGCCTCCCACGTTCTCTCCCCCGTGACGCAAGGACTTGCACATGACGCAGCTCTCTCCCGCCGACCCGATCGTGATCCTCTCCTACGCCCGCACCCCGATGGGCGCGATGCAGGGCGCGTTGGCCGATGTGTCGGCGACCGATCTCGGTGCAATCGCGGTGAAAGCCGCGGTTGAGCGCGCGGGGGTCAGCGGCGAGGACATCGACCGTGCCTATATGGGCTGCGTGTTG
This sequence comes from Erythrobacter sp. W302b, assembly GCF_046452395.1. Classification (NCBI taxonomy): domain Bacteria; kingdom Pseudomonadati; phylum Pseudomonadota; class Alphaproteobacteria; order Sphingomonadales; family Erythrobacteraceae; genus Erythrobacter; species Erythrobacter sp. W302b. The sequence goes on along the minus strand of NZ_JBKFDH010000001.1, from coordinate 1,102,558 downwards.
CCCGCAGGGCTCGGCCAGGCCCCGGCGCGTCAGGCGGCGATCAAGGCGGGCCTGCCGCTCTCGGTCGAGGCGACGACGGTGAACAAGGTCTGCGGCAGCGGTATGCAGACCGTGATCATGGGTGCCGAGGCACTGGCGAGCGGCACGATCGACGTGGTGGTCGCGGGCGGCATGGAGAGCATGACCAATGCCCCCTACCTTATGAAGAAGCACCGCTCGGGCGCACGCATGGGGCATGACACGGCCTATGACCACATGTTCCTCGATGGCCTCGAAGACGCCTACGAGCCCGGCCGCGCGATGGGCACCTTCGCGCAGGACACCGCCAACGCCTACCAGATGACCCGCGAGGAGATGGACGCCTACACCATCGAATCGCTCGCCCGCGCCAACAAGGCGATCGCGAGCGGGGCCTTTGCCGACGAGGTCGTGCCCGTGACCGTCAGCACCCGCGCGGGCGATGTCGTGGTCGAGCATGACGAGGCGCCCGGCAAAGGCCGCCCCGACAAGATCCCGCAGCTGAAACCCGCCTTTGCCAAGGACGGGACGATCACGGCTGCCACCTCCAGCTCGATTTCGGACGGCGCCGCCGCGCTGGTTCTGACCCGCGCGAGCGTGGCCGAGGGCAAGGGTCTGGCGCCGGTCGCCCGCGTCGTCGCCCTCGCCTCGCATGCTCAGGCCCCCGCGCAGTTCACCACTGCGCCGATCCCGGCGATCCAGAAGGTTCTGGCAAAGGCTGGCTGGGGCGTCGACGATGTCGATCTGTTCGAAGTGAACGAGGCTTTCGCCTGTGTCGCGATGTTCGCGATGCGTGACCTTGGCATCCCCCACGACAAGATCAACGTCAACGGCGGCGGCACCGCGCTCGGTCACCCGATTGGCGCGAGCGGCACGCGGATCATCGTCACCTTGCTCAACGCGCTGAAGCAGCAGGGCAAGACGCGCGGCGTCGCCTCACTGTGCATTGGCGGCGGGGAAGCGACGGCGGTCGCGGTTGAGCTGATCTGATTCGCGCGCGCCGGGCGGCCTTATTCGTCGCCCGGCAGCGTGTCGGAGCCCCACAGGCGCGCCGCGCTGATCCAGCCCTTGCGCCCGGCAATATCGACCTCGCACCAGCCCGTACGACAGGCTTTGAGCTTCGTCACCACCCCCGGCTCGGCCCGCCATTTCACCGCCGCCGCGCTGCTGGGCTCAGCCCGCACTTCGGCGAGCCCCGCGCCGATCACCAGCCCGCCCCGCGCCGGATCGAGCTGGCTTGATGCCACCCAGCCCTGCGTGCCTTCATGGTCTTCGACCAGACGCCAGCCTTCGCGCACCCGCACCACCTTCACCGGCAGGCCTTGCCGCAGGTAAACCCAAGTGACGGGATATTCCGCGCTCGGCCCCACCCGCATATTGACCTTCTCGTACCGCAGGCTCGCCCAATAGGGCAGCGTCCGGTCCTGCGCGCTGAGCGGCGCGAGCACGAAGGTGGCGGCCAGCATCAGCCCTAGGCCGAGCGTCGAGACAAAACGGATTCCCTGCATTCCCGGAGCGATAGCGCCTTAGCCCCTGCGGTTTCAAGCCGCGCGTGTGCATCCGCGCCTTGACCGCGAAGGCCCTGTGGCATTAGCCCGTCAGCCATGACCCAGCGCCCCACCCGTCCGCTCGCCAATGCCCCGCGCGTGATCGTCACCCGCCACCTGATGCCGGAGGTCGAAGCGCGGATGCGCGAGCTGTTCGATGTGAAGCTGAACGCAAGCGATGTGCCGCTCACGCGCGCGCAACTGGCCGAGGCAATGCAGGATTGCGACGTGCTGGTGCCGACCGTGACCGACCGGATCGACGCTGATCTGATTGCCGGAGCCGGCGAGCGGTTGGGCCTGATCGCCAATTTCGGCGCGGGCACCGAGCATATCGACCTTGCCGCCGCCGCCGCGCGCAAGATTCTCGTCACCAACACCCCCGGCGTCTTTACCGATGATACGGCCGATATCGCTATGGCCGGGATCATCGGGGTGCCGCGCCGGATCCGCGAGGGCACCGGGCTGGTGCGCAGCGGCAAGTGGACCGGCTGGGCGCCGTCAGGTCTGCTCGGACGCAAACTGGCGGGCAAGGTGCTGGGCATCATCGGCATGGGACGCATCGGTCAGGCCGTCGCCCACCGCGCCCGCGCATTCGGGCTGGAGATCGCCTATTACAACCGCAAGCCGCTACCCGAGGCTTTGGAGCGGATGCTGGGTGCGCGCTATGTCGGCGATGTCGATGCCCTGATGGCCGAGGCGGACATCCTCACCCTGCATTGCCCGCTGACCGAGGAGACCCGCCACCTCGTCGACGCGCGCCGGATCGCGCTGATGAAGCCGGGCAGCAGCATCATCAACACTGCGCGGGGCGAATTGATCGATCAGGAAGCGCTGATCGCGGCGCTGGAATCGGGGCATCTGGCGGGCGCCGGGCTCGACGTGTACCCGGACGAACCCCACGTCGACCCCCGCCTGATCGCGCATCCCAATGTCATGACGCTCCCCCACATCGGCAGCGCCACCGCCGAGGGCCGCGAGGATTCGGGCCACAAGGTGATCGCCAATATCCGCATGTGGGCCGACGGGCACCGCCCGCCGGATCAGGTGCTGGACGCGCTGGTGCGGGGCTGACCGCCGTCACCGCCGCGCCGCAAGGTCAATCCCCGGTCAAAATTCGCTCGACCAGTTCGCCCACGCTCGGCGTGTAGCCGTTTGAGAAGAACGGATCGGTCTTGAACCGGTAGGCCGCGTGGCCCGCGAAGGCGAGGTTGTTGTCGGGGTCGTCGCCGTGGGCAATGTCCTGGAGTGTCTTCTGAATGCAGAAGCTGCGCGGGTCTGCCAGACGTCCGGTGGTGTAGTCGTCGTGGTCCTTCCAGCTGGAAAAACCGCAATGCGACAGGCAACCCATGCAGTCCTGCTGGTCCTTGCGGATCGTGTCGCGCGCTTCGGGGGTGACGAACACGATCGTGTCATCCGGAGTCTTGAGCGGCTCGGTATGACCGGCGCGCATCCACATTTCGGCCTTGGCCTTGTCTTCCGGCTTCAGCCAGAAATTGCGCGCCTTGCCGTCTTCGCCGAGCTGCACCGTGCCGTCTTCCGCACCGCGCTTGAAGTAGGGCACCTGCCGCTCCGAACGGTGCATCAGATCATAGAGGAACGGGGTCTTCACTGCGCTCGAATAGAAGCCGGTGGGCGAGAACTTGTGGAGCAGCACGTCGCCGGGCTCGACCGTGCGCAGCATGTCCTTCCAGATCTGCGGGATCGGGCTTTCCTTGGTGAGCAGCGGCCGGGTGCCGAACTGGAAGGCGATCTTGCCCAGCTCCGGATTGTCGATCCAGTCGTTCCATTCGCGCAGGTACCACACGCCGCCCGCCATCACGATCGGCACGTCATCCGAAACGCCCTCGGCGCGCATCATGTCGCGCAGCACCTTGACGCGCGGATAGGGATCTTCGGGCTTGGTCGGGTCTTCGGCGTTGGAGAGGCCATTGTGCCCCCCTGCCAGCCACGGGTCTTCATAGACCACCGCCGCCATCAGATCGGGGACCTTGTGATAGGACCGCTTCCACAAGGCGCGGAAGGCGCGGCCCGAGCTGACGATCGGCAGGTAGCAGACGTCAAAGCGCGCGGCGATCTCGGCCAGCTTGTAGGGCATCCCCGCCCCGCAGGTGACGCCGGTCACCATGCCGCGGGTGTTTTCGAGTACGCCTTCGAGCACGGCCTGCGCCCCGCCCATTTCCCACAGCACATTGATGTTGATCGCGCCCTTGCCGTTCGCGATGTCATAGGCCTGTTTGACCTGCGTGGTGGCACCGTCGATGGCGTAGCGGATCAGTTCCTGATGCCGCTCTTCGCGGGTGCGTCCGTGGTAGATCTGGGGGATGGGGTTGCCGTTCGCGTCATAGCTGTCCGCATTGACCGCACTAACCGTACCGATCCCGCCAGCAGCGGCCCAGGCGCCGGAACTCGCATGATTGGTTGCCGATACACCCTTGCCGCCCTCAACCAGCGGCCAGACTTCACGACCGCCGTAAACGATCGGGCTCAATCCCTTGAACAATGAAAATCCCCTTTGCGCGAAAACCGCGCTTTCATACGTAACTGTGCCATAGGCGGGGCGGGCTCGCCTCGCAACCTCGCGCGTTAGAGCCCTCAGCCTGCCTCGCAGACCTTGATCGCATCAGGCGCGGTGCGATCGGTGCCGCGCTGGAAGCGAGCGAAATATCCCTTGATGTCAGGGCGTTCAATATATTCGATCAGCACATAGCCAACCGCTTCGAACTCACAGAACAGCAAGGTGTGCGGCAGGCCGTGGCGGCCGACCGGGCTGTCGCTTTCCACGACGACGATCTGCCCGCCAGCGTTCAGCGCGGGCCACATGTTCCACAGGAAGGCGTAGGGATCGGTCACCTCATGGTACATGTGCACCATGAAAATGCGGTCGAAACTGTCGGGCGGAAGCTGCGGGTTGTCGGCATCACCGAACTTGATCGAGATGTTTTCGAGCCGTTCGCGCTCCACCCGTCGGCCGAGCCGGTCGAGCGCTTCGCGGCTGATGTCCTGCGCCAGCACGCGCCCGTCGGCACCGACCCGTTCGGCCAGGCGGACGGTGTAGTACCCCTCCCCCGCGCCGATATCGGCAACGGTCATGCCGGAGCGCAGGTCGGCAAGGTCCATGACGACTTGCGCCTCGTTGCGCTCATCGCGCGCGTCTTCGTTGGAGAACTGGTTGGATACGACCTTGGCGATCGGACGATCAGGCTTGGGGAAGCTCACTTCGCCTGCGGCCGGATCGCCGGTGACGGGCGCAATGCCATCGCACCCGGCCAGCAGCAGCGCTGCACCCACTCCCCAACCGGACCAGACCGCCAGGCGCCGCATCGGGCTTACTCCACGTCCTCGATGTCGACCTTCTCACCCGTCACCCGCTGGGCAAGCGCAGCCGAGATGAAGGGATCAATCGCGCCGTCGAGCACATCGGCGGGCGTGTTCGAGACGACGCCGGTGCGCAGGTCCTTGACCATCTGGTAGGGCTGCAAGACGTAGGAGCGAATCTGGTGGCCCCAGCCAATGTCGCTCTTGGCGGAATGCTCGGCGCTGGCGGCTTCCTCGCGCGACCGCATCTCGGCCTCGTAAAGCCGCGCTTTCAGCATGTTCATCGCGATTTCGCGGTTCTTGTGCTGGCTGCGGTCCTGCTGGCTCGCGACCACGATGCCGGTCGGCTGGTGGGTGATCCGCACCGCGGAATCGGTGGTGTTGACGTGCTGACCGCCCGCACCGGATGCGCGGTAGGTATCGATCTTGAGGTCGGCCGGGTTGATCTCGATCTCGAAGCTATCGTCGATCACCGGGAACACCCACACGCTCGAGAACGAGGTGTGGCGGCGGGCAGAGCTGTCATAGGGACTGATGCGGACCAGCCGGTGCACGCCGCTTTCGGTCTTGGCATAGCCATAGGCGTTGTCGCCCTTGATGAGCAGCGTAGCTGACTTGATCCCGGCCTGTTCACCCGCCTGATATTCGACCGTCTCGACCTTGAAGCCGCGCCGTTCAGCCCAGCGGCCATACATGCGGAACAGCATTTCGGCCCAGTCCTGGCTTTCGGTGCCGCCAGCCCCGGCGTGGATTTCAAGATAGGTGTCATTGCCATCCACCTCGCCCGAAAGCAGCGCCTGCACCTTGTCGGCATCCGCCCGGTCGGCGAGCGCGGCGAGCGTCTTGAGACCATCCTCGACGATGGCGTCCTCGCCCTCGGCCTCGCCCATCTCGATGAACTCGATCGCGTCCGCCATTTCGGCAGCGATCTCGTTCACGGTGTTCACCGCCGTTTCCAGCGTCTTTTGCTCGCGGCTGATCGCCTGCGCCTGCTTGGGATTGTCCCACAAGTTCGGGTCTTGCACCCGCGCGTTCAACTCGTCGAGCCGCCGGAGCGCGCGATCCCAATCGAGCGACAGGCGCACCAGCGCCAGCGCCGCTTCGATCCGGTTGATGTAAGCCTGGCCTTCGGCCCGCATCGTCTATCCTTCAGTGATGCTCTAAAAAAGTCGGCCCCGCTTAGCGCTGCGCGCGCGATTGTAAAGCAGCTGCACCGCTCGCCTGAGGCCTACTTCTTGAGCGCGCGCACCGCCGCCAGAGTCTCTTCGACATGGCCGCGATAGTCGGCGGCGGAATGCACCGCGACAATCCTGCCGTCGCGCGCGATCACGTAGGATGTGCGGCTGGCATAACCCGAACCGCTGCCGTCCACATCATAGGCGGCCATGATCTTGGCCGAGGCAACACCGACCGGAAAGGCATCACGGCATTCTTCGCGGCTGAAGCGCTTGAGGGTTTCAATGTCGTCGTTCGACATGCCGATCACGCTCGCGCCCGCCGCCTTGAATTGCGGCATCGCGGCGGCAAAGGCGTTGGCTTCCAGCGTGCAGCCGCTGGTGAAGGCCTTGGGGTAGAAATAGAGCACCACCGGCCCCTTGGCCAAGGCGGCACTGAGCGTGAAGCCGAATTCCGACCCGGCGAGCGCGGCGCGGGTGGCAAAGGCGGGGGCCTTGGCACCCTTGGGCAGTTCAGCCGAAGCGGAGGTGACGGTCATCGCGGCAGCCCCGATCAGGGCGAATGCGGCGAAGCGGGTGAAGCGGGTCCGGGTGCTGGTCATGGCACACTAACCCGCCAGCCCCGCGACCGGTTCCACGCCCGATCAGTCAACGCCGCCTTCGTCGATGAATTCGACCGCCTCAGGCGCAGGCTCGTCCACCACGGCGCTTTCGGCATTCTGCCGCCCGGCGCGGATCAGCGCGAGGATTTCGTTGCGCTTGGCCGCGATGGCGTCCTGCCGGGTGTAACGCTCCGGCTCAGTGTCGGGCTTGAAGGCTTCCCAGATGATCGCGGAGCGCGGATCGTCGGTCGGCCAGCCATCGAACACGCGCTTGCCCGAGCGGCGGTCGACCCGCACCATGCGGACACCGGCAGGCGCGACGGCGGGAAGATCGGACCACTTGGGCTTGGTCTTCTCGATCAGGCTCTTGATGATCGGCGCGGCAATCGTGCCGCCAAAGGCATAGCCGCCCATGTTTCGCGGCTGATCGAAACCGATATAGGCCCCCGCGATCATCTGCTGCGTGCCGCCGATGAACCATACGTCCTTGGGGCCGGTGGTGGTGCCGGTCTTGCCGAACAGCGGCAGGTTCAGCGGGTTGAGCACGGTTGCGGTCCCCCGGCTGACGGCACCGCGCAGCATGTGCATAACCTGAAACGCGGTGCGTGCGTCCATCGCCTGAGCGCCGCGCACGCCGAAGCGCGGCATCGGCTTGCCATCCCATTTCGCCATGTTGCAGCCGCGGCAATCACGGTTGTCGGCGCGCCACAGCACCTTGCCACGACGGTCCTGCACATAATCGATCACGGTCGGCGGATTGAGCCGCCCGTGATTGGCGAGCGCGCTGTAGGCGGCGACCATCTTGACCAGCGTCGTCTCACCCGCGCCCAGCGCGGTCGAGGGATAGGCCGGGAACTTGCCGATGCCGAGCTTTTCGATGCCCTTCACGACATTGTTCATGCCTGCGGTCATACCGATCTGCACGGTCATGATATTCTGCGACTGCTCAAGCCCGAAGCGCATCGGGTGTTGGCCGCCGCTGCCCGAGCCACGAATGCACTTCTCGCCGAGATTGGCACCCTGATAATAGCAGAAACGGTTGTTATCGACCTGGGTCGAAGGAGTCATGCCGGTATCGAGCCCGGCGGCATAGACGAAGGGCTTGATAGTCGAACCCGGCTGCCGCATCGCCTGCGTGGCGCGATTGAAGTCCGACAGGCGGTGATCGAACCCGCCCTGCATTGCCAGCACCCGTCCGGTCTGCGCCTGCTCGACCACCAGCGCACCCTGCGCTTCGGGGATCGTGCGCACGTTCCAGCCATTGCCCGACGGGCTGGCCGCGATGACATCACCCGCTTTCAGTGCGTTCGGCAGATTGCCGAGCGGTGCCTCCTTGCCATCGGCAAAGCCGATCCGCGCCGATTGGCCGGTGCGGCTGGTGACAACGCCGACGCGCCAGTCCTTGTAGCTGATCCCCAGCGGCGAGCTTTGCAGCTGGCTTGCCCAGTTGCCCTCGGAGGCGTCGAGTGTCGCAATCGGCCCCGCCCAGGCGCGCCCCCCATGATAGCGCAGCAGGCCTTCGCGCAGCGCATCGCGCGCGGCGGCCTGCATCTGCGGATCGAGCGACGTGCGCACCCACAACCCGCCTGCATAGACCGAGTTTGGCCCGCTCTCCGCCGTTTCGCCAAACCGCGTGATCAGTTCGCGGCGGACTTCTTCGAGGAAGTAGCCCGCATCAACGCTCCGCTCCCGCCGTTGCGTGACGAGGCCCAAGGGCTGCGCAGCAGCCGCGCGGCGCTCCGAGCCGGTGATGAAACCGTTTTCCTCCATCTGGCCGAGCACGAAGTTGCGCCGTTCCAGCGCGGCGGCTTCCTGACCCTTGCGGCCATAGCGTTCGGGCGCCTTGGGCAGGATCGCAAGGAAGGCCATCTCGTGCAGTTCAAGCGCATCGACATCCTTGTCGAAATAGGCGCGCGCGGCCGCCTGCACCCCGAAGGAGCGCCGCCCGAGCGGGATTTCGTTGAGGTACAGTTCGAGGATTTCCTGCTTGGTGAGCACCTGTTCGATGCGTCCGGCCAGGATCATTTCCTTCAGCTTCCGGGTCACCGAGTATTCATCGCCGAGCAGCAGGTTCTTGGCGACCTGCTGGGTTATGGTCGACCCGCCAACCGCGCGCTCGCCCGAGCCAAACTTGGTGGCGTAGTCGAACACCGCATTGGCCGTGCCGAAGAAATCGACCCCGCCGTGGCTGAAGAAGGTCTTGTCCTCGGCGGCGAGGTAGGATTCGATCAGCTTTTGCGGGAAATCGGCATATTGCAGCTGCACCCGCCGCTCACGCGCATAGGTGTGAACGATCTCGCCGTCATAGCCGCGCACCACGGTGGGGAGCGGTGTTTCATAGGTCAGCAGCGCCTCGGCTTCGGGCAGGTCGCTCGCCAGCCATACGAACACCGCGATCCAGAGCGCGAGGAACGCGCCCAGCGCACCCGCGGCCAGTTTGAACCAGAAGCTCTGCCGCCAACGCTCACGAAACCACGCCAGCGCGCCGCCGAGATCGCGGTTCACGCGGTATCGCAGATAAGCCCAGGTCGAGGGCGGGCCGGGTTCGGCGACAGGTGAGGCGGTCGGCTCAGTCATGGACGGGCGGCAACTAGCACGCGGAGATTGGCGAAGGCTAGCCGGTTTCCCATCCTATTCCCCGTCCGCCGCAGTATCGCTGCGCCGTGCGAAATAGACCCGCACCGCGCGCGCCAGCACGGCGGCATATTCGGCCCGCCCCTCGGCCGTGGTGAGACGCGCCCGATCGGTCAGGTTGGTGACAAAGCCGCTTTCGAACAGGACCGAGGGCACGTCAGGCGCGCGCAGCACCGCGAGCGCTGCGGCACGCTTTGGCTGCGGGACAAAGGCCAGCTTGCGCTCGCCTTCGCGCAGAACAAGGCCGGCAAATTCGAGCGCGTCTTCCTGCGTGCGCTGCTGCGACAGCCCGACGAGGATCGCGCTCACCGCCGGGCTCTGCCCATCCAACGTGATGCCGTTCAAGCGGTCAGCATCGTTTTCGCGCGCGGCAAACCGCGCCGCCGCCTCGCTCGATGCTTCATCGGACAAGGTATAGATGCTCGCCCCGCTGACATCGGCGCGATCGCCAGCGGAATCGGCGTGGATCGAGATAAACAGATCGGCATCAAGCAAGCGAGCGATCTCCGGGCGATAAGGCAGCGGCACGATGCGGTCATCCGCTCGCGTCAGCGCCACCCGGATCCCGCCTTGCCGCAGCAGTTCGTCCCGCAACGCGAGCGCGATGGCGAGGGTGATGTCCTTCTCGTTGAACTTGCGCCCCTCGGGATCGGTACCGATTGCGCCCGGATCGCGCCCGCCATGCCCGGCGTCGATCACCACCAGCGGACGCGAGGGATCATCGGGACCCTGCACCTGTGGCAAATCGATGTTCGCGCCTTCGCCTTCGAGCGCAAATCGCAGCACATAATCGCGCCCCCATTCAGGCACCGGGATCGTCAGACCCAGCAGGCTCGCGCCCCCTAGCACGGCAATCGGTGCCAGAAACACGATCAACAGAAGCGTGCGAAAACTCATGATGGTAAGGTGCTTACGGTCTCGCGCGTTGCCAGCGCAATAGAGTTGCGGGGTTTGCCCCACAGTGCTAGCGCTATTGCCAGAGAGGTTGCATCACGGCGCACTTTGCGCTCCACCTGCGATCCTCTTGCGCCGGGGCATCACTATTTCTCGCATCCGGCCCAGTACAGGTTGATGTAGTGACAGAACGTTTTTCCCGATCGATGAGCATAATGCGCAGACAGCGCGTGCGTGCCTTCGCGGGTCAAGATGCGGCGCTTGGCCGCACGTTCCACATTGCAGACACGAGCTTCGCACTGCGCGCCGCTGGCGGCCAAAGCGCGATTTCCCCTTCCGGCACAGCTATCACGCGGGCCGGTTCACCACATAATGCGCGCCCCCTTCATGCCCCGTTGCGGGCAAGGCTGGGCGCATGGAGATTAGTCAATGGCAACGCGCATGCTTATCGATGCGCGCCACCCGGAAGAAACACGGGTGGCGGTTCTGCAGGGCAACCGGATTGAGGAATTCGATTTCGAATCTGCCGAACACAAGCAGATCAAAGGCAATATCTATCTCGCCAAGGTAACCCGGGTCGAACCCTCGCTGCAGGCGGCTTTCGTCGACTTCGGCGGCAATCGCCACGGCTTCCTCGCCTTCAGCGAAATCCACCCCGACTATTATCAGATTCCCAAGGCTGATCGCGACGCCCTGCTGGCTGAAGAAGCCGAAGCGGCGGAAGAAGAAGAGCGTCTGCGCGCGGAAGAGGAAGATGAAGGCATCTCCCCCGGCGAAGAATATGACGCCGAAGAAGAAAGCGGCGAATCCCTCGCCGAAGACTTTGCCGAAAACGGCGTCGAGGAAGTCGACACCTCTGACAAGGACGATGTCGCCACCTTCGAAGGCGGCGCATCGGACGACAATTCGAGCGACGACGACGGTTCGGACGACGACGCCGATAATGGTGACGATGACCGGAACGGCGATGAAAACGCCGATGGCTCGGATCAGGATCGCGGCCGTGGTCGCCGGGGTCGTCGCCGTCAGGGCGGCAAGGGCGGCGACAAGGACAAGGGCGGCCGCAGCCGCGCCAAGCAGGTCGACGAGGTGCGCGCCAAGCGCATGGCGCTGCGTCGCCGCTACAAGATTCAGGACGTGATCCAGCGCCGCCAAGTGCTGCTGGTGCAGGTCGTCAAGGAAGAGCGCGGCAACAAGGGCGCGGCGTTGACGACCTATCTCAGCCTGGCTGGGCGTTACACCGTGCTGATGCCGAATAGCTCCAGCGGCGGTGGGATCAGCCGCAAGATCAGCTCGACCAGCGATCGCAAGCGCTTGAAGGACATGGTGTCCGATCTCAAGCTGCCCAAGTCGATGGGCCTCATCGTGCGCACCGCCGGCATGAGCCGCACCAAGCCCGAGATCAAGCGGGACTTCGACTATCTCGCCCGCGTGTGGGACGAGATTCGCGAGAACACCCTCGCCTCGGTCGCGCCTGCGCTGATCCATTCGGACAGCGACCTGATCAAGCGCGCGATCCGCGACATCTACAACAAGGAAATCGAGGAAGTCGTCGTTGAGGGCGAGGACGGCTACAAGTCGGCCAAGGCCTTCATGAAGATGCTGATGCCCAGCCATGCCCGGCGGGTGAAGGCCTATTCCGATCCCGTCCCGCTGTTCCAGCGCTATGGCGCAGAAGATCAGTTGCGCGCGATGTATGATCCGATGGTGCAGCTGAAAAGCGGCGGTTATCTCATCATCAACCCGACCGAGGCGCTGGTCTCGATCGACATCAACTCCGGCCGCTCGACCAAGGAACACGGGATCGAAGCGACCGCGCTGCACACCAATCTCGAAGCGGCCAAGGAAATCGCCCGCCAGCTGCGCCTGCGCGACATGGCGGGTCTGGTCGTGATCGACTTCATCGACATGGAGTACCCCTCCAATGTCCGTAAGGTCGAGAAGGCGATGAAGGACGCGCTCAAGAACGATCGCGCGCGCATCCAGGTTGGCCGCATCAGCTCGTTCGGCCTGATGGAAATGAGCCGTCAGCGCCTCCGCACCGGCGTGCTCGAGGCGACCACCCGTCCCTGCCCGCATTGCGACGGCACGGGTCTGGTTCGCACCGCATCCTCGGCGGGCCTTTCGGCGCTGCGCCTGATCGAAGACGAAGCGGCGCGCGGCAAGGGCACGCTCATCCGGCTTGCGGCCAGCACCGAAGCGGCGATCTATCTGCTCAACGAAAAGCGCGCCGATCTGGTCGAGATCGAACAGCGTTACGGCGTGACTGTCTCAGTGGTCCCCGAGGGTGAGGATGAAGGGGCGAAGATGTCCGTCTCCAGCTCCGGCCCGCGCCCGGCCTTTGCCCCCAAGTTCGAACCGATCGTCGATGACGAGCCGGAAGATGATCTGCCCGAGGATGAAGACGACTTCGCCGAGGACGAGGTCGAAGAGCGTGATGCCCGTCAACCGCGTCGCGAACGCGCCGACAATGACGATGAAGGCGGCCGCAACAAGAAGAAGCGCCGCCGCCGCCGTGGCGGTCGCAACCGCAATCGCGGCGATGACGGCGAAGGCATCGAGAGCGAAAGCTCGGAAGACGGCGCTGGAACCGTTGAAGATGGCGACGACAATGGCGAAGCCCGCACCGCCGATGACAGCGCGACCGACAGCGAAGGCCGCCCCAAGAAGCGCCGCCGCCGTGGTGGTCGCGGGCGCAAGCGGCGCGATGGCACCTACGAGGGCAGCGAAGGCGGCACCGATGGTGATGCCGATAGCAATAATGGCGGCGAAGTGCAGCAGGATGACGGCGAGCCTGCCGCCGCAGCCGAAGTAGCGGCCGCACCGGCTGAAGCCGAGGCCGAGGTTGCGGCAGATTCGCCCGAAGCCGAAGTCGCTGACGCGGCTCCGGCCGAAAAGCCCAAGCGCGTGCGTGCGCCCCGCAAGAAGAAGGAAGCGGTGGCGGTTGGCGAAGTGCCAGCCGAGCTCGCGCCCGAAATCGCCGCCGACGCGGCCGATGCCGCCGCAGAGGCTCCTGCCGAAACCCCGGCCGAAAAGCCCAAGCGCAAGCGCGCGCCGCGCAAGGCCAAGGTGGCGGATGCCGAACCGGCCGAAACCGCAGAGGCCACGGAATCGGCAGTGGCAGAAGCGGCTCCGGCCGCTGCGCCCAAGGCCGAGGCCGAGGCCGAACCCGATGGCGAGGCCAAGCCGCGCCGCGGCTGGTGGCAGCGCACCTTCGGCGAGTAGTTTCGCGCCGAACAGGCCAGGCATTCACGGGGCGGGAGCGGGCAACCTCTCCCGCCCTATGCTAGTGCGGCTTGCGGGCGATGCCCCACTCCATCCACCCGGCAAAGCGCGGGGCCTTGGGCGTATAGCCTTCACCTAAGGTCTCGACCGCAAAGCCTGCACCTGCGAGCGCACCCGCAATCGGTCGCGTCAGGTGACAGCCGCCAGCGAGGCGCTTCCAGACCGGCTCGATCCGCTCCTGCCAGCGCCGCACGTCATGGTCGGGCGCGCGGCCATGTTCGAGGAACAGGGCCTGCCCGCCGGGGCGCAGGATGCGGCGCAGTTCGCGCATCACCTGTGCCGGGTCGCTCACCGAGCAGAGCGTAAAGGTGCAGACCACGCAATCGAAGCGGGCGTCATCGAAGGGGATCGCCTCGCCCCACCCTTGCCTGAGATCGGCCGCCCAGCCCTTGGCCCGCGCCGCCGCCCGCGCACCGTCGAGCAGGCCTGCATGCGGGTCGATCCCGGCATAGGAGGTGATTGCTGCGGGATCGTAGAAAGCATGGTTGATCCCCCCGCCGCAGCCCAGCTCGAACACGTCCCCGCGCGCAAGCGGCACCACGGCAGAGCGCCGCTTCATCACCTGCCCTTGCGAACAGGCGCAGGTGATCAGGCGCGGCATGACGTTCGCTTCGTACCAGCTCGTGATCCCCATGCGCAGTTCCCCTTCCCGCTCACCTTCGGGTTTAGCCCGATGCTGGCGCAAGGAAAGCTGTGCTTTGTGCTCAGGCGGGGACTTCTGCTCCACGGAAATCGAACACCCGGCCGGAATCTTCGGGTGTCAGGCCGGCGATCACTCGGAGCAGATTGGCTGCCGCATCCTGGGGCGTCGTCAGTTGACCATCCGCCAGGCCAGATTGGAACGGCCGGGACAGCCCGCTATCAACCGTCCCCGGATGCAGGCCGACGATGACACTGTCAGGATGGGTGCGCGCCATTTCCAGTGCGAAGTTCTTGAGCAGCATGTTGAGCGCCGCCTTGCTCGCCCGGTAGAAATGCCAGCCGCCGAGCCGGTTGTCAGAGATCGACCCGACCCGCGCCGAAAGCGCGGCAAAGGTGAAGGGAGACCCCCGCGGCATGATGCCCAGCATATGCTTGGCGATAAGCGCCGGGCCGATGGTGTTCAATGCCAGCACCTCCGCCATCGTGACGGGATCGAGGCGCTTGTAGGTTCGCTCCGGCCCGGTGCCGTCCGCCAACGTCAACACGCCGGTTGCCGCGATGACCAACTGGGGCGGATCAGCGCGCATCGCTTCGGCCGCCGCGGCAATGCTGGCCTCCTCCTTCAGATCGAAGGCGAAGGGCCGGATTCCCGCGCCATCAGGGCCCTGCCCGCTGCGCAATCCGGCATGGATTATCTCGGTCCCGCCTACTTCCAGCGCATCGCAGAGCGCATGGCCGATCCCCCCGCTCGCCCCGAAGATCGCCGCAACACGCGGCCAGCCCGCGCCTTTTTTCGATGATGGGGTTGCACTTGCCATTGTGGACCAAAGCGATTGGCCGGGCGCATGGTTCCGGCAGGTGAGGCGCTTTCAACTGGTGTGCGAAAGCGCGCAACACCGCCCGCTTGCGCCGGGGGACAATGGCGTTAGATAGGGTGCAAATCGAAACGGGATCAGTTCATGGCGACCTTCACTCTCCCCAAGAATTCCAAGATCAAAGCCGCGGGCAAGGTGCACAAGGCATCGGGCGGGCGCGTGAAGTCATTCAAGGTCTATCGCTATGATCCCGACTCCGGCCAGAACCCGCGTTACGACAAGTTCGAGATCAACCTCGACGAATGCGGCCCGATGGTGCTCGACGCCCTGTTCAAGATCAAGAACGAGATCGACCCGACGCTGACCTTCCGCCGGTCATGCCGCGAGGGGATCTGCGGGTCGTGCTCGATGAACATGAACGGCAAGAACGGCCTCGCCTGCACCACCGCGATCGAAGACCTCAAGGGCGAGATCCGCATCACGCCGCTGCCGCACATGGACGTGATCAAGGACCTCGTGCCGGACTTCACGCACTTCTACGCCCAGTATGCCAGCATCCGCCCGTGGCTCCAGACCGTCACCCCGACGCCGAGCGGCAAGGAGCGGCTGCAATCGCCCGAGCAGCGCGAACAGCTGGACGGGCTTTACGAGTGTATCCTGTGCGCCTGCTGCTCGACCTCGTGCCCGAGCTACTGGTGGAACAGCGACAAATTCCTCGGTCCGGCGATCCTCCTCCAGGCCTATCGCTGGCTGGCTGACAGCCGCGACGAGATGACCGGCGAGCGGCTGGACGATCTGGAAGATCCGTTCCGTCTCTATCGCTGCCACACCATCATGAACTGCGCCAACGTGTGCCCCAAGGGCCTGAGCCCGGCCAAGGCGATTGCCGAAACCAAGAAGATGATGGCCGAACGCGCGATCTGATTCGCGCAGACTGACCGGACAGGCGCGTAGACATGGCGACCAGCGAACCCATCAACGCGCCGTTCGATCACCACCCCCTCGCCCCCGAGGAATGCGGCGGCGAAGCAGGCTGGCACAGCTGGAATCTGGTCGACAGGACGCGGTTCAACACCGCCGTTCTCGGCGATATGCGGGTGCGCAAGGAAGGCGACAAATGCCGCCTGCGGATGTTCCCCGAACGCCGCCACACCAATCTGGGTGACAACATCCACGGCGCGGTGACGCTGGGACTGATCGACATTGCGCTGTTCGCCGCGATGCACATCAACGGCAGCGGCGAGGCCGGGCCGTCGGTGACGGTCGAGCTCTCGACGCAATTCGTGGGCGCGGGCGATCCCGCGCGGCCGCTCGACGCTGTCAGCGAGATCGTGCGCGAGACCGGGCGCATGCTGTTCCTGCGCGGCTTTGCGACTCAGCCCCGCGAGGACGGGACGGAGGACATCATCGCCAGCTATTCGGGCATCGTGCGCAAGATGCGCTCGCGCGCGTGAGCGGGCTGCTGGCCCGTTACGACGCGCTGATCGCCAGCGGTGAGCTTCGTGCAGACCCCGATCAGCGCGCAGCAGCGGAAAAGCTGGCCGCGCTTCAAACCGCGCTGGAAGCAGAGGCGCCAGCAGGCGGTTTGCTGGGCAAGCTGTTCGGCAAGAAGCCGATACCCCCGCGCGGCCTCTACATCTGGGGCGGTGTGGGCCGCGGCAAGTCGATGCTGATGGACCTGTTCGTCGAGACCCTCGCCATTCCGGCCAAGCGACGGGTGCACTTCCACGCCTTCATGCTCGAAGTTGACCGCCGCATCGCAGAGGCGCGCAAGGCACAATTGAAAGACCCCCTAATCGCAGTTGCAGCCAGGCTGTCCGAGGAGGTGCGCTGCCTCGCCTTCGACGAAATGGTGGTGAACAACACCGCCGATGCCGCGATCATGGGCCGCTTCTTCACCGCGATGATGGAGGCGGGCACAGTGATCGTCACCACCAGCAACCGCCCGCCGCGCGATCTCTACAAGGACGGGCTCAACCGCTCGTTGTTTCTGCCTTTCATCGATCTGGTCGAGCGTGAGATGGACGTGCTGTCGCTGAACGGGCCGACCGACTACCGACTCGACCGGATTGGCGACCTCACGACATGGCACGCGCCGATCGGAGATCATGCGACAGCGCAGGTGCGCGAAGCGTTCTTCCGCCTCACCGACTTCGAACCCGAAGACGCCGCCCATGTGCCGAGCGGCACGCTCGATCTGGGCGGCGGGCGCACGCTCCATGTGCCCAAAAGCCTCAAGGGGGTCGGCGTGTTCAGCTTCAAGAAGCTGTGCGGGGAGAACCGCGGTGCGGCGGATTACCTCGCCATCGCGCGCAGCTTTCACACCGTGATCCTCGTGGGCATCCCGCGCATGGGGCCGGAGAACCGCAATGAAGCGATCCGCTTCACCAAGCTGATCGACGCGCTTTACGAACACCGTGTGAAGCTGTTCGTGACCGCCGCGGCCGCGCCCGAACAGCTCTATCAATCGGGCGACGGTGCCTTTGAGTTCGAACGGACAGTGAGCCGCCTCAACGAAATGCAGAGCGCCGCGTATATGGCGCTGGGACACGGCACCGAAGACTAGGCGCTCACCCCAAGCTGGCTCAGCGACTTCTCCAGCATGAGCAATTGCCACAACGTGCGCGAATGATCCGCGCGGCCGGCGATATGGGCCTCCGCCATCGCGCTGATCGCCTGCGGGTCAAAGAACCCGGTCTGCGCCAGCCCGCCGCTCGCACCGATCCCCCGCGCCGCGCCTGCCAGCGGCCCCCGCAACCATTCCGCAATCGGGGTCACAAAGCCCTGCTTGGGCCGGTAGAGAATGTCCTGCGGCAGGTAGCGTTCGAGCGACTTCTTGAGCAGGTATTTGCCCGTCGAACTCTTGACCCGCATCCCCTCGGGCAGCCTTGCGGCGAACTCGACGAGGCGGTGATCTAGCAGTGGCTCGCGCGCTTCGAGGCTGACGGCCATGCTCGTGCGGTCGACCTTGGTGAGGATGTCGCCGGGCATCCAGAACGTGAGGTCCGCGTATTGCGCGCGGTCGAGCCCGCTGCGCCCCGGTGCGGCGCGCATCACGGCGATCAGCTCATCCTCGCCGCGGAAGCCTGCGAGGCTGGCGGTGAAGCTGTCCGAATACAAGGCGCGGCGCGCATCGGGGAGCGTCACCGATAGGCCGCGCGCATAGCCTTCTTCCCCGCTTTCGGCGAGAGCCAGCAGGGTGGCCTTGGCGCGCAAGGGACGGGGTGCCCAATCGGCCTTGGGCCATGCCCGGCCCAAGGTCCCGAACAAGGGCGCGCGCAGGCCAGCGGGCAAAATCGCGCGTGCGCGTTCCTCGTGGTGGTGGAACACCTGCCGCCGGTATCCGCCGAATGCCTCGTCCGCGCCGTCGCCCGAAAGCGCCACCGTCACCCGCTCGCGTGCGAGCTGGCACACGCGCCAGGTGGGGAGCGCGGAGGCATCGGCGAAGGGTTCGTCGAACATCGTCGCCAGCTGGTCGATGGCGTCGAAATCGTCGGTGGCGACGATCCGCTCGGCATGGTTTGCGCCGAACTTCGCAGCCACCTGACGGGCGTAAGAGGTCTCGTCATAGGCAGCGACATCGAAGCCGATCGAGCAGGTCTGCACTGGCTGGCTCGACGCCTCGCTCATCAGCGCGACCACGCCGGAACTGTCCACCCCGCCCGAAAGAAACGCGCCCAACGGCACATCCGACACCATGCGCGACCGCACGCCTTCGCGCAGGAGGTGGACGAGCTGGGCCGAGAGATCCGCCTCGCTCCCCCGCTCGCGCTGGGTGAAGTCAATGTCCCACCACCGCTGCGGACGGCCCGGCGCACGGCCCTGTTCCAGCAGCCAGAAATGGCCAGCAGGCAGCTTCTCCACGCCAGCCAGTATCGCGTGCGTGTCGGGGACATAGCCCCACGTCATGTAAGCCTCGATCGCCTGCGGATTGACCCGGCGACGCAGCTGCGGATGCGCGAGCAGGCCCTTCAGTTCCGAGGCAAAGGCGATGCTGCCATCCGACAGCGGCACATAGAATAGCGGCTTCACCCCGAACCGATCACGCGCAAGGAACAGCTGACGCTTGTCGCGATCGAACAGCACGAAGGCGAACATCCCGTCGAGCCGCTTGAGGCAATCCACTCCCCAGCGCTGCCACGCGGCGAGGATTACCTCGGTATCGCCCGAGGTGCGGAATGTGAAACCGGCCTGCTCCAGTTCGCGGCGCAGTTCGCGGAAATTGTAGATCTCGCCGTTGAAAACGATCACCGCGCGCCCATCAGGCGTGTGCATCGGCTGCGGAGAACCGGCGAGGTCGATGATCGACAGGCGGCGGTGGCCGAGGCCCACGCCATGATCGATCCACACCCCCGACCCGTCAGGCCCGCGATGGGCCAGCGCGTCGCACATCCGCTCGACCCGAGAGGGGTCAACCGGCTTGGGCGTTTCGGCATGGAAGATCCCGGCAATCCCGCACATGGTTGTGCCGCCTAGAGCAGCGCGGCGAGCGCGGCAATCGCCGCCAGGGCAATGATCGCGAGTGCGGCGCTGGTGGGCGCAAAGCGCAAGGCCTCGGCGCGGCCGAGCAAGGGCCAGTCGGCCATCGCGTCGGCGTGCCAGCCATAGGCCTCGGGCTCCCGCTCGAAGAACCGCCATGCTCCGCCGAGCAGTGCGGCGAGCACGATGGCGAAGAACACCCAACCATAGACGATGTGGTCGAAGCCGGTCGCCTGCTCGGCCCCGATGAACTGCGCGACATAGATCGTCGCCCAGGCGCGCACGCCATTCGCCAGGATCGGCAGGATGATGCAAGCGGCGAGAAAGGCCACGCGGCGGGTCCAGCTATCAAAGCGGGTGAAGCATAGGAGCACGCCGAGCGTCACCATCGCGATCAGGAATTTCACCCCGGAGCACGCCTCTGCGACAATGAACAGGCCGGCAGGCGTGTGGATGTGAATGCCCTCGATCTGGGCCGGCACCCCGCTCCAATGGGTGAGCGCGATCGCGATTTCGGCGGTGACGGTTTGCAGCGGCGGAATGATCTCGTCGCCGAACGGCACAAGGAAGCTGGCAAAGGCGAGCGGCAGAGCGAGCAGCAGGCTGACACGCAGGCCCAGCACAGTGACGACGGCCGCCTGCAACGCAGCCACCGCGCCCGCTTGCGCGACAAGGTTGATGCCGCGTGCCTCGCCCACCCACCACAGGCCCAGAGCGACGGCGACGCCAACCAGACCCGGCCAGAAGGGCTGCGGCGTGAGCGCGGCGAGCTCCTCCTCCTTCAGCCCCACCAGCCAGGCTGTGATGAAGGGGACGAGCAACAGATGGTTGTAGGTGTCGATATTCCACCACTGGTGGAGCATCGCGCTCCAGCTTTGCGCCGTCACTGCGATCAGCACCGCCGTCGCCAAGGCCAGCGCGCCCAGCGGACCGCGCCAAGCGACCGGAAGGCTGGCCGATGCCGGTGGTGAAGGCCAAGCGGCGCTCTCAGGCGGCATGACGCTGCCCCTGTTCGTCACAGCCAATCAACCCCGCGAGTGGCGCCAGCATCGCCTCCCACCCGTGATGGTCGAGCACGAAGCGCCGCGCTGCCGCGCCGATCCGCGCAGTTGCCTCGGGATCGCTCAGCACGGCCTCGATGCGCGCCCACATGGCGGCAGGATCGGGCGGGCACACCAGCCAATCCTTGCCATCACGAGCGGCAATGCCGGTGGCCGCATCGGGCGTCAGCACCACGGGCTTGGCCATTGCCATCGCTTCGAGCACCTTGTTCTGCACCCCGCGCGCGATCAGCAGCGGGGCGAGCACGGCATCGGCAGCGGCGATGAAGGGGCGCACGTCTGGCACCTCGCCCCACACCCGCACGCCGGGGGTGCCGTGATGAGCCATGAGCCGGGCCGTGGGGTTGCGGCCCACGACATGGAACGTCGCCTGCGGGTAGCGCGTGCGCACCTTCGGCATCAGCGCCTCGATCACCCACAGCGCGCCCTGTTCGTTGGGGCGGTAATCCATCTGGCCGGTGAACACGAAACGCGGCCCCGGTTGCTCTGCGATGCCCGGGTGCGGGGTGACGCAGGCGGGGTCGAACAATGCAGCGTCGATCCCGTTGCCGATCACCCGCGCATTGACCGTGTCGGGTGCGGTCAAGCGGCTGCGATAGAGCGCGGCCTCGGCCTCGGAAATCAGGATTGTCGCATCGGCGCGGCGGCCGAGCCGTTCTTCTTCCGCCGCCAGCAACCGCGCCTCGCGCGCGTAGAGCCACACGCGCTCACCCGCCGCGGCATAGCTTGCAAACTTGGCGCTATCGACGTCGCACAGGTCGATCAACACGCGGCCCTTGAAATCCGCCGGGACATATTGCCCCATCTGACCGGAGAACACGACGATAGCCGCAATATCCCGCGCCGCGATGGTGTCTCGCACCCAGCGTTCCAGCTGGCGCGAATGGAATGCGGTAAGGCTCACCGGCTTGCCCGACAGCACCGCCTCAACCCCGGCGAGCGGCAGCGGCTTGTTGCGCGGCGCGATGCAATGACTGGTGGCCACGACGGCGAGCGCGGCCTCACCCTCCCCTGGGCCATCGGCAAAGCACCCGACGTGGACCGGAGCCAGCCGCGCCAATGCCTTCAGCAAGTGGTGCGAGCGGATGCGGTCACCCCGGTCGGGCGGGAACGGCACCCGGTGGGCGAGGAACAGGATCTCCCCCATCACGCAAGCCCGCGCGCGATCCACGGCCCCAAAGTGTTGGCGATGGGGAGCGGCAGCTTCTTCCAGAGTTCGATCTTGCGGGAATAGCTCGCGTCTGTCGGGTCGATGTTGCGCGGTGGCTGACCGGGCGCGGTCCACGCGCCATAGGTGAGCGGCTGCGGCTCGAAGCCCCAGTTCTTCTTGAAGGCGAATGGCCCGCTGCCGGGCTTGGAGCGCCCGAAGTCGAACCGGGTCATGCCCTGTCGGCGGGCGTGGAGCATCAGTTCGTAATACATCACCTCGTTGGCGCGGGCCGCGCGGGCAGCAAAGACCCCGCCACCCCAGAAGGGCAGCACCGCGCCGTCGTGGTAAAAGCTCAGCACGCTCGCGAGCGGGGTATCGCCTTGCCACACGGTGAGAATGTCGCTGCTAGCGGGAAACGCCTCAAGCATCGCCGCAAACAGGCGCTTGGGAAACACCGGGGTGCCAAGATTGCGCACGCTTTCGCTGTAGCAGGCGTAATGCGCGGCCAGATCCGCCGCGCTCCGCCCCACCGTGACGCGGTGGCCAAAGCCCAAGCCCCTGCGCACCTCGGCGCGGGCCTTGCGCGGGATGGCGAGCAGTTCCGCTTCGTCGTCGGCGGCAAGCGCGCGTTCAAAGCCGCAATGCTTGTCCGACCAGCTTTCCCAGCCCTTTGGGATCGCCCCGCCCCGCACTTCAATGCCGGCAAATCCGCCGCGCGCCGCGTGGTCTTGCGCCGCAGCCGCAAGTGCCTCCGCAGCATCGCCGCTTGTCGCAACGATCCCGCCGCCCACGCCAAACCCGCTCGATACCAAGGCCTTGCCAAACAGCGCCGATCGCACTTCGGTGAGCGGCAGCCAGCCCGTCACCACGCCGAGCTGTTCGGCCACCAACCCCGCCGCGCGCTGGCCGCTTCCCGCCTCGACCGCTTGCAGCCATGCCGGACGGTGAAACAGGCTCGCGCCCGCTTCGGCGAGGAAGCCTTCGATCCGGCGCACATCCTGCGTATCGCGGACGTCAATGGCGCGCACATGCGTTCCGGCTTTCACCGGCGCGTTCATGCGGCAATATCCGCCGTCGCCGCGTCTGAGCGTGGGAGATACAGATCCTCGGCTCGTGCCGCCTCGCGGTGGGCGACCAGATCCATCCGGCCCCACCGGAACTCGTGGACCAGCTCGCGCAACTTGCCCGCCATCTTGCCGAGGCCCGTATAGTGCCGGAAGCGCGACCGCAGGGGCGCGTGGGCAACGCGCGGCTGATCGGGATCGACCTCCCAGGGGTGGAAGTAGAACACCGCCGGGCGGCCATCGGCACGGTTGACCTGCCGGATCGCCCAACGCGAAAAGGCGTAGGGCAGCACGCGGAAGAACCCGCCGCCGCCTGCCGCCACGCGCCGCCCGCCCAGCATCGCGGTGGTGACCGGAAGCTCGACCAACGGCGACCACGGCAGCGGTTTGAAGGCAAAGCGCGGCGCTTCGGGCCAGCCATAGTGATCGTGCACCACCGGCGCGACGCTAGAGGAATAGGCATAGCCCTGCTCGGCCAGTTCGGCGAAGGCCCAGGGGGTGCGGCTGTCGATCGAGAAGCTCGGCGCGCGGTAGCCGGTGACCGCCACGCCCGAACAATCCTCGATGATGGCTCGCGCCTTGCGGATGTCTTCGGCAAAGCCCGCGCGGTCCATGGTGAACACCCGCGCATGATCATAGCCGTGGCTGGCGAGTTCATGGCCCGCGTCGGCGATGCGGCGGATCATGTTGGGGTGCCGCTTCGCCACCCAGCCCAGCGTGAAGAAGGTCGCGCTGACATCGGCTTCGGCGAACAGATCGATCACGCGATAGACATTGTCTTCCACGCGGGTCTTGATGCTGTCCCACTCACCGCGCGCGATGACGTTCTCGAAAGCGCCGACCTGGAACCAGTCTTCGACATCGACCGACAGACCGTTCACGATGCCTTGCGCAGTGCCAAGACTATCGCCGGGCAGTCGTTCGGAGAGAGGCTGGAAGGGGGCATTCATGGCGTTACGCCGCCTCGCGCGACGGGTCTTCCTCAAGCCATTCGATCAGCATGGTGAGCACATGGCGGAAGGATTGCTCCTGCTCCTCGAGCCGCGCTTCGATCCGCTCAAGCGCGGTGGCAAAGCGGGCTTCGGCAATGCGGGCTTCCTCGGGCGAAAGCGCCTCGCCGTCTGCACCCTGCCCCATTCCGGCGGCCTGCAATTCGCTGATGGCGGCTTCCAGCTCGGCCGTGCGAGCATCGCGTTCGGCCAGCAGTGCGGCGACTTCGGTAGCGGGCAGGCTGCCCTGCGCGACCGGCGCGGCAGGCTGCGGCGCAGCGGCGGGTGCGGAGCGCAGATCGCTCGCCCCGCGCGCGCCGCGGTTCTGGTCCGCCGCCATTTCGGCGATCACATCGTCGAGCATGGCAAGGCTGAGGGTATCGGATTCCTCGATCGCGCCCAGCAGCAGCAGGCGGTTCATCACCTGATTGACCCGGCGCGGGATACCGGCGGTGTGGCGATAGAGGCTTTCGAGCAACCCGTCATCGAACATCGGGCGATTGTCCCACCCGACATGGCGCAGGCGGTGGCGCACGTAATGTTCGACCTCGCTGGCATCCAGCGCTTCGAGATGGTGGGACGCGATGATCCGCTGACGCAGCTGCTCCAGCCCGGGATGATGCGCGACCATACGGCGGAACTCGGGCTGGCCGAGCAGCAGGCTTTGCAGCAGGGGATGCGCGCCAAGCTGGAAGTTGGACAGCATCCGCAGCTCTTCCAGCGCGGTCAGCTCAAGGTTCTGGCACTCATCGACCACCAGCAGGCAGCGGCGGCCTGCGCGGGCTTCATCCTGAAGGAAGCGCTCGATCGCGCCCAGCGCCGCGGCCTTGTCCTGCCCTTCGACCGGAAGGCCAAACGCCTGTGCCACAACATGGACCACCTCGGCCCCGTCGAGCGCGGAGGTGACGACCTGCGCCACCGTCAGCGCCGCCGGATCGATCCGCTCCATCAGGTGCGCGACCAGTGTCGACTTGCCCGCGCCGACCTCGCCAGTGATGACGATGAAGCCCTCACCCTGCGCGAGGCCATAGCCAAGATAGCTCATCGCCTTCTTGTGGCTGGTGCTTTCGAAATAGAACTGCGGGTCGGGGGTGAGCTGGAAGGGTCGCCCGCTGAAGCCGTAGAATTGTTCGTACATGAGCCGCTTATCCCGTCAGAAATTGTAGCGCAGGCCAACCAGCGCGGTGGCAAAGGCGAAGTCCTGGGCGGTGAATTCGCTGTCGAAGTAATCGACCGCGATCGCAGCCCGGCCCACGAGCCGCTGGGTGATTGACTGATTGTAGGCCGCCGAAGCGCCCATCGCCGTCACGTCGTTGTTGTTACCGGCCGCGTTGAACCAGTTGACGTAGGCATTGGCGGTGATGTTCGCATCCTGCCCGATCTGGCGGGTGAGACCGCCGATCACGTAGTAGCTCTCATCCGTCAGCCCGTTAACCGGTGCGAGCACCGTCCCGGCCGCCGCGATGAAGGTGCGCCGATCATAGCCCGCGCCAAGCGCCGCCTCGGTGCGGCCCATCGTGCGCTGATACGACGCGCGCACCCCGCGCCCACGGAAGGCGGCGGAGCGAGTCGAGCCGATGCCGCCGATCAGCGCCTGCCCTTCGGTGCCGCTGACCAACCCGCCGAAATCGCCCGTCACCGGGTTGCGGATCGCCTCGAAATCGCTCGAAAGGCCCGCCAGCGCATTGTTGAGCGTGCCGCCAACACCGCTCACCCCGTCATAGGCCACCACAGCAAAGGCGCTGCGCTGGCTGGGGACATAGGTGAAGGTGCCGTAATAGGTGGTGGAATCATAGCGCCGCCCGACCGAAGCCTGAAGGCTGGTGCGCGAGGACGGCCGCCACAGCACGCCGACATCCCACAGCAGGCCATCGACATCGAAGGCGATCCGGCGCGGGGCATTGGGATCGGTGACAAAGCGGCCATCCGAGCCGATCACCGGCACGCCATTGGCATCGCGCAGCGCATCGCGGCTCGAAATCTGGACATCCTCGTAGCCCGCACCCGCCACCAGAGCGAGCGTGCGCGACACCGGCAGAGTCACATCTCCGCGCACAAACAGATCGCGGACCCGTTGATCGAGGTTGCCGATATCTTCCTGAAAGCCCCCTGCCGTGACCGCAAGGCCCACCGGCAGCACCTCGCCCGGACGAATCCCCGCGCGCAGCTGGCCGAGATAGGTCACGCTGTCATCAAACACATCGACGGTGTTGCCCGCCTGCGTGACCAGCGCATCATCGGCCTCGAAGCGGTTGTATCCGACGCGCGCCACGCCCTGCACATCGACATCGCCGACGCGGGTGTTGAGGCTCGGCCCGGCATAGAAGCTGTAGATCCGGCTTTCGGCATCTTCACGCACCAGCGGGTTGGCGGTGGTGCCGCCGCCCCCGTCGATCCGGCTGCGCGAGGCAAGCGCACCGGCTTCGAGACTCAGCGTGTTGGGCACCAGCGCCAGCGTACCACGCGCAATCCCGCTGATCGTGTCGGTGTCGACGCTGTCATCGCCGTAGCCGATATTGCGTTCATACCGGACCGAGACTGCTGCGCCGCTGTTGCGGCTCTGCACGTTGATATCGACACCCACCGCCACTTGCGTGAAAGTGACGACATCATCGCCGGGGCTCAGTTCGGCCGAGACGATCTGCGCGACCTCGATATAGGGCTGCACCACGCGGTTGCCGCGCTGGCCGGGGGTGTCGCCCCCCTGGCCTTGGCCTTGGCCGAATCCCTGATCTTGGGCCTGTGCATAAGCCGGATTGGCAGCCGCGGCGATCAAGCCGGCGGCCAGCAATGCGGCTGCTAATGAGCGGGCACGCATCGTCATTTCCCCTTGGTGCCATAGGTGCCGAAGCGCCGCCCCGACGGGCTGTAGCGCGCGGCATTCAGAAGCAGTTTGATATCGCCGCAGGCCGAGAGCAGCTGCTGCGCGTCTTCCAGGGCGGCGCGGCTGGTTTCGTCTGCGCGCACGACCAGCAGGGCTTGCCCGACATGCTGAGCCAATTCGGCGGCGGGCGCGGCAGCAAGCGCGGGCGGCGTGTCGAAAATCACGATCCGGTCCGGCGCACCCTGCGTGAGCCGGTCGAGCAGCTCACCCGTGCGAGCGCTCGCGAGATATTCGGCATCGCGCGAAGTGGCGGTCCCGGCGGGCAGGACGAACAGGCCCTCGATATCAGTGCGGATCACCAGACTTTCCGGCCGGATCGCCGGATCGGCAAGCGCATCCATCAAGCCTTGCTCGCCATCAATGCCGAGGCGCAACGCGACCGAAGGCTTCACCACGTCGGCATCCACCAGCAGCACCTCGAGCCCGCGCTCGGCGGCGAGTGCGATGGCGAGGTTGGTGGCGCAAAAGGTCTTGCCCTCGCCCGGATGGGGCGAACACACGAGAATGCGGCGCGCGAGTGCACTGGCGCCCGCGCGCGCATCGGCCAGCAGCTCGCGCTTGACGATGCGGAACTCTTCGAGAAGCCCTGTGACCGGGTCTTCCGGCACGATCAGCCCACCATCGCGCAGATGATCGCGGTCGATGGGGACGATTGGCCCGCCAAAGGCGACCGCGCGCGGCGCTTCGGGTTTAGGCGCAGCGGGTGCTGCGACAGGCGCGGGCTTGGCGACAGACACCGGCTGCGGCGCAACGGGCGCGGGCGCTGCGGGTTGCGGCGCAGGCGCGGGGCGCACGGCGTCAGGCACCGGCGGCACTGGCGGCGTGCGCACTGGGCCAAGCCCGAACGTCGCGTCGGCGCGCTCGAACAGCGATGCCGGCCGTGCGCCTTCGCGGTTGATCTTCCCCTGATCGGTCATGCTTTGGCCCCCATCCTCACGCTATCGACCCGATCGCAACGACCTCGATGGCGAGAAGGATCACAAACATCATGCCAAGCCCTGCACAGGCTCCGGCGAACTGCCTCAACCGGCGGCGTTCGATCACGCGGGCGGCGTCTGACACGGTCAGCGAGATCGAGCCGATCACCGGCAGATCGAACGTGCGCTCCAGCTTCTGCGGCGTGGCGAAGCTGGATTTGAGCTGCGCCAGCGCATAGGCCGCAGCGATCCCCGCCCCGATCCCGACAAGAAGCACGCCGAACAACAACAGCGGGCGGTTGGGCGCGGCGGGCTTTTGCGGCACGCCAGGCTGCTGGATGATGTCGAAGCGGAACTGGCTGGCCTTGTCCTCGACCTTGCCGCGCGTACGCAGCGCCTCGCGGTCTTGCAGCAGCTTTTCGTAATTCTGGCGCAACACGTCGTAATCGCGGCTGATGCGGTTGGCTTCGGCGGCGACCGCAGGCTCGCTCGCCTGGCTCGCCATCAGCGCGGCAAAGTTGCTTTGTAGCGCAGCGCGGCGGGCCTGGAGGGCTTCGACGGTGGCCTGCCGTTCGCTCTTGATCGCGATCAGCGAGGCATAGGCGGGGTTCGGCGTGCCGCCCGCGTCATCGCCCGCAGCCGCAGCCTGCCGTGCAAGGATCGCGACCTGCTTGGTGGTGGAGACGACATCGGGGTGACTGTCAGTCAACCCGCGCGAGCGCAATTCGGCCAGCTGAGTCTGCGCCTGTTGCAGCGCGGCGCGCGGGCCGGTCGCCTGCGGCCCGCCCGCAATCGTGCGCGGCGTGGCGGCCAGTTGCGACGAGATCGCCGCAAGGCCGCTGTCCGCCGCAGCCAGATCGGCATCGACATTGCGCAGTTCGGTGCGGGCCTGTTGAACCTTGGTGGACAGGCTATCCGAGCCGCCAGCCAGATCGGGATATTGCGCCTCGAACGCCAGACGGCGCTGCTCGGCCTGCTCGAGTTCAAGCTTGCGCTCATCCAGCTGGCGGTCGAGATCGCCAATCGCGGTGCTGATCCCGGTGCGGTTGCCGATCACGTGTTCCTCGCGCAGGATGTCGAGCAGCTTCTGCACCACATCGCGCGCCAGCACGGCGTTTTCAGCATCGGACAGGTCGCTGCGACCAATCGCAGCTTTGATTTCGAACAGGTTATCCTGCTCGCTGGTTACGGTGACCTTCTTCTCCAGCTCGCCGATCATCGAATCCAACGCGCCGCGTTCGGTGATGCCTTCGCCCAGCCGGGTCGAGGTGACGACCTTTTCGAGGTTCTTCGCGCTCGACAGCGTTTGCCGCACGCGCATGATCTCTTCCTTGCCGTCCCCGGCAATGCCGAGCTGCTTGGAGAGCACATCCTGCACATCGACATAGACGCGCGCCTTGGATTCGTAGCTGTTGGGAATCATGCTGACGATCAGCCATCCCAGCACACACACGCCCCAGGCGGTCGCGATGGCAACCCAGCGGCGGTGCCAAACTGACCACAGCGCCGCGCGCAGTTCGTCGAAAATCTCGCTCATCCCCCAGCGCGCCCCTTAGAACCGGCTCTCGGGGATGATGATCGTGTCACCCGGCTTGAGCATGACGTTGGCGGTTGAATCGCCCTTGCGGATCAGGTCCGACAGCCGCAGCCGGTATTCGGCCTGCTTGCCGGTTTCATGATCGAGCCGGATCAGCTTAGCGCGATTGCCCGCGGCAAATTCATTGAGCCCGCCCACCGCGATCATCGCGTCGAGCACGGTCATGTTGGCGCGGTACGGCAGCGACGCCGGCTGCCCGGTCGCGCCGATCACGCGCACCTGCTGCGTGAAATTGCCTTCGGGCGTGTTGACAATCACCGAGACGATCGGCTGCTCGATATATTTCGCGAGCTCGCCCGCGATGTAATCCTGCAACTGGGTCGCGGTTTTCCCCACTGCCGGGATGTCCTGCACCAACGGGATCGTCAGGCGGCCATCAGGACGCACGCGCACCTTGTCGGCGCTGAGCTCCGGGTTGCGCCAGACGTGAATGGTGATCTCGTCGAGCGGGCCGATGGTATATTCTTCGGAAGGAGCGACGCTGCCGTCCCCATAGCTGGCCGAGGGCAGTTCCGTGCCGCTGCTCGCACACCCCGCCAACAGGGCAGCGCTGAGTCCTAGAGCTGCGAGACGCATCGGGGGCAGACGGTACAACATCGGTCGAAAATCCTTGGCCAGTTCTTGCCGGACGGCGCGTATCAGCGCAGGAGCGACCTGCAACACGGACCGCCCGGTTATGGGGGTTCTTGTCGCTGGAAATGGTGAACATCTGGTTAGTTATACAGCGCCAAATCCGGCCCCATCCCGCGATGGGACAGCGGGTTTGCGGGGATTAACGCAGGCTGTGGTGGCGCGTCAGATCAGCAGCTCAGCCGCCGGGCCATGACCGAGGAAGGCACTGGGCGATGCGGTAGCGCCATAGGCCCCCGCGCAGAACACCGCGACCAGATCGCCCACATCGGCGTGCGGCATTGCGGCATTGTCGGCGAGCCGATCGAGCGGGGTGCACAGGCAGCCGACGATGTTGACGGCCTCGGTCGCTTCGGCCCCGTATCGTGTTGCAATCGCTGAGGGATAATTGCGGCGCACCACAGTGCCGAAATTGCCCGAGGCAGCGAGCTGGTGATGCAGCCCGCCGTCCGTAACCAGGTAAGTCACGCCGTGGCTAACCTTGCGGTCGATGATGCGGGTCAGATACACGCCCGCCTCGCCGACGAGATAACGGCCGAGCTCGATGCACAGCTCGGTTTGCGCGAGGACCGGCGGCAAATCGGCCACACGTTCGGCCAAAGCCGCACCCACCCGCGTCAGATCGACCGGCGTATCGCCCGGAAAATAGGGAATGCCCAGTCCCCCGCCCATGTTCAGCTTGGGCAGGCCATGGCCGATCGCGTCGGCCAGTTCGGCAGCCAGTTCGAGCACATTGCCCTGAGCTTCGATGATAGCGTCTGCACTCAGCGTTTGGCTGCCGGTGAAGATGTGGAGCCCACGCCACTCGGCCCCTTCGCCGATCAGCTGGCGGGCCAGATCGGGCACGCGATCGGCATCGACGCCGAATTGCTTGGCCCCGCCGCCCATTTTCATTCCTGACCCCTTCATTTCGAAGGAGGGATTGACCCGGATCGCGATGCGCGGCGCCGTGCCAAGCCGCTGGCCGATGGCGACCGCGCGCGCGCCCTCACCCTCGCTTTCGCAATTGAGCGTCACGCCTGCGGCAATCGCGGCCTCCAGCTCATCGTCACGCTTCCCCGGTCCGGCAAAGCTGATGCGCCGGGGATCGATCCCCACAGCGACGCACAGCGCCAGTTCACCCGAAGAGGCGATGTCGAAGCCATCCACCAGCGGCGCCATGTGGCCGATCACCGCGCGGTGCGGGTTGGCCTTCACCGCATAGTTCAGCCCCACCCGCGCCGGCAAAGCCGCACGCAATTCCGCCACCCGCGCATCAAGGTGGGCGCGCGAATAGACGAACAGCGGCGTGCGCCCCGCCTCGGCCACCAATTCGCTCGCGCGCTTGCCGCCGATGGCGAGTTCGCCCTCGATCGTCTCGTAACCAGCTGGGATCGGGCCGACGGGCTTCATGGGGCAAATTCCTGACTGAGCTGGTCCTGCAAGGCCGTGCGGTCGATCTTGCCATTGGGATTGAGCGGCATCGTCTCGCGCCAATGGATATGCTGGGGCTGCATGAAATTGGGCAGATCGCGCTGGAGCCGCTTGGGCAATTCGGCCCGCGCCGCTTCATCCGCAGTGCCGCGCACCACCAGATGCACCGCTTGGCCAAGCCGCGGATGCGCCACGCCGAGCGCCACCGCCTCGGCAGCGAGGCCTGTGGCCAGCGCCGCCTCCTCGATTTCCTGCGGGCTGATGCGGTTGCCTGCGCTCTTGATCATCGCATCGCGGCGTCCGGCGAAATAGAGCAACCCGTCGGCAGAGCGCCGGACCCGGTCGCCCGACCACACCGCCATACCGCCATAGGTCGATGCCGCCGGTGCAGGCTTGAACCGCTCCGCCGTGCGCTCGGGGTCCTGCCAATAGCCTTGTGCAACCAGCGGGCCGCAATGGACCAGCTCGCCCTCCTCGTCGTCCGCCGCGACGTTACCGGCATCGTCGATAACGAGAATCTCTGCGAAGGGTATGGCCTTACCCATTGAAGTTGGATGCAAATCCACCAATGCCGGATCGAGGAAAGTCGACCGGAACGCCTCGGTCAGACCATACATCGGGAACAGGCGCGCGTCAGGGAACTGGCCGCGCAACGAACGGACCAGATCCACCGTCAAGGCCCCGCCGCTATTGGTGAGCCGCCGGAGCGACGTGCGGGCTTCCTCGGGCCAGTCGATCTCGGTCAGCTGCACCCACAGGGGCGGCACCGCGGCGAGAGTCGTCACGCCATGCTTCGCGCAGGCCTTGGCGACATCCTTGGGGAAGAGAAAATCGAGCGGCACCACGCACCCACCCGCATACCACGTGCTGAACAACTGGTTCTGCCCGTAATCGAAGGACAGCGGCAGCACCGCCAGCGTCACGTCGTCCTCAGCAAGCCCAAGGTAATGCGCCACGCTGACCGCGCCGAGCCACATATTGGCATGGCTGAGCATCACGCCCTTGGGCCTGCCGGTCGAGCCCGAGGTATAGAGGATCGCCGCCAGCGTTGACGGCGGGATCGCCGATGGCCCCAGCGCGCCGAAGCTGTCGGCCTGCGCCAGGGCGGCCTCCTCCTCCAGCACATGGCACGCCTCCGGCAGATCGCCCGGCTCCAGCGCAGCAAGCCGCGACGGCGTCCCGATCAGCAACTGTGCCCCGCTATCGGCAAGGATATGCGCCACCTGCGCACGCTTGAGCAGCGGGTTGATCGGCACATGCACCAGCCCCGCCCGCGCGGCCGCGAGCGGCAGCAGGCAGGTCAGCTCGCCCTTGGCCGCCCAGCTTGCCACCCGTGCGCCAGGCTCGGGCAGCATCTCGATCAGCCACATCGCCAGCTGGCCAACACGCTGTCTTAACTGATTGTGGTTAAGCGTGCCCTCGCGCAGCACCAGCGCAGGCCTGTCCCCACGCCCCGCCGCCCCCGCCAGTTCGGCAAGGTGGTCGAGCGGACGCAAGGCGGGATCGGGCTGGTGCGGCATAGTCAGGAGCGTTCTACTACAGTGATCGAAGCGCGGTATCACGATAGCGTTAACGTCTTGCAAGCCTTGCGCGCCAAAGGCGCAGGCAGCAGCACCCCCGCGCCGTTCGACCGGGCCGAGTGGTTTGCGCTGCTGGCCGAGACCGGACTCGTGCCACTGATCGCGATGGCGAGCGACGCCGATAGTGCCGCGGCCTTGGCTCTGACGGAGGACCGCGGGCGAATCGCACCCTTGCGCAACTGGTACAGCTTCACCTGGCGCGAGCTTGCTCCGGCGGGAGCGGCGGGTGACAGTTTGCTCGAAGCGATTGCGCGGCAGTTGAAGACGCGCGGCCACCGGGTGACGCTCGAACCCGTGCCGAGCGAGGATGGATCGGCCGAACGGCTCGCCCGCGCATTCCGTAACGCTGGCTGGAAAGTCGTGGTGGAGCCCTGCGATATCAATCACATCCTCCCCGTGCGCGGGCGCAGCTTTGCCGCCTATTGGGAAAGCCGCCCTGGCCCGCTGCGCACGACGCTCAAGCGCAAGGCGAAGAAGGTCGAGGTGGAGGTGCTCACCCACTTCGACGCGGATGTCTGGGCGGATTACGAGGCGATCTATGCCGCAAGCTGGAAACCCGCCGAGGATCAGCCCGCCATGCTGCGCGCCTTCGCTGAAGCCGAAGGCGCAGCCGGACGACTGCGGCTGGGAGTGGCCCGTGCAGACGACCTCGCTGTCGCGGCGCAATGCTGGACTGTCGAAAATTCAATTGCTTATATCCACAAGCTCGCTCATCTTGAGAGCCATAAGCCGCTCTCTGCCGGAACCACGCTGACGGCGGCCCTGTTCCAGCACGTGATCGATGTGGACCGCGTTGAGCTCGTTGACTTTGGCACCGGCGATCAGGGCTACAAGGCCGACTGGATGGAGGACGTGCGTCCACGTTTCCGCATCGATTGTCTCGACCCGGCACAGCCCAAAAGCTGGCCCCCGCTCGCCAAGCGACTTCTGCGCCGCAGCGCAGCCTGAGGCGCGCACCTGCGGCCCCGCAGTGCTTGCACCCGGCCGCGCGCGTGGCTAAGCCCCGCCGCCACGGCCGAATACGCTGGGCCGAATACGGGGATTTGGGCATCAATGACCACCATTCCGAACATCGAAAGCGCAGCAGGCGAGGCAGCGCTCGATAGCGAACTCAAGGCGTTGATCGCCGATGTGCTGGGGCTTGACCCGGCGCAGGCCGCTGCCTTCGGTCTGGAATCAGGGTTGTTCGGCCACCTGCCGGAGCTGGATTCGATGGCGGTCGCGGGGCTCCTGACCGAAATGGAAGACCGGCTCGGCATCGTGATCGAGGATGACGATGTCGATGGCGAGATGCTGGAAACCTACGGCGGTCTGCTGGCGTTTGCGCGGGCCAAGCTCGACGCACGCTAGGTCGGTCTTGCCCCCCTCCAGGGTGCCTCTCGGGTGATTTTCACATGGAACCATCCGGCCCCCGATGGCGGACCGCCGTCCGAGGAATTGCTGGTCGCCTTCGATCGCGCCCGCCCGGCGCGGGTGCTTGTGTGCCCGGCTTGGTTTGACGAGGCGAACAAGCTGCGCCGGTTCACGGTGGAAGTCATGCGACGACTGGACGCAGCCGGGATCGACACGCTGCTGCCCGATCTACCGGGCTGCAACGAGAGCCTTGCTCCCCTCGACTATCAGACACTGGCAGGCTGGCGCGCGGGCATGATCGCTGCCAGCGAAGCGCTGGGCGCGACCCACGTGCTGGCGATCCGCGCGGGGGCGCTGATCTCACCGGCGACGTTGCCCGGCTGGCACTACGCCGCGCAAAGCGGCCCCAAGCTGCTGCGCGGCATGATCCGCGCGCGCACTATTGCCGCCCGCGAGGCGGGAATGGCCGAGACGTCAGATGGGCTGATGGTGCGAGGGCGCGAGAGCGGTCTGGTGCTCGGCGGCTGGCCCCTTGGCGCGGCGATGATCCGCGAACTCGAAACCGCAGAGCCGACGCTCGGCCCCGGCCAGTCCGACATTGCCCAAAGCATGGTCGGCGGCCCCGGCCTATGGCTGCGCGCCGAGCCTGACGAGGACGCAGGGCAAGCCGATTGTCTCGCCGGAATGATTGCTGAAAGTATCAGGAATTCAGCCGCATGACGCGCCTGTCTCACACCTTTGGTTGCGGGAGTCTGACGCTGGCCGGCACGCTCGACACAGCGCCGGGGACGACCGGGCTGCTGATCGTCAGCGGCGGCAACGAGATCCGCTCGGGCGCGTTTGGCGGTCAGGCCGACATGGCCGCGCGGATCGCCCGCGCAGGCTTCCCGGTGTTCCGGTTCGACCGGCGCGGGATCGGGGACAGCGAAGGCGAGAACCGCGGGTTTCGCCATTCCGCCAAGGACATTGCCTGCGCCGTCGATGCCTTCCGCGCGATGGTGCCACAGCTCGCTCGGGTGGTCGCCTTCGGCAATTGCGATGCCGCCTCGGCGCTGATGCTGGCAGGCGGTGCGGGCTGCGATGGGCTGGTGCTGTCGAACCCCTGGACGATCGAGCAGGACGAAAGCCATGGCGCGGGGGACGACACCCCGCCCCCGGCTGCGATCCGCGCGCGCTATCTGGAAAAACTGAAAAACCCGCGCGAGATCATGCGCTTGCTGGGCGGCGGTGTGAATCTCGGCAAGCTGGCGCGCGGCATCGTCCACGCCCTGCGCCCGCCCCCGCCGCCATCGAACCTTGCGCAGGACATGGCCGCCGGACTGGCAGGCTTCACCGGTTCGGTCCGCATCCTCGTCGCCACGGCAGACCGCACCGCGCAAGTGTTCGAAACCGCGTGGGACAGGAACGATGCGCGGATTGCGCGCTGCGAAGGTGCAGGCCACGCCTATGTCGAGCCGGAACACCGCGCGTGGCTGGAAGCTCGAATCCTTGAAAGCTTGCGCGCTTAACGCTCGAAATAGCTGACCAATTCGACATGGGTCGACCAGCGAAATTGGCCGACCGGGCGCAGCTTCGCAAGCCGGAACCCGGCCTCGGCCAGCACCGCCGCATCGCGCGCCCAGCTTGAAGGGTTGCAGCTGACATAGACCACCCGCGACACCGTGCTCGCGGCGATTTCCGCGACCTGGGCCCGGGCGCCAGCGCGCGGCGGATCGAGCAGGATACCCTCGAAGCGGTTAAGCTCCTCAGGTTGAAGCGGCGAACGGAACAGATCGCGGTGGAGCGCCAGCACCCGGCCCCCGCTGATCGCCCCCGCCGCTTTGCACGCGAGGTGGGCCGCGCGCTCCGCTTCGACCGCCAGCACCTTGCTTCCCCCTCGCAGCGCAAAGGCGAAAGTGCCGAGCCCCGCGAACAGGTCAGCGACAACCCGTGCACCCGCCAGCCATTCGGCGGCATCGGAGGCCATCACATGCTCGGCATCATGGGTCGCCTGAAGGAAGGCGCCGGGCGGCAGGCTCACCGGAACGCCCGACAGGGTCACCGTCGCCGGTTCGGGCTCCCAGACGGTCTCTGGACCGTAGCCTTGATCGAAGGAAAGGCGTGCAAGGCCCTGTTCGCGCGCGAAATCGAGCGCCGCTTCGGTCGGGCCGAGCCCTTCGAGCGGGAAGTGGGTGAGACACGCCTCCACGCCCTGATCCGCCAAGGTCAGATCGATCCCCACCATCCCCTTTGGCCCATGCGCCGCCACAAACTGCCGGAGCGGCGCGGTCAGCGCGACCAGCGCGGGGTGCAGCACCGGGCATTCGGCCAGATCGACCACGCGGTGCGAGCCGCCCTCACGGTAACCCAGCACAGCGCCCTTGGCCGTGCGCAGTCCATGGAGGCCTGCGCGGCGGCGGGTGGCAGGCGGGGAGAGGTGCACGGGGAGCAGTTCGGCCGGTTCCAGCCCCTGCCCCCGCGCGGCATTGACCACACGACCCTCGACGAACGCGGCGAGCGCTGTGTCGTCTGCGTGCTGCAACAGACAGCCGCCACACACGCCGAAATGGCGGCAGGCGGGCGCGATGTGATGCGGGCCCGGCGTGAGGGTGCCTCCCTCGTCCACCATGTCGCCGGGCACGCCGCCTGCGATATGGCGGCCGGACAGGGTCACGCCGTCGCCTTTGGCGGCGAGGCGGATGATGGTTTCAAGATCGGTCACAGGCAGGCCGCTAGCGCCTCGGACACCCGTTCGGCAAGCTGCGTCGGCGTGAAAGCCGCCCCGGCCCGCCGCGCGGCCTCGCCATGGAGCCACAGCGCCTCGCAGGCAGCGCTGAAGGGATCGGCACCGTTCGCCATGCGGCTGGCGGCAATCCCGGCGAGCACATCGCCCGTTCCGGCCACCGACAGCCAGCTGGGCGCGGGCGGCCCGAGCGCGAGGCGGCCGTCAGGCGCGGCAACGATGCTGTCCGGCCCTTTGGCGAGCACGACCATTCCGCTGACCTTCGCCAGTGCCAGAGCCCGGTCGCGGCGGGTTTCCGCGATGACGCCAAAGCTGCGGCACAGGGCCTCAAGCTCGCCGTCATGCGGGGTGGCTAGCATGGGTACTTCGCGGGTGAGCATCGCGGGGGCGAGCAGCATCAGCGCATCGGCATCGAGCACCAGGGCGCGCGCCTGTGCCAAGGCTGCTTCAACCCTGGCACGCGCCGCTTCATCGCGGCCCAGGCCCGGCCCAACCAGCACCGCAGCGATGCGCGCATCAGCCAGCGCCTCGGCCAGCGGCGCACAGTCGGTCACCACGTCGGGCGGCGTGCGCGGATCGGCGTGATCGGCGAACAGCTTCACATAGCCCGCGCCCGCGCGTTGGGCAGCGGCAGCGGCGAGCAGGCTCGCCCCCGGCATGGCTCCGCTAAGGATGCCAAGCAGCCCGCGCCGATATTTGTGGCTGTCAGCGGCGGGGGCGCTGAGGCGAGGCCGTTCGACCAGCTCCGCCGCTCCTGCAACGGGAGCGATCCCGATCGGTACAAGCCGCATCTGCCCCATCAATGCCCGGCCCGGCAGGCTCCAATGCGCGAACTTCCACGCGCCCAGCGCGAGGGTCAGGTCATAGGCGGGCAGCCGCTCGTTCAGCACCGCGCCGCTATCGCTGGCAATCCCCGAGGGCACATCGACCGCGACCTTGTAGCGATGCCGCCCTGCCAGATCGCGCAGCAGCAAGGCGTGCTCGGCGATCAGGGGCCGCGCTAGGCCGGAACCGAACAGGCAGTCGACGAAGACATCGCCCGCCGCCCCTCCGGCCGTGCTGACCGGCCCGTCCCACCGCCGCCGCGCTGCTTTGGCGGCATCGGTTGCGGGGTCGAGCGGCGCGATCACGGCCACCGCATTGCCCGCCTCCCGCAAGACGCGAGCGATGACATAGCCGTCTCCGCCATTGTTGCCGGGGCCGCACAGAACCGTCACCGCGCGTCCTCCGGCGATCCGGCGGATCCACTCGGCCGCGCCGCCCGCCGCGATCCCCATCAAGTCCGAAACGCTGGTCCCAGCATCGAACAGCGACTGTTCGGCAGCGCGCATCTGGGCGGCGGTAAGGACCTGTGCGGCGGTCACTTTTGCGGCGGATCGAGGAGCGTGCGGGGGA
Source organism: Erythrobacter sp. W302b (assembly GCF_046452395.1). Taxonomy (NCBI): domain Bacteria; kingdom Pseudomonadati; phylum Pseudomonadota; class Alphaproteobacteria; order Sphingomonadales; family Erythrobacteraceae; genus Erythrobacter; species Erythrobacter sp. W302b. Next base: position 1,064,397 of record NZ_JBKFDH010000001.1, on the reverse strand, counting down.
TCAGATAGCGGTCCGCACCGATGGCAAAGGCCTCCACACCCGCCCCGCCCTGTTCGGGCACCAGCACCTCGGCCCCGTCTCGCGGAGCAAGCGCGCGGGTTGCAGGATCGCGGGTCAGCCGCCTGAAGCCGCCGCCGGGGTGGTGAAGAATGACGTCATTCCCCACCCGCTCAAGCGTGCAGACTGACGAGAGCGCCGCGCCTGCTCCAATCGCGCAGGCGACCTCGTCGCCCGGTGGCGGCACGCTTTCCGCCGCGCCGCAGCCTGCCAGCACAGCCAAGCCCGCGAGCGTGCTAGATATCCGCAAACACATGGGTCTCCGCCTTAGCACCCGGATGGGTGATGGCCCCATAGCGCGCGGGGCCGACGATCTGGCTGTAACGCCACAGGGCGCCCGACTGATAGTCATTGGTGCGCGGCTGCCAGGACTTGCGCCGTTCGGCCAGCACGTCCTCGGGCACATCGAGTTCGATCGTGCCGGCCTCTGCATCGATGCTGATGATGTCGCCATCCTCGATCAGGCCGATGGGGCCGCCGTCCGCAGCTTCGGGGCAGACATGGCCGATACAGAAGCCGCGCGTCGCGCCCGAAAAGCGCCCGTCGGTGATCAGCGCGACCTTCTCGCCCATGCCCTGCCCGTAGAGCGCGGCGGTGGTGGAGAGCATCTCGCGCATCCCCGGGCCGCCCTTGGGCCCTTCGTAGCGGATCACGATCACCGCGCCTTCCTGGATCTGGCGCGCTTCGACTGCGGCAAAGCAATCCTCCTCGCAATCGAACACCTGCGCCGGGCCCGTGAACTGAAGCCGCGCCATCCCGGCGACCTTCACGATCGCCCCGTCTGGCGCCAGGCTGCCCTTGAGGCCAACCACGCCGCCGGTGGGGCTGAGCGGGGTCTTTACGTCGTAGATCACCTTCTGATCAGGGTTCCAGGTGACCTGATCGATGTTCTCGGCCAAGGTCTTGCCCGTCACGGTCATGCAATCGCCGTGGAGGAGACCATTTTCGAGCATCGTCTTCATCAGCATATAGACCCCGCCCGCGTCATACATGTCCTTGGCCACGTAGCGTCCGCCGGGTTGCAGATCGGCGATGTAGGGGGTGGTCTTGAAGATCTCGGCGACATCGAACAGGTCGAAGGCGATACCCGCCTCGCTCGCCATCGCGGGCAGGTGCAGCCCCGCATTGGTCGAGCCCCCGGTGGCAGCGACGACGCGCGCAGCATTTTCAAAGGCTTCGCGGGTACAGATGTCACGCGGCCTCAGGTTCAGCGCAAGCAGTTCCATCACCTGCTTGCCCGCCGCCGTCGCGATTTCAGCGCGGTTCTTATAGGGCGCAGGCACCATGTTGCTGTTGGGCAGGGACAACCCGATCGCCTCGCCCACGCAGGCCATGGTGTTGGCGGTGTACTGGCCGCCGCAGGCGCCGTGCCCGGGGCAGGCGACCTTTTCCAGCGCGATCAGATCCTTGAGCGGGCAATTCCCGGCGGCATATTGCCCGACCGCCTCGAACACGTCCTTGACCGTCACGTCCTTGCCATCATGGCTGCCCGGCAGGATCGACCCGCCATAAACGAAGATCGCGGGCACATTGAGCCGCAACATCGCCATCATCATGCCCGGCAAGCTCTTGTCGCAGCCAGCAAACCCGATGAGCGCGTCGTAGCAGTGCCCGCGCATCGAAAGCTCGATCGAATCCGCGATCACCTCGCGGCTGATAAGCGAGGATTTCATCCCCTGGTGGCCCATCGCGATCCCGTCGGTGACGGTGATGGTGTTGAACCGGCGCGGGGTGCCGCCGCCGGCGATCACGCCCTCGCGGCAGATATCGGCCTGCGCGTTCAAGGTAGTGTTGCAGGGCGCCGAGTCGTTCCCGGCACTGACCACGCCGACGAAGGGGGCGGCGATCTCTTCCTCGGTCATGCCCATCGCGTAGTAATAGGAGCGATGCGGCGCGCGCTCCGGGCCAACCGAGACATGGCGGCTGGGGAGCTTCGACTTGTCAAACTTCTGCGACATAAGATTTCCCGTTAGCGGCAATTTACGACACGCCCTTGCCTCTAGCGAAGCGCTGACGCAACCCTTTGCGCAATATTCGCCAACAATGTCGCCCAGCGCATGTGAGCATCGGGGGTCTCAACAAGATCCTGGCGCAGCTCGATGCCGAGGTAAGGTCGGCCAGGCGCTTCGGCATGGCGGTTCATGGTGTAATTGAGATCGCGCCCCGAATAGGGGAGGTTGTCCCCGACCATCAGCCCTTCGGCTTCGAGCAGCGGAATCGCGATCCGCGCGGCGCGCTCGTCCTGATTGTAGAGCACCCCCACCTGCCACGGCCGCGCCGCCTCGGAGGTGGCAAGGCGCGGGGTGAAGGAGTGGAGCGAGAGGATCAGAGCGGGATCGGCCGCCGCCAGCCACTGCTCCAGCGCGGTGTGGTAGGGGCGGTGGAAGCGGGCCAGCCGCGCCTCGCGGTCCGCGCCAACATTGCCGGGGATCAGGTGTCCGTCGCTCTCCGGCGGGACGAGGCCGGGGGCGCTCTCCTCACGGTTGAGGTCGCAGACGAGGCGGCTGAACGCGGCGATGTGGGCGGGGATGGCGTGGTCGCGGGCCAGCAGCTCGGCAATGGCCTCGGTGCCGATATCGAGGGCAATGTGTTCGTGCAGCAGGTGTTCGGGGATTCCAAGGGGGATGTCGGCGGGCACGGCGTTGGAGGCGTGGTCGGCAGTGCAGACGATCCCGCCGGGGGTGGGCGTGCCAAGCTGGCGGAAGGCTTCACTCATGCCCCCACCTCCGTTCGCCGCGAGCGAAGTCGAGAGGCTTGTGCAGGGTGTCTCGACTACGCTCGACACGAACGGAGTTTGGAGCGATCACCGCAGCCGCCCTGCCATGGTCCACCAGCCGGACGGCATGGCTCCCGCCGCCGCATCGCGCGCCTCGGGGGTGTTATAGAGCGCAAAGCAGGTCGCGCCCGAGCCGGACATGCGGGCGAGCCACGGGTTGGTGGCCTGGAGGGCCGCCAGCACCTCGGCGATCACCGGGCAGAGGCTGATGGCGGGGGCTTCGAGGTCGTTGCGCCCTTCCCGCGCGATCCGGCTGGCCGGGCCCTGGGGAAGCGCGCCCCTGTCCACCCCGTCCCACGCCTTGAACACCGGCCCGGTCGCAAGCGGCACCCTCGGGTTGACCAGCAGCACGGGGGTTCCGGCAAGGTCGTCCTCGACATCAAGCTGCTCGGTGCCGGTGCCGAGGCCGATATGGGTGCGGCTCAGCACGCAGGCAGGCACATCCGCGCCGAGTTTTGCTGCCCGCGCCTGCCAGTCCTCGGGCAGGCCATGGAGCGCCTCCACAATCCGAAACACCGCCCCTGCATCCGCCGACCCACCGCCGAGACCCGCCGCAACGGGGAGATTTTTCTCTAGCGTAACGCCAAGGCCCTGCGCGCGCGGGAGAGCGTTCAGCGCGCGGGCGACGAGGTTGTCGAAGGGATTGTCGAGCACCCCTGCAAATTCACCCAGCGTGGTGACGCTGTCCTGCGCGGCGGGCATGGCGCTCAGCACATCGCCCGCATCGACGAAGGCGAACAGGGTCTCGAGCGCGTGATACCCATCCTCCCGCCGCCTGCGGACGTGCAGCGCAAGGTTGATCTTGGCGTAGGCGGTTTCGGTGACGGGCATGTCGGCGCTAGACCGCCGCCGTGTATTTGTCGGACGCTGCCTCGAAGTCGATCTTGGCGGCGCGGATGGCACCATCGGGGCGCATCGTGCCGCCCAGCGGATCGATCGCTTCGATCTCGTAATCGGCCTCGCCCGGATCGATCCCGGAGATGATCACATCGAAGGTCATGGCAGGGCCGCCTTGCGGGACGAACCAGTGAATATTGTCGCGCTCCGGGGTCATGGCTGAAAGCTGGCCCGTGCGGGCAATGTAATCGCGGGTCGGGCGCACGATCATCGCCCCGTCCTCGTCCCCCAGCCGGTCGAAATTGCGCACCCGGAACGCGCCTTCGACCACGAGGTGCGAGGAGACCATGTGGCGGTGCCCGTGAGGGGTGATGACATTGTGCGGCGCGAATGCGAACAGCGCCGCCCCGTAGCCGAGCTTGCGCGGCGCGCCGTCTGCGTCGAGGAAGCGGATGGCACTCTTGCGCGGGTCGTTGGTCGTGGGGAGCGCCTGTTGGACTACCTGCGCGCGGTCCAGCTCGGCCATCAGCTCGGCGACGTCAATTTCCTCCGCCAGCCGCTCGGCCTCGGCCATCCATTGCAGCGCCGAGACCTGCCCGCCCTTGAGCGCGCGCGCCAACTCGCCCTGCCGTTCGATCCAGTCGCGCGCGGCCATGCGGCGGGGCGGCTTGGCCGCGGACACCTCGCAGCCGAGCAGCGCGAAGGACAGCGCGGCAAGACCGCCTGCCATGGCCGAACGCCGGTCGATCCCGAACATCGCGAGACTCGCCGGTGCCGCATTCTCCCAATCGGTCTCGGTCACCGGCATCGCGCGCGCCTTACATATTCGGATAGTTCGGCCCGCCGCCACCCTCGGGCGTCACCCAGTTGATGTTCTGATTGGGGTCCTTGATGTCGCAGGTCTTGCAGTGGACGCAGTTCTGCGAGTTGATCTGGAACTTGGGTTCGCCGGTCTTCTCGTCAGTCAGCCATTCGTAGACCCCCGCCGGGCAGTAGCGCGCCGAGGGCCCACCGAAGACGCCGAGTTCGCTCACCTTCTGCAGCTCGAGGTCTTTCACCTGCAGGTGGCAGGGCTGGTCCTCGGCGTGGTTGGTGTAGCTGTAGGCGACATTGGTGAGGCGGTCGAAGGTGATCACGCCGTCGGGCTTGGGGTAGTCGATCTTCGGATAGAGATCGGCGCGGCCCGTCATGGTGTAGTCCTTGTGGTGCTTCATGCTGATCGGCAGGCCGATCTTCAAAGTGCGCATCCACATGTCGATGCCCGCCAGCACCGTCCCGATATCGCCGCCAAACTTGGCGACCGCAGGCTCGGCGTTCTGGACGACCTTGAGCTCGGTCGCGATCCAGCTGGAGCGGACGGCTGCGTCGTAATCGGCCAGTTCGGTGTTAGCGCTGCCCGCCGCAATCGCCGCCGCGATGCTTTCGGCCGCCAGCATTCCGCTCTTCATCGCGGTGTGGCTGCCCTTGATGCGCGGCACGTTGACGAAGCCCGCCGCGCAGCCGATCAGCGCCCCGCCGGGGAAGGCGAGCTTGGGCACCGACTGCCACCCGCCCTCGTTGATTGCGCGCGCGCCGTAGCTGACGCGCTTGCCGCCTTCGAGATATTCGCGGATCGCCGGGTGGTTCTTCCAGCGCTGGAATTCCTGATAGGGGGAGACCCAGGGATTCTTGTAATCGAGCGCGGTCACGAAGCCGAGCGCCACCTGACCATTGGCCTGATGGTAGAGGAAGCCCCCGCCCCAGCTTTCGCTTTCGGTGAGCGGCCAGCCCTGCGTGTGGATCACGCGGCCCGGCTTGTGCTTCTTGGGATCGATGTCCCACAATTCCTTGATGCCGAGGCCATAGACCTGCGGCTGGCAGTTTGCCTCGAGGTCGTACTTGGCCTTCATGCGCTTGGTGAGGTTGCCGCGCGCACCTTCGGCGAAGAGGGTGTACTTGGCGTGGATCTCCATACCGGGCTGGAAATCGCCCCTGTGGCTGCCATCTGCCGCCACGCCCATGTCCTGCGTGATGACGCCGGCGACCGCGCCGCTTTCATCGAACATCACTTCGGCGGCCGGGAAGCCGGGGAACACCATCACGCCCAGCCCTTCGGCCTGTTCGGCCAGCCAGCGCGTCATGTTGCCCAGCGAGCCGGTGTAGCAGCCGTGATTGCTCATCAGCGGCGGCATGATTGCGTGGGGAATCGAGGTCTTGCCGGTCTTCGACAGCACCCAGTGCCAATTGTCGGTCACCGGGGTCTGCGCCATCGGACACCCTTGATCGCGCCATTCGGGCAGCAGCTCGTCCAGCGCCTTGGGATCGACCACCGCGCCCGACAGGATGTGCGCTCCGATTTCAGAGCCTTTTTCCAGCACGATCACTTCGAGGTCGGCGTTGATCTGCTTCAGGCGGATCGCGGCTGCCAGCCCCGCAGGACCACCCCCGACGATCACGACATCGCAGGGCATTGATTCACGTTCGATCATGGGGCTTTCCTGATCCTTGTTGGTATTGGGCGCGCAGGCCGCACAGTCTGGCGATATGGCTTGATTGTCCACTTGCTAACACCCTCGGGGACAGTCAAGACCCGCGATGGATAGCATGACCCCTCCATGAGCCGGCCCGACCTTTCAATAGCGCGTGAATTCGAAGCGGCGCTCGCCTGGTGGCGCGCGGCGGGGGTCGATTGCGACTATGGGGATGACGCTACGGCGTGGTTGGCCGATGCGCCTTTGGCCAAGGCCCCAGCGGACACCAAAGCGGCCCACCCCGCCCTGGCTGGAATTGTTGAGGCACCTGCCCCAGCGAGCGAATCTGTTCCAGCCCGCGCTCTGCCTCCCGCGCACTCATTGCCCCCAGCAACGCTGCGCCGCGATCTGCTGGGCGAATCGCCGCCGCAGGATCTGGCCGCCTTCCGCGAATGGTGGATGACGGCGCAAGGGATCGACACCGCGCGCGCTTTTCCCCGGATTGCGCCGCGTGGGGACTGCGAACCCGCGCTGATGGTGCTGGTGCCTCAGCCTGAAGAAGCAGACCGTGACCGCCTGCTGTCCGGGCCGCAAGGGCGCCTGCTCGCCAATATCCTCGCCGCGATGAGGCTGGACGAGAGCGCGGTCTATATCGCTGCGGCCCTGCCCTGCCACACGCCGATGGCCGATCTGGCGATGCTGGCAGCGGGCGGGATGGACGCGGTGACGCGTCATCACGTCAGTCTGGTGCGTCCGGCGCGCGTGATCGCCTTTGGCACCGGCCTAGCGCCGATGATCGGCGCGAACGCGGCCGAACATCCTTTACGCGAAATCAACCATACCGGTGGCAAAGTCCCGGTAATCGTGAGCGAAACGCTCGATTCCCTGATGGACATGCCCCGGCTGAAAGCCCGGTTCTGGCGGAGATGGACGCAATGGTCGCCCCCACAATGAAACTTCGCCTGCGCGTGCTGACCGCGACAATATTGGCCGCCGCGACTCTGCCTGCGCCGCTCGCCGCGCAATCGGGCGATCTGGTGGCGCGCTGGAATGGCGCGACCCCGGCCGAGACGGCGATTGCGCCGGTGCTGACGCCGGAGGAGCGCAATGCCTATCGTCAGGTCTTCGCCGCGATTGATGCCGAACAGTGGGATGTGGTCGAAAACCTGCTCGCCCAGCGCCCCGAAGGCATCCTGACCCAGGCCGCGCGCGCCGAATTTTACACCCACGCCAAAAGTCCCAAGGTTTCGGCCGAACAGATCGCAAGCTGGTTCGCCGCCGGCACCGATCTCCCCCAGGCTGAACAGCTCGCCAAGATGGGGGCGAAGCGCGGGGTCAGCTATCTGCCACCCCTTCCGAGCGCACAGGGCTTTGCGCGCCAACCCTATGCGCCCAAGCGCATCCTGCCGCGCTCCGTCAACGACGGCACCATGCCAAGCGCCACGGCGAGCCTGATCCTCGAGGCGATCAAGGCTGACAATCCCGGCGAAGCGCAGCGCCTGCTCGCCGAAGTGGATCCGATGCTCTCCAGCGATGCGCGGGCCGAGTGGCGTCAGCGCGTGGCGTGGAGCCACTATATCGAGAACAACGACAACGCCGCTCTGGAGCTCGCACGCACCGTGGCCGAAGGCTCGGGAGAGTGGGTCGCGGAAGGTGCGTGGGTCGAAGGGCTGTCATCGTGGCGGCTGGGCTATTGCTCGCTTGCCGGAGAGGCCTTTGCGCGGGTGGCGGGCAGTGCTGCCAATGTCGAACTCGCCGCTGCCGGGCATTACTGGGCCCACCGCGCGCTGGTGCGGTGCCGGGAGCCGGAGCAGGCACAGCAGCACTTGTCTGCCGCGGCGCAGATGAACGAGACGCTCTACGGGATGCTCGCCGCTGATCAGCTCGGGGTCGAACTGCCTGCGAATGCACCGCCGCCGCCGTTCAGCGGGGCCGACTGGGCGCAGCTCGCTCAGCGTCCCAATGTCCGCGTCGCTGCCGCACTCGCGGAAATCGGGCGGCCCGGTCTGGCGGACGAAGTGCTGCGACACGAGGCCCGGATTGGCCCGGCCTACCAATACGGCGCTCTTGCCCGGCTGGCGCGTGAGATGGGACTGCCTTCCACTCAGCTGTTCATGGCGCACAACGCGCCCTACGGCACGAGCAGCGATCCCAGCCTGCGCTTCCCCATCGCCCATTGGCAACCGGTCGGCGGGTGGCAGGTCGACCCAGCGCTCGCCTTTGCCCACGCCTTGCAGGAATCGAACTTCCGCGCCTCGGCAGTCAGCCCGGCCAATGCGCGCGGGCTGATGCAGATCATGCCTGGCACGGCGCGCGATCATTCGGGCCGCCTCAGCCTCGGCGCGAGCTACGAGGATCTGAACGACCCGCAGGTCAATCTCGCCTATGGCCAGCGCCACCTTGCCATGCTGCGCGATCATCCCGCGACCGGCGGCGTGCTGCCCAAGATCATGGCGGCCTATAACGCGGGGCTCACCCCGGTCGGGCGCTGGAATTACGAGATCAACGATCAAGGCGATCCACTGCTGTGGATGGAATCGATCCCCTATTGGGAAACGCGCGGCTATGTCGCGATCGTGATGCGCAATTACTGGATGTATGAACGGGCCGCTGGCGTGCCATCGCCCAGCCGCCGCGCGCTCGCGCAAGGGCGCTGGCCGGAATTTCCGCAGGCTGCTACGACCCGCTCGGCCCGATTGGAGCCTTGAGGAGCGCAGCAGGTGGCAATTGACGAGAGCCGGGTTTTCAAACCGATCAACATTGCCGTCCTGACCGTATCGGACACGCGCACGCCGGAGACCGACACCTCGGGCGATATTCTCGCAGCGCGGGTCACGGGCGCGGGGCACAATCTCGCGGCGCGGATGATCGTGCCGGATGATGCCAAGCGGCTCGCCGCCCAGTTCGAAGCATGGATCGACGATCCTTCGATCGACGCTGTGGTCAGCACGGGCGGCACGGGCCTGACCGGCCGCGATGTCACTCCCGAAGCCCTGTCGCTGATCGCAGGGGCCCGCGACATTCCCGGCTTTGGCGAGCTGTTCCGCTGGCTCAGTTTCCAGAGCATCGGCACCAGCACCGTCCAATCCCGCGCCTGCGCGGTGGTGGCGCGCGGCACCTATATCTTTGCCCTGCCCGGATCGAACGGCGCGGTAAAAGATGGCTGGGACGGAATTCTGGCCGAGCAACTCGACAGCCGCAACCGGCCCTGCAATTTTGTCGAACTGATGCCGCGGCTGAAAGAAGTCTGACAGCGGGTGGTTGTCACATCATAGCGAGGCAGATGTCGGGTGGTTCGCCGATCATGGCCACCCGCCGCGCTTGCAACAGGACTTGGCAAACGCGTCAATGTTCCTTAAATGTTCCACGTGAAACATTTGCTGGTCAAAGGTCGCGGTGCACAATCGGCGGCGGTCCCGACCCGGTTCGGGCTGGCGGAGCGCGAGGTCGATGGCGACTGGCGCGATCATGTGCAGTCGCTCGACGGCCCGCCAGTCAAGCTTCGCACGCACGTTACCGAGGAACGCCCGAAGTCGATCCTCACCTTCAACCAATCGCCCGACGTGCCGTTTGATCGCTCGATCAACGCCTATCGCGGGTGCGAACATGGCTGCGTCTATTGTTTCGCCCGCCCCACCCACGCCTACCACGATCTCTCCCCTGGCCTCGATTTCGAGACGCGGCTCTTTGCCAAGCCGAACGCGGCCGAACTGCTCAAGGCGACGCTAGGGAAGCGCGGTTACCGGCCGAGGCCGATAGCGATGGGCACCAATACCGATCCCTATCAGCCGATCGAGCGCGCGTACCGGATCACCCGCCAAGTGCTGGAAGTGTGTCTGGAAACGCGCCACCCCGTGACCATCACGACCAAGTCCGATCGGGTGCTGGACGATGCCGATCTGCTCGCCGCCATGGCACGCGAGAAGCTGGTGGCGGTGTCGATCTCGGTGACGAGCCTCGACCCGGTGCTCTCCGCCAAGCTCGAACCGCGCTGCGCCGCCCCGGCCAAACGGCTCGCGGCGCTGGAGCGGTTGGTGGAATTGGGCGTGCCGGTGCATTGCTCGATCTCGCCGATCATCCCGGCGATCACCGATGACTTCATCGAAGCCACCATCGCCGAAGTGGCGCGGCGGGGGGTGCAAAGCGTCAACTGGATCCCCCTGCGCCTCCCCCACGAAGTCGCGCCGCTGTTCCGCGAATGGCTGGCGGTCCACTACCCCGAGCGCGCGGGCAAGGTGATGAGCATCGTCCGCGACATGCGCGGAGGGCGGGACAATGATCCGAACTTCCACAGCCGCTTCAACCCGCAAGGCGTATGGGCCGACCTGATCCGCGCGCGGTTCAAGCTGGCGTGCAAGCGCGCGGGGATTAGGAAGGCGCGGTTCGAGCTCGATTGCTCACGCTTCCGAGCGCCGGAGGTGGGCGGACAGTTGCGGTTGCTTTAGCTCACCCGAACCCCTCGCCCGCTTCCCCCGGCGCAAAGCGCACAAGGCGGCTATCCACCAGCGCCGCCGCGCGGTTGACGACGGCCTGCTGATACTCCGGGTCCTTCAGCATCGCGAAGAAGGCACCGGCGTTGGGGTATTGGGCGATAAAGCCGTCGTGCCAGCGCTCCCCCTCGGGGCCGGTCACCATGGTCTCGAACCGTCCGCGCCACAGGATCTGGCCGCCGAGTTTGCGGAAGATCGGGCCTGATGTGACGCCGTATTCCTCGTAGGCGCGCCTGCCGCTCCAGCCCTTGCCCGCGTGCGCGTGACCCTCGGGATATGCCGCCAGATCGCGGTAGAGCAGCAGGTTGAGCATATTGATCGGGGTGTCGCGCGGCAGGTCCTTGAAGGCCTGAAAGTTCACCGGCGAGGGGTCGATATAGGTTTCGCAGGTCACGTCTCATTCCTCCCTCAGATCGCATTGCATATAGACCGTATCGAGCAGCTGCCCGAATTTCTTGCCGACATTGCGCATCCGCCCGGCGTGGACAAAGCCGCACTTGGCGTGGAGCGCCACCGAGGCCGGTTCACCCCCGCCGATCACCGCGATCATCTGCTCGAAACCACGCGCGCGCGCGGCATCAACCAGAGCGGCGAGCAAGGCCGAACCCACCCCGCCCCCGCGCGCCGTATCGGCAACATAGATGCTGTCCTCGCAGGTGTGCGCATAGGCGGCGCGGTCGCGGAACTGGGTGGCGTAGCAATAGCCAAGCACCGCCCCGTCCCGCTCGGCGACAAGAAAGGGCCAGCCGCGCGCGGTGACGGCCGCAATCTTCTCTCCCCACGCCGCCACATCGGGCGCATCCATATCGAAGGTCGCCGTGCTGTGCGCGACGTGAAAGGCGTAGATGTCGCAAACGGCCTGCGCATCGCTCGTGAGCGCAGGCCGGATGGTCAGGTCAGCCAAGCGTGTAGTCCGCAAAGCGGTCGCGCAGGTCCTTCTTGCTGATCTTGCCGGTCGCGGTGTGGGGAATGTCGTCGACGAATTCGACCGCATCCGGCAACCACCACTTGGCGATCAGCGGCTTCAGGTGGTCGATGATGTCCTCGCCCGTCACCTCGGCCCCCGCCTTCTTCACCACGAAGAGCACCGGGCGCTCGTCCCACTTGGGGTGGGGAATGCCGATGCAGGCGGCTTCCGCAACAGCGGGGTGCCCGCACGCGGCGTTCTCAAGCTCGACCGAGCTGATCCACTCCCCGCCCGATTTGATCACGTCCTTGGTGCGGTCGGTCAGCTGCAAAGTGCCGTCGGGGTGGAGGATGCCGACATCGCCGGTATCGAACCAGCCGTCATTGCCGACTGCGTCCTGCTCTGCCTTGAAGTAGCGCTTGATCACCCACGGCCCGCGGATCTGGAGCGCGCCCGAGGTCTTGCCATCGCGCGGCAGCTCGGTCGCCATGTCGGAGAGATCGACCGTGCGCAGCTGGACGCCGAAGATCGGGCGGCCCTGCATCGCGGTTTTCTCGACCTTCTGTTCCAGCGTCAGGCTGTCCCAGTCCCATGTCGGCCCGCCCACGGTGCCGATCGGGCTAGTTTCGGTCATGCCCCAGGCGTGCTGCACGCGGGTGCCGTTCTTCATCAGCCGCTCGATCATGAACTTGGGCGCGGCCGATCCGCCGATGGTGGCGGCCTTCAAGGGCGGCAGATCGAGGCCGTTGGCGTCGCAATACTGGAAATGCGCGAGCCACACGGTCGGCACGCCCGCGCTGTCCGTCACGCCTTCGCGCAGCATCAGATCGTGGAGCACCGCCGGGTCATTGACCGCCGAGAACACGAACTTGATCCCTGCCATCGCGCCCGCATAGGGCAGGCCCCAGCTCGCCGCGTGGAACATCGGCACCACCGGCAGCATCACCGAAGCCGAACTGAAATTGAACGCCGCCGGTTGCAACCCGCTCATCGCGTGCAGCACGGTCGAGCGGTGCTCGTATTGCACGCCCTTGGGATTGCCCGTCGTGCCGCTGGTGTAGCAGATCATGCACGGATCGGTCTCGGGTCCGGTGACCCATTCGAAATCGCCGTCCTCGGCGCCGATCCAGTCCTCGAAAGACGGGGCGCTCGCACCGCTATCGTAGCAGATGTAATGCTCGACGGTGGTCCAGCGCTCTCGCATCCGGTCGACGATCGGCTGGAACGCCGCGTCATAGCACAGCACCCGGTCTTCGGCGTGGTTGACGATATATTCGAGCTGGTCGTCGAACAGGCGCGGGTTCACGGTGTGGAGCACCCCGCCCATCCCGGCCACGCCATACCAGCTGACCAGGTGGCGCGAATGATTCATCGCGAGGCTCGCGACCTTGTCGCCGGGCTTGAGGCCGAGGCGCTGGAGCGCTTGCGCCATCTTCAGCGCGTCAGCGCGAATGCCTGCCCAGTTGGTGCGTGTCTCGCTGCCATCGGCCCAGCGGCTGGCGATCTCGCGTTCCGGTGCCTCACGCGCAGCGTGATCGATCACCGCGGTCACCCGCATGGTCCAGTCCTGCATTGCCCCGAGCCTGGTTCCGGCCATTGTCTGTCTCTCTCCCATAGTGATTGCGTTTGGCCGCACGGAAGCGGCATCGGCTGTGTTCATGCCTTCGCTTCCAGGCCTTGGCAATCGGTTCGCCCAATCGCTGACACGTTTCGTCCCGATGTCATGAAACATTCCGACCATCGCGACACTATCCCCCACGCCGCTCACAAATCCCGTGTGTCACAACCGTGGCACAGAGCGGTGCCAATTACCCCCGGGCATCCCTTTTCGAGAGATTAGAACAATGAAAAAGACTGCATTTCTCATGGCAGGCGCTGCGATGATCGTCACCGCGCCCGCATTGGCACGTGAAGGCCAGGCCTATATCGGCATCAATGGCGGCGTCAGCTTCGACGATCAGGTCGATGTCGACATCGACGCTGGCAACGACACCTACAACAACGCGGCCTTTGCCGACACCAATCTCGGCATCGATGGCGATGTCGTGATCGGTTACGATTTCGGCGCGTTCCGCCTCGAAGCCGAAGGCGGCTACAAGCGGGCGGGCTATGAAGGCCTGACCGTGGTCAATTCGGCGATCCTGCCGGGCGGCCTGACCGTACCTTCGGGCACTCGGGTGCAGAATTCGCGCGATCTCGAAATCTACAGCGGCATGGTCAATGCGCTGGTCGAATTCGGCAAGGATGACGGCTTCCAGGTCTTCGGCGGCGGCGGCGTTGGTATCGCCAACCTGAAGCTCCCGGTCGAAGTGGCTGGCGTTGGCACCGTGATTGATGACAGCGCGACCGATTTCGCCTGGCAGCTGCTGGCGGGCGCGCGTCTCGCGGTCACCGACAATGTCGATCTGGGCGTGAAGTACCGTTACTTCGTCGCCGACAACTTCGATTTGCAGGCCGCCAATGGCCGCGATCTGCGCGCGGATTACTCGGCGCACTCGGTGCTCGCGAGCCTGACCTACAACTTCGGCGGTCGCCCCGCACCGGCTCCGGTCGCGGCCCCGCCGCCGCCGCCGCCGGTAACCGCACCCCCGCCGCCGCCGGCTCCGGTCGCTCCCCCGCCGCCGCCCAAGCCTGCGTGCAACACCGGCCCCTACATCGTGTTCTTCGATTTCGACCGTTCGGACATCTCGCCCGAAGCATCGACCATCCTCAACAACGCGGTGACCGCCTATGCCAATTGCGGCAACGCCCGCGTGATGCTGGCCGGTCACACCGACAAGGCCGGGAGCGCGCAGTACAACATGGGCCTCGCCCAGCGGCGCAATGAAGCCGTGCGCAGCTACATGACCGGTCGCGGCGTGCCGTCGGGTCAGATTTCGGGCGAAGCCTTTGGCGAAAGCCAGCCGCGCGTGCCGACCGCCGATGGCGTGCGCGAAGCGCAGAACCGCCGCGTCGAAGTGACCTACGGCCCGGGTTCGGGGATGTAATCGTCACTCCGTCTGACGGAAAAATGAAGGGGGGGCGGAGCGATCCGCCCCCTTTTTCGCGACCGCTCAGGCGACCAGCCGCAGGTTCCCGCGCTTCTTGAGCGGCACCAGCGCGACCTTGGCGATGCCGTCAACGGCCGCCAGCCTCTCGGCCAGCTCGCCAGTCAGCACGAAATGGCTGCCGAGCCGCATCTGCACCTGATCGCCGTCGGCCAGCTTTAACCGCACCAGCACTTCGCCGGATCCAGTCGGACGCTCACCCTGAGCCGCGGCAAGCTCGATCTGGAGTTCGCAAAGGGCTTCGACCGAGGCGATATCGGCGGAAAGCTCCATCGCCGTCGCCCCGATGACCGCTGCCAGCGGGCGCGCGCCGCGCACGGTAAGGCGGGGCGGCTCGTCCGGGCTGGGCGCGTCCAGCTCGACGGTCAGCAGCAGGCATTCGCCATCCGCCGCCCAGCGTTCAAATTGCGGCACCAGCGCCTCTTCGAAACAGGCCGCCGAAAACTGCCCCGAGCTATCGGAGAAATCCGCCCGCACAAAGGTGCCGCCCTTGCGGGTGCGCGCCTTGGTGATGCCTTCGACCATCACCGCCATCACCGCCGACCCGCGCCCGCCCGCAGGCGCGCCCGCTTCCATCAGGCTCTGATAGGTGCGCGCGCCATTGGCCGAGGCGACATCGCGGAACTGCTGCACCGGGTGAGCCGAGAAATAGAACCCGAAATTCTCGCGTTCCTTCGCCATGCGGTCGGTGCGCGACCACGGCTCGCACGGCTGGAGGCGCAGATCCTCCGCCGGCCCTGCATCCCCGCCGAACAGCCCGACCTGCCCGCTTGAGCGTTCCCGGATCGCGGCATCGGCGACCGCCATCAGCAGATCGGCATTGGCAAACAGCAGCGCGCGATTAGGCTCCAGCCCGTCAAACGCGCCCGCGCAGATCAGCCCTTCCAGCTGGCGGCGGTTCATCGTGCCCTGCGGCAGGCGTTCGAACAGGTCCTTGAGGCTGGCGAAAGGCCCATTCGCCCCGCGCTCGGCCACGATCGCATCCATCGCCTTTTCGCCGACATTGCGGATCCCTGCGAGGGCATAGCGCACCGCGTAGCCCGTATCGGTCTGCTCAACGGTAAATTCGGCCTCCGAGGCATTGATGCAGGGCGCCAGCACCTCGACCCCGCCCTGCCCGTTGGGGTAGCGGCGCGCGTCATCGACGAAGACGTTGAGCTTTTCCGATTGGTGCATGTCGAAGCACATCGAGGCGGCGAAGAACTCCTCGGGGTAATGCGCCTTCAGCCACGCGGTCTGGTAGGCGAGCAGGGCATAGGCGGCGGCGTGCGACTTGTTGAAGCCGTAGCCCGCAAACTTGTCGATCAAGTCGAACAGCTCATTGGCGCGCTTGGGTTCGATGTTAGAGTTGGCCTTGCAGCCCTCGACAAAGCGCCCGCGCTGGGCGTCCATTTCCGCCTGCACCTTCTTGCCCATCGCGCGGCGCAGCAGGTCCGCGTCGCCGAGCGAATAGCCCGCGAGCACCTGCGCGGCCTGCATCACCTGTTCCTGATAGACGAAGATCCCGTAGGTTTCGGCAAGGATGCCCTCGAGCTTGGGGTGCGGATATTCGATCGGCACCACGCCCGCCTTGCGCTGGCCGAACAGCGGGATGTTGTCCATGGGCCCCGGACGGTAAAGCGAGACGAGCGCGATGATGTCGCCGAAATTGGTAGGCTTCACCGCCTTGAGCGTGCGGCGCATCCCCTCCGATTCCAACTGGAACACCCCCACGGTGTTGCCCGCCTGCATGAGGTGGTAGACCTGTGCGTCGTCCAAGGGCAGCGCGCCGAGATCGATGGCGATGCCGCGCTTTTCCAGCAGGTCGACGGCCTTGCGCAGCACGGACAGCGTCTTCAGCCCGAGGAAGTCGAACTTCACCAGACCGGAGCTTTCGACATATTTCATGTCGAACTGCGTCACCGGCATGTCCGAGCGCGGATCGCGGTACAGCGGCACCAGCTTGGCGAGCGGCCGGTCGCCGATCACCACGCCCGCCGCGTGGGTCGAGGAATTGCGCGGCAGGCCTTCCAGCTGCATCGCAAGGTCGACGAGGCGCTTCACTTCCTTGTCGTTGTCATACTCGCGCTTGAAATCCGCCGCCCCGTTCAAGGAGCGCGGCAGGGTCCACGGGTCGGTCGGATGGTTGGGTACCATCTTGCAGAGGCGGTCGACCTGCCCGTAGCTCATCTGGAGAATGCGCCCGCAATCGCGCAGCACCGCGCGGGCCTTCAGCTTGCCGAAGGTGATGATCTGGGCAACGTGGTCGCTGCCATATTTCTGCTGGACGTAGCGGATCACCTCGCCGCGCCGCGTTTCGCAGAAGTCGATATCGAAGTCGGGCATCGAGACGCGTTCGGGGTTGAGGAAGCGCTCGAACAGCAGGCCGAGCTTGATCGGATCGAGATCGGTGATGGTCAGCGCCCACGCCACCGCCGAGCCCGCCCCCGAGCCGCGCCCCGGGCCCACCGGGATGCCCTGTTCCTTGGCCCACTTGATGAAATCGGCCACGATCAGGAAGTAGCCGGGAAAGCCCATCTTCACGATCACGTCGATCTCGAATTCGAGGCGGCGCTTGTATTCCAGCACCTCGTCCCAGACACCGTTCGTCCTGAGCTTGTCGAAGGCCTGTTGTTGTTCTTCGAGCGCTTCGGCAGACGGCAAAAGCAGGGCTTCGACAAGCTCAGGCCGAACGGCTTCCGGGTAGTAGGGCGCAAGCCGTTCGACCAATCCCAGCCGCGAATCTTCCGCCAGCATCCGCGCCTCGCCCGAGAGGTCGCCCGCGAGGCTGGGGAGGATCGGCTTGCGATAGGGCGGCGCAAAGGCGCAGCGCTGGGCGATCACCAGCGTGTTGGCGGTCGCTTCGGGGAGGTCGGCGAAGGCCTCCTCCATCATCGCCGCCGATTTTACGAAGGCCTGCGGGTTGGAGCGCGGGCGATCATCCGCGTCGATCTGGGTCGAATTCGCGATGCACAGCATGGCGTCATGCGCCTTGTGCATGTGAGGTTCGGCGAAGTTGGCGGGATTGGTCGCGACCAACGGCAGGTCGCGCGCATAGGCGAGGTCGATCAGCGCATCCTCGGCCCGTTCGCACACCGGATCGCCGTGACGCGCGAGTTCGATATAGAGCCGCCCCGGAAACAGCGCTTCGAGCCGATCGGCAAGGCGCGCGGCGGCCTCATGCTGCCCCTCGGCCAGCAGCCGCGTCACCCCGCCCTCACCCGCGCCGGTCAGCGCGATCAGGCCCGCGGTGCGGCCCTCAAGGTCGGCAAGCGTGACGTGCGGATCGCGCTCCAGCGGCCGGTCGAGATGCGCGGAGGAGACCAGATAGCACAGGTTGTCATAGCCCGCGTCGTCCTGCGCAAACAGCGGCAGGTAATCGACCCCGCCGCGCTCATCATCGCGCGCCACGCCCAGCATCGCGCCGATGATCGGCTGCACGCCTTCGCTCTTGCAGGCAGCGGCGAAGGCCATGATCCCGTAAAGCCCGTTGCGATCGCAGATGGCGATGGCGGGATAGCCGCGCTCCTTTGCCAGCTTGGCAATGTCCTTGGGATCGATCGCCCCTTCGAGCATCGAGTAGGACGAAAGCACGCGCAGAGGAACGAAGGGGGCGAAGGGCATCACGCGAATATGCGGGTCAGCCACAGATTCGCCAAGGCGGGACAGCAGGCTTTTCCGGCATCTCGTCATTGCGAGCCGAAGGCGAAGCAATCCATGACCAGACCGTAGGTCCAAGCGGGGACCTCCGGTTCATGGATTGCCGCGTCGCTGCGCTCCTCGCAATGACGATGACGGGTCTAAAGCAGCGCTTCGATGTCCTTGGCGATCTTCTCCGGCGCGTCGGTCGGGCCGTAGCGCTTCACCACCATGCCATCCCGGCCGATCAGGAACTTGGTGAAGTTCCACTTGATCGAAGTCGAGCCCATCAGCCCCTTGGCCGAGGTCTTCATCCAATCATACAGCGGCGAGGCCTTGGCACCGTTGACGTCAATCTTGGCCATCAGCGGGAAGGTGACGCCGAAATTGACCTTGCAGAACTGCTCGATCTCATCGGCATTGCCGGGTTCCTGACCGCCGAACTGGTTGCAGGGGAAGCCCAGCACTTCAAAGCCCCGGTCCTTGTATTGCTGGAACAGCTTTTCCAGCCCGTCATACTGCGGGGTGAAGCCGCATTTGCTCGCGGTGTTGACCACCAGCAGCACCGTGCCGAGCTTGTCCTTGAGGTCGAGGGGCTCACCCCGATTGGTGGTGACGGTAAAGTCGGCAATCGTCGTCATATCCGTGATCCCCTGTTCATGCGTTTAAACGAGCACACCTTCCTTGAGGCGCACCACCCGGTCCATTTTCGCCGCGAGGCGTTCGTTGTGCGTCGCCACCAGCGCCGCGCTGCCCTCACCCCGCACCAGATCGAGGAATTGGGCGAGAACGGTTTCCGAGGTGTGTTCGTCAAGGTTGCCGGTCGGCTCGTCCGCCAGCACCAGCGTCGGCCGGTTGGCGAGCGCGCGGGCGACGGCGACGCGCTGTTGCTCCCCGCCGGAAAGCTGACTGGGGCGATGAGTCAGGCGCTGGCCAAGGCCGAGGCTGGCGAGCAGGCTGTCGGCCCGCGCCTCCGCCTCCGCCCGCGCCACGCCGAGGATCATCTGCGGCATCACCACATTCTCGCGCGCATTGAAATCGGGCAGCAAGTGGTGGAACTGGTACACGAAGCCGAGATGCTCGCGCCTCAGCCGGGTGCGCTGATCGCTGCCGAGGTCTTCGGCACGTTCGCCCGCCACGCTGATCGAGCCTTCGAACCCGCCCTCGAGCAGCCCGACCGCTTGCAGCATGGTCGATTTGCCCGAGCCGGACGGCCCCAGCAGAGCGACGATCTCTCCCGGCATGATGTCGAGATCGACCCCGCGCAGCACCTCGATCCGCTGCCCGCCCTGTTCGAAGGCGCGCTTCAATCCGCGCAAGGACACGATGGGTGCCCCGGTGATGAGAGGGCTACTCATAACGCAGCACCTGTACCGGATCGGTATTGGCCGCCTTGAGCGCGGGATAGAGCGTCGCCAGGAAGCTCATCCCCAGCGCCAGCATCACAATGCCGAAGACTTCCCACGGATCGGTCCGCGAAGGCAGGGTGGAGAGGAACCGCACCTGCGGGTCCCAGATTTCCTGCCCGGTGGCAAAGGCGACGAAATCGACAATCGGCTCGCGGAAGAACAGGATGATCGCACCGAGCGCCAGACCTGTCATCGTCCCGATCGCGCCAACCGTGGTGCCGGTCGTCACGAAAATCTTGAGCATCGAACGCCGCGTCGCGCCCATCGTACGCATGATCGCAATGTCGCGGGTCTTGGCGCGCACCAGCATGACGAGGCTGGAAAGAATGTTGAACGCGGCGACCAAAACCATGAACGACAGCGCAAAGAACATCGCCACGCGTTCAACCTGCAAGGCTTCGAACAGAGCCGCATTCATCGATTTCCAGTCGGCGATCACGGCCTTGCCGGTCAGCCGCGCAGAGACAGGCGCGAGGATTTCGCCGACCTTGTCCGGGTCATCCACCGTCACCTCGATCTGCGCGACGGAGTCGCCCATCAGCAGCAATTGCTGCGCGTCCTTCAACGGCAGCATCACGAACTTTTCGTCGAAGGTGTAGATCCCGACCTCGAAGATCGCGCCGACTTCGTAGCCGACTTGCCGGATCGATGTGCCGAAGGGCGTGGTCCGGCCCGCCGGATTGATGATGGTGATGACGTCGCCAACCCGGATGCCGAGGTTCTGTGCCAGACGGCTGCCGATCGCGACCCGGCCCATGCCGTCCTGCCCAGGCTCGGCCAGACTGCGGATGTCGCCCAGCAGCACCTTCTCGCCCAAAGCGGCAATATCCTTGTCGGACTGGCCGCGCAGGAAGATCGCCTCGACCCGCCCGCCAAAGCTGGTGAGCAGAGGCCGCTCGATCAGCGGGGAAACTTCAACCACGCCCGGCGTCTTCTCGATATCGGCCATGACAGCGCGCCAGTCATTGAGCTTGCCATCATAGCCCTGCACCACGGCATGGCCGTTCAGCCCCACGATCTTGTCGAGCAATTCGCCGCGAAAGCCGTTCATCACGCTCATCACGACCACCAGCAGCGCGACCGACAGCGCCACCACGCCGACCGATATGCCGGCGACAAGCGCAATGAACGCCTCCGCCTTGCCGGGCCAGAGGTAGCGCTTGGCGATCATCCATTCGAAGGGGGAGAGCATGAGAGGTGCGGGTTGCCCGTTATTGGCTGAACCCTGCCTGTAGAGCGCATGCCTGCTCGCGGCAATCCAATGTTATAGCCTGTCCCCGAGCCTGCCTGTCACACGCCGGTCAGCAAAAAGCCGGGGCAGATGGGCGTGCTTTGACTTGTAATTGATCCGTCACATCGCCATTGGAGCCTTGCGCCGCGGCAGCATGGTTCGCGGACAGGTCTGGTGATGCCGATGACGCCCCTCAATGTGACTCACCCCTTCCTTGATAGCGATGGCGACAAGCTGCGCGAGGAATGCGGAATCTTCGGCGCGATCCGCGCCAATGATGCGGCGGCGACGACCGCGCTGGGGCTCCACGCGCTCCAGCATCGCGGGCAGGAAGCGGCCGGCATCGTCAGCTTTGACGGCAAGGAATTCTTCGCCAGACGCGGGCTGGGCCATGTTGCCGAGAATTTCTCCTCTTCCGAGGCGATAGCGGCGCTCCCCGGCCATATGGCCGCGGGCCATGTGCGCTATTCGACCACCGGCGGATCGGGCCTGCGCAACGTCCAGCCGCTCTATGCCGATCTGGCAAGCGGCGGCTTCGCCGTAGCCCATAACGGCAATATCTCGAACGCGATGATGCTGCGCGCCGATCTGGTGAACAAGGGTTCGATCTTCCAGTCGACCTCCGACACCGAGGTGATCATCCACCTCGTCGCCACGTCGCGCTATCCCACCATTGCCGATCGGCTGGTCGATGCGCTGCGGCTGGTCGAGGGCGCCTATGCCCTGATCGTGATGACGCCCGAGGGCATGATTGCCTGCCGCGACCCGCTCGGCATCCGTCCGCTGGTGATGGGCCGTATGGGCGACGCGATCCTGTTCGCGTCGGAAACCGTCGCCTTCGATGTCGTGGGTGCCGAAGTGATCCGCGAGATTGAGCCCGGCGAGCTGGTGCTGGTCGATTTCGCCGGAGAGATCCGCTCGGTGCGCCCCTTCGGCAGCCCGGCCCCGCGCCCCTGCATCTTCGAACACGTCTATTTCAGCCGCCCCGATTCTGTTTTCGCGGGACGCTCGGTTTACGAAGCGCGCAAGGCGATCGGGATGCAGCTCGCGCTCGAATCCCCGTGCGAGGCCGATCTGGTGGTGCCGGTGCCGGACAGCGGCGTTCCGGCAGCCATCGGCTTTGCGCAGGAATCAGGCCTGCCGTTCGAACTCGGAATCATCCGCTCACACTATGTGGGGCGGACCTTCATCCAGCCATCGGACGGCGCGCGCCATTCGAGCGTGAAGCGCAAGCACAACGCCAACCGCGCGCTGGTCGAAGGCAAGCGCATCGTGCTGATCGACGATTCCATCGTCCGCGGTACGACCTCGATGAAGATCGTCGAAATGATGCGCGAAGCGGGTGCCAAGGAAGTCCATTTCCGCGTCGCCAGCCCGCCGACGGCGCATTCCTGCTTCTACGGGGTCGATACCCCCGAACGCTCCAAGCTGCTGGCCGCGCGCATGGAGCTCGAACCGATGCGCGAATTCATCAAGGCCGACAGCCTCGCCTTCATTTCGATCGACGGGCTCTACCGCGCGGTCGGATCGCAGGCGCGCAACACCACCTGCCCGCAATTCTGCGACGCCTGCTTTACCGGCGACTATCCCACGTCGCTGACCGACCTCGCGCTTGCCGAACAGAAGAGCGCCGAACTTCCCTTTGCTGATCCCAAGGCTGCCTGATCCATCATGACCGATACTGCCAAGCCGCTTTCCGGCCGCACCGCGCTTGTCACCGGCGCCAGCCGCGGGATCGGTGCCGCCACCGCCAAGGCGCTGGCCCACGCCGGCGCGCACGTCATTCTGGTGGCGCGCAAGGTCAAGGCGCTGGAAGCGGTCGAGGACGAGATCCACGCCTTTGGTGGCACGTCGACCATTGCACCGATCGACCTGACCGAGCCTGACGCCGTCACCCGCCTCGCCGCGGCAATTGCAGGGCGTTGGCAGACGCTCGACATCATGGTGCTGGCGGCGGCCTACCTGCCCGAATTGACGCCGACCTCACAGATCGAACCCAAGCCGTTCAATCAGGCACTGCTGACCAATGTGGTGGCGACCCAGGCGCTGCTCGCCGGGTTCGATCCGCTGCTGCGCCGCGCCGAAGCGGGCCGGATCATCGGCCTCACCAGCAGCGTGGCCGCCACGCCGCGCCCCTATTGGGGCGCTTATGGCGCGACCAAGGCGGCATTCGAGAATCTGCTCGAAACCTATGCCGCCGAAGTCGAGCGCCTCAGCCCCCTCCGGGTCGCGATTGTCGATCCGGGCGCCACCCGCACCGAAATGCGCGCGCGCGCCTATCCGGGCGAAGACCCTGCAACGGTCAAGGCCCCCGAAGTGGTGGCCGACCGGTTGGTGGCGTTGCTGGTAGAAGGCTTTGATGACCTCCACCGTGAACGGATCGGCTAAACCCAAGTCTGCTTACGCCCGCGTTAACCATGTGCTGAAACCCGCGCTTTACGATCGCTGGGGCACACTCCTGCGCGGACCACATCGCCCGGAGAGACCTCAGCTTTCAGTACAAGGCTCAAGCAATGCCCCTGAGTTCAGATCCCTACAGCTCCGCAGCGCAGGAAGATCGGTGCAGTCCGCGCACGCGGCTGACGATCCCGGCGACCCTGCGCGCCTCGGGCGGACGTGCGTTCCAAAGCGTGGTGCATGATCTGTCGATCTCCGGCTTTTCGGCCGCGTCGATCAACCGGATGCACGAAGGCCAGATTTGCTGGCTGACGCTGCCCGGCCTCGAATCGCTTCAGGCCGAAGTCGTGTGGTGGGACAACTGCATCGTCGGCTGCGCCTTCAGCGAACTGCTCAGCCCGATCGTCCACGACAACATCCTGCAACGCTACAGCAACGTCGGCGTCTATCGCCAGATGATCTGAGGCTGGCGCAGGCGCTTACTTCGCCTCTGCCGCGACCTTCCGGCTGAGATCGAGGAGCTGCCCGCGCTCCGGCCCGCCGCTGGCCGTGGCCCAGTTGCCGACATAGGCGAAGACCACGCGCTTGTCGGGGAAGATCGTGATTCCCTGACCGAAGATGCCCTGCGCGCCGAACGTGCCCTGCGGATAGGTCCACCACTGGTAGCCATAGCCGAAACCGCTGTCCCCGAAATCGACCGCGCTGTCCGTCGCCTCGGCGAACCAGCCTTCGGGCAACACGCCCTTGCCGCCTTCCAGCACGAACTGGCCCATGCGGGCATAGTCGCCGAGCGTGAGCGACAGACAGCACCCGCCGATATTCCCGCCGCGTGGATCGACCATCCAGAACAGCCCGCCGGCAAACCCGGCCGGCTCGGTGATCTTGGCCCGCGCATATTCGGCCAGCGGCTCACCCACGGCATTTTCGACGAGTACACCAATCAGGTTTGTCTCGCCGGTCTTGTAGACCCACTTCGCGCCAGGTTCGGCCTCGCGCGGCAGCGCCTTCATCTGCGCCACGATCGCCTCCGGGCCGTATTCGACCACGAAACGGTTCGTCTGGGCGACATCGGACATGGGATCGGTGTAGTCCTCGTTCCACTTCACGCCGCTGGTCATGGTGGCGAGCTGACGGACGGTCACGCCCTCATAGGCCGAACCCTTGAGGCCGGGGATGTACTGCGTCACCGGATTATCGAGGCTGGTGATAAACCCGTCCTTCACCGCCGCGCCGAGGAGGGTTGAGGTGAAGCTCTTGGCGACCGAAAAGCTGGTCCAGCGGTCGGTCGGCTTCAGGCCGAGGCCATATTCCTCGTGCACCACCTTGCCATCGACGAGCACCATCACCCCGGCGGTGTTGGTCGCCTGCATCAGACCGGTGATCTCGGCCTGCAAGCCAGGGCTGAGCGGCGTGCCCTTGGGCAGCGCGCGCGGGGTCTTGGCGGCGGGGACTTCGTGCCCGGCGAACCATTGCTCCATCGCACGGAAACGCTCCGAGCGCTGGCTGTCATTCCAGAACAGCACGGCCAGATCCGAAGGATCGCGCGTGGGCGGCTGAGTCAGCCTTACGGCGGCGGCGGCGGGGCCCGTGGCTACCGCAGGCGCAGTGCCAGAGCTTGCCGCACATGCACCCAGCAGCGCTGCCAGCGCCAGACCCGAAACCACCCCTGCCAATCGCCGATCTGCGCGCATCATGCCATCCTCCCGTTTTTCCGTCACGCGGACATAGGCCGATGCAACCTTTGCGCACAACCCTGTTTTATCCGCTTTTCAGCATCTTGAGCGCCGCCAACGCCCGTTCACGCGCCTGCCGGTGCGGCACGATCTTGCGCGGATAGCCTGCGGGACGCCTGCCGAATTCCTCGGGATCGTGGACATAGGGTTCGTCTATCCCCTTCAATTCCGGCACATAGGTGCGGATATAGCGCGCCGCGTCGAACTTCTCCGACTGGCTGAGCGGCGCCATGATCCGGCTGAACATATTGCTGTCGACCCCCGTCCCCGCGGTCCACTGCCAGTTGGTCGCGTTGGAGGCGTAGTCGGCATCGCACAGCGTATCCCAGAACCACGTCTCGCCCTCGCGCCAGTCGATCAGGAGGTGCTTGATGAGGAAGCTCGCGGTGATCATCCGCACGCGGTTGTGCATCCACCCGGTCTGCCACAGCTGGCGCATCCCGGCATCGACGATGGGGTAGCCGGTGCGGCCCTGCTGCCAAGCCTTGAGATCGCGGGCGGCGGCTTCGTCGGTCGCGGGATCGCGCCATGGGAAGCGGTCGAAATCCTCGCGGTAGTTCTGCGTGGCATAGGCGGGGAATTGCAGGATCGCGTTCTGCGAATAGTCGCGCCAGATCAGCTCGCCCTCAAAGGTGCGCCAGCCGTCCGAACGCTTGTGCTTGAAGCGGTGCCAGATCTGCACCGGGGAGATTTCCCCGAAGTGCAAATGCGGGGAAAGACGCGAGACCTTGTCGACGCTCGGCAGATTGCGCTTGTCGTCATAGTCGTCGACATCGGCCTCCCACGCGGCGAGACGCTTGTGAGCGGCCTCTTCGCCCACCTCCCAGAAATCGCGCATCCCGCCCGCCCAGTCGGGCTTGGTGGGGAGGAGGTTCCACGCGGCGAGGTCGTCGGAGGCGGGCCAGCTATCCGGCGCGCCGATCCTTTCCGGCGCAGGCACTTCATCACGCGGCGGGAATTCGGCGCGGACGGCGCGGCTGAACGGGGTGTAGATCTTGTACTGCCCGCCCGTACCGGTGGTGATGCTTCCGGGCGGCATCAGGTAGTTGCCGTGGTGCAATTGCAGGTCGAGGCTCTTGGCCAGCTTGTGTTCGGCATTCAGCCACCACGGTTCGTAATGGCAATTGGCGTGGATCCTGGTCGCGCCCACTTCCGCTGCAAGCTTGGTGAGTTCAGCCACAGCCTCCCCGCGCCGCAGGATCAGCTTCGAGCCCTTGGCCTCGAGGCTTCTCGCGAGGCTCTCCAGCGAATGATGCAACCACCAGCGCGAGGCCCCGCCATAGGCGTGATGCTTGGGGCTCTCGTCGTCGAGGACATAGACTGCGATGACGGGACCAGCCTTGGCCGCGTGATAGAGCGCGGGATTATCGGCAAGGCGCAGATCGCGCCGCAGCCATAGGATTTGGGTTTGGGGCATTTGTGACTCTGATAGATCCAAACACTCCCAACGCCGTCATGCTGAACTTGTTTCAGCTGGTGATGCCGGATTTCCCAAACCCGTCATCCTGAACTCGTTTCAGGATCCATTCCTGCTCTCGCGCCGTCCGTTCGGTGAGACACGATGGATGCTGAAACGAGTTCAGCATGACGAGCTATGGCAAAGGCTCGCACTTCACATCGGGCAGCGCGACAGAGAACCGGTCCCGCGCGCGCGGATCGTAGAAGCGCGCATCGTAGAGCATCACCGAGCCGTCCGCCGCCCGCACTGCAAAAGGCGCGCGCGACCAGAACAGGAAGGCGTCGAGCTGGGAATTGGTGCGGCGCGCTGCGGTGAGATCGGGAAGCTGGCAAATCTGGTCGGTCATGGGCACGAAGAACGGCGCTGTGGCTGCGGCGCTGCCATCCCCGCCTTGCACAACCGTCTCGCCAGATTGCGACTGACCGCGCGCTACCAGCCACGCGCCATCGCCGCCGACAAGTGTCTCCCGCTCCCAGAAGGCCAGCGGAACGGGACTGGCAATAACCGCGATCCTTTCACCCATGTCGTTGGAGCGGAAACGGTAGACGTCGGCCCAGGAGATGAAGCCATTCACCCCGACATAGGCCAGCACCGCCGCAATCCCGACTTGCCCCGCGCGCGCCCAATCAGCTCCCGCCTTCTCCCGCCGCCGCGACCACCACACGGCTCCAATCAGCAGCCCCCACAACCACGGGTCGATGATGAACAGCGTGTCGCCGTAGAACCATTGCGAGGAGAAGGGCTCCAGCAGCCGGATGCCGTAGACGTTGAGCCAGTCGAAGAAGGGGTGGCTGAGGCAGCCGATGAAGGCCATCGCGTAGAGCCACCCGAAGCGCACCGGCAGCCGCCTCTCGGGCCGGGTGCCGCGCTGCGTCTGCCAGCGGTCGAAGGCCCACAGCAGCCCCGCCAGCACCAAGGGCAGCAGCACCAGCGCGGGCGGGCCGTGGGTGATGCCACGGCGGAAGGCGAGATGCTCGGTGCCCTCAAGCCAGAAGAAGCACGCCGCGTCCACATCGGGCAGGTTCGCGCCGATGATCAGCGCGGGCATGGCGAGGCCGGTGGTGCGCTTCAGCCCCGCCTGCCCCAGCACCGCGCCGACCAGGCTATGTGTCAGATTGTCCATCGCCTTTCAGGCTAGCGCGCCGCTCCTATTCAAGCGAGTGGAAATCCGCCTCACCCTCGCCTATCGCACCGCGAAAGACTCCGGGAGAGAACCACGATGACCGACGCGCCCTTTATCCGCCCCGACATGAAGGCCTTCCTCGACATGATGGCGCAGGTCAACGGGCCGAAGCTTGCCGACATGACGCTGGATGCGGCGCGGCAGTCCTATGTTGCGATGCATGGCATCGCCGATCGCCCTGCCCGCGCGCTGCCGGTGATCCGCGACCTCGTGTGTCCCGGCCCGAACGGCGATATTGCGCTGCGCCTCTATGACGCGCGCGAGACCCGCGACGGCCCAACGCCGGTGATCACTTTCTACCACGGTGGCGGGTTCGTGATCGGCGATCTCGCGACGCACCATGCACTGTGCAGCGAGATCGCGGCGCTGATCGACCTGCCGCTGGTGGCGGTGGATTACGCACGCGCGCCCGAAGCGCCCTTCCCCGCCGCGATCCTCGATTGCGAGGCGGCAACGCGCTGGGTCGCGAGCAGCCCCGCTGAACTGGGCCGCGAAGCCTCCGGCATCATCACCATCGGCGATTCGGCGGGCGGCAATGCCACGGTCGTTGTCGGGCAATTGCTCGGCGCCAACCCCGCCGCTGTGCCGGTGGTGCTGCAAGTGCCGATCTTCCCGCTTGTCGCGGATGCGAACGGGTCGGCCAGCATGGCGGCGTTTGCGGATGGCTTCCTCCTCACCGCCGACACCATGGCGTTCTTCGATGCCGCCTATGCAGCCGACCGCGCCGACCCGTGCGGCTTCCCGATCCTTGGCGACCACGCGACCGCCCCGCCCACTATCGTCGTCACCGCCAGCCTCGACCCGATCCGCGATTCGGGCCGCGCCTATGCCAAGGCGCTGGTCGATGCGGGGCGCGACTGCGTGTTCCTCGAAATGCGCGGCGTGACTCACAGCTTCACCAACCTGCGCCAGATGGTGCCGAGCACGCAGAAGGACCTCGAACGCATTATCGCCGCGATGCAGTTCATGCTGGAGAACCCGGCGTGAGCCACGCGCATCTGCCCTACCGCCCCTGCGCGGGCTTCATGCTGGTCAATGCCGAGGGCCTCGTTTTCGTCGGCCAGCGGATCGACCCCAGCGCGCACGGCTTCTGGCAGATGCCGCAGGGCGGGATCGACAAGGGCGAGGATATTCAGGCAGCCGCCTTGCGCGAATTGCACGAGGAAATCGGCGTTGCGGCCCATCTCGTCGAAGTGATTGCGCCGGCATCTCGCCCGCTGCTCTATGACCTGCCGCCCGAACTGCTGGGCAAGGTATGGAAGGGCAAGTATCGCGGGCAGGAGCAGTACTGGTTCCTCGGCCGCTTCCTCGGCACGGATGCCGATATCGATCTGGAAGCCCATGATCCGCCCGAATTCAACGCGTGGAAATGGGTCGCGCCCGACCAGTTGCCCGAGCTGATCGTGCCGTTCAAGCGCGAGGTCTATGAAACGCTGGTGGCGGAGTTCCGCGACCTGATCTGATCGCTCAGTTGGACGCGGGTGCCGTGTCCGTGCTGCTCTCGATCGCGAGGCGCGGCGAAGGCCCACGCGCGATGCTGCTCTGCAAGGCCACGGTTTCCGGGCAGTCATCGCCGCACATGGTTTGCAGCTTGGCGAGGTTGCGCTTGGCCTTTTCAAGCGCGCCCTTTTCCACCAGCGCGGCGCCTTCGCCCGAGATCGCGGCGAAATTGCCCGGGTCCCGCTCCAGCGCGTCGCGATAATAGCGAATCGCCTTGCCTTGCAGACCCTGCTGACGCGCGGCTTCGGCGAGATCGATGAAGATCGGCGTGTAGCCCGGATCGACCGCCAGTGCGGCTTCGAACGCATCGACCGCCGCTTGTGTCTCGCCCGCCGCCAAGGCGGCCTGTCCCTGAGCGATCAAGGCCGCAGCACGCGGGTCCGGCGCGCGGACGTCTCCTGCAATGGTGATGCTCGCTGTCATGGCCAGACACAGGGACAGCGCGGCGGCAGCAGGCGCGAAACGCATCAGAAGCTCCTTCAGTGCATGAGACCGGGAACCGGAAGGCTGGGTCATATCATGCGAAGCTATCATGGTGAACGCAAGCAGGCGATGAAAAAACCATCCGTGCCGTCATGATGCGGATCGAGCCTCACTCCGCCCCCGCGCGGACGGCCGAGCGGGAGGGTGAGCGGCTCTGCGGTCCAGCCGGGATGCTGCGCCAGAAAGGCGGCAATACGGTCCGGCCCCTCGGCATCGAGCACCGAGCAGGTGACGAAGCTGATCGAACCGCCGGGCCGCACCAGCTGCGCCGCCAGCTTCAGCACATGGTCCTGCAAGGCGTTGAGCCGCGCCAACTCCGGCGGATCGAGTCGCCAGCGCCCCTCGGGACTCCGCCGCCAGGTGCCGCTGCCCGAGCAGGGGGCATCGACCAGCACGTGATCGGCCCTCCCCGCCCACGGCGCCAGCGCCCGCATCTCACGGCCCGGATCGAGCAGCACGGTGTGGTCGATCACCGCGCCGGCCCGCTCGGCGCGAGGGCCGAGATTGCCGAGCCGGCGCTTGTCGGTGTCGGCTGCGACAAAGCACGCAGCGTTGCCGAGCCGCGCGGCCAGCGCGAGCGTTTTGCCACCCGCGCCCGCGCAGAGGTCAACGATAATGTCACCGGGGCTGACCGGCAGCGCCATGACGATGAGCTGGCTGCCCAGGTCCTGCACTTCGATCAGGCCGTTGGTATAGGCCTCCCATTGTTCAACCGGAGTGCCCGAGGCGAAGCGCAGGCCGTTCGGCACCGGGAGCATCTCCCCCGCTTCGGGCAGAGTCAGACTGTCGCGGTCGGCCTTCAACGCGTTGACCCGCAGGTCGAGCGGGGCGCGGCCCAGCAGCGCGGCGATCTCGACCCCGCCCAGCCCGGAAGCGCGCAAGGCCGCCGCGAGCCACTTGGGTGCCAGCGCGGTCTTGGCCGCTTCCTCACCCTCGGCGAGCGGCGCGGGGCCGTGGGGCGACCCATCGAACAGAGCGGCCACCGCCGCGTCCTGCCCAGCGACCGCCAGCATCGCCGCCCGGCCGCTATCCGGCACCGGGCCGCACAGGCGGATGGCACGATAGACCAGATCGCGCACCGCACGCCGGTCCTTGGACCCGGCATAGCGCCGCGTGCGGAAATAGTCGGCGATGATCCGGTCGGCCGGCGCACCCTTGGAGCGCGCGGCGGGGATGATCTGGTCGAGCAGCTCGATCGCGGCCTGAACTCTAGCGGCGGGGGTCACGCTTTGATCCTCATATTGTCATTCCCGCACAGGCGGGAATCCAGCTTTGCTTTCGGATGGTTCGAGACGTCAGCTGGATCCCCGCCTGCGCGGGGATGACGAGGAAGGGGACGAAATGCCACCTCACCGTGTCGGGTAATTGGGAGCCTCACGGGTGATGGCGACATCGTGGACATGACTTTCCGAAAGGCCAGCATTGGTGATGCGCACGAACTTTGCGCGGGCCTGCAAGTCGGCAATCGTGACGGAACCGGTATAGCCCATGGCGGCCTTGATGCCGCCGACCAGCTGGTGCACGACATCGGCGGCGGGGCCCTTGAACGGCACCTGCCCTTCGATCCCTTCTGGCACCAGCTTCATCGCGGAGACGTCCTGCTGGAAATAGCGGTCGGCTGAGCCGCGCGCCATTGCGCCGACCGAGCCCATGCCGCGATAGGCCTTGTAGGAGCGGCCTTGATAGAGGAACACTTCGCCGGGGCTTTCGGTGGTGCCCGCCAGCATCGAGCCGACCATCACGCTCGAAGCGCCCGCCGCCAGCGCCTTGGCCGCATCGCCCGAGGTGCGCAGGCCGCCATCGGCGATCACCGGCACGCCCGACTTGGCGGCTTCGGCCGCGCTTTCCATGATCGCGGTCAGCTGCGGCACGCCGACGCCCGCAACGACGCGGGTGGTGCAGATCGAGCCCGGCCCGATCCCGACCTTGACCGCATCGGCCCCGGCATCGACCAGCGCCCGCGTGGCCTCGGCAGTGGCGACATTGCCCGCGATCACCTGCACCGCGTTCGAGAGCTTCTTCACCCGCTCGACCGCGCGGGCGACTTCGATATTGTGGCCGTGAGCGGTGTCGATCACGATCACGTCGACCTCGGCATCGACCAGCACCTCGGTGCGGGCAAACCCGGCATCGCCCACGGTGGTCGCCGCCGCGACACGCAGGCGACCGGTGCCGTCCTTGGTCGCGTGCGGATAGTTCACCGCTTTTTCGATATCCTTGACCGTGATGAGGCCGATGCAGCGGAAGGCATCATCGACCACCAGCAGCTTTTCGATCCGGCGCGCGTGGAGCAGGCGGCGCGCTTCGTCCTGCCCGGTGCCGAGCGGCACGGTGGCGAGGTTTTCGGTCGTCATCAGCTCGCGCACCGGCTGAAGCGGGTTCTCGGCAAAGCGAACGTCGCGGTTGGTGAGAATGCCGACCAGCTTGCCGCCCGCGTCCACGACCGGGATGCCGCTGATCCGATGAAGCTGCATCAGGGTCTGCGCCTCACCCAGCGTTGCGTCGGGACCAATAGTGATCGGATTGACCACCATCCCGCTCTCGTAACGCTTGACCGCGCGCACCGCGGCGCATTGCGCCTCGATGTCGAGATTGCGGTGCAGCACGCCGATGCCGCCAAGCTGCGCCATGGCAATCGCCATATCGGCTTCGGTTACGGTATCCATCGCTGACGACAGCACCGGGATGTTGAGCGCGATCTCGCGCGTCAGCCGGGTCGAGGTATCGGCCATGCTCGGCAACACGCTGCTTTCCGCGGGGCGGAGCAGCACGTCGTCGAAGGTAAGACCGAGCGGGATATCCATGAGTGCCACTTTCTGATGACCGAGAGGGGGTTCGCCTCGCACCTTTGGCGCGCCGGAGAATCGTGGCGGCCCATGTAACCGCACTTGCCCGATTGCGCTAGGGCTGCGGGGTGGCGGTTGGCGGATAGCGTTCCGGGTCGGCCAGCTGGCGGATCAGCGCCTCGTGCAGCAGCAGGTCTTCGATCGCCCCGCCCAGTTCGATCTGTGCCGCATCATCGTTTGGCTGGTGGTAGCGGCTGACGAGAAAAGGATCGAGGATCGCGCGGCTGCCATAGGTGCTCGACATCAGCACGCTGGGCACACCCGCCTGATGCAGTATCCAGCCGTCCTGGCGCTGGAGGAAGCTGTCGGCGAGGCTCTGGTCACCGATCACACGCCCCTTGCGCGCCAACATGTCGAGGATCGCCGCATCGAGCGCCGGGGTGTGTCCGCGACCGATGATGCCCACCGGGCTGCCTTCCGGCGCGACCGCCATCATGTCGAAATTGAACGCCGCGACAATGCTGGACAGCGGCAGCGGCGGCGTCTTCACGAAAGCGCGCGCGCCCAGCAATCCGGCTTCCTCCGCGCTGGTGGCAAGGACATAAATATCGCGGCCCAGCGGCGGACCGGCCTTCAGCCGCCGCGCCAGTTCCAGCATCATCGCGATCCCACTGGCATTGTCGGCCGCGCCATTGCAGATCCGGTCGACCGCTTCGGGCGGGCCACATTCGCCCAGATGGTCCCAATGCCCCAGCAGCAGCACCGCACCCGATCCGGGGCTGGTGCCGGGGATCATCCCGATGATGTTCTGACTGGTAAACTCGCGGCGATCCGACGTTGCCTCGATCGTTACCGCCAGATTGAGTTCGAGCGGGGCGAAGTCCGCCTTCTTCGCTTCGCGTTTCCACAGCTCCCAGCGCTTTTGCCCCACGGCCCGGCCAATCGCGGCATCGGTGATATAGGCCGAGAGCCTGTCCATCTGCTCGCTGGCGAGTTCCACCCGGCCGCGTTCTTCCCTGCGGCGCACCTCGGCGAGCGCTTCGGCGTCGGGGACGACCGTCACCACCGCGGTTGCGCGCTGGCGGAACAGCGCCTCGCGCCGCGCGGTATCGCGGCCCGGATCGGCGAGCATCAGGGCAGCGGCTCCGGCCAGCGCATCCCCCAGCACCGAGCCATCGCCATAGCCCACGAACACCACCGGCACCCCCGTCCCCGGCCCGCCCGCTGCCAGCGCACGGCGACGCGGAGTGTAGACTGCTGCTTCGGCTTCAGTGAACGTCGTGGCCCTGCGCCCGACCCCCAATGTCAGCTGCCCGGTCTGCGGCACAGTTTCGACCAGATCGACCGGCAGGCGCCAGTAGGAGCCGGGATCATTGGTGCCCGACACCAGCCCGACTTCGCCCATCCGCCGCTCGATATATTCATACGTGGCCTTGCCGCCGGGTGTCCCGGGCTTGCGCCCGCCAAACTGGTCGCTGGCGAGTATGTCGATATCCGCTTGCAGGCGCTCGGCGATGTCGCTCTGCGCCGCGTCCGGCACGGCCTTGATCGGCGTGGGAGCACAGGCGGCAAGCCACAGGCTCGCCAGCAAGATGACCATCAGCCGGGCGCGCGCAAAGCTCATTCGGCGGTCCAGCCCCCGTCGATGGTGTAATTCGCGCCGGTGATATTGCGCGCGGCATCGCCGCACAGGAACACCGCCAGGGCGGCGACATCGGCAGGCAAGACAAAGCTCTTGGTCGGCTGTTTGGCGAGCAGCACGTCGTTCATCACCTGCTCGCGTGTCATGCCGCGCGCGGCCATGGTGTCGGGGATCTGGTTCTCCACCAACGGCGTCCAGACATAGCCCGGCGAGATGCAATTGGCGGTGACGCCGCAGGTCGCCAGTTCCAGCGCGATGGTCTTGGTAAAGCCTGCGAGCCCATGCTTGGCCGCGACATAGGCGCTTTTGAACGGCGAGGCGGCGAGCGAATGGGCGCTCGCGGTGTTGATGATCCGCCCCCAGCCCTTGGCCTTCATCCCCGGCACCGCAAGCCGCGTGGTGTGGAACGCCGCTGTCAGGTTCAATGCGATGATCGCATCCCACTTTTCGGGCGGAAAATCCTCGACCGGGGACACATGCTGCATCCCGGCATTGTTGACGAGGATATCCACCGGCCCGATCGCCGCCATCATCGCCGCAATCGCTTGCGGGTACATCAGGTTCGCGCCGTTGTAGCTCGCGCCCAATTCCTCGCAAAGCGTGGCGATTTCAGCCGGATCGCCCAGCCCGTTGAGAATCACCTCGGCACCCTCGGCCGCCAGCGCGCGCGCTATCGCGAGACCGATCCCCGAGGTGGATCCGGTGACGAGAGCACGCCGGTTCTTGAGCATTCGCCGCATCTCCTGCACGTTCGGCCTATTGGTGTTCGCTTTTGCCGTGCGGTTGGCGGCTGTCCAGCAAATTGCTGAAGCGAGCGCCGAAGCAGAAGGATTTCCCATGCGATTAGGCCCATTTGACACATCAAAAATCAATGTCCGCTCCAGCGACGGTGGCGGGGGCGGCATGGGCCGCGCGGGCGGCGTGGGTTGCGGGACGCTGGTGATCGCCTTGATCGGCGCGGTGGTGTTCGGGCTGGACCCGATGCAGACCATCGGCATGGTTGAAAGCGTCCAGCAGCAGGGCGCATCTGTCGGCACCGGCGGCGGGCGCGAGACGGACGAACAGGTGGTCTGCACCGCAAGCGCCTATGCGACCGAGGCCTGCAACGCGCTCACCAACCTCAATGACACCTGGGAGGCGACCTTTGCGCGGTCAGGCATCCCGTTCGAACAGCCGGGCCTTGATCTGTTCCGCGGTCAGGTGACTACCGAAGGCTGCGGCAGTGCGACGTCGGCCGTGGGGCCGTTCTACTGCCCGGCGGACAAGGGCATCTATATCGACACCGGCTTCTATGACCAGCTGGCCCAGATGTCGGGCACCGGCGGCGATTTCGCGCGGCTCTATGTCATTGCGCACGAATATGGCCACCATCTCCAGAACATCACCGGCCTCGCCAGTCAGGTGCGGCGCGAACAGCAGCGCAACCCTTCGCAAGCGAACCGCCTGCAAGTCGCCATGGAATTGCAGGCCGATTGCTATGCCGGAATGTGGGCGGGCAAGAACCGCGATCTGATCGAACCAGGCGATCTGGAGGAAGGTTTGCAAGCCGCGAGCGCGATTGGCGATGATACGTTAATGCGCAATGCCGGACAGAGCATCAATCCCGAGAACTTCACCCACGGCACCAGCCGCCAGCGCATGACTGCGCTCAGGCTGGGGCTCGACAGCACGACTGATTCCGCCTGCAACGTTTTCTTTGAAGGAACCTGACATGAAGCGCCCTCTCCCCCTTGCTGCGCTGGCTGCCCTCACCTGTCTCGCTGGCTTGGCCGCTGGCACAGCCCACGCGCAGGCCATGCCCGAGCCTGACGCGAAGGAGGTCGCCAAGACCCCCTTGCGCGATCTCAACATCGACGCGCGCGACATTCCCGAAATCCTGCAAGCGGCCGTGCGCGATCCCTATGCGGTGCCGGGCAGAGGGCGCTGCAATGACCTCGTCACCGAAATCGCCGCGCTCGATATGGAGCTGGGCGCGGATTACGACATTGCCGAAGATGACGGAAAGGACCGTCTGAGCGAAGGCCGGATCGGCCAGAGCATTGTCGGATCGGTGATCCCGTTCCGCGGCATCCTGCGCGAAGTGACGGGCGCGGCCAGCAATGACCGCGCCCTGCGTGCTGCCTTTACGGCGGGGATGGCGCGACGCGCGTTCCTGAAAGGACTGGGTCAGGGCAAGGGCTGCGCCTATCCGGCCCGGACCAAGGCGGCGGGCGAGTAACCGCCGCCGCCCGTCGGGCTCAGCCTTCCTTTTCGGTCCACTGGTTGATGTGCCGGTCAAGCGAGCGGAGCAGCTGTTTGCGGGTGTCTTCGGGGATGTCCTTGTCGCGGGCGATTTCCGCGCGGGCTTCCTCGAGACCCTTGCGGGCCGAAGCGAAGATGCGCTTCTGACAGATTGAGATGATCTGCACGCCATCCTTGTTGGTGGTCTCGCTCACTTCGTCATTGCCCGGCAGGCATTCGCGCTTGACGATGACGCGCTGCTGACCGGCGGCGGCGTTGGCGGCCTCGGCCGAGGCCATCGCCTGAGCGATGATCTGCGGCAGTTGGGCGCGCACCCGGTCAGCTTCCGCGAGGCCTTCTTCCAGCGCGGCGAACATCGCGTCGCGGCTGGCCTTGTCGAAGCCCTCGGTGGCTTCGAGTTCGCGGGCGATTTTCTCACCGTCAGGCCCGCCGCGGAACACCATCTTCATGCGCCGTTCCTTGCCGTCCTCATCGCGCCAGACATGCTCGGTCACTTCGGTATCGCTGGCAGTGTCGCTGCCCATCATGACAATGGTCGGCGGTTCGGGCGCCTCGGGCGGGGTCGGCGGCTCAGGGGCTTCGGGCGGCGCAGGCGGTGCGGGCGGTTCCGGGGCTTCCGGCGCTTCGGAGGCTTCGAGCACGGCCTCGGTCGCGGCATAGCTGATCGAAGCGGTCAGCGGCAAAGCCAGCAGCCCGGCGCCAAGGAGCGCACGGCCGGCCAGACGGCGGCGGGGGGACAGGTCGGACATGGCAAGACTCCTCAAGCGGTGGATGATCGATTTCTCGCCGAGCACCGGACAGGCCATCGGCGCAGTCAGCGCGGCATTGTGGGTGGCGCCGGGCAAGGCGGCAAAGCGGGCGATGAGCGCGGCATAGGCAGCGCGTTCCTGGGCCGAGCGGCGGGCCATGACCCGCGCGTCGCAGGCGGCCTCCTGATCGCGGCGCAGCGCCAGCCAGCCATAGCGGCCGAGCGGATTGAACCAGTGCAGCGCGAAGAGGGGCTGGATCAGGACGTTGACCAGCAAGTCCCCACCGCGGTGGTGCGCCAATTCATGCGCCAGTGCGAGATCACGCGCCGGACGGTCATGCAGCGCCATGAAGCCGGGCGGCAGCGCGATCACGGGGTCGAACACGCCCATCGCCAGCGGCGCGGTGGTGGCGGGGGTCTCGATCAGCCGCACCTTGCCAAGCAGGCCATGCGCCCGGCCGACCTCGCGCCCCTCGGCCAGCAAGATGTCGCGCAGTTCGAAGTAAGCGGCAAAGCGCCGCCACAGGGTCACTCCGGCACCGGCGAGCCACATCAGCAGCAAGCCTTCGAGGATCGGCAGGTCGGCCAGCGTCGCAAGCAGATCGAACCCGGCCGGTTGCGGCGCAGCCTCGATCGGCACGGTCAGCGGCGCAGGCACGGCCCCGGCAGGCGCTCGAACCGCCGCTTCCCAGATCATCGGATCGGCGGGCGGCGGGGCCTGCGTGAGCAGGTCTGCAGGCGTCGCCGACGCGGGGGCGGACGCTTCGGGTGCCATCCAAGCGGGCAGCGTCAGCGGCGGCAGGATCAACCGCGCCGCCGGGACAGCCCACAGCGCGTAAGCCGCCTCAGGGCCGAAATGTCTGGTGACCGGGCGGCGCAGCAGCAGCACCAGCGCGATCAATACGCCGGTCCATGCCAGCGTGTGCAGCAACATCCCGCTCATGGCCGCAGCTCCTTCAGCAGTGCCTCGATCTCGGCGAGGTCATCCTCGGTCAGGGCTTCGGTTTCGGCCAGATGCGCCACCAGCGAGGCAGCACTCCCGCCGAACAGGCGGTCGACCAGCCGCCGCGACTCGCCCCCGACATAGGCCTCGCGGGCGATGGTCGGGGTGTAGAGATAGCGGCGGCCGTCCGGTTCCGCCGCCACCGCGCCCTTCTGGACCAGGCGCGAGAGCAGCGTCTTCACCGTGGCGAGGCTCCAGCCGCGCGCGGTGCAAACCTCCTCGCACACATCGGCAGCGGTCTGCCGCGGGCGGTCCCACAGGACTTCCATCACCGCATGTTCGGCTTCGGTGATGCGTTCGCCAAGAGCTTCGTCGGACGGGGTCACAGGGGGTCTCCCTCGATTTGTGATTACACCTGTAGTCATATCGACTACATCTGTAAATCTTTCACGTGGCTGAACAGGTGCCCGACCGGCTTGCGCTTCGTTGAAGCGGCGATACACCCGGACGAATGACATGGATGCGCGCCCTCACCCCGCTGCTGGCTCTCGCCGCCCTGGCCTTTGCCCTGCCGGTGCGGGGCGACGAGCCGATCCTGCCGATCACCAGCTCCGCCGAATTGTCCGACCAGGGCGGCGCGACCGAGGTGGGCGAACTGATCTTCCGCGGCGGAATTTCCATCGCGCCCGATGCGGCGAACATCGGCGGCATCTCCAGCCTCGCGTGGCATGACGGAGAGCTTTACGCCGTCACCGATGACGGGCGCTGGATCATTCTGACGCCCGAGGATCTCGGCGTGCGGCTGGTCGATGCGACGGCGCTCCGCATTGGTTCGCTGCGGGATGCCAAGGGCAAGGCGCTCGGGTCGAAGGCGCGCGGGGATACCGAGGCGATCGCGCGCCTGCCCTCTGGCGAATGGCTGGTCGCCTTCGAACAGGACCACCGCATCTGGCGCTATGCCGACATCACCGCGCCCGCCACGGGCGAGGAGACCCGCGCTGCGCCGTTGATCGCCGGAGCCGAGGCCAATGCCGGGATCGAAACGCTCGCCGCGTGGCCCGACGGGCTGCTCGCCTGCGGGGAATGGGCCGACCCGGCGCGCCCCAATTGCCTGCGCATCACCGCGGCGGGTGCCACCCCATTCCACCTCGCTGCACCCGCCGGGATCGCGGACCTCGGCGGCGTGCCGACCGATGCGGCCTGCAAGGCCAGTGGCACCTGCTACGTCTTGTTCCGCAGCTACAACGCCAATGGAGGCAACCGCGCCGCAGTCGTGGAGCTTGCCGCCGATGGCACCACCCGGACTTTGGCCGTGCTCACCCCGCCGCTGAAGCTCGACAATTTCGAAGGGCTGGCCGTACGCGAGACGCCGGGCAAGACCTTCCTCTACCTCGCCTCGGACGACAATTTCCGCAATTGCGATCCCGAGCCCAAGCCCGGCTGCCAGCGCACCCTGCTGATGAAGTTCGAGGTCAAGCCCTCGCCCGGCGGCGCACCGGCCCTGACCCCGGCGGACTTCGCCGGCAGCCCGACCGCCCGGCCCGCGACTCGCCCCTTCCCCGAGGCGGCAAGTGTCAGCGTGGTGCTGGAGACCACCCTCGGCCCCATCACCATCGCGCTCGAAACCGAACGCGCCCCGGTGACGGCGGGGAACTTCCTGCGCTATGTCGAGGAAGGGCGCTTCGACGGTGCGACCTTCTACCGCGCGATGGATCTGCCGGGCGAGCGCGAGCCTTCCGGCATCCTGCAAGGCGGCACGCGGGGCGATCCCCAGCGTATCCTGCCGCCGATCATCCACGAACCGACCATCAGGACCGGCCTCAGCCATGTCCACGGCGCGCTGGCGATGGCAAGCGCTGGCGCAGGCACGGCCGATGGTGATTTCTTCATCATGGTCGAAGATCAGACCGCCTTCGACGCCGATCCGAAGGCGAGCGATCCCGCCTGGCGGGACGGTTTTGCCGTGTTCGGCTATGTCACGGCGGGGATGGAGGTGGTCGCTGCCACTCAGGTCGCTCCGCGCGATGCGGAGGCGGGGCAAGGGGTGATGAAGGGACAGATGCTGGCCGATCCCGTTCGCATCATTTCGGCGCGGCGGGCAGCGCCCTAAAGCACAAGCTGGGTCTGGATCACTACCGCGACCGGCTTGCCCTCCGCCGTTTCGATCATCGTCTGCCACACCGACATCCGCCGCCCGGATTTGAGTGACAGGCTGCGGCCCTTGACAGTGCTGCCAACCGGTGCGGCGCCCAGGAAGTTGGTCTTGCTCTCGATCGTGGTGGTCCCGCCCGCCCCCTCCGGCAGGCTCGCCACCGCGCCCACCGCGCCCAGAGCATCGGCAAAGGCCATGATCGCCCCGCCGTGCATGATCCCGCCCGCGGTGCACAAATCCTCGCGCACGACGATCTCGCCCTCGACCGCCTCGGCCGAGGCGGCGGTGATGCGGACGCCCATCAGCCTGGAGAACGGCATGGCATCGGCAGGGTTCATGGTCATCGGTTCGGCTCCTCGGCAAGATCGGTGTCGGGGACAGAAAACCCGGCGATACGCAGGATCTCCTCGGCAAATTCGGCGTCGCTGCGCAGGCGGAGCATCCGGGCGCGGTGGAGACCGATCCCGCCATGGGCGAGCATCCAGACGCGCATGACCTCGCGCCGCCGGGTCTCATCATCCGCGCCGGGGGTGGCGAGCGCGGACACCGCCGCGCCGATCACCCGGTCAACCGCTGCCCGCAAGCCCGGATCGCCGTTGATCGCCATATGCCGCCGCCCCATCATCACGTCGTAAAGCCCCGGCCGTGCAAGCGCGAAGCGGACATAGGCGGCGAGGAACCGGGGGGCGTCAGGCGCGCGCAGCAGCGCATCTGCCAGCAGATCGAAACCGCGCGTGGCCACACCTGCCAGCAGCGCCTCCCGATCGGCAAAGTGGTTGTACAGCGCGCGGTGCGCGACACCAAGCCGTTCCGCCAGCGCCCGCAGCGAGAAGCTGGCGCTGGCGTCGGCGTCGATCAGGCGCAGGGCTTCGTCCACCGCCGCAGCGGCCAGATCGCCGTGGTGATAGGCCCCGCGCGGCGCCATCAGGCCGCGCGCGCCAGTGCTGTGACGTGCCAGTCCACGGTCATGCGCGCGACCTCGCGGCCAGTGGCATCCTCCATGCGGACGGAGATCGGAAAGCGCACCTTGCCCTCGCTATCGAGCGCGGCGAGCAGCGCGGGCTTGGCCCCGTCGACCTCGGCATGGGCGGTGATCACCCCGCGCGCGGGCTTGGCGTAATCGATTTTCGAACTCGCCGCCACCGGGCGCAGGCCCGCGAGCCGATCAAGGAACATCCCCGCCATCGCGGCGCCCGAAGCCGCCTCGGCCAGCGTGAACAGCGCCCCGGCATGCATGGTGGCGATGTGGTTGCTGGTGTTCTGCGACTGGGTGAGCACGGTTGTCGCGGTGCCTTCGCCGATGTCGGTAATCTCCACACCGACATAGGCGGCGAAGGGGACGACGGCAGACAGCTGGGCCTTGAGCGCATCAAACGGGGTCATGAGTGAATCCTGCTTGTGATTGGCAATGTATCCATTGGATACATCAGCGCAGCACAAGGTCAAGCCTGCTCGGAAGCGCTCAAGACTCAGGGCTATTCGGCGAAAGCGGGCCGCCCCACCGGGGCGCTGGCGACAGGCGGCATTGTTGCCTCGATGGCGGGCAGCCACGCCTTGGCCCCCGCCCCGATGCTGACCTGCGGCAAGGAAGCGAGGAAGCGCGCCTTGGCTTCCCATTCGGCGACCGAGCGGGTCGCCATTCTGGCCGCTTCCTCCAGAGCGACGGGCTGGCGCAGCGCGCGGTTGATCAGCGCGTCGCCGAAGAAGGTCCAGTCATTCTCGGCCACGCAGCCGAACGAACTGCGCGTGCTCGCCGCCGCTGTCAGGATCGCGGTATCCGGGCTGGCGAGCACCGGGACGAACACGCCCGAATAGCACGCCGACAGGATCAGCACCCGCCGCGTGATCCCCGCCTCCTCCAGCGCGGACTTGAGCTTGACCGGGGACAGCACACCGTAGCCGCTGTCGCCGTAATGATAGGCCAGCCCCAGATCCATCCCGTGGCTGGTGGTGTAGAGCACCAGCACATCCTCGGCCCCGTCCATCACCGTGCCAAGATGCGCCAGCGTCAGCAGCAGCGCGGTGATCGAGCCGTGCGGGGCATCGTCCCGCGTCCCGTCCGGCCCGGCGAGCGTCAGCGTGCGTCCCCCGGCCCCATAGCGTGCGCCGAGCACCCGCGCGGCCTCCCGCGCTTCCCGTGCAAACACCGGGTCGCTGTCAAGCGCGATGGTGACGACATAGGCATCCGGCACCCCCGGCCGCTGGGCAGGAAGTGCCGCCAGAGCCGCGTCCAACCGGCGCTGCTGCGCGCGGATCGCGGCGGCAGAGATTCCGCGATGGAGTTCGGGGCTGAGGTCATAGGACGTCCGCCGCTCGGCCCGATCCTTGCCGCTGCCGAGATCGGGATAGGGCAAGGTGTGCGGCGGCGGCTGGTTGGGATCGGCCGAGGCTGACTGGGACAGCGCGGGACCGGCGAGCAACGCCGCCAGCACCCCTGCGATGATCCTGCCCCTGTTCATCGGGGAGCAAGCTGCCCGTCCGCGGCGGGCTGGTCAAGCGGCCGCATTCACAACAGCCGCGCGCGTTGCTCCGGAGTCAGCAGCGCACAGGCTTCAGCGGTCTTGCCGAACCAGCGATAGCGGTTGCGCGCGATCAGGTCATAGGCCCAGTCGCGCAGACCGCGCGGGATGATCTGGAACACCAGCCCCAGCCGCCACCACCCGCCCAGCGCACGGGCGACTTCGAAATAGCCATCGCTCTTGATGAAAGCGCGGCCGTTGCGAAGGAAGATGTAGCTCTGGTTCCAGTCGAGCCCGAAATGCCGGGCGAGCGCCGATCCCAGCTCACCCTGGGCAGGCGTAAAGGCAATCGTGCCCTTGTGGTCATGCTTCATGATGAAGCTCACCCCGCCCGAACACAGCACGCAGACGTGATCGAAAATGAACACCGGGCGCGAATCGTCGAAGGCGGGGACGGCGGGATTCTCGCGGTAGCTGTAGGGCGCGGGCGTCATGCGTCGGTGGCCTCGATGTCGAAGTGGGCGAATTCGGCGCGGTATTCGGCAAGGCTGATGATGCCGAGGCAGGGCCGCGCGCCGGGCGCGTAGCGGCGTCCGGCAGCCATGTGCCGCGCGATCAAGATGACCGGGATGCAGGGAATGAACGGGCCGTGGCCCGACCGGGCGATGATCCAGTGGCGACGGGTGAGCGTCCTGCCATCCGCCCCCTCGCCGATGATGGTCATGAAGAAGCCGCTGGTGCCGGTGCCCAGTCCGTCGAACAGGCTGGCGACACGCACCAGTTGCGGGGCAAAGCGGTCGAGCCGGGGCAGCAGCCCGAGGCGCGCCAGCCAGCCCATCAGCGCCGTACCGAAATGCAGCGGCGCAATCGCGTGCCCTGCCCAGAAGCTGTGTTCCTGAAGGCCGGGAAAGCGCGCGACGAACAGGTCAAGGTCGGGCGCATTGGCGCGGCCAAACCAGCGCGGACCAACGCCGGGGAGGGTGACCCGGCGCAGGTCGCTCCAGCCGGTGACCGGGGTCATCCGCCCGCCCCGCAAGGTGGTGAAGCGCTGGCCGACGAAGCTGAGCACCGCCGCGACCGTGCCTGCGCCCGCATTGGATTGCTCCGCACCGCTGATGCCGTATTCGACTGTGTGGATGGTGCGCATCGCGCGCGCGGCTTCATCGCAGTAGGCCGCCGTCAGCGCCGGAACCGAACTCGCGCCCGCCAGCACCGCAACGCCTGCGCGCTTGGCCGCATCGTCCAGCACACCGATCCCGGTGACGAAATCGCGCGCATCGGCAATATCGCAATAATGCGCCCCGCTGGCGATCGCCGCCTCGGCCACGGCATAGGATTGGCCGTTGTACGGCCCGACCATGTTGATGACGAGGTGCGGTCGCAGCGCTGCCAAAGCCTCGGGCGGTCCGGTGAGGTCATAGGCCCCCGCCTCGGCCGGATGGGCGGCATTCAGCGCGCCAGCGAACGCCTCAGCCTTCGCCACCGAGCGGCCCGCGATGATCAGTTGAATGGCCGGATCGCCAGCAAGGCTGCGCGCCACATGCGCACCGAAATTGCCGAAGCCACCGATGATCGCGACGCGCAATGTCATGCCGTTCTAGGGCCGGACATCCGCTTGCACGACAGGCGCATTCACCGGTTCCAGCCGTAGCAGTTCGGCCTGCAATTCGCCGGTCAGCGACTTCTTCAGCATCAGGAGGTCGGCGTAAAACCCCCACAGCGGCTTTGTCGCGTAGGGCTTGTTGCCTTCTATCAGAAAATGGCCCGCAAGGGCGAGCGCGTAGCCGCTCACGCCCACCACCACCGCGGCGAAGTAGGCACCCCAGACCGCCAGCCCGATCCCGCCGACGAGTCCCACGCTGGTGCCGATATAGTGGCACAAGCGCGTGCCCGCCTTTCTGTGTTGCCCCAGATAGGCGAGCCAGAACTCGTCG
This sequence comes from Erythrobacter sp. W302b, assembly GCF_046452395.1. Lineage (NCBI taxonomy): Bacteria > Pseudomonadati > Pseudomonadota > Alphaproteobacteria > Sphingomonadales > Erythrobacteraceae > Erythrobacter > Erythrobacter sp. W302b. The sequence continues at coordinate 1,019,915 of NZ_JBKFDH010000001.1, read as the reverse complement.
AAGGTCATCCGTGCCTCAATACACCCGCGCCTTGGGTTCGATGTACTTGATGTCGTCCGTCAGCGTGTATTCGTGCACCGGGCGGTAATCGATGCGGCTGTTCGAGCCGCGCCCGCCCCAGCCGTCGAACCAGGCGATGGTGTGCTTCATCCACTCGGCATCGTTGCGCTCGGGGAAGTCCTCGTGCGCGTGGGCGCCGCGGCTTTCCTTGCGGTTGGCAGCCGAAGCCATCGTCACATTGGCCTGCGCCATCAGGTTGTCGAGCTCGAGCGTTTCGATCAAATCAGAGTTCCAGATCAGCGACTTGTCGGTGACGTGGATATCCTCCATCCGCTTGTTCTGCTCGGCGAGCTTGGCGACGCCTTCGTCCATCAGCTTCTGATCGCGGAACACGGCGCAGTGCTTCTGCATCGCCTTCTGCATTTCCGCGCGGATCTGCGCGGTCGGCGAGCCGCCCTGCGCATAGCGGAAGTGATCCAGACGGGTCAGGGCAAAGTCGGCGCTGTCGGCGGGAAGCTCCGGCTGCTTGGCATTGGGCTTCAAGTTGTCGCGCAGGTGGTGGCCGGTCGCGCGGCCGAACACCACGAGGTCGATCAGCGAGTTGGAGCCGAGGCGGTTGGCCCCGTGCACCGACACGCAGGCCGCCTCGCCCACCGCATAGAGGCCGGGGATGACGGTGTCCGGATTGCCATCCGGCCCCAGCGTCACGACCTGCCCGTGATAGTTACACGGGATGCCGCCCATGTTGTAATGCACTGTCGGGGTGACGGGGAGCGGCTGGCGGGTGAGATCGACGCCCGCGAAGATTTTGCCGCTCTCGGTGATGCCCGGCAGACGCTCGGCCAGCACCTTGGGATCGATATGGTCGAGGTGGAGATAGATGTGGTCGCCATCCGGCCCCACACCGCGCCCCTCGCGCATTTCGAGCGCCATCGAGCGGCTCACCACATCGCGCGAGGCCAAGTCCTTCGCGGAAGGCGCGTAACGCTCCATGAAGCGCTCGCCCTCGGAGTTGGTGAGATAGCCCCCCTCCCCGCGCGCGCCTTCGGTGATGAGCACGCCCGCGCCGTAGATGCCGGTCGGGTGGAACTGGACGAACTCCATGTCCTGCAAGGGCAGACCAGCGCGCAGCACCATCCCGCCGCCGTCACCGGTGCAGGTGTGGGCCGAGGTCGCGGTGTAGTAGCACCGGCCATAGCCGCCGGTCGCCAGCACCACCGACTGGGCGCGGAAGCGGTGGATCTTGCCGTCATCAAGGCACATCGCCATCACGCCGACGCACTGCTTCACCCCGTCGCGTTCATCCATGATGAGGTCGAGCGCGAAGTATTCGATGAAGAAGTCCGCATCATACTTCAGGCTCTGCTGATAGAGCGCGTGGAGCATCGCGTGGCCGGTGCGGTCGGCCGCGGCGCAGGTGCGCTGCACCGGCGGGCCCGCACCCATGTTCTGCATGTGCCCGCCGAAGGGGCGCTGGTAGATCGTGCCGTCGGCATTGCGGCTGAAGGGCACGCCCGCGTGCTCAAGTTCGTAGACCGCCGCAGGCGCCTCGCGCGCGAGATATTCGATCGCGTCCTGATCGCCCAGCCAGTCCGACCCCTTGACGGTGTCGTACATGTGCCAGGTCCAGTGATCGGGGCTGTTGTTGCCGAGCGAGGCGGCGATCCCGCCCTGCGCCGCCACGGTGTGCGAGCGCGTCGGGAAGACCTTCGAGATGTTCGCGGTGCGCAGACCGGCCTCGGCCGCGCCCATCGTCGCGCGCAGGCCCGAACCGCCCGCGCCGACCACGACCACGTCATAGGTGTGATCAACGATCGTGTAGGCGCCCGTCAGATGCGCGCCGCCCACGTCATTTGCCGTTCCCTTGGGAGCTGCGGTTGCCATCAGGCATTACCTCCGAATGCGAGCGTGGCAACGCTGAAAATGCCGAACGCGCCGCCGCCAATTGTTGCCAGATTGAGCGCCGAGATCGCAGCAAACTTGCTGCCGGCGTCGTGAATGTAATCCTCGATCAGCACTTGCAGGCCGAGGCGTGCGTGCCAGAACAGGCTGAACACCAGCAGGATCATCGCCGTCGCCGAGAGCGGCTGCGAGAGCCACTTGACCACATTGCCGTAGCCATAATCGCCGAGCATGATCAGGCTGACGAGCAGCCAGCTCATCAGCACCACATTGCCGATCGCGGTGAAGCGCTGCACCAGCCAGTGATGCGGGCCATGATGCGCCGCGCCAAGCCCGCGCACGCGGCCGATGGAAGTTCCGTTGCCCATGTGTCTCGCTCCCCTCAGCGCAGCAGGATCAGGGCCCAGAAGGCCGCGGTGAGAAGGACAGCGATGATCGGCGAAGCGATCGACCACATGCGGTTGGTGTCGAGTTCGTAGCCCGCACCGATATCGAGCACGAAGTGGCGCAGCCCGCTCATCATGTGGGTGAAGAACGCCCACGACAGGCCCACCAGCACGATCATGCCGGGGACGGAGCCCATCACGGTCTGGAAGGTGGTGTAGGCCTCGGCCCCGCTCGCCAGCGCGCCAAGCCACCACAGCAGCACGCCGAGCCCGACCAGCGCCATGCCGTCGCCGGTTGCGCGGTGGAGGATCGATACCAGCATATGCGGCCCCCAGCGCCACACCTGCAAATGGGGAGAAAGCGGTCTTTGATTCATGATGATCCCGTCTGGTCCCTAGATTTTCGCCATTCCACTTAGCGCCGCTGACGCATGAGGCAAGCGGGGAGCGGTGGACACAGCTTGCAAAGTTTTGGATAGGGACGTGCATGGGATACACGCTAGTTACCGGATCGAGCCGCGGAATCGGCAAGGCAGCGCTGGACGCTTTGGCATCACGCGGGGTTCCCGTGATCGGCCACGCCTCGCGCCCCGTTACCCCCACACCCGGCGCCCCGCCGATCATTGCTGCCGATTTCGGCGATCCCCTGAGCGTGCAAGGCCTGTGGGATCAGGCCCTTGATCTGGCGGGCGGCGAAATTGACGCGGTGGTCAACAATGCCGGACGGTTCGAGGCGAACCGGCTCGACCGGTCGGACATCGAATGGCTCGATGCGTGGGAGGATACCATGCGCGTCAACCTCACCAGCGCCGCGCAGCTTTCGCGCTTTGCGGTGCTGCACTGGCAGGAACGCGGTTTCGCCGGACGCCTGGTCCATGTGGCCAGCCGCGCCGCCTATCGCGGGGATTCGCCGGCGCATTGGCACTATGCCGCGGCCAAGAGCGGTATGATCGGGATGCACAAGACCATCGCGCGCGCCTATGCCAAGGACGGCATCCTGAGCTTTGCCGTCACGCCGGGGTTCACCGACACCAGCATGGCGGACGATTACCTCGCCAGTCGCGGCGGGCCGGGGCTGCTGGCGGATATTCCGTTGGGGCGGGTGGCGACTCCGGACGAAATCGCAGCCATCATCACCTTCTGCGCGCTCGACGCGCCCCCCAGCATGACCGGCGCGGTGATCGACGCCAATGGAGCAAGCTTTGTCCGCTAGAATTCTCGCCGCCGCGCTGCTCGCCCTGCCCCTGCTGGGCGCTAAGGCACCTGCTGCTGCTCCCGCCCCGGACAAGACTCAGGTCGCATGGGCCGAGGCCTGCAAGGGTGACGATGGCTGGGACACCCCCGGGCCGCCGTTCCGCATCCACGGCAACACCTGGTATGTCGGCACCTGCGGGATCGCGGCGATCCTGATCAGGGGCAAGGACGGCGCAGTGCTGATCGACAGCGGCACCGCGAAGGGCTCCGAGATCGTCGAGGCCAACATCCGCAGCCTTGGCGTCACGCTCGACTCCGTAAAGGCGATCCTCGCCAGCCACGAGCATTTCGATCACGTCGCGGGCTTCGCCCGGCTCCAGGGGTTGACCGGTGCGCCGGTGCTGGTCGGCACCGAGGCGGCGGGCGTGATCCGCTCCGGCAAGGACGACCCCCGCGATCCGCAATTCGGGCTGCACCCGGCGATGGCTCCGGTCACCGGCAGCGTGCGCGGGGTGAAGGACGGCGAAGCCCTGACCCTCGCCGGGATAAAACTGACCGCGATCGCCACCCCCGGCCACACCCCCGGCGCGACCAGCTGGAGCTGGCGCAGCTGCGCAGGGAAGGACTGCCGCACGATCATCTACGCCGACAGCTTGAACCCGATCAGCGGCGACGCCTACCGCTTTTCCGATCATGCGGACTATGTCGCCGCCTTCCGCGCGGGGCTGGCCAGGCTGCGCGCCGCGCGGTGCGACATCCTCCTCACCCCGCACCCGGGCAGCAGCGACATGCCCGCCCGCGCCCGTGGCGGAACGATGGCAGGCGGGATGAGCTGCGCGCAATACGCAGAAGCCAAGACCAAGGCCCTTGACGACCGCCTCGCCAAGGAAGCGGCGGCGCAGTGACCTCTACCTGGAAGCTGACAGCCTACGCGCCCAAGCCTGTCGTACAGTCCGCACTGCTTGCGCATGACAGAATCGACGACTGGGATTACGAACTCGTCATTGCGGGCCGCGAGGTGGCGGAGGACAAGCCCGACGATTGGGTGCTCGAAGGCTGGTATCCGCGCAAACCCGGCAAGGCGGAGAAAGCTGCGCTGGCCGCATTGTTCGATGGCAAGGCGCCGAGGATCACCGTCGAGGAACTCCCGCCTGAGGACTGGGTCACGCTGAGCCAGCACAACGCGCCACCAATCCGCGCCGGGCGGTTCCATGTCCATACCCCCGATTACCCCGCCGATCCCGACCTGATCGATTTCGTCATCCCCGCCTCCCAAGCCTTCGGCACCGGCCAGCACAAGACCACCGCCGGGTGTCTCGAGATGCTCGGCCACATGAAGGCGAGCGGCATCGTGGCGCGGAATATCGCCGATATCGGCACCGGCACGGGGTTGCTCGGCTTTGCGGCGCTGGCGTTGTGGCCGCGCGCGTTGTGCACCCTCACCGATATCGACGCGGTGTGCGTGGGCGTGGTCGAGGAAAATGCGCGGCTCAATGCCGTTCCGATGGGCGGCGGTGCGGGCGAAGCGGTGATGATCGTGGCGGACGGGATGGACGATCCGCTGCTGCAACTGCGCGGGCCTTACGACCTGCTGATCGCCAATATCCTCGCCGGGCCGCTGGTCAGCCTCGCCCCCGATTTCGCCAAGGCCGTGCCGCCGGGAGGGAGCCTGCTGCTGGCGGGTCTTCTGGCGGGCGAGCAGGAAGCGGCCGTCAAGCGCGCGATGCGCCGCGCCGGGTTCCGCATGGCCGCCCGGCTCCAACGCGGCGACTGGGCGATCCTGTGGCTGCGGCGGCGGCGCGTCAGGTAAGCGCCGCCCGCCGCGCCTCGAGCCACAACCGCTCGGCGCGCGGGGGATCGAGCGCCAGTGCGGCATCGAGCGCGGCCTTCGCTTCCACCGCCTGCCCGGTGCGCGCCAGCAGATCGGCGCGCGCCACGTGGTAAGGCCGCGCCAGCGCCAGCCGCTCGGCGGGGAGCGCGGCGAGCGCTGTCAGCCCGGCCTCAGCACCCTCAACCTGCGCCAGCACCAGCGCCCGGCTCAACGCCACCATCGGTGACGGGCGCAGTGCGAGCAGCACGCCATAGAGCCGCAGCGCCGCGCCCCAATCGACCGCGCCATCGAAGGCGCGGCGGGCGTGGGTGAGCTGGATCGCGGCCATCACCTGATAGGCCCCTGATCGCCCCGCCCGCGCCGCCGCCTCCATCAGCCCGCGCGCGCGCTCGATCCGGGCGAAGTCCCACTTTGAACAATCCTGCTGCGAGAGCGGCACCATCGCCCCCTCCCCGTCCACGCGCGCGCCGGCCCGCGAGCGCGCCAGCAGCACCAGCGCGGCAAGCCCCAGCGCTTCGGGTTCCTCAGGCAGCAGCTCTGCGACCAGCAGCGCCAGCCGCTCGACCTCGACGCCGAGATCCTCGCCCACCTCCGCCGACAGATCCCCGCCCGCATCGGCATAGGCGGCGGTGAAGGCGAGTTCCAATGCCAGCAGAACCGCCCCCAGCCGCTCGGGCCATGCCTTGCGCGGCGGGAGTTCGAAGGCGATCCCCGCCTCGCGCACCTTGGCCTTGGCGCGAGTGATGCGCTGGAGCATCGCGGGCTCGCTGACGAGGAACAGCTGCGCGATCCGTCCGGTCGGCAGCCCGCAGATCACCTTCAGCGCCAGCGCCGCGCGCACCTCTGCGCCGAGCGCCGGGTGGCAGCAGATGAACAGCAGCCGCAGCCGCTCGTCCGGGATCGGCTCGGGGAGCGTAAGGATGTCGGCCATGTCGGTGACCTCTCCCAAGGCGTCTGCCTTGCGCGCCTCGCCCCTCGCCTTGCGGACGGCATCGAGCGCGCGGCGCCTGCCCGCGACGAACAGCCATGCGGCGATATCGCGCGGCGGCTCGGCCAGCGCGAGCGCAGAGGCGGTGGCATCGGCAAAGGCCTCCTCCGCCGCATCGAGATCGCGCAATTGCGCGGCAAGCGCGGCCACCACGCGGGGCCGCGCCGCCATGATCGCTTCGGCAAGCGCCGCGTTCAGCCCTCGGGCCCAATCTGCCACACGGGGCGCACCTCGACCCCGCCCTTGGGCACGGGGATCCGCTTCGCCCATTCGATCGCCTCGTCGAGGCTCGCGACGTCGATCACATAAAACCCGCCGAGTTCCTCGTGGGTCTCGGCAAACGGGCCGTCATGCAGTGTGACAACGCCATTGTCCGAACGGACGGTGGTCGCGGTCGAGGCCGGCTTCAGCCGCTCGCCCGAGAAGGGCACGCCGGCTGCGACCAGATCCTCGGCGAGCTTCATGTGCCCGGCGATCGTCGCCTCGAGCAGCGCCGCCCCGCCCTCGCCCGCATAGGGGCTCTCATCCTCGTTGATCATCAACATGAACTGCATCGGAGTTCTCCATCCCGGCCCGGCCGACATGGCAAGGCTCTGATACGGAGACGCGGATGCCAAGCCGGATTCGACAGGGGCGCGAAAATTATTCCGCCGGTTCGGCCCCGCCGCTCTCGTCCAGCTTCTTGCCGGTGCGGGTCCACGGATAGAGGAACTGCCCCGCATAGCCGCGCGGCACGTCTTCAGGGATGCCGTAATCCTTGGGCCAACGATCCTCCGGCAGATGGAACGTGCCGAACAGCTTGTCGATCCAGGGGAAGTGGATCGCGAAGTTCACATCAAAGGCCTCGCGTTCCAGCCCGTGGTGCCAGTGATGGAAGCGCGGCGTGGCGATCCAGTGGCCCAGCCGGTTGAAATTCCCCCCGACATTGGCGTGCAGCAAGGACGACCAGACATAGATGAAGCCGATATAGGCCTGCATCACCGACGCGCTGAAGCCCAGCGTGAACAGCGGCAGCGATGTCACCGCGCGCAGCAGCACGACCTCGACCACATGCATCCGCGAACCCGCCAGCCAGTCCATCGATTTCGCGCTGTGGTGCACCGCGTGGAAGCCCCACAGGAACGGCACTTTGTGGAACAGCCGGTGGTACCAGTATTGCAGCATGTCCGAAGCGACCAGCACGATGGCAAACTGCACCAGCCACGGCAGGTCCGCGACCATCGCCCGGAACGCCTGCCAATTGCTCGTATTGGCGTTGATGATCTGGGACGGCGCCAGCGAGAGGAACGCCAGAATCTGCACGAACATCGAGCTGACGAGGAAGTAGAACAGATCCTCGCGCCATTCATGGCGGAACAGGCGTTGTTCGCGGCGGTGTGGCACGAAGCGTTCCAGCGGCGCGTACATGAAGCCGGTCGCCAGTAGATTGACGATGAAGAAGTCGAGACCGAAGAACATCCCCCAGCCGCGGGCATTGTCCGCTTCGACCGCCGCACCGCCCAGCAAGGCCGCGCCCAGGCCGATGGCGAGCGCCGTCATGCCCAGCACCTTCCTCGGGCGCAGCAACAGGCTCAGCAGTGCGAGCGCATAGCTCGTCAGCAGGAGCAGATGGATCGCGGTGCGAAATCCGCCCCAGTCGCGGACGATCTGCAACTCGGGCGTGGTGAACCAGGCCGGGAATTTGAGGGCGACCACCATCACCAGCCCGCTGATCGCGAACAGCAGGCCGAAGAACCCGGCGAACCAGCCAGAGCCGAACCGCCGCACTTCCACCGGCGATTCCAGATCGCGCATCAATCTTTGAAAATAGCCTGCCATATTGCCCCACATGGATGACCCTGCTGCTTTAGCATGATGCGCCTTACCACACAGTAACTTGGCCGCGAATGCCCGCAATCCGCAAGGCTCAGTGCCCGCCCGCCGCACGCAGCGCATCCTCGAAGGCTTCGAGAGCATTGCGGGTGAAGGCGGCCATGTTGGCGATCCGATCATCGCAACCGGGTTCGATCACGCGGGTGCTCGTCACTCCCTCGGGCGCAGCGATGGCCGCGACGCTTTGCCCGGCAGGTGCGCCCGAGGGGTGCGACGATCCACCCACCGAGCCGCTTTCGGCCAGCCCCCACGCCGCACCAAAATTGTCCCGGATCGCGCGCGCTTGCAGCATGGCATAGTCCGCGCTCGCCCCGCGCATCCCCTTGTAGGCGTCTCGCGGGAGCGCGAAGAGCACGTCGCGGGCACGGAAGGAATAGACCACGCCGCCACCCACGAAAAAATCGAGTGCGCCGGGAACCGTCAGCAAACTTGCCGCGATCAGCCCTCCGGTCGCGCCATCGGCCACCGCGACCTTTTCGCCGCGCGCGCGGAGCAATCCGGCAATGCGCAAGCCCTGCGGGTGGAGTTCCTCAAGGATCATGACGCGCCAGCTCCGTCAGATATGCGCGCAGCGCGCCGACTTCGCCCTCAGTGAAATTGGCATAGCGCCGCCGCGCCACCTGGCTCATCAACCCGACCTCGCGCGCGCCTGCCGCCTTGCCGGTGCGCATCAGCGCAGCGAAATCCTCGGGACTATAAGAGCCGACGATCCTGAGATCGGGAGGCGGGTTGCCGTCAGCCTCCATCGGCTCCTTGCCGCCGGTCAGGTCGATGCCGTGGCACTCGACACAGGTCGCGCGAGCGATGAAGCGGCCATAGTCGTGGTCTGCGCCCATATCGGGCGGACCCTTGCCTTGCATCCCCGCAACCCGCGCCGCCGAATCCATCCATTCGCCCCTGGCCTGCATGGCGAGCAATTCGGGCCCCATTGAAGGTTCGGGGTGAACGGCCCCTTCGGGCTTCTGCGCCTTGAGATAGGCCACCATCGCGTCGACATCGGCGGAGTTCAGGCCGTTGAACAGATAGGACGGCATGTCCATCAGCGGCCGGTCGGCGCGCGTACCCGCCGTGATCATCGCGGCTAGATCTTCATGCGAATACTTGGCTGCGCTCTGCGTCAGGTTGGCGGTCCAGAGCGTTCCCATGTCGTCGCTCCAGTCCTGTCCGGTCAGGTCGTCGCCGTGGCAACCGCTGCATCCAAGCACCTTGGAGAGGCGTTCGCCATGCGCGACCGGATCGCTGGACGCCAGTTCGAAGCGGAGCGGGCCAGAGGGAGCGGGCGGCGCGTCCGGCGTCTTCGAACAGGCACCAAGGCCCATCAACACCGCCGCAATTCCGAGCCAGCTCCGCCTGATCATCATCCCCCGCTCCCCCCGGAACCACCCAGTGCCTCGGCGACGATAGCCGCCCAGCCCGCCTCGTCCACCACTTCGACCCCCAGTTCGGCCGCCTTCTTGAGCTTCGAGCCTGCGCCTGGCCCCGCGACCAGCAGATCGGTCTTGGGACTGACAGACCCCGCCGCCTTGGCGCCCAGCCGCTCGGCCTGTGCCTTGGCTTCGTCGCGGCTCATGGTTTCGAGCTTGCCGGTGAACACCACGGTCTTGCCCGCGACCCGGCTGGCGATGGTTTTGACCTCGTAGCGTGGCGGGGTGACCTGCCCGAGCAGGTCTTCCCACACCGCGACGTTATGCGGCTCGTGGAAGAAATCGCCCAGCGCTTCGACGACAGACGGGCCGATCCCATCAATCGCGGTGAGTTCGCTGAGAGCCTGTGCTGCCATATCGCCGTTCGTGTCGAGCATCGTCGAGCCACGCTCGCGCATCTGCCTCTCGACTTCGCTCGAGGCGAACGGCAGGCGGGGTGCGTTGGCGAGCATGGCGATGGCCCGCAGCACCGGCAATTCGTGGACATGCTTCATCAGATCCCGCGCCGTCACCTCGCCGACATGGCGGATGCCGAGCGCAAACAGCAGCCGCGCGGCGTCGGGCGTGCGCTTGGCTTCAATCGCGGCAAGAAGGTTGTCGACCGACTTCTCCTGCCAGCCTTCAAGGCCGAGAATGTCCGCGCGGCGATCCTTCAGCCGGAAGATATCCGCCGGACTTTCGAGCCAGCCCAATGCGAAGAACTGCGCGATGGTCTTCTCGCCCAGCCCCTCGATATCGAGCGCCTTGCGGCTGACGAAATGTTCAAGCCGCTGGGTGCGCTGCGCCGGGCAGATGAGGCCGCCGGTGCAACGCACATCGACCTCGCCTTCGGCGGCCACGGCCTCTGACCCACATTCGGGGCAGTGATCGGGGAAGGGAAAGGCCGGGTGCGGTTCGTCGCGGGTGAGGTTCTCAACCACCTGCGGGATCACATCGCCCGCGCGCTGGATCACCACCCGGTCGCCGACGCGCAAGCCCAGCCGTGCAATCTCGTCGCGGTTGTGGAGGGTCACGTTGGTCACCGTCACCCCGCCGACCAGCACCGGCGCGAGCCTGCCGACTGGGGTGAGCTTGCCGGTGCGCCCCACCTGTATGTCGATCCCCTGCACGATCGTCTCGGCGCGCTCCGCCGGGAATTTGTGCGCCAGCGCCCAGCGCGGGGCCTTGGCGACAAAACCGAGCCGCTCCTGCCAGTCGAGCCGGTCGAGTTTGTAGACCACGCCGTCGATGTCATAGGGCAGATCGGGCCGCGCCGCGCCGATGGCATGGAAGCGGGCCACCAGCTCATCCGCCCCGCCGACGACGCGCGCGAACAGCGGCGAGACCGGGAAGCCCCATGCGCGCAAGTGCTCGACGACCTCGGATTGGGTCGCCCCCGGCACGTCCGACGCCGCACCCCAGCCATGCGCCCAGAAGCGCAAAGGGCGCTTGGCAGTGACACTCGCATCCTTCTGCCGCAGGCTCCCCGCCGCCGCATTGCGGGGGTTGGCGAAGATCTTGCCGCCCGCGTCATGCTGCGCAGCATTGAGTGCGGTAAAGGCCTGTTTTTCCATATAGACCTCCCCGCGCACCTCGAAGATGGCGGGGATACTGCCCTCCCCTCGGGCGGATCCTTCACCGTTCGCGTCGAGCGAAGTCGAGACGCCTTCGCCGAACAGGTCTCTCGACTGCGCTCGAGACCAACGGAGGTCTTTGGGAATATCATCGATGAACTGGACGTTCGCCGTCACATCCTCGCCCACCTGACCGTCACCGCGCGTGGCGGCGCGCACCAGCACCCCGTTCTCGTAGCGCAGCGAGCAGGACAGGCCATCGATCTTGTCCTCGGTGGTCACCGCCAGCGGCTCGCCTTCGGGCAGGTTGAGGAACCGCCGCATCCGTGCCAGCCATTCCGCGACTTCCTCGGGCGAGAAGGCGTTGTCGAGGCTCATCATCCGAACCTCGTGCGTCACCTTGCCGAGCGGCGAGGCGGCGACGGCGTGGCCGACCTTGCGCGACGGGCTATCGTCGCGGATCAGGTGCGGGAACGCCGCTTCCAGTTCGGCATTGCGGCGGACGAGCGCGTCATATTCGGCGTCGGAAATCTCCGGCGAATCCTCGGCGTGGTAGAGGCGATCATGCTTCGCGATGGCGCGGGCGAGGCGCATCAATTCGTTGGCGGCATCCGCCTCGCTCATACCTTCGGTGCTCATGCCCGCAGCTTTTTCACCGGGCTGTGGCAATGTCCAGCAACGACGGGCCGATGGCGGCAAAATCCTTGGTGCCGGGGACCAGCATGTTGAAGTGCTGGTCCTGCGAGACCCGGATCACCGCGACCGCGATACCCTGCGCGCGCAACCCCTCCAGCATCGCCGGATCAGGGTCGGGCAAGGCGCCGTCAACGACCAGCAACTTGCCAACCAGCGGCTTGTTGGCAAGCGGATCGAGCATCGCGTAGCGCGCGGATTGTTCAGCCGGCGTGCCGCCCATCATGGTCGCGATCACCGGTGCGCCGCAGATCATTTCATCCGCCCCGACGAAATCGCCAATCCTGAGCGGCCCGTCGATTGCCACAGCGGCGTTCACCCGCGGCAGCTCACCGGTGACCACGGCATCGCCCTTGTCCCCGGTTGCCAGCCACATCACCGGCGTGACCCCGGCGGAATGGCCCATCACCGTGATGCGCGACAGATCGAGCGGATAGTCGCGCGCGAGCGTCTTCACATAGCCGAGGCCCTGCGCCCAGTCCGCAAAGGTGTTGGGCCAGCCGCCGCCCGATCCGATCTCGCGGTAGCTCGGTGACCACGTGGCAACGCCGTTCGCCGCAAGGAAACTGGCGAGCGCGGCGAGGTTTGCCGTGCCGCCCATGCCCGCCCAGCACCCGCCGTGGTAGAGCACCGCAAGCGGGAACGGACCCTTGCCCTCGGGCATCCGCAACTCGCCATACTGCCGCTCGGACGCGGTGCCGTAGGCGACCTTGAGCGTCGGTGCCGCGGCGGTCAGCGTGTTGATCGACATCGGATCATAGTCCGTCGTGTCCGTGACCGCAAAGCTGGGCCCGGGCGCTGGCGTGGCGACAGCCACCGGCTCGGTCGGCGCGCAGGCGGTTAGCGTTGCGGCCAGCGCCAGCAGCGAGATGACAGGCTTCATGATTGTCCCTCCCCCTTGAACTGCCGCAACATAGCGCGCCTCAGCGGCGGCGGGCAACGGATCATTCACCGCCCTTGAGCGCAGACAGCATGGCCGCTTCGTTGGCGGCATAGACCGGGTGGCCGGGTGTGATAATGGCGAAGTGGCTCATGCCGATATTCTCGCGCACCGTCACCTTCGTCCCGCCCGCCGCGAGCGCGCTCTGCGTTGCGGGTGAGGGGGCGGGCAGCTTGGCCTGCACGAACAGCAGTTCGGACAGCTGCGGCGCGTGGGTGGCGGGTGAGATTGCCGCGTATCGATCGCGCGCGGCTTCGGGCGGAGCGCCGATGAAGGGATCGACCGCCGAGAACTGGCACAGCGCGTCAAACGCGGAACGCTCGGCCCCGACATCGCCCGGCCCGTCGAGCACGATCGCGGCGCGGGCCTTGAGCGGTTGGCGCGTGCCGATGGGGCCATCCGCACCTTGCGCACTTGCCAGCCACTGCGCTGGCAGCGCGCCCGCCGAATGGCCGACCAGCGTCACGCGCGCGCGGTCGATGGGATGCTTGGCTGCGATCTCATCGATCAGCCTCGCCGAGGCCGCCCAATCTGCGAAGGAACCCGGCCACCCGCCCCCGTCCCCAACCTCGCGGTAATCGACATTGAGCGTGGCGATACCCAGCTGCTGCCAGCGCGTGGCGAGCGGGGCCATGTAGGCCTGCGAGGCGATGCCGGTCTTCCAGCACCCGCCATGATAGATCACCGCCAGCGGGAATGGGCCGTCCCCCTGCGGCAGGCGCAATTCGGCAAAGCCGCGCGGGTGGTCGGCGTAGCGCAGCACCGCGTCGGGCGCGGAAGGCGCGAGGTTGGCGTCGGTGCCGTAGGTGGCGTTGTTGGGCTGGGCCATCGGCTTTGCCTCCTCGGGCACAGGGGTGGCAGGGGCGCAGGCGGTTGCGAGCAGGAGGAGGGGGAGGAGGCGGGACATCTCAATTTCCGTCATGCTGAACTCGGTTCAGCATCCATCGCGCCTGACGGAGCGGACACCGCTGGAGGAGGAATGGACCCTGAAACAAGTTCAGGGTGACGACCCCGTGAGGGCAAGCAGGGTGCGTCGAATGGCACAGCGCGCTCATCCCCCATCAAGCTGCGAGCATTGCCGATCTACGACGGCAAAAGCTTGCACTTCCAACATGCCATGCGTGACATAGCCAATCTCGCAGACGGTCACGGCACCATCGGGAAATACCACTTCAATTCTTCCGCTGGCATCCGATCCGTCCCACTTGGCCCAGTGCGCCCCATCGATGTTATGCATCAGTGGCGCACTGGCACCGTTAAGCGTAAGTGTGCCGCCACGGATTTCCTCATCGACCGAAACGCTGAACATGACCGGCGGCGAGCATGCCGACAGGCCGAATAGCAATACGGTTGGAAGAAACTGCCTCACACCCCCTCCAGCAGCCGGTCCGCCTGCGCTCTTGCTTCGGGCGTCACTTCCGCGCCTGACAGCATCCGCGCGATTTCCTCCTGACGTCCCGCCTGGTCGAGCAACACCACGCTGGTCTTGGTCACGATCCCACTGGAGGCCTTGGCGATGAGGTAATGCTGCCCGCCGCGCGCGGCGACCTGCGGGGAGTGCGTTACCGCCAGCAATTGCCCCTCTTGCGACGCCAGCCGCGCCAGGCGCTCGCCAATAGCGCTCGCCACCGCGCCGCCCACGCCGCGGTCGATCTCGTCGAAGATGATCGTCGCCGCCCCGCCCTGCTCCGCCAGCGCGACCTTCAGCGCGAGGATGAAGCGCGACAATTCCCCGCCGCTCGCGATCTTGCCCAAGGGCGCGAAATCCGCCCCGGGGTTGGTCGCGATCAGGAACTCCACCGCGTCCATGCCGTGCGCGGTCCAGCGCTCCTCCGGCAGTGACGTGATCGCGGTGCGGAACCGGGCGGCATCGAGCTTCAGCGGCGCAAGCTCAGCCGCCACCGCCGCATCCAGCCGTGCCGCGCCCGCCACGCGCGCCGCGTGCGCCGCCTCGGCCGCCGCAACATAGGCCGTGCGCGCCTCCTTGGCGGCAGCCTCCAGCGCGTCCAGCTGCGCCTCTCCGCCCTCGATCGCATCGAGGCGCGCGCGCATCGTCCGCATCAGTTCGGGCAGGTCATCGACCTCGCAGCGATGCTTGCGCGCCGCCGCCCGCAGTTCGAACAGGCGGGTCTCGGCGCGCTCCAGCTCGTGCGGATCATGCACCAGCGCCTCGGCCGCCGCGCGCAATTTGTCCTCGGCCTCGGTCGCCTCGATCACCGCACGGTCGAGCGCGGCGAGCGCTTCAGCCAGCAGCGCGTGCTGATCGGCAATCCGGTCAAGCTTTCGCGCCGCGACCCGCAAGGACGCCAGCGGCGAATCCGATCCGTCCCACAGGTGCCGCAGCGTTTCGAGATCATCGGAGAGCTTCTCGCCCTTCTGCATATCCGCCCGCGCCCCGGCGAGCCGCGCCTCCTCGCCCGCGACCGGCTCGAGCGCCGCAAGTTCGGCCAGATGCGCAATCAGGAGATCCTGATCGGCCTTGGCCTGTTCCACCGCGCCGCGCGCTTCGGCGAGCTGCGCCTCGCTTCGCGCCCACTCGGCATAGGCGCGCTCCAGCCCGGCGGTGTCGGTCCCGGCAAAGCGATCCAGCAGCAGCCGGTGTCCGCGCGGGTTCACGAGGCCGCGGTCGTCATGCTGGCCGTGCAGTTCCACCAGCGCAGGCGCCAATTCGCGCAGCAGGGCAACGCTGGCGGGCTGATCATTGATGAAGGCCTTGGAGCCGCCGTCCGCCTTGACCTGCCGCCGGATCAGCAGCGGCTCACCCGGCTCGATGGCGATGTCGGCCTCGTCGAGCGCAGCCGCGATCCCCGCAGGCAGCGCCGCGAATTCAAAGCTGGCGGTCACGCTCGCCTTGTCCTCGCCCGCACGCACCAGCGAGGTCTCGGCCCGGTCGCCCAGCACCAGCCCCAGCGCGTCGAGCAGGATCGACTTGCCCGCCCCCGTCTCCCCCGTCAGCACGCCCAGCCCCCGCGCGAAGGAGAGATCGAGCGCTTCGATGAGGACGATGTTGCGGATCGAGAGGCGGGTGAGCATGGGTAGCGGAACAGATAGCGCACAGCCTCCGCCCCGTCACCATGAGAACGCAGACCAATCCCCAAGCGTGCAAAGCGCGGCAGTCGCCCTTGATAACGCGGGCAAAGGGGGCTTGGCAGCAGCAGTCCTATCGGAAGGCCCCGCGCCCTCCCTTGGCTGCCCGGGTCATCCGGCCGCCCCGCAGCGGGCGCGGCTATGCGGCGCGCATGGCGCGGGGGCTCGCCCGGAGGGGCGAGCGAAAAACTATGAGGCCGTCACACCCTCGGCGTGCTTGCCGACCAGTTTGTAGGCGCGGTCGTACCACTCGCTGCCGGGGTAGTTCGCCCCCAGCACCGCGGCATACTTCACCGCTTCCTCCCGCACGCCCAGCGCGAGGCTGCTTTCGGTGAGGCGGTAGAGCGCCTCGGGCGTGTGGCTGGTGGTGTCGAACTTCTCGACCACATTGCGGAACCGCATATCCGCCGCGAGCCACAGGCCCATGCGCTGGTAGTGGCGGCCGATCTCCATTTCCTTGCCCGCGAGGTGATCCGCCACCAGATCCAGCTTCAGCCGCGCGTCGGCGGCGTATTCGGTCTGGGGGAAGCGGCGGTTGACTTCGCGCAGCGCGGTCTGCGCCTGCTCGGTGATCTTCTGGTCGCGGTTCACATCGCTGATCTGCTCGTAATAGGAGAGCGCGATCAGATAGTAGGCGTAAGGCGCGTCCTTGTTGCCCGGGTGGATCGACAGGAACCGCTGCGCGTTCTGGATCGCCTTGTTGTAATCGCGCGCGATGTAATAGCTGAAGGCGCTCATCAGCTGCGCGCGGCGGGCCCAGGGCGAATAGGGGTGCTGGCGCTCCACCTCGTCGAACAGCGCCGCGGCCTGCAAGGTGTTGCCCTTGTCCAGCCGCCGCTGCGCCTCGGCATAGAGCGATTCGACATCGCGCGCCACATAGGCGACGTCCTTGCCCTCGGTGCTCCCGGCACAGGCGGAAAGGGTCGCAAGGGTCGCGGCGGCGAGCGCCATCTGCGCGAGACGGGTGGTGAGCTTGATAGGCATGGCCGACCCTATAGCCAGCCCCGCGCTGAACGCCAAGTGAAGCCGCACCCCTCCGCGCCCCTCGCGCACATTTTCCTACTCCGGCGTTTTGTGATGCAAGCCGGTTGCGCCAGCAACCGCAAGGGCGACCGCCCGCCCGCAGCGGGTGCAGCGCAGCTGCACGCATAGCGAGGATGCACCCGTGGAGGCGGGTGCGCACACAAGGACGCCCCCATGACCCGACGCAAAGACCCCCGCACCACCCGCCTCCCCGTCCCCGCCGGAGAGCTGCCCCCCTTCACCCCCGTCCCCCGCCAGTGCGAACGCCACGACGGCTGGACCCCCGAGCGCCAGCGCGGCTTCATCGAGGCGCTGGCCGACACCGGCTCGGTCAAGGCCGCCGCCCGCGCCGTCGACATGAGCACCGAGGGGGCCTACCACCTGCGCCGCCAGCCCGGCGCCGAGGAGTTCCGCGCCGCCTGGGAAGCCGCTCTCGCCCTCGGCGTGCAGCGGATCGAGGATGTCGCCATGGACCTCGCCTTGAACGGCACCGAGGAGCCGGTCTATTCCTACGGCAAGTTCATCGGCACCCGCATCAAGCGCAACGACTCCCTGCTGATGTTCATCCTGCGCAACCGCGCGCCCGAGCGCTTTGCCGCCGGTGGCGGGCCGAAGGGCCTCAACGCGGTGAGCCAGATGCAGCTCGACCGGCTCAAGAAACAATGGATCGCGGAACACGAGGCGAGCAAGCCCAACGTCACGGCCGAGGAGGTCCGCCAAAGCATCGACCGCAAGATCGAGGACATCCGCCGCCGCCTCGAACACGAACGCCCGCAGCGCCGCGCCGTCCTCAGCGCCGAAACCCTCGCCGCCTTCGCCCACTTCGCCGCGCTACGCGACCGCGACCTCGCCGCCGCCGCCGCGGACGAGCGCACCCGCCGGATCGTGGGCGGCGACCTCGACACCCCGACCGACTTCTACGACGCACCCGAGCCGCCTGCTCTGCCCGCACCGAAGCGCGCGGCGGAGGAGGAACCGCCGCAGCACCCGCCGGAGGGGTGGAGTTACGGCAAGCCCAAACCCGCGCCGCCGCCGCGGACGGAGTGGACGATCAAGGATGAGAGTTTTGATCCGTGAGAGGCAAGGCGCGCCAATCCTCCCCTTCAGGGGAGGGGGACCATCCCGGACTTGATCCGGGATGGTGGAGGGGCGGGTGAGGGTTCGTCGCGTAGTGCCAAACTTGATGGCGATACGGTGGGCTGGTAGCTCGTTAGGCATGAGCACACCGCCCACCAAAGATCCTCTCGAAACTGCCGCCGACGAGTGGCCGCAAGTAAATCGAGACGCTATCGTTGCGAGCAACGCTTGGCTCGAAGAGCACGGTTTGCCATTGCACGATCACCGGCTGTTCTGACAGCCTATCTCCCCCCCTCGCTCGCGGGAGGGGTAGCGGTGGGAGCGAACGAAGCGAGCCTTGCACAATCCCACCCCCAGCCCCTCCCGCAGGCGGGAGGGGAGTTATCAGCGCAATTTCTTGCTGCGGTTAAGGTGCGCGAGTTGTGGGACAAGGTGGGGTCGCTGGCGAGCGAAGCCGAGACGGTGCTAGGGGCGCTGGATTTTTTACATATTGGGGTTTGAGGGCGATGCGTCATGCTATAACATTAGACAAATGATCGAATTAAACGCATCATCATTTTTAAGCGCCGCCACTTCGCTTGCGCGGATACACCAAGTATATTCCGGGCTGTCGGCTGCAAACGACGAGAAGTTAATTCCTGAGAGCGTTGCTTTGGTTTTGCCTGCTGTCAGGCTGTTTGAGGCAGAGGCACAGGCCATCGGCGCGAGATTAGCAAGTGTTTCGGCTCATCGCTTTATGACCTTACTTGAGCAGAATCCTTGCGAGGTGACCGTTGTTCAAGCCACCATAGCTCTGCACGATATAGAAAGCAGGTTTGCAGACTATCTCAGCGAAATCAAACTCTTCACCTTGTCGGCGCAAGAGTCACCCTTCATGGGTCCAGTGGACGAACTCTTGCAATCAGAAGGGTTCTCTATACTATTCCCGAGCGCGTCTTTCGAAGTGGAAGAGGCAGCAAAATGTATTGCTTTCGGTCGCTATACAGCGTCTGTTTTCCATGCAATGCGAGTGCTCGAGATAGGTATTAGGGCGCTGTCAAAGCGACTTGGGATCCCTGATCCTTTAAAACCATCGGAAAAAAATTGGAGCAAGTTTCTAGGCGCAATTAAGTCGCAGATCGATCAACTTTGGCCGACAAATTCGCGACTGCCTGGCTCCGAAGGGGTTGCTTTTGAAGGACTATATGCGCATTTAGATGCAGTCAGAAACCCTTGGCGCAATGCCACTATGCATGTGGAAACTATCTACGCCCCACACGAAGCGTTACACATCATTAGGTGCGCCGCCTTCTTTATGGTGGCACTTTCCAAGCTGACAGACGAAGAGGGGGTTATCCCTTAACCATCCCCCGCCACCTCTCGGCAACCGTTAACCCCCCACAATGCCCAAAGCATTGAAAGGCTTTGCCATGTTCACACGGCTGCGGGATGATGAGGCAGGCGCTACCGCCATTGAATACGGACTCATCGTCGCGCTGATCACGATTGCGGCGCTGATCGCGTTTCAGTCGCTCGGGTTGACGCTCTCGGATGTGTTCGACACGGTCCGCATCGCGATGGGGAGCACTTTGTAGGGGTGGTTGCTTGGGGGGCTGGCGTGTTCGCCCCTCCACCACCTTCGGTGGTCCCCCTCCCCTGAAGGGGAGGATCAAGGTTAGCCGCGGCAAAGCCGCGGCCCGCGTCAGACGGGTTCGGCTAACGCCGCCCCGCTGGCCGGAGTTGCAGCCACTCGCTTCTAGCTTGCCGGTCGCGTTGCGACCGTCTGCGCTAGGCGCGGGGCTTCACTCTCACTCCTCCCCCATCCGCAGCGCAGCGATGAAAGCTTCCTGAGGAATACTGACGTTGCCGTATTCTCTCATTCTGGCCTTCCCCTTCTTCTGCTTGTCCAGCAGCTTCTTCTTCCGGGAAATATCCCCGCCATAGCACTTGGCGGTCACGTCCTTGCGCAGGGCCGCAATCGTCTCACGCGCGATCACCTTGCCGCCGATTGCCGCCTGGATCGGGATCTTGAACAGGTGGCGGGGGATGAGGTCCTTCAACCGCTCGCACATGCCGCGGCCGCGCTCCTCGGCGTTCGCGCGGTGGACGATCAGGGACAGGGCATCGACCGGCTCGTTGTTGACGAGGATGTTCATCTTCACAAGGTCGCCCTCGCGGGTGCCTATCTGTTCGTAGTCGAAGGAGGCATAGCCGCGCGAGATCGACTTCAGGCGGTCGTAGAAGTCGAACACCACTTCGTTGAGCGGCAGTTCGTAGCTCACCTGCGCGCGGCCGCCGACATAGGTGAGTTCGGTCTGGATGCCGCGGCGGTCCTGGCACAGTTTCAGGATCGCGCCGAGGTATTCGTCGGGGGTGTAGATCACCGCCTTGATCCACGGCTCCTCGATGGTCTCGATCCGGTTGGTGTCGGGCCAGTCGGCGGGGTTGTGGATGTCGATGGTCTTGGCGTCCTCGGTCTTCGAATGGCCGAGGTGGATGCGGTAGACCACCGAGGGCGCGGTGGTGATGAGGTCGAGGTCGTATTCGCGGCTAAGCCGTTCCTGGATGATCTCCAGATGCAGCAGGCCGAGGAAGCCGCAGCGGAAGCCGAAGCCCAATGCCGCGGAGGACTCCATCTCGAAGGAGAAGCTCGCATCATTGAGGCGCAGCTTGGCGATGCTTTCGCGCAGCTTCTCGAAGTCGGCGGCGTCGACCGGGAAGAGGCCGCAGAACACCACCGGCTGGACTTCCTTGTAGCCCGGCAGCGCCTCGGTCGCCCCGCCCTTCACCGTGGTGATGGTGTCACCGACGCGGGCCTGTTCGACTTCCTTGATCTGCGCGGTGATGAAGCCGATCTCGCCCGGGCCGAGTTCCGAGAGGTCGGTGCGCTTGGGGGTGAAGCAGCCGACGCGGTCGACGAGGTGCTGGGTGCCGCCCTGCATGAACTTGATCTGGAGGCCCTTGGTGAGCTTGCCGTCGATCACGCGCACAAGGATGACAACGCCGAGATAGGGGTCGTACCAGCTATCGACGAGGCTGGCCTTCAAGGGCGCCTCGGCGGTGCCCTTGGGGGGCGGGATCTTGGCGACGACGGCCTCGAGCACTTCCTCGATGCCGATGCCCGACTTGGCGGAGGCGAGGACGGCTTCCGAGGCGTCGAGGCCGATGATGTCCTCGATCTCGGCGCGGACCTTGTCGGGCTCGGCGGCGGGGAGGTCGATCTTGTTGATGACGGGGACGATCTCGTGGTCGTGCTCGATCGATTGGTAGACGTTGGCGAGGGTCTGGGCCTCGACCCCCTGCGCGGCGTCGACGACGAGCAGCGCGCCCTCGCAGGCGGCGAGGCTGCGCGAGACCTCGTAGGCGAAGTCGACGTGGCCGGGGGTGTCCATCAGGTTGAGCTGATAGGTCTCGCCATTCTTGGCGGTGTAGGTGAGGCGCACGGTCTGCGCCTTGATGGTGATGCCGCGCTCCTTCTCAATGTCCATGTTATCAAGGACTTGCTCGGACATCTCACGCGCGGTGAGGCCCCCGGTGAACTGGATCAGCCGGTCCGCGAGGGTCGACTTGCCATGGTCGATATGCGCGATAATGGAGAAATTGCGGATTTTGGAGAGGTCAGTCATCGCCGCGCGATGTAGCCGCGCGGGCCGCTGATGTCATTCGCCAAAAACGCAACACCTAGGCGGAAGGTGCGGCATAGCCGAACTTGGGGATCGCGCCGCCCTGATCCATGCCAAGAAACCTGCCCGGTGCCAGCGCTGCGAGTGGGGTTCCGGCAGCGGCCAGCGCATAGGGCGAAACGCGGTTGCGGGTGCACAGTCCCCCCGATCCGTCCTCGATCAGCGATTGCTCGAACTCCAGCCCCTGCACATCACCATTGGCACGCGTCACCGTCGCCACCGCCAACTGTCCGCCGCCCAGGTCGACCACGAATTGCGTGCCCTTGGGCACTTCCGCCAGCCCCTGGATCAGCGCGCCCGACTTCGAGAGGTTGCGCAGCGTCACCTCATAGGCATAGTCGTCATGGATCACCTGGATCTTGCGGAACACCGTACGGCGCCGCGCACGGCGGGTGCGGTCGGTGCCGGGTTCGATCTTCCATGTGCCGCCAGCCATCTCTTCGGCCAAGGCATCTTCGTCGACCGGTTCGCTGAAAATCGGACCTTCGAGGTAGCGCACCCCGCTGGCGGTCAAGGCTGCCACCAGGTCCGCGCTTTCGATGCCGCTCGCGATGGTGTCCATCTGGAGCGCACCGGCGAGCGCCACAATCGCGCGCACCAGACCGAGCTCACGGCTGTCCTGGCGTTCGGCCTCGGCGATCAGTTTCTGGTCGATCTTGATGCTGTCAAACGGCGCCCGACGCAGATAGGCGAGCGAGGAATAGCCCGAACCGAACTCGTCAAGCGTCAGGCGCACACCCAGCTTAAACAGCGCGGCGAGTGTGCGGTCGACCACGTTGGCATCGCCGAAGAACACGGCTTCGCTGATTTCAAGCTCCAGCCGCGCAGGGTTGAGTCCGGCGCTGTCGATCGCCTCGCCGATCTGGTCGACGAAGTTGTCGGCGAGGAACAGCGCGACCGGCACATTGACCGCCACCCGAACCGTGTCAGGCCAGGAGGCCGCACGCTGGCACGCTGCGGCAATCGCCCATCGCCCGACATCGGGGAGCAAGGCGGAGCCTTCAACGATCTGGGCGAACTCTTCCTCGTCGATCACACCCCGCTCGGCGTGGGTCCAGCACACATGCGCCTCAAGCGCGCAGACCGATCCGGCGGCGGCTTCAACGATGGGCTCGAAGCGCAGGAACAGCTGCTCCTCGCGCAGGGCTGTGCCCAAGTCCTGCTCCAGACGGCGACGGAAGATGGTCTCGTTCTCCAGCTCCCCCGAGAAGAACCGGTATTGCCCGCGCCCGCCATTTTTGGAGGCATAGAGCGCAAGGTCGGCCGCGCGCACGATTTCCTCACGGCTCACCCCGTCATGCGGGGCGATCGCGATGCCGACCGACGCGCCGATGACGCAGCGGCCGTCTTCAAGGCTGTACGGCTGGCGCAGCATGGTGATGATCTTCATCGCCAGCTCGCCCAGCACCCCGCGGTCGTCGATATCGGGCAGCATCACCTGAAACTCGTCACCGCCGAGCCGTCCGATCTCGCATTCGCGGTCGATCGCGCGGGTTAACCTTGCGGCGACCTGCTTGAGCAATTCATCCCCTGCCGCATGCCCGAGCGTGTCGTTGACATGCTTGAACCGGTCGAGGTCGATCATCATCACAGCGCAATTGCGCCGCGCCGCCTTGAACGCGGTCAGCGTGCTTTCGATCTGGTGCGCCATCCGATGGCGATTGCTGAGGCCAGTGAGCGAATCGTAGCGGGCGAGGCGCGCTGTTTCTTCCTCGCGGTGATATTCTTCGGTGATGTCGACACCGGTGCCACGGAAACCCGCGAAGAGTCCTTCGGCGGTGGTCACCGGCTGTCCGGACAGGCGCAGCACCGCGCCTTCGGGTCGCCGCGCCGCGTGGACCGCGATGCCGCCAAAGGCCTTGTGTGCGCCGAGCATCAGCGGCAGCGACTTGCCGCGCTGTTCGCGGTCGGCCGCGATGAAAATGGTACTGAGGGGCTGCCCCAGCAACTCGTCAAGCGGGAGATCAAGTCGAGCGGCGATAGCAGCGGACAGATAGGTCAGATGGCCCTTTGCATCGCTTGCCCAGAACCAGCCGAGACCCGATTGTTCAAGCTCATCGAGCATGGCGAGACGCTCGCCATCGGACAGCGGCGAAGCGGCAACCGGGGCGGCAAGACTACGCGCGCTGCGGGGAGCCGCGGCATTGCGGGACGACAGGAGACCCTTCAGGGACATCGTCTCGGTAAACCTCCAGACCTCAATCGGGAAGCAGCCCGCACGGCCGCCTCCGTTGTTGGCCAAGGAGTAAAGCCCGATGGTTATTTTTCCGCTAACAGCCACCCTTGCGAGAGATGGCTAAGGCGCTGCTAACGTGTCCGCGATCCGCCGCGCGGATTACCAGCCGCCAGCGCCCTGGCTGCGGTGCGCCTTCAGCACCGCGTAGGAACCATCCGCCCGGCGGCGCAAGGGTTCGTGGAACTCTACCCCGACGCGGTTCTCGCGCGACCAGCGCACTTGCGCAGTCACCGATTTGTCGTCCGAGAACTCGATCCGCATCGCGCTTCCCGCAGGCATGTTCCACAGGCCTTCGATCATCGCGCCGCTTTCGGAGATATTGCGCAACGTGGCGTTGAGCCGGTTGTTGTTGTGGACCACGGTCACCTTGCGCAGCAGGTTCTGGCGGGGCACGCGCGCGCATTGCGGGCCATCGGCCTCGGCCACCAGATCGCCTGCAACCAGTGCGGTCGCATCTGCGGCATTCATCGGCTTGAAGTAGATGTAGCCCTGTATGTGGCTGCACCCGAGCAGGCGTACCAGTTCCAGTTCATCGAGCGTTTCAACGCCTTCCGCCGTGGTGTCCATGTGCAGCGCTTCGGCCAGTGACGTGATCGAGGCGATGATCGCGCCGTTGCGGCTGCCTTCTTCGGTTGCACCCTGCACGAAGCTGCGGTCGATCTTAATCTTGTCGAACGGCGCCTTCTTCAGATAGCCGAGCGATGAGTAACCGGTCCCGAAATCGTCGAGCGCAAGACGCACGCCGACCCGCTTCAGCGCCTTGAACATGGCGTCAGTGCCGGCGTTGTCGGTGAGGAACACGCTTTCGGTGATTTCCAGCTCCAGCCGCGATGGCGCGACCCCGGCATGCGCCAGCGCATTGGCGACGATGGTCGGCAGTTCGGGATTGGCGAATTGGAGCGCCGAGACGTTGACGGCACAGCGGATAGAGCGCGGCCAGCGGGCGAGATCGGCGCAGGCCGTGCGCAGCGCCCACTGGCCCATCCGGTCGATGAGACCGGCATCTTCGGCAATGGGCACGAATTTCGCCGGGCTGATCCACCCGCGCTTGGGATGGTTCCAGCGCATCAGCGCTTCGAAACCGACGATCTTCTCATTAGCGGCGTAGACAACGGGTTGGTAATAGAGCTCCAACTCACCTTTGGCGATTGCATCACGCAGATCCTGTTCGAGCTCGGCGCGCTCTTCGGCCGCGGCGTGGAGGTCCTCGGCGTAGAAGCGATACACGCCGCGGCCCGCATCCTTGGCGGCATAGAGTGCAAGGTCGACATTTCGGATCAGCTCGTCGCTGTTCGAGCCATGTTCGGGCGCGAGTGCGATCCCGACCGATGCACCGATGACGACGCTTTGACCGGTGATCGCATAGGGCTGTGACAGCGAGTTGATGATTTCCTGCGCCATGTGGCCGAGCGTCTTGCGGTCCTGATGGCCCGGGACGATCACCTGGAACTCGTCACCGCCAAGACGCCCGCAGCGCCCTGCCCGGCCAATGGCGCGTTCAAGGCGTTGAGCCACCTGCTTGAGCAGCGCATCGCCAGCGGGATGGCCTAGCGTATCATTGACATGCTTGAAGCGATCCAGATCGAGCATCAGCACCGCACAGGCCCGCTCACGGCCGCTGGGCGCGGCGAGGATTTGTTCGAGCGCTTGGCCCATCTGCACGCGGTTGGCGAGGCCGGTGAGAGAATCATAGTGAGCGAGACGCGAAACCTGCTGTTCGCTGCGGCGCTTTTCGGTCAGATCGGTGCCGTGGCCGCGGAAGCCGCAGAAGTTCTTGTAGCTGTCATACACCGGTCGCCCGGCGAGCGCCCACCAGCGTTCGTCGCCGGTGGTGGCGGCGCGGACCTCGACATCGTGGAAGGCGGAACGGGCCGAAAGGTGGAACGCGAGCGTGCGCTCGGCATCGGCCGCGCTTTGGGTGGGATCGACGATCTCGCTCAGCGGACGGCCGACAATTTCGTTGCTGGACTTGCCAATCGCCATGGCAGCCTTGGGCGAGATGTAGGTGATGAGCCCGCGCCGATCGGTCTCCCAAAACCAGCCCTGCCCGGTTTCCTCGAAGCTGCGCAAAATGTCTTCGGCGCGCGCGGCAACCCGCTCACGTGCTTCGCGGGCGAGGCGGCGCTGTTCTGCCGCTTTCCATTCGAGCCGCGCGATCAGCGACATGGTTATGGCCGCAGCCATCAAGGCGGCATAGGTCAGCATGCCCGGCATCAGCATCGCAAAGCCCGCCCAGCTCGCGATTTTGGCGCAGAACAGCGAGATGATGCGCATATCGAACAGCGCGGCGGCGGCCGCGTTGATGCAGAGCAGCGTTGCGATGGCCCATTGCCACGGCAAGCCCTCGCTCACCCAGGCGGCCAAGGCATAACCCGCCAGCGCCATCGGCAGGACAATGCCCGCCACGACCACCAGTGCCCGTGCGGCGAATGACCTGTCGGCGCGGCGTTCCGTTGCGGCGAACAGCGACCCGCACGCAAACAGCGCCGCCGAAGCCAGCGCTGCGCCGAGTGTATGGTTCGAAGGCAGGCCTTGAAAGGCCACTGCCGAGACAGCAAAGGCGGCCAGCAGAAACAGGGTCATGCCCCCGGCATTGCGCGGCAAAAGGAAACTCTGTTCGCTCGCAGGCTCGTCGATCGCGTGCTCCAGCCCCGCGATCTTTCCGGTCTGGAGCCGCCCGATCCCGCGCCGCTCGCCACGGGCGCGCAGGTCAGCACCGTCCACCTCCGCTGTCGCCGTGGCCTTGGCTCTCGCTCCCGAACGCACACCGCCGTCCCCGGCAACGGGACGGGGATCAACTGTTGCGAATTTTCGGATCGGATCCCCAGCCATTGCGGCACCCTGCCCGATCAGGGTTGAGAAAAGCGTTAATCGGGATGATGAATCCTTTCATCTTTGGGCCGCACCCCTGCAATCCGTCCGCGCGCGCCGCGCTTGCAACTTGGCAGCCGAGGCGGCATTCTGGCCTGCAAGGACCGCGTTAACCGATTGCCATGCAGGGCAGCGGACGAGACGGCCTGACAAAGGGGATTCCATGGCACGCAGCGAAGTGAAGCTTGAGAACGAAGCAGCCCAGTCCACCAATGCTCTGGGGCCATTGGTGGGCCTGGCCCGCGAGGATTTCGTCAGTGCGGTGGCGTTGCTGCTGCGCGAAACGGCCTCTGATCCCTCGCGCTTCGTGCGCCATTCGACCGCGATGGCGCAGGACATGGTCAAAATCATGACCGGAAAGAGCGACCTCGCGCCCGATCCCAAGGACAAGCGGTTCATGGACCCGGCGTGGCAGTACAACCCCTTTTTCCGGGCAGGCGCCCAATATTACCTCGCGGTGCAGAAAGGGATGAAGAACTGGCTGGAGGAGCTTGAGCTCGACGAGCTGGAGCGCAACCGCGCCAATTTCATCGCCAACATCATCCTCGATGGCCTCGCGCCGACCAACTCGCTGATCGGCAACCCGACCGCGCAAAAGCAGATCATCAACTCGGGCGGCCTCAGCCTGATCAAGGGCCTCCAGAACGCCTATAACGACCTGGTCCACAACAAAGGCATGGTCAGCCAGGTCGACAAGCGCCCGTTCAAGATCGGCGAAAACATCGCCACGTCCAAGGGCAACGTAGTCTACCGCGACGAGATCATGGAGGTGCTGCAATATGCCCCCACCACCGACGAGGTCTACGAGATCCCGCAGCTGACGATCCCGCCGCAAATCAACAAGATGTACATCAACGACCTGTCGCCCGATAAGTCCGTGATCAAATGGCAGGTCGACAACGGCATCCAGACCTTCGTCATCTCGTGGCGCAATCCGAGCAAGGAACAGGGTCACTGGGGCATGGCCGATTACATCGCGGCCTGCGAAAAAGCGCTGGAAGTGGTCGCCTCGATCACCGGCTCCAAGAAGGTCAACGTTTCGGCCGGGTGCTCGGGCGGGCAGACCGCAGCGGTGCTCGCTTCGAAGCTTGCCGCGACCGGCAACCCGATCCTCGGCACGCTGACGCTGATGGTGTGCGTGCTCCATCCCAAGCCGACCGACATCGAGGCCGGCTCACTCGTGAGCGAGAACGGCATGGCGCTGGCCCGCCAGCGGGCGAAGAAAGCCGGAATCATCAAGGCCGATGACCTCGCGCGCGGCTTTGCCTGGCTGCGGCCCAACGACCTGATCTGGAACTACGTCATCAACAATTACCTGCTCGGGCAGGACCCACCGGCGTTTGACGTGCTGTTCTGGAATGCGGATGCGACCAACCTGTCGTCGAGCCTGATGGGCGACTTCCTGACGCTGTTCGAAACGCTTGCCTTCACCAAGCAAGGCGAGGTCGAGATGGCCGGGCACAAGGTCGATCTCAGCAAGGTGACCGCCGATCTGTTCATCCTTGGCGGGGTGACCGATCACATCACGCCGTGGAAGGCGACCTATCGTTCGACCCAGCTATTCGGGTCGAAGGATGTGACCTACGTGCTCTCACAGAGCGGCCACATGCAGGCGATCCTCAACCCGCCGGGCAACCCCAAGGCCAAGTATTTCGTTCAGACCAAGAAGGGCAAGCTCCCGGAAACCGCCGACGCGTGGCTCCAGGGCACCGAAGAGGTCAAGGGCAGCTGGTGGCCGCTGTGGATGGAGTGGGTGCAGGCGCGTTCGGGCAAGAAGAAATCTGCGCCCGCCGCCCTTGGCAATGACACCTATCAGCCGACCGATAAGGCGCCGGGACTCTACGTTATCGAAGAAGTCTGATATTGCACTGCAGCGCAAGGCCTCAGGGGACAGGGGTCTGAGCGTGCAAACAGCTTGTGGGCGCGCGCGTTTAGGGATCGACGTGCGCGCCCAACCCGCGCCCATAGCGGCGCTCAGAAAGGACGGGTTTTTGTGGCCAATGCAATGGACGGCGCTGTCGTCACAATGGAACAAGTGGGCGGTCGGACGCTACGGACTGCGGCCTGGCGGCTCGATATGCCATCCGATCACCTGCCGATCCTGTTCTTCAATGGCATCGGCGCCAATATCGAGGCGGTAGCCCCCCTCGCCGCCGCCTTGCCGGAGCGCGGGTTCCTGATGTTCGACATGCCGGGAACCGGCGAATCGCCTGATCCCCTGATCCCCTATAACCCCTTCACGATGAGCTGGACGGCCGCGCAGCTGCTGGCGCGCTATGGCCTGGATGAGGTCGATGTGATGGGCGTGTCATGGGGCGGCGCGATGGCGCAGCACTTTGCGCTGCAACACCCGAGCCGCACCCGGCGATTGACGCTGATCGCGACCACGCCGGGCATGATCATGGTGCCTGGCAACCCCGCCGCCTTCACCAAGATGGCCGATCCGCGCCGCTATATCGACCCGGAATTCATGAACGAACACTTCGCCACGCTTTACGGCGGGGTGGACAAGGACGGGGCCGAGCACCAGAAAGACAGCCACATCGGCCGTCTGAAGCCGCCCAGCCCGCGCGGCTACATGTATCAGCTGATGTGCATGATGGGCTGGAGCAGCCTGCCGGCCCTGCCCTTCATGAAAAAGGAAACGCTGATCATGATGGGCGAGGATGACCAGATCGTCCCTGTCATCAACGGCAAGATCCTGAAAGCGATGATCCCCAATTCGCGGCTCATCACCTTTGCGGGTGGCGGGCATCTGTTCCTGCTGACCCACGCTGACGAAAGCGTGGCAGCGATCCGCGAATTTCTGGATGCGCCCGACACGGCGAAAGAGGCCAAGCGCGCGGCGGCATAACCGCACGCAATCCAACGTTTGCACTGGTTGGCAAGGTCGCCGCACGGCCGCACGGCCGCAAGGCTGAATGCCGGTGGCGTTCTGCAATCATCGTCATCCCAGCGAAAGCTGGGATGACGGAGGGCGCGTGGGTTAGGGGGCGCTATGCGGACGGCGGCGCACGAAAGTTTTGCGAACGCAGCGGGATATCTTGCAGCTTCGCCCCCCAGCGCCGCATCACCCCACGACAACCCCGCGCCAGAAGGCGATGCGATCCTTGATCTCGGCAGCGGCGGACTTGGGTTCCGGGTAATACCACGCAGCGTCAGTGTTGGTCGCGCCTCCCACGGTGATGCTGTGGTAATGCGCGGTGCCCTTCCACGGGCAATGCGTGGTCGTTGTGCTGTCCGTGAGCACTTCGGCCCTGACCGAGGTTCGCGGAAAATAATGATTGCCTTCGACCACAACAGTATCATCGCTTTCAGCGATGACGACGCCGTTCCATGTTGCCTTGACCATTCTTCGTTCTCCTTCCGCGCCCCGCAACGGGCGCCGCTACCCGCCCCGACTCACCCCGCACTGCCCAGCTTTCGGCAACCGCCCCGCCTCCGCCAGCGCCGCGGCGGCTTCGCGCGGACGGTCGGTGGCGAGGATGTCCACGCCTTCCTTGCCGAGTTCGGCATAGCGCTCGTCCATGCCGTAACGGTCGATGACCGCGTCGATCGAGCGCGGCGGGCGGCCCAGCGTCCCGAAGATCACTTCGATGTTCTGGCCGTCAAGCTCGCGATAAAGTTCCGGGCGCGGCAGGCGGGTGCCGGTGAAGGCCACCATGCGCTCCTCCGGGATGCCCGCAGCCTTCAGCACGCCGACATCGCCGGGCGCATCGATCGAGACCGACAGCAGCATTTCCGGCGCGGCGCGGTGGAGCGCGGCGGCCTGTTCGACCGAATAGGCGATCAGAATCACGCTGCGCTCCATCCCGGCTGCGCGGATTTCGGCCACAACCTGGTCGACATTGGCCGAGCGCTTGAAATCAATCTGGAGCACGGAGCGGCCCTTGGCCCATGCCAGCGCATCGGCCAGCGTGGGGATCGCATAGGGCGTCACCCAGCCCCAATTGTCCTTGAGCTTGAGCTGGCTGAGCACGGCCCAATCCTGCGCGGCGGCCTCGCCCGTGCCGGTGGTGGTGCGATCAAGCCGGTCATCGTGGAGCAGGAACAGCCGTCCATCAGCGCTCTGGCCGACGTCGACCTCCATGATCGCCGGATGCGCAGCGAGCAGCGCGTCCATCGTCACGATGGCGTTTTCCGGCAGGCCCGGGGTCGGCCCGCCGCGATGGGCGGAGATGAGGGTCTGCCCGGCGGCCTCAAAACAGTCGAGCATGGCCGACAGGTCGCTCTCCGGCGTCAACCGCCACGCGCCGCTGTCCTGCGCGGCGAGCGGGGTGGCCATCGCGGCCATGCCTGCCAAAGCGATCTTCCACATCGTCATGCGACCCATCGTTGCTTACCCTTGCCTCCGCACTGCCATTATCGACCATGCCGCACCCCTTGTCGGGCTGCGCCGTTTGCGTCATCCTCGCCCCAATAAGGGAGAGACAGAATGGCGCAATACGACCTGATCATTCGGGGCGGAACAATTGTCGATGGCACCGGGGCTCCGGCCTATACCGGCGACGTCGCGATTTCCGGCGGATTGATCGCAGCAGTGGGACGGATCACAGGCAGCGCGGCGGAAGAAATCGACGCGAGCGGCAAGATCGTCGCCCCCGGCTTCGTCGACATTCACACCCATTACGATGGGCAGGCCACCTGGGATAAGGAAATGGCCCCGTCCAGCTGGCACGGCGTCACCACGGTGGTGATGGGCAATTGCGGCGTCGGCTTCGCGCCCGCCAAGCCTGATCGCCACGAATGGCTCATCAGCCTGATGGAGGGGGTCGAGGACATTCCCGGTACGGCGCTCGCCGAAGGGATGACCTGGGACTGGGAAACCTTCCCCGAATATCTCGACGCGCTGGAGAAACTGCCAAGGACGGTCGATATCGGCACCCATGTCCCCCACGGCGCGGTGCGCGCCTACGTGCTGGGGGACCGCGAACAGCCGGGCGCGGTGCCGACCGCCGAGGACATTGCCGAAATGAGCCGGATCGTCGAGGAAGGCGTGCGCGCGGGGGCGCTGGGCTTCTCGACCTCGCGCACGGTGCTGCACAAGTCGGTTGATGGCGAGCTGGTGCCGGGCACCACGGCGACGCCTGAAGAACTGATCGCCATCGGCAAGGCGATGGGCCGCGCGCGCGCTGCGGGCGGCTATGCCGTGTTCGAAATGGCGAGCGATTTGAAGCGCGAATGGAACGAGTTCCAATGGATGGGGCAACTCTCGCGTGAGGCGGGCATCCCCGTCACCTTCGCCGCACTCCAGTCCATCGCCAAGGAACTCCCGCTTGACGAACAGATCGCCCAGATGCGCGCGGAAAACGATAATGGTGCGAACATCGTCGCCCAGATCGCGCTGCGCGGCAACGGGATCATCATGGCCTGGCAGGGCACCGTCCACCCCTTCCGCTTCCGCCCGAGCTGGATGGCGATTGCCGACCTGCCGTGGGAGGAACAGCGCGCGAAGCTGCTCGACCCGGCGTTCAAGGCGCAGCTGCTGGCAGAGCCAAATGACTACACCGACGCGCCCAAGGACATCGGCGGGGTGGTGATGGCGATCAGCATGGGCTGGTCGCTGCAATACGAGATGGACCCCGATTTCGACTACGAACCCGCCGCCGACGCCAGCATTAACGCCCGCGCCGCGGCGGCGGGGGTGAGCCCACAGGAATATGCCTATGACCTGCTGTGCGAGGGCGACGGCACGGGGTTCATCTACCTGCCGATCCTTAACTACGCCGATGGGAACCTCGATTTCCTACACCCGCTCCAGCACGCCGATGACACGGTCAATTCGCTGTCGGACGGCGGCGCGCATTGCGGGACGATCTGCGATGCGGCCTCGCCGACCTTCATGCTCGAACATTGGGTGAAGAGCCGCAAGCGGGGCGCGACAATCACGCTCGAACAGGCGATCAAGCGCCACTGCCGCGATACGGCGCGGCTCTACGGGCTCGAGGATCGCGGGGTGATCGCGGCCGGCTATCTCGCCGATTTGAATGTGATCGACATGGACAAGCTGAAACTCGGCAAACCCTGGCTCGCCTTCGACCTTCCGGCGGGCGGCAAGCGGCTGCTCCAGAAGGCCGAGGGCTATGTCGCGACGATCAAGAGCGGCGTCGTCACCTTCCGCAACGGGCAATGGACGGGCGAGACCCCCGGCGGGCTGATCCGCGGCCCGCAGCGCGTCGAACTCGCCGAGGCGGCGGAGTAATCCGCCGCCCGCTATTCTCAGCGTCCCGGTCTAGGGTTCGATCACGATCCCCTTGGCCGGGTCGATCTGACCGGCAACCATGGCGGTGAAGACAGAGCGGGCGGCCTCCAGACCGGCGTGCCGCTCGATCGCGACGGTGCCGTCTGCGGCTTTCAGGAAGTCGTGCCACGCCGCCGCGACCAGTTTGCTTCCTTCTTCGGCCCCATGTGCTTTGAAGAAGGCGACGGCATGATCCGGTGCGAAGAACAGCGCGGGCTTGGGGCCCGGCAAGGCATCGCCCCCGCCGAAGGTCGAGCGTGCCTCGATATGGGTCATGCCGACCAACGCCGAATGCGCCAACGCGGCATCGAAATGGCGATGGATCTGCGCCAGCAGACCGGCATTGCCCGCAAAATCAACACTCACACTCCGCAGGACTGACACGCGCTCCAGGTCGTCATAGGCGACGACTTCGTCATAAAGTCCGGTCGCTTCGACAAAGGCGACATTGCCCTTCGAGGTGAGGCCGACCCGCTTGAGGCCCGGCGATGAATGCCGCGCCACGCTCGCCAGACCCAGCGCGGTCTTCGACGACGCGCTGGTGACGATCAGCTGCTCGGCGCCGAACCAGTCCTCGCCGCGCAGGAAATATTCGATCAGGAAGCCGGTGCGGAACAGCGGGCCGAAGATCATCCGCTCCGCCTCGCGCGCCGGATCATGTTCCGGGTCGGCGGCAAGACGGGTGTAGCTGTTGTAGACCGGGCTCATCGGCTGGCGATAGTCGGTGGTATCGAGGAAGCCGCCCACCGTGACACGCCCCGGCACCACATCCAGATGGCTCGCCATCGGCAGATAGCCATAGACCCGCTCACCCACCGCGATCTCGGGATGGCGGCTTTCGATTACCCGCGCATGGCCCCACATCGGCACGATCCCGAAGCCCTCGGGGGCAGGGAAGAAGTCCCAATATTTGAAGCTGTCACCCGCGACCGCATAGGTGACATTGTTCGCGGTGACCGAGAAGCTCTCGATGGCAAGGCGCACCGCACCGTCCGACAACGGGGCCGGTGGCACATCAGCCAGCACGGCGTCGGTCAGCGCGCCTTTGCGCACGTGAACCTGCACTATATTCATCGACGATTCCCCTCCTTGCAGGCAGGGATTACACCCGCATCGGCATCAGCACATAGAGCGCGCGGGCCTGTTCGTTTTCGCGGATCAGCGTCGGCGCGCCAGCATCGGCGAGATGGAGTTCCACCGTGTCGCTGTCGATCTGTCCGAGGATGTCCTTGAGATAATTGGCGTTGAAACCGATCTCCAGCCCTTCGGAACGGTATTCGGCCGCCAGTTCCTCCGCGGCAGTGCCGTTGTCGGGCGAAGTGACGGAGAGCGTCACGCGATCATTATCCAACCCGATCTTGACCGCGCGGGTCTTTTCGGTGGCGATGGTCGCGACGCGATCAACGCCAGAGAAGAACAGCTTGGGATCGACCTTGAGCAGCTTGTCATTCGCGGTCGGGATCACGCGGCTGTAATCGGGGAAGGTCCCATCAATCAGCTTGCTGGTGAGCACCACGCCGCCTTCGCCGCCCATCGTGAAGCGGATCTTGCTGGCGCTGAGGTCGATCAGGACATTGCTGTCCAGCGCTTCATCCAGCAGCTTGCGCAGCTCGCCCACGGCCTTGCGCGGCACGATCACGTCCGGCATCCCGGCAGCGCCTTCGGGACGCGGCAAGGTGAAGCGCGCGAGGCGGTGGCCATCGGTCGCAGCGGCCTTCAACAGCGGCTCATCCTCGTCGGTGACGTGGAGGAAGATGCCGTTGAGGTAGTAGCGGGTTTCCTCGGTCGAGATCGCGAAGCGGGTGCGGTCGATCAGCTCGGCCAGCAGGCGCGCGGGCAGCTCAAAGCTCGTCGGCAGGTCGCCCTCGACGATTACCGGGAAATCGTCCCGCGGCAGGGTCGGCAGCTTGAAGTTAGAACGGCCCGCCTTGACCTCCAGACGGTTGTCGTTGGTGGTGAGGCTGACCTGGCTCCCCTCGGGCAGCTTCCTTGCAATGTCGAACAGCAGGTGCGCGGACACAGTGATTGCGCCCGGCTGATCGACCGAAGAGGCGTTCATGGTCTCGACCACTTGCAGGTCGAGGTCGGTCGCCATCACCCGCACGCTTCCGCCGACATCGGCGTCGATCAGGACGTTCGAGAGAATGGGGATGGTGTTGCGCCGCTCCACTACGGATTGAACATGGGAAAGGCACCGCAGCAGCGTCGCGCGTTCGATCGTGGCCTTCATCGCTTGTCCCTATCGGTCCTGTATGTGGCAGAGGGGCGAAGGAATCGCCCTCAAGCGCCGGAATCTGCGTAAAACCTTAGCGCAGGCAACACCACGGGCAAGTTGGCGGCTTTGCGAGGGGCGACTCCGCTGGGGATAAGGCAGGGCAGAAGCCCCGGCCCCCTATCCCAGCATCGCCATTCCGCCGTTCACGTGCAGCGTTTCCCCCGTGACATAGGCCGCTTCACGGCTGGCGAGGAAGGCAACCGCAGCGCCGATTTCCGCGCCTTCGCCCATCCGGCCCATCGGAATGCGGCCATTGATCGCGGCCTGCTGCTTTTCATCGAGCGCAGCGGTCATCGCGGTGCGGATGAACCCCGGGGCGACGCAGTTGGCGGTGATCCCGCGGCTCGCCACCTCCTGCGCAAACGCCTTGGTCATGCCGGTCAGCCCTGCCTTGGCGGCGCAATAGTTCATCTGGCCGGGATTGCCGGTCGCACCCACCACCGAGGTGATGTTGATGATCCGCCCGAACCGCGCCTTCATCATCGGCTTGGCACTCGCGCGCATCAGGCGGAAGCTGGCTTCGAGGTTGATGCGGATCACCTGATCCCATTCCTCATCCTTCATCCGCATGCCGAGATTGTCGCGGGTGATCCCGGCATTATTGACGAGAATGTCCATCGTCCCGAGCGTATCGAGCATCGCCGGGATCAGTTCCTCGACCTGCGTGGCGTTACCCAGATCGCAGGTGATCTCGACATGGCCATCGTGGTCATGATGGGGATAGGCTTCGTTGAGCTCGTCCCGGAACGCGCGCAGTTTCGCCGCGTTGGAGCCCGAAAGTGCCAAGCGCGCGCCCTGGCTTGCCAGCGCATGGGCGATGGCCGAACCGATGCCCCCGGCAGCGCCAGTGACCAGTGCGTTCATGCCTTTGAGTGAGAACATCACACCATCTCCTTCGCAAAGGCCTCAAGATCGGCCATCGTCACGAGGCTCGTTACTTGGGCTTCCTTGTCGGTGCGGCTCACCATCGGCCCGACCACCTTGCCGCCCAACTCGACGAAGCTTTCCACCCCATCGGCGCGCATGGCAAGCACGCTTTCGCGCCAGCGCACGCGGCCCGTGACCTGCTCGACCAGCCGGGCGCGCTCCTCTTCGGGATCGGTAACGGGGGCAGCGGTGACGTTCGCATAGAGCGGCAGGGCCATTGCGCCGGGCGGGGTTGCGGCCAGCGCGTGGGCCATCTTCTCGGCCGCAGGTGCCATCAGCGAGGAATGGAACGGGGCCGACACATTGAGGATCATGCCGCGCTTGATCCCATGCTCCTTGCTGAGCGCAACCGCCCGCTCGATCGCGCCAGTGTGCCCCGACAGCACGACCTGCGAGGGGTCATTGTCGTTGGCGACCTCACACACTTCGCCTTGCGCGGCGGCCTCGGCCAGTGCCTTGGCCTGTTCGATGTCCGCGCCGAGCAGCACGGCCATCGTCCCCTCGCCCACCGGCACAGCGGCCTGCATCGCCCAGCCCCGCAGCTTGAGGAGCCGCGCGGTGTTGGGGAGGCTGAAGGCGCCAATCGCGGCGAGCGCAGTGTATTCGCCGAGCGAATGGCCCGCGACGCAGTTCGCCGTCGCAAGCAGTTCCACCCCGAAGTCGCGCTCCAGCACTCTGAGGGTGGCGATGGCATTAGCCATGATCGCAGGTTGGGCGTTCTCGGTCAGGGTCAGGCGGTCTTCGGGCCCTTCGCGCATGAGCTTTGACAGGTTCTGCTTCAGCGCCTCGTCCACCTCGCCAAAAACCTCGCGCGCGGCGGCGCTTGCCTCGGCAAGAGCCGCTCCCATGCCGACTTTCTGACTGCCCTGCCCCGGAAAAATGAACGCGCGCATCGACGACCCTCTTTATGCGTTTTGGGGCGCGCCGTTACGTCCGCGTGGGCGGGCTGGCAAGACCGAAGGGCACAATCCTGTTGGCAGACGTATGGCCGATCAGCGCGCGGCCAAGGTACGGAATGCCCGCGCGGTCGCACCAGAAGCGGGCAATATCCTCCTCGCTTTGGCCGAATTCGACGTAGTTTTCGGGCACATCCGTCACCGATCCCAAACGCAGCCCGGCAAGCCGCGGGAGCGTTCCGGCAAGGTGGAAGAACATCCGGTCGATGGCATAAAGATGTTCGGCCACTTCCTCGACCATCACCACGTGACCGGTCAGATCGGGCATCAGCGGGGTGCCGGCAATCATCGCTAGCGTGATGAGGTTGAAGGCTGCGGCGGGCGTCGTGCCGTCAAGGCTCGGCTCGACCCCGCTGGTATCCCCGCCGAGCCATTTGAGCACCCGGCGGATCGCCTCCCGCCCGCCCTCCGAACGCGCGCTGACCGGCATCGAGCCGTGGACGCTCTGCCCGATCCCTGCCCGGTAAAGCGCGGCGAGCAGGTAGCCGCAGTCGGAGAATCCCACGTAAGTCTTCGCCCGCGCGGACTGGTTCATCTGCGCCACCGCTGCCTCGGCGATGCGGTTCGAGCCGTAACCGCCCTTTGCAAACCAGACGACGTCGAAGGCCGGATCATTGGCGAACTCGAGCAGCGCAGAAAGGCGCCGCAGATCATCGCCCGCAAAATGACCGGCGCGCTCAAAGCACTGGTCGTGAAAGGTGACGCGGTGCCCGGGGAATTCGGCGGCGACCAGCTCTTCGAGCGCGGTCTGTTGCTCGCGGGTGATCGGCGTGGCGGGGGCGCAGATGGCGATATTCGTCATGCGGCACAGCCTATGGCGCTTGTCAGGGGGCACGCAAGCCAATAACCACGCCCCATATGGATAACGGGCTCAAGGCTGGGACACTCACAGGGCGCCCGCTGTTCTTCTGCGGCATTGGCGGGTCCGGCATGCTGCCGCTGGCGCAGATCGCGCAAGGTCTCGGCTTGCCTGTCGCAGGCTCCGATCGCAGCCGTGATCAGGGGCGCACCCCTGACAAGTTCGCGTGGATGGAGGCGCATGGCTTTGCCCTGTTCCCGCAGGATGGGAGTGGCGTGACCTCGCCTGATCAAGTGCTCGTCGCCTCCGCCGCGATCGAGGATAGCGTGCCCGAGGTCGCCCGCGCAAAGGCGCTGGGTTGCGAGCGGTTGAGCCGCGCCGAACTGCTCTCGCAGATGTTCAACGCCGCCGACGTCTCGGTCGCGGTTGCGGGCACCTCGGGCAAGTCGACCGTCACCGGGATGATCGCCTGGATCTTTAGCGAGGCGGGCCGCGATCCCACCGTAATGAACGGCGCTGTGATGAAGAACTTCATCTCGCCGACAAACCCCTTCGCCAGCGCCCGGATCGGGTCGCGCGATCTGTTCGTGAGCGAGGTGGACGAGAGCGACGGATCAATCGCGCTCTACCGCCCCAGCGTGGGCGTATTGCTCAACGTCAGCCTCGATCACAAGAGCATCGAAGAATTGCGGGTGCTGTTCGGCGATTACCTCTCCGCTTCCGCCACCGCCGTGATAAACCTCGACAGCGCGGAAGCCGCCAATCTCGCCGGCCGGGCGAAGGCGGCGGTGACCTTCGGCGTCAGGGCACGCGATGCCGACCTGACGATCGATCCCGCCACCATCGCCCAGACCGACCGCGGTATCGAGGCCGTGCTGATCGACAACCGTCGGCGCGAGACCTTTGCGTTGCATGTGCCGATGCCGGGGCTGCACAACCTCTCGAATGCTTTGGCAGCAATTGCGGCAGCCAGTGCGGCGGGAATCGACATCGCGCAGGCCGCCGTCGCGCTGCGCAGCTTTGCCGGTCTGGCGCGGCGGTTCGACGTGATCGGCACCTCGGCGTCGGGCGTGACCGTCATCGACGATTTCGGCCACAACCCCGAGAAATGCGCCGCCACTTTGCGCACGCTCAAGGCAACGCCGGGGCGGGTGATCGCGTTTTTCCAGCCCCACGGCTATGGCCCCTTGCGCCAGATGGGCGAGGAACTCGCCCAGACTTTTGCCCGCGAGCTTTCGCCCGATGACATCACGATCATGTGCGATCCGGTTTATTTCGGTGGCACGGTGGATCGCAGCCTTGGCAGCGAGCGGATTACTGCGCTCATCTCGGCCCATGGCGGAAACGCTGAGTACATCGCGCTCCGGGACGCGTGCGCCGACCGGATCATCGCTCTCGCCCGACCCGGTGACCGGATCGTGGTGATGGGCGCGCGGGACGACACGCTGACGGAGTTCGCCCGATCGATCCTCGCCCGCCTGGCTTGAGCCTCCATGCCCGGGCCGTGCGCCATGCCTGGCTTATGCTGGGCGTGGTGGGCTTCGGTGTGCTGCTGGTGGTCACGGTCGACCGGCTTTACGGCCACTCGAACATCGCCTTTGCCGCAGCCATCCTGCTGCTGTTGATCACCAATGCCCCGATGCTGCGGTTCAACTGCCCGCGCTGCGGCAAGAACGT
The DNA here is from genome assembly GCF_046452395.1 of Erythrobacter sp. W302b. NCBI lineage: Bacteria > Pseudomonadati > Pseudomonadota > Alphaproteobacteria > Sphingomonadales > Erythrobacteraceae > Erythrobacter > Erythrobacter sp. W302b. The sequence continues at coordinate 980,301 of NZ_JBKFDH010000001.1, read as the reverse complement.
CTTCTTCCGGGGCGTGTTCGTGGTGCCTTGGCCCAGCCGCACCTGTTCGCGCTGTCACCTCGATCTGACCCAGGCCCCTACCCAAAATCGCTGATGGATGAAGGGTCTGCACAGCGCTAGCATCGCCTGATGCATCCCCGCGATTTCAGCCTTGATACGCTGCTGGCGAATTGTGCCGCGCGCCATGCGCACCGGCTGGCGACGGTTGACGGTGACCAGCGCCTGACCTGGGCCGAGCTCGATGCACGCGTCACCAACCTCGCCCACTGGCTGCTGGCGCGCGGGATCGGGCCGGGAGACCGGATCGCCTTGCTGCTGACCGACGGCGCGCCTTTCGTCACCACGTTGCTGGCGGCGGGGCGGATCGGCGCCATTGCCGTGCTGCTCAACTGGCGGTTGGCCCCTGCCGAAATCGCATGGATCTGCGGCAATGCCGAACCTGCGATGACCTTCGCGAACCCCCGCTTTTCGAGCCTTTTGACTGAGGCCGCAGCAGGCGAGGTCCACCTCGTCGATGAGGCCCACGCAGCAGGCGGGTTTTTCGAAACGGTTGCCGAAACCGCCCTTGGCTCCACACCCCACGCCTATGATCTGGGCCTCGACCTGGCCCCCGACCGCCCGCTTTACATGATGTACACCAGTGGGACGACCGGGCGGCCCAAAGGGTGCCTCCAAGCGGGCAGCGCGGTTGCCGCATCCGCGCTCGGCTTTGCCCAGCACCGCGGCTTCGGGGCTGACGAGGTGCTGCTCTCGGTCAACCCGCTGTTCCACGTGGTCGGGATGCAGCAATTCGCCGCGATGCTGGCCTGCGGCGGAACCTCGGTGTTCGCGGGCCGCGATGACGACAGCGCCGCGATCCTCGATCTGCTCCACCGCGAGGGCTGCACCACCACCAGCGCCTTTCCCACGATCTGCTTCCCGTGGCAGGGCATGGCGCCGATCCGCGACGGGAAAATGCCGCTCACCAACTACACCGGCGGTGCCGGCATGGGTCGGCCGCGGATGTACGAGTTCATCGAGAAGGAGTGGGACGCGCGGGTGGTCGGCGGCTATGGCCAGACCGAGATCTGCGGTTTTGCGACCTTCATCGATTATCCCGACATGCTCGAGGCCCCGCGCTCGATCGGCTGGACGCTGCCGCATGTGACGATGACGGTGCTTGATCCCGAAGGCCAGCACCTGCCGCCCGGCGAGGAAGGCGAGCTGTGCTTGCGCGGGCCATCCGTCATGCTTGGCTATTGGCGCAATCCCGAGGCGAGCGAGGCGGCGCTTGGCCACGGCTGGTTGCGCACCGGCGACCTTGGCACGATGGACCAGCGCGGTCGCGGCTACCTGCTCGGCCGGGCCAAGGAGTTGATCAAGACCGGCGGCGAGAATGTCTATCCCGCCGAAGTTGACGCGGTCTTCGCCGCCATGCCCGAAGTCGCCGATGCGGGCTGCTGCGGCGTGCCGGACAAGCAGTGGGGCGAGGCGGTCAAGGCCTTCGTGGTGCTGAAACCCGGCCAGACCCTCACCCGCGAGGAAATCGCTGCCCGCTTCAAGGGGCAGATCGCGGGCTACAAGCGACCACGCTATATCGAATTCGTCGACAGCCTGCCGCGCGATCCGATCGGCAAGCTTCTGCGACGCGAGCTTTCGGCGCGGCCCGTGTCACCCGATCAGGCCGCGTAGCTCTGCGCAAAGCGGACAAAGCGGACACCCTGTCCGCTTAACAATACTCATATTTATATAAAGGAGTCATGCACTTAACTGCCATTCCGCAAAGCGGACGGACAGGGAATTGCGGGCCATTCTGGCGTGCATTGGCTGCGCGCGGTTGTCGACGATGCGAAAGAGCCGACCAGAGGTTAACGGCCCGCAAAAGCGTAGGAAATGGCGGCGTCGCGATCCAGACGTTACGCCAAGGCTTTCCTGCCCGCTTCCTCCCGCTCGAACGCCCGCACATAGGCTGGCCGCGCCGTCAGACGCGCGCGGTAGTCCTTGAGGCTGTCCGGCACGCCATCGTCCAGCCCGACGCTCTGGGCGAGGATCAGCGCATAGCCCACGCAGATATCGGCTACGGTGAAGCGGTCAGCGCATAGGAACTCGCGGGTGGCAAGGCGCTCTTCCACCTTGATCAGCCGCTTGTGGAACCACTTGGCATAGGCGTGTCCGGCCTCCTCAAGCCCCTTGTCCTTCTCGAACAGGCAGAAGCGCATGTAGACCGTCTGCGGGAAGGTGATCGTCGCGTCGGCGTGGTAGGTGAAGTCGCAATACTCGCCATAGTCGCGCTCACCCGGCGCAATCGCCAGCGGGGTATAGCCGTCGCGCGTGGCGAGGTAGTGCGCGATGGCGCAGCTTTCGGTGAGCTTCGTCTCGCCATCGACCAGCATCGGCACGGTGCCGAGCGGATTGATCGCCATATAGTCGGGCGCGAGGTAGCGCGGGGGAAATGGCAGGATGCGAAGATCGATATCGACCCCCGCTTCCTCCGCCGCCCAGGTCGCGCGTAACCCACGCGAACGCGCGCAGGTGTAGAGGACGGGTGTGGTCATAGAGGTGGACTTAGTGCGCCTTGTCCGCGCCCACACCCAGCACTTTGTGCAGGACAAAGGCGATGATGCTGCCGAGGATCAGCCCGAAGATCGCCGACAGCGTGGTCGCGGTCAGCCACCCGGCAACCCCACCCGCCACTTCGTGCACCGCGTGCTCGGCCCCATGGATCGGGGCGTAGAACCAGTCGATGCCCAGCTTGTGCAGGCTGTCGACCACAATGTGCCCACCAACCCACAGCATCGCTGCGGTGCCGATGATCGAAAGCGCAGTGAGCAGCTTGGGCACGAAGCGCAGCAGAAAGCGCCCGAAGGCTTGCGCCCCCTTGCTCGCCTGCTTGGTGAGGTGCAGGCCGATATCGTCGAGCTTCACGATCAGCCCGACCGCGCCATAGACCGCGACCGTTACCGCCACCGCCACCAGCGCCAGCACCGCGCCGCGCATAAAGAGGGTCTCGTCGGCGACCTCAGCCAGCGCAATTGCCATGATCTCGGCCGAGAGAATGAAATCGGTGCGGATCGCCCCGCCCACGCGCTCGTTCTCGAAAGCGACAGGGTCGGTGATCTCGTCCTCCAGCGTCTCGCCGTGCTTGGCGAAACCGAGCTTTTCCATCACCTTCTCCGCGCCCTCATAACACAGGAAAGCCCCGCCAAGGATCAGGAGGTAAGTGATAGCGGCAGGCAGAAACTCCGACAGCAGCAGCGCGCCGGGTAGCAGAAAGACCAGCTTGTTCTTCAAAGAGCCCTTGGTGATCTTCCAGATGATCGGCAGCTCGCGCGCCGGGGAGAGGCCCGTCACATAGCTCGGTGTCACCGCCGCATCGTCAATCACCACGCCCGCGGTCTTGGTGCCCGCGCGCCCTGCGGCCACCGCCACATCGTCGATGGAGGCCGAGGCCGCCTTGGCAATCACCGAAATATCGTCGAGCAGTGCGACCAGTCCTGACGGCACGTGGTTCCCCCTTTTGCGAATCGTGCAAGTGAAACCCGGCGACTGCCCGTCCGGTTCCCTGCGGACAAGACTTGCAATTCATCGGTAAAGCTGTAAGGGGCCGCGCTTCGCATGGGAACCGCCCGGCGATTGTTTGAAGAAAGCCGGAGGGGCCCCGTTCGTGCCGAACGGATCAGCCAGCGATCGGCATGGAGTGAAAGGACGCGAGATGGCTCTGTACGAGCACGTCTTTCTCGCGCGTCAGGATCTGAGCCAGGCTCAGGTCGACGCGCTGGCAGCGCAAGCTACCGAAATCGTCGAGGCCGGTAACGGCAAGGTCACCAAGACCGAAACCTGGGGCCTGAAGTCGCTCGCCTACAAGATCGAGCGCAACCGCAAGGCGCATTTCGTGCTGCTCAACATCGACGCCCCCGGCTCGGTGGTCGCCGAGCTCGAGCGCCAGACCCGTATCAATGAAGACATCATCCGCTACATGACCATCCGCGTGGACGAGCACGAGGAAGGCCCGAGCGTGATGATGCGCAAGAACGAACGCGAGCGTAAGCGTCGCGAAACCCGTGAGGAGCGCGACTGATGGCCCGCCCGTTTTTCCGCCGCCGCAAGTCCTGCCCGTTCGCGGCCAAGGACGCCCCCAAGATCGATTACAAGGACGTGCGCCTCCTTCAGGGCTTCATGTCCGAGCGTGGCAAGATCGTGCCGTCGCGCATCACCGCCGTTTCGGCGAAGAAGCAGCGTGAACTGGCCCAGGCGATCAAGCGCGCCCGTCAGATCGGTCTGCTGCCCTTCATCGTGAAGTAAGAGGAGAAGACGAAATGGATATCATTCTCCTTGAGCGCATCGAAAAGCTCGGCTCGATCGGTGACGTGGTCACCGTGAAGGACGGCTATGCGCGCAACTTCCTGCTGCCGCAGAAGAAGGCTCTCCGCGCCAACGAAGCCAACAAGAAGGTCTTTGAAGCCAACCGCGATCGCCTCGAAAAGGAAAACGCCGAGCGTCGCACCGCTGCCGAAGCGCAGGGTGAGAAGGTTGCGGGCGCTGAAGTTGTGCTGATCCGCGCCGCTTCGAACGCTGGCCAGCTCTATGGTTCGGTGAGCGTGCGCGACATCGTCGCCGGGCTCGCCGATCAGGGCCACGCGGTGGACAAGCGCATGGTCATCCTTGGCGCGCCGATCAAGAACATCGGCATGCACAATGTGACCGTTGCCCTGCACCCGGAAGTGCGCGTCACCGTGAAAGCCAACGTCGCCCGTTCGGACGACGAGGCCAAGTTGCAGAGCGAAGGCGTCGACGTGCTCGCCGCGATGTTCGAAGACGAACAGCGTGAAATCGAGGAACAGGCCGATGCCACCCGCATCGACACCAGCCTCGAACCGGGCGAGATCCCGGCCGAGCTGTTCGACGGCGACGAGGACTAAGCCAGGTGCGCCCCCGCGAAGGCGGGGGCCTCAGGCCGCAGGAGATCCCCGCCTTCGCGGGGATCCGCAAGAATACCCGAGGGCGCGGAGGTCGAAAGACTTCCGCGCCCTTCTTGTAAACAGACCATGTCTCAAGCAAAGGTCCTGTCGCACAACGATAACAAGAAAGGAGCAGAACAACTGCCATGATCGACATTCCGACCATCCTCACCCAGTTGCAGCAGCATTATGACGAAGCGGTGCGCTGCTTGCGCGATGATGTGATCGCTTTCGGGCGCGACGGCACCTTGCCGGCCCCGTCGAAGCGCACGGACGGCAGCTATGCCTATCCTCAGATCACCTTGCGCTATGCCGGCGTGGGCGCCCAGCGGGATCGCAGCCGCGCGTTCGGGCGGTTGGAGCTGCCGGGAACCTATTCCACCACCGTCACCCGGCCTGACCGCTTCGCCGATTACCTGACCGAACAGCTCCAGCTGATCGCGGCGGAATATGCCATCGAGGTCACGGTCGAACGTTCGCGTCAGGAGATCCCCTTCCCCTATGTCCTCGATGGCGAGGCCGGTGCGGCCATGGTCGGCATCGCGGCGCAGGATATTGCCGCGCATTTTCCCTCGACCGATCTGGCCCTGATCGGCGACGAGCTGGCCGACGGGATCGAGTTCGATGGCGATCACGACATGCCGCTGTCGCTGTTCGATGGCTTGCGGACCGATTACTCGCTGGCGCGGCTCAAGCACTATACCGGCAGCGAAGTCAGCGACTTTCAGGACTTCATCCTGTTCACCAACTACCACCGCTATGTCGATGAGTTCGTGAACTGGGGCGCGCAGCAGATCGGTCAGGACGGCTATGTCGCGCTGACCGGCGCGGCCGGGCTCGACATCCGCGTCGCGACGGCGCACGCGCAGGATCAGCTCAATGATACCGCCTGGCGCAAGCACCAGATGCCCGCCTATCACCTGATCCGCGAGGATGGTCGGGGGATCACGCTGGTCAATATCGGTGTCGGCCCCTCCAACGCCAAGACGATCTGCGATCACCTGGCGGTGCTGCGTCCGCATGCATGGATGATGATCGGCCACTGCGGCGGGCTGCGCTCCACGCAGAAGATCGGCGACTTCGTGCTGGCTCACGCTTACCTGCGCGACGATCATGTGCTCGATCCGGTGCTCCCGCCGGAAGTGCCGATCCCGCCGATTGCCGAAGTGCAACAGGCGATGGCCGCGGCCGCCGAAAGCGTAGCGGGGGTCCAGGGCGCGAACCTCAAGCAGCGCATGCGCACCGGCACGGTCGTCACCACCGATGATCGCAACTGGGAGCTGCGCTATTCCTCCTCGGCCAAGCGCTTCTCGCAGAGCCGCGCGATCGCGATCGACATGGAAAGCGCCACGATCGCCACGCAGGGCTACCGCTTCCGGGTGCCCTACGGCACGCTGCTGTGCGTCTCGGACAAGCCGCTGCACGGCGAGATCAAGCTGCCGGGACAGGCCAACAAGTTCTACGAGGAAGCCATCGCGGCCCACTTGCAGATCGGGATTGTCGCCTGCGCGATGCTCCGCGATGAGGGCGATCGGTTGCACAGCCGCAAGCTGCGCGCCTTCAACGAGCCGCCGTTCAGATAATCCCCTTGCTGCCCTGCTGAACCTGTTTCCGCATCCATCGTGCGGCTTCGGACTGCGGCGCGCTGAGCGAGATGGACCTTGAAACAAGTTCAGGGTGACGAGGGTCAGGGTTCGGGTTAGCTGGACGGCGAAAGGATATCGCCATGCCTCACCCCAGCCCTTCACGCTCCATCGCTGGGCGCGTTGCCATCATCACGGGCGCGGCCAGCGGCATGGGGCGCGCAACGGCGCGGTTGTTCGCTGCCGAAGGTGCCCATGTCGCGGTGGTTGACCTTGAGCTGGCGGCCAGCGCCGCGGTGGCAGCGGAGTGCGGGCCTGCCGCACGCCCCTATGCGCTCGATGTTGCCGATGGGGTCGCGATCACCCGCACGGTCGCGCAGATCGCAGCGGACTTTGGCCGGATCGACATTCTGGTGAACAACGCCGGGGTATCGAGCTTCTGTGCCTTGGATGATCCCGCGTATGAGGACATCTGGGCCACCGCCCTGGCCGTCATGCTGACCGCGCATCAGCGCATGGTGCGTGCCGCCTTGCCGTGGCTGCGCCAGAGCGACGCTGCCCGGATCGTCAACATCGCCTCGACCGAGGGCCTCGGCGCGACCCCCAGTGATACGCCCTATGTCGCGGCCAAGACGGGCGTGATCGGACTGACCCGCGGGCTGGCGGTCGATCTCGGCCCTGAAGGGATCACGGTCAATTGCATCTGCCCCGGCCCCATCCGCACCGCGATGACCGATGCCGTGGCAGAGGAGCACAAGACCATCTTCGCCAAGCGCCGCACGGCGCTGCGGCGCTATGGCGAGCCCGAGGAAGTCGCGCATATGACGCTGTCCCTCGTGCTCCCGGCGGCAAGCTACATCACGGGTGTCGCGATCCCGGTCGATGGCGGACTGATGGCGCGCAACGCCTGACCCGCATCACGCGAGACCCAGCAGCGCCAGACTGTCTTCCCACAGCCGCGCTGTCGCCGCCTCATCGCGGGCCAGTGCCGAAGGCTCAATCCGCACCAGGCTTGGCGTGCGCACCGACCAGTAGCTGCCCTGCTCGCGCGCATAGGCGGGCGCGGTGGCAAGCTCCGCAAGAAAACCGCCCGACTGCGCGACCGTGCTGCTCCTGTTTCCCGCCATCAGGCGCGGGACGATAAGGCTCGCCAGGGTCGCGATCACCCGTCCGTTGGCCCGCCCGAGACCAGTCCACGGCACATATCCCGGATCAAAGGCCATCACCGACAGGTCCGGGCGCAGCCGCGCAAGGTGCCTTGCGGTCATGATGTTGGCGAGTTTCGAGGAGGAATAGGCGCGGAAAGCCTGCTTGCGCGCCGCTTTCGGGAGGGCGGGATCGGTCTCTGGAAAAGCCAAGCGGCGCGCATCGGCGTGGTCGGGCGGCGTCACCGGGGTCTTCTCGGCCGGATCGTGCGTCCCGCTGCCGGTCAGCACCACCCGTGCGCCGTCCGGCAGCGCGTCGAGAACGCGGACGAGCAGGTACACATGGGCGAGTTGATTGACGAAAAACGTCTTTTCCATGCCGTTCGGCAGCCGCTCCGGCTTGGCGAGCTGCAAGCCTGCGTTGAGCAACAGGGCATCGATCGGGGCACCCCGCGTAACCTCCTCGGCGAAGGCATCGACCGACGCCAGGTTCTCGAGATCGAGCGGCAGATAGCGCGTTTGCGCCGTATCGGCGGATGGCTGGCGCGCGCCCAGCGTCAGGCTGTGGCCCGCCCGGGCCAAGCGCGCCGATGCCTCTGCGCCGAAGCCGGAGGTGCCTCCTGTCATGACGATATGCATAGGTCCGGCCTTTCCATTTTTTTAGTTGGTCAGCCAACCAAATAATCAACCAAGGCCGATCGCGCAAGAACATGTCTCACACGATAAGCGAATTCTCAGACAGCCGCGCGAACGGCGGCGGCTAAGCGGGCGAGCGCGGCTTCCATCGGGAAGTCGGGTCGCGAGAGCCACGAGAGCATCAGCCCTTCGAAGGCAGCCTTGATCATGCGCGCGCCCACTTCATCGGCCGGATCGGGCTTGGCGCGTCCGGCGTGCCGGGACAGCACCTGCGCGAGCCGCGCCGAAATTGCCGCATCGCCTCCCGCAAGCCGCTGGGCGAGCGCGGGTTCATTGATTGCGCGGACAGCCAATGCAAAACGCAGCGCAAAAAGCGGGCGGTGCGCGTGGAGCGAGGCGGCGGCAAAGCCGAGATAGGCATCGAACAGCGCGGCCGGTTCATGCCCCGCGATCAGCGCGTCGAGCGCAGCGATGTATTCCGCCCCAGCCCGCTCGACCGCCGAGAACAGCAATTCATCCTTGCTGGCGAAATGATAATGCAACAGCCCCGCCGTCACGCCCGCCTCCTGGGCGATGGCCTTGACGTTGGCCTCGCCGAGCCCGTCGCGCGCCACCACCACCAGCGCGGCATCGATCAGGCGATCGCGCGTGTCGGCGGTGCGTGAGGGGTTGGAGGAAGCGCCCATGCCCGAGCCTTAGCGCGAAGCGGCGCAATTGGCCAACCCTACCCCCGCCCCTTGGTCTTTGTCGCTCCGCCTTTGGCATTGGCGACGATGAAATCGATGATCTGGCCGGCCACGTCCTTGCCGGTCGCGCTTTCGATCCCTTCGAGGCCGGGGGAGGAATTGACCTCCATGATCACCGGGCCGTGATTGCTGCGCAGCATGTCGACGCCGCAGACGTTCAGCCCCATCCGCTTGGCCGCGCGCACGGCGGTTGAGCGTTCTTCAGGCGTGATCTTGATGACCTGCGCCGAACCCCCACGGTGCAGGTTCGAGCGGAATTCATCCGGCGCGCCGGTGCGCTTCATGGCCGCGACCACCTTGCCGCCCACCACCAGCGCGCGGATATCGGTGCCGCCCGCTTCCTTGATGAACTCCTGCACCAGAATGTTGACGTTGGCGCCGCGAAACGCCTCGATCACGGACTTCGCACTGCTCATCGTCTCGGCCAGCACCACACCGATTCCCTGCGTCCCCTCGATCAGCTTGATCACCACCGGCGGTCCATTGACGGCCTTGATGATCTCCTCGGCCTGCTTGGGATCATTGGCATAGGCGGTGAGCGGCAGGCCAAGCCCATGCTTGGCGAGGATCTGCAGGCTGCGCAGCTTGTCACGGCTGCGGCCAATCGCCACGCTTTCGTTGAGCGACCAGATACCGCGCATTTCGAACTGGCGCAGGATCGCTAGCCCGTAGTTCGTGATCGAGGCCCCGATGCGCGGGATCACCGCATCATAGGCGGCGATTGGCGCGCCGTTGTAATAGACCTGGGGCCGGTGGCTGGCGATGTGCACCGTGCAGCGCAGGGTGTTGAGAATATCGAGCGTATGGCCGCGCGCCTCGGCGGCCTGCTTGAGCCGCTGGTGCGAATAGAGGTTGGCGTTGCGCGCCAGCATCGCGATTTTCATGAAGTACCTTTCGTGTCCGGCGACTTAGCGGCGGATGCGCCCCATATGCGCTATCGCAGGTGATTGCAGCCACGAATGACCGCTATCCACCACCATCCGTCGCCGAAGCGCGGTGCGCCCGATCAGCATCGGGAATTGCATCTGGGAACGGTTCGCCAAGCTGATCTCCGCCCGGAACGTAAGATTACCGATCGTCAGAGGCGACTTTATGACAAAGCGGGTCTGCTGATCGCCATTGCTGCTGGTGATTCCGCGCAGATCGACATGCACCGCCTCGCAGACATGCCGCGTCCCGTCCCAGTCGACCGCAAAGCGCACAAACCGCTCGCCATCGCGCATGAAGTCTTCGAGCACCTGACCGTGGAGCGACGACGTGCGCGCGCCGGTGTCGATCTTGGCGGGGATGCCCGCCAGCCCAAGCTCGGGCAGGCTGACAAGTTCCCGCCAGCCGACGACCATAAGGGGCTTGGGGACCCTCAAGGCAGGATCGCCATCCCGTCCCCGCCCTCGCCCACCTTCAGGCGGCGCAGGACTTTGCCGCTGGCGTAATCAACCTCCGCAACAGTGTCGCTGGCGGTTTCGGCGACATAGACCTTGGTGCCGTCGTCAGACCACAGGATCGTCACCTGAAAGCGCTGCTGCGCCTCGGCGGGGCCGGAAACGGGAATGGTGCGGATCACCTTGGCGGTGGCGGTGTCGATGACGCTGAGGCTGCCGTCCTGCAGATCGGAGGTCACCGCAACATCGCCTTGCGGGCGAACCGCGATGCGCAGCGGGAAGCGGCCCGTGGCGACCGTTTCGCGCACTTCCATGGTCTGGGGATCAAGCGCGAAGGCCTGATTGGAGCCACGCGCCGAGACCCACAGGGTTGTGCCGTCGGGGCTGAGCGCGATGCCCTCCGGCTCCTCACCCACCGTGACCGACAGGGGCGCGCGGCGGGTGCGCAGGTCGATGCGCGTGACCGTTCGCGAACCGAGGTCGGTTGTCCATGCGGTCCGCTCGTCGGGGCTGACGGCGAGCATATGGCTGCCTTGCTGCCCGGTCGCAAATTCGAATGTGACAGCCGCCCCGGTCAATGGGCCGACAATCTGGAAGATCGAGCGGCGGCCCTCGGCCGTTGCATAGATATTGCCACTGTCATGCCAGACGATCCCGTGCGGCCGCGCATTGTCACCGAGGTCGATGCTGATGACGCGTTCCAGCGTGTCGGTGCGGAACACGTCAACGCTCGTCCCGCCATAGCAGGCGAGCGCGACATGCTGACCATCGGGCGATGTGGCGAGTTCGTGTGGGTTGGTGCAGCTCGGCAGGCGCAGCACCTCCTCACCCGTCGTCAGATCGACCTTCGACAGCGTGTTGCCGCGCTTGGCCGCGACGAACAGGGTGGGCGGCATGGCAGCCGCCGCCCCTGCACTCTCAACCTCGGCAACCGGCGCACAGCCGACCAGCGCCAAAAGTGCCGCCGCCCCGGCGCGTGAACCGCCCACGCGCCGCATCACCAGCCCGCCTTCTCGCCCTTGTTCTGCTTTTCGAGCCATTTCATCAGCGGTGCGAAATATTCGACCATCGCGGTGCCGTTCATCTGGCGTTCGCCGGTGAAGGCTTCAAGCGCATCGGGCCACGGCTTGGACGCGCCCATCTCCAGCATCGCATTCAGCTTCGCACCGACCTCCTTGTTGCCGTAGATCGAGCAGCGATGCAGCGGCCCCTTCCACCCGGCGGTATCGCAGGCCGCCTTGAAGAACTGGAACTGGAGCAACCGCGCCAGGAAGTAGCGCGTGTAGGAGACGTTGCCCGCGATGTGATACTTGCCCCCGGCATCAAACCCGTCGGCGCTGCGTTCGACCGGGGGGACAACCCCCTGATACTCAAGTCGCAGATCGTTCCAGCCGGTGTTGGTCGCGGCTTCCGGGATCGAGCCGTCGAACAGCCCCCAGCGGTAGCGATCCAGCAGCAGGCCGAAGGGCAGGAACGCGACCTTGTCCATCGCCTGACGCAGCAGCAGGCCGATGTCCTTGTCCGCGCTCGGCACGTCCTTGGGATCGAGCATGTCGATCTGCACCAGATATTCGGGCGTGATCGACAGCGCGATCATGTCACCGATCGCTTCGTGGAACCCGTCATTGGCGCCGTTGAGGTGCAACATGTCCTGCTTGTTGTAGGCGCGCTGGTAGTAGTTGTGGCCGAGCTCGTGGTGGATGGTGATGAAGTCATCCGCGTTCGGCTTGATGCACATCTTGATGCGCAGATCATCGACATTGTCGATATCCCAGGCCGAGGCATGGCACACCACTTCGCGGTCGGCAGGCTTGGTGAACTGGCTGCGCTCCCAGAAGGTGGCAGGCAGCGGCGCGAAGCCCAGTGACGAGAAGAACTGCTCGCCCACCTTGGTCATGCCGACAGCATCGAGGTTCTTCTTGGCGATCAGATCGGTGAGGTCATAACCAATGTCGCCCGCGCCAGCGGGTGCGACCAGCGGGTAGATGTTGCCCCATTCCTGCGCCCACATATTGCCAAGCAGGTCAGCGCGGATCGGCCCGGTGCGCGGCTGGACGGCGTCGCCGTATTTCTCGTTGAGCTTGCGGCGCACATAGGTGTGGAGCGCAATGTAGAGCGGCTTCACCTCCTGCCACATCCGCTCGGTCTCGGCGGCGAACTGCTCGGGCGGCATGTCATAGCCGGACCGCCACATTGCGCCGAAATCGGCAAAGCCCAGCTCCTTGGCGCCTTCGTTGGCGAGCGCGGTCATGCGGGAATAATCCTCCCGCATCGGTGCGCCGACATTGTCGTGCCAGCTGGTCCACATTTCCTTCAGTTGTGCGGGGGTGCGTTCGAGATTGCCCATCTCGGCCTCGATGTCGCTGCCGTTGATCGGCTGGCCATTCAGCGTGCCCTTGCCGCGTCCATAGGCCGAGCCAAGACGGGTGGCGATGGCGTTGAGCTCCTCGGCCGCGCCGGGACGCGACGGGGCTGGCAGGGCGATGCCATTGCGCAGCATATCGAGTTTGCGCCGGGTCTCTTCATCCAGGCCTTCGATCTTCGCATACCGCGCGGCCTCGGTCGCATAGCCGACCTGCTTCAGCGTCAGCTCCGCCCCATACTTGGCGGCGAGTTCGTCACTATCGTGGGTAATATAGGTCGCGTTGATCCACGAGACGCGCGAATATTCGACGATGAAGGCGCCGTACTCAGCCTCAACCTTGGCGATCCAAGCGCTGGCATCGGCGGGCGTCAACGCTTCGCCGGCGGAAGCAGCGGGCGCGGCGGTGCCATGCGCGGCCAACGGCGCGGCAACAGCAATGGCGAGTGCAGCGCCGCAGCAGCGCAGCAGGGGGGCGGCAAGTTTCATGGTCCAAATTCCCGTCAGTCATGTGACAATGACGTGGGGTTTGGACGCCCCGGTAGCCGGAATCAACCCGCCTGCGTCAGGCCGCAAGGAAGCGGGCCAGCGCCTCGCCAAGGTCAGGCTTGGTCACGCTGTTGAGGTGGGTGCCGGGCACCGCGACATAGCGCGCATCAGGCAGCAGTGCGGCAAGATCCTCGGCCGAGCCATTGTCCTGATCCTCATCCCCGCAGATCACCGCCGTGGGCATGGTGATCGCAGCCAGGCGGGCAAGATCGAAATCGTCCATCGCATCCAGCAGCAACCGCGCCGCGACCCGATCAACGCCTTGGGACTTCAGGAAGGTGCGCGCGGTGTAGGCCGGATCGCCGGGTTTGATGGTGTCGAACTCGTCGATCACCCGCTTGAAGTGCGCGGCGCGCCGCTCCCAATCGGACAGGCCCGCCACCCCCATCCCGCAAATCGCCAGACGGCGAGGTTCGAGGATGCCGTAACCGACCGCGTGGATCGCCGTGCGCGCGCCGAGCGAGAAGCCGACGAGGTCGAACCCGTGCGGCTCCAGCCCGAGATGCTCGGCCGCCACGGCGGCATCGCGCACCAGCACGCCGGGCGGATAGGCAGCGGGATCACGCGGGGCTTCACTTTGGCCATGCACGCGAAAGTCGAGCATGATCGCCTTGAAGCCGCTCGCCGCGAGCCGCGCGCCGTGACCCCATTTGATCCAGTTCATCTGCGCCGAGGAAAACAGGCCATGCAGGAGCAGCACCGGGCGCCCCTCCCCTTCGGTATGGATCGCAAGGCGGGTGCCGTCGAAGCTGGCAAAATGCTCGGTCGTAATCGTCATGCCGCGCCTGCTAGCGCGGTTCGGCGTGGGGGGCCAGCCGGTGCTTGTAGATAGTAAGCACGCTTATTATAAGTGCACCCATGAGTATCGAGACAGGCTACCGACTCGCCGACAATTCGCGCCAGTTGCGCCGCCTGTTTGACGAGCGCGTGCGCGGGCTGGGCATCACCGGCCCGCAGGCACGGCTGCTGCTCTCGCTCGAACGCAATCCCGGCGAGAATCAGGCCTTCTATGCCGAGCGGCTCGAGATCGAGCCGATCACCCTCACCCGCATCGTTGACCGGCTGGAGGAGGCAGGCTGGATCGAACGCCGCAACGATCCGGCAGACCGCCGTGCGCGCATTCTCCACCTGACCGACAAAAGCCGCGGGATCGTGAACCGACTACGCGTCAGCGTCGAAGGGTTGTTCGAAGAAATGCTGGCCGGGTTCGATGCCGGCGAACGGGCGGTCTTTGCCGATCTGCTCGACCGGATCGCCGCCAACCTTGCCGCTGCGCGTCAACCCGAGGTGGCCCATGGCTGAAGCCGATCCCACCATCGCGCGCGACAGCGTAAGCGAGGCCCCTACTCACCCCACAGCGACCCGCAAGCCATGGGCCCGCTGGGCACTGATGCTGGTGGTTCCCTTGGCGCTGGCCGCAGGCGCGCTGCTCTATTGGCAGAGCCTTGCGGGCAAGGTCTCGACCGACAATGCCTATATCAAGCAGGATATGGTCGCGGTCAGCGCCGAAGTCGGCGGACGGATTGTCGAGGCAATGGTGACAGATGGTGCGGTGGTCCAATCGGGCCAGCTGCTGTTCCGCATCGATCCTGAACCCTTCCGCTTGCAGATCGCCGAAGCCAATGCCGCGATCGCCGGTGCACAGGCGAATGTGATCGCGCTGAGCAATGCCCCCGAACTCACCGGCACCGACATCGAGGCCGCGCGCAGCGACGTCGCCTTTGCCGAGGCGCGGTTCGAACGGGTCGCGGCGCTCAGGCAGAAGGGCTTTTCGACCAAGGCCGATTACGAGGCAGCAGAGCAAGCGGTGGTGCAGGCGCGCGAGGCGGTGCGGCAGGCGGAAGACCGCCAGCGCGAAGCCCGTGCGCGGCTCGCCACCGGCGCGGCCGTGCCCGGCGTCAACCCGCAGGTCGCCGCGGCCGAGGCCCGCCGCGCCAATGCCCAGCTCGCGCTGCGCCGCACCGAAGTGCGCAGCCCTGCCGCAGGGCGCATCGCGCAGGCGGATCGCTTGCAAGTCGGCCAGCAGGTCGTGCCTAACCTCCCCGTGCTGACGCTGGTGCGCGAGGGATCGACCTATGTCGAAGCCAATTTCAAGGAGACCGATCTGGCCGACATGGCGGTCGGCCAGCGCGCCGAGGTCCGCTTCGATGCCTATCCCGAGCTGGTGCTCAAGGGCCGTGTGGCTGCAATTGGCGCGGGAACGGGCGCTGAGTTCTCCGTGCTCCCGGCCCAGAATGCGACCGGCAATTGGGTCAAGGTGACTCAGCGCGTGCCGGTGCGGATCGCGCTGGACGGCACCAGCCCGCGCCGGTTGATCGCCGGGCTTTCGAGCGAAGTGACCGTGTTCACCGACACAGCGAGCCGCTGAGCGATGGCAAGCCGGGCCGAGCCTGCCGCTGGCATCGGTCAGAACCGACCAGGCGCTCCGCTGGACGCGCCCGAACTGGAAACGGGCAACTACCCCCTGATGATTGTCGGGGTGATGGCGGCATCGCTGCTCCAGATCCTCGACACCACCATCGCCAATGTCGCCTTGCCGCATATGCAAAGCTCCTTGGGGGCGACGGTCGACACGATCACCTGGGTGCTGACGAGCTACATCATCGCCTCCGCTGTCGCGTTGCCGATCACCGGCTGGCTGGCCGACCGCATCGGGGCGCGGCGGCTGTTCATCGGTTCGGTCGCGGGGTTCATTCTCGCTTCGATGCTGTGCGGATTGGCGCAGAATCTTGAGGAAATGGTCGCCTTCCGTGCGCTGCAAGGCGTGGCGGGTGCCTTTATCGCGCCCTTGAGCCAGTCTTTCATGCTTGATGCCACTCGCCCCAGTCGCCATCCGCAGATCATGGCGATCTGGGGCATGGGGATCATGATCGGCCCGATCCTCGGGCCTATCCTCGGCGGGTGGCTGACCGAGACCGCCAACTGGCGCTGGGTGTTCTTCGTCAACCTCCCGGTCGGGATCGCCTCGCTGGCGATCCTCATCGCCTACCTGCCCAAACGCCCCCGACGCCAACGGCGCTTCGACATCGCCGGGTTCCTGCTGCTGGCCGTGGCTCTTGCGTCATTCCAGCTGCTGCTCGATCGCGGCGCACAGGAAGACTGGCTCGCGTCGGTGGAAATCTGGACCTACCTCGTCCTCACCCTCTCGGCGACATGGATGGTGGTGATCCACTTCGCCACGGCCCCTGCCCCGATGTTCGAACGCACATTGTTCGCCGACCGGAATTTCGCCATCGCCCTCGCGTTCATGATCGTGATCGGGATCGTGATGTTCGCGGTCATGGCGCTGCTGCCACCGATGCTGCAAAACCTGTTCGGTTACGGCGTGATCGACACCGGCATCGTGCTGATGCCGCGCGGAGTGGGCATCCTCGTCTCGATGCAGCTCTCGGGCCTGATGATGCGCCGGGGGATCGACGCCCGGCCGGTGGTGGCGAGCGGGTTTCTGATCTGCGCTTTCTCCCTGTGGCAGATGGCGCATTGGTCGCTGGCGGTGGACGAGGCGCATGTGATCATCAGCGGCCTGCTGCAAGGCCTTGGCATGGGGCTGGTGTTCATCCCCTTGCAGGTGAGCGCCTTTGCCACGCTCAGCCCCGCCTTGCGCACCGACGGGTCGAGCCTCCTCAACCTGTTCCGCTCGCTGGGCGCTTCGGCCGGGATCGCGTGGATGACGGTGCTGCTCGCCCGCAATATCCAGACCAGTCACGCCGATCTCGGCCAGCATGTGACGGCTGCCACGGGAAGCGTCGTGGATTTCTCGACCATCGACCGGTTCCAGGCGCTCGGCGATACGGCGATGACGCTGATCGATGCCGAGGTGAACCGGCAGGCGGCGATGATCGCCTATGTCGATGATTTCTGGCTGATGATGTGGATCACGCTGGCCGCCGCGCCGCTGGCCTTCCTGATGCGCGGGAACGAGGGGCGGGCCGCCAGGCCGGTCGCGCTGTCTGAGTAGCCTCTACCAGTAGTCCTGCATGATCGCGCCAGCCCAGTCAGGCTCGCGGACTTCCCCGCGCGGAGCGAAGCCCTGCATCACCGGCTTGATATCGAGAACCGGCGTGCCATCGACGGCATCGAGGCCGCGCACGCGCAGCCCCGTGCCCTCGACCGCGACGATCTCGCAGGTGGTCAAGCCGAGCCGATTGGGGCGGTTCTTGCCGCGCTGCGCGAAGATGCCGACCAAAGGCCAGTCCTTGCGCCCACGCGGGTGCCGCGCCCCGTTCTCGATCTTGTCGTCAGGCACGCGGTCGAACAGGAAGATCACCTCGGCATGGCTGAAGCCATCGATCCCGGCCAGCGCCTCGGGCCCGAAACGGGCGGCGTCGAGTGCGATCACCGCTTCGACGGTGCCCCAGTTGTCATCAATCACTTCGGCGCGGCCGCCCCTGACGTGGCCGATCGGATGGAGCGTGATAGCCTCGCCGCGCTCAGCGGAAGAAGCACTGCGTTCCGGCATAGAGCATCTCCACCTTATCGGCGGTGATGAAGCCGCCGATATTGCCGTCGAGCGCGAATTCCTCGCCGAGGGTGCTGCCTTCGACCTTGGAAAAGCCGGACGCGGCCTCGACAGTGCTCCGCGCCGTCCCGATCTGCACCTGGCCCGCCAACGTGACTGTCCCGGTCGCTGGCGCATCGCCGTCCTGCGGGGCGTGCCAGTTCCAGCCCACCAGACGGCCCTTTTGGAAATGCGCTGTCAATCCGCCCGCAAAGTCGGTGAAGGTGATCGGCCCGGCCCCGCATTCGGCATTCTCGCCTGAGCGCAGCGGCTTGCCGAGCGCCGCAGCGAGCGCGGTTTCGACCTCTTGCTGACCTGCGGCGAAATAGAACGCCTCCGCCCCGGCCGACATCCCGTCACCGCGAAGTTCGACCGCGTTAGCCGTGACCGGGGCCTGCGCGGCTTCGCCCTGCTGACGTTCAGCGGGGCTCGGCACGTCGCCGCTGTCGCAGCCGGCCAGCACGAGCGCGCCCACCAACGCCAGGGGAGCAACCCGCATCGGCCTTAGCCCTTCTTCAAATGCCGCCGCCCGAGCAGCTCGGCGATCTGGACGGCATTGAGTGCGGCACCCTTGCGCAGGTTGTCCGAAACGCACCACAATGTCAGACCGTTCTCCACCGTCGGGTCCTCGCGCACGCGGCTGACGAAGGTCGCCGCATCGCCGACGCATTCGATGGGGGTGATGTAGCCGCCATCCTCACGCTTATCGATCAGCATGACGCCGGGCGCCTCGCGCAGAATGTCCATGGCTTGTTCGGCGCTGATTTCATTCTCGAATTCGATGTTCACCGCTTCCGAGTGACCCACGAACACCGGCACGCGCACGCAGGTCGCGGTCAGCTTGATCTTGGGGTCGAGGATCTTCTTGGTCTCAACCACCATCTTCCATTCTTCCTTGGTCGAACCATCGTCGAGGAAGCTGTCGATGTGCGGGATCACGTTGAAGGCGATCTGCTTGGTGAACTTCTGCGGTTCGACCGGATCGCCCACGAAGATCGCGCGGCTCTGGGCGAAGAGCTCGTCCATCCCCGCCTTCCCGGCGCCCGAGGTCGACTGGTAGGTGCTGACGACCACCCGCTTGATCGTGGCGAAATCGTGGAGCGGCTTCAGCGCCACCACCAGCTGCGCGGTCGAGCAGTTGGGGTTGGCGATGATGTTGCGCGCGATGTAGCCGTCAATCGCGTCGGGGTTCACTTCCGGCACGATCAGCGGAACATCGGGGTCCATACGATAGAGCGACGAGTTGTCGATGACGATACAACCAGCCGCCGCGGCCTTGGGGGCATACTCCTTGGCCGGGCCGCTCCCGGCGGCGAACAGCGCGATGTCCCAGCCGGCGAAATCGAAATGCTCGATATTCTTGCACTTGAGCATCTTGCCAGTGTCACCGAATTCGACCTCAGTGCCGGTCGAACGCGGCGAGGCGACCGCGGCCACCTCGTCACACGGAAACTCGCGCTCGGCGAGAACCATCATCATCTCGCGCCCGACATTGCCGGTCGCGCCGACCACTGCCACCCGGTAACCCATTCCGAACTCCTGCAATCCAATGGACCAGCCGTCACCCTGAACTTGTTTCAGGGCCCATCCCGCCGCCCGCGCCGAGGCTCTATGGTGCGAGATGGATGCCGAAACAAGTTCGGCATGACGAATAGCTATGTTTTCGGGCTCTGGCTCACTTCGGCGGTGTCACCCTGTGCGCCGCGAGGAAGCGCATGATGCTGTTCCACACATGCGGCCCGATCTTCTCGCCCGACACGCGGTGGGTGTAGCCGGGGTAGAGCATCATCTCGAACGGCGTGTTGCTTTCCTGAAGCACAGAGATGAGTTCCGACGCGTTTTCGAACACCACATTGTCATCCGCCATGCCATGGATCAGCAGCAGCGGATCGCTGATCTTCGGGGCATCGGGAATCGCGCTGGCCTTTGCGTAAGCCTCGGGCACCTCGCGCGGATCGCCCATGTAGCGTTCGGTGTAGTGGGTGTCGTAAAGCTCCCACCGCGTGACCGGCGCGCCGGAGATCCCAGCGGCATAGAGGCCGGGGTCCGCCTCCAGCTGCTTCAGCGTCATGTAGCCGCCGTAGGACCAGCCATAGATCGCGACCTTGGCCGGATCGACGAAATCGAGGCTCTTGAGGAACAGCGCCCCCGCCTTCTGATCGCGCACTTCAGCCCCGCCCATTGCGCGGTAGAGCGGCTGTTCGAAATCCACGCCCCGGTTGGCCGAGCCGCGATTATCGAGCTGGAAGAAGATGTAGCCCTTGTCGACGATGGACTGTGCGAGCGCCCCGCCCCAGCTCTTCGTCACCGTCTGCGGTCCCGGCCCGCCATAGTGCTGGAAGAACACCGGATAACGCTTGCCCGGCTCCATCTTGGGCTTGAGCATCATCCAGTGCAGGGGCGTGCCGTCCTTGGCCGCAATCGTGCCGAATTCGGGTGTGACATGGCTGGCAAGGTAAGGCGCATAGGGGTGATCACCCTCGACCCGGTTCTCCTCGATCCACGCGACGCGGCTGCCGTCCGGTGTCGCCAGATAGGACTGCGGCGGTTGGTTCGGGCTTGAGCGGGTGACGTAGAGCAGCTTCCCCGCCCCATCCATGCTGGCGCTGTTGGTAAAGGCAGGATCGGTCAGCAGCTGGACGCCGCCCTCCCCGCCAAGCTGAGCGCGATAGATCTGCTGGGTCAGAACGTCGGTGGTCGCCTGATAGGTGAAGGTGCCCGCCGCCTCGTCCACGCCGACCAGTGCGGTGACGGGATCGAGCCCGCTGGTGATTCGCAGCCAATCCTGCCCGTCGAAGCGGTAAAAGTGGCCATAGCCGTCGCGTTCGGACCACCACAGCAGGCTGCCGTCCTTGAGGAAGCGATAATTGTCGCTGAGGTTGACCCAGTAATCGGGCCGCGCGGCGGTTTCGGTGAACCAGATCGTGCTTGCGCCCGTCGCCGGATCGACCTTGAGCATGTCGATCTTCGTCTGCGCGCGGTCCTGCCGCTGGACATAGATCGCGCTGCCATCCGGCGCCCAGTCGACGCGGGCAACATAGATATCGAGATCGAGCCCGAGATCGACTTTCACCTGCCCAGACCCATCGGGGTTCATCACGAACAGCTCGACCACGGCATTGTCGGTGCCTGCGGCGGGGTATCGCTGATCGAACACCTTGGTGCCCTTTGCGCCGATCGCCGCGCGGGTGACGATGCCGACGCTGGCTTCGTCGGTGCGCTGGACGACGATGCGGCTGTCGTCCGGGCTCCACCAATCGCCTTGCAGGCGCGCCATTTCCTCCTGCGCGACGAACTCTGCCTCGCCCCAGCGGATCGTCTCGGCCTCGCCTGCCGGGGTTATGGGGGTAGCCTCGCCGCCCACCGGCCCCACCCACAGCCGCCGGTCGCGCACAAAGCTGACGTACGCGCCCTTGCTCGACAGCTTGGGGTTGAGCTCAGTTCCCTCGGTATCGGTCAGGCGGGTGACAGTGCCATCAAGCTTGGCGAGGAACAGGTCGCCATCCAGCGGCACCAGCACGCCGCTGCCATCGCTGGCCCATTGGTAGGCGATGATCCCCTTGAGACTGCCGACGCGGGCGCGTTCACGCTGCATCTTTTCGTCCTCGGAGAGTTCGCGCCCGCTGCCGAGCTTCTCCGAATCCACCAGCATTCGCCATTCGCGGGTGTCGATGTCATAGCCCCACAGGTCATACCGCTCGCGGTCGTCGACCCGGTTGCGCAGCAGGGTCAGGTAGCGGCCATCGGGCGACAGCTTCACCTGCCGGGGTGCGGGGCCATCAAGGCCGGGGGAGGCGAAGACCCGTTCGAAGCTGAGAGTGGGGGCCTGCTCAGACATCACCGCGTCCTCCGCCAAGAGTGGAGCCGTCAGACAGGTCGAGAAACTCAGGGCAACCGCAGCAAGAACCGAACGCATCCAAAGCTCACCTCGTCATTGCGAGCCGCCGAACGGCGGCGCGGCAATCCAGGGTCAGCGCACACCGCTCTGGATTGCTTCGTCGCTACGCTCCTCGCAATGACGAACGGGAATGGCAAGTGCCCCAAAGCAAAAGGGCGGCGCCTTGCGGGGCCGCCCTTCGCAATTTCGCTGGCTGGAAAGCCTTACGCCTTGGGGGCGCTCATCTTGCGCTCGACGATACGTGCGCTCTTGCCGGTGCGGCCGCGCAGGTAATAGAGCTTGGCGCGACGCACCACGCCGCGGCGGACCACGGTGATGCTCTCGACGATCGGCGAGTAGAGCGGGAAAACGCGCTCGACGCCTTCGCCGAAGCTCATCTTGCGCACGGTGAAGTTCGAACCCATGCCGCGGTTCGAACGGGCGATCACGACGCCTTCGTAGTTCTGAACACGCTCACGGTTGCCTTCCTTCACCTTCACGCCGACGCGGACGGTGTCGCCTGCGCGGAATTCGGGGATGTCCTTGCCGGACTTGGCAATTTCTTCGGCTTCAATCTGCTGGATCAGGTTCACTGGTCCGGTTCCTTACGTTTTCGCCGCGCGCCAGAGGCAGGTTGGACCCGAGCGCCCTCATGGCGCTCCCACAAGTCCGGCCTGCGTGACCGAGTGTCCTCTTCGCTCCTTGCCTTGCGCCAAGCAGCGATTTTCGCATGATCCCCCGATCGCAGCACTTCGGGGATCGTGCGCCCTTCCCATTCCTGAGGTCGGGTGTAGTGCGGGTATTCAAGGAGGCTTTGTTCAAAGCTCTCCTCATCCCCGCTGGAAGCCGCGCCCATTACGCCGGGAAGCAGCCGAATGCAAGCGTCAAGGATGGTCAGCGCAGCCATCTCGCCGCCTGACAGAACGATGTCGGCGAGAGAGACCTGCTCGATCTCAGGGCGCGCCTCGAACAGGCGCTCGTCAAAGCCCTCGAACCGGCCGCACAGGATGATGACGCCGGGGCCTTGGGCGAGTTCGCGGATGCGCGCCTGCGTGATGGGTTTGCCCCTAGGCGTCATGGCGAGGATGGGGCGCGCCAAAAGCCCCTCCCCTTCAGGGGAGGGGTTGGGGTGGGGGCTCTCCGTCAGGCTCGGCGCTTGCGGCACGTCCCCATCCCCAACCCCTCCCCTGAAGGGGAGGGGTGAAACAGAGTCCAAAGCCCTCCCCAGCACATCGCACTTCAAGACCATCCCCGCCCCGCCGCCTGCGGGCGTATCATCGACCGTGCGGTGCTTGTCGGTGGCGAAGTCGCGAATCTGCACCGTCTCGCAGGCCCACCTGCCCTCGGCGAGCGCGCGCCCCGCGATGGAATGCCCGAGCGGCCCGGGGAACATCTCGGGATAGAGCGTGAGGATGGTGGCGGCGAAGGTCATTCGAATGTGCCGATCTCGCTCTGGACACGTTTCCGCTCGCGCCGAGACCGTAACCGGCCGGTGACCACAAAGGCAGACAAGCATCCAGCGGCAAACCAGATAAGCAAGCCGAACAGAACCTCGGGCTCCATAAAAAACAAAGCTAGCGAGCCCAAGTCTTCCTGACCCCGGCGAAACACGACGGTGGCTGCGATCAGCATCAGCACAGGGAAAGCCCCAGACAACGACGCCACGGCAATCGTCGACCATGATCGAAGCGAGGGCGACAACGTCAAGGCAACGATGGCGCTGATGACGGCTGCCCCAGCAGCAAAGACCCATAAGCCCGTATCGGTCAGAACATTCGCCAGGTCTCGCAAGACCGAGCCTTCCGCCCCGCTCATTCCCACGCCACCCCATCCTTCGCCCGCGTATCGACCGTCAGCCCGAACACATCGGGCCGCGCATAATGCCCGTCCGTATCGAGGTTCGCCAACCCCTCGGCCACTTCGGCAAGGTCGAGCTCAGCGAAGAGCGTCTCCTCCCCCTCCCCCGCCTGCGCGATCACGCGGGTGTCGGGCGCGGCGATCAGGGAGCCGCCGCGGTTGAGCACCTCGGCGGGGATCGCTTCGAACAACTCGCGCGCGGCGGCGTCACCGCCAACCCGCTCCAGCCCGTCGAACAGGTCGTCGCGGCGCTGCACCAGCCCCGCCGCCAGCACGAAACACCGCCCCTCCATCGCATAGTGCCGCGAGGCGATCTGGTGGGTCTCGCGGACCGTCGGCCAGGCGGCGATGTGCACGTCCTCGCCGAGGTTGTGCATCGCCGCGCGGGCGAGCGGCATCCAGTGCTCCCAGCAGATCAACGTGCCGAGCCGGCCCCACTCCGCCTGATGCACTCCCAGCGTCGAGCCATCGCCGCGCGCCCAGATCAGGCGCTCGCCATGAGTCGGCACCAATTTGCGGTGGTCGAGCACCGGCAGGCCGGGCCGGAAGGTCAGCTGGTTGTTCACAAGGCTCCGCCGCACCCGCTCATGCGCGCCGATGGAGATGATCGCGCCGCTGGCATCGGCGAGTTCCTGCAACGGGAGCAGCCGCTCATCATTGGCGACCACCGCTTGTTCGAGCATGATCCGGTGCAGCGCCTTGCTCCCCGGATGGTCCCACAGCGCGGCGCCCGGCGCCTCGTCCAGCCACAGCGGATAGCCGCCGAGGAACGTCTCGCCAAAAGCGACAACCTTCGCGCCGCTCTCCACCGCCTCCTTGGCAAGGCGCAACGCCTTGTCGATCCCGGCCTGAAAATCGAGCGGGATCGGCGCGGCTTGGACAACGGCGACAGAAAGCTTGGTCATGCCTGCGCGCTTACGCCGGGACGTCAGCCTCCGCAACCGCCGCAGCCACCACCGCCGCAGCCGCCGTCGCTGCTGCCATCGGCACCGCCGCCGTCGCCATCCTTTTGGCGCATGGCGTGAACCGCCTCCCACGGGGTGCCAACCAGAACCCCGGTGCCGAACAAGGCCACCGCCATCGCCGCCTCGTCAGGCCGGGGTGCACGGGCAAAGCGGCCGTTGCGGGCACGCATCTGCTGCACGGTCGCCACGCCCGCCGCGGTGCGCGGATCGCTCTTGACGAAGCGGATCACCGCCAGTGCGACCGTCACGCCCAGCAGCACAACCAGAAATCCGGTCGGCTCGTCCAGCGCGCTCCCCGCCCGCTGGCGATAGAGGCCAAGCACGAACAGCGCGCCGAAGGGCGCGACCGATAACAGACGCAAGCGATTGTGCTCCTCAGGGCGCAGCAGCAGGCCTGCACGGCGCAGACGAGCCGCGACCCGGTCGGCATGGATGTGAATGGCGCGGCGTGCGTCGTCGAGCGTGACAGGCGCATCAATGGCCAGCAGCGCCTTGCCGCCGGGACTGGCAGGCAGATCGCGCGCAGCCACGTGAAGCTTGCCCTGCTCGCCCGGAACCAGCGCGCCGCGCACATAGAGATCGGCCAGAAGCGAATCGGCCATGCGCTGGCGGCCACCTGCCAGCAGCGCGATGCCTTCGAGATCATCGGTCTCGCCCAGCCGCCCCGCTTCGCGCAGATGCGCGGGCAGCCACCATGCAGCGAAGGTCGCAAGACCAAGCAACATCGCGTAAAACAGCAAGAAATCGCTGCCCGTCCAGGACGAGAACAGCTGCATCACATCATCCTTCCCGCGATGAAGCCTGCCAGAAAGACAATCAGGCCCAGCGCCAGAGCGACCCGGCGATTGAGGACAATATCATCCAACAGGTTAACGCGAACACCTTTGGGATCGACGGAAAACCGCCGGTTGGCCGTCGGCCAAATGTCGGCAGGCGGCGGCGCGCCGAAGGCGGCCTCATAGGCGGCGAGCGTATCGGCATATTGGCGGTAGAACCGCGTCCGCTCGATCTCGCCGCCCTGCGTGGGGCCGTGGTGCAAGGGCGACGTCAGCACGACAGGGCAGAACACTTCCCAGTAATCGCGGCTATAGGTGAGATGGAGGTGCCAGGCCTGATCCACCGCGTCAGACGGCGTGATCTCGTGTCCGGCAGTCATCGCGAGGTAGCAGAAGCGCTTGTACTCATCGATCACGCGGTGGGCGTGTGGCAGGCTCCAGCGGTTTTCGCGGGCAAGCCGGGCGACGAAAGTGAGCGATGCGTCCGCTGGGCCGATGTGATGGTCGGCGATGCGCTGCCAAAGAGCGGCGTCGGCGGGTATCTCCACGCCCTCAATTATCGGCGAAATTGGCGCTGATCACAAGCCTGTTGTCATCCCACTCGATCACCGCAGCGGGGATCATCGGGACCATGAAGGTCTTGGGCCCCTTTTCGGGCACCGGGTCGAGCGCGATCTCGATAATGTCGGTCGCGCCGAAATTCTCGACCGCCAGCACGGTGCCAACGCTCGCCCCGGTGTCGGTGACGACTGGCAGTCCGAGCAGGTCGGCATGGTAGAACTCGCCCTCCGCCAGGGGAGGCAAGGCGTCGCGGGGGACGGTCAGCGCGGTACCCCGCAGCTTTTCCGCATCCCCGCGCGAGGTGCTTTCAGCCAGCCGCGCGATCGCGCCGCCCTTGCCGTCCTCGCGGATCTTCAAGAGGGTGAGCGCCCCGCCGTTGAAGCTTTTCTGCTTCGCCAGTGTGGCGATCCCGTCGCCGAACAGCTTCAGGCGCACCTCGCCCGCCACCCCGTGCGCGCCGATGATGGCGGCGAGGGTGACGGGTTTGGTGTTCGTCATTGTCAATCCCCGTTCGGGCTGAGCTTGTCGGAAGCGAAGCTGGCCTTGGCCAACCCCTGTTCTCTCTTCGCGGCGAAGCAAAAGGAGACGTGCGGTCCTTCGACAGGCTCAGGACGAACGGAGGAAGGCATTGTGGCTTAGCCTTCGGCCTGCTCTTCAGCGGCGGCTTCTTCGGCAGGCGCTTCCTCGGCGGCAGCTTCTTCAGCGGCGGGCGCTTCTTCGGCAGCCGGGGCAGCGGCAGCGGCCTTGGCTTCTTCTTCAGCGGCGCGCGCGGCTTCTTCGGCCTCGGCGATCTTGGCGGCACGTTCTTCGGCGCGGTCCTTGGCCTTCTCGCCCGGCTCACCCTTCTTGGGGTTGTTGCGGGCCGCACGCTCCTTGATGCCGGCGGCATCGAGGAAGCGGGCGACACGGTCGGTCGGCTGCGCGCCGACGCCGAGCCAGTAGCGGGCACGATCTTCGACCAGCTTCACGCGCTCCGGCGAATCCTTGGCGAGCAGCGGGTTGTAGGTGCCGATCTGCTCGAGATACTTGCCGTCGCGGGGCGAGCGGCTGTTGGCGACGACGATGCGGTAATAGGGACGCTTCTTGGCACCGCCGCGCGAGAGCCGGATGGAAATCGACATGAGTAGTTACCTTTCGAGTGAATTGAACTTTTGAACTGAACTGAACTGAACTGACTGACTTGAAACTATTTCTTGAACTTGGGCGGGCCGCCCAGACCCGGCAGGCCGTCCATCGGGCCACCGGGGCCGCCGAGGCCCGGAAGGCCGCCGGTCGGAGGGCCGCCCATGCCGCCCATGCCGCCGCCGCCGAACATCGCGGCGAGGCCCTTGAGCCCGCCCATCTTCTTGATCTGCTTCATCGCGCGGGCCATTTCCTGGTGCATCTTGAGCACCTTGTTGACCGTCTGCACGTCGGTCCCGCTGCCCGCCGCGACGCGCTTCTTGCGCTTGGCGTTCATCAGGTCGGGGTTGGCGCGTTCCTTGGCGGTCATCGAGGAGATGATCGCCTCCATGTGGACGAGCACCTTATCGTCCATCCCGGAACTGGCCATCGCAGCCTTGGCCTTCTTCATGCCCGGCATCATGCCTGCCAGCATCCCGAGGCCGCCCATGTTGCGCATCTGCTTCAACTGCATGGCGAGATCGTCGAGATCGAATTTGCCCTTCTCGAGGTTGCGCGCCATTTTCTCGGCGTCGGCTTCCTTGATCGTCGCGGCGGCCTTCTCGACGAGGCTGACGACGTCACCCATGCCGAGGATGCGGTCGGCAACCGAGCCGGGGCGGAAGGGCTCGATCGCGTCGAGCTTTTCGCCGGTCCCTGCGAACTTGATCGGCTTGCCGGTAACCGCGCGCATCGAGAGCGCCGCACCGCCGCGCGCGTCGCCGTCCATGCGGGTCAGCACCACGCCGGTGAGCGGCACCTCGTTGGTGAAGCTCTGGGCGACGTTGACCGCGTCCTGACCGGTGAGCGAGTCCACCACCAGCAGCACTTCGTTCGGCGCCGAAACGCTGGCGACGGCCTTCATCTGGGCCATCAGCGCGTCGTCGACATGGAGGCGGCCCGCGGTGTCGAGCAGCAGGACGTCGAAATTCTGGAGGCGCGCGGCTTCCATCGCCCGGCGGGCGATGTCGACCGGCTGCTGGCCGGCGATGATCGGCAGGGTGGCGACATCGACCTGCCCGCCCAGCACCGCCAGCTGCTCCTGCGCGGCCGGACGGTTCACGTCGAGCGAGGCCATCAGCGCCTTCTTGCCGTGGCGCTCGCGGATCAGCTTGGCGAGTTTGGCGGTGGTGGTGGTCTTGCCCGAGCCTTGCAGGCCGACCATCATGATCACAACCGGCGGCTTGGCATCAAGCCTGAGGCCTTCGACCTCCATCCCGCCCAGCGTTTCGACCAGTTCATCATGGACGATCTTGATGACCATCTGCCCCGGCGTGACCGAGCGCAGCACGTCCTGCCCCACGGCCTTTTCGGTAACGGCATCAATGAAGCGGCGGGCGACGGGCAGCGCGACATCGGCTTCGAGCAGCGCGATCCGCACTTCGCGCATCGCGTCGCGCACGTCCTGCTCGCGCAGCGCGCCGCGGCCCTTGAGCTTGTCAAAGACCCCGCCAAGACGGTCGGACAGCGTGTCGAACATCGCCAACTTCTCCTGCCGGACACGCAAGCGCCCGGAAAATGCGAAAAACGCCGGCGGACGAAACCTCGTCGGCCAGCGTTGCGGAAGGTGCTCCCTGAGGGATGCGAGCCTTTCGACTTTGATCAGGATGACTGGTGGAGCCTAGCGGGATCGAACCGCTGACCTCAACACTGCCAGTGTTGCGCTCTCCCAGCTGAGCTAAGGCCCCGAGCCAGTCATCATGCGAGCAAGGCTGCGTGCCCTGCTTGCGGGAGGCGGCCATTAGTGGGGCCGCCTTCCCTTGGCAAGCGTATTTTGATCGACCGGGCCCAATAATCACAGCTTCATCGGTGAAGTGGGGGTCCGGCCGCATCGCGGCCGCGAGCGCAAGCGCGCGAGCCGCAGGCGCCCCGCCGCATGGCGGCGGGAACAGCGCCGAGGACGGGCCCGCGGAGGCGGGCCCGCAATTCGATCAATTCTCGTGATCTTCGTCGTCGCCCGAGGTGGCAACGCCCAGATCGTCGTCGCCGCCGAGGTCGACATCATTGTCGGGCGAATCGCCGTCCTCGTCGATGTCCTCGATGTCTTCCAGATCATCGATATCGTCATCGCCGCCGAGATCGGCGTCAGCATCGACATCCTTCTTCTTTTCGACTTCCTCGAAGGGAATCGGCTGCTTCGACTTGAGCACCGGTTCGGGCGTCCAGGTCTCACCGCACTCGATGCAGGTGACCGGGTCTTCCTTACCGAGATCGTAGAAGCGCTCCCCGCACTTGGGGCAGGTACGCTTGGTACCCCATTCGGGCTTTGCCATCTGTATTCCTCAAACTGGCCGCCCCGAAGCAGGGCGGGCGAAGCGCGGTTGCGAATTCGCGGGATTGCACGAGAATTGTGGGTTCCGGCCTGACTTGATTCAAGGGCCTTGGTCATGGGCGCCATGAATCAACGGGTCGGGCCCGATGCGCGGCGCGCCTTGCCAGAAGCGCGGGGCGCTGTCAAAGACCGCCGCCTCATGACCAGCCACCGTTTCTCCGCCCTCGGCCCGCTCACCGGCGCGATCAGCGTCCCCGGCGACAAGTCGATCAGCCACCGATCCTTGATGTTTGCCGGGCTCGCGGTGGGCCGCAGCACCATCACCGGCCTGCTCGAAGGCGAGGATGTGCTGGCCACCGCCGCCACGATGCGGGCCTTCGGCGCGCACATTGCCCGCCACGAGGATGGCACCTGGACGGTCGACGGCGTCGGCGTCGGCAGCCTGCTGGAGCCCAAGGTCGCGCTCGACATGGGCAATTCCGGCACGTCGACGCGGCTGTTGATGGGCCTTGTGGCGAGCCATGCCATCACCGCGACCTTCGTAGGCGATGCGAGCCTTTCGGGCCGCCCGATGAAGCGCGTGATCGACCCGCTTTCGCAGATGGGCGCTTCGTTCGAAGCCTCGGCGGGCGGCACCTTGCCGCTGATGCTGCGCGGTGCGTCGCCCGCTGTGCCGATCACCTATCGGCTCCCGGTGGCAAGCGCGCAGGTGAAAAGCGCCATCCTGCTCGCCGGCCTCAACACCCCCGGCATCACCCGCGTGATCGAGCCCGTCCCCACCCGCGACCATACCGAGCGGATGCTGACCGGCTTCGGCGCGAAGCTGGAAGTGGGCGAAGAAAATGGCGAGACCGTCATTGCGATCCGCGGCGAGGCAGAGCTCAAGCCGATGGACGTGACCGTCCCCGGCGATCCCTCCTCCGCCGCCTTCTTCATGGTCGCGGCGAGCATTGTGCCGGGGAGCGACCTCACGATCCGCAACGTCGGCCTCAACCCGACCCGTGCGGGGCTGCTCCACGTGCTGCGCCAGATGGGCGCGGATATCGAAGAGGTGAACCCCCGCGACGTTGGCGGCGAGCCGGTGGCGGACTTGCGGGTGCGCCATGCGCAGCTGCGCGGCATCGAAGTCGACCCGGCGATAGCGCCCGCCATGATCGACGAATTTCCGGTGCTGTTCGTCGCCGCCGCGCTCGCACAAGGCACCACCCGCACCACCGGCCTCGAGGAACTGCGCGTCAAGGAGAGCGACCGCCTCGCCGCGATGGCCGCCGCGCTGACCGCTGCGGGTGCGAGGGTGGAAGAGCATGAGGACGGCCTCACCATCCACGGCACCGGCGGCGAGCCGCTGCGCGGCACGGCGAACGGGCGCGTGAAGTCGCTGCTCGATCACCGCATCGCCATGAGCATGGCGGTGGCGGGCCTTGTCAGCGAGGGCGGCGTGGAGGTCGACGACATCGCGCCGATCAACACCAGCTTCCCGACCTTCATGGGGCTGCTGGCTGAGGCGGCAGGATGACGCCCTACCTCGTCATCCCCGCGCAGGCGGGGATCCCGCTGTTCGGAGCCGCTGCACAGAAGCTGGATCCCCGCCTGCGCGGGGATGACGAACGCGGGGTTCAGCGATGAACACCCCGCTCGACTGGCCGAGCATCGTCGGCCTGTGCGGCACGGCCTGCATCATCGGCGCCTATGCCTATCTGACGCTGGCCAAGGCGACCAATCCCTTCCTGCTCCACGGCACCAATCTGCTGGGCGCGGCGCTGCTGACGGTGTCCTTGATCTATCACACCAATTGGGCGAGCCTCGTGCTCGAATTCTTCTGGGCCTCGATTGCGATCATCGGACTGGTGCGCGCATGGCTGGCCCGCGACACCGAGGGAGAACAGCCATGATCTCGAAGCCACTCCTCGCCGCCGCCCTCGCCCTGCTCCCGATCACCGCGCAAGCGCAGACCGCTACCCTCCCGACCGATCCCGCCACAGATTGGTCGGTCGCCACATCGGAACACCGGGTCGCCGTGGAAGGCGGCAAGGTCTGGGTGCGGGTCAATGGCACCATCGGCAAGGGCGCGACCCCGGTCATCATGATCCACGGCGGCCCGGGGGGAACCCATGTCAACTTCGGCGGCCTCCTCAGCCTGGCCGACACGCGCCCGGTGATCCTCTACGACCAGCTCGACAGCGGCATGTCCGACCGGCCCGAGAACCCCGCCAACTGGCTGCCGGAGCGCTTCGTTGCTGAACTTGAGGCGATCCGCAAGGAACTGGGCGTCGAGCGGTGGCATGTCATCGGCCATAGCTGGGGCTCGGCGCTCGCGCTCGAATATGCCGCGGCCTATCCCGAGCACACTGCTTCAGCCGTGCTGAGCGGCACTTTCCTGTCGACGTCGCACTGGATCACCGGCACCAACCTGCTCATCCGCGAATTGCCCGATGATGTCGCCGCCACGATCCGCGCCTGCGAAGGCCGGAACTCGCCTGAACCCGCCGTCTGCGAGCCTGCCACCGCCGCCTTCTACGCCGCCTATAATGGCCGCCCTGACCGCCCTGCCCCCTCCCCCGAGGCCATCGCCTACCGCGCGCGATATGGCGGAAAGGGTTTCAACGAGACGGTCTATCTCGCCATGTGGGGGCCGACCGAATTCCGCGCTTCGGGCTCGCTCGCCACATACGATGCGACCGCGTTGCTGCACCGCGTCGATGGCAGCCGGATCCTGTACGTGGTCGGGCAATATGACGAAGCGCGGATCGACACGGTGCAGGATTTCGTCGCGCTGACCCCCGGCGCGGAACTGGCGGTCGTCCCCGGCGGTAGCCACGCCTTCATTGCGGAACGGCCCGAGGTGTCCGAAGCGATCTACCGCGACTGGATGGCCAGAATCGACCAGCGCAGCGATTCCCGCGAGAGCGCCGAATGATCATTGCCGTCGACGGCCCCACTGCTTCGGGCAAGGGCACCATCGCCAAGGCGCTGGCCACACATTTCGGGTTGCCGCATCTCGACACGGGCTTGCTTTACCGCGCCGTTGGTCGGCAGGTGCAGTTGCTCGGCGGCAATCCCGATGATCCGCACGACGCCATCGCCGCCTGCGGCTTTGCCGAAAGCCTGCTGGACGATGATATCCTGCGCTCCGAAGACGTCGGCGGCTATGCGAGCCGCGTGTCGGTGCATCCGGCGGTGCGCGACGCGCTCTACGAGCGGCAGCGTGCCTTTGCCTTGCAGGAAGGCGGCGCGGTGCTCGATGGGCGCGATATCGGCACGGTGATTGCGCCCGAAGCGCGGGTGAAACTGTTCGTTACCGCCAGCGTTGCCGAGCGCGCCCGCCGCCGCTGGGCCGAGATGAAGGGGCGCGGGATCGATGTCGCCCTCGCGATCATCGAACATGACATTGCCGCCCGCGATGCGCGCGACATGAACCGCAAGGACGCCCCGCTGATGGCGGCCCCCGGTGCGCTGGTGATCGACACCACCCACTTCGGCCGCGAAGCCGCGATCGAGGCGGCGATTGAGGCGGTCGAGGCCCGGCTCGGCTGACGGGCGGTTTTCCTTGCATTTTGGCCCGCCCTCGCCTAGGCGCGCGGCCGTTCAGGCAATCCTCGGTGATTGAAGAACCTTCGCGCAATCGCATTCGGCGGCGCGGAGACGTCGGCCTCTTGCCCTGCCAGCCCGCGCAATGGTGCACGGGAAGCAGTTTAAGACCCCGGAAAAACCGGTGGCCGGTAGCACAACGAAACAGGACCAAATCAGCCTATGGCAACTCAGATGCCCACGCGCGCCGATTTCGAGGCGATGCTCAACGAACAACTCGGCGGTGCCGGCGAAGATGGCTTTGAAGGCCGCGTCGTCAAGGGAACCGTCACTGCGATCGAAAACGGCTTTGCCGTGATCGACGTCGGCCTCAAGAGCGAAGGCCGCATCTCTCTCAAGGAATTTTCGCGCGGCGAAGACGACCACGGCCTGACCGTTGGCGGCGAAGTCGAAGTCTTCGTGGACCGCGTCGAGAACGCTGACGGCGAAGCCATGCTCTCGCGTGACCGCGCCCGCCGCGAAGCCGCGTGGGACAAGCTCGAAAGCGAATTCGGCGAAGGCAAGCGCGTCGAAGGCCGCATCTTCGGCCGCGTCAAGGGCGGCTTCACCGTCGACCTCGATGGCGCCGTGGCCTTCCTCCCCGGCTCGCAGGTCGACATCCGCCCGGTGCGCGACGTCACCCCGCTGATGGACGTGCCGCAGCCGTTCCAGATCCTCAAGATGGACCGTCGTCGCGGCAACATCGTCGTCTCGCGTCGTGCGGTGCTCGAAGAGACCCGTGCCGAACAGCGCAGCGAACTGATCAATGACCTGGTCGAAGGCCAGATCATCGACGGCGTCGTCAAGAACATCACCGATTACGGTGCCTTCGTGGATCTCGGCGGCATCGACGGCCTGCTCCATGTCACCGACATGAGCTACAAGCGCGTCAACCACCCGAGCGAAGTGATCGCCATCGGCGATACCGTGAAGGTGCAGATCGTCCGCATCAACGCCGAAACCCAGCGCATCAGCCTCGGCATGAAGCAGCTGGAAAGCGATCCGTGGGATGGCGTGGCCGCCAAGTATCCGGTTGGCATGAAGCTGACGGGTCAGGTGACCAACATCACCGAATATGGCGCCTTCGTCGAACTGGAAGCGGGCATCGAAGGCCTCGTCCACGTTTCGGAAATGAGCTGGACCAAGAAGAACGTCCACCCGGGCAAGATCGTCTCGACCTCGCAGGAAGTCGACGTGATGGTGCTCGAAGTCGACAGCGACAAGCGCCGCATCAGCCTCGGCCTCAAGCAGGCCCAGCGCAACCCGTGGGACGAGTTCGCCGAGAAGCACCCGGTCGGCAGCGAAGTCGAAGGCGAAGTCAAGAACGCCACCGAATTCGGTCTGTTCATCGGTCTGGATGGCGACGTGGACGGCATGGTCCACATGTCGGACATCGCCTGGGGCATCTCGGGCGAGGACGCGCTGGCGCTTCACCGCAAGGGCGAAATGGTCAAGGCCATCGTGCTTGACGTTGATGTCGAGAAGGAGCGCATCAGCCTCGGCATGAAGCAGCTCGAAAAGGGTGCGCCCTCGGCTGAAGGCGCCACCAGCGGCTCGAGCCTGCGCAAGAACCAGACCGTCACCGTCACCGTGCTCGAAGTGCGTGACGGCGGCCTCGAAGTGCAGGTCGGCGAAGATGGCGCAACCGGCTTCATCAAGCGTGCTGACCTTGGCCGTGACCGCGACGAACAGCGCCCCGACCGCTTCCAGGTCGGCAGCAAGATCGATGCGATGGTGATCGGTTTCGACCGTTCGAAGAAGCCGAACTTCTCGATCAAGGCGCGTCAGATCTCGGAAGAGAAGGAAGCTGTCGCGCAGTTCGGTTCGTCGGATTCGGGCGCTTCGCTCGGCGACATCCTTGGCGCGGCGCTCAAGAAGGGCCAGGACTAAGGATAGCGCGGACGCTTGCCCAAAGCGGGTGAGCGTCCCCGGACAACATGAAAGGCCCGCCCGCTCAACCGAGCAGGCGGGCCTTTTCACATGCGGCGTGCGCGCGTAAGGTCGCCTGCATGATCCATGTTCACCAGTTCCCGTGCCTTAGTGACAACTACGGCTACCTCATCCACGATACCGACAGCCATGAAACGGTTGCGATCGATACGCCCGATGCCAAGGCCTATCTGCGCGAAGCCGAGATGAACGGGTGGACGATCACCCAGATCTGGAACACCCACTGGCATCCCGATCACGCTGGCGGCAATGCGGCGATCCAGGAGGCGACCGGCTGCACCATCACCGGCCCGGCCGAGGTCGCCGGCAAGTTCCCGGTGGATCGCATCATTGCCCACGGCGACACCGTGACGCTGGGCGACACGCAGGCGCGGGTGATCGACGTTTCGGGCCACACCAACGGCCACATCGCGTTCCATCTGCCCTCGGCCGGCATCGCCTTTGTCGGCGATTCGGTGTTTGCCTTGGGCTGCGGGCGGATGTTCGAAGGCCAGCCTCAGCAGTTCTGGGACAGCCTCAGCCGCATCAAGGCACTGCCGCCCGAAACCCTGCTCTACTGTGCGCACGAATACACCGCGTCGAACGCCAAGTTCGCGCTCCACGCCGATCCCGATAATGTCGCCTTGCAGGACTACGCCGCCGAGATCGCCGACAAGCGGGCCAAGGATACGCCCACGGTGCCGACCACGCTTCGCCGCGAGCTGGCGACCAATCCGTTCCTCCGCGCCGACGATCCCGCGATGATGGCCCGCTGGGGCGGCGCGGCTCCGCACGAGACCTTTGCAGCGCTGCGGGCGGCCAAGGACAATTTCTAGGCCCATGCAGGCCCTCAGGGTCGAACATCTGTCGGACGACCTGTCCGGCGTGACGCTGGCTGACCTGCCGCCTCCTGTGCGCGCACCGGGCGAGGTGCTCGTGCAGGTGCGTGCCGCCTCGCTCAACTTCCCCGACCTGCTGATGACGCGGGGCGAATATCAGTTCAAGCCGCAGCCACCGTTCACTTCGGGGCTCGAATTCGCGGGCGAGGTGCTGGCGGCTGATCCGACTAGCGGCTTTGCCGTCGGTGACAGGGTGATGGGCGGCAACAAGACCGGCGCCTTTGCCGAGATCGCCAGCGTGCCGGCCGACAAGCTTTCCACAATGCCGCAAGGCATGGACTTCCCCGCCGCAGCGGCGATGGGCGCGGCCTATTCGACAGCGTTTACCGGCCTTGTCGAGCAGGGCGGATTGCAGGAGGGCCAATGGGTGCTCGTCCACGGCGCAAGCGGCGGCGTGGGCCTTGCGGCTTGCGATCTCGCTCGCGCTCTCGGCGCCCACGTCATCGCCACCACCGGCTCGCCTGACAAGGTCGAGCGGATTGCCGCCCTCGCCCGCCCTGATGCCGTGATTGTGGCCGAGGGGCGCTTTCGCGACACAGTGGCGGACCTTACCGACGGCGCGCTTGCCGACATCGTGTTCGATCCCGTGGGCGGCGATGTGTTCGACGAATCGACCCGCTGCGTCGCTTTCGGCGGCAAGCTGATGGTGGTCGGCTTCACCTCAGGCCGGATCGCTGACATCGCGACCAACATCCCGCTGATCAAGGGCTTCAGCATCGTCGGCCTGCGCGCCGGAGAATATGCCCGTCGCTTCCCGGAGCGGGGCCGCGCGATCCAGAGCGCGATCACCCGGCTCGCCGAAGCCGGAGCGATCACCCCCGCGATCGACCGGACGCTGCCGCTCTCCCGCTGGCGCGAAGGCTTCGATGCGATGGCGCGGCGCGAGCTGGTGGGCAAGGTGGTATTCCTGCCGGACTGCTAAGGGCGGGCCAACGAAAAAGGGCGGCCGCGATGGACCGCCCTTTCCCAAACAGGTTTTCCACTCTGGCTCAGAGCGAGGCGATAACCTCATCAGCGAGCTTCTTGTCCGCCGCACCGTCATGGCGTTCGGCAATGAGCTTGCGCGAGGCAGCCGCCGCAGCCGTCACAGCCTTGGCCTTGACCTCGGCAATCGCTGCGCGCTCGGCGGCGGAGATCTTGTCTTCGGCCATCTTCTGGCGGCGGGCGACCATCACTTCGCTGTCAGCCTCGGCCTTGGCGAGGATCGCATCAGCCTCTTCGCGGGCGCCAGCCAGCATCGCTTCGGCGTCCTTTTCGGCGCTGGCGATCTTGGCGGCATATTCAGCCCGTAGTGCTTCGGCTTCGGCGCGCAGGGTCTTGGCTTCATCAAGCGCCGAACGGATCGCCGCGATCTTGGCGTCGAGCCCGCCGGTGATGATGCCGGGCACCTTCTTCCACAGAAAGACCGCGATCAGCACGCTCATCGCCAAAGCGACCCACTGGTACGAATCGAGACCCAGCACGCCGGGCTCGGCATGGCCGTCAGCCCCGCTGGCGAGCAGCATCAGAATATCAGCCATGCGCCATCACCTCCTTGACCGCGGCCTGAGCTGCGGCGGGTTCCACCTCGGCACCGGCGACGCGGGCAACGATGTCGCGCGCGGCATCGGCAGCGACCGCTTCAATTTCAGCCATGGCGTTGGTGCGCGCGGCATCAATCGCGGTTTCGGCTTCAGCCAGGCGTCCGTCGAGCCGGGTCTGCGCCTCGGCAAGCTTGACGCTGGTAGCGGCCGCAGCCTTGGCCTTGGCTTCGCCGATCACGCTCTGCGCCGCGGCACGATTGGCGTTTTCACGCTTGCGCCAGGCTTCTTCCTGGCTCGTCGCTTCATCGCGTGCGGCCTGAGCAGCCGCCAGATCGCCCGCGATCTGCTGGTCGCGCAGGTCGACCGTGCCCATGATCTTGGGCACCATTCCAAGGCCCACGAACACAAAGGTGAGGCCGAAGAACACCAGCAGCCAGAAAACCTGGCTTGAGAGTGTTGCAGCGATTTGTTCGATCTGAGGCATGATGGGCCTTTGTTACCGGCAGTTCAGCAGCGCACACCGGGCGCGGCAGGACCTGTCCCGCCCCGCCCGGCGCAGCACGGATCTTAGCGGAAGATCAGCAGAACGGCGATCACGAAGGCGAGCAGGCCGAGAAGTTCGGCGGCCGCGAAGCCGATGAACAGGCGGCCCTGCTGGCCGTCGGCGGCACCCGGGTTACGCAGCGCGCCTTCGAGGAACGAAGCGAACACGTTGCCCACGCCGAGGGCGGCGAGGCCCGCACCGATCGCCGCGAGACCGGCACCGAGGAGAGCTGCAGCAGTAGCGTCCATGATTATAAACTCCTTGAGAAAAAATCTGTGTGTTATCGGGGGTAGTCGAGAGAGCGTCTCAGCCCTCAGTGAAGGTTTTCCGCGTCGTTGATGTAGAGCGACGTCAGCAGCGCGAACACATAGGCCTGAATGCCCGCAACGAGGATTTCGAGCGCGCTGATCGCGACCATCAGCACGAAGCTCGGCACGCCGACCAGAACGCCGGTGCCGATGCCGCCGCTACCGCCGGCAATGACGAAGCTTGCCAGCACCTTGAGCAGCACGTGACCCGCCATCATCGCCACGAACAGACGCAGCGCGAGACTGAAGGGGCGGACCATGAAGGACACGAGCTCGATCAGGCTGATCGGCAGCGCGAGGAAAGCGGGCGTGTTCGACGGCCAGAACAATGAGAAGAAATGGAACCCATGCTTGGCGAAGCCGACGATCAGTACGATCGAGAAGCTCATGATCGCCAGCACGCCGGTCACGGTAAAGTGGCTGGTGAAGGTGAAGGCATGCACCCCGGGGATCAGACCGACCGGCACGAGGCCGAGCAGGTTCCCGAACAGGATGAACATGAACAGGGTGAAGATGTAAGGGACATACTTGCGCCCTGCCGCGCCGACATTGGCTTCGAGCAGGTCGTCGATAAAGCCGGTCATGCTTTCGACCGCCATCTGCCAGCGCCCGGGCACCAGCTGGCGCTTCATGCCGCCCGCGACGAACACCCACACCAGGAGAGCGGTGATCGCCATCCACAGTGCGGAGTTGGTGAACGCGATGTTGATCCCGTCAGCCAGCTGCCAATCGGAACCCAGAATGGGCTCGATGGTGAACTGCTTCATCGGATCGACCTTGCCGGCCTCGGCTGCTTCGAGATGTTGCACAGCCGCAGCTGCGCTTCTTTCAGCTGCCATGATGCCTTCTTCGGCTGCCACGATCGAAAGATCCCCAAATGTTTCACATGAAACGCGCCCCTAGGTGGGCCTAGCGCGGTGTGGCAGGGGGTTAGCCCTCTCCATCCGGCCGCTGGGCCTCATCTGCGGGACGCGTATTCGCACCTTGCATAATCGTCCTGAAAGCCGACGCTGTTCCGAGAAACAGTCCGGCCAACAGACCCCAGGGCGCGATCCCGAACAATGCGTCAATCGCAAAGCCGATCACCAGGCCGCCGATAATCCCGCCCAGAAGACTGGCCAGAGCGCGGTTACCGCTGCGGTAATTCGCATCGGTTCCCTTCACCGTTGGCCGGTTGCGTTGTTCTTCACGCTCGCGTGCGGCCTGAAGCCGCGCTTCGAGCGCGTCGATCCGCGCATCCTCGTGAATGGGTTCTCGGGCAGGTTTCTCGTCGCTCATGCCGTGGTCTCTAAAGGGAAGGCCGCGCCACATGCAACAAGGTGCCCGCCGAGGGCGCCGCCCCCTTAGAAGGGGGGCTGTTCAGTGTCAACATCACGCAGCCGGAGTTTTGTGCACCTGCGAAGGGAGCTTGTGCCCCCTCACCTGGATCGGCTGCGGACAGATTACGGACAGCGCACGTCGCGAACCGGAGGTTCAGCGGTGCGGGTCTGCCAGCTGCCATCGGGCGCGCGGTATTTTTCGCCTGCCACGGTGCGGGCAATCGCCTCGCATCCGGCGGTCAGCGAATAGGCTTCCAGCGTCGTCTTCTTTTCCTTGGCCTTTTCGGCATAGATCGAGCGGCGCTTGATATTGATGTCATCCACCAGACGCTGGAGCGCTGGATTCGCATCGCCAACAATGCCGAGATAACCGTCAGGCTGCTCGCCCACCTTGCCTGCTTCGCGGGCAGCGGCATAGGCCGGATCGCGCTGCGCCAGCGCAGGCGCGGCAACAAGGCCCATCGCGCCCAGAGCGGCAAGCCCTGCAAGAACTGAATTGCGCATCGAAGTTCCTCCTCGAAGCGGCACATCCATCAAAAGATGTCCGCGTTCTCGTCAATCGTATTGGCCGCGTCTTCCGCGAGGGCATAGAGAACCTCTGCCCTGATGTTGATATCAAGCTGGATCACGATCGGCTTGTCGGGTGCCTGAATATTGATGCACCCTGACACCATCGCCCCCAGCCCCACCAACGCGGCCATTGCCTTCACACCCGTTCCCCTTGCGCCGCCTCGGCTCTCGCCTGCTCTGGCATTGCAGAGGGATCGGGTCAAATTCAGGTGCGGCATGGCAGACGATCGCTTTCTGGAGGTTGAACGGCTCAAAGGCGGAATACGGCGCGTCATGGCTTCGGTGGCAACGCAGCTGGGTCTGGCGGCGGCGGCGGCGCAGGCGCGGGCTGGCGCATGATCAGCTTGCCGTTTTCTATCCTGAGCAGGCCCATATCGAAGGGATCGCCCCAGGCGGTCGGATCGGAATAGCCGCGGGCAATGATCGCCAGCTGCGAGAAGTTCTGCGAGCGGACATTGATCTTGAACTGGATCGGCAGCTTGGCGAGTCGCCGGGTGATGAAGTTCTGGCTGGCACCGGCACCCTGCCGCACCCCGTCAAAATCGAAGCTGGTGATGATCTCGCCCGCCAGATCGCCCGAGAGGCCGATGCGCATTTGCCGGTAATCAAGCGACCGCAGCGCCGAGAAGGCATAATTGCCCATCGCGCCAAGATCCTCGTAAGTCAGCTCGCCGATGTAAGCGACATTGCCCCCGCCCGCGCGGCTGAGCAGCAGCCCGCCTTCGATCCGGCCATTGCCATTGGCATCGAAGATGATCGGGACGGTGCCATCAAAGGTGCCGGTGGCGCTGAGATTGGTCAGCTCCAGCTCGGACACGAAGGTCGCCGCATCCACCGCGATGATCTCGAACACATAGCGGCGCTCTTCTGGCTGGCCGAAATCCATGACCAGCGGGCGCATTTGCAGCGTCCCGCCCATGAACGGGAACCGCGCGTCTTCAAGGCTGAGGAGCGTGCCGCCTTTCAGCTCGAACTGCACCTTGCCCGCCAGCACCTCAACGCCGGGATTGATCGCGGCGATGGTGACAGTCTGATCGGGGGCGGTGGTGAGGTTGATAAGATCGGTGAAGACGATCCTGCCCGCCAGCCCGCGCACCGGGCCGAAGGCGGCGGCCAGATCGAAGCCATCAGAACCAAAGGTGCCACTGCTGGTGATCGCCTCGCCGTTCCAGTCCACCCGCCCCTCGCCCGTGATGGTGCCATCGGCGAGCGCGATGACCCCCTTGGCAAGATAGGTCAGATCTTGGGGCTGGAGCGTCTTGTCGAACACCAGCCCCGGCACGGACAGCAGCGCGCGGCCCGCAGCGGTGCCAAGATTGTGGGTGATCGCCACGTTGGCAACGCCGCGACCCGATTCGGGATGGCGCAGCAGGGCATCGGCGGTGATGCGGTTGTCGGCCAATGTGAGGCTCGCGCCATTGGCGGTCAGCGGAACAAACCGCGCCTCGCCTTCCGCCGGACGGTCAGAGAGCGTGAAGGCAGCATTATCGAGCCGCAGGATGCTGTCGGCAAAGCTCCAGCGTCCGGTGATCGCGTCAAGATCGAACGGCACGGCCGCCAATCGCGCCGCGCCGCCGGTGAACGCGCCTGCGACATCGCCCGCAAGGTTGCCGGTGAGGCTATCGGCGGCGATCCGCACCTCGCTGTCACCCGCGCCGATTGTGGCAGCAAGGCCTTCGACGGCGAAGGGCTGCGGATAGCGCAGCACCACGCGGCTCGCGCCAAGGCTGGCGGGGTTCTCACCCAGCGTCCCCGCCAGGTTCAGCGGTCCGGTCCGCGCGGCTAGGCTCACCGCATCGCGATAAGCGAGGATCGGGCCCTTACCCTCAGGGCACAGGGTGATCTGCTGACCATCGAGCGCAAGGCCGGACATCGCCAGCTTGGTGAACCGCAACGGGGTGCAGCGCGTGCCCAGCGCCAGCCCGCGCGCAGATGACCATGTTCCTTCGAGCGGCACGGCAAGGTCATTGACCGCCCCGCCCGGCAGATCGCCGCTGGCAGTCAACAAGCCGTCAAAGGCGATGGCTCCGCCCGGCGTGGTGCGCAGCGTCAGACGCGGGAGCGCGAGGCGGTTGGCACCCGCGGCATAATCCGCCATGGCCATGCGCAGCGTCCACCCGCCCGCCTGCTGCTGCATTCGGCCATTCATGCTGGGCAGCCCCTCCCCGCCCGCGAGAAAATCACCGCCGAGACCCGATAGGCCCTGCGCTCCCAACCGCGCGCTCAGGCGGGACAGCGCCAGCACACGGGTACCGCTGCGGGTGGCAAGGCTGGCTTCGGGCACGATCAGCGAGGCGTCGGTGCCCTTGTGGCGGATAATCCCTTCGGCGCGGAAGCTGGCGCCGTCCAGCGCGCGGGTGACGCCGACCCGCGCCTTGGCGATAAGGGGGGCGAGCAAGGTGCCTTCGAGCCCGCGCTCTGCGGCAGCGAGGCTCACGGCGATGTCATCCGCAGAGGCAAGTCCGGCACCGCGCAACGTGCCTTCCCACTGGCCGCTGGCGCCATCGGCTGCCCCGCGCCAGCTTCCCTCCGCGCCAAGCCGCGTCAAACGGCCTTGCGGGCTGGCCACCCCGGTCAGCGCCAGATCATGGCCAAGCGCAAGGCGGCCGGGCGACCAGTTGACCTTTGCGGTGCCGCCAAGGCCCGCGCCCGTGATGTCGGCAAAGGCCGCGCGCGCGCCGGCAATGCGGAAATCGGCCTCGGCGGCGGAGAAATCGGAATTCACGCTCATCAGCGTGCCGATGTCGGCCTTCGCGAGACTTGCGCCGCCGCAGGCAAGCCCACCGATCCGCAAGGGACCATCAAGCCGGGGCGCGCCATTATCCGTGGCGAGCTTGCCGTAGAGCGTGGCCGTCTCGGCCCGGCAGCCCTCGACCCCGATCCCCGGCGCAGTGGCCGCGAGAGTTCCGGCGAAGCCATCATCGATCCGGCCCGTTCCTTCAAGCTTCACGCCAATCTGACCGTAATCGCTGTCCAGCAGCGCGCGCGCATCGCTCAGCGTCACGTCGATGGCGGGGAGCGCGGGCGGCGCGTCCGAGCCGGTGAACACCAGCGGATCGAGCGCACCGAGGCTGAAAGTGCCCCCGCGCAGGCTCGCAAACAAGCGTGCGCCCTCCACACCTACGCGGCGCACCTCTGGGCCTGCCCCGCCCACGCCGGTTTCAACTACCATCCGCCGCACGGTGAGGTCAGGCCGCGCCGGATCGCCAATCACGAGGTTTTCGATCACCTGCACCCGCGGGCCGATGCTGACGATGTCATAAGTCGCCGGAACGCCGCTTTGCTGGAGATAGCTGTCGATGACGTTGCCCGCGATTCGTTCGCGGGTGAGCCAGGCGGTGCCTGCACCAAGCACAACCACAGCACCCAGCCCAAACGCGATGCGGCTACGCCAACGGCGCGGCCGGAGCCGCTGCGTGCTGCTGCCCTCAGGCAACGTAATGTCCTGCGCGTCCGCTTCCGGCATTGTCCCTGACCCTTGCGCGCATCA
Source organism: Erythrobacter sp. W302b (assembly GCF_046452395.1). Lineage (NCBI taxonomy): Bacteria > Pseudomonadati > Pseudomonadota > Alphaproteobacteria > Sphingomonadales > Erythrobacteraceae > Erythrobacter > Erythrobacter sp. W302b. Next base: position 936,845 of record NZ_JBKFDH010000001.1, on the reverse strand, counting down.
TCGCGCAAAGGCAATGAGGCTGAAGAGCCCAACGCTTTCCCGGAGGTCGCATTGCCGGAAGCTGAAGACACTTTCTCGTTTCTGGACAACGCCGTGCCCGACTTCGAAGCCGGCAAGGCGGCGGGCGATGGCCACCGCGCGCGACTGCGCCACCGCTTGCTGACGGGTGGGGCCGAGGCGCTGGCAGATTACGAGGTGCTCGAATACCTGCTGTTCGCGGCCATCCCGCGCGGCAACACCAAGCCGATCGCCAAGGCGCTGCTGGCGCAATTCGGCACTCTTGCAGGCGTGCTCAATGCCGATCCCAAAGCCTTGCAGCGGGTCAAGGGCGTGGGCGAGAACAGCGCTGCCGCACTCAAGGCGGTCGCGCTCGCTGCGCGTCGGATGGCGCGCGGTGAAATCATGGGCAGGCCGGTGCTTGGCAGCTGGCAGGCGCTGATCGACTATCTCACCACCGACATGGCGCATCTGACGGTCGAGCGCGTCAGGGTGCTCTATCTCGACACCAAGAACCGCTTGATCGATGATCACCACGTCGGCGACGGTTCGATCGATGAAGCCGCCATCCACCCGCGCGAAGTGATCCGCCGGGCGATGGATGTCGGCGCGAGCGCGATGATCCTCGTCCACAATCACCCCAGCGGTTCGCCGGAACCCAGCCGCGCCGACATTCAGATCACCCAGCGCATTGCCGAAGCGGGGCGGCACATGGGCGTCACCGTCCACGATCACGTGATCATCGGCCGCGAGGGGCATGCGTCGCTGCGGGCCAAAGGCCTCATCTAGCGCTCTTGCCATCCGCGCCCTGCCCGCCTAGCCCGCGCGGCGAGAATCCCGCCCCAAATGGAGCCGCCGATGGTCCCCCGCTATGCCCGCCCTGCCATGACCGCCCTGTGGGAGCCGGAGGCGAAATATCGCATCTGGTTCGAGATCGAGGCGCATGCGACCCAAAAGCTGGCTGACCTTGGCGTCGTGCCGCAAAGCGCGGCCAAGGCGCTGTGGGACTGGTGGGCCACCAATCCCGCGATCGATGTCGCTGCGATTGACGCCATCGAAGCTGTCACCAAGCATGACGTGATCGCCTTCCTTGACTGGGTGGCGCAGCAGGTCGGCGAGGAAGCGCGCTTCATGCATCAGGGCATGACGAGTTCGGATGTGCTCGACACCACGCTTTCGGTGCAGCTGGCGCGGGCGAGCGACTTGCTGTTGGCGGACCTCGATGCGCTGCTTGCCGCGATCAGGACGCGCGCGGAGGAGCACAAGTACACTCCCACCATCGGCCGCAGCCATGGCATCCATGCCGAGCCTGTCACTTTCGGGCTGAAGCTGGCGCAGGCCTATGCCGAGTTCGACCGCTGCCGGTCGCGGCTGATCGCAGCGCGGGCCGAAATCGCGACCTGCGCGATCAGCGGCGCGGTCGGCACCTTCGCCAATGTCGATCCGGCGGTCGAGGCTTACGTGGCCGAACAGCTTGGGCTCGCGATCGAACCGGTGTCGACGCAGGTCATCCCGCGGGATCGCCACGCGATGTATTTCGCCACGCTGGGCGTGATCGCCAGCAGCATCGAGCGCCTCGCGACCGAAATCCGCCACCTGCAACGCACCGAAGTTCTGGAAGCCGAGGAGTATTTCTCCCCCGGCCAGAAGGGATCAAGCGCGATGCCGCACAAGCGCAACCCGATCCTCACCGAAAACCTCACCGGTCTTGCCCGGCTGGTCCGGTCGGCCGTGACGCCTGCGTTGGAGAATGTCGCACTGTGGCACGAGCGGGATATCTCGCACTCCTCGGTCGAACGGTTCATCGGCCCGGATGCGACCATCACGCTCGACTTCGCGCTCGCGCGGCTGACCGGGGTTGTCGACAAGCTGCTGGTTTATCCGGCGCGGATGGAGAAGAACCTCAACCGCATGGGCGGCCTCATCCATTCGCAGCGTGTGCTGCTCGCCCTGACGCAGGCAGGACTGACGCGGGACGATTCCTACCGGCTGGTCCAACGCAACGCGATGCGCGTGTGGGAAGCCGACGGCGCGTTGAACCTGCTCGATCTGCTTAAGGCCGATGCCGACGTCACGGCGCGGCTTGCGCCGGAGCAACTCGATCAGCTGTTCGACCTCGGCTACCACTTCAAGCATGTCGACACGATCTTCGCACGGGTGTTCGGGTGACATCAGCGAAGCTGGACTCATCGGCACAATTGCTTAGGTTCGCTGGCGTCGCAGGCCATCAGACGAGGCAGACTTCGTGAAGATTCTTCGCACAATCTTGTGGGTTCTGGCCGCTTTCGGGTTTCTGATCTTCGCGATCTACAACTGGCAGCCGGTCGAGCTGACGCTGTGGCAGAACCTCGTGCTCGAAACCAAGGTGCCGGTGCTGGCGCTTCTGGCATTCCTGGCGGGTTTCCTGCCGATGTGGGCGCTGCATCGCAGTGTGGTGTGGGGCCTCAACCGCCGCATCCGCGCGCTGGAAACATCACTCAAGAACAACGCCATGGCCCGGCAGCGCGAGGCCCCATCGCCTGCCTTGCCGGTTGGCGATAACCTGGTGGACAGCCCTGTGGACAAGCCGAGCGCAAAGCCCGGAGACGTGGCCGATCCGTTCAGCCCCGCCGATACGGGCGCAGACGGAGGCGGAAAATGAGCAACCCGGTCTATCTGGCACTCGATGTGCCGAGCCTGGAGCCAGCCAAGGCGCTGGTCGAGAAGGTGCGCTCGCATATTGGCGGGGTGAAGCTGGGCCTTGAGTTCTTCTGCGCTCACAGCGCGCACGGCGTGCACGAAATCGCGCATCTCGGCCTGCCGATCTTCCTCGATCTCAAGTTTCATGACATCCCCAATACCGTCGCCAAGGCGATGCAGGCGATCCACGTCTATGAGCCCGCGATTGTCACGGTTCACGCCAGCGGCGGGCGCGCAATGATGGAAGACGCCAAGGCCGCAGCGGCCGAAGGGTGCAAGGTGGTCGCCGTGACCATGCTCACCAGTCTCGACACCAATGATCTGACCGCCACCGGCGTCTATGGCAGCGCCGAGACTCAGGTGATGCGCCTTGCAGAGCTGGCCCATGCGGCGGGCCTCGACGGGATTGTGTGTTCGGGGCAGGAAGTCGGCATGGTCAAGAAAGCGTGGAAGGACGGTTACTTCGTTGTCCCCGGCCTGCGTCCCTCGGGCGGCGGCACCGGCGATCAGAAGCGGGTCGTGACGCCCCGGCAGGCCCGCGACAACGGCGCGAGCGTGCTCGTCATCGGCCGCCCGATCAGCCGCGCGGACGATCCGGTCGCGGCCGCGCGGGCGATCGAGGCGACGCTTTAGGCGCTCTTGTGGCGGACACAGCCACCCCCAACCTCCCCGCGCGCGATTTCGCGACCACCGCGAGGTTCTACGCCAAGCTTGGGTTTGAGGAGGATTATCGCTCGGACGGGTGGATGATCCTCTCTCGCGGGGATGTGACGCTGGAGTTCTTCCCCTATCCCGATCTCGATCCCTACCAATCCTCGTTCAGCTGCTGCCTGAGGCTCGATGATCTGACGGCAATCATGCGGCAGGTGGAGGCCAGCGGCGTACCCGATGCGCGCGATGGCATCCCGCGCTATCACCCCGCCGCGCCTGACCCGAGCGGGCTCACCATCGCCTATCTGATCGACCCCGACGGGACGCTGCTGCGCCTGATCCAGAACGATTGAGCACCCCTCACCCGTCACCCTGAACTTGTTTCAGGCTCGATTTCCCCTTACGCGCGGACCGCTCGTTCCGGCACGGTGGATGCTGAAACGAGTTCAGCATGACGAAGTTGGAACTGTGACCGCAATCAGCACCGCCGCCGCCTCCGACGCGCCTGCCCTCAAGGACCTCCTTGAAGCCGCCTATCGCGGCGATTCGGCGCGGCAGGGGTGGAATCATGAGGCCGATATTCTCGACGATGAACGCACCAGCCGCGAGGAACTGGATGCGCTGCTCGCCGATCCGGCCGTGACGATCCTTACCGCGCGCGACGGCCAGAGCCTGATCGGCTGCGTGGCGGTCACGCGCAAGGATGCGCGCCTCGCCTATCTCGGGATGCTGTGCGTGCTGCCGAGGCTGCAATCGAGCGGGCTCGGTCGCCAGCTGCTTGATGCGGCGGAAGACCTCGCCCGCGCCGAAGGCGCCGCGGCGATGGAGATGACGGTGATCGACAGCCGCGACAGTCTGATCGCATGGTATGAGCGGCGCGGCTATGTCTTCACGGGTGAGCGCCGCCCCTTCCCTGTCCTGCGCGATCCGCCGGTTAATTTCGTGGTGCTGGAAAAGCCGCTTTAAGGCGGCGTCGGCGCGCTCTTCGCGCCTTCGGTCAGCTTGTTCACGTCTTCAGGGCTGAGTTGCAGCAGCGGCGAATTGACCGTCCAGCCGACCACCTCCATCTCCTCGCCCGAACCGTGGAACAGGTACACCTCTTCGGCCACGCCCTTTTCGAAGGTGGTCTTCATCACCACCTGCGTGGTGGTGAGGCCGTTGTTGAACCCGGCGTTGAACCCGACCTGCTCGGTCGATTCGATCTGCCCCAGCCGCGCCTTGATCAGCCCCAGCTGCGCCTCAAGCTGGGCGGGCGGTGATTCCTTGCGCCAAGCCTCGCCGACGCTGTCGTAGAGCGCTTCGGCATTGCCGCGATTGTAATCGGCCTGGAACTGCTTGATCCGCCCCTGCGCATCCTCAAGCTGCGCGCCCGGATTGCACGCGGCCAGCAGCAGCGCGCCTGCAAGACCGAGAAAAATGCGGAAAATCATATGCGCGCCCCTCTGCTGATCAACCTCTGAGACTGGCGCGCATTGCAAGCAGGATCAAGCTTTTCGCGCTTCACGCCGTGCCTGCGGCGGCGTAGAGCGCGCGCCATGGCTGGAACGCTCGTCAAGATCTGCGGGTTGAAGACCCCCGAAACCCTCGCTGCGGCGGTGGGTGCCGGGGCGAGCCATGTCGGCTTTGTCCACTACGCCAAGAGCCCGCGCCACCTCGCCCTCGCGGATGCTGCAATGTTGCGGCGGCAGGTGCCCGATCACGTCAAGGCGGTGCTGCTGCTGGTGAACCCCGACGCTACGCTGCTGGCCGAGGCGGTGCGCACCGTTGCTCCCGATGTCGTCCAGTTCCACGGCAGCGAAACCCCCGAAACCCTCGCCCGCTTCCGCAGTGAGACCGGCATCGAGGCATGGCGCGCGCTTGCCGTCCGCGATGCGGAAAGCCTCGCCAAGGTCGCGGAATTCCGGGGCGCGACCGACCGGGTACTGCTCGATGCGCCCGCAAGCGCGCTGCCCGGCGGCAATGGTATGGCCTTCGACTGGAGCCTGCTCGCGGGCTGGCAAGCCCCGCTCGCCTGGGGCCTTGCGGGGGGCCTGACGCCCGCCAATGTCGCCGACGCCATCCGCCTGACCGGCGCACCGCTGGTGGATACATCGAGCGGGGTCGAGCGCGGCCCCGGCATCAAGGACGTGGACAAGATCGCCGCCTTCTGCAAAGCGGCGCGGCAACCTTAATGCCATCCGTTCGCCCTGAGCTTGTCGAAGGGCCGTCCTTCTCCTATTCGCTGAGCCCGAAGAAAAAGCAGGGCTTCGACGAGCTCAGCCCGAACGGAATTTTATGAACACGCACCTCAACTCCTTCCGTAACCTGCCGGACGAACGCGGCCATTTCGGCCAGTTCGGCGGGCGCTATGTCGCCGAGACGCTGATGCCGCTGGTGCTCGATCTCGAGCGCGAATACCGCAAGGCGCAGCAAGACCCGGCGTTCCAAGCCGAGTTCGACGATCTGCTCGAGCATTACGTCGGTCGTCCGAGCCCGCTCTATTTCGCGCCCCGCCTCACCGAGGAACTCGGCGGCGCACAAGTGTGGTTCAAGCGCGACGAGCTCAATCACACCGGCGCGCACAAGATCAACAATTGCATCGGCCAGATCCTGCTTGCGATCCGCATGGGCAAGACCCGCATTATCGCCGAGACCGGCGCAGGGCAGCACGGGGTGGCGACCGCCACGGTCTGCGCGCGCTTCGGCCTGCCTTGCGTGATCTACATGGGCGCCGAGGATGTGAAGCGCCAGTCGCCCAACGTGTTCCGCATGAAGCTGCTGGGCGCCGAAGTCGTCCCCGTCACCAGCGGCGGCGCGACATTGAAGGACGCGATGAACGAGGGCCTGCGCGACTGGGTCGCGAACGTCCACGACACCTTCTACATCATCGGCACCGCGGCAGGCCCGCACCCCTACCCCGAGATGGTGCGCAACTTCCAGAGCGTGATCGGCAAGGAAGCCCGCGCCCAGATGCTCGCGCGCACCGGACGCCTCCCCGACCTGCTGGTCGCGGCGATCGGCGGCGGGTCGAATGCGCTGGGGCTGTTCCACCCCTTCCTCGATGATCCGAGCGTGAAGATGCTCGGCGTCGAAGCGGCGGGTCATGGCCTCGACGGCGACGAGCATGCCGCAAGCCTGCTCGGCGGCTCCCCCGGCGTGCTCCACGGCAACCGCACCTATCTGCTGCAGGACGCCGACGGCCAGATCACCGAGGGCCACTCGATCAGCGCCGGTCTCGACTACCCCGGCATCGGGCCGGAGCACGCGTGGCTGAAGGAATCGGGCCGCGTCGACTACACCGCCGTCACCGACGAGGAGGCGCTCGACGCCTTCCAGCTGCTCTGCGCGACCGAGGGGATCATTCCGGCCCTCGAACCCTCCCACGCCATCGCGGCGGTGAAGAAGGTCGCGCCGACGATGCCCAAGGACAGCATCATCCTCGCCAACCTGTGCGGGCGCGGGGACAAGGACATCTTTACGGTCGCAGAGCGCTTGGGGGTGGAGCTTTGAGCCGCCCCCCGCTTCCGCCATTCGATGCCGAAACCGCTGCGCAAAAGGTGCGCATGGCCGAGGACGCCTGGAACAGCCGCGACCCGGTGCGCTGTGCAGGGGCCTATACCCTCGACAGCGAGTGGCGAAACCGGGTCGAGTTCTTTCGGGGCCGCGCGGAAATCGAGGCATTCCTCGCCCGCAAATGGGCCAAGGAACTCGATTACAGGCTGATCAAGGAGCTGTGGGCCTGCGACGGGCACCGGATCGCGGTCCGCTTCGCCTACGAGTATCACGACGATAGCGGCAACTGGTTCCGGGCTTACGGGAACGAGAACTGGGCGTTCGACGCCGACGGCTACATGGCGAGGCGGATAGCCAGCATCAACGAAATGCCGATCGCCGAGAGCGAACGCAAGTTTCACTGGCCGCTCGGCCGCCGCCCCGACGATCACCCCGGCCTCAGCGACCTCGGACTATGACCCGCCTCACCACCACCTTCGCCCAGCCCCGCCCTTCGCTCGTCTGCTTCATCACCGCAGGCGACGGCGACACCGCGGCCAATCTCGATGCACTGGTGGAAGCCGGGGCAGATGTGATCGAATTGGGGATGCCCTTCACCGATCCGATGGCCGATGGCCCCGCGATCCAGAGCGCCAATTTGCGCTCGCTCGGCGCAGGGACGACCACGGCGGACGTGCTGCGCTACGCGACCGAGTTCCGCGCGCGGCACCCGAATGTGCCGCTGGTACTGATGGGCTATGCTAACCCGATGGTGCGGCGCGGTCCCGAGTGGTTCGCCGAGGCCGCTTCAGCGGCGGGCGTCGATGGCGTGATCTGCGTCGACATTCCGCCCGAGGAGGACGACGCGCTCGGCCCGGCCCTGCGCGCCAAGGGCATCGCCCCGATCCGCCTCGCCACGCCCACGACCGACGCCGCGCGCCTGCCGCAGGTGCTCGCCGGGTCCGAAGGGTTCCTCTACTATGTCTCGGTCGCCGGGATCACCGGCAAGCAGCAGGCCCAGATCGCAAGCATTGAAGAGAACGTCGCGCGCATCAAGCAGTCGACCGATATTCCGGTGGCGGTCGGCTTCGGCGTGCGCACCCCCGAACAGGCGGCGGACATCGCCAAGGTCGCCGATGGCGTCGTGGTCGGATCGGCGCTGGTCGAGATCTGCGGCCAGTATGGGGCCGAGGCTCCAGCGCACCTCAAGGCGCTCACCGCTGCCCTCGCCGAGGCGGTGCATTCGGCCCGCTGAGGGAACTGCAACGCCATCCTGTGGATTGCTCCACTGCCCGCACATCTCGCCATGACGGGTAAACCCGGCTAAGGACTTGCCCATGAACTGGTTCACCCGCGTCCGCAATTCGCTGGGCTTCGCGCCCGAGAAGAAGTCCACCGAGAAAGATCTGTGGATCAAGTGTCCCTCGTGTCAGGAGATGCTGTTCGTCGCCGATTACGAGGCGAACCTCAGCGTCTGCCCCAAGTGCGAGCATCACGGCCGCATCGGGGCCGATGCGCGGCTCGATCTGCTGCTTGATCCGGGCTACGAGGTGCTGCCGCTGCCCAAGGTCACCGAGGACCCACTGCAGTTCAAGGATACCAAGAAATATACCGACCGGCTCAAGGCCGCGCGCGCCGCGAACCCGCATGAAGATGCGTTCGTGGTCGGCTCGGGCTTCATCGAGACCCGCCCAGCCGTGGTCGGCGTGCAGGACTTCAGCTTCATGGGCGGCTCGATGGGTATGGCCGTGGGGCAGGCGTTCTGCGAGGGCGCGCAGAAGGCTTTGGATCGCGGTTGCGCCTATGTGGTGGTGACCGCAGCCGGCGGCGCGCGGATGCAGGAAGGGATTCTCTCGCTGATGCAGATGCCCCGCGCGACGGTGATGACGCGGCGGCTGAAGCAGGCCGGGCTGCCCTATATCGTGGTGCTGTCCGATCCCACCACGGGCGGTGTCACCGCGAGCTACGCCATGCTGGGCGACATCCACATTGCCGAGCCCGGTGCGCTGATCGGCTTTGCAGGCCAGCGCGTCATTCAGGACACGATTCGCGAACAGCTGCCCGAGGGCTTCCAGCGCGCCGAATATCTCCACAAGCACGGCATGGTCGACATGGTCGTACCGCGCCGCGAGTTGAAGGCGACGCTGGGCCAGGTGCTGGATTATCTGACACCCGTGAAGGCGGCTTAACAAACGACGTCATCCCAGCGGAAGCTGGGACCTAGAGCCCCAGGCGCATCGCTGGCCGCCCTAGGCCCCAGCGTTCGCTGGGGTGACGAGGTGGGCAATGAGAGATTTCGGACGGTCAGATAATCCGGCAGTTCAGGCCCAGCTTGATCGCCTTGCCGCGCTGAGCCTGCCGCAAGGGCGGCTCGGGCTTGAGACCATCCTAGCCCTGATGGAGCGCCTCGGCAACCCGCACCGACGCTTGCCGCCGGTGTTCCATGTCGCGGGCACCAACGGCAAGGGATCGACCTGCGCTTTCCTGAGGGCGATGCTGGAGGCCGAGGGCTACAAGGTCCATGTCACCACCTCGCCCCACCTCGTCCGCTACAACGAGCGTATCCGGCTGGCGGGCGAGCTGATTTCGGACGCCATGCTGGCGGATGTCCTCGAAGAGGTGCTGGACGCGGGCGAAGATCTCGGCCCCAGCTTTTTCGAAGTCACCATCGCCGCCGCCTTCCTTGCCTTCAGCCGCGTGCCCGCAGACGTTTGCGTGGTCGAAGTCGGCATGGGCGGGCGGTTTGACGCGACCAATGTGCTGGAGGCCGACACGCTCGCCGCCTGCGGGATCGCCGCGCTGGGCCTTGATCATGAACGCTTCCTGCTCGCGCCCGAGGACGGCGTGCCGACCGAACCGATGGCCCGCATCGCATTCGAGAAGGCGGGGATCGCCAAGCAGGGCGTGCCACTGGTGACGCTGGCCTATCGCCCCGAATCCAACCGTGAGGTGATCGCCGCCGCTCGGCGCACAGGCGCGCCGCTCAGGATGCAGGGTGACAGCTGGGATTGCCGCGCAGGCACAATGCTGGCCTATCGTGACACGGCAGGCACGTACACGCTTCCCTGTCCGGCACTCGCCGGGGCGCATCAGATCGACAATGCCGGACTGGCGCTTGCGCTGCTTCGCCATCAAACGCGGGTCGAGGTAGGCCCTGAAGCGATGGCGCAAGGGCTGATGGCGGCACAGTGGCCTGCCAGAATGCAACGGCTCTCCGCTGGCCCGCTTTCCGGCACGCGCGAAGTGTGGCTCGACGGCGGGCACAATCCGCAGGCGGGCGCGATGCTGGGTAAGCACTTCGCGGGACAGCGCCTGCATCTTGTGATCGGCATGATCGAGGGCAAGGACCCCGCATCGCTGATTGGTTCGCTCGCTCCCAGCCTCATCAGCATCACCGCTGTGCCGGTGCCGGGGCATGACTGGCATCCGGTGGAGGCCTTTGGCACCGAAGCCCGCCCCGCCCCCGATGTGCCGAGTGCGCTGGCGCTCATCCCCGATGACGGCCTGCCCATCCTCATCGCCGGTTCGCTCTACCTCGCGGGCGAGGTGCTGCGGCTCAATAATCAGGTTCCCACCTAAGTCCCTCCCCGTTCCGCAGGAATGGGAGGAACTCCTATTCCTCGCCCGCTTCGGTCCCCGCCGTCCCGATCGAGGCGTCGATCAGCCCCGCGCGCATCATCAGCCAGAACAGCACGATGCCGGGCAATGCCGCCGCCGTGGTGAACAGATAAAAGTTAACATAGCCAAAGCTCTCAACCAGCGCGCCGGCCGTTGTCCCGGTCAACACCCGCCCGACGATGCTCGCCGCCGCCGAGATCAGCGCATATTGCGAGGCGGTGAAGCGCAGGTCGGTCAGCGCGGCGAAGTATGCCACAACCGTCACGCCGCCGATGCCACTTGCGACGTTCTCGAACAGGAAGGTTGCTGCCAACCCCGCATTGGTCTTGTCGACGGCGGCCAATAGCGCGAAGCTGAGGTTGGAAATCCCCATCAGGACAAGGCTCAGCAGCACCGACCGCTTCATGCCCAGCCGCGTGTAGAGCACCCCGCCGATGAAAATCCCGATCAGAAACGCCCAGAAGCCGACACCCACATCGTAAAGCGCGATCTCGTCATTGGTGTAGCCCTTGTCGTCGAGCAGCAATCGCACGGTGAGGTTCGCCAGCGTGTCCCCGATCTTGTGCAGCAGGATGAACAGGAGGACGAGAAACGCGCCCTTGCGCAGGAAGAACTCGGTGAAAGGGCCATAGACCGCACGCAAGGCTTCCCCGATGCCTTTGGAACGCTCCTTGATGCGGCGGCGCGCAGGCTCGCCCAGCACCAGCGCGGTCAGCATCGCCGGCAGAGCGAAGGTGGCGCAGGCGAGATAGGCAACCTCCCACCCCGCGCGCGCCGCGACGACCAGCGCCAGCGCGCCCGCGCCCGCCGAACCGATGCGCCAGCCATATTGGGTCATGCCCGATCCGACACCAAGTTGTTCGGGCTTGAGCGTCTCGATCCGATAAGCATCAATAACGATATCGAAGGTTGCTCCCGCGATGCCGACAAGGATCGCCGAAGTCGCGACCCAGCCGATATTGGCCGCCGGGTCCACCAGCGCGAGATTCGCCACCGCCGCGATCACCAGTCCGCCCGTCATCAGCATCCAGGATACCCGCTGGCCCAAGCGGCCGATCACCGGCAGCCGCACTCCATCGACCATCCAAGCCCACAGGAATTTGAAGTTGTAGGCGAGGAACACCAGAGTGAAGGCGGTCACGGTCTTCTTGTCGATCCCGTCCTGCGCCAGCCGCGATGTCAGCGTTGCCCCGATCAGCGCATAGGGAAACCCGGAGGAGACGCCGAGAAAGAACGCCGCGAGCGATTCCTTCTCCAGATATGGCTTGAGCGCGCCCACCCAATCGCGTCGCGGCGCTGCGCCGATCTCGTTCATGAACGCTCGTCCTTTTGCTTGATCCGGATCTCTGCCACACTAGGCGCAGGGAAGAGGATGAGAAAAGAGCGATGAACGCCGCAGCAACAGATTTGCCCCGTTTGAGTCCAACGCCGGGCCAATTGGCGCTGGCCGAGGCGATCCGGGAGGGCCGCGCCAAGGTCGCTGGCGGAATCCAGACGGTGCCTGCCAGCAATTACACGAGCCCCGATCACTTCGCGCGCGAGAAAGCCGCGCTGTTTGACCGGCTGCCGCAGGTGCTCGCGCCGTCCGCCTTGCTGCCCGAACCGGGCATGGCGGTGCCGCATGATGCGACTGGCCTCCCGCTGCTCATCACCCGCGATGCCGAGGGGCGCGCGCACGTCTTCCTCAATGTCTGCCGCCACAGGGGGACCCGGCTGGTGGAGGGAAGCGAGGCGGTGTGCGCCAAGCGGCTCGTCTGCCCCTATCACGCATGGACCTACCGGCTCGACGGCGGGTTGCTGGCCCTGCCCCGGCCCGAGACATTTCCGGGGCTCGACAAGGCGGATTACGGTCTGGTCGAACTGCCCAGTCTTGAGGCTGGCGGGCTGATCTGGTTTGCGCCGGTGGCAGAGGCCGATTTCAGCGATGCGCAGGCCTTGGGCAATGACCTCGACGCCTTTGGTCTGGGAGATGCGCATCTGTTCCGCCGCCGGACGCACACCGTGAAGGGCAACTGGAAGCTCATCATGGATGCCTTCCTTGAAAGCTACCATGTCACCCGCCTCCACGCCGCCACCATCGGCCCGTTCTTCAAGGACGGGATCACCGCGGGCGACCAGATCGGCCCGCACCAGCGCTCGGCCGTCGGGCGGCTGGAGGAGATGGAGAGCGTCGACCTCACCGACATGGCGGCGCTGCGCCGGGTGGTGACCTTTGCCTACCAGCTCCTACCCGCGACGGTGATCGTGCCGAGTCCCGATTACGTCAACGTGATGGTGCTGATGCCGCAGGCAGCCGACTGCACGCTCGTCGAAGATTTCATGCTGATCCCCGAGGCACCACAGACCGAAAAGGCCTTGGCCCATTGGGAAAAGAGCTGGAATCTGCTCGACGGCGGGGTCTTCGCGAGCGAGGATTTCCGCGCCGCCGAGCTCGGCCAGCAGGGGCTTTCCTCCGGCGCGGTGGAGCACATCACGCTCGGCACGCTCGAAGGCGGGATCGCGCGGTTCGACCAGATTGTGAGCGAAGCGCTGCGAAGTGCCAACTCATCGCATCACGCAGCGCAGCGGTATGCGCACGAAACCGTTCCTCCCCGTCCCGGACTTGATCCGGCATGGGGAGATGGCACCCCGAAGGGCTGACGGAGGGGGAACCTCACTCCCTACCCCTCCACCACCCGCTGACGCGAGCGGTCCCCCTCCCCATTGCTATGCAACGGGGAGGAACTTATGGGCGGATGATGCCCACCCAGCCCCCCCGCTCCGAAAATCGCCCTCAAGGCGATCGCATTGCCAAGCTGCTCGCCCGCGCGGGTGTTGCCAGCCGCCGCGAGATCGAGCGGATGATCGCGGACGGGCGCGTGGCACTGGATGGCAAGGTGCTCGATACCCCCGCTACGATCCTCGCCAGCCTCAAAGGGGTGACGGTTGATGGCAATCCGGTCGCTGCCGCCGAAGCAACGCGGCTGTTCGCGTTCCACAAGCCCACCGGCCTGCTGACGGCCGAGCGTGACATGGCGGGCCGCCCCACGATCTACACGGCGCTGCGCAACGCCCTGCCCGCTGGTACGCCGCGCCTGATCCCGGTCGGTCGGCTCGATCTCAACACCGAAGGCCTGCTGCTGCTCACCAATGACGGCGGATTGAAGCGGACGCTGGAACTGCCCGCGACGCAGGTGCCGCGCACCTATCGCGCCCGAGCTTTCGGGGTGGTGACACAGGGCCAGCTGGAAGACCTGATGGACGGGGTGGAGATCGATGGCGTGCGCTATGGGTCGATCAATGCAAACCTCGAACGGCCCTCGGGCCGCAATCTGTGGATCGAAATGACCATCACCGAGGGCAAGAACCGCGAAGTGCGCCGGGTGCTGGAATATCTGGGTTTGCAGGTCAACCGGCTTATCCGCATAGGATATGGCCCCTTCCATCTCGGCGATCTGCCACGGGGGCAGGCGGTGGAGCTAACCGGCAAGCCGGTGGCGCATTTCCTGTCGGAGATGACCGGCACGCCGATTCCGCGTGGCGGGGTGAAGAAGGCCGACAAGGTGTTGATCGCCGCGCCGGAAAAGGCTGCGCGCCCGCCGCGTCCTCCCGCCCGCAAAGGCCCTGCCGCTCGCCCTGCCCCACGTAAAGATGCCGATGCGGGAGTGTTTCCACGCAAGGAAGCTGAGCCTGCAAAGGGCACCCCGCGCAGAAGCCCGACTGCGTCCCCCGCACCGCGCAAGGGCGCCGAAACCCTCACCAACGCGCCGCGCAAAGGCACCCGCGACGGACCGCGCTCTAAGCGCTCGGGCGCCAGCGCGCGCAAGCGTCCGGCCCCGACACGCGGCCTTACCCCCCCGCGAGGTCCGCGCAAATGAGGATCATCGCAGGCGAGTGGCGAGGCCGTAAGCTCGCCGCACCGAAGGGCGATGGCACGCGGCCCACGGCTGACCGTGCCCGTGAAACGCTGTTTGCGATGCTGACGAGTCGGCTGGGCGATTTTGAGGGATTGCAGATTGCGGACCTGTTCGCAGGCTCCGGCGCGCTCGGGCTGGAAGCCCTCTCTCGGGGAGCAGCGCATTGTCTCTTCGTCGAACAGGACCGCGCGGCGGTGGATGTGATCCGCACCAATATCACAGCGCTGGGCGCAGAAGCCCGTTCGCGGGTCGAGGTGGGATCGGTCATGCAACTGCGGGCAGCGGCGGCACCACTGGACCTCATTCTCGCTGATCCGCCCTATCAATCAGGCGCGGGCGAGGTGGCGCTGGATCGCTTGCGGCGGCTGGGCTGGATCGGTCCAGAGACGTGGATCGCGCTCGAAACCAGCTTCAAGGAAGATGTGGCAATCAAAGGCTTGGCGATGGAAGCCGAACGCCGGGTCGGCAAGGGCAAGCTCAGTCTGTTGCGACTGGCCACACCCGATGCCGACCCGGGTCCATCTGAGCGGGGCGTTTAGCTGCTCAGAGCGTCAAGCTTGGTCTTGATCTGCGCCCAAGCCGTTTCCCGCTGCGTGTCCGTCAGCTTGGCCAGAGTTTCCTTGTCGCCGTCGGTCAGACGCCAGAACATGTCCTGACGCTCATCGGTCAGCGACCAGAAGTAATTTTGCGCCGCGGGAGACCAGGCCTTGTAAGCGGCCTGCTTGTCAGCTGGCCACGACTCCACCTGAGCGACCTGCTCCGCAGTGGGTTCCGGCGCCGGGATCGGCGCAGGCGCTTCGGTTGCGGCCGGCGGGGTGGTGTCCGCGACAGGCGGTGTTGTCGCATCAGGCGCGGGTGCGGCGGTGGTATCCGGCATCGGCTCAGACGCAGTCTGCTCTTGTGCACCGGCCATCACCGGGGTCAACGCCAGAGCGATAGCTGCGCTAGCGAGACCGAACGTATTCAGAGACTTATGCATGGGTAACTCCATTTCCAATTGACCCAAGCACAACGAACGCAAAAATTCTGTCTGGTCGCTCAGTCCCCTGCTGACCTGACACCACTGAGTATGGGGCGGTCAGCCCGAGAGGCAACCCAAGCCCCGGCGAGACATCCCGCCGAGGCCACAGCCCATCGGCAATTGTGGCTGAAAGGCGGCAAGGCGATCTTCCGCCTACCGCGCGATCTTGGCAAAGCTCACCTCGCAGCTTGCCCCTGCATGAATTGTTCCCTACCTGTTCGCCTCAGATCATGAGCACCAATCTGCCCTCCCCCCCGCAAGCGCGCGATTCCGGTTCCGTCCCCGCTTATGCCGCGCGGCTGAATCCGCCGCAGCGCGCGGCTGTGCTGGCAACCGAGGGACCGGTGCTGATGCTGGCAGGTGCGGGCACGGGCAAGACTGCCGCACTGACCGCCCGGCTGGCGCATCTGGTGGCGACGGGACGCGCCTATCCCTCGCAGATCCTGTGCGTGACCTTCACCAACAAAGCCGCCCGCGAGATGCGGGAACGGGTGACGCACCACCTCGGCCCGCAGGCAGAGGGGCTGCCGTGGCTCGGCACCTTCCATTCGATCTGCGCGAAGATGCTGCGCCGCCATGCCGAGCTTGTCGGCCTCCAGCACAATTACACCATCATCGACACCGATGATCAGCTGCGGCTGCTGAAGGCTTTGATTGTCGAGGCCGATCTCGACGAAAAGCGTTGGCCCGCACGGCAATTGGCCGGGTTGATCGACCGCTGGAAGAACCGCGGACTGAACCCCGCCGATCTCGATGCGGTGGAGAACGAAGCCTATGCCAATGGCAAGGGCACCGCGCTCTATACCCGCTATCAGGAACGGCTGAAGGCGCTCAATGCCTGCGATTTCGGCGATCTGATGCTGCACATGCTGAACATCCTGCGCAGCCATCACGACATCCTCGCCGATTACCAGCGCCGCTTCCGCTACATCATGGTGGACGAATACCAGGACACCAATGCCGTCCAGTACCTCTGGTTGCGGCTGCTGGCGCACGGGCACAAGAATATCTGCGTGGTCGGCGATGATGACCAGTCGATCTATTCATGGCGCGGGGCGGAGGTCGCCAATATCCTCCGGTTCGAGAAGGATTTCCCCGGCGCCGAAGTGATCCGGCTCGAACAGAATTACCGCTCGACCCCGCACATTCTGGGCGCGGCAGCGGGCCTGATCCGGGCCAATTCGCAGCGCCACGACAAGACGCTGTGGACCGAGGTCAACGGCGGCGACAAGGTCAAGGTCATCGGCGTGTGGGACGCGCCCGAAGAAGCGCGCCGGGTGGGCGAAGCGATCGAGCGGCTCGAGCGCGAAGGCGCGGCGCTCGATCAGGTCGCCATCCTGGTGCGCGCCCAGTACCAGACCCGCGAATTTGAAGACCGCTTCATTCAGATCGGGATCAATTACCGCATCATCGGCGGTTTCCGCTTCTACGAACGGGCCGAAATCCGCGATGCGCTGGCTTACCTGCGGCTGATTGCGCAGCCGCAGGACGACCTTGCCTTTGAACGCATCCACAACCAGCCCAAACGCGGGCTCGGTGCGAAGGCCCTGGAACAGATGCACAGCCACGCCCGCCGCACCGGCTTGCCCTTGGCTGCCGCAGCGCTGCAACTGGCCGACAGCGACGAATTGCCCAAGCGCAGCGCGATGACCATCGGCGGGCTGATGCGCCAGTTCCTGCACTGGCGCGAGGCGTCCGACACGCTCTCGCCCGCTGATCTGCTGCGTCTGGTGCTGGAGGAATCGGGCTACAACGCGATGCTTTCCGCCGACCGTTCGCCCGAAAGCGCCGGCCGCGCCGAAAACCTCTCCGAACTCGCCCGCGCGATGGAGGAGTACGAGACGCTCGGCGATTTCCTCGAACACGTCAGCCTGGTGATGGACAATGACCGGTCGGATGCCGAGGAAACGGTGACGATCATGACGATCCACGCCGCCAAGGGGCTGGAATTCGACAATGTCTTTTGCGTCGGCTGGGAGGAAGGCGTATTCCCCTCGCAGCGCGCCATCGACGAAGGGGGGCTGGCGTCCCTGGAAGAGGAACGCCGCCTCGCATACGTGGCCATCACCCGAGCGCGGCGGCACTGCACGATCCTCCACGCGGCGAACCGCCGGATCTATGGCCAGTGGACCAGTTCCATCCCCTCGCGTTTCATCGAGGATCTGCCCGAAGAGCATATCGAGCAGGAAACCACGCTGACCGGCGGCGCGTCCCTATGGCGGGCGAACTGGAGCGAGCAGGATGATCCTTTCGCCCATGTCGCGCGCGACCGACCCGATCGCGCGCAACAACGCGGCCCCGGGTGGCAGCGCGCTTTGACCTCGGGCTACGACACCAAGCCCGCTCGCGTCCGGGAGAACACCCGCTCAGCCGCCAGCTTCGCCGCGCCCGCCCGCAGCGACATCGCCATCGGCGCGATGGTGACGCACGCCAAGTTCGGCACCGGCTGCGTGATCGATCAGGAGGGCAACAAGCTCACCATCATGTTCGAGGACGCGGGTGAGAAGCGGGTGCTGGATTCGTTCGTGACGGTGGTGGGTTAGTGAGCGATAGATTTAGAGCTTTGGATTTGGCGAGTCTTGCCGGGAGTATTCCTGACAAGTATTTAATTCTAAAAAATAAAATAGAAAGGCTTTTGTCGGCTCATTCGATCAGGACTGATCTCGAGATTGCTCTCGATATGCTTTTGTCTCTCGAAATTGCTCAAGTTCAAGCCGAACATTCCATTCAAGCAGGACAGGCACGTAGCTGGCAGAGCGACGCAGCGCTTGCACTGCTTAATTCGGCAATCATCCTCTATGTTCGCGCTACAAGAACGTCATCAAAACACCGACGAAACTTCGATTTCAAAAGCGAATTTACCGATAAACAGAAAGTGGTTCATGAAAAGCTATGCGATCTCAGGAACGACGCAATCGCTCACTATGGTCCGGGCCGTTTAGATGATGGGCAATCTTGGCACGTGGAGGCGGTTTGTATACCGCTTGATAACCCTGAGGATCTCCGGATCATGACAGGCAGTCGAAGACTTTTTAAACAAGCCCCACTCCAAGACATGGCAAAAAGGCAGATCCACAGAGCTTTGTTATTGAGCGACAAATTCACCCAAAAATGTAATGCGGACGTTGTCGACGAGATGAACGAATTGTGCAACGACAAAGAATTCGTTGAGCTAACCCTCGATCATCACACCAACCTAGCTGATTTTTTCACCTCCGAGGAAGAGGCGGAACGCGCGCTCGACGTTAGAGTTGGACGCGTAACCGGCACTGTAAACCACTAAGGCCTCAGCCAAACCCGACATCCAGAAACCCCGGACGCGGGCCGTTCCATTCGCCTGCGGGCACGGGTTCGTCGTCCTCGTGATAGCGCCGGCGCGGCTTCTGGTCGTCGCTCGCGGTGACGCGGTCGGTGCGCGGGCCGGGCTTTTCGCGGCGGGGGCGTTCCTCGCGCGGGGGACGGGCTTCGCGGGGTGCGCGTTCCTCGCGCGGGGCGCGCTCCTCGCGGTCTTCGCGGGCGCGGCGGGGCTTGCGTTCGGGGCGATCGCCACGCGCGTCTTCGGTGCGAGCCTCGGGTTCAGCCTGGGCCTTGGCCGCTTCGGCTTTGGCGATCACTTCGGACAGGTCGACGCGCACGTCCTCCTTGCCGAACACCTTGATCGCGCTGCCGGTCAGCTTTTCGACATTCGCAATCGCTTCGGCATCTTCCTCCGACACGAAGGTGAAGGCCCGGCCCTTGGCCCCTGCACGGCCGGTGCGGCCGATGCGGTGGACGTAATCATCCGGGTGCCACGGCGTGTCATAGTTGAAGACGTGGGAGACGCCCTTGATGTCGAGACCGCGCGCCGCGACGTCGGACGCCACCAGAATATTGACTTCGCCCGCCTTGAACCGATCTAGCTCCTTGATCCGGCTCGACTGGTCCATGTCGCCGTGAATTTCCGACGAACGGAAGCCGTGGCGGTTAAGGCTCTGGTTCAATTCGCGCACCGTGGTCTTGCGGTTGGCGAAGATGATCGCGGTTTCGATCAGGTCATTTTCGAGGAACCAGCGCAGCGTGTCCTTTTTGCTGCGAGACTTCACCGGCACCTTGAAGGCGGTGATGTCAGCATTGGTGGACGCGGCGCGCGCGGTTTCAATCCGCTTGGGGTTGTTGAGGAACTTCTTCGCCAGCTTTTCGATCGGCGCGGGCATGGTGGCCGAGAACAGCATCGTCTGGCGCGTTTCAGGCAGCTTGGAGCAGATGAACTCGATATCGGGGATGAAGCCCATGTCGAGCATCCGGTCGGCCTCGTCGATCACCAGCAGCTCACAGCCGTTGAGCATGATCTTGCCGCGCTCGAACAGGTCCATCAACCGGCCGGGCGTCGCAATCAGCACATCGACGCCGTCGCTCAGGGCCTTCAACTGATCGCCCATCTGCACGCCGCCGATCAGCAGCGCCATCTTGAGATCATGGTTCTTGCCGTATTTCTCGAAATTCTCGGCCACCTGAGCGGCGAGTTCGCGCGTCGGCTCGAGGATCAGCGAGCGCGGCATGAGGGCGCGGCGGCGACCGGCGGCCATCACGTCGATCATGGGGAGCACGAAGCTTGCCGTCTTTCCGGTCCCGGTCTGAGCGATCCCGATCAGGTCGCGCATCATCAGCACGGTCGGGATCGCCTGCGCCTGAATCGCGGTCGGCGTCGTATAGCCCGCGTCTTCAACGGCTTTGAGCAATTCAGGCGAAAGGCCGAGATCGGCGAAGGTCATGCGGTGTGTGGTGTCCGAAAATAGCGGGCAGGGTTGCTGCCGGGATTACGGCCCTGCGCGCGGTCAGCGTAGCATCGGGCCGCCGCGCCTTTCCTGCAAATGGCCGCAAAAGTCAAGGAATCGCACGGGCGGAGCGCGACAGGTCAGTCGCGCACTTCGACCAGTTCCCGCATGGTATCGACCTCGCAGCGCGCGCCGGTGCGCGATTGCAGCTTGTCCCGCTCGACGCACAGCCGTCCGTCCTTGTTCTTCTCGACATAGAAGCCAGAGTAGAAGTCGCGGGCGCGGCACGATTTTTCGAGGTTGACGGAGATCATCCGCCGGTCACGCAGGAACAGCACCAGCCGGTTGCCGCTTCCGGTCTGAACGCCGGCGATCCCGTCAAGCGCGACGCACTTTTCCTTGCCGCCTTCCTCGAACTGCGGAGCAACCGCGCGCTGCGGCAGATCGGCGAGCAAGTTCCGGCGCGAACTTGCCGATTGCGGGGCAATTCGGACGACGACGCGCTGTTCAATGCGCACCTGTCGCACAATGGAGGATTGGCGCAGGGCCGACAGCGGATTGACCGCCACCGGCTCGACCGGCTCATCCCCTGCTGCTGCCACATCACACTGCGGTGCCGACACCGCCGATCCCGCGCCATCGCCCGGCACATCGGCCACTTCTGCCACTTCTGCCGCCAAGGGCAGAAACAGCGTCAGCGGCGCTGCAAAGGCGAACAGGCTATGCATGGACGGGGAGGATTCTCCTGGAAACGAGCAATTTCGGCAAACGCGCGGCGAATAAATGATGCGTCAGGGATGGCATAGCCGTAGCATCCTCAATTGAACCATGCCTTAACTGTCGTTCGGATCAGGGCGAAAGCGGTGGCAAAATCGTCGCGGAGTGTGGCATGAAGGCAACAATGAATCACCCCTCCCCGCCCCCTTGCGTCGACGCCGATGCCTTCCTCGCCGAGACCGCAGCCTTGCTGGGCGAACGCGGTCTGACCACGGACCCCGAGCGGGTGGACGCCTGGTTGACCGATTGGCGCGGTCGCTACACCGGCCGCGCGCTCGCCCTCGCCTCGCCCGCCTCGACCGCTGAAGTGGCCGGTTTGGTGAAGCTCTGCGCGGCGCATGGCGTGCCGATCGTGCCCCAAGGCGGCAATAGCGGCATGGCAGGCGGTGCGACCCCTGACGAGACGGGCACGGCAATCCTGCTCTCCCTGCGGCGCATGGACCGGATTCGGCTGGTCGATCCCGCCACCGGCCAAGCCGTGTGCGAGGCTGGCGTCATCCTCCAGGCGTTACACGATGCCGCCGATGCGGCGGGGCTGCGCTTCCCGCTCACACTCGGGGGCAAGGGGTCCGCCACCATTGGCGGATTGATCGCCACCAATGCAGGCGGCACGCAAGTTCTGCGCCACGGCACCATGCGCGCGCAGGTGCTGGGGCTGGAAGCGGTGCTGGCATCGGGCGAGGTGCTCGACCTGATGACCCCGCTCAAGAAGGACAATCGTGGGTTTGATCTCAAGCAGCTGCTGATCGGCTCCGAAGGCACGCTCGGCATCGTCACGGCGGCCTGTCTCCGCTTGCTGCCTGCCCCAATCGGGCGGGCGACGGCATGGGTCGGCCTTGGCGGAATCGTCGAGGCACGCACGCTGTTGCGGCAGATGGAGCGGGCGCTGGGCGAGGCGCTGGAGGGGTTCGAGGTCGTCCCGGCGCATTGCCTAGCGTCCGTCCTCGCGCATCAGCCGACGGCGCGCGCGCCCTTGAGCGAGCCCCATGCGTGGAACGCACTGATCGAATGTGTCTCCCCAACTGAGGACAGCCCCGCCTTGCGCGAGCGGCTGGAAGCGGGGCTTGGCGCAGCGCTGGAACAGGGTCTGATCGCCGATGCGGTGATCGCCGCCAGTGACACGCAGGCCGAGGCGTTCTGGGCCCTGCGCGACGGTATTTCAGCGGCCGAGCGGGCACTCGGCCCGGCGATGCAGCACGACATCTCGGTGCCGGTCGAGAAAATGCCCGAGTTCATCCTGGCCGCTGCGCCCGCGGTCGAGGCCGCGTTCCCCGGCACCCGCGCGGTCGCCTTTGGCCATCTGGGCGACGGCAATGTCCACTTCCACGTCCTCGCCCCCGAAGGCGCGGTGCGCGGGGTGTGGGAGGAAGCAGACGGCAAGCACGTCAGCGCGCGGGTTTATGACCTGGTGACGCAATGGGGCGGGTCGATCAGCGCCGAGCATGGGATCGGACAGATGAAGGTGGAAGAGCTCGCCCGCCTGCACGATCCGGTCGCGCTGGCTGTGATGGCACAGGTCAAAGCCGCGCTTGATCCGGGCAATCTGCTCAATCCGGGCAAACTCCTCCTCAGCCCGCCTGCACGCGAAGCCGCACGGCTTGCGCGCACGGCGGCAAAGGCCTAAGGGCCGCGCTTTCGACAGCGGGAGCAATCCTTTTCCGCTGAGGGGATCAACCACCACCGTTTTCGGAGACGATGTCATGGCCAGCGCGCCGCAACCGCAACTTCCGTTGTTCTACAATGACCTTCTGCCGCTCAACAGCCGCGACCATGCGGATTGGAAAGCGGGCACGCTTGAAAGCGCCGCCTATCTCGCCACAACCCATGCCATCCCGCTGACCTCGGACGAATTCGTCGATGCCCAGCGCGATTACCCGATCGTTTTCACTGCGGGTGACAGCCCCCTGCCGATCGCGCTGTTCGGCCTCAATGAAGGTGTGAACACCTTTGTGGGCGAGGACATGAAGATCAACCAGGTCGTCTACCTTCCCGCCTATGCGCGTCGTTACCCCTTCATCCTCGCCAAGCTTCAGCCGACCAGCGAAGACATGTCGCTGTGCTTCGATCCGTCTTCCGGCCTGATCGGCAAGATGGACGAAGGCCTTGCCATGTTCGACGAAGCGGGCCAGCCGACCGAGTACACCCAGGGCGTGCTCGAATTCTGCCGCCGCTTCGAAGAAGCTGGCCAGCGCACCAAGATCTTCATGGACGAACTCGCCAAGCTCGACGTCCTGATGGACGGCGAAATTGCGATCACCCGCAATGATATGCCCGACACGCCGTTCATCTATCGCGGGTTCCGCATGGTCGACGAAGCCAAGCTGCGCGAACTGCCGGCCGCCAAGCTGGAAGAGCTCACCAAGAACGGCATGCTGATGCTGATCTACGCGCACCTGTTCTCGCTCAATCTGATGCGCTCGCTGTTCGAGCGCCAGCTTGCACAGGGCAAGGTACCGACCCCGGGTCAGGGCGCCGCAGCTCCCGCGCTCAACTGATCCAGCAGGCCGGGGCGGCGACGTTCCGGCGCTGGTTTGCGAAACATGACGGGCAGGCAGGCCATGGGCCGCCTGCCCGTTTTGCGTTGGGATGGCTCAGCGGGCTATTCGGCGGCCTGACGCAGGCCTTCATGGCCGCCGAGCAAGGCTGTCTCTGCCCCCAGCTCGCGGGTCAGGGCGGCGAGCTGGGCGGCCACAGCCGGAAGTCCCGGGCCCGGCTCGGCCATCTGCCGATCAAGATAGGTCGCGCGGCAAACCTCGATCTGCATTGCGTGGACGCCCGCTTGCGGCTTGCCATGGCGATCGAGGACATAGCCGCCCGAATAGGGTCGGTTCTGCGCGGCAGAGACACCGCGCGTTTCCAGATGGGTGAGCGCCCGGCCCATCAGCACTGTGTGGCACGATGCCCCGAACCGGTCGCCCAGCACGAACACCGGCGCGCGCGCTTCGCCTTCAGACGGGCGCAACGGCGGCATGGAATGCAGGTCAATCAGCAACGCCGCGTCCCATTCAGCCCGAATCCGCGCGAGCGCTGCATCGAGCGCCGCGTGATAGGCGCGGTGGATTCCCTCGATCCGCGCGTCAAGTTCAGTCGGCGCAAGCCGTCCGCGCCAGATCTCACCCGATCCCGGCAGGCGGCGCGGCACGAGCCCCAAACCGCTGCGCGCGCGGGCGTTGCCACGCTGGCCCGGCTCTGACGTCATGACGCCTTCGGGCCGCCCACCTTCTATCATGTCCCAGTCGATGTCATCCTCGGCGCGGTTGAGATCGAGCAGCGCACGCGGCGCATGGGCCACCAGCAGCGCCGCGCCCGTCTCGCGCGCAATCGCCACGCCGAGCCGATCAACATGACGATCCTCCAGCCGCAGCTGCGCCAGGGCAGGATCGCGCATTCGGGCGGTGATTGCGGCAGGATAGGCGCGCCCCGCGTGCGGGACCGCCACCAGCACCGGCAGGCTCATGCGCGGCGGCGTTGTCAGCGTGAAGGCCGGCGCATGATTCAGACCCGGCACAAACCCGCCGCTCAGCGAGGCGCGAACCGGGGACAGTCCAGAGCGAGAGGAGCGGGAGGGCGATGACATTCCGTTACCCTTGCTGACGGTTTTGCGCAGGCCTGTCAAAGCCTGATCGGCCGACCGACCTCTCGCTCCCGCATGCCAATTCGTGCCAATTCGTGCCACATCGGATGTATTCTGTCGCACGCACAAAGATTTCTTAAGCCGGTGCTGCTAATGCGCCTGACATGACAGCGACACGCACCCCCCGCATCCTGCTCGCCGAGGACGAAGAGGCGATGCGCGCCTATCTCGAACGGGCGCTCACCAATGCCGGCTACTTCGTCAGCGCGGTCGACCGCGGTACTGATGCCGTGCCGCTGCTGGAAAGCGGCGATTACGACCTGCTGCTCTCGGACATCGTGATGCCCGAAATGGACGGGATCGAACTCGCCCAGCGTTGTGCCGAGATTTCCCCGCGCACCAAAGTGATGTTCATCACCGGCTTTGCTGCCGTCAGCTTGCGCGCCAGCCGCGAACAGCCGACCGCCAAGGTGCTGTCAAAGCCGTTCCACCTGCGCGATCTGGTGCTGGAAGTGGAACGTGTGTTCGAGGAAGCTGACGCGCTGCGCGGGTGAGATACCCGAATCGCTTGCACCTTCCGAGGGCTTGCGTTAAGGGCCGCCTCCGCCCCGAGAAGGGGCCGATCCGATGGTGCGGGCGTATAGCTCAGTGGTAGAGCACTATGTTGACATCGTAGGGGTCGCAAGTTCAATCCTTGCTACGCCCACCATCGCGTGATCCAAGACAGCCCGCCCCCCGGCGGGCTTTTTTGTGCCCTGCGTCCACTGCATCGGCTGTTGCGTTTCATTCGCATGTGCGGCGCTTGCAAGCCTGCCCTCCTCTGCTAAAGCCGCGGCGGGATCTGTGAGCCTTTGGACGGGCTCGAAACAACTTCCTGTCGGTCAATCACCACAGCCCTGCGCAGACGGGGCAAGAAGGATAGGGCAACAGCCATGCAGAAAATCAAAGTCGCCAACCCCGTCGTCGAACTCGATGGCGACGAGATGACGCGCATCATCTGGCAATGGATCCGCGAGCGGCTGATCCTGCCCTACCTCGATATTGACCTGAAGTATTACGACCTCTCGATCGAGAACCGCGATGCGACCGATGATCAGGTGACCGTCGATTCCGCCAATGCGATCAAGCAGTATGGCGTGGGCGTGAAGTGCGCGACCATCACGCCTGACGAGCAGCGGGTCGAGGAGTTCGGCCTGAAGAAGATGTGGAAGAGCCCCAACGGCACGATCCGCAACATCCTCGGCGGCGTCGTGTTCCGCGAACCGATCGTGATCGACAACGTGCCGCGCCTCGTGCCGGGCTGGACCGACCCGATCGTGGTCGGCCGTCATGCTTTCGGCGACCAGTACAAGGCGACCGACACCCTGATTCCCGGCCCGGGCAAGCTGCGGCTGGTGTGGGACGGCGACAACGGCGAAAAGATCGATCTCGACGTGTTCGATTTCCCCAGCGCCGGCGTGGCGATGGCGATGTACAACCTCGACGATTCGATCCGCGATTTCGCCCGCGCGAGCTTCAACTACGGTCTCAACCTCGGCTGGCCGGTGTATCTCAGCACCAAGAACACGATCATGAAGGCCTATGACGGACGCTTCAAGGACCTGTTCCAGGAGGTGTTCGACACCGAGGGCTTTGCCGAGCAGTTCAAGGAAAAGGGCATCGTCTACGAACACCGCCTGATCGACGACATGGTCGCCTCGGCGCTCAAGTGGTCGGGCAAGTTCGTCTGGGCGTGCAAGAACTATGACGGCGACGTGCAGTCGGACACCGTGGCACAGGGCTTCGGCTCGCTCGGCCTGATGACCTCGGTGCTGCTCTCGCCCGATGGCAAGACCGTCGAAGCCGAAGCCGCGCATGGCACTGTGACCCGCCACTATCGCCAGCACCAGCAGGGCAAGGCGACCTCGACCAACCCGATCGCCTCGATCTTCGCCTGGACGCGCGGCCTGATCTATCGCGGCAAGTTCGACGGGACGCCCGACGTGGTGCGGTTCGCCGAAACGCTCGAGCGCGTCTGCGTACAGACGGTCGAAAAGGGCCACATGACGAAGGATCTGGCACTGCTGATCGGCCCCGGTCAGGCATGGCAGACCACCGAGCAGTTCTTCGAGACCGTCGCGCAGAACCTCGAAAAGGAAATGGCCGGCTGGGCCTGAGGCCTGGCGAGGACGTATCATGGCAAGCCGATCAACCGCACGTCTGGAAATCCGCCAGGCCAAACTGAAAGACGTGCGGGCGATCGGCGAGCTGGTGCGCCGTGCCTATGACGATCTGCCTGCCTATACGCAGGGCGAAATCCGCGGGCAGATCAACAATTACCCCGAAGGCTGCTTCGTCGCGCTGTTTGATGGCGCGGTGGTGGGTTATTGCGCCTCGATGCGGCTCGACGCGCGTGTGGCGCTGTCGGATCACACCTGGGACGAAGTGACCGGGAACGGCTTCGGCAGCCGTCACGATCCGACCGGCGACTGGCTCTACGGCTATGAGCTTTGCGTTGATCCGGCCGTGCGCGGCACGCGGCTGGGACGCAGGCTCTACGAAGAGCGCCGCGCGCTGGCCGAACGGCTCGATCTCACCGGAATCGTGTTTGGCGGACGGATGCCCGGCTATGCCCGTGCCAAGCGCCGCAAGGCGAACCGTGCGGATACGCCGCAGGAATATCTCGACCTCGTGATCGAGAGCAAGATCCACGATCCGGTGCTCCGCTTCCAACTCGCCAACGGGTTTGAAGCGGCGGGCATCATGCCCAAGTACCTGCCCGAGGATAAAGCCAGCCGCGGCAATGCCGTGCGGATGATCTGGCGCAACCCCTATGTGGATAGCGACGCCCCACCCAAGCACCGCCTGCCGCGCGATGTCGAAAGCGTGCGGATCGCGACCTGTCAGCTGCAAGCGCGCGCGGTCTCCGGCTTCGATGAATTCATGAAGCAGATCGAATATTTCGTGGATGTCGCTGCCGATTACGAAGCGGACTTCATCGTCTTCCCCGAGATGTTCACGGTGATGCTGCTCTCGGCCGAGCCGAAGGAACTCACCCCGCTCGAAGCCATCGAGGCACTCAGCGATTACACCCCGCGCATTCGCCAGCGCCTGTCGGAAATGGCACTCGCCTTCAATATCAACATCATCGGCGGATCGCACCCGACCCGGATGCCCGACGGCGACATCCACAATGTCGCCTATGTCTGCCTGCGCGACGGTTCGATCCACGCGCAGGAGAAGATCCACCCCACCCCCAACGAGGCCTATTGGTGGAATATCAAGGGCGGTGATTCCATCGACGCCATCCCCACCGATTGCGGCCCGATCGGCGTGCTGATCTGTTACGACAGCGAATTCCCCGAACTCGCCCGGCGCCTCGTCGATGAAGGCGCGCGGATCATCTTCGTGCCGTTCTGCACCGACAGCCGCCAGGGCTACATGCGGGTGCGCTACTGCTCGCAGGCGCGCGCGATCGAGAACCAGTGCTTTGTCGTCATGAGCGGCAATGTCGGCAACCTGCCGAACGTCGCCAACATGGATATTCAATATGCCCAGTCCTGTATCCTCACCCCGTGCGATTTCCCCTTCGCGCGGGACGGGATCGCGGCCGAGGCCTCAGAGAATGTCGAGACCCTGACGATCAGCGACGTCAATCTCGCCGATCTCAGCTGGGCACGCGCCGAAGGCACGGTGCAGAACCTCGCCGACCGCCGCTTCGATCTCTACCGGATCGAGTGGGACAAGCGCGTCGGCAACAGCAAGGACCCGCTGGGCGAACAGCATGTCACCGGGCAGAAGCCGCCAATCGGACCGCACGGCGCAGGCGGTGGATGACAGGGGCGCAGTGCCACGTTAAGCCGATGGCGTGGCCGGCGAACTAACCCTCTCTCCCTTCCTGTCCGATGCGCTGGTGATCCTTGGCGCGGCGGGAATCGTGATTCCGGTGTTCGCCCGGTTCCGCATCACGCCGATCATCGGCTTCATCCTGATCGGTGTGCTGGTCGGCCCGTTCGGCCTCGGCTCGCTGGTCGAGCGAATACCCTGGCTCTATTACGTCACCATCAGTGATCCCGAACGGCTCACGCCCTTCGCCGATTTCGGCATCGTCTTGCTGCTGTTCGCGATCGGGCTGGAGCTGAGCTTCAACCGCCTATGGGCGATGCGCAAGCTGGTGTTCGGGCTCGGCGCGCTGGAGCTGCTGATCATCGGTTCGTCCCTCGCCGTCTTCCTCGGGCTGGCCGGCAGCCTGAGTCCCGCCGGCGCGCTGGCGCTTGGCTTTGCGCTCGCCTTCTCCTCCACGGCGATCGTGCTGCCGATTTCCGGCACCCGCACGCCGGTCGGGCGCGCTGCCTTATCGATGCTGCTGTTCGAGGATATCATGATCGTCCCGATCATCTTCATCCTCGGTGCCTTGGCACCCAATGCGGCGGATGATGGCTGGGCCGGGATGGTCGAGACCCTGTGGCAGGGCGGGCTGGTGATCGCCGTGCTGCTGATCGTCGGCCGGTTCGCCCTCCCCCGCCTGTTCGCACAGGCCGCGCGCACGAAGAACCCCGAGCTGTTCCTTGCCGCTTCCCTGCTGGTGGTGATCGGCGCGAGTCTGGCGACCGCGCTGGTCGGCCTCTCGCCCATCGTCGGCGCGCTGATCGCCGGTCTGCTGATCGCCGAAACCGAGTATCACACCGAAGTCGAGCAGATCATGGAGCCGTTCAAGGGCCTGGCGCTCGGTGTGTTCCTGATCACCATCGGCATGAGCGTCAACCTGTTCGATATCGGCGCGCAAATCGGCGAGATCGCGCTCGCGGTGGTCGGCGTGCTGGTGTTCAAGGCGGCGGTTACCGGCGTGTTGCTCCGCCTGATGGGCGCGCGGCCCAGCACGGCAGCAGAAACCGGCGTGCTGATGGCCTCGCCCTCCGAAACCACGCTGATCGTCCTCGCCGCCGCGACAAGCGCGCTGGTGATCGACATGGAAACGGCGCGCTTCTGGCAGACCGTCACCGCCATTGGCCTCACCACCACGCCGCTGCTGGCGAAGCTTGGCGCCATGATCGCGCGCCGGGTGGACGGGGTCGCCGCAGTCGGCGGGACGGATGACAGCGACGATATTCGCACCATTATCGTCGGAGGCGGCCGCGTCGGTCGGCTCGTGGCCGACATGATGCAGACCCATGGCAAGCCCTATGTCATGATCGATTCCAACCCCGACCTCATCGCCGATGCCAAGCGCGACGGCTATCGCGCGATCTTCGGCGATGCTGCCCGCGGCGATACGCTGGCCCGGCTCGGGGTCGAGGTCGCCCCCGCCGTCGTGCTGACGATGGACGAGCCGGTGCTGGCACAGCGGCTTGTCACCAGGCTGCGGCAGACCTACCCCGATCTGCTGATCGTCGCCCGCGCCCGCGACACCGACCACGCCGCAGCCCTGTACCGCGCCGGCGCAAGCCACGCGGTGCCCGAGACGCTGGAAAGCTCGCTCCAGCTATCAGAGGCCGTGCTGGTCGATATCGGGGTAGCGATGGGTCCGGTCATCGCCTCGATCCACGCCAAGCGCGACGAGTTCCGCGAACAGCTGGAGCGGGATGGCGGGCTGAGCGAAAAGCCGAAACTGCGCACCAGCACGACGGGCTGAGAATCGAAATCACCCGTCGGCGGCCAGGTCACAGGCGATAAGCACGCCGAGCGCACCGCCTCGGGCGGGCCCCGATGAGATTTACGCCCGCTTACTCAGTGGACACCCGCGGGAACAATGCTGGAATGCGAATCCTGCAAGGCCAGAGCCCGGCTCAGATCGCCGGCTGAGCGGTCAGCACCGCCTTCACCGCTGCGAGCGCCTCAGCCGCCTTGCTGCCATCCGGCCCGCCGCCCTGCGCCATGTCAGGTCGACCGCCACCGCCCTTGCCGCCAAGCGCTTCCACGCCCGCGCGCACCAGATCGACCGCGCTGAACCGGCCGGTGAGATCGTCCGTCACTGCGGCCGCGATGCTCGCCTTGCCATCATTGACCGCGATGATCACCGCCACACCCGATCCCATGCGCTGCTTGGCCGCATCGAGCAGCGGGCGCAGTTCCTTGGGGTCGAGCCCGTCGAGCACCTGACCGCTGAAAGCCACTCCGGCGACGGCTTCATCGGTCGCCGCAGCGCTGCCGCCCGAACCGCCACCGCCCAGCGCCAGCGCCTTCTTTGCCTCAGCCAGTTCCTTTTCGAGCCGCTTGCGCTCGTCGAGCAGCGCCGCGAGGCGCGCGGGCACTTCCTCCGGCGTCGCGCGGATCACCCCTGCCGCCGCCTTGAGCGCCTCCTCACGGCTCACCAGCCATTGGCGCGCGCCTTCGCCGGTCATCGCCTCTATCCGGCGGACGCCCGAGGAGACCGCGCTTTCCGACACGATGCGGAACACGCCGATATCGCCGGTCGCGCGCACATGGGTGCCGCCGCACAATTCGACCGAGTAATTGCGCCCTTCCTTGCCCGACCGGCCCATCGCCAGCACGCGCACTTCATCGCCGTATTTTTCACCGAACAGCGCGAGAGCGCCTGCGGCTACGGCGTCATCCGGGGTCATCAGGCGGGTCGAAACCTGCTCGTTGGCGCGGATTTCGGCGTTCACTTCGGCTTCGATCGCTGCGATGTCATCGGGCGTAAGCGCCACCGGATGCGAGAAATCGAACCGCAGGCGATCTTCGGCCACCATGCTGCCCTTTTGCGTCACATGCCCGCCCAGACGGTTGCGGAGCGCAGCGTGAACCAGGTGAGTGGCCGAGTGGTTGGCGCGGATACGGTCACGCCGGTCAGCATCGACCTTCATCTCGACCGTGTCACCAACCGCGATTTCGCCCGCTTCGATCCGCACCTGATGCGCGTGGAGACGGCCCAGGGGCTTGGAGGTGTCGGTCACGGTGCCCTTGAAACCCGCAAGGCTCGCCATCGTCCCGGCATCGCCCGTCTGACCGCCGCTTTCGCCATAGAACGGGGTCTGATTGGTGAGGATCACGACGTCGTCACCCGCTGCGGCGGTGGCAACTTCGGCGCCGCCCTTGACGATCGCGACCACCCGGCCTTCTCCGCTGGTGGCGGCATAGCCGGTGAACTCGGTCGCGCCTTCGCGTTCGGCAATGTCGAACCAGACCTCGCCCGACGCCGCGTCGCCGCTGCCCTTCCACGCCGCGCGGGCGGCAGCCTTCTGGCGCGCCATTGCGGTGTCAAACCCGTCCTTGTCGACCCCGATCCCGCGCACGCGCAGGGCGTCTTCGGTGAGGTCATAGGGGAATCCGTAAGTGTCGTAGAGGCGGAAGGCGATTTCGCCGTCGAGCTCGCCGCCCTCGGCCAGGTCGCCCGTGGTTTCGTCGAGGAGCTTCAGACCCTTGTCGAGCGTCCGGCGGAACTGGGCTTCCTCGCGTTCCAGCACTTCGGAAATCAGCGCCTGACCGCGGACGAGCTCGGGATAGGCCTGACCCATCTCGGTGACGAGCGCAGGGACGAGGCGGTGCATCAAGGGCTCGGATGCGCCGAGCAGGTGCGCGTGGCGCATCGCGCGGCGCATGATGCGGCGCAGGACATAGCCGCGGCCTTCGTTGGAGGGGAGCACGCCGTCGGCCATCAGGAAGCTGGTCGAGCGCAGGTGATCGGCGATCACGCGGTGCGACGCAGCCTGTTCGCCTTGCGCAGCGACGCCGGTGAGCGCTTCGCTGGCGGCGATCAGGGCCTTGAAGGTGTCGGTGTCGTAGTTGTCGTGAACGCCCTGAAGCACGGCGGCGACGCGTTCGATGCCCATGCCGGTGTCGATCGAAGGCTTCGGCAGATCGCGACGGGTGCCGTCGGCCTGCTGCTCATATTGCATGAAGACGAGGTTCCAGATCTCGACAAAGCGGTCGCCATCCTCATCGGGGCTGCCGGGAGGGCCGCCGAAAATGTGGTCGCCGTGATCGTAGAAGATTTCCGAGCAGGGGCCGCAGGGGCCGGTGTCGCCCATCGACCAGAAATTGTCATTGGTGGCGATGCGGATGATGCGGTCATCGGGCAGACCGGCGATTGTGCGCCACAGCGCATGGGCTTCATCGTCGGTGTGGTAGACCGTGACAGTCAGCTTGTCCTTGGGCAGGCCCCATTCGCGCGTGAGCAGCGTCCAGGCGTGTTCGATCGCCTGCTCCTTGAAATAGTCGCCGAAGGAGAAATTCCCCAGCATTTCGAAGAAGGTATGGTGGCGCGCCGTGTAGCCGACATTGTCGAGATCATTGTGCTTGCCGCCCGCGCGGACGCATTTCTGCGAGGAGGCAGCGCGCGGGGATACGGGGGTTTCCAGCCCGGTGAAGACATTCTTGAACGGCACCATCCCGGCGTTGACGAACATCAGCGTCGGATCATTATACGGCACAAGCGGTGCCGAAGGCGTGGCGGTGTGGCCAGCCTTGCTGAAATAGTCGAGGAAGGAGCGGCGGATTTCGTTCGTCGATGTCATGGCGGTGCAGTTAGGCAAACCGCGACGATTTCGCAATGGAGCGCGCAAAATCGGCCGTCACGCCGCGGCGACGACCGGGCCATGATGGCACAATGACCACGCAATGACCCGCCGACGCCCCGCACCGAAAAGCCGACCAGCACCCCATAGCGGGATGGTGATCGGCTTCACGGTTGTCCGGGTGGCAAGCGCGCGATGCTTGCCCGATACCCGCTTAGGGATCAGTCGTCAGAGTCCGCGTCCGGCCCTGCCATCATTTCCCCGGCGACCTGATCGGTGCGGCTGCGGATCGCAGCTTCCAAACGGTCGCAAACTTCAGGATGTTCCTTGAGATAGGTCTTGGCGTTTTCCCGGCCCTGACCAATGCGGATGCTGTCATAGGAGAACCAGCTCCCCGACTTTTCCACCAGCCCCGCCTTCACGCCGAGATCGATGATCTCACCGATCTTGGAGATGCCTTCGCCGTACATGATGTCGAATTCGACCTGCTTGAACGGCGGGGCGACCTTGTTCTTGACCACCTTCACGCGGGTGGCGTTGCCGGTAATCTCGTCACGGTCCTTGATCTGCCCGGTGCGGCGGATATCGAGACGGACCGAAGCGTAGAACTTCAGCGCATTGCCGCCGGTGGTGGTTTCCGGGTTCCCGTACATCACCCCGATCTTCATGCGCAGCTGGTTGATGAAGATCACCATGCAGCGCGAGCGGCTGATCGAGCCGGTCAGCTTGCGCAGGGACTGGCTCATCAGGCGGGCCTGAAGGCCGACGTGCGAATCGCCCATTTCGCCTTCGATTTCCGCGCGCGGCACCAGCGCCGCGACCGAATCGACCACCAGCACATCGATCGCGTTGGAACGCACCAGCGTGTCCACGATCTCGAGCGCCTGTTCGCCAGTATCCGGCTGCGAGACGATCAGCTCGTCAATGTCGACGCCGAGCTTCCTGGCATAGACCGGGTCGAGCGCGTGTTCAGCGTCCACGAAAGCCGCGGTGCCGCCCATCTTCTGCGCTTCGGCAATGACGTGGAGCGCCAGCGTGGTCTTGCCCGAGCTTTCCGGGCCATAGACTTCGATCACCCGGCCGCGCGGCAGGCCGCCGATCCCGAGCGCGATGTCCAGACCCAGCGATCCGGTCGAAATCGCTTCGACCTGCATCGCCTCCTTCGAGCCCAGCTTCATCGCCGAACCCTTGCCAAAGGCACGGTCAATCTGTGCAAGCGCAGCTTCGAGAGCCTTTTGACGATCCACGGCTTTTTTGTCCTCTTCCACCAATTTCAATTGGGTAGCCATCGCACGCGCTCCTTCGATTGACCAGAGGCGGCAAACCAGTTTTCCGCCGCCCGGTGGAGGCTATGTATCGCATTTGTTCTCATGGAACAAGTAGGGAACGGAAAATTTTTCCGCAGGGGGCCGCGCAGCCCGCGCCTACTCGTCCGCCGCTTCGCGGTGCTTCCAGTCGAAAACCTGCGTCTGGTTGGCTGGCACGGTCAGTTCGACTGTCTGGTAGCCGTTCTTCATGGCGACCTTTCGGCCCGGGAACCGGATGTCATATTCGCCCGCATAGCCCACTTGCAGTCGCAGCGTGATGGGGTGCGGGTTGGCGTTGGTGATGCGGGCGCGCATCGCAGTCCATTGGCGCGCATCCTTGGGCGGGCCCTCCTCACGCGCCCCGCCGCAACGCACAAAGACCTGCGCGCTGGGGCCGAGGCCGAGTTCGATATCCTGCCCGCGCGCGTAGTCCCGCACATTCACCTGCGCGGCGAGCTGCGGGCCGCGCGATGTCGGCTCATACAGCGTAATCGCGCCCTGCGGGAGCGCGATGCCGAGGCCCTTCTTCTCCTCGTTCTTGGTCACCAGCAGCAAGGTCGCGGCGACGAAATCTTCGTCCTCCGCGTCTTCAGTCTTGATCCAGTCCCACGGATCGCAGTTGCCCGCCTCATAGAGATAGCGCGCCTTGACCGCATCCTTGTTGAGAAAGGCGACCTGCTTCATCCCCTTGGCCGCGACATCGACCCGGTCGGGCACGCGGAACAGCTTGAGATCGCCGATGTCCTCTTCTTCCGCGGTGACGACCGAGGGGGATTCGAACACAGCCTCCAGGCGCGATCCGGTGACGACGATCGCGCGGTCATTCATCGCGCTCTTCGCCGGGGCGGGATAGGCCATTTCCGGGGCGTACATCGGGGGCGGCGACATCAGTTCCGGCACTGACACGTCCCCGGTGGTTCCCAGCGGGTAGCAGGTCAGCCACAGCGCCTCGGCGACTGGCGGATCGGCGAGGCCTTCGTAATCGCTTTCGACATTGAGCCTGCCGGCGATAATCTGGAGCCGGGCCTTATCGAAGCTCTGGCCATTGTCGTTGACGAGGGTGAGCCAGCTCAGGACACCCATGTCGAATTCCCCGGCCCCGCCCTTCTCCGTCATCGTGGCGACGTAATTGGCCTGCCAGTCGAAGCCCCAGGCAAGATAGGTCAGCGTCACATCAAACATGCCGCCTTCGGGCGAGCGGGTGTCGACCGAGAACACCGGACTGGCCGAGAGCCCAGCCGGGACGCGATCATAGGCGAGGGTTTCGGGCAGACCCGAACACCGCACCGCTTCAAACCCCTGACTGGTTTGCAGCACCAGCCCGCCATCCGCGCGAGTCCGCACCACGGCGCGTTCGCTCACGTGCGCGCCGGTTGCGGGGTTCATGCGGGTGATCGTCACCCGATTGCCCAGCGTCCCGTCCACCAGCGCGGCGGGCGAGAGCAATTGCGCGTTCCGGTTCTTCTCGATCGTGCCGCCGGGCAGGCCGGTGACGATGGCCGAGACACCGATCATGCCCTCGGCCACGCCTTCGAAGCGGATCGTGGATTCGCCCTTGGGCAGCGTCACCCGGCGGGTCTCGCTGATCATGGCGAGACCTTGGGGGTACTCCGCGTCCAGCGGCTCATCCACGTCACGGTCGGGATCGCGGTAGATGGTGACGGCGATGTCGGATGGCGGCGCGGCGTCGATCACCTCGCGCGCGGCGAGCGGCGCGGCGAGGGTTGCAAGGAGGGCCGCTGCGAGCGCCGCTCTCTTTCTCCCCTCCCCTCGGGGAGGGGTTGGGGGTGGGGGCTCCCCGCCAGCGATTACCGCCGCACACCCTCCCCCGGCCCCTCCCTCAAGGGAGAGGCGCAGGTCACCCCTACGGTGAGGACGGCGCATTTCCCCGCGCCTCAGTAGCGGGTTTCGTAGGTGACGCGGATCACCCGTTCACCCTCGGCCGGGATGGGGACGGTGAAGCGGCGTTGGTCGGCATTCAACTGTTCGCCCAAGATGTCTTCGGAGGTGATGCGGTAGTCGTAGGCCCACCAGCTGCGGGCAAGGCCGGTCTGGGTCAGCTGCACCTCGACGGGCACGTCCTTGGCGTTGGTGAGGGTGTAGCGCATGGTGGTGCGGTAAAAGGTCTTGGGCACCTCGACGGTAAGCTCGCGGGTGACTTTGCCATCTTCGACCACGCGGTAGCGCGCGTTCTTTTCCCACTCGTCGGCAGTGATGATCTCGCGCTTTTCGACCTCGGCCTTGACCGTGATGTCGAAGGCTTCGCCCGTCACCAGCGAAAGATCGCTGCCCATCGGGGTGTGGGAGATCGCCTTTTCGCCGATGAACTGCGGCGTGCCTTCGCTGTCGCGCTGGTAGAAGCGCACGGTGCCCGCCGGGAGCGCATCGCCGAGACCCTGATCGCGCGAAGTGGAAAAAGCGATGCGGCTTTCGACGTTCTCCGGCTGCTCGTCATTCTGCTGCCAATAGACGCTGTGTGCGTAGATCTTGCGTGCGGCCACTCCCTGCACGTCGAGGAAGCTGACCTGCTTGGTCTGCGCATTGGCGACCGTGGTGCGGCCGCTGATCGGGTAGAGGTAGAAATCGCCCAAACGCTCGCGGCTGGCCGCTTCGGTTCCGGCGCGGGTCATCCCCCGGTCCCCATAGCCGCGCCCGCCGCCCGGCATCTCGGCGCCGCCCATCGCCGGGGTGCCTGCGACCAGCACGGCATCGGCCTGATGGAAGGTGGTGCCGGTCTGGTTGGTCAGCGTCACCCAGCCCTGCATGTCGATCGTGCCGCCCTTCTCGTTGTAGAGCGCGACATAGTCGGCGCTCCAGCCGAGACCGTTGGTGAGATAACGCAGCGCCACGGGCCGGGCACCAGCGCGGGTGCTGTCGAGATTGACCGAAAGCGTCGGGCGCGCGCGCAGATTGGGCGGCACGCGGTCGAAGATGACGCGCACCGGCAGGCCATCGTCGCGCAGCACCTCGATACGGTCACCGATCTGGAGCACGGTGCCGCCCGCGACCGACAGCACGGTGGCGCGCTCGCGGGTCTCGGTGCCCGTGGCGGGGTTGGTGCGCAGCAGGGTGACGGTCTGGCCGACGGCTTTCTCCATCAGCTTGGTCGGGGTGAGCAGGTCGTAATCGAAATTCTGTTCGATGATCGTGGTGTTGGCCGCCGCAAAGCTCAGCGTCTGGGGCTGGATCTGGGCCGAGACGTCGGGGAACTCCACCCGGCTCCTGCCCTGGGCAATCGGGAGCTGGCGCACATCCTGAACGAGCGCGATGTTGTTGTTGTAGATCGTCAGCGCGACCTCGCCCTGCGCCGATTCGGCGCGCGCGCTGTCGTCCGTCGACTGCGCCGCCGCGCCTGCCGCCAGCAAAGCCGCTGCCGACACGCTGCACACTGCGCTGAATGCCCGGTCCATCATCTCGTCCCTCCTGCCTCTGACACTCAGGATGAACGACTTGGACGCTTTATCCAAGGTGAACGGCGCGCTTTCCCGGCAATATGGGGGACCCGGGCGCGGATCAAGCCTCGGTCGCTTGCGCCGCCCGCGCTTCGCGCAGCACTGCACCGACCTTGTCGCCGATCGCAGCGACGCTGAAGGGCTTGGCGATGAAGTGCATGTCGGGAATGTCGATGTCGCGGCGGAGCTGCTCCTCGGCATAGCCGGACATGAACAGCACCGGCATGTGGGGCAGCTTGGCGCGGATCGCGCGAACCATCGCCGGGCCGTCCATCCCGGGCATCACCACGTCCGAGACGACAATGTCGAATGTCGCTGCACCCTCGGTGATCGCGGCGAGGCCTTCTTCGCCATTGGCGCAAGCCGTGACGTCATAGCCTGCCCGCGCCAGCGCCCGTTCGGCGACAATGCGGACCATATCCTCGTCCTCGACCAGCAGCACCTTGCCGCCCGCCGACCAGTCGGACGAAACCAGCTCCTGCACCGGGCGCTTCCGCGGCATTTCGCCGCGGTGGACCGGGAAATAGACCGTGAAGCGCGCGCCGGTGGGGTGGCCGCTCTTGTCGGTGATGTTGTCGGCAAAGATGAAACCGCCCGACTGCTTGACGATCCCGTACGCGGTCGACAGGCCGAGGCCCGTGCCCTTGCCCTGTTCCTTGGTGGTGAAGAACGGCTCGAACAGCTTGGGCAGCACGTGCGACGGGATGCCGCCGCCGGTGTCCTGCACGATCAGCACGGTATAATCCGCCGCGGGCAGCACTTCCGATCCCAGCTGCACCACCTGCTTGGCCTGCAAGGTCCGGGTATAGAGCGAAATCCGTCCCTGCCCGTTCCCCCGCGACTGGATCGCATCGCGGGCGTTCACCGCGAGGTTCATGATCACCTGTTCCAGCTGCTGCGGATCGGCGCGCACCGGGCCGAGGTTGCGGTCATGCTGGACGTAATAGGTGATCTTCTCGCCCAGCAACCGCTTGATCAGCGGGCTGACCTCACTCACCACATCGGGCAGCTGGATGATCTCGGGCCGCAGCGTCTGCTGGCGCGAGAAGGCGAGCAATTGCCGGGTCAGCGCGGCGGCGCGGTTGGAATTGGCGCGGATCTGTTGGATATCGTCATAGTCGCTGTCGCCCGGAATATGGCGCAGCAACATCAGATCGCAGGTGCCGATAATCGCGGTCAGCACGTTGTTGAAATCATGCGCGACCCCGCCCGCGAGCTGGCCGACGGCCTGCATCTTCGTGGCTTGCGCAACCTGCCGCCGCAACTGGTTTTCCTGAGACGTATCGGCAAGGCTCAGCAGCACCGCCGCCTCGCCCAACCCGCGCACACCTGCCAGGCCGAGCGAGACCGGCTCTTCGGGACTGCCCACCAGCCGCACGGTGACATCGCCACTGGTCGCAGGCCCGCGCCCGTGACGGCGCACGGCATCGGACAGCGCGGCCTTGTCTTCGCGCACCACCAGATCGGTGGGGAATTGCGGCAGGCCCCGCCCTTCGCGCGCGACCGAGCGCAGGAACGCCTCGTTGCCGAACAGGAAGCGCCCGTCACGGTCGGTCATCGCCAGACCCAGCGGCAATTGCGCCAGCAGCGCATCAAGCTGGGCAACGCCCGCTTGCGAGGCCCCGTCCCAGCCCGAACCGATGCCGACGCCGCTATCGATCAGCAGCATCAGCGACGTCGCTTCGTCCGGCCCGGCGGCGGTGACGCGCTCCTCGGGATCGACAAGCGGCACATCGACCAGCGTCTGCGGCGTACCGCCCCGCCCTTCGCGGGCGAAGAAGATGCGGTCCCGCTCGTCCGAACGCAGGAAGCTGACGAAGTCCTGCCCCACCAGGGTCGCGCGGTCATCGCCCGCCGCCCGCTCGGCAAAACCGGAGCTGACGGCGCGAATCACGCCGTCGGCGGTGGTGATCGCCGTCTCGATCCCGGCGCGGCTCAGCATCTTGCCGAATGGCCCCGCCAGATCGAGCAGGCCGAGGCTGTCCGTCCGCGTGCGGGCCAGCGGGCGCAGCCGCCAGATCAGGTGATCATCCCCGCGTCCGGCACGGGTGGCGGCAATCTGCCAGCGCGTCTCGTCCTGCGCCTCAAGCGTTTCGATCGACGCCGAACCGTCGCGCCACGCATTGCGGGCGAGCAGCGTCACCGCCTCCTGCCCCGCACGCCCGAACGGCAGCGCAGGGGGGGCGGCATTGGCACCGAAGCTGTCGAGGAAAAACATGTTGGCACACACCAGACGATTGGCGCGGTCGGTGATCGCGATCGCCTCCCCGTCGCGCTCGATCGCGGCGACGGTGACGCTCCAGTCGGGGGCCCCGATGCTTTCGCTGGCCGGTGCGCCGCGCATCCGGTCGAGCAGCACCACGCCGCCCAGCATCACGCCCGCCGCCAGGACAAAGGCCAGCGCCACAATGCCGCTGCCGGTAGCGAAGAACAGCACGGCCGCGCTGGCCACCACCGCTCCGCCGAGCGCCATCAGCAGCGTTGCCGGAGGTGCGTCGTTAGGCCCTGCTGCGTCGTTCGCAGCGGGCACAGCATTCGAATCATGG
The DNA here is from genome assembly GCF_046452395.1 of Erythrobacter sp. W302b. Classification (NCBI taxonomy): domain Bacteria; kingdom Pseudomonadati; phylum Pseudomonadota; class Alphaproteobacteria; order Sphingomonadales; family Erythrobacteraceae; genus Erythrobacter; species Erythrobacter sp. W302b. The sequence continues at coordinate 896,667 of NZ_JBKFDH010000001.1, read as the reverse complement.
CCAAGGCGGCGGGACAAGCGGGCAGGCTCCTGTGGCTCAGGGATTGCGGGAAGCGCGGAAGGCAGCTTCCTACTGCGTGCCGAGCCGCTGGTCGAGCCGTCCCACCATCGCCTTCAACCGTCTGGCGCGCTTGCGGGACACTACAGCGCGCCACACCCAGACCGAAATGAAATAGCCGATGACCGGCGTGACCAGCGCGAGCACCACACACCCCAGCAGCGTTGCCGCCCCGACCTCGTAGATCAGCATCAGCACGGCCCAGGTTCCGTCATCCGCCGTGGCACTCGCCAGACTGGCGCTGGCGGCATCGAAGCGCAGGAAGAACTCGCCGATCCGGTTGGCGACCACCATCCAGAAGGGCAGCGTGAAGGGATTGGTGATGAACGTGACCAAGGCCGCGAGCGGCACGTTGGCGCGCGACGGCAGCGCCAGAAAGGCAGCAAGGAAGATTTGCCCAATGGGAACAATGAAGGCCGCAAACAGACCGAGCGCCACACCGCGCGGCACCGAGCGGCGGGTAAAGCGCCACAATTCGGGCGAAAGGAAACGGTGTGCAATCGGCGCCAAATACTTGTTCGCCGCCATGCCCTCTCGGGTGGGCGTGTTCTTGCGTATGACATCCATCGCCCAGGTCTTGGAGCGGAAAGTGATGCTCTTTTTGCGAGGCGGCGGGATGCTCATGCGCGCGCGCCTTCCCGACGCGCAAGCAGGCGTGAGGCGGCGACAATGTCGCGGGAGGCAGGCCGGAAGCGCATCGTGGATACGGATATGGGTAGCATAGCCTTGGTGACCAGTAGGTGAATCCGGCCCTGGCGCGGATTTTTTCGCCGGCCGCGATTTACCCGCGATCCCGCATCAACCGGGCCTTGTCACGCTTCCAGTCGCGCTCCTTGGTGCTGGCGCGCTTGTCGTGGGTCTGCTTGCCCTTGGCGAGCGCCAGTTCGACCTTCGCCCGGCCGGTGCGGTTGAAGTAGATCGACAGCGGCACCAGCGTCATGCCCTTGCGCTCAACCGCGCCGACGAATTTCTGGATCTCGCGTTCGTGCAGCAGCAGTTTGCGCGGGCGGCGCGGTTCGTGATTGAGCCGGTTGCCGTGGCTGTATTCGGGGATGTTGGCGTTGACCAGCCAGACCTGTCCGTCCTTCACCTCGGCGTAGGATTCGGCGATGCTTGCTTCGCCCGCCCGGAGCGCCTTGACCTCGGTACCCTGCAAGGCCAGCCCGGCTTCGAACTTGTCCTCGATATAGTAGTCATACCGCGCACGGCGGTTTTCGGCGACGATCTTGAGCTTGTCGAAGGTAACGGGTTTGGGGCGTGCCATGGGACGGGCGATGTAGGAGCGTGGGACACAAAAAGCGAGGGCCTTTGCGCTGCGCACCCATGCGGGGTATCGCTTGGTGCACGCAGCACGGGGGCCTGGCCGCATGAACAGTCCTGAACCATTCATCATCGCCGGGGACAGCATCGCGCCCGGCACCATGCGCGATGTCGCCTTCCCGATCACCACCATGGCGACCGGCACCGCATCCTCGCTGGCGGTGCGGGTGCTGCACGGCGCAAGGCCCGGTCCGGCGGTGTTCGTGAGCGCCGCGATTCACGGGGACGAGATCATCGGCACTGCGGTGATCCAGCGGCTGGCCCAAACGCTCGATCCGGCGGTGTTGGCAGGCACGGTGATGCTGGTGCCGGTCGCCAATATCTTCGGCTTCATCACCCATTCGCGCTACCTGCCCGACCGGCGCGACCTCAATCGCAGCTTTCCGGGGAGCGCGGGCGGATCGCTGGCGGGGCAGCTGGCGCATGTGTTCTACCGCGAGGTGGTGGCGCGCTGCCAGCTCGGGATCGACATCCATTCGGCCGCGATCCACCGTTACAACTTGCCCCAGATCCGCATCGCGGCGGGCGACCGCAAGCTGGTGGAACTGGCAATGGCCTTTGGCGCACCGGTGATTATCGAAAGCCCGCTACGCGACGGGTCGTTACGCGATCTCGCTCAGAAGCACGGGGTCGACATGCTGCTGATGGAAGCGGGCGAGGCGCTGCGGTTCGACCGGCTGTCGATCGAGACCGGCGTCGAAGGGGTCGAGCGGGTGCTGGCGCATCTCGGCATGATCGAGGCCGATGACGGCCTCAGCGCGGTCGGCATCCCCGCCCGCGCCAACCGCTCGGTCTGGGTACGCTCCCCGCGCGGCGGCGTGGTGCAGATGGTGCGCGAATCCGGCGCTCCGGTGCGGAAGGGCGATGTGCTCGCCTGCGTGTCGGGCCTGTTCGGTGAGGAGCCGCAAGAGATGATCAGCCCCCTCGACGGCATCATCATCGGCCATGCCACCCTGCCCGTGGTGCATCAGGGCGACGCGCTGTTCCACATCGCCGCCATCGACCATCCCGAGCGGGTCGGGGCCCAGATCGACACGATCACCGAGGCGATCCTGGCGAGCGAGCCGCAGGGCCATGCCGAACGCCTGCTGGATGAGGACGAGGTGGTTTAATCCGTAGAACCGCTCGTCCTGAGCTTGTCGAAGGACCGTCCTTCCCCTTAGACTGATGCGCCAACGCCAAGAAAGTGCAGCCCTTCGACAGGCTCAGGGCGAACGGGAGTAAGTTCTAACCCTCCAGCACCCCGGCCAGCACCAGCGCCTCGTCTACCGCCTTCTTCGCCTCGTCCGAGCATTCCACCAGCGGCAAGCGCACTTCCGGCTCGATCCAGCCATGCACGCGGCTCAGCGCATATTTCACCGGCGCGGGGCTGGCGTCGGAGAACATCGCGTAATGCAGCGGGAACAGGCGGTCGTTGAGCTGGCGCGCCTTCTTCAACTCGTTCGCCGCAATCGCCTCGTGGAACTCGGCGCACAGCTTGGGCGCGACATTCGCCGTCACCGAGATGCACCCGCGCCCACCCGCTGCGGCATGGGGCAGCCACAGCTCGTCATTGCCCGAAAGCTGGCAGAACTCGCGCCCGATGCCCATGCGGTGATCGGCGACGCGGCTGAGATCGCCGCTGGCGTCCTTGATGGCGATGATCCGGTCGGGATACTTGCGCACCAGCTCCACCACCGTTTCATCAAGCAGGTCGGTCACCGTCCGCGCAGGCACATTGTAGAGCACGATCGGCAGGTCGCAGTTTTCCGCCAGATAGCTGAAATGCGCCACCAGCCCGCGCTGGCTCGGGCGGTTGTAATAGGGGGCGACGCAGAGACCCGCCGCTGCGCCCGCCTTCTTGGCGAAGTTCATGTGCAGCTGCGCGTTGCGGGTGTCGTTCGACCCGCAGCCGGCGATCACCGGGACGCGGCCCGCGGCCTGCTCGATACAGACCTCGATCACGCGGTGATGTTCGGCGTTGGAGAGGGTCGAGGCCTCCCCCGTCGTCCCGCAGGGCACCAGCGCGGCGCTGCTGTTTTCGATCTGCCAGTCGACCAGCCGCCGGAAGGCTGTCTCGTCAAACGTCCCGCCGCGGAAAGGAGTCACCAGAGCGGGTATCGAACCGCTGAACATTGCCTTTGTCCTGCCTTCATCGCTAGATATCAGTCGACACGGGCATCCCCCCGCCCGCTTTCGTTCACCGCCTGATAAGGAGCCGATTGGCACTATGTCCAGCATGGTCCGTTATTCTTTGTTCGCGTCACGGATTTATGCTGCACTCGGGCTGACGCTGGCGGGTTTTGCCGCGCTGCCTGCCACGGCGCAGAGTCTTTCGGGGAGCGACAACCTCGTCGCCCGTCAACCGGCTGCGATCGACGCGGCGGTGGCGCGGTGGGAGGTGCTGCAAGCCAGCCGCACCCACACCTTCGCCGACTATGCGGGCTTTGTGCTCGCCTATCCCACCTTCCCGCGCGCTGACATCCTGCGCCTGCGGGCTGAGGCTGCGCTGGAGAACGAGGCCCCGCCGCAGGCAGAACTGCTGCGCTATTTCGATGCGAACCCGCCGCTGACCAATTCCGGTCGCTCGCGTTATGCGCTGGCGCTGGCTGCGGTGCAGCACCCCAAGGCCGTGGAGGAAGCACGCCGTGCCTGGCGCGGCGGTGCGATGAGCGATCCGGTCGAGCTGTATATTGCAGGGCTCTATGGCGCGCAGTTCACACCCGAGGATCACGCGGTGCGGATGGATGCACTGCTGTGGCAGGGCAAGGGCGATGCGGCCTCGCGCCAATTGGTCAATCTGTCTGAGCCCGACCGGCAGCTGGCGATGGCCCGTCTGGCGCTGGTGCGCGGTGCGCGGCCCGAAATGTCGGGCCTCGCCGTCCCCGCGGGGGCGGAAGCCGATCCGGGCTACACCTTCAATCTGGTCAAGTTCCTGCGCTCCACCGGTCAGTCGGGTGAAGCCGCACGGGCCTTCACCAACCGTCCGGCGTTCAACCGCCCCGCCCTCGATCCCGAGGCTTTCGTGGGTGAGCTGCTCTCGCTCGCCAAGGCAACCGGCGCGCGCGATGCGGCGATGATCGCGGCCCGCACCGATGATCTGTTCGCGCCCGGCACCGATGTCTCGCTGATGAGCTTCACCTTGCGCGATCGCTACACCGATCTGATGTGGCTCGGCGGCACGCGCGCGCTGTGGGATATGGGCGACGGCACCACCGCTGCACCGTTGTTCCAACGCTATGGTGACGCGGCCAAGACCCCGCTGACCAAGGCCAAGGGCTATTTCTGGGCGGGACGCGCCGCGCGTCAGGCAGGCAATGGCGCGGATGCGGCGCGCTATTTCGAAATGGCCGCGCGCTGGCCGGATTATTACTACGGCCAGCTCGCTTTGTCCGAGCTCGGAAGGTCGATGCCGTCGTTTGCGAGTCTGCCCCAGCCTGCGATAGACCCCAGCGTCCGCGCCGAGTTCGAGAGCCGCCCGCTGGTCAAGGCGATCCGCGCGCTCGCCGTCAGCCGCCGCGACTGGCGCACCGAGCGGCGCTTCTTCGAAGCCTTGGGTGACGAGGCCGACACGCCGACCGAAATGCTGATGGCCGCAATGCTCGCCAACGAGGTTGGGCTGGACGAGATGGCAGTCGTGCTCGGCATGAAGGCGGGCGAGAACGGACTTTCGGGGCTTGAGCGGATTGGCTTCCCGGTGGTCGCGACGCCGCCTGCGGTCAACGACTGGGTGATGGTGCACGCCATTGCGCGGCAGGAAAGCGAGTTTGACCGCACGCGCGAAAGCCATGCCGGGGCGCGTGGGATCATGCAGCTGATGCCGGGAACCGCGCGCGAACAGGCGGGCAAGCTCGGGATGCAATATCTCTCCGCTGATCTGACCGGCGCTCCGCAATACAATATCACGCTGGGCGATGCCTATTTCGCGCGGATGATGAGCTATTATGGCGGGGCCTATCCGCTGGCGGTGGGCGCTTACAATGCCGGGCCCGGGCGCGTGAACGAATGGCTGCGCAAAAACGGTGACCCGCGCCGGGGCGAGATCGATTGGGTGACGTGGGTCGAGAAGATCCCGGCCAATTTCGAAACACGCTATTACATCATGCGCGTGATCGGCAATGCGGTGACCTATTCGCACATGTACCCGGATCGGGCCGGACTGCCGCGCCCGGTCAACACCTTCCTGCGCTGAGCCTGCCCGTGAAGCCGCAGGGGCAGCCCATCACGCCTGCGGGGATGGCGGCGTTGAAGGCGCGATACGACCAGCTGCTCGAAACCGACCGTCCGGCGATCGTCGAGATCGTCAGCTGGGCGGCGGGCAATGGCGACCGCTCGGAGAACGGCGACTATCTCTATGGCCGCAAGAAAATGCGCGAGATCGACCGCGAGCTCGCCCATTTGGCGCGGCGGATGAAGGCGCTGCGCGTGGTCGATCCCACCGCGCAGATCGACCGCAGCCGGGTGTTCTTCGGCGCGCAGGTCACTATCGCGGACGAGGACGACAATCACCACACCGTCCATCTGGTCGGCGATGATGAGCAGGACGCGGGCGCAGGGCGGATCGGCTGGAACTCCCCCCTCGCGCGGGCGCTGCGCGGTGCGAGCGTCGGGGATTTGCGCGTGGTCAGCCTTCCCTCAGGCTCGAAAGAGTGGGAAGTGCTGGCCATCCGCTATGACTAGGTTCGCGCTTCTCGCCCTGTTGCTTCTTGCCGCGCCTCTGGCCGCACGCGAGAGCCTTGGCGTCTATGACGGGTGGGCGGCGTTCAAGGATGCGAAGCCCTTGCGCTGCTATGCGATTGCCAAGGCGCAGGGCAAGCCGCCCGCGCCCGCCTATGCCACGGTCTCCAACTGGCCGGATCGCAAGGTGCGCGGAGCGGTGCATCTTGTCCTGTCGCGCGATGTCGCAGACCGGAAGGCGGTGCGGCTTACCATCGGTGACAAGCGCTTCGATCTGGTCGCCAAGGGCCGCAATGCCTGGGCGGCGGATGCCCGCGCGGATGCGGCCATTGTCGCCGCGATGCGCTCCGCCAGCCGGATGAGCGTGTCGGGCGGCGGCTTTACCGACCGCTACATCCTCGCAGGTGCCGCGACCGCTATTGATGCGGCGACCGTGGGGTGTGCCAAGCGATAGCCCTCGTCCCCGCCCCGGACTTGATCCAGGGTCCAGCTGCTTGCCGCACAGTGAGCGGGGTCCCGGATCACGTCCGGGACGGGGGATAGTCAAATCTCTCCAACCCCACTATATGCCCCCAACCCATGTCCGACACCGCACTCATGTCCATTCCGGGCCTCGTTGACCCGGTCCCCGCCGCGCGCGACATCACGCCGCGCGCCGATGGCCGCGTCGACCTGATCGGCCTGCCTCGCCCGCGCATCCGCGAGATCTTCGAGGAGGCGGGGCTCGATGCCAAGCAGGCCAAGCTGCGCGCCAAGCAGGTGTTCCACTGGCTCTACCACCGCGGCGTCATCGATTTCGAGGCGATGACCGACATCGCCAAGCCGATGCGCCCGTGGCTGGCCGAACGTTTCGTGATCGGCCGCCCCGACGTGGTCGAGGCCCAGCACTCGGTCGACGGCACCCGCAAGTGGCTGCTGCGCACCGCCGACGGCCACGATTTCGAGATGGTCTTCATCCCCGACGAGACGCGCGGCACCCTGTGCGTCTCCTCGCAGGTCGGCTGCACCCTCACCTGTTCCTTCTGCCACACCGGCACGATGAAGCTCGTCCGCAACCTCACCCCCGGCGAGATCGTCGGGCAGGTGATGCTCGCCCGCGACGCGCTCGGCGAATGGCCGCGCGGCTCCATGGCCAGCGACGCCGACGCCATCGACGAGGATGATGAGGCGGGCCACTACACCGCCGATGGCCGCCTGCTCACCAACATCGTGATGATGGGCATGGGCGAGCCGCTCTACAATTTCGACCATGTGCGCGATGCGCTCAAGCTGGTGATGGACGGCGACGGCCTCGCCCTCTCCAAGCGGCGCATCACCCTGTCCACCAGCGGGGTCATCCCGATGATGGAGCGCTGCGGCGAGGAGATCGGGGTGAACCTTGCGGTGAGCCTCCACGGCGTGCGCAAGGAGGTGCGCGACGAGCTGGTGCCCTTGAACAAGAAGTACGGGATCGAAGACCTGCTTCAGGCCTGCGCCGACTATCCCGGCGCGTCGAACGCGCGGCGCATCACCTTCGAATATGTGATGATCAAGGACAAGAACGACAGCGACGATGACGCGCGCGAGCTTGTCCGGTTGCTCAGGGAATACAACCTGCCCGCCAAGGTCAACCTTATCCCGTTCAACCCTTGGCCCGGCGCCGGTTACGAAACCTCAACGCCCGATCGCATCCGCAGCTTCTCGCAAATCGTGTTCGAGGGCGGCTTCTCCGCCCCCGTTCGCACCCCGCGCGGGCGCGACATCGATGCGGCCTGCGGCCAGCTGAAGACCGCCGCCGAAAAGAAGAGCCGCGCCCAGCGCGACCGCGAAGCCGCCGCTGCTGCTGCTGCGGAACAAGCTTGAGCGCCGATCCCGACACCATTGCCTTCTATCAGGCGCGCGCGCCGCATTATGTGCTGAAGTTCGGGCAGGCGCACAGTTACCAGCTCGATGCTTTCCTTGACCGCCTGCCTGCGGGCGGAGACGTGCTGGAACTGGGCTGCGGCGGCGGCCAGGATGCCGCGCGGATCGCGGCACGCGGCTTTGCGGTCGATGCCACCGATGGCACTCCGGCGATGGTCGCCAAGGCGAACGAGCGCTGGAATGTCGGAGCGCGGGTGATGGCCTTCGATGAACTTGAAGCCGAAGCGGCCTATGATGGCGTCTGGGCCCATGCCAGCCTGCTCCATTGCCCGCGCACCGCCCTGCCCGACGTGCTCGCCCGCATCCACCGCGCTTTGCGTCCCGGCGGGTGGCACTTCGCCAGCTACAAGCTGGGCACCGCAGAGGGGCGCGACGCGCTTGGCCGCTTCTACAACTTCCCCGATGCCACGTGGCTTGCCGCCCAATATGAAGCACTGGCGGGGTGGGAGATTGCCGAGACCCTCCACTACACGGCCGGGGGATTCGACAATGTCGAGCGCGACTGGATCGACCTTATCGTGAGAAAGCCATGAAGCATTTCGTCGAAGCCGTCTGCACCGGCACCGCCCGCCCGTTCAACGGCGCCGAGCTCAGCGCCATTGCCAAACGACCCCGCGAAGGCCTGGTGCAGGTGCTGGAAGAAGGCCTCGCGCCTGACGAGCAGGCCGACCGCACCGTGCACGGCGGGCCGGAGATGGCGCTGCACCTCTACCCGCTGGACCACCACGCCTGGTGGCGCGGGATCATCGGCGACCATCCGGCGCTGGACGAGCCCGGCGGGTTCGGCTCGAATCTCGCCGTCTCCGGCCTGACAGAAGACATGGTGCATATCGGCGACCGCTTCCGCCTTGGCACCGCACTGATCGAGATCAGCCAGCCGCGCCAGCCGTGCTGGAAGATCGAGCACCGCTTCGGTCACAAGGGCATGGTCGCGCAGATCGTTACCTCCGGGCGCTGCGGCTGGTATTTCCGCGTGATCGAGACCGGAGCGGTCGCGGCGGGCGATTCGCTTGAGCGCGTCGCCATCGGCGCGGCGGACTGGAGCGTTGCGCGGGTGTTTCGGGCGCTGGTGGCAGGCAAGGCGACTGCAGAAGACCTGGCGCAGCTGGCCGATCTCGACCCGCTCACGCCGCGCCTGCGCGCCAAAGCCGCGGCCCGGCGCGGTTGAGCCACGGTTCATCTCAAAGCACCCTCAGCTGAACAAATCTGGCGGTTTCCTGAAAGCCGCGTTCATCCTGCGTTCGAGTAATCTGAACGAAAAGGGGGTCGCTCCATCGGGGAGCCGCCACAAGGATGAATGATATGAAAAACCTTGCCCTGCTCGCCGCCGCTGCCGGTTCGATGGCAGTCTTTGCCGCCCCTGCGCAGGCAGCCGAACTGCCCGCAGCGCCCGCGCCGATTTTCGCCAACTTCAATAACAGTGCGGCGCCCTTCACCAGCGTCGCCGCTTATGGCGACCGCGACGACTGGCGTGACCGCCGCGACCGTCGTCACTATCGTGACCGTGGTCGCGACTGGGACGACCGTGGCCGCCGCCTCTCGCGCAATGACCGCATCTGGCGCGGAAATGATGGCCGCTACTACTGCAAGCGCGACAACGGCACGACCGGTCTCGTGATTGGCGCAGTCGGCGGGGCCCTGCTGGGCCGCACAGTCGACACCCGCGGTGACCGTACCCTTGGCACCGTGCTCGGCGGTCTCGCCGGGGGTCTGCTGGGCCGCGAAATCGATCGCGGCGAAGCACGCTGCCGCTAAGTGACACTCTCTAACGGGCTGAACGCCGCTGGTCCCACCGCCAGCGGCGTTCTTGCCCGTTCAGCTACGACCGGCAGGGGCTGCGCCGCGCTCCCCGATTGAAGCGCGGCCCCTGCCCTGTTAGCGCTGGGCCATGCCCCACACCGTACAATCTGCCGCATGACCCGCCCTGCCGTGCTTGTAACCGGCGGGGCGACCCGTATTGGCGCTGCAATCGTGCGCCGCTTTGCCGAGGCTGGGTGGCACGTGGTGATCCATTACCGCGCCTCCGCCACCGCCGCCGAAGCGCTCGCCGCCACTCTGCCCTCGGCCGAGACGATCGCTTTCGATCTTGCCGACGACGAGGCGGCGGTGGCCGCGGTGACGGGGCTCGCGGCGCGGCTGCCCGACTGGCGGTGCCTTGTGAACTCCGCGTCGGTCTTCGACTACGACGGTGTAACCGAACTTGATCCGGCAACGAACAGGTCTGCAATGCAGATCAACGCGCTTGCCCCGGCCCGCCTTGCCCAGGCCTTCATCGCCCACGCGATGAGCCCCGCCATGCGCTGCGTGATCCACGTGACCGACATGAAGATCGAAAACACCAATCCCGATTTCTTCAGTTACACCATGTCCAAACACGCGCTGGCTTCCACCATCGGGATGCTGGCCAAGGGCAACCAGAACACGGGCGTCAGGGTCTATGGCCTCGCGCCGGGGGCCGTGCTGGCCAGCCATGACCAGCGCGAGGAGGAGACCGAGATTTCACACCGCCTCAACCTGCTCCAGCGCAAGACCGGCGCTGACGAGATCGCCAATGCGGCGCTGTTCCTGAGCAGCGGCGCGCTGGAAAGCGGGCAGAGCCTGTTCATCGATAGCGGCCAGCATCTGCTCGATCAGCCGCGCGATGTCATCTGGCTCGCCCGCGAACAGGCGCAGGCGGCGGGGGCAAGCACATGAAAAAGCACGCGCTCTCGACCCGGCTGTGGCATTGGGTCAATGCCGCCACGATCATTGTGCTGTTCATGACCGGGCTGAATATCTCCAACGCGCACCGCTATCTCTACTGGGGCGATTATGGCTTCGATCCCAAGGATGCCTGGCTGAGCGTCATCAAGTTTCCCGGCTGGGCGACGATCCCGCAGCATTACAATCTCGCCCTCGCGCGTGACTGGCATACTACGGCAGCCTGGCCGTTCGGCGTGGGGCTGCTGTTCATCTGGGTCGCCATGCTGGTCAACGGCCATTTCCGCCGCGATCTCACCACCACCCCGCGCGACTGGACGCCGGGTGCGGTGATTGCCTCAGTCAAAGCGCATTCGGGCGACGGGGCAGCGCGTGGTTACAACCCGGTGCAGCGTATCCTTTATGGCGTGGTGTTCGGCGTGCTGCTGCCGCTGATGCTGTTCACCGGTCTCGCGATCAGTCCGGGCTTTCAGGCCGCCGCGCCCTGGCTGCTCGACGTGCTCGGCGGGCGGCAGAGTGCGCGCTCGCTGCATTTCATCGCCGCCTGGGGGATCTTCGGTTTCTTCGTGATCCACATCGTGCTGGCGCTGATCGACTGGCGGCTGATTATCGAGATGATCACCGGCGGCAAGCGCGCGGATGCGGCGCCCCCGTCCGCTCCGGCTCTACCCGAACCCGACGCCTTGCCCCCCGAAGATGGAGCGCCCGCCCATGGTTGATCTGCCGCGCCGTTCGCTGCTTGCCGGGATCGCCGCCATGGGCGCGGCGGCCTGCTCCAAGATCAACGAGAGCGAGACCGCCAAGAGCCTGTTCAAGGCCGCCGAGGACGGGCACCGCATCGCCCATCGTGCGCTCGCGGGCAAGCAGGGCCTCGCGCCCGAATATTCCCGCGCCGAACGTTCCCCCACATTCCGGGGCAATGGATCGGTGACGGTCGCCGATCCGTTCTATCAGGAGCAACTGGCCAAGGGCTTTCCCGAATGGAAGCTCGAGGTGACGGGGTTGGTCGAAAATCCGCTCACCCTCACGCTCGCCGAGGTCAGAGCGCTCCCGCAGCGCACCCAGATCACCCGGCACGACTGCGTCGAAGGCTGGAGCGCGATCGGCGAATGGCAGGGCCCGCAGCTCGCCGCGCTGCTGGATACGGCGAAGGTCAAGGAGGGGGCGAACTTCATCGTCTTCCGCTGCGCCGATGTGCTCTACGGGCGCGATTATTACGAGAGCATCGACATGGTCGATGCCTATCACCCGCAGACAATCATCGCCCACAGCCTCAATGGCGAGCCCCTGCCGGAGAAGAACGGCGCGCCGCTGCGGATGCGGATCGAACGGCAGTTGGGCTACAAGCAGGCGAAATATGTGAAGGCGATCGAAGCAGTCAAAAGCTTCGACGATATCGGTCAGGGCAAGGGCGGGTTCTGGGAGGATGTCGCCGGCTACCAGTGGTACGCCGGGGTCTGACGCCGATCAGGGAAGGTCGCGCAGCGAAGCCGCCCAACTCTCGGCGATCATTTCCTCCAGCACGGCAAGGTCGATATCGGCGAGCTTGTTGACGTAGAGACAGCTCGCGCCCTGCGCATACTTGCCGAGCCGCGCCAGCGCCTGCTGGCGGCGCGCCTCGTCCTCGGGCGTGCGGCAGCCGATGGAGAGATAGAGCGAGTGCTTGGCCTTTCTTGGCGAAAACCCGATCCGCAGCGAATGCACCTTGCGGCCGCTGTCATAAACGGTGTGATACGCGCCATAGCCGATGATCGTAGGCCCCCACATCTTCGGCGCCTCGCCTGTCACCTTGCGGAACAGGGCATCGAGCACTTGCGCCTCTTCACGCTTGGCCGGGGGTTCGACGGCCGCGATGAACGCCTCGGCCGCAACATCGGTGATCGTTGTCTTCGCTTCGGCCATGGCCGCACTCCCCTGCCCTCGAACCGGTGATATTGCGAAAGCCGCTTTCCCGGCTAAGCTTACGCTCGCCAGCATCCTTGAAAGAAGCCTCATGAGCAAGCCTCTCCTCGACCGGTTTTTGTCGCGCGCTGTGAAGCAAGGCCGCCTCGGCATTGTCTTCGCCGATGGCAGCGCCAGCACCTATGGCACGAGCACGCCCGGCTTTCCCGAGATCGTGCTGCGCTTTACCGATGCCCGCGTGCCGCGCGACATCCTGCTCGACCCCCGGCTCGGTGCGGCGGAGGCCTTTATCGATGGGCGGCTGCTGATCGAGGAAGGCGACGTGATGGGCCTCGTCAGCCTGCTGCGCGCCAACAATCCGTGGGACAAGGGCGGCGATATCGGCAAGCCAAGCCGGATGAAGCGCTTGATCAACCGCGCGAGCTTTGCCGCCGAACAGATCAACAACCGCGTCGGGTCCAAGCAGAACGTCGCGCACCATTATGACATCGGCAATCCGCTCTATGCCATGATGCTGGACGCGGAGCATTGGCAGTATTCCTGCGCCTATTGGCCCGAAGGCGTGACCACGCTGGCCGAAGCGCAGGGGGCGAAACTGGCGCATATCGCGAAGAAGCTGGCGCTGTCAGCCGGGCAGCAAGTGCTTGATATCGGCTGCGGCTGGGGCGGACTGGCGATCCATCTGGCCAAGCACCACGATGTGCGGGTGACGGGCATCACCCTGTCCGAGGAACAGGCTGCGCTCGCCCGGGAACGGGTGCACGCCGCCGGGGTCGCCGACAAGGTGACGATCCTGCTGGAGGATTACCGCGACACCGCCGCCAGCGGACGCCGGTTCGACCGGATCGTCTCGGTCGGGATGTTCGAACATGTGGGCCGCGCGCAGTTCGAGACCTTCTTTGCCGATTGTGCGCGCATGCTGGCGGATGACGGGGTGATGCTGCTCCACACCATCGGCCGTTTCGGCGGGCCCGGCACGACCGATGCCTTCACCCGGAAATACGTCTTCCCCGGCGGCTATATCCCTGCCCTGTCCGAAACGCTGGCGGCCAGCGAGAAGGTCCGCCTGATTGCCGCCGATGTCGAGACGCTCCGGCTGCACTACGCCAAGACAATCCGCGCCTGGTACGCCAATTGCCTCGCCAACCGCGAGGCGATCATCGCCCTGCATGACGAGCGGTTCTTCCGCATGTGGACTTTTTACCTCGCGGGCGCGGCGACCGTCTTCGAGAATGGCGGGATGTGCAATTACCAGATCCAGTACGTCCGCAGCCGTCATGCCCTGCCGATCACACGGGATTATCTGATCGGCAGTTAAGCGGGCTCCCCGCTCGATCCCGGACGGTTACGGGGACGGTAGACCGGGCCAAAGCCCATCAGCGCCGCTCCCACCAGTGGCAGGGCGATCACCCACCAGCGCACGCCGGATACGCCTTCGGGGCTGGCGATCGTCAGCCCGGCCGTCGCTCCGAGTCCCGCGCAGATCGCCAGCACGCCCAGCACCGCGCGCAGGCGCGGCACCGTGCGACCGCCGCGGATCGGACCGAAGCTGCGCTCATGCCGCGCGAAGATGGCGATCATCGGCAGCAGGGCGAGGATATAGAGCGCGATCCACAGTGGGCGGCTCGCCCACCAGGCACCCGTGCCCGGAACGGGATCAAGCCCCGCCCCGCCCAAGGCCAGCCAAGCGACGGTCATCACCAGCACGAAGGCGGTGAGGTGCCACAGGAACACGGTCATGATCATCCCGTTCATCAGCACCGTCGCCGTCCAGACGCCTACGTGGTCGAGCATCCGCCGCCCCGCCGGCTCCAACGCGAGCACCAGCCCGATCTGCACCGCGCCCAGCGCGAACAGCGCCAGGGTCGGCGGGAGGGAATTGGAAAAGCCGCCCGGCGCGGACACCATCGAGACGGGGTAGAAGCCGTAAACCGTGATCGACACGAGGATCGCCAGCGACACCGCGAACCATACCCACGCAAACCACGTCGCCGCAAACTTGCCCGCGCGCCAGGCAAAGCCCAGCTGGTGAATGCCGAGGAACACCCAGAGGAAATTGGTGAAGTTGACCCACGGCACCTTGGCAGTGAAGGTCAGCCAATCGGTCAGCATCGCGGCCGGGATGAAGACGGCAAAGCTGAGCCACCCGAACCTTTGCCACGCGCGATAGGCGATCGGCGTGAAGGCCGTCACCAGCAAATAGACCGCAAGGAACCACACCGGGATCAGCGCCGCTTCGGTCGCCATGCGGATCTGTGTCCGCGGCAGGCCGACCTGAGTCATCACCACAGCCAGCGCCGCCCACAGCAGCAGCACCGGGAAGGTCGGCGTGATCAGGCGCTGCACCCGGCTCGCCAGCCAGTCACGGTAAACACCGGCCTGATCGCGCGGAGCCTTGGCGGTGGTCGCAGCCCAGCTCACTGAATTGGAATAGCCGCCGACCAGAAAGAACACCGGCATGACCTGAAAGCCCCAAGTCAGCCAATGGGTCCATTCGGCTACCGACAAAAGGTCACCGCGCCGCAGCTCGCCGGAAGCGTCGACATAGAGCCCCGCCATCAGCCAGTGGCCGATCACCACGGCCATGATGGAAACCGCGCGCAGAAAATCGACCCAGCGATTGCGCTCGGGCGGGGTCATGTCCGCCAGTTCGCGCGCCTTGCTCCACATTGTCAGCATTCTCGGACCCCTCCCACGCGGCCGGTTTGCACCGCATGGCAGGGGTCTAGCACCGAATTCTGAAAGGAGAATTGCCGCCGATGCGGCCTTCCCCGCTCGTGTCAGGCCCCGACGAGCTTCACCACGCCATGATCGTCGGTGTGATCGCCGTGCCGGTGATGCAGATGCCCGTCATGCACGAAATCCATGTGATCGCCGTGCTGGACGGTCATATGCTCCTCGCCCGCATGTCCGTGCGGATGATCGTCGGTGGTGACCCGCGCCACAAGTTCCTCCGCATCGGGATTGGCATCGCTCACCTCGATCACATGCTCATCGACATGCCCGTCATGCGCGTGGTGGAGGTGCCCGTCGTGCAGGTAATCGACATGGCCGGCGTGATCGATGGCCTGATGGCCGCAGCCCTTGGCATGGGCGTGGCCATCGTGCCCGCCATGGAGCACCTCATGCGCCATCACCGGCGCGGAAATCAGGGGAAGCGCCAGCAAAGCGCTGTACAGGGATCGATGCATGATTGTGCCCTCCACAAATAACGATCCCGCTGCCCCCATACACGATCGGCGGGCCGAAGTCGCATGGAATGTTCACACATCTGAGGACATTAGGCGGTCCCGCCCAACCATGCACGAAAGCGCGATTGCCCCCGCCCGCGCGCGCTGTTAGGGCGCCGCGCAATCATTCCCAAGGAAGCGTGCCATGGCCCAGCCCCAGAAAGTCGTCCTCGCCTATTCGGGCGGTCTCGATACCAGCGTCATCGCCAAGTGGCTGAGCGTCGAGCGCGGGTTGGAGGTGGTGACATTCACCGCCGATCTCGGCCAGGGCGAAGAAATCGAACCCGCGCGCGCCAAGGCTCGCGCCATGGGCATTCCCGACGATCACATCTTCATCGAGGATGTGCGCGAGGAATTCGTGCGCGATTTCGTCTTCCCGATGATGCGCGCCAATGCCCGCTACGAGGGCGATTATCTGCTCGGCACCAGCATCGCCCGCCCGCTGATCTCCAAGCGTCTCGTCGAGATCGCGCACCAGACCGGCGCCGACTTCATCGCCCATGGCGCGACGGGCAAGGGCAATGACCAGGTGCGGTTCGAACTCAGCGCCTATGCGCTCGATCCCGACATCAAGGTCATCGCCCCTTGGCGCGAATGGAACCTCACCAGCCGCACCGCGCTGATCGCCTGGGCCGAGGCGCACCAGATTCAGGTGCCCAAGGACAAGCGCGGCGACAGCCCCTTCTCGACCGACGCGAACCTCCTCCACACCTCGTCCGAGGGTAAGGTGCTGGAAGACCCATGGGAGGAAACCCCCGACTATGTCTATTCGCGCACAGTCAATCCTGAGGACGCGCCCGACCAGCCGGAATACATTACGGTGGACTTCGAGAAGGGCGACGGCGTCGCCCTGAACGGCGAGGCCATGTCGCCCGCCACGCTGCTGGCCGCATTGAACGATCTCGGCCGCAAGCACGGCATCGGCCGGCTCGATCTGGTTGAGAACCGCTTCGTCGGGATGAAGAGCCGCGGGATGTACGAAACTCCCGGCGGCGAAATCTACGCCCGCGCGCATCGCGGGATCGAGCAGATCACCCTCGATCGCGGCGCGGCGCATCTCAAGGACGAGCTCATGCCGAAATATGCCGAGCTCATCTACAACGGCTTCTGGTTCTCGCCCGAGCGCGAGATGCTGCAAGCCGCGATCGACCATTCGCAGGACAAGGTCACCGGCACCGTGCGCCTCAAGCTCTACAAGGGGCTGGCGAGCGTGGTGGGCCGCAAGTCGCCCTACTCGCTCTATTCGGAGGCCCATGTGACCTTCGAAGACGACGCCGGGGCCTATGACCAGAAGGACGCCGAGGGCTTCATCAAATTGAATGGCCTGCGCCTGCGCCTGCTCTCGCGCCGCAACCGCGACGCCTGATCGGGACTCAAGGCGGGGAAAACCGAGTCGGGCCGCTGGGTGGAGCGGCCTGAAGTCCCTATCCTGACAGCTTGAAGGCGGTTCTGTGTCCGCTCTTTGCGCCGCTTCGTGATGATTGCGACGAAGCGTTGACTTATCCACTCGTGTCCACAGGACAAATCGCCTGAAGTGGAAAACTCACCGGTTGGAATGTTGTCAGATCGCCGATTCAGGCGCACCTTCAACTTGTCTTCGGGACACGAAGCAACCGGAACGGAAAGCCGCAAGGCCTTGAAGAACCTGAGGTTTTGATCCCAAAGATGGCGGTGGCATCTGTCCACGCGCTCAGCTGGAGACGGCATGCAGGAGGCTTCGGCCAAAGGCAAGTCAGCTCATTAACGGGTGAGAGCGACGCGATGACACCGGACAGGCCAAGAACCTGGCCGGACGGAAGAGCAGCGGAACCGGCGAAAGCCCCCAAGCCGCCGCGCTTCAGATCGGTAAAGGAACGCGGTCTCGGCCGAGCGAATGCGCAAGGCAGCGAAAATCGACCGGCTTCGGCGGGACGGTGGACGCAGCTGGCAGAAGCAAAGCCGGATGCCGGCGCGAGCGCCGGTGACGAAGCTCTGGCAAAGCCAGTCGCAAGACCGGGCAGCGAGAGGTTAGACATCGGGCGCCAAGCATGGCCCGGAGCGAAAAGATGCCGAAGGTTCGCCGGACGCATCAGGAGCGAGGGTCATCCACACGCCGGTGAGAGTGGGGTCGGCAGCAATGCCGGCCCCATTTGCATTGGGCGGGCCCGCTGGCCTCCCGGCCCATCACCCTTGCCCGAGTCGCCTCGCGCAAAAGGCCTACGCCGATGGCCACGCGTCGGCCGATGTTCCAACGGTTCATCGCATTTCCAGGGCAACTCACTCCCCACTGGAACCCTCCCGGCGACGAAATGCTAACCTGGTTTGCTTTTGGGAAGGTCCCCGCCCTATCCGCCCCGCCATGCGGACGGGAAATCGCATCCATGGCCTTGATGCCCGCAGTGCCGCGACGCGGACCTTGCAAGCCATCGCACTCGCCGGCTTGCTCGGCCTTGCGCCGCTTGCTGCGTCGTCAGCGGCGACTCCGGATGCGGCCACCTCGCGGATCGAGCCTGCCACCAGCGCGGCGATCATTGAATTGGTGCCGCTCCAGCCGACTGCTGAGGTCACCGTACCTGCCGCAGCGATCGAAGAGCCAGCTCCCTCCGCCCCGCAGGAAACCGTCCTCGGCCGTGGCAGCGCCTCCTACTACGCGTCCAAGTTCAATGGCCGCCGGACCGCCAGCGGTGAGCGGTTCGATAATTCCGACCTGACCGCAGCCCACCGCAGCCTGCCCTTTGGCAGCCGCGTGCGTGTCACCAACCCCGCCAATGGCCGCAGCGTCATCGTGCGCGTCAATGATCGCGGCCCCTTCACGCGCGGGCGGCTGATCGATGTCAGCCGCGCCGCCGCCGAAGAACTCGGCATGGTCGCGCGCGGCCACGCCGATGTCGAACTGGCACTGATCGCCGACTGAGCGGCCTAGGGGTTTTCCGCGTAGCTCATCCCGAGGCTCGACGTATCGCCGGTAACCTTGAGCTTCAATGTCGCGGTCTTCTGGTCCGACGTATTGCGCAGCAAGGCCATCTCGCCCGGCGCAATCTGCGCATCGACCGCTCCGCCCGGTGCGACTGTCGCGCGCCCCACTTCTGCGGCGCCTTCGGCCTTGCTCAGCACCACCACCGCAACCGGCCCGGTGTTTGTGCCGGTGACGACAAAGCCCCCTTCCTGCCCGCCGCCCAGCTCGAAGGTCTGACCGGGTTCGATCTGGAGGTTGGAGTTGATCGTCCCCGCCTGCACCGCCGCGCCCAGCGCAGTCAGAGCCAGAGCAGCGGCCAAGACCGAGGTGGGACGGAAAATCTTGAACGGCATGATGCGGCACTCCTTTGCGCTGTTTCCCATCCGCCTTCAGTAACGCGCTCTTGCCCCTGCCGGATGCAGCCGCCTGACGATTGCGTCCCTTCGGCTCTTGCGTTCAGTGTCTGCCCGGTTAGGACTTCGCGCGGTTTGCAGGGGGAACGTCGTCATCACGCTCACGCTGATCGTGCTCTATGTCGCTGCCCAGATTGCGCTGGCCGTGTGGGCCGGGCGCGGGGCAAAGTCCGATGCCGACTATCTCGTGGCCGGTCGCAGCCTCGGCCCCTTCGCCGTTGGCATGAGCCTGTTCGCCACCTGGTTCGCCTCCGAAAGCCTGATCGCCACCTCGGGCGAGGTCGCGCGTGACGGGATCGCGGGCGCCCGGGCCGAGCCCTTTGCCTATGCCATCGGCATCCTCGCCATCGCGCTGTTCTTCGCCCACCGTCTCAGGAGCGGCGGCTTCATCACCATCGCCGATTTCCTGCGCAGCAAGTTCGGCCCCGCGACCGAGAGCCTCGCCGCTATCGTCATCGCGCTGTCCGCCACCACCTGGTCGGCCGCGCAGCTGTTTGCCTTTGCCACGATCATTTCGAGCGCATCGGGCCTCGATTTCACGCCCGCGCTGATCGGTGCCACGCTGCTGGTGATGACCTACACCCTGTTCGGCGGCCTCGCCGGAGATGTCGTCACCGACATCGTGCAGGGCATCGTCATCATCTTCGCGATTCTCATCCTGTTCGCGCTGATGGCGGAGGCATCGGGCGGCCTCACCGCCATGTGGGCCGCCGCCCCGCCGACCATCTGGAGCTTCACCGCGCCGGGTGAGAGCTGGATCGACCGCATCGAGCTGTGGCTCATCCCCATTGCCGGCACCATGGTCAGCCAGGAGGCGCTGTCCCGCACCCTCGCCGCCCGCTCGCCCGAGGTCGCGCGGCGGGGCGCCTTGTGGGGAGCGGCGATCTACCTCACCGTCGGGCTGATCCCGGTCAGCTTCGGCCTGTTCGGCCCGCAGCTCGCCCCCATCCTCGGCGTCACCTTCGGCGCGGACGAGGCGTACCTCCCCAGCCTCGCCCAAGCCCTGTTCCCGCCGTGGCTGCTGATCGTCTTCACCGGAGCGCTGGTGTCAGCGATCCTCTCCTCGGTCGATTCCGCCCTGCTCGCCGTCTCGGCCGTGGTGACGGAGAGCGGATACCGCCGCCTCCGCCCCGAGGCCTCCCCCCTCGCTCTGCTGCACGCCGCGCGGCTGGCGACAGTGGCGGCGGCGGCGGTCGCGGCGGTGCTGGCGATGCAGGGGGAGTCCTTGCGCAACCTCGTGCTCGATGCCGGAGCGATTGCCGCGGTGCTCGCCGTGCCGATCATCGCGGGCCTCGCCGGATCCACCGCCCGCCGCGCGGCGCTGGCGGCGATCGGGGTGCAGATGGCCGTGCTGGGCGTGCTCGACTGGGGCCTGGGCGTGCCCGGCGCCTTCCTGTGGATGGCGGCGTGCGGGGCGCTGACCTTCGCCGCGCTCAGCCGCTGGGATGCCCGCGCGAGCGCGGCCGCACCCGCCGCCTGAGCGCGATCCGCAAGCCCCGCCAACCCCCGACAAGCGCCGTCACAACCCCGCCAAAACCCGCGATGAATGCGCAAGACCTGTCGACCACACGACAGCCCGCGACACCGCGCGCCCTTATTCGGGCAGCGAGCGGCGACGGCCCAGCAACAGCCGCTCATTGGCGAGCACGATGGCGCGGGCCTCCTCGTTGACCGGACGGGCCTCAAGCAGCGGTGGCGCAGCACCGCCGGAGGCTGAACCAGCAGGCCCATTAAGGTGCCCCCCGATCCGCCCGGCCTCCACATGGCCGAGCCAGTCGGCCACAAACGCCTGCGCGTCGGGATCGAGCATCGGCGAAGGCCCCTTGGGCAGCTTGCGCGTGTTGTCATGGGCGGGCGGAGCGAAGGCGGCGGGGTTGATGCGGTCCATGAGCAAGCGGCTCCCAGCAAGCGGCGGACGTGCCGCAAAGCCCCGCCCCCGCTATCCCTCCCCTACGCGGAGCGCCCGAGGCCCCTGCCCCCGTGACAGCGCGCCGAGGGGCTGGCGGGACGAAGGGGCTGACGGGAGGGAGGTGCGCAGGGCCGACGCTTGGGTGGGAGGGTATGCTGGGGGTGGGGATGTAGGAAACGGGCGAGTGCAGAATCGCGCGATACGCGCTATCCCCAATCCTCAAACATCGTCGCTTCACTTCGATTTTCAAAGCAGATACCGTCAGGCCGGAGGCGTTTAGACCATGGACAATCATGAGAGGCAGCTTTGGGAGCCGGATGATGCTGGTGACCCACAGGCAACTCCACCGACTTCGCGGAAGCTGATCACACAGCCATACGACCTTACTGTTGGAGCCCTACTCGACCAAATTGAGCGGGGCATCTTGCATTTGAAGCCATTGAGTGGCCGTCCCAAGTTACAGCGTCGCTATGTATGGCCCAACGGATTGGCGTCGAGACTAATCGAGTCAATGTTGCTTAACGTTCCGATCCCACCCTGTTATTTCGCACAAGACGCTGATTTCGAAAATGAAGTTATCGATGGCCAGCAAAGACTTTATTCGCTTTACAGATTTCACGATAACCAATTTGCACTTCAAGGACTGGAGACACTTTCTGAGTTGAATGGGAAGAGCTTTTTTCAGCTTCCCAGAAATCTACAGAATAAGATGCTTAGCTACACTCTTCGATGTGTGGTTATAACCAATGACTCAGATGACGACCTAAGATTCGATGTTTTTGAGAGATTGAATTCAAACACCGTCCCCCTCAATGCTCAAGAATTACGAAATTGCGTCTATCGCGGCGCCTTTATTGAACTTCTTAGTGATTTGGCCGAAAACAAGTCGTTTCTAGAAGTATTGAGGCGGAAGGAGCCAGATTCTCGCATGAGGGGCGAGGAGCTCATTCTTAGATTTTTCGCGTTTAAGGAATTAGGGCTTCAAACTTACAGAACGCCTCAGAAATTTTGGTTAAACTCGATGGCCGAGTTTGGTCAAAAATACGATGAACAAAAAATTGAGCAACTCCGCGTTACTTGGCTGACTGGCCTGAATAATGCCATTTCAATCTTTGGCGTCAAAGACGCATTCCGTAGACCAACGATCGGTGCACGATCAGCACCAATCAATAAAGCGCTTGTGGATATGCATATGCTATCGCTTTGCGATCTACCCCGCGAAACGGCACTTGAGATTGCCGATGAATACCAAGCAGTTCATAATGCACTTCTGTTGAACGAGGAATTTAGCGATCTAATCAGTAGAGCGGTGGATCACAAAAGTAGAACCACGCTTCGGTTTGCACTCTGGAATACGGCCATGGTTCACCTCAATATCTCCATCGGTTAGCAATGACATATAGTCGGGCCTTCCAAAAATTTGAAGATCGCCTTGAAGAAGTGAAGCACCTAAAGGTGTTGGGGAATTCAAGGGTACGAGTCATCAGAAAAAAACTCGTTGACAGCTCCTTTCATACCAATGCCCTCATAAGGGCGGCGACCGTGCTTCTTTCAAGCCACATTCAGGGCTATGTAGAAGATCTCGCTGAACTTCTACTTGAGCGCGCCATCGCTTGCGGGAAGAACGGAGACATTATGCCGGACACCTTCCGGTATCAGTATCTGAAAGGTGAGATAAAGGCGCTGAGGCAAAGCGATGATCCCGACAAGCTAGTGCGCGCGGCGAGACGCCTCAATGCTAAGTCAGATATTTTAGACATCACAAAGCCACTGCCTAGCATCGAGGAAGATGCGTCCTACAAAGACGGGTTTGGTAATCCAACTTCGACTGAAATAAAGAAGTTTTTATCTCGGTTTGGTGTAAAAGATCTTGACATCTCCCTAAAGATTTATCTCAAGACTCAAACATACATTGCCGGGAATGCGGTAGATCAAATTATTGATCGCAGAACAAAGATCGCACATGGGGACCCTTCAGCAACTCTTACACCTAAGGATTTTCTCGATTATTTGAATCTTGTTAGAAAATATTGCGCTGCAATTGATAGATCAGCGTGTAAACATTTCAAAAATATTGGGTGTACTGGATTTTATTGAGGAATTGAATAAGTGTACTCCATTTGGACTTCCGCCAAACGCAATCTCTTGCGCCTTCTTCATGCCTTCGGATGAACCATTCCGGGGCCTCGGGATGGATGCTGAAATGAATTCAGCATGACGGGGGTGTTCGGAGCAGCCTCGCCTGCCCCTCCACCACCTTCGGTGGTCCCCCTCCCCTTGCTGGGGAGGATCAGCGCTTGCCGCATTCCCACCCCCAGCCCCTCCCGCAGGCGGGAGGGGAGGACTACTTCCCCAACAACCCCGCCAGATACTGCCCCGTGAACGACCGCGGCTCCTTCACCACCTTCTCCGGCGTGCCCTCCGCGATCCTGAAACAAGTTCAGGACAGGCTGTAGTTGCCTACCGTTGGAGCAAAGGCGCGAGGTATTGCCCGGTAAAGGAACGAGGCTCCTTGGCGACCTGTTCGGGTGTTCCGACGGCAACCACCTCCCCGCCCCTCACCCCGCCCTCGGGGCCAAGGTCAATAATCCAGTCGGCGGTCTTGATCACGTCGAGGTTGTGCTCGATCACCACCACCGAATTGCCGCCCTCCACCAGCCGGTGCAGCACTTCGAGCAGCTTGCGCACGTCCTCGAAGTGCAGGCCCGTGGTCGGCTCGTCGAGGATGTAAAGCGTCTGCCCGGTCGAGCGCCTCGCCAGTTCCTTCGCCAGCTTCACCCGCTGGGCTTCCCCACCCGATAAAGTCGTCGCCTGCTGGCCGACCTTTACGTAGCCGAGGCCCACCTCGTTCAGCATCCGCATCTTCTCGCGGATCGGGGGGACGGCCTTGAAGAATTCCTCGGCGTCCTCGATCGTCATGTCGAGCACGTCGGCGATCGAGTGGCCCTTGAACTTCACCTCCAGCGTCTCGCGGTTGTAGCGCTTGCCGCCGCATTCCTCGCAGGTGACGTAGACGTCGGGGAGGAAGTGCATCTCGATCTTGATGAGGCCGTCGCCCTGGCACTTCTCGCAGCGGCCGCCCTTGACGTTGAAGGAGAAGCGCCCGGGCTTGTAGCCGCGCGCGAGGCTTTCGGGGAGGCCGGCGAACCAGTCGCGGATCTGGGTGAAGGCGCCGGTGTAGGTGGCGGGGTTGGAGCGCGGGGTGCGGCCGATGGGGGACTGGTCGATCTCGATGACCTTGTCGCAATATTCAAGCCCGGTGATGGCATCGTGCGCCCCCGCGATCACGCGCGCGCCGTTGAGGACGCGGCTGGCTCCCGCCTGGAGCGTGTCGATGGTGAGCGAGGACTTGCCGCTCCCGCTGACCCCGGTGATGCAGGTGAAGGTGCCGAGCGGGATCTTGGCGGTGACGCCCTTGAGGTTGTTGGCGCGGGCGTTCTTGACGACGATGTGGTGCCCGTTGCCCTTGCGGCGCTTGGCGGGCACTTCGATCTTGCGCTTGCCGGTGAGGTAGTCGGCGGTGAGCGAGCCCTTGGCCTTGAGGATCTGCTTCAGCGTCCCCTCGGCCACGACCTCGCCGCCATGCACCCCCGCGCCGGGGCCGAGGTCGACGATATGGTCGGCGGCGCGGATCGCGTCTTCATCGTGCTCGACGACGATCACCGTGTTGCCGAGGTCGCGGAGGCGCTTCAATGTTTCGAGCAGCCGGTCATTGTCGCGCTGGTGGAGGCCGATGCTGGGCTCGTCGAGCACATAGAGCACGCCCGAGAGGCCGCTGCCGATCTGGCTGGCGAGGCGGATACGCTGGCTTTCGCCCCCCGACAGGGTGCCGCTGGTGCGGTCGAGGTTGAGGTAGTCGAGCCCGACATTGTCGAGGAAGCCCAGCCGCTCGTTGATCTCCTTGAGGATCGCCTTGGCAATCTGCGACTGCTGCGGGGTGAGCTGCGCGTCGAGCCCCAGGAACCACGCCTTGGCATCCGCCACGCTCATCTGCACGGGCGTGGAGATATCCGCGCCGGCGACCTTCACGCTCAGCGCCTTCTCGTTCAGCCGCTTGCCCCCGCAGGTCTCGCAGGGCTGCGCGGT
Organism: Erythrobacter sp. W302b; assembly: GCF_046452395.1. Lineage (NCBI taxonomy): Bacteria > Pseudomonadati > Pseudomonadota > Alphaproteobacteria > Sphingomonadales > Erythrobacteraceae > Erythrobacter > Erythrobacter sp. W302b. Next base: position 871,557 of record NZ_JBKFDH010000001.1, on the reverse strand, counting down.
CTGGTACTTGGCGAGCTCCTCCTGCATCCACGCGCTTTCGGTCTGCATCATGCGGCGGTTGAGGTTGCCGATCACGCCCTCGAAAGCCTTGTTGACAGTGTATTCGCGGCGGCCGTCCTTGAAGGTCAGGGGCACCGGCATCCCGCCCGTGCCGTGGAGGATGATGAGCTTCTGATCGGGCTCCAGATCCTTCCACGGCGTGGTGAGGTCGAAGCCGTAGGCCTTGGCGAGGCTGGCGAGCACCTGCATGTAATAGGGCGACGGCGGGTTGGACTTGGCCCAGGGCACGACTGCCCCCTGCTTGAGGCTGAGCGCCTCGTTGGGCACCACCAGCTGCGGATCGAACAGCATCTTCTCCCCGATCCCGTCGCAGGCCGGGCAGGCGCCTTGCGGGGCGTTGAAGGAGAATAGGCGCGGTTCGATTTCCTCGATGGTGAAACCGCTGACCGGACAGGCGAATTTCTCGGAGAAGACGATGCGGTTGGGCGGCAGGCCCGCGCCCTTCATCGCGCCGCCTTGCGCCTCCGCCTCGCGCCCCGGCACCACGCCATCGGCCAGATCGGCATAGGCCAGCCCCTCGGCCAGCTTCAGCGCCTGCTCGAAGCTCTCGGCGAGGCGGGTCTGAAGCCCGTCCTTCACCGCGATCCGGTCAACCACCACTTCGATGTCGTGCTTGAACTTCTTGTCGAGCGCGGGGGCCTCCTCGATCGGATAGATCTCCCCGTCGATCCGCACGCGGGTGAAGCCCTGCCGCTGCCATTCGGCCAGCTCCTTGCGGTATTCGCCCTTGCGCCCGCGCACCACGGGGGCGAGCAGGTACAGCCGCGTGCCTTCGGGCAGCGCCATCACCCGGTCGACCATCTGGCTGACGGTCTGCGCGCTGATCGGCTCGCCCGTCGTCGGCGAATAGGGCGTCCCCACCCGCGCCCACAGCAGACGCATATAGTCGTAGATCTCGGTCACCGTCGCCACGGTCGAGCGCGGGTTGCGGCTCGTCGTCTTCTGCTCGATCGAAATTGCCGGCGAGAGCCCGTCGATATGCTCGACATCGGGCTTCTGCATCATTTCGAGGAACTGGCGCGCATAGGCGCTCAGCGACTCCACATAGCGTCGCTGCCCCTCGGCATAGATCGTATCGAAGGCGAGCGAGGATTTGCCGCTGCCCGACAGCCCCGTGACAACGATCAGCGCATCACGCGGCAGATCAATGTCGATACCCTTGAGGTTATGCTCGCGCGCGCCGCGCACGGAAATGGTCGTAAGGCTCATGGGTGCAATCTGTTCCGGAAATGTTCGCGTGGGTCAAGGGCGGCGCGGCGGGGTTATCCGCAAGGCACCACAGATGGGGACGGGCTCTAGCGGGTGCAACGGGCGAAGCGCCTTGCGGTTTCCCGATCTGTGCCGAGCTCTTCGGACCATCGGAGCCGAAGAAGGCAATCGGATGATCGGGTGCGCTTATGGCGATGCGAAATCGTCTTGCCTTTGCGTGGCATCCGCGGACCCAACGCGTGGCGCTAACGCTCGGCCGCCTTTTTCGGCATCGACCGATCAGTCTGCCGAGCAGGCCTACAGAAAAACTGAAGTCGCCTAAATATCGCAGATCAATCAAACGGAAGTCCGCTTTGCGATTCCTCGGCCGGGTCCCTTCAGGGTCGCAACCTGGCTCTTCGCACAGACGCGGCCGAGGGCCGGAACATGGCTGGTAGGATCACCCCCAAGTCTTCTCAGTCTGTTCCGGTTCCTCAGCCGCGATCAGCGCCTGCGATCCCGGTTCGCCAAGCCACCGCGCCCGCACGCCCCAGCCTTGCGCAATCACCGGCGGCGCCAAGGCGCTGTGCGGTGGGCCGTCCGCGATCAGGCGGCCCTCTTTCATCACCAGCACACGGTCGGCATGGTTCATCGCCAGCCCGAGATCGTGGAGCACCACGACCACGCCCTGCCCTGCCTGCGCGCAGGCCCGGAGATGGGCGGTCAGGCTGAGCTGATGCGCCAGATCCAGCGCGGCAAGCGGCTCGTCGGCGAGGATCCAGCCCGGTTCGCCGACCAGTACCCGCGCGAGCAGCACCCGCGCGCGCTCCCCGCCCGATAGCTGGCTGACGGGGCGATGACGCAGAGGTTCGAGATCGAGTGCCTGCAACGCGGCATCAATCGCCGCCGTCCCCCGGTCGCGCCAGGGCAGGCGGCCCAGCGCCACCAGCGCCTCGACCGCGACATCCCATGCGATGTCGGGCGCTTGCGGCAGATAGCCGATGCGCTGCGCCCGGACGCGCGGGTGCAGGCGGGCGAGGCTCTGGCCGTCCAACGTGACGCTGCCTGCGGCTGGCGGAAGCAATCCGGCCAGCCCCAGCAGCAGCGATGATTTGCCCGCGCCATTGGGGCCAACGATGGCGGTGATGGTGCCGGGCTGAAGCGCGGCGGACAGGCCGCTCACGACCTCGCGTCCGCCGCGGATCAGCACAAGGTTTTCGGCCGCCAGCATCTAGAGCCGCCCTTGCCGCATGCGCAGCAGCAGCCACCCGAAGAACGGCGCGCCGATCAGGGAGAGCGCGATGCCAAGCCGCAGCTCCGTCACCAACGGCAGCACCCGCACCACGCTGTCGGCGGTCAGCACCAGACAGGCCCCCGCGAGCGCGCTCGGGAGGATCAGGCTGGAGGGCAGGCGATCGGTGAAGGGACGCACCAGGTGCGGCACAACCAGACCGACAAAGCCGATGATGCCGGCCACCGCCACGCCTGCGCCCACGGTCAGCCCGATGCCCGCCACCAGCAACGCCAGCAGGCGGCGCGGATCGACGCCGAGCGAGCGCGCCGCCTCCTCGCCCAGTGTCAGTGCATCGAGGCTGCGCGCGGCCAGCGCCAGCACGACGATCCCGGCGGCGGTGAGCGGCGCGGCAATCGCGACTTCGCGCCATGAACGGTCGGTTAGCGCGCCATTGAGCCACATGACGATCTCGCTGAGGGCAAAGGGATTGGGCGCGAGGGTGATCGCCAGCGCGGTCATTGCGCCCGCGAGGCTCGCCAGCATCAGGCCGGCCAGCGTGAACAGCGCGATGCCGCCGCCCGCTCCGCCTGCAGCGTCCGAAGATGTGCGCCCGGCGATCAGCGCGAGCAGCGCCATGCCGAGGCCCGCTCCGGCGAGCGCCATCAGCGGCAGGCTCCACGCGGCCCATGCGGGCGGGATCGCCGCGCCGAACCAGAAGCTCGCCACCGCGCCCAGCGCTGCCATGGGCGCGATGCCGAACAGGCCCGGATCGGCCAGCGGGTTGCGCAGATAGCCCTGCATCGCCGCGCCCGCCGCGCCCAGCCCAGCGCCGATGGTAAGCGCCAGCACCGCGCGAGGCAGGCGCAGTTCGGCGAGGATCAGCAGCGTGTTGCCGGGGCCGAAATCGGCAGGCGCAATCCAGACGCGTCCGGCCAGCAGCGAGAGCGGCACCAGCACAGCGAGCACCGTCGCGAAGATCAGGCTCGCGCGGTTCATGGGCGGCGCTCCGCCTCGGCCCGGATCGCGCGGAGCCGTGCGCGCGTCCTGGGGATGGTCGACCCTCCGCAATAGATCAGCGCGGGGTTGAAGTCGGCGATCAGCATCCGTTTGTGTTGCGCTTCCAGCAGCGGATGGCGCTGCCCCGGCGCATCGCCTGCGATCAACAGCACGCGGGGCGGATCGCTGAGCACACGCTCAAGGCTGACCCGGTCCGCCTGCCCCAATCCGCGCGCGGCGGCATGGCTGGTGAAGCCCTCTTGCCGGAGCAATTCGGCGATAAGCGTCTGTTCGCCCGCGACGATCTCGCCCTCCTGCCACAGCAGCGCGTCAATCGGTGTGCCGGTTTGCGGCGGGGGCGCGGCAATGCGCGCAGCGAGCGCCTCGCCCTGTTCGGCATGGCCCGCGAGCGCGGCCACTTCACGCACCTGCGCCACGCTTTCCGCGACGGTGGTGGGGCTGCCGAAGGTCGCGACGGTGAGGCCAGCGCGCTCCAATGCCAAGCGCGTTGGCTGGGGCAGGAAAATCGAGGCGAGCACCAGATCGGGCTGGAGCGCGATCACCTCCTCCGCTGTCCCGCCCGTGACGCCGTAGCGCCGCGCCACGCCCGCCGGGATCGAACTTCCCCCTGGATCGCGGCTGTAATGCGACAGCGCGAGAACCTGCTCCGGCCCGGCAATCTCGACCAGAATGGCGTCAAGGCAGGGGTTGAGGCTGACGATCGTGGGGGTGTCCGTCTGGGCCTGCGCCACGGGCGCAGCGGGCGCGCAGGACGAGAGCCACAGCGCCGCTGCCAGCCCCGCCAGTCTTCCCCTCATGCTGATGCGATCCCGGCCATATCCGGCCCCGGCGATAGGGCGGCGGGGGCGCAGGCGCAACGGGTTAAGGTGCCGTGCCCACCTGTCCGGAAACGGGACGCAGGCCTCCGCCAGCCTCGCGGTTGGCGCGCCGCGCGCGTAAGGCCCGGACAGATCATGGCTCCGCTGCGCACCTCCTTCCCCTTCAAGGCCTCAACCGGACGCGGATGGTTGCCGCCTGTTGCCAACCTCCCCGGCAAGACCTGGCGCAAGCGCCTCGCGGTGCTGTTTGCCGCGATTGCCGTGCCCGCGATGGCCGCAACCGGCGGCGTCGGCACTCTGCCGGGCGATGCGATCGAAAGCACCGCGGCGCTCGCCACCCGTCGGGCCGCCGCAGCTGCCCTGCCGTTCGAGCGGCCAGGGATGAGCTTTCCCGGCTCCGCCTTCTTCTACATGGCCGACCCGGCCGGAACCGCGCTGGTCGCGCTGCCCACCGCCGATCCGCTCGCCTCGGGTGCGGAAAGCGGACGTGAGCTGGGCGCGCTGATCGATGTCGGCGCGGCGGCGCGGCCGTTCTATTCCCTCGGCGCCGGCGTCACCCACGCCCGCGCCGCCGAATGCCTCGCACAGGCGATCTGGTACGAGGCCGCGAGCGAGAGCGAGGCGGGCCAGCGCGCCGTGGCACAGGTGGTACTCAACCGCGTCGCTCACCCGGCGTGGCCCTCCAGCGTGTGCGGCGTCGTCTATCAGGGCTCGGACCGCTCGACCGGGTGCCAGTTCACCTTCACCTGCGACGGCAGCCTGGCGCGGCGGCCCTCGGGCGCCAGCTGGGCCCGTGCGCAGCGGATCGCGGCCGAGGCTTTGAGCGGCAGCGTCTATGCGCCGGTCGGGTTGGCGACGCATTATCACACGCTCTGGGTCAATCCCTACTGGGCCAACAGCCTCGACCATATCGGCAGCATCGGCGCGCACCGGTTCTACCGCAATCGCGGCGCGGGCGGGCAGGCTGCGGCGTTCAGCAATGCCTATGCGGGTCTTGAGCCGCTGGTGAGCGGGCGGACGACGGCTGCCCCGGCCACGACATCCGCGCCGGTTGCGCCTACGCCGAGCCATCCGGTCATCGCCTACGAACTCGATCCCTTGCCCGTGCGCCAGCAGGCGGCCCGCGGCGGCGCTGCCAAGGCCGATGACGCCCCCCTCCCCCCCTCTGCCCCGAGCGAGGCCTATACCGGCACCGGCACGGTCAAGGCCGAATATGCCCGCGCGGGCCAGTGGAAAGCCCAGCCGGGCGCGGCGCCTTCTGCGGCTCCGGCACCGGTTGCCACGGACTAGCAGCAAGCCTTCGCGCTGGCCCGAAACAGGGTTAAGCTCTTCTCAACCCTGTTATCACACCAAGCCTTAGCGGCGGATCGCTAGAGCGATCAGGAACGCCGCGCAGCTGATGACGCGGCGATGATAACGGGAATTGCCGCACCTCATGTCTGTTCGCTTTGCTTCCACCAATCACCCCGTCCGCCGTCTCGGCTGGCGCGCTGCGGGGCGCGGGCTGCTGGCTCCGGCGCTGGCACGGGCGGCCAATGACAATCGGCGGCAGGGTGCTGAGGGTGTGGCGGAACCCGCCCCGTTTGACCCGCTCCTGACCGAGGCGCTGCGGCACTTCGCCATCCACGGCCTTGCCTCGGCCGAAGCCGCTGTGGATGCGGCTGCCGATGCGGCGGCGCGCGGGGATGCCGAGGCGCAGGATCACTGGCTCGCGCTGACCCGCATGTTCGACCGCCGACTGGCCGCGCGCGCAGGCCGGGAGCTTATTCCCGCCTGAACAGCGCCCTGCCCTTACGGCAACTGCGCTAAGGGGTTCCCCTGATCGGCTGACCTGCCGCATTAATGAAATTGCGAACTATTTGCAAAGATAGTTGCCGTATCTGTCCTTTTGACGGTTGCAATCCCATTTTGAGCAGCCTACCGCCCGGTGTGTAACGGGTGCCATGCCGCTTGGGACGGGGGTTGGCGCCAGCATTTTGTGCGCGTGTTTGTCGTCCCGATGAATAAGGGAAGGACGTCCTCACAATGGCCCGCAAGAAAATCGCCCTCGTCGGCGCCGGCAATATCGGCGGCACGTTGGCCCACCTCGCCGCGCTCAAGGGCCTTGGCGATATTGTGCTGTTCGACGTGGTCGAAGGCGTGCCGCAGGGCAAGGCGCTCGATCTCAGCCAGTGCGGCCCTGTCGAAGGCTTCGATGCCAGCATCACCGGCACGAACGACTATGCCGATATCGCGGGCGCGGACGTGGTGATCGTCACCGCAGGTGTCGCGCGCAAGCCCGGCATGAGCCGCGATGACCTGCTCGGCATCAATTTGAAGGTGATGAAGGCGGTCGGCGAAGGCATCCGCGACAACTGTCCCGATGCTTTCGTGATCTGCATCACCAACCCGCTCGACGCGATGGTCTGGGCGCTGCGCGAGTTTTCGGGCCTGCCCGCGAACAAGGTCGTCGGCATGGCGGGCGTGCTGGACTCGGCGCGCTTTGCCACCTTCCTCGCCTGGGAATTCGGCGTCAGCGTCAAGGACGTGAACGCCTTTGTGCTCGGCGGCCACGGCGATACCATGGTGCCGGTGCTGTCCTACTCGACGATCAACGGCATTCCGGTCGCGGACATGGCCAAGATCAAGGGCATCTCCGAAGCGCGCCTCGGCGAGATCGTCCAGCGCACCCGCTCGGGCGGCGGCGAGATCGTCGCGCTGCTCAAGACCGGCTCGGCCTTCTATGCGCCCGCCACCAGCGCCATTTCGATGGCCGAAGCCTATCTCTACGACCAGAAGCGCATCCTCCCTTGCGCGGTGCAGGTTGACGGCAAGTACGGCGTCGACGGACTTTATGTTGGCGTGCCGGTGGTGATCGGCGCGAACGGCGCGGAAGAGGTGATCGAGATCAACCTCACCGACGAAGAGAAGGCCAACCTCCAGGTCAGCGTCGATGCGGTCAAGGAACTGCTCGAGGCGTGCAAGGCGCTGGATGGCAGCCTTGCTTAACCTCGCATCCCTCCGTCACCCCGGCGAAGGCCGGGGCCCAGAGGCGACCGCAGAACTGGGTCCCGGCCTGCGCCGGGATGACGAGTAGAGAATGGAACTCGGCGGCTACGTCTACATCATGGCGAGCCGTCGCAATGGAACGATTTACATCGGTGTCACCAGCGACCTTGCGAAGCGCGCTTGGGAACACCGGGAAGAACTGATCGACGGCTTCACGAAGAAGTATGGCTGCAAGATGCTGGTCTGGTTCGAACACCACGGAACCATCGAAGCGGCCATTCTCCGCGAGAAGCAGATGAAGGAATGGCGGCGGGCGTGGAAGCTGCGCCGTATCGAAGAGATGAACCCCGACTGGAACGACCTGTTCGAGTTGGTTTGTCATTGAGCGGTTCCGTCACCCCGGCGCAGGCCGGGGCCCAGAAATGGGATAGGCGGTTGGTAATTTCGCTGGGTCCCGGCCTTCGCCGGGATTACGGCTAGGATGAGAAAAGGAACGACACGAATGTCCATCCTCGTAAACAAAGACACCAAGGTCATCACTCAAGGGATGACCGGCAACACCGGCACCTTCCACACCCAGGCCGCGCTCGATTACGGGACGCAGATGGTCGCGGGCGTGACGCCGGGCAAGGGTGGCACCACCCATATCGGCCTGCCGCAGTATGACACCGTGCGCGAGGCCAAGGCCGCGACCGGCGCGACCGCCTCGTGCATCTACGTGCCGCCGCCGTTCGCTGCCGACGCGATCTGCGAAGCCATCGATGCCGAGATCGAGCTGATCATCTGCATCACCGAAGGCATCCCGGTGCTCGACATGGTCCGCGCCAAGCGTGCGCTCGCGGGCTCCAAGTCGCGCCTGATTGGCCCCAACTGCCCCGGGGTGCTGACGCCCAACGAGTGCAAGATCGGCATCATGCCGGCCAACATCTTCAAGAAGGGCTCGGTCGGCATCGTCTCGCGCTCGGGCACGCTTACCTATGAAGCCGTGCACCAGACCACCATGGCGGGCCTCGGCCAGACCACCGCGGTCGGCATCGGCGGCGATCCGGTGAACGGCACCAACTTCATCGACGTGCTCGACCTGTTCCTCGACGATCCCGAGACCGAGTCCATCATCATGATCGGCGAAATCGGCGGTTCGGCCGAAGAAGAAGCCGCCGCCTTCATCAAGGCCGAACGCGCCAAGGGCCGTAGCAAGCCGATGGTCGGCTTCATCGCCGGTCGCACCGCCCCTCCGGGCCGCCGCATGGGCCACGCGGGCGCGATCGTCTCGGGCGGTCAGGGCGGCGCCGAGGACAAGATCGCGGCGATGGAAGATGCGGGCATCCGCGTCTCGCCCTCGCCCTCGCTGCTCGGCGAAACGCTGGCCGCGATGCTGAAAGAGCTGGCGTAATCGCCGTCAAGAATACCGGCCCCTCGCCCGCGTGACGCGGGGGGCCATCCTTCCTCCTCACGCTTTTCTCCTCCCCGGGAGTCCCGACATGGGCAACGAACAGCAGAACTTCCTCCCCGCCTTCACCGATCAGGAAGGCCCGCAGCCCGGCCCTTCGTGGGCGAAGCGCGGCTGGCTCGACACGCTGGCCGATAGCGCGTCCGATCTGACCGCCGCGATGGACCCGACCGAGATGAAGCTCGCGGTCAAGGCTGCGGCGAAGGATGCTGGCAAGGCGATGGACCCCGCAGCGGTGGAGAAAGCCGCCAAGCTCTCCATCGCGGCGATGACGCTGGTGCGGCTCTATCGTGTGCGCGGCCACATGGCAGCGCAGCTCGATCCGCTCGGCCTGTCGGCACGCGAAGGGCCGGCGGACCTCACGCTTGAATGGCACGGCCTGGCGGGCAAGGAGAACGAGGACGTCTATGTCGGCGGCGTGCTCGGCATGGAGTGGACCACGGTGGGCAAGCTCCACCAGCGCCTGCGCGAAGTCTATTGCGGCAAGGTCGGCCTCGAATACATGCACATCGCCGACACCGAGGAACGCCGCTTCCTGCAGGACAAGTTCGAGAAGCCGGGTGAGACGATCCAATTCACCCCCGAAGGCAAGAAGGCGATCCTCGCCGCGGTGCTGCGCGGGGAGCAGTACGAGGAATTCCTCGCCAAGAAGTATGTCGGCACCAAGCGCTTCGGCCTCGATGGCGGCGAGTCCATGATCCCGGCACTGGAAGCCGTGATCAAGCACGGCGGCAGCGCGGGCGTGCGCGAGATCATCTACGGCATGGCCCACCGCGGTCGCCTCAACGTGCTCGCCAACGTGATGGCCAAGCCCTACCGGGTGATCTTCCACGAATTCTCGGGCGGCTCGGCCAACCCCGATGATGTCGGCGGTTCGGGCGACGTCAAGTACCACCTCGGCACCTCGACCGACCGCGAGTTCGACGGCATCTCGGTGCACATGAGCCTCGTGCCCAACCCTTCGCACCTTGAAGCGGTCAACCCCGTGGTGCTCGGCAAGGTCCGCGCCCAGCAGGCCATCCGTGACGATCTGGCGAAGAAGGAGCAGGTGCTCCCCGTGCTGATCCACGGCGATGCGGCCTTTGCGGGGCAAGGCGTGGTGTGGGAAAGCCTCTCGCTCTCCGGTGTCCCCGGATATGACACCGGCGGCTGCATCCACTTCATCATCAACAACCAGATCGGCTTCACCACCTCGCCGAAATTCGCGCGCTCCTCGCCCTATCCGAGCGACGTGGCCAAGGGCGTGATGGCGCCAATCCTGCACGTCAACGGGGATGATCCCGAGGCGGTGACCTTCGCCTGCAAGCTGGCGGTCGAATATCGCCAGACCTTCCATCGCGATGTGGTGATCGACATGTGGTGCTATCGCCGCTTCGGCCACAACGAGGGTGACGAGCCCAAGTTCACCCAGCCGCTGATGTACGACAAGATCCGCGCGCATCCCAAGGTCAGCGTCGCTTACGAAGCGCGGCTGATCCGCGAAGGCGTGGTCGAACCCGGCACGCGCGACCGGATGGCGGGCGAATTCGTCGCGCTGCTGGAAGAGGAGTTCGAAGCGGGCAAGAGCTACAAGGCCAACGAAGCCGACTGGTTCGGCGGTCGCTGGGCGGGCCTCAACAAGCCGGCCGACCCCGAAACCGCGCGCCGGTCGGTCGAGACCGCGATTGAACCCAAGATGCTGGATTCGCTCGGCCGCGTGCTGACCGAAGTCCCCGCCGATCTCGACATCCACAAGACGCTCGACCGTGTGCTCGCAGCCAAGCGGGAGATGTTCGCCACCGGCGAAGGCTTCGACTGGGCGACCGCAGAGGCGCTCGCCTTCGGCAGTCTGGTGATGGAAGGTTATGGCGTGCGTCTGTCGGGGCAGGATTCCGGCCGCGGCACCTTCTCGCAGCGCCACGCCGTGTGGGTCGACCAGAAGTCGGAACGCAAATACGTGCCGCTCAGCACCCTGCCGCATGGCAAGTTCGAAGTGCACGATTCCACGCTGTCCGAATATGGCGTGCTCGGCTTCGAATATGGCTTCGCGATGGCCGATCCGCGCTCCCTTGTGCTGTGGGAAGGCCAGTTCGGCGACTTCGCCAACGGCGCGCAGATCATGATCGACCAGTTCGTGGCCTCGGGCGAAAGCAAGTGGCTGCGTGCCAACGGCCTCGTGATGCTGCTGCCGCACGGCTATGAAGGCCAAGGTCCGGAGCACTCCTCCGCGCGTCTGGAACGTTTCCTCCAGCTGTGCGCCGACGACAATATGTGCGTGTGCAACGTCACCGTGCCGGCCAACTATTTCCACCTGCTGCGCCGCCAGATGCTCCGCAGCTTCCGCAAGCCGCTGATCATCATGAGCCCCAAGTCGCTGCTGCGCCACCCGCTGGCAAAGAGCGCCAAGGCCGATTTCCTTGGCGATCGCCAGTTCCGCCGCATCATGTCGGACACCAAGGACATCGCCGACGACAAGGTGAAGCGTCTGGTGCTGTGTTCGGGCAAGGTCGCCTATGACCTGATCGAAGCGCGCGACGCGGCGGGGATCGAGGACGTCTCGATCGTCCGTATCGAACAGCTGTTCCCTTTCCCGGGCGATCCGCTGGCGGTGCGACTCAAGCGCATGACGAACCTTCAGGACGTCGTGTGGTGTCAGGAAGAGCCGCGCAACAATGGTGCATGGTTCTTTGTCAACGAGCGGATCGAGGATGCGCTCACCGCCGCAGGCCACACCGGCAAGCGCCCGATCTATGCGGGCCGCGACGCGGCGGCTTCACCGGCGACAGGTCTCGCCAGCCGCCACAAGGCCCAGCAGGAAGCGCTGATCGCCGCCGCGCTGGGGCTCTGAGACGAGAACACACACACCCGTTCGTGTCGAGCGAAGTCGAGACACCCAGCACGAATGGTTCTCGACTTCGCTCGAACCGAACGGAAGAGAGTTTAGGAACGCATTGCAATGGCCACCGAAATCAAAGTCCCCGTCCTCGGCGAATCCGTCACCGAAGGCACCATCGCCGAATGGCTCAAGCAGCCCGGCGAAGCGGTCGCTGCGGACGAGCCGATTTGCAGCCTCGAAACCGACAAGGTCGCGGTTGATGTGCCCTCGCCGGTTGCCGGCATCATGTCCGAACATCGCGCGGCGGTGGGCGACACGGTGGAAGTCGGCGCGGTGATCGCGGTGATCGAGGCGGGCGCAACCGCCACCACCGCAGCGGCGGTGACGGCGGCGGCTGCGACGGCGCCCAAGGCGGACTCGCCGACCCCGGCGGTCAGCGAGGAGGTGCCGGGCGCGGCGCAGACCATGTCGCCCGCCGTGCGGCGCGCGGTTCTGGAGCACGGGGTCGATCCCTCGACCATCAAGGGCAGCGGCAAGGATGGCCGTCTGACCAAGGAAGACGTGCTCGCCGCCGCCGAGGCCAAGGCCAAGGGCACCACTGCCCCCGCACCTGCGCCCAGCCCGGCTCCGGCCGCAGCGGCGCCTGCAGCGACAGGCGGCGCGCGGGGCGAGGAACGGGTCAAGATGACCCGCATGCGCCAGACCATCGCCAAGCGGCTGAAGAGCGCGCAGGACAATGCTGCGCTGCTCACCACCTTCAACGATGTCGATATGAGCGCCGTCATGGAAGCGCGCGACAAGTACAAGGACCTCTTCGCCAAGAAGCACGACATCCGCCTGGGCTTCATGGGCTTCTTCGCCAAGGCCGCCTGCCTCGCACTGAAGGACGTGCCCGCGGTCAACGCCTATATCGACGGCGACGAGATCATCTACCACGACTATGTCGACATCTCGGTCGCGGTCTCGGCCCCGAACGGCCTGGTCGTCCCGGTGATCCGCGATGCCGACAAGAAGGGCTTTGCCCGCATCGAGCAGGACATCGCCGATTTCGGCGCGCGCGCGAAGGCGGGCACGCTGACGATGGAAGACATGACCGGCGGGACCTTCACCATCTCCAACGGCGGCGTGTTCGGCTCGCTGATGTCGACCCCGATCATCAACCCGCCGCAGAGCGCCGTGCTCGGCCTCCATCGCATCGAGGACCGCCCTGTGGTCCGCAATGGTCAGATCGTGATCCGGCCGATGATGTATCTCGCGCTGTCGTATGACCACCGCCTGATCGATGGCCGCGAGGCTGTGACCGCGCTCAAGATCATCAAGGAAGCGATCGAGGATCCCACCCGGATGCTGATTGATCTTTGACGATGTGAACAAATATCCGTTCGGGCTGAGCTTGTCGAAGCCCCGTCCTTTCTTTTGAGGCAACGGACCCCAAGTGAAGTGCAGCCCTTCGACAAGCTCAGGGCGAACGGAGTTTTTGGAAATGGCTGACCATTCCTACGATTACGACGTCCTTGTCATCGGTGCCGGTCCCGGCGGCTATGTCGCGGCGATCCGCGCGGCGCAGCTCGGGCTGAAGACCGCCTGCGTCGAGAGCCGCGCAACGCTCGGGGGCACCTGCCTCAATGTCGGGTGCATTCCCTCCAAGGCGCTGCTCCACGGCTCGGAACTGTTTGAAGAAGCCGCGGGCGGTCATTTCGCCACCTGGGGCATCACCGCCACCCCGACGCTCGACCTCTCCAAGATGATGGCCGAAAAGACCAAGGCCGTGGGCGAACTGACCGGCGGGATCGAATTCCTGTTCAAGAAGAACAAGGTCACTTGGCTCAAGGGCCATGCGGCCTTCGAAGACGCGCATACCGTTGACGTGGCGGGCCAGAAGGTCACCGCCAAGGACATCGTGATCGCCACCGGCTCCTCGGTGACGCCCCTTCCGGGCGTGACGGTCGACAACGAAGGCAAGCGCATCGTCGATTCCACCGGCGCGCTCGATCTCGATGAAGTGCCCGAGCACCTCGTGGTGATCGGCGGCGGCGTCATCGGGCTCGAACTGGGCTCGGTGTGGCGGCGTCTGGGGGCCAAGGTCACCGTAATCGAGTTCCTCGACCAGCTGCTCCCCGGCATGGACGGCGAAGTGCGCAAGGAAGCGCAGAAGATCTTCAAGAAGCAGGGCATGGACATGATGCTCGGCCAGAAGGTCACCGGCGCGAAGGTGGACGGCAAGACCGTCACCCTCACCGTCGAACCCGCTGCGGGCGGCGAGGCGCAGACCGTCACCGCCAGCCACGTGCTGGTCGCCATCGGCCGGCGTCCGAACACCGAAGGCCTTGCGCTGGAGAAGGCGGGCCTCAGCCTCAACAACCGCGGCCAGATCGAGATTGACCACGATTTCGCCACCTCGGTCCCCGGCATCTGGGCGATCGGCGACGTCGTCCCCGGCCCGATGCTCGCCCACAAGGCCGAGGATGAGGGCATCGCCGTCGCCGAGAACATCGCGGGCCTCACCGGCATCGTGAACCACGATGTGATCCCCAGCGTCGTCTACACCGCGCCCGAAATCGCCGGGGTCGGCATCACCGAGGAGCAGGCCAAGGAGCGCGGGCTGGCGGTCAAGGTCGGCAAGTTCCCGATGATGGCCAACAGCCGCGCCAAGGCCAACCGCGACACCGACGGCTTCGTGAAGGTGATCGCCGATGCCGCAACCGACCGCGTGGTCGGCGTGTGGATGATCAACAGCCTCGCGGGCACGATGATCGCGCAGGCCGCGCAGGCGATGGAATTCGGCGCGACCTCCGAAGACATCGCCTACACCTGCCACGCCCACCCCACCCACGCCGAAGCCTTCAAGGAAGCGGCGATGGCGGTGACGGGCAAGCCGATCCACATGTGATCGCGCAAGGGTGAGCGCGCGGGCCCTTGATCGCTGGCGGCTCACCCTGCCCCTGTTGCTCCCGTCCTTGGGCGGGCTGGCATACCTCACCGCCTTTGGAGCGCCCGCGCCGTTGATCGCCGTCAACCTTGGCGCGCTGGCATTGGCGTTGGCCTGGGTGCTGTTCGGGCGGCTTCCAGCAAAGCGCAACCCGCGCCTTGTGCTGGCGGGCGCCGCGGCGCTGGCGCTGTTTCTCCCGCTGCTGACCGGGCCCGCGATCGGCGGGGTTGCCCGCTGGCTGCCCGCCGGCCCGATGAGCCTGCATTCGGGCGCGCTGTTGCTGCCGTTGCTAACCGTGCTGGCCGCGCGCGAAGGCGCCATCGGCACCGGGCTGTTGGTGCTGGCGGGCGCGGCGCTGGTGCTGCAACCCGATGCGGCATCGCTTTTTGCGCTTGGGATCGCGAGTGCCACGCTCGCCGCCACATTACGGCGCGGTTCGCTTGCGGTTGTGAGCCTCGCCGCGATTGTCTTTGCTACGGCGACCTTCAACGCGGGCACGCTCGAACCCCAGCGTTTCACCGAAGGCGTGTTGGCGGAGGTTTGGCACAGCGCTCCGCTGGCGGCGCTGGCTTTGGGCGGGCTGCTTTTCATCGTTCCGCCCTTGCTCATGGCACGCGACCCACACATGCCCCGCGCCGAGGGCACGGCGCTGGCCGCGCTGCTCTGGGGGCTCGGCATCGCCGCCATGCTCGCGCCCTTCCCCTTCCCGCTGATCGGCTATGGCGCTGCGCCGATCCTCGGCTTCGGGATTGCTCTCGGCGCAATCGCGCGCGAGGCTGGCCATCGCGCTCGCAATCTGCCAACATCCTGATCTGTTGAGACAACGCCCGAGAGCAGGCGAGAAGGGGCGTCAGTGAACGCGGTGCGCAGAGCCATGACCGCATTGGCGGCCGCCAGCTTGATCTTGCTGGTGGGCTGCGGCGCGTCCGATGATACCGCGTCCCTTGCGCCGCCGCGCGGCGACGATCCGATCGTTTTCCCCCAGCAGGCATCGCACATCGCGGTCGATCTCAAAGTGGATTTGGCCGAGCTCGAACGCACGCTTGAACGCGAACTGCCGCGTGAATTGTGGCGGATCGACCGTCCCGGAAGCGAATGTGTCGCCTCCCAAAAGGTCGATCTGGCGCTGTTCAAGGTCAAATCGCCCAAGATCGAATGCCACATTATCGGAAAGGTCACGCGCGGCAGGCTGCGGCTAAGTGGCAAGGGTGAGGCGCTGATTGTCACCCTGCCTGTGTCCGGCACATTGGCGGCGCGCGATGTCGCCGGGATGTTCAAGGGCGAGACAGGCACCGGCGCGGCGGAAGTGGCGCTGGCGCTGCGGCTTGATCTGACGCCCGACTGGAAGCTCGCCAGCACCGCCAAGCTCGATTACCGCTGGACCCGCGCGCCGGGGATCGACTTCCTCGGGCGACGGATCACCTTCACCAGCGAGGCCGACCGCGAGCTGCGCCCGGTCAAGCGCGAGGTCGAACGCATCGTTGCGCGCGAACTGGCCCGCCTGCCGGTCAAGGCGACGGCGCAGGAAGGCTGGACCAAGGCGCATGGCGTGTTCGAGCTCAACCATGAGAACCCTGCGGTGTGGGGGCGGATGACACCGCAGCAATTCCGGTTCGGTGGCTACACGGTGCAGGGGCGCGAGCTGGTGCTGCGTCTGGGGCTTGATGGGATCTTCGAGAGCTTCGTTGGCATCAAGCCTGACGCGGTCGAGCCCGCCCCGCTTCCTCCGCTGGCGCGGCGCGACAAGACGCAGACCAAGTCGATTCTGCACGTGCCGGTGGTGGCCGATTACGCCGTGCTTGAACCGGTGATCGCCAAGGCGCTGGCCAAGCGCGCCCAGCGGCCCTTCGTGATTGCCGATTACGGCTCTGCCACCGCGCAGTTCGACAAAATCACGGTCTATGGCACGGGCGAGGGGCGCATTGCGGTGGGCGGGGAGTTCACGGCCAACTCGGACCTGCCGGTGATCGAACAGGCCAAGGGGAAGATCTGGCTGACCGCACGCCCCGTCAACGCTCCCGGATCGCGCGCGGTGAAGTTCACCGAAGTGAGGATCACCGGCGATACCGATATCGTGGGCGAGGAATTCCTGTTCGCGCTCGCCAATTCGCCCGATTTTCAGGGCGCAATCACCGATGCGTTGGCCCAGAATTTCGAAGGCGACTTCACCAAGCTGCGCGGCAAGATCGACCGGGCGCTTGCGAAGCGCCAAGGGCGCCTCACCGATTACAGCATTACGATCGAGCGGGTCGAGACAGGGATCATCACAGCGCACGGTCAGGGGCTCTACCTCCCGGTCGATATCACGGCGCAAATCGATGCCAGGCTGCGGCGGCTGAATTGAACAGCTAACTCGTCACGCAGGCTTTTGCGCAGACCGCTGTCTCACTAGACTCCTGCCCGAGAGAGAGGAACGCATGCATGGCCTATCCGCAATTGACCGACAAAGCCGGGGTGCTGGCGACTGCGCTGGCGATCCGCACGCGCAAGATCAGCGTGGCCGAAGCGGTCGATGCGGCGATCACCCGGGCGGGCCGGGATGACGCTGCGATTGATGCCCTCGCCGTCCCCGATTTTGAAAGGGCGTGCGAGACCGCGCGCAGGATGGATAGTGCTCAACGGCAGTTGAACCAGCCGCTGTTCGGCGTGCCGATGACGATCAAGGAAAGCTTTGACGTCGCCGGGCTGCCGACCACTTTCGGCCACCCGGAGTTCCGCGATCAGCTTGCCACCCACGATGCCGCGCTGGTGCGCCGCTTGAAGGCTGCGGGTGCGATCATCATCGGCAAGACCAATGTGCCGGTCGATCTCACTGACTGGCAAAGCTTCAACCCGGTCTATGGCCGGACCTCCAACCCGCACGACCCTGACCGCTCCCCCGGCGGATCGTCAGGCGGCAGTGCAGCCGCGGTCGCGAGCGGGATCGTGCCGGGCGAGTTCGGCACCGACATCGGCGGATCGGTGCGGGTGCCGGCGCATTTCTGCGGGGTGTGGGGCCACAAGACCACCTGGGGCCTGATTCCCAAGCACGGCCATGATTTCCCCGGCATGTCACGCCGCGAAGGCTTTGTCGCCGCGCATGACAGCCCGCTGAGCATCGCCGGGCCGCTGGCGCGCAATGCGCCGGATCTGGCCGTGCTGACCGAAGTGGGCGCGGAGGTGCCGCTGCGCCGCCGTCCCAAGCCGCTGAAGGAATGCCGCCTTCTTGCGATCACCGCGCTGCCCAATGCGCCGGTCGATGCCAGCGTGATGGAGCCGACCGAGGCGGCGCTTCAGCAGCTCGCGCGCGCGGGCGTGCGGATCGACCGGTCGAGCGCTCTGCTGCCCGATCAGGCGCTGCAATATCGCCACTATCTCAAGATGATGAACGTGGTGATGGCGCGCGGTGCCCCTGCGCCGGATGGCAAGCGGGCAAGTGCGACCGACTGGTTCGACCTGCTCGACGCGCAGGCCACCTGCATCGCGCAGTGGGAGGCGCTGTTTGCGGAGTATGACTTCGTCCTCGCCCCGCCCGCCCCGGTTCTGGCGGTGCCGCACAGTGACAGGGCCGTGTTCCGCGGCACCTTGCTGATCAATGGCAAGGACGAGCCTGGCGGCAATGCGCTTGCCTGGGCTGGACTGGCCACCTTCCCGAACTTGCCCGCGACGGTCCTCCCGATCGGCAGCGGCACCTATCTTGGCAGCACGCTGCCCTGCGGCATGCAGGTGATCGGGCCGCGCTGGAGCGATCTCGATTGCATCGCGGCGGCCGAGGCTATCGGTCAGGTGTTGCACTCGTAGAACCATTTCGTCATTGCGAGCTGCGAAGCGGCGCGGCAATCCAGATCGGCACGCGGACCGCTCTGGATTGCTGCGTCGCCTGCGGCTCCTCGCAATGACGAGTAATTTCTATGTCAGGCCTCTCCATGCGCTCTCTCGCCAAGTGGCATATCTGGCTCGGCTGGCTGGTC
This sequence comes from Erythrobacter sp. W302b, assembly GCF_046452395.1. Lineage (NCBI taxonomy): Bacteria > Pseudomonadati > Pseudomonadota > Alphaproteobacteria > Sphingomonadales > Erythrobacteraceae > Erythrobacter > Erythrobacter sp. W302b. The sequence continues at coordinate 853,108 of NZ_JBKFDH010000001.1, read as the reverse complement.
GGCGTGCCGATCGTGATGTGGTTGGCGACCGGTCTGCTGATGGTCGCCCGCCCGATCGAAGTGGTGCGCGGCGAGCATCTGCGGAGCAAGAGCCCGCCCGTAGCCCTGGTGCTCCCCGGCAGCAACCTCGCCGCGCCCGAAGCCAAGCTGGCCGAGATGCGGGTGCAGATGCAGGGCGACAGGCCTGTGGCGATCCTAACCGCGCTGGATGGCAGCGTCCGCCGGGTCGATTTCGTGAGCGGCGCGGCCCTCCCGCCGCTCGATGCGGCTGCGGCGCAGGCACTGGTGGCGCGCGAGATTAGCGGCGGCGAGGCGGTGGAACGCGTCACGCTCTTCCCCGCCGACCGCACCCCGTTCGATTTCCGCCGGCCGCTCGCGGTGTGGCAAGTGGCGCTGGCCGATGGCACCAATGTCTATGTCGGGCGCGATACGGGCGCGATTGAAGCGGTGCGGACGCGCTGGTGGCGGGTGTTTGACCTTGCCTGGGGCCTGCACATCATGGACCTGTCCGAGCGCGAGGACACCAGCCACCCGGTGCTGATCATCTTCGCGGCGCTCTCGCTGACTGGCGCGCTGATCGGCTGCATCTTGATGTTCCGCCGCCGCAAGGTGCGCCGGGCCGCGAAGCCCTTATGACTCCGACCGTCCTCACCCCGATCCTCGATCTGCTCGACCTCGCCGGGATTGCGCTGTTCGCGCTGTCGGGCGCGGTGCTGGCGGCGCGGCTCAAGCAGACCTTCGTCACCATGGCCTTCTTCGCACTGGTGACAGGCGTGGGCGGCGGGACGGTGCGCGACCTGTTGATCCGCGCGCCGGTGTTCTGGATCGACGACCCGTGGGTGGCAGCCGTGTGCCTTGGCACCGCGCTGATCGCGTGGTTCACGCCGGTCCGCTGGTGGGAGGGCAAGGGCTTCGATTATGCCGACGGCGCGGGCCTTGCCGCCTATGCCGCGCTCGGCAGCGCAAAGGCGCTGGCCTATGGCATTCCGCCGATCCCGGCGGCGCTGATGGGCGTGATCACCGGCTGCGTCGGCGGGATCATCCGCGATGTGGTCGCCGGGCGGCCGTCGATCATCATGAGCCCCGAACTCTACGTCACCCCCGCCGCGCTCACCGCCGCCTTGACGGTGGCGGGAATGCTGGCCGCGCCGGTGCTGGGTGTGAGCGACCAATGGGCCTGGGCGCTGGGCTTCACGTGTGGCGTCGCCCTGCGCGCCGCGGCGATCCGCTGGGAATGGGGCCTGCCCAGCTATGGCGAGAGGGAGGGCGGCTAGGCCCCCTCCCCCACTTTCGCCCTAGAGGTCGCCGTCCACGGTCTCAGGAATGACTTCGCCCGGGATCGGTCCGCCGGGATAGGCCGGCATCGCCGTCGTCGTCGCGCGTGCAGCGGGCGCCTGCGCCACCGTCATCGTGGCTTCCTGCACCGCCATGTCCGGGCGAACCGTGCCGCCTATTCCAGCGCGAAGCTGCGCATAGGACTGGTCGTCCAGCTGCCCTGCCGCAGGACGGCCCGCATCAGCTTGCGGTTCGCCCCAATCGCCTGCGCCGAACGTCCCGTCATAATCGATGGTGTCGATCTGGCCGTTATTGCCGATCCGGCACCGAAACTGCGCGCCGTTGAAGATCGAACCGGACACCTGCCAACCACTCGCGGTGCGTTCGACGTCGTCGACCGTATCGACGCGGACGTCGCGCTCGATCCGGTCAAGGCACTGGTTCACGGCATTATCGAGGCCCGAGGCCCTGTTGCCGCGCGGCGCACTGACGCGGCGATCATCGCGGCGGTCGTCATATCGACGGTCATCATTACGCCAGTCGGGATTGCGCACTTCGCGGTCGACGATCACCACGTCGCGGTCGCGCTCGCGGCGATTGTTCGAACTGACGATCGCGGCGATCCCGCCGATGATTGCAGCGCCGATCAGCACATCGCCCGCATCGACCCGGTTGCGCCGCCATCCGCGCCGGTGCCCGCCCCAGCCACAGCCCCAGCGGCAGCGCCGCCATTCGGTCGTGGCATTGGCGGGATCATAGCGGCTGAAATCGAAGGTGCCCAAGGGCACGGCGGCCAGCGCTGCGTCCGAAGGGATCGGCGCCGCAGCCGCCGGGGCGGCGATCATGGTGGTCCCGGCAAGCGCGCCCGCCAAGGCAAGCGCGCGGAATGTCAGAGCCATTGCTGCTCTCTCCTGTTGCTATACGAGCGGCCACCAATCGCCCCGATGGTGGCAGGATTAACCGTGTCAGGCTTGCGGCAGGATGAACCGCACGGGACATAGCAAAACCGCCCCGCCATCCCTGATGCGGGAGGCGGGGCGGCAGGTTCGCGCGCAGCCGTGAAGGAGACAGGCTGCGCGCAGCTCAGTGGGGTCAACGCAGACCGCGAATGCCGCTAAAGTCAACGAAGGGCGCGCCGCGGCCGTCGAAGCGGCAGGTGAAGTTGCCGCGATCATTGCCGCGGTTGTTCCAGCCTCCGCCCACGTCGATCCGGCCCTTGACCCGGAAGCCGTCGCGCGTGCGGTCAATATCGCGGATGTCGATCACGTCAGCATACCGATAGCCGCCGAAGCGCCGCGCCTGATTTTCGGCTGCGCGGACACAGCGATCCACCGCGGTGCGCGGGTTGCCGAAGCCGCCGCGATCCCAGCCACCGCGGAAGTCGCGGTCGCGATAGTCATAGCGCCGGTCATCGCGGTCATTGTCGAAAGCGCCCGCAAGCGCCGCGAGGCCGCCGATCACGACCGCGCCAGCGATGATCTCACCCGCGCCGATCCCACCACGGTCGCGGTGATCATTCGCCAGAGCGGGGGCGGCCGAGGCCGCCGTCAGCGCAGTCGCAGCGACCGCACCGAAGACAAGCCGGGCTGCTTTGCCGGAGGCCAGCAGGTTGGTCTTGGTCGTCATCGAAGCATTCCTCGTCAGGCACCGCAGGCGGGATTGCTGGCGGTGTCGCAAATGCTTTTGCGCGATTCGGGGTGTGATGAAGCTGAATTGGGATGACAGGGTTTGTTAATCTAAAACCCATCGAGTATGAACATCTAACTTCTAATTCGTCGGAAGTGCCGCCAGCACATCCCGGGTGAAGGCCGCGATGTCGAAACCCGAACCTGCCGGATCTTCACCGCGCCGGACGATCACGACGTCGCGCGAAGGGACGATCACCACATATTGCCCGCGGTTGCCGAAGGCGGCGAAGGTATCGGCGGGCACACCCTCGGAGCGGTTCATCAGCCAGAACCCCGCGCCATAGCCGAACGCTCCATCAGGCTGGGGGCCGCTGGGGGTCGATACGTAGGTCGTCCAGTCTTCGGGCAGAATGCGTTCGCCGGAAGGGAGCACGCCGTCGTTGAGATAGAGCTGGCCGAAATCCGCAAGATCGCTCGCCGTGCTCCAAACCTGCGATGACATCACGTAATCGCCGCGAATATCGGTCTCGGCCACCGTCTCCGCCATGCCCAGCTTGGCGAAGAACTGGTCCGGCGGGTAAAAGGACAACCATTGGGCGATCCCCTTCAGCGCCAACAGCGTGTCATTATTGGCATAGCGGAACACGGTCCCCGGTGCATGGAGTACGGGCCAATTCATCGCCGTCTCATCAATGGTCGAGCCGCCGAAATAGAGGGCATCGGTGCGGTTGCCCGGCGTATCGGAGTAGCGGCCGCTCGCCATGCGCAAGGCGTGATCGATGGTGATGGCGTTGCGCGGATCGGTCGCCCCGCCGGCAGTCCAGTAATTGAGAGCGATGGGGTCCGCCACAGTCGCCTCGCCCGAATGCACCGCCGCACCGATCAGTGTGGCAGCAAGGCTCTTGGCGACGGACCAGGTACGCTGCGGGGTCTTCTCGCCAAAGCCGGCGGCATAGGAAGACTGCTCTACCAGCCCGCTTCCACTGCGTTGGAAGCGCACCAGCGTGGCGGTTGTCCGCGTGCCCTCGCCATAGTGTCCCGCGAGCGCGCTGTCGAAGACCCGGTCAAGCGCGTTCGGTGCCTTGGCCTTCCTGCGAGGCGCTGCGGAGAGGGTTCCTGTGCCAAGCACCTTCGGCTCCACCCCAGCTGCCACGGGCAGCGGTTGCTCGGGATTGCTCGTGTCCTCGGGCGCGCCGATCGGCAGCACCGAACAGCCCGTCTCTGGCCCGAAATTGGCCGCGATCCGTGGCGGCATGTCGTCTGCCCAGCGGACCGCGACATGCGCAATCTGGCCGCTCGGGCGGCGGATGATGTCGTAAGGCAGGGTGCCGATGATCGCATCGTGCGGCGCCTGAATGCCGGTGAGTTCCCATTGCTCGACGCTTTCGGGCGTCCGGGTCGCGCCATTTCGCTCGGCATTGGCGATCGCCCCGCACAGCATCAATGCCTTGTATCCGGCCGCAAGCGCGCGGTCGTATCGGGCGTCGAGCGCATCCTGCTGGGATTGCGCAAAAGCCGGGGCGGCGGCGAGGAGCAGCGTGGACGCTGCAAGAGCGGTGCGGATCATGGCTGCGACACTAGGCTGCCTCGCTCAAAAGGAAAGGGCCGGAAGCGTTTCCGCCCCGGCCCTTGCCTGTGTCTCTGCGAAGCGCGGCTTACGCGTCTTCGTATTCTTCTTCCGAGGCGACCGGGCCGCTGTCCTGGCCGCGCGCGCTCTCGTCGCGGTCGACGAGTTCGATGATCGCCATCTGCACCGCGTCACCGGCGCGCACGCCGGCGCGCAGCACGCGGGTGTAGCCGCCTTCGCGGTCAGCATAACGCTCAGCCAGAACCTCGAACAGCTTCTTGAGCTGCGCTTCGTCACCCAGACGGGCCATCGCCAGACGACGGTTCGAAAGGCCGCCGCGCTTGGCCAGCGTGATCAACTTTTCGAGATAGGGGCGCAGTTCCTTGGCCTTGGGCAGCGTGGTCTTGATCTGCTCGTGCTTGATCAGCGCGGCGGCCATGTTGCGGAACAGGGCGTTGCGGTGACCCGTGCGACGGTTCAACTTGCGGCCCGAAATACCATGACGCATATTTTTTACTCCGTTCGAAAAGGGCCCGTGTGAGGTAGCCCAGTGCTGGTTCGGATCAGGGCCCCGAACCTTTGCCCAAACGTCCCTCTCCGTTCGCCCTGCGAATGGGGAGGTGGCAGCGCGAAGCGCTGACGGAGGGGTAAAGCGGCAAGCACCTGACCCCTCCACCACCCGCTGCGCGGGCGGTCCCCCTCCCCATCCCTGCGGGACGGGGAGGCACACAATTAACCGAGAAGCTCCTGCTCGAGCTTCTTGGCCATTTCTTCGATGTTCTCGGGCGGCCAGCCCGGGATGTCCATCCCGAGACGCAGGCCCATGCTCGAAAGCACTTCCTTGATCTCGTTGAGCGACTTGCGGCCGAAGTTCGGCGTGCGCAGCATCTCGGCTTCGGTCTTCTGGACCAGATCGCCAATGTAGATGATGTTGTCGTTCTTGAGGCAGTTGGCCGAACGCACCGACAGTTCCAGCTCGTCCACTTTCTTGAGGAGGTAGCGGTTGAGCTGGTTGGCGTCGCTTTCTTCCGGCTGCACGGCGTGGCCGATCATCTGGCCGACCGGCTGCGGAATGCCGTCTTCGAAGTGGACGAACAACGTCAGCTGATCCTGAAGGATGCGCGCGGCATAGGCCACGGCGTCTTCCGGGGTGACGGTGCCATCGGTCTCGACGGTCAGCGAGAGCTTGTCGTAATCGAGCTCCTGCCCGACGCGGGCGTTCTCGACCTTGTAGCTCACCTGACGGACGGGCGAGTAGAGCGAGTCGACCGGGATCAGACCGATCGGCGCGTCGGCCGGACGGTTCTGCACGGCGGGCGAGTAGCCCTTGCCGGTGTCGGCCGTCAGCTCCATGTTGAGCGTCGCGCCTTCATCGAGCTGGCAGATCACCAGATCCTTGTTCATGACTTCGATGTCGCCGGTCACGGCAATATCGCCAGCCTTGACCGCGCCCGGGCCCGTGGCCGAAAGCTGCAAACGCTTGGGGCCTTCGCCTTCCATCTTGAGCGCGATCTGCTTCACATTCAGCACGATGTCGGTGACATCTTCACGCACGCCAGCGAGGCTGGAGAACTCGTGCAGCACGTTCTCGATCTTGATCGAGGTGATCGCCGCGCCCTGAAGGCTCGACAGCAGCACCCGGCGCAGCGCATTGCCGAGCGTCAAGCCAAAGCCGCGTTCGAGCGGTTCGGCCACGAAAGTGACCTTGCGCTGACGATCGCCGCCGTCCTTGATTTCGAGGGTGTTGGGTTTCTTGAGTTCCTGCCAGTTCTTGGTGTTGACGGACATGGATTTCCCCTAATGCGCCCGGAGGGGGCGGTTCAAACTTGGGCGGGCCAGATGCGAACGCGAAACGCGGCACCTGACCCGATCGGGCGGCGAGAGCGCGCAGCGCCCCCGCCATCCCGGCGGATCAGACGCGGCGACGCTTGGAGGGACGGACCCCGTTGTGCGGGATCGGAGTGACGTCGCGGATCGAAGTAATGTTGAAACCCACAGCCGCAAGACCCCGAAGCGCGCTTTCGCGGCCCGAGCCCGGGCCCTTCACTTCGACTTCGAGCGTACGGACGCCGTGTTCGGCTGCCTTCTTGCCCGCATCGTCAGCAGCAACCTGTGCAGCATAAGGAGTCGACTTGCGGCTGCCCTTGAAGCCCATCGCGCCGGCGCTGGACCAGCTGATCGCATTGCCCTGCGCATCGGTGATGGTGATCATGGTATTGTTGAAGCTGGCGTTGATATGCGCAACGCCGCTGGTGATGTTCTTCTTGTCACGGCGCCGAATACGGCCTGGTTCGCGTGCCATCGTTTTCTGTCCTCTAGATCGTCAGAAGGAAAAAGCGTGCAAAGGGGGTGAGCCCCGCTCGCTTACTTCTTCTTGCCCGCGATGGGCTTGGCCTTGCCCTTGCGGGTACGGGCGTTGGTGTGGGTGCGCTGGCCACGGACGGGCAGGCCCGAACGGTGACGCAGGCCGCGATAGGCGCGCAGATCCATCAGGCGCTTGATGTTCATCGCGGTGTTGCGACGCAGGTCGCCTTCCACGGTGAAATCGGCGTCGATGGTTTCGCGGATCCGCAGGATTTCCTCGTCCGAGAGGTCCTGCACGCGCGCGGTGTGCGCGATACCCAGCTTGTCAGCGATCTGGACGGCGGTGGTACGACCAATACCGTGAATATAGGTCAGCGCGATGATCACGCGCTTGTTGGTGGGGATATTGACCCCGGCAATACGAGCCACTTATTTCTCCATGCTCCACAGGGACTTGGCCCATCCAAGGGCCACCCCTATCTCAACGCTCAATTCATTCTTGTGTCCGCTTGCCGGGTGATTTGCCGGGTGGCACCATCACAAACGGCAAAAAGCCCGGTCGGCACGCGCAAGGGCGATGCCTGCCGAACTTGCTTCGAACATGTCGAATGAGCCGCGCGCATAGGCTGATTCGCCCTGGCCGTCAACCGCAAGCCGAAGAGCGGCGGACCGATCGCAAAGCCGAACGCGGTCGAAGGCTTAGCGCCCTGCCCAGCCCCACATCACTACTGTGGCGGTTTGTCGGCCAGGTCGCCGAATGCGTCCGCGACCGAAGGGGTCTTGGGAGCAGGTTTCGGCGCTGGTTTGGTCTCAGGCTTCGGCTTCGGCTCCGCCTTTGGCGCGGGCCCTGACGCAGCAGGCTTGGCGGCGGGCGCCGACACCGGCTTCGGGCTCGTAGCCGGTGCGGGTGTGGCGGCGGCGGGCTTGGGCGCGGGGGTTGTTGCGGGCTTCACCACCGGCGCTGCGGCCGGCTTGGCGAGAGGCGCTGGCGTCGCAGCGGGCGGGCCCGCCGCGGGTTTGGCAGCCGTCGACGCAGCCATCGGCACGACCACCAACGGCTTTGCCAAGGCGGCGAGCTGCGCCCCCATCACCCCATCGACTGCCTTGGAAATCACCGGCACTTCATACCGCATCGGGCCGCCGACATTATACTCCCACACGATCCGGGTGCCCTTGTCGACCTTGCTGATCGCGATCGTCAGCACCCCGGTCACCGGCTCGCTTTGCAGCGGGCCGAGGTTGCCGACCATCCGCAGCGCGGATTCCGGATAGGCCTGCACCACCCGCATGTGCTCGACACTGCCTTCGAGGGTAAAGCGCCCCGGCTCGTCAACCTCGGGGATGGTCTCGCAGAAACACCCCCCGGCCTGGGGGACGAGCGTCAGGTTCTTGGCACTGCCTGACCACGTGTGTTCCGAGGTCCACCACGTCGCGGGCGAGATGAGCGCAAGCCACACCTCCTTCGGGCTGGCCTTGACCACGACTTCGTGGCGCGAGACGAAGCTGTTGTCGGTTGCGCGCGTCACCTCGGCCGAAGCGGAGTTGCCCCACGCCACCGCCGCAAGGCCAACCAGCGCCGTGCGCGCGCCAAAGTGAAGCTTCATGACAAGACCCTCCCCTATGATCCGTGCCGAACGCTGGGCCAAAAGCGTGGGGGACACAAGTCCCGCTCGGCTCAGCTGGCGAGGATGGCGTCGATCTGACCTGCGACGGTGTCGATCGCGGCCATCCCGTCAACCCGGGTCACAATCCCGCGCGCTTCGTAGCCCGGCAGGATCGGCGCGGTCTTGGCGCGGTATTCCTGCATCCGCATCCGCACGGTTTCCTCATTGTCGTCGGGCCGACGCTTGAATTCGGTGCTGCCGCAGGTGTCACACACGCCCGGTGTCTTGGGCGGGTTGGCGGTGTCGTGGTAGAGCGCGCCGCAATTGCCACAGGAGAAGCGGCCGGTGATACGCTCAACCAGCGCGTCCTCGTTCACTTCAAGCTCGATCACATGGTCGAGCAGTCGCCCATTGCGCGCAAGGATCGCGTCAAGCGCGTCAGCCTGCGCAGCCGTGCGGGGATAGCCATCAAAGATCGCTCCCGTTTCGGGCGCCATCGCAGCGAGTTCCGCGTCGATCAGATCGGAGACGATCTCGTCCGAAACCAGTTCGCCGCGCTCCATCACTTCCTTGGCGCGGAGCCCGACCGGGGTGCCAGCCTTGACCGCGGCGCGCAGCATGTCGCCGGTCGAAAGCTGGCGCATGCCATGCCGCTCGACCAACCCTGCGCTTTGCGTTCCCTTACCCGCGCCGGGAGGACCAAGAAGAATGATGTTCACGAACCGTCCCCCAATATCGCCTCGGGTCTTCGCCCGGCGCATTCGTTCAGACCAGTGGGTTCGACCAAGCAGGGGCCTGCGTCAAGCCGACTCATGTCGGATATCAGCGCATCCGCCCCTTGAGCTTCGCCTTCTTGATGAGATCGCCATATTGCAGGGCCAGCAGGTGCGACTGGATCTGGCTGATCGTATCGACTGTCACGTTCACGACGATCAGCAGGCTGGTACCGCCGAGGAACAGCGGAATGCCGGTCTGCGCGATCATGTATTCGGGCACCACGCAAACTACCGTAAGGTAGGCCGCGCCGATCACGGTGATACGGGTCAGCACATATTCGAGATAATCCGCCGTCCGCTTACCAGGACGAATACCGGGGATCGACCCGCCGTTCTTCTTCAGGTTGTCGGCCGTTTCCTCGGGGTTGAACACCACCGCGGTGTAGAAGAAGCAGAAGAAGATGATCCCGATCGCATAGAGCGTCATGTAGAGCGGCTGACCATGCGCTAGGTACTGGTTCAACGCCTGCAGCACCGAATAGAAGCTGCTGTTGGTGTCAACCGAGCTGCCCGCAAACTGCGTGATCGTCAGCGGCAGGAGCAAAAGCGAACTGGCGAAGATCGGCGGGATCACGCCCGCAGTGTTGATCTTGAGCGGCAGGTAAGACCGCTCGGCCTGCATCATGCCGCGCTGGGTTGCGCGCTTGGGATACTGGATCGTCAGGCGACGCTGGGCGCGCTCCATGAAGGCGATCAGCAGGATCAGCGCGACGACCATGACGAGGAAGGCAATGATGATCCAGGGCGCAATCGAGCCAGTGCGGCCACCTTCGAACAGGTTGGTGGCAAAGCTCGGGAACTGGGCCACGATACCGGCCATGATGATCAGCGAGATGCCATTGCCGATACCGCGACTGGTGATCTGCTCGCCCAGCCACAGCAGGAACATGGTGCCGCCAACGAGGTTGATGACCGCAACGACACGGAACATGTAACCGGGGTTGACCACCGCCGCGAGGCCGTTCTGCGCGGCGAAGCTTTCAAGCCCCACCGCGATCGCATAGCCTTGAATGATGCACAGCAGCACCGCGCCATAGCGGGTGTACTGGTTGAGCTTCTGACGCCCGCTTGCGCCTTCTTTCTTCAGCGCGGACAGCGCCGGGTGCAGGGCCGAAGCCATCTGCACCACGATCGAGGCGGTAATATAGGGCATCACGCCGAGCGCGATGAGGCTCATGCGCTCAAGGCTGCCGCCCGAAAAAGCGTTGAACAGGTCGAGGATGCCGCCGCGGGTCTGTTGGTACAGTTCGCTCAGGATCAGCGGGTTGACGCCAGGCAGCGGCACAAAGCTGAGGAAGCGAAAGACAATCAGCGCCCCGATCGTGAACCAGATGCGCTGCTTGAGCTCGGTCGCCTTGGCAAAGTTGCCAAGGTTCAGATTGCTCGCGATATTGTCGGCGCGTGATGCCATGTCGTTCTGTCAGTCCTAGCTCTTGATCCGGTGATGATGGCTGACTTGCAACCATCCCGAACCATCCTGTGCGCGCCTGTGCTGCAAGAGCTGGCCCTGCATCAGAAGGGCCCATCCGGCGCGCGAGAGCGTAAATAGGGAGCGCGGGGGCACTTGTCGAACCCCCGCGCATCACCTTTTGTCGATTACTTCGCCTTGGCCGCCTTGTTGGCGTCGCGGCGAGCAAGCTTCTTCTCGTGCTCGGGCGTGGCAACCGGGGCCACTTCGACAGAGCCGCCGGCCTTTTCGACCGCAGCAATGGCACCCTTGGTCGCACCGGTGACGGCGAAGGCGACCTTGGCGGTGAGCTCACCCTTGCCAAGCAGACGCACACCATCCTTGCCGCCGCGCACCAGACCGGCAGCACGCAGCGCGTCCTCGGTCACGGTCGCCTTGGCATCGAGCTTGCCGCTGTCGATGAACTTCTGGATCATGCCGATGTTCACTTCGGCGTAGTCCTTGCCGAAGGGGTTGTTGAAGCCGCGCTTCGGCAGGCGCATGTGAAGCGGCATCTGGCCGCCTTCGAAGCCCTTGATCGCCACGCCGGAACGGGCCTTCTGGCCCTTCTGACCGCGGGCCGAGGTCTTGCCCTTGCCCGAGCCGATACCACGGCCAACACGGATGCGGCCCTTGCGGGCACCGGCATTGTCGCGGATGTCATTCAGTTTCATAGTCTTGCACTCGCTGAAGTTTATCCCAGCGAAAGCTGGGACATGAGGTTAGCTCTGCCGCAGAGAGGACGCGCTGACCGCCCTGGATCCCGGCTTTCGCCGGGATGACGGGGGAGGACGAATTCCTCCCCGCCACAGTATCTTAGTCGATCACCTGCACCAGATGCGGGATCTTCGCGATCGCGCCGCGCACCTCGGGGGTGTCCTGACGCTCGACGATCTTGTGCATCTTGTTCAGCCCCAGACCGATGAGGATCTGGCGCTGACTGGCGGGGCGACGGATCGGCGAACCGACCTGCTTGATCTTGATGGTAGCCATCTTCGATTACTCCGCAATCGCGGCAGCGTCGGCTTCCGCCTCAGCTGCACTGGCCCCGCCCCGACCCAGGAGGTCGGCAACCTTCTTGCCGCGACGCTGGGCGACCGACTTCGGCGAAGTCTGGTCGGTCAGCGCGTCGAAGGTGGCGCGGATCATGTTGTAGGGGTTCGACGTACCGACCGACTTGGTCACCACGTCGGCGACGCCGAGGCTTTCGAACACAGCGCGCATCGGACCGCCGGCGATGATGCCGGTACCCGGAGGCGCGGTGCGGACGGTCACCTTGCCCGCGCCGAAACGGCCATTGCCGTCATGGTGCAGGGTGCGGCCTTCCTTGAGCGGAACGCGGATCATCTTCTTGCGCGCCGCGGCAGTTGCCTTGGTGATCGCTTCGGGCACTTCGCGGGCCTTGCCGTGGCCGAAGCCGACGCGGCCCTGACCGTCGCCGACCACGACCAGCGCTGCAAAGCCGAAGCGCTTGCCGCCCTTTACCGTCTTGGAGACGCGGTTGATGTGCACCAGCTTTTCGATGATGCCGTCATCTTCTTCCTGCTTGGGCCCACGACGGTCGTCACGACCGCCCCGACCACGTCCGCGCTCGCCGCCTTCGCGGTTGCCGCCACGGCCACGGCCACGACGGCCCTGCGCTTCACCGGCATCGCCAGCAATGTCGCCGGTCACTTCGGGGGTTTCGATGGTGTTCTCGTCAGCCATAATCAGAACTCCAGCCCGCCTTCACGGGCGGCATCGGCCAGCGCCTTGACGCGACCATGGAACAGGAACCCGCCGCGATCGAACACGACAGTGGTCACGCCCGCCTTCTTGGCAGCTTCGGCAATCGCCTTGCCGACCTCGACAGCAGCATCGACATTCGCGCCGCTTGCCTTGGCACCGAGCGTCGACGCTGCAGCAACAGTCTTGCCGGCTGCATCATCGATGATCTGGGCGTAGATGTGACGACCGGTGCGGTGCACCGACAGACGGGGCTTGCCACCGGCACGCGCACGCAGAGCGGTGCGAACGCGGCGACGGCGCCGTTCGAAAAGGGAAAGCTTTGCCATCTTATCTCTTCTTCCCTTCCTTGCGGAAGATAAACTCGCCCTTGTAGGCAATCCCCTTGCCCTTGTAGGGCTCGGGCTTGCGCCAACGGCGGATTTCGGCGGCAAACTGGCCAACGGCCTGCTTGTCGGTCCCGGAAATCTCGATCGTGGTCTGGTCCGGGGTCTTCACCTCAAGACCCTCGGGCACCGGCAGGTCGACATCGTGGCTGTAGCCGAGCTGCAGCTTCAGATTGCGACCCTGCGCATTGGCACGGTAGCCGACGCCCTTGATGATCAGCACCTTGGTGAAGCCGTCGGTGACGCCTTCGACCAGGTTCGACACCAGCGTGCGCTGCATGCCCCAGAAGGCCCGCGCCTGACGGCTGTCATTGGCGGGCTTGACCGAGATCTCGCCCTCTTCGACCTTGTAGTCGATCAGGTCGGACAGACCCAGGGTCAAGGTGCCCTTGGGGCCCTTCACCGTGAGAGTGCCGTTGTCGATCGTGGCGGTAACACCGCCCGGGATCGCCACCGGCTTTTTACCGATGCGGCTCATCAGAACACCTCCGCCAGGACTTCGCCACCGACGTTGTGGCTGCGTGCTTCGGCATCCGAGAGCACGCCGCGCGGCGTCGAGACGATCGTGATGCCAAGGCCGTTACGGATCGTCGGCAGTTCCTTGGAACCCGAATAGACCCGGCGACCCGGCTTGGAGACGCGGGCCACGTGCTTGATCGCGGGCTCGCCTTCGAAATACTTCAGTTCGATCCGCAGCGCGGGGTGCTTGCCCGAATTGTCTTCGCTGTAGCCACGGATGTAGCCTTCACGCTGAAGCACTTCGAGCACGCTTGCGCGAAGGTTGCTCGCGGGCGTGAGCACGGAGTCCTTCTTCGCACGCTGGCCGTTGCGGATGCGGGTGAGCATATCACCCAGAGGATCGGTCATAGCCATTGTTCAGTCCTCACCAGCTCGACTTGGTCAGACCGGGAATCATCCCGCTGTTGCCGAGTTGACGCAGTTCGATGCGGTTGATGCCGAACTTGCGGTAATAGCCGCGCGGGCGGCCGGTGGTGGCGCAACGGTTGCGGACCCGGGTCGGGTTCGCATTGCGCGGAAGCTCTGCCATCTTGAGCCGGGCGACCAGGCGCTCCGTCTCGTCGAGGGACTCGTCATTCGCGATCGCCTTCAGCTTCTCGTACTTCGCAGCGTACTGCTTGACGAGCTTCTTGCGACGCTCATTCTTGTTGATGGAACTCAGTTTCGCCATGGACTTAAGCTCTCTTGCCTAGTGTCTTTTGGGGGAAGCGGCTCACGCCGCCTCCTTCTGTTCGGTTGCCTTTGCGCCGGGTGCTTCGCCCTGGAAGGGGAAGCCGAACAGACGCAGCAATTCGCGCGCCTCTTCATCGGTCTTGGCGGTGGTGGTGACGATGATGTCCATCCCACGCACCTTCTCGATCTTGTCGTAGCTGATTTCGGGGAACACGATCTGTTCCTTCAGCCCCATCGCGTAGTTGCCGCGGCCATCGAACGACTTGGCGTTCAGCCCGCGGAAGTCGCGGATGCGCGGCATGGCCACGGTCACCAGACGATCAAGAAATTCGTACATACGCTCGCGGCGCAAGGTGACCTTGCAACCGATCGGCATGCCTTCACGCAGCTTGAACTGCGCAATCGACTTCTTGGCGACGGTGATGACCGGCTTCTGACCAGCGATCAGGGCCATTTCCTCAGCAGCCGTCTGGACCTTCTTCTTGTCCTGACTCGCTTCGCCGACGCCCATGTTGAGCGTGATCTTCTCGAGCTTGGGGACTTCGAGACGGTTCTTGTAGCCGAACTTCTCGGTCATCGCCTTCACGATTTCCGCGTCGTACTTGGCCTTCATCCGGGCGGTATAATCAGCCATCGATGGTCTCCCCACTCTTCACGGCGACGCGGACCTTCTTGCCGTCCTTCGTTTCGAAACGGACGCGCGTGGCCTTGCCGGTCTTGGGATCAGCAAGCGCAACCTTGGAGATGTGCATCGGAGCCGGGAAACGGTCGATGCCACCCTGCGGGTTCTGCTGGCTGGGCTTGCGGTGACGGGCAGCGATGTTCACGCCCTCGACAACGACCTTGCCGTCCTTCGGCATGACCTGAGCGACCGTACCGGTACGACCCTTGTCCTTGCCCGACAGCACGACGACGCTGTCACCCTTCTTGATCTTCGCAGCAGCCATCACAGCACCTCCGGAGCGAGCGAAATGATCTTCATGAAGCCGCGCGAACGCAGTTCACGCACCACCGGGCCAAAGATACGGGTGCCGATCGGCTCCTCGTTCTTGTTGACCAGCACGGCAGCATTGCTGTCGAAACGGATCACGGTGCCGTCGGGACGACGGACGTCCTTGCGGGTGCGGACGATCACGGCGCGATGAACATCGCCCTTCTTGACCTTCGCGCGCGGCTGCGCCTCCTTGATGGAGACGACGATCACATCGCCGACGCCCGCGGTCCGACGCTTCGACCCGCCCAGCACCTTGATGCACTGGACGCGCTTGGCGCCGCTGTTGTCCGCGACGTCGAGATTGGATTGCATCTGGATCATTGATCCGTCTTCCTTCTCACTGGCTTACCAGGACGCCCGATCCGACCGGGGCCTGACAGTTCCGATTACGCCTAATTCAGTTACCCGCAGCTGCCACGTCGAGGTCGGCTTCCACCGCCTGCACGCCGCCTGCCACAACCCGGTCCTTGACGATCCAGGTCTTGGTCTTGGACATCGGGCGGGTCTCTTCGATCCGCACCACGTCACCCACGGTGTATTCATTGGTTTCGTCGTGCGCGTGATACTTCTTCGAACGACGGATGATCTTCCCGTACAGCGGGTGCTTCACCTTGCGTTCGACCAGCACGGTCACGGTCTTGTTGGTCTTGTCGGAGGTCACAGTCCCGACGAGGATGCGCTTGGGCATTGTGCTACTCCTTACGCCTTGGCGGCGGCGGTTTTAGCCGCGCGCTCGTTTTGCAGCGTCTTGATCTGCGCGATGGTCCGGCGCACCTGACGGATGCGCGACGGAGCTTCGAGCTGGTTGGTCGCAGCCTGGAACCGCAGATTGTACTGCTCGCGCTTCAGCTCGGTGAGCTCGGCGGACAGCTGATCATCGGTCTTGGTGCGAAGGTCCGCAAAGTCGGCCATTATTCGCCTCCCAGGTGGCTAGTGTCGCCGAGACGGGCGACAACCTTGGTCTTGATCGGCAGCTTCATGGCTGCACGCTCGAACGCTTCGGCCGCGAGCGGGCCGGCAACGCCGTCGAGTTCGAAAAGGATGCGACCCGGCTTGACGCGGGCTGCCCAATATTCGACCGAACCCTTGCCCTTACCCTGACGGACTTCGGCAGGCTTCTTCGTCACCGGCACATCGGGGAAAACGCGGATCCAGAGACGGCCCTGACGCTTGATGTGACGCGTGATCGCGCGGCGCGCCGCTTCGATCTGACGGGCGGTAATCCGCTCGGGTTCCAGAGCCTTGAGACCATAGGAGCCGAAGTTGAGGGTGGTGCCACCCTTGGCTTCGCCCTTGATCCGTCCCTTGAACTGCTTGCGGAACTTGTGCTTTTTCGGTTGCAACATGGTCTGTTACCTCAACGAGCCGGACGGACGCCGGAAGTCTGCGCTTCCATCATCAGGCGGTCCTGGGCGGTCGGATCATGGGCGAGGATCTCACCCTTGAAGATCCACACCTTGATACCGATGATCCCGTAGGCGGTGAGCGCCTCGCACTCGGCATAATCGATGTTGGCACGCAGCGTGTGCGCCGGAACGCGGCCTTCACGATACGATTCAACCCGGGCGATTTCCGCACCACCAAGACGGCCGCCGCAGGTGATCTTGATCCCCTCGGCACCGAGCCGGATGGCCGACTGCATCGCGCGCTTCATCGCCCGGCGGAACGCCACGCGGCGCACCAGCTGATCGGCGATACCCTGCGCAACGAGCTTGGCGTCGATTTCCGGCTTGCGGATTTCAACGATGTTCAGCTTCACGTCGCTCGCGGTCATGGTCGCCAGCTTCGAGCGCAGCTTTTCGATGTCTGCGCCCTTCTTGCCGATGATCACGCCGGGACGCGCCGCATAGATCGACACGCGGCACAGCTTGGCCGGACGCTCGATCACCACCTTCGAAACTGCCGCCTGCGGCAGGTTCTTCATGATGTACTTGCGGATTGCGACATCTTCCTTGAGCAGCTGCGCATAGTCACGCCCTTCGGCGTACCAGCGGCTGTCCCAGGTGCGGTTGATCTGCAGGCGCAGACCGATCGGATTGCTCTTCTGACCCATCTTAGGCCTCCTCTGCTTCGCGAACGACGATCCGCAGACGCGAGAACGGCTTGAGGATCCGGGTCGACTTGCCGCGGCCACGGGTGTGGAAGCGCTTCATCGTCACCGACTTGCCCACGCTCGCTTCAGCGACGATCAGCGCGTCGACATCGAGGTTGTGGTTGTTTTCCGCGTTCGCGATCGCGGAGGCGAGCACCTTGCTCGCATCGCGCGCCATCGCCCGCTTCGAAAAGGCGAGGATGTTCATCGCCTCTTCGGCCTTCTTGCCACGGATCAGAGCGGCCACGAGGTTGAGCTTCTGCGCCGAACCACGGATCGTGGTGCCGACGGCCAGCGCCTCGTTATCGCCCACGCGGCGGGGTGCCTTTGCCTTGCTCATCAGCGCTTGCCCTTCTTGTCGGCAGCGTGACCGGGGAAGGTGCGCGTGGGCGCAAATTCACCAAGCTTGTGGCCGACCATTTCTTCCGAAACCGAAACGGGAATGAACTTGTGCCCGTTATAGACATTGAAGGTGAGCCCGACGAACTGCGGCAGGATCGTCGAACGCCGCGACCAGGTCTTGATCGGCTTGGCGTTCGTGGTTTCCTGCGCTGTCTCTGCCTTCTTCAGCAGGCTCAGCTCGACAAACGGACCTTTCCAGACGGAACGTGCCATCGTCTCTTACCTCTTCTTCTTCGCGTGACGCGAACGGATGATCATCTTGTCCGTCTGCTTGTTGTGGCGCGTGCGAGCACCCTTGGTCGGCTTGCCCCATGGGGTCACCGGGTGGCGACCGCCTGAGGTCCGGCCTTCACCACCACCGTGCGGGTGGTCGACCGGGTTCTTCGCAACACCGCGGGTCAGCGGGCGGACGCCCATCCAACGCTTGCGGCCTGCCTTGGCAAAGTTCTGGTTGCCGTTGTCGGGGTTCGACACGGCGCCCACAGTGCCCATGCAATCGGCGCGCAGGTAACGCTGCTCACCCGAGTTCAGGCGAACGATGACCATCGCGCGGTCACGACCGACGACCTGCACATAGGTGCCGGCCGAACGGGCGATCTGACCACCCTTGCCCGGCTTCATTTCGACATTGTGGCAGATCGTGCCGACCGGCATCTGACCCAGCAGCATCGCATTGCCCGGCTTGGTATCGACCTTTTCGCCAGCGACCACAGAATCGCCGACAGCAAGACGCTGCGGAGCGATGATGTAGGCCTGCTCACCATCTTCGTACTTTACCAGCGCGATGAAGGCGGTGCGGTTGGGGTCATATTCCAGACGCTCAACGGTGGCCGGCATGTCCCACTTGCGACGCTTGAAGTCGATGAAGCGGTACTTCTGCTTGTGACCACCGGCGATCCCGCGCGAGGTGACATGGCCCTTGTTGTTACGACCGCCGGTCTTGTGCTTACCTTCGGTAAGCGCCTTGAGCGGCTTGCCCTTGTAGAGCGCGGACTTGTCGACCAGAATCAGACCGCGGCGAGCGGGACTGGTCGGTTTATAGTTCTTGAGTGCCATTGTTCGTGTCCTGTCCCTTGGCCTCAGATACCGCTGGTGATGTCGATCATTTCACCCTCGGCGAGGGTGACAATGGCCTTCTTCACGTCGCTGCGCTGATAGGCCTTGCCCTTCCAGCGCTTGGTCTTGCCCTTCTGGACCAGGGTGTTCACGGCGACGACCTTCTTGTCGTAGATCGCCTCGATCGCTTCCTTGATCTGGGGCTTGGTCGCCGAGTTGGCGACCTTGAAGACCACTGCGTTGTTCTCGGACGCGAGGGTCGACTTTTCGGTGATGTGCGGCGCGATGATCACGTCGTAGTGACGCGCATCGACAGTCTGCTTCTTAGCCATTGAAGCGCGCCTCCAGCTTTTCGACAGCAGCCTTGGTCAGCACCAGCGTGTCGTGGTTGAGGATGTCGTAGACGTTGGCGCCCATGGCCGGCATCACGTTGATGCCCGGCAGGTTGCCCGCAGCCTTCTTGAAGCCTGCGTCGACCTGTTCGCCGTCAATCACCAGCACCTTGCCCGCAAAGCCGGCCTTGGCGAGGTGGCCCTTGAGCACCTTGGTCTTGGCTTCGGCGAGTTCCAGCGTGTCGACCACGACGAGACCGTCCTTGGCCTTGCTCGAAAGCGCCATCTTGAGGCCGAGCGCACGGATCTTCTTGTTGAGCGACTGCTCGAAGTCACGCTTGCGCGCGCCGTGGGCCTTACCGCCGCCGATGAAGATCGGAGCGGCACGATCGCCGTGACGAGCGGTACCGCCGCCCTTCTGCTTGCCGAACTTCTTGCCGGTGCGGGCCACATCCGAACGCTCACGCGTCGGGCGAGCGGTGCCGCGGCGGTTCTCGAGCTGCCAGGTCACGACCCGGTGCAGGATGTCAGCGCGCGGCTCGATGCCGAACACGTCGTCCGAAAGCTCGATGTCTGCGCCCTTGACCGCAGTACCGTCGATGTTCTGAACCTTGATCTTCATGGCTCAGCCTTCCTTGTTTTCTTCAGTGGCCGGAGCGTCGGTCTCGACGGCTTCGGTCACGACCACATCTTCGGCAGCAGCTTCGACAACCGAGGGGGCCTCGTCAGCCTGCGGGGCCTTCTTGTCGAGCACGGCGCCGGGGAACGGCACGCCTTCGGGAAGCGGCAGCTTCACGGCGTCGCGGACCAGCAGCCAGCCATTCTTCGCGCCCGGGACCGAACCCTTGACGAAGAGGAGACCGCGCTCGGCGTCGGTGCGGACGATTTCGAGGTTCTGCTGGGTGCGCTGACGGTCGCCCATGTGGCCGGCCATCTTCTTGCCCTTGAACACGCGGCCCGGATCCTGACGGTTACCCGTCGAACCGTGGGCACGGTGGGAGATCGACACACCGTGGGTGGCGCGCATACCGCCGAAGCCCCAACGCTTCATGGCGCCGGCAAAGCCCTTACCCTGCGTGTGGCCGGTGATGTCGACCATCTGACCAGCGATGAAATGCTCGGCACTGATGGTCGCGCCGACCGGCACGAGGCCATCGGCGTTTTCGACGCGGAATTCAGCGACGCGCTTCTTCAGGCCGACATCGGCCTTGGCGAAATGTTCACGCTGCGGCTTGGCAACGTTCTTCTGCTTGGCTTCGCCCGCGCCGAGCTGGACGGCAAAGTAGCCATCACGGTCTTCGGTGCGGTGCGAAACCACCTGGCAATCTTCCAGCGCGAGAACGGTCACAGGCACGTGCCGTCCGTCCTCCTGGAAGAGGCGGGTCATCCCGACTTTCTTTGCGATAACGCCGGTGCGCATCGTCAGTTACTCCTCAACAGAGGCACCCTACGGACCATCCGCAAGGTGCATGGCAGGCCACAGCGCCAGACGCTGCAGCCCAGTTCAGCCCGAATTGTCATGCATCGCCCCGTCCGGGCTGAGTGCTCCTGCTGGCCGGATGGCCGCTGGAGCGAGACGGGGGACGCAGCCCGGATGGTATCATCCGGCGGTATCCACCCTATCGTCAGGTGAGGCGCACAAGGCCTCAACGATAGAGGCCCCCACCGAAGCGGGGGCATTTCGGCTGGCTTAGGCCAGCTTGATCTCGACGTTCACGCCGGAAGCCAGATCGAGCTTCATCAAAGCATCGACGGTCTGGGCGTTGGGCTGCACGATATCGAGCAACCGCTTGTAGGTGCGAACTTCGAACTGCTCGCGCGACTTCTTGTCGACGTGCGGACCGCGGTTCACGGTGAACTTCTCGATACGCGTCGGCAGGGGAATGGGGCCACGAATAAGAGCGCCGGTGCGGCGGGCCGTATCAGCGATCTCACCAGTGGCCTGGTCGAGAACGCGGTGGTCGAACGCCTTAAGGCGAATACGGATATTCTGAGCTTCCATGTCCTACTACCGATGCGAAAGAGCCAAGGAGCAACCGGTCACCCGGTATTTCCCAAAAACAAAGGCCGGCCCCGCTCATTCCGGTTTCCCGAGAGCGGGCGGCCTTCTTCAAAACTCGTGACAGACGGGACGAATCTCGTCTGCGGATGCGCGCCTATACGGAGCGTGTTGGATTCTGGCAAGGGCCAAGTGGAAGGAAATTGCGCGGGGGTGAAATGACCTCGCGCGACCGCCGAAACTGCCCTGCCCCATCCCCTCGCCGCGCGGCCGGACCGGGGAATCGGCAGCCATTTTGGCGAGGCCTAGGCCTCACACAAAAAGGCCCGGCAGCTCCACTGAGCGGCCGGGCCAATTTTGCGTTCAGCCAGCTCCCAGCCGGGAGCAGGACCTTACTTGGTGATCTTGGCGACGACGCCCGAACCCACGGTACGGCCACCTTCGCGGATCGCGAAGCGCAGACCTTCGTCCATGGCGATCGGTGCGATGAGCTTCACGCCGATCGAAACGTTGTCGCCCGGCATCACCATTTCGGTGCCCGCGGGAAGGATCACTTCGCCGGTCACGTCGGTGGTGCGGAAGTAGAACTGCGGGCGGTAGTTGGCGAAGAACGGCGTGTGACGGCCACCTTCATCCTTCGACAGCACGTAGACTTCGGCTTCGAACTCGGTGTGCGGCTTCACGGTGCCGGGCTTGCAGAGAACCTGGCCACGCTCGACTTCTTCACGGGCGACGCCGCGGATCAGGGCGCCGACGTTGTCGCCAGCTTCACCGCGATCGAGCAGCTTGCGGAACATTTCCACGCCGGTGACGGTGGTCTTGCGGGTGTCCTTGATGCCGACGATTTCGACTTCGTCACCCACGTTGACGATGCCGGTTTCGATACGGCCGGTCACCACGGTGCCGCGACCCGAGATCGAGAACACGTCTTCGATCGGCATCAGGAACGGCTTGTCGACCGGACGGTCGGGCTGCGGGATGTAGCTGTCGACGGCTTCGATCAGGGCAATGACCGAGTCCTTGCCGATGTTGTCGTCGCGGCCTTCGAGCGCGGCCAGAGCCGAACCCTTGACGATCGGAATATTGTCGCCGTCGAAGTCGTACGAGCTCAGCAGCTCGCGCACTTCGAGTTCGACGAGCTCGAGGATTTCCTCGTCGTCAACCTGGTCAACCTTGTTCATGTACACGACCAGCGCCGGCACGCCGACCTGACGGGCGAGCAGGATGTGCTCGCGGGTCTGGGGCATCGGGCCGTCAGCAGCGTTCACCACCAGGATCGCGCCGTCCATCTGGGCGGCACCGGTGATCATGTTCTTCACATAGTCAGCGTGACCCGGGCAGTCGACGTGAGCGTAGTGACGCGCAGCCGATTCGTACTCGACGTGGGCGGTCGAGATGGTGATCCCGCGCTCACGCTCTTCCGGAGCCTTGTCGATGTTGGCGAAATCGACAGCGGCGCCGCCGTAGGTTTCAGCCATCACCTTGGTGATCGCGGCGGTCAGCGTGGTCTTGCCATGGTCAACGTGACCGATGGTGCCGATGTTGCAGTGCGGCTTATTCCGCTGGAACTTTTCCTTGGCCATTTCTCTGGTGTACCTTCTTGAATGAAACGATGTGTTCGCGGGAGAACGGCGGTGCCCGCTGAATCAGGCGCCGCCCCTAGACTGCCGAAGCGGCTTAGGCAAGTTTCTCCTTGACCTCGGCTGCGACGTTGGCCGGAACCTCGTCATAGTGCGAGAATTGCATGGAGTACTGCGCACGCCCTTGCGTGAACGAACGCAGTTCATTGACATAGCCGAACATGTTGGCGAGCGGCACGAAGGCCTCCACCGCCTGGGCATTGCCGCGCGTGTCGGTGCCCTGGATCTGTCCGCGCCGGCTGTTGAGGTCGCCGATGACATCCCCGAGGTAATCATCGGGGGTCACCACTTCAACCTTCATGATCGGCTCGAGCAGCTTGATGCCCGACTTCTGCGCGACTTCACGCATGGCACCGCGCGCAGCGATTTCGAACGCGATCGCGCTCGAGTCGACGTCGTGGTACGCACCATCGGTCAGCTTGATGCTGAAGTCGATGATCGGGAAGCCGACCAGGTGACCGCTGGCCGCCTGTTCGCGGAAGCCCTTTTCGATCGCCGGGATGTATTCGCGCGGAATGTTCCCGCCCTTGATCTGGTCTTCGAAGACGACGCCCTGACCACGCTCACCCGGGGTGACGGTGACCTTGACGCGGCCGAACTGGCCCGAGCCGCCCGACTGCTTCTTGTGGGTGTAATCGACTTCGACCTCGCGGGCGAGGTATTCGCGGTAAGCCACCTGCGGCGCGCCGACATTGGCTTCGACCTTGAACTCGCGGCGCATGCGGTCGACGATGATGTCGAGGTGCAATTCGCCCATGCCCTTGATGATCGTCTGCCCCGATTCATGATCGGTCGACACGCGGAACGAGGGGTCTTCAGCCGACAGGCGGTTGAGCGCGATGCCCATCTTTTCCTGGTCAGCCTTGGTCTTGGGCTCCACCGACAGTTCGATCACCGGCTCGGGGAATTCCATCCGCTCAAGAACGATCGGCGCCTTTTCTGCGCAGAGCGTGTCGCCGGTGGTGGTTTCCTTCATCCCGGCCAGCGCGATGATGTCACCCGCGAAGGCTTCATCGACGTCCTTGCGCTCGTTCGCATGCATTTCGAGCATACGACCGACCTTTTCCTTCTTGTCCTTCACCGAGTTCAGGTAGGTGCCCTTGGTGAGCGCGCCCGAATAGATGCGGATGAAGGTGAGCGAGCCGACGAAGGGATCGTTCATGACCTTGAAGGCGAGCGCGCTGAACGGCGCGTCGTCCGTCGGCGGACGGCTGTCAGCCTCGTCGCTGTCCATCTTGACGCCCTGGACGTCAGGAATGTCGAGCGGCGACGGCAGGTAGTCGACCACAGCGTCGAGCAGGGGCTGCACGCCCTTGTTCTTGAACGCCGAACCGCAGCACACCGGCACAAACGACTGATTGAGCGTGCCCTTGCGGATCAGCGCCTTCAGGGTCGCCACGTCAGGCTCGTTGCCTTCGAGATAGGCTTCCATCGCCGCGTCGTCCTGTTCGACGGCGAGTTCGATCAGCTCGCTACGATAGACCGCCGCTTCGTCCGCCAGATCGGCCGGGATGTCTTCATAGACGAACTCGGCGCCGAGCGACTCATCCTTCCAGATGATCGCACGGTTGTGCACGAGGTCGACGAGACCCTTCAGATCGGCTTCGATGCCGATGGGAAGGTAAAGCACAGCCGGGCGCGCACCCAGACGGTCGATGATCGACTGGACGCAATACTTGAAGTTCGCGCCGGTGCGGTCGAGCTTATTAATAAAGCACATGCGGGGCACGCCGTACTTGTCGGCTTGACGCCAAACAGTTTCGGACTGGGGCTCAACCCCGGCCACGCCGTCGAAGCAGGCTACGGCGCCGTCGAGTACGCGCAGCGAACGTTCAACTTCGATCGTGAAGTCCACGTGTCCCGGCGTGTCGATGATGTTGATGCGGTGCTCCGGACCACCGGCGACCGACCAGAAGCAGGTCGTGGCGGCCGAGGTGATCGTGATCCCGCGCTCCTGCTCCTGCTCCATCCAGTCCATCGTCGCCGCGCCATCGTGCACTTCGCCGATCTTGTAGGACTTGCCGGTGTAGAACAGGATCCGCTCGGTCGTGGTGGTCTTGCCGGCGTCGATATGCGCCATAATGCCGATATTGCGGTAGCGGTCGATCGGATGGCTGCGTGCCATGAGAAATTCCTTGGTGTTGGAGGAGCGGCCCGGTCCTGCAAGAGGCCCGCAGCGCGCTCCATATAGTGATGATTGTGACAGCCGGAAGACCCTTCCCCCGGCTGCCCACAATCAGCGTGTTACCAGCGGTAGTGCGAGAAGGCGCGGTTCGCATCCGCCATGCGGTGCGTGTCTTCGCGCTTCTTCACCGCGTTGCCGCGGTTGTTGGCCGCATCCAGCAACTCACCCGACAGACGCGCTGCCATGGTGGTTTCCGGACGACCGCGCGCTGCATTGATCAACCAGCGGATCGCCAGCGCCTGAGCACGCTCGGGGCGCACTTCCACCGGCACCTGATAGGTCGCACCACCAACGCGGCGGCTGCGCACTTCGACCTGCGGCTTCACATTGTTCAGCGCATCATGGAACAGCTGGATCGGGTCCGCCTTGGCCTTGGCCTCGACAGTCTGGAGCGCGTTGTACACGATACCTTCAGCGACGGCCTTCTTACCATCATACATCAGGTTGTTCATGAACTTCGACAGGATCTGATCACCATACTGGGGATCGGGCAGGATGACCCGCTTTTCGGGACGACGACGACGTGACATGGCACGAATTCCTTTTTCTTGCCCCACCCCTCATTCGTCACCCCGGCGAAGGCCGGGGCCCAGAGGCGGAAAGGCGGTAAACTCAAGAAGCCTTGGGAACTGGATCCCGAACTACGCTCGCTTGTGGCGAGCTATTCGGGATGACCTGTCCCCCGGACAGGTCACTTCGGACGCTTGGCGCCGTACTTCGAGCGGCTCTTGCGGCGATCCTTCACACCCTGGGTGTCGAGCACGCCGCGCAGGACGTGGTAACGCACACCGGGAAGGTCGCGCACACGCCCGCCGCGGATCAGCACCACCGAGTGCTCCTGCAGGTTGTGGCCTTCGCCCGGGATGTAGCTGATGACTTCGCGCTGGTTGGTCAGGCGGACCTTGGCCACCTTGCGCAGCGCCGAGTTCGGCTTCTTCGGGGTCGTCGTGTAGACGCGGGTGCAAACGCCGCGCTTCTGCGGGTTCTGCTCCATCGCAGGGACCTTGGACTTGGCCTTCTGCGGAACGCGGCCCTTGCGGACCAGCTGGTTGATTGTCGGCATTAAGTTCTCACTTCACCTGATGAGGGTGGAACGGGTGCCAGAGAATGTAGGAGGAGAAGAATAAGCCAATTCGTCATCCCGGGCCTGATCCGGGACCGCACTCCGCCAGCGCATGGCCCGCGGCACGGGATCCCGGCGTTCGCCGGGATGACGAAGAGACTGAAACGCTCCACCCGCAAATCCGGCCCTTCGGCCACCGGGTTACTTTGACGGCTGCCCCTCTGCTGGAGAGAGACGAGGCCGCCAATGTTCAGCTCGCTTTCCGAGGGAGCCCCCCCGGAAGGATGCGCGCCCTTAGGCGGGTTTGGGTTGGGGGTCAAGGGTGGGCGTTGGATAACCAGTCCGTCTAAATGTAATCCATCCAATTCACGATTTCAGCATCATCCACATCAATCTCTATTTGATTATTTTGGTTATCGAAGAGAATTAAGTTATTACAAGCGAACCGCGCAGACGGAACAATCAGGCCATCGACGCCTAAAAAGCTTAGGGCCGCTCCAATTTCTTGTGACTTCGACGGCGGAAATTCATCCATAGCGGCATAATTGCGTCGCTCATAGTTCTGAACATCTACACCCAGCGAAGCAAGATTAGGAAGACTAAGTGCGACTACCGAACGCGCGGCGACACTAAGTGAGTGCACCTTAATTGGTTTTGACGGGGGTGGAGTAAGAAGAGCCATCCAACTAGCCATCTCGTGAATGGCACCCTCCTTGTCAAAACTGGTATAAAGCACCGGGTTCGATGTAATGGATGACGGCGGAGCCCACCTCCCGCCATTGTAAGAGAAAGCCATCGGATCTCGCGAATACCCGGTCGCACGCCACACTTGACCATTAAATGGCTCTGGATCAAATTCAGCTAGTTTTTCAACTAGTTCCGGGTCGTGGACCCAAGATGAACCATCATGAATAGATGCCATCACGCATTCGCCCAATAAGCGTAATTACAGCTTCAAAGTGCCCATCCCTAATAAGCTCAGCAGGAGATTTGTCATTCAATAACCTCTGACGGGAGAATATAAATTGACGCGCTTCACGCGGACTATAGAGGTCATTTAGCTGGTCAACAATGTATTCAAGCTCCAATAGTTTTTGTTCAGTTCGAGCATGTGGATACGCTTTGCCCTGATTCCACCGAGAGACAGTCTCTGGGCGGGTCCCAAGCAAATTAGCGACTTCGTTATCGCGCATGTCGCCCTTTTCCCTAAGGGATTCTAGCTTGCGCGCAAGTGCTGTCATGACAATTTTACCTCAGAAATTACCTAGTTACTGGCCTTCGCGCTGACGGCGCGACTCTGGAATTCGAGCAACCGAGGCAGCTTCAAAAGACTCTGCCATGTGCGAAAGTACTCCTCGGACTCGCCCCATCCGGCGATGCTTACTTGCAAGCGCACTATTAAGCGCGTCGTCTGAAAAATTCAGCGAAGCTGCTGAAGCAAGCAAATCAGATTGCGGACGTACAAAGCGATCCATAAAAATGGAAACTCGCTGAGAATCGGGTACTGAAGATACCATTTCGATCTGTCTTGCATGCGAATAGCAATAATGTCGGCCAGGGTGCTCCAGCATATCGCGCATCCCACGTGAACAACAACGCGTGTCACGGCAGGCGTGCAGGCTGCGCATTCGGCTGGAATGCTCAAGTAGCATCTGCGCGCGCTCACGCTTCACAAGCATATCCAAGTTTTGCAAATAAATGCGAGGCGCCGGTGTATGCGGGATACCTGAAGGAGGTCGACGCCAACCGGATGCGCGGAACCCTTCGAACATCATTACCCCATGCGCAACACCGCCAACCGCTCCGAAAGCAAGTGAGGCAAGCGCTGGAATTCCGGCCACACAATCCGCAATCAGCGGAATGCCCAATGAATGAAACTCTTCCACCGCTTGGACAAACGCTTGAATCTTGTCCGCTGACGCGTCTGCACCAAAGTTTTCAATCCTTAGCCACAGTGCGTCGGCCTCAACATTGCGAAGCCCTTCGACTATAGCCG
The DNA here is from genome assembly GCF_046452395.1 of Erythrobacter sp. W302b. Classification (NCBI taxonomy): domain Bacteria; kingdom Pseudomonadati; phylum Pseudomonadota; class Alphaproteobacteria; order Sphingomonadales; family Erythrobacteraceae; genus Erythrobacter; species Erythrobacter sp. W302b. Next base: position 825,446 of record NZ_JBKFDH010000001.1, on the reverse strand, counting down.
CGCGCTCATCCGTGTTACGCAGCACCTGTATCGGAACAGATAGGGAATAAATCATCCCCACGGAGCTCGGAAGGATCGCCTTCAATCGACGTGAGACATGCCGGTCAATTGCAAACCACGGGTCATTCGCACTGGAAAGGACGTGAGTTGGAGCAATCAAAGCCGAAAACGAATGGTCAGCCAAATACTGAGCAATTTCATCTGCTCGCCGAAATCCATTTTGCCCATCATAATCGTCGCGTGTAGCAATCCGCCCCAGCCCCCAAGGCAAGTTCCCCAAACCCGGATTAAACCCCCCAACGAACGCAGCTGGTTGCGACTTGGTATCCAAGATCACATCCAAGCCTCGATCAGCAGCGGCATTCATTAGCTCCCGGTGACGGGAGGCGTTCTGAGCGTCGATGACCAAGCCGAGGTAAGCCTGCTCACCTTCCGCTAAAAGGTTCGCAACCGTTTGATGGTCATTCCGACCAATCCTCAGATAATATCCGAACCTTTGCGGTGAGGGGCGTAACGGGGCCGGACGCGGCAGATGCACGACGTTTGACATGATGATTTCCTTGATGTCAATATTTGCATATCAATTGACATTTTGATTGTCAATCTCGCCGGTGAAGCGCAATAGGCTCCACCCTCCCCCTCCCCGAGTCACCGTCTGTAGCCCTGCCGAGGACCGGCGCGTCCGGCTAGGCCCCCTGCTTCACGCAATCGAGGGCGCTATGCGGGCGCTCGGTTTTGCCACCGGCAGGGCGGGGTTGGACGCGGGGGGTGGTGACTCCGCCACGCTTACATAAGCGTTGTGGCTCCGCCCCTCCCCCGGCCCCTCCCACGAGGGGAGGGAAGAAGGGGTGGCTCCGCCCTCCCTCGTCATTGCGAGCGTAGCATGGCAATCCAGAGCGGTCCGCGTAACGCTCTGGATTGCCACGGCGCCTTCGTCGCCTCGCAATGACGTGAGAGGGTGGCGGCGGGCGCCGACACCTCCGCGTCTCCCTTCCCTCTGCGTCTCTGCGTGAACCCCTCTGGCCCATCGCGCCGCCCTCTTCGTGTCTTCGTGTGAGCCAGCACGCCGAGGCACGCCCCTACCCCCGACCCCTCCCCTGAAGGGGAGGGGAGATTGCGTTTTCCTACTCCCCCGAAACCTGCAATCCACCCCTGCCCCATGCCCGAGCGCACGCCCTCCCCTGCTCCGCCCTCAACCCCGCCGCGCGACACTCTGCTCGTCAACAAGCGCAAGACGCAGCGGCAGGCGACCTCGCGGGTGGCGTTTGCGGAGATGCTCATTCCCGAGGATGATCCGCTGCTCGACTTCCTGCCCTATTGCCATAGGGCGCCGCGCGGGAACTCGATCACGCCCGATGTGCAGCGCGCCTTCATCTACCAGCTGGCGATGACGGGCATCGTCACGCAGGCGGCGACCAAGGTCGGCAAGAGCCTCGAGGCGCTCTACAAGCTGCGCGAGCGGCCGGGCGCGGAGGATTTTCGGCGGGCGTGGGACGCGGCGCTCGAATGGGGGCGGCTCAGGCTCGAGGATTGCGCGATGGAGCGGGCGATTCACGAGGGCGCGCACAACCCGCGCGCCAATGCGATGATCTGCTGGGTGCTCCAGCACCGCAGCCGCCACATGGTCGATGCGCGGCAGGTGAAGCGCGGCCACTGGCTGTGGGAGCGGATCCACCACGAGATCACCGGGCGGTGGTCGGAGGAGGAGGAGGAGGAGGCGTAACCCTCAGCCGGCGAGGTAGGCGACCAGCGCCTTGACCTTCTTGGAGCGCCATTGCGGCGGGGGGGCGAGCAGCCAGTAGGCGCGGGTGCCGGGCTCGGGCTCGGTCAGGGCGGTGAGGGCGCCGCTGGCGATGGCGCGCTCGGCCAGCGCGAGGGGGAGGATCGTGCGCCCCATCCCCGCCAGCGCCGAGGCGAGCGCCTGTCCGGGGGAGCCGGCGCGGATGCAGGGGTTGATGCCGTCGGGCAGCGTCATGCCCGGCCAGTCGATCCACGCCTCGCGATACGCGGGCGCGGCGACGGTGACGCGCAGGGCGGGGGCGAGTTGCACGCCCTGGAGCTCGCCCGGCCCGTCGACCAGCCGGATCGCGAGATCGAGGTTCGCCTCGGTGAAGTCGGCATGTTCGTCGGGGGCGAGGATGTACTGGACGCCCGGGGTGCCCGCCTGGAACGTGGCGAGGCGAGGGGCGAGCCACTCGGCGTAGAATTCACGCGGGACAGCGATGGTGTAGCGGTCGGAGGCCTGGCCCGCCTGCATCGCGGCGACGCTCTCCTCGAACCTGAGGAAGCCTTCGCGCAAGGGGTCAAGGCCCGCCTCGCCTTCCGGGGTGAGTTCGAGGCCCTTGGAGGTGCGGCGGAAGAGGACCACGCCGAGCACGTCCTCGAGCGCGCGGATCTGCTGGCCGACGGCGGCGGGGGTGACGGCGAGTTCGTCCGCGGCGCGGGTGAAGGAGAGGTGCCGCGCGGCGGCGTCGAACACGCGCAAGGCGTTGAGGGGCAAGTGGGTGCGCTTCACGGGCGGTGGATTAGGCCCGCTTTGCGCCTATCGCAAGGGTCAGCGCGGCGTGCGGCCCTCAGCCGTCTCGGGCGCTGCGAGCGGGAAGAAGGGGATGCGCACCTCGGCCGGCGAGCCATCGGCGCGCTCGAAGGTGTAGAACCCCTCCATCGATCCGAACGGCGTCGTCAGCGGGCAGCCCGAGACGTAATCGTGGCTCTGTCCGGGGGTGAGCAGCGGCTGTTCGCCGACCACGCCCTCGCCATCGACATGGTTCACCATCCCGCGCCCATCGGTGATGCGCCAGTGCCGGGTGCGCAGGCGCATCGGCTCGTGCGAGGCGTTCTCGATGCGGATGTGATAGACCCAGAACCACTTGCCCGCCTCGGGATGCGACTGTTCCGGCAGGTAGTTGACGGCTACCCGGACAGTGACCCCATCGGTCGTGGCGGCGTGCTGGAAAAACTCTTTCATGGCGCCTCGCAAGTTAGCGATTCTTTATGGGGTCACAAGAGGGGCAACGTTCTTAATCCACGCTGTATCCCGCTGACCGCAAAATCACACCCGCTGGGAAGGGCAATGGTTTTGCAAGACCTTGGAGGATATCATGCGCGGTCAGGAGGGGGCGCGTCGCAATGCGGACAGAGATCGATCTTGATGCGGCCGCCGCCGCTGGCATCATCGGCGAGGATCAGGCGATTGCTCTGCGCAATTTCCAGGCGCAGCGCGACGGGATGAGCGGCGCGACCTCGGAAAAGTTCCAGATCTTTGGTGGCTATGCCGATCTGGTGATCGCCATCGGCGCGGCCATGGTGCTCATTGCCGTGGCAATCGCGGTGGGAATCATGTTCGAGCCGCACAACACCGGCGCAAATCTGCTGGGGACAGCCGTCTGTGCGGGCACTGCGCTGGCCCTGTTCCGGCTGACCGAGCGTATCAATCTGCGGGCGTCCCCTGCCATGGGGCTGGTGCTGACGATCGCCTTCGGGGGCTTCGGCTTCTTCGCGATCCTGGGCGCCATGATGGTGACGTACATGCTGCTTTTCGCCGACAGGGCGATCACCCGGTATGAGGAGATTTTCCTGTTCATCGCAATCGCCATCCATTGTGCCACCATGCGGCGGCACTGGGTGCGCTTCGGCTTTCCTCCCACCCCCGCGCTGGTCGCGGGGGCCTACGCCTTCGTGGCGCTGGCAGGGATCACCGGGATGGTCGGGATGGACCTGCGCTGGCCGGTCGCGGCCGCAGCCTTGCTGATCGCGAGCGGCGCGATGATCGCGGGCATCTGGTGGGATTTGACCGACATACGGCGCGAGACCGAGCGTTCGCAGACCGCCTTCTGGCTGCATTGCGTTGCCGGGGTGTTGATGAGCCGCGCGCTGTTTTCGCTGCTGACCGGCTCGCAGATGGTCGATGGCGAGTTGATTTTCACCGGTCTTTCGTTCGCTCAGTTCCCCTGGGTGCTGGCGATGGTGCTGGGGGCGGCGTTGCTGTCGCTGCTGCTCGACCGGCGCTCGCTGCTTGTCGGTAGCCTGCTGCCGACGGTCGGCATTTTCGATGTCGGGAATAATGGCGAGGCAGCGATCATGGCAGGATTCGCGCTGGCGGGCACGGCCCTGATCTTTTTCAGCACCTCATGGGTGAAGCTGCGCACAGGCCTGTTGGCGCTGTTGCCCACCCGCATCGCGGCCCAGCTGCCGCGCACCAGCCTGATGGCCGAAGGTCAACGACCCACGCGCCGCCACAAGCAATTGTGGCGATTGCGATGAGCCGGGACAATGCCCCCCTTGGCCTGATGCGGCGCATCTCGCGCCGGACAGCGTGGCAAGGCGTAGCGGCTGTGGTGGCAGGCGGGGCGCTGAGTGGCTGCGCAGGGCGTATTGCAGGCACCTCCCCCGCACCCCTCGCCCTCCCTATCGATCCTGCCGCCGACCTCACGCCCGATCTGGTCGATCTCGCCCGCTTCGATCCGCGATTCCGGTTCGATATCCGTTATGCCACGCCCGCCAACTTCATGGGCCGGGTGCTCTACCCCCTGCCCCGCGCCGTGGCCCAGCGTCCGGTGGCCGAGGCCTTGTCCAGAGTGCAGACCCGCGCCGAGGCGCACGGCTACGGCCTACTGATATTCGACGCCTATCGCCCCTGGCGCATCACCCGGATGATGTGGGAGGAGACCCCGCCGGACAAACGCGAATTCGTTGCCAACCCCGCCACAGGATCGCGCCACAACCGGGGCTGTTCGATCGACCTCTCGCTCCACCGGGGCGGCATCGAGGTCGAGATGCCCAGTCCCTATGACGATTTCACCCCGGCGGCCTACCGCAGCAACAGCACGGCACCAACCGAGGCGCTGACGCTGAGCCGGATGCTTGAGGCCTGGATGGTCGCCGAGGGGTTCGTGCCGCTGGCCAACGAGTGGTGGCACTACGACTGGGCCGACTGGCGGCGCTACCCGATCATGGATGTGCCGCTGGAGGATGTGACGGCGGGGTGAGACGGGGACGGGTCCGCTTGCGAACGTCGCTGGATGAAACCTGCTGGGCGGCTATCGACCTCAGTTCGGACCTTTCATTTTCGTCGCCCCGTGCTTGACACGGGGCTTGGCTAGTTCTGCCCCTGCTGGGGCGCGAACCATTGCTCCCAAAGATCGTCCCAAGCGGGATTGGTTGCCTCGATCAGCGCGAACTTCCATGCGCGCCGCCATTTCTTGACCAGCTTCTCGCGGGCGATGGCGCCTTCGATCGTGTCGTGGCGCTCGACATAGACCAGCCGCGTTTTCGCGAAATCCGCGACGTGGCGAGACCCCGTCCCTTCGCGGTGCTGACACACGCGGGCGAGCGCATCCGCCGTCATTCCGACATACATGCCCCTCGATAGCGGTTCGCCATGATGTAGACCCAGCCACCCTTCTCCATACGCCGAGTATCGCGCCAATGCGGAAGAAAGAAAAGCCAAGCCCCGTGTCAAGCACGGGGCGACGGTCAAGGGTGATGGCAGCAAACCACCCGGTCGCGGTCATCCCTGGCCGCCCAGCGCGGCCCTGAAACCGGACCGGCAGCTTTGGTGAGATATTTGTCAAAAGCCGCCCTTCTGAAAGCGACCCCGAAGCCGTCACAAGACACGCAGCAGCGTTACGGCTAAAGTAAATGCTCAAGCCTTCCGTGCCGGCTAGGCGAGGTTCTGTCGGAACCGGCGGCTGCCGCTAATCACCGTACCTGAACGCAAGGTAATGTCGAAGTCTCCGCTTTGCCGCGTTTCCGTGATTGCGATTGCTGTCCGCCGCACAAGGCGCGAACGATGGATGCGAACAAAGCCATGGGGTGTCAGCTCCGATTCCACATCCGCCATCGTCCGCCGAGAAAGTTCGCTACCAAAACTTCCGTGCAGCTCGACATAATTTCCAGCCGCACTCACCCAGTCAATCTCCTCGACGCGTAGCATTACAACTCGGCTGCCGTCGCGCACCTCGACCAACGCCGTCGCATCGGATGGGGATGTTCTTGACGATATGGTGGGAACCACCAGCTGCCGAGCCAACAGGAACACCGCAAGGATCGAGATATAGGTAATGATGTCCTTCCGCGCCTCGAACAGCAGACGGTCGGACCAAGGTTCAGTCGGTGCATAGTCCTCGCCTGCCAGCGCGAAGGATGCGATCCGCAATCCCGCCATCAGTGCGGTGTGCGCCAAGGAAACCGCAATGCAGCCCGCTGCATGGCCGAGCGCAGCCTGAGGCAGCGGACGCGATGCGAGCCGGGACGCGAATATCAGCACCACCGGCAGCAGCGCGAGCCAAGCTGTAAAGCTGGTGCCTTCGAGCACCCACGCCTGCCACGGCGCAATTGGCTGACCGAGCGCGCGGCGCTGGTCGATCAGGCTGGCAGCATTGACCACCATGTAGAGCAATCCGAAACCGGTGAATACCAACGCGGCAATCGCACGGGGATCGCGTGAGAAGTCGTGATTGTACCGCTCACCGCTTAGCCCTCGATCGCCGCCACTCGTCACAACCCGCCCCGCATTCCGTCCCACCGGTTCCGTCGCCCATCACCCAAGCCGCGACAGCGCGGTCAGGGAGGCACATCTGCTCGCAGATTAGATGCGATGGAGACGCGACATGCAACCCGCGACAGTGATGAATGGACGGCAATACGGCCTCGATTGGCTCAGGATAGGCGCCTTTGCGCTGCTCATCCTCTATCATATCGGCATGTTCTTTGTTCCTTGGGGCTGGCACGTCAAAGCCGCCGCTCCGGTAGAATGGGCGGTTTGGCCGATGATGGCGGTCAGTCCATGGCGGCTGATGCTGCTGTTCGTGATCTCGGGCGTGGTGTCGCGCGCGCTCTTGACCAAGCTGGCTACGCCACAGGGTTTTGCCGTCAGCCGTTCGGTGCGCCTTGCGGTGCCCTTGCTGGCAGGAATGATCCTGTTTGTCGCACCCCAGCCATGGTTCGAGCTGCGCGACCGCGGAACCTATGATGCAGATTTCGTGCATTTCTGGCTCAACGATTACTTCGAGTTCGGCGGCACCCGCGGCACGCCTCTGCCTACGTGGAACCACCTGTGGTTCGTCGCCTATCTGTGGGCCTATTCGCTGATGCTCGCCGTGCTAGCTGCACTCCCAGCCACGATGCGAGCGCGACTTCAGGACGGTTTCGACGCGTTGCTTTCCGGCTGGCGCCTTGTGGCGCTCCCAATCGTATGGCTGACGTTCGCTCGGCTAGCGTTGCATCCAGTGTTCGGCGAGACTCATGCGCTGGTCGATGATCCCCATGCCCATGCGATCTATGGATTCGCCTTCTTCTTCGGCGTGGCGCTGGCAGGCTCGCAGGCGGCTTGGACGACCATCCTTCGCTATTGGCGCGAGCTCCTCAGCCTTGCTGCAATCGCCTGTGTCGCGCTGTTCACGGTGCATGGCCTGAGCGACGCAACGCCTGTGTGGGATATCGCCCGGGCGTGTGCCCGCTCCGTGCTGGCGTGGAGCGCCATCATTGGACTGCTAGGCTTTGCTCAGACCCGCCTGCATCACGATGGCCCGGTGCGGCGGTACCTGACCGAAGCAATCTTCCCCTATTACATCGCGCATCAGACCATCATCGTCGCCGCAGGCTTTTGGCTTAAGCAAGTCGGCGCGCAGCCTGAACTCGCTTTCGGCGTCATTCTGTTGACGACTATCCTCGGCTGCGCGCTGACTTACGAAGTCGCGCGTCGGGTGAACTGGATGCGGCCGCTGCTCGGACTGAAGCCATCCCCTGTTGCGGCGCAGCCGTCAGATTGGATCACGAAAGTCCAACGCAACTAGTTGACGATCGGCTGGTCGAGAGCGGCACGTCGACCCGCTGGAAATTCAACGCTAGCGGAGGCATCATCTTACTTTGGCAGAGCCGACGTAGGTGGCCGGAATCTAAATCAATTTGTTGAGAAGCCGCTATTCCGAAATCCACCAAATCCCGGCCAAAAGCCCCGCTGTCGCACGCTCCCGAAAGCTGCATCAGCCCGCACTTCACCCCTTGGCCAGCAGTTCCTCGATCTGACCGAGGCGTTCCTTGCCGAAGAACATCTCGCCCGCTCCTTTCGCGCCAACGAACATGGTCGGGATGCCGAAAGCGCCGCGCGCGACCACGGCATCGTTGTTGGCGGCAAGGCCTTGCTTGACCGCGTCGGTCTGCGCGCGGGCGAACAGATCGGCGGCGTCAAAACCCGCCGCCGCCAGCGCCGCGCCGATCGCTTCGGGTGAGGTGACGTCGAGGCCGTCCTCCCAGATCGGGCGGAGCAGACCTTCCACGAATTGCACCCCGCGCCCGTCCTGATCGGCAGCGAACAGCATCCGCTGGAGCGTGATCGAATTAAACGGGAACTGCGGGTGAAGGCGATACTTGCCGAGGCCGTGCTTCGTGATGAAGCGCTGCATCTCCAGCATGGCGTATTCGTTTTTCCCCTTCACCTCGGCGTCGCGGAGCATCGGCGGGGCATTGCCGGTGAGCTTGTGCATCCCGCCGAGGAACACCGGAATGACGTCCAGCTCGGCCTCGTAACGGTTGACGAGCTCGCGCAGCGGCCACCAGATCAGGTAGGCATTGGGGCTGACGAAATCGAAGACGAGTTCAACGCGGTTTGCCATACGGATGATCCTCAAATGCCCGCCGCAGCGAGCGCCTGGTCCATGTCTTCGGTAAGGTCGGCGATATCCTCAAGCCCGACATTGATGCGCAAGAGCCCCTCGGTCACGCCCATGGCCGCGCGGGCTTCGTCGCCCATGTTGGCGTGGGTGCTGGAAGCCGGGTGGCACATCAGGCTGCGAGCATCGCCGATATTGTTCGAGATATCGATCAGCATGAGCGCATCAAGCACCGCGAACGCCCGCGCCCGCGTGCCGACATCCAGTGCGAAGATCGGCCCCGTTGCATCCATCTGGGCCATCGCCAGATTGTGCTGCGGGTGGCTCGGCAGGCCGGGGTGAAGCAGGTGCCCGCCCGCCTTGGTGACCCGTGGTTCGAGGAATTCGCCGAGCGCCACGGCCTGTTCGGATTGCTTGAAGGCGCGCAGGGGCAGCGTCTCCAGACCCTTGTGCACCACCCAGGCGTTGAAGGCGCTGAGCGTCGGCCCGGTGTTGCGCTGGAACGGCATCAGCACCTCGTCGATCCACTGCTTGCTCGCACAGATCGCGCCCGCCAGCACGCGGCCCTGCCCGTCCATCAGCTTGGTGGCGGAATAGGCAACCACATCCGCGCCATACGCCATCGGGCGCTGCAACACCGGAGAGGCGAAGGCATTGTCGACCACGGTGGTGATGCCGTGCGCCCGGGCGAGGCCGCAGACATAGGCCAGATCGACGATATCGAGCGTCGGGTTGGCCGGGGTCTCGAAAAAGAACACCTTGGTGTTGGGCCGGATCGCGGCCTCCCACGCGGCGTTGTCGGCGCTGTCGATGACGGTGGTTTCGATCCCGAACTTGGGCAGCAGGGTGTCGACCAGCCAGCGGCACGATCCAAACGCGGCGCGCGCGGCGACCACGTGATCGCCCGTCGCCAGCTGGCACAGCAAGGCTGCGGTCATCGCCGCCATCCCGGTTGCCTGGGTGCGGCAAGCCTCGGCCCCTTCCATCAGCGCGATGCGTTCTTCAAGCATCGCCACGGTCGGGTTCTGGAGCCGCGAGTAGGTCATGCCCTGCGCCGTGCCCGCGAACCTGTCGGCGACGGTCTGGGCGTCGTCATAGGTGTAGCCCGAGGTGAGGAACAGCGCTTCGCTGGTCTCCCCATGCTCGGAGCGCCAGGTTCCGCCGCGCAGTGCGCGGGTTGCGGGGCGCCAGTTTGCCGTGGCGGCGCGGTCCATGCCGGTGGTCTTCTTCATGGGCTTGGCCTCTAGGACGGCAAAAGCCCGCCCGCAAGCAGGCCTTGCTGCGCGGTCTCGCCATGGCCGACAGCGGTGAGCATGGCTGTCCCCTCGATCACGGTCATCAGATAGCGCGCGCCGCCGTGGGGATCGGGATCACCTGCGGGCATCTGCCCTTCGAGCCAGCCGAGCAATTCAGCCATCATCGCCTGTGCTGCCCGTTGGTATCCGGGCTGTTCGCGCGCAGCCCCGGCGACAATCTCCCACCACAGCCGCATGAAAGGCTGCATCGCAGGCGCATCGCCGTGGGCGAGAATGCGGGCGACCACATCGGCGCGGGTCGCGGCGCGCTCACCCCCCATCGCAGCGTCGAGCGCGGCGGCATAGACCTTGGCGATATGGCCGAGCAGGTCGACGATCAGCGCCTCCTTGGAGCCGAAATGGTAGATCAGCATCCGGTCAGAGGTGCCCGCCGCCTTGGCCAGCGGCCTGAGGCTCGCCCCGCCCAGCCCATGTTCCAGCACATGCGCGGTCAGCAGCGGCAACAGGCTGTCCTTGGTCATCGGCGGCTTTTTGGGAGCATCAGCCATGCGGCGCTTGTAGCGGCGGGAGCTGCTTGCTACAAGCGAACGTAGCAGTCGCTACATAAATGGAGGATCGCGCTTATGCCCACCGAACTCACCCCCTTTCTTGCGCTCGCCGGGGGCGGGCTGGTGTTTACCGTGGCCGCCGTGCTCACCATGCTGCTGCGCCCCGAAGCGCCGGGCAATGCGCTGCTCGCGGGCGCGCTCTGCGCAGGCTTCGCGGCCTTCACCGCGGTCACCATCGCCACCGAAGGCGTGTTCCCCGTGGTGCTCAATCACACCAGTAACCTGTGGGGTGTGCAGGTCTGGTGGGACCTGCTGTTCTCGCTCAGCATCGCCTATTTCCTGATCCTCCCACGCGCCAAGGCGCAGGGGATGAACCTCACCCTGTGGACGGTATTCATTCTGGCGACCGCCAGCATCGGATTGCTGGCGATGTGTTCACGCTTGTTCTGGCTGGAGGGGCAATCCAAAGCCCGGTCGGCCTAATCCCCCCTTGCCCTTGGCCTGACCGCTCCCTAATCGCGCGCCATGGCCGAGGCGCAAGCGTCCCCCTCTCCCGCCGCTCACCCGCCCCTGCGCCCGCGCGATCCGCTGGCTTGGGTCGCAGCGCTGACCGGGCTGTTCGCAGTGCTGACCGGCTGGCGGCTGGCGATCCCCTCGATCCCCTATTTCGACGAGGTTCACTACCTCCCCGCCGCGCGCGAGATCCTGGCGTTGTTTACGCAAGGGCAAGGCGCCTACCCCAACCGCGAGCATCCGCTGCTGGCCAAAGAGCTGATCGCGCTGGGCATGGGGGTGTTCGGCGACAACCCGCTGGGCTGGCGGATCATGCCCTGGCTGTGCGGCGTGCTGGCCTATTTCGCGGCCGTGCGTGCGCTCTGGCATGCGAGCGCGGACCGCTTCGCGACGCTCGCCTTCGCGGTGCTTCTGGCAACGGGCTTCCACCTGTTCATCCACGCGCGGATCGCGATGCTCGACATGGTGATGGTCGCAGGCCTGTGTGGGGCAGCGTGGCAATTTGCCGGGGCCTGCGCGCAGCCGGAGACCGGGCGGCGGCGGCTCGCGCTCACCGGGATCGCTATTGGCTGCGCTCTTGGAGCCAAGTGGAACGCGATCCCGCTCGCCGTGGTGCCGGGTCTGACCTTCTTCATCGCCCGCGCGCTCGCCGGACGCCGCCGCCTGCTCCTCAGCCGCAGAGGCGCGCCGGTGCCGGGGGTGACGCTCGTCGAGGCCTTTGTGTGGCTCGGGATCGTGCCGCTGGTGGTCTATGCGGCGACCTTTCTGCCCGGCTATTGGCTGGCAGAACCTCTCCATCCCTCGCCGCTGGCCGAGAAGGGGTTGATCGGCTTCCACCGCGACATCTTCGCGCTGCAAAGCCAGTTGATGACCCCGCACCGCTACATGAGCACCTGGCCGCAATGGGTGCTGAACCTGCGCGGCATCTGGTATCTCTACGAGCCGATCGACGGCGCGCAGCGCGGTGTGCTGCTGATCGGCAATCCGCTGACGATGTGGCTGGGGCTGCCGGCGCTGGTGTGGTGTCTGGTGGCGGGCGCGTGGCGCCGGGATTGGGCGCGCTTGGGCGCCGTGATCGGCTACGCTGTCAGCCTCGGCTTCTGGATCGTCGCGCCCAAGCCGGTGCAGTTCTATTACCACTACTTCGTCCCGAGCTTCTTCCTGCTCGCGGCGCTGGCGCTGACGTGCAGCGACCTGCGCCGCCTGCCCCGCGGCCGGTGGCTGGCATGGGGTATCCCCGCAGCATCGGTGGCAGTGTTCGCATGGTTCTTCCCGATCATCGCCGCCCTGCCGCTGACGCGCGCGGACGGTTATGTCACGTGGATGTGGCTGGACGGGTGGCGGTGATGAAGCCCCTCCCTGCCGTGTAGCGGTGGGGAGGTGGCAGACGCCGCAGGCGGCTGACGGAGGGGTAAGCCGACAGCATCTCCCCCTCCACCACCCGCTGCGCGGGCGGTCCCCCTCCCCATTCGCAAGCGAACAGGGAGGAAGTTATTCCTAAAACCTGCCCCACACAAAACGGCTCGAGAGGGCGTAGTTCCATACCGAGCCCACCACGATCCCCGCCAGCGCGGCGAGCACCCAGTGGATGCCGCTGCCTTCCATGAAGGTCGCGATCGCCACGTTGGCGAAGGCCCCGATAGCGCAGGTTGCAATGAAGCCCAGCCAGCCGCGCAGCAGCGCCAAGGGGCCCACCAGCCGCTTGTCGCGATAGGTCAGCCAGTTGTTGAGCCAGAAGTTGAAGCTCATCGCCACCAGCACCGCGGCGGTCTGGGCAATCGCGAAGCGCTCACCCAGCGCAAAGAGCAGCACGCTCAGCACCACGAAGTGCACCAGCACGCCGAACGCACCGACGGTGCCGAACAGGGCAAAGCGGGTCGGGATCACCTTGCCGAGCGTCTTGTCATACAAGCCAGCGAGGAAATCGAACAAAATGGCGCGGTCCAGCTTGCTTTCTCCTTCGCGGCGGGCCGCGAAATTGAGGGGGAATTCCTTGACCCGCATCGGCGCGTCAGCCGTCGCCAGCAGGTCGAGCAGGATCTTGAACCCGATTCCCGAGAGGCGCGGCACCAGCGCGCGCGCGGTCGCGGCCGGGAGCATGAAATAGCCGCTCATCGGATCGCTCAGCTCCACGCCGGTGATCTTGCGGGCGAGGGTGTTGGCATAGGTCGAAAGCTTCTCGCGCTCGGGCGCCGCCCACTCGGCGGTGCTGGCGCCTTCGGCAAAGCGGCTCGCGACGCAGATTTCCGCCTCACCCGATGTGAGCGCGGCGAGCATCCCCGGCAGCAGCGCCGGATCGTGCTGGTGGTCGGCGTCCATCACCGCCACATAAGGCGCCGCGGTCGCGCAGAAGCCTTCGATGGCCGCGCTCGCCAGCCCGCGCCGCCCGATGCGCTGGATCACCCGCACGCGGGGATCGCTCAGCGCCAGCGCGCGCGCTTCATCGGCCGTGCCATCCTTGCTGTCGTCATCGACGATGATCACTTCCCACACCGCTGCCGTCCCGATCGCACGGTCGATCCGCTCAACCAGCGGGGCGAGATTGCCGCGCTCGTTAAGGGTCGGCAGGATGATCGCGAGGTCCAGCGTCATGGGCGTAAGCTCTGCCCCGCTGTCAGCAGGCTCAAAATCGACGTCTGCGCTGGGCACGAAGAAGGCGTTTTCCATTGCCTTCCAGTGGACCATAATTCTTTATAAACCATAACTCGGCCGACGCAGCCTGCGTCAAAGCCTGTCGCGCACCGCGGCGCCGATCGCCGCTGTGCCGTGGCTGCCACCCAGATCGCCGCCGAGGATGCCATCGGCGAGCGCCTTGGCCACCGCCGTCTCGATCCGCCCGGCCTCGCCCTCAAGCCCGAAGGAATGGCGCAGCATCATCGCCGCCGACAGGATCGTCGCCATCGGATTGGCCTTGCCCTGCCCGGCAATATCGGGCGCGCTGCCGTGGATCGGTTCATAAAGGCCGAAAGTGCCATGATCGGTCTCGCGCTCGCCCAGCGAAGCGGAGGGCAGGAGGCCGATGGAGCCGACCGCCGCACTCGCAAGGTCGGACAGAATATCGCCGAACAGATTGCCGGTCAGCACCACACCAAAGCGCTCCGGGTGGCTCACCACCTGCATCGCGGCATTATCGACATACATGTGGTCGAGCGCGACTTGCGGATATTCCCCCGCAACCTCCACCACCACGTCGCGCCACAATTGACTGGTTTCGAGCACGTTCGCCTTGTCGACACTGGTCAGCGGCAGGCCCGAACTTGCGGCTGCGCGGAAGGCGACATGGGCGATGCGGCGCACTTCGCTGTCGGCATAGGACATCGCGTCCCAGCCCTCACGCTCGCCCGCATCATTGGTGCGCTGGCCCTTGGCACCGAAATAGACATCGCCCGTCAGCTCGCGCACGATCAGCATGTCGAGTCCGCCCGCAATGTCGGCCCGAAGCGGGGAAAGGTGCTCCAGCCCTGCAAACACCCGCGCCGGGCGCAGGTTGGCGAACAGGCCGAGATGCTTGCGCAGGCCCAAGATCGCCTGCTCCGGGCGCAGGTGACGCTCCAGTGCGTCGCAAGTGGGATCGCCCACCGCGCCGAACAGGATCGCATCGGCCGCGCGCGCCATGTCCAGCGTCTCTTCGGGCAGCGGGTGCCCGTGGCGATGATAGGCCGCCCCGCCGACATCGCCGGTGAACAGGGTCAACCCCGGCAAGCCGAGCGCTTCCAGCACCGCCACGGCCTCTGCCGTGACTTCCGGGCCAATCCCGTCGCCGGGCAGGACTGCGATTTTCATGGTTACGTCTCTCACCCCATGCGCGCCAACCGTTGGGTCAGCAGCCTGCGCGCGCCCATAACATCGCCCTTGTGACCTGCAAGCAGGTAGTGCGAGAGTTGGCGCTGCAGTATCCCCAACAAAGCGTGCTGCGCCGGCCAATCGGGCGCATCGGGCAACGCTCCACCGCCATAGCCGAGTTCGCGCAGCAGCAGCGTTTCGTAAGCGATCAGCCCGCTCACCCAACCGCGCGCTGAGGGGGCGACCGCGACGGCGCCGAGCAGCGCGTCGAGCGCATCATAAAGGTCGGGATAGGCCTGACGCTCGGGCAAGGCCGCCGCAGAAAGTCCGCACACCCACTGGATTGCAGCCGCCGGAAGCGGTTCGGTCATCAAGGCAGCGCGCGAATGTTCCAGCTCCAGCCGCGCGAAGGGCAGCTGGTTGGCGGAACGCGTGGTGAGTTCGACCGCGACCCGATTGCCCGGCACCATCACCGCCCGCATCTGCCGCCCGCGCCCTCCGGCGACATAGGCGGCGATCAGACCATGCTCAGCCGTCAGCAGCCGCGCAATCGCCCCGGTCTCGCCCTGATGGCGCGAGGCGAGCAGAATGGCAGGTGCGCGCAGGTTCATCCCCGCGCAGCCCGATTACTTGGTGGTATTCTTGGCTTCCAGCGCCGCCAGCCGGGCTTCGAGCGCATCGGCCTGTTCGCGGGCCTTCTGGGCCATCGCCTTCACCGTTTCGAATTCCTCGCGGCTCACGAAATCGATCCCGCCGAACGCTTCGCGCAGGCGCTCGCGCGCGCCTTCGCGGGCTTCGCGGCTCATGCCCGCCATGGTTCCGGCGGCGCTGTTGGCGAGTTTGACGAGGTCGGCGATGATCGGGTTCTGGCTTTGCATTCTGTCTTTTTGGGGAGGCTTGCGCTGAAGTGCAAGCCTATCCTCGCTCTCACGCCCAGCGGGCGGGTTGCTGCGGGCGCGCGGTCGCGCTTGCGGACGCGCTACGCCGTCCGAAATTTGTGCACTTCCCATAGAAGGTGCTGAGAGCGCCCTACAGCTGCACCCGCGTCGCCGCGCCATCGGCGCTTGGCACGCCGCCGTCGGGGTTGGCGGCGATGAACTGGTAATTGAGCGCCGTCGCAAAGCACAGCCATGCCAGATAGGGCAGCAGCAGCAGCGCCGCTGCGCGCCGCACCCGCCACACCAGCGCGAACGCGAACAGCAAGCTCGCAATGCTGAGGCCCAGGACCATCAGACCGGCCATCATGTCCTGATTTCCGAAGAACACGGCGGTCCAGCTTTGCGAAATGACGAAATGCACCCCGAAAGCGACCAGCGCCACACCCCGCCCGTGCGCGCCCCATGCGCTTGCGACCATCGCCAGCGCCACGCCGATCATGATGAACAGCGCCGTCCACACGATCCCGAAGGTCGCTGGCGGCGGATAGATCGCAGGCTTCTCCAGCCCGGCGAACCACGGCGTGTTCGGGCCCCCCAGCTGCCCGGCGGTAAAGCCGATCAACAGGATCAGCGGCACCATGAACAGCGCCCAACGGATGAAACTGGCACGCAATTGAGCAGGGGAAGCAAGGACGTTCATGGTGTCTCCGGGGTCCGCAAGCGGAAGCGCGGCGATACCAGAGCCCTGCTGCAACGCCAACTTATTGCCACATCATCGCCCCGCAATGAGCCATTCGGCCACCGCGCGCCCGAGGGGAAAGGCAAAAATGTGGTAAAAATTGGGCAAGAAGTCACGAAACGCTTTGGGGTCTGCGAATCTTCCTGCTAGAGGCTGCCTTATTCCTGCCGTGATTCGAAAGTGCGTTGGCGGCAGGAAGATCAGAATAACGCGCTTTGCTCATTACTGGCCCGCTTGGGTCCATAGGGGAATACACCATGAAGAAGACCTTTGCGCTCGTCGCCGTTCTCGCCCTCGCCACCGCTGCTTGCTCGAAGCCGGCTGAAGAAGCTGCGACCGAAGCTGACACCACCGCCGTTGCTGAAGAGCCGATGGCTGCCGAAACCCCGATGGCTGCCGAAACCCCGGCTGCTGACGCGATGGCTGCCGAAACCCCGGCCGCTGCCGAGACCCCGGCTGCTGAGTAAGCCTTAACGGCTTGCCGGTCCCGACTTCGTGTCGGGAGCACGGACAAGAAACAGGCCGGTAGCAACCTTCGGGTTGCTGCCGGTCTTTTCTTTTGGGCGGCAGGCTTGGGCTTGGCTTAGCCCAGTGCGCCCAGCGCCACGGCCACGCCCAGTGCGACAGGCACCAGCGCGGCGATCATCAGACCCTTGTTCTTCTTCAGATAGTCCCCCCTAATGCGGTGCGCCGGGCGGCGATCAGGAATTCGACATTGCCCTGCGGCCCGGTGATCGGACTTTCGGTAATGCCCTGAATCTCCCAGCCGAGCCCTTCGATCCAGCCACGCACCTCGTCGCAGACGCGCGCGTGGAGTGCGGAATCGCGCACAACTCCGCCCTTGCCCACTTCCTCGCGCCCGACTTCGAACTGCGGCTTGATGAGCGCGACGAGCTGGCACGGCGTCGCCGCCAGCTGGAGCGGAACGTCGAGCACCTTGGCAAGGCTGATGAAGCTCGCATCGCACACCACCCAGTTGCACGGACGGTCGATCAAGGCGGGCGTCAGGATCCGGGCGCTGGTCTGTTCCAGCACGGTGACGCGCGAATCTTCGCGCAGGCGCCAAGCCAGCTGGTTGGTGCCACTATCGACCGCAAAGACATGCTCTGCGCCATGAGACAGCAACACATCGGTGAACCCGCCGGTGGACGAGCCGATATCCATTGCGGTTGCCCCAGCCGGATCGAGCCCGAAATGGGCGATCGCATGGGCCAGCTTGATCCCGCCGCGACTGACCCACGGATGATCACGCCCGCGCACGGTCATCGCGATGTCGTCGGCCACTTGTTGACCGGGCTTGTCGACCTTGTTGTCGCCAATGAACACCAGTCCGGCCATCACCAGCGCCTGCGCCCGCGCGCGGCTCTCGGCCAGCCCGCGGTCGACCAGCAGCTGATCGACACGGCGCTTTGCAGGCTTGGCGGGGCGAGATGGGGTTTCAGGCATGGACAAGCGGAGGCTCTAGCGCGCAAAGTGCAGGCATGAAAGCTGCTCTGCCCGCCCTCGTCTCGATCCTTGCGCTCGCGGCCTGCGTGCCCGCCACCAAGACCCCGCCGGCACAAGTGGCGGCTCCCTCTCGCCCTGCACCGGCGCGCCCGGCCCCGGTGCAGGCGCCGACCATCACCACACCCACCGCAACCGGGACCAGCTGGATGGACATCCCGGCCACGGCAGGGGCGTGGTCCTTCACGGCCTTCCCCTTCGGCTCGCAGGCGTTGTTCCGCGGTCCTGCCGGTATGGAGACGGCCCTTTCACTGTCGTGCAACGCGCAAAGCCGCCAAGTCACGCTGCTGCGCCTGGGACGTTCCGACCGCCCCTTGCCGATGCGCATCCTGACCGAGACCGCCAGTCGTTCCGGGATCGCCGAGCCGGTGGCGGAGCAGTTCCCGGGAGTGGTGCTCAGGCTCGACCCGAACGACCCGCTGCTTGATGCAATGGCCCTGTCCAAGGGGCGTTTTGCTGTCGAGGTTGAAGGCCTCGCCCCGCTCTATCTCCCCAGCCATGCCGAGGTCAGCCGGGTGATCGAGGATTGCCGGGGGTAGAAGGAACGGGGGCGTTTCTCGCTGATTTCGGACCCGCAGGGACCGCAAGGCCACGCGGCCGCCCCGCAGGTGCTCGATCCCGCAGGGATCGAAACAGCACCGAGGACGTGCCTGCCGAGGCGGGCACACACAACAAGGGCTCCTCGCAATGATGAGAAGCACACCGATTCCATACATTAATATCCACAGGTCCATCCCCAGCCTGTCCACAGGCCGGCCCTGAAACGACAAACGCCCGAGGTTTCCCTCAGGCGCGCTTGGCCACGGTATTACGCGGCGAGGGAAGAGTATGACGGCGGAAAAGATTTATTCAAGTCTTGTCCTTTCGCGCCCCATGAATCACATTGCATCCGAGGCCAGCGGCGAACGCGGCTCTCGGCCCCCGGTGAAACGCGGGGTCTGGCTCACAAGCGCGAAAGGAGGTGATCCGATGTCTCATGGTTCAGTAGCGAGGTCGGTGAAGATCCCTACGGAGCATACTCGGTAATCCTCTGCCAGAGTAAGGCTACGTGAGCGGCACTTCCGGCCGCTGACCATGTCAAGGGCGTTTCCTCCGACGGGCAGGAAACGCCCTTTTCATTTTTGTTTTTCGAACCTGCCTCCGCAGGTTCGTCCTCGGCGCCGTTTCCTTCGCTGCGCTACGGAGCGCCTGCGGCTCGGCCGCGTGGCCTCGCGGTCGCTGCGCGACCGATGCACCGCCCTGTCGATGGAGCAGGAAGAGTCCCTCCCCGTTCGCCCTGCGAATGGGGAGGTGGCACCGCGCAGAGCTGACGGAGGGGACTGACTTTGCCGCCTTACCCCTCTGTCAGCTCTGCGGGCTGCCACCTCCCCATCCTTGCGGGACGGGGAGGGACTTTCGCCTCCCGCTTGCCCTTCGCCCCGCGCGGTATTACGCGCGTGCCATGCAAATCACCCGCCTGCCCCATCCCTCGCCCACACCTGCCGCCACCCGCACGCAGCTGATCGCCGATCCCGGTTTCGGGACGGTGTTCACCGATCACATGGTGGTGGTCGATTACGACGAAGCCCTTGGCGGCTGGCAGACCCCGGTGCTCGGCCCGCGCGAGGCGATCCCGCTCGATCCGGCGGCGAGCGTGCTGCATTATGCGCAGGAGATCTTCGAAGGGCTCAAGGCCTATCGCCACCCCGACGGCGCGCTCGGGCTGTTCCGGCCCGAGGCCAACGCCGCGCGCTTCAACGCCTCCGCCGAGCGGCTCGCCATGCCCACGCTGCCGCAAGAGCTGTTCCTCGGCGCGATCAAGGCGCTGCTGGCAGTGGACGGCGAGTGGTACCCGGCGGTCGAGGGCGGCTCGCTCTATCTCCGACCCTTCATGATCGCGACCGAGGCCTTCCTCGGCGTGCGCCCTGCGAAGAAATACAAGTTCATCGTCATCGCCAGCCCGGCCGGCAATTACTTCAAGTCGGGCGCCAAGGCAGTGAGCATCTGGATTTCCGACTACACCCGCGCCGCCCCCGGCGGGACGGGCGCGGCCAAGTGCGGCGGGAACTACGCCGCCAGCCTCGTCCCCACCGGACAGGCCTTCGCGCAAGGCCACGATCAGGTGCTGTTCCTCGACGCCGCAGAACACAAGTGGGTCGAAGAACTGGGCGGCATGAACCTGTTCTTCGTCTTTGCTGACGGCACGGTGATCACCCCGCCGCTGACCGGCACGATCCTGCCCGGCATCACCCGCAACTCGCTGATCACGCTGCTGACCGAACAGGGGCTCAAGGTTTCCGAAGCGCCCTACTCCATCGATCAATGGCGCGCGGATGCACAGAGCGGTCATCTCGTCGAAGTGATGGCCTGCGGCACCGCCGCGGTGGTCACGGCGGTCGGGAAGGTCGCGGGGCCGGAGGGCGAGTTCACCATCGGCGCGGGCGGCATCGGCCAGACCACCGCCAAGCTGCGCGAGACACTGGTGAGCATCCAGACCGGCAAGATTGCCGACACGCATGGCTGGGTGATGCGGATGTGATTTCCGTCGCCGCGCTCTACCAGTTTACGCGGTTCGATGATCGCGAGGCTTTGAAAGAGCCGCTGCTCACGGCCTGCGAGGCGCAGGGCATCAAGGGCACGCTGCTGCTCGCACGCGAGGGGATCAACGGGACAATTGCGGGATCGGCAGAGGGGCTGAAGGCGGTGCTGTCGCACATCCGCGCCCTGCCCGGCTGCGCGGGGCTCGACGTGAAGTTCTCCGAGGCGCCCGCCATGCCCTTTGGCCGGATGAAAGTGCGCGTGAAGCGCGAGATCGTCACCATGGGGCAGCCTGATATTGACCCTCTGCTCAGCGTGGGCACCTATGTCGATCCGCAGGACTGGAACGCGCTGATCGCCGATCCCGACACGCTGGTGATCGACACCCGCAATGATTACGAGGTCGCCATTGGCACCTTTGCCGGAGCGGTGGACCCGGCCACCCCTTCTTTCCGCGACTTCCCCGCGTGGTTCCGCGCGCACCGCGAGGAATTGCTCGCAGGCAAGAAGCGCGTCGCAATGTTCTGCACCGGCGGCATCCGCTGCGAGAAATCGACCAGCTTTCTGCGCGCTGAGGGCATCGCGGAGGTCTATCACCTCAAGGGTGGCATTCTGAAGTATCTTGAACAGGTGCCTGAAAATCAGTCCCTTTGGCAGGGCGAGTGCTTTGTCTTCGATGAACGTGTGAGCCTCGGTCATGGCCTGGCGCAGGGCAACCACACACGGTGCCGCCCGTGTGGTCGCCCGCTGGCGGCGGGGGAGAGCTGCCCCATGTGCGAGGGCGACGCCGCACCGCAATGAACCTGCCGGTGCTCTATTCCTTCCGCCGCTGCCCCTATGCGATGCGGGCGCGGATGGCGTTGTGGGTGGCGGGCGTCACCGTAGAGCTGCGCGAGGTCAAGCTCGCCGCCAAGCCGTCCGCCTTGCTCGCTGCGAGTCCCAAGGGGACCGTGCCGGTGCTGGTGCTCCCCGACGGCACGGTGATCGACCAGAGCCTCGACATCATGCACTGGGCGCTGGAGCGGGACGATCCCGAAGGCTGGCTGGCGGGCGAGGATGCCGCGTTGATCGCGGCGAATGACGGGCCGTTCAAGCACCACCTCGACCGCGCGAAATATCCCGGGCGCTATAAGGAGGACGGCGTGACCGACCACCGCGCCGCCGCGCTCGCGCTGCTCGCCCCGCTGGAGTTGCGGCTGGAGCAGGCGCCCTATCTGTGCGGAGCAAGGCGCGGGTTCACTGACATCGCGCTCTTCCCCTTCATCCGCCAGTTCGCCGCGATCGACCCCGCGTGGTTCGCGGCGCAAGGATTGCCGAGCGTGCAAGCGTGGCTGGAGGGGCTGCTCGCCTCCGAGCTGTTTGCAAGCGTCATGCTAAAGGTCGTGCCTTGGGCAGATGGCGACGTACCGCTGTTGTTCGGGCCTTCTCCCGTCACCCCAGCGAAAGCTGGGGCCTAGGGCCGCATAGGACAACGCATGCCGCCTGAGGTCCCAGCTTTCGCTGGGATGACGGGAGTGACTGGGATCAGCCCCCCAACCCCTCACGGAAGGCATCGACCAGCCAGCTTGCCGCCGGACCCAGCCGCGTGTCACGCCGCCACAGCGCGTTGAGGCCGTAATGCGCGCCGGGCTTTTCCGGCAGATCGAGCTCCACCAGCGCGCCGATCGCCAGATCGCCCGCCACCATCCCCCGCGGCATGTTGCCCCAGCCGAGCCCCTCTTTCAGCAGCGAATGCTTCGCGCCCAGGTCGCCAAGCCGCCACGTCAGCGGGCTGAGGACGGAAAACTCACGACCCTCGGTCAGGGGCGAACGGTCGGTCAGCACGAGTTGCAGGTGGCGGCGGCTCTCCCCCGGGGCAATGCCTGAGCGCGCGAGCGGATGGGACGGCGCGGCGACGGGAATGAGGTCGATCTCCCCCACCGCCCGGCGTTCCAGCGCGGGCTGATCGCCGATCACCGGGCCGCCGATCGCAAGATCCGATCCGCCGTCGATCACGCAGGCGGCCACCGCGCCCAACCCCTCGATCCGCAAGGTCAGCGCGCAGGTTGGGAACATCCGCCGGAATTCGCCGAGCACATGGGCGGTGATCTCTCCCGGCACCATCACGTCGATCACCAGCGTCAGGGACGGCTCCTGCCCGGCATGAAGCGAGCGGGTCTTGGCGAGCAGCGCGTCGACCCCGTCGGCAACCCCGCGCGCTTCGGCCAGCAATCCTTCGCCCGCCGCGGTCAGCACCGGCCGGCGCGAGCCCTCGCGGTGGAACAGGGTGAGGCCCAATTGTCCCTCCAGCTGCGCGATCCCGTAGGAGATGGCCGAAACCGCCCGCCCGCTCGCCTTGGCCGCGCCGCCAAAGCTGCCGTGTTCGGCCACCGCAAGGAAGATGCGCAGCTGATCGAGGGTGGGTTCGCCGAGTTTCATGGGCCTGCAACCATCCCTTCGCGTCGAGCGCAGTCGAGACACCTGCGCCTGTGCCTCTCGACTGCGCTCGAGGTGAACGAGGAATGGCGAGGCATGGCCGTCATCATGGATAGATGTTCGGATAATCCGAACATCTTGGCAAGTTTTATCGCACTTATCCGTTCGACACCTTTGTCCTATCTCCCCTTCAACAGAGCGAGCCCATCAGGGGGCCACTCCGAACCAAGGAGAAACGCCATGATCGAACTTCGTCCCTTCAACACGCTGGGTGCTGCCAACCACGGCTGGCTCGATGCGCGCCATCACTTCTCGTTTGCAAACTACCATGATCCGGCCCGCGTCCACTGGGGCGCGCTGCGGGTGTGGAATGATGACAAGATCGCGGCAGGCACCGGCTTTCCCACCCACCCGCACAGCGACATGGAGATTATCACCTATGTCCGCACCGGAGCGATCACGCACCGGGACAGCATGGGCAACGAAGGCCGCACCGAAGCGGGCGACGTGCAGGTGATGAGCGCGGGCAACGGTGTGCGCCACTCGGAGTACAATCTGGAAAGCGAGGAAACCACGCTGTTCCAGATCTGGATCATCCCCGATGAACGCGGCGGCGAACCCAGCTGGGGCGCTCGGCAGTTCCCCAAGGAGAGCCGCAACGGCGCCTTCGTCCCACTCGCCAGCGGGGTCGCGAATGACAATGACGCGCTCAAGATCCGTGCCGATGCCCGGGTGCTGGGGGCGACGATCAAGGCGGGCGAAAGCGTGACCTACACGCCCCGCTCGGCCGACCGTCACCTCTATCTCGTGCCCGCCACCGGCAAGATCCGCATCGACGATGTCGAAGCCAATGCCCGCGACGGCGTAGCGATCACCGCGCTGGCAAGCGTGACCATCACCGCGCTCGAAGACAGCGAAGTCGTGCTGGTCGACGCGGCCTAAGCGAACCCTCCCCCCCGGAGCCGGCCGGTCTCCCCCATCCCCCCTGCCGGCCGGCTCCACCCCCTCGTCATGCAAGGACCTCCGTCATGAGCAACATCCTCTACATCACCGCCAGCATCCGTTCGGACAGCGAAAGCGTGTCGCGCAGCCTTGGCCAACGCATCGTTGACGGGCTCGCCGCCAAGACCGGCGCCGCCGTCACCACGCGCGATCTCGCCGCCAATGACCTGCCTTACGTGAGCGCCGAGCGCTTTGCCGCCAATCTCACCCCGGCGGCTGAGCGCACCGCCGAACAGGCCGATCTTGCCGCCATCGCCGACACCCTGATCGCCGAACTGCAAGCCGCCGACACCATCGTGATTGCGAGCCCGGTCTATAATTTCGGCCCGCCCGCCACGCTCAAGGCCTGGGCCGATCTGGTCGCCCGCACCGGCACCACCTTCCGCTACACCGCAACCGGTCCCGAGGGTCTGCTGACCGGCAAGAAGGCCTACCTCGCCATCGCCAGCGGCGGCACCCCGATGGGCAGCGATATCGACTTCATGAGCCGCTGGCTGACCTTCTTCCTCGGCTTCCTCGGCATCACCGATGTCGAAATGATCGCGGCGGACGGGATCATGGGCATCGATGGCGAAGCCAAGATCGCCGCCGCCCGCGAAACGGCCGAGCGTCTGGCCGCCTGACCTGACGGATGGGGTCGGTGGCCTGAACCGCACCGCCCCTACCCACCCGCGTTGCAGCGACCGTGGCCCTAGTCTCTCGGACGCGCCAGTTGCGGTTTGAACAGCGTGCGACTGGGCCTGATCACGATGATCGCCACGCCCACCAGCGCCATCCCGCCCCCGATGATCAGCGGCCAGCCGATGGTATCGCCCGTCAGCCATGTGCCGAAGGCGATCGTCAGCAGCGGGGTGAGCAGCGTCAACGGCACGATCAGGTTCGCGTCATGCGCCTGAAACAGCCGGAAATAGGCTGAATGCGCCCCGACCGAAACAATCACACCGGCAAACAGCACACATCCCGCCACCGCCAGTGGCGCGGCCTCGACCGCGGCGATCTGTCCGCGTTCCAGCAACAGCGTCGCAGGCAGCATGACGCAGAGCGAGGCCAGCCCCGCCCAGGCTTGCAGCGCAACCGCACCGATCTCGATCCGCTTGACGAAGACCGAGGCAAAGGCGCCGATGATCACCCCCGCAAAGGCGAACCCCAGCCCGACCGGATCGCTCGCCTCGGACGGCGCGCCGATGGCCAGGCCGACCCCTCCCAGCGCCAGCGCCATGCCGATCCCGCGCCGCCAGCGCACCTCCTCGCCGAGAAAGATGATCGCGAACAGCACCGTCAGCGGCGCGCCTGACAGGTTGACGATCCCGACCGCCGAGGGGCTCGCCGTCTGAAGTCCGACGAATTGCAGACCGAAGCTGCCCCCAGTGATCGCAAAGCCGATCAGCAAGACGAGTGGGAGGCGCGCCGGCCTTTGGCGAAGCAGCAGCGGGAACAGCACCAGCAGCACGGTCCCCGACCGCAGCACCGTGTAGAACAGCGGCGGCAGGCCCAGCGTGCTCACCGCGATCTTGCTGACGACGATATTGAGCGCCCAGGCAACATTGCAGAACAGCATGATGCCGAGCGCGGAGAGTGGCAGGCTTTTCGGCATCAGGGTGGCGTGCTGCCGAATACCTCGCGCACGACGTCTTCGGGCAGCATGTCACGCAGTTCCTCGCGCCACACGGTGGCGACCGCATCGGACGGCGCGCGCCAGTCTCCGCGCGGGCTCAAGGCACCCGCCGATGAGACCTTGGGCCCATTCGGCAGCGCGGACCGCTTGAACTGCGAGAAGCCGAAAAACCGCGCGCAGAATTTGTCCAGCCAATGCGCGATGGTGGCAAGGTCATAGGCATTCTTGCCATCGCTGGGGAAGCCCGCCGGCCACAACCCGCTGCCCGCATTCTTCCATGCGTGCCACGCCAGAAACGCGACCTTGGAGGGGCGCTGGCCGAAACGGATCACATGGTGGAGGAAGAAGTCGTTGAGCTCGTAGGGGCCGACCAGACTCTCGGTCGATTGCATCGCCCCGTCCGCGCCGGGCGGCACCAGCTCGGGGCTGATTTCCGTGCCGAGCACGTCGCTCAGCACCGCACCGCACGCATCGGTGAACTGACCGGTGCGGATCACCCAGCGGATCAGATACTGGATCAATGTCTTGGGCACGCCCGCATTGACGCCGTAATGGCTCATGTGGTCGCCCACGCCATAGGTGCACCAGCCCAGCGCCAATTCGCTGAGATCGCCGGTGCCGACCACGAAACCCCCATGCTGCCCGGCAAGGCGGAACAGGTAGTCGGTGCGCAGGCCCGCCTGCACATTCTCGAAGGTCACATCGTGCACCGGCTCGCCATTGGCAAAGGCGTGGCCGATATCTTCCAGCATCTTCGCAGCGGCGGGGCGGATGTCGATCTCGCCCGCCGTGATCTCCATCGCCTCCATCAGCCGGTGGGCATTGGTTCTGGTGCCATCCGAGGTGCCGAAGCCGGGCATGGTGTAGCCCCGGATCGCGGTGCGGGGCATCCCCAGCCGGTCGCACGCCTTGGCCGCCACGATCAGCGCATGCGTGCTGTCGAGCCCACCGGAAATGCCGATCACCAGGCTCTTGGCACCGGTGGATTCGATCCGCCGCATCAGCGCATCGACCTGAATGTTGAACGCCTCGTAGCAATCCTCGTCCAGCTTTTCGGGCCGGTCGGGCACGAAGGGGAAGCGCGCGACAGGGCGAACGAGGCCGATATCGCCCGCAGCAAAGGCATGTTCAAACACGATTCGGCGGTAGGAGTCCTCCGGCCGCCCGGCCCATTCCGCCGCATCGGCGAAGGTCTGGTTGCGCAGACGTTCAGCGGCGAGGCGCTCGGTGTCGATATCGACGATGGTGAGTTCGCCGCTGCGGTCGAAGCGCTCGCTTTGCGCCAGCAGGCTGCTCATTTCGTAGATGACGCCCTGCCCGTCCCAGGCGAGGTCGGTCGTGCTCTCACCATAACCGCTGGCCGAATAGACGTAAGCGGCGATGGCGCGCGCGGCCGAGGAGCGGCAATGCAGATGGCGATCATCCGCGCGCCCTATGGTGACGGGCGAGGCGGAGAGGTTGCACAGGATCAGCGCCCCTGCGAGCGCGACCTGCATCCCCGGCGGGACCGGCGCCCAGAAATCCTCGCAGATTTCGACGCCAAAGCGGAAGCCCGGCAGGTTCGCGGCGGCGAAGACCAGATCGGTGCCGAACGGCACTTCCTCGCCCGCGACCCCGATCCACAGATCGGTGCACCCGCGCCCGTGAGCGAACTGACGCTTTTCGTAGAACTCGCGGTAATTGGGCAGGAAGCTCTTGGGCACCACGCCCAGAATCTGGCCATGCGCGATCACCACGGCGCAATTGTAAAGCTTGTCCGCACGCTTCAGCGGTGCGCCCACGATCAGCACCGGATGCCAATCGGCGGAGGCTGCGACCACCTCGGCCAAAGCCTGCTCGACCCGCTCGATCAGCGCGTGCTGAAGCAGCAGATCGTCGATCGCATAGGACGACAGAGTCAACTCGGGAAACACCACCAGATCGACGTTCGCATCGTGCGCCTTCTGCGCTTCGGCCAGTACGCCTGCGGTGTTGTAGGCGACATCGGCCGTGCGGCTGCACGGCGTGGCCGTCGCCACCCGGACAAAGCCGTGTTCGTGCATGTCGAAAAAGGGGTGGGCTTCGCTCATCGCCTTGGCGTCTCCTGCTGGGGCGGCTGTAACGTGCCCATGCCCCGCTGCCTAGAGTCCAGCCCTCAACCCTGGTCGCCTGACAGAAAATCGCTGGCTGTCCCGCACTCCTCCAGAAAGGCAATCAGCCCGCGTTCCGTTCGGGTGAGCCATCTGGTCTTGCGCGGCAGCTGCAACCCCTTGCGCCAATCTTCCTGCCCCTCGATCCGGGCAATCACCGCCGGATGGACATAGGAACTGCGCGCGATCGCCGGCGTGTTGCCGAGCCGGTCGGCGACGTGTTCGAGCATTTCAGCCATCCGCACCTGCCCTTTGCCCGTCGCCAGCCGTTCGAAGGCGAGGCTGCTGGCGTGGAAGGTGCGGAAATGCTTGGCGCTGAAATCCTTGCCCATCGTTTCGCGCAGATAGGCGTTGACGTCAGCCGATGTGACCGGGCGCACTTGGTCATCATCATCCGGGTAGCGGAACAGATGATCATCGTCCGCCTCGCCCAGATCCTGCATCCGTTGCACCGCCCGCGCCAGCTGCGCGTCCGTCAGGGCAAGTTCATGCTCCTTCCCGCCCTTGCCGACGAATTCGAGCACGATCCGCCGCGCGCCAACCTCAGCGTGATCGGCGCGCAGCGTGGTCGCGCCATAGCTGTCATTGGTGCGGGCGTAGTGTTCGTTCCCGATGCGGATGGCCGACAGATCGAGCAACCGCACCACCGCCGCCAAGGCCCGTTCGCGGGTGACGCGCGGCTGTGACAGGTCGCTATCCACGCGCTTGCGCACCAATGGCAGAAGCTTGCCGAAGGCGGCGCAGGCATCGTATTTCGCACTTTCGCGGGCGCTGCGGAACTCGGGGTGATACCGGTACTGCTTGCGCCCCGCATCGTCATATCCGGTGGCAAGGATATGGCCATTGGCCGCCGGGCAGAACCACGCATCGCGGTAAGCGGGCGGCAGCGCCACAGCGTTGAGCCGGGCACGCTCGGCAGGATCGCGGATCAGGGCGCCCGCCGGATCGTAGTAGGCCCAGCCCTTGCCCACCCGCCGCCGGGTGATGCCGGGCAGATCATCGTCAACATAGACCAGCTTTTCCATAGGGAAGGAAATGCGGCCGCCGCTGGCAATGTTCCACCTTGCACAGCGCCTTTCCCCACGCCAGCTAGGCTTTCACGATAGCGCGCGCTGTTGCCGCGCCCAAAGGAGTGAGCCCCATGGCCGATGCCACCTATACCCCGCCTGCCGTCTGGAGCGCCGACACTGTCTCGGGCGGGCGCTTTGCCAACATCAATCGCCCCACCGCCGGTGCCCGCGAGGAAAAGGCGCTGCCGGTCGGCGCCAATCCCTTTCAGCTCTATTCGCTCGCCACGCCCAACGGGGTGAAGGCGACGATCATGTTCGAGGAACTGATCGAAGCCGGACACACCGGCGCCGAGTATGATGCCTGGACGATCAACATCGGCGAAGGCGAACAGTTCACCAGCGGCTTCGTCGGCGTGAACCCTAATTCCAAGATCCCCGCCCTGCTCGACCAGCGCAATCCTGCCGCGCCGTTCCGCATCTTCGAAAGCGGCGCGATCCTTGTTCACCTCGCCGAGACCTTCGGGATGTTCCTCCCCACCGATCCTGCGGCCCGCGCCGAAGTGCTGAGCTGGGTGTTCTGGCAGGTCGCCAGCGGCCCGTTCATGGGCGGCGGATTCGGCCATTTCTACGCCTATGCCCCCGAGAAATACGAATATCCGATCAACCGCTATGCGATGGAAACCAAGCGGATCTTCGACGTCGCCGACAAGCGGCTGGCGGAAAGCCGCTTCCTCGCGGGCGACGAATATACGCTCGCAGACATCGCCAATTTCCCTTGGCTCGCGCCCTTTGTGGCCGGGCAGATCTACAATGACGCCAAGACCTTCCTCAGCATCGACGAATACACAAACGTCGCGCGCTGGGTCGCCGAGATCGGTGCCCGTCCCGGCGTGCAGCGCGGGCGGATCGTCAACAAGGTGTGGGGCGATGAGGACACGCAGCTGCGCGAACGCCACTCGCCCGCCGACTTTGCCGGCAAGCGACTGGTAACCAGCGCCCCGCAATAAGACGCAGGCGGGGGGCGGAGGCGCAAAATTCTGCGCCTCCGCCCCCTTCCCATATGCATTTCAGCCGCTATAGAGCGCGGCTCTTGCTGGGGCGTAGCCAAGCGGTAAGGCAGCGGTTTTTGGTACCGCCATGCGAAGGTTCGAATCCTTCCGCCCCAGCCAGAACAGCAACAGGTTGTCGCGATAGGCCGCCTGCCCCACCCCAACCCTCGGAAATCAGAGCGAATCGTGCGGTCAGGACCGCCCCGCCGCGCGTTTGTCGCTGATCAAGCCTTGGGGCGCATCAGTCCGACACCCCTCGCCCATTGCGCTTCCCCGTGCCACATCCCCCCAGCATGTCGCATTCTCGCGCCTTTCATCTGATTCTCGCCAACAACCTCGTGCAGAACCTCGTCAATTTCACGGTGTGGTTCGCGCTGGTGTTCTGGGCGTTTCTCGAGACCCGTTCGGTGTTTGTCACCGGGATGATCGGCGGCATCTATCTGGTGCTGGGTGCGGTGCTGGCGCCGTGGTTCGGCAGTCTGGTCGATCACCACGCCAAGCGGACGGTGATGCTGGCATCGAGCGTCGCGTCTTTCGCGCTCTATGCCCTTGCCCTCGGCGTGGTGCTGATCGCCCCACCCGCCGCACTGTCGCAAGTGGATCGTGCGCCCTTGTGGATCTTCACCGGCATCGCGATGCTCGGGGTGATTGCGGGCAACCTCAGGATGATCGCGCTGCCGACGCTGGTCACGGCGCTGATCCCGCCGGATGGCCGCGACAAGGCCAATGGGCTGGTCGGCATGGTATCGGGCCTCGGCTTCCTGATCACCTCGGCGATCAGCGGCTTTCTGGTGGCGTGGGACGGGATGCGCGGTACGCTGGCGCTGGCGTTGGCGGCGACCGTGATCGCCTTCGGTCACATGCTGACGGTCCGACTGGCGGAGCCCCGCGCCGAGACGGCCGAGGATGACGCGCCGCGCCGGGTCGATCTGTCGGGCACGCTCGCCGTGATCCGCGCGGTGCCGGGGCTGGGTGCGCTGATCCTGTTCGCCTGCTTCAACAACCTCCTGGGCGGCGTGTTCATGGCACTGATGGACGCCTATGGCCTGTCGCTGATGAGCGTCGAGGCGTGGGGGCTGCTCTGGGCTGGGGCGTCCTCCGCCTTCATCGTCAGCGGGTTGATCATCGCCAAGGCCGGACTTGGCCCCAATCCGCTGCGCACGCTGATGCTGGTCAATCTGGTCGTGTGGCTGGTGGCAGCGCTGTTCTCGGTCCAATCCTCGATCCTGTTGCTCGGGATCGGCTGCGTGCTGTGGCTCGCGCTCAGTCCTTTTGCCGAGGCTGCCGAGCAGACCGCGCTGCAACAGGTCGTCCCGTTCGAGCGGCAGGGCCGGGTGTTCGGCTTTGCGCAGGCGGTGGAGAATTCCGCCGCGCCGCTGATGGCGGTGCTGATCGGGCCGGTGACGCAATACCTCGCGATCCCCTTCATGACCGACGGCGCGGGCGCTGCCGCAGTGGGACATTGGTACGGCACCGGGCCGGAACGCGGGATGGCGCTGGTCTTCACCCTGACAGGGATGGCAGGCATGGCGCTGACGCTGGCAGCGATGGCCTCGGGATCGTACCGCGCGCTGTCCGCCGCGGTGCGGGAGGCCTCGGCGCGCCCTGTCTAGAACAACCGCGCGCCGAGCGGCACTTCGGTGTCCGGCGCAAACAGCACCACATTGCCCGCCGTGTCGGGAAAGCCCAAAGTCAGCACCTCGGACATGAACTTGCCGATCTGGCGCGGCGGGAAATTGACCACCGCGGCGACCATCCGCCCCTCCAGCATCTCCGGTGTATAGAGCCCGCACACTTGCGCCGAGGATCGCTTGACCCCCACGCCGGGGCCAAAGTCGATCGTCAGCTTGAAGGCCGGTTTGCGTGCCTCGGGAAAGGGGTCAACCTTGGTGATCCGGCCGACGCGGATATCGACCTTGAGGAAGTCGTCGAAGGCGATGGGCGCTTCAGTCGGAGAGGCGGGATCGTGAACCATGTGCATGGCCGCAAAGCTAGCGCAGCGGCGCGCGGTCTGTCCAATGCCTCGGGGTGATCGGTTGCATTTGACAATCAAACACCGCTCTCGCAGGTTGCGCGACAGAGAGAGGTTCTCGCAGGGGATCGAAGTCATGCAAGCGCAAATACTCGCGCCCGCCGCCGTGCTGGTGGTGTGGTCGCTCATCATGCTGTTCTGGATGGCGGGCGTGCGCCTGCCCGCCCTGAAGAAGGCCGGGATCGATCTGGGCGCGCGGCCCGGCGGACGCGGGCAGGATCTCGAAGGCGCGGTCGAGCCGCGGATCAACTGGCCCGCGCATAATTATTCGCACCTGATGGAGCAGCCGACCGTATTCTATCCGACGGTGGTGATCCTGGCGATCATGGGCGCGGGCGCTATCGATGTGACGCTGGCGTGGGTCTATGTTGTGCTGCGGATCGTTCATTCGATCTGGCAGGCGACAGTGAACAAGGTGCCGGTGCGCTTCCTGCTGTTCCTCGTCTCAAGCCTCGCGCTGCTGACGCTGGCGGTCCGGGCAGCAATGGCAACGCTGTTCGCCGATCCTTCCGCCCTGCCCGTTTAAGGAGAGACACAATGATCGGTATGGATATTCTCGCGCCTGTCGTCGTGCTGCTTGCGTGGACGATGGTGATGTGGGTGTGGATGTATGCCACCCGCATCCCGGCGATGCTGAAAGCGGGGATCGACGCCAAGGGGATGGTCGGCTCGACGGGCGCCAGCCTGCGGGCGCAGCTTCCGGATAATGTCAGCTGGAAAGCCGACAATTACAATCATTTGCACGAAGCGCCCACGCTGTTTTATGCGGTAGCGATCGTGCTCGCGATCATCGGACAGGGGGACGGTCTCAACACCACGCTGGCCTGGGCCTATGTCGTGCTGCGGATCGCACACTCGCTAGTGCAGGCGACCGTCAACCGGGTCGCCGTGCGGTTCGCGCTGTTCGCGCTGTCGTCACTGGCGCTGATGGCGCTGATCCTGCACGCAGCGATCGCGGTGTTCTGATCTTGTTGCCTACCCCTAGCCCCTCCCGCTTGCGGGAGGGGCTAGGGTGGGAAAACCCTACTCCGCCGCCACCGCCTCTTGCACCGCATGGGCGCGGGCGGCGAGAAAGCGCTCGCCATCCAGCGCGGCCATGCAGCCCATGCCTGCGGCGGTGACTGCCTGGCGATAGATATGGTCGGTCACGTCGCCCGCTGCAAAGACGCCGGGGATCACGGTCTTGGGCGTGCCGGGTTCGGTCAGCAGATAGCCGCTCTCGTCCATCGGCAGCTTGCCCACAAACAGCGAGGTCGCCGGCGCGTGGCCGATGGCGACGAAGGCACCGTCGACCTCGAGCGTCGAGGCTTCGCCTGTGACCGTGTCGGTCAGCGCAAGGTGGTGGAGCATTCCGTTCTCCCCCGCTTCAAAGCTGTCGACCGCCTTGTTCCACAGCACGGTGATCTTGGGATTGGCGAACAGCCGCTCCTGCAGGATCTTCTCGGCCCGCAGACTATCGCGGCGGTGGATCAGGGTCACGTTGTCGGAGTGATTGGTGAGGTACAGCGCCTCTTCCACGGCAGTATTTCCGCCGCCGATCACCGCGACGCGCTTGCCGCGGTAGAAGAACCCGTCACAGGTCGCGCAGGCGCTGACGCCCTTGCCGCCCAGTTCCATCTCGCCCGGAACACCCAGCCACTTGGCCTGCGCGCCGGTGCAGATCACCACGCAATCAGCGATGTATTCGTCCCCGCTGTCACCCACCGCGCGGAAGGGCGAGCCATGCTCGAGATCGACCGAGACGATGGTGTCCCAGATCATCCGCGTGCCGACGTGTTCAGCCTGCGCGCGCATTTCCTCCATCAGCCACGGGCCCTGCACCACATCGCGGAAACCGGGGTAATTCTCGACATCGGTGGTGATGGTCAGCTGCCCACCGGGCTGGAGGCCCTGCACGACGATCGGCTCGAGCATCGCGCGGGCGGCGTAGATCGCGGCGGAATAGCCTGCCGGGCCGGAGCCGATGATGAGCATCTTGGTGGTGTGGGTCGCCATGACGGGTGCCTCTGCTGGATGTCAGGGGAGCGATATGGGGATTTCAGATGCGATTGTCACGCCACCAGCTTGGCACGCAGGCGCTGTTTTCTTGCCTCGTCCACACCTAATCTTGTCGCCAGATAGGCATCCAGCGATCCGTAATCCCGTGTCACCTCTGCGATGTAAGTATCGATATATTCGGGCAAAACTCCCATCAGATTGTGCAGCGCCTCGGGCTCGATTGCGCCGTACTGCGCTGCCATCCGGGGAAGCGACTGGCGCTCCAGAATCTCGCGGGTGGGCGCATCATTGGTCAGCAGAAATTCGCTCACGATATCATCGTGATGCACGCCCAGCACATGGAGCAGCAGGCTCGCGGCGATGCCGGTGCGGTCTTTCCCGGCGAAACAATGGACGAGGCTGCCACCGTCATTTTCATCCAAGGCATTGAAATAGCGCGTGAACATGGAGATCATCGCCGGATTGACCGGCATCCGCGTATAGACCGCCAGCATCCGTTCGCGCGCCTTTTGCGGGGTCATCACCACCGGCCCGCCTCCACCTTCATGGGGAGGGGAATTGCTGGTTTCTCCATCATGTGCAATCACTTGCGCGGCAAAGTTCGGATGGCGTCTGCACGGAAAGCTGTCCCGCTCACTCACCCCGCGCAGGTCGATCACGGTGCGGATGTCGAGCGTGTGGAGCAGCGCCAGGTCATCGTCGCTCGCTTCCATGTGCTGGCCCGAGCGGAACAGCACGCCGCTGCGCACCCGTCCTCCGCCGGGAATGGCATAGCCGCCATAATCCCTAATATTATGAATACCTTGCGTGACAAAGAAGGGGCCGATGCGGGCGCTGTTGGGTGCCGCTTGCAGAGAATCGCTGGTCATCCCTGGCGACAGTGGCAGTGCCGAACAAACGGGGCAAGACGGCGACAAGACCTGCCTAAGACCGGACAACCACTGCGTTACCGCCCGCTGACGGCGCGTCCCCGGTCGCATTGCGAGGGATGGCCAGCGAAGCCCGGCCGAACTGCCTCGCCGTGACACGGCCTTTCCCCACAGCCGAACTCACAGACCCCCTCACCAAGCCGCGAAGTCGCTGCCCGGCATCACGCGCCTCACGCCGCAGCCGCCTGCCTTTGTCCCGCCAGCAAGCCGCGCCCGATCACTTGCGCCTGAATCTCGGCTGCGCCTTCGAAGATATTGAGAATCCGCGCATCACACAGCACCCGGCTGATCGGGTATTCGAGCGCATAGCCATTGCCGCCATGGATCTGCACCGCATTATCCGCCGCGCTCCACGCCGTCCGCGCGCCGAGCAGCTTGGCCATCCCGGCTTCGATATCGCAGCGCGCGCCCGAATCCTTGGCGCGGGCGGCGGCATAGGTCAGCTCGCGCGCCATGACGATTTCCGCCACCATCAGCGCCAGTTTGTCGGCCACGCGGGGGAAGGCGGTGAGCGCCTGTCCGAATTGCTTGCGCCCCTGGGCGTAATCCAGCGCCAGATCGAACGCGTTCCACGCGACGCCAATCGCGCGGGCGGCGGTCTGGATGCGGGCGCCTTCGAAGGTGCGCATCAGCTGCTTGAAGCCCTGCCCCTCGACCCCGCCGAGCAAGCCGTCTGCCGCCACCACAAAGCCATCCAGCCCGAGCGCATATTCCTTCATGCCCCGGTAGCCGAGCACGGCGATCTCGCTCCCCTCAATCCCCGCATCGGGGAAAGGCGTGCTGTCAGTGCCGCGCTTCTTCTCGGCGAGCAGCATCGACAGTCCGGCATAGCCCGGCACGGCGGGATCGGTGCGCACCAGCATGGTCATCAGATCGGCGCGCGCGGCGTGGGTGATCCAGGTCTTCGCGCCCGTCACTCGCCAGCTGCCATCGCTCTGGCGCTCGCCGCGCGTGCGCACCGCAGCGAGGTCGCTCCCGGTATCGGGTTCGGTGAACACGGCGGTCGGCAGGCAGGAGCCATCGGCAATACGGGGAAGATATTGAGCCTTCTGCGCGGGCGTCCCGTTCTCTGCGATCAGCTCGCCTGCGATTTCCGAACGCGTGCCGAGGCTCCCGGCGCAGATCCACCCGCGCGACAATTCTTCCGAGACCACCGCCATCGCCAGCTTGCCCAGCCCCAGCCCGCCATGCGCTTCGGGGATGCAGACCCCGAACACGCCGAGCGCGGCCATCTCGGCAATCACCGCATCGGGGATCAAGGCGTCAGCCAGATGCCATTGGTGTGCGTGGGGCGTGATCGCGTCGGCGGTGAAGGCGCGCAGCTGGTCCCGGACCTGATCGAGCGCGTCGTCGCCCAAGGCTTCATCAGGCCGCACCCCGTCAGCCAGCAGCGTGGCCAAGGCAGCGCGGGTTTGGGCGCAATTGCCCTCAGCCAACAGGCGCGCGGTGGCCGGATGCGCGGCGAAGGCGCGGGCTTCCGCCTCGGTGCCGAAGGCTGACGGGCGCACCACTTCATGCGCGCTCATCGGCAAGCCGAATGCGATTTGAGCGAGGTATTCGCCAAAGCCGATCCGCACCACCAGTTCCTCGGCCGCACCGAACCGCCCCGCAGCCTCGGCCCGCACCGCCCAGTCGAGGGTGGCTTCCAGCGCCGCGATGCTCGCCGCGATCCAGGCAAACCCGTGGACCCGGTGCTGCTCACGCGCCAGCGACGCCGGATCGACCACGCCGCCGGGCGCAACCACAGCCGCGACCGCCTCCCGCACAGATTCCGAATATTCACGCGCTGCTATCAGGGAAGCGCGCGCCATTGCCATCCATTCGCTCATGTGGGCGGTGCTAGCAGAGCAGGCACCCCCACGCGAACCCGCAAAATTGCACCAGAATCTCACCTATGTTGCTGATGGGTGACAGGTTACGCCACGAATGCCGCTGTCGCCCGGATATACGTAGAATGACCACTTACCACCGAAAGCCCCAACCGTAATACCGGACGGGACGACGCCGGGGGCGCTGGCGCGCGTCGCAACGCAATTGGGGCAGGCAGGCAAAGGGCAACAACGCCCGGCCACCGACCTCGCGCAGGAAGGACCGTACAGAGCACGCTCGACGGGGGATCAACCCTCGCACCGGGACGGCGCTTCTGACGACGACGGCACGGCACTGCAATGCCACGCAGCATCGCAGGCCTTGTCCCGGTCACACCTACGCGAGGACATATCATGCGTATCACGAAGCTCTCTCTCCATTCGTCGTCGCTTCCCGCCATCGCTGCCGCCCTGCTGGTCGCCGGGCTTGCTCCGTCCCAGGCTCATGCGCAGGACAGCGTGGCAGAGGAAGACCCAGCCGCCGCTCCCGCCGAACAGATCGTCGTCACCGGCTCGCGCATTTCAGTGAGCGCGGCGACCGAATCCACCAGCCCGATCACGGTGATCGACGCTGAAAGCATCGCGCTCAGCGGGCAGGCCGACCTCGCCACCCAGCTGCGCAACATCCCCGCGCTGCAAGGCTCGCTGCCCGGCACCGACTCGGTCAACCAAGTCGCTGCGGGCGACAGTTCGGACCTTGGTCTCAGCCTGCTCAACCTGCGCCAGCTCGGATCGGTTCGCACGCTGGTGCTTGAAGATGGACGCCGCCACGTGCCGGGCACCGGCGGATCGGCTGCGGTCGATATCGGCGCGATCCCGCAGGGTCGGATCAAGAGCGTTGAAGTGCTGACCGGCGGCGCGTCGTCGGTCTACGGCGCCGACGCGGTCAGCGGCGTTGTCAACTTCACGCTGCGCTCAGGCCGTGATTTCGACGGTCTGGAATACAACGTTCAGGGCGGCATCTCCGATCAGGGCGATGCCGAGAATTACAGCGTCAGCCTCGC
Source organism: Erythrobacter sp. W302b (assembly GCF_046452395.1). Classification (NCBI taxonomy): domain Bacteria; kingdom Pseudomonadati; phylum Pseudomonadota; class Alphaproteobacteria; order Sphingomonadales; family Erythrobacteraceae; genus Erythrobacter; species Erythrobacter sp. W302b. Next base: position 788,046 of record NZ_JBKFDH010000001.1, on the reverse strand, counting down.
CGGCGGCGGTGAGTTCATGGACGGGCGCGGCAGCGCGGTGTTCTCGGTCGATTACAGCAAGCAGAAGTCGCTGAAAGCCACCGACCGCGACTTTGCCGGGACCGGCTTGTTCGGTCTGGGCTTTGCCAATGAGGCGATCTTCGATCTGCTCGGCCTGACCGATGCCGATTTCGGCCTGCCTGCGGGCGAGCGTCCCAGCCAGGCCTTCTACCCCAACGTCACGCTGCCGGTGTCGAGCCGGTTCGGGATCATCGCGATCGACAATGGCTTCGCGAGCGCTTTTGACGCAGTCAATCTGATCAATCCAAATGGCTCGGTGCCCTTCCTTCCCGGCACCAACATCCCGGTCGCGCAGGTGTTCGACGGAACGGCCTTGCGCGCCTTCAATTCCGGCACCTTCGTCGACGCCTTCAGCGCGTCGGGCGGTGATGGGATCGGCGCGAACGTCAATGAGCTGATCCTGCCGGAACTGGAGCAGCTGGTCTTCTCCGCCGGCGCGGATTTCGAAATCACGCCGGGGATCGAGGCCTTTTTCGAGGGCAAATACGCCTTCACCAATGGCGTCGATGCCACCGGCACGCCGTTCAATGATGACATTCCGATCCGGCTCGACAACCCCTTCATCCCGGCCGGACTGCGCGCTCAGGTTACTCAGCTTCAAGGCCTGGGCCAAACCCCGGTGATCGCGGTTTCGCGCGACATTCAGGACATCGACGTTCTGCCGCAGGAAGAAACCGAGCGTTCGACGCTGCGCTTCGTGGCGGGTCTGCGCGGCGAGTTCGAGAAGCTCGGGTGGAAGTGGGAACTGTCCTACAATTATGGCCGGACCGAAGTGGAGTCGGTGTTCAGCAACACCCGTCTGGATGACCGCTATTTCTACGCGATTGATGCGATTGCACTGAACGCTGGCAACCTTGCCGGCTTCCGGGCCAACAACCGCACCGTCTCAGCCATCCGTGGTGGTCAGAGTATTCAGATCAATCCCGGCACGGCGCAGGCAGGCGACATCATCTGCCGCAGCGAGCTTGATGGCACCGCGCCGGGCGTCTCGCCCTTCCCGCGTCCGCCACGCAACCCCGATGGCACGGGCCGGGCGATCAGCTTCACCCCGCGCACCGGGGTCTGTGCACCGATCAACATCTTCGGCCCGGATGCAATCAATGGTGCCGGGGCGGACTTCGCCTTTGTCGACATCACCAACTCGACCATTCTGACCCAGCAGCAGATCCTCGGCTCGCTGGCCGGTGACACGGCGGAGTTCTTCGAGCTGCCGGGCGGTGCCATCGGCTTTGCGGCGGGCTTCGAATATCGCAAGGACACCTCGCTGTTCACCCCCTCGCCGCTCCAGAACTCTCCGGGGATCACCAGCGGCGTCGTGTCGAGCGGCGCGCCCGTCAATCCCTCGCCCGATCCGCGCTTCCAGGACCCTGCGATCGAAGTCTACGAAGGCTTCGGCGAAGTGCGCGTGCCGCTGCTGGCCGACATGACCTTCGTCGACCTGCTTGAATTCAACGGCGCGATCCGCTTCTCCGATTACAACACCATCGGCAAGACCACCGCATGGACGGTCGGCGGGCGGTACAAGCCCCATGAAACGCTGGCCTTCCGCGGCACATACTCCGTCGCGGTCCGCGCGCCCAACCTGGCCGAATTGTTCGGCCCGGTCCGCTCGGCCACCATTGGCCTGCTGGCCGATCCCTGCGCCGCGGCAAACGTCAACTCGGGCAGCTCGTTCCGTCCGGCCAACTGCCTCGAATTCGTGCCGGCTGGGTTCAACCCCGCCAACTTCGCCTCGGCGTTCCGTCCGGGCACCACGGGGGGCAATCCCAATCTGCAAGAGGAAGAGGCCGAAACCTTCACCACCGGTCTGGTGTGGCAGCCGACCGGGATGCTGAGCGGGCTGAGCCTGATCGTCGATTACTACGACATCAAGATCACCGGCGCGGTGGGCTCGCTGACCGGCGTGCAGATCGCGGCGGCCTGCGTCGACCTGCCGAGCACGGACAACCAGTTCTGCGACGCGATCACCCGCAACCCCACAACCGGGGTGATCGACAACTTCACCGCCGGTAACGTGAACCTCGGCTCGCTCGCGGTGCGAGGGATCGACTTTGCCGCCAACTACAAGTTCGATGTGCCGTTCGGGGCCGACTACGGCACGATCGACCTGTCGCTCACCGGCACGCACTTCCTTGAGGACACGCAGATCTTCAGCGCGACCCCGGGGACGCCCGACCCTGACCCGCTCGTGGCCGAGCAGGACAAGATCTCGCAGGCGATCGACAACGACAACCTGGGCGAGTTCGGCAATCCCGAATGGATCGCCAACCTCGGCATCACCTGGAACATGGACGCGTTCACGCTCGGCTGGACCGGGCGGTTCGAAAGCAGCCAGCTTTCGCCCGGTATCACCAATATTCAGGTGGTCGATGTCGCGATCGAAGGTGGCAAGGTGGTCGTCAAGGATGACAACACCCTCGTGCCGCTGTCCCAGCGCGACACCGGCGACTCGCTGGTGAGCGACTTCTTCGCCAGCTACGACTTCTCCGAGAAGTTCAGCCTGTATGGCGGGATCAACAACGCCTTCGACCGTGAACCTTACCTCGGCAGCCTCGTGCGGCCGATCGGGGTGCGCGGACGCTTTTTCTACCTCGGCGTGCGCGGATCGTTCTGACGCGCGGGACGAGTGGCACAGAGACGGGCGGGACAGTTCACGCTGTCCCGCCCGTTTTCGTGTCAGTCATAGGTGCCCAGCAATCCGCGCGCGACCACCCAGTTGTGGATCTCGCTCGGGCCGTCGTAGATGCGCATGGTGCGCAGCTTGTTGCTCATCAGGTAAAGCGGCAATTCGCGGGTCATGCCCATCCCGCCATAGAGCTGCATGGCGTGATCGACGATTTCGTAAGCGCTCTCGATGCAGAAGCTCTTGATCATCGAGATTTCGCTGCGGGTGTCGCGGCCCTCGTCGATCTTCCACGCGCAGTCATAGGTCATCAGCCGCATCGCGTGGATCTTGGTCGCGGCGTCGGCGATCCAGTTCTGCACCGTCTGGCGCGACGACAGCGGCTTGCCGAAGGTGGTGCGCTGGGGCGCATAGTCGATCATCATGTCGAGCGCGCGCTGCGCCATGCCGATTGACCAGGATGCCATCTCGATCCGCCGTGTGCCCAGCCGCACCTGCATCGGCGCAAAACCCTGCCCGCGCTGGCCGAGCAGCTTCCACCCCGGCACCCGGCAATCGTCGAGCGCGATTTCATAGGTCGACGTGCCGTCGATCATCGGGATCTTGCGCAGCACGTTGAAGCCGGGGGTGCCCTTGTCGACGAGGAAGGCCGACATGCCGTTGCGGCCATTGGGGTTCTTGTCGGTGACCGCCATCAGGATGGTGAAATGGGCCTCAGCCCCCTTGGTGATCCAGATCTTTCGGCCATTGATGACCCAGTCGTCCCCATCCTGCACCGCGGTGGTGATCATCCGCTGCGGATCGGCCCCGGCGCCGGGTTCCGAAATGCCGATGGCGCTGATCGTCTCGCCGCGCACATAGGGTTCGAGATAGGCTTCGCGCTGACGCTCATCTGCGGCGACCATCAGCATTCTGAGGTTGGGCGAATCGGGCGGGAGGTAATAGGGCACCACTGTCTTGCCGAGCTCCTCGCTCACGCCGACCATGGCCACCATCGGCAGGTTCATGCCGCCCACTTCCTCCGGCGCATCGAGGCCCCACAGGCCCAGCTCGCGGCTGACCGCGTCGACCTTCGCGGTCTCCTCGGCGGTCAGATAGGTGCCCTGCCCGATGTTTTCGCGAGCGATCACCGCCTGTTCGAACGGCATCAGCTGATCGCGCACGAACTTGCCGACCAGATCCTTCAGCATGGCGTGTTCGTGACTGAGCTCGAAATTCATTACCTCTGTCCCTGTGTATTGGGGTGTCTGCTGCGCCCCTGACACCACACAATACGCACCCTGTCATCCGCAGGATTGAGAGGGGGCGGCGATTTTTCCACGCGGCCCCGGCATCGCGCCGCGCATCCCGGCGTCAGCACGACTGGACAGTGGCCCGTGCAGGCACGCTTGACGCACTATACAAAGTCACATAACTGCATAGGTGCAAGTCTGCGAAAATTTGCAGGCTTTGGAGGTGACCATGCCCAGTCGACTGATCGTGTCGCGTGAGCTTGCGGATCTGTTGAAATTGCTCGCCCATGCGGATCGTCTTCGCCTGATTGAAGAGCTGCGCCTTGGCGAAAAGGACGTGACCAGCCTTGCCATAGCTCTTCAGCTACCGGCCACGCGCGTCTCCCAGCACCTTGCCTTGCTGCGCGCGCACCGCCTGGTCGAAGAGCGGCGCGACGGACGCTCGCACTTCTACCGCCTCGCGCACGCGCATCTGGCCGACTGGATTCTCGACGCGCTTCCCTTCGTCGACATTCGCAAGCGCCTGGAAGAGGCCGACCATATCGACACCGCCCTCGCCCTGTGGGGCGTGCAAGACCCCAATTCGACACACTGAAAAGGATATCCCCGATGCCCCATTTCGCCCAAGGCGTGGTCAAGTTCCAGCGCGAGGTGTTCCCGGAAAAGGAAGAGCTGTTCGAAAAGCTCAGCACCGGTCAGAGCCCGGAAGCGCTGTTCATAACCTGCTCGGACAGCCGGATCGAAACGGCGATGCTGACCCAGACCGATCCGGGCGAGCTGTTCATCTGTCGCAACGCCGGCAACATCGTGCCGCCGCACACCAACCAGACCGGCGGGATGACAGCCTCGATCGAATTCGCCATCGGTGCGCTCAAGATCCCGCATATCGTGATCTGCGGTCATACCGAATGCGGGGCGATGAAAGGGGCGATGAACCGCGCCGGTCTCACCACACTCCCCCACGTGCGCGAATGGCTGGGCTATTCGCAGGGCGCGGTCGACATCGTTGAAGCGCTGGGCGCAGGGCTGGATGCCGAGGGCAAGATGCGGATGCTGCTCGAACAGAACGTCATCCTGCAATTGCAGCATTTGAAGACCCACCCCGTGGTCGCCGTGGCGCTCGCGCAGAAGGCGGTCCAGCTGCACGGCTGGGTCTATGACATCAAGACCGGCGAAGTTTCGGCCTATGACGATGCGACCGGGACCTGGGTTTCGGTCGAGGAGCGCTATGCCGCCGACATCGCCGAAACCGTCATCGGCAAGCACGCCTGCTGATCGGGCACCGCTGCCCACCCTGCCCCCTTCCTCCACCTCTCGCTTCGGACGCCCCTGCCATGAACGCTGCTACCGCTGACCGCTTAACCTCTGCCGTGGTCGGGCGCGATTTTCTCGCCTCGATCGTGGTGTTTCTGGTGGCCCTGCCGCTGTGCATGGGCATCGCGATTGCCTCCGGGGCGCCGCCTGCGCTCGGCCTGATCACCGGAATTGTCGGCGGCCTGGTGGTGGGCAGCCTCGCCGGATCGCCCTTGCAGGTGAGCGGCCCGGCCGCCGGTATGGCGGTGCTCGTCTATCAGCTGGTGCAGGAACACGGGCTGATCATGCTTGGGGTCGTCGGCCTGATTGCGGGCGCGCTGCAATTGCTCGCCGGGGTGTTCAAGCTGGGCCAGTGGTTCCGCGCGATTTCGCCGTCGGTGATTCATGGGATGCTGGCGGGGATCGGGGTGCTGATCTTCGCCTCGCAGCTTCACGTGATGCTCGACGATGCCCCGCGCGCGAACGGATTGCTCAACATCGCGGCGATTCCTGAAGCGATCATCAAGGTCTTCCCGGTCGACGGCTCGGTGCACCACCTCGCTGCGATGGCCGGGATCGTGACCATCGCCACGATCATCTTGTGGAACCAGTTCAAGCCCAAGGCGCTGGCGCTGATCCCCGGGCCATTGCTCGGCGTGATCGTCGGCACCGCTTTCGCCATGGCGTTTGCGCTGCCGATCACGCTTGTGAACCTCCCCGCCACACTGGTGAGCGGCCTCAACATCCCCACCACCGAAGCGCTGGCCGGGTTCACCAATCCCGACATTCTTACCCTCGGCCTGGTCTTCGCCTTTGTCGCCAGTGCGGAAACGCTGCTCTGCGCCACGGCGGTCGACAAGATGCACATCGGCGCCCGCACCGATTACGACAAGGAATTGCGCGCCCAGGGCATCGGCAACATGATCTGCGGCGGGTTTGGCGCGCTGCCGATGACCGGCGTGATCGTGCGCTCGGCGGCCAATGTCGAAGCGGGGGCGACCACCCGTATCTCGGCGATCCTGCATGGCGGCTGGCTGCTGCTGGCCGTGGTGGCCTTCCCCTTCGTGCTCAACGAAATCCCGACGTCGGTGCTGGCCGCGATCCTTGTCTACACCGGCTACAAGCTCGTAAACGTCGCCCAGATCCGCAAGATTGCCGAATTCGGGCGGCAGGAATTGGTGATCTACTTCGCCACCCTGATCGGCGTTGTCACGATCGACCTGCTGACCGGCGTGATCCTCGGCTTTGCCCTGGCGACGGCGAAGCTGGTCTACACCTTCTCGCACCTCGACATCCGGCGCGAACATGATGCGGAGACCAACCGGATCGATCTGTGGATGACAGGGTCGGCGACGTTCTTCTCGATCCCGCAACTGGGCCAGGCGCTCGAAAGCTCACCCTTCGGGTCAGAGGTCCACATCCATGTCGAAAAGCTCGACTATATCGACCACGCCTGCCTTGAAATGCTCTCGTCGTGGGAGAAGCTGCACCAGAGCACCGGCGGATCGCTGGTGGTCGAATGGAGCGAGCTGGTGGAGCGCTATGGCCGCCGGTCGGACGAGAAGACCGAAATCCCCGGCCTGATGATCCGCCCCGCTGCCTGACCGGCAGCCGGGAGCCGGCGGCGGGCGTCAGATCACGGTTTCGGCCGCTTCCGCCCGCCACAACATCTTCGCCTGTTCGATATCGACGGCGCTCGCCCGGCTGAGACGGTGGGCAACATAGTCGATGCCATCGATCAGCCACAGCGCCAGATCGGGCTGGGCCAGACGGTAGACCCGCTGCTGGCCGCGGGTTTCGGTCTCCACCAGCGCGATCGCGCGCAGCACGCCCAAGTGCTGCGAAACGCGGGTCGGCGAAATTTCCAGCAGATCCCCCAAGTCGTTCACCGTCTGGTCGCCCGCTTGTAGCTTCAGCAACAGCCGGATGCGATCAGGGTGTGAAATCTGCCGCAGGACATGCGCCAATTCGTTTGCAACAATCTTGCGGCTCGGCATGTCGGAAACCTTTCATATCCTATGAAATTGCGCCGTTTGAAACGACAACGCGCAATGACGGTAAATGGCCCCCGGAATTTGCAATTTCTGCATTTTTCAACGCGCGCCACGGCATTTGCGGGCGTTTGCTGACGGGGCCCTCGCGGCAAAGCATGGCAAGAAAGGCGTCATCCGCCACCGCTGTGACATAGGGCGCATCCGTGCCGCGGCCCGTGCTCGTCACCCCACTATCGCGCAGCCGCGCCCAGGCATCGTGCAGCCGCCATGCGGCGCGGCCCATGCCAGCCTCGTGCAAGGTCAAGGCCAGAGCATGGATCAACGCCGGGGCATCGAGCGGCAGACGGCTCATCCCTTCTCCCGGCGTTTCGGTAGTGACCAGTTGCAGACTGCGTCCGAACCACAGCATCGGCCAGGCGCGGCGCACACCGCTGGTCTCGGCGAGGACGGTGAACACGGTGCTGCGCAGATCGGGCATCGCGATGATGGCATCCCACAGCACCGCGCCGGACATCAGCGGCATCAATGCGTCTTCAATGGTAAGGATATCGAGTTCCAGCCCGTCGCGCGTCAGCCCCTTGCCGGCCGCCAGCAGGTGCCGGGCCACGCTATTGCGTTGGCGCGCATGGCAGATGATCGCGACCCGCTCACGCCCTTCGGCGCGCGCGGCGCGGATCATTGTCCGCAGCACGGCGGCGCGCGGCGTGGGGACGTCGCCCGCCGCTTCCGCGAGGCAGGTAGAAGGGTGCGGGGAGATCAGCACGATATCCGTGCCGCCGCGCGCAGGGGGAGCGCCGCGGGCGTGATCGATCAGGTAGCTGACGACATATTGCGCTTGGGGCAAACCGGTCAGGCCGCCGTGCTGGAAGGCCGAGGGGCTCCAGCCGATCCATGGCGCGAAGATCGGTGCAGGGTCTGCCAGCTGGCTCGCATTTGCCGCCCAATCGGCCATCCGGGCCAAGCGCCCAGAGGGACGGGCAGGCGTGAGGAACTCCGTCTCGACCCCGAGCCATGCGAGCAGCTGCGCCACGCCTTCGCGCCAAGGATCGGGCGCGGGATCGGCAGGTTGGGCGAGCTGGAACCGCGATGACACCAGTGACAGAGCAGGCCCGCCAAGCACGCGCGCGGTGGCCGGTACGGGGGCCTCGAAGCTGTCGGCGATCGGGCTGCTCTGGTCCATTGTGCGGATCCTTTGCCTGTGCGGGGGAGAGTGCGTGTCTGTTAGCCGCCACCCGCCAATCGGAAAAATTCAATCTTTCTTCGCAAACGTTCTAAAATATGAATGATTGAAGATTGGCGTCCGCCCATCACGCGCGCGGCTTGAAACCTTGGCCCTGCGGGGGCATCACAAGCGCGGGAGAAGAGGGGACACATGATCATGACCATCGCTGGATTGCGGGCAGGCGCGGCATTCGCGCTGCTGGGGGCGCTGCCGTGCGCGTCGATGCTGGCCGCGCAGGAGCCTCCGTCGCCGCCTACCGCGAGCGAGTCGACCCGCGCCGCGCAGGCCAAGGTTGCGGCCAATCTGCCCGCCGAAGGCACGCGCGACAGCGCGTTTTCGACCCGCGGCTTCCTTGCCACCCGCAGCGATCCGGTGATCGTCAATGCGGCGGGCAAGCCGGTCTGGAACCTTGCCGCCTATGCCTTTGTCACCGGCCCTGCCCCGGACACGGTCAACCCCAGCCTGTGGCGGCACATGACCCATCTGAAGCATCACGGGCTCTATCAGGTGGCGGCGGGCGTATGGCAGGTGCGCGGCTTCGATGTGTCAAACATGACGATCATTCGCGGGGCCACGGGCTGGATCGTGATCGACCCGCTGACCAGTGTCGAAGCGGCGCAGGCGGCGATGGAGCTGGTCAATGCGACGCTGGGCCAGCGGCCGGTCAGCGCCATGATCTATTCGCACAGCCACGGCGACCACTTCGGCGGGGCGCGCGGGGTGGTCGATCCGGCGGACGTGGCGGCGGGCCGCGTGCCGGTGATCGCACCTGAGGGCTTCATGGAGGAAGCGACGTCCGAAAACGTCATGGCCGGGCCCGCGATGATGCGCCGCGCCGCCTTCCAGTTCGGCACCGGACTCGCGCCAGGTGCGACCGGGCAGATGGGCAGCGGCATCGGCATGGGTCTCTCGGCCGGCACGCTTTCGCTGATCGCGCCGACAGACACCGTCGCTGCGACCGGCGACCGGCGGGTAGTGGACGGCGTCGCGCTTGAATTCCAGATTGTCTCAGGGACCGAAGCACCGTCCGAATTCAACATCTTCATCGCGCCCGAAAAAACCTTCCTCGCCGCCGAGATTGCGACCTGTTCCTTCCACAACATCCTCACTCCGCGCGGGGCGAAGGTGCGCGATGCGCGCGCCTGGGCGCATTACCTGGACGAGGCGGCGACCCGCTATGCTCCGCAGAGCGAGGCCGTGATTTCGAGCCATTGCTGGCCGATCTTCGGGCGCGAGGCGGGGACAGCGTGGCTTTCCGCCCAGCGCGACAATTACCGCTGGATCCACGATCAGACCGTGCGCCGCATGAACCGCGGCGAGACCATGCATGAAATCGCCGAAGGGCTGGAGAAAGCCGTCCCGCCCGGGCTGGCGGCGGAATGGTCGACCCACGGCTATTACGGCACGGTCAGCCACAACGCCAAGGCGATCTACCAGTTCTATCTGGGCTGGTATGATGCGGTGCCCGCCAATCTCCATGCCCACCCCCCGGTCGAACGCGCCACACGGCTGATCGCGGCACTAGGCGGTGCGGATCGCACGCTGGCGTTGGCGCAGAACGCGATGGCGGAGGGCGATTATCGCTGGGCCTCCGATCTTCTGCAGAACCTCGTCTTTGCCGCACCGGACAATGCGGCCGCCAAGGCGATGCTGGCGCAGAGCTATCAGCAGCAGGGCTTTCAGGCCGAGAGCGCGATCTGGCGCAACCAGTTCCTTTCCGCCGCGTCCGATCTCACGCGGGGTCGCCCATCGATGAACGCGGCGCAAAGCAACGACATGATCGCCGCGATTTCGACGCAGGAATTGCTCGATTCTGCCGCCACTCTGTTCGCGCCCGAGCGTCCGGGACGGCGCGGGTTCACGGTCGCGATTGATCTGACCGATCGCAAGGAGGCCGCGATGCTTGAGGTCGGCGAGCAGGCGATCATCGGCCGCGTGGGGGCGCTGCCCGCCAAGGCCGACGTCACCTTGCGCGGGCCGCGCCGCGCGTTGCTGGCGCTGCTGTTCGTGCGGATGCCGGTGAGCGCGGTGGCGGGGATGGACGGCGTGAGGATCGAGGGCGATCAGGCGGCGTTGCAGGCGCTGGTCGATGCGCTCGACCCGATGCCCCATGGCTTCGATATCGTCACGCCGTAAAATTCCGGCATCCCCGCGCGAAGGATCAGGCCCATTCAGGCGTTGATCAGGGGTAGCATGGCCAGTGGCCGTGCCGCCCCATTTCGCAGAGCGAGGAAGCCCAGCCATGCGCGTGACCGCCGCCAGCAAGGCCCGCCGATGAGCCCGGCCAGCATTGCACTCAACCGCTTCGGCTATGGCTTCAGCGCAAAGGACGGCGCGGTGGGCGATCCGCGCGCTTTCCTGCTGCGCCAGTTCGATGCTTTCGATCCCTCGCCCGCCGCCATCGCCGCCCGACTGGACACCCGCGCCAGGACCGGCGAAATGCTCGAACTGCTGCGGCGGCTGCGGCAGGATGCCCGCGCGATGACCGCGATGGAGCAGGCCGGCGCGCCCGCCATGGCCGAGGGGATGACGCGGCAGGAGGCGCGCGCCGCCGCGCTCGATGGCTTGCCGCCCGCATATCGCCAACAGCTGGTCGAGGCGCGCCGCGTGCTCGCCGATGACATCGCGGTGCGCGTGAACACCGCCGTCACCAGCCCCGCCCCCATGGTGGAGCGGCTGGTGCATTTCTGGGCGAACCATTTCAGCATCTCGGTCGGGAAGCCCGGCACCCAGTTCGAGGCTGGCCCGCACGAATTCACCGCGATCCGCCCGCATGTGCTGGGGCGGTTCTCGGATATGCTCAAGGCGGCGGTGCTGCACCCGGCGATGCTGATCTATCTCGATCAGTTCCAGTCGATCGGCCCCAATGCGCCCTTCGCGCAGCGGCGTGCAAAGCGGGGCGGCGATCAGCAGCGTCCGCGCGGGCTCAACGAAAATCTCGCTCGCGAAGTGCTGGAATTGCACACGCTGGGTGTGGACGGCGGCTACACCCAGACCGACGTGACCGAGCTCGCCCGCGCGCTCACGGGGTGGACGGTGCCGGGGATAGGCCGGGTGGGCCGCTTTGCCGAGGATCAGCCAAGCGGCGCGGCGTTTGTCGCGCTGGTGCATGAACCGGGCGCGCGGCAGGTCTTGGGGCGCACCTATCCGGCGGGCGAGGCAAAGCAGGCGCTGGCGATCCTCGACGATCTTGCCACGCATCCCGCCACTGCGCGGCACATCGCAACCAAGTTTGCGCGGCACTTCGCCGGAGACACGCCCCCACCGGCGCTGGTGGCGCGGCTGGAGGCGGATTTCCTGACGTCGGGCGGCGATCTCGCCAGCCTCACCCGCACCCTGATCGCAGCGCCGGAGGCATGGGCGCCCGGCCCGGTCAAGTTCCGCGCCCCGTTCGAATGGCTCATCGCCGCGCTGCGGCTGACCGGCACCACCACCCTCCCCCCGCAGCGGATCGTCGGCGCTTTGACCGAGCTGGGGCAGGTGCCGTGGCGCGCGCCCTCGCCTGCCGGATATGATGATGATGCTGCCAGCTGGGCCGGGCCAGACGCGCTGATCCGCCGGGTGGAACTGGCCGAACGGATCGCGCGCAATGCGCCGCACGATGGCGTGATCCCCCGCGCCGAGGTGGCCTTCCCCGGCGCGCTGGGCGAGACCACGCTCACCCAGTTGAAGCGCGCCGAAAGCGGCCAGCAAGCCCTCGCGCTGCTGCTGGTTTCGCCCGAAATGATGCGGAGATAGACGCCATGACCGCCGGATTTGATCGCCGCTCCTTGCTCGCCGGATCGCTTATCGGAGCAGGCAGCCTCGCCCTGCCCCGCCTCGCCTTTGCCCAAGGCACCGGAAGCCGCAATCTGCTGTTCGTGCTGCTGCGCGGCGCGGCGGACGGAATGGCGGTGCTCGCGCCGGTCGGCGATCCGGGCTTCGCGGCTTTGCGCGGCGCGGCCCTCGCCGATTACGACAGCGCGCCCCGCATTGGCAGCTTCTTCGCGGTGCACCCCGCGATGGCGGAAATCGCCAAGGCGACGACGGCGGGCGAGGCGCTGTTCGTTCACGCTGCGGCCACCGCCTATCGCGCGCGTTCGCACTTCGATGGGCAGAACCTGCTGGAGAGCGGCGGCACCGCGCCCTATGCGACCAAGGACGGCTGGCTCAACCGGCTCGTCGGGCTGATGAACGAGGACGCCCCTGCGCCCCTGCGCGCACTGGCGATTGCCTCTGCCGTGCCGCTGGCGCTGCGCGGCGAAGCGCCGGTATCGAACTACGCGCCCTCCGCCCTGCCGCAAGCGAGCGAGGATCTGCTGGCGCGGGTCAGCCTGCTTTACGGCGCCGATGGCGAGCTTGGCCCGCTGTGGGCGCGCGCCTTGGAGACACGGGCCATGGCGGCGGATGACGGCCTCACAAACCTGCGCGATGCCAGCGCGGCAGGGGAGCTTGCTGCGTCACTCATGCGCGGGGCAGGCGGCGCGCGGTTCGGGATGATCGAGCTCGGCGGGTGGGACACCCACGCCAATCAGCGCGGGGCCTTCGCCCGCTCCGCCCGGCAGCTCGATGCGCTGCTGGCGGCCTATCGCACGGGCATGGACGCGGCTTGGGCGGACACCATGGTGGTGGTCGCCACCGAGTTTGGCCGCACGGCGAGGCTCAACGGCACGGGCGGCACCGATCACGGCACGGCGTCGGCGGCGCTGGTGATGGGCGGCGCGGTGCGCGGCGGACGGGTGATTGCCGACTGGCCGGGCCTCGCAGACGGCCAGCTATACGAAGGCCGCGACCTCGCGCCCACCATCGCGCTGGAAAGCGTGATCGCAGGCGCCGTGGCCGAGCATCTGCGGCTCGATCCCACGCTGGCGATGGCGCGGCTGTTCCCCGGTCGCAGCGCTGCACCGCTCGCGGGGATCATCAACGCCTAGAACGAGCACTCCGCTTCGGCGGCGCCCTCATCCCGCGCGATCTCGCTGATCTGCACCGTGAAAGCCCCCTTCGAGGCGAAGGTCAGATTGCCGCCCGTCGTGCCGAGACACTGCGCGCTCAGCACCATCTCGCGCCAGCCCTTGCCCTCGGCAACCGAGAGGCGCTGGGTAATATCGAGCACCTTGCCGCCCGCCGTCACCGTTACGGCCGCGCCGGGCCGCGTGGTGACCTGATAGGTGATGCGCCAGGCAGCGACGCTGTCCGGCCCGGTCAGGGAGAGCCTGGCGCCCGGCGCAAAGGCGATCTTGCGCGCGTCTTCCTGCGCCTTGCGATCGATGCCGGTTGCCGTGATGCCGTTGCCCGCACCGCGCAGATCGGGGAGCAGTGCATTGTCCGCCACCGCCTGCACCTGCATCCCGAGCTTGCCGTTCGCGAACCACACCGCGCCGGTATCCGCTGAAAGCGCGGCGCAGGTCTCATCGAGCGGAACAAACGGCGCACTCGCCCCGAGATCGAGGCCGTAGCCCAGCGGGAACAGCGCGCCTTTGGGCCCATTCACCGGCGTGCCGTCGCAATGCGCAGGCCAGCTGAACGAGAGCCGCCCGGTGGCAGGCCGTGCGCCGAACAGGACATCGGCCACGCCCGCGCCCTCGCTGCCCGGCAACCAGGCGGCGACGAACGCGTCAGCGGCGTTGAGCTCGCGGTTGACCCACATCGGCCGGCCCGAAAGGAACACGGCCACGGTCGGAATGCCGCGCGCGCGGTAGGACTTGAGCAGCGTCAGGCCTTCTTCGTCGCGGAAGGCGAGATCCTTCCGGTCGCCGACGAATTCGGCATAGGGTTCCTCACCGAAGACGACGATCGCGACATCGGGCTTGCTGGTGGCGTTGCCCTTAGGCGCCAGCACCGCCTCGCCCCCGCCTGCCTTGGCCGCCGCGGCGATGCCCGCATAGATCGAGGTCGCGCCGGGGAAATCGGCCGCGGTCAGATCGCCACCGCCTTGCCATGTCACCGACCAGCCGCCCGCCTGCTGCGGCACATTGTCCGCCGCACGCCCAGCCACCTCGATCCGCGCGCCCGCCTTCAAGGGCAGCACGCCCGCGTTCTTGAGCAGCACCTGCGACTTCGCCACCGCCTCACGCGCAATCGCGCGGTGTTCCGCCGAACCGAGCTTGTCCCACTTGCCGCCCAGTGGACGCGCGGAAGGCTTCACCTCGCCCGCGAAAATGCCGAGCTGCTGCTTCAGCCGCAGCACCCGCAGCACCGCTTCATCGAGCCGCGCCATCGGGATCGTGCCGTCCTTGACCTGCTTCAGCAGCGATGCGTGGAGCGCCTTCCAATCCTCGGGCACCATATAGACATCGAGCCCCGCCAGCAGCGCCTGCGGGCAGTTGCCGTTGGTGCAGCCTTCGACCTGCCCATGGCCGTTCCAGTCGCCCACCACGACACCGCCAAAGCCCAGCGCGCCGCGCAGCTCGCCCGTCAGCAGCGGTGCGTTGCCGTGCATTTTGGTGCCGTTGATCGAGTTGAAGCTCGCCATGACGCTGGCGACCCCAGCCTTGATCGCCGCCGGGTAAGGCGCAGCGTGGATCGCCATCAATTCCTTGAGATCGCCGTTGACGTCGCCCTGATCGACGCCCTGCGCAGTACCGCCGTCGCCGAAGAAGTGCTTGGCAGTGGCAGCGACCTTGCCTTCGCCGAGGAAGCCGGGTTCGCCCGGGCGTCCTTGCAGGCCTTCGACCATCGCCGCGCCCAGCGTGGTGACCAGCGCGGGATTTTCCGAATAGCTTTCGTAGGTGCGGCCCCAGCGGTCATCCCGCGCCACGGCAATCGTCGGCGCGAAGGTCCAGTCGATCCCGGTCACTTCGATCTCGACCGCAGTGGCCGCGCCGATGCGTCGGATCAGGTCCGCATCCCCGGTCGCGCCGAGGGCGATATTGTGCGGAAAAACGGTCGCGCCCACGACATTGGCATGGCCGTGCACAGCGTCGGTCGCCCAGACCGCCGGGATCGCCGGTTCACCCTTGGGCAGCGGGGCGGTGGAGGCGGCCCAGTATTCGTCCGCCAGCTTCAGCCAGTCGGCCGCCGGGGCCTTGTCATTGCCATAGGGACCGGAATTGCCGCCATTGAGGATCGTGCCGAAGCGGTATTTGCGCACATCGGCCGGGGTGATCGAGCCGATGTCCGGCATCACCAGTTGCGCGACCTTGTGCTTGAGGCTCATCCGGGCGAGCAAACCCTCGGCCGTGTTCGCGTCCGCCGATGCGGGCACTGTCTCGCTCGCCGAGCGCACATCCGGCGCCGTGCTGCACCCGGCCAAAAGCGCCGCCAGCGCCGCCCCGCAGGCCAGCGGCCCAAACCCGTTTCGTGCCATGCACTCAGTCCCTCCCAAGACCGCGATTTTCTTTGTGAACGTTATCAATCTATGCCGCCGCTCGCCCGCTTTGGCAAGCATCAAGCGCAGGCATCACCTTCGGCGGGCAAAGCTCGCCAGCAGCGCCGCGCTCCCCAGCGACAGGGCGGCAAACAGCACGAACAGCGCGCCATAACCGAAGCGCGGGACCAGCAACACGGTGAGCCACGGCATCACCATGCCCGGCACCGTGTTGGTGAGGTTGAACACGCCCAGATCGCGCGCGCGGTGCTGCGGGGCGGGCAGGACGCGCAGGGTCTGGCTGGCGTGGAGCGCGAGAAAGATCGCCGCCGCGATTGCGAACAGGACATAGCCCGCAATCGCCAGCGCCAGCGTCTCCGCCGCCGCCATCACCAGCATCCCGCAGGCGCACAGCACCGCGGTCGCCACCAGCGGCTGGATCGGGCGGCCGTGCCGGTCGGACCAGCGCCCCAGCAGCAGCGATATGGGCACTGCGCAGACCAGCACGGCACTGAAGATATTGGCCGCGCCGTTTTCGGGATAATCGGGTGCAAGCGAACGCAACCAGTAAAGCAGGAAGGCGAACATCCCGCCTTCCGCGACCTGCACCAGCAGCCGCGCGGCCCACATGCGCGCGACAACCCTTTGGCGGAAGGGGCGGGGTTCGCGGGTGCGCAGGATGGGTTCCATCAGGGCAGGACGCTCTCGCCCCTTGCCCAGCACCACCGCGGGCAGCACCAGCGCGCTCACCAGCACCGCGACCAGCATCAACCGCGCTTCGGGCGCAACCAGACCCGCATAGGTCACGAGCGATCCCGCCAGCGCGCCCAACGCGGGCGAGAGCGCCAGCGCGCCGCCCAGCACGCCCTTCTGTTCGTCTGGAAAGCAATCGCCTGCCCAGGCCATCAGCGGCGCGAGCATCAGGTTGAGCGCGACCTGCCAGACCATCACGAGCACGATGATGTACGTGACGCTCTGCGCCTTGCCAACGGCGAGCAGCAGCAGGTTGGAGGCGATCAGGCCAACGATGATCCACGGTCGGCGCATACGCGTGTAATCGCTGAGCATACCGACCGCGATATTGGCGAGGCTCGCCATCAGCGCGCCGAGGAAGGTGACCTGCGCCAGTGCGGCGACATCCTCGCTCCCTTGTAGATCGGCGATCCGCTGCGGCAACAGCACTGTCAGCAGCGGGACATAGGCGACCGCCCCGCCCGCCGCCGCCAGCGCAAACAGCGCGAGGAACCAGCCGGGCTGGCGCTGCGGCGGCGGATCGGCTGGGGCGGCGTTCAAGCCCGGCCCGGCGCGTGGGCGTGAGCCTGAGCGGGTGCCTCGACGGGGGGCGGCGCGGTGGAGGATCGTTCGACCAGACCGGCAGCGACTTCGATCACCGCGTCATCATCGCCGTCCGGCCCGCGCGCAATCAACTGTTCGACCGCGCGGCTGACTGTCTCGGCAATCGGTTGATCGACCGCGGTGAGCGGCGGCTGGGAGAAGCGCACGATCGGGGTGTTATCGAAAGAGATGAGCGAAAGGTCGTGCGGCACCGACAGCCCCCGGTCACGTGCGACCTCCAGCGCGGCAAGGGTCATCTGGTCGCTCGATCCGATGATCGCGGTCAGATCGGCGTGGCGATCCAGCAGGGCGCGCGCAGCGCGGGTGCCGGAGGCATAGCCGAAGTCGCCCACTTCGAGCAGTCCGTCATGCGGCAGACCCGCCTCGTCCAGCGCGCGCTTCCAGCCATCGATCCGCCAACCGCTCAGGCTGTATTGCGGAGGTCCCGCAATCATCGCGATGCGCCGGTGGCCGAGCTCGATCAGCCGCGACGTGGCGAGATGCGCTGCGCTTTCATCACCCATGGTCAGCGGGATGCCGGGCCCGGGCGCATTGGAGCCGATGCGGGCAAAGGGAATGTTCCGCTCAGCCAGAAGCTGCGTGATCAGACGGTTTTCCGAGTGCGGCGGGGTGAGGAGCACGCCATCGGGCTGCAAGGCGGACAGCGCCGCGCCCAATTCACGCTCGACGTGATCGGAATGGGTATCGACCAGCTCCACCATCATCCGGTAGCCGTGCTGCGAGCAGGTCAGGATCCCGCCAAGCAGCATCTGGTCGACCCAGTCCGTACCGAGCCGCGCGCGCCAATCGGCCAGCGTGCGTTCCCGGTCATTGATGGCGAGAATGATGTAGGAGCGCGATCCGCTCATCCGCTGGGCGGCGAGGCTGGGGACATAACCCAGCCGGTCAATCGAGGCACGCACCTTGTCGCGCAGCTGTGGTCGCACGTTCGGCCCGCCGTTCACCACCCGGCTTACGGTCTGGAGCGAAACGCCCGCATCCTCCGCGACATCCCTGATCGTGACTGTCTTGCGCACCCGCGCCATTGCCCGTCAAACCTCGTCCCGTTTACCGCATGCACGCGCGTCCCGTCGCCGGATCGCTGGCGCAGCGATAGACCCTGATCCAGTCGATTGCGAATTGCGCGGGAAAGGTATCCGCTGCAAGCCCCTTGGCATTGTTTTCTTCCGACAATCGACCGCCCACGGCAAGGTTGGCCATAACATAGAAGGGTTGATCGAACGGCGCCGCCGGGCGGCCCTTGGCGTTCGCTGCGGCAGTGCTCCACTGTTCGGCCGTGACGGTGAGATGCACCCGGTCATCCACCAGAAAACGGATCAGCCCCTCGCCCCATTCGACGGCATAGACGTGGAAATCATCTGACGGCAGGGCCAGATCGGGCAGCGCATTGCGGTGATCGACAAATTTGTTCTGCGGCGCGAAATCGCCGAAATGGAGCGCGCTGATGGTCCGGTTTTCGCCGCGACCGCCTTCGCATTGCTTGCATTTGGCGCCGATATTGACCGCTTCGAGAATGTCGATTTCGCCCGAGCGCGGCCACGCGCCATAGACGTTGTCTTCCGGCATCATCCATACCGCCGGCCATGTTCCCTGCCCCGGCGGCACCTTGGCGCGCACTTCGATCCGGCCATATTTCCACGCGTGCTGGCCGATCGTGCGAACCTTTCCGGAGGTGTGCGACTGGGTAACGCTCGGGTTGCCATGCTCTGCAATCTCGGGCGGACGCGCGGGGCCGGTGAAGCGCTCCTTGCGCGCCTTCAGCAGCAACATCCCGCCTTCGACCGCGATATTATCCGGCCGGTCAGTGTAGCATTGCCGTTCCGCATTGCCGCCGCCCCAGCACGAGACTTCGGGCGTCCACTTGGAGCGGTCGAGCGCCGTGCCTTCAAACTCGTCGGCCCATACCAGCTCCCAGCCCGCCCCTTCCAGCGGAGCGAGCGCTTGCTTCTCACCCGGGGCCGTCGCCCCCAAAAGCAGCAGGGCCGCTGTCAGCGTCCCCGCCTTCAGCAGCCCTGCGATTGTCATATCGTACTCTCTGATCAGAAGTCGAAGCGGGCGATGAAGGTGTAGCGGCGATCATTGCGGAACACCGCACTGATCGGACGCGTTCCGTCATAGTCGATGACCGTCGACAGCTGGGTGGTCTCGTCGAGCAGGTTCACGCCCTGCACGCCCAGCTTGATGTTGTCGGTCAGGCTGTAAAGGATCGTCCCGTCAAGCTGGCCGCCGGCCTCCTGGAAGATCGGCGCGAAGGGGAAGAGATCGTCCCGCTGCGTCACCAGGAAGGCGCTGCGCCAGTTATAGGCGGCGCGCATCGACAGCGGCCCCTTTTCATAGAACAGCGTGGCGTTGACCGTGTGCTTGGAAATCCCGGCAAGCGGCAGCTGACCGGCGAACGGGCCATTGTTGAGCGGCTGTCCGCTCGAATTGACCGAGGGCGAACCGATGCCCGAGATGTTCGGGTTCGGGAAATCGCTGCCGTCGACGTAGGTGTACGTCACGGCCATCCCGAGTCCGTTCAGCAGTCCGGGCAGGAAGTCATAGGTTTGCTGGTAGGCCAGTTCGAGACCCTTAAGAACACCGGAGAGATCGTTGGCCGGACCATTGATGATCACTTCTTCGGTATCGCCATTGGGCGGGTCGTAATTGACGAGGCCCGTTCCGTTGGTAACGATCCCCTTGATATCCTTGACGAAGAAGGCCGCGCTCAGCTGGCCGAGCTTGCCGAAATACCACTCTGCGCTGAGATCGTAGTTCCAGGATTCGGTCGGCCGCAAATTGCGGTTCCCGGTTGCCACGGAGAGCAGCGGCCCATCCGTCACGCGGCCGCTGAAGCCCAGCACACCGCCTGCGTTGAACAGGTTCAGGTCGGGACGACTGATCCCCTTCGACACTGCACCGCGAACAACGATCCCGCTGCCGTTGTCGTAGCGGACGTTGAGGGCTGGCAGGAAGTGATCGAAGTTGATGTCGCGATCGTCGCGGATGAGGGCGCCGGTGTGCAGGGCCGCAAATTCGGCGAGGCGTGAACCGGTGAGCTGGCAGAAGACCTGCTGCGGCACGCCCGGGCCAGCCCCGCGGCAGGCGGCGGCGATTTCAGCCACCTGCACCGTGCCGTCGCCATTGCCGCCGACCGAGGTTGCATCGAAGCGCGCCGGATCGGGGAAGGCCAGCAGCGAATTGTTGCTGACGTTAGTGCGGACGTAACGCAGGCCGATATTCCCCGCGAGCGAAGCGCCTCCGCCAAAATCGGTACCGAAATCAAGGCGCGCATAGGCGGCCGACGTAATTTCGGTGACATCCGAAACTTCCCCGGGGCAGAACGGACCGCAGGCCACCGTCGTACCATCCAGCAGCACACGGGTGCGGCCATTGACGCCGAGGTTGAAGCGTTCCGGCGACTGACCAAGGGTGCTGATCTGGTCCCACTGCTGATCTGTCACGCCCGACAGATATTCGCCAAGGAAGTCATCCCCGCCATAGAAGAACGCACCGCCGCCCGCGATCGGGGTGCTGGCCTCGCCCCGCTGGAAGTTGTCGGCAAAGGGCGTGCGATAGGCAGATGCATCGGGAACTTCATCGGTGAAGACACCACCCGCGATCGCGAATTCCTGCCCGGGCAGACCGGTGAAGAAGCGGCCCGGCTGGAACCCGCCAGTCGCAGCGCAGCCCGGACCTTCGTTCCACGGTGCACAGCCCGCCCGTCCGGCCCAGGGTGCCGAAAGGTTGCCCCAGGTGCTGAAATTGGTGTTGCGGTTGATACGATCACGCGCCGCCCAGCGACCGCCAACCTCGACCTTGCGGAAGAACCCATCGTCGCTGAGGTCATATTCGAGACTGCCGGCAAGGCTGAACAATTCGCCCTCATTCGCCTCGCGGCTGTCGAGACCGAACCAGTAATAGTTATTGCGCCCGCTGGTGAAGTAATCGGTGGGTGCGCCGACCGGAGCCAGGAACTGGATATCCGGCGTCTTGCCCCGCAGATCGATGGAGATGTCACTCCAGGTGCTCAAAGCGCCGAACACCGCATCGCGGCGCAGGTTCGAGTTGAGGCTCTGCAGCTCGACCTTGCCGCGGAAGCGCTCGGTGAAGTTCATCTTCGCGTCGAACGAGATGTCCTGCGTGACCGAATTGACTTCACGCAGGAAGCGCAGCGAATCCGTGGGGATACCACCGCGGCCGAACGGGTTGGCATAGGCATTGCCGACATTCTGCGTGAGTATGCCGCTGACGAAGTTGCCGTTTGCATCAAATTCGAAATTGGTGCCCGGACGCGGCTGGTTGGTCGACACGCCATCGTCGATCCGGCCAAGCAGCGCATATTCCTCCGTAGCAAAGGTCGTTTCCGAACGCAGGTATTCCAGCGTCATCACCAGATCGCCATCCAGCGTTTCGAACTGACCGATCGCCGAGATCGCCTCGCGATCGCGATCCAGCGTGGTCGAACGCACGTTGGCGAACTGCGGCACGACGACCGAGTTGGCCGGCGGGAAGTTTTCCGGCGTGAAGTTGGGCACATCGCCGAACCCGCCCGAGTTGAGGTTGAAAATGCGCGCACAGCCGCCGGAAAGGTCGGCCGGACGATAGCAGTAATCGACCAGCTGCGAGGCATCGGTCCGGCTCTTCAGCTTCGACTTCGAATAGCTCAGCTGAAGCCCGAAGGTGCCCTGTCCGGTATCGAAGGTGTTCGAGGCAAGGATGTTGTAGGTCGGCGACCATTCTTGCCGCAGATCGCCGTAGTTCGCTTCGATCGATCCAGCGACATGGAAGCCGCGCCGGTCGAGCGGCTTGCGGGTGACGAGGTTGACGAGGCCCGCGATATGGCCTTCGATCTGGTCGGCGGTAATGTTCTTGTAGACTTCGACACGGCCCACAAGTTCGGGCGACACGTCTTCAAAGCTCAGCGCCCGGCCACCATTGGCCGAGAAGATGTCGCGTCCGTTCAGCTGCGAACTGACGAAGGGCAAGCCACGAATGATCACGCCCGTGCCTTCGACCGAGAAGCGCGTGGGGTCAGACGTCTTTTCGAAACGGCCGATGTTGACGCCGGGGATACGCTGGAGCGTTTCCGCCACCGAGCGGTCGGGCAGCGCGCCGATATCTTCCGCCGAGATCACGTCGACCACGGTATCGGCATTGCGCTTGATGTTCTGAGCGGATTGCAGCGAGGCGCGGAAACCGGTGACGATGATATCGCCCACTTCCTCTTCGGAAGCGGGGGCCTCTTGCGCGGCGGCGCCAGCATCTTGCGCCCATGCAGGAGCCGCGGTTGCCGCGGAAATCGCCAGCAAGGATGCGGTCCCAAGTGCGAACGGGCGCCGACGCGGCGCAACACTAGCGGTGGTCATAAGTTTCATCTCTCCCCATGCCGCGCGACAGATTCGTGCCTGACGCTGCGGGCTGCGGCACATTCTTAGCGCATCTTGAGAGCGTTCTCAAGACTTGTAATCTCGCGTTCATATTGCATTCTGGCAACACTTCGCAGGGTGATGTAACGCCCGCTGGAATAGCCCGCAGAGGCGCGATCGGGATTGGGGAAAACGTGGCAATAGAACGGATTATCATCGTCGGCGGTGGAACGGCCGGGTGGATGGCGGCGGCGGCTTTGTCGCGGATCAAGGCCGGGCGGGCTGTGGAAATCACGCTCATCGAATCCGAAGCCATCGGCACGGTCGGCGTTGGCGAGGCAACGATTCCACCCTTTGTGGGCTTCAACGATCTGCTGGGCATCAAGGAAAGCGAGATGCTGGCGGCCGTCGGTGGCACCTTCAAACTGGGTATCCAGTTCGAAAACTGGGGCAATCTGGGCGAAAGCTACATCCACCCCTTCGGCGCCTATGGCTACACGATGGGCGGGGTCAGCTTCCACCATGTCTGGCACCGCATGAACAAGGCGGGAGACAAGCGCCCGATCCAGGTCTTCAATCTGGAAACGATGGCTGCCTATTTCGGCAAGTTCGCCCGGACCGAAGATTACGCGCGCGAAGATCTGCCGCCGGTCAATTACGCCTACCACCTTGATGCGGGCCGTTACGCCGCGTTCCTGCGCCGCTTTGCCGAGGAACGCGGCGTGGTGCGGCAGGAGGGGAAGGTCGCCGATGTCGCGCTCGATGCCGAGAGCGGCTTTGTCACCGGGGTCACGCTCGATGATGGCCGCCAGTTTGCAGGCGACCTGTTCATCGATTGCTCGGGCTTCCGCGGCCTGCTGATCGAGCAGGCGCTGAAAACCGGCTATGACGACTGGAGCCACTACCTGCCCTGCAACCGCGCGGTTGCCCTGCCCTGCCAGCGCGAGGACGGCAGCCCGCCCCCGCCCTTCACCCGCGCCACCGCCCACAGCGCCGGGTGGCAATGGCAGGTGCCGCTCCAGCACCGCAACGGCAACGGTCATGTCTATTGTTCGAGCTACATGGAGGACCAGCAAGCGCTCGACATCCTGCTCGGCAATATCGCGGGCAAGCCGCAGGCCGAACCCAACTGGCTGCGCTTCGTCACCGGGCGGCGCAAGAAGTTCTGGAACAAGAATGTCGTCGCGCTGGGCCTTGCGGCGGGCTTCATGGAGCCGCTCGAATCGACCTCGATCCACCTCATCAACACCGGGATCGACAAGCTGATCTCGCTGCTCTCGCTGGACGGGATCACACAGGTACAGGAGGATACCTTCAACCGGCTGACGGGGCGCGAATATGCCCGCATCCGCGACTTCCTGATCCTGCACTACAACGCCACCCAGCGCACCGATTCCGACTTCTGGAATTACGTCCGCACGATGGACGTCCCGGACACGCTCAAGGAAAAGGTCGAGATTTTCCGGGCCAACGGCCAGATCTTCCGCGAGGAGGACGAATTGTTCACGGAAACCAGCTGGGCGGCGGTGATGATGGGTCAGGGGATCACCATGGGCGGCCACAATGCAATGGCCGACGCGCTCGATCCGGCCACAACCCGCACGGAGGTGGACGAGATGGAACGATCGATCCGCTACCTCGTCCAGCATATGCCGGGGCATGGCGATTATCTGGCGCGCTATTGCCCTGCACCCATCGCAGCGTGACGCGCGGCTAGCGGGCGATTCTTGACAAACGCGGGCGGCGCTTGAAAGGGGAAACGTCGCCCCTCCCCGTTCGCCCCGAGGTTTCGCCCCGCCATGACCCCCGATCCGCACGGCTGGACCGCGCTCGTGCTGGCCGGACAGCGCCCGGGCGTTGACCCGGTGGCCGCGCATTTCGGGCTGGACGCCAAAGCGCTGGTGCCGGTCGCCGGTGAATTGATGCTGGGCCGGGTGCTGATGGCGCTGGCCGACACCCCGCAGGTCGCGCGGATCATCGTGCTGGCGCAAAACACGCTCAGGTTGCGAGCGCACCCCGATCTGGCCTGGGCGGTGGAAGAGCCGCGGATCACGTTTCAGGTTTCAGGCCCCACGATCAGCGGCTCGGTTCTCGCAGCCGTGAATGATCCGGCGATTGGCCTGCCAGTGCTGGTCACCACCGCCGACAATGTGATGCTGACGCCCGCCACCCTTGCCGAATTCATCGCGGGTGCCGGGGCGAGCGACGTCAGCGTGGCGATGGTCGAGCGCGCCCGGTTGGAAGCCGCTGTCGGCCCCAACCGGCGGACGTGGCTGGCCTTCAAGGGCGGCGCCTACACCGGCGCGAACCTGTTCGCCCTGACCGGCCCGGCGGCGCGCAATGCGCTGGCGTTCTGGGAGCGCGTCGAGCAGGATCGCAAATCGGTGCTGCGGCTCGCCTCCCACTTTGGTCCGGTCTTGATGGCCAAACTCCTGCTGCGGCGAATGACCGTCCACCAAGCGCTCGCGGCCGCAGGCGCGAAGCTTGGCGCGAGCGCCGCGCCGGTGCTGCTCAGCGACGGGCGCATGGGTGTCGATGTCGACAAGGTCGAGGATCACGCGCTGGCCGAGCGCTTGCTGGCAGAACGGGGCTGACTGCCGGTGCAGCGCATTGCCCTCTATGATCTCGACCGCACGGTGACCCACGCGCCGACCTTCACGCCGTTTCTCGTCCATATGGCAGCAAGCAGCAATCCGTTACGGCTGCTCGGCGTACCACTGTGGGTGTTGGCGATGCTGGGCTACAAGGCGAAATTTTACGGGAGAAAGCCGCTCAAGCAGTTCGGCCTGCGCCTGCTGGTCGGGCGCGAGGTGCGCAATGGGCGGTTGCAACCCCGGATCGACGCCTTCGTCGCCCGGCAGCTGGCGCGCAATATCCAGCCGGGTGCGCGGGCAAAGATCGCCGCCGACCGGGCGGCGGGCGTTCGCCTTGTCCTCGTCACGGCGGCGCCGGAAATCTACGCCGAGGCATTGGCGCAGGCGCTCGGGTTTGAGGCCTGTATCGCCACCCGCCACCAGCGCGATGGTGCGGGCAACCTCCTCGCGCTGATCGACGGTGAGAACAATTACGGCGCGCATAAGGTCGCCCGCGTCGAGGATTGGCTGGCAAGCCAAGGCCTCACCCGCACGGATTGCCACCTCACCGCCTATACCGACCACGCCAGCGATGCGCCGATCCTGAACTATGCCGACACCGGCGTGCTGGTCGGCCGCTACGCCAAGGTGCAGCGCGGCTGGACGCAGGTCGATTGGAGCACGCCTGAACAGGGCCAGGCCGCCGCATGAGCCGCATCTGTTTCCTGTTCAACCATGATCAGACGCACCAATTGGCGCATTCGCTCCCCATTGCGATGGCGCTGGCGGCGCGGAGCGAACACCAGATCGTCCTCGCTTACACCAAGCCTGCGATGAGGGCCGAGATCAAGCGGCAGGCCGATCCTGCGCTGCTCGCAAAAGTGGAACTGGTGCGGCTCACTCTCAAGCAGAGCGGCTCGCAAGCGCTTGCGAGCTTGCTTGAGCGGGTGGTTCCGGCGCGCAAACTGCTCATCTACCGCGACAATCTCGATTTCTTTGCCAGTTTTGATGCGGTGGTTGTCTCGGAAAAGACCTCCCTTCTGCTCAAGACCCTCTATGGTCTGGACAACGTCAAGCTAATCCACACCCGCCACGGTGCGGGCGACCGGGCGATCGGCTTCAACAAGGAAAGCGCCGGTTTCGATCTGGTGCTCGTCTCCGGCCCCAAGATCCGCGACCGGCTGATCGCGGAAGCCGGGCTCACGCCGGACCAGATTGCGCTGGTCGGCTATCCCAAGTTCGATCTGTGCGCGAAGAACCGCTTTGCGGATACCTTCCCCGCGCCCGAGCGGCCAACCGTGATCTACAACCCCCATCCCTCGCCCAAGCTATCGAGCTGGTTCAAACATGGCGCGGCGGTGATCGCGGCGTTTCGCAATCAGGATCGCTACAATCTGATCTTTGCGCCGCACGTGATGCTGTTTGAGCGCAAGTGGGTGGTCACGCTCGACCCGCCGAGCCTTGCGCGGGTGGTGCCGCCCGGCGCACAGTACCGCGCCGAACGCCGCATCCACATCGACACCGGCAGTGCCGCCAGCAGCGACATGAGCTACACCAACCGCGCGGATATCTACCTCGGTGATGTCAGCAGCCAGGTCTATGAGTTCCTGCGCGCACCCCGTCCGTGCCTGTTCCTGAACTCGCACGGCGTGGATTGGCACGATGATCCGAGCTACCTCCACTGGCATGCGGGCCCGGTGCTGGATTCGCCTGCCGATCTGCTTGATGCGATTGATGCTGCGGTCGCTGCGCATCCCGACTATGTCCCGACCCAGCAGGCGCTGATCGACGCGACCTTCTCTCTCAGCGAGCGCGCCTCGGCCGAGCGGGCGGCGGAGGCGATTGGCGCGTTTCTTAAAGGAACCAAGCCTCTTGGGTAGTCTCGGCGATTTCTGGCGTTACGGTGTGGTCAAGACAGCGCGCAAGCTGAAGGCGGCCGCATTATCGCCAGTGTTGGCGGCGCGCGGCGATGGGCCGGTGCGCTCGGCTTACGGCGTGCTGATGGTGCCCAACTGGCAGGACACGACCTTCCGTTATTGCATTTTCGGCACTTATGGCAGCGATCTGTCCGACCTGCTGCTGGGCCAGCGGGAGCCGTTCGTGTTTGTCGATATCGGCGCCAATCAGGGGCTCTATTCGCTGATCGCCCCCCAGAACCCCGCGTGCCGACAGATCATCGCTTTTGAACCCGTGCCTGCCACCCATGCGCGGCTGACGGCGAATGTGGCGCTGAATGGCGGGGCAGAGCGCACGGTGCTACACCAGCTCGCTATTGCCGACAAGGTGGGCGCCGTGGAGATCAGCGTCGCCGCTGACCATACCGGCACGGCAACGCTGGCCGGACGCGAAGGACAGAGCGGTGGCGGCGTAGTGATCCACACCATCGACGCGCCGCTGGTCGATCCGCTATTGGCGGGCGAATTGCCGATATTCGTCAAGATCGACGTCGAGGGGCTGGAGGCGGTGGTCATCGCCGAACTCGCCAAGACCAAGGCCTTTGCGCGGGCTCAGGCCATTTTCTACGAGGTCGATGACCGCTGGGCCAGCGCGCGCGAGATCGAGACTCTGCTACGTGCCAGCGGCTTTACCCGCTTCGCCAAATACGGGCGCGGGCATCACTACGACGTGCTGGCGACCCGCTCCTGAAGCACCGCCTGCGCGAGCGCGCGGCCTGACAGCCACGCCCCTTCCACCCGCGGGCTGTGAAGGTAATCGCCTGTGATCCCGATCCGCAAAGCGGCGTCGAAGCGCGCGCCTTCGCCCCGCAGCGCTTGCGGCAGGGCGTACAGCCAGCGATGCGCGTCGAGATGTTGCGGCACGGCCGGCGCAGCGCCGGTGGCGGCGAAGAAGTCGGCTAGCAGAATTTCTGCAACCTCATGCTTGGGCAGGTCGATCAGTTCCCGGCTGCGGGCGGGCGAGGCGTGGATCACCCAGGTCTCCACCCCGCCACGCCCGGGCTTTGCCGAGTTGCGCGCGGCCCAGCTGACGGGGCCGGTATCGGACCGGTAGGTGTCCGCAGCAACCGGCAGCCGTGCATCGAACCCTGCCATGACGGCCCAGCACGGCGCGGATGGGACATTCCCCGCCAGCGTTGCGAGTTCGGGCGCAGGTTCAGCCAGCAGCACGGCGGCCTGTTCGGCAGGGACAGCCACGAGCACCGTAGCGGCGGTGAAGCTCTGATCGCCTGTCGCGATCCGCCAAACCGCACCGCTGCGCTCCAATCGCTCGGCTCGGAGGCCCCAGCGCACGTCCAATGCCTCGGCCATCGCCTTTACACAGGCGTTCATCCCCGGCGTGCCGACCCACGCATCCGTGCCCGCCGCAGGCCATCGGGCGGCAACGCCTGCCGCTTCCCACGCCGCCACCGCCTCGCGGAATGCTGCGTCGCGGGCGGTGAAATACTGCGCACCGTGATCGAAACCGACCTGCGCGCCGCCGATCTCCGCCCGCCGCGCCGCCATGCGGCCGCCCGGGCCGCGGCCCTTGTCGAGCACGATGATCCGCTGACCCGCAGCCGCCAAAGCGGTGGCCGCGGAAAGTCCCGCCATGCCGCCGCCGATCATCAGAATATCACACTGTTCGTCCATCCTGCGCCAACGCACAGGCAACGGCGAAGTTTCACGGCGCAGACCGCGGCGCGCGGGCTTCGGCCAGCAGCAGGGAGAATTGCTTCGCCTCGTCAGTCCAGCGCGCCCGTGGCTCCCAGCCGCCCGCCGCCAGCAGCATCTGACCCGACCGCTTGGTGAACTTGTGGCTGTTCTCGGTGTGGATGCTCTCCCCCTCCCGCATGGAGAAGACCTGCTCGTTGACCGTGAAAGCGAGATCGTGCCGCGCAACCAGATGCATCTCGATCCGCGCGAAGGTGTCATTCCAGCGCGCTTCATGGCGGAAGGCGTCCACCGGAATGTCTCCGCCCAGCTCGCGATTGATGCGGGTCAGCAGGTTGAGGTTGAATTGCGCGGTCACCCCTGCCGCGTCGTCATAGGCGGCGAGCAGGACGCCCTCGTCCTTCACCAGATCCATCCCGATCAGCAGCAGTGCGCCCTCCCCCAAAGTCTCGCGCATTGAGCGGAGCAGATCGGTGGCGGTGCGGGCGATCATGTTGCCGATGGTCGAGCCGGGGAAGAAGCCGAGCTTGGGCAGGCTGGCGACCTCTGCGGGAAGCTCGACCCGGCGCATGAAATCGGCCTCGACCGGATAGACCGGCAGGCCCGAGAACTTCTCAGCCAGCGCCGCCGAGGACGCGCGCAGGAAATCGCCCGCGATGTCGAGCGGGACATAGGCCGAGGGCGAGATCGCCGACAGCAGCAAGGGCGTCTTGACCGATGAGCCCGAGCCGAACTCCACCACCGCCCGGCCCGGTCCGATCAGCTCGGCAATCTCTTCCGACCGACCGCGCAGGATCGCCGTCTCGGCGCGGGTCGGGTAATATTCGGGGAGCTGCGTGATGTCCTCAAACAGCTGCGATCCGGCATCGTCATAGAACCAGCGCGCCGGGATGGCCTTCTGCTCGGCCGCAAGCCCCGCCAGCACATCAGCGCGGAACGCCAGATCGACCCCGCCCGCATCGCGATTGACCAGCATGAGGCCCTTGGCAAATGTCATGTCAAACGTCCTTGGCCAGCCGCAGGCCGGTGAACTGCCAGCGCTGGTGGGGGTAGAAGAAATTGCGGTAGGAGACGCGGGAGTGTCCACGCACCGTGGCACAGGACGCGCCGCGCAGCACCACCTGACCGCTCATGAACTTGCCGTTGTATTCGCCCACCGCGCCCTCGGCGACGCGGAAGCCGGGATAGGGCAAGTAGGCCGAGCGGGTGAACTGCCAGCAATCACCGAACAGGCCGGGCGAACCCATCGGCATGACCGGTCCCGCACAATAGAGCTGGTTGCCAGCCGAGGGATGATGCGCCGGCGCGCTGGAAGCACCATCCTGTCCGCGCGCGATCGCTTCCCATTCGAACTCGGTCGGCAGGCGCGCGCCGGCCCAGGTCGCAAAGGCATCAGCCTCGAAATGCGAGATATGGGTGACGGGTGCGTGGGGGTCGCGGGTCTGCCAGCCCTGGTGGGTGAAGTGCTCATCCTCGCGCCAATAGAGCGGTGCGGTGATGTCCTCGCGCTGCACCCAGCCCCAGCCATCGGCGAGCCACAGGCGGGCATTGCGGTAGCCGCCATCGGCGATGAAGGCGTCCCACTCACCATTGGTGACCAGCCGATCAGCCAGCGCAAAGGGTTCGAGCAGCACGCGGTGGCGGGGGCCTTCATTGTCGAAGGCGAAGCCCTCCCCCTGATGCCCGACCAGCGCGATCCCGCCGGGATGCGCGTACCACCCGATAGATGCGGCAGGCGCAGCGGCTGCGGGCAGCGCTCCCTCCCACATCGCCGGGCCGAGCGGGTTCTGGAACAGCGCGTGCTTGATATCGGTGAGCAGCAATTCGATGTGCTGCTGTTCATGCGCCACGCCGAGCGCAATCAGCGGCGCGAGAGCGGGGTCATCGAGCAGTGGCACCATGGCGTCATTCACCACCGCGCGCCATTCCAGCACCTCTTGCAAGCGAGGGCGCGATAGCATCCCGCGCGCTGCCCGGCTGATCCTTGCGCCTTCCGCCTCGTAGTACGAATTGAACAGGAACGGCCAGTCTTCCCGGTGGAGCCGATACCCCGGCGCGTGTTCGCGCAGCAGGAAGGTTTCCCAGAACCAGGTCGTATGCGCGAGGTGCCACTTGGCAGGGCTCGCATCCTCCATCGATTGGATACTGGCATCGGCGTCGCTCAGCGGCGCGACCAGCGCTTCAGTCAACGCGCGCGTCGCCCGGAACCGATCGACCAAACCGGCACGCTCGTCGGCGCTGGCAGCCGTCTGTCGTTCGTTGCGCTGCAACCCGCGTCTCCCGTTCCACCCTGCAACGGCAGATACGGATCATGTCCGCCTGCCGTTACACAAAGAAGACGCAACATAGGCATGAAACGCCGGGAAAATCATCACACGCATCAGATTTTCCGGCCGGACAGGGGCGGACAGAGCCCGCCTCCACCCGAAATCAGGCCGCGTTGGCGCTGATTTCGGTCTCACGTTCGCCTGCGGCGGAGTTCAGCATCTCGGCCACCAGGAACGCCAGTTCGAGCGATTGCTCGGCGTTGAGGCGCGGATCGCAATGGGTGTGATAGCGGTCACCAAGGCGCTCCTCGGTGATCGCCACGGCCCCGCCGACACATTCGGTGACGTCCTGTCCGGTCATCTCGATATGAATGCCGCCGGGGTGCGAGCCTTCGGCGCGGTGGACGGCGAAGAAGCCCTTCACTTCGCGCGTAATCCGGTCGAATGGGCGGGTCTTGAAGCCGGTGTCGGACTTCACGACGTTGCCATGCATCGGATCACAGCTCCACACCACCGGATGCCCCTCGCGCTGCACCGCGCGCACGAGGCGTGGCAGGCCATCTTCGACTTTGTCATGGCCGAAGCGGCTGATGAGCGTAATGCGCCCCGCTTCCCGCTTGGGATTGAGATCGTCGAGCAGGCGCAGCAGAGCGTCAGGCTCCAGCGAAGGCCCGCACTTCATGCCCAGCGGATTGCCGATCCCGCGCGCATATTCGATATGCGCCGAGCCGGGGAACCGCGTGCGATCACCGATCCACAGCATGTGGGCCGAGGTCGCATACCAATCGCCGGTCAGCGAATCCTGCCGCGTCATCGCCTGCTCGTAGGGCAACAGCAGGCTTTCGTGGCTGGTGTAAAAGCTCGTGCCCTTCAATTGCGGCACGGTGCCCGGATCGACCCCGCAGGCCTCCATGAAATCGAGCGCTTCGCCGATGCGGTCGGCCATCTCGCTGAACTTTTCGGTCCAGGGCGTGCGGCCCATGAAATCGAGCGTCCACTGGTGGACCTGCCGCAGATTGGCATAGCCGCCGCCCGCAAAAGCGCGCAGCAGGTTGAGCGTGGCGGCCGCCTGCGAGTACGCCTTGACCATGCGGGCCGGATCATTGCGGCGGCTGACCGGATCGAACTCGATCCCGTTGATATTGTCGCCCAGGTAGCTCGGCAGAGTCACGCCATCGATCGTTTCCGTCGGCGCCGAGCGCGGCTTGGCGAACTGGCCCGCCATGCGGCCGACCTTCACCACCGGACGCTTGCTGGCGAAGGTCATGACGACCGCCATTTGCAGCAGCACGCGGAAGGTGTCGCGGATGTTGTTGGGGTGGAATTCGGCGAAGCTCTCCGCGCAGTCCCCACCTTGCAGCAGGAAGCCGTGGCCATTCGCGACCTGCGCCAGATCGGCCTTGAGCGCGCGCGCTTCACCCGCAAACACCAGCGGAGGATAGTGCGCGAGGGTCTTTTCCGCTTCCGCCAGCTCGGCCGCATCTTCGTAATGCGGCAAGTGGCGCGCTTCGTGGGCCTTCCAGCTATCCGGGGTCCAGGTCTCGGGCACAGTCAAACTCTTTCTTCTCAGTGGCGCGCGGCAAGGTTTGCGCGGGGGCGCCCGCTACAGGAGCGGGGCACGAATTGTAAAGCAGCAATGCCGCTCAAAACAACTTTATTTCCCGAACAGTGTCAGTGAGCGCAGCGATCAGCGTCCCGCGGGCGCTGACAGCGCAGCATTTGCACGCGCCCCGCCAGCGGGAGCCTCGGCCAAGGTCTGGCCTTCGGGGATGATGGCAAGGCGGAACGGCGAAGCCTTGGCCAGATAGCGCTCAGCCAGGAACTGCATCACCTGCGGGCTGGTCTGCGAATAATCCGCCAGCAGGCTGCGCAGCAGCACGACACGCTGGGGATCCTGCGTCGCGCCCTCCAGATTGTAGAGCCAGAACTGGTTGCCGGTCGATGCCCGGCGGATCATCTGGCTGAGCGGCTCGGTCACCCGCGCGAGTTCATCGGCAGTGGGCGGGCTGGCGGCGAGATCCTTGGCGATCTTCTCGGCCTCGGCAAAGAACACCGGCACAAACTCAGGTTCAAGCTGGGCCAGCGCGGTGATCCGCCCGCCGCTGGCGAGATCGGTCGGCCAATTCGAGAACACCTGCGGCGAATAGCTCGCCCCGGCACGCTCGCGCAGCGCATCCATCAGACGGTTGTTGAACAGCTGGGTGAGGATTTCGAGCTGGCGGCTTTCGCGCAGGCTCGCGACCCCGCCCCCACTCGGCCAGGCGACCACGGCGGCGGCCTGATTGGCATCGCCGCGGTGGGTCACGACCGAAGGGGTTGCCGAAGCCGGCGCGAACGGCGGAACACGTGCAGCGACATCAGCCGGGATCGGCTCCCGTGGCGCCAGCGCGCCGAAGGTGAGGCGCAACTGCTCGATCACGGCGGGTTGATCGAATTCACCGAACACCAGCACTTCGATCGGGCCCTGCTTCAGCAACGGTTCCCACACCGCGCGGAAGCCTTCGGGCGTTACGGTCTTGAGCGCGGCCGGATCGGGCGTCGCAAACCGCGCGTCACCGCCGGTCACGAGATATTCGAGATCGCGGTTGAGAATACCGCCGGGGCTGGTGGAATAGGTGTTGTAGGCCAGCTCCGCCGCCGCCTTGGCACGGATCACGGGGTCCTTGTCCCAGCGCGGCATCCCGAGCTTGGCGGCGAACAGATAGAGCTGGTCGTTCACATCTTCCGACCGGGTCTGCGCGGTGAAGGTGAACACCGCCTCGTCGATCGCGAAGTCAAAGCCGATCTTGCGGCCGGTCGCCAAACGGTCGAGCTCGTTCTGGCCGAGCTCGCCCACGCCCGATCCGACCAATGCGCCCTGGCCCAGCGCGGCATAGACCGCGTTGTCCTTGTCAAAAGCGCGGTAGCCTGCGCCAAAGCGCACACGCACCGTCACGCGGCCCGGCTCGGCATCATTGGCCCACACCAGCGCCTTGACGCCGTTGGCGAAGTCGACCTGTTCGATCTCGAGCACGCCGAGCGGCTTTTGTGCAGTGATCGCCCCGGGGGCACCGACCGGGGGCAGTTCGTCGAAGGAGAGCGATTGCGCAGCCAGACGCGCAGAGCCATCAACCTTGGCTTCGGCGGCAAGTGCCAGCTTGAGCGCACCCACATCGGCCTCACCCGCGGTCGGCGTGACATAGACCGAACGGGTCACGGTGCCTTCAAACAGCCCGCGCGTCCGCTCCAGCACCACGTCTGGCGTCAGGCGCGGCTTCATGCCCCGGAACACGTCGAGCACCACCTTGGGCGCGGCCACGGTCTCGCGGATATCGACCGCGTTGACGAGATTATTGGCGAGATCGGAACCCGATTGCACGGTTTCCTGCTCGACGCCGTTGGCAAAGACCACGTCGAACTCAGCCACTTCGCGGTCGATTTCTTCCTGCGTCGGCGGGTTGGTGAGCGCGTCGGCGATCACGGCCCGAACATCGGCGAGCGCCGCCTGCCAGTCGCCCGTGAGCGGGGCAAAGGTCACAAAGGTCGCATCGGTCGAGCGCGAGACATCGTCCTGCTGCACCTGCGCATAAAGGAAGCTGCCCCCGCCGCGGGCGCGCGATTCGAGCCGGCGGTTGATGATCGCCTGGGCGACGGCATCGGTCAGCAAGCCTTCATTATACGCGATCGTATCGGTCACCTGCCGCCACGGACGCATCACCGCATAGGTCAGGCTGCGCGGCAAATCAGGTTCGACGCCAACCGCCAGCTGACCAATCGGAGCGCCGGTCACGCCGTCATCCTGCGCCCCGGCAGGAGGAATGGGATCGCCGAAATCGGGGGCGACGCCGGGCTTGCCGGTGCCTTTCCAGTCTCCGAACCACTGCTCCACGAGCCCTGCCAGCACCATCGGATCGGCATCGCCCGCAACCACGATCACGGTGTTCTCCGGGCGATACCAACGGTCATAGAACGCCTTCACGTCCTTTCCATTGGCGGCCTTCAGGGTCTCGTCCGTGCCAATCGGGCTGCGGGTGGCAAGGCGCTGTCCGGCAAAGAAGGTCTGCCGCGTGAGATCCGCCATGCGCAGCCCCGCGCCGCCGCGCTCGCGCTTCTCGGCGAGCACAATCGGGCGTTCGGCCGCGACATTGGCGTCGTTCAGCACCGGCTCGCGGATCATGCCCGAAAGCAGCTTGAAGCTTTCGCGGAGCTTGGCATCGTCGATATTGGGAATGTCGAGCTTGTAGGCGGTGTGGGTCGGGGTGGTTTCAGCGTTGGCATCGCTGCCGAAGGTCGCGCCCAGACGCTGCCAGGCGTAGATCGCCTCGGCCTGCCCGAGATACTTGCTCTCCCGGAACAGCAAATGTTCGAGCAGGTGCGCATAGCCCTGCTCCTTGTCGGTTTCGTGCAGCGAGCCCGCATCGATCCGCACCCGGATCGAAACCTGGCGCGGCGGCACGCCATTGCGGCGCACCGCATAGCGCACGCCGTTCTTCATCTGCCCGAACAGCCACTTCTCATCGACCGGAACGTCCGAGCCCTTGTACAGCCACGGCACTTCGCTGCCGGTCTGGAGCGCCTGCGGCTGAGGCACCGGCGGGAGCGGTTGCACTTCGATCGGCGGCGGAGGCGCGGCCTGCTGGGCGAGCAGCGGCTGCACCAGCGCAAAGGGGGCGACGAGAATGGCGAGAGCGCGACCAGCACGGGAAAACGACGTCATATCCCGCTTATAGGGCGGCAAAGTGTGAAGCGATAGTGAATGGTTCTCGGCCCATGCGCCCTTGCCCCGCGCAGCCGCCGCACCTAGATTGGGGGCATGTTCATAGAAACCGAAACCACCCCGAACCCCGCTGCCCTCAAGTTCCTGCCGGGCACCCCCGTGATGCCCGCCGGCAGCCGCGAATTTGCCACGCCCGAAGCGGCCGAAGCGAGCCCGCTAGCGCAGGCGATCTTTGACACGGGCGAGGTCGTGAACGTGTTCTTCGGCGCCGATTTCGTCAGCGTCACCGCCGCGCCGGGTGCCGATTGGAGCGCGCTGAAACCGCAGATCATCGCGATCCTGCTCGATCACTTTGTCTCGGAAGCCCCGCTGTTTGCGGGTGGGAGCGGCAACGGGATTGCCGTTCCGCCCGAAGACGAAGCGGTGGTGGAAGAGCGTCCCGAAGATGCCGAGGTGATCGCCGCCATCAACGAACTGCTCGAAACCCGCGTGCGCCCCGCCGTGGCGGGTGACGGCGGCGACATCGCCTATCGCGGCTTCCGCGACGGGGTGGTCTATCTGACGTTGCAAGGCTCATGCTCGGGCTGCCCGTCGAGCACCGCTACGCTGAAGCATGGCATCGAAGGCCTGCTGAAGCACTATGTCCCCGAAGTGACCGAGGTGCGTGCGGCATGACGGTGCAATTTCACGACCACGTCCTTTCGAACGCGGCGCTTGACCAGCTGTTCAATGAAGCGCGCAGCTATAATGGCTGGCTGGACAAAACTGTGTCGGACGAACAGCTTCACGCGATCTGGGACCTGATGAAGATGGCCCCCACTTCGGCGAATATGCAGCCGGTGCGGATCGTGTGGGTCAAGTCGGACGAGGCCAAGGCCAAGCTGGTCGAATGCGTATCCGAGGGCAACAAGGCCAAGGTCGCTGCCGCCCCCGTTACCGCTGTGATCGGTTACGACATCGATTTCCACGAGGAGCTGCCGTGGCTGTTCCCGCACACCGATGCGAAGAGCTGGTTCGAGGGTGACGAGCAGGCGCGCGAGCAAGGCGCGTTCCGCAACTCCTCGCTGCAAGGGGCCTATCTGATGCTCGCCGCACGTGCGCTGGGCCTCGATTGCGGCCCGATGTCGGGCTTCGACGGCGATGCGGTGAATGCCGCCTTCTTCGCCGATGAACCGCGCCACCGGGTCAATTTCATCTGCTCGGTTGGCTATGGCGATCCCGCCAGCATCTTCGAACGCAGCCCACGGCCCGAATTCGCGACCTTCAACCGCATCGCCTGACACAAATCTCACGCTTGCACGGGCGCGCGGTGTGAGGCATCGCGCAGCGCCATGCGCGTGCTTGCCATCGAAACCGCCTCAGAGGCGTGCAGCATCGCCCTTACCGAGGGCGGGGCGATGCTTGCGCATGATCACCGCGTCATGGCCCGCGGCCATGCCGAGGCGCTGGTGCCCATGATCGCCGCCTTGCCGGACAAGGGCCGCGCGGATCGCCTTCTTGTCAGCCTCGGGCCGGGCAGTTTCACAGGGGTGCGCATTGGCCTCGCGACCGCCCGCGCGCTCGGGTTTGCGTGGGCCGCAGAGGTGTTCGGCTATCCGACCCTCGCCCTCATCGCAGCGCAGGCGCAAGCACTGCATCCGGGCGAACCGGTGACGGTCTGCATGAACGGTGGGCATGGCGAATGGTTCGTGCAGGATTTCGACGCCCGCGGAATGCCAGCCGGTGAGCTATCCTCCATGGCCCCTGCGGCGGCGATGGCAGCCGGAGCGCGGAGCCTGATCGCGGGCAATCGCGCCGCAGAATTTGCCGCTCTGCTGGGTGATGCACGCCAAATCGTCCCGCTGCTGCCAGACGCAGGGCACGTCGGCCTGGTGCCGGACGCGCTGCTCTCGACGCACCTCGCGCCCATCTATGGCCGGGGGGCCGATGCCACCCCGATGGCGCTGCGCAAACCCGCATGACCCCCCGCCCCGCCCCCAGTCCCGCTCTCATCGACCGGATCATGGTGGTGATGGAAGCAGCGTTCGACCCAGCCTATGGCGAGGCCTGGAACCGGCGGCAGGTGACTGATGCGCTGACGCTTTCCAGCACCCATGCGCTGGTGGTCGATGCTGACGGCGCGCCGATCCCCGATGTCGGCGACGGCGATGAAGGCCCCGCACCCGCCGGATTCGTGCTGACCCGCTATGTGCTCGACGAAGAAGAACTGCTGCTGATCGCGGTGGTACCCGACGCGCGGCGGCGCGGCGTGGGCGCGGCGCTGCTCGAACACCTGTTCGCCGCTGCCCGAACACGCGGCGTCACGCGAATCTTCTTGGAAATGCGGCGCGGAAATCCTGCCATCCAACTGTATCACAAGTTTGGTTTTGAACCGATTGGTGAGCGGCGTAACTATTACCGCATGGCAAATGGCGAGCGTGTCGACGCGATTACTTTCGGTCGATCAATCTAGTAGAACTCCACTCATCGCAAATCGATGTGCAGGCGGACCACACCAGTTGCCAAGATTGACGACTTGCGCCATGGCGCAGTAACCGGTGCACCTTGAACGCCGTGCAAGAGGAACTCATGCAGGATCTGGAAATTGATATGAACGAAACACTTATCACGCTGACGAGCGACATTGTCGCTGCGCATGTCAGCAACAATGATGTGGCGGTGACTGACGTTCCGGCACTTATCACCAACGTCTACAACGCGCTTGTCAATCTGGGTGAGAAGGTTGAGATCGAAGAACCCAAGCCCAAGCCTGCGGTTGCGATCCGCAATTCGGTCAAGCCGGATCACATCGTCTGTCTTGAAGATGGCAAGGAGCTGAAGATGCTCAAGCGCTATCTTCGCACCAATTACAACATGACGCCCGAAGACTACCGGGCGCGTTGGGGTCTGCCGGCCGATTACCCCATGGTCGCTCCCAACTATGCCGAAAAGCGCCGCGATCTGGCCAAGAAGATCGGTCTCGGCCGCAAGCCCGGCACTGTGATGGCGCCCAAGGGACGCCGGACCAAGAAGACGGCGTAAGGCCGCGCCTTCCGGTCGCATTGTCCATGAGCTGGCCCGACTGCCCCTGTTGAGAGGGTGGACGGCCCGCTTGAGCAAGCAGCCTCGTCCCTGTAGGGATGAGGCTGTCTTGCTTTCGGGCGATCGCATCCCACAGGGGCGGCGCACTCGGCGATGGAGCGTTCCTTGACCCAGAAAATCGATCTCGAACAACTTTGCGCCGAAAAAGGCCTGCGCATTACCGAACAGCGCCGGGTGATCGCCAAGGTCTTGTCGGAAAGTGACGATCACCCCGATGTCGAGCTGCTGCACAGCCGCGCGGCCGCGGTCGATCCGCGGATCTCGATTGCGACCGTGTACCGCACCGTGCGCCTGTTCGAGGAAGCAGGCATCCTCGATCGCCACGATTTCGGCGATGGCCGCTCGCGCTATGAACCCGTGCCCGAAGCGCACCACGATCACCTGATCGACGTGGAAACCGGCAAGGT
Source organism: Erythrobacter sp. W302b (assembly GCF_046452395.1). Lineage (NCBI taxonomy): Bacteria > Pseudomonadati > Pseudomonadota > Alphaproteobacteria > Sphingomonadales > Erythrobacteraceae > Erythrobacter > Erythrobacter sp. W302b. Next base: position 749,001 of record NZ_JBKFDH010000001.1, on the reverse strand, counting down.
CGTCGAATTCGTCGACCCCGAAGTCGAAGCGCTCCAGCGCCAGATTGCCGAGCGACTGGGCTACCGTCTCGTCGATCACCGCATGGAGCTTTACGGCGTACGCCTGTCCCGCAATGACTGACGCAGAGTTACGAGCAGCGGCCGCTCGCGGGGAAAGCACGCCGCTGACCCTTGCCGGGTGGTTGCGGCTGATGGCGCGCGCGCTGGCGCTGGTTGGTCTCATCATCGTCTTCGTGCCGTTGCACTATCTTTATCGGGTGGTGTCCTATGGATCACCCTTCCCGATGCTGTTCCTGCGCTATGCGGCGCGGGTGTGCGGGGCCAAGGTCGAGGTGATCGGCACCCATCTGAAGCGCGACGTTTTCTTCGTCGCCAATCACCTGTCATGGGTCGACATCCTCGCGCTGGCCGGGGCCAGCGGCACGGCTTTCGTCGCCAAGGCGGAATTGGCCGAAGCGCCGGTGGTTGGCTGGCTTGCGAGCCTCAACCGCACGGTCTTCGTCAAACGCGAACATCGCATGGGCGTTGCCGAGCAGATCAATGCGCTGAAGGAAGCGCTGGTCGATAACTGGTCGGTCACGGTCTTTCCCGAAGGCACAACGACAGACGGCCAATCGCTGCTGCCGTTCAAGACCTCGATGCTCTCGGTGCTCGAGCCGCCGCCGCCGGGCGTGCTCGTCCAGCCGGTCATCCTGGATTACGGCCCCGTGGCCGAATGGATCGGCTGGATTGGCGAGGAAAGCGGCGTCAACAACGCCAAGCGTGTCCTGTCACGCAAGGGCAGCTTCAAGGTCCGGCTGCACTACCTCGAACCCTTCAGCCCGGAGGACTTCCGCGGCCGCAAGGCGATCAGCCACGAATCGCGCCGCCGGATCGAGGAAGCTCTGATCGAGATACTCGGCAAGCCCCTGCGCCCCTTCGCGCACTCGGTTGGCCCGGTTCGCTATGAGCCGAAAATAAGCGCGGCAGATTAAAGCCCCGCCCTGACCAGCCAATCGTGGAAGATCCGCACCGGACGGCTTTCCAGCGCGACCGGCTTGCACACGAACCAGTAGCTATAGGGGCTCTCGACCGGCTTGCCGGGCAGGTTCGTCAAACGATTGTCGTTGGCGCGGCGCAGGTGATCGTCGTGCATGATCGCGATGCCAAGACCCTGTGCGGCCGCCTCCAGCATCAACGCGCCGGAATCGTAATGGTCGATCGCGGCCGGGTCCATCGTGTCGAGCCCGTTCGCCTTCTTCCACGCCATGAAACTTTCGGGCAATTCGTTGTGGATCAGGAAGGTCTGCTTGGCCATCACCTCGGGGGTGATCTCCGGGATATTGCGCGCGGTCTCCTTCGAGCAGATCGCGTGGACCAGATTGTGGTCGAGGCGCACGGCGTGCAGCCCGCTCGCCGGCCCGCGCGAGAGGATGATCGCGGCGTCGAGCGTGTCGCCCACCCGGTCTTCAAGGTGCGGCGCGGTGTCGATGTCGATGTGCAGCAGGGGGTGGCGCTTGCGCAGTTCGCCCAACCGCGGGAACAGGCGCTGGCTGCCGAACATCGGCAAGACGCCCAGCCGCAGGCGCAGCAGCGCGATATTGTCCGACTGGCTCTCCACCGCACGCGCGAGCGCTTCCATGTGCGGGTTCACCGCCTCGTAGAAAGCCTGGCCCTCATCCGTGAGCTGCATCGACTGGCGCGCGCGGGTGAACAGCTTCTTGCCGACAAATTCCTCGAGATTGCTGATCCGCCGCGACAGCGCCGAGGGGGAAAGCCCGATCTCCTCCGCCGCCGCCCGGGCAGAACCCAGACGGACCGTGCGCATGAAGGCTTCAAGCGCGCGCAGGGGGGGAAGACGACGTGCAGGCATGGACTCTCTCCTTGGTGAGAAGAGATACGCCCGAGACGCCGATTGGATGCAAAAAATCGAAGAAAAAATGCGTGGAGGACGGAAAAGTTGCGCCTACTGCATGTCACTCGCATCTTCGGGCGGGTGCAGGCGCAACCGGGTGACGTGAGTTTCGTCACCCGCTGTCACTTCAATGCGCCAGCCGCTCGCATGTTCCAGCACCGTGCCGACCGGCGGCACCTGCTCGGCGAGCACGAAGGCGAGGCCGCCCAACGTGTCGACCGATTCCGCCACTTCGGCGAGACGGGGGTCGATCCGCTCGGCAATGTCGTCCAGCTCGGCGCGCGCGTCCACGTCCCACATGCCTTCGCCGATGGGGACGATCAGTTCTTCAGGCGTCTCGTCGTGCTCATCCTCGATCTCGCCGACGATTTCCTCGACCAGATCCTCGATCGTGATGAGCCCGTCGGTCCCCGAGAATTCATCGAGGACGATGGCAAGGTGCACGCGCTGCGTGCGCATGTCGGCCAGAACGTCCAGCGCACCCCGCGCCTGGGGCACGTAAAGCGGCTGGCGCATCAGCGTGGTCCAGTCAGCGGGCGGCGGCGTGCCGTTGGCGAGGAAGGGGAACACGTCCTTGATGTGGATCATGCCGACCACGCTATCGAGCGTCTCGCGATAGACCGGCATCCGGGAATGGCCATGCTCGCTGAAGGCGGCGACCATGTCTTCCCAGCTGATTGACGCATCGACCGCGATGATCTCGCCGCGCGGCACAGCCACGTCATCGGCATCATGTTCGGAGAAATGGAGGAGGTTGCGCAGCATCTGCCGCTCGACCCGCGACAGGTCGCCCCCGCCGCTGCCGCCGGTATCGGAACCGGGGCCGCCGTTTTCGTCCTCGTGCTCGTCGATGGCTTCTTCAAGCTGCTCGCGCAGAGAGCGGGCGCCTTCGAGCTTCAGGAGCTTGCGCAGCACAGGCCACAGCCCGCTGCTACTGTCCGCGTCTCCTGATTGAGATGCGGGCGAATGGGAATCGGCCATGGCCTTGAATGGGGCTCCTATGCAGTTTCAAGCGCCATATGGGTCAGCGATGCCCAGTTTGGCAAGTATCGCTGTCTCCAAGGCCTCCATCGCCTCGGCCTGGGCGTCGCTGTCGACATGGTCGTGCCCAGCAAGATGGAGCAGGCCGTGGACGATGAGATGAGTCGCGTGAGCTTCCAGCGACACGCCCTTCTCTGCCGCTTCGCGCGCGCAAGTTTCATAGGCCAGCGCGATGTCGCCGAGCATTTCGGGCGGGCCGTGTGATGCCAGAGCTTCAAGTTCCTCGCGCTCCAGCATCGGGAAGCTGAGGACGTTGGTCGGCTTGTCGCGCGCGCGCCATTCGCGGTTCAGGGTGTGGACCTCGGCATCGCTGGTGAACAACAGGCTCGCGATCAGACGCGGGTTGGCGAGCAGCGGTTCGCCTTCCGCCGCAGCCAAGGCGGCGCGGTCCGCCAGCGCGTCCCAATCGCCCGCAGGCCAGTCTTCGATGTCAATGTCGAGTTGCATGATGGCGCGGTCCTTAGCGCGGAAAGCGCCGCCGCGAAACGCTGGGCTGCGTGACGCGGCCGGCTATTCGTGTCGCAGCGCGTCAATCGGATCGAGCTTGGAGGCGCGGCTGGCGGGATAGTACCCGAACACGATCCCCATACCCGCCGCGAACAGGAAGCTCACCAGATTGATCATCGGATCGAACACGAAGGGCACATCAATCGCCGCGGCGAGCCCGATCGAGGCGCCGAAGCCCAAGGCAATCCCCACCAATCCGCCCAGCGAGCAGAGCACCACCGCCTCGGTCAGGAACTGCAAGCGCACCTCCCGTGCGAGCGCCCCGATGGCAAGGCGGATGCCGATTTCGCGGGTTCGTTCGGTCACGGACACCAGCATGATGTTCATGATCCCGATCCCGCCGACCAAGAGGCTGATCGAGGCAATCACCGCCACCATCGCGGTCAGCGCGCCCGTCGCCGCGCCCAGCGCCTGGTTGACCTGTGCGGTGTCGATGACGTTGAAGTCATTGGGCTGTTCGCCCTGCAACAGCCGGCGCTCCCGCAGCAGATCAACCAGCGAATCCTGAATGACAGACGGCGCATAGGAAGGATCATACTTCAGCACGAAGTAATCGAGGTTGTCGTTGCCGCGGAACCGCCGCTGGACGTTCTTGAGCGGCAGATAGACCGCATCATCATCATCCGCGCCATTGCCGCCCTGCCCGCGTTCTTCCATCACGCCGATAACCTGGCACGAGACATCGCCGAGCCGCATCCGCGCACCGATCGGGCTGGTGCCGGGCACGAAGATGGCTTCGCGCACCTTGAGGCCGAGCAGACAGACATTCTTGCCTGCCTCTTCCTCGTCCTTGCTGAAGGGGCGGCCTTCCTCGACTGTGATCGACTGTGCATCGAGGAAGTCGTTGTTGGCGCCGACGACCCGCGTGTCCCAATCCTGCCCGTTGTAGAAAGCCGTGGCATTGGCGGCGACAGTGCCGGCCGCGATTGTCACCCCGGCGATTTGCTGCCCGACCGCCTTCACATCGGCCTCGTCGAATGGACGGATCGTACCGCGATCGGTGCGGACCGGGAAGACGATGAAGTTGCTCGCACCTAGCGAGGAAATCTCTTCCTGCACCGACGCGGTGACCCCGTTGCCGAGGGTGACCATCGTCACCACCGCCGCCACCCCGATAATGATCCCGAGCGTGGTCAGGATCGAGCGCAGGATGTGGCGGCGGATTTCGCGCAGGGCCAGAAGGAGAGTCGATCCGAGCATCAGGCCGGACTGCCTTCCACGGCATGCGCACTGCGCTCGATCCGTTCGACCAGCCCATCACGGAAGCGTACGATGGTCTTGGCGTAGGCGGCCATGTCCTCCTCGTGCGTGACCATCAGCACGGTGATACCCTCGCCATTCAGGCGTTGCAGCAGCTCCATGATCTCGACCGAGCGTTCGCTATCGAGGTTGCCGGTTGGTTCATCCGCGAGCAGCACATCGGGCTGCGTCACCAGCGCCCGCGCGATGGCGACGCGCTGTTGCTGGCCGCCGGATAGCTCTGCCGGACTGTGCGAGGCCCACGGCACCAGCCCGACCTGATCGAGCGCCCGCATGGCCGCTTCGCGCCGCTGGGTCTTGTTCTCCCCGCGATAGAGCAGCGGCAGTTCGACATTCTCAAGCGCGGTGGTGCGGGCCAGCAGGTTGAAGCCCTGAAACACGAAACCGAGATAGCGGCGGCGCAGCAGACTGCGTTGGTCGCGGTCGAGCTTTTGCACCTCGACCCCGCGAAACCGGAAGATGCCACCGGTCGGCACATCGAGGCAGCCGAGGATATTCATGGTGGTCGACTTGCCCGAACCTGAGGGCCCCATGATGGCAACGAACTCGCCGCGATTGATGGTGAGGTCGACCCCCTTCAGCGCCTGAAACGCCGCCGCTCCGCTGCCGAAGGTCTTGGTGATGCCTTCGAGCTGGATCAGGGGCTCGGCCGTCACTGGGCCGCTGCCTTGATCCCGGTGACGACTTTCATCCCCGGCTTCAGTGCCTTGGACGTGACGACGGTCCGCCGCCCGTCGCTGCGGCCGGTCACGACTTCGATGGCTTTCAGCGTGCCATCGGCTTGCAGTACCTGCACCAACTGGCGGCTGCCTTCGCCGATGCTCGCCTGCTGCTTGCCATCCTCAAGCCCGATCTGCGGATTGAACACGCCACCGCTGGCTTCCTCTTCAGTTTCCGGGCGGAAGCGCAGCGCGGCGTTGGGCACCAGCATCGCGCGACCGGTGTTCTGCGTTGCGATGGTCGCGGTCGCCGTCATCCCGGGACGCAGCAGGCCATCGGGGTTTTGCACGGTAAGCCGCGCTTCATAGCTGACCACGGTACCGCCCGTAGCCGACGCGGTGCCGCCGCCCGCCGCCGCCTGCGTCGTGCCGGTCGAGGCCAGATCGATCCGCTCGACCGTCGCCGGGAACTGCCGACCGGGATAGGCATCGACCGTAAAGGTCGACTTCTGGCCCGGCTTGACCTGCCCCACATCGGCCTCGTCGATCGAAACGCGCAGCTGCATGGCCGACAGGTCTTCCGCGATCACGAACAGGGTCACGGTGTTGAAGCTGGCAACCACGGTCTGCCCCGGCTCGACCCGGCGGGCGAGCACGACGCCGGTGACCGGCGCCCGGATCACCGCACGGGTGCGGGTGGTGAGGTTGCCATTGAGCGATGCCTGAGCCGCTTCGATATTGGCGCGCGCGGAAGCAACGGCGGCGCGATCACGCTCGACGGCCGCCTCGGCCCGCTCAACCTCGATCTGAGACGGCACGCGCCCACCTGACAGGCGGCGCACCTCCTCAAGCCGCGCGAGCTGAACCTGATCGATCTCGATCGTCGCCTGCGCCTGCGCCAGCGCGGCGCGCGCGGCATTGAGGTTGGCGCGCGACTGAGCGATCTGCTGGTCGATGATCTCGGTGTTGATGACGGCGATCACCTGCCCTTTGGTCACGCGGTCATTGACATCGACGAGCACACTGTCGAGCGGGCCGGTGACTTCCGCGCCGACTTCGACCTGATTGGTCGGGCGCAGGTTGCCCGTTGCGGTGACCGACAGCGACAGCGATTCCTGCTCCACCGGGGCGGTGATGTAATCCGGCTTTGGCGCCTCCCCGGTGCATTGCGCGATGCCGAGGATCAGCAGCACCACAATCAGGCCGGGCAGCCAGTATTTCATCCACCGCCGCCAGCGCGGGCGCGGCTTGGTGCCGAGGAATTCATCGACGCTCGGCTGTTCGTCCGGCTTGCTCAAATCGATCACTTGGTGGGCCCCTTCGCCGCAATGTCGTCAAGGCCGGCGCCCTCGGGCATCGACCATCCCCCGCCCAGCGCGCGCGCCAGACTGATAAAGGCGAGCGCGCGCGACGCCTGAGCGTTGACCTCGGCCGTGCGCGTGCTCAGCAGCTGGCTTTCGGTCACCAGCAGCGTCTGAAAATCGATCAGCCCCGCCTGGTACTGGCTGCGAGCGAGGATCGCGGCGTTCTGCGCGCCGTCACTGGCCTCGAGCAGCGCCGTGACCCGCGTGCCACTGGTCTCCAGATCAACGCCTGCGCTCTCAACCTCTTCGAGCGCCACGAGAATACTTTGCCGCCATGCCGCGAGCGAGCCATCGGCAATCGCCTCCGCGCTCTCGATCTGTCCGCGCACCCGGCCGCCATCGAAGATCAGTTGCGTGAGGCCCGCGAAGATATTGCCGGTGACGAGGTCGAACAGGCTGCCCACATCGGTCGCCCGTGTGCCAATCGTGCCAGTCAGCCGCACAAGCGGGTAAAGTTGCGCGCGGGCCACCCCGATACGGTCAAGATCGGCGGCCAGCCGGGCCTCGGCGCCGCTCACATCGGGGCGGCGGCGCAGCATGTCGGCGGGAGCGGACAAAGCAACATCGGCCGGCGGCACAGGAACGGCGCGCGGCGCTTCAGTCAGGGCGCGATAGACCCGGCCGGGCGGCTCGCCGATCAGGGTCGAGATCGCATTCGCCACCGCCACCAGATCGCTCTCCAGCAGCGGAATGCTGGCCGCGGTCTGAGCGCGCTGGGTGCGAGCCTGTTCGACGTCGAGGCTGTCAACCAGCCCTGCCTGGTTGCGCCACCGCGCAATCTGGAGGTTGTCGTCCTGATTGGCGAGAGTTTCGCGCGCGATGGCCAGCTGCGCTGCGAGAGAGCGCGCGTTCACCACCTGGCTTGCCACCTGCGCGACGATCACCCGCTCCAAATCGCCGACCGAATAGCCTGCCGATTGCAGATCGGATCGCGCGGCATCGACCGAGGCGTCGAGCCGACCAAACACATCGGCCTCCCATGCGATATCGCTGCCGAGCGAGAACTGCACATCATCGCTTGCCAGATCGCCGACATCCCGGCTCGCACCGCCGCTTCCGGTGATTTGCGGCAAGCGGGCCGCGCGGGCCTGCCGCAAGCCTGCTCTTGCCGAACGCAGCCGGGTCACCGCTTGCGCCAGATCGAGGTTGCTGGTTTGCGCCTGCGCGACGAATTCCTCGACCAGCGGATCGTTCAGCAGCACCCAATAGCGATCAAGCGGAACATCGGCCCCGGCAGGCTCGGCCAGAACCCATCGGTCCGGGACAGGCTGAGCGCTCGCGATGGCTGGCGGCGCGGCGCGCGGAAGGGCACAACCGGAAAGCGCCAGCACCGCAAGCGACAGCGGTACAATTCCGCGCGACACCGCAGCGCGACCCCGAGGGCGATGAGCGGTCATGCGCAATCCCGAAATTGGTGATGAACCACAACGCCCGCCCCTGTGTTGCCGCATAGATCGGAAGAACTATTCCGGCCGTTGGCGCGGGAATAAAACTTCGCCCTTGGCGACTGAAAAATCATTATGTTGCTAACATTGCGCTCCGATCCTCACAACGCAGTTTCGTCGGACGGACTGCATCGCTCATCGAACAGGCACACCCCGCAGTGCCGTCAGTTGTCCTCGCCCCCGCCCTCATAGGCCTCGACAATCCGCCCCACGATCGGGTGGCGCACCACGTCGGCGGCCGTGAAGCGGATCGTGCCGAAACCTTCGACGCCCTCGAGCCGTTCGACCGCGTCATTGAGCCCGCTCATGCGCGGGCCGCCGGGGATGTCGACCTGCCGCGGGTCGCCGCAGATCACCATGCGGCTGTTCTGGCCGAAACGGGTGAGGAACATCTTCATCTGCTCGCGCGTGGTGTTCTGCGCCTCATCGAGGATGATGAAGCTGTCCGCCAGCGTCCGCCCGCGCATGAAGGCGATGGGAGCGATCTCGATCTCGCCATTGGCGAGGCGCCGCTCCACCTGTTCGGGGGGCATGCAGTCGTTCAGGGCATCATAGAGCGGCCGCAGATAGGGATCGACCTTCTCCTTCATGTCGCCGGGAAGGAAGCCGAGCTTCTCCCCCGCCTCGACCGCCGGACGCGACAGGATCAGGCGCTGGACGCTTCCCGTGATCAGTTGGCTGACCGCCTGCGCCACTGCGATATAGGTCTTGCCGGTGCCCGCCGGGCCGAGAGCGAAGATGATGTCATCCTTGGCCAGCGACCGCATATATTCGATCTGCGTCGCGGAACGCGGGACGATGGTTTTCTTGCGCGTGCGGATCATGATCGGCGGCGCATCCATGTCGCCCGAGATGATCCCTTCCAGCGTCGGTTCGGCCGACATCGCGATCAGCGACTCCACTGCGCCGGCATCCAGCGCCTCACCGCGCGCAAGCCGGTCATACATGGTCTTCAATGTCTCACGCGCCCGGGCGACGTCATCCTCCGGGCCTTCGATCACCACCTGATGGCCGCGGGCGTGGATATAGACGCCGAGCCGGTTTTCCACCTGCACCAGATTGGCGTCGAACTGCCCGAACAACGGCCCCAGCAAAGCCTGGTTCTCAAAGGTCAGATCAACCCGCGCGCGCCGCGGTTCCGGAATGCCGCGCGGATCGGGCGAGAGCGCCGGGTGTCCGGCACGGGAGGGTCGTCGGCCCATAGGTTCCTTTGGCTGCGGCCGTGGGACAATCCCTCGTCCGTGAGTCGCGAGCGTAAGCGGCCGCCCACGCAAAGCAAGCAGGCTGCGGCGAGATGGTGGTGGAAAGTCATCGAAACGCCGCCAAACGAGGTCGCACAAGAGTGGAATTGGACTTGGCCGGATGAGCCGCATTCACCCGGGATTAAGCTTTAACATGTTGATATTTAGCAGAAGGAGTCGCTATCAATGAAGCATAGCCTCGCAGTCCTTGCCGCGCTCACGACCGCGATCAGCATCCCTGCCGCCGCCGAAGACGCGTCCCCTGTAGACGATGCAGTGGTGAACTGGGGGCTTGCGCTGGCCGGGAATGTGCTGCCCGACGGCAAGCTCCACAAGCTGCGCTACCCGATGTGCCTGCTGGTGGCTGCCGAGGATCAAGCTCTCGCGAAAACCGTGGCAGAGCGCGTTGTCGAGAATGCCGAGCAGGCAGGCGTCGCCGTCAAGCGCGGACGCTGCGCTCCCAACACGCTGATCGCCTTCACCGACGACGCGGTCGGGCAACTGCGCGAGATGCGCAATAACTACCTCCAGTTCTATGGCTCGCACTATCTCCAGCAGCTTGACGAGATGTTCGAAACCGAAACTGCCAGCTTCGCTTTCCACGAACCGATGCAACTCTGGATGGGGCCCGAAGTCTTCCAGGGACAGCGCGAGGTGATCGGTCAGCCAGACGTGTTCGGCGCGGCGGTGGTGATCGAACAAGCAGCAACCGAGGGGCTCGATCCGATGCGGCTCGCCGATTACGCGACGCTCCGCCTGCTGGCCCCAACCATCAACGCCAGCAAGATGCCGCAGGACGCCCCAGCCGGCGCGACAACGATTCTCACGCTGTTCAGCGGCCACGACAGCGCGCCGAATATGATGACCGACTTCGACCGCGCCTATTTGCGCTCGCTTTACGCCATGCCGCGCGGGAGCACGGCGAAGGGTGTGATGGCGCACGCTTCCAAGATCGCTCAGGCTGACGCGGGGTCGTAATGGCGGGGCTGGTTCAGCTTGCAGCCCTTCTGACCGCGCAACAACCTGCTCCCGCCCCCGCCCCAGAGCCGGAGCCGCCTGCGATCGTGGTCGAAAGCGAAAGGCCCCGAACCGAACGGGAACTGGCCGAACTCGCCAGCGATCTGGCTGAAAACCCCCGGCCGGATCGCCCGCTGGCCCGGTTCGAAGCGCCGCTCTGCCTTATGGTCGCATCCGGGGACGCGGCGCTGGGGCAGGAGATCGCAGCGCGGCTCATCGCCAATGCCAAGGCCGCCAAGGTCAAGGTGCGCGGCAACGGCTGCTCTACCAATGCGCTGGTGATGATCGCGGATGATGCTCGCCAGCAGTTGCAGGCTGTGCGCTCCAGCGGGCGCCGCCTGTTCGCCGGGCTCAATGCGCGCGATATTGACGCAGCGCTGGGCGCGCGCGATCCGGTCTATGTGTTTCAGGCAAGCCAGACCACCGCAGCCTCCGGACAGGCGATGCTGCGCGCCATGCCAGATACCCCGCCGGAAAACAGGGTTACCGCCATGGGCCGGCTCTCCCGTCTGACGCGCGAGGATATGCTGGCGGCGCTGGTGGTGATCGACAGGGAGGCGGTGGCAGGCCTCAGTCCGGTGCAGATCGCCGATTATGCCAGCTTGCGCCTGCTCGCCCCCACAGGCGAAGTCGATGTGGCCGAGGCCGGAGCGGATGGGCCGCGCACGATCATGACTCTCTTCGCCGCCCCCGCCAGCGCCCCCGAACAGATGACCCGTTTCGACCGCGCCTACCTCAAGGCGCTTTACCGTATGCCCCCCGGCGCCTTCGCCCGCGAAGTCCTTCGCGCTGCGGTGGTGGAAAGCGCGGGCAAGGGTGGCGGGGATGGCGAGGATTAGACGAGGTCGGCACCGCCACGGGGCTTCGGCGAAAAGGAGATGCAGGTGACCTCTTGGATTAATGTGGTTGCGGCGGTTGCCGGAGCGACCGTGCAGACCGCGCCGCCCCCGGCACCGCCAAGCGATCCGATTATCGTCGAGGGCGAGAAGGTTCAGAGCGAGCAGGCGCTCTCCGAACTTGCGCGCGACATCGCCGGGAACCCGCGCCCGCGCCGCCCGCTGGCGCGGTTCGAGCGGCCGCTGTGCCTCATGGTCGCTGCCGCCGATACCGCGCTGGGGCAGCAAGTGGCCGAGCGGATCATCGAAAACGCACGGGATGCAAGGGTGCCTGTACGGGGCAAGGGGTGCAAGCCCAATGCTCTGCTGGCGTTGTCCGATAATGCGCAAGCGCAATTGCGGGACGTCAAGGCGAGCGGGCGACGGCTGTTTGCCGGGCTGAGCGCGCGCGAGATCGACGCGGCGCTGGGCGCGCGCGATCCGGTCTATGTGTTTCAGGCGAGCAGGCAGGCGTCAAACACCGGAGAGCCGATCGTCAATAGTCCGGAGGCCGCCGGGCCGAACGGCTTGCCCGGACCGCCGAACAAGATCTGGAGCGCCGGGCGGCTCAAACGCGATCTGCGCGAGGATATGCTCGCCGCGCTGGTGGTGGTCGACAATGCCGCGGTGGCAGGGCTGACCCCGATCCAGATCGCCGACTATGCCAGCCTGCGCCTGCTCGCCCCAACGGGTGAAGTGGACTTGGCTGAAGCCGGTGCGCCGCATACCATCATGACCCTGTTCGTCTCACCCCAGAACGCGCCGCAGACCCTCAGCCGCTTCGACCGCGCCTACCTGAAGGCCCTCTATCGCCTGCCCGCCGGTTCATTCGCCAGCGAAGTGCTCCGCGCGGCCGTGCTGGAGACGGCACGCAGCGCAGAGCAAGGGGATGATTAGAGCACCAGCCCCTTGAGCGAGTTCGGCCCGGCTTCGGCGAGTGTCACTTCGACCAGATCACCAATCGCGGCGGGGGCTTCGAACCACACCGATTGCAGCCAGGGCGATTTGCCAAGCCACTGGCCGGGGTGCCGTCCGGTGCGCTCAACCAGCACTTCGCAACGCTTGCCAGCGCTCGCCTGATTGAAGGCATACTGATGCGCGCCGATACGCTGCTGGAGGCGCTGGAGGCGCTCGTCCATCACTTCGGGCGCAATCTGGCCGTCCATGGTCGCAGCAGGCGTGCCGGGGCGCGGGGAGTATTTGAAGCTGAAGCACGCGGCGTAGCGAACTTCGTCAACGATCCGCAGCGTGTCTTGAAACTCCGCCTCGGTCTCGCCCGGAAAGCCGACAATGAAATCGCCTGACAGCGCGATATCGGGCCGCGCCGCGCGAAAGCGTTCGATGATCTTGAGGTAGCTTTCCGCCGTGTGCTGGCGGTTCATCGCCTTCAAAATGCGGTCATTCCCAGCCTGCACCGGCAGGTGCAGATAGGGCATGAGCTTGGCCACCTCGCCATGCGCAGCGATCAGGTCGTCGTCCATGTCGTTGGGGTGGCTGGTGGTGTAGCGGATGCGCGCGAGGCCATCGATCTGTGCCAACACGCGGATCAGTCCGCCGAGGCCCACGCGGCGCCCCTTGTCGTCTTCGCCGCTCCACGCATTGACGTTCTGGCCGAGCAGCGTGATCTCCCTCGCCCCCGCTTCAAGCAGTTTCTGCGCCTCGGCGACCAGATGCGCGAAGGGCCGCGAGATTTCCGCGCCGCGGGTATAGGGCACCACGCAATAGGTGCAGAACTTGTCGCAGCCTTCCTGCACGGTGAGGAAGGCGCTCGGGCCGCGCTTCCGGCGCGCCGGGAGCGCGTCGAACTTGGCGATGGCCGGCATGTCGGTATCGGTCGCGCGCTCGCCTTTTGTCGCCTTGTCGAGCATCTCGGGCAGGCGGTGATAGGCCTGCGGGCCGACCACGATGCTGACCGCTGGGGCGCGCGCCATGATTTCCTCACCCTCGGCCTGCGCGACGCAGCCTGCGACCGCAATGAGAGGCTTCTTCCCCGCCTCCTCGCCCGCCTTCACGAGGCGGCCAATGTCCGAATAGACCTTTTCGGCGGCCTTCTCGCGGATGTGGCAGGTGTTGAGGATGACGAGATCGGCGTCCTCACCCTCGGGCGCGGGCGCAATGCCGCGTTCTCCCAGAAGCTCGGCCATCCGCTCGCCATCATAGACGTTCATCTGGCAGCCGAAGCTTTTGACGCGGTAGGTTTTGGGAGGGGCGGCGGCGGGCTTCATCAGGCCCGCGCCTTTAGCGCCGATGATGCGCGCGTTCAATCACCGCTGCGCCCGGTGGCTACTTGCGCTTGCCTTTGGGCTCGCGCAGGCTGTTGTGGATGCAGGGCTCGTCCGGCTTGGTGCCCGGCCCCGGGTGCGGCTTGTCCTCAGGCCCGCACTCCACGAAAGGCTTGGTGATGCCATTGGCCTTCATCACCTCGAAGGCGTCGCGGCTGGCATAGGCCGCAATCCAGGTGATGCAATCGGCGAGCGGGCGCACCTTATGCTTGGTGATGCTGCCCTTGCGCGGCTCGCAATTAATGGTGAAGACATTGGCCGCAGGCGGCTCGCTGCTGCGCGCAAACCGCCGCAAGAACTCGCCGCGCTCGTTGAAGACGGTTCGCCGCAGGGCATTGGCGCGCACTTCGTCGCGGTAGAAGGGCGAGGTGTTGAACAGGAAGGCGCGCACTTCGGGATGCGCATTGGAAACCTCCGTCGCCAAAGCGCCGCCGAGCGAATGGCCGACCACCACCCACGGCAGATCATTGCCCAGACGCGCGCGTTCGGCATCGAAATAGCGCAACGCCAGTTCGATCTGGTCATTGCGCAATGTGCCGAAGAAGATGTCCGAGAGGCCCTTGAAGTCGGTGCCGCGGAAAGCAAGCACCCGCGCGACAGGCTTGCGCGCCGCATCGCTGCCCGAGCCCGGCGCGTACTGGTTGAACAGCTCGTAGCTGAAGCCCTTGCCCGCATCCTCGGGCGCGATCGGCAGGTGCTCGATCCGCTGGAGCACGCGGCCCGGCTTGGCGAAAAGATCATCGTCACCGGTGTAGGCGTTGGTCGATGCGACCGCATAGGGCCAGGCTTCGACCGCTGCGTCGCGCACAAAGCCGCACCACCCGCCCGGCTCAAGCTGGCAGGGCGAGCGCGACTGCGAGATGTCGGGCAAGGTCGCGCAGGCTGACGCCAGCAGCGCGCAAAGCGCTGCCGCCGTCGCCCGGACTGCCGCCCCCTTGCCCTCCATTGCGATCTTAGGCGACCGTCGCCTTGACGATCTTGCCGGGGTTGCGCGGCGGTTCGCCCTTGGGGAGGGCATGGACGTGTTCCATGCCGCTCGTGACCTGACCCCACACGGTGTACTGCTTGTCGAGGAAGCGCGCATCATCAAGGCAGATGAAGAACTGCGAGTTGGCGCTGTTGGGGTTCTGCGCGCGGGCCATCGAGCACACGCCTTCGACGTGGGGTTCGGCGTTGAATTCGGCCGGGAGGTCGGGCTTGTCACTGCCGCCCATGCCGGTGCCGGTCGGGTCACCACCCTGTGCCATGAAGCCGCCGATCACGCGGTGGAAGATCACGCCGTCATAGAAGCCTTCGCTCGCCAGCTCGGTGATGCGCGCGACGTGGCCCGGCGCGAGATCGGGGCGCAGCTTGATCACAACGTCGCGGGATTCGCCATCGCCGGTGTCGAGAGTGAAGGTGAGGGTATCGGCCATTGTTCGGATCTCCGCATGTCATTCCTGTTCGTGCTGAGCCTGTCGAAGCACCCTTCCTCCTTGCGTCACGCAGTGGACCAGAAGAAGAATGCGGCCTTTCGACAAGCTCAGGGCGAACGGGATGGGTTGTTCGCAGGCGGCTTTACGCACCCAATCCGCGCCTGTCACCCTCCAGCCTTGCTTTTCACCCTCCCCTCCGTAAACGCCTCTCATATGGCCGAAGATCGCATCCACGACGACGACCTTGCCCTCGCCGATCACGGTGAGGGTGAAGTGCGTCCGGATGACCGGGTTGATGATGAACGCCATGACGAGGAAAACCGCCTGAAGCCCAGCTTCGTCAGCGCGGTCCACGAAGCGCTGGAGGCGGGCGACAAGGGCGGGGTCTATGATCTGGTCGAGCCGCTCCATGCGGCCGACATCGCCGACCTGATCGAACTGCTCGAACCGCGTGAACGCGCGCAGCTCGCCTCCGCGATCAGCGATCTGATGACCAGCGACGTCATCGCGGAGCTGAACGATTACGTTCGCGAAGACCTGATGGACACCTTGTCCGCACAGGCCGTCGCCACCATCGCCGAACAGCTCGACACCGACGATGCGGTGCAGCTGATCGAGGATCTAGACGAAGCCGATCAGCGTGCGGTGATGGCCGAGCTCGAGCCGGAGACGCGCGAGGCGGTCTCGAGCGCGCTCGCCTACCCCGAGGAGACCGCCGGGCGCCTGATGAGCCGTCACTTCGTGGCGGTGCCCGAGCATCTCACGGTCGGGGATCTGATCGATTACCTGCGCGAGGACGGCGATCTGGAGCACGACTTCTTCGAAGTCTTCGTGATCGACGAGCGGCACCATCCGGTCGGCACCTGCGCGCTCTCGTGGATCCTCACCACGCCGCGCAGCGTCAGGCTGACCGACGTGATGAAGCGCGACCAGACCCTGATCCCGGTGACGATGGATCAGGAAGAGGCCGCGCTGATGTTCCAGAAATACGCGCTGATCTCGGCTGCGGTGGTGGACGAAAGTGGGCGGCTGGTCGGGCAGATGACGGTCGACGACATCGTCCACATCATCTCCGAAGAGGCGGGCGAGGACGCGCTGCTGCTGAGCGGTGCGGGCGACGGCGACATCAACGAGCCGATCCGCGAGGCCTATGGCGCGCGCGTGCGGTGGCTGATCGCCAATCTGGGGACGGCGGTCGTGGCCTCCTCGATCATCGCCTTCTTCGGCGCGGCGATCGAGCAGCTGGTGGCGCTCGCGGTGCTCATGCCGATTGTCGCCAGCATCGGCGGCAATGCGGGCACGCAGACCATGGCGGTGGCGGTGCGCGCGATTGCGACCAATCAGCTGACCCGCTCGAACACGCGGCGCATCCTGTGGCGCGAGTTCCGCGTTGCGCTGCTCAATGGCGGGACCATCGCGGTGCTGATTGGCCTCGCGGCGGCGGTGCTGTTCACCCCGATGATGGGCGTCGTGATTGCTCTCGCCATGATCATCAACATCGCCATTGCCGGCCTTGCGGGCGTGCTGGTGCCGGTGATTTTCGAACGGTTGGATCAGGACCCGGCGGTCGCATCCAGCGTGTTTGTCACCATGATCACGGATTCGATGGGCTTCTTCGCCTTCTTAGGTTTGGCAGTGGCGATGGGTCTGGCCACGTTCTAACTTTCTCCCAGAGGATAAAGGGAGAGAGTGATGGCAGGACGTGTGGCAGGCAAAGTGGTGCTGCTGACAGGCGGCGCTATGGGTCTGGGCAAGGCCGCGACAAAGGCCCTGATGGCCGAGGGCGCGACGGTCATCATCACCGATATCGACGAGGCCGCAGGCCGCGCGACGGCAGCGGAACTCGGCTGCGATTACCTTCATCAGGACGTCACCGACTGGGCGCGCTGGCAGGCGATCATGGCCGAGGTTGAAGCCAGCCATGGGCGGCTCGACGTGCTGGTCAACAATGCCGCGATCACCGTGTTCGGTTCCATCGCCGACATCTCGCCAGAGGATTTCAAGCGCTGTTACACGGTCGATGTCGATTCGATCTTCATGGGCTGCAAGGCGGCGATCCCGCTGATGGCCAAGGGCGGCGGCGGCTCGATCGTCAATTTCTCCAGCGCGGCCGGGAACAAGCCCTCCCCCGATCTCGCCGCCTATAACAGCGCCAAGGCGGCGGTGGTGACGCTGACCAAGTCGATTGCGCTCTACTGCGCGCGCGAAAAGAACGGCGTGCGGGTGAATTCGGTGCAGCCGGGCACGATCCTGACCCCCAATGTGGAAAGCGTCATCGCCGGCACCCCCGACCCTGAGGCGACTCGCGCAGCCTTCTCCATCGCCCAGCCGATTGGCCGCATGGGCGAGGTTGAGGATATCGCGCATCTCGTCGTCTATCTCGCCAGCGACGAGAGCAAGTTCGCCACCGGCGCGCCGTTTATCGTCGATGGCGGCCTGAGCATCGCGTGATGGGCACCGCTGACGATCGCTTCGCCATCATCGACCTTGCCGCGCACTACATGCGCGGGCTTGACCGGCTCGATGGCGACTTGCTGCTGGCCCAGTTCTGGCCCGGGGCGCGCTGCGAATACGGGGTGTTCAGCGGCCCGGCGGAAGACTTCGCCGCGTTCTGCATGGAGATGCTCAAGGAGCACCAGCGCAACCACCACATGCTCGGCCAGCATCTCATCGACTTCACCGGACCCAACGAGGCCTATGGCGAGGTCTATTATCAGGCCTACCACCGCGTGTTCGATGACAGCGGGAGCCCGCGCGATCTGTTTATCGCGGGCCGCTATGTCGACCGGTACGAGCGGCGCGATGGCGTCTGGAAGTTCGCCTACCGTAGCGAGTTGGTCGACTGGGTGCGCGACGATCCGGCCACCGACGGCATGGTCGCAGTCGCCCCCTTCATCATGGGCCAGCGTAAGCCCGACGATTCCCTCTACAACCGCCAAGCGATGAGACACCCATGACCCGACCCAATCTGACCGCTCCGTCGGACCCTGCCCTCGCCCCCGGCGCGGCGCGCTGTCCCGGCCCGTCGATGCAGGACATCCTCGATGCGGACGGCGACAATCCCCCCGCCGCGATGCGTGAGGAATCCTACACCTTCCTCGGCGACGAAGACGTGCCCTTTGCCCGCTACACCGACCCGGCCTTCCACGACCTCGAAATGGCGCGGCTGTGGCCCAACGTCTGGCAATGGGCCTGCCGCGAGGAGCATATTCCCGGCGTCGGCGACCGCTACGTTTATGACGTCGGGCATCATTCGGTGCTGGTCGTGCGCGGGGCCGACATGGCGATCCGCGCCTTCGTCAACTCCTGCCCGCACCGCGGGATGAAGTTTGCCGCCGAAGGCTCCCGCGGGGTCAGGCGCGCCAACATCCGCTGCCCCTTCCACGGGATGAGCTGGAACCTCGACGGAAGCCTGCGTGAAATCCCCTGCCGCTGGGACTTTCCCCACGTGTCGGACGATACCTTCGGCCTGGATGAAGTCGCCTGCGACACCTGGGGCGGGTTCGTGTTCATCCACATGGGCGACAATCCCCCGCCGCTCGCCGAGCAGCTTGAGGTGATGCCGGAGCACTTCAAGCTCTGGCCGATGGATGATCGCTATGTCGCGCTTCATACCGAAAAGGTGCTGCCGGCCAACTGGAAGATGGCGATGGAGGCCTTCCTCGAAGCCTTCCACGTGCTCGAAACCCACGCGCAGGCGGTCTACACTGCTGCTGACGCCAACGCGCAATACGACATCTTCGGCAAGCACGTCTCGCGCTTCATCCATGCGATCGGCGTCCCCAGCCCACATCTGAAGCAGGACATCAGCGAGCAGACCCTGTTCGGCAAGCTCGGGCGCGATCCCGCTACGCTGCCGCCGGGCGTCAGGGCCCGAGCCGAACACGCGCGGCTGCTGCGCGAGGAGCTGGGCGCGGCCTTCGGCACCGATCTGTCGCAGGTCTCCACCACCGAGATGATGGATTCGATCGAGTATTTCCTGTTCCCCAATGCCTTCTTCTTCCCCGGCATCAGCATCCGCCTGTGTTATCGCTTCCGCCCGCTGGGCCCTGACGAGTGCCTGCACGAAATCCTTGTTCTCCAGCCGCTGCCCGCCGACGGCGAGCGCCCCGCCCCTGCCACCCCGATCCGCCTCGGGGTCGAGGACAGCTACACCACCGTCCCCGGCTTCGCGCTCGCCGAGATTCTCGATCAGGATACCGATAACCTCGCGCTCCAGCGGGACGGGGCCAAGGCCTCGCGCAAGGGCGCGCAGACGCTCGGCAATTATCAGGAGGCGCGCATCCGCCAGCTGCAACTGACGCTCGACTCCTATCTCGCCGGTTGACACGCGCGCAGGGGCGCGTGACAGCAGGGCCATGCCGCTTCACCTGACCAAGATCGCCTTCGGGGCGAAAAGCTATGATCATCTCGAAAGCTGGTATGAGGGGCGCGGCGAGATCCGCCTCACCACCCGCAACCGGCCCACGCGGCACGAAGAGGTGGTGGGCGGCTCGCTCTATTGGATCATCAACCACGCGATCGTGGCGCGCTCCCCGATTCTCGGCTTCGTGAAGACCGATGATGGGCGCTGGGACATCGTGCTCGAACCCACCCTGATCCGCGTCCATCAGCAGGCCAAGCGGGCGCATCAGGGCTGGCGCTATCTGACGGACGAGAAAGCGCCCAAAGATCTCGCCGCCGGTGAGGATATCGGCGACGCGCTGCCCGGCAAGCTGGCGATGAAGCTGGAGCGGCTTGGGCTGGTTTAGGCCCAGTCCGTCACCCCGGCGCAGGCCGGGGCCCCGTGAAACGAAGCGCAGCACTGGCCGCACTGGGTCCCGGCCTGCGCCGGGATGACGATGATTTAATGGGCTGCCCGCGTCTTTTCCGCCACCCGGCGCAATGCGTTGACATAGACCTCAGGGGCCTGCGCGCCGGGGATAAGGAACTTGTTCTCCACAATCATCGCCGGAACGCCCGAGATGTTCAGGTCCCACGCCTGCGCTTCTTCCGCGAGGACACGGGCCTCGAGGTCGGGATCGTCCAGCGCCGCCTTGGCCGCCACGCGGTGAAGGCCCGCATCGGCCGCGATGTCGAGCAGAACAGCCCTGTCGGAGAGGTTCCGCCGCTCGTTGAAATGGGCGCGGAACAGGGCGAGCTTCAAGGCGGTCTGGACCTCAGGCCCGGCCTGTTCCAGCGCGAAGGTCAGCAGCTTGTGGCAGTCCCGCGTGTTCCACATCATCGCCGGGGGCGCTTCGCCCTCGCCCTCGTAGGACAGCGAAACGCCCGCGCTGTCCGCAATCGCCTTCATCTGCCCGCGAATGCGCGCGCCTTCCTCGGCGGGGCGGCCATATTTGCGCTGGAGGTGCGCTTCCTGCTCTTCGCCCTCGGCCGGCATCTGCGGGTTCAGCTCGAACGGCCGCCAGCGGATCTCCGCCGCGATTTCGCCCTCCAGTTCGCGCAAAGCCTTGGTCAGCTGGCCATAGCCGATCAGGCACCACGGGCACATGACATCGGAATATATGTCGATGGTGAGGCGATGAGTCGTCAACGGTCGAGCCACCAAGCGACCAGATGATGCGCGATTGCGAAGGGGCGCGGGAAGTAAAGGAGCTCAGTGCCATGCTCCCCGGCCGCGCGCGCCTCTTCCAGCTCGGCGCGGGTGAACCAGCGCGCGTCTTCGAGTTCGGTGGTGTCGATGTTGAGCGTGGGGTCGTCGGCGACCGACGTGCAGCCGATCATCAACTGGCTCGGGAAGGGCCACGGCTGGCTGGCGATATAGCGCACATCGCGCACCCTTACCCCCGCCTCCTCATGAATTTCGCGCGCAACGGCTTCCTCGATCGTCTCGCCCGGTTCGACGAAGCCCGCAAGCGCGGAGTACATTTTGGGCGGGAACCGCGGCTGGCGGCCGAGCAACAGCTTGTCCTCATGCTCGACCAGCATGATGGTCACCGGATCGGTGCGTGGGAAGTGATCCGCGCCGCAATTGTCGCAATGGCGCTGCCATCCGCCCTTCACCAGCTTCGTCGCCCCGCCGCAGCGCGCGCAGAACCGGTGTCGGGCGTGCCAATCGACCAGGCTCCTCGCCCCGCCATAGATCGCGAGATCGGGCGGCGAGAGCAGCTGCATCAGCTGCCACGCCGCGGGCTGCGCATAGGCTGGGCCTTCCGCTCCGGCAGGCGGCACGGGCGCAAAATGCGCCTTGCCGTCCATCATCCCGAGGAACACCAGCTCGGCATCCTCGGCCACATCGGCAAGCGAGCCCCAGACGAGGCCGCCCACATCGTCCACGCCCGGCAGCAAGCCTTCAAGCAACAGCACTCGCGCGCGCCAGTTCATCAGGCCCGCCAGCGCGTCATCATCCACGCGGATATGGTCCGCCCGGTCGAGCGGCGAGCCTGCGAAAGCCATCATGGGCGCGGCGGCGGGCGCGTGCATCAGGCGGCCTTCTTCTTGGTGCGCATCGCGGCAAGGTCGGCTTCCATCGCCGCGATGAACTCGTCGCGGATCGGATAGGCTTCAGACGGCATATACTGGGTCCACAGGCACGAGCGCAGGTTGAGGTCGAAATCGACCGCGGCCAGCGTCCCCGCGGCCCCGCCCCAGCCGAAGGTCGATCCCTTGGAGCGGCCACCTGCACCGTGGCCTTCGCCCTCGAGCCAGCTGCCGGTCAAATCGACCGTCGCCGGGATCAGATCGGACACGCCCACGCGCACCGCTTCCTCGCTCATCACGAACTTGCCGTCGATCCTGCCGTAGCCGAGCAGCATCCGCAGGAAGCGGTCGTAATCCTTGGGGCTCGACACCAGCCCGCCGCCGCCAGCGGGAACTTCGGGCGCATCAAGGTAAATCGAATTTGCCGCCGGATCGAGCGGGAAGACGTTGCCGCCCAGCACACCGATATTGTCGGTCAGGCGATGCGCCTCGCTGGCGGGAACCTGCATCCAGGTGCTGGTCATGCCGCAGGGGTCGAAGATACGCTTCTTGAGAAACGCTTCAAACTCCATCCCGCTCGCCACTTCGATCACTCGGCCGAGAAGGTCGATCGAGCAGGAATAGCTCCACTTGGTCGCGGGTTGATACATCAGCGGCAATTCGGCCAGGCGGTCGGCCCAGGCGGCAAGGCCCGGCGCCGGGGTGACGACCGGGAAGCCGGGAATCGGCATCCGGCTGACCCGCCCGCCCACAAGGCCCTGTTCGTTGTAAGCGGCCTGAAGCGGCCCCTTGCTGATGATCTGGTAGCCCAGTCCCGCGGTGTGCGTGAGCAGCTGGCGGATCGTGATCGGGCGGTCTGCGGGGACCGTGTTCTGAAGATCGCCCGCCGGATCGACCAGCACCCGCATGTCGCGGAACGCGGGCAGGATCTCGGCGACGGGCTGATCGAGGCCGAGCTTGCCTTCGTCGATCAGGATCATCGTCGCCATGCCGGTGATCGGCTTCGACATCGAATAGATGCGATAGAGCGAGTTTTCATCCACCGCCCCCGGCTTGGCGAGCGACAGGTTGCCGCCTCCCACGGTGTGGGCGTGATCTTCTTGCCCCCAGCCGAAGGTCAGCAGCAGGTTCGCCAGCTTGCGCTCGGCCACATACCGGTTCGCCATCGCCGCAACGTTCGGCCAGTTTTCCGCCACATCATGGGCCAGCAGCTGACGGCCAAACGGAAGGCTGGCCAGCGCCGCCCCACCTGCGAGCAGCGCGCTATGGCGAAACAGGGCGCGGCGCGAGAGAGCGGTCGAGGCGATGTCGTGAACAGGCATGAAGGAGAATCTCCGAAGCGACGTTTGATGCCGTGTCTGCGGCAGGTGGCGGCGTCGGTCAATCGCGGGATCAGCCGGAAGGCTTGCAATCGCAAGGTGTCTTGCGCATATAAGACACATGCTCAACGTTCTTGCCTATCTCATCGGCCTCGTCAGCCTCATCATCGTCATTCCGGCGCAGATTCCTTTGCTCGGCTGGGCCAACTGGTTCGCGCTGCCACTGATCGTGGTCGGCATCATTCTTGGCGCCTTGTCGTCGAAGGATGGCGGGCGCAATTTCTGCCTTGTGGTTCTGCTGATTGCCGCCGTGCGTCTGGCGCTGGGCGGCGGGCTGATCTAGTCCGCCGCTAGCGCAAGCTGCGCTGCCTTGGCGAACAGGGTCGCGAGGCCCGCATCGCCAATCTGGCTGACCGGCCACCACGCGCCCGCGCCGTCCGGTTCCTGCGCCGTTTCCAAGGCCATCACCGTCAGCGTCAACTGGGCGTGGCTGAAACCATGCCGTACCGCGCCAAGGCTGCGCCATGCGCCGGCAAGTGGCGGCACAGCTGATCCGTCCGCGCGCGCCGTCCAGCCATCATCGGGCAGCGCGCGCATTCCGCCGAGCATCCCGGTGCCGGGCCGGGTGACGAGCCAGACGTCGGCACCGCCCCCCGACGCACGGGGGCGCGTGATCCAGAACGCCATGCCCTGCCGCTCGGGCACGGCCTTCTTCGCTGGCTTGACCGGGAGGCGCTCGGGCTCGCCCGCCTTGCGGCCCGCGCAGGCTTCGGCCAGCGGGCAGAGCAGGCAGCGCGGGGCGCGGCTGGTGCAGATGTGGGAGCCGAGGTCCATCATCGCTTGCGCAAAGTCGCCCGAACGCGCGTCCGGCGTGATCTGATCGGCGGCGGCGCGGATGGCCTTTCGCGCCTTGGGCAGCGGTTCGTCGATCGCGAAGAGCCGCGCGGTCACCCGCTCGACATTGGCATCCACCACCACGGCGCGCCGCCCGAAGGCAATCGCGGCGATGGCCGCGGCGGTGTAGTCGCCCAGTCCGGGGAGCTTCCTCAGCTCCGACTCAGTGTCGGGAAAGCCGCCCAACTCGGCCACGGCGCGGGCGCATTTGAGCAGGTTGCGGGCGCGCGAATAATAGCCCAGCCCGGCCCAGGCCGCCATGACCTCCTCGTCCGAGGCCGCCGCGAGCGCCTCGACCGTGGGCCAGGTCGCAGTGAACTTGGCGTAGTACGGCTTCACCGCCGCCACGGTGGTCTGCTGGAGCATCACCTCGGACAGCCACACCCGGTAAGGCCACGCGGGGTCATTCGGCGTCGCGCTCCCCGGCGGTATGCGCCACGGCAGATCGCGGGCGTGTGTGTCATACCACGCGAGCAGGTTGTCGGAGATGCTGGCAGTCACGCGCCGCCTATGGCATGGGGCAAGCACACATGGGAAGCTCGAAGAAAACCCCCCCGGCCTCAAGCAGCGAAGCGGCAGGCCGACAAGGCAAGCCCTACGCGCGCCCCCGCGGGACAGGCGCGCGTGCCATCGGCGACCTGATGCCCGAAATCGGCCGCACCGCCTTTCGCCGCTTCGGCTTTGTGCAAAGCTCGGTCGTCACCCGCTGGCCCGAGATCGTCGGCCCGCAACATGCCCGCGTTTGCAGCCCCGAAGCGATCCGCTTTCCCCCCGGCGAGAAGGCGGAAGGCATCCTCGATCTGGTGGTTGTCCCGGCCCATGCGCCGCTGATCACGCAGGTCATCCCCGAGATTATCGAGCGGGTGAACCGCTTTTTCGGTTACCGCGCCGTCGCCCGCATCAAGCTGCGCCAGGGCGCGGTCACGCCGCCCCCCGATGGCCGCCCCGCCAAGCCTCCGCCGTCGTTGAAGCCGATCCCGCTGGAATTGGGCGACAGCTTGCGCGATATCGGCGATCCCGAACTGCGCACCGTGCTCGAATCGCTTGCCCGCAGTCTTGGCAACAGCGAACCTGCCCCTTCACAGGAAAACGACCCGCAATGATCAAGCCCCTCATCCTTGCCGCTGCTGCGCTGGCTCTGACGACCGGCCCTGCGCTTGCACAGCAAGACCTTTCGCGCCCGGACAGCAGCTTCCAGTCGAAGGACAATCCCGGCAACTGGCAGAGCACGATCGCGCGGACGGATCGCGGGCACCTGATCGGTGATCCCAAGGCGGATACCAGGCTGGTCGAATTCATCAGCTACACCTGCCCGCACTGCGCCGATTTTGCCGCACGCGGCGAACCGGCGCTGGAGCTCGTGTTGCTGACGCCGGGCAAGATCAGCTTGGAAGTGCGCCCGGTGATCCGCAACGCGCTCGACCTGACCGTCACCTTGCTCGCTCAATGCGGCGACCCTTCCGGGTTCAAGAGCCGCCATCAGGCGCTAATGCTGGCGCAGGCCGATTGGCTCGGCAAGGCGCGCGCCGCGCCCGAAAGCCAGCGCGCGATCTGGCTGCGGGGTGACAAGGCGGGCCGAATGAATGCCGCCAGCGCGCTCGGCCTGACGACGATGCTCGTCAACCGCGGCCAGTCGCAATCGGAACTCGATGCCTGCGTGATGAATGACGCCGCCGCCAAGCAATTGCTCGATAATGGCCGCGCGGATTTTGACGAACTTGGCGTCAACAGCACGCCCAGCTTCGCGCTCGATGGCAAGCTGCTCAACGAGGTTCACAGCTGGGAGGATCTCTACCCGGTGCTCTCAGCCAAATTCAGCGCCGCCCCCGGCTGAGCGAATTGTTCACAGCCTCATGGCCGGGTGCTTGCTGCATTGGGGCGTGAGGGGTTAGGTTCTCCCTCTTAGACATCCCAAGGATTGGTGCCACGATGACCGTCTCCCGCCTGTTTTCGCTCCCCCTGCTTGCGCTTGCCCCGCTGATGCTGGCAGCCTGCGACGATGCCGCCACCGCGGACGGCGCGGCGAATGGCGAGCCGCTGCCCGCAATCGCTGCTCCGGCGGGTGCCAAGTGGACCGAGACGGTCACGGTCACGCCCGAAGGCGGCTTCCTGCTCGGCAACCCCGATGCGCCGCTGAAGCTGGTCGAATATGCCTCGCACACCTGCACGCACTGCGCCGAATTCGCCAAGACCGGCAAGGAAACACTCAAGAACAAGTACGTCGCCAGCGGCGTTGTCAGCTTTGAACAGCGCGAGGCGTTTCTCAATCCGTTCGACGTGGTGATCGCCGGTCTCGCCCAATGCGGCGCGAAGGAGCAGATGCAGCCCCTGTCCGATGAAGTGTGGCAGAACCTCGATAGTGTCTTCGCAGGGCTTCAGGGCAATCCGCAGGCCGTGCAGGCCGCGGCGCAATTGCCGCTCAATCAGCGCTTTGTCGCGATTGCCGAGGCGACCGGACTGCTCGAATTCTTCGCCGCGCGCGGGCTCTCCGCCGATCAGGGCCGCTCCTGCCTGGCCGATACCGCCAAGATCGAAGCGCTGGTGAAGACCGTCGAAGCCAATAACGCCAAGGACAAGATCGAAGGCACCCCGACCTTCTTCCTCAACGGCAAGAAGATCGACGGCACGACCTGGGAAGTGGTCGAGCCGGTGCTCAAGAGCGCGGGCGCGCGCTAAGGCCGACGGGCGGGGGCGCCGACATAGATGCAGATCCACCGGCTCAAGCTCAGCGGTTTCAAGAGCTTCGTCGAGCCGGCGGAACTGCGCATTGAACCCGGCCTGACCGGCGTCGTCGGCCCCAACGGCTGCGGCAAATCCAATCTGCTCGAAGCGATCCGCTGGGTCATGGGGGAAACCTCGGCCAAGTCGATGCGCTCGGGCGGGATGGAGGATGTGATCTTCGCGGGCACCTCGACCCGCCCCCCGCGCGACTTTGCCGAGGTGGTGCTTCACGCGCAGGATGATGCAGGTGAGGAGCTGGTCGTCACCCGCCGGATCGAGCGCGGGGCAGGTTCGGCCTACCGCGTCAACGGCCGTGATGTGCGGGCCAAGGATGTCGCGCTCACCTTCGCCGATGCCGCCACCGGCGCCCACTCCCCTGCCCTCGTCAGTCAGGGCAAGATCGCGCAGGTGATCGCCGCCAAGCCCGCCGAACGCCGCGCGATGCTGGAGGAGGCCGCCGGGATCGCGGGCCTGCACGTCCGGCGCAAGGATGCCGAGAGCAAGCTGCGGGGGGCCGAGGCGAACCTCGCCCGCCTCGAAGACCTGATGGCCGGGCTGGACGCCCAGATCGCATCGCTGCGGCGGCAGGCCAAGCAGGCGGAACGCTACACCGAACTGACCCACAAGATTCAAGCCGCCGAGGCCCGCCTGCTGTTCGCCCGTTGGCGCGAAGCCGCCGCCGCAGCAAAGGCCGCGCGCGCTGCGGCCGAGACCGCCACCGCGCAGGTTGCCGAGGCGCAAAGCGCTGTCGAGGTGGCGCAGAAGGAGCAGGCCGCCGCCGCCCATGCGCTGGCCGAAGCGCGCGATGAGCTCGCGGACCGGCGCGATGATGCCAGCGCGCATGGACACCGCATGGCCGCGCTGGCCGAAAAGCTGGAGGCTGCCGAAACCCGACTGCGCGATCTGGAACGCCAGCGCATACGGCTGGAGGAAGACCGCGAAGATGCCGACCGGCTGACCTCAGCCGCTGTCGAGGCGCTGGGGCGGCTCACCGGTGAACTCGCCGCCAGCCGTACCGCCGTAAGCGACGCCGAGGCTGCGCGCCCTGCCCTTGCCGAAAAGGCCGAAGACCGCGAACGCGCGCACCGCGCCGCCGAGCTCGCTCTGGCGAAAGCCACCGCCGATCACGCCGGGGTCGAGGCGGAATGGCGCGTGGCCGAAGCGGCGGTGGAACAGGCCGAACAGCGCCTTGCCCGCATAGAAGCCGAAGCCGCCCGGATTGGCCGCGCCCGCGCTGAACTTGCGGCGAGCGGCGACCCGGAAGCCGACGTTATCGCCGCACGCGACGCTGCCGAAGAAGCGGCGAGCGAAGTCGTCCGTCTGCGTGCCCGGCTGACCGCCGATCAGGCGCGCAAGGGCGAATTGCAGGTGCAGCGCGATGACGCCGCGAGCGCCCTCGCCTCCGCCCGCGCCGAACTCGCCGGGATCGAACGCGAGCACACGGCGCTGGCCCGCGACCGCGAAGCCCGCGCCAAGCGCGAAGCCGGGCGGCAGGGCATGGCCACCGCGCTTGATCGGGTGAGTGTCGCACCGGGCTACGAACGCGCACTCGCCGCCGTGCTGGGACGGGACGGCAAATCGCCGCTGGGCGCGCCAGCTGCTGCGCAGGACGGACGGTTCTGGACCGGAGCCGCCGCCCCCGCACAGGTCGCCGACAGTCTGCTCGCCCGCCTCACCCAGTGCCCGCCCGAACTCGCTGCCCGCCTCGCGCTGGTGCACTGCGTCGAGGCCGATGATGGCCGCACGCTCGGCCCGGGTGAATGGCTCGTCACCCGCGCCGGGCACCTGCGCCGCTGGGATGGCTTCGTCGCGCGCGGTGAAGGCGGCGCTGAGGCCGCCCAACTCGAAGCCGCCAACCGCTTTGCCGAACTCGACGCCGCGCTGCCGCCCTTGCGCGAAGCGGCCGCCCGCGCCGAGGCCGAAGACCGGGCAGTGCGGGAAGAACTAAGCCACTTGCAGACCGCGCTGATCGCGCAGGAGCGCAGCATCGCGGGGGCAATCGAGGCAGAACGCCACGCGCTCCGCCGGCTCGACCAGGCCGAAGCCGCCAGAGAACGCCTCGCCGCCCGCCTCGCTGAACTGGCGGCCAGCGCCAGCGAAATCGAGACCCAGATTGCCGCCGCCAAAGCCGATGTGACCGCCGCACGCGCGGCACGCGAACGCCTGCCTGCGCGCGATGCCGAGCGCGCCGCGCTCGAAGCCGCACAAGCCAAAAACGCTGCCGCCCGCGCCGCGGTGCAGGCCGCGCTCGCCGAACTCGCGGCGCAGGATCAGGCGCTGGCGGTGGCGCGCGAACGGCTCGCCGCGCAGACGGCCGATCACGCGGGATGGCAGGCGCGCTCCTCCGATGCCGAGCGGCGCATGGCCGAGACCACGCGGCGCCTCGCAGAAATCGCCGAGGATCACGCCGTCCACGCCGCCAAGCCCGCCGCGCTCACCGCCGAAATCGAAGCGGGCGAGGAAGCGCGCACCCGGATCGCCGCCGATCTTGCCGCTGCCGAGGCCGTGATGCGCGAGGCGGAAGCCCGGCAGCGCGCCGCTGACATGGCGCTGGCCGCGCGGACCGAGGCCCTCGCCCAGGCCCGCGAAAGCCGCGCCAGCCTCGCCGCGCGGGCCGAGAACGAGGAACTACGCCGCGCCGAGATGGCGCGCATTTCGGGGGAGCGGTTCCAGTGCCCCCCGCCCTTGCTGGGCGAACGCTTCGGCTTCGCGGAAGGCGATCTTGCACCTGCCGCGGATGAATCCACCGAACTGGAAAAGCTCACCGCCGCGCGTGAACGGATCGGGCCGGTTAACCTGGTCGCGGCCGATGAACTCGCCCGGATCGAGACCGAGCACGGCACCAGCGCCGACGAGCAGGCGGAGTTGCTCGAAGCCATCGCCCGCCTGCGCGGCTCGATCGGCAGCCTCAACCGCGAGGGCCGCGAGCGGCTGCGCGCGGCTTTCGAGGAGGTCGACGGCCATTTCCGCGTGCTGTTCACGCGCCTGTTCGAAGGCGGGCAGGCGCATCTCGCGCTGATCGACAGCGACGATCCGCTGGAGGCGGGGCTCGAAATCTACGCCCAGCCGCCGGGGAAGCGGTTGCAATCGCTGTCCCTGCTGTCCGGCGGGGAGCAGGCGCTGACGGCAACCGCGCTGATTTTCGCGCTGTTCCTCACCAACCCCGCACCGATCTGCGTGCTCGACGAAGTCGACGCGCCATTGGATGACGCAAACGTCGAACGCTTCTGCGATCTGCTCGATTCGATGGTGCGCGCCGCCACCACCCGCTACCTGATCGTCACCCACAACGCGGTGACGATGAGCCGGATGCACCGCCTGTTCGGGGTGACCATGGCGGAAAAGGGCGTGTCGCGCCTGGTGAGTGTGGATCTGGGAGAAGCCGCGCTGTTGGCGGCGGAGTAGGTTGACTTCGGAGTTTTTGTAGTTACATATTTAAGAAAGCGCGTGGAGATAATCCGGTGCTACCGGCAAAGGAGGCCGTCGTTCCGAGTTGACGTAGTCGGAGGCTGCCTTTGAAGATCGAGTTTGACCCGGCCAAGCGTCTGAAGACGTTGCAAGAGCGAGGACTCGATTTTGCCCGGGCCGGGGAAGTGTTTGCAAACGATAGCATCGATGTTCCCGACGACAGGGTCGACTACGGAGAGCAACGCTGGCTGACATTCGGACTGCTCGACGGCCGTCATATTGCAGTTGTCTGGACGGTAAGAGAAGACCGCAGGCGCATTATCTCGATGAGGCACATGCATGAGCGCGAAATCAAAGTCAGGCGAGGCACATTGGATTGACCCGGATGACGCGCCCGAACTCACCGAGGAAATGGCACGTCACGCCGCAATCTATCGCGGCGGCGTTCTCATCCGCCCTGCTACTGGCAAGCTTGGTCCCAACGGAATCATTCCGCTCCAACCCGGCGACCGTGGCGCTGGCCGCCCGCCTTCGTCCAATCCCAAGCAGCAGGTGACTCTGCGCCTCGACCCGGACGTACTCGAAAAATTCCGCGCCACAGGTAAGGGCTGGCAATCGCGGATCAATGCTGAACTGCGCAAGGCGCTCGGTATCTAAGCCTAAGCCTCCAGCGCAGCCGCCAGCCGGGCGCGGATTGCCTTCAAGGCGGTGATGGTTTCGGCCATGTCGGGGCTTTCCGTGACCATCAGCCTCACGCCGGGTCCGCCATCAGCATCGCTGTCGGCCCGGCGATCGCCGCTGCGGCGGTCATCGGTGCGGCGGTCGAGATCGGATTTGCCCGCTGACCGAAGCACCGCTTCGGCGCCCTTGAGGGTGTAACCTTCGCGGTTGACCAGCCGGTTGATCGTTTCGACCAGCGCGACATCGGTCGGGCGGTAATAGCGCCGTCCACCGCTGCGTTTCAGCGGTTTGAGCAGCGGGAACTGCGCTTCCCAATAGCGCAAGACGTGAGGTTTGATGCCCAGCGCCTCGCTGACTTCGCCGATGGTGCGCAGGGCGTTATCGTCCTTGCCGTCGTCGAAAGCGGTCATCAAACCTCACCTGTCCGCATGTTCCCTGGGCCTGTCAGCCTTTGGCAATGCGTTCCTTGAGCAGCTGGCTCGCGCGGAACGTCATCACCCGACGCGGCGTGATCGGCACTTCGATCCCGGTCTTGGGATTGCGGCCGATCCGTTCATTCTTGTCACGCAGCACAAAGCTGCCAAAGCCAGAAATCTTGACGTTCTCGCCCCGCGAGAGCGCATCGCTCATCTTGTCGAGGATTGCTTCGACCATATCGAGCGATTCAGCCCGGCTGAATCCCATCTTGCGATTGATGGTCTCCGCCAGATCGGCGCGAGTCAAAGTGCCAACGGAACGCATCATGCGTATTCTCCTTCGCGGCGCGACCCGAAAGAAGGCGAAAAGCTTACAAATTTCCTGCGTTTTTGCAATGCGATGCCCTGCGTAATGTCGAGTTTTCAGCAATAGTGTTAGTGAACGGGACACGTGGTGCCCGCACCCGTTACATCCTGATCAGGCTCGCACCCCAGGTAAAGCCGCCGCCCATCGCTTCGAGCATCACCAGATCGCCCGCCTTGATCCGCCCGTCCTTGCGCGCGACATCCAGCGCGAGCGGGACGGAGGCGGCCGAAGTGTTGGCGTGGCGGTCGACCGTGATGACCACCTTATCGGGCGCGATGCCGAGCTTTTTCGCGGTCGCATCAAGGATCCGGGCATTGGCCTGATGCGGAACGACCCAGTCGATCGCCTCAACGCAAACCCCTGCGTCCTCAATGACTTCTCGCAGCACGGCGGCCAGGTTCACCACCGCGTGGCGGAACACTTCGGGGCCTTTCATGCGGACATGCCCCACGGTCTGCGTGGTCGAAGGCCCGCCATCGACATAGAGCAGATCATGCTGCGCCCCATCGGCATGGAGCCGGCTGCACAATATCCCTGGAGCGTCCTTGCCCCCATTTTCGGCGCTGGGCGCGTCGAGCACCACGGCCCCTGCCCCGTCACCGAACAGCACACAGGTGGTGCGGTCTTCCCAGTCGAGGATGCGGCTGAAGGTTTCGGCACCAATCACCAGCGCGCGCTTGGCCATGCCGGTCTTGAGCAGCGAATCGGCGACGCTCAGCGCATAGAGAAAGCCTGAACAGACGGCGGCAACATCAAAGGCGATGCCGCCATTGCAGCCGAGCGCGTCCTGCACCTTGGTGGCGGTGGCCGGGAAGGTGTTGTCGGGCGTAGCGGTGGCAAGCACGATCAGGTCGATGCTTGCCGCGTCCACCCCCGCATCGGCCAGCGCCGCGCGAGCGGCTGCGGTCGCCAGCGTGGCGGTGGTCTCATCCTCTCCGGCAACATGGCGCTGGCGGATGCCGGTGCGCGCGGTGATCCATTCATCCGAGGTGTCGACCCGCTCAGCGAGTTCGGCATTGGTGACCACCCTGCGCGGCAGGGCCGAACCCGTTCCGAGTATCCGTGCACCGTTCACGCAGGAGTCTCGCTGTCCTTGGACGCGGCGCCGCGGCCGTTCTTGCGCAGGGTTTCCTCGCCCAGCTGCGACAGATCATGCGCGATCCGTTCGGTCAGCTTGTTTTCGAGCAGCCGCGCGGTCACCGCCACCGCATGGGCGACACCCTTGGCCGTCGCGCTGCCGTGGCTTTTGACCACCACGCCATTGAGGCCGAGGAATACCGCGCCATTGTGGTTGTTCGGATCGAGGTGATGCTTGAGCAACTCGGTCGCCGGGCGCGAGACCAGAAAGCCGATCTTGGAGCGCAGCGAGGACGTGAACGCCTGCCGCAGCAGGTCGGTGACGAAGCGCGCCGAACCCTCGATCGCCTTCAGCGCGATATTGCCCGAAAAGCCGTCGGTTACGACAACATGGGTTTCGCCGCGGTTGATCTTGTCGCTTTCGACAAAGCCGTCGAATTGCAGCGCCAGCGTGCCTCCCAGCGAAGCGGCGGTGAGCATGGCCGCGGCATCACGGAGCTCTTCGGTGCCTTTGATCTCTTCGGTGCCGATGTTGAGCAACCGGACGATCGGCTTTTCAAAACCGGTGACGATCCGCGAATACGCGGCGCCCATCACGGCATATTGCACCAGGTTGCGGGCGTCCGCTTCGGTGTTGGCACCGAGATCAAGCATCACCACGTCATGCGCCTGCAAGGTCGGCATGATTGCGGCAAGCGCAGGGCGGTCAATCCCCGGCATGGTGCGCAGCGCGAGCTTGCTCATCGCCATCAGCGCGCCGGTGTTGCCTGCACTGACCGCAGCGCCGGCATCGCCGGTCTTCACGGCATTGACCGCAAGGCCCATGCTGGTGGTCTTGGCGCGGCGAATCGCCTTGCTGGGCAGCTCATCGCCGCCCACCACGTCATCGCAATGGAGGATTTCGGAGGCCGCCCGGAGATTGGGGTGGTTTTGCAGCGCGGCTTCGATCCGCTGGCCGTCGCCGACGAGCAGGAAATTGAAGCTGTCATGATCACGGCGGGCAAGCGCCGCACCTTCGATCATCACGCGCACGCCTTCGTCGCCCCCCATCGCATCGACAGCGATACGCGGGAGGCTCATGATGCGTTGCTCCGGTCTATGGTCCGAGCCACCGGCAATCAGCCGACGGCGACGACCTGACGCCCGTTGTAGTGGCCGCAGTGGCCGCAGATGTTGTGCGGGCGCTTCAGCTCACCGCAGTTGGGGCATTCGTGGAATGCTTCAACCTTGAGCGCGTCGTGCGAACGACGCATGCCGCGACGGGAAGGCGATACTTTTCTCTTGGGGACAGCCATGGTGGCACCAATTCCTCAAATAATACGTGTGTTCGCGCCACCGGCGCCATGATTCTCGAAGGCCGCCCTTAGGGCAAGGAAGCCGCCCGCACAAGCATCAGCACGTGCGCGCATTCCTTGGCCAGCCGTGGCGGGAAGGCGCGCGCTATAGCGGAAAAATCGCGCGTTGCAACCCGCGCTGGCGCGCCCTAGCACCGTGGTCACATAATCGAGGGGATCTCACTATGATCGTGCTACCTGTAACGCTCGCCGCCGCGGCGGCGGCCGCCGTGCTCAATATCTGGCTGGGGATTCGCATCGGCGCACTGCGCACCGCGCTCCAGATCAGCGTCGGCGACGGCGGGAGCGAGGCGCTGCAACGCCGGATGCGGGCACAGTTGAACTATGTCGAGAACACCGGATTCGTGCTGGTGCTGATCGCCGCCATCGAGCTGGCGGGTGCAGGCAGCTGGTGGCTGGCCTATGTCGCGGCCGCCTATTTCCTGGCCCGGATCGCGCACGGCTTCGGCATGGACGGCGGCAAGGCGCAGGTTGGCCGGATGATCGGCACGCTCACGACGATGCTGGTGCAACTGGGGCTGGCGGTGGTCGCGGCACTGGTGGCGGCGGGAGTGATGTAGGCCGCCCGGTCCCTCCCCGTCCCGGACCTGATCCGGGATGGGAAGGCACTTCACACATCAGCTCAGCGCGTAGTCGCTCACGAAGGCATTGGTCTTGCGCTCGCGCCCGAAGGTGCTCGTCGGGCCATGGCCGGGGATGAACATCACATCCTCGCCCAAGGGCCAGAGGCGCTGGGTGATCGAATCGATCAGGTCCTGATGATTGCCGCGCGGGAAATCGGTGCGGCCGATTGAGCCCTGAAACAGCACATCGCCAACGATCGCGAAGCGGCTGGGTTCGTGGAAGAACACCACATGGCCCGGGGTGTGGCCGGGGCAGTGGATCACGTCGAGTGTGAGTTCACCTACCGTCACCGTGTCGCCGTGCTTGAGCCAGCGGGTGGGCGTGAAGCTCTTCGCCACCATCCCCCAGCGCGGACCGTCATCGTCGAGCTGGTCGATCCAGAAGCGGTCATCCTCATGCGGGCCTTCGATAGGCAGGCCAAGTTCCTCGGCCAGCATCCCGGTCTGCCCGCAATGATCGAGATGCCCGTGGGTGACGAGCAGCTTTTCGAGGGTAACGCCCGCCTTGGCGACGCCCTCCCTCAGCTTGTCCAGATCCCCGCCGGGATCGACCAGCGCGCCTTTCATGGTGGCGGTGCACCAGATCAGCGAGCAGTTCTGCTGGAGCGGCGTCACGGGGATGATCGCGGCGCGCATGGGGAGTTGGGCTTGGTCGGTCATGCAGGAGGGATGGCGAGAGCGGGAGCCAATTGCAAGACCCGCCATAGCCCCGCCCCGGACCTGACCCGGGGCCCCGCTCCTGGGAAACAGTGCAAGACAAGCGGGGCCCCGGATCACATCCGGGGCGGGGGGACGTTGGCGAACGACATCACACGCGCCCCCCCTTCCACACAACCCGCCCGATAATCGTCACCTCATCCGCCGCCACCTCAACCGGCGGATAGGCGAAGTTCTGCGAGAGCAGCGCCAGCCGCCCTGCCCCTACGCTCGCAACACGCTTCACCATCAGCGTTTCGCCCAGCCGCACCACATGAATGCCGTCACGAAACGGAAGCGGGCTGCAATCGACGAGGATTTCATCCCCGTCATTGAGCAGCGGCTCCATCGAATCCCCCTCGACCCGGATCGCGGAAAGCTGCGCGCGGGCGAGGCCCTGTTCCTCCAGCCAGCGGCGCGAGAAGCGGAAGGTGTCGAACGCGGCCTCACCGCCCGCGACCCGGCCCGGCCCCGCCGAAGCGCCAAGATCGAGCCGGGGCACATCAAGCCAGCCGCCGGTCTCACGCCGGCTAGGGACTTCCGTATAGGAATTTTCCTGCGCCTCACGCAACTCCTCTTCCCCGACACCAAGGAACCGAGCCAGGGTGGCGCGGTCCTGCTCCTCCAGCTTGCGCGGACTGCCCTTACGAATAAATTGCTGAAGATAGCTGGGATTGCGTCCAATAATTTCGGACAGCGCCGCCAAGCTCACCCCCCGCGCCTGCGACAATTCGAGTAGCCGCGCACGCGGGCCGGTGATGGCATCACGGGCATTCTGTTGGGTTTCCTGCATGGGAATATCCTACACGAAGGATTTTTCCTAGACAAGTAGGAAATGGCGTTATTATACAAAAGGTACCCAACCTATGCCTAGGATGATAAAAGCCATAACGATTGAGGACTTGGCGCGAGTCTCGTTCCCCAATCGGGGCGCAGCCGGAGGCAGGTTTGTCATGCTGGAATTCTACTACGACGACAGTGGCACCCACGGTCACTCGAACGTGATCGTTTGGGGCGGTGTGAGTGGTCACAAGCAAATCATGGATGAATTAGATAAGGCGTGGAGCGCGAGGCTCGCCCGTCCAACCGGCAATCGTCCTCCGATTAGCAAGTTCAGAATGTACGACCTCATGCACGCACAGAACGAATTCGAGGGCTATTCCGAAGGGGAGAAGCTGCGTGTTCGTCGAAATTTTCGTAAGTGCATCGTCGATTCAGGAGCGTCGGTGATAGCTTATGCGATATCTAGGCGTGACTGGGATGCGGTCGCCACCCCTGCTGCTAAGCTAATCTTGGCTGGTGCCGAGCGCACCATCTTTGGCGTAGCGGTAATGGAGAGCTGCAAGATCGCCGAAAAATACGGAGAACCCATTTCGTTCATCTTCGACAAGGGGCGCAGTCCTCAGTTAGACAGCATCATCGCACCAGCCATTGAAGCAGCCGACTTTGATCCCAATCGTGTCAGTTATGGGTTCAGGACGGTTGCTTCTGTTAACGGGCTCCAAGCCGCTGACCTTGTTGCTTATGAAGCGTATCAGTTTGGTTGCGACTACCTTGAGGACAATAGCGCCGACCCGAACCCACACATGCGCGCGCTACTCGATCAATGCCACGACCACCGGATAGGCTGGATTGGGCGCGATCAGATCCAGGCGGTAATTGATGGAACTGCGGATATGGTGAAGAAGCTGGGGCTTGCCTGATCCCGATTATCCGCTTGATGCATTTTTAGGTCTGATGTTGTGTAGGACTGATTCAAGCAGGAGGCTGATATGCAGAAACTCACCGTTCACGCCCGCATTGAGGTCGCAATCGTCGCGGTTCTGCTGCTGTCCAGTTGTACACTCGACGACCAGCAACAGGATGAGGTTTCGGACATAGCCGCCGATGTGGCTTACGACGTTGTGCTAGAGCACGAAAAAATCGCGGACTTAGAGAGCCGTATTGAGGCGCTAGAGTCAGTTAACCCCTACTGAGGTTGCCAATCAGTGCCTCAGAGGTTTGAATATACCGACGATATTCTCTGGGGTTCGCACGGCAATTTGCACGTGAGTTTTGTCTAGAAATGCACACCCATCGTAGACGGGGGCGCCCTCGGTGAACATCCCTCTGACCGTATCAAAAGGCGGTGGGCCTACACCCTCATCGAATCCGCGCTCCATCATCGTGTGTAAGCGCTGTAGCACCGCGTAATCAAGAAAGCGCAGAAGCCTATCGCCATACGGATCGGCTTTGGTGCCTTCATTTTTCGGCATGGGGGAACCTACCGTTTCGGTATAGTCCTTCAAGGCTTCAAACGCGCCACGAAGTAGGTCTAAGTTTTTTCGATTAGACAGATCAAGGCAATTACCCAAATCAAGCACCGCCCCCACAACTGCTGCTTTGTCGTATTCCCCGCGCGAGACTTTCCACTCAGCGAACTCCATTGCGCGTTGAGGGTCAGACTCCCAAAAATATACACCGCTACCCAGCCAGTCATAATCCTGACTGCTTGGTATCATTCGATCGTTGCCGGATATGAGTTTGGACGCGACCTTCGCGTCGCAGCCGTGGTAACCTAAAACAAACGACGTAGCGAGGCGGCTCAAGCGACCGCGACCGCCCTCTTGCGAGTGCCGCCGAACCGAACGCGCAAGCGCCCCTTGGTAGTATACGTGCCGTCAGCAGCGAGAGCGGCGCGCGCAGTGGAAATAGACGCGGTTTCACGTCTTGTCTGCTCGGCCATCATTTCCAAAATTTGGGCGTTTCGTTGCTCAAGGGTCATGCCTGTCTCCCACGGTCAGAAGATAGGGCACACACCAGAATACACCAAACCCTACGGGGATGCCCCGCAAAATACATGGGTGGGGTGTTGTCGCGATGACGCGCGTATGGTAAGGGCGCGCCATGAATGACATCCTTGAACAACTTAAAGACCGTCATGCAAAGGCGAAGGCAAGGCTTGAAAAAGCGGAAAAAGCTTTGGAATCAGCCCGTTCAGAATTTTCTGACATTGAAACAGCTTTGCGCGTTCTTCAGGAAATGCAGGGAATCGGCGCGTCAGGGGGCGTCAAAAGCGTTGCAACCGAAGTGGTGGCTGAACGGCAGTCGAACATCCTGAAGGTCTTGAGAGAGGGGCGTAATTCAGCTCTAGAGCCCAAGGAACTCTACGTATACTACTCCCTGACATTTGGCGATGACGTTAGTCTTGACACTTTCAGGACAACCATCTGGCGTATGAAAGATCGCGGACCGTTCGCTGATGGCGAAACGCGTTGGACGGTCGAGAATGAGGATGGCCGCTATTGGAAAGAGCGGATACCGCAGGACTACGACGATATTTTTTAGGATTTGGTGGGGCCGGAGGTCAGGTGACCGGGATGCATTTAGAGGTACGCCCATGGGGTTCAATTCCCCCCGGCTCCACACCAGTTTTCGTACCAGCTTGGGTGCCGCAAACACCTTGGCTGGATGTAAGTTCAACCCTCTATCACGCCTAGCAGAGCAGAAAGTGAGTATCCCTATGTGGCAAGCCGTCACATTAGTCGGGCCCACCGGGGCGGGGTGCTGAAGCGCCCTGCCCTTGGTGGGTTTACTAGCAGAGTCTCAAGAATCCGTCTATAGGCCTTGCGTTGAGCGAGCCCCTTTGCGGACTAGGGCCTCAAGTGCCTTATCGGCCTCGATGGGGCTTAGTTCGCCAGCGTCGATTAGCTTTTGCGCCTCGGCCTTGAACCGGGCGCTTTGCTCCGCTGGCGTCTCCTTGCGCTTCTGCTTTGGCATTAGGCCCTCGCACTAGTTGTTTCATAGGTGAGGCGCTTGCCGATGACTCCGCGTAGGATCAAGTCGGCGCGCTCGGTGTCCTCGATACCAGTTGCCGAGCGGTTGGTGTAGCGGAAGTCATATTCCGCAAGATAGCGGTGCAGGTGCTTCTTGCTGCAATGCTGGTAGATGCCCCGCATCCCGCGCTTGAAGATGCTGAAGAAGCCTTCGATGGTGTTGGTGTGAACGGTGCCACGCACGTATTCGCCAGCGCCGTGGTTCACGCGCTTGTGGTCGGCAACGTAGAACGGAACGAAGCGGTAAACGGGGCTTTCGTCGGTCATAATGCGGGTTTCGCGACGGACGTTTGCGGCAACAATCGGCTCAATTTCGTCGGCGCTCACCTTGTCCACCACGTATGAACGGGCGCGGCCCGAACCACGCTCAACAAGCGAAACCACTTTCATCTTATGGTGATACGACTGGCGAACTTCGGTGCCGGGTTCACGCCCGATGAAGGTTTCATCGACCTCGACAACCGAGCCGATCCCGCCAAGCGGGAAGCCGCTATCGTCGCGCATAGCTTCACGGATGCGGTGGGACATGAACCACGCAGTCTTGAGGGTAACACCAAGGATGCGGTGAAGCTGGTTGCTGGAAATGCCCTTCTTGCTGCCAGCGATCAGGTACATCGCCTGCAACCACAGACGCATGGGAACCTTGCTGTCCTCAAAGATGGTGCCGATCTTCACGGTGAACGGCTTGCGGCACTGGTAGCACTTCCACAGACCAGCACGGGTGGTCTTGCCCTTCAGCTTACCGACGCGATCCACGCCCCCGCAATGCGGGCAAACGGCACCCTGCGGCCACAGGCGGGCCTCAATGTACTCGTAGGCTTTTTCCTCATCATGGAAGTGCGGGGCGGAAATGTTCGACACGGCTCTAACTCCTTGGGATTCTGTCTATCCCTCGGAAGTGGGTACGTCAAGTATAATAACGCCTAGGAAATGGGATTGAACAAATATAGAACATCGGGCGAATCGTTCGGTGGATGCCAACCCAAACAGCACTTTAGAGGGACGCGAAACCATGCTGCTTCGGACCATCGAGACCTTCTTGCGAACCCATGCCATGCCCGCCACCAAGTTCGGGCGGCTCGCAGCCCATGATCCGCGCTTCGTGCTTGACCTGCGGATGGGGCGCATCCCCCGCCCCGATACCGAACTGCGCATCCGCGCCTGGATGCAAGGCTATGCCGACCGCGCGGCGGCTTGCACGCAGGAGGCCGCATGATGCTGACCGAAAGCTTCGGCGATCCCTTCGCCCACCTCAATGCCGGGTTCGACCAGATCGAGGTCAAGTCTGCCCCCCCTCCTCGGCCTTACCCGCTTCCAGCGACCGCGCCGCACGCTCGCCGACCGAGTCCGCGCCGCGCTGCTGCTGATCACCGCCGGTGAAGGGACGGTGCTGTCCCACGAGGAGAAATGCTGGGCCTCGATCACCTTTTCGGGCACGCGCCACGAGGTGGTGATGGAGTTCTGCGGCCCCGAAGCTGTCCTTGCGGGCGAGGGGCTGATCGAGCAGCTGCCCGATCACGAATTCACCCTCCCCGGCCAGCTCGTCGCCGATGCGACCATCGCCAAGGTCGACCACCGCTTCGGCGCGATGGAACGGCTTGAGGTGACCGCGGTGCTGCTGCTGCTTGAGGAGGGGTAATCCTCCCCTGCAAGGGGAGGGGGACCAGACGAAGTCTGGTGGAGGGGCACGGGCAGTTTTTCCGAAACGCCGCCGTCGCGATCCGCCGCGCCTGCCCCTCCACCATGCTTCGCATGGTTCCCCTCCCCGTTCCGGGGAGGATTATGTCCGCCGCACGATCAGATTCCGGATCTCGCTCATGTCCTCCATCGCGAAGCGCACGCCCTCGCGCCCCAGGCCTGAGTCCTTCACCCCGCCGTAGGGCATGTTGTCGACACGGTAGCTCGGCACATCATTGATCACCACGCCGCCGACATCGAGCCGGTCCCATGCGTCGAACATCTGGAACAGGTCACGGGTGAAGATGCCCGCCTGCAGGCCGAATTTGGAGTTGTTGACCTCCTCCAGCGCCTCGTCGAAGTGGGTGAACTTCTGGAGGATGGCCAGCGGACCGAAGGCTTCCTCGTTCTTCGCCTTGGCATCATCCGGCACGCCTTCGAGCAGGGTCGCTTCCAGCATATTGCCGCGCGACAGGCCTCCGCCGCACAGCAGGGTCGCGCCTGCGGCCACCGCTTCGTCGATCCAGCCCTTGAGGCGCTTGGCCTCGCCGTCCGAGATCATGGGGCCGATGAAGGTATCACGGTGCTTGGGATCGCCTGCGACCAGCGTTTTCGTCTTGGCGACCAGCATCGCCTTGAAGCGATCGTAAACGTCGGCGTGGATCAGGATGCGCTGCACCCCGATGCAGGACTGGCCCGACTGGTAGAAGGCGCCGAAGATCACCCGCTCCAAGGCGTCGGCAAGGTCCGCGTCCTTGTCGATGATAACCGCCGCATTGCCGCCGAGTTCGAGCACGACCTTCTTCTTGCCCGCCTTGGCCTTCAAGTCCCAGCCCACGCCCGGCGAGCCGGTAAAGGAAAGCAGCTTCAGCCGCTCATCCTCGGTAAACAGGTCCGCGCCGTCCCGGCTGGCGGGAAGGATGCTGAAAGCGCCCTCGGGCAGGATGTCACACTCGGCAAGCACCTCGCCCATGATGATCGCGCCCAGCGGAGTCTTGGACGCGGGCTTCATCACGAAGGGGCAACCGACCGCGATGGCCGGCGCGATCTTGTGCGCGGCGAGGTTGAGCGGGAAATTGAACGGTGAGATGAAGCTGCACGGCCCGATGGGCACGCGCTTCCACATCCCCATGTAGCCCTTGGCCCGCGCCGAGATGTCGAGCGGCTGGACCTCGCCGTAGTTCCTGACCGCCTCTTCGGCGGCGATGCGGAAAGTGTCGATCAGGCGCGTGACTTCGCCCTCGGCGTCCTTGATCGGCTTGCCCGCTTCGACACACAGCGCAAAGGCGAGTTCCTCGAAGCGCTCCCGGAACCGCGCGACGCAGTGCATCAGCACATCCTGCTTCTCGTAGGACGCCAGCCGCGCCATCGGTTCTGCCGCGCGCACGGCACCGGCGATGGCCTCCTCGATCACATCGGGGGTGGCGAGCGCGGTGCGAAAGGCGACCTCGCCTGTGTACTTGTCAGTCACCTCGAGATCGGTGTTGGGCTGCACCGCCTTGTTGTTGAGGTACAGGGGATATACGTCTTTGAGCATGGTCACTTCCTTCCCCCCTTCCCGCCTGCGGGAGGGGTACGAGGTTACAGCTCCTTCGACAGCCGTTTGATATCATGGTTCAGGATCTGATCGTTCTCGGTGTAGTCAACCGGGCAATCGATCAGATGCACCCCCGGCGTGCTGAGGCAATGGGTAAGCAGATCGGTGAGGTGTTCCGAAGACGTGACT
The DNA here is from genome assembly GCF_046452395.1 of Erythrobacter sp. W302b. Taxonomy (NCBI): domain Bacteria; kingdom Pseudomonadati; phylum Pseudomonadota; class Alphaproteobacteria; order Sphingomonadales; family Erythrobacteraceae; genus Erythrobacter; species Erythrobacter sp. W302b. The sequence continues at coordinate 706,806 of NZ_JBKFDH010000001.1, read as the reverse complement.
CGGTGACCGTTCGCACCGTAGCTTTCCGCATACTTCACGAAATCGGGATTGCCATAAGTAAGGCCGAAATCGGCAAAACCCATATTGGCCTGCTTCCAGCGGATCATCCCGTAGGCATTGTCGCGCAGGATCAGCACGGTGAGGTTGAGGCCGAGCCGGACCGCCGTCTCCATCTCCTGGCTGTTCATCATGAAGCCGCCGTCGCCGCAGATCGCCATGACCTTGCGGTCGGGGTAGAGCATCGCGCTCATCATCGCGCTCGGCAGGCCAGCGCCCATTGTCGCCAATGCGTTGTCGAGCAGCACGGTGTTGGGGAGGTAGGCGGTGTAGCCGCGCGCGAACCAGATCTTGTAGACCCCGTTGTCGAGGCAGATGATCCCGTCCTCCGGCATCGCCCCGCGCACTTGCTGCACCAGATGCGGCGGGAAAATCGGGAAGCGCGTGTCGGCGGCAAGGCCCGCGGTATGGGCGACCTCGGCCACGCGATATTCCAGCATCCGCCGGACATCCCACCGCCCCTGCGGCACGATGTCTTCCTTGATCTGCCAGATCGCGTTGGCGATATCGCCGATCACCTCGATCTGCGGGAAATAGACCGGATCGACCTCGGCCGTGCGGGTCGAGACATGGATCACGGTCGGCCCGCCCGCCTGCATGAAGAACGGGGGCTTTTCGATCACGTCATGGCCGATATTGACGATGCAATCCGCGTCCTGAATCGCGCGGTGAACGAAGTCCCCGGCCGACAGCGCCGCGCAGCCCAGGAACAGCGGGTGGCGTTCATCGACCACGCCTTTGCCCATCTGGGTGGTAAGGAAGGGAATGCCGGTCTTGTCGATCAGCTGGCGCAGCATCCGCCCCGTCATCTTGCGGTTCGCGCCCGCACCGATGACGAGGATGGGCGCCTTCGCCCCCTCAATCGCCAGCACGGCCTGACGCACGGCCTTTTGCTCGGCCGAGGGCCGCCGCGCGAGGCTGGCGGGGATCGGCTGACTGGCTGTGTATTCCTCGGCGATGTCTTCCGGGAATTCGAGGTGGACCGCGCCCGGCTTTTCCTCCTCGGCCAGCCGGATCGCCTCGCGCACGCGGCTCGGGATGTTGTCGGCACTGGCGAGCTGGTGGGCATATTTGGTGATCGGCCCCATCATCGCCACGACATCGAGGATCTGGAACCGGCCCTGCTTCGATTTCTTGATCGGCTTCTGCCCAGTGATCGCCAGGGTCGGCATCCCGCCCAGCTGCGAGTAGGCGACCGCGGTCACCATATTGGTCGCACCCGGCCCCAAGGTGGCGAGGAACACCCCGGTCTTGCCGGTGTGCCGCCCGTAGGTCGCCGCCATGAAGCCGGCGCCCTGTTCGTGGCGGGTGAGGATCAGCTTGATTGTCTCGGACTTCGACAGGCTTTCGAGGAAATCGAGGTTCTCTTCGCCGGGCACCCCGAAAATGTACTCGACGCCCTCGGCCTCAAGACACTTGATGAACAGGTCCGAGGCTTTCTGTGTCTCGCTCATGCTCGCCAATCCCCCCTCTGCTGCGATCAGCCCCCAAGCCCGTTAGTGTGCGTCTGTGACTGCTGCGTGATGACGCAACACCAGCAACAGGTATCGCAGAAAAGCGCCAAAGCGCACAGCCGCAATGTCGGGTGGAGACGATCAGTAGCCGAGGCGCGGATCAAACACCGGCGCGACCGGCTCACCCCGCAGATATTTCCCGAGATTGTCGAGGAAACGGTCGCCGCTGCGCTGGAACATCTTGCTCTGCGCGCGGCCTGACAGGTGCATCGAAATATGCGCGTTATCAAGCGCCCATAGGGGATGATCGGCAGGTAGCGGCTCGGGCGTGGTAACGTCGAGGAACGCCCCGCCGATGGCCTTCTTGTCCAGCGCTTCGATCAGCGCGGGCTGATCGATCACACTGCCGCGGGCGATGTTGATGATGACGGCATCGGACTTCATCGCCGCCAACTCGGCCGCGCCGATCATGCCTTCGGTCTCTGGCGTGGCGGGGACGGCGAGGATGATCCAGTCGAACTCCCCCAGCCGCGCGCGCCATTCATCCGGCCCGAGGGTCTTGGGGTCGCCAGAGACAGGGGACGAGCGGCGGACGACGGAGACCTCGACATCAAAGGCGGCCAGGCGCGGCGCGATCAGCTTGCCGATCGCGCCATAGCCGAGAAGCAACGCCTTCGATCCCGCCAGCTCGCGCTTGCCGGGCGAATCGAGCAGCCATTCGCGCCGCTCCTGCGCGCGCACCACCTCGCGATAGCCCTTCGCGATATTGAGCATCCCCATCACCACATATTCGGCGATGGTGATGGCATTGATCCCGGCCCCGTTGGTCACGGTGATCCCGTGTTCGATCAGCACGTCCATGGGGAGGAAATCCAGCCCGGCGTAGATCGAATTGAGCCACTTCAGCTTTGTCGCCGCGCGCAGGGTGTCGGCCATGGCAGCCTGATCGTTCATGTCAAACCAGCCGATTTCCGCCTCGGCCACGGCAGCGAGCGCCTCCTCGTGGGTCATGAACCAGCGCACGTCGAGGCCCTCGGGCAGGCGGTGTTCGAGCATCGGGCGGATCAAGCCGGAAATGGCAAGAATGGTCATGGATGGTCCTCTGTTCCCCGCCCCGGGCTTGACCCGGGGCCCAGCTTTTCTTGCGCCCGGGTTGGAGGCAGCGGGGTCCCGGGTCAAGCCCGGGACGGGGGAGAGGGTCAACCCAGCTTCCACTCCCAGCCGAGCGGATCGCCGTCCATTACCTCGACCCCTTGCGCCGCGAGTTCATCACGGATCGCGTCGGAAGTGGCAAAGTCCTTGGCGGCGCGCGCTTCCTTGCGGCGGGCGAGCGCGGCTTCGATGTCGGCTTCGGTGATGGTCGCCGTCTTGGGGCGGATGCGCAGATCGGCACGGGTGAGGTTCAGCAGGTTGAGGCCCAGCACCGCGTCCATCGCGGCCGCCAAATTCGCCTTCACCTCGGGATCAATCTTTTTAGCCGCCAAAACGTCGTCGAACGCGGTGAGCGCAATGGCCGTGTTGAGGTCGTCAGCAATAGCCGCATCGAACTTGTCGAGCGCAGGCTGTAACTTGCCCCAGTCGTCACCCCGGCGCAGGCCGGAGCCCATCGCTTCTGGATCCATGCCTTCGCCGGGAAGACGGGCCTTGAGTTGCTCGACCGCCATCACCATCCGCTTCAATCGCGTCAGCGCAGCGCCCAGCCCCTCCCAGCTGAACTCCAGCTCGCTGCGGTAATGCGCAGCCAAGCACATCAGCCGATAGGCGAGCGGGTGGTAGCCCTTGTCGACCAGCAATTGCAGCCGCAGGAACTCGCCCGAGGACTTCGACATCTTGCCCGAGCGTTCGACGAGGAAGTTGTTGTGCATCCAGAAGCGCGCGCCGGAATTGCGCGGATTATCCAAGCCATTCGTGCAGCAATAGGCCTGGTTCTGCGCGATCTCGTTGGGGTGATGGATCTCGCGGTGATCGATCCCGCCGGTGTGAATGTCGAAGGGGAAGCCCAGCAGCGCCTCACCCATGACCGAGCATTCGAGATGCCAGCCGGGCGCGCCCCGGCCCCACGGCGAATCCCATTCCATCTGCCGCGTCTCGCCAGCGGGGGTCTTGCGCCAGATCGCGAAGTCGGCGGCGTTGCGCTTGCCTTCGACGCTTTCGATCCGGCCCTCCCCGTCTTCGGTGACCGCGCGCGCCAGCCGGCCATAATCCGCGACCGTCGAGACATCGAAATAGAGCCCGCTCTCCAGCTCGTAGCAGTGCTTGTCCGCGATGGACTTGCCCCATTCGATCATCGCCGCGACATATTCGGTCGCGCGCGGGTGCTGCTTGGGCTGGACATTGAGCCGCGCGAGGTCCTGCTCGAAATCGGCCTGATAGAACTTGGCGATATCCCACGCGCTCTTGCCCTCGCGCGCGGCCATCTTCTCCATCTTGTCCTCGCCCTCATCCGCGTCCGAAGTGAGGTGGCCGACATCGGTGATGTTGACGACATGGGTGAGCTTGTAGCCCTTCCACTGGAGCGTCCGTCCCAGCGTGTCGGCAAAGACATAGGCCCGCATGTTGCCAATGTGCTGGTAGTTGTAGACCGTCGGCCCGCACGAATAGACGCGCGCCTCGCCCGGATGGACGGGCTCGAACACCTCGAGCGAGCGGGTGAGCGAGTTGAACAGTTTGAGCGGCGTATCGGTCATGGCCGGGGCCTTTGCCTATTCCGTCATCCCAGCGCAAGCTGGGACCTAGGGCCGCAAGCACTGAGCCCGTCGCCCTAGGCCCCAGCTTTCGCTGGGGTGACGCCCCTTATTCAAACCCGATGAACTTGACGTGCTCCTCGAGCGGCACGCGCTGGCGTTCGAAATTGTTCACCGGCGCCTCGGGATCGCGATACCCGATCGCCATGCCGCAGAAGAACATGTAGCGTTCGTGATCGAGGCCGAGGAACTCGCGGATCGTGTGCGCGAAGATCGCCATGTATTCCTGGAAGCAGCTATCGAGCCCCTCCTCGCGCAGCAGCAGCGCGACGGTCTGGAGCCACATGCCGACATCCGACCACTGCGGCTCCTTCATCAGGCGCGGGAAATAGACGAACAGCACCGCGGGCGCTTCGAAGCTGGTGGTGTTGCGCGCCATAGCGGCCATCCGCCCCGCGCCGTCTTCGCGCGCGATCCCCATCGCGCCGAACATCCCGGCCGAGACCGCGTCAAGCCGCGCCTTGTAGGCCTGTTCCTGCCCCGGAGCGGCCCAGTCATACTCGGCCGCCTTGGGCCCCTCGGCGAGCATCTTTGCTTGCAAGTCCTTCAAGGGTTGACCGGTGACGATGCTCGCTTCCCACGGCTGGTAATTGCACCCCGACGCCGCCCAACGGGCCTTGTCCATTACGCGGGTGAGCGTTTCGAGATCGACCGGCTTGTCGAGAAAGGCGCGGATCGAGCGGCGGGTGGTGACGGCTTCAGTGACGTTCATGAGACAAGCCTTCGTTGGCGGTGATGTGGCCGGTGTCTTGCCGACATAGGGAGCGGGACCGCAAGCGACAAAATCGCCAGCGGCCCCGACTTATTCTTTCAACCGGCGAACCGGAAGGATCAGGGGTAGTTGGTCGCCTTGACCGCTTCCGACATGTCCTCGGCATCGACCAGCTTGGGGTTCTTGTGCTTGGTGCGGAACTCGGTCTCGGTGCTAGGGCCGATGTCGGCGCGGCCCGACATGAAGCCGGTCTTGATCTTGCAGCGCACGAACTGGGTCTCGCCTTCCTCGATCTCGAGGGTGAGCGCGTCCTTCGTCTCGAGCGACTTGACGGTGAAGCTGCGCGGCCCGGGGTCGGACACGAGAATAAAGTACTTGCCCGCGCCGAGCGAGGAGAGCTTGTCGGCAGCGCCCACATCGAACACCGCGCAGCCCAATGCCGCACCGCTGAGGCCGCCGGTGCGGTAGAACAGCACTTGGCCCTTGCCCGGCGGGGGCGTGGGTATGGTCAATTCGCCCTCGGCCTCTGCCTGAGCCAGCGCAGCCGGGGCAGCGCCAGTCATCGCCAGTGGTGCAGCAGCCGCAAGAACGGCGGCAGCAATCAATTTCTTCATGGATTTTCCTCCCTCGTTTCAACCTGTGGTTCGGCGGGTGCCGCCGCCTGGGCAGCGGGCCGCGCGAAAAGCTCGTCATTGCGGGTCTTGGCGTTGGCGATGGTGCCCGGTGGGACATTGGTGTTGCCGCCGCCGATGAAGAACCCGAGCGGTCCGGCAAGCGCAGTGGTCACGTTGGAGACGCCGGTATTGTCCTGCCCCTTGCCGAGCGAGGCCTCGCCCGCCTCCATGAAGCGGAAGCTGCGCAGCGCGATCCGGCGCTCGCCCAGATCGAGATAGCGCGCCGCGAGCACCAGTTCGCCCGCAGCGCCCGCCAGCCCCGCCTTCTTGGCGTGCACGACCTCGCCCTGTCCGGTGATCCCGGCGGGGAGCACCTCGACCCCTTCGACCAAGACCGGCTTCACCAGCCGGATCGGGAAGGTTTCGCCGGTCGTGCTGATCTTGGAGCCAAGCTCCTTGTCGATGGCGATGATGAGGGGCGTGGTCTTGGGGAGCAACAGGCCATCAGGCGCGACTTCGTCAGATGCCGGTTCTGCGGGTGTTTCGGCCTCAGGATTGGCTGCGGGCACCGCTCCCTCGGCCGTGGTCTCAGGCGGCGCGGGCAGGCCATCGCTCACCGCCGACGCGGGAGCGGCCTGCTGCAATAAAGCAGCCAAAATCAATGACAACAAGAACACAACCCCCGAACGACCCTGATCGCAACATCGGCCAGACCGGAGGCTGCGTCAACCGGAATTGCGCGCCGGCAGCCGCATCAGCGACTGCGCCCCGAGCCCTTCTCATCCTCGAACAATTCCGCCAGCTGCTCCATGATCGTGCCGCCGAGCTGTTCCACGTCCATGATCGTCACCGCGCGGCGATAGTAGCGCGTGACATCGTGGCCGATGCCGATGGCGACCAGCTGGACGGGCGAGACCTTCTCGATCCATTCGATCACGCTGCGCAGATGCGCCTCAAGGTAACCGGCGCTGTTCACCGACAGGGTCGAATCGTCCACCGGCGCGCCGTCGGAAATCACCATCAGGATGCGGCGTTCCTCGGGGCGATAGAGCAGGCGGCTGTGCGCCCAGATCAGCGCCTCGCCGTCGATGTTTTCCTTGAGCAGGCCCTCGCGCATCATCAGCCCGAGATTGCGGCGCGCGCGGCGCCAGGGCTCGTCGGCCTGCTTGTAGATGATGTGCCTGAGGTCGTTGAGGCGGCCGGGGTTCTGCGGCTTGCCATCGGCGAGCCAGGCCTCGCGGCTTTGCCCGCCCTTCCACGCGCGGGTGGTGAAGCCGAGGATCTCGGTCTTGACCCCGCAGCGCTCGAGCGTCCTCGCCAGAATGTCGGCGCTGATCGCGGCAATCGAGATCGGCCGCCCGCGCATCGAGCCCGAATTGTCGATCAGCAGGGTGACGATCGTGTCCTTGAACTCGACATCGCGTTCGACCTTGTAGCTCAAGGCCGTGCCAGGCGAGATGATCACCCGCGCAAGGCGCGCGGCATCGAGCACGCCTTCTTCCTGATCGAAATCCCAGCTGCGGTTCTGTTGCGCCATCAAGCGGCGCTGGAGCCGGTTCGCCAACCGCGTCACCACACCCTGCAAACCCGTCAGCTGGCTGTCGAGATAGGCGCGCAGCCGGTCCAGTTCCTCGGAATCGCACAGGTCGGGCGCAGCGACTTCCTCGTCGAAGCGGGTGGTGAAGGCCTTGTAATCGACGCTGGCGGGGACTTCGGCCTGCGGACGGTTGGGACGCACCGGGGCGTTGGAGGCATCGCCATCGTCGCTCGGCTCACCCTCGGACATGTCGCTGTCGGTCTCGCTGTCGGAGCGTTCCTCGCCATCGCCCTCGCCTTCGGCCATGTCACCGGCCATTTCGGCGGCCTGCGGGTCGCCTTCGCTCTGGCTGTCATCCTCGCCCTGGCTGTCATCCTCCGGGCCATCCTCGTCATCGGGCGAATCGCTGTCGCTTTCGTCGGGGGCGTCGGTCGGCCGGGTGAGGTCGAGTTCGCGCAGCATGTCGAGCGCGAGTTTCTGGAAGGCTTCCTGATCGCCCAGCTTTTCCGCCAGCGCGCCGAAATCCTTGCCGACCTTTTCCTCAAGGAAATCGCGCACCAGCTCGATCCCGCCCCGCGCGCGCGCGGGCACGGCCTCGCCGGTCAATGCCTCGCGCACCAGCAGTGCGAGCGCGGTCTGGAGCGGCACTTCGGCGGAGTTCTGCGCCCGAACGATCTTGTCGCCCGCGGTGCGCATCTCGGTCGCCGCGTCGAGATTGGCTTTGATGCCGCCAAAGCGGTTCGCGCCCAAGGCTTCGTAACGCACCTGCTCGATGGCATCGTAGCACGCCCTCGCGATGGGTTCAGGCGGCGCGGATTTGGCGTGGAGCGCGGCGTTGTGGTGGCGCAGCTTCAGCGCGAAGGAATCCGCAAATCCGCGCGCCTCGGTCACCTGATCCTTGGGAAGATCCCGCCCCGGCAGCGGCACACGGAAGCGATTGCCCGCCGCCCCCGGAACGTCGGCGCTCCACGCCACCTCGACCTCCGCGTCGCGCGCAATCGCCCGCGATGCGCCGGTGAGCGCCTGCTTGAACAGATCGAGCGGGGACTGATCAGCCACTTCTATCCTTTCGTGCGCGCCCGCGAACTTCCAATTTGCGATTCCCTGCGAAGGCAGGGACCTCATTCCATTGCAAGCCGCCCTTGCCTCACGAGATCCCCGCCTTCGCGGGGAATCGCGAGTGTTACAAAATGCTCTGACCCGTCTTGGCCCAATCGGCCATGAAGCCTTCGATGCCCTTGTCGGTCAGCACGTGCTTGAACAGATCGTGGATCACCTTGGGCGGCGCGGTCATCACATCAGCCCCGATCTTGGCGGCCTGCAAGACGTGGGTGGTGTGCCGCACGCTGGCGACCAGGATTTCGGTGGCGAAATTGTAGTTGTCATAGATCAGGCGGATGTCCTCGATCAGGTCCATCCCGTCGAAGCCGTTATCGTCATGACGCCCGACGAAGGGCGAGATGAAGGTCGCGCCCGCCTTCGCCGCCAGCAGCGCCTGATTGGCCGAGAAGCACAAAGTCACATTGACCATTGTGCCCTCGGACGAGAGCGCCTTGCAGGTCTTGAGGCCGTCGACCGTCAGCGGCACCTTGATGCAGACATTGTCCGCGATCTTCCGGAGGACTTCGGCCTCTTTCATCATGGTGGCGTGGTCCAATGCCACCACCTCGGCGCTGACCGGGCCATCGACGATGCCGCAGATTTCGCGGGTGACCTCCATGAAATCCCGCCCCGATTTGGCGATCAGCGAGGGGTTGGTGGTTACCCCGTCGAGCAGGCCGGTGGCGGCGAGTTCGCGGATCGGCTCGATCTCGGCGGTGTCGACGAAGAATTTCATGGGTTCACTCCGGCAAATTACGATAGCCAGCGCCATATGGCGGGCCTAGGTGGCGCGCATGACACGATGGTCGACGCGTTTCGGGATGCTGCTTGCCGCCACACTGGCGGCTTGGCAACCGTCGAAAGCGCAAGCCAACCCGGAAGACACGCAATTCTGGGTGGTCGGCTTCGCCCGAGGCAAGCTGACCGATGATCTCTATCTGACGGTCGACACATCCTATCGCTGGCGCGACCCGGAATTCGGTGCGGATCAGCAGACCTTCAGAGTGAGCGTCGAAAAGGCCCTCGATGACGAGCTGCGAATCGGTGGCGGGATGTCGCTGTTCCAAACCGGCAGCGTGAGCGAATATCGCCCGCACCAGCAGTTCCGCTATGCCAGTGGCGGCCTTGATCTGCGGACCCGCTTCGAACAGCGCTGGTTCGACGGGGCGGACCGGGTCGAACTGCGCATCCGCCAGCGCGTGCAATATACCCAGCCTGTCGCGCCGCGGCTCGAAGTCTTCGGTTCGGCGGAGTGGTTCGGAATCATTCAGTCACGCCGCGATGCAGGACGGCGCGGCACCGAGCAGGTGCGCAATATCGTGGGGTTGTCCTATCAGGTGAACGACCGGCTCGATATTGCGCCCAGCTACATGCTCCAGATCACGCCGCGCCCCGGCAGCCCTGACGCGATCAGCCACGTGCCGCAACTGACACTGAACTGGCGCTTCTAGATCCGGCCGCCCAGCCCGAACACGCCGATCAGCAGCGGATCGCGCGTGCTTTGCGGATCGGCGCGGATCGCGGCTTCCTCGCGCGCGATTTCGCCCCAGATGGCGTTGTCCACTTCCCGGCCCAACCGGTCGGCCACGCCTGCGGCATCGACCCCGGTGAGCGCGCTCAGCGCCTGCCCGATCAGCGGATCGCGGCTCAGCCGGATCGCCTCGCCCAGTTCGGGCACCACCGCATCGATCAGCGCCGGGCCGACTTCGCTGCGCAAATAGCTGCTCGCGGCATCCGGGCCACCGCGCACCAGCGCAATGGCGTTGTCGAAACCGATCATCTGGATCGCGTCCGTCACCACGGGCGCGGCGCGGAAGCTTGCGTCGATCGCGAAAGTGGCAAAGCGCTCCTCCAGCCGGTCCTTGACCAGCGCCGAGGTGAGAATGCGCGACAGCACATCGCCGCGCGTGCCCATCAGGTTGGCGAGGCCGAGCCGCGCCACCTGCTCGTCCCAGAAGCCGCCGGGGGCAGTCAGGCGCGCAAAGGCGTTCTCGGAGGCGAGTAGCAAGAGCCGCCGCACCGCTTCCACCATCGAATAGCCGCCGGTGCTGGCACAGCCGGGAAGCAGCAGCATAGTCGCGCCGCCCATGGCTCCGGCGAGCAGACTGCGGCGGGTCGGGATGAAGGTCTCGCTTGTCATTTTCTCGGGTCTCCCAGCTTGCCCTTGTCCTTTGCCAAGCCCCATATGGCGGCAAGATGAACCGGGTTCGCCTCCTCATTTTGAACGCCGCGCTTGGCCCGCTGGATTACCGGCTGCCCGAGGGCGTCAGCGCGCCTGCGGGGAGCGTCGTGATTGCGCCGCTGGGGCCGCGCAAGGTGACCGGGATCGTGTGGGACGATGGCCGGTTGCCGGGCGACGAAATCGCTTTCGAGCGTCTGCGTCCGATCCTCGAGGTGCTGCCCGTCCCGCCCCTGCCCGCGCCCTTGCGGCGGCTGATCGAATGGACCGCCGATTACTACTGCGCGTCCCTCGCCTCGGTCGCGCGCATGGCGCTGTCGAGCGGCGGCGCCTTGGGCGGCCCGGCGACCATGACCGAATACCGGCTGACCGGCGCAGCGGCGAGCGGACGGCTGACGGCGCAGCGCAAGACCGCGCTGGAGACGCTCGCAGGCGAGCAGGGCACGATGCGCGAACTTGCCGCGCTTGCGGGCGTTTCGGAAGGCGTGCTGCGCGGCATGGCCGGGGCCGGTCTGCTGGAACCGGTGGTGGTGAACGTCGACCGCCCCTACCCGCTCGCCAACCCCGATCATCACCAGCCGGACCTGTCACCCGATCAGCTTTCGGTCGCGGCGATCTTTACCGATGCCGTCAAGGCAGAGGCCTTTGCCCCCTTCCTGCTCGACGGGGTGACGGGCTCGGGCAAGACGGAGACCTATTTCGAACCCGTGGCGCAAGCGATCCGCATGGACCGGCAGGTGCTGGTTCTGCTTCCCGAAATCGCGCTGACAGAGAATTTCCTCAGCCGCTTTACGGCGAGGTTCGGTGCAGCGCCGGTGCTGTGGCACTCCTCGCTGAAATCGACCGAGCGCCGCCGCGCATGGCGGGCGATTGCTGACGGGAGCGCTCAGGTGGTGGTCGGCGCGCGCTCGGCGCTGTTCCTGCCCTATGCCAATCTCGGGCTGATCGTGGTCGATGAAGCGCACGAGATCAGCTTCAAGCAGGATGACGGCGTGCGCTACAACGCGCGCGACGTTTCCGTGATGCGCGCGCGGTTTGAGGGAGTGCCCGTGATCCTCGCCAGCGCCACCCCGGCGCTGGAAAGCCTGCACATGGCGGATATCGGCGTTTACACGAAGCTCGACCTGCCCGCCCGGTTCGGCGGGGCGAGCCTGCCGACGGTGCGGCTGGTCAACCTCACCGAAGAAAAGCCGGGCAGTCAGCGCTGGCTTGCCGGGCCGCTGGTGGAGGGATTGCGCGACCGGCTGGCGAAGGGCGAACAATCGCTGCTGTTCCTCAACCGGCGCGGCTATGCCCCGCTGACGCTGTGCCGCAATTGCGGGCATCGGTTCAAATGCCCGTCGTGCAGTGCATGGCTGGTCGAGCATCGCCTTTCCGCCCGCCTCGCCTGCCACCATTGCGGGTTCGAGACGCGGGTGCCCGAGGCTTGCCCCGAATGCGGCGAGAGCGATTGCCTCGTCGCCTGCGGCCCTGGCGTGGAACGCATCGCCGCCGAAGTCGCCGCCCTGTTCCCCGCCGCGCGGGTGGCGGTGGCGACCAGCGACACGCTCAACACGCCCGACCGCGCGGCGGAGTTCATCGCCATGGCCGAAGAACGCGCGATCGACATCATCATCGGCACGCAACTCGTGACCAAGGGCTTCCACTTTCCCGAACTGACGCTGGTGGGTGTGGTCGATGCCGATCTCGGTCTTGAAGGCGGAGACCTGCGCGCGGGCGAGCGCACCTTCAGCCAGATCGCACAGGTTGCGGGCCGCGCCGGGCGCGGGGCCAAGCCGGGCGAGGTGCTGATCCAGACCCGCCACCCCGATGCCCCCGTCATCGCGGCCTTGGCGGGGGGCGACCGCGATGCCTTCTACGCCGCCGAAACCGCCGGGCGGCGTGATGCGGGCGCGCCGCCGTTCGGCCGCTGGGCGGCGATCATCCTGTCCAGCGAAGACGAAAAGGAAGCGCGCGAGGCCGCGCATCGGCTGGGCGATGTCCGGCCCCGGCTGGCCGATGTCCAGATCCTCGGCCCCGCCCCGGCCCCGCTTGCCTTGCTGCGCGGGCGCTATCGCTACCGCTTTCTCGTCAGCGCGAAGCGCAGCGCCAATCTTCAGGCGGTGCTGCGCGACTGGATCGGCGCGGTGAACTTTGCCCCCGGCGTGCGGGTGGGCATCGATATCGACCCTTACAGCTTCGTTTGACCCTGTATTTACAGGCGTTCGTCCAATGATATGATGTGACACATGGTGTCGCGCCTGTGCCTGCTGCTCATCCTGATCTTCGGCCCTTCTCTGCCCGCGCACGCCAACCCGTGGCTGCGCGCCGAAAGCGACCATTACATCGTCCATGCGCAGATGGAGGACAGCGAGCTGCGCGCGCTGATGCAGACGATCGAGGATTTTGATCGTGTGCTCAATGGCCTGCTGCCGGGCGAGACATGGCACGGCCGCAAGCCCGAATTCTTCCTCATCCCCAATCCCCGCCGCATTGCGCGGGTGGTCGATTTCGGCGCGACGGCGGTGTGCGAGAACCATGCCGAACTGCCGGTCGCCTATGCGCTCTATGCGCCCGACGCGGCAGGGCAACCCGATCCGGGCGAGATTTTCTACTGCCTGACGCAGTTCCATCTCGGCAACGCTTTCTTCCGACCCAAGCCGATGTGGACCTCGGCGGGCCTGTCGCATTACTTCGCCACCGCCGTCCGCTCCGACAAGCCGGAAAGCGAAGGCGTTTTCATCATCGGTCAGCCGCGCCGCCTGTCACCGGTCAGCGGCATCACCCGCCAGGCGCTGGCCGAAGCGCTGCGCGTCCGCTTTCGCCACCGCACGGAGGAGGAATATGCCCGCTTCCTCGACGTGAGCCGCGCGCTGGCCAGCCCGCTGCTGCTCGAACAGCGCTTCGCCGGGGTGCTTGATCGCTACGTCGATGCCTATGCGAGGGGGCGCGACATGGAGGATGCCGCACGCGAGCTTGGCGATCTCGACGCGCTGGCGCAGGAATTGGCGCGGCGGCGGGTCGTGGCGCCGGTGCGGCGGGTCAAGGTTGATCCGCCCGCTACCTACCGGGTCACGATCCGCCCGATGCGCCGCGACGAGATTGCCGTGATCGACCTCAGATTCGAACGCCTGCTCGAAACCCGCCTCAAATCCACCGCGAGGGACCTGCGCGAAGTGACCGCCGACCACCCCGATAGCGCGCTGGTGTGGTACGAATTTGCCGCGGCCGAATATGCCCGCGTGCAGCACAGCGATTTCGGCGGTCGGCCGGTGTTCCGCGGCTTCGGCTTTTCCAATGGCGAGTTGATCGTCATGGCCAATCCCTATTCCGACGCCGAAGCGTGGCGTGCGGTCAATCGCGCGCTGGCGATCGATCCCGATCTGGAGAGCGCGCAGCGGCTCAAGGCCGAGATCATGCTCGCCCGGCTGGTGCGCGAGGGCAACCCGGACGATCCGCCCTCTTACGATGAAGTGCGGGCGCTGCTGAAAAAGCAGGCGCGCAATCCCGAACGTCATCCGCTCGCCGCCGCGCTCTATCACCAGACCTATATCGAACAGGGCCGCACGCCGCCGCTCGCCGCGCAAAAACAGCTCGAGCGCGCGTTCCTGCATAACGCCGGGGTAGGCGATTTCCGCTATGCGCAGGCGACCGCGCTGAGCCGTCGGGGGGAGAAAGAGATGGCGCGCGGGTTGCTGATCTCGATGCTCAATGATCCGGCCTTCTCCGCCGCTGCATGGCGGGCGCTGGAGGTCACGCAGTAACGCCGGCGCGAAACCAAAGCGGGGGCGCGCGCGTATCCCCTCGCATGACCCGCCCCGTTCTCGTGCCGATCCTTGGCGACCAGCTTTCGCGCCATCTTTCCAGCCTCGATGGCCTTTCGCCTGCCGAAACCCGCATCCTGATGATGGAGGTGTGGGACGAGGCGACCTATGTGAAGCACCACAAGCAGAAGATCGTGCTGATCTTTTCGGCCATGCGCCACTTCGCCGAAGACCTGCGCGCGGAAGGTTGGCAGGTCGATTACGTCGCGCTGGATGATCCCGCCAACACCGGCAGCTTCACCGGCGAAGTCTCGCGCGCGGCGGAACGCCACGGCGCCTCCGAAGTCCGCATCACCGAAGCGAGCGAGTGGCGCGTCCAGCAGGCGGTTTGCGAATGGGAGGACCGCCTGCCCTGCCCGGTCCGCATCCTTCCTGACACCCGCTTCATCGCGACCCACGCCGAGTTCCGCGTCTTCGCCGACGGGCGCAAGCACCTCACGATGGAGTATTTCTATCGCGAGATGCGCCGCAAGACGGGGCTGCTGATGGACGGCGACAAGCCCACGGGCGGCGTCTGGAATCTCGATGCCGAAAACCGCGAACCGCCCAAGGGGGAGATGACAGCGCCCCCCGCGCCGAAATTCGCGCCCGACGCCATCACGCAGGAGGTCATCGCGCTGGTCGGCGAACGCTTCGCCGATCACTTCGGCGATCTGGAACCGTTCGGCTGGCCCGTCACCCGCGCCGAGGCGCTGGAAGCGGCCGAGGCCTTCTTCTCCCAGCGGCTCAACCTGTTCGGCCCCTATCAGGACGCGATGGTCCACGGGAAGGACGACCTCTATCACTCGATGCTCTCGACCAGCCTCAATATCGGACTGCTCGATCCCCTGGAGCTGTGCCGCGCTGCCGAGGCTGCCTATAAATCGGGCAAGGCTCCGCTCAATTCCGTAGAGGGCTTCATCCGCCAGATCATCGGCTGGCGCGAATATGTGCGCGGGTTCTACTGGTACACGATGCCGGGGCTGGCCGAGGCGAACGAACTCGCCGCCCACCGCCCGCTGCCGGAGTTCTTCTGGACCGGCAAGACCGACATGCGCTGCCTTTCAGACTGTATCCGCACCACGCGGGAAGACGCCCACGCGCACCACATCCAGCGGCTGATGGTGCTCGGCAATTTCTGCCTGATCGCCGGGATCGATCCTAGGCAAGTGCAGGACTGGTATCTGGCGGTCTATGCCGATGCGTTCGACTGGGTCGAGCTGCCCAACGTCAGCGGCATGGTGCTCTATGCCGATGGCGGCAGGCTCGCGACCAAGCCCTATGCGGCGTCGGGCAATTACATCAACAAGATGTCCGATTATTGCGGCAAGTGCCGCTACAAGGTTGCGCAGAAGACCGGGCCGAACGCCTGCCCCTTCAATCCCCTCTACTGGCATTTCATGGACCGAAACCGCGCGCGGCTGGAAAGCAATCACCGCATCGGGCGCATCTTCGCTACGTGGGACCGGATGGGCGAGGCCAAGCAGCGCGAATATCTCGAAAGTGCCGAAAAATTCCTCGACTCTCTCGAACCCGCCCGCAAAGGCTGGGCGCGCATCGAACAAGGGAGAGAGCCATGCTGACCATCCACCACCTGCGCCTGTCGCAATCCGAACGTATCGTCTGGCTCGCCGAGGAGCTGGGGCTGGACTACGATCTCAAGCTCTACACCCGCCGCACCGACAACCGCCTCGCGCCCGATGACTACAAGGCGCTGCACCCGATGGGCATCGCGCCGGTCATCACCGATGGCGATCTTGTGCTGGGCGAAAGCGGCGCGATCATGGACTACATCATCGCCAAATACGCGCCCGATACGGCGCTGGTACCGGGGGTGGATCACCCCGACTTTGCCGATCACCTGTTCTATCTCCACTGGGCCAACGCGACCTTCATGACCAACGGCATGATGGCGCTGGTGGCGCAGTTCATGGGCGCCAAGGAATTGCCGCCCTTCGTCGCCGACCGGGTGCAGAAGGGTTGGGCGATCGTCGAGAAGCGGCTGGGCGAGGCCGACTATTTCGGCGGGTCGCAATTGACCACAGCGGACATCATGATGGGCTTCCAGCTCACCACCAGCCGCGCGATGAGCGGGATGAGCATCGAGGGGATGCCGAACCTGCAAGCCTACCTGAAGCGCATCGGCGAACGCCCGGCGTATCAGGCGGCGATGGCCAAGTGCGAGCCGGGGATGCCGCCGAAGCTGGACTAGCTTCGTCACCCCGGACTTGATCCGGGGCCCCACTTCTTCAGCCAAGCACCCGATTAAGCAGGTCATCCCAATCAGGGTTGGCCTTTTCGATCAGCCCAAACTTCCACTCGCGCCGCCACCGCTTGATGCGCTTTTCATGCGCAATGGCGGCGTCGATGGAACCGCAATGTTCGGCCCAGACCAGCCGATTGAGGCCATATCGCGCGCAAAATTCCGATCCCGTGCCCGCGCGATACTGGCTCACCCGCGTGGGCATGTCCGAGGTGACGCCGACATACATCGTCCCGCGGTAACGATCCGCCATGATGTAGACCCAGCCGCCGCCGCGGGTCTCGCGATCCATCAGGTCATTGAAAAAAAAGCGGTCCCCGGCTCGACCCCAAGCATAGACTTTCGGTCGCGGTCCTTCCTCGTCACCTCAGCGAAAGCTGGGGCCGAGGGCCGCACAGGACGGCGCTGGCCGCTCTAGGTCCCAGCTTTCGCTGGGATGACGCGTGGATCAACATCGCACCATCCCTCACACCCCCTCCCTTCTCAGCAACTCCCCCTTGATATCCAGCCCATAGGCATAGCCCCCCAGCGACCCGTCCGCCGCGATCACGCGGTGGCAGGGGATCAGCACCGCGACATGGTTCGCGCCATTGGCCCCGCCCACCGCGCGGCTGGCCTTGGGGTTGCCGAGAGCGGCGGCCAGCTCGCCGTAGCTGCGGGTCTCGCCATGCGGGATGCGGCGCAGTTCTGCCCAGACACGCTGCTGAAACGCGGTGCCGTGGACGTCGAGCGGGATGGCGGCATTGCCCGGCCCCGGCTGTTCGACCGCCGCCAGCACCTCGGCAAACAGGCCGCGGAAGTCGTCGCCCGCCGGGACCAGCTCGGCGCGCGGGAACCTTGCCCGCAACTCCGGCTCGCCCTCCCCGAAGGCGAGACAGCACACGCCCTTCTCGGTCGCGGCAACCAGCATCTCCCCAAGCGAGGTCGCCAGCACCGCCCAATGCACCCGCTTGCCCGCCCCGCCCTTGCGCCATTCGCTTGGCGTCATGCCCATTGTGCCTTTCGTCTCTGCATAGAACTGCTCTGGCTTGCCATAGCCGGCTTGCGCAATGGCATCGCCCACCCGTTGCACTTGCGTCAGCGCCTGGTGGGCCTGCTGTTGCCGCAACGCGCGGGCGTATTGTGCGGGCGAAAGCCCGGTGGAACGCTTGAACAGGCGCTGGAAATGCGTCGCAGTATACCCCGTGAGATCGGCCAGCTCGTCGAGGGTCATTGCCCCCCGCTCCCGGATCGCGGTCAGCGCGGCGAGCACGCAGGCCTCTTCGGCGCTCTGGGTGTTCGGGAAGCACCGCTTGCAAGGTCGTAGCCCTGCCGTTGCCGCTTCATGCGCGTCTCGATAGAACCGCACGTTTTTCCTGAGGGGCGCCCGCGCCGGGCAAGAGGGGCGGCAATAGATCCCGGTCGAATGGACGCCGGTGACGAAGGCGCCATCGAACCGCCGGTCCTTGTCCAGCACCGCCTGCCAGCGCTCGTCATCGGTCATGTTCTTATTATGTTTCACGTGAAACATTCCCTCGTCCGCACCGCCCGCGCGGCAAAGCACCCCCGCACCGCGTTGTGCACATCGACCGCGACGATCGCCCGATCGGCAAACAGCCGGCGGAGGCCAGCGTCCGCCTCTCCCGGCTGCGTCAGCATGGCCTCGACCATCATGCCCGCAGCGTCAAACCCCCGCAAGGAGAGGATGCGCGGCGCAAAGACGGGTGGAACCGCGTTGCTGTAGCGCGCCGCAGTCTCCACCCCCTCGCGCACGAAAATCGCGTGGCTGGTGCGGTAGGGACCGGCGCCCGCACGGCTGACGTGGTTGAGCAGCAGCACGCTTTCCCCCGGCACCGCATCCTCAAGCGTCACCCGGCACGGAAAACCGGGATGCGCATCGACCTGCATTCGCACCACCCCGCGCTGCGCAAGCGCGGCATCGTCCAGCCCGAACAGCGGCGCAAAATCAGCCGGGTCGAGCCCTTCAATCACATAGTCCATCGGGTCCTCCTGGATCGCTTCCGCCCAATAGCGGCTGCCGCACCCGCGCCGCATCCCCAGGTCTTGCGTTCAATGTCGCGCGCCGTGAAAAAATGGCTATAGCTGCGCGCTATGATCCGCCTTCGCTCCGTCTCCACCCTGCTCCTCGCGCTGTTGCTCACCGTGCTGGCCATGCCCCTGGCCACACCGGCGCAGGCCGACCCCGGCGATGTCGATGCGGCGGCGCGCGGCGTGGTGCGGGTGGTGATCATCGGCGAGGAGAATGGCGAGCCTGTCCCCGTGAGCCACGGCACCGGCTTCGCGGTCTCTGCCACGCGGATCATCACCAATGCCCATGTCGTGAGCGAGGCGGCGCAAGACGATACCTTGCGGATCGGGATCGTGCCGCCGGAGGGCGCTGGCGGGGCCTTTGCACGGGTGGTTGCGATCAGCCCGCGCAATGATCTGGCGCTGCTGGAGATCGCGCCGAACAGCCTGCGCCTGCCGCCGCTGGCGCTGGCGGGCGGAGCGGGCGGAAATCTGGGCGAGGTGGCCGCCGTGGGCTATCCGATGAACGTCGATCTGGCCCAAGGGCTCGATATGGCGGACATCTTCCGCGCTCAGCCGCCGGTCAAATCGCGCGGGTTCCTGTCGGGCGAGCGGCCATCGCGCCAGTTCGATACGATCCTCCACACCGCGCCGATTGCGCGCGGCAATTCGGGCGGGCCGCTGCTCGATCCGTGCGGGCGGGTGATCGGGGTCAACAGTTTCAGCGCGGATTCGGACAGCGGCGAGGCGGAGTTCTACTTCGCGGTGTCCTTGCGCGAATTGGTGCCGTTCCTGCGCAAGAACGGGGTCGAGCCCGTGACCAACACCCTCCCCTGCCGCTCGATCGACGAGTTGAATGCCGAGGAGCGCCAGCGGCTCGAAGCCGAACAATCTCTGGCCCGCGAAAAGCTGGCCGACCGTGCCGAAACCCTGCGCGAAGTGCGGGAGACCGCGCGGCTCAGCGCCCAGATGGAGGTGCTCGAAGCGCGCGAAAACCGCATGGCGCTGGCGCTGATCGCTTTGCTGGCCGCGATCGGGATTGGCTATGCCGCCGCCGTGTGGCGCGGTGACGAGGCCCGGCGCAAACACGCGATGATTGCCGCGGGCGCAGCCACCGCCGCGCTGGTCGTCGCATTGCTGCTGTGGTTCACCCGCCCCGGACTCGCCGAGATCGAGGGACGGGTCGCAGCCGCCGTCGCCAAGGCGGAAGGCGGCCCGGAGCGCAGCAGCGAGGTTGCAGACGCCGCCGCCGAGGGCGCATTGATCTGCACGCTGGTCCCGGATCGCAGCCGGGTGACGGCGGCGAAGACTGACGATGTCGCCTTCAACTGGTCGGCCGATGGCTGCGTCAACGCGCGCACGCAATATGGGCTTGGCAAGGGTGGCGAATGGCAGCGGGTCTTCGCCGCGCAGGATGATGCCGCGGTCGCGGTCAACACCTATGACCCCGATACCCGCACCCTGCGTACCGACCGCTATCTGTTGGGGCAGGATGCGCTCGCCGAAGCGCGCGCCGCCCGCGCCGCCTACACCCCGCCCGCTTGCGGGGTGAGCGATGCCGCGCGCACCTTGGGCGAACAGCAATCCGCGCTGATCGCCAAGCTGCCCGAGCGGCCCAACGAGCGGCTGGTCTATTCCTGCACGGCGAAGAAGTAGGACGGTGTCGCCGGGTTAAGCAGCGGTTCAGCTAGTTTTCGGCATCATCCACCTGAAATACAACAATATTTACAGGTGTCCCGGAATGCGTGCTTGGACGATTATCGCGATCGCTGGGGCCGTCATCGCTGCCCCGCTCCACGCCCAAACCGCTCTGCCCGAGCCTGAGCCTGAACCTGTCACCATCGAAGTGCGCGGCAAACGCCAGATTGACAAGGCGATCGTCTCCAACAGCATCACCGCGCTGACGCGGCGGATCAAGGTGCTCGACGCGCTGCCGCGCTTCTTTCAGCCGTTGTGCCTTCAGGTGACCGGTCCCGATATGGACGCCAGCCGGGTCATCGCGTCACGCATCATGGCGGCCGCCGATCTCGCCGGTCTCGATCCGCCCAAGCCGGATTGCCAGGTCAATGCGCTGGTGGTTATCGTCGACGAGCCGGAACGCCTGTTCGACAAGCTCGTCCAGCGTCACCGCCCGATCCTCGGCGGGCTCGACCGCGATATCCACATTCGCCGCCTGCGCGACGATCTGGCGGCTGGCAAGCCGGCGATTGCATGGAGCCGGACCAAGGTCGTCGCACTCGGCGGGCTGGATTATGTCGAGAATGGCGTGCCGGTTCTCCAGAAGGCGCGCGCGACCCGTCTTCAGGGGAGCGTCTATCACTCGAAGATCCTGTCGGTGGTGGTGTTCGATTCCACCAAGCTCGCCGGCGCGGCGCCCGCTCAACTCGGCGATTACGCCGCGATGCACCTGCTCGCAAACCCAAGTCGCACCACCGATTTCGAAACCGTCTCGACCCGGTCGATCCTCAGCCTGTTCGCTGATGGCCCCGATCTGGCGCCGGAGGGCCTGACCGCCTTCGACCGCGCTTACCTCGAAGGCGCCTATGAAGTGGGCCGCAACAGCTGGCGCGGGAAAGTGACACGCGCCGTACTTGCCGCCTATGAAGAGGAATGCGCGGACGAGAAGCCGGATTGCCAGTTCCTCGTTCCTGCGCAAGCGGAGTGAACCGGAGCAAGGGGCCTCCGATCCAGCCGGTGCCCGTGCCAGACCTGCTTGAATGTCCCTCGCCGCAGCGATAGCCTACACGCTCGGGCGGGCGACGGCCCGGCGAGGGGACAAGCGCATGGCCAAACCCAATGTCAGACCGATGTGGGCGGACAGCCCGCGGACGGCGGTCGGCGGATTGCGGGACATCGCCTGATGCGCAGGGTCGGTGCGATACTGGCACTGCTGCTGTCGATGAGCGCCTGCGCCACCCCGCAGAGCGCACGCAACAGCGCGGCGCAATCGCTGCTCGAAAGCCACATCAACGGCTTTGCCATGGCGCACTGCCTGCGCTCGGTCGGCACCAAGGGCTTGCCCGAAACCGACGCCCGGGTGCTTCGGGAACAGGGCGACCGCTGGGGCCAGGTGCTGGTAGAGAAATCCCGCGGCGACATCTTCGCCGCCTTCGACATCCTGCTCCCCGCGCTCGATGCCGCGCTGGCCGCAACCCCGATGGCGCTGGTCAAGGTCGAGGACACCGGCGGGTCGGCCACGGCACCCGTGTTCTATTGCGCCGAGCTGCTGCGCCAGCCTGACGTGGCCCGCGCCATGGACGAAGCGGCCGCGGCACTTGCTCCAGCCTATCGCGAGGAGTGACACGCCCGGCAGCCCCGGCGACCGGCCTGCTTTATTCGCACCTGCACAATTCCCGCCCCTCTTGGCTTGCAGGAACGGGAATCAATTGCTAGGCGCGCGCCAACCTTGAGGGCAGCCCTTGCGCACGCCCCGTTTCCAAGGCCCAAGCAAATTACCCTTTTGAAGGTTCCGAGAGGATTGCACGCGCGTGGATATTTCCGCCGGTATCAAGGCTAGCCTGGCTGGACGCTATGCCTCGGCCCTGTTCGATCTCGCCGCCGAAGGTGGCAAGGTGACCGCAGTCGAGAGCGATCTCGAAACGCTGGGCGCTGCCCTGGCCGAATCGGGCGATCTGGCCGCACTGACCACCAATCCGGAACTGGCCCGCGACGTGCAGGGCCAGGCGATGGCGGCGGTGGCCAAGAAGCTGAAGCTCAGCCCGCTGACGACCAACTTCCTCGGCGTGCTCGCCGCCAATCGTCGCCTCGGCAAGCTCCCCGCGATTGTCAGCGCCTTCAAGGCGATTGCCGCAGCCCAGCGCGGCGAAGTGACCGCGACCGTCACCAGCGCGCACCCGCTGTCGGACGATCAGCTCGCCAGTCTGAAGACCAAGCTGACCGCGCGCGAAGGCCGCACTGTCATGCTCACCGCCGCGGTCGATCCCGACCTGCTCGGCGGCCTCGTCGTCACCATCGGCTCGCAGCGCATTGATGCCTCGATCCGCACCCGTCTCAACTCGCTTGCCAAAGCCATGCAGGCTTAAAGGACACTACCCATGCAAATCCGCGCCGCAGAAATCTCGAAGGTCATCAAGGACCAGATCGCCAATTTCGGCACCGAGGCTGAAGTCAGCGAAACCGGCACCGTGCTGTCGGTGGGTGACGGGATCGCCCGTATCCACGGCCTTGATCAGGTGCAGGCCGGCGAGATGGTGGAATTCTCGAACGGGGTGCAGGGCATGGCGCTCAACCTCGAAGCCGACAATGTCGGCGTCGTGATCTTCGGCTCGGACGCCGAGATCAAGGAAGGCGATGTCGTCAAGCGCACCGGCACCATCGTCGACGTGCCGGTCGGCAAGGGCCTGCTCGGCCGCGTGGTCGATGCGCTCGGCAACCCGATCGACGGCAAGGGCCCGATCGTCGCTGAAAAGCGCAGCCGCGTCGAAGTGAAGGCGCCGGGCATCATCCCGCGCGAATCCGTCTCGGAGCCCGTCCAGACCGGCCTCAAGGCGATTGACGCCCTCGTGCCCGTGGGCCGCGGCCAGCGCGAGCTGATCATCGGCGACCGTCAGACCGGCAAGACCGCCGTCGCCATCGACACCTTCATCAACCAGAAGGAAGCCAACCAGGGCGACGACGAGGGCAAGAAGCTCTACTGCGTCTATGTCGCCGTCGGCCAGAAGCGCTCGACCGTCGCGCAGATCGTCAAGCAGCTCGAAGAAAACGGCGCGATGGAATATTCCATCGTCGTCGCCGCGACCGCTTCCGAGCCCGCCCCGCTTCAGTACCTCGCGCCCTACACCGGCTGCGCGATGGGCGAATTCTTCCGCGACAATGGCATGCACGCCGTGATCGTCTATGACGACTTGTCCAAGCAGGCCGTCGCCTACCGCCAGATGTCGCTGCTGCTGCGTCGTCCTCCGGGCCGCGAAGCTTACCCCGGCGACGTGTTCTATCTCCACAGCCGCCTGCTCGAGCGTGCGGCGAAGATGAACGAGGAAAACGGCCACGGCTCGCTGACCGCGCTGCCGATCATCGAGACCCAGGCGGGCGACGTGTCCGCCTATATTCCGACGAACGTGATCTCGATCACCGACGGCCAGATCTTCCTCGAAACCGGCCTGTTCTACCAAGGGATCCGTCCGGCGATTAACGTCGGCCTGTCCGTGTCGCGTGTGGGCGGTGCTGCCCAGACCAAGGCGATGAAGAAGGTTTCGGGCTCGATGAAGCTCGACCTTGCGCAGTACCGCGAAATGGCGGCCTTCGCGCAGTTCGGCTCGGACCTCGACGCCGCGACGCAGAAGCTGCTGAACCGCGGTGCGCGCCTGACCGAGCTCTTGAAGCAGAAGCAGTTCTCGCCGATGCCGTTCGAAGAGCAGACCGTGTCGATCTATGCCGGCACCAACGGCTTCCTCGACGCGATCCCGGTGAACCGCGTGAACGAATACGAGAGCCAGATGCTCGATTACATGCGTCGCGAGCACGCCTCGGTCCTGACCGAAATCCGCACCTCGAAGAAGTTCGAAGGCGAAGTCGCGGACAAGACCAAGGCCGCGCTCGAAGCTTTCGCCAAGCAGTTCGCTTAAGGACACGCCCCAGTGCCATCGCTCAAGGAACTCAAGGGCCGGATCAACTCGGTCAAGTCGACCCAGAAGATCACCAAGGCCAAGCAGATGGTCGCGGCGGCTAAGCTGCGCCGTGCCCAGGCTGCGGCCGAGGCGGGGCGGCCCTATGCCACGCGCCTTGCAGCCGTGATGGCATCGCTGGCGGGCAAGGTTGCGGGCGATAGCGCTCCCAAGCTGCTTGGCGGCACCGGATCGGATCAGCGTCACCTTCTCGTGGTGGTCAACACCGACAAGGGCCTGTGCGGCGGTCTGAACTCCAACATCGTCAAGGCCGCCAAGGCCAAGGCGAAGGAATTGCAGGCCGCTGGCAAGACGGTGGAATTCTACCTCGTCGGCAAGAAGGGCCGCGCGCCGCTGAAGCGCGAATTCCCGACCCTGATCGGCGGCGGCTTTGACACCAGCACGGTCAAGACCCCCGGTTTCGACGAAGCCGAAGCCATCGCCAATGAGCTGATCGCGCTGTTCGAATCCGGCCGGTTCGATGTCGCACACCTCGTCTACCCGACCTTCAAGTCGGCCTTGGCGCAGGATCCGACCATCAACCAATTGATCCCCGTCCCGGCGCCGACCAATGCCGTCGTGCTGGACTCGGTGGTCGAATATGAGCCGAGCGAGGAGGAAATCCTCGAAGAACTGCTGCCGCGTTACGTGCGCACGCAGCTGTTCGGCGCGCTGCTCGAGCGCGAAGCCTCGGAACAGGGCGCCTCGATGACCGCGATGGACAACGCCACGCGCAACGCGGGCGAGCTGATCCAGAAGCTGACCATCCAGTATAACCGCAGCCGACAGGCCGCGATCACCACCGAACTCATCGAAATCATCGCGGGCGCAGAAGCGCTCTAATCGAAAGCCAAGGAAACAATCATGGCCACCGCCCCCGCTCTCAACCAGACCACCAACGGCACGATCAGCCAGGTCATCGGCGCTGTCGTCGACGTGCAGTTCCCCGGTGAACTGCCCGCGATCCTCACCGCGCTCGAAACCAAGAACGGCGACAAGACGCTGGTGCTCGAAGTCGCCCAGCACCTTGGCGAGAACACCGTGCGCACCATCGCGATGGACGCGACCGAAGGCCTCGTGCGCGGTAGCGAAGTCATCAACACCGGTGCGCAGATCAGCGTCCCTGTCGGCCCGAAGGTTCTCGGCCGCATCATGAACGTCGTCGGCGAGGCGATCGACGAGCGCGGCCCGATCGGCGCCGAAAGCACCGCCCCGATCCACGCCGAGGCCCCGGCCTTCATCGACCAGTCAACCGAAGCCTCGATCCTCGTCACCGGCATCAAGGTGATCGACCTCCTCGCCCCCTACGCCAAGGGCGGCAAGATCGGCCTGTTCGGCGGCGCGGGCGTCGGCAAGACCGTGCTCATTCAGGAACTCATCAACAACATCGCCAAGGGCCACGGCGGCGTGTCGGTGTTCGCGGGCGTGGGTGAGCGCACCCGCGAGGGCAACGACCTCTACCACGAATTCCTCGACGCCGGCGTTATCGCCAAGGACGCCGAAGGCAATGCGACCTCGGAAGGCTCCAAGGTGGCGCTCGTCTTCGGCCAGATGAACGAGCCCCCGGGCGCCCGCGCGCGCGTCGCCCTGTCGGGCCTGACCATGGCGGAATATTTCCGCGACGTCGAAGGCCAGGACGTGCTGTTCTTCGTCGACAACATCTTCCGCTTCACGCAAGCCGGTTCGGAAGTGTCGGCGCTGCTCGGCCGCATCCCCTCGGCGGTGGGCTACCAGCCGACCCTCGCGACCGACATGGGCAAGCTGCAGGAGCGCATCACCTCGACCACCAAGGGCTCGATCACCTCGGTGCAGGCGATCTACGTCCCCGCGGACGACTTGACCGACCCGGCGCCGGCCGCCTCGTTCGCGCACCTTGACGCGACCACGACGCTGAACCGCGCGATTTCGGAACTCGGCATCTACCCGGCGGTTGACCCGCTCGATTCGACCAGCCGCGTGCTCGAACCGCGCGTTGTCGGTGCCGAGCACTACGAAACCGCCCGCCGCGTTCAGGAAACCTTGCAGAAGTACAAGAGCCTGCAGGACATCATCGCCATTCTCGGGATGGACGAGCTCTCGGAAGAGGACAAGACCATCGTTGCCCGCGCGCGCAAGATCCAGAAGTTCCTGTCGCAGCCGTTCCACGTTGCGGAAGTCTTCACCGGTATCCCGGGCGTGTTCGTGCAGATCGAAGACACCGTGAAGAGCTTCAAGGCGGTGGTTGACGGCGAATATGACCACCTGCCTGAGCAGGCCTTCTACATGGTCGGCGGGATCGAAGATGTGGTCGCCAAGGCCAAGAAGATGGCCGAAGAGGTCTAAGAACAAACACCCGTTCGTGCTGAGCTTGTCGAAGCACTGTTTTGCTTGAAGAGGTGCTGCACCGGAAGAAAAGTGCAGCCCTTAGACAGGCTCAGAGCGAACGGTTATTTAAGGCAGGTCCACAATGCCCCTCCACTTCGAACTCGTCACCCCCGCCAAGCTCGTTCGGTCCGAGGAAGTCCACATGGTGGTCGTCCCCGGCACCGAGGGCGAATTCGGCGTGCTCGAAGGCCATGCGCCCTTCATGAGCACGATCCGCGACGGCGCGGTGCAGATCTTCGCCAAGGACGGCGCGGCGCCCGAGATCATTCAGGTGCGCGGCGGCTTTGCCGAGGTGAACGAAAAGGGCCTTACGGTCCTGGCCGAACACGTCGAAGGCTGAGCCTCGCCATCATCGCAACGCATGAGGGCGGCCCCGCGGGGTCGCCCTTTTGCTTTGGCCTCCCCCCACGCGCGTAGCCGGAAAATTAACCATGTCCGTGGCAAGGCTGGCGCCATGTTCGCTACGCCTGTCAGCCGTGCCGCACCTACCGCGATCAGAGCCGATCTGTGGGTGGCCGCGGTATTGCTGCTGTTCACGCTGGTGGTGCGCGGAGCGTGGTTTGGCGATGCCAACGCCGATACCGACGAGCAGCTCTATTCGCTGATCGGCAATGCCATGCTGGATGGCAAGATTGTGTTTGTCGACCTGTGGGATCGCAAGCCCTTCGGCCTGTTCGCGCTCTATGCCCTCGCCCATGCCATCGGCGGACCGGGGCCGGAAGCCTATCAGGGCCTCGCCGCCGCCTTCACCGTGGCTGGCGCATGGCTGACCTTCGTGCTGGCGCGCGATCTGACCGACCGCGGGACGGCGACCGCCGCCGGGCTCCTCTATGTGGTGCTGACCGCGATCTATGGTGCCTTCTCGGGCAACTCCGAGGCGTTCTTCATCCCGATGATGCTGGCCATGGCGGTGCTGGTGCGCGATCCCGACCACCCTCTCGCGGTGCTGCGGATCCTGTGCGCGATGCTGATCGGCGGGCTGGCGCTGCAAGTGAAATACACCGTGCTGCCGCAATGCCTGTTCTTCGGGCTGTGGGCGCTGTGGGGTCAGCATCGGCGCGGAGCGGGGCCTGCGCGGCTGGCGCTGCTGGCCACCGCCTCAGGCGTGCTGGGCGTGCTGCCGACGGCGCTAGTGGCGGCGGGCTATGCGCTGGCGGGGCATTGGGACGCCTTCGTTTTCGCCAATTTCGTGTCCTTCTTCGACCGCCTGCCTGCAAATGCCGGGCGGCTGCACCGGGACATCATCCTGTTCCTGCTGCCGCTTGGCGGGCTGGCGCTGTTCGGCCTCAACGCCGCGCGCCGCGCTGGACCTGCGCCTCTGCCGCAGACCTATGTCTTCGTGCTGCTGTGGCTGGTGGCCGCGCTTGCCACGGTGTTCCTGCCTTCCACCGTCTACCGCTATTACCTCGCCGCGCTGGTGCCGGCCTGTATTCTCCTGAGCCTGCCCTTGTTCCCGCCCAAGCCGGGGGCGCGGCTGAACCTGCCGGTGCTGATCCCGGCCGCACTCTACCTCGCGCTGGTGCCGTTCCAGTATGGTCTCACGCACGACAACCGCACCGCGACCGAGCGGCTGGCGAGCGCCATCGCGCCGCAGATCGACGCTGCCGCTGGGCGCTGTCTGTTCGTGTTCGACGGGCCGACTGCGCTTTACCGGATGACGGGCAGCTGCCTGCCGACCCGCTTCATCTATCCCGATCACCTCAACAATGCGCTCGAACAGAACGCGCTCGGCACCTCGCAGGTGGGTGAGGTCGCGCGCATCCTCGCCACGCGCCCGCCGGTGATCGTCACCGCCGACCGCCCCGTCACACCGCAGAACCGCGCGGCCCAGCGCATGGTCGCCGCTGCAATCGCGCGTGACTACCGCGAAATCGCGCACGAGACACTGGCCACGCGTGACATTCGCGCCTTCATCTTGCGCCCGTAATTTCCCCCAAGCACGGCCTTGCAATCCGTGCCACCTCCGGCCACCTTCGCGCTGCCCTGCCGCCGAAACGGCGCAGCCGCTGCAACCGTGAATGGGAGAGTCGCACTTGAAACTTGTATCGAGGCTGGCCATTGCGCTGGCGATGAGCACATCGACCATAGCCGTCGCGCAGGACGGCGTCCCCGGCCCCGAGCAGGATCCCTATATCTGGCTGGAGGAAGCCCGCAGCCCCGAGGCGCTGGACTGGGTCGCCAAGGAGAACGCCCGCACGCTGGCCGCCTTCGAGGCCGATCCGCGCTATGCCCAGTTGAAGGCCGAGGCGCTGGCGATCTTCGACAGCGAAGACCGCATCCCCTTCGTCAGCTTCCGCCCCGATGGGCTCTACAATTTCTGGCAGGACAAGGCCAACCCCAAGGGTCTGTTGCGCCGCACGACGCTGGAAAGCTACCGCACCGCCAAGCCGGAGTGGGAAATCGTCCTTGATGTGGATGCGCTTGCCAAGGCGGAGGGCAAAGAGTGGGTCTATCAGGGCATGACCTGCCTGCCCCCCGCGCTGACCAAGTGCATGGTCGCACTGAGCGACGGCGGTGAGGATGCCACCATCATGCGCGAATTCGACACGGCAACGAAGCAGTTCGTTGCAGGCGGCTTTGTGCTCGACACCAAGAGTCAGGGCGGGGTGCAGTGGATTGACGCCGACACGCTGCTGGTCGGTCGCGGCTTTGGCGAAGGCACGCTGACGGAAAGTGAATACCCCTTCACCAGCCGCATCTGGAAGCGCGGGACGGCGATTGCCGATGCAGCCGAAATCTTTCGCGGTGAGCCTACCGATGTATGGGCCGGCGCGTCCCTGCTGCGCGACAACAAGGGCACGATCCATGCCCGCACCGCCTATCGCGGCATCAGCTTCCATGAGAGCATCAACTATGTCGAGCACAACGGAACCTGGCTCGAACTCGATATTCCGAAGAAAGCCGGGCTGTTCGGGATCGTCGACGGCCACATCCTGCTCTCGACCGATGTCGACTGGACGACCGACGGCCAGACCTTCCCCGCCGACAGCCTGATCGCGGTCGACCTTGAGGAATGGAAAGCCAATCCCAACGGCGCGAAGAAGACCCTTGTCTGGGCACCGGGTGAGCGCCAGACCAAGCAGGGCGGCGCCATCACCGGCAATGCGCTGTTCGTGACGCTGCTCGACAATGTCGTTGGCAAGGTGCTTCAGTTCAACTTCGAGGATGGGCAGTGGGTCAGCAAGGAAGTACCCCTGCCCGATAACGCGACGCTCGGCATCGCGGCATCGTCGGACGAGACCGACCAGATCATGTATACGGTCAGCGATTTCCTCAATCCGACCACGCTCTACTACAGCGATGGCAGCACGCCGCCCGCCGTGCTCAAGACCAGCCCGGCCTATTTCGATCCGGCCGGGATGGACGTCGAACAGCACGAGGCGACCAGCAAGGACGGGACCAAGATCCCCTATTTCATCGTCAAGCCCAAGGGGATGAAACTGGACGGCTCCACCGCCACACTGCTGACCGGCTATGGTGGCTTCCAGGTGGCGCGCCTGCCGGGATACCTCGGCTCGACCGGCAAGCTGTGGGTCGAAAAGGGCGGCGCCTATGTGCTCGCCAACCTGCGCGGCGGGGGCGAGTTCGGACCCCAGTGGCACCAGACCGCGATCCGCGAGAACAAGCAGCGCACCTGGGACGATTTCATCGCGGTGGGTGAGGATCTGGTGAAGCGCGGCTTCACCAGCCCTGAGCACCTCGGGATCCAGGGCGGCTCGCAGGGCGGGCTGCTGGTCGGCACCTTCTTCACTCAGCGCCCCGACCTGCTGAACGCGGCGATCGTGCAGATCCCGCTGTTCGACATGCTGCGCTACCATGTGATCGGGCGCGGGGCTTCGTGGATCGGCGAATATGGCGATCCGCGCATCCCCGAACAGCGCGCCTGGATCGAGGGCTATTCCCCATATCAGAAGATCGTCGCAGGCGTTGATTACCCCGCGCCGTTTCTCTGGGCTTCGACCGCCGATGACCGCACCCACCCCGCCCACGCGCGCAAGGGTGCGGCCAAACTGAAGGCGCTCGGCCAGCCCTATTACTATTTCGAGGACACCACCGGGGGCCACTCCGGCGGGGTCGACAACGACCAGCGCGCCAAGCTTCAGGCGCTGCAATTCATCTACCTGATGCAGCGGCTCATGGCGCCCGTGGCCGGCGGCTAGGCACGCGCTGACAGGTGATTTGCGAAGGGGCGGTTCCGGCAAGGAGCCGCCCCTTTTGCGTTAGGCCCGCAAGGCAACGCAACTGCCTGTAAACCATGCCGACACTTTCACCTCGGTTCGTCGCACACACGGCACGGGACGCTTCCTCAACGCAAAATTAACCCTGTTTGGAAAGGTCTGGTTAGGTCTTCCCGTCAACACTCAGGCCATCGGGGGCGATGAGCACACATGATGAGGAGCAGATTGATGGCCTACCCCAGAGAGATTTCGATCGCCGATGCGATCAAGAGCTACAACGCCCTGCCCAAGACGCACCGCGTCCACTGGTCAAAGGCGCGCAAGGACGAAGTTGTCCGCGCCGTGCACGAAAAGGCGATCAGCTTCCACGAAGCGCGCGAACGCTATCTGCTGAGCCGCAGTGAGTTCGAGCAATGGGAAGCCGATTATCTCGCCGATGCGCCCGCTGGTACGGGCCGGATGCAGGACGCGTGACGCCCTCCTGCGCCGCCGGTCACTTCGCCGCGACGGGGATCAGCACCTCGTTGCGGCGCAGCGGCCCCGGCACCATTGGCGCGTCGTAGAAGGCAAATTCGGCCTCGCCAGCAGGCATCAGGCCCTGCCCCATCATCCAGTCCCGCAGACGAGCCTCCATCAGCGCGAGATCGCGGGCTCCCCCATTGCCCGAGAACCGGATCGCCGCCATCCGCCGTGCAGGCATTTGGGTGAGCGTAATATCGCTCGGCGCAGGCGGCAGGGTTGCAAGCGTATATTTCGACGGCATCACAAACCGCATCCGCCATTCCCCCGGCTGGGTTTCGTCCTGAAGCACCGGCGCGGTCATGGCGATTTTCTCACCGCCTGCGGGGCGATCCTGCGCAAAGATATAGGCCGCGAGGCGCCGGAAGCTCGCACCACTGGCGCGTTCACGGCTGCCGGTGTGGCTCACTTCGGCGACGACCAGCGAGGGATAATCGCGCAGCTCGAAATCTTCGTCTGCGCTGACCAGCACAAAATCGGGTTCTTCGGTCTGGCGGTATTGCGCATACACCGCGGCAGCTCCCACAGCGGCAAGACCGATCCCGGCAGCGATCCAGCGTCCGGCGTTCATGGCGTTTCTCCTCATGACCTGCACCCCAAGCGGGCAAGCCAGCCGAAAGTTCCACCCCTACCGCGTCGGCGCGTCAAAATCGGCGGGCTTGTTGGCGATCCAGGCGACGAACTTCGCAATAGCGGGATTGTCGCGGATCACACTGGCGTTGTCGCCGATCCGGGCAAGTTCGTTGTTGGTGAAGTTGGCGTGGATCGTCTTGTGGCAGATCGGGTGGATCGGCACCTTCACCTTGCCCTTCTTCGCCTTGGGCACCGGGTGATGCCATTGGACGATATCGCCGAGCGGGCGGCTGCACAGCCAGCAAGTGGGCGTATCGCTCACCCCTTTTTCTCCGCTGCCTTTTTCTTCTTCATTGCATCGTGGAAGCGGTCGGCCCAGCCGTCCTTCACCAGCTGCTCGGCGCGCACCATCCTGAGTTCACCCGGCGCGACATCGCGGCTGACCGCCGATCCGGCCGCGACAATCGCATCCGCGCCGATGGACACGGGCGCGATGAGGGACGAGTTGGAACCGATGAAGGCCCCCGGCCCGATCACGGTCTTGTACTTGAAATAGCCGTCATAATTGCAGGTGATCGTGCCCGCCCCGATATTTGCGCCCGCGCCGATGGTGGCATCGCCGAGATAGGTCAGGTGGCTCGCCTTGGCGCCCTTGTGCATCACCGCGTTCTTCACCTCGACGAAGTTGCCGATGAAGCTGTCCTCTTCCAGCACTGTGCCGGGACGCAGACGCGCGAAGGGGCCAACCTTGACCCCGCTGGCGAGAGTTGCGCCCTCGATGTGGCTGTTGGCACGGATCAGCACCTTGTCGGCAACGCGGACGCCGGGGCCGAAGAAGACATTGGGCTCGATCGTGACATCGCTGCCCAGCACGGTGTCGTGGGCGAAGAAGACCGTTTCGGGCGCGATCAGGGTCGCACCGTCGTCCATCGCTTGAAGTCGGCGCGCGGCCTGCCAGCGCGCTTCGGCGGCGGCGAGTTCGGCGCGGGAATTGATCCCGGCCACTTCGTCCGCGCTGTCCGCGGTAATGACCGCGCAGGTGCGCCCGTCCGCGATGGCGATATTGACGATGTCAGGGAGGTAGTATTCCCCCTGTGCATTGTCATTGCCGACCCGCGCGAGCAGGGCGAAGAGATCGGCGGCGCGCGCCGCGATCAGGCCCGAATTGCACAAGTGGCAAGCGCGCTCGCTTTCGTCTGCATCCTTGTATTCGACCATCTTGAGGATGGTCCCCGCATCATCCGCGATCACTCGGCCATAGGCGAGCGGGTCCTCCGGCTCAAAGCCGAGCACCACGGCAGCGGGATTGTCCTCACCGTGCAGCCGTTCGAGCATGGCGCGCATCGTGCTCGCCTTGACGAAGGGAACGTCGCCGTAGAGCACCAGCACATCGCCCGCAAAACCTTCCAGCGCGCCTTCGGCCTGCTGCACCGCATGGCCGGTGCCGAGCTGCGGCTCTTGCAGGCAGGTCACAGCGCGCGCTCCCACCGCCGTCTCGATCTGCTCACGCCCTGCGCCTACGACCACGGCGGTGCGCTCCGGCCCCAGTTCGGCGACGCTCGCCATCAGGTGATCGAGCATCGCGCGGCCTGCGATTTTGTGCAGCACCTTGTGCGTGTCGCTCTTCATGCGGGTGCCCTTGCCCGCAGCAAGGATGATGGCGGCAAACGGCGTCGAAGTGTCAGTCATGAAGCCCCCTGTAATCGCACCCGCGCCTGCCAGCAAATGCTTGCGGTTTGAAGAACCATCCGCCACCCGTCCCCCATGAACACCATCCCCTTTGACGCCGTCGGCTTCGACCTTGACGGCACCCTGCTCGATACCTTCCGCGATCTGGGCGCGGCTGTGAACCATTCGCTGCGGCTGGGCGGCTTTTCCGAGGTGTCGGTGGAGACCTCGAAAGACCTGATCGGCGGCGGCGCCAAGATCATGCTCGCCCGCGCGATCGAGGCGCAGGGCGGCGTGGACGCGGCGGAGTTCAAGCGCCTCTACAAAGCGATGCTGGGGTTCTACGAACAGAACAACGCCGTCCACACCGTCCCTTACCCCGGTGTCCGCGAGGCGCTGGCCGAGCTCGCCGCAGCGGGAGTGCGGATGGCGGTCGTCACCAACAAGTTCGAAGCTTTCGCGCGCACCGTGCTGACCCAGCTCGATCTGATTGGCGCCTTCGAAACGGTGATCGGCGGCGATTCCATGGGCAAAGGCCCGGATGGCCAGTTCCTCGCCAAGCCCCACCCCGCCCCCGTCCTCGCTGCGCGCGATGCCTTGGGCGGCGGCCGCTTCGTCTTCATCGGCGATTCCACCTATGACGTGCGCGCCGCCAAATCGGCGGGCGTGCCGGTGCTCGCGGCGGCCTACGGCTATTGCGACAAGCCCCCGCATGAGCTTGGCGCGGACGCAGTGATCGATTCGTTTGCAGGCCTGATTCCCGCCCTCGGAGCCTTCAACACGGCGGCCTGACCTTACGGCATCGCACCCTGTCAGTTCGGATGTTGCAAGCCGGGCGCGAAAGTGCCACGCAGCGCCCGCATATTGCTTTACGCAGGCGTAAACCGCGCCGCATGTTTGGACAGGAGAACCCACATGACCATCAGCTTCAAGGACAAGGTCGCCATCGTCACCGGTGCAGGCGGCGGGCTCGGCAAGGCCTATGCACTCGAGCTCGCGCGTCGCGGCGCGAAGGTTGTCGTGAACGACCTCGGCGGTTCGCGCGATGGCACTGGCACCTCGGACGCCGCCGCGCAGGTCGTCGCCGAGATCGAAGCGATGGGCGGCGAGGCGATCGCCAATGGCGGTTCGGTCACCGAATTCGAGCAGATGGAAAAGATGGTCGCTGACGCCAAGCAGAAGTGGGGCGGCGTCCATGTGCTGATCAACAACGCGGGCGTGCTGCGCGACAAGACCTTCGCCAAGATGGAGCCGGCCGACTTCGAATTCGTCGTCAAGGTGCACCTCACCGGCTCGGCCTTCGCCACAAAGGCGGCGTGGGAAACCATGCGCGAACAGGGCTATGGCCGCATCCTGATGACCGCGTCCTCGACCGGCCTGTTCGGCAATTTCGGTCAGGCGAACTACGGCGCGGCGAAGCTCGGCCTCGCAGGCCTCACCAAGACGCTGGCGCTCGAAGGCGCGAAGTACAATGTGCGCTGCAACACCCTCTCGCCGGTCGCGGGCACCCGCATGACCGAAGACCTCTTCCCTGAAGAAGCTTTCAAGTTGTTCGCGCCCGAGAACGTGGTCCCGGCCGCGCTGTTCCTCGTCAGTGACGATGCTCCGACCAACGCCATCGTCGGCGCGGGTGCGGGCGGCTACCACTCCTCGTGGACGGTGATGAACGACGCCGTGTGGCTGCCGGAAGAAGAGCGCACGCTCGAAGGCTTCGCCGCACGCTGGGAAGAGATCAATTCCTTCACCAACCTCATCGCCCCGCAATCGGGCAGCGAGCAATCGGGCAACATCCTGCGCGCCATGCAGAAGGTTACGGGGACGGGGCCGAGCTCGGCGCGCGGCTGATCGACCGGCGCCACGCACCACACCAAGGCCCGTCCCCGCAAGGGGGCGGGCCTTTGCTGTGACATTTCCGTTTGGATGTCCTGTGCCCGATCTTCCGTGCCCGATGGGTCTGGTCGGGTGTCGCTCGTAGATACTTGGCCTGATAATCTCTCAGGATCGTGCGGGTGGCCATTTTGGCCGCGCTGAAGGCCAGCGACTGCTGAACAATGCCCCGGATGACTTTTCGG
The DNA here is from genome assembly GCF_046452395.1 of Erythrobacter sp. W302b. NCBI lineage: Bacteria > Pseudomonadati > Pseudomonadota > Alphaproteobacteria > Sphingomonadales > Erythrobacteraceae > Erythrobacter > Erythrobacter sp. W302b. The sequence goes on along the minus strand of NZ_JBKFDH010000001.1, from coordinate 671,358 downwards.
CGGGGAAAGGCGCAAGATCAGAAGATAAGAATGCTTCCTAAGCCAATGAGCAAACCGAGAACCGCAGACATGGCGATGACAGCGGCGGCGCGCCGTTTGCCGCTTTGGTCAATTGTCGATTTTTCCGGCAGGAAATCACCGGCCGCCTGCGCACCGCTGGTCACCGGCTTGTCGGGCTGTTTTCCGCGTGCGCCAAGCACGTCGACCAAGCGCAAGCTCCTGGGACGATCAACGGGCGCGCCGATGACCCAACTCTGAGCGGCAAGCATCGCTTCCATTTCAGCCAGTGTCTCGGAGTCCACGGCTTCCCCGCGAAGGTTCAGCACAATTGATTTCGGCAGCTTCTCCTCGAACTGAATACCGACGAGATTGCCGCGAACCCATTTGACGGTGCCAAAGATCCTCAACTTCCTGAGGGAAAGCCAAATCGACTGATCAGGAGCAAGTTTTTGATCCGTCTCTACCCGAGCTCCGCCAAGGGACAGATCGCGTATCGAACACGGCGTGCGGCCAAGCGGTGAATCAAGATATCCGCGCAGCGTCACATCGGCTCTGCCGTAGGTTCGATGACAGGCCTCACTTGCGGCTAATTTGGCTGTGTTCAAACTAACCATCTCAGGATATTGGCAATTCTTCGCTAATGCCTTTTTAATGCCTGTATCCGTAGTCGCCTATGTCATTTTGTCTTTTGACGGCGACCGATGGATGGGTTGGTCCTGTTTGGGCGTCATCAGGGAACCGCCCCTTAGCCGCTTTCCGCTCCGATCAGCCTCGGCCCCAAAACCAACGTGCCCGTCACCCTGTTTCCGCCCCGAGATAGCAATGCTGGAAGCCCGAAAGCCGCCGCTGATGCAGCTGGCGCGCACGACACCGCGAGACTAGTCGTCCACCGCCTTCAGCAGCCGACGCTCCATCGGGGCGAGGACGTTGGCGAGGTCGTGCCCGCGCTTCAACACTTGTCCGTGTTCGCCGAAAAGCGTCCACATCCCCTGCTTGGAACGCAGGGCCGGGCGCTTCTCCAGCCGCGCTTGAGGCCGTTCGGCCGTACGACGGAAGGCGGCGAAGGTCGCCGCATGGGCATCGAAATCCATCGCATAATCGCGCCATTGCCCGGCCGCGACCATCCGCCCGTAGAGATCGAGAATCCGTGTGAGTTCGGCCCGTTCGAACCCGACCTGATCTGCGCTCCGTCCGGGAAAGGGAACCACCTGACCATGGCCGCCCGGGCTCTGCATGCCTGAGGTCAACCGGCTAATCCTTGGCCGCGCTCTTGCGGATGCGCACCGGCGCAGGCGGTTCAGCGCGTTCGGCCAGCATTGCCTTCATCAGCGCCATTTCCTCGCGCATCGAGACAATCTCGCCCTCAAGCTTTTCGATGCAGTCACGGCGCGGGCTGCCCTGTTCATCGCAGGGGGGATCATCGCAGGGCGTGCCATAGGGGATGAATTCGCGCAGCCATTCTTCGGCGGGCACCAGCGTCGAGCGGGCCTTGAGGCCGATCATGGTCGCGCCAGCGGGCACATCCTCGGTCACGACCGCATTGGCGCCGACCCGCGCCCGTTCTCCCACCACGATCGGCCCGATGATCTGCGCGCCCGAACCGATGATGACATTGTCCATCAAGGTCGGGTGACGCTTGCCGCCCTTGCCGTTGGTCGGGTTGGAGCCGCCCAGCGTGACGCATTGGTAGATCGTGACATTATCGCCGATCTCCGCCGTCTCACCGATCACGGTGAAGCCGTGGTCGATGAAGAAATTCTTGCCGATGGTGGCACCCGGATGGATGTCGATCGCGGTCACGGCGCGGGAAAAATGGTTCACAAACCGCGCGAGGAAATAGAGCCGCGCCTCGAACAGCCAATGCGCCACGCGGTGCAGCCCGAGCGCGAGCACGCCGGGGTAAAGCAGGATTTCCCAGCGCGAACGCGGCGCAGGATCGCGCGCCCGCACCGAGTCGAGATAGCTGATCAGCTGTTCAAACATTGCCCCGTCACATTCCCACCAAAGCCTGCGCGATGCAACTCGCAGGGCCTAGAACAGGCGCTGCTGTTCGGGGCCATGCAGGGCCTCGAGCGCGGCGCGCCACACAGACATGGTGGCCGGCGTCTGGCGTTCAAGAGAGATCCGGTCGATTGCCGCCACCAGCGCCTCGATCGCGGCAAAGCTGCGGGTGGTGCGCGGCACCAGATAGTCGCTCGCCCCGTCCGCCAGAATAAGCCCGCGTTGCTGGGCATGGGCGAGGATCAGCTCTCCCGCCATCTCGTCATCAGGCGCGCGGATTTCGAGCTGCAAGGATCCGCCGATGCGGGAGGCGAGATCAGGCAATGCGATGCGCCAGCCGCCGTGATCAGGATCGGCATTGGCGATCAGGAGCAGCGCACTGCCCTCACGCGAACCGCCCTGCTGAACGGCGTTCCAGCGGTGGAACAGGGCTGTCTCGTCGAGGGTTTCGGCATCATCGATTACATCGAGCTGGCCTGCGCCGTGGAGGCTCTGCACCCAGCGGCCCAGCACCGTCTTCCCAGAGCGCGGTGGGCCGATCAGCACGGCGACGTGAAAGGGCCAATGCTCGGGCGTCTGCAACGCCTCGATCACCGCTGCATTGGCCGAACCGACAACGATCCGCAGTGCCCCCGCAGGCGCACGCGCTGCCAGCGGCAGGGCAATCTGGGACGGCTCGCCCATCGCGGCGGCCTTAGCGGCTGATCGCGAGCGCGCCCGCCCCGCGCCGCACGCTGAACCCGCGCGCTTCCAGAGCGGCGGCGAGGTCTTCAAGCGAACCGGCATAGCTCACCGCCATCACCGAAGTGCCGCCGATCGCGGTGCTGGTGACGCCCACGCCGCGCACGCCGCCGGTCCCGCGCACTGCGCCAAGCGCCGAATCAAACGCGGCGGCATCGGGAGTCGCAAACTGCACCGTGATGCTCCGCACCGCAGCTTCGCCCGGCTCGACCCCGGCGACAGGCTCGGCTTCGATCCGCGGCACGGCGCCGGCGGCCGCGGCCGCTTCGGCAGCCTTGCGCGCCTGAGCGGCGCGCCCGATCTCGATCAGCCGCTGGATCGCGGGATCAATCTCCCCCCCGGCGCCGAACCGCAGGCTCGGGTCAGGACGCAAAGTCCCGGCGTTCAGCGCGGCGGTGAAAATGCCATCCATCCGCTCGACCGCCTGCGCCAGCATCGCCGGGAGCGCCTCGGCGCTGTCGGCCTTGAGCGTGAAGGTCTCGAGCGGGCGGCTGTCGGGGCCGTAGCGCGCGGTGAAGGTGCCGCTTACCGGCCCGCCGGGGAATTGATGATCGAGCCGGGCAAAGGCCATCAGCACATCGGTCGCGCCATATTGATCCAGCGTCGAGCGCCACCACGCGCGGCTGCGCCTGCCCGCCTGCCCGAAATTGACCAACAGCGAATCGCCCCCCGCCCCGGACAGGCGGACATAATCGATCCGGCTTGTGCCCGGATTGAACTCGGCCCAGGCGCGCTGCCACGGGTTCCGCTGTTCGAAGGTGATATAGGCCCCGCCCGAATCCTGCACCGGGATCAGCAACAGCGGAGCCGATCGCACCTGCTGCGCCGCGCCGCCGAGATAGGAGCCCGCGCGCTGGCGATCGAACACGACGCCCAGGGTGGCGATGTAACGCCGGGGGCCCAACCGCTCCTGCTCGATCACGATGGCCGAGACCAGTCCATCGAGCTGGCTGTCAGACAGCTTGGGGCCTTTCAGCTTCTCCCACGCCTTGCGCTGCGCCTCGCGCCAGCCATTGGCGCGGGCATCCTCGGCGCTCTTGCCCTTCACATCGACGGTGATGCCCTTGACCTCGATGTCGGCGCTGGCGGCGGTGGGCGCGATGCCGCGCTCGCCCGCGACCTGCGCCACCAAGGCATAGCCGCCGCCCAGCAGCGCAAGCGCCAAAGCCGCACCGCCAAGCCAGCGCCGCAGGGGACGAACGGAGGCAGCACCGGGGCTCTGAAGGGAAAGAGACGCGCTCATGGGGAAAATCGCGTCTCCTTTGCCCAATGGCGAGTGGAATTCCAAGCGCGAAAGGCTATGGGACTGCGCATGACTTCGGGGACAAACGAGAGCAGCCCGCCGCAAGGCACCGGCTACACCTATGCCGACGCGGGCGTTTCGATCGCTGCGGGCAATGCGCTGGTGAAGGCCATCGCCCCCTTGGCGAAGGCCACGGCGCGCCCCGGTGCGACCAGCGAGTTGGGAGGGTTCGGCGGCTTTTTCGACCCCAAGGCGGCGGGCTACACCGATCCCTTGCTGGTCGCCGCCAATGATGGCGTGGGCACCAAGCTGAAGCTCGCCATCGAGCATGACCGGCACGACAGCGTCGGGATCGATCTGGTCGCGATGTGCGTCAATGACCTGATCGTGCAGGGCGCCGAGCCGCTGTTCTTCCTCGACTATTTCGCCACTGGCAAGCTGGAGAACGGCGTCGCCGAGAGGGTGATCGCGGGGATCGCGGACGGGTGCAAACTCGCGGGCTGCGCACTGATCGGCGGCGAGACGGCGGAGATGCCGGGGATGTATGCTGAGGGCGACTATGACCTTGCCGGCTTTTGCGTCGGCGCGGTCGAGCGCGGCGAGCAGCTGGCGGGCGAGAGGGTCGCAGCGGGCGATGTCCTGCTGGGGCTGGCTTCGAGCGGGGTGCATTCCAACGGCTATTCGCTGGTGCGCCGCTTGGCTGCGGACAAGGGCTGGAAGCTGAACCGCCCCGCCCTGTTCGATCAGGAGCAACTGCTGATTGACGCCCTGATCGCGCCGACGCGGATCTATGTGGCGAGCCTCCTGCCGCTGATCCGTGCGGGGCTGATCAATGCCCTCGCCCACATCACCGGCGGCGGGCTGCTGGAGAACATCCCGCGCATCCTGCCCGATGGCGCGCACGCGGTGGTCGATGCCGACCTCTGGCCCCAGCCACGGCTGATGGCTTTCCTCCAGGCGCAGGGGAACATCGAGCCGGAAGAAATGGCGCGCACCTTCAACTGCGGGGTGGGCATGGTGCTGGCCGTCAGCGAAGCGAATGTCGCCGAAGTCACCGCCAAGCTCGAAGCGGCGGGCGAGAGCGTGTTCACGGTCGGACGCATCGAAGCGGGCGCAAAGGGCTGCACCGTTCGCGGTTCGGTCGAGACTTGGTCGGCGAAAGCGGATTGGACAGCCACCCACCTTGCATAATCCGTCACCCTGAACTTGTTTCAGGGTCCATCGTGCCGCAAGAACCCGCGGTGACTTGGGGAGGAATGGATGCTGGAAGCGAAGCTCTGCTTGCAGAAACGAGTTCAGCATGACGATTAAATCAAGGATCGCCGTCCTCATCTCCGGCGCGGGGACCAATATGGCTGCGCTCGTCTATGCCAGCCGGATCGGCGATTGCCCCTATGAGATCGTGCTGGTCGCCAGCAATGACCCCGCCGCCCCCGGCCTCGCGCTCGCCGCCGCCGAGGGGATCGCGACCTTCGCCCACCCTCACAAGGGCATGACCCGCGAAGCACATGATGCCGCGATGGAAGCCGCCGTGCGGCAAGCGGGGGCGGACACCATCGTGCTGGCGGGCTATATGCGCATCCTCTCGGACGGATTTGTGGAACGCTGGCAGGGCCGGATGCTCAACATCCACCCTTCGCTGCTGCCGCTCTACAAGGGGCTCGACACCCACGCCCGCGCCATCGCGGCCGGAGACAGCCATGGCGGCGCCAGCGTCCACTTGGTCACGCCGGAATTGGACGCGGGCGAAGTGCTGGCGCAGGTGCGGGTCCCGATCGTGGCGGGCGATACGGCCGAGAGCCTCGCCGAACGGGTCAAGCTTGCCGAACACCAGCTCTACCCGCGCGCCGTGGCGGATTACGTGTCGCGCTGGCGCAACCCTGCATGGCTGCTGGAGCGGCTGCGGGAACGCGCGCTGGCGCTCCCCGAAACCAGCGAACAGGAGAGCTTCGGTTCGGCTGGTTTCCGCGTCGGCGAGGGCAAATCGGGCAAATATTTCGCCTATTTCTCCGACCGCCCCCACGGCCACGAACGCATCGCACTGCTGGTCAAGACCAGCGGGATGGACGAGCTCCACACTCTCGTCGAAGATCAGCCCGAGACCTATTTCAAGCCCGCCTTCTACGGCGCGAGCGGCTGGGTCGGGATCATCCTGGATCGCCCCGATCTTGACTGGGGCGATGTCGATGCGTGGCTCCAGCGCAGCTGGCGCAGCGTTGCACCCAAGCGGCTGACGCGGATGCTGGACATCGCGGACGAATTCTGATGGCGCCCACCCGCGATCACCTGCTGGCCCGCGGACCTGTGGCCGAGAAAGCCAACGCCTTCCTCGGCAAGGCGTGGGAGCGCGGGTGGCTGCCCCCGCCGGTCCTCGAACCCGAAGAGATGTGGGCCATCGCCACCAAGGCGCACGGCGCGCGCGCCGAGGCGGCCGAACATGGCGGGCGATCCGAGGAGGACGTGGCCGATTTCCGCGAGCGGCTCGCCCGGCTCATCGCGGCGCTGGAAGACGAGGCCGATCTCAACCCGTTGGGTCGCGCGATGGCGTGGGGGCAGCTGGCGCGGGTGGTGAAGAACCGTCTCGCCTTCGGCACGCTGTGGCTGGAACGGCCCGAGTTGCTCGAAACCCCGCTCGCCCCACCGATCATCGTCATCGGCCATATGCGATCCGGCACGACCCGCATCCACACGCTGCTCGCCGCTGATCCCGCGCACTCGCACACCCGCTACTGCGACGCCTATCACCCCGTCCCCGCTCGGCTCGGCATGAACCGCGTCAAGGCGGCGATGGAGCTGGCGATGCTCGGCCTGCTCAACCCGTGGATGCAATCGATCCACCCGATGGCGGCGAGCGGGGTCGAGGAGGAGCTCGCCTGGCTCAGCGCCGCGCTCCACCATTCGATCTACGAATCGCAGTGGCATATCCCGGCCTATTCGGCGTGGAGCGAAGCGCGCGACCCCGCGCCGGTTTACCGCGAGTTTGCCCGCATCCTGCGCACCGATGCCGCCATCCGCAGCGTGGCAGACAAGCCGCGCGTGCTCAAAGTCCCCGCCTTTGCCGAAGATCTGACAACCCTGCTGTCGCTGTTCCCCGATGCGCGGCTGGTGATCGCCCACCGGGCGCATGACGCGGTGTTGCGCAGCGCGGTATCCCTCGCGGCGAACCAGATGGCGATCCAGTCGGATAACTGTGACCTCGCCAGCATCGAGGCGCGCTGGCGGCACAAGATCGCCCTGCGCGAGGCGCGCATGGCGGAGGCGCTGGCGGACTGGCAGGGGCCGATAGCGCGGCTGACCTTCGAAGACCTCAACGCCGATTGGGAGGGCGCGATTGCGCGCTGCTATGCTGATCTCGGCATCACGCTGACTGGACCTGCGCTGCTGGGGATGCGCAGCGTGATGACGGCGAGCGAAGCGGGCCAGCACCGCGCCCACGCCGAGCAACTGGCGCGGTTTGCGGAGGCGGGCTGATCTCCCCCTCGCCTAGGGGAGGGGAGAAAAACAAAAGGGCCGCCCCATCGGGACGGCCCTTTCTATATCGTCAGGCGCAAAGCCTTAGCCGACGATTTCGTCTTCGTTGAAGAAGAAGGCGATTTCGATCGCGGCGTTTTCTTCCGAGTCCGAACCGTGAACGGTGTTCTCGCCGATCGACAGCGCCAGTTCCTTGCGGATCGTGCCCGGCGCGGCGTCGGCCGGGTTGGTCGCGCCCATCACTTCGCGGTTCTTCGCGACGGCGTCTTCGCCTTCGAGCACCTGCACCACCACCGGTTCGCTCATCATGAAGTCGACGAGTTCGCCAAAGAACGGGCGCTCACGGTGAACGCCGTAGAAGCCTTCGGCCTGTTCGCGGGTCATGTGGATGCGCTTGGAGGCGACGACGCGCAGGCCGGCGTCTTCCAGCATCTTGGTGACGGCGCCGGTCAGGTTGCGACGGGTGGCGTCGGGCTTGATGATCGAAAAGGTGCGGGTGACCGCCATGATAATGCTCCTGTGAACGTCTGTTCTGGTAAGGGGGATATTGGCCGCGCCCCGTAGATGCTGCGCTGCAAAATGGCAAGCATCCCCGCACCGGTGGCCGAACACAGCCGCCAGACGACAATTTGCGCAGGTCGATTGGGCTTAGCCGCCCTTCTTGGTGCCGATGATAATCTGCCCGGTGGTGGCGCTGTCATCGCCGGTCGTGGCAGTGACCGAGATCGAGGATTCATCCGCCTTGCGCTCACCGCCGATCATCACGGTGCCATTGGTGGTCATTTCCAGCTGGATGTCGAACCCAGCCGCCTTGGCCGCGTCACGGTAGTGAGCGACGACCTTGTCGGCGGGCGCATCGGCCTCGAACGCGACCATTGTGCCCTGTCCGTCCGGCTGGTTGACGACGGTGTTGGTGATGACCTTCGAACCCGGGAACAGCGTGAAGCCCGCGGGCAGGCTCACCGGCACATCCGCGCCCGATCGCAGGGTGGCCTCGCCATCCTCGCCCTTGATCGTCATGCTGGTTTCGCCGGTGTCCTTGTCGATGGTGTATTCGGCGTTCTCGCCATCGGCGGTGGTGAATTCGCCCGAGGTTTCCGAACCGCAGGCCGCCAGCGCCAGAGCGCCGCCGCACACCATCACCCGTGCCAACCATGTCATTGCCCAACTCCCCCTATCGAAGCGGGATGCAGCATCTCTTATTGCACGCGGAGGTGCAAGCCCCTCAACCCTTCATCGCTCGCTACCCCTTTTTCACCCAGCGCCCGTCTTCCTGCGCGAAATAGGCACGGGTGACATCCTCACGCCCGTCATGCGCGCGCCAAGCGAGCCGGGCGGCGGGGGCGGCGTCGGGCGGGAAGAGCAGGAACACGCGGGCAAAGTCGCTGCTTTCGCGGAACGTGCCATCGGCGAGGATCAGGTGGCTCGCCCCGTTGCTGGCGGCGATGTCGGGGGATAGCAGGATCGGCTGACGTTCGGCGCCGGGCGCGTCCGCCTCGCCATTGGCGAGAAAGGTCTCCGGCCCGGCCTGCCACAGCGTCCGGGCGATCACGGCGCGCTGTTCGGCATCGGCGGAGACGACCAGCACCCGCTCGCCTTCACCCAGCGCGCGCTTGGCGATCAGGGCGACGACCTTTTCGAGCGGGTCATGGGTGTATTGCCAGAAATCGAGCTTCATCAGTCTGCGTCTGTCCTACCGCTGTGCCACTTGAGGACGGGGGGCCTTCGCGCCGCGGCACCGATCGGAACAATACTTCACATTGTCCCAATCCCGCTCCCACTTCTTGCGCCATGTAAAGGGCAGCCCGCAGGCAAGGCAGGTTTTGGTCGGCAGATCCGATTTTTTGCGCATTTTCGGCATGACATGCGCCTCAATGACCGGCGGGCGCGTGCGCGCCCTTGGCTTCCGCGCTCACGCGGCCCAGCCGCCGCATGGCTGCGGGCGACCCGTCGGCCTTGCGGCACTGCGGGCCGATGAGCGCTGGTCCGATCAATTCTCCGCCACGTCCCGGATGAACTGGTCGAGCAGGCGCACGCCGTATCCAGTCGCGCCCTTGTCCCAGGTCTGGCCCGGCTTGTTCGACCAGACCACGCCCGCGATATCGAGATGCGCCCAGGGGGTGCCGTTTCTGACGAAGCGCTGGATGAATTGCGCGGCGGTGATCGAGCCGGCCTCGCGCGGACCGACATTCTTGATGTCGGCGATCGGCGAATCGATCAGCTTGTCGTAATTCGGCGAGAGCGGCATCCGCCACAGCTTGTCCCCGCTGGTCAGGCCTGCTGCCGAGAGCTGCGCCGCCAAAGTGTCGTCATTCGCGAACATCCCGCCGTGCTCATGGCCGAGGCTGATGATCATCGCGCCGGTGAGCGTGGCGACATCGATGATGCGCGCAGGGTCATATTGCTCCTGCGCCCAGTGGAGCGCATCGCAGAGAACCAGGCGACCCTCGGCATCGGTGTTGAGCACTTCGACAGTCTGCCCGCTCATTGTGGTGACGACATCGCCGGGGCGCATCGCCTTGCCATCGGGCATGTTCTCGACGAGGCCCACGACCCCGATCACGTTCGCCTTGGCCTTGCGGCTGACGATCGCCAGCATTGCGCCGACCACCGCGCCTGCGCCGCCCATGTCCCACTTCATGTCTTCCATGCCCGGCGGCGGCTTCAGCGAGATGCCGCCCGTGTCGAAGGTTACGCCCTTGCCGACGAACACGGTCGGCCTGTCCCCCGCCGTGCCGCCGTTCCAGCGGATCGCAAGCAGCTTCGATTCGCGGTCGGAGCCCTGCCCGACGCCGACCAGCGCGCCCATGCCGAGCGCGGTCATCTCCGCTTCGCCCAGCACGGTCAGCTCCGCGCCGGTGCCCGCGAAGGCTTCCTCGCAGGCGGCAACAAAGGTTGCGGGGTAGAGGATGTTGGCCGGTTCAGTCACCAGTCGGCGGGTGAACTCCACCCCCTGGGCGAGCGCCGATTCCCGCTCCCACGCCGCGGCGAGACCCTCGGGCGCGCCGGTCACGTGAACCGTGGTCAGCGAGGGGCGCTTGTCCGCAGCGAGGCGCGTGCGGTACTTGTCGTGCCGCCAGCCGCGCAGGCGCAGGCCGAGCAACACCGCCGCCGCATCGTCCGCCGAAAGCCCGGCATGGGCAAGATCGACCACGATCGCCGTCTCACCCGAAGCAAGATATTTCGCGGTCAGCGCGGCGCCTGCGCGCTCGAGGTTCGCGCGGCGGTCAGCGGCATCGACCTCGCCCGCGCCCGCCAGCGCAATCCGTTTGACCGAATCCCCGAGATTCGCAAAGCCTTCAAACACTTGCCCGGCCCGACCCGTAAAGCGCGAAGCCGCCGCGCCTTCAACGAACGTCACATCAAGGCCGGTGATCGCCGCCCCCTGATTGATCACCCGCGCATGCAGGCGAATATCGGTGGGAGGGGTGGCAGTGAGGTGGATTTGCATGAGTACTCCGAAGAAGCATGAGGGCGGTCATGCGGACATGGTGTCCAGCACGTGCGACGAGCCGCGCGTCAGGGGGCGCAAACGCGATTGCGATTAGGCCCGAGCGGTGCAATAGGCAAGGCTATGTCGGGAGGCTTGTCAGACGGATCGCGGGACGGCGCGTGCCTTGCCCAGCGCGTTCCGGGACGGGCTGGCGCGCCGCTTTGGGCCTTGGTGATGGGTCTGCTCGGGACAGCCACGCCGCTCGCCGCGCAGGACGCAGGTGCGGTTGCGCCAACCGAAGCGCCCCAACCCGCCCCATCGGACTCCACCGAGGCCCAAGCGCCCCGCAAGATCGATTTCGAAGCCCGCGAGCTGAGCTACAACAACGAAACGGAAACGGTCATCGCGCGCGGCAATGTGATCCTGCGCTCGGAAGACCGCTCGGTCCGCGCCGACGAAGTGGTCTGGGACCGCACGTCGGGCCGGATCATCGCCACCGGCAATATCCGGCTGGTGGACGAGGCAGGCAACCAGCTGTTCACCGACCAGGTCGAACTGACCGAAGAATTCGATACCGGGGCCATGAGCGAACTCCTCATCGCCCTGCGCGCGGGTGGCCGGCTTGCCGCGCGATCGGCGGAACGGGGTGAGGACGGCGTCGCCGTGCTGACCGATGCCGCCTACAGCGCCTGCCCGGTGGTCGATGCCGAAGGCTGCGCGACCGATCCCAGCTGGCGGATCACCGCCAAGCGGGTGATCTACAACCAGAAGACCAGCGTCGTCAGCTTTTCGGGTGCGGTGCTCGAACTGTTCGGCGCGCGCATCCTGCCGCTGCCGGGTCTCGGATTCCGCACGGATGGCAAGGGGACATCCGGGTTCCTCGTCCCCGATGTCCGCATCACGCAGGTCAACGGGCTGGAACTGTCGGGCGAATATTACTGGCGCTTCGGCGACAACCGCGATCTGACGCTGGGCGCCTATGTCTTCTCCAATGTCGCCCCGATGGCGAGCGCGAAGTGGCGGCACCTCACGGACAAGGGCGCCTATCAGGTCACCGGCTATGGCACCTTCAGCGACCGCCTGACCGATTTCACCGGGGCGGACAGCTTCCAGAGGGACCCGCGCGGCTACCTCGACGCCAATGGCCGGTTCCAGTTTTCGCCCGACTGGAGCTTCACCTCCTCGATCCGCTTGGCATCGGACCGCACCTTCCTGCGCCGCTACGATCTCAGCCGCGATGACCGGCTGCGTTCGACCGTCAATCTCGAACGGATCACCGACCGTTCCTATCTCTCGGTGGCGGGCTGGGCGACTCAGACCCTGCGGCTGAACGCCGATCAGGGGCAGGTGCCGCTCGCCCTGCCCGCAATCGATTACCGCCAGAAGCTCGCCAATCCGGTGCTGGGCGGCAATGTCCAGTTTCAGGCAAACAGCCTCGCGCTGCTGCGCAATGACGGGCAGGACACCCAGCGCGCCTTTGCCGGGGCGCAGTGGGATCTGAAGCGGCTGACCGGTCTGGGGCAAGTCGTGACCATGACCGCGCTGGTGCGCGGCGATGTCTACAACACCAACAACAGCATCGCGACCACCACCGCCAGCTATCGCGGCACCGAAGGCTGGACGACGCGCGGCATCGCCACGGCGGCGCTCGACATCGAATGGCCCTTCGTGGGCGAAGCCTTCGGGGGCACGCAGGTGTTCAAGCCGCGCGTCCAGATCGTCGCCAGCCCCAAGATCCGCAATCTCGACGTTCCCAATGAAGATGCGCGCGCGATTGATCTGGAAGATTCCAATCTGTTCGCGCTTAACCGCTTCCCTGGCTACGACCGGGTCGAGGATGGCAGCCGCGTCACCTGGGGCGTCGACTGGGAATTGCAGCGCCCCGGCTGGCGGGTGCGGTCGACCATCGGCCAGTCGTTCCGGCTCGAAGCCCCGCGTGACGACATCTTCCCGGAAGGCACCGGCCTGTCCGAACGGGTCTCCGATTTCGTCGGTCGCACCGAAGTCCGGTTCCGCAATCTGGTCAGCTTCACGCACCGCTTCCGGCTCGACAAGGACAACTTCGCGGTCCGCCGCAACGAAATCGACGCCACTGTCGGTTCGCGCCGGACCTATCTCGAAGTCGGATACCTGCGGCTGAACCGCGATATCGCCACGGTGGAAGACTTGCGCGACCGTGAGGAACTGCGCGCCGCGGCCCGGGTGGCGATTGGCCGCAAATGGTCGGTGTTCGGCTCGGGCGTGTTCAACCTCACCGACCCGGAAGAAGACCCGGTGTTCCAGCCCGACGGATTCGAGCCGATCCGCACCCGGCTCGGCGTGGCCTATTCCGACGATTGTATCGAATTCGGCGCCACCTGGCGGCGCGATTTCATCGATGCAGGCGATGCGCGGCGCGGCAATGCGTTCCAGCTGTTCTTTGCAATTCGCAATCTGGGCTTCCGCTGATCGGCGCGAATTGGCAGGCTTGGCAAATGGCGTTAAGGAAGCCGCCTGAAGCAAGCCGACCACGCCCTCGGGATCGGGCGAGGCTCAGCTTCCATTAAGCCGGTAGAGAACATTGGCGGCACAATGCGTGAGGGATCGCGCGACATGGTTGGCCATACGTCAGGCGAAAAGAACGGGAATGAACGAGTGAGTGTAAAGCTGTTTTCCAAGGCGTTGTTTGCCCGCACCGGAACCGCATTGGCGGTGGCCGGGATGATCGGCCTTGCGCTGACGCCGGTTGCGGCTCCGGCCCAGACCGTCGCCGTGCCGACCGCGGACAATCCCTTCGGCCTGCCCGAAGACATCACCCTCTTCGGCAAGGCCGATCCCGACCGCCGCACGGCCACCGCGATCGTCAATGGCTTCGTCATCACCGGCACCGATATTGATATGCGCGTGGCGCTGGTGACGGCGGCATCGGATGCCGCGATTTCCGATGATGAAATGCTGCGTCTGCGGGTGCAGGTGCTGCGCAACCTTATCGACGAAACGCTCAAGATCCAGGCCGCTGCCGCCGCCGAAATGGAAGTGAAGCGCGAAGAGGTCGAACAGACCTACCAGCAGCTTGCCGCCCAGAACTTCGGCAGCGATCCGAAGAAGATGGACGAATATCTGCTGTCGATCGGTTCCTCCCCCGCCTCGCTCAAGCGCCAGATCGAAGGCGAAGCGGCGTGGGAGAACCTCCTGCGGCGCAACATCATGCCCTTCGTCAATGTGTCGGCCGAAGAGGTCAATGATTCGCTCAAGCGGATGAACGAGGCCAAGGGCACCGACGAATACCGGCTGGGCGAGATCTTCCTGTCCGCCACCAGCGAAAATCGCGCGGCGGTGCTCGCCAATGCCCAGCAGATCGTCCAGCAATTGCAGCAGGGCGGCAGCTTCGTGGCCTATGCGCGCCAGTATTCCGAAGCGACGACCGCCGTGGTGGGCGGCGATCTGGGCTGGGTGCGGCTGGGTCAGCTCCCCCCGCAGCTCGCCGCGGCGGCCCGCACCATGAACGCCGGCCAGTTGCAGGGGCCGATCGAGATTCCGGGCGGTTTCTCGATCCTCTATCTCATCAACAAGCGGCAGGTGCTGATGGCCGACCCGAATGAGGCCGTGCTGAACCTGAAGCAGATCTCGGTGATGTTCCCGGCTGGGGTCACGCAGGCCCAGGCAGAAGCGCGCGTCAATGAATTCGGCAGCTTCATCGATGGCCTGCGCGGCTGCGCCGATGTCGAAGCGAGTGCGGCCAAGATTGGCGCGGACGTCGTGACCAATGACCAGATCAAGGCCGAGGTGCTGCCGCCGCAGCTGCGCGACATCATCCTCAACCTCCAGATCGGGCAGACCACCCCGCCCTTCGGCAACATCCAGGAAGGCGTGCGGGTGTTCATGCTGTGCGGTCGCGACGATCCCAAGGATGCGGGCGCCCCGACCTTCGCCGCCGTGATGGATCAGCTGGAACAAGAACGCGTCAACAAGCGCGCTCAGCGCTTCTTGCGCGATCTGCGTAACGACGCTTACATCGAATACAATTGACGCAGCCCGCCCCATCCCCGGCCGCGCCGCTTGCGATCAGCCTCGGCGATCCGGCCGGGATCGGGCCGGAGGTGATCCTTGGCGCTTGGATGCGCTTGCGGGCCGAACACCGCGCGCCTCCCGCCTTCGTGGTCGGCGGGCCGCAATTGCTGCGCGGGCTGGCCGAACGGCTCGGGATCGACTGCCCGATCGTGCCGATTGCCGACCCGGCCGAGGCGATGTTCGCAGCCGGAGCGGGGTTGCCGGTTCTTGCTGGCCTCGATGGCCTGTCATTGCCCGGTCATCCCGCACCAGATGGCGCCCGGTTGGCGCTGGCCTCACTCCAGTGGGGCACGAAATTCGCGCTGTCGGGGATCGCCGCAGGGCTGGTGACCGCGCCTGTTTCCAAGGGTGAATTGGCCGCGATCGGGTGGGACTATCCGGGACAGACCGAATTCCTCGCCGACGCCTGCGGACGGCCCTATCGCGACGCGGTGATGATGCTGGCTGGGCCTTCGCTGCGCACCGTGCCGCTGACGGTCCACGTGTCGCTGGCCGAGGTGCCGGCGTTGATCTCGGCCGAACTGATCATCCACAAGGCGCGGATCGTCGCCGCAGGATTGCGCCGCGATTGCGGTATTCCCGCCCCGCGCCTCGCGATTGCGGCGCTCAACCCGCACGCAGGCGAAGGCGGCAAATTCGGGGACGAGGAAGCCCGGATCATCGCCCCTGCCATCGCCGCCCTGCAGGCCGAAGGGATCGCCGCTTTCGGCCCCGTCCCCGGCGACGCACTGTTCACCCCGAGAGCGCGGGCCGGTTACGACGCGGCCTTGTGCATGTATCACGATCAGGCGCTGATCCCGTTGAAGGCACTGGAGTTCGACGAGGGCGTCAACGTCACCCTCGGCCTCCCGATCATCCGCACCTCGCCCGATCACGGCACCGCCTTCGACATCGCGGGGCAAGGCCTGGCCGATCCCGGCGCGATGGCTGCGGCGATCGTGATGGCGGCCGAGATGGCGGCGGCGCGCAGCAGCGCATAACTTCCGTTCGGGCTGAGCTTGTCGAAGCCCCGACTTTTCCTATAGCGCAGTGCCGAAGTGGAAGGACGGCCCTTCGACAGGCTCAGGGCGAACGGATATTGGTTGATCTTCCCCCCATCCGCGAAGTGATCGCCCGCCACAACCTCGCCGCGTCCAAGGCGCTGGGGCAGAACTTCCTGCTGGATGAGCAGCTGCTCGCCCGCATTGCCGCGCTTCCCGGAGACCTCACGGACCAGCAGGTGCTCGAGGTCGGCCCCGGACCCGGTGGCCTGACCCGCGCGCTGCTCAGAGCCGGGGCCCGCGTCACCGCGATCGAGATGGACCGCCGCTGTCTCCCTGCCCTCGCCGAACTGGGGGAGAGCTTCCCCGGCCAATTGACGGTGATCGAGGGCGATGCGCTCAAGCTGGATCATCCCGCGCTGATGCAAGGCGCGCCGTTCCATGTGCTCTCCAACCTCCCCTACAACGTGGGCACCGCGCTGTTCGTGCGCTGGCTTTCGGGTGAGGCCTGGCCGCCACTGTGGCAATCGCTCACCCTGATGTTCCAGCGCGAGGTGGCTGACCGGATCGTCGCGCAGGCCGGAGACGACGCCTATGGCCGCCTCGCCGTGCTCGCGCAGTGGCGGGCCGAGGCGCGGTTGGCGATGAAGGTTCACCGCAGCGCCTTCACCCCGCCGCCCAAGGTGATGAGCGCGATTGTCCACGTGACCTCTGCTGCCATGCCCGAAGGCGTCTCCGCACGGCTGCTCGAACGCCTCACCGAAGCCGCCTTCGGCCAGCGCCGCAAGATGCTGCGCCAGAGCCTCAAGGGCGTACCCGGCGCGCTGGAAGCACTGGCGGCGCTGGGCATCGACGAGACCCGGCGGGCCGAGACGGTCAGCGTGGCGGAGTTTGTCGCGGTGGCAAAGGCGCTGAGTTAACCCGCCTTCTTCACCTGCCGCCAGTGGTGCAACAACGGCTCGGTGTAGCCGCTCGGCTGCTCGACGCCCTTGAAGATCAGGTCCTTCGCCGCACTGAAGGCCGCGCCGTCCTCGTTGCCGGTGAGCGGTACATAGAGCGGATCGCCCGCGTTCTGGGCGTCAACCTTGGCGGCCATGCGGGTGAGGCTGTCCAGCACCTGCGCCTCGGTGATGACCCCGTGGAGCAGCCAGTTGGCGATGTGCTGCGAGGAAATGCGCAACGTCGCGCGGTCTTCCATCAGGCCCACATCATTGATGTCGGGCACCTTGGAGCAGCCCACGCCCTGATCCACCCAGCGCACCACATAGCCGAGCAAGCCCTGACAATTATTGTCGAGCTCCTCGCGGACTTCGTCTTCCGACCAGTTCGCACCGTCGGCCAGCGGAATGGAGAGCAGCGCGTCAAGGCCCAACGGCTCGGGCAAGGTCTTCTGCACATCGAACACGTCGATCTGGTGATA
This sequence comes from Erythrobacter sp. W302b, assembly GCF_046452395.1. Taxonomy (NCBI): domain Bacteria; kingdom Pseudomonadati; phylum Pseudomonadota; class Alphaproteobacteria; order Sphingomonadales; family Erythrobacteraceae; genus Erythrobacter; species Erythrobacter sp. W302b. The sequence continues at coordinate 654,019 of NZ_JBKFDH010000001.1, read as the reverse complement.
ATGCAGCGCGTGGAGCGTCGCAGCTGTGGGGGACGGCACCCACGCGGTGTTCGCCCCGGCGCGCAGGTGGCCGACCTTCTCGACCATCATCTGCCCCATCAGATCGGGCGCAGCCCACATGCCCTTGCCGATCTGCGCCTTGCCTGACAGGCCGTGGCGGAGGCCGATGGCGACGTTGCGCGCCTCGTAGGCCTTGAGCCAGTCACTGCCCTTCATGGCGCCCTTGCGCAGCATCGGCCCCGCGCGCATCGAGGTGTGGATTTCATCGCCAGTGCGGTCGAGGAAGCCGGTGTTGATGAACACGATCCGGTCCTTCACCGCATGGATACAGGCGGCGAGGTTGGCCGAGGTGCGGCGCTCCTCGTCCATCACGCCGACCTTGATCGTGTGGCGCGGCAGGCCGAGCAGGTCTTCCACCGCATCGAACAGGTCATTGGTAAAGGCGCATTCCTCCGGCCCGTGCATCTTGGGCTTGACGATATAGATCGAGCCGCAGCGGGAGTTGCCAAGCGTGCCGTGGCCTTCGACATCGAGCGTGCTGATCGCCGAGGTGAAGACCGCGTCCATGATGCCTTCGGGCACTTCGCTGCCATCCGCGAGGCGGATCGCCGGGTTGGTCATCAGGTGGCCGACATTGCGCACGAACATCAGGCTGCGGCCTGAGAGCGTGTGCTGCGTGCCATCGGGCGCAGTGTAGCTTTTGTCGCCCGCCAGCGTGCGGGTGAGGGTCTTGCCGCCCTTTTCGAAGCTCTCTGACAGATCGCCGCGAATGATCCCGAGCCAATTGGTATAGGCCAGCAGCTTGTCCTCGGCATCGACCGCCGCGACCGAATCCTCGCAATCGGCGATGGTGGTGAGTGCAGCTTCGACGATGATGTCGGCGATCCCGGCCTTGTCGGTTGCGCCCACCGGCGTGTGCGAATCGAACACCACTTCGATGTGCAGGCCGTTGTTCCTCAGGAGAATGCCCTTCTCCGTCTCGCCAATATATTGTGCGGGGTCGGCGAGCGTCACGTCATCGCGGCCCGCCAGATCGGCCCAGCGGCCCTCCGCCAGGGGGAACGCCGAGTCAAGGAACTGCCGCCCGCGCGCGATTACCGCTTGCCCACGCGCCTCGTCATAGCCGCCCGGCCGCGCCGGGGCGGCGTCGAGCGCATCCGTGCCGTAGAAGGCATCATACAGGCTCCCCCAGCGCGCATTGGCGGCGTTCAGCAGAAAGCGGGCGTTGAGGATCGGCACCACCAGCTGCGGACCGGCCATGGTGGCGATCTCGGGGTCGACATTCTGCGTGCCGATCAGGAAGTCGCCCGGCTCGGGAACGAGGTAGCCGATGTCGGTCAGGAACGCCTTGTAAGCCGCTGGATCATGCGGCTTTCCGGCCCGCTCCACGTGCCACGCATCGATCTGCGCCTGCAACGCCTCGCGCTTGGCCAGCAACGCCGCATTGCGCGGAGCGAAGTCGGCGAGCAGCGCGGCCAAGCCCTGCCAGAAGGCTGCCCCATCGCGGCCCAGTGGCCCCAGCACCTCGGCTTCAAGGAAGCGCGCCAGCCGGGAATCGATCGTGAAACCGGCGCGGGTGATCATGTCAGTCATTGGTGTCCTCGTAGGGCTAGCAAAGGGCGTGACCTGGGGAGGAGAGGACGGCTGGGGCTATGGCGCAGGGGAGACGCGATTGCAACGGGTTGGCCCCGCGCCCGCGCACGGCTAGAGGGGGGTCATGAGAGAGGATGGGACCCTGACCGCGATCGACGGCGCTGCCATGCTGGCGCAGGTCGAAGCGTGGAGCGCGATCAACACCGGCACCGCGAATCTCGCCGGGCTCGCCCGTCAGGCTTCCGCGCTGGCTGAGGCCTTCGCGGTACTCCCTGGCACGGTCGAACTGGTCGACCCCGCGCCTGTGACCGCCATCGCTGCGGATGGTTCCGCATTCCCAAAGCCCCACGGCCAGCATCTGGTGGTGCGAGTGCGACCGCAGGCCAACCGGCGGATCGTGCTGACCGGGCACATGGACACGGTGTTTCCGGCCGATCACACCTTCCAGCGACTGCGCTGGCTCGACGCGGAGACACTGAACGGACCGGGCGTGGCCGACATGAAGGGCGGGATCGCGGTGATGCTCCACGCGCTGATGGCGTTCGAGCAGACCGCCAGCGCCTCGGCCCTTGGCTATGATGTGCTGATCAATTCGGATGAAGAAACCGGCTCGCTTGCCAGCGCGGCGTTGATCGCCGAGCTGGCCGCAGGCAAGCTTGCCGCCTTGACCTATGAGCCTGCTGCCCTGCCCGATGGCACGCTGGCGCATGAGCGGGGCGGCACGGGCAATTATTCGATCACCTTCACCGGCAAAAGCGCCCATGCCGGGCGCAATCCGCATGAGGGGCGCAACGCGATCGTCGCGGCGGCGGATCTGATCCTGCGACTGAAGGCGCTGGAGACGCCCGAGATCACGATCAATCCGGCCAAGCTCGAAGGCGGGGCGGCCAACAACGTTGTACCCGATCACGCCGTGCTGCGCTTCAATATCCGGCCCAGAACGGCCGAGGCGGGCGCGGCCTTCGACCATGCGCTCTCGCATCTGCTGATCGACATTCAGGTCGCACACGAAGTTGCCACCCATCGCCACGGCGGCGTCACCCGCCCGCCCAAAAAAGTCGATGCGGCGGCGCAGCGGCTGTTCGATCTGGTGCGCGAGTGCGGGGCGGAGCTGGGGCAGGATATCCGCTGGCAATCCACCGGCGGGGTTTGCGACGGCAACAATATCGCCGCCTGCGGCGTCCCGGTGGTCGACACCATGGGGGTGCGCGGCGGCGCGATCCATTCGCCGGACGAATATCTGATCGTCCCCAGCCTCACTGAACGCGCGGCCCTGTCTGCCCGCGTGATCGAGCGTCTTGCTCAGGGAGCTTTGTCTTGACCTTCCGTCTGCGCGCCGCGCGCTCTGCCGATCTCGAAGCGCTGTACGAAATGGCCAAGTTGACGGGCGGCGGTTTCACCAACCTCCCGCCCGACCGCGCCGCGCTCAAGAACAAGCTCGAACGCGCCGAGGCCTCCTTCGCCAAGGACACCGACACCTTGGCGGACGAGCTGTTCGTGCTGGTGCTCGAAGACGCCCGCACGGGCGCGGTGCGCGGGACGTGCCAGTTGATGGGCCAGGTCGGCCAGCGCTGGCCGTTCTACTCCTACCGGCTCAACACCCTGACCCAATATTCGCAGGAGCTCGACCGCACCGTGCGCGCGGAGCTCCTGAGCCTCGTCACCGATCTCGAAGGGTCGAGCGAGGTTGGCGGGCTGTTCCTCCACCCCAATGAACGCGCCGGAGGCCTCGGCCTGCTGCTCGCCCGCTCGCGCTATCTGTTCGTGGCGATGCACCGCAAACGGTTTGCCGACCGCATTCTGGCCGAGCTGCGCGGCATCATCGACGAGCGCGGCGGGTCGCCCTTCTGGGACGGGGTCGCGGGGCGCTTCTTCGGGATGAGCTTTCAGGACGCGGACTATTTCAACGCGATCAACGGCAACCAGTTCATCGCCGACCTGATGCCCAAGCATCCGGTCTATATCGCCATGCTGAGCGAGGATGCGCGCAGCGTGATCGGCGTTCCCCACCCCACGGGCCGCGCGGCGATGCGGATGCTGGAGGACGAAGGCTTCCGCGCGGACGGCTATGTCGACATCTTCGACGGCGGGCCGACGATGGTCGCGCGCACCGATAATGTCACCAGCGTGAAGAACAGCACGCTTGCCAAGGTCACCGCACTCGATGTGAGCGAGGGCGAGAAGGCGATCCTTGCCACCGGGCGGCTCGGCACCTTCCGCGCCTGCTTCGGCGCGCGGGTGCTGGACTCCGAGGGCGGCATCGCGATCGATAGTGCCAGCGCCGATCTGCTCGATGTGTGCGAAGGCGACATGGTGTGGAGCGTGGCGCGCTAGGATAACCCGTCCCCGTTCGTGTCGAGCGAAGTCGAGACACGGCCAAGCAGGGGTTCTCGACTTCGCTCGAACCGAACGGATAGAGGAATGCTTACCGAGATCAACTTCGACGGGATTGTCGGCCCTTCGCACAACTATGCGGGCCTCAGCCTCGGTAATATCGCCAGCGCCAACAATGCAGGCGACCCGTCCTTCCCGCGCGCTGCGGCGCTTCAGGGCGTGGCGAAGATGCGGGGCAATCTGGCGCGGTTGGGGGTGCAGGGCTTCCTGTTGCCGCTGCCCCGCCCCAATCACGGCCTGCTCGAAGCGCTGGCACTGGACGCCACCACGCCGCCGCAGCTGCGCGCCGCGGCCTGGTCTGCCTCGTCGATGTGGACCGCCAATGCCGCGACAGTCAGCCCCGCACCCGATACCGCCGATGGACGCTGCCATCTGACACCGGCCAACCTCGTCACCATGCTCCACCGCGCGCAGGAATGGCCGGATACCAAGCGTCAGCTTGCGGTCGCTTTCGGTGACACCCGCCACTTCGCGATCCATGACGCGGTGCCGCCAACCTTCGGCGACGAGGGCGCGGCCAATCACATGCGCCTGTGCGAAAGCCATGACAGCCCCGGCGTCGAGGTCTTCGTCTATGGCAAGACCGGCGGCCGCTTCCCCGCGCGTCAGCACGAACAGGCCAGCCGCATCGTCGCCCGCCGCCACGGGCTCGATCCGGCGCGCGCGGTGTTCATCGAACAGAACCCTGAAGCCATCGCGGCAGGCGCGTTCCACAATGATGTGGTCGCGGTCGCCAATGGCCGCGTGTTGTTCACCCATGATGCGGCCTTTGCCGACCAGCAAGGCGCCTATGCCGCAATCCGCGCCGCCTTCCCAGCGCTCGAAGTGGTCGAGGTGCCATCCAGCGCCGTCACCTTGCAGGAAGCGATCCGCACCTATCTGTTCAACGCCCAATTGCTCACCCTCCCCTCCGGCGAGATGGCGCTGATCGTGCCCGAGGAATGCCGCGAAAGCGCCAGCGTTTGGGGATGGGTCGAGGCGATGCTCGCCACCAATGGTCCGATCCGGCAGGTGATCCCTGTCGATGTCCGCCAGTCGATGGCCAACGGCGGCGGTCCGGCGTGTCTGCGCCTGCGTGTGGTGTGCGATCCGGCAACGGTCGATCCGCGCTTCTTGCTGGACGAAGCCAAGGCCGACCTGATCGAAGGGGTCATCGCCCGAAACTGGCCCGAACAGATTGACCCGTCCGATTTAGGGTCGGACAGTCTGGCGGCCAGCGTGATTGCCGCACGGCTGGCCTTGCTGGATGCGCTCGATCTGGCACAGCTTGGTTAACGCAGTTGGTGAGAAGGCGCTCCGGGCCTAAGGTTATCTCCACCTTAACGCGACTCAGGCGCAGCCCGGTCGCAGAACAATCGGGAGACGCCATGCTGCGCAAGCTCGGAAGGCTGTTTGTGATCAAGAACCGCCTTGAAGCGTTTCTGATCATCTACGCGCTTGCTCTAGGTTCAAGCGCGCGGGGCATGGTCTATCTCCATGATTATCCCGGCTTTGGCGGCAAATTGCTGTTTCTCGCCACCACCGGCGCAGTGTTCCTCGCCGGCGCGAAGATCCTCGATTGTATCAAGCTGGAGAAAGAAGTGGCGGAATTGCGCGGATTGCGGTCGCAGACCGCGCCGGGCGATTAGGTTCACGCAAAGCGGTATTCTATCGAGAATGCCGACCTTGCATATCCGCGCGCCTCTCAGCGTCTGTCTGTGAAAAAAGTGAGGTGGGGGATTCTGTTGCTACGCTCCCCCGGGCGCCCGGTTTCCGATTCTGTTACCCGGTTCGGTCCGAACCGTGCTCTAAGCTTTGTAAATTCAGGCCGTTAAGCCGTCACATTACGCAGCGAGAGCAAGTGCTTCGTTGTCGTTGGCACTTATGGTTTTTGAGCCTTATGCGGGTTACTCAGCCCGGGCGAAAACTACGCTTTTCAACACACGTCGATCCTGGTTCGGCCCCTCCAGCTGAGCCGCTCGGTCGGCACGCTTCCTGCGTGCTGACCGCGTTGCTCGGCCCAAATGGTGGAGCCGCCGGGTACTGCCCCCGAGTCCGTTGCATCTATTGCACGCAGCAATTTATCGCCATAGCCGGTCGAAACCGGCACCGAGCGATATAGCGCGGAAAAGCTGAATGTGAAGTGAGTAGCCCACCTGTACGTTCCCCGCGCAGGCGGAAACCTCCGCGCGAATAAGCGCCGAGATGCGCGAGGCCCCCGCCTTCGCGGGGGCTCACAGCCATGTTTTCACTTCTTCAACGCGTCGCGGATCTCGATCAGCAGGTCGATCTCGGTCGGACCGGCCGGCGCGGCCGCTTCCTCATGCTTGGAAAACTGCGCGGTAATCTTGTTCACATAGCGCACCATCAGGAAGATGATGAAGGCGAGGATCAGGAAATTGATCACAACCGATGCCAGCGCCCCCACGCCAAGCACCACCGCCCCTGCCTCCCGCGCGGCGGCCAGCGGCGTGCCCGGCGCGACATCGCCCGACAGCACGATATAGATGTCCGAAAAATCGATGCTGCCGACAATCCAGCCGATGAACGGCATGATGATATCATCCGTCAGCGACTTGACGATGGCCCCGAACGCCGCGCCGATAATCACCCCGACAGCGAGGTCGATGACATTGCCCTTGGCGATGAAGGCCTTGAATTCTGACAGCATGGTGATCCCCTTTATGCGTGGTATTTACCATGTTCTGGCACTCACATCCGTCCCTGCCAAGCCGCGCGCGCTGCCCGTCCACCGCTTGAACCGGCCAAGTGGTGTGCTATATGCGCAATACAGGAACACGCCGCCGGGTCTGCCCGTGCGTTGAGGAGGGATCGACCTATGCAAATTTCCACCATGCTGCGCGGCGCCTTTGCCGCCGTTGCGGCGCTGAGCCTTGCCGCTTGCGGGATCAACTCGGTGCCGACCGCCGAGGAAGAGGCGAAGGCCAAGTGGGCCGACGTCGAAGCGCAATTCCAGCGCCGCGCCAACCTCATCCCCAACCTTGCCGAAGTGACCAAGGGTGCGGGCGAGAACGAGCGCACGATCCTGACGCAGGTGACCGAAGCCCGCGCCAAGGCGACCAGCGTCAATATCACCGGCGATGATCTCAATGATCCCGCGAAGATGGAACAGTTTGCCGCCGCGCAGAGCCAGCTCGGCGCCGGGATCGGCCGCCTGCTTGCCAGCGTCGAGGCCTATCCGACCATCCAGTCGAACCAGAACTACCTCGCGCTGCAAAGCCAGCTCGAAGGCACCGAGAACCGCATCGCTGTCGCCATCCGCGACTATAACGAGGCGGTGCGCAAGTATAACACCACCATCCGCACCTTCCCGGATTCGATCGGCGCGAACATCATCCACGGGGCCGAACCGATGGTGCCCTACAAGGCCGTGACCCCAGGTGCCGAAGCCGCACCGCAGCTTGACATGACGTCGAACTGAGCGGCGTGATCCGGCGGCTTCTCATCCTGCTCGCGCTGGCGGGGGCGCTGATTGCGTCTCCGCTTGCCGCGCAGCCGAAGTTTCCCGAACTCTCGGGGCGTGTGGTCGACAATGCCGATATCCTCACGCCCGATGTCGAAGCGCGGTTGACCGCCAAGCTTGAGGCGTTGGAGACGCAGTCGCAGCGGCAATTGGTGGTCGCGACGATCCCGAATCTGCAGGGCTACGACATTTCCGATTATGGCTACCAGCTGGGCCGCACCTGGGGCCTTGGCGACAAGGAACGGAATGACGGCGCGCTGCTGATCGTCGCGCCGAATGATCGCAAGGTGCGGATTGAGGTCGGCTATGGGCTCGAAGGCTATCTCACCGACGCCCTGTCCTCGCTGATCATCCAGAACCAGATCCTGCCCGCCTTTCGCGACGGCGATCTCCCCGGCGGGATCGAAGCGGGCACGGATGCGATCATCGCTCAGCTGCAATTGCCACCAGAGGAGGCCGCCAAGGTCGCCGCGGAGGCGGGCAGCGCGCGCGAAAGCGACGGGGGCTTCCCGATCGGCGTGCTGATCTGGCTCGCCTTCATGTTCTTCTTCTTCGTCCTGCCGATCCTCGCCGGGCGCGGGCGGCGGCGTAAGTATCGCTCCAAGGGCAAGGGTCCGTGGGGCAGCCGCGACCTTGGCGATACGGCGCGTGACGTCATCCTGTGGGAGGTCGGCAGTGCGATTGCGCGCGGCATGATCTCGGGCGGCGGGGGTCGCGGTGGCGGTGGTGGATTTGGCGGCGGTGGTGGTTTTGGCGGCGGCGGCGGTTTTTCCGGTGGTGGCGGCTCCTTTGGTGGCGGCGGCGCCTCGGGGGGGTGGTAAGCCATGGCCTATCTCGATGATGCCGGGCGCCAGCTGGTCAGCGAAGCGGTCACGGCCGCCGAAAGCGCAACCTCGGGCGAGATCGTGACGGTGCTGGCCGATCGCTCGGACGGCTACACCGATGTCGCTCTGCTGTGGGCGGTCGGCGCGGCGTTCACCGCCATGAGCGTGTTTGCGGCAGTGCCCCTGCCCTTCCTCGATGCGTGGGATGCGGCGTTTGGCGGGTGGGACCATGAATGGACCACCGGCGAGTTGGCGAGCATGGTGATCGCGCTCGGCCTCATCAAATTCGTCGCCGTCATGCTGGTGCAGCAGTGGGAGCCGCTGAAGTTTTTCCTGATCCCCGGCCCGCTCAAGACGATCCGGGTCCACAATCAGGCCGTGCGCCAGTTCAAGGTCGGCGCGGAACATCGCACCACCGGGCGCACGGGGGTGATGATCTACCTCTCGATGCGCGAACACCGTGCGGAAATCGTCGCGGATGAAACCATCGCGGCCAAGGTCCCCGCCGAGGTGTGGGGCGAGGCGATGGGCGATATGCTCGCCCACATCCGCACAGGCCGGGTGGCCGAGGGGCTGGCCGTCGGCATCCGCGACGTCGGCTTCGTCCTCGCCGAACATTTCCCGCGCGGGTCCGAGGACGAGAATGAGCTCCCGGATCGACTGATCGAGGTTTGACGAATTAGCCCCTTGACCCGTTCGCCCTGAGCCTGTCGAAGGGCCGCTCTTTTCTTCTGATCCGCCGCTAAAGAAGGACGATCCTTCGACAAGCTCAGGATGAACGGGGTTTTTCATCTTGGAACGAGACCGCGACGCCGATCTGCCCGAAGAGGTGATGTGGGAGGGCCGCTTCATCACCACCAAAAAGCGGGGGCGCTGGGAATATGTCGGCCGGGCGCGCGGCATTCGCGCCGCTGCGATCATCGCGCTGGACGAGGACGGCGATGGCACGCGCCACGTGATCCTCGTCAGCCAGTACCGCGTGCCGCTCTCGCGCTTCAGCCTTGAAGTCCCCGCAGGCCTCGTCGGCGATGATGCGGGCGGCGAGGACGAAAGCGTCCTCACCGCCGCTGCACGCGAGCTGGAGGAGGAAACCGGCTACCGCGCGGCCACGCTTGAAGTGCTGGGGGAGTTCTATTCCTCGCCCGGCATGGTCTCCGAATGCTTCACGCTGCTGAAAGCGACCGGCCTGGAGCGCGTGGGCGAAGGCGGGGGCACCGAGGGCGAGAATATCACCGTCCACCGGGTTGCGCTGCGCGATCTTTCGCGCTTCGTGGCCGAATGGCGGCGCGCAGGCCACGCGGTCGACGTGCGCATCGCGATGCTTTTGACACCGGGATACTTGGGAGAGGATTGAATTATGGCAGGCAGAGTTGCGGGCAAGATGGCCCTCGTGACGGGCGGCGCGCAGGGCTTGGGCCGCGCGCATTGCATCCGCTTGGCGCAGGAAGGCGCGCGGGTGTTGGCGACCGACATCAACGGTGCGGGCGCGGAGGAAACCGCCGCGATCATCAATGCCGAGATGGGCGAAGGCACCGCTTTCGGGATTGCGCATGACGTCACCGACCCTGCCCAGTGGGAAGCCGCCGTCGATGCCGCGCGCGAGAAGCTCGGCGGGCTCAATGTGCTGGTCAACAATGCCGGGATCGGCGTTCCGGGCAATATCGAGGCCTGCGATTTCGGCGATTGGCAACGCTGCTTCGACATCAACGTCAATTCGATCTTCCACGGCTGCCAGAAGGCCCTGCCGCTGATGCGCGAACACGCACCGGGCTCGATCATCAACATCTCCAGCATCGCGGGTCTGATCGCGAGCGATACGATGCCCGCCTACAATGCCAGCAAGGCAGCGGTATGGATGCTGTCGAAGTCGATCGCGCTGCACTGCGCCAAGAAGGGGATGCAGATCCGCTGCAACTCGGTCCACCCGACCTTTGTCGACACGCCGATCCTTGACGGGACGGCCAAAGCCCATGCTCTCGACAAGGAAGTGCTGATGGAAAAGCTGGCGCGGCAGATCCCGCTTAAGTTCGTCGGCGAGCCCAATGATATCGCTAACGCGGTGCTCTATCTCGCGAGCGACGAGAGCCGCTTCATGACCGGCGCCGAGCTCAAGCTGGATGGCGGCATCAGCGCGATGTGAGTTTCGGACCTCCCGCCTCGCCTCCCCACCCGGCCACCATAGCGTGATGGTATCATTGGTGGCCAGGTGGGGAGGCGGGGCGGGAGGTCTGCGCCGCCCAAGGTGGCCGCAAGACAAAAAGAAAGGGGCCCAAACGGCCCCTTCCCGGTTGTTCCAATCAGGTGCAGCGGCCCGAAAACCGGGAACCGCTTTTGGTCGCTGCACTCAATCCGCGATCAGCGCGATCGCGAGGTAGATCAGGATGAAGCTGCCGAAGCCGAGCAGGGCGCCGGCAACGAAGCCGATCCGCACCAGCATGGCGTCGATCCCGAAGTAGTCGGCAATCCCGGCGCAGACGCCGAAGACCTTGGCGTTGGTCTTGTCGAGGCGGAAGTTCGCGCGGGGCGGCTTGCCGCCGGAATTGCCCGTGATGTTGTTCATGTCAGTCAGTCTCCGTGAGAAATCTGGGCCGGCTCAGGCGATCATGCCGGGGCTAGCAGGAACGATGGCATAGGCGAAGCTGGCAACGGTCAGAACGACAGCGAAGGCAGCGGAAGCGAGACGGGCGAGGTTGTCAGAGCCGAACATGGTTTTGGGTCCTTGGGGTCGAGTGATTGGTGAGGCGAAGATCAGGCGAGCAGGGTCGGGCTGGCCGGAACGATGGCGTAGGCGAAGAACGCGGCCGACATGACGATCGAGAAAGCGGCGGCGAACAGACGGTTCGAAGTTTCGGTGGCGAACATGTGAAGTCTCCTTTTTGGCGTTTTTCGTGTTTTCCGGGACCATCCCGGGGATGCCAACTACTTTGCATGGGGCGTGCCAAACTCGAAAAATGGCGGAATTCTGCGGTTTCGATGCTTTCACTCCGCAAACAGCCCGTTCAGCAAAGCGAAAGATTGGGAAAATCTCCCAAGGGTTGGGATGGCCGATTTCAGAGCCGCGGCTCTGGCCAAATCCGGCCCCTGTGCTAACCGCGAGGGCGCCATGGGCCTCAGCCGGATCACGCTCGAAAACTTCCGCAATCACGCCGCGACGACGCTGGGCGAGACGGCGCATTTCAACCTGCTGGTCGGCGAGAACGGCGCGGGGAAGACGAACCTGCTGGAAGCGCTATCGCTGCTCGGGCCGGGGCGCGGGCTGCGGCGCGCGAACCTCGGCGATCTGGCGCGGCGGGCGGTGCCGGGCGACCCCCCCCTGCCCTTTGCCATCGGCGCGAGCCTGAGCGAGGCGGGAACCGTATCGGCGCGGATCGGCACCTATACCGAAGATGGCCAACCTGGTCGGCGGCTGGTGCGGGTCAACAGCGCGCCTGCCAGCGCGGCGAGCCTCGCCGAATGGCTGGCGCTGAGTTGGCTCACCCCCGCAATGGACGGCCTTTTCACCGACAGCGCGGGCGCACGGCGGCGCTTCATGGACCGCATGGCGCTGGCCATCGCGCCGGATCATGCGCGGCGGGTCAATGCGCTGGAGACCGCCTTGCGGGAGCGCGGCAAGCTCCTGGAAACGGGCGGCGATCCGCGCTGGCTCGATGCGATCGAGGCGCAGGCGGCGGAGCATGGCGCGGCTGTCGCACGCACCCGGGCCGACCTCGTGCTGCGGTTGGTGGACGAACTTTCGGCCCTGCCCCCTGAACCCTTTGCCCGGCCTGCCCTCACCTACCTTCCCGGCGGCCCGCTGGACGAGACCGCCTTGCGCGCCGAACTTGCCCGCGCCCGCCCGCGCGACCGGGCGGCCGGACGCGCGCTCACCGGGCCGCAGCGGGATGAATTGCAGGTAAAAATGGCCTCGACCGGCCAGCCTGCCGCCGCCTGTTCGACCGGCGAGCAGAAAGCGATGCTGATCGCCATGACCCTCGCCCACGGCATCCTCGCCGCCGCTGGCCGCCCCAGCGTGCTGCTGCTGGACGAAGTCGCCGCGCATCTCGATCCGGTCCGGCGGACCGAGCTGTTCCGGCGCTTGCGCGACGGCAAGGCGCAGGTCTGGATGACAGGCACCGAACTCGCCCCCTTCGATGCGATCCGCAGCGAGGCGGCGGTGTGGCGCGTGTCCGGCGGCGGGGTGGAGCGTATCTAGAACCTTGTCGTCATTGCGAGGCGAAGGCGAAGCAACCCATGGCCCGGTCGTGCCAAGCTACTCCAACAGTCCATGGATTGCCACGTCGCCTTCGGCTCGTCGCAAAGACGAGGTCTGCTACTTCACAGGCGGCAACGCCCCCTCAACCTCGCTAATCGTCGCTGCCACCAACCGCTCGATCCCGTCGGCGGTCGGATGGATCTTGTCAGCCTGGAACAGCGCGGGTTCGCGGTAGATGTCTTCAAGCCAGAACGGGATCAGCGCCGCGCCATATTCCTTGGCGAGGTCGCGGTAGATCGCATCGAACTGCGCCTGAAACTCCGGCCCGTAATTCGGCGGTGCGCGCATTCCCATGATCAGCACCGGAACCTTCTGGTCGCGCAGGATCGTCAGCATCTTGCCAAGGTTCGCCTTGGTCTCTGCCGGTGAGAGGCCGCGCAGCAGGTCATTCCCGCCCAGCTCCAGAATGAACAGCGCAGGCGGCGTGTCCTGCGCCGCCAGCGTGAACTCCAGCCGCTGCAAACCCGCCGCCGAGGTATCGCCCGAAACGCCCGCATTGATCACATCGGCGTTCATGCCCTTGGCCCGCAGCGCGTTCTCCAGCTTTTCGGGATAGGAGTCCCGCGGATCGAGGTTGTAGCCTGCAAACAGGCTGTCCCCGAAGGCGATGATTGTGCGCTCCGGCCCCATCACCGGGATCGCCGGGAGCGCGGGCTGGCCGTCTTCGGCCACCTCGGCCGCGGGTGCGGCATCCTCGGCCGCGTCTCCGCAGGCCGCCAGCGCCAGCAGTGCTGCGCCAACGACGCCAATATTCGACCAACCGCGCTTGTGCATCCGCACACCATCCTTAGCTGTAGCTTGTTGCTCTCCCCCACCTATGCCATCGGAACCGTGTGACAAGTCCCTCTCTCGCAATCAGCGCTCGCAATCTTACCCTCACCCTCGGCAGCGATGCTGCGCCGGTCACGATCCTGCGGGGTATCGACCTCGATATTGCGCAAGGGCAGGTCGTGGCGCTGCTCGGCCCATCGGGCTCGGGCAAAAGCTCGCTGATGGCGGTGCTATCCGGCCTTGAGCGCGCCAGCGGCGGAAGCCTGACGGTCGCGGGCGCGGATTTCACCCATCTGACCGAGGATGGTCTTGCCGCCGCGCGCCGGGGGCGGATCGGCATTGTCCTGCAAGCCTTCCACCTGCTGCCGACCATGACCGCGGCCGAGAACGTCGCCACGCCGATGGAACTCGCGGCCATGCCGGACGCCAGCCCGCGCGCACTGGCGGAGCTGGAGGCGGTCGGCCTTGGCCACCGCACCGGCCACTACCCCACCCAGCTTTCGGGCGGCGAGCAACAGCGCGTCGCCATCGCCCGCGCCACCGCCCCGCGCCCCGATCTGATTTTTGCCGATGAACCCACCGGCAACCTCGATGCCGCGACCGGGGAGGAGATCATCAACCTCCTGTTCGCCCGCCGCGCCGAGACCGGGGCGACGCTGCTCATCATCACCCATGATGCCAGCCTTGCCGCGCGCTGCGAGCGGGTGCTGACCATGGCGGACGGCGTGATCGTTTCGGACACGGCTGGCACCCGCGCATGAGTCTTCCGCTCAAGACAGCGTGGCGCATCGCCCGCCGCGATCTCAATGCGCGCTTCCGGGGCCTCAGGTTGCTGCTGGTGTGCATCTTCCTCGGCACCGCAGCGCTGGCGGCGATCGGCACGCTGACCAACGCGATCGAGCGCGAGCTGGAGTCGAGTGGGCAGGAACTGCTCGGCGGCGACCTCGAGGTCGAGGTATGGCAGCGCGATCTGCGCCCCGATGAACGCACAGCGCTGAGCGCCTATGGCACGGTTTCGAGCGGCTACCGGATGCAGGCGATGGCCAGCACCCCCGACGCGGCGGCGCCGATTGAGCTGAAGGCGGTGGATGCCAAGTGGCCGATGTTCGGCACGCTCACGCTGACCGATGGCCGCACGGTCGGCGCGCCCAGCGGCACGGATGCGTGGATCGCGCAGACCGCGCTCGAACGGCTCGGCATCGCGGTGGGGGACAGCTTCACGGTCGGCACCGTGACCCTGCGCGCGGCGGGGGTGATTCAGGACGAGCCGGACCGCCTGTCCGAAGGCTTCCAGCTCGGCCCGACGATCATTGTGGCGCAGGATATCCCCGCCAAGGCCGGGTTGCTGCAACCCGGATCGCTGTACCAGAGCAAGCACCGGATCGCCTTTGCCAACGAAGCGCAGGCCCCTGTCGCAGTGGAAGAGGCGCTGACCCAGCGCTTCCCCACCGCCGGGTTCGACATTCGCACCCGTGACCGCGCTTCACCCGGCGCGGATCGCTTTGTGCGGCAGATGAGCGATTTTCTGACACTGGTGGGCCTTGCCGCGCTGGTGATTGCGGGCATCGGGATTGCGGGCGGCGTGTCCTCCTATCTTGATCAGCGCCGCACCAGTATCGCGACGCTGAAGGTGCTCGGCGCGACCTCGGGGGACATTGTCCGCATCTATGCGATGCAGATCGGCGTGGCGGCGCTGGCGGGGAGCTTGGCCGGGCTGGCCGCAGGCGTGCTGGTCACGCCGCTGCTGGCGAGCGCCTTGCAAGGGCTTCTGCCGGTCGAGAGCGGCTTCATCATCGCGCCGGGTGCCTTGGCGCTGGCGGCGAGTTACGGGCTGCTGGTGGCCTTCGCCTTCGCCGCCGCTCCCCTGCTGCGCGCGCGGACCTTCCCGGCGATGGCGCTGATGCGGTCGGGCATCGTGCCCCTGTCGCGGGACAAGCGCGCGCTCCTGGCGACCGGACTGGGGCTGGCGGCGATCTGCGCGCTGGCGCTGCTCACCACCGATCAGCCGATGCTCTCGGGCGGGTTCCTGCTCGGCGCAGGCGGCGCTCTGGTGCTGCTCGCCGGACTTGGCTGGGGCATCCAGACCCTCGCCCGCCGCTTGCCGCGTCCGGCAAACCCCTTGCTGCGGAGCGCGCTCGCCAATATCCACCGCCCCGGCGCGCCGACGGGGGCGCTGGTGACGGCGCTCGGGTTCGGGCTGGCGGCCTTTGTGCTGCTCGCCGCGGTGCAGAGTGCGATTGACGGCAATATCCAGCAGCGTGTGCCGCAGGCGGCCCCGGATTACTTTGTGCTCGATGTGCCCCCCGCCAAGGAACCGCGCTTCTTCGCCCTGATCCAACAGGACTTCCCCAAGGCCGCGATCCGCACCGTGCCAACGATGCGCGGCGCGGTGCTGGCTTACGGGCCCAAGGCGAAGATGATTCGCGTGGCCGACCTCAAGGAGATCCCCGAAGGCGCATGGGCGCTGCGGGGCGAGCGCGGGCTGACCTATGCCGACACCCTGCCCGAGGGCAACCGCGTGATCGAAGGCGAATGGTGGAGCCCGTTCCACAAGGGTGAGCCGCTCGTCTCGGTCGATGCCGATTTCGCCAAAGCCGTGGACCTCAAGGTCGGCGATTACCTCACCATCGGCATTCTCGGCGTGGAGCGCACCGCGCGGGTCGCCAATATCCGCGAGATCGACTGGGAGAGCATGGGCTTCAACTTCGCGTTGGTGTTCAGCCGCAATGCGATTGCCGATGCGCCGCATAACCTGTCGGCGACGATCGACCTGCCCGAAGGCGCGGATAGCGCTGCGCGTGGCAAGCTGCTGCGGGCGCTGGTGAAGGAGATGCCCTCATCATCGGTGATCGAGGTGGGCGGCATTCTGGTCGAGGCGCGCAATCTGCTCCAGCAGGTGAGCCTCGCGACGCTGGCGGCGGCGGCGGTGACGGTGCTCGCGGGTCTCGCGGTGCTGATGGGCGCGATTGCGGCGGCACGGGCCGCGCGAACCTATGACACAGTGATGCTACGCGTGCTGGGCGCGAGCAGGCGGCAAATCCTGCTGTTGCAACTGGCCGAATATGGCCTGCTCGCCGCTGTGCTGGCACTGGTCGCACTGGCGCTGGGCGGCGGGCTGGCGTGGGTGGTCATCACCCAGCTGTTCGAATTCGACTGGCTGCCCGATTGGGGCGAGGTGCTGGGCGTGCTCGGCCTCGGCGTGGTGCTGGTGCTGGGCTTCGCGCTGGCAGGATCACTGCCGCTCCTGCGGGCCAAACCGGCGCGGGCGCTGCGGGAATTGTAGGTGCGGGCGCTTCAGGCGAACACCTCTTCCAACCGGTCCGATCCGCCACCTGTCACTTCGGAATGGAGCGAGGCGGTGAAGGCCGCGGCGAATAGGGTATAGACGATCATCACCGGGATGATCAGCAGCCCACCGATGATCGCCAGCACAGCCCCCGCACCGGAGCCGCCCTCGGCTGCGTCGGCCGCGGCAATCAGCAGCACCACCGGCAGGCCTACGGCGACCAGAGACACCACGACAAAGGCGATCAGCGCCAGCAGGATTGCCAGAATCTTGCCGCGCGTCACCGACCAGCTGCGCCGCAGTGCGGTGATCGGGTTGAACACCTGATCGACCGCGACCACCGGAATCAGGACGGCAAAGCGGCAGGCCAGATAGATGATCACGGGCAGGAACAAGATCGGCAGGATCGCAGCAAAGGCCCGGCCGCCCGAGCCGCCCACCGCGTCCGACACGCCGAGCAGCATCATTATCCCCAGCGCAAGGATGAAATATCCCAGCATCAACAGCACCGCGAGCGCGAAGAACGGCAGCGCGCTCCGAAACCCGCGCACCATTGCCCCGCCGAACGATGGCTCCTCCAGCGGCGAGGCAATCGTCACCATCGCCGCCTGCTGGGCGAGCAGGATCACGATATATCCGGCGTAGAACAGCACGACCGCGGCGATCATCCCGATCCCGAGGCCGGTGAAGGCAGCCGGATCTTCGAGCCCCCCCGCAAGGCCCGCCGCCCCGGCTAGGCCCATCCCTATCACGCCAACGAATATCGCGATCGCGGCGGCGAACTGGATCACCAGAAACACCAGCCATATCCCGAGCAGCAGCCAGAAGCGCTGCCGGAACATGGCAAAGCTGATCGAAAAAACGCGGCCGATATCCATGATGCAACGCCCCTAGCGGGCTTGCCCGCGCCGCAGCGGTAACCTGCAACGCGCACACGCTTGGAGCAAGGGCCAAAGTCGCCCGTGCTCCATCACCGTGCCGATCACTCGAACACGTTCTCGCTATATGGGTCCTTCGGGTCAGCCCCGAAGCGGTTGGGCCCGCGTGTGCCTTCCAGACACATGAAGATGAGCAGGATCAGACCGCCCAGATAGGGGATCAGGCCCAGCAGGATGAACCAGCCCGATTTGTCCTGATCGTGAAAGCGCCGCACCTGCACAGCGAGGCTCGGGATGAAGAAGGCTAGGCCGAAAACCCCGACGAGCAGCAGAAAGAGAAAGCTGCCACCCTCCCCGCTGTCCGAAAAATCACCCATGACAAAGCCGAGCGCCATGAGCGGAAACAGCAAAAGGATCTGGAGCAGCACGAACATCCAGTATTCCTTGCGCCGCGAGCGGCCCGAAAAATCGGCATACCGCTTGAGCGGCATAATCATCCATTCCATCTGTGATCCCCCATTTGCTTGTGAAGCCCCTGCAAACCATCACATTTGCCTCCACCATGCAAACGAAAAGGGCCCCGCACCCGTGGTGCGAGGCCCCTATTCACGCCGATGGCGCTACGCTTAGAAGCGGAAGCGCACGAGGCCGCCGTAGGTGCGCGGCTGGCTCGGGTAGCCCGAGACCGTACCCGCCTGAGCGACGCCGTCGAACACCGTGATGATGTACTGATCGTCGAGCAGGTTGCGCGCCCATGCGCCGATTTCCAGCCCGTTTTCGAGCTTGAAGGTCATCGAGGCGTTCACGAGGTTGGTTTCACGCTGGAAGATCCGGGTGTTGCCCAGACCAGCGTTGAAGGTCGGCAGGCCGTTGTTGATCGCGACATTGCTTTCGTGGGCGTAGTCGAGACGGGTGACGAGCGTATTGCCGCTGTCGCCGAACTCGAGCGTGTAGGTCGCCGAGGTGGCGAGGCTCCACGCCGGGATACCGCCCGGACGCGCGCCCGTCAGATCGCCGACCGGGCTTTCTTCGAAGCTGTTGAACTTCGGATCCAGGTGGGTCGCCGCGAAGGTGAACACCAGACCGTCGGTCGGGTTGATCGTGGCATCGAGTTCAAAGCCGCGAACCGATTGCTCACCCGCATTGTTCAGCTGGAAGCCGGTGCCGGTGAACAGGAAGCTCTGGAAGCCCTTGATGGTCTGGTCGAACAGCGCGAGGTTGAAGCCGAAGCCGTCCCACTGCGCCTTCATGCCGAGTTCGTAGACTTCCGCCTTTTCCGGCCCGGCAAAGCGCGAACCCGTGGCGAGGTTGGCCACGCCCAGCCCGCCAGTGGTGATCGGCGAAGCCGGAGCGGCAAAGCTCGAGCGGCCCGGACCGGGGATGTAGTCCCCAAACGCCGGACGGCTGTCACGCGACAGGTTGACCGAGCTCGCCTTGAAGCCGGTGGCATAGCTGGCGTAGATGTTGACCTCGTTCGAGACCTGATAGGCGGCGCGCAGCAGGTAGGTGAACTGATCGTCCTGCGTACGGCCGGGTTCGACCGCGTTGGGCAGGTTGAGGAACGGCGGCTGGAACTGGAACGGCGTCAGGCCGAGCAGCGGGTTGGTCGCCGGGTTCGTGGCCGCGGCGAGGAGCTGCTGCTGGACCGCGCCGGGCAGAGCCTGGAACTGCGCGCGCGTGAAGACGTCGGGCAGGTTCGGGTTCTGCAGGGTCGCACCCGTGATGAACGCATCGACAAGGTTGATGTTGGCCAGCTCATCGAACGATTGCTGCGCGAGCGCGAAGTCCTTCTTGTCGTCGGTGTAGTTGAAGCCGGCGGTGAAGACGAGGCCGTCAGCCGGTTCGAAATCGACCGTGCCGAACACCGACCAAGACTTGTTGTCCATCGAAAACTGCTCGGCGGTCAGCGGACCGGGCGAGAAGATCGAGTTCTGCGGGAGACCAAGAGCCGCTTCGACACCGTTGAAGACCAGCGGGTTGCCAGCCAGCAGGCTGAAGAACGCGCGGGTGTCGGCACCCGTGGTCAGGCGGCTGTCCTGCGAAATCGACTCGTCGAAGTAGAACCCGCCGAGCAGGAAGTTGAGCGGGCCATCGAAGTCCGATGTGATCCGCAGTTCCTGCGTGAAGGTGTCAACCTCCTGATCGCGCACTTCGCTGACCACGTCGGCGCTGGTGAAGTCGACGTCCTGATCGAGGAAGTTCTTCAGCTCGCGATAGGCGGTGATCGAGGTGACGGTGAGGTTGCCGACGTTCCAGTCCGCCTGGATCGAGCCGCCGTAGTTGTCGACGGTGTTGCGCGGAACCTGGCTGAGGAAGGTGTTGTAGCTGAAGAAGTTGGTATCGAGCGCGCCGCCCACGGCAACCACGGCGGGCGCGCTGGGGCCGGCGACGAGGGTCGAGACCTGGCAGCACACTTCGTCGATCCGGCCGTAGTCACCGATGATGCGGATCTTGAAATCGGTGCTCGGCTCGATCAGCAGCTGGCCGCGGGCCGACCAGCGGTTGCGGTCGGACAGGTCTTCGTCGAGGTTCACGATCCGGGCATAGCCGTCACGCTTGTTGTAGCTCCCGTCGAGCGAGAAGGCGATATTGTCGGTGATCGGGCCGGTCACTTCGCCGCGCACCACGATCGCGTTGTAGTTGCCATAGCTGGCTTCCACGACACCGCCGAATTCGTACTCGGGCTCCTTGGTGACGACCGAGATCACACCGGCCGAGGCGTTCTTGCCGAACAGCGTCGATTGCGGGCCGTTCAGAACTTCGATGCGACTGACCATGTTGAGGTCGGACAACGCGGCGGCCGAACGCGAACGGAACACGCCGTCGATGAAGACGCCGACCGAAGGCTCGATCCCGAAGTTGTTATCGCCATTGCCGAAGCCGCGGATGATGAAGGTGGTGGCCGAAGCGCTCTGCAACTGGCTGACGCGCAGCGACGGCGTGACGGTTTGCAGGTCGAGCACGTCGCGGATCTGCGCGTTTTCGAGCGTCTCGCCGCTGGTCACCGACACCGAGATCGGGGTTTCCTGCAAGGATTGCTCGCGCTTGGACGCGGTAACGATGATGACGTTGCTGCTCTCAGGCGCTTCGACTTCAGGTTCCTGCTCCTGAGCGAATGCCGTGCCCGGCATGGCCAGGGCAAAGGTGGCAGCGCCTGCAAGCAGGGTGAATCGATATGCGCCGGCAATGCCGGTGATGGTCGAACGCATGGAAGCTCCTCTCCAAAAAATCCCGCGACCCCGGCGCCCGTTGGGCACGCACGTTGTTCGTGCGCTCTCTCCCGTGATCGTGTCGCGCCGGTGATAAGCCAGTGTTGCGTCAGCGACAAGCGGCCCACCCGCGCTTTCCTCTGCCAATCCGGGTTATTGTTGCGCCAGAGTCACACTGGAATTGGGTGCAAAGCCACCCCAAATGCGCCCCGCGCTTGCCCCGAACGCATCCTTGCGCTACGCGCCGCGGCGATGTTGCAACGCAGCACATGGATGCATCGGCCACGCTTGCCGTAGCGTCCGGCGCTGTCGCTAACCCGCCATAAACACTGCCTAACGCAGCGCCCCCGATCCGCGTTGCCCGTTTACCCTGCCCCGGATGCCTCGCATCCGGCTTTCACCGGAAGTTTTTTGCGCATGTCGTCCGCCCTCAGAAATATCGCGATTATCGCTCACGTCGACCACGGCAAGACCACTCTGGTTGACCAGTTGTTCCGTCAGTCGGGCACCTTCCGCGAGAACCAGCGCGTGGAAGAACGCGCCATGGATTCGGGCGATCTCGAAAAGGAGCGCGGGATCACCATTCTCGCCAAGTGCACGAGCGTCGAGTGGGAGCAGGACGGCGAGACCACCCGCATCAACATCGTCGACACCCCCGGCCACGCCGACTTCGGCGCGGAAGTGGAGCGCATCCTCAGCATGGTCGATGGCGTCATCCTGCTGGTCGACAGCGCGGAAGGCGCGATGCCGCAGACCAAGTTCGTGACCGGCAAGGCGCTCGCCCTCGGCCTCAAGCCCATCGTCGTGGTCAACAAGATCGACCGTCCCGATGGCCGCCCGCAGGAAGTGCTCGACGAGGTGTTCGACCTCTTCGTCAGCCTCGATGCCAATGACGAGCAGCTCGAATTCCCGGTGCTCTATGCTTCGGGCCGCGATGGCTATGCCAGCGAGGACGAGAGCCGCCGCGAAGGCACGCTTGCCCCGCTGTTCGCCAAGATCATCGAGCACGTGCCCGCGCCGGGCCTCGACCCCGACGCGAAGTTCGCCTTCCTCGCCACCCTGCTCGACCGCGACAACTTCATGGGCCGAGTGCTCACCGGCCGCGTCCAGTCGGGCACGATCCGCGTCAACGACCCGATCCACGCCATCGATGCCGACGGCAAGGTGATCGAAACCGGCCGCGCGACCAAGCTGATGAGCTTCGACGGTCTGGAGCGCGTTCCCGTGGAGGTCGCGCGCGCAGGTGATATCATCGCGCTCGCCGGTCTGGAGAAGGCGACCGTTGCCAACACCATCTGTGATCCTTCGGTGTCCGAACCGATCGCCGCCCAGCCGATCGATCCGCCGACGCTGGCGATGCGCTTCTCGGTCAATGACTCACCCCTCGCCGGGCGGGAAGGCAGCAAGGTCACCACCCGCATCATCCGCGACCGCCTGCTGCGCGAGGCCGAAACCAACGTCGCGATCCGCGTCACCGAGAGCGAGGACAAGGACAGCTACGAAGTCGCCGGGCGTGGCGAATTGCAGCTCGGTGTCCTCATCGAAACGATGCGCCGCGAAGGCTTCGAACTCGGCATCAGCCGCCCGCGCGTGCTGTTCCGCGAGGAAGACGGCAAGCGGATGGAGCCTTACGAAACCGTCGTGATCGACGTGGATGACGAACACTCGGGCACGGTTGTCGAGAAGATGCAGCGCCGCAAGGCGGACCTGACCGAAATGCGTCCCTCGGGCCTCGGCAAGACCCGCATCACCTTCTCCGCCCCCTCACGCGGCCTGATCGGTTACCACGGTGAATTCCTGTCCGACACGCGCGGCACCGGCATCATGAACCGGTTGTTCGAGAAGTACGATGTCTACAAGGGTCCGATCGAAGGCCGCATCAACGGCGTGCTGATCTCCAACGGCGATGGCGAGGCGAATGCCTATGCGCTCAACATGCTGGAAGAGCGCGGCGAACTGTTCGTGGCCCCCCAGATGAAGGTCTATCAGGGCATGATCATCGGCGAGAATGCCAAGCCGGAGGATCTCGAAGTCAATCCGATGAAGGCCAAGCAGCTCTCGAACGTCCGTTCGAGCGGCAAGGATGATGCGATCCGCCTCACCCCGCCGCGCCGCATGACGCTGGAACAGTCGATTGCATACATCGACGATGATGAGATGGTCGAAGTGACGCCGCAGTCGATCCGCCTGCGCAAGGCCGAGCTTGACCCGAACGAGCGCAAGAAGATGCGCCGCAAGAAGGAAAGCTGAGGCTCGCTCCCCCGAGCGACCGACCCTAAAGCAAATGACCCCGCGCGAGGATGGCCTCGCGCGGGGTCATTTTTTCAGCCGCAGCCGAAGCGACGGATCAGAACCGCAGGTTCACCGATGCGCGCAGCGCGTGGTAATCGAACTTGTCGTTCGACAGACGCATGTCCGTGCCGCCCGATTCCAGCAAGAACGGGTTGGTTGCGGGCGCGGTGCCCGGGCCGACGGCGACGACATAATCATCATCGTTGAAGCGCGAGTAGAGATACTCGATCCCCAGACCAAGGTTGCGCGTCAGCATCACTTCCGCGCCGCCACCGGCTTGCCAGCCGAACTGCCAGTCACGCTCGTTCGACGGCGTGAACGAATTGGCACCGTTGCTGGTGCTGAACGAATGGTCGATGCGAGCATAACCCGCGCCGCCAGTGGCGTAGAACAGGCCGCGCCCTTCGCCCGGCGCAATGCCAAGACGAGCGCGCGCCGTCACGGCCCAATCCATCTCGCGTCCGAAGGTATAGGAAGCCGGCGTGGTGCTGAAGCCGGTGGTAAATTCCTCCACGCCCGGGCGCGCACCTTCAACCAGAACCCCTGCGACAAACGGGCCGTCACCGAGGTGACGGTCATAGCCGATGCGGAGAGCATAGCCTTCGTTCTGGCGATTGCCGCGGCAACCCGCAGCCGCCGCGCTCACCGGCGTGCCGGCGCAGAAGCCCGGCGAGAAGGCATTGGCGCCCGCAGCCGTATTGACGTTGTCGTTGAAGGCACCGTCCTGATCGGTATCGAATACGATGGTATCGCCGCGACCATCTTCTACAGATTCAAGACCAATCGATCCGGAAATATAGGGGCCATTAAAGTAACGTTCATCTTCCTGCGCAAAGGCGGTGGAAGAAAGCATCAGTGCAGTTAGACCAACTGCCGGGGTAATGTAACGTAACGACATTATTGAAAACTCCGGATCCAAAGATGAGCTTTTTGCAATATCTTTTGATTGCCGGAGTTAACTGTCGCAGGTGCGATAATGTTTCTAACTCATGAGTTAGCATTCGCGCGATCCAACTTTCTGCTGCCTCGTCTCGGCTGAGAGGTGTGTATGAATTGCGATGAATGACCCCACCGGCTCTCGCAGCGGCGCATAAGCTCACTCCAACGGGGAAACTTGGCGCGATGGGTGGCCATCGGCGGCGGCGCTTGTTAGGCCTGCGCCCCATGAACGCCTTCACACTCGGCTCGCTCGCTGTTTATTTCGTCCTGATGCTGGGCATCGGGGTCTATGCCTGGCGCAAGACCGCCAAGGACAGCTCGGGCTATCTGCTCGCCGGACGCAGCCTTACGCCCTCGGTGGCTGCCTTGAGCGCAGGGGCGTCGGACATGTCGGGCTGGCTGCTGCTCGGCCTGCCGGGCGCGCTGTTTGCCAGCGGGTTGGTGGAGGCGTGGATCGCCATCGGTCTGACCGTCGGCGCGGCGCTCAACTGGATCATCGTCGCCCCCCGCCTGCGCGAACAGACTGAGCGGCTGGGTGACGCGCTCACCATCCCGCAATACCTTGCCAATCGCTTCCCCGAAAGCGGAACGCTGCTGCGGGTCATATCGGCGGTGATCATCGTCGGCTTTTTCACGGTTTACACGGCCAGCGGGATGGTCGGTGGAGGCAAGCTGTTCGCGACGGCCTTTGCCGGGGTGCTGCCGGACACGGGGCTCAGCGACTACATGCTCGGCATCATCATCACCGCCGGGATCGTGCTGATCTACACCATGATCGGCGGGTTCCTCGCCGTCAGCCTGACCGACTTCGTGCAAGGCATGATCATGATGGTGGCGCTGGTGGTGATGCCATTGGTGGTCATGTTCGGCCCCGGCGGCAGCGCGGGCGGGAGCATCCTCGCTGTGCCGCAAGAAGGGTTCCTGAGCCTTACCCAAGGCGCGACCGCCCTCGGCATCATCAGCGCGGTGACGTGGGGCCTCGGCTATTTCGGCCAACCGCATATCATTGTGCGCTTCATGGCGATCGACCGGGTGGAGAGCGTCGGCCGCGCCGGGGTGATTGGGATGAGTTGGATGATCATCTCGCTGGTCGGCGCGGTGGCCGTGGGCCTCGCAGGCCGCGCCTATGCCGAGCGCAACGGGGTGGTGGTCGAGGATCCCGAGACGATCTTCATCATCCTTGCCAATCTGCTGTTCCACCCCGCGGTGACCGGCTTCCTCTATGCCGCACTGCTGGCCGCGATCATGAGCACGATTTCCTCGCAGCTGCTGGTGTCGTCCTCCTCGCTAACCGAAGATTTCTACCGCCTGTTCCTGCGTCGCAATGCCTCCGAGGCGGAGGCGGTGAATATCGGGCGGCTGAGCGTGGCACTGGTGGCAGCGGCGGGCATGGTGATTGCCGCCGATCCCGAAAGCGAGGTGCTCGGCCTCGTTTCCAACGCATGGGCGGGCTTTGGAGCGGCGTTCGGCCCGTTGATCCTGCTGGCGCTGACATGGAACCGCATGACCGGCGCGGGCGCGGTCGCCGGATTGGTGACGGGCGCAGGCGTGGTCGCGGCGTGGATCGCGCTGGGCTGGAACAAGGCCTTCCTCGGCGGCCCCGGCCTCTACGAGATTGTCCCGGGCTTTGCCGCGTCGCTGCTGGCGATCGTGCTGGTGAGCGGGATGACGGGCAACGGGCGCGAAGGCGCGAAGGCATGAGCGCAGCGCCTCCCCGTGTCACCGGTCTTGGCGGGGTGTTCTATGTGGTGCGCGACCCTGAAGCCTCGCGCACATGGTATCGCGAGATGCTGGGGATTGACGGGCCCTATGGTCCGCAACTCGCCTGGGCGGACGAGCCGCGCGCGAACGCCTATTCGCTGATCAGCCACTTCACCGACGACGCCTATATCCAGCCCGGCACCGGCGGTTTCATGATCAACCTGCGGGTCGATGATCTGGACGGCTTTGTCGCCATGCTGCGCGCCAAGGGGGCCGATATCCTCGGCGAAGCGGACGAGGGCTATGGCAAGTTTGCCTGGCTGCTCGATCCCGATGGAGTGAAGATCGAATTGTGGGAACAGGTCGCGGACGAATTGCCCTGACGCGGACGGCGGCCTGCGCCCACGTCCATAGCGCGCTGCCAATCATCGGTTTTTCGGGCGCGTTTCCGGCCTGTTAACCATTTCTGCCAGATAATCTTTAGCCATGAAGGCCAAGGGCACGATTCGCGGATGGACGCTGGCGGTTGCCGCACTCGCACTGGCGGGGTGCGGCTCGCTGATCCCCGGCGGTGGCGGCGGTGCTGCACCGGGCAACGCCAGCCAAACCGCGCGCGCACCGGCCCGTCCCGCAGCGCCGGTGGCCTCGGCCCCGCAAAGCTATGCCCCGCGCGCTGAAGATGCGAGCTGCCTCGCCGATCTCGGTGCGAGCGGAGCCCGGTTCGATCCCCTGCCCGATACCTATGCCGCGCCCGGTTGCAACAAGCTGGGCACGGTGCAGCTCTTGGCACTGGCGGGAGACCGCGCGCCGCTCACCCTCAGCAACATGGGGCCGGTGCGATGCAGCGTCGCCAAGGCGTTTGGCGATTGGGCCCGCTTCGGGGTGGACCGCGCCGCGCGCCAGCTGCTCGGCAGCACGGTGGCGAAAATCGAGACGATGGGCAGCTACGCCTGCCGCAATGTTGCGGGGAGCGAACGCCGCTCGGCCCATGCGCGCGCCGAGGCGATCGACGTCTCGGCCTTCGTCCTGGCCGACGGGCGACGGATCGTGCTGAAGCGCGACTGGGACGGCGGCGATGCGGCCACCCGCGAATTCCTGCGGATCGTGCACAAGAGCGCGTGCAAGCGCTTTGGCACAGTGCTCGGCCCCGAATACAACGCCGCGCACGAAGATCACTTCCACCTTGAGGGCACTGGCGCGAAATTCTGCCGGTGATGGACAACGGTCTCGCGGCACCAGCCTGCTGAAGGATCAGCGCCAAGGCCACCTGGGCGAGGCGGAGCGATAGCCATCTGCCCTGACGCTAGGCCCGCCGCCTCGGCTCCAGCCTCGCCTCCAGTTTCAACCGAACCGCTTCCGCCGCATGACGCGCGCCGAGTTTGGTCATCATATTCGCCCGGTGGATTTCGACTGTGCGCGGGCTGATGTCGAGCTCGCGCGCGATCACCTTGTTGCTGCTGCCCTCGGCCAGCCAATCGAGAACCTCGCGTTCCCGTGCCGACAGGGTGGAGATCCGGTCGCGCGCTTCGATCATCCGGCGGCGGGCCTCGGCGAACTGTTCGGCTTCCTTCTCGATCCGCATCAGGCAGCGGTGGAAGCGTTCGGGATCGAGCGGCAGGGAAAGGTAATCCAGCGCGCCGGCCTTGATCGCCTCGACAATCCGGCCGGGCCGCGGCTGCGCATCGACGGCGATCATCGGTAACCAGATGCCCAGCCGACCCAGCCGGTCGAGGATGGTGCTTACCCCGCCTTCCTCAACCGTGTCGCGGGCGATGATGATCCCGAGGCGCGGCGGGTGCACGGCGAGTTCGGAAAGATCCCCGTACACCTCGCAATGGTGTCCGAGCGCAAAGCCCACCCGGGCCAGCTCTGCGCGTTGGCGGCTACAGGAATCGACGATGTGGAGCGATACTTTCTCTGTCATGCCCGGGAGTCTGCGTCATCCCCTTACGGGATTCACGCAAAAGCACCGCCAATCCGGAGAATATCCAATCCCCCCAATCACCGATATTTTTGATTTACTTGACTTATTTACCTCCACATCGGAGTTATATCGGACGGAAAAGCCTAGGCATCATCGCTGAAGCGATAGGATGGAAGCGAGTGGAAGGCCGATCGCAGTGCATTTCCCCACCCGGATGAAATCGTGTCGAAATAGGCATCCTCGGCAGTCACACGGTGTTCGTGGCTGGCGACAAATCCGTCCTTTGCGATCACCAGCAGGTCCAGCGGGAGGCCGACCGACAGGTTCGCCTTGAGCGTTGAATCAAAGCTCACCATCAGCAGCTTGACCGCGTCTTCAAAGCTCATGTCCCGGTCATAGCCACGGATCAGGATCGGGCGGCCATATTTGGTCTCGCCAATCTGGAAGAACGGCGTGTCCCAGCTGGCTTCGATGAAATTGCCTTCGGGATAGATCATGAACAGGCGCGGTTGCATCCCCTTGATCTGCCCGGCGACAATCATGGTCGCGGTAAAGCGCCCCTTGCCGGCCTCACCGTTGACAGCCTGCGCGCTTTCGATGGTGGAGCGCAGCAACCGTCCGATCTCGGTCGCGACCTGAAACATGGTCGGCCCTTTGAGCAGAGCGTTGTCGCGCTCGGAGGGAGCCTTGGTGCGTTCCTCAAGCTGGCTGATCACCGCCTGCGTGGTGGCAAGATTGCCCGCCGTCATCACCGCGATCATGCGTTCGCCCGGTACGCTCCAGTGGAACAGCTTGCGGAAGGTCGAGATGTTGTCGACGCCCGAATTGGTGCGGGTGTCGCTCATCAGCACGAGGCCTTTCTCAAGCACCATGCCAACGCAATAGGTCATGCTGTCATCCTCCCCTGCCCCAACCCCTTGGCCGGAGCCTTCGTGCTCCGCGCCCTAGCGCGTGGCACGCATCTGCGCAAAGCCTGCGCCTCGGCTTTTCGGTTATTGCGTCGACTGGCTCTGGCTTTGGCTCTGCGATTGCCCGGCCGAAGGTTTCGCCTCAACCGCGACGCCCACGGTCAGGACCTCGTCGGTCGCTCCGCCAAAGCTGATGCCGGTCACTGGCGCGGCATCGCGGTAGTCGCTGCCCGTCGCCACTCTGACATAGCGCGGATCGGGGCTGATCCCGTTCGACACATCAAAGCCGACCCAGCCCAGCCCTTCGACATGGGCTTCGGCCCAGGCATGCGTGGCCTCCTGCTCAATCCGGTCGTCCATCATCAGGTAGCCGCTGACATAGCGCGCCGGAATGCCGTTCGCCCGAGCGGCACCGATGAAGATATGCGCGTGGTCCTGACAGACGCCATAGCCGTGGATCACCGCCTCTTCCGCGGTGGTGCCGGGATGGGTGCGGCCGGTTTCGTAGGTGATCCGACCCCGGATGAGATCGGACAGGGAATGGAGAAATTCGAGCGGCGCCCTGTCCGCTGCCCCCTGCACCTCGCGCAGCAAGCCGCGCAGCTTGGCGCCGGGACGGGTCAGCGGGGTCTGGCGCAGAAAGCTCCACAAAGGCAGGTGGCCCGAATGGCGGCCGATCACACCGGCATTGTCCTCGGTCTCGACCACGCCTTCGCAGGTCACCGTCACCTCACGCGCGCCCGGCTCCAACCCGATCAGCGTGACGTGGTTGAAATGCTGATCGTCATATTGCAGCTCGGCATGGGCGTTGTCGAAGGTCATGCGCCAGTCGACGATGCGCTGGCCCTGCGTTTCCTTGGGCGTCAGCCGCAGCCGCTGGAGCGCGTGAACCACCGGCTGCGTGAAGGCATAGTGGGTGGTGTGCCGGATCGAGAGAGTGAGCTTGCTCATGCGTGGAACCGGTAATCCTCAGCGATGGCCTGGCTGATGCTGGCGTTGCGGGACAGGAAATCGACAAGGAATTCGTGCAGCCCCTGCTCGAAGATCTGGTCGACGCACAGGTGGCTGATGCGGGTGTCCGAATCCCGCATCAGGGCAACGGCGCGCCCCTCGACCCCGTGCATCCGCGCCAGCGCGCCGAGACAATCGCGCAAGGCGTTGCGGCAGAAGGCGAGGCTGCGCGGGAAGCGATCATCCAGCACCACGAATTCGACGATCCCGCGCGCTTCGATCTGCCCGGCGTTGAGCCAGCTATAGACCCGCGCCCCCGCGACCGAGCGCAGCACCTGTTCCCACTGCCCGGTATCGAGGCTTGACCCGACATAGGACAGCGAGGGCAGCAGCAGGAAATACTTCATGTCGAGAATGCGCGCGGTCGAATCCGCGCGTTCGATGAAGGTGCCCGCGCGGCTGAAGTGGTAGCCTTCGTCGCGCAGCATCGAGCCGTCGAAAGCCCCGTGAACCTGCGTGCCGGCGCGGCGAATCGCGGCCAGCACCTCACCCACGCCTGCCTGCCCCACCGGGCGCGCGAGCAGCGCGTCGAGCTTCATCCAGTTCTCGTTGACCGCTTCCCAGACATCCGAGGAGATATTGGTGCGCGCTGTCCGGGCGTTCGAGCGGACTGCGCCGAACATCAGTCGGACATTGCCGGGGTTGGACGGCCCGCGCAGGACGAAGTTCCACACCTGCATCCCGTCATAACTGTCATGCAGCGCCTCATAGGCCTTGCTCAGCCCCAGCGTCGCGATCACCGATCGCCATTCCGCTTCGGCCGTGGCGAGATCGCGGGTCAGCGCCATGCGCAGCGCGGCTTCGAGCAGGCGAGCGGTGTTCTCGGCCCGCTCAAGATAGCGGAACATCCAGAACAGTCCGTTGGCGGTGCGGCCTAGCATGATGCGTCCCCCACCATCAGTCCTTCAGCACCCAGGTGTCCTTGGTGCCCCCGCCTTGCGAGGAATTCACCACGAGCGATCCCTTCTTCAGCGCCACCCGCGTCAGCCCGCCGGGGGTGATGTCGATCCCATCGGGCGAAACCAGCACGAAGGGCCTCAGATCAAGATGCCGGGGAGCAAGGCCCTTGGCGGTGTAGATCGGGCAGGTCGATAGCGCGAGCGTGGGCTGGGCGATGTAATTCTCCGGCCGGGCCACCAGCTTGGCGCGGAAAGCCTCGATCTCGCGCTTGGACGAGGTTGGTCCGATCAGCATTCCGTAGCCGCCCGATCCGTGCACTTCCTTGACCACCAGTTCGGCGAGGTGGTCGAGCACGTAGGCCAACGCGTCCTTGTCGGCGCAGCGCCAGGTCTGGACATTGGGCAGCAGGGGCTTTTCGCCGGTGTAGAACTCGACGATCTCGGGCATGAAGCTGTAGATCGCCTTGTCATCCGCCACCCCAGTGCCGGGCGCATTGGCGATGGTGATTCCGCCCGCGCGATACACATCCATGATCCCCGGCACGCCAAGCGCAGAATCGGGATTGAACGTGAGCGGATCGAGATATTCGTCGTCGACCCGGCGATAGAGCACGTCGATCGGTTTGTAGCCCCGCGTGGTGCGCATTTGCACCCGCCCCTCGACGACACGCAGATCGCTGCCCTCGACCAGTTCCGCGCCCATCTGGTCGGCAAGGAAGGCGTGTTCGAAATAGGCCGAATTGTAGATGCCCGGTGTCAGCACCGCGACGGTCGGCTTGCCACCCGTGAAGGCGGGCGGGACGCAGGCGGCGAGACTGCGGGCGAGGCGGCGCGGATAGTTCGAGACGCTCTCCACCGCCACCCGGCTGAACAGATCGGGGAACATCCCCATCATCGTCTCGCGGTTTTCAAGCATATAGGAGACGCCCGATGGCGTGCGCGCATTGTCTTCCAGCACGAAGAACTCGTCCGGCCCGGTGCGCACCAGATCGATCCCGACGATGTGGGTGTAGATGCCGCCCGGCGGCGTGAAGCCGACCATGTTGGCGAGCCAGGCGTCGTTGGTCCGCAGCAAACGCTCGGGCAGACGACCGGCGCGGACGATCTCCTGCCGGTGATAGAGATCATAGAGGAAGGAATTGAGCGCCCGCACCCGCTGTTCGATCCCGCGCGAGAGCTTGCGCCACTCGCTCGCCGTGATGATCCGCGGCACCATGTCGAACGGGATCAAACGCTCTTCCGCCGCATCCTCGCCATAGACGTTGAAGGTGATGCCAGTTCGGCGGAAGCTGTCATCCGCCTCGCGGTTCTTGCGGCGCAGGAATTCGGGCGGCTGTTCGTTATACCAGCGACAATATTCGGCATAGGCGGGCCGGGTCCGGCCATCGCTATCGAACATCTCGTCGAAATTGCTGCTACCCGCGTTCATTGGCCCCCGCACGCCCTGTCAGAGCTTTATGCCCTTAGGTGCAGCGCACAATCTAACCGGCGTTTCGCAAAAGGAAAGCCGCCATGTCAGTTTGTGCAGGATCGACGAAAAAGCGTCAGATGCGGGTGGTTTCAAGTTCGTCGAGCAAAGTCGCGATCACCTGCGCATCATAGGTGAAACCCATATGCGTGCAGCGCAGCGGGATCGCGCGGTCACGTTCGCCCGGGCGGCCAGCCGCGCAGCGCGGGGCGATCACGCCGTCATTGGCGCTCCACAAGGCCACGGTTTCGACCGGCGGCTTGACCGCCAGCATGGCCTCGACCGGCGGAGCATCGACCGAATGGCCGGTGATGAACTGATAGGCGCGCCACACATTGTTGGCGCGCGGGCTCCCCGAAAAGGGTGAACCCATGGTGACGACCTTGGCGACCGCCTGCGGCTGACGCTTGGCCATCTCCCGCGCATACAGCCCGCCAAGGCTCCATCCGATCAAGAAGACCGGCCGCCCATGGCGTTGATGCAGTTCAAGCAAGCGCGCCTCGATCTGGTCGAAGCGTTCGGGATCGGGGCCCCAGTTGCGCCCCTGCCCCCAGCGCTTGACCACATGGCCAGCGCTTTCAAGCTGCCGCGCCAGATAGCGCATCCGCAGCGGGCTGGCGCCAAAGCCGGGGATGATCATCGCCACCTGCGGATTGGCCGTGGCCCTAGCGGCGGGCTTGCGCTTGGCGCGCCGCAGCGGTTCGAGCAGCACGTCAGCCTCACCCAGCAAGCGGATGAGGCGCGGCTTGCCCGCTTCAAATTCCTCGGGACAGGCTTCCCGCGCGAGCGCAACCCGCCGGGCCATCGCCGTCGCGGCATAGGCCTGCCTCGCCTGCGCGCCCGCCGCCGTCGCCGCTGCAACCAGCGGGGATGGCAGGCGGGGAAGCTCAGGGACGAAGCGCTGCAGTATCATGTGACAATTTAAAGAGCGAAATCGATTAATGTTCCCTGAAGTGTCACAAAGGAAATGCCGATTGCGGCGATTTACTTCGCCGGGCAGTCTCCGATCCGCTCGTGCTTCACCTTGAAGCTCATCGTGCCCTCACCCATGCCGTCAAAGTTCATCTTGGTGCTGGCGTTGTATTCGGACGAGGTGGGCGTGGTCGTGCCGGTCATGGACATGCGCGCTTCGCCCTCGGGGGTCTTGCAGACCATGACAGCATCGAGCTTGCCGCCATCGAGGTTGAAGCTTTCATAGGCGCACTCGCCATTCTGACCCTTCTTGACCAATTCCTCGAAACCCTTCTCGACGTCTTCGGCCGTCAGGCAATCCTCGCTGGTGGTGGTCGCGCCGGCCCCGTGGCCTTTCATTTCGGCAGGCATCCCCGGAACGTCGATCCCGGTCATGGTGATGGTCGCCTTGTAGAGCCCGGGCTGCGGCTTGATCCCTTCAGCCTGAGCCTTGTCGGCGACTTCCTTGGCGGTGATTTCGCCATTGCCGTCAGCATCCGTCTCTGCGCCGGAACAGCCGACAAGCAGCGCCGCACTGGCTGCGGCGAGAATGGTCATGCGCTTCATAGTGTCGTCTCCTCCAGCGTTTCGCGGTGATAACCGATCTAGCAGCAAATCGCGGCACGAAAAGCACTGCTATGCCGGGAAGCCGCCTTGCACGTCCCCGCTTTGTTCCCCATAATGTGGCGATGGCCCAACTCGTGATCCGCCGCGGACTGGACGAGCCCGAAACGGGCGCGGACTTCACCCCGCACCGCCCCCAACGCCCGGACAAGTCGATGGGCGGCATCCCGTTCAAGCTGGTGTCGGACTACGAGCCCGCCGGCGATCAGCCGACCGCCATTGCCGAGCTCACCGAAAGTGCGCTGGCGGGTGAAAAGACCCAGGTGCTGCTCGGGGTGACGGGCTCGGGCAAGACCTTCACCATGGCCAAGGTGATCGAGACCTTGCAGCGCCCCGCGCTGATCCTCGCGCCTAACAAGATCCTCGCCGCGCAGCTCTATGGCGAGTTCAAGAGCTTCTTCCCCGAGAACGCGGTCGAGTATTTCGTCTCTTACTACGACTACTACCAGCCGGAAGCCTATGTGCCGCGCTCCGATACCTACATCGAGAAGGAAAGCTCGGTGAACGAGGCGATCGACCGGATGCGCCACTCGGCCACCCGCGCGCTCTTGGAACGCGACGACGTGATCATCGTGGCGTCCGTGTCGTGCCTTTACGGCATCGGCTCGGTCGAGACCTATTCGGCGATGATCTTCGACATCAAGGTGGGCGAAGTGGTCGACCAGCGCGAGTTGATCCGCAAGCTGGTGGCGCTGCAATACAAGCGCAACGACGCCGCCTTCACCCGTGGGTGCTTCCGCGTGCGCGGGGACAGCCTCGAAATCTTCCCCTCGCACTATGAGGACATGGCCTGGCGGGTCAGCTTCTTCGGCGACGAGATCGAGGCGATCAGCGAGTTCGACCCGCTGACCGGCACCAAGGGCGCGGCGCTGGAGAAGGTCCGCGTCTACGCCAACTCGCACTACGTCACGCCGGGGCCGACGATGAAGCAGGCCGCCGCCGCGATCAAATTCGAGCTGGAGGAACGGCTCAAGGAGCTCGAAGCAGAAGGCAAACTGCTCGAACGCCAGCGCCTTGAACAGCGCACCCATTTCGATCTTGAGATGATCGCCGCCACCGGCTCGTGCGCGGGGATCGAGAACTACAGCCGCTTCCTCACCGGCAGGCTCCCCGGCGAACCGCCGCCGACCCTGTTCGAATACCTCCCCGAAAACGCCCTGCTGTTCGTCGACGAAAGCCACCAGACCGTGCCCCAGATCGGCGCGATGGCGCGCGGGGACCATCGCCGCAAGCTGACGCTCGCCGAATACGGCTTCCGCCTGCCGAGCTGCATCGACAACCGCCCCTTGCGCTTCAACGAATGGGACGCAATGCGCCCGCAGACCTTCGCGGTCAGCGCCACCCCCGGCGGCTGGGAGATGGAGCAGACCGGCGGCGTCTTCGCCGAACAGGTGATCCGCCCCACCGGCCTCATCGACCCCCCAGTCGAAATCCGCCCGGTCGAGGATCAGGTGCAGGACTGCATCACCGAGTGCAAGGCGACCGCCGCCAAGGGCTACCGGACGCTCGTCACCACGCTGACCAAGCGCATGGCCGAGGACTTGACCGAATTCATGCACGAGGCTGGCGTGCGCGTGCGCTACATGCACTCGGATGTCGAA
This sequence comes from Erythrobacter sp. W302b, assembly GCF_046452395.1. NCBI lineage: Bacteria > Pseudomonadati > Pseudomonadota > Alphaproteobacteria > Sphingomonadales > Erythrobacteraceae > Erythrobacter > Erythrobacter sp. W302b. Next base: position 619,031 of record NZ_JBKFDH010000001.1, on the reverse strand, counting down.
ACGCTGGAGCGCATCGAGCTGATCCGCGACCTGCGTTTGGGCGTGTATGACGTGCTGATCGGGATCAACCTGCTGCGCGAGGGCCTCGACATTCCCGAATGCGGGCTGGTGTGTATTCTCGATGCCGACAAGGAGGGCTTCCTGCGCAGCGAAACCTCGCTGATCCAGACCATCGGCCGCGCCGCGCGCAATGTCGATGGCCGCGTGATCCTCTACGCCGACCGCATCACCGGCTCGATGGAACGCGCCCTCGCCGAAACCGACCGCCGCCGCGCCAAGCAGCAAGCCTACAACGAAGAGCACGGGATCACCCCGCAGACCATCAAGCGCAACATCCACGACATCGTCGCGCACACCGCGGCGCAGGATAGCGTGCTGGTCGACACCGGGGATGAGGAACGCAACAACCTCGTCGGGCACAATTTGCGCAGCTACATTGAAGACCTCGAAAAGCGGATGCGCGATGCGGCCGCCAATCTGGAGTTCGAGGAAGCAGGCCGCCTGCGCGACGAAATCCGGCGGCTGGAAGCGGACGAGCTTGGATTGCCGGACGATCAGAAACGCGCGCCGATTGTGGGCCGGAGCAATGAGGGCAAACCGGGGACGAGGAAGACGCGGTACGGCAAGACGCGCTACAAGCGGATGGGGGGGAAGCCTTGAGTGCGTCAAAGTTATTTTGGTTCGATGCGTGAGTAAAATTCTGTTTCGAAATAACTATTGATTTCGCCTCAGAATGTGATTCTTAGAGGGCTGACCTAATCAGAGGCAGCCATGATCCACTCCTTCGCCTGTGCCGAAACCGAGAGCATCTGGAACGGCAAGCGCAGCCGCAAGCTGCCCGCCGACATCCAGGAGCGCGCGCTGGCGAAGCTCAACATGATCGACGCCGCAGACACCCTTGATGACCTCAAATTGCCGCCGAGCAACCGTCTACACGAGCTGGACCGCGACCGCGCCGGTCAGCATTCCATTTCAATTAACATGAAATGGCGTATATGCTTCCGCTGGGACAACGGAACCGCATACGATGTCGAAATCGTCGACTACCACTGACACCTCGGACTGGCTCGACATTCCCCATGCGGGCGAGATGCTAGTGTCGGAGTTCATGGAGCCTCTGAAGCTCGATACCGCCGCCTTGGCCGATGCCATCGCGGTCGATCCTGCGCGCCTCCAAGCGATGATTGACGGCAAGACCCGCGTTGATGGCGAGCTTGACCTACGCCTCTCGCGCTACTTTCGTATGTCGGAGGGCTTCTTCCTTCGGCTTCAGACAAGTGCTGAACTGCGCACCGCAAAACGCGCCTTGAACGGCGAGCTGGAACGGATCACTCCCCGCGCCGCGTGAACCACGACAATACACCACTAGCGCCTGCGACGCCGCAACATCCGGGCCGGATGCGAGCTCTGCAAGGCGTGGAAGGCAAACGGCTATCGCACCGAGGCATTGGGCGGCGAGACGTTTTCCGATCACGTGCGGCGCTTTACTGTTTAGATCACTCCAGGGCGCGCTTGACCCCCGCCCCCCATCCCTGCCACTCCCCTACCCCCATGAGCCCCCGATTCCTCGCGCTGCTGGCCGCTGCCAGCGCTCTCGCCCTTGCTACCCCCACCGCTGCGCAAGACGCGCCCAAGCCTGAGGCCGCTGCCAAGCCCGCGCCGAGTGCGCAAGTGCGTACGCGTGACCTCGTCGGCACCTTCGGCGGACAGCGGATCGCCTACAAGGCGACCATTGCCGACACGATCCTCACCGACGAGGCGGGCAAGCCCGAAGCCGTGATCGTCACCACGTCCTATGTGAAGACCCCCGCCGATCCGACCCGCCCGGTGTTCTTCATCTATAACGGCGGCCCCGGCTCAGGCTCGGTGTGGCTCCAGATGGGCGCCTTCGGGCCCAAGCGCGTGGCGATCCCCTCTGATGCGAAGGATGACGGCGCGCCGCCCTATCCGCTGCTCGACAACCCGGACAGCCTGCTCGACGTGGCCGATCTTGTCTTCATCGACCCGCCGGGCACGGGTTTCAGCCACCTTACGCCAGGCACCGATCCCAAGAAGTATTATGGTCTGCGCCAGGATGGCCGCGCGGTTGCCACGGTGATCCGGCGCTGGATCAATGATAATGGCCGCTGGAACAGTCCCAAGTTCCTCGGCGGCGAAAGCTACGGCACCACCCGCACCGCGATGGTCGCGGACGAGCTGGAAGGCAGCACCTACAACGATGTCGGCCTCAATGGGCTGATCCTCGTTTCGACCATCCTCGATTTCGGGGTCGAAGACACGACGCCCGGCAACGAGATGGCCTATGTCGTCACCCTGCCCAACATGGCAACCACGGCCTTTTATCACGGCAAGGTCGAAGGCACCTCGGCCGCGGCAGTGGCTGAAGAAGCCCGCCGCTTTGCGATTGGGCCATTTGCCACCGCGCTGCTCAAGGGGCAGGACTTGCCCGCCGAGGAGCGCGCGAGCGTGCGCAAGGAATTGGCGCGCCTCACCGGCCTGTCGGAGGAATATCTCGACCAGGCCAATCTGCGTGTCACCGATCAGCGCTTCTACAAGGAACTGCTGCGCGACCGCGGGCTAACCGTGGGCCGCCTCGATTCGCGCTACACGGGGACCGATTACGACAATGCGGGCGAGACGCCGGACAATGATCCGAGCTTCTACGGCATTGATGCGGGCTACACCGCCGCGATCAACAGCTGGGCGCGCGAGACGCTGGGATACAAGACCGACCGCGAATATCAGGCGATCGGTCGCGAGCCGGGGCGCAACTGGGACTGGAGCCTCGACGGGTCGGGCCGCGCGGCCTATCTCAACGTCGCGCCCCTGATCGGGAAGGCGCTGCGGCAGAATTCGCAGCTGCGCCTGTTCAACGCGCAAGGCTATTATGATTTCGCCACGCCCTTCTTCGGGGCGGAATATTCGCTGAAGCGCTACGGGATCCCGCAGGACCGCATCACGTGGAAATATTACGACGCCGGGCACATGATGTATATTCGCGACGAGGACCGCGCGAAGCTCTCGGCCGATATCCGCGCCTTTATCCGCGCGCGGTGATCCGCAGACTGGCGTTTTGGGCCGCGCTGGCGAGCGTGGGCGGATTGACGGGGTGCAAGCCGCCGCCGACCGATGCGGCCGTGGCGCGCGTATCGCTTCTGGCGCCGACCGCCGGGCCCTCCACCCCGATGCCCTCGCCCGATACCACCGGTGCGATCTGGGCGAGCACGGCCACGCCGCTGCGGCTGGTCTATGGTGTCCCCGGTCAGCCGGTGTTGCTCGCGCTCGAATGCCTTGACCCTGCCAAGCCCGAAGCGCGCCTCAGGATCACCCGCCATGCGCCTGCGGACGAAGGCGCTGCCGCGCTGCTGGCGCTGATCGGCAATGGCTGGATCGGACGCTTCCCGGTCGACGCGACCACGGTTGGCGGGCGCGTGTTGTGGCAGGGTGAGGTTCCGGCGCTGACCCGCGAATGGGATGCGCTCAAGCCGGAACGCGAGGCGACCGTGACGGTACCGGGCGCGGGGCTGGTGCGGCTCAACCCGAGCCCGCTGCCGATGCAGCTTGTCACCACATGCCGCAACGAAGCGCGCGACAACGCGCCGACCGCCCTGGAGCTGTTCACCCCGCCGACGCCGGAGCCGTCACCGGTTCCCTGATGCCTGCCGTTCAAGCAGCTCCGGGGTCAGCACCTGCGGCAATGGCTGCGGGCTGGCGGCTCCCGGCGCATACCACAGGTAAAGCGGCACGCCCGCTGCGCCCTGTTCGGTGAGGAAAGCGGTGATCTCGGGATCGCGCACCGTCCAGTCGCCCACCATCGGTACCACCCCCGCTTTGACGAAGGCTGCGCGCACGCTCTCGCGCTCGATCGAGCTGGCTTCGTTGACCTTGCAGGTCACGCACCAATCGGCGGTGAACCACAGGAACACCGGCTTGCCCGAGGCGCGCGCCTTGGCCAGCGCATCGCGGCTGAAGCTTTGTGGGTTGTGGATGCTGGCCTTGGGCGCGCCGGCCTTGCTTTCATAGACCGAAGGCAGGCCGATCAGCGCAAAGGCGAGGAACGGTGCGGCGACCAGGCCGAAGGCGGGCCAGGCCATTTTCCCGGCGCGTTGCAGCTTGCCCACCACGAACAGCGCCACAACCACGCCGAACACCAGCACCAGCGCGATTAGGCCAAAGGGGCGACCGCCCAGCTGCACCGTCAGCCACAGCAGCGCCAGCGCGGTGAGCGCCATCGGGATCGCCATGATCCGCCGGAACCGCTCCATCCACGCGCCGGGCTTGGGCAGCATCCGCCTGAGCGGCGGGACGAAGCCGAGCAGCAGGAACGGCAGCGCCAGCCCCAGCCCCAGCAGCGCGAACAGCAGCAGGGCTTGCGGCACCGGCAGCAGCAAGGCCGCACCCAAAGCTGCCGCCATGAACGGGCCGGTGCAGGGGGTCGCCACGAAAGCGGCCAGCAATCCGGTGGCGAAAGCGCCGGTGCGTTCGCCCCCCATGCGCATGGAGATCGTCGGCAGCTCGAACAGCCCGGCGAAATTCGCCGTGATCGCCGCCGCCAGCACCAGCAGCGCCACGACCACGCCCGGCTCCTGCAACTGGAACGCCCAGCCAACCTGCTCGCCCGCCGCGCGCAAGGCCAGCAGCAGCGCGCCCAGCGCGACGCAGGCCAGCACCACGCCCGCGGTATAGGCCAGCCCCTCAGCCCGCGCCTTGGCCTCGCTCTCCCCGGCGCGGGCGAGCGCGATCGCCTTCAGGCTCAGGATCGGGAAGACGCAGGGCATGATGTTGAGCAGCAAACCGCCGACCAACGCACCGAGGATCAGGGTCCACAGCGGTGGGACGGGTGCATTCTGCGCGCCCGCGATGATCTCGCCGCCGCTTGGCACGGTGCCGAGATCGGCTTCAAAGCGCACCCCGCTGCCCTCGCCAAAGGCGAGGATGCCGCTGACTGTCGCGGCCTTGCCCGTCCCGTATTGATCGAGCGGGATTTCGGCGACCAGCATATCGCCCGCCCGGCGGAAGGTCTGCGGCGCGGCATAGGCCACCAGCCGGTCGTTGGCGATGAACACGTGCGGATCGGTCAGGCCGACACTGGCGGGCAAGGGGATCGCAACGCGCAGCGTCTTGCCAGTGATCGCAAAGCGCGCCTTGGCGTCGATCAGCGGCGCGATAGCAGCCCGCCAGCGCGCGAAATCGCCCCCTGCCTGCGCCGTCAACGCAGCTGCCTGCGGCACGCAGATCTCATCGGTGCAGGCGAGATATTCGATTGCGCCTGTGACCGGCGTTCCGGCAAAGCTTTTCACGCTCGGCCCCGGCACCACCGGCACCAGCACGGTGTAGGACCCCTCGTAGATATGGTTCATCAGCCCGCTGATCACCAGCCGCTTGGGCACCGGATAGCGCGCTTCGCCCACTTCCCAATCGGGCGGCAGGTTGAGCGACAGGCGCATCCCCTGCCCCGCATCGCCGGGGTTCGACCAATAGCCATGCCATTCGCTCGCACTCGGCGTGAAGCGCAGCGCCAGCGTCCATTCCTTGCCTTCGGCCGGAGCGCCGTCCGCGTAGAGCGCGACCGCGATCTTGTCGGACCCGATCAGCGGCCCGCCACGCGCGGGCTGCGGCGTTGCTGCTTGCGCAAAGCCCGGCCCCGCCAGCATCAGACTTGCGGCCAGCGCAAGCACCCATGCAGCGAATTGTCGGATGAGGGACGGGAAGATTCTTGCGTGCGGCACGGGCTACCCTCTAGGCTTCAGCACCATACTTCGCAATCGGAGCGCGAGACGTGACAGCAGCAACAGACAATACGCGCGATCTGGTGATCCTCGGCGGCGGGCTCGTCGGCATGACGCTGGCGCTGGCGGCGGCGAAGAAAGGACTGTCGAGCCACGTGATCGACCGCGCCGACCCGGCCGAACTGACCGCCGAAGGCTTCGATGACCGCGCCACCGCGATCTCGACCGCGAGCTGGCACCTGTTCGAGAATATCGGGATCGCCGAAGGGCTCGAACAATTCGCCTGCGACATCGCCGCGATTGCGGTGACCGATCAGAACAAGCCCGGGCGGCTCGACTTCGTTCCCGGTGAAGGCGGCGGCACGCTCGGGCGAATGTTCCCCAATCGCCGGTTGCGCCTCGCGCTGTTCGAAGCTGCGGCGCAGGAACCCCTCATCAACTGGGTCGCCAAGGCCCATGTCACCGAGCGCCAGCGCAGCGAATATGGCGTCGCCGCCGTGCTGGCGGACGGGCAGAAGCTCAAAGGCCGCTTGATGATCGCGGCGGAGGGCCGCCAGTCGCCGACACGCGATCAGGCGGGCATTGCGATAGCCAAGTGGGATTACAAGCATCGCGCGATCATCGCCGGGCTGACGCATGAAAAGCCGCACGGCAACGTGGCGTGGGAAATCTTCTACCCCGCCGGTCCCTTTGCGCTGCTGCCGCTCAACGACGATGCGGATGGCACGCACCGCTCCTCGCTGGTATGGACCGTGTCCGAAGCGGATGGCGCGGGCGTGATGAAGCTGGGCGACCGCGCGTTCCTAGCCGAAGTCGAAAAGCGCATGGGCGGCGTGCTGGGCAAAGTGAAGAGTGTGGGCCACCGGTCAAGCTGGCCGCTGGGCTTCCACCATACCGCCAAGATCACCGCAGAACGCCTCGCCCTGATCGGCGATTCGGCGCACGGCATCCACCCGATTGCCGGTCAGGGGCTGAACCTCGGCCTGCGCGATGTCGGGGCGCTGGTCGAAGTGCTGGCGGACGGCGCGCGACTGGGCCTCGATCCGGGCGATCCCGAGCTGCTCAAGCGTTACGAGACGTGGCGCGGGCTGGACAGCTTCATGGTCGCGCTGGCAACCGATGGCTTGACCCGGCTGTTCGGCGTGCCGGGCAAAGCCGCCTCGGCCGTAAGGCGGCTCGGCATGGCGGCGGTGCAGCGCACCCCGATGCTCAAGAGCTTCTTCATGGACGAAGCGCGCGGGGTTTCCGGGGACTTGCCGGAATTGCTGCGGGGGTAGGTTGGCCAAGCAGTCCCTCCCCGTCCCGACGGGATGGGGAAGTGGCAGCGCGGAACGCGCTGACGGAGGGGTAAAGCGCAAGTAAGAACCCCTCCGTCAGCCGCCCAAGGCGTCTGCCACCTCCCCATTCGCAAGCGAACGGGGAGGGACGCAAGCTGCGCTCAGGGCCTGATCAACGGGCTCAGCTGCCGCACCGGATTGCCCGCCCCGTCGCGCAAACCACGCTGGTCGAGCACGGCGGCGGTTTCGATCACTTCCATCGCTTCCATCGCCTTGCGATAACGTTCGGCGTCCGCGATCCAGGCATCGGCCTTGCTCGCGCCCGGCATGGCCTTCACCTCGTCAATCGCGGCGCGGTAGCGGCCCTGTTCCAGAGCCCAGCGCGCCCGATCCAACCGGCGCTGCGGCTGCGGCGAGGGTGTGCTTTCGCGGCGGAACACGAACAGCTGTCCGACCTCGCGCTGGAACGCGGCCCATGATGGGCCCTCGCTGCTTTCCCGCAGTTGCGGCCCCAATCCTTCGAGCCGCGCGACTAGACTGTCGAGCCGGATCGGATTGCGCGAAAATTCGATGATCGTGCTGACCGCATTGGGCCACTGGTCGCCAAACCGCAGGCGCAGCTGATCGGACAGGTAGCCAAGCTCGGCCCCGCGTTCGACCGCGCGGCGGGTGGCAAAGGCAATCAGCAGGCTTTCGGCCCGCGCGGCATTGCCAGCGGCGGCCTGGGCTTGCAGGTCGAGCTGGGTCAGGCGCTGTTCGGCGGCGGCGAGGCGCTGGTCGAGGCCGCCCTGCTGTTCGGCCACCCGTTCGACCGCTTTTTCGGCCGCGGCCATCGGGGTCGGTTTGGCGGTGAGCGGCGTCTGAGCCGCAGATCCGGTGCCTGCCCCCGCTTCGGCCACCACGTCAGCACGCGGCGCTCCGGGGCGACCGGGTTGAAGGTTGTACCACATCACCCAACCCACCAGCGCGCCGCCCGCGATGAACGCGGCGAAGGCGGCAAGCATCAGCGCCCGACCCGTCGCGGGTCTGGGCGAAATGTCTAATGGCGATGATCCGGGCTCAGTTGCCATCGTGATCCGTTCTTTTGCGACCGTATAATCCCGCTCGCCCGCGCCGCTCTTACGGCTGTCAGGGTGAGCGAGGCGGAATGGAGCGCGGCTCGCCGCACAAGTCAAATGCCAATTGCAACATGGCGGCCTCATCCGGCTGCGGCGCGATATGGACGGCAGCCCATCCCGCGCCCGCCGCAGCCGCGATTCGCGGGCCGAGTGCGGCGAGCGTGATCCGCGCCCGCGCGACGCCGAGCCGGTCGCATTCCTCGGCAAAATGGCGCGCCGTGGCGGCGGAATGGAGCAGCACCAGCGCCTTGCCCTCCGCCAGAAGGGGCGTCACCGGATCGAGCAGCAGGGGCACGCTGCGATAGGCGATCACCTCGGCAAAGGTAACGCCTTCAGGCGGCGTAAGCGGCACATGCTCCTCGCCCGCGATTCGCAGCAGGTGACTAGGCGGAGCGATGGCATCAAGCACCCCTTGCAGCCCCCCACTCCCGGTCATGGCGACGGTGAACCCGGCAGCGCGCGCAGCCGCGGCGGTGGCCTCGCCCACGGCATAGACCGGCTTGGCGGTGAGGCGGGCGAGGTTTGTCCCGCCGTGCAGAAGGGCATTGGCGCTGCCGATCAGCAGCCCGTCAATGCCCGCCGGATCAGGGCACTCCCAAGCGACGGCGCGAATTTCGGAGAGGGCCAAGCCGGTGATCGCAAGGCCCATGGCGCGCGCCCTCTCCACCGTCGCGTCAAGCCCCGGCTGCGGGCGCAACGCGAGCAAGCGGAAGCTCATCTGCCGCTGAAGTGCTGCGTGATCGCAGGCGTCGCCCGGGCGAGCAAATCGGCAGCAAGCGCTTGGACCGCAGCGTGGTCACCGGGCGCAAAGCGGGCCGTGCCCTCGATCCGCTCGGCCCCGTCCGGGCTGAACAGCGCCGCGCGCATCACAAGCGCGCCATCGGCAGGCACGCACAGCACCGCGACCGGAGAATGGCAGGTGCCGCCCAGTTCGGCGAGCAAAGCGCGCTCCGCTTCGAGTTCCGCGCGCGTGGGCGCGTGGTCGATGGCGGCCAGTAGCGCAGTGGTTGTCGCATCATCGGCGCGGCATTCGATCGCGATCACGCCTTGGGCGGCGGCCGGAATCCATTCATCCTGTTCGAGCGGCGTGCCGACCGCGCTCTGGCCCAGACGCTCCAGTCCGGCAGCGGCCAGGAAGGTCACATCAGCCTCACCCGCCTGCAATTTCGCCAGCCGGGTCGCGACATTGCCGCGGAAGGTCACGACCTTGCAATCGGGGCGCAGGTTGAGCAGTTGCGCCGCCCGCCGGGGCGCGCTGGTGCCGACCACGGCGCCCTCGGGGATCGCGGCAATGCTCGCTGCTCCCACCAGACAGTCACGCCGGTCCGCGCGCGGCAGGAAGGCGGGGAAATGGAATGTGTCGGGCCTGATCGTCTCGACATCCTTGGCCGAGTGGACCGACAGGTCGATCCGGCCTTCGCCCAGCCATTGGTCCAGCTCCTTGGTCCACAGCGCCTTGCCGCCAATTTCCGAGAGGGGCCGGTCGAGCACCTTGTCACCGCTGGCAAGCACCGGGACGAGTTCAACCGCATCCTCGCTCCAGCCGTGGGCGGCGCACAGGCGGGCCCGGGTCTCGACTGCCTGCGCCATAGCCAAGGGGGAATTGCGCGTGCCAAGGCGCAGGCGGGGGGCGGTTCGTTCAGTTTCAGTCATAGCTATGCTTGCTCTAGCCTTCACACAGTCTAGATGGAAGCGGGATGGGATCGGTCACGCACACCTCAGAAGCTGGCTTTGCGCCCCCACTGGTTTTGGGCATCGAATCCAGCTGCGATGAAACCGCCGTCGCGCTGGTGCGCGGCGACGGGACGATTCTGGCGCAGGCGATTGCCAGTCAGGAGGCCGAACACGCGCCCTATGGCGGGGTCGTTCCCGAAATCGCCGCCCGCGCCCATGCCGAACGGCTCGCCCCGATGATCGCGCAGGTGATGGGCGAGGCGGGCCTTGGTCTTGACGATGTCGACGCGATCGCTGCAACAGCCGGGCCCGGACTGATTGGCGGGGTAATGGTCGGTCTGGTGAGCGGCAAGGCGCTGGCGATGGCGTCCGACAAGCCGCTGCTGGCAGTCAACCACCTCGAAGGCCATGCACTATCCCCCCGCTTGGCAGACGCGGGCCTCGCCTTCCCCTACCTTCTGCTCCTGGTGTCCGGCGGGCATTGCCAGATTCTCGCCGTTGAGGGCGTGGGCCAATATCGCCGCCTTGCCACCACCATCGACGATGCGCTGGGCGAGGCGTTTGACAAGACTGCGAAGATCCTCGGCCTCGGCTATCCCGGCGGGCCGGCGGTGGAGCGGCTGGCCTTGGAGGGCGATTCCGAGGCGGTGCCTCTGCCGCGCCCGCTCAAGGGCTCGCCCGAACCGCATTTCTCCTTCGCCGGGCTGAAAAGCGCGGTGCTGCGGGCGAAGGAAAATCAAACCCTCAATCCCGTTCGCGCTGAGCCTGTCGAAGGGCCGTATTTGTCTTCGGAAGGGACAAACGGTGCTTCGACAAGCTCCGCACGAACGGGGAATTATACCGACGCCGATATCGCCGCGAGTTTCCAGCAAGCCGCAGTCGATTGCCTGATCGACCGGCTTGATCAGGCCTTGGAACGGACGGGTCCTTTCCCGGCGCTGGTCGTTGCTGGCGGGGTCGCCGCCAACCGGACCGTCCGCGCCGCCTTGGAAGCCTTTGCCGCCAAGCACGCCATGCACTTTACCGCGCCGCCACTGGCGCTGTGCACCGATAATGCAGCGATGATCGCCTGGGCCGGGTGCGAACGGCTCGCGGCGGAAGGCTGGCAGCCGGGCGCCGCCTTTGCCGGTGACCCGCTCGATTTTCTCGCCCGCCCGCGCTGGCCGCTCGATCCCGCGGCGGAGACGGTGCGCGGCGCTGGAGTAAAGGCATGAGCAAGCCCGCAACTCTGGGCGTCATCGGCGCAGGCGCGTGGGGCACCGCGCTCGCGCAAATGCTCGCCAGTGACGGGCGCGACGTGCTGCTGTGGGCGTTCGAGCCTGAGGTGGTCACCGCGATCAACACCGATCACCGCAATCCGCTCTACCTCCCCTCCGCAACCCTCGCCCCGACTATCCGCGCGACCGGGGATCTGGCCGCGTTTGCCGCGCTTGATACCGTGCTGGTGGTCACACCCGCTCAGGTGCTGGGACGGGTGCTGACCGGCCTGACCACGGCGCCGCGCGATCTGGTGCTGTGCTCCAAGGGGATTGAGGCCGGCACCGGGCGGATGATGTTCGACGTCGCCAGCGAAGCGGCTCCCGGCAGCGCCATTGCCGTGCTTTCCGGCCCGACCTTTGCGCACGAAGTCGCGGCCGGATTGCCGACTGCGGTGACGCTCGCTTGCGATGACGGCGTGGCGCAGTGGGAAAGGCTCGCACCTGCCCTCGCCCGGCCTACCTTCCGACCCTATTATTCGGACGATGTCATTGGCGCGGAGATTGGCGGCGCGGTCAAGAATGTGCTCGCCATCGCCTGCGGGGTGGTGGATGGGCTCGGTCTCGGCCAGAACGCCCGCGCGGCGCTGATCACGCGCGGCTTTGCCGAAATGGCGCGGTTCGGTGCAGCCTATGGCGCCACGTTCGACACCATCGCAGGCCTCTGCGGCCTCGGCGATCTGGTGCTGACCTGCTCGTCCACCTCCAGCCGCAATTTCTCGCTCGGCAAGGCCTTGGGACAGGGGATGAGCGCCGCCGAAGCGCTGGCGGACAAGCGCACCGTGGCCGAAGGCGCGCACACGGCACCCGTGCTCGCGCAGCTCGCGGCGGAACGTGGGATCGAGATGCCGATCACCAGAGCCGTCGCCGATCTGCTCGCCGGAACTCCGGCGCGTGACGTGGTGCAGACGCTGCTCGCGCGTCCGCTCAAGGCCGAATGGGAAGCCGGTGCGTGACCACAGCGGCTGACGATCAGGACGACATCGCCAAGCTGGCAAAGGGCGGGCGCACCAATACGCTGGGCTTTGCGATCCGGCTGATCGCCCGCATCCCCTTTCTTGTCATCGCCACTCGGCTTTACGGAGCGGAGTCGCTGGGGCGCTTTGCCTCGGCGATGGTGGTGATCGAGATTGTCGCGCTGATCTGCTCGCTGGGAGAAAAGCGCGGGTTGGCGCAGCGCCTCTCCGAAGGGGCGGGCGAGAATCGGGAGGCGGAAAGCAATCTCGTCTATGACGGAATCCTGCTGGCGCTCGCCTATTCCGGTGTGGCCGCGCTGCTACTGGTCGCCTTCCCCGAACCGATGTTTCCCAATGGCACCAACAGCCACTGGGATATCTGGCTGGTCGCCACGATCCCCGCCTTTGCCGTCACCGAAATTCTGCTGGCCGCCCAGGCCTATCGTTATGATATCGCCACCATGGTGCGCACCCGCGCGATTGTCGAACCGTGGTCGATTGCCATCGGCGCGGGCGTGTTCTTCTTCATCCCCGCCACCCGCGATGGCGGGCTGGCGCTGGCCTATATCACGTCGATCTATTGCGGACTGCTGTCAGCCCTTTGGCCGTTTCTGCGCGGTTATGGCCTGCCCAAGGGCTGGCGACCGGAGGCCCGCGCTTTGCTCGCCATGTCGTCCCGCGCCTTCCCGCTGGTGGGGGCCGATGCGATCGAGCGCGGCACGCGGCTGCTCGATATCTTCATTCTCGGCTTTTTCGCACCCCCGCAGGCGGTGGGCATCTATTACGCCGCCCAGCAGATCGCATCGCTCCCGCAGAAGCTCAAAACCAGCTTTGAGCCGATTCTTTCTCCGGTCATCACCAAGAACCTGCGCATCGGCAACATGGGGGCCATAGCGGCGCAGGTGCGGCAGGTCGGGTTCTGGATCATCGCGATCCAGTTGGGCATCGCGCTGGTGCTCGGGATGCCGGGCGAGGCGGTGATGGGCCTGTGGGGGCCTGACTATGTCGCGGGCACAGCCGCGCTGGCTTTCCTGCTGGCGGCCGAGGTCGCCGCGTCGATGGCGGTCGTCTCGGAAAGCGTGCTCGTCTACATCGCGAGAAAGCGCAATCTGGCGATTTCGGTAGCAGTGATCGCGCTTCAGGCCGTGCTCACCATCGCGCTGATCGAGGGGGCGGAGGCCTATGGCCTTGGCAAAGGCTTCGAGGCGGCCAGCGCAGCCGGCGCGCTGATGATCGCGCTGGCGATGTCGAGCCTCGTCAAGGCGCTGCTGCTCAAGCATCTGCTCAAAGCGCCTGTCAGCAATTTGCGCTGGGCGCTGGTCTATGCCGCCGCGCCTGCCGTGGTGGTGGGCTATGCCTTTACGTGGCTGCCCGAGTGGATGGAGCTGGTAATCGGCGTGCCCGCGATCCTCGGCACCTATGCGCTGGTGATCTGGCGGCGCGGCTTTGACGACGGGGACAAGGTGCTGTTCCGCAAGCAGGTCGTCCCCGACCCGGCGACCGACCTGCCGTGATTACGCCCCCTTCCCGGGCCTGAGTACACCCACGGCCCGCCCGCGGACGGGCCGCGAGCGCACGCGCGCACGCAAACAGAATTACGTTCAGTCGCTATTCACGGGTCGGCTACGATTTTTCGAACCGCTGGAAGCGCGGGGAGACAAGGTGATGCGAGGAACACGGTTGGTCGCGGCAGTAGCACTGTGCGCGGTGATGACTGGCTGCGCGAAGAACGCGCCCGAGCAGTTGGCCAAGGCCCCGCCGCCGCCCTCGGTTACGGCACCTCCCCCGCCCCCTCCGCCGCCGCCGCCTCCCCCTCCTCCGCCGCCGCCTGCGTCACCCGGTGCCATCGTGGTCACCGGTTCGCAGCGCGTAGCGGATGCGGAGCGAGTGAGCCGCCGTGCAGCCCCCTCCGCCAATGAAGCCGCCTTCTACGCCCCGCCCGTGATGGTGGCGACCGATCCGGGCCGCGAGAAGTATGACAGCAAGGAGGTCTCCCCCGTAAGGCTGACCGCGGCCGAGCCCGTCTCCACCTTCGCGGTCGACGTCGACACCGGAGCCTATGCCAATACCCGGCGGTTCCTGACCCAAGGCATGATGCCGCCCAAGGATGCGGTCCGCACCGAGGAGATGATCAACTATTTCCGCTATGATTACGCGCGGCCCAAGGATCGCAGCCAGCCGTTCAGCGTGACCACCGATGTCGCCAAGACCCCGTGGAACCCCGGCACTTACCTCATGCGCATCGGTTTGCGCGGGTATGATATCGCAGGCGATGAGCGTCCGCCTGCGAACCTCGTCTTCCTGATGGATGTCTCGGGCTCGATGAACTCCCCGGACAAGCTGCCTCTGGTCAAGACCGCGCTGGCCGGCCTTGCGGGAGAGCTTTCGCCCAAGGATACGGTCTCGATCGTCGTCTATGCAGGCGCGGCGGGCATGGTGCTGGAACCCACCAGCGACACCGCCAAGATCCGCCGCGCGCTTGATAGCCTTGCCGCGGGCGGATCAACCGCGGGCGGCGCCGGGATCGAGCTGGCTTACCGCATTGCCGAGGACAACTTCATCAAGGGCGGCGTCAATCGCGTCATCCTGGCCACCGACGGCGATTTCAATGTTGGCGTGTCAGACACCAAGGCGCTGATCGAACTGATCGAGAAGAAGCGCGAAAGCGGCATCACGCTGACCACGTTGGGCTTCGGGCAAGGCAACTACAACGAAGCGATGATGGAGCAGATCGCGAACAAGGGGAATGGCAACTACGCCTATATCGACACCGCCATGGAAGCGAAAAAGGTGCTGGGCGAGGAGATGCAATCCTCTCTCTTCACCATCGCCAAGGACGTGAAAATCCAGGTCGAGTTCAACCCCGCCGTGATCGCACAATACCGCCTCGTGGGTTACGAGAACCGGGCGCTGCGCGAAGAGGATTTCGACAATGATCTGGTCGATGCGGGCGAGATTGGCGCGGGCCATCAGGTGACGGCGATCTATGAAGTGGTCGCGGTCGGCGGCAAGGGCTGGATCGCGCCCCGCCGCTATGAGGACAAGCCTGACGTGGCGGCAACCGCCAGGCTGGCCGAGGCTGCCAACGTCAAACTGCGCTACAAGCTGCCTGATGGCGATACCTCCAAGCTGATCGAGCAAGCGGTACCCTCCGCCGCGTTCACGTCAGCCACGGCGCCCAAAGGCGACTTTGCCTTTGCCGCCGCAGTCGCGGCTTACGGTCAGGTCTTGCGCGGGGACGAGATGATGCTGGGCTTCGGCTTTGACGACATCGGGAAACTCGCAGGCAGTCAGGACAATTTCTGGCGGCAGGAGTTCCTGCAATTGAACCAGCAGGCCGCCAGCATGAAGGGCGGCTGATCGCAGGGGCCTCGGCGAAGCGGGACGAGGCTGCTAGAGCGCATCGCCGCAACGTCATGATTCGCTTGGGAGCAAAAGCGCCATGTCCCCTGACCTTATGAATTATCTGCCGCTGATCCTGCTCGGTCTGGTGGCGCTGGTGCTGGCCGTGTGGATCCTCGCCCGCCTCAGCCGCAAGGCTCGCGTGATCGAGGACGAAAGCGGCAGCCCCCTTGCCCGCGATGTGCTGGAAGACGGCGCAGCCCCTGCGGCGCGCAATCAGGCGCTGATCGATGCGCCGCGTTCGATCGCAATCATTCAGGGCGCAACGTCGGCCGCCGCGAATAGTCAGGCGGTCGCCGCAGCGACGGTGGAAACCGATGCCGAGGCTGGCCCCGCCATCACCCCGACGGTGAGCCCACCTTCCGCCGGGGCCGCTGACGATCTGACGCGCATCAAGGGCCTCGGCCCCAAACTGGCCGCGCTGCTGGGCGAACTCGGGGTTCGCAGCTTTGCCCAGATCGCCGCATGGCAGCCTGCCGATATCGAGCGGATCGACGCCCAGCTTGGCCGTTTCGCCGGTCGCATCACGCGGGATCAGTGGGTCGAGCAGGCACAATTGCTGGCTGCGGGAGACGAAAACGCATTTGCAGCACAATTCGGCCGCACTGGATAATATTGCGCAAGGTTGACGTCCAATCCGTGATACACTTCGATTTGTGGGAGTCGGAGAAGCGGGAGAGGGTCAATGGTTTTGCGGATCTTGGTGGCCGAAGACGAGTTCATTACTGGATTTGATCTGTGCGACACTTTTGAAGAAGCCGGGTACGAGGTTGAAGGGCCGCACGCCGGAATTTCCTCGGCCATGCTGGCCTGCCAGAAGGAAAGGCCTGATCTGGCGATCCTCGACATCGAACTGGCCGATGGCCTGACCTTTGAGCTGGCGCAGAAGCTGCTCGATGACAATGTGCCGGTGATCCTCCATTCCGAACGGCATTCGGCGACGGAAGTCGCAGCCCGCTTTCCCGGCGCGACGACGCTGGCCAAACCCTGCCCTCCGGCGATGCTGCTCGAAACTGTCAGCCGGGTGATTGCCCCGGCCTGACCGAATGCTCTCTCACTGCTGGCCCCGCCCCTCTTGCCCCGGCCTGCCAAGCCTGCAAAGGCTGGTAACAACAAGATAAGCAGGAGCATGCCCGTGCACGGCACCACCAACACGCCTTCCCGGGCGGATTCGCGAATGGCCCCGTTCAACTGGGAAGACCCGTTCGACCTGGAAAGCCAGTTGACCGAGGAAGAGCGGATGATCCGCGACGCCGCGCACGGCTTTGCGCAGAGCGAACTTCAGCCGCGGGTGATCGATGCCTTCCGCGAGGAAATCGACGCGCCCGAGCTGTTTCCGCTGATGGGGCAGGCCGGGCTGCTGGGCGCGACCATTCCCGAAGAATTCGGCGGGGCGGGCGCAGGCTATGTCGCCTATGGGCTGATCGCCCGCGAGATCGAGCGGGTGGATAGCGGCTACCGCTCGATGGCGAGCGTGCAGTCGAGCCTCGTGATGCATCCGATCTACGCGTACGGATCGGAAGAACAGCGCCGCCAATATCTCCCCGGCCTGGCCGCTGGCACGCTGATCGGCTGCTTCGGCTTGACCGAACCCGATGCGGGCTCCGACCCGGCGGGGATGAAGACATGGGCGAAGAAGGACGGTGATGATTACGTCATCTCCGGCAGCAAGACCTGGATCAGCAACGCGCCCTTCGCCGATGTTTTCGTGGTCTGGGCCAAGTCCGAAGAACACGGCGGCGCGATCCGCGGCTTCGTGCTGGAAAAGGGCATGGCCGGGCTGTCAGCGCCCAAGATCAAGGGCAAGATCAGTCTTCGCGCCTCGACCACCGGCATGATCATGATGGATGAGGTGCGGGTGCCCTCCTCGGCCTTGCTCCCCAATGTTGAAGGGCTCAAGGGCCCGTTCGGCTGCCTCAACCGCGCGCGATACGGCATTTCGTGGGGCGCGATGGGCGCGGCGGAGTTCTGCCTCCACGCTGCGCGTCAATACGGGCTGGACCGACACCAGTTCGGCCGTCCGCTGGCCGCCACCCAGCTGTTCCAGAAGAAGCTCGCCGACATGATGAGCGACATTGCGCTGGGCCTTCAGGCTTCGCTCCGCGTTGGCCGGTTGATCGACGAGGGCCGGTTTGCTCCCGACATGATCTCGATCGTGAAGCGCAACAATGTCGGCAAGGCGCTCGATATTGCCCGGCAGGCGCGCGACATGCATGGCGGCAACGGGATTTCCGAGGAGTATCAGGTGATCCGCCACATGGTGAACCTCGAAACGGTCAACACCTATGAAGGCACGCATGATGTCCACGCGCTGATCCTGGGCCGCGCGATCACGGGGATTGCGGCGTTCTGATGCAGGGCATCGTCAGTGCAAGGAGCGACGCGACGAAGCAATCCATGGACTATGCTTGCACAGCCGAACGGGCCATGGATTGCCGCTCGTCTGCGCCGCTCGCAATGACGGAGGATAGGCACCCATGAAGCTCTACGGCTACTTCCGCAGTTCCACATCCTACCGCCTGCGGATTGCGCTCAACCTCAAAGGCCTCGCCTTCGAGAACGTGCCGGTCAATCTGGTGACAGCGGAAAACAAGGACGAGGCCTTCACCAGCCGCAACCCATTCGGCTCGCTGCCGATGCTGGAGGCAGATGGGCGTGACCGGGCGCAGTCGATGGCGCTGCTTGAATGGCTGGATGAGGCCTATCCCGAGCCGCAGTTCCTGCCTGCCGATATCGAGGCGCGCTACACGGTGCGCGAACTCGCCTACGGGATCGCGACAGAGATTCACGCGGTCAACAATCTGCCAGTGCTGAAATATCTGAAAGACCCGCTCGGCCATACGCAGGACGAAATCGACACATGGTATCGCCACTGGCTGGCGCGCACGCTGAACCCGGTTGAAGCGCGTCTGGCGCAGCTTGGTGCGGGCGATTTTCTCCACGGTGACGCGCCCGGCCTGTTCGAGATCGTGCTGATTCCGCAGCTCGCGAATGCACGGCGGTTCAACTACGATCTGACGAACAGCCCGCACATGACCCGAATTGAGGCCGCCTGCCTTGCCCTGCCCGCCTTTGCAGCGGCGCATCCTGACAAGCAGGTGGATGCGCCGCAATGAGGCCCGTTACACCCACCTCCGTCATCCTGAACTCGTTTCAGGATCCATGTCCCCTCTCGCACCGACGCCGCGAGCCGAAGGATGGATGCTGAAACAAGTTCAGCATGACGAAGGCAAAAGAAGGAAAACCGAATGAAACTTGCAACCCTCAACGATGGCACGCGCGACGGGCGACTGGTGGTGGTGTCGAAAGACCTCACCCGCTGCTGTGCTGCCGGCTATATCGCGCCGACCCTGCAAGCCGCGCTTGATGATTGGGAGCGGATCGCGCCGGAGCTTGAACTGCTCGCTCGCGATGTCGAGCATGAAGCGGTGCCGTGCGAACGGTTCCACGAGCGGCAGGCGCATTCCCCCCTGCCGCGCGCCTACCAGTGGGCCGATGGCAGCGCTTACATCAACCATGTCGAGCTGGTGCGTCAGGCGCGGGACGCAACCGTCCCCGCAAGCTTCTACCACGATCCGCTGATGTATCAGGGCGGATCGGACTCCTTCCTGCGGCCGCGGCAGGACATTCCGCTGGGCGATCCGGCCTGGGGCTGCGACATGGAGGGTGAGATCGCCTGCATCACCGATGATGTGCCGATGGGCGTGTCTGCGGAAGAGGCAGCGCGCCACATCAAGCTGCTGATGCTGGTGAACGATGTCTCTCTGCGGGGCCTGATCCCGGCGGAACTGGAAAAGGGCTTCGGCTTCTTCCAGTCCAAGCCCGCGAGTGCTTTCTCGCCGGTTGCCGTGACCCCGGACGAACTCGGCGAGGCCTGGGCTGACTCTCTGATCCATCTGCCGCTGATGGTCGATCTCAACGGTCAGCCATTCGGACGGGCGAATGCGGGCAAGGATGCGACCTTCAACCTCGCCCAACTCGTCGCCCATGCGGCCAAGACCCGCAACCTGAGCGCCGGAACGATCATCGGCACCGGCACGATCTCGAACAAGGGCGCCGATGGCGGCCCCGGCCAGCCGGTCGCAGAGGGCGGCGCGGGCTATTCCTGCATCGCCGAAATCCGCATGATCGAAACCATTCGCGACGGCGCGGCCAAAACGCCGTTCATGCAAGTGGGGGACACGTTACGGATTGAAATGCGTGACGCGCACAACCACTCGATCTTCGGGGCGATCGAACAGCATGTTGTGGCCGTCTAGCCTTCTTCAAGCCCTTGCCAGAACCCGGCTGAACCCCATCTGGGCCACCACCAGCGCGCCGTCGCGGCGATGTTTTGCGTGGAACATTTCTGCGCGCCCGAACCATCAGGAACTGACCGATGACCGACTACCCCACCCTCAAGATGTTCATCAATGGCGACTGGATCGAAGCCGGCGAGGCAGGCACGATGGAGGTGGTCAACCCCGCCACCGGCGCGGTGATTGGTCAGTGCCCCAAGGCCTCACCCGCCCAGCTCGATGCGGCGCTGAAGGCGGCGGACGATGCCTTTGCGAGCTGGAGCCGCACCTCGGGGGCGGAGCGTTATGCGATCCTGCGCCGCGCCGCTGACCTGCTGCGCGAACGCGCGCCAGTGATCGCCCGGGTGGTGACCGCCGAAATGGGCAAGCCCCGCGCACAGGCCATCGGCGAGATCACCTCATCCTGCGACGTGATCGACTTTCTCGGCGAAGAAGCGAAGCGGCGCGGCGGGCGCCTGATCCCGACACGCGGTGCGGCGCTGATCGCGCAGATGGTGACGCATGAACCGATTGGCCCCGCTGTGCTGCTCACCCCGTGGAATTTCCCGATCAATCTGCCGGTCAAGAAGATCGCCGGTGCCTTGGCGGCAGGCTGCACCGCGATCCTCAAGCCTGCGGAAAACACCCCGGGCGCGGCGCAACTGCTGGTCGAGTGCTTCGTCGATGCAGGCGTGCCAAGGGGTGTGCTGAACCTCGTCCATGGCGATCCCGGCCCGGTGTCCCAACACCTCATCGCCTCGCCCGTCACCCGCAAGGTGAGCTTCACTGGATCGACCGCCGTCGGCAAGCAATTGGGTGCGCTGGCAGCGACGCACATGAAGCGCTTCACCCCGGAACTGGGCGGCCATGCCCCGGTGATCGTCAGCAAGCATGCCGACCTTGAACGCGCGGTGGCAATGTGCGTCAGCACCAAGTTCCGCAATGCTGGACAGGTCTGCGTCTCGCCCACCCGGTTCCTGGTGGCGCGCGAGGTTTACGACCGCTTCGTCGCCGAATTTGCTGCCGTTGCGAGCAAGTTGAAGGTTGGCGATCCGGGCGCGGATGAAAGCGTCGACATGGGTCCGCTCGCCCACAGTCGCCGGATTGCAGCCATGGAGCAGGTCGTGGCCGACGCGGGCGGGAATCGCGGCGAAGTCGTGACAGGTGGCTCCGTCATCACCGGCAGCGGATTCTTCTTCCAGCCGACCGTGATCGCCAATCCCTCGCCCGACAGCCGGTTCATGACCGAAGAACCCTTTGGCCCCATCGCCGGGATCGTGCCGTTCGATGCGATCGAGGACGCGGTCGGGATCGCCAATAGCCTGCGCTATGGCCTTGCCGCCTATGCCTTCTCGGGCGATCTGGACGAAGCCCATTATCTCGGTCGGGCGCTGCGCGCAGGCATGGTCGGGATCAACCAGCTGATTGTGTCTTCGCCCGAAACCCCGTTCGGCGGGATCGGCGACAGCGGGTTCGGATCGGAAGGCGGCGAGGAAGGCTACCTCGCCTTTACCGATACCAAGCTGGTCATGCTGGCCAAGTCTGGCGGTTAAGCGCGCAGGTTCTTCCAGACGATCCGCGAGAGTAACGACTTGCGCTGCTCAATCGGCTGGATCTGGCCATAGCTTGCCTGCCGCGACTGTTCATCCTGCAAGCAAACCGTGCGTCGCATCCGATCTGGCCGGCTCGACCAAATAGTTGGTTTTTCCATGTCGTGCGTCCCCGAATGGCGTGTTGTTATATCGCAATGGATAGCATAATTTCCCTTCATAAATAGAGTCTTAATGCAGTCGCGGGTGAGAATATTCAGCATGGCCTAGGCTGTGGTGCGACGAACTCCGGCGGCGCGAACGTCGGCGAGCGTCGGATAGCCGTTCACCGCCATCAGCAGGTCCGCCTCGGCCAGGATCGAGCGCAGCACCCAAGCCGCACCCTCAGCCCCGCCCAGCGCGAGGCCGTAAGTGTAGGGCCGCCCCACGCCAACCGCCCGCGCGCCCATTGCCAAGGCCTTGACGGCATCAGAGCCGGAACGAATGCCGCTGTCGAACAGCACCGGCGTATCGCCAGCAGCTGTCACCACATCCTCCAGCAGATCGATGGTCGCAATCCCGCCATTGGCCTGCCGCCCGCCGTGGTTCGAACAGTAGACCGCATCCGCGCCGCAATCGACTGCGCGGCGGGCGTCGTCGGGATGGCAGATGCCCTTGAGCACGATGGGCAGCTTTGTCACCGACTTGAACCACGCCATGTCGTCCCAGGTCAGCACCTGCCCGAAGGTCGCCGCCCAGGTGAAGATCGCCGCCGCCGGGTCCTCCTCGGGCGGACGCGCCAGCAGCGAGCGGAAGACCGGGTCGGTGAAGTAGTTCTGCAAGACCTTGCCGCGCAGCTGCGGGAAGTTCGAGGCGTTGAGGTCCCGCGGCCGCCAGCCCGTCACCCAGGTATCGAGTGTCACCACCAGCGCTGTGTAGCCCGCGTCCTCGGCGCGGCGGATCAGGCTTTCCGCCAGTTCGCGGTTCTTGGGTGTGTAGAGCTGGAACCACGCGGGCGTCTCCCCGCAGGCGGCCTTCACATCTTCCATCGGGTCATTCGCCAGCGTCGAAGCGCAGAACGGCACCCCCGTCAGCGCCGAGGCGCGTGCGGCGGCCATGTCCCCATGGCGATCTTGCGTCGCCTCTCCGTTCAAGCCGATGGGGGCCATGAACAGCGGCGTGGGATACGTGTGGCCGAACAGTTCGATGCTGAGATTACGCACCGAACAATCGACCATCATGCGCGGCACCATCCCCCAGTGGTGGAAGGCCGACGCATTGCTGTTCTGCGTATGCTCATCACCGCAACCGCCGGCGACATAATTGGTGAGACCCGGCCCCAGCGCTTCATGCGCCCGCATTTCGAGGGTGGCGAAATCGACCGGCCAGGTCGGCAGGATGCCGCGCAAACCGGCGTTGTAGATTTCGTTCTGCATCGCGCCGAAATTGCTCATGGCGGCTGATCTCTCCCGTTGTTTAGGGGAACAGATCAGACGATCCGCGGATGCAGGGCAAGCGGTTTTCTAGGCGAAGAAGCGTTGCAGGCGTGGGCGAACCTTGAGGAAGCGCAGGTAAGCGGCCTCCAGAACCCGCAACACAAAGCCATTGCGCGCCGCCAGCCCCAGCGGACGCAGCAACGGGATTGCGCGCCACATGGCCGCAAAGGCCGCCGCTCCGCTATAGATCACGCCGCCTTCTTCGGCATGGAAACGCGCAAGCAGTTGCGCGCGATCAATCGGGCAGGAGGGGTCGGCCCCGCTCGCGACATCAGCGAAGGTGATCGCTCCGCGCTTGTCGAGCCGCCGCATCAGCGCGATCTCACGCCGGCATAAGGGGCAGGCACCGTCGAACCAGACCTTGACCGTACCGCTCAAGGCGCGATCCACAGCCGGATGACATAGGCCACAGCGCCAAGCACAGCCACGCTCGCCGCCCAGATGCCCGCCATCCACAGCAAGCGCTGCCATAGCGGCTTTTCAGGTTCCAGTTCCGGCGGGGCGAGCATTAGTGTTGTCCTGCCGCTGCGCTGCTTGAGGACATCAGTGGTACCCCTCGGCACCAACCTTGCCGCGGAACACCCAATAGGCCCACACGGTATAGGCGATGATCAACGGCAAGGTCAGTGCGACGCCAACCAGCATGAATTCCTGACTCCGCTCAGGCGCGGCGGCGTCCCAGATCGTGATCGAGGGCGGCACGACATTGGGCCAGATGGTGACCCCCAGCCCGCTCATGCCCAGGAAGAACAACGCAATCGCCAGCCAGAACGGTGCCGAATTGCCCGCCCCCCGGATCGTCCGGATCAGAGTGATTGCCACCAGCGCCGTCACAATCGGCACGGGTGCGACCCAATAGACCTCGGGCGCGGACAGCCAGTGCGCGGCATATTCGGGGTTGAGCGTGATGTTGTAGAGGCTCACCGCGCCCATCAGGACGATGGTCGCAAGCGCGGCCCGAAAGGCGACATAGCGCGCGTGCGCCTGCACCCCGCCGTCGAGCTTCCAGATCAGCCAGGTACTGCCGAGCAACGCGTAGCCCGCAACCGTGCCAAGCCCGGTGAGGAAGGTGTAAGGCGTCAGCCAATCCCACCAGCTGCCCGCATAGGCCCGGCCGTCAACCTCGATCCCTTGCAGCAGCGCGCCAAGGATCATCCCCTGCGACATCGCTGCGACCAGCGAGCCGCCGAAGAACGCCAGGTCCCAGAACTTCTCATGGGCCGGATCGCGCCAGCGATATTCGAACGCGACACCGCGGAACACCAGGCCGAGCAGCATCGCGATGATCAGCGGATAGGTCGCAGGCAGGATCACCGCATAGGCCAGCGGAAAGGCGGCAAACAGCCCCCCGCCGCCCAGCACCAGCCACGTCTCATTCCCGTCCCACACCGGCGCGATCGAGTTCATCGCCCGGTTGCGGCCATGCCCGACTCTGAAGGTCGGAAACAGAATGCCGATCCCGAGGTCGAAGCCGTCCATCACCACATAGGCGAAGACCGCAAAGGCGATGATGAAGGCCCAGATGACGGTGAGGTCCATCACACCGGCTCCTTTTCAGAAGGCGCTTCGGTGGGCAGCGGCTCGTCGCCCCCGGGGTTCTGCGTCGGGCCCGGGGTAATCCCGGCGGTACGGATCGGCCCGTCAATCTCGCCCTTGATGCCGCTCTCACCGGCATGGGGCGGTTTGCCCATCAGTTTGAGAATATACCACACGCCGATGCCGAAGACCGTGAAATAGACGAGCACAAACGCCAGCAGCGAGGCAGCAACCGCAGGCGCGTCGAGAGGGCTGGCGGCATCGGCTGTCCGCAGCACGCCGTAAATCACATAGGGCTGGCGGCCGACTTCGGTGGTGATCCATCCGGCCAGCACGGCGGCAAAGCCAGACGGCCCCATCAACACGGCGGCACGGTGAAGCCACGGCATGTCATAGAGCCGCCTGCGCGCCCGGCCCCACAGGCTCCAAAGCCCGATGCCAAGCATCGCAAAGCCAATGCCGACCATCACACGGAAACTCCAGAACACGGTGCCGACCGGCGGCTCCTCGTCATCGGGGATCGTGTCGAGACCGGCCATCGGCGCGTTCAGATCATGCTTGAGGATCAGCGAGGATGCCTTGGGAATCTCGATCGCATAACGCACCGTCTTGGCTTCGCTGTCGGGAATGCCGAACAGGATCAGCGGCGCGCCCTCGGGGTGCGACTGATAATGGCCCTCCATCGCCATCACCTTGGCCGGCTGATGTTCGAGCGTGTTGAGGCCGTGCATGTCGCCCGCGAAAATCTGCAAGGGCGTCACGATCGCGGCCATCCACATCGCCATCGAGAACATCGTGCGCGCGTGCGGATTGGCTTTGTCCTTGAGCAGGTGCCACGCGCCGACTGCACCGACCACGAAAGCGGTCGTCAGATAGGCCGCCATCACAGTGTGGACGAGGCGGTAAGGGAAGCTCGGATTGAAGACGATCTCCCACCAATTGGGGCCGGGCAGGAACTGGCCATTCGCGCCCATCTCGTACCCCGTGGGGGTCTGCATCCAGCTGTTGACGCTGAGGATCCAAAACGCCGAAACGAACGTCCCCAGCGCCACCATCAGCGTCGCAGCAAAGTGCAGCTTCTTGCCGACCTTCTCCATCCCGAACAGCATCACGCCAAGGAAGCCTGCTTCGAGGAAGAAGGCGGTCAGCACCTCATAAGCCATCAGCGGCCCGATCACCGGCCCCGCCTTGTCAGAGAATACCGCCCAGTTGGTCCCAAACTGGTAGGACATGACGATGCCGGAGACGACACCCATCGCAAAGGCAATCGCGAAGATCTTCAGCCAATACTTGAACAGGTCATGATAAACCGGCTTGCCGGTCTTCAGCCACAGCCCCTCGAGCACCGCAAGGTAGCTCGCCAACCCGATCGAAAAGGCCGGGAAGAAGAAGTGGAAGCTGACAGTAAACGCGAACTGGATGCGCGCAAGCAGCAGAGCGTCGAGGTTATCAAGCATGATCAGCAGCTAATCCCTTGGCGGCGCCGATCAATTGCTTTTGGCGCAACGGAGATACGGTTTGAGGGCAAAAGGGTTGCAGCGCCGGGCGAATTGGCGGCCAAAGGATGAAGGCGTCCGGCCATTCGCGGCGCGATGCTCAGATAAGCCCGCGCGCTTCGTCGGGGATGGGCGATGGCGCTTCCTCGCCGGTATCGCGGGCCAGATCGGCAAAGGCGGCGTCCTGTGACAGGAATACCCGGCCCGACAACTCATCCAGAAAATGCGTGCGCTTGAGACGGTCCATCACCGGCCCTTTGACCTCCGAAAGGTGCAAGCGGACGCCGCCATCGGCAAGACGATGGTTGATCGCTTCAAGGCTTTCGAGCCCCGATGCGTCAATTGCGTTGACGGCACTCGCCATCAGCACCACGTGGCGCAGGGATGGCCGGTCCGCGACCTGTTCGAGCACATACGCCTCCAGCCATCGAGCGTTGAGATAGGTCAGGCTTTCATCGACGCGGATGGTCAGCAGGTGCGGCACGGTGAGCACCGTGTGGCGTTCGACATTGCGGAAATGCGCGGTTCCCGGCACCCGCCCGACGATGGCGGCATGGGGACGGCTCGCACGCCAGAGATACAGCAGCAGGCCCACCGCCACGCCCGCGATCACGCCCCATTCGACTCCGGCTACCAAAGTCACGGCGATGGTTGCGGCGTGAGCAGCAAAGTCGGCCTTGGAATAGGCCCAGAGCTGGCGCGGCGTCTTGAAATCGACAAGGCTCAGCACGGCCACGATGATGGTGGCTGCCAGTGTGGCGTTGGGGAGGTGAAACAGCAGGGGGGTGAGGAACAGGCTGGCGAGCGCGATTCCCACCGCTGTGAACGCGCCTGCCGCCGGGGTCTGCGCGCCCGCGTCGAAATTGACCACCGAGCGCGCAAAGCCCCCCGTCACCGGATAGCCGCCCGAAAGGGCGCTCGCGATGTTACTCGCCCCCAGCGCGATCAACTCCTGATCCGGCACGATCCGCTGGCGTCGCTTGGCCGCGAGCGTCTGGGCGACTGAGACACTCTCGACAAAGCCGATCACCGAAATCAGCAGCGCTGGCACCCACAAGGCTTGCAGCAAGGCAAGATCGGTCGAAGGCAATGCGAAGGGCGGCAGGCCTTGCGGGATGGCGCCGACGACGGAGACGCCGCGCGCCTCCAATCCAAACCCGATCACCGCGAGGATCGACAGCGCCACGGCCACCACCGGCCCCGCCTTGGCGCTCATGTCCGCAGCGCGGGGGGAGAGGCCGAGCCGCTGGAGTGCGGGCTTCAGGCCCTTGCGCACCCAGAACAGGAACAGCGTCGCCGGGATACCGATGCAGAGGGTCGCAAGGTTGCTGTCACCAATCGCGCCTGCCAGACCGGCCAGCATCTCCGGCCAGGTCTCACCTCCGGGCTTAACCCCGAGAATGTGCTTCAGCTGGCTCGTCGCAATCAGCACGCCGCTTGCCGAGATGAACCCGCTGATCACCGGATGCGACAGCAGGTTCGCCAGAAACCCCAGTCGCAGCAGCCCCAGCACCACCAGCATCACGCCCGACAGGGCCGCCAGCGTGATTGCAGCCTCCCAATAGGCCGCTGTCCCCGGCGCCGCGACCGCTCCGGCGGCGCTCGCCGTCATGAGGGAGACCACCGCCACCGGGCCGACTGCCAGCGTCCGGCTCGTGCCGAAGATCGTATAAGCCAACAGCGGCAGGATCGAGGCATAGAGGCCGACAACCGGTGGCAGCCCCGCCAGCATCGCATAGGCAAGGCTCTGCGGGATCAGCATGATGGTGACAATTACCGCCGCCATCAGGTCGCTGGTCAGCGCCGGGCGGTCGTAGCTGCGCCCCCATTCGAGGATCGGGACATAGCGTTGAATCACGCCGCGCCGTCGATCAGGCGCACCAGCAGCATTCCGCCCAGCATGGCGATCACGAAAATCGCGGCCGAGGCAGGCGCGATAGCCAACGCGGCAAAGCCGGGCCCGGGGCACAGCCCAGCGATGGCCCAGCCAATCCCGAACAACGCTGATCCTCCAACGAGGCGCGGGGTGATATCGCTCCGATCAGGCAGCGCAAAGCCCTCGCCGAAAAAGGGGCGCAGCATCCGGCGCTGCACGGTCCAGGCGAGCGCCATCACCAGCACCGCGCCGCCCATCACGAAGGCGAGCGTTGGATCCCACGCCCCGAACAGGTCGAGGAACCCGCGCACCCGCGCTGGATCGGTCATTCCGCCGATGGTGAGTCCTGCGCCAAAGATCGTGCCCGACACGAGCGGGACCAGCGTGTCGCGGATCATGGCAACACCGCAATGCCAAGGGCGTTCATCGCGGCGACGGTGGCAAAGCCGGTCGCCATGAAGGTGGCGGTGGCAACCAGCGACCGCTGGGACAGGCGGCTCATGCCGCACACCCCGTGGCCGCTGGTGCAGCCACTGCCGAGCCGTGTGCCGACGCCGACGATCACACCCGCGACAGCCAAGGTGACCGGATTGGCAAAGGCCGGGGCTGAGGCGAGCGTCTGACTGGTGACGATCAAGGCACCCAGCGGCAGGCCGATGATGAAGGCCCATGCGCCGAGCCGCGGCTGCGAGCCGCTGGCAAGCCCGAAGGCGCGGGCGGCGATCCCGGAGACACCGGCGATGCGCCCCGCCCCCAGCAGCATCAGCGCTGCCGCCAGCCCGATCAGCACGCCGCCGATCAGGCCTTCAAGCGGCGCTGCATCAGGAAAGCCCGGCAAGGTCATACTGCGTTGACTGGTAGCTTGAGGTAGGTGATGCCATTGTCGTCCGGCGGGGGCATGTGGCCCGCGCGCATATTCACCTGCACCGAAGGCAGGATCAGGCGCGGCATATCGAGCGTCGCATCACGCGCCTCGCGCATGGCAACAAATTCGTCCTCGGTAATCCCGTCATGGGCGTGGATATTGCCCTCACGCTCGGCCGCGACGGTGGTTTCCCACACATACTGACTGCGGTCCTTGGGCAGGTAGTCGTGGCACATGAACAGCCGCGTCTCCGGCGGCAGCGCAAGGATCCGGCGCAGCGAGCGGAACAGCGTCCGCGCATCGCCGCCGGGGAAGTCAGCGCGCGCCGTGCCGTAGTCGGGCATGAACATCGTATCGCCCACGAACACCGCCTCACCCACGACATAGGCGATGCACGCAGGCGTGTGGCCGGGAACGTGCATCACCGTGACCGGCAGATTGCCGATGGTGAAGGTATCGCCGTCCTTGAACAGCGCATCGAACTGCGATCCGTCCCGCGCAAACGCGGTCCCGGCATTGAACAGCTTGCCGAACACGGACTGGACCATGGTGATGTCCGCACCAATCGCGATTTTGCCGCCGAGCCTCTCCTGAAGATAGGGGGCGGCGGAGAAGTGGTCCGCGTGGGCGTGGGTCTCTAGCAGCCACGCCACTTTCAGATTATGCGAAGTGACATGGTCGATCACCCGATCAGCCGACAGCGTAGCGGTACGCCCGGAGTTGGGATCGAAATCGAGCACGGAGTCGATCACGGCCGCCTCAAGCGTCGCAGGGTCGTGCACCACATAGGTAACCGTAAAGGTCGCCGGGTCAAAAAAGCTCGCGATTTCGGGACGGAGCGCGGATTCGCCAGCGGCCTTCACAACCTGTGCCGTTGCGCTTTGCAGCACCGGATCAATTGCGCTCATCGCCATTCTCCATTCATTTTCATAAATCGTGTATATGTATTGCAATCACGGAGTCAAGTGCTATGACCCGGGCCATGGACCAGACCGCTCCCCCCCTCCCCCCCTGCGCAGGGCTCCGCATCGGCGATTTTGCCCCCGATTT
Organism: Erythrobacter sp. W302b; assembly: GCF_046452395.1. Classification (NCBI taxonomy): domain Bacteria; kingdom Pseudomonadati; phylum Pseudomonadota; class Alphaproteobacteria; order Sphingomonadales; family Erythrobacteraceae; genus Erythrobacter; species Erythrobacter sp. W302b. The sequence continues at coordinate 589,494 of NZ_JBKFDH010000001.1, read as the reverse complement.
TGAAGCCCGCAGCACCATTGGCCCGGTTCGGCTCTCCGCCCACCGGGGGCGGTGGCTGGTCCTGTTCTCGCACCCGGCGGACTTCACCCCGGTCTGCACCACCGAATTCGTCGCCCTCGCCCGCGAAGCGGCGGCGTTCGAGGCGCGGGATTGCGCGCTGATGGCGCTCTCGGTCGACAGCCTGTTCTCGCACTTCGCGTGGCTCAGGATGATCCGCGACCGCTTCGGGGTCGAGGTGCGCTTTCCCATTCTTGAAGACCCGACACTGGTGATCGCCCGCGCCTTCGGCATGGTCGGCCCGCAGGACAGCGACAGCGCGGCGGTGCGCACGACCTTTTTCATCGACCCCAAGGGCGTAATCCGGGCGATGACCTGCTATCCGGCGAACCTTGGCCGCTCGGTTCCGGAGATGCTGCGTATCCTCGACGGGCTTCAAGCGATCGACGCGAAGGGCGCCCTCGCCCCTGCCAACTGGCAGCCGGGCGAACCCTTGCTCAAGCCGCCGAGCCAGACCCTAGACGCAGTGTTCGACGCCGAAGACGCGACCAGCTGGTTCCTGCGCGATGAGCAGGGAGACGGCTGATGGCTGAAGATGATCTGATCGAGGCGCTCAAAGCCCTCGCCCACCCCTTGCGCTGGCGGATTCTGACGACTCTGGCAGGCGGTGAGCGCAATGTCGGTGAGCTGGAACAGGCGACCGGGATCGTCCAGCCGGGCCTGTCGCAGCAGCTTGGCGTGTTGCGCAAGGCCGGGCTGGTCGCCACGCGCAAGGATGCCAAACTGGTGTTCTATTCGCTCGCGCCGGATGAACTCGGGGCGGTAACGGCGGCGATGGCGCAGGTCGCTCCGGCGCGCGCCATCCCGGTCGGCGAACCCGCAGCCCAGCGCACACCAGCTCCCGGCGTCGCCAATTTCGCCCGGATGTCCTAGCCCGCTGCGGGCGGGTTTGCGAGCGCCGCGCGAAAGCGTCGCCGCACCAGCCACGGCTCCAGCCAGCGGCCCACAAGATAGATCAGCGCGAAGACACCGGCCATGAAGTACCCCTCGTCAGGCGAATGACGGCCTTCGTCCTTCTTCTCGTCCTTCTTCTTGTTCGGATCTTCAGGCGCAGGCGCGCCGAGGAATTGATCGACGGGGTTGAGCGCTTTCACCGGTTTGGGTTTCTCGTCCTTCTTTTCCGCCTTCTCCGACGCGTCAGCGCCGGCGCCTTCCCACGCGTTGATTGCCACAGCCATCTGGGCAAAGCCGAGGAACAGCAGCGGGGCGAGGAAACACAGCAGCAGCGCATGGCTGAACAGGTCAAACCGCAGGACCGCGCCAGCGCCAACCCGCTCAATCCGCAGCTGACCGCGGGTGAAGGTCGCCAGCTTGTCCTGTGCGGCCGGGTTGTCTTTCGCATAGGTCAGCGTGCCCCCCTCTGCGCTCACAACCGTCCCCGGCGTGCGCAGCAGTGGATCGAGCCGGGCAAAGGCCTCTTCGGGCGACAACAGAGGGTCGATGGGCACATCGCCCCGCACCCGCCAGATATGGTCGATCAACGGCAGCCTCATGGTCGGAAGGCCCGCCGGGCGTTCCGGGGAAGGCACCGCGCCCCACGGCCCCGCTGTCTCACTGGCAATACCCCCTGACGTTCCGCTCATTCGGCAGGTTCCAGCTGGGCTGCTTGAAGCTGCGGGCTGGCCCCGCGGCCGAAGCGCTTGTCCAGCGCAGCCTTGGTGCTGCGCCAGCCTTCGCGGAACGGGAAGATCATCGTCTCACCGATATGCATCCGACGTCCGCCTTCCATGCCGAGCACCTCGGCTTCACCATCGACACAGGTGCCGAAAATGCGGTCCCAGATGATCCAGGTCCCTGAATAATTGCTGCGGGTTGCCTCGTAATCCTGCGAATGGTGCACCGAGTGATGCTCGACGGTGTTGAAGATGAAGCGCCACCAGCGCGGCGTGTTGAAGCGGACGTTGATGTGCTGATAGACGCTCACCGTCATCCCGATCGCGCCCGCCAGCAGGAAGGCGCGCGGCAGGAAGTCGAACAAGCCGCCAATGCCGAGGCCGATCAGGAACAGTTCGATCGGGTTGCCGACCGCGCCTTTGTTGATGTTGAGCTGGGTGATGTAGTGGTGCGGCGCATGGGTCAGCCACAGCGGGTACCAGTTGTGCATCGCGCGGTGCATCCAGTACTGGCCAAAGTCGAAGATCATCGAAATCAGCACCGCTTGCACCAGCAGCGGCAGGCCCGTGAACCAGCTGAACTTCTCCCAATCGAACGCCCCCTGCACCGCCTTGATCATCACCCCGTCGCCAATGTAGGCGTCAACCATGCCAAGGAAGGTCATGCCGAGCCCGACATAGAAGGCGTCGGTGGCGAATTCCTTCCACGTCAGTTGCCAGCTTTCGTAGCGCGGATTGACCCATTCCAGAGCCAGCAGCAGGATCGTCCAGCCCAAGCGGATGGCAATCGCCGTCGAGGCGACAGCGAGCCAGTTAGGGGCGTAATACCAGAACAGGATCGCAGCAAAGAGCATTGCGGGCTGGAAGTACGTGAACACGAATTGCTTGACCGGACCGCCCTGGACCCGGCCGATATTCTCCCAGCCGACAATCACCGGAGCATCCGCTCCGATAATGCGCTTGCCCACCTGCACTCCGGCCATGACGAACTCCCCTTAAGCTGTCCGTTTCATTCCAAATACCCATGGCGACCTCCCCCGTTCGAGGAAGTGGCCAAATGACGTAGGCTTGCGCGGACCCGTAGAAAGTGAAGAAATTTCAGTAAGAAAGTGATCAGTCAGCAAGATATCGCACGGCAATGGCCGTGGCGGCAGCACGGGTTTCGACCCCGAGTTTTCGGAACACCTGTTCCAAGTGCTTGTTCACCGTTCGCGGGCTTATACCAAGGATCTCGCTGATCGTCTTGTTGGTTTTGCCATAGCTCACCCACAGCAGCACTTCCGCCTCACGCCGGGTCAGGCCGTTATGCTTTTGGAGGTCGGCGATCTTGCCATCTTCACGCACTTCGGTGAGGCGGATCAGGGTTTCCCCCGGCCGGCCGGTCTCGACCAAAGCCAGATCAATCTCCAGCCCGCGCACATCGACGCGTGCGCTGGCGGGGGGCTGGACGGGGTCCGCGGCGATCAAGCCGAGGGCTGCGCCGATCAAGGCTTCGGGCAGCACGCCGCGATCGGCGGTCCAGTCGGGATCGACTGCGATGAACAGCGCCTCGGCCTGCGGTGTGCACCAGATCAGCCCCGCATCATCGCCCAGCGCCACCAGACTGCGCCCGGCTAGACCGAGCGCCAGCCGGGAGCGATAGGTGGTGCGGGCGTTGGCGAGGTGCACCTTCATCCGCGCCAGCAATTCCTCGATCACCACGGGCTTGCGCACATAATCGACCCCGCCGGTGCCGAGCGCGGCGACGACATGTTCAGGATCGTTGAGACCGGTCATGAAGATCACCGGGATATGCGCGGTCGCCGGATTGCGCTTGATCGCCTGCGTGGTCTCGATCCCGCCGATGCCGGGCATGATCGCGTCCATCAGGATGAGATCGGGCTGCACCTCGGCCAGCAGTTCGAGCGTCGCTTCGCCGCTGCGGGCGATCAGCACGGTCATGTCCTCGGCTTCAAGCGTATCGACCAGGAACCGGAGCGATTCCGGGCTGTCGTCGACCACGAGGATGCAGTCCTTAGCGCGCATCGGCAGCCACCGCTTTGGCAAGGTCGGCCAGCGCCTTCAAATCGAAGCTGTCGAGCACCCGCCGCATCCGTTCGGCCAGAGGCCCGGCTTCGGGAGCGAGCGCGGCGATGGCATCGATCTCCGTCTCAATCGCGCGGACATGACCGATCCGCACCAACCGCTCGATCTCGGCGCAATGGGCAGCGGCCCGGGACGCGATGGCTGGCGATAGGTGCGGAACACCGGCTTCGGGCAGGTCACGGGCGGGGCCGCCCGCCCGCAGCCATTCGAGCCCCAGCTGAGCGGCAATGACATCGAGCAGCACGGTGAACTCGAACGGCTTCATCACGAAGGTATCATTGGCCGGGCCGTCCGCAGGAGACGCGGCGGAATGGGGCCCCTCACCCGACAGCATCACGATCCGCAGAGCAGCGCCGTGGCGGCGGCGCAGTTTCGCCGCAATGTCCCACCCGGACTCGCGCCCCAGCATCACGTCGCACAGCACCAGATCGGGTTGGACCTGCGCCGCGAGCGCAAGGCCCGTCTCGCCATCATTGGCGGTGTGCACCCGGAAGCCCAGCGGTTCGAGCAGGTCGCGGACCATCGCCAGATGCGCCGTATCGTCATCGATCAGCACGACCCAGCGCTCACGCCCGAGGTAGCCGGTGACAGCGCCGGGCTCCGGTGCCGGATCGGTCGGCGGGCTGAGCGGCTGCGACAACATCAGCCGCACAATGAAGCGCGACCCTTCCCCCGGGGCGCTCTCAACCCGGATTTCGCCGCCCATGATATGCACCAGCGCCTGCGTGATCGCGAGGCCAAGCCCGACGCCGGGCCGCTCGCCCGCTGGCCCCGCCACCCGTTCGAACGGTGCAAAAATCCGTTCCGCATCCTCAGCCGCGATGCCGATGCCGGTGTCGATCACGGTGAAGGTCGCCAACTGGTTGCGATATTCGACCTTGAGCGTGACCGACCCGTGATCGGTAAACTTGATCGCGTTGGTCAGCAGATTGATCAGCACCTGCCGCAAGCGCTTGGGATCGGCATGGACAAATTCGGGCAGGCCCGGCGAATGGTCAAGCACGAGGGCAATACCCTTCGCCTGCGCTTGCAGATCAAGCATGGCGATGAGTTGGGCAAGGAACTCGGGGAAGCGGATCGCCTCCCGGCTGAGCTTCAGTGCGCCGCCTTCGACCTGCGCGATGTCGAGCAGGCCCTCGACCAGGTGCGACAGGTGTTCGGCGCTGCGGCGGATCACCAACGCGGCATTGCGCGCGTCCTTGCCGTCATTGCGCTCCAGCAGCTGGGCATAGCCATAGATCGCATTCAGCGGCGAGCGGATCTCGTGGCTGACGCTGGCGAGGAAGCGGGTCTTGGCCTCATTGGCAGCTTCGGCGGCCTCCTTGGCGGCGCGCAGCTGCGCGAACGCATCGTCGGTCGGCCCTGTTGTGCCGTCGCCCTTCAGCCAATTGGTGAGCCGCCCCGCCATCATGTCATCGCGAGGCGATATAGGCGCGCCAGCCGCCCAGATGGGTGATATCTTCCGCCCCGGTCAGTGCCCGCGGCTCGGCGACAAAGCCCTTCACGCTGCTACCGTCGGCCAGCGTCACCGTGCCGATCGCGAGCGGCGGGGGGACTTCGGCAACGAAGCTGCCGAAGCTGGCGAAGTCGAGCTCGTAGACTTCCAGCGCGATTTCCGCGCCGTCCTCGCTATGCACCAGCGCAGGCTTGGGGGGGACACTATCGGCCATCGCATACAGGCGGTAACTCGGCGCGGTGGTGAAGGCTCCCACGAAGGTCGCCCCGCGCGACGTCAGCTGCCAATGCAGCGGCATCCCTTCAAGATGGGCCCCAACGACGGCGAGTTTGACGGTGTCCATGCGGTCTCCAAGATCGAGTGGTGGCGGAGGGGGAAGATCGGCCGAGGCCAGGTAAGAACCCGCGAGGTCGATAAGTGCAAGATCGCTGTGCGCTGGCCCGATCAGCGTGATCCCAAAGCCCGTGCCATTGTCGCGCGCGCCGGCGGGGACAGCCAGCGCGGCCATATCGAGCAGGTTCACGAAGTTCGTGTAGAGTCCGAGATTGCTGTTCAAGGCCACCGGCGCTTCGAGCAGTTCGGCCACGCGGTAGGTCGTGCCAGTGGTGGGAAAGGCCAGCACATCGACCGCGCCCCACATGCTCTCGGCGTGGCGCTGCAATTCGGCGAGGCGGTAGATGCCGTTCCACAACTCGGTCGCCAGCATGGCACTGCCGGGCGCGATGACCTCGCGCACCACCGGATCGATGGCGAGCGGATTGCTCTCCAGCAGCGGAGCGATGGCGGCGGTGCGCTCAGCCACCCACGACCCGCCGTAAAGCAGGCGTGCGGCTTCGAGCAGCGGGGCGATGTCGATCTCGACGATTTCGCCCTGCGCTGCCAGCACGCTGAGTGCGCGGTCATAGAGGTATTCGGCCGCAACATCGCCGAAGAAGACCCGCTGATCGGGGCGCGGCACGCCGATCCGGCGACCTGTCATCGGGACGTCCGACCGCGGGCGCGAGAAGGCGTCCTCGGCATCGAACCCGGCGATCACCGCGTCGACTGCCTGCGCATCATGCAGGGCATCGGTGAACACCGTGATACAATCGAGCGTGCGGCAGGCCGGCACCAAGCCCCGGGTGCTCCAGCGGCCTTTGGTGGGCTTCAGCCCGATCAGGTGATTGAACGCCGCCGGCACCCGCCCCGATCCCGCCGTGTCCGTGCCAAGCGCGAAGGCCACCAGACCCGCCGCCACCGCAATCGCCGAGCCGGAGCTTGATCCACCGCTGACATAGTCCCGGTTATAGGCGTTGCGCGGGATGCCATAGGGACTGCGCGTGCCGACAAGGCCCGTGGCGAACTGATCGAGATTGGTCTTGCCGACGCAAATAGCGCCCGCCGCCTCCAGCCGTTCGATCACGGTGGCGGAACGCTCGGGCCGGTAGGCGAAGGCCGGGCATGCGGCGGTCGTCTCCATCCCCGCAACGTCGATATTGTCCTTGGCCGCGAACGGCACTCCGGCCAGCGGCAGGTGCGCACCAGCGGCCACGCGGACATCAATCGAACGCGCAGCGGCGCGCAAGGCGTCAGGGTCGGCGCGGCTGATCCACACTTGCGGCTGATGCGCATCATAGGCGGCGAGGCGGGCGAGCGTATCCTCCATCACGGCCAGCGCGGTGACCGCACCACTGGTGACGCTTGCCGCGATGGCTGTCGCGCTGAGGCGGGCAAAGGTGCTCACGATGCGGTTCTCAAGGCCAGCATCGGCGCGCCCGGATGCAAGGCCTGATGCTCGGTAATGTAGAGCGCGGCCACCGTGCCGCTCGCGGGGCTTTCAAACGGGCATTCCATTTTCATCGCCTCGATCACGGCAATCACATCGCCTTCGGCCACCACATCGCCGGGGGCGACCAGCAGCTTCCACACGCTGCCGCCGAACGGGGCTTCGATGAGGTCCGCACCTTCGGGAACCTTGATGGCGACCACATCGCCGCCGCCTGCCCCACCCTCAAGCAAATCGCTCACCCGGTCGAACTCGCCCGAGGCCTGCCATGCGGCGCGTTCCGCATCAAAGGCAGCCTGGCGGGTGCTTTCGAAAGCGGCGATACCGGCGGCGTTGTCGGCGAGAAACGCACGGTAATCGGCAAGGCGGAAAGTGGTCTCCTCCACGCGGATCGACCGGCGGCCATGCGGGAAATCGCGCCGCCAATCGGTCAGTTCGTCGGCCGAGACGGGGAAGAACCTGATCTGATCAAAGAACCGCAGCAACCACGGCTTGCCATCGACAAAGGCATCGGTCTGGCGGTGCGTGTTCCACACCTGAATGGTGCGACCGAACAGCTGGTAACCGCCCGGCCCCTCCATCCCGTAGATGCACATATAGGCCCCGCCGATCCCGACCACATTGGGCGGGGTCCAGGTGCGCGCGGGGTTGTATTTGGTGGTGACGAGCCGGTGGCGCGGATCGACCGGCGTGGCGACCGGCGCGCCGAGATAGACGTCGCCCAGCCCCAGCACGAGGTAGCTGGCATCGAAGATCAGGTCCTCGACAGCCTTGGCATCCGGCAACCCGTTGATGCGGCGGATGAACTCGATATTGTCCGGGCACCACGGCGCATCGTCGCGCACGGCGGCGATGTATTTGTCGATGGTCTCCTGCGTCGCCGGATCGCGCCAGCTCAAGGGCAGGTGGACGATGCGCGAGGGGGCCTCGAAATCGGCAAGGTCGCCCATCGCCTCCTCCGCCTGCTGCAATGCGGCGAGCGCCCCCGCCTGATCGAGCAGCGCGCCGTCGAAGTGCAGTTGCAGCGAGCGGATGCCGGGAGTGATGTCGATCACGCCGGGCAAGGCCATGGCCTCCAGCGCCTGCATCAGCGCGTGGATGCGGATGCGCAGCTCGATATCGAGCACGATCTCGCCATACTCGACGAGGATGTTGCGGTCGCCCTGCTGGCGATAGGTGGTGCGCGGCCGGCTCGGCGTGGCGGGAAGCTCAGCGAGGATCGGCGAGAGGTCGGCGATGGGCTGCGGCGAAGCGGTGTCGGCGATGCTGACGGGGACGAAGCGCACGCGGTCATCGGGGCTGAGTTGACCGATCTTCCAGCGGTCCTCCGCGATCACCGTGAAGGGGCACACGAAACCGCCGAGTGAAGGCCCGTCCGGCCCGAGGATGATGGGCATGTCCCCGGTGAAGTCGACCGCGCCGATTGCATAGGCGTTGTCATGAATGTTCGACGGGTGCAGCCCCGCCTCGCCCCCGTCCCGCCGCGCCCATTCGGGCTTGGGGCCGACCAGACGCACGCCGGTGCGGTTGGAGTTGTAATGCACCTGCCACTCGGCCTCGAGGAAGGTGGCGATGTCGGCAGGGGTGAAGAAATCGGGCGCGCCGTGGGGGCCGTAGAGGACGCGCAATTGCCATTCGCGGCCGAGCTCGGGAAGCGCGGCGGGCACGGGATCGCCACTCGGCCCACCGCCCAGATGCAGCACATCGCCCGCCACCAGAGCCCGCGCGGCGTGGCCGCCGAACTGGCCGAGCGTGAAGGTTGCCGCGCTGCCGAGATAGGGCACCACATCGAGCCCGCCCGCGATCAGGATGTATCCGCGCATCCCCCCGCCGCTGGCGCGGCCCATCGCGAGGGTCTGGCCGGCCTTGACTGCAATTGCCTCGCCGCGCGGTGCATGCGCGCCGTCGAGTTTCGCGCCGAAATCCGCGCCAGTGAGGCAGATCGTCGCGGGCGCCTCGAACAGGAGGGTCGGACCGCTCGCCGTGACTTCGAGGCCCGCCGTGCCCTCGGGATTGCCGAGGATGCGGTTGCCGAGGCGGAAGGAGAGATCGTCCATCGGGCCGCTGGGGGGCACGCCGACGTTCCACAGCCCGAGCCGCCCGGGCCAGTCCTGCACCGAGGTCGCCGTCCCCCCGCCGATCACCCGGATCGCGCGACGCCCATGGATGACCGTGTCGAGCATCCGCGTCGAGACTTGCCCGCTAGTGAAGCCCTCGTGCCGCACGACATCGCGCAGCCAGCGCAGGTTCGTCTCGATCCCGTCCACCCGCGAAGCATCAAGAGCCGCCTGCATCGCGCTGATCGCGCTGTCGCGGGTGTCACCAAAGGTGATCAGCTTCGCCAGCATCGGATCATAGAAGGCGCTGACCTCGCTGCCCGCCATGACCCAGGTCTCGGCACGGACAGTGTCCGGGAAGGCGACGTTAACCAGTGTGCCGGTGGTCGGGCGGTAGTCCATCGCCGGGTCTTCGGCATAGAGCCGCACCTGCACCGAATGGCCCTGCGGCTTCGGCGCGTCGGCATCGAGCATGGCGAAATCGCCCGCTGCGCCCCGGATCATCCATTCCACGAGGTCGATCCCCATCACCTCCTCGGTGACGCCGTGTTCGACCTGAAGCCGGGTGTTCATTTCGAGGAAGAAGAAATCGTCGCGCTGCGCATCATACAGGAACTCGACTGTGCCTGCCGACAGATATTCCGCAGCCTCGCCCAGCCGGACGGCGGCGGCGATCAGCTCGGCACGCTTGGCGGGGGAGAGACAGGGCGCAGGCGCTTCTTCCACGACCTTCTGGTTGCGCCGTTGCAGCGAGCAGTCGCGCTCGCCTAGCGCCATCACCCGGCCCTGCCCGTCGCCGAAGATCTGCACCTCGATATGCCGCGCGCGGGCGACATAGCGCTCAAGGAAGACGCCCGCATCGCCGAAGCTCGCCTCGCCCTGCCGGACAACGGCCGCGAAGCCCTCGCGCACCGACGCCTCGTTTTCGCAAATGCGCATACCGATGCCGCCGCCACCTGCCGTGGCCTTGAGGATCACCGGATAGCCAATCCGCGCCGCAGCCTCCGCCGCCTCGTCCTCACCGGTCAGCAATCCCGTGCCGGGTGCCAGCGGCAGGCCATGCGCTTCGGCCAGCGCCCGGGCGGAGTGCTTGAGGCCAAAGGTGCGGATGTTGTCCGGCGTCGGCCCGATAAAGACGATGCCAGCCGCCGCGCAACTTTCCGCGAACTCGGCATTCTCGGCGAGGAAGCCGTAACCCGGATGGATTGCCCCTGCGCCGGTCGCCCTGGCCGCCGCCAGAATGGCTTCGACATTGAGATAACTCTGCGCCGCAGGGCCCGGCCCGATACACACCGCCTCGTCCGCCGCGCTGACATGGAGCGAGCCTGCGTCCGCTTCGGAATAGACCGCCACGCTGCGCAGCCCCATCGCCTTGCAGGTGCGGATGATCCGCGTCGCGATCGCGCCCCGGTTGGCGATCAGGACGGTGTCGAAGCTCATGCGCCTGCAACGATCATCCGCACCGGCGTCGGGTTGAAGCCGTTGCAGGGGTTGTTGATCTGCGGGCAGTTGGAGACGACCACGATCACGTCCATCTCGGCGCGCAGGTCAACGGTGAGATTCGGCGCGGAAATGCCGTCGACGATGCCGAGCGTGCCGTCTTCCTCGACCGGAACGTTCATGAAGAAGTTGATGTTGGAGACGATGTCGCGCTTGCTGCGACCTTGGGTCAGGTTTGCTTCAAGGAAGTTTTCGACGCAGGCGTGCTGCGACTTGGTGTGATGACCATAGCGCAACGTGTTGGATTCGCAGGAGCACGCTCCGCCGATGGTGTCGTGATAGTCCACCGCGCTATCGACGATGGTCATCAACGCGCGGCCTTCGTTCGAAAGGAGCACGGTTCCGGTGCGCAGGAACAGATTGCCCTGCGCTGCCACGGTGTCCTGCGCCGAATACCGCTCGGCATCATCGGCGGCGGCATAGATCAGGAAATCGACCGCCTGATTGCCCTCCAGATCGACGATCCGCAGCACATTGCCCGCAGCCACATGGTGCAACCACGGCGCGCGGGCGGGCACGATCTCGTCGTGAATGATGGTGCCGGTAAGGCCGGAGAGGGCCGGGTCGCTGGTCATGGTTTGCCTTGCGTTTTGGGCGGGTTATCGGCGGTAGTAGTCCTCGGTGTTGAGGAAGGCGCGCTGCCCTTCTGGCGTGGCATTGCGCACGGGGTCGTGTTCAGGGGTGATCGGCCCGCGCCATGCGGTGACGCGCAGCGGGGCCGAGGCATATTCGGCACGCGGGTCGAGCACATGGGGGCAGTTGGCGATGACGATGATGACATCCATCTCGGCGCGCAGCAGCACTGTGCGGCCCGGTGCGAAGGGGCCGACAATTGGCGTGATGGTGCCGTCAGTCTCGATCCGGGTGCCCTTGAACAGGTTCACGCAAGGGTGGACATCGCGCCGTGTGAGCCCGTGCTTGGCCGCGCCAAGGATCAGCCGGTCGCGCCCGTTGGGGTAAGCGCCCGAATTACGACCTTCCCCATATTTCCTGAGGTTACCATCTGCATTTGAGACGCCGCAGAAGGTATCGTGCGTCCCCGCACCGTCCTCAACGATGCTCACCAGCACCCGGCCCATGTCGGACAAGAGGAGCTTGCCCTCGCCCAGATAGGCGTTCCACTGGACCTTGACCGTGTCGGCGACGTTCAGCCGCTCGGTCGGCATGTCGGCGTTGAAGATGTTGAGGCTCGCGCAGGCATCGCCCGCCTTGTCGATCAGCCGCAACCGCGTGCCGCGCGCAATCCGGCGGGAAGCATAGCCGCCCGGCGCGAGGGTTTCTTCCCAGAGCAGGTCGTCGGCTGCGACGCCATCAGGCAGGTCGCTTGCGACGGGCGGCAGGGTCGGCATGGTTTCGACCCGCGTGCCACCTTGCGCACGGGCATGGTCGCGCGCGGCCTTGGGATCGGCGGTCGCGCTCATTCGGCAGCCTCTTTCGCGGGCGGCACATCCTGTTCGTGCAGCGGCGGAAGCAGCGCGGTGGTGGTGACGAGCTGCAATTGCTGCACGCCGCGGATCGCGCGCAGCGCGTCGCACAGCTGCTTCAGCCGCACCGCCGGGCCCTGAACGAGCAGCACCTCAAGCGACTGGTCCTCTTCGAGGAACACGTGCTGCGACGAGATCACCTCCTTGAGGTAATCCACCTGTGTTTCAGCGAGTTGTTGGCGTACCCTGCCACCGCCTCCAGCATAGACGATGGTCACCGTCCCCGCGAGCGTCTCGTCCGGCCGGGTCAGCGCCTCATGCTCGGCCAGCGCGTGGCGGATCAGCTCGGCGATCAGCTGCGAGCGCGAAGGCAGCCCGCGCTCTTCCACCATCATGTCGAGCTGGCGGAACAGCTCGGCCGGCAGGCTCATGCTGAGGCGCGCGAGCCGTGCAGGTTCGGAGCGGGAGGGTTCGGTGGTCATGGGGCGATCATTTCAATTATTACCAACTGTGTCAATCGTAATACCGTCACCCTCAGCATCTTCATCCGCCCCGGCTTGCGTATGGACTTGCTGTACTTTGCGGGTCAGTTCGAGGTCATAGACCACAGCCGCTCCATAGCGCTGCGGGGCGTGCGGATCGTGGCGGCGCTTGTCCAAGGTAAGCACCCGCGTACCGAGCGAGAACGCCTCCTTGATATCGTGGGTGACCATGATGATCGTCAGCCCATGCTCGCGCCACAGCCGGGTGATGAGCGCGTGCATATCCTTGCGGATGCCGGGATCGAGCGCGCCGAAGGGCTCGTCCAGCAGCAGGATGCGCGGGCGCTTGATCAGGGCCTGGGCGATGGCGAGACGTTGCTGCATCCCGCCCGACATCTGCGCCGGGTAGAGGTGGCGGCTATCCGCCAGCCCAACCTGCTCCAGCATCGCCTCCGCCTCCGCCACCGCAGCCCGGCGGGCGGGGCCGAACAAGCGGGCGGTGAAAGGCGAGGCGGAAAACTCCAAACCCAGCAACACGTTACCCAGCACAGTTAAATGCGGGAACACCGAGTAGCGTTGGAACACCACCCCGCGATCAGGCCCGCATTCCGGCGGCAGGGGCGCGCCGTCCAGGGTAATCGTCCCCCGCGTTGGCTTCTCCTGCCCCAGCACCACGCGCAGCAGGCTGCTCTTGCCCGCGCCCGAAGGCCCGATGATCGAGACAAAGGAACCTTCGGCAATATCGAGCGAAATCCGTTCGAGCACGACCTTCTCGCCATACTCGACCCACAGGTTCCTGAGGCTCAGCAACGCCATCAGTGCGCCGCCCCATGCGCCCAGCCGAACAGGCGGCGACTGCCGCGCGACAGGGCGAAATCTATCACCACCGCGAGGATCGCGATCCATGCGACATAGGGCAGGATCACGTCCATCGCGAGATAGCGGCGGACGAGGAAGATGCGGTAGCCCAGCCCGACATCCGCCGCGATCGCCTCTGCCGAGATCAGGAACACCCAGGCGGGGCCGAGCGAGAGGCGCAGCGCCTCGATCAGTCGCGGCATGGCTTGGGGCAAAGCCACGCGCAGTATCACCCCCCACGAATTTGCGCCCAAAGTCAAAGCCTTGATCACCTGCTCACGCGGCAGAGCGGCGATGTGCCCGGCCACGTCGCGGATGATGAACGGGGCAACCCCGACGACGATCAGCGCCACCTTGGCGGTCTCGCCCAATCCGAACAGGATGAACAAGATCGGCAACAGAGCAATGGGCGGTATCACGGCGATCGCGGTGACGAGGGGGCCAAAGGTGGCTTTCACCGGGGGCAATGACCCGACAACCAGTCCGACACAAAGTGTCGATGCCGTGGCAATGCCAAGGCCAAGCCCCAACCGCGTGAGACTGGCGAGCGTATCGGCCCAGAACAGGTATTGGCCGGACAGCGGATCGGCTTCGAAAATCAGCGTCGCCATCGCTGCGGCCATTGCTCCGGGGAGCGGCAGGATCTTGTCCGCGGCGTTATCGGCATAACGCGCTGCTGCGGCGATGATGTAGGCGAAGCCCAGCACCACCAGCGGCAGCGCGCCCAACAGGATCGCCCGGCCTCGCCCCGGCTGGGCTGTCACCCAGCGCATCGGCCTAGAGCTTCCCGTCGGCGGCGAGTTGCATATAGGTCGGATCAAAGCGCAAGGTGATGGCGGCCTTGTCACCCAGCGTCTTGCCGCCGGGGAAGCTCATCCCGACCGCATCGGCCGAACGGGCCCCCTGTCCGAACAGGCCTTGGGCAAAGCTGAAATCGCGCACGCGGGTCATGGTGGTGACCAGATCGGGCGATTGCATTGCCACCAGCGCCGCCTTGGGATCGGCGTAAAGGGAGGTGGTGACAAGCTGGCCTTCGAAGGCCTCGGGCGTCGTCCCCGCCAGCTTCGCCATCGCCGCGCGGGCGGCGGCGCCTTCGGCATCCTGCCGCGCCATCAGTGCCATCGTCTCGTACCAGATCCCCGCCAGCGCCTTGCCGAGATTGGGATTGGCCTTCAACACCGCCGTATCGACCACCATCAGGTCGAGAATCTCGCCCGGAATATCGGCCGAGGAGAACACGGCCTTGGTGCCGGCGACGCCCTTCATCGTGGTCACCTGCGGGTTCCACGCCACCGCCGCGGTCACATCGGGCGCAGTAAAGGCGGCGGCGATATCGGCGTCCGAGGTGTTGACCGTCTTCACGTCGGTCAACTTCATCCCATTGGTCTCCAGCGCGCGGGCGAGCAGATAGTGCGAGACCGACAGCTCGGCCAAGTACACCTGCCGCCCCTTGATCCCCGCCACGCCATCCGCGCCCTTCAGCAGCACCGCATCATTGCCGTTGGAATAATCGCCGAGGATGATCGCCGAGGTGTCCTTGCCGCCGGCCGCCGGGATCGTCAGCGCGTCCATGTTGGCGACGGTCACGCCGTCCAGCTTGCCAGCGGTGTATTGGTTCACGCTCTCGATGTAGTCGTTGACCTGCACGAAGGTGATTGTGACCCCGTACTTGTCTTCCCACTTCTTCACGATCCCGGCCTGCTCGGCATAGGGCCAGGGCATCCACCCGGCGTAGATCGACCAGCCGATATTGAAGTCGGTCTTGGGCGCAGCCGCCTCTTCTTCCCCGCCGGAACATGCTGTCACCAGCAGCGCGGCGAGGCCGAGGAGGAGGAAGCGGGCTGCCCGGGAGAGGTGGTGGAGCATGATTCGTCCCCTATGTTGCGGGTGCGAACATCCCCCCGTTTGCAGCATTTGTCTATGGGGAATTATTACGATTGATTGGAAAAGTAATATGCGCAAAGTTGCGTCAGTCTGGCAGGCATTGTGCCCTTGCGGCGCTCCTCTCCTTCCCCTGCCATGCGTGGAGGCTCAGAGACCCATGACACCGATGATGCGCAATTCCGTTGCCCGCCCGCTCACTCTCACCCTTGCCGCCAGCCTGGCTGTCGCGGCTTGTGCGGCTGAGGAAAGCGAACCTCCCACGGAGATGGTCGGCCCCGCGCCCGACCTCATCGAAACCGCGCTCAAAGTGCCGGGCTTCGCCGATTTCCTCGCGGTGGACGGCGATACGGTGTGGGTCACCAATGACGGGCGGGTCGAGCAATGGTCGCCTGCGGGCAAGCTTGCCAGCACCCCTGTTCCCCGCCCCTGCGGCACAATGGCGATTGCGGCCGGATCGCTGTGGGTCGCCAATTGCGATGATCGTGAGCTGTGGCGCATCAACCTGAAGACCGCGGCGGTGGAAGCGAAGATCGCCACCGGCCTCGCCAACCCCAAGGGCGAAACCAATGTGATCGCGGGCGCTGGCTCTGTCTGGGTGCCGAGCGACCCGGAAGGCAAGCTGGCGCGGATCGACCCGGCCACCAACGCGATTGTCGCCACCGTCACCGTCACGCCCGAGACCTGGTATCTGGCCTATGGCTTCGATGCGGTGTGGGCGGTGTCGAGCGAAGGCAAGGTGCTGGAGCGGGTTGATCCGGCCACCAACGCCGTCACCGGATCAGCCGCGCTGGGCGATACGCCCGGCTTCCTCGCAGCAGGCGAAGGCGCCGTATGGGTGCAGGAACAGGGCGATGGCACGGTCGCCAAGGTCGATCCGGCCAGCCTGAAGGTCGCGGGCCGCACCAAGGTGGGCGATAACCTCAAGTGGGGCGATATCGATGCCAATGGCGGCGCGGTGTGGCTGCGCACCACCGATGATCAGACGATGGTGGTGATCGATCCCGCCACGCTCAAGATTCGCGCGCGGATGGGCGATGCGGTGGGCAGCGGCGCGCTGCGCTGGACGCCCAAGGGCGTGTGGACATCGGCCCATGACAACCAGACCCTGTCGTGGTGGAGCGCGCCTGCGGCACCGGCCACGGCAACACCCGCACCCTGATCGGAGCAAAAAAGAAGCGCGCAGAGCGGGTCGTCCCTGCGCGCTTCAATTGGCTTTGCGACGCCCGGAAGGGCTCTTGTTGTTTTAGAACTTGTAGCCGAACTCCACCCCGAAGCGCTGACGCGCGCCCGGCGAAATGAACGATCCGCCGAACTCGACGGCGGTGATGACTTCGTTCAGATACTTCTCGTTGAACAGGTTTTCGGCATAGGCCGTGATCGACCAGCGCTCGGCATCGAGCCCGACACGCAGATCGAACACGCCGAAGGTGTCCCGCTGCGAGACCGAGTAATCGGCATCGCCCACAAACGCAGGCAGCGCCAGCGCCGAACCCGGCAGCAAGCCGCTGAACAGCGTCGGGTTGGGATCATCCTGCAAGGTGTGGAACCAGGTCGGCCCGGTGATGCGGTAATCGGCGCGGGTGACAAAATCGATGCTGTCCGAAATCGGCAGATCAAGCTGGGTGCCGAAGTTCAGGGTATAATCGGCGGTATAGGGCGACTTGTTGCCCACGGTCACGGGGCGCGAGGCGTTTTCGATGATCTCGCTTTCGGTCACGTTGCCCGAGCCGAACACCGTCCAGCCATCCAGGATTTCCGCCGACAGGTTGAGCTCGGCCCCGTAGAGTTCGACCTCGTCGATGTTCGACACCACGCGCAGCAGGCCGAAGCCGCCGACGAAGAATTCGAAGAACTGCATGTCTTCGACCTTGGTGTAATAGCCCGCCAGATCAAAGGTCACCGCGCCGTCCAGCAGCGTGCCCTTCACGCCCGCTTCGAAGGCGCTGGAGACTTCCTTGCGGTACTGATCGTCGATCAGCACGTTGGTGCCGATGAAATCGTTGAACGCGGAATCGACGATCGCGGCTGAGCCCTGGTTGTTGAACCCGCCCGATTTGAAGCCGATCCCCCAGTTGCCATAGAGGTTGATGTCGTCGGTCAGCTCGTACCGCAGCGAGATCTTGGGCTGGAACTGCTTGAAGGTCGCGGATTTCGGCGCAATCGGCTGGACCACGCCGCCCACGACGGTCTGACCGGGGTTGATCGGCCCGCCCGTGATCGGATCGAACACCGCCGGAACGAGGCTCGCCACCTGACGGTCCTCGATGTCGTAACGGCCGGCAAAGCCGACATTGAAGCGGTCGGACAGATCGGCGTCGATGGAGGCGAAGGCCGCATAGACATCGGTCTTGAACGCATCGTGATAAAGCTGCGTGGTCGGGTTGTCCGATCCGGGCGCGTTATACAGCTCGCGGATGATGCCGCGGCCAAGGTCCGCCCCAAGGCTCACGCCAACCTCACGGTCGATGTGGAGGTAATAGGCGCCAACCTGCCAGTTGATCGCCCCGTCGCCGTTCGAGGCGAGCCGGATTTCACCGCTGACATCTTCCTGCTTGCGGATCTGGTATTGGGTGCCGTCGCAGGTGGTCGGGCTGTAGGGGCCAAAGGTCGAGCCATTGACCGGATCGAAGATGAACGGGACCGGGTTGTTGCCGATGAAGGTCGGCTGGTTCAGCGGGAAGCCCGTCAGCGCGGCGGTGCTGGCAAAGCAGGCGTTGGACGCCGCCACCGAAGCCGGCGTCGCGCCGGGGAAGGAGAAGCGGGCAAAGTCGGCCGAGGTGCTGTCCGCCGTGAGCGACTGGTCGACATCGCTGTAGAGCACCCATGCGGTCAATGTGGTGCTTTCAAACTCGTGCTCGACCTTGGCCGAGGTTTCGAAGGTCACCTGATCATTGGTCGGGCGGATGTTCGAATAGAAGCCGAAGGGATGCTCGTTCACATCTTCGAAGAACGCCGGGTTCACCGCGGCGAAGTTCGGGAGGTGGAAGCTGGCATTGAAGTTGATCGAAGCGCCGCGCAGGTCGGCATAGCGGGCCTTCACGTCGAGCTCGGTGTTCGGCCCCAGCTCCGCAACGAAGCGCCCGTCGATGCCAAAGACTTCCTGATCGTCGATGGTCTTGGAATTGCCGAGGAAGCTGTTGCGGAAGAAGCCATCGGTGGTCGAATAATTGGCCGAGAGCACCAGCCCCGCGGTGTCGCCGATCGGCGTCGAGATGAAACCATTGGCAAGGTAGGTGTTGTCCTGCGCGGCGCGCACCAGCATCCCGCCTTCCAGCGCGTCGCCGGGCTTCAGCGTTTGCAGCACAATCGCCCCCGCCGCCGCGTTGCGGCCATAGAGCGCGCCTTGCGGGCCCTTCAGGATTTCGACCTGACGCAGCGTGCCCTGGTTCTGGTTCAGCTGCGCGGTGTTCGTCTTGAGGATTCCGTCGACCACCAGCGCAACCGAGCTTTCCGCGTCGCGCGCGCCGTTGATGCCGCGAATGTTGATCTGGGTGTCGCCCGCTTCGGCGGTGCCGGTGACGATGGTGACACCCGGCGTCAGCTGGACGAAGTCATCCGCGCGCTGCACCCCGGTTGCGGCGAGCGTTTCCGCACCGAACACGGTGACCGCGGCGGGGACGTCCTGCAAGCTTTCCGACTGGCGGCGAGCGGTGACGATGATCCCGCCTTCCTCCTCGGCAGCAGGTTCAGAGGCAGAGGCGTCCTGCGCCAGAGCGGGCGAAGACAGGGCAATGGCGCCGAGCGCCGCGCCAGAAGCAAGAACCAAACGGACATTCATGGGACGGCTCTCCTGAAGAGGATTTAGAGATAGGCAATCAGACGAGGACGTTGGCCCCGCTCATGTAGACATAGACTTCCTGAAACTTCGGGCCTTCCGGGCCGGGCCGAAACCGCCAGAAATTGGTGTTTTCCAGCAGCGTCACCTGCCCGGCCGCATCATGCAGTTCGGCGGTGAAGCACGCCGTGATGCGGCCATTGGCCTCGTCCACCGTGCAGGTGAAATCGCGGTGGATGATGGTCTCGTAAGCGGCGAAAAAATCTTCGAACATCCGGCGGATTTCGGCCTTGCCCGCATGGCGGGTGAAGGCGGTCTGGACGCAGAACAGAGCGGTGTCATGGAAGCAGGCAAGCGCGCCCTCCATGTCCTTGGCATCGACGCGGGCGAAGTATTTGTTCAGCGCGAAGTCGATCAGCTCGGCGCGCGAAAGCGTGGGCTCGTACTGCATCAGACGTCCCCTTCCTTGAGCAGGTTGTCACCCGACATGTAGACATAGACGCGGTGGAACAACCGGTCCTTGAGGTAGAAGCGGTTGCAGTTTTCGTAGCGCAGCTCCTCGCCCCCGTTGGGCGTGATCAGCACCGTGAACTGCGAGCAGATCGCGTTCGTCTCCGGGTCGGCGGTGTGGACGAAATTGCCGTGCCAGATGCTTTCAAAGTCGGCGAACAGCTTCACGAACATCGCCCGGATCGCCTCGCGCCCCTTGTGCACGGTGTTGCTGGTCACTTCGGTCAGGATCGCGTCCGGCGTGAAACAATCGAGCACCTTGTCCATGTGCTTGTTATCGACCCCGTCAAAATACCGCTTGGTGACGATATCGACATAGACCGGATAGGGCAGCGGGGTCTGGCCCGACCCGCCTTCTTGCCATTCACTCATCAGTACCAGCCCTTTCGGATATCGGCGTGCTTGGGCACTTCGGGCGCGGGGAAGGCTGTCTTCGAGTGGGTCATCCCCAGTTCGATCAGCGTTTCGAGCTGTTTGTAGGCGACCTGTCCGGGGTTGATCACCGGCACCGGCAGCTCGCTTTGCAGGTAGGCAGCGGACTGGTGCATGGTGGTCGAGCCCAGCACGATCACATCCGCGCCGTCCTCTTCGATGGCGCGCAACGCCTCGGCCTTCAGCTTGGCGAAGACGACCTCTTCCTTGCCTTCGAGCAGTTCGGTCACGTCAGGCCGCGTGTCGATCGAGCGGACGCTGGCACAGCGATGGTCCCAGCCGTGCTGGTTCAGCACCTTCTCGTAAAGCGGGAACCACTGCGGCCACATGGTGATGACCGAGAACTTCTTGCCCAGCATCATCGCGGCGGCAAAGCTCGCCTCGCCCGGGCCGACCACGGGAATCTTCAGCGCAGAGCGCAGCGGCCACAGCCCCGAATCGCTGACCGTGTCGATCAGCACGCCCGCGTAGCCTTCGTCCTCGGCTGTCACCCCGGCCTGGAACACCGTCCAGTCCATCAGCAGCGTGTCATGATAGGAATCGCCCAGCGCCGCGCCCCAGCGCACCGCCTCGAAGGTGGGCGCGAAGCCCGGGCGCACGAAATCGGCCGGAAGCTGCTGCGCACGATTCGCGACGCCTGCTTCGTCCATGGCGATCGGTACGATGACCTTGATACGCTTCACGGCACTCCCCTGTTGCCCTGGCTCGCGTGGTTATTGTATACAAAACCATCTCGTCAAGTGCATAACTGAATTGCCGTGACAAGGCTGATGGGGTGTGTTCTTGCCGCCGCACAGGCTTGTGACAGGCGCCGGACGAACTAGAACAGGAAGGGCATGATTATCCTCCGCACCTCCCCCGTCCCCCGGAGCACTGCCGCATGAGCCGCGCGTCCGAACAGGCCTATGCCAAGATCCGCTCGCATCTGATGAGCGCGGCCTTGAAGCCCGGTGAACAGCTCACCGAAGATCAGCTTGCGCAGATCACCGGGGTCAGCCGCACGCCCGTGCGCGAGGCGGTGCGGCGGCTGGAGGATGAATTGCTGCTGGTGCGCAGCGATACCAAGCGGTTGTTCGTGGCCGATTGGAGCCGCGACGATATCGAGGAGATGTTCGCGCTGCGTCAGATGCTCGAATGCCACGCGGCCGAACGCGCCGCCCAGCGTCTTTCCCGAGAGCAGATCGCTGATCTGGAGGCGATCAACCGCGCCCTGAAAGACGCAATCGAACTGCTCGAACCCGACGTTGTGCGCTTTCTCGACGCCAACCGCGCCTTCCACGACGTGATCATCGACGCTGCCCATTCGCCGCGCTTGGGGCAGCTGCTTGGGCGGCTGGTCGAAGCACCGGTGGTGCTGCGCACGGCGCGCACATACTCCCCCGAAGACCTGCGCCAATCAGCCCGCGATCATGACGAGCTGATCGCCGCTTTTGCCGCCCGCGATCCCGATTGGGCCCGCGCGGTGATGGGCAGCCACTTGCGCCGCGCCTTCCACACTTTCGCCAAGACGGTTGGCCCGCCAGCTCCGCGATATGGCAACGGGAAGCCGTAACAACGCACGTTCCCGGCCCCCGGTTCCAGCCGAACTTCTCAACCCAAGCATGATTGCAATTGTATACAAACCCGGTAATTGACCCCAGGAAACACACCGCATCAGCAACAGGCGATTCACCATGTCAGGCCCAAAGTCCGTCGGCGCGATCGAACTGGTCGAAGTCGGCCCGCGCGACGGGCTTCAGAACGAACCCGACATTATCTCGACCGAAGTGAAGCTCGACCTTATTGGCCGCATGATCGGTTATGGCGCGCGGCGGCTGGAAGTCGCGAGCTTCGTCCACCCGCAGCGCGTCCCCCAGATGGCCGATGCCGAGGCGGTGATCGCGGGCCTGCCTGATCGGGACGACTGCACCTACGTCGGCCTTGTGCTCAACAAGCGCGGCGTGCTGCGCGCGCTCGCCACCCGCGAAAATGGCGCGCGGGGCGTCGATCAGGTCGGCTGCGTGGTGGTCGCCAGCGACACCTTCGGCCAGAAGAACCAGGGCCAGACCATCGCGGAAGGCATCGCCGAGACCCGCGAGATGCTGCGCTTCGCCCGCGCCGAGGGCATCCGCGCACAGGTCACCATCAGCGCCGCCTTCGGCTGCCCCTTCGAGGGCGAAGTGAAGCACGAGACCGTGCTCGCCATCGCCAAAGCCATTGCGGAGGAGTCCCCCGAGGAAATCGCGCTCGCCGATACGATCGGCGTTGGCACGCCGTGGGAGGCGGGCGAATTGTTCGGCAAGCTCGGCGGATTGCTCGGCGGCAAAATCCCGATGCGCGCGCATTTCCACAACACCCGCGGCACCGGCATCGCCAATGCGTGGGAGGCATACAAGGCGGGCGTGCGCGTGTTCGACGCATCGCTCGGCGGGCTCGGCGGCTGCCCCTTCGCGCCGCGCGCGACCGGGAACATCGCGACCGAGGATCTCATTTACATGATGCAGCGCTCCGGGGTGGCGAGCGGCATCGATCTCGACGCGGCGATTGCCGCCAACAAGTGGTTTGCAGGCGAGTTGGGGCGCGAACTGCCCTCGGCCGTCGCCCGCGCGGCATAACAAGAGGAAACGGTATGACGTACAGGCTGGGTGTGGATGTGGGCGGGACGTTTACCGACCTGCTGCTGTTCGACGAGGCGAGCGGCGCTTTCTGGCGGCACAAGACCCCTTCGACCCCGCACGATTCCTCCGAAGGCATCCTCAACGGGGTGAAGGCGATCATGGCCACCGCCGGGATCACGGCGGCGGAGATCAGCTATTTCCTCCACGGCACGACCGTTGCCACGAACGCGGTGCTCGAAGGCAAGGGCGCGAAGGTCGGTCTGGTAACGACGCAGGGCTACCGCGACATCATGCAGATCGCGCGCAGCTTCGTGCCCGGCGGGCTGGCCGCGTGGATCGTGTGGCCGAAGCCCCAGCCCTTGGCGCGGCTCGAACACACCGTTGAAGTCCCCGGCCGCATGGACGCCAAGGGCCGCGAGGTCGCCCCGCTCGATGAAGACGCGGTGCGCGCCGCGCTGCGCAAGCTGAAGGGTGACGGGATCGAGGCGCTGACCGTCAGCCTCATGAACGCCTACCTCAACGGCGCGCACGAAGCCCGCATCGGCGCCATCGCCGCCGAGGAACTGCCCGGTATCCCGGTCTCGCTCTCCCACGAAGTCCTGCCAGAGATGCAGGAATATGAGCGCACGCTTTCGACTGTCGCCAATGCCGCCGTGCGGCCGGTGGTGTCGAAATATGTCTCCAACCTGCGCACCAAGCTCGAGGCCGAGGGCCTCAAGGGCCGTCTTTCGCTGCTGCGCTCCGATGGCGGGCTCATGTCCAGCCAGAAAGCCGAGGAGCACCCCGTCAACATCCTCATGTCCGGCCCCGCGGGCGGGGTCACCGGCGCGTTGTGGGTGGCGAAGAACGCGGGCTTCGAGAATATCCTGACGCTGGACGTCGGCGGCACCTCGACCGATGTGGCGCTGATCCAGGGCTTGGAGCCGCGCCGTCAGCGCACCACCGAAGTCGGCCACCTCTCGGTCCGCGCCTCGGCATTGGACGTGAAGACCGTGGGCGCGGGCGGCGGCTCGATCGCTCACGTGCCGCAGCTGACCGGTGCGCTGCGAGTCGGCCCGGAGAGCGCGGGCGCAGTGCCCGGCCCGGTCGCCTACAACAAGGGCGGCACGCTCCCCACCGTGACCGATGCCAACGTGGTACTCGGCTACCTGCCCGAAGACCTCCTCGGCGGCAGCTTCAAGCTTGATCGCGAAGGCGCGAAGGCGGCGGTGCAGACCATCGCCGATGCGCTGGGCGTGACGCTGATGGAGGCCGCGCGCGGGGTCATCGACATCGTCAATGAAAACATGTTTGGCGCGCTGCGGATGATCAGCGTCCAGCAGGGCTACGACCCGCGCGAATTCGCGCTGATGGGCTTTGGCGGCGCGGGTCCGCTCCACGTGAATGCGGTCGCGCGGCTGATGGGCAGCTGGCCCGCGATCTCGCCCGTCTCCCCCGGCGTGCTCTGCGCGCTGGGCGACGCGACCACGCGGATGCGCACCGAGACCGCGCGCAGCTTCTCGCGCCTCGCCCGCGACACCACCATCGCCGATCTGGTCACCGTGCTCGACGAGATGGCGGCGCAGACCCGCAGCGAATTGCTCGCCGACGGCATTCCCGAAGAGCAGATCACCTCGCTGTTCGAGATCGACGTGCGCTATGCGGGTCAGGCCTTCGAAGTGCCGCTGACGATCACGCAGGACATTCTCGAAAAGGACGGGATCGAAGGCATCCTCGCCCGCTTCGACGAGGAGCACCTGCGCCTGTTCACCTTCAACATGGACACCCCACACGAGATCGTGAACCTGCGCGCGGTGGCGCAGGGGCAGGCCCCTGCCCTGCCCGCCGCGCAGCTGCCCAAGGGCGATGGCGATCCGTCAGCCGCCAAGATCCGCGACCACGTGATGTGGATCGGCGGCGAGGAACGGCCTGCGGTGATCTACGACCGCGCGAAGCTGCGGCAGGGAGATGTGATCGAAGGCCCCGCAATCATCACCGAGATGGATTCGACCACACTGGTCGAACACGATTGCCGCGCCACCGTGGACGCCGTCGGCAACATCCTCATCACTCTGAAGACGGAGGGCTAAGACCATGCCGGCTCGCATCATCGAACCCAACACCACCCCCTTTGCCAAGGTCGCCATCGACCCGGTGACGCTCGACATCATCGAGAACGCGCTTAGGAACGCTCGCATCGAGATGGACGCGACCCTCGTGCGCACCGCCATGTCGCCGGGCATCCGCGAACAGGGCGACGCCTTCCCGCTGATCTCCGATCCCGCGGGCAAGATGATCGTCGGCCAGTTCGGCAGCTTCATCGACGGCTTCCTCCGGCAGTATGACGGCACGATCGAAGACGGGGACATGATCTTCCTCTCCGATCCCTATTCCTGCGGCGGGGCGGTCAGCCACTCGAACGACTGGCTGGTGCTGCTCCCGGTGTTCAAGGACGGGCGGCTGCTCGCCTATACCGCGATGTTCGGCCACCAGTCGGACATCGGCGGCTCGGTGCCCGGTTCCATGCCGATCGGCGCGTCCTCGATCTTCGAAGAAGGCGTGCGCATCCCGCCCGTGAAGATCTGGAAGAAGGGCGAGTATAACGAAGACCTGATGAAGCTGGTGATGCACCAGACCCGCAAGCCCGACTGGTGCCAGGCGGACCTCAACGCGCTGATCGCCAGCTGCCGCGTCGCCGCGCGCCGCGTGATCGAGATGGCCGACCGCTTCGGCGATGACGTCTACGTCTCGGCCACGCAAGAGCTTCTGGCGCGCAACCACCGCGCGATGAAGGCGCTGCTGGCGATGGCGGTGGCCGAGGAGCCGGTGAGCTTCGAGGACTATATCTGCGACGATGGCAAGGGCTACGGCCCCTACAAGATCCGCTGCACCATGTGGCGCGATGGCGACCGCGTGATCCTCGACTTCGAAGGGACCGACCCGCAGTCGGCCGCCTCGATCAACTTCTTCCTCAATGAAAACATGTTCAAGATGTTCTTCGGCATCTACATGATCATGGTCTTCGATCCGCAGATCCTGTTCAATGACGGGTTCTACGATCTGATCGAGGTGCGCATTCCGTCGGGCTCGCTGCTGAAGCCGCACTTCCCTGCCGCGCTCTCGGGCCGCACCCATGCGTTGGGCCGCATCTTCGATATTCTCGGCGGGTTGCTTGGCCAGAAGACGCCGGAATTCCTCAACGCTGCCGGGTTCTCCTCCTCCCCCCACCTGTTCTATTCGGGCTGGGACGCGCGCGAGGACGGGACGCGCGACTGGTTCCAGCTGTTCCAGATCGGCTTCGGCGGCATCCCCGGCAGGCCGCTGGGTGACGGGCCGGACGGGCACTCGCTCTGGCCGGGCTTCACCAATGTCCCCAACGAGTTCCTCGAACGCTACTTCCCTCTGCGGATCGAGCGTTACTCGACCGCGCCCGACAGCGGCGGGGCGGGTCTGCATCGCGGGGGCAACGGCATCCACATGACCTACCGCTTCCTCGCCGATGGCGAGATCGCGATCCATGACGACCGCTGGTTCGTGCCGCCCTGGGGCGTCAATGGCGGGCACCCCGGCGCGCGGGCGCGCAAGGTGCTGGAGCGGGCGGACGGGTCGCAGGCCATCGTCGGCAACAAGGTCGAGAGCGTGAAGGTGAAGGCGGGCGATCTCCTCCACTTCATCACCTGGGGCGGCGGGGGCTGGGGCGACCCGCTGGCGCGCGATCCTGAGCTGGTCGGCCTCGAAATC
Organism: Erythrobacter sp. W302b; assembly: GCF_046452395.1. Classification (NCBI taxonomy): domain Bacteria; kingdom Pseudomonadati; phylum Pseudomonadota; class Alphaproteobacteria; order Sphingomonadales; family Erythrobacteraceae; genus Erythrobacter; species Erythrobacter sp. W302b. The sequence continues at coordinate 563,279 of NZ_JBKFDH010000001.1, read as the reverse complement.
CGGCAGGGCCTTGTCACTCCAGAGGGCGCGCGCGCCTATGGCGTAGTCGCCGATGCCGAGGGCGTCGTGGACGCTGCCGCGACCGACAAGCTGCGGGCCGAGATGTCCGCCTCACGCGGCGAACTCCCGCTGTTCGACTACGGCCCCGGGATCGACGCCCTGCGCGCCAATTGCGAGGCCGAGACCGGCCTTCCCGCCCCCGTCCAGCCGGTGTGGACCACCCTGCGGGAGGCGGCGGAATGAGCGGCGCTCTGCAAGGGATCAAGGTCGTCGAGATGGGCCAGCTGCTGGCAGGGCCGTTCTGCGGCCAGCTACTTGGCGACATGGGCGCGGATGTGGTCAAGATCGAGCCGCCGGGTGCGGGCGATCCGATGCGCAACTGGGGCCAGGGCGAGGAAAAGGTGCAGTGGGAAGTGATCGCGCGCAACAAGCGCTCGGTCACCTGCAACCTGCGCGTGCCCGAAGGCCAGGCGCTGGCGAAGCGCCTGATCGCCGAGGCCGATGTGCTGATCGAGAACTTCAAGCCCGGCACATTGGAGCGCTGGGGCCTCTCGCCGGCGGAACTGCACGCGGTCAACCCCGGCCTCATCATCGCGCGAATGTCGGGCTACGGGCAGGACGGGCCCTACAGCGACCGCGCGGGCTTCGGCGGAATCGGCGAGGCAATGGGCGGGTGGCGCTACATTGTCGGCGAGCCTGACCGCCCGCCATCCCGCATGGGCATCTCGATCGGCGACACCCTGTGCGCGACCTATGGTTGCATGGGCGTGCTTGCCGCGCTCCACCACCGCGAGAAGACCGGCGAGGGACAGGTCGTGGACTCGGCGCTCTACGAGGCGGTGTTGCAGGTGATGGAGGGACTTGTGCCCGAATATGACCGCAACGGCGTGATCCGCGAACGCTCGGGCTCGGTGCTCAAGGGCATCGCGCCGTCCAACGTCTACACCTGCAAGGACGGTAGCTACATGATCGGCGGCAATGGCGATGCGATCTTCGCGCGCCTGTGTCAGGCGATGGGCCGTCCCGAATTGTCGAGCGACGCGCGCTATTCCACCCACATCGCGCGCGGTATCCATCAGGACGAACTCGACGCGCTGATCAACGACTGGACGGGGACACTGACGGTCGACGAGGTCGATGCGCTGATGATCGAATATTCGATCCCCGCAGGCCGGGTCTACCGCGCGCCCGAAATGCTCGCCGATCCGCATTTTCAGGCGCGCGAGGCGATCATCGAGGTCGAGACCCAGAAGCGGGGCAAGATCAAGATGCAGAACGCCTTTCCCAAGCTCTCCAAGACCCCCAGCACCATCCGCCGCCCCGCGCCCGCTGCGCCCGGTCAGGACAATGCCGAGGTGTTTGCCGAGCGGCTGGGGATGGGCGCGGAAGAACTCGCGCGACTGGCCGAGGCGGGGATTATCTGATGGCCGGACCTTCGGCATCGGACAATTATGCCGGGGTCTATGAAGGGCGGCTCCAGCCCGGCAGCCGCCCGGCCCTGCTCATCGTCGATGTCGTGGCGGCCTATCTTACCGAAGGCTCGGCGCTGTTCATGGACACCGCCGCTGCCGCGCGGGACAGCAACGCGCGGCTCGCCGCAGCCGCGAGAACGGCGGGGGTGCCGGTGGTGTTCACCAATGTCAGCTACAAGCCCGATGGCTCGGACGGCGGCGTGTTCTACCGCAAGGCCCCGGTGCTCAAGGCCTTCATCGAAGGCTCGCCGCTGGGCGCCTTCCCACCCGAGCTGACCCCTCTCCCCGGTGAGCGGGTGTTCACCAAGCAATACCCCAGCGCCTTCTTCGGCACCGGCCTTGCCGAGGCGCTCCACGCCGAGGGGATCGATACGCTGCTGATCACCGGCTATTCCACCTCCGGCTGCGTGCGCGCCTCGGCGCTCGATGCGATGCAATATGGCTTCGTGCCGCTGGTGGTGCGCGAGGCCTGTGCCGATCGCCACCCCGCCCCGCACGAGGCGAACCTGTTCGACCTTCAGGCCAAATATGCCGAGGTTATCTCCGAGGCCGAAGCGCTGGCAGTGATCGCCGCGCCGTCCGGTTGATCGCAACCTGCGACACCGGCAACCCGCTCTTTTGGGCTTGTGCACGGCGGGCTGGGCCTTCAAGTAACACGCCAGCGGGCATCAACAGGGAGAAGCGCCTCGTGGCATTTGCAAAGTCGAGGCGATGGGCAATCGCCGGTCTGACGGGAACCGCCCTTACCGGCATCGCTCTCACAGCAAACCCCTTGGCAGCGCAGGAGCGCCCGCTTGCCTTCACCGGCGCGCGCATCCTCACCATGGCGGGCGAGCCGATCGAGAACGGCACAATCGTGATCAAGGATGGCAAGATCATCGCGGTGGGTGCCAATGTCGCCATTCCCGCGGAGGCCGAACGCCGCGCCGTTGATGGCCGGGTGATCATGCCCGGTATCGTCGATACCCATTCGCATATTGGCCAGGTGGCGGGCGCGGACGGTTCCGGCCCGATCCAGCCCGAAGTCCGCGCGCTGGATTCGATCAACCCTTTCTCCACCTCGATCGACAAGGCGCGCGCCGGCGGGGTCACCACCGCCAACATCATGCCGGGATCGGGCCATCTGTTGAGCGGTCAGACCTTCTACATGAAGTTGCGCAAGGGCCGTACCGTCGATGACATCGCGTTCCAGATGAAGGACGGCGCGGCGCTCGGCGGGATGAAGATGGCGAACGGGACCAACCCGATGGGCGGCAGCGGCTTCCCCGGCACCCGCGCCAAGTCCGCATCGCTGGTGCGCGAGCAGCTGACCGAGGCCAAGGCCTATTGCGACGGCGACCGCAAGAAGCGCGATCTTGGCAAGGAAGCGCTGTGCGAGGTGCTCTCGGGCGAACGGCTCGTCCATTTCCACACCCACCGCGCCGATGACATCATGACTGTGCTGCGGCTCAAGCAGGAATTCGGTTTCAGCGTGCTGATCCAGCATGGCACCGAAACATGGAAAGTCGCCGAGGAACTGGCCAAGGCCGGGGTGCCGGTATCGAACATCACGCTGGATGCGCCGGGCGGCAAGCTGGAGACGGTCGATCTCAGGATGGACAATGCCGCCATCCTCGAACGCGCGGGTGTGCTGGTGTCGATCCATTCGGACGACGCGATCGTGGATTCGCGCATGATGCTGCGCGAGGCCGCGCTCGCGGTGCGCGGCGGGATGAGCCGCGAGGGCGCCTTGCGAGCGCTGACCATCAACGGGGCAAGGCAGATGCGGCTCGATGCCCGCGTCGGCTCGCTTGAAGTGGGCAAGGATGCCGACTTTCTGGTGCTCGATGGCGATCCGCTGTCGACCTATACCCACGTGCTGGAAACCTGGGTGGAGGGCGACAAGCTGTTCGATCGCAGCCTGCCTGAGGATCTGTTGATGGCGACGGGAGGGTTTGGCGCGGGCAGCCCGATGGAAGCCTCGCATCACCACTGGGAACTTGCCGAAGCGGAAGGGCACCACTGATGCGTATCGCCGGATATTGCCTTACCGCCGTCAGCGCACTCGCGCTTGGCACAGCGGCCCACGCGCAGGACATCGCCATCAAGGGCGACCAGGTCCACACCATGGCCGGCCCCGCCATCACCGACGGGGTGGTGGTGATTGACGACGGCAAGATCGTCGCCGTCGGACCTGCCGCCAGCACACCGATCCCTGAGGGATTCACCGTCGTCGAGGCCAAGGTCGTCACCCCCGGTCTGGTCGATGCACGCACCGTGGTCGGGCTGGCGGGCTACCTCAATCAGGAGCATGATCAGGATCAGCTCGACGAAAGTGCTCCCGTGCAGCCGCAACTGCGCGCGATTGACGCCTATAATCCCGGCGAGGCGCTGGTGGCATGGCTGCGCGGCTTCGGGGTGACCACGATCCACACCGGCCACGGACCCGGCGCGCTGGTTTCGGGGCAGACGATGATCGCCAAGACCGTCGGCAACACGGCCGATGCCGCCGTGATCGTGCCCCGCGCGATGGTCGCGGCGAACCTCGGGTCCGGCGCGCTGGCCGAGGGTGGCAAGGCCCCCGGTACGCGAGCCAAGCAGATGGCGATGCTGCGTCAGGCGCTGCTTGCCGCCAAGGAAGGCGAGGCGCCCAAGCCTGCGAAGAAGGGCGAGGCAAAGTCCGGCCCGGACAAGCCTCCCAGCCTGGAGGTGCAGGTGATGCGCGATGTGCTTGCCCGCAAGCTACCGCTGCTGATCACCGCCCACCGTGCGCAGGACATCATGAGCGCCCTGCGGCTGCGGCAGGAGTTCGGCATTGATGTCGTGCTCGACGGCGCGGCCGAGGCCTATCTGCTGACGTCAGAGATCAAGGCCGCCGGGGTCAAGGTGATCCTCCACCCGCCGATGGCGCGGCAATATGGCGAGTTCGAAAACGCCAGCTTCACCACCGGAGCGGCGCTGCGCGCCGCGGGCATACCGTTCGCCTATCAGTCGGGTTACGAGGGCTATGTCCCCAAGACGCGGGTGATCCTGTTCGAAGCCGGGGTCGCGGCGGCCAACGGGCTGGCGTGGAATGACGCACTGGCCAGCATCACCATCGATGCCGCGCGCGTGATCGGGCTGGAAAAGCGCGTCGGTTCGCTCGAAGTCGGCAAGGATGGCGATGTCGCGCTGTTCGACGGCGATCCCTTCGAATATGCCTCGCACACCGTTGGCGTGGTGATCGATGGCAAGGTGGTCAGCACCGCCACGCAGTGACGGGCTGACGCGCCGCGATCAGCCCAGCGCGGCGGCTTCCTTGATAGCGCGGCGGATGCTCATATAGGTGGCGCAGCGGCACAGGTTGCCGCTCATCGCTTCATCGATGGCCGCGTCATCGGGGGCGGGATTGTCCCGCAACAGAGCCGTCGCGGCCATGATCTGACCCGATTGGCAATAGCCGCATTGCGGGACGTCATTGGCGACCCACACCTGACGAATGGCATCGGCGGCGGGGCCTGCGACGCCTTCGATCGTGGTGATCTCCGCCCCTTCGAGCGAATCGTGCGGCGTCACGCAGGAACGGGTCGGCGCGCCGTCGACATGGACAGTACAAGCCCCGCATTGCGCGACCCCGCAGCCGAACTTCGTGCCCGTCATGCCGAGATGATCGCGCAGCACCCACAGCAAGGGCGTGCCGGGAGCCGCATCGACACTTGCGGATTTCCCGTTGATTTTGAGGGTAATGGCCATGGTCGGCTCCTGATCCTAAACGGTTGTCTGCGTGGGCAGCTTGAGCGTGTCGCCCTCGGCCCCGATCAACGGCAGCGTGCGCAGCCGGTGCCCGGTCGCAGCGAAGATCGCATTGGCGAGCGCGGGAGCGGCGGGCGGCGTCGCCGGTTCCCCCACCCCGCCGGGCGGCGCGTCCGAAGCGATGATTTCCACCTCGAAGTCGCGCGGGGCCTCACCCATCCGCATCAGCCGCCAGCTCGGGAAGTTGTCCTGCACGACCGCGCCGTCCTTGGCCGTTATCGCGCCGTAGAGCGCGTTCGACAGCCCGTAGATCGTCCCGCCCTCCATCTGCGCGCGCACGTGGCGCGGGTTGATCACGGTCCCCGCATCCACCGCCAGCCACACGCCCGGGATACGGAGCGTGCCATCCTTGGCCACCGCCACTTCGATGACTGTGGCGATGTAGGTGAGAAACGAGCGGTGGACCGCGATCCCCAAGCCCCGTCCCGCGGGCAGCTTGCGCCCCCAGTCCGCCATCGCCGCGGCCTTCTCCACGACATTGCGCAGCCGCCCCGTGTCGATCGGATATTCCGCCAGTTCGGCCCCGTAATTGCCGTATGTCGCCCCCTCCGCTTCCGGGTCGATCAGGCGCGGCGGACCGATCAGTTCGAGCAGATAGTCTTTCTGGTCACGCCCCGCCGCATGGGCGAGTTCGGCGGCGAAGCTCTGCACCGCAAAGGCGTGGTAGATATTCGCGACCGAGCGCAGCCAGCCGATCCGCATATGGCCCTTGGCATCGCCGGATTCGACCCGCAGGTTGGGCGCGGCAAAGGGCACATCTGTGGCGCCCATGCTCATTTCGCCATCGCTCGGCTCGGCCACCGTGTTGTCGAAGGTCGAGGAGATCGGGGGGAACACCGTGCGGTGCAGCCATGCGGTGCATTGGCCCTCCGCGTCGAGCCCGGCTTCGCAATATTGCGCGCTGACCGAGTGGTAGAAGCCGTGGCGGATATCATCCTCGCGAGTCCAGGTGACCTTGACCGGCTTGCCGACTTCGCGGGCGATCAGGGCCGCCTCAATCACAAAATCGGGCTTGGACTTGCGCCCAAAGGCACCGCCCAACCAAGTCGGGGTGACCTTGATGTTGTCCTTGGGAATCCCCAGCGCCTCGGCGAGCGTATCGCGCGTGTTCTGCGGGTCCTGGACGCAGGCCCAGCATTCGAGCCGGTCGCCATCCCATTCCGCCGTCGCGCTCGGCGGCTCCATGGGGGATTGGTTCAGGTGCGGGGCGTAATATTCCGCTGTCACCCGCTTCGCCGCAGAAGCCAGCGCCGCGCTGACATTGCCGCGCGACCGGCGCACCTTGCCGCTCCTCCGCGCGGTGGCCTGCAACTGCTTGGCATAGGCTTCGGAATCGTAACCGGCATTGGGGCCGTCCTGCCATGCGATCTCCAGCGCGCGCCGCCCCTCGATCGCGGCCCAGGTGTCGCGCGCAACCACGGCCACACCGCCCAAGGGCTGGAAAAGCGCGGGCGGCTTGGCATCGGGCAGTCGCATGGTGCTGAGCACGCCGGGCACCGCCAGCGCCTTGGCATCGTCCACGCTGCCGACCCGGCCGAAAAGCTGCGGCGGGCGGGCGACAACGGCATAGACCATGCCCGGCCGCCTGACGTCGATCCCGAAGGTGCTGTCGCCCTTCACGATACGCGGCACCGTCAGCGAAGGGATTTCCTCGCGGATATAGCGCCACTCCTTGGGGGTCTTGAGCCTGATATCGGCCTCGGCCGGAATGGCGAGCCGCCCGGCCAGTTCGGCCAGATTGCCATAGGACAGAGTCTCGTTGTTCTTGGTATTGCTGACGAGTCCGCCCTTGGCCGAGCACTGGTCCTGCGGCAGCTTCCAGTACAGTGCGGCGGCCGCGACCAGCATATGCCGCATCGCCGCGCCAGCAACGCGCAGCCGGTGGAAATTGAACCGGACCGAGCGTGAACCATCGGTGTTCTGGTCGCCGTAACGCTCATGCCCTTCGGCCTGGACGATGGCGACCTTGTCCCAATCGGCCTCAAGTTCATCGGCGACGATCTGGGCCATCGCCGTCCAGGTCTGCTGCCCCATCTCGGAGCGGTGGCAGGTGATCTTGACCGTCCCGTCCTTGTCGATCGCGATCCACAGCGAAGGGGTGGCATCCCCGCCCTTCACGCCGGTGAGCGGGCTGGCGCCGGGGTCAGGCAGCTTGAAGGCATCGGCATCGATGACCGGTTCGACATAGCTTGAACAGCCCGCCAACGTCACGCCAAGGACAAACAGCCCCGCCCCGCCCACAAACGCGCGGCGGCTGAGATTGACATAGGGGCTTGGGCCATCGCCCGCCCTGTCCGCCTTTGGTGCAGGAATGATCCCGAGATCGCGCATCAGCATCGGCTTTTCCCCTTCAGCCGGATCGTCGGCTCATGTCCGACGACGCAATCTTGGGCGAGGTCGCGCGTTGTGGCAAGCCGCCATCCGCCGCGGCGGCGGCCACCACCGCGTCAATGCCGGTGCACAGCCCGCAACCGCGCCCCATGCGCTGCCAGCAGCAGCGCCGCTCCGGTCACGGTCAATGCCTGCTCTCCGGCCTCACTGCCGACGAAGAGTCCGCCGAGCAGCGCGGCGAAGGCCGCCAGCACCGATCCGATCTGCCAGCGCCCCGGGCTCGCGCGCAGCAGCACCGGGCCGCTCACCAGCAGCACGGGCAAGATCAGCGCGGCGTGGAGCCACTCGTTCTCGCGCAGTCCCTCGGGCAAGGCGGTGAGCATCACCACCGGCATGCTCGCAAGCAGCCACGGCAGGGCGAGGCAATGCACGAGGCACAGCGCCGATAGACCCATACCGAAGTGGTGCCACGGTGCCTCGCTGCGCGTCTGTGTTGGTGAACCGGCCATGCCTTATCCCTGTTGCGTAATGTTACAACATCACTTAATGTGCGGCCACGTCTTTACAAGCCGCACATCACAGGATTTCCGCATGACCGCCCCCGCATTCGCTCCGTCCAGCGCCGACCGCCGCCTGCCCGTCACCGTGCTCTCGGGATTTCTCGGGGCGGGCAAGACGACGCTGCTCAACCACATCCTCGCCAATCGCGAGGGCAAGCGGGTGGCGGTGATCGTCAACGACAAGAGCGAGGTCAATATCGACGCCGATCTGGTGCGTGGCGGCGAAGCGGCCCTCTCCCGCGCGGAGGAAACGCTGGTCGAGATGACCAATGGCTGCATCTGCTGCACCCTGCGCGATGATCTGCTGAAGGAAGTGCGCAAGCTCGCCGAGGAAGGTCGGTTCGACTATCTGGTGATCGAGAGCACCGGGATTTCCGAACCCCTGCCGGTCGCCGCGACCTTCTCGTTCCGGGATGAATATGACGAATGCCTCGGCGATGTCGCGCGGCTCGACACGATGGTGACCGTGGTCGATGCGCTCAACCTGCTCGCCGATTATTCGAGCACCGATCTGCTCTCGGCGCGCGGCGAGACGGCGGGCGAAGGCGATGATCGCAGCCTTGTGGGCCTTCTGGTCGAACAGATCGAATTCGCCGACGTGGTGATCGTCAACAAGGCGAGCGCCGTGAGCCCCGAACAACTGGCCACGGTCAAGCAGGTGGTCGCCTCGCTCAATGCCGATGCGCGGATCGTCGAAGCCGATTTCGGCAAGGTCGCGCTCGACACCATCCTCGACACCGGCCTTTATGACGAGGAACGCTCCGAACAGCACCCGCTGTGGATGAAGGAGCTCTACGACTACGCCAGCCATCGCCCCGAAAGCGAGGAATACGGCGTCGAAAGCTTCGTCTATCGTGCCCGCCGCCCGTTCCATCCGGCGATGTTCTACCGCTTCCTCACCAGCGACGCGCTCGACAAGGTGATCCGCGCCAAGGGGCACTTCTGGCTCGCCACCCGCAGCGAATTTCTGGGCGAGCTGGCGATTGCCGGGCACCAGAAGACGGTCAGCCGCATGGGCCGCTGGTGGGCCGCCGTGCCAAGGAACCGCTGGCCCGATGACGGCACCTTCGAGGAATTCGTGATCCGCCACTGGGACGCGGTGTGGGGCGACCGGCGGCAGGAGCTGGTGTTCATCGGCATCGGGCTCGACAAGGCGGCGATCACCAAGGCGCTTGATGACTGCCTTGTCCCCACCGACGAATTCGCGCCCGAAAAGTGGGAGCGGCTCAACGATCCCTTCCCCGCCTGGGGCGAAGCGCAGACCGCGCTCGAACCAGCGGAGTGACGCCAAGGGCGGCGGCTTCGCCGCGCCGGAATCCGGTGCCCGCTGTGGGGACACACCTGAGCGCAGCGTTCCCGCTCATCAGGGCATCATACGCCTGATCGCGCAAGCTCGACAATGGCGGGGACTTCACACAATGTCCGCCGCATGACGTCTTCGCTCCCGCATCAGCCGCCCGGACGGCCGCTTCTGGCATGGCTGACGGCAGGCTTGGCCGGGGTCGTTGCACCTGCACTCGCCATGCTGCTGCTGGGCGATGCAACCGCCACTCCGCCGATCGCCCGGATCGCCGGACCAACCCTTGCGGTCGGGCTGATGGGAGCCGGCATGATTGCAGCGGCCATCGCAGGGAGGCTGTGGGTCGGTATCGCGCTGGCGTTGCTGACAGGAGCGGTCCTCGTCTGGCTCGCCTTCGCGCTGGGAATGCCACGCTTGGCGAATCCCTTGGCAACCGGATTGGCCGTCATCATCGCCAGCACCAGCTTCGCTGCCCGCGGCACCCTGTTTGCCCGCAGCGCAGCCGACAAGGGCTGGTGGATCGCGGTTGCCGTGGTCGCAGGAGAGGCCGCGGTCGTCGCAACCGCTGCGGCGACACCGGATGCCCTGCCCGGCTGGCTGCTGGCTCTGCTGCCAGCACAATGGGCCAGCATGGCCATCCAGTCAGCACTCACCGGACCCGGCACACCGGCAGCAAGCGCGGCCCTGTTCGCCCTTGGCGGAACAGCCGCAGCGACGTTGCTGGTCGCCCACCTATGGCCAAGGCGCTGGCCCTACCTGATCATGTTCACCACATGGCTCGGCTTCTCGGCGCTGGTCTGGCACCAGATCGGGTGAACGCCAGCAGGCATCGCCATGCCAAGCAGCAGGTGATCAGTCGCGCACCAGCACCGGCTTGGTAAGTCCTTCAGCCAGAACGGCCGGTGCGTCATCGAACGGGGCGATGCACGAGACGACAGGCGCGGGATCGGCAAGTCCCTTCGCCACCCATTCCAGCGCCTCGGCCACATTGGGCCCGCCGCGTCCCCTGCCGGTGTAGAACCGTACTCCGCGTTGATACATCTTGAACAGCGGCATGGAGACGTCGCCGAAATGGCCGCCGACTGACGAGACAATACCCTCGGGCGCGACCGAACGCAGGGCGCACTTCAGGGCTGCCTCATCAGCGCTGGCATCGACCACGATCGGGAATTCTCCGGCGCGGCGGGGCGGCGGGCCTTCCACGACATCGGCGCCGTAGCGCGCGGCAATCTCCAGCCGGCCGCGGTCCGTATCGCGATACTCGACCCGCGCCGCGCCGCCTGCTCGCGCAAACATCACCGCGTAGAGCGCGATCGATCCGCAGCCCCCCATCACCAGCACTTCGGCACCGGGGGTTTCGGCGAGGTGCGGGATCGTGAATTCCCAGCCAAAGGGGATATTGTCGCCCGCACTCGCGACGATTGCCGGATCGACCCCGGCGGGCAGCGGGGTGAGCGCGACATCGGCCTCGACCACGCGCAGCAGGTCGCTGAACATTCCGCCCCAGTCGCCCAGGCCCGGAAGCCCGTACATGGCTCCCGGCTGGTGCGTGAGGCAGGCGTTGGGGCGGCGGGTGGTGCAATGGTGGCAACTGCCGCAGGAAATGTGCCAGTTCACCACCACCCTATCGCCGGGGCGAAAGCCGGTGACCGCCTCGCCCACCGCCACCACCTCTGCGACGCATTCGTGGCCGATCGCGAAGGGGCCGCGGAACGGGGCCTCGCCGCGAATGATCAGACGATCAAGGTCGCAGGTGGTGGCGGCAATGGGCCGAACCAGCGCATCGCTTTGGGCAAGGATGTGCGGTTCGGCCCTCTCGCGCCATCTAAGGCGACCGGGCGCGAGAAACAGCAATTCACGCATCGACGAGCACCCAGGTGCGGGCAAGGTCGGCGCCGGAGGCGGCAAGCGCGGCAGCGACGGCCGCGATCACCTGCTGCAGGGATGCAGCGTCTTCGTCGGGCGAAGCAGAGGACAGGACGGCGAGCGCCGGAACGCCCGCGCCATCCGCTGCCAATGTCACGGCCGGAAGCGCGAGAGCGGCGGTTGCCGCCGCGCTGCCCGCAAGGACAGCACGGCGGGAAACCCCGGCATCGGGGATGATGCTGCTCATCAGCGTGGCGCCAACGCGGCCTTCATCTGGTCGAGCGTCAGTGCCCGCCCGGCCATGCCCCAACCGCCATCGGGCACTTCGTTGATGTGCACCCAAGTGAACTGGCGCACCGCGGGAACGCCCTCGGCCTCAACACAGGCATCAGTGACCTTGGCGACCATCAGCGCCTTCTGATCCTGCGACAGCGAGCCGGCCGGGATGGAAATCTGGACGAGTGGCATGAAGCAAATCCTTATCATCGATCACCACAATTGTATGGCGATCACCATACTATGATGGTCACCATAGATTCGTCAAGCGCTTTGTGCTAGAGCTGCGCCATGCCCCGTACATCCGATGCCCGCGCCAAGGCGCTCGACACTGCTGAAGACCTGTTCCGCCGCCAGGGCTTTGCCGCCACGGGGCTGGCACAGATCATTGAAGAGAGCGGCTCGCCCAAGGGCTCGTTCTATTTCCACTTCAAGGGCGGCAAGGATCAGCTCGCGGCCGAAATCGTCGAACGCTTCGCGGCGCGCGGCGTGACGGCGATCAGCGCCGTTGCGGCGGCAACACCGGGGAATGCGGAGGCCTTCGTCCGGATGCTGTGCGCCGGTTTCGCGCAGGAGATGCGCGCCAGCGACTACACCCTGGGCTGTGCCTTGCAGAACATTGCGACCGAGAAGGCCCCGGGCGATCCACGGCACACCGCGCTGGTCCACAACGGGCTGGAAGCTTGGGTCGAAGGTGTCTCCACCCACTTCGCGGCCTGCGGTGTCGCGGCGCCGCGTCCTTTGGCCGAAGCGTTCATCGCCGCCCTCGAAGGGGCCCGCACCCTCTCCCGGACGAGCCGGAGCGACGCTGTCTATTCGGCCATTGCCGATAGCTTTGCAGCAGCGCTCCGGTCGTCTGGACCGGACGGATGATCCTCAAAAGGTGAAGAATACCCCCACGCCGCCGCTCAGCTGGTCGGCGCTGCCGCCTGCCTTTACCACCGGGCTATCGGCAAAGTCGCCGAGCAGGCGGCGGTAGGTGGCGGTGGCGGCGATGCCCCAGTTGTCGCCGATCCGATAGCTGGCGATGATCTGGGCGCCGACATCCTTGAGGCCGCCCTTGGCCGCGAATTGCGGCAAGCCGCTTGCCACAGCGCCAGCCGGGGTGACCGAAAAGTAGGTCTCGGCATAATCGTCGCTGGCGTAACTCGCGCCGAGGTCGAACTGCAAGTTGACCCGCTCGCCCACAGGTGCGGCATAGGTGGCGCTGGCGGCGATCACATAGCCGCCGTGGACATCGCTGACATCGTGCACGCCCTGGAGCGACAGCCGCAAGCTGTCGTTTCCGGCGACATCGAAGGTCGTCGCGGCAAAGGCCCCGACCTCGTAAGCATCCTTGATCCGGCCCAGATCGGCCACGGCGGCGTTCTTGATGTCCGCATCGCGCCCGAAGGTGAAGGAGGCGACGGGGCCGAACTCGATCTTGTCGGCGGCGATCACGTTGGCGCGGATCGCGGTGCCCTGAATGGCGACATAGCGCTCGCCAAAGCTGAGCTTGCCGTCGACAAGGGGGAGGATCTGGTAATCATCCGCGCCCTCGTATTCGGGCAGAGCCGCGATTCCGAGCGTGGAGTAGCCGGAGATATCTTTGCTCTCCGTCCGCTCGTCCTCGGCAAAGGCAGCCGAGGGCAGAGCAAGAGCGAGGAGGGTGACGAAGCGCGAGAGAGAGGCAGTTTTCATGGTATTGTCCTTGTGCTGGGCGACGGCGAGAGGAAGCCGGGCACGGGCCGTCGCGGCCGCACCAGAGCGGGGTGGAAAACGCAGAAAATTCAGGTGGAGGACGGGCGGTCAGCCCCGACGTATCAGCCCCAGACCGGTGGCGATCAGCCAGACGGTGAGACCGAGGAACCCGGCAATCGTAAGGAGCGCGAAGGTGTCGCCATCCCGCCCCAGCGCCAGCATCAGCCCCTCTCCCGTACCGAAGGCCAGCAAAGGCGCGGTCAGCACGCCGAGGGTCGCGGCGATCCGGCGACTTTCGCGCCATTGGATGATCGCCAGCAGGGCAACGAACAGCGCGGTCAGGAGCTGGCCGAGATGCTCCCCGATCGCCACGCCGCCATAGGCATGGATGAGCGCGAAGCTGTGGGCCGCCGCCGCCGTGCTTGCCGGATCCCCGCTTGCTGCGGCGCGGGCGAGCTCAGGGACCACGAAGACCCAGCGCATCAGCCCGATTGCCTGCGTCAGACCGGCGAGCGCGCCGACGATCGCCGCGCTGGCCGTCATCGCGGGCTGGTCGGCCAGTCGTCGCGGGGTCATTGCGAGGCCGATGGCAAGCGGTACCAGGGCCAAAGCGGCCAAGGCGAAGGCATACCAGGTCAGGACCAGCCCCGCCCAGCCCTCGGCAAAGCGCACCAACACCTCGGCGGGGGGCTGCCGCAGGATCGCGGGATAATCGAAACTGACGGCCAGGATGGCATAAGGCAGGTTGAACAGGATCGCGAGCGCGATGGCGGCGGTGCCCAAGGCGGGCTGGCGGGCGGCGCTCATGATCCGCGCACCAGATTAGCCAACCGGCGGTCGGCCCCGGTGACGCGCGCCACCCAGCCGAGCAGACCGAGCAGCGCATTCTGCAAGGTGCGCGGCACGCCGACCATCACGAGGTTCCCATAATGCAGCAGCAGGCCGAGCGCCCGCGGATCGCGCGGCATCCCCGCGCCGTTGGTCTCGCCCGCAGCGGCGAGCGCATACATGCCGCGCAGGAAGGTCTCCAGCCCCTCGCCCTCATCAGCGGTGGTGAGGAACACGACTGGCGCATCGCCGGGATTGCGGAAGCCGTGCGGCGTGCCGGGCGGGATCGCGATGGCCTCGCCCGCCGAAAGCAGGACCTGACGGCCGTTGCCGAGGTTCACTTCGAGCACGCCAGATTCGACCGCAAAGGTCTCGGTCATGGTGTCATGCGTGTGGAGCGGAGCGCCCTCGCCGTGGGCCGGGAGGGTGCAGCGGAAGCGCAGTTCCGCGCCGTCGCCCGACAGAGGCGAGGCAAGAAAGGCGATCGAGTCGCCGGTGACGGGGTTGTGGATGGTGGCTGGGAGCCGTGGGGAATGGACCGTTTGCATAGCATGTCTCCAAGTGGTGACACGGCAGATATCACCAGCCAGTGACATGCGCAAGCCCTTTTGTCACCGACCGGTGAATTATTGCTGGAAACCCCTCTGCGATAGGTCTAGGACAGCAGCATGACCGCGCCAGCCACATCCTCCCTCGCCCTCGACACTGCCCCTGATCGCACCCGCGACCGCTCGCGTACGGAGGACGCGATTCTCGCCGCTGCCCGTGACGTCCTGATCGAAAAGGGGTTCGGTGCATGGGGTGTCAATGCCATCGCTCGGGCCGCTGGCTGCGACAAGCAGCTGATCTATCGATATTTTGGCGGACTCGACGGGCTCGCCGAAGCGCTCGGCACGGACGTGGCACGGGCTATCGAGACCGCGCTGTCCGTCGCGCCCTCTCAACCCGCGGCAAGCTATGCGGAGCTGGTTGCACGTCTGCTCGACGCGCTGGTTGAAGTGCTCCGCGGCAACCCCTTGATGCAGCGGATTATCGCGTGGGAACTCTCGGAGCCGAATGCGCTGACTCATTCCTTCGCTCAAGCCCGCAGTCGCGCACTTGCCGACTGGATTGCACGACTGCGCGGTGATCTCGCTCCGCCGGCGAACATCGACGCGCCCGCGATCAACGCCGTGCTGATCGCCGCCGTTCAACAGATGGTGCTGGGCAGCGCAGCGACGGGCAACTTCGCCGGTCTGCCTTTAGGCGATGAGTCGGATTGGAACCGGGTCAGACTGGCCATCCGCTCGCTCGCCATGGCCGCCTACGCCAGTGGTGACCCAGCGTAGGCACGCACCTGAAAGCGCGAATAGCGGACGGTAGAGCAAAGCGAGCCTGGCTTCGATCAGCCGAGGAACAGCTCTGCCATGGCTTCAAAGATGGCTTCCTCGTCGAGGCGGTAGGTGCGGTAGAGGTCTGGGAGGTCACCGGTCTGTCCGAAGCGGTCGGTGCCGAGCGGGCTGACACGGTGACCCTTGACCCCGCCGAGCCATGACAGCGCGGCGGGCGAGCCGTCGAGCAGGGTGACGAGACCGGCGTCGGGGGCAAGCTGGCCGAGCAGACTTTCGATATGGCTCGGCTGACGCGTGCTCCCCTGCCAGCGGGCTGCGCGGGCAGCGGACCAGTCGCGATGCAGCCGGTCTGGCGACGTCACCGCCAGCAGGCCGAGGCCGGGCAGATCGTCCTGCAATTGCTCCCATGTACTCAGCGCCTCGGGGGCCACCGCGCCGCTATAGGCGATCGCCGCCTTGGCCCCCGGCGCAGGCTCGCGCAGCCAGTAGCCCCCGGCGATGGCGCCTTGCTGCCAGCTGTCGTCCTTGCGGGCCTGCTGTTCGATCTGGCGGGTAGTGAGGCGGAGATAAACGCTGCTCCCCCCGTCCGCCTGCATATGCGCAAAGGCCCATTGCATCAGCAGCGCGACCTCATCGGCAAAGGCGGGGTCGAAGCTTTCGAGCCCCGGCTGGCCCATCCCGATCAAGGGCGTATTGATCGACTGGTGCGCGCCCCCCTCGCCCGCCAGGGAGATGCCCGAAGGCGTCCCCACCAGCAGGAACCGCGCGTCCTGATAGCAGCCGTAATTCAGCGCATCGAGGCCGCGGGCGATGAAGGGATCATAGACCGTCCCCACCGGCAGCAGCCGTGTGCCGAAATGCGGCGCGGCCAGCCCCAATGATGTCAGCGCGAGGAAGAAGTTGTTCTCGGCAATCCCCAGTTCGATATGCTGGCCCGCCGTGTGCGCGCTCCACTTCTGCGCCGAGGGGATCTTGGCCTTCTGGAACACGTCGGCCAGTTCCTGCCGCCGGAACAGCCCGCGCTGGTTGACGAAGGCGCCGAGGTTGGTCGTTTGCGTCACATCGGGCGCGGTGGTGACGATCCGGTCGGCGAGCGGCTCATCCGACTTCGCAAGATCGAACAGCACCCGCCCGAAGGCGGCCTGTGTGGACTGCACCGCGCCCTCCGGCACCGGCAGAGTGGGAACGGGCACGGCAGGCGCGCGGTGTTCGTGCGCCTTGCGCGCGATCGGGCTGTCCTTGACCAGCGCCTCAAGCCGCGCGGCGAGATTGTCGCCAAGCCCTGCCCACTTGTCCAACTCCTGCCCGGGTGCGATCCCGAGTTCGGCACGCAGACCCTCGATCTGCGCGGTGTTCATCATGCCGGAGTGGTTGTCCTTGTGCCCCGCCAGCGGCAACCCGTAGCCCTTCACCGTGTAGGCGATGAACAGGGTCGGCTGGTCGCCCGTTGCAGCGTCGAAGGCATCGAGCAGGGTCTCGATGCAATGCCCGCCGAGGTTGGTCATCAGCCGGGCAAGCGCGGCATCGTCATGATCGGCGAGCAGTTCCTTCACGCCCCGGACCCCCGCCAGATCGCGCTCCAGCCGCTCGCGCCAGGCCGCCCCGCCGAGGTAGGTCAGGACCGCGAAATCGGCATTGGGGCAGTTCTCAATCCAGTCTTCCAGCGCCTGTCCGCCCGGGCGCCTGAACGCCTCGCGCTGGAGCCTGCCGTGCTTCAGCGTCACCACCCGCCAGCCGCAGGTCTCGAAGATGTCGTCGAAGCGACGGAACATCCGGTCCGCCGTAGTCGCATCGAGGCTCTGGCGGTTGTAATCGACGATCCACCAGCAGTTCCTGAGGTCGTGCTTGTAGCCCTCGATCAGGCATTCGTAGATATTGCCTTCGTCAAGCTCGGCATCGCCCATCAGCGCGATCATCCGGCCCGTGTCGCCTTCCGCCAGCTGGCCGTGGGCAACGAGGTAATCCTGCACCAGAGAGCTGAACGCCGTCACCGCCACCCCGAGCCCGACCGAGCCGGTGGAGAAGTCGACCGGGATCGTGTCCTTGGTGCGGCTGGGATAGGACTGCGCCCCGCCCAGCCCCCGGAACGCCTCAAGCTTCTCGCGCGTCTGCTCGTCCAGCAGGTAGTGGATCGCGTGCAGCACCGGCCCGGCATGGGGCTTGACCGCCACCTTGTCCTGCGGGCGCAGCGCGTGGAAATAGAGCGCGGTCATGATCGCCGTCATCGACGCACACGAGGCCTGATGCCCGCCAACCTTCAGCCCATCCCGCTTCGGACGAAGATTGTTCGCATTGTGTACGGTCCACGAAGACAGCCAGCGCAGCCGCTGCTCGATCTGGATGAGCAGGGCAACCTGTTCCTTGCGCGCGGGCGTGTCTGACACGGTGGATGGGGCGGGGACATTCATACAAGCGCAATCCACAAGGTTAGGCCGATAGGCAATGCTTCGGTAATGCCCGAGCCAGGCCGAGCCATGTCCCCGTCCCACCTGCGGGCACGAGACGCTAAAACGAGCCTAGACCCGAAGTCCAGATTCTTCGAAGCCATGATGCCGCCTGACCATCCGCCAAGATCCTCATGCAGCCCCGCACTTAGACTCGATATCGGGGTATCGTCTGCACGCTGCCGAGAGGGAATTATCAAGCGGTCACCGGTTCGAACACCGCAGTCGCAGGATTGGCAGCGAAGTGGCGCGAGAGCCTGTCGCTTTCCTTACGCGTCTTTACGCCGCGCGTCCCGAACTGCGAACCATGCCTGCCGCAAAGCTCGATGCGCTCCCCCCCGAGGTTGAACGCCATGTTCTTGACTGGCAGGGGGTGCAGGATATTCGCAAGGACAATGCAATCAAGCTGGCCGAAGAGAGCCGCGCCATTGCTCAGGCCGAACGCGACATGGCATGGTCTCCTGCGGCGGCGATGACATTGGCGAGCGAGCGTCTGGCCGGACGCGATATGGCTGCGACGCAGGCTTTCCGCACTGAGGTGATCGAGCGCATCACGCAGCGCGTGGACTGGGTGTTAACGGCCGCATGGGAGAACAAGCCCCTGACGGCCGAGAATTTCGAACGGCTCGTCACGACCCGTTCCGAGCCGGTCGTCATCGCGACTACAGGAATCGCGCCGCACTTTGCGATCCTCGCCATCTGGGCGCTGGCAGCCTGGGGGGCGGGTGTGATCCTAATCCGCAAGCGTGAGCCGGGTCGATAATGGGAGACGCGCTGGTTCACGGCCCGATCGCTGTCATCGATTAGGTCGAGACCGAACGCCTCTGCAAATACTTTGGTGGCTCGCTCACGGCCGCGCTTCACCCGGTTGGGGTTCCAGAGACGGTCGGCACCCTGCGCCGCTCGAAAGCGCTGCGCGGGCCTTGACCCGTGCGAAGGCGGCAAGCGCATGCTCGACATCCTGCGTGTCGAGCGCGCTCGACATCTGGGTGCGGATGCGCGCCTTGCCTTGTGGCACAACCGGATAGGAAAAGGCGGTAACATAGACGCCCTCCTCCATCGCCGTCGCCGCGAAGCGCGCCGCACGGTCGGCATCGTGGAGCATGATCGGGATGATCGGATGTTCGCCGGGAAGGAGGTCGAAGCCGAGCTCCTCAAGGCCCTGCCGGAACTGCGCCGTGTTGCGCTGCAGCTGGCCGAGCGCCTCGCCGCGCCGAACGATTTCGAGCGCCTTGAGGCTGCCGGCCACCACCGGCGGCGCGACACTGTTCGAGAACAGGTAGGGCCGAGAGCGTTGGCGCAGCAGCGCGACGATCTCCCTGCTCGCGGCGGTATAACCTCCGCTAGCGCCGCCGAGCGCCTTGCCGAGCGTGCCGGTCGTGATGTCGACCTGGTCCATGCAACCGCGATATTCGTGCGTCCCGCGACCGCTGGCGCCCAGAAAGCCGGTGGCGTGGCAATCATCGAAATGGACCAGCGCCCCGTAGCGGTCGGCCAGATCGCAGATCGTATCGAGCTGCGCGATGGTGCCGTCCATCGAGAACACGCCGTCGGTGGTGATCAGCTTGAACCGCGCTCCGGCCGCATCGGCAGCCTGGAGCTGGACTTCGAGATCGGCCATGTCGTTGTTGCGATAACGGAAGCGCCGCGCCTTGGAGAGGCGGATGCCGTCGATAATGCTGGCGTGATTGAGCTCGTCGGAGATCACCGCATCCTCCGGGCCGAGCAGGGTCTCGAACAGCCCGCCATTGGCATCAAAACAGGAGGGATAGAGGATCGTGTCCGCCATCCCGAGAAAATCCGAAAGCTCTTCCTCAAGCCGACGGTGGAGGTCCTGGGTGCCGCAAATGAAGCGCACCGAGGCCATGCCGAAGCCGCGGTCATCGAGCGCCGCACGCGCATAGGTCTCGCTCGAGTTGATGTTGTTCGCGCCGCCTGGGGCATCGATGTAGCCACCGTCGCGCACGTAGTAGCCGGTTGCCTCAAAGCCGAGCACGCCCTCTACGATCGGTGCCGAGATGCTCGCGCTGCCGCGATAATTGGTGCTCCCGTCCTCGGTGAAGGACACAGCGGCGACGCCGTTCGCGCGGGTGCCGTTCAACGACGGCCGGCGGGTGTCGACCTTGATCGTGCCGCCCAGCGAGGAAGCGCCGTAGAGCGTGCTGTTCGGCCCCTTGATCACGCTGATCTGCTCGACCCCGAGACGGCCGAGGCCGAGCGAATGCTCGAGGATCGCGAAGTGGTCGGCAAGGTTCTGATCCGCCCATGAGCGTCCGCTTCCCGAGCCGGAATCTCGGAGACACGATCGCGAAGGTTGCGGTCGGCAGCGCCGCAGCGTTTGTCGATGAAGGAACTGGCATCGCCCTTTCACTTGGCGAGATCGAGGGTCGCGCCGCGCGGTTCGGTGGAGCGATGGCCGAGCGGTTCGCGGTGGGCGACCGGGTGGGGCTGCTTGGCACCAATGGCGCCGATTTCATTATCGCTTATCTCGGCCTGATGCGCGCGGGGCTGGTTCCGGTGCCGATCAATTACCGGCTGCCAGCCGCGACCATCGCGCATATCCTTTCGGACTCGGCCTGTCGTCTCGTGCTGGGTGACGCCGAATTCTCCAGCTCTGTGCCAGAAGGCACGCGCTTCGTCGCCTTTGGAAGCGCTACGCATCGCCGCTATCTCGAAGCCGAACCGGGCGCGGTCTTTCGTCCCGAGCCGGGCGACCTGTGCGAGATTCTCTACACCTCCGGTTCGACCGGTTTGCCCAAGGGCGTGCCGCTCGACCATGCCGGACAGGTCTGGGCGCTCGAGGTCTTTCTCGGCACTCTCACAGACGAACCCGAGTGCACGATCATCGCGGCGCCGACCTATCACATGAACGGGCTGTTCTTCACCACGGTCGCGCTCGCCGCGGGATGGCGGACCTTGTCGATGCCGCGCTTCGATGCGCGCGCCTATCTCGAGATCGCCGCCCGCGAGAGGGTGACCATGGTGAGTGGCATTCCGACCATGCTTGCCATGATGGCGCGCGAAACCGACCTCCTCGCCCGGCTCGACCTTTCCTCGGTGCGGAACGTCATCATCGGCTCCGCCCCGCTCACCAACGCCCTGATCGAGCGAACAAAGGCGATCTTCCCGAATGCGAGCGTTCGCAATTCCTACGGCACGACCGAGAGCGGGCCGGCCATGTTCGGGCCGCACCCAAAAGGGCTCGCCCGCCCGCCGCTGTCGATCGGCTATCCCTATCCCGGCACCGAGTGGAAGCTGCTCGACGGGTCGCCGGAGGAAGGGCGTCTGCTTACCCGCACGCCCGCCGTGCTCAAGGAATATCTCAACCTGCCCCAAGTGACCGCGAACAAGCTCAGCGACGGGTGGTACGACACCGGCGACATCGTCAGGCGCGATGCCGACGGCTGGTTCTACTTCGTCGGACGCGCCGACGACATGTTCGTGTGCGGCGGCGAGAACGTCTATCCGGGCGAGGTCGAGAAGCTGCTCGAACGCCACCCGGCGGTGTTGCAGGCGGCCGTG
Organism: Erythrobacter sp. W302b; assembly: GCF_046452395.1. NCBI lineage: Bacteria > Pseudomonadati > Pseudomonadota > Alphaproteobacteria > Sphingomonadales > Erythrobacteraceae > Erythrobacter > Erythrobacter sp. W302b. The sequence goes on along the minus strand of NZ_JBKFDH010000001.1, from coordinate 541,898 downwards.
ATCGCCGTGCCGGACGAGATCAAGGGCATGGTCCCGGTCGCCTTCGTCGTGCCGGTCGGCGGGGAGACGCTCGATCCCGGCGCGCTCAAGGCCTTCACCCTTGAGCATGGGCCGGCATATGCTCATCCTCGGCGGATCGCGGTGTTGGATGGCCTGCCGGTGGGCGGCACCCATAAGGTCGACCGCAAGGCGCTCGAGAAGCTGGCCGAAACCATGGCGGGCGACCTCGCCCGCCGCTGAGGTCCGGCCCGCGGGGTCCTCACACCTGATCGAGCGCTTGCAGGCAATCCGCGATCAGGTCCTCGGGCTCCTCCACTCCAATCGACAGGCGCACGAGGTTGTCGCTGATGCCATAGGCGCGCTGCATCTCCGGCGCCACGTCGACATGGGTCATGCCGGCTGGATAGGACGCGAGGCTCTCGGTGCCGCCGAGGCTGACGGCGAGCTTCATGAGCTTCAGCGCGTCAAGGAAGCGGAACGCCTCGGCCTCGCCGCCATGCAGGAACACCGAAAAGGTCGAGCCTGCGCCCGAACACTGGCGGGCGAAGATGCGGCCCTGCTCACTCGCCGGATCGACAAAGCCGAGAAAGCCAACCTCGGCTACCTTGGGATGGGCGCCCAGCGCCTCGGCTACCTTCCACGCGCTCGCCTCGGCCTGGCGCATCCGCAGCGATAGGGTCTCGAGGCTGCGCAGCAGGAGCCAGGCCGTGTGCGGATCGGTCATCGTTCCCAGGATCGTGCGAAACCCCGAGATCGCAGCGAGATCGGCCTCGCTGCCGACACAGGATCCCGCGATGAGGTCGCTGTGGCCGCCGACATACTTGGTGAGGGAATAGATCACGATGTCCGCCCCGTGCGCCAGCGGCTGCTGCCACAGTGGGCCGAGCATGGTGTTGTCGACCAGCAGTTTCGGCCGCCCGCCCGACTGCCCGTCGAGAGAACGGGCCAGGTCGGCCAGCATGGCGAGATCGATCAGCCGGTTGGTCGGGTTGGCCGGATTCTCGGCGTAGATCGCGGCGATCCGACCGCCCGGACCGATCCCGGCCCGCGCGCGCTCGACCGCCTGCTGCATCGCCGCATCGCCAAGATCACCGTGAACCGGGTGGCAGCGGATGCCGAATTGTGGCAGCAGCTTGTCGAACAGGAAGTCCGTACCGCCATAGACCGGTGCTGTGTAGACGATAGCGTCGCCCGGCCGTGCCATGCTGAGGACAGTGGTCGAAATCGCCGCCATCCCGCTTGCGAAGACCAGTGCCCGGTCAGCCTTGTCCCACAGGGCCAGCCGATCCTCGAGGATTTCGAGCGCGGGGTTGTTGATCCGCGAATAGATCAGCGCCGGGTCCTCGGCCTGCTCACGTTCGCGCAGGCCGTAGGCAAGTTGCATCACACTCTTGCCCGCCGCCGCGCTCTCGAACACGAAGGTCGAGCTCTGGAACACCGGGCACTTGATCGCGCCTTCGGACAGTTTCGGATCGAAGCCGTAGCTCATCATGAGCGAAGCCGGGGCGAGAGCATGTTCGCCGATATGGGTGATGGTACGGCGCATTTGTGGGCCTCTCCGGAAAAAGTTAAGTGATGTGATGATGGCGTGGCCCAAGTGCGTCAGCTGCCGCTAGACAACGAGCAACTGCTGTGGCGGAACGAACTCGTAGCCGAGCGCTTTGGCGACGCGCGCGCCGCCAGCGATTCATTGATCGGCGCGGTCCAGTGAAGGGACAGGCGGGACCGGTCGCTTGGCGGGGAGCACGGTTCGGGGCTGCGTCCATGCGCATCATTTCGCATGGTGCGGGCAGATTTTCAGCACCATTTTCAAGGCAAATTGGCCTAGGTTTTGGGTCATTTGACCACACGGCCGATCGAATTCGACCAAATCAACAGAACGCTGCTGGCGGCGGGTCAGCCGATTGCAGCCCGAAGGCCTGATCATCGGCCACCGGGCCTAGCTTGTTACCAGGCACTTCGTCATGGCGAAGAAGATCAGCGCGATGCCGGTGGTGCCGAGATAATGCGTTTTGCGGCTGCTTGTCGCTTGTTTGATGCCTGACCGATTGGCCGAATGGCCGCCTCTGCGCCGAGAGCCGCCAATCTTCAGCACGTCATCGGCACTCAGCCCATGCTCGGCAAACTGACAATTCGGAAAACAGACCCGGATCCGGCATCGCGGACAAGGTCAACGCGCTGGCCGTCCCAGTGGTAATCTAGGTGTCGCCCCTGGAGGGGATTTGACGCGCGGTCGGGGTAGAAGAGCGCAACGCATTCCGCACCCGGATGCCGTACGCTCGGGTAGGCAATCCCGTCCGATCCCGCGCCCTTAAGTTGCCGCGCGAACGCTTGAGATGCGCTGTAGCTATCGGGATCAAGCACTGGAGCCGGCTCTCCCGTGAGAGCTCGCAGGTCATGGAGGTCTGCATGGACCGATATGACGATTTCGCGGAACTGCGAGGTCCATCCCGGCGCTTCCCGGGTTCGCGCCATGAAACGGGCGTGATGGTGGATCGTCTCGAAGAGCGCGGTCTCGAACCGGTCGCCAGCGTAGAGCACGCCGAAACTGCCATCGGTAAAGCGGCTGGGCCGGTCGGTGCTGACGTGGGTGAATGGCGCCATGAGGTAAGAGGCACCGTTGCCGCCGACACGCCGCCCTTCTGGAACGAGGTCAAGATTGCCAATCGTCGCCATGATGCGAGGATTGGTCTTCTGCTCTGCCGAGATCAGCAGCGGCCAATCGGCTGGATCAGCGATATCCTCGAACAGGTCGATCGGCGGAAAGGCACTCCGGATGATCCGAACAGCGCCCTTCCACTCAACTCTAGAAACGGGGATATCTGGCGATCCGCTCACCAGCCACCGCGTGTCGCGTCCAGGTAGCGACGCACCCGCATAATGTCGGTCAGCTCGCCTCCCAGCATCACCTCAAGCGCACTGGCCCCGCCGAACGCCTCGTTCGCCGTCCTGATCCAGACATAACCCCGGGCCGCCTCGGAGAAGATGATCCGAAGCGCCTTGTGAATGCCCATAAGGTTGGAGAGGCGCGCACGGCCGTCACGCGATACGCGCCCCGGCCCTTCCGCCTTCCAGCGGCGATAGGAGCGAACCGGCATGTCGAGCAGGGTTGCGGCCTGCTCGTCGGTCAGCTCCCACTTGCCGAACAGATTGAGGGCTGCCCGGAACATGGCAGCCGCCTCGTCCTGGGTAATCGGATCAGGACGGAAGGCGGTAACGGCAGTATCAATGGGCTGCAAAGCCAGCATGGCGGTTCTCCGGAGGCCATATATAGGCTCAGCAATGCCATTTGGCAAGATTTGACGATTTTCTGTCAATTTGGCTATTATGCGCGCTGACCCCCTTGATCGGGACGAAAGACCTCCCACCGAGAGCAGCAGCGGTTTGCGGCGCTTCTTGACGATCAGCTGGAGGTGCCTGCCACCAGCACAGGATCCGCGGACATATGGTTCGAGACGCGCCGCGAGCCAATCGGGCAGGATCACCGGATTACAAGCACTGTGCTCGACATTTCTGTCACACGCTACCAAAGCCCCGATGCGCCGGTACAGGTAGAATGTCGCGGACAGCTCAGGGCGTTATGCAACATCTTCGCCTCCCTGTCGCAGATCATGCCCTGTTTCGACAAGGGGCTTGAGCAGCTGTCGACGCTATCGGCATCACGCCCTGTGTTGGCCCTTTTGGGACCGTCACCGCAGAACTGCCTGTCCTGCCCCCGTTGCGTCTCCCTCGAATGAGCCTCGACGCGCCAGTGCAGTCGTCACCGCGACTGCTGCGTCCAGGCGAAAGCGAACAGATCGGCGGTTTCGTTGCGGCGCACGCCTTCGGCGGTGCCGATGCCGTGCCCTGAATCCGCATCGCCGCGCAGATAGATCGGTGCGTCAGGCCACTTGGCCCGCGCCCGCGCGACCCACTTGGCGGTCATCCACGGGGCGACGCGGCGATCATTGAGGCCGATGGTCATCAGGCTCGGCGGCGGGGGTGAGGCACTGCTGGCGAGCATCTGGTAGGCGTCCATCGCCACCAGATCGCGGAACTGCTGCGGATCGGCAGGATTGCCCATCTCGTCGAACTGGTTCGCGCCATTCTCGGCAAAGGCGATGCGGCTGGCGTTGACCACGCCGACCATGGTGATCTGCGCGCCGAAAGCGGAAGGATCAGTCAGCGCCGCCGTCGGCACCAGCGTGCCGCCCATGCTCGCGCCGGTAATTAGCGGGCCGCCTTCGGGAGCGATCCCGGCCGCGGTGAGTGTCCGGGCACAGGCGGCGAGGTCCTCCATCGCGCGCGGCTTGTTGGGGCCGCGCCCGCCTTCGTGCCAGTCGCGCCCGCGCTCGCCCCCGCCGCGCGTCCCGCAATAGGCCCGCGCGCCGCCCCGATCGAGCCAAGCCATTGCGTTGCGATCATAGCCGGGCGAGATGTTGTCGAAGCCGTAGCCGCCATAGGCCTCGATGATGGTAGGGGTGCGCCCGGCATCGCCCTTGCAGCGGATCACCACCAGCGGAACCTTGGTGCCGTCCTTGCTGACCGCTTCCATGCGGGTGACAGCCATGCCGGCGGCCCCCTCCCACACGCCCGAGGCAAGGCCGGTCGCCTCAAGCTTGCCGCCCACGACGTGGAACTGCGTCAGCGCCTCGGCCCAGCCGCTCAGGCCGAAGCTAACCCCGCGTCCGTCGGCATCGGGGCTCAGAGTGACGATCGAGCCTTCGAACGGCAGCGCCACCTCCTGCGCCGGGCCGCGCCCGTCAGGCAGGAAGAACAGCTGCGCCGCGCCGTCGCGGGTGGCGTGGACATAGACCCCGTCCTTTGTGACCCGCATATCGCGCACCAGCCGCTCGGGCGATCCGGCGAATATCACCTCGGGCGCGCCGGGCGTGCCATCGTCGGCGAGCGGGTAGCGCAATATCGTGCCTGCCGGGTTGTCGCGGCTGCTCATCGCATAAAGCGCCTTGCCGCGCGGCAGGGCGATGGTGATGCGGTCGGCGAGCGTTACGACCTGCCGCCACTGCGGCTTGCCCGCCAGCAGGCTGGCCATGGGGGCGAGGAAAAACTCGTTATCCACCCGCGCGCCGACCGCGGCGCCCAGCGCGAAGGGCTCGTCAGGGACGGCGAGGATGACCGCAGCCTGCTCCGGCGCCACCAGCACGCCATTGCCGAGCACCACCGTCGCCCCGGTGCCATCGCGGTTGGCGATGACAGCCGTCATCCCCAGCATCGGATCGCCTTCCGGGTTGGCGGCCATCTGGGTGTAGGTCACCTTGTCCGGGCCGACGAAGCTCGCCGAGCCTTCGCCCCAGATGCGTTCGATCGGCGGGCCGATGTCCTTGCCACTGGCAATGTCGATCAGGTGGACGCGCCCGACCTCCGATCCGCCGCTCGACACCTGCACCGCGACACTGCGGCAATCGGGTGCAATTTCGATCGCGCCGAAGCTCGCCAGCGGATCGCCCCCGACCACCGCCGGATCGAGCAGCATGCGTTCGCCCGCGCCATCGCGGATATAAAGCCGGGGCGTCTGCTCGCCGGGCCGGACGCGGCGGAACAGGGCGATATCGCCGCATTGCAGATAGCCCGAGACGCGATCAATATCGGACGACAGCGCAGCCAGCCGCTGTTCGAACCACGCGCGTTCGGGCAGGGCGTCCAGCATCGCGCGGGCGCGGGCGTTTTCTGCCTCGACGAAGGCCAGCATCTCGGGCGCGTTGGCCGGGTCTTCCATCCAACGGTATTCATAGGTGAGCGTGATGCCGTGGACGGTCTCGGTCACCGGATCGGCGCGAACGGACGCGGGTTGCGCGGCAAGACTGGTGCTTATCGCTGCCGCGGCACTGGCCGTCAGCAGCACCGCAGCACGGACATGAAACGTCGCAATCATATGACTCCCCCCCTTAAATCCCCGACATGAATGAACGTGAAGTGGCATCGCTGGTCAAGCCAAAATAATGACGCGATTACTGCGATCTGCGGGATCGGCCCTCACTCTCAGCCCGCCCGTGGTACGTCGCTGGGTCGGGTCGTCTGGCCCTGCTTCGCTGACGAAGCGCAGGGCTGAGCCGTTGGCCGGCTATTGCGCCGCGCAGGCGATCGCGAACCAGCGCCAGAAGCTGTCAGCGACATTGATATTCCGGACGACGTCGCCGGCGCGCAGCGGGCGAAAACTTGCCCAACGAATGGCGCAAACAACAGAAAGGTTGAAGAACGAGGGCCGAATTCAGAAATCCGCCGACAGCGATAGATTGAACCTGCGCGAGGCGATGAACTGGAATCCCCCGCCACCGGTGACGTTCCACCCGAACGTGTTGGTCAGGTTGGCGATCTGTGCGCGCAGCACGGCGGGTGTGCGGCCCAGTTTGAAGCGGTAGCGCGCGCCCAGATCGACAATCGCCCGCTCCGGGATGAACAGCGCGTTATCGATCCGCGCCGCTCGGTCGCCAGTGTAATTGATGCCGAAATCGACCGAAAGGGCATCAAAGGCAGGTAGTTGATAATCGAGCCTGAGGTCGAGTGTCGCGCCCACCCGGCCCAGCGGTCGTTCGCCCAAGCGACCCTGCTCCACCGCCTCGCCGGTAACGCGCGGGCGCATCAGGACCGCGCCTGCCACCACATTGAGCCCCGCCACCGGCTTGGCGGTCAGCGAGAGCTCCACGCCCTGATGCTTCACATCGCCCAGCACGCGGAAGAAATTATCAGCGTCGAGCTCGAAATAGGGGCGGCGCACGTCGAACAGCCCTGCGATCAGCTTGACGTCCTGCGCCAGCGTCCAACGCACCCCGGCCTCGAGTTGACGCGTCCGCAGCGCGGGCAGAGTGAGGTTGGCGTTGGCAGCGAAAGAGGGCGCGGTGCCGCTTTCCTCAAGGCCCCGGGTGGTAGCAGCATAGAGGGCGACACCGTCAATCGCGGTGATTGCCGCCGAGGCATTCCACAGGATCGGGCTGTCGGCATTCGCGGTGGGCGCACGCCCGGGGGCCAGGACTTCCTTGCGGTAGCGAGTCTTTTGCACCCCGAGATTGATCTCGCCCAGCCCAAGCCACTGCATTGCATAGCCGAGCGCGCCGATCTCCTGCCGGATCTTGTCGCGGGTGAGCGCTCCGAAGCTAATTGCGGGCTCGGGCACCGGATCGGCGACGTCGATCTCGCCGGGCCCAATATTGCGGAAGGCAAAGCCACCCAGATCGTCATCGACCCGGCGAAAGCGTGCAGAGGCCAACAGCCGGTGGCGGCGCGGGCCCTCGGTGAATTCGCGCTCCACCAGAAGCTCGCCGGAGTAGGACTGCGATACCTGATCGCGGCCTAGCAGCACCTGCCGCTCGGTGCTGCCGTCGGTCTGCGTGTTGGCGAAGAAATTGGCGCCGAACTCGTCGATGGTGAAGCGGGAGGAGAACAGCCCCAGTCCGATCCGCCAGTCCCCGCGCGTCACCTTCGCCAATGCGCCGAAGTTCTGCGAATGACCGGCCCAGTCGGCCCAGTCCTGTCCGACAAAGCGATTGCGAGCGATGCGCTTGGGCAGAAAAGCGCCAGCGGTGAAGATCACCGGGGTCGTTTCTTCGTCGAAATAGTCATAGCGGCTGAAGAAGCCGGTGAGTTCCACGCCCTCGGCAGGCCGCCAGCGCACGACGCCGCCGTATCGCACGAACCAGAAATCGGCCCCGTCCGCATAGACGAACTCCTCAACTCCCGCGCCGACGTTGAGATCGAGGCTGCCGGTGAGCGGCAGCGCGGCATCGACCGTTGCAAAGGGCGCAAAGAAATCGCCGAAGCCCGTGCGTGCGCTGACCACCGGCTTGTCGCCCACCCGCCGCAGGGCGAAGTCGACGATGCCTGTGGGCGCGGGAAAGGGATAGCCCAAGGCGGAAATGCCGACCTGGATGGTCGATCCGGCGCGCACCGCATCGCTGAAGGCGGCCTGGGAATCGAAATAGAGCCCCTCGATCCGCACGTTCTGCGCTGCGAAGGCGGAGAACCCGCGCACATTGCCGCCATTGTAGAGCCCGATGGTCTCGTCCCCGACGCTGGTGCCAAAGGCGTCGGATGCCTGGGTAATGACATTCTCCGCCGACCGGTTGACCAGCGCGATCGGCACCGCGGTATCACGCTTCTGAGCGGTTCCCGTGTCCCGTTGCTGCGTGGCAGGCGGATCATCCGCCTGCGCGGCCGCCGGACAGAGCGGAGCCAGCATCAATGCCGATGCCAGCAGCGCCGCGCGTCGTGATGCCACCGCCGTCAAGCGAATTTGAGGCGCGAGAAGCGCCGACCCGCCAAAAGCATCAGACCGGCAGCAAGCGCCGCCAGAACCATGATCGCAGCCCAAGGCATCAGGCGCACGGGCGACCAGGCGAAGCGCGGGATCTGCTCGGCGTCAGCGGCTCCGATGATGGCTCCGCGTTCCACGAACCCGCCGCCGAACCGACGCAGCGCAGCGCGGTATTCCTCGCTTGCGGTGCGGAAGTCCTGCCCGGTCGTGGCATGGGTGCCGGCCACCTGCTCCAGCGCCCGCTTCGCCACAAGAGCGGGCGAGGCCCACGACAGAGCCTCGGCAAAGCGCTGCTGCGCGGCGAGTTGCTCGGTGAAGCGCCGGTCGATCGGGGCGGTCGCGGCCTCGACCTTCTGCGCCACGTCCCAGGTCTTGCGGATCGAGGCGAGGCGACCTTCGAATTCGCCTGATGCGATCTCGGGATGATCGTTCTCATAGGCCTCTGTCGAAGCGACCTCGGCGGCGCGGGCCGCGGCGATCTGCTCGAAGCGCGATGGCGGCGGGTAACTCGCCTGCACGATGGCCGAGAAGGCAGCGGGTAACACCAAGGTGACGAGCGCCCACAGCGCGACCAGCGTGAAGGCGGCGGTTTCCGCGCCTATCGCGAGACTGTTGATCCAAGCCCCGCACGCAGCCCACAGCAGCAGGAACAGAGCTGCCACCAGCAGCCACACGCCCGCCGCCTGCCAGCGGCCCGCCACATCCGGCCCGCTCGCCAGTTGCACGAGCACCGTCGCCGCAATCATTAGTAACACCAGCGCAAGCCGCGGAAGGATGCGTGCGGTCACCAGACGCACCGGATTGCCCGCCTGCGCAACGATGAGGCGGGCCATGCCGCTATCGCGGTCAGCGGCGAACAGGCCATAGAGCAGCCCGATCAGCACCAGCGGGGCAAGCACCACCACTACAAAGGCGAGGTCGATGCCGCCGCGCACCAGCAGCTCCGGGTTGTCGAGCCCGCTGCGCTGGAACAGCGTGTCGCGGCCGGTGCGCATGGTGACCGTGGTGGCATAGGGATCGAGCGCAGCGCGCCCGACGCTCAAATCGGCGAGGACGGGCGGCGGCGCAATCAGCACCTGACGCAGGCGGTAAGGCGTAAGGATCGCCTCCTCGGGAGGAAGCTCGGCATCGGCAAGCCGCTCGCGCAGTTGCTCGGTCGCCTCGCTCTGACGGATCTGAGCGGCGGTCCGCCCCTCGATCTGGCTCTGCATCAGCGCCGCGCCCGACAGGCACGCCAGCACCAGCGCGCTTGCCAGCACCGCTAACAGCCCGAGCGCCGCACGCTCGCGCAACATCATGCGCAGCTCGAGCGCGATCATCCCCAGCACGCTATTGCCCCGCACCGTTCAGCCGCCGTGCCGCGCGCTGCACCAGAACCATCGCCGCTGCCAGCCAAGCCAGCAGGATGAGAGCCTCGCGCCACAACCCGGCGAGCGTCTCGCCCAGCGAAGGCGGGGCAAAGGTGAAATCCTCCACTTCAGCCCACAGCTCCGGCTTGGCCAGATAGTCGAAATCGGCGCCAGCGCCGTTCTCGATCAGATCGGTGTTGAGCTGCGTCACCACCGCCCGGCGGCGGCTTTCGGCCTGCTCCTGGAAGGCGATCTGGTGCGGCAGGTCGGTGCCGCTCAAAGCCATCGAGATGTTCTGCAGGGCGGGCAGCGGGGAGACGAGACTTGCCCAGCGCAGCACCGCACGCTGGGCATCGTAGACGGCGAAGAGCGCACGGAACGTCTCGTCATAGACCTGGTTGCCGAGCCGCTCGTCCTCCTCGAGCTGGAGACCGCCGAAGCTGACCGGAAGGTCCTCGATCCGGCTCACTCCATATTGCGCCGTCACCTTGGCTGCGAAGGCCTCCATCCCCTCGGCAAAAGGGCTGGGATAGGCCGCCTTGGCCGCGGCGACATCGGCCCAGAACTGCTCGCCGGTCGGTGCCGGGGCGGCATAGTCGGCGAGAGATGCGGCGGCGCGCGGGGTCAGGACGATGGCGAAGAGCCACAACCCCGCAAGCACCATCAGCGCCTGCCCCGACGAGCGCGCATGCAGCGACACCGTCACCGCGATCGCCGCCACGATCGCCAGAAACGCGCCATAGGCGAGGAGCCACAGGCCCGGCCTTGCCGGATCGATGGGCCCGGCACCCGCCGCGGCGATCACCCCGACGAGGCTGATCGCGCCCCCCAGCGCCAGCGTCACCGCGCCCACCGAAGCGAGCTTGGCCCTCACGAGGCTTGCCGCGCCGACCCCGCTCGCCAGCATCAGCCGCAGTGTTCCGCGCTCCCGCTCGCGCGCGACGCAGCTGGCGGCGATCACCGCAACGAGCAGCGGCATCAGCACCTGCAGCACCCAGGCGAGGCTGAAGTCGCCGCTCGGCAGGATCACCGTCTGATCGTCAATCGGCCGGGCGACCGCCGGGTTGCGATTGTGCGCTTCCATCCACACCGCGCTGCCCGCAAAGGCGGTGATGCCCGGATCGAGCACGGCCTGCGCGGTCAGCGGCTTGAACGCCCATTTGGAGAAATGCGCCGCACTGTGCGGGTTGCGGGCGCCCTGCCCTTCCCATGTCACGCGGTCAGCGGCGATGGTGGCAGCGCGGTCCACCTCGTAAGCGTTGATGCGGACATAGGCGGTCAACAACGCGGTGACGGCCAGCGCAAGAACCAGCATTGCCATGACAACGACCCGCCGATCCCGCCGCAGCTCGCGCAGATCCTTGCCCATGATCGCGGTGGTGATACTCATGCCGCGCGCTCGGCCATATGGGTGAGGTAGATCGCCTCCAGCTCGCTGGCGGAAAGGGTCGCCGGATCGATCATCGCGAGCAGTTGCCCGTGGCGCATGATGCCGATGCGGGTGGCGACATCCTTGGCGCGGAAGATGTCATGGGTGGAGATCAGCAGCGCTGTCCCGCCCGCCGCAGTCTCGCGCAGCACTGCAACCAGATCATTGGCCGCCGCCGGATCGAGACCTGAGAGCGGCTCGTCGAGGAGGATCGCCTTGGCCTGCTTCATCAGCGCAATCGCAAGGCCCAGCTTCTGGCGCATCCCCTTGGAATAGGTGCCTGCGGGGCGATCGATTGCGCCATCGGGGAACCGCAGCCGCGCAAGGATCGCATCGCGCTCGCCGCGGTCCACCCGCTCGCCCGCCAGCTGGGCGAAGAAATCGAGGTTCTCCGCCCCGGTCAGCGTCGGATAAAGCGCGACGACCTCGGCCACATAGCCGAGCTTGCGCCGCGCAGCAGCAGGATCGCGTGAGACCTCAACTCCGTCGACCAGCGCCGCCCCTGCCGACGGTTCCAGAAAGCCTAGGAACAGGTTGATGGTCGTTGTCTTGCCCGCCCCGTTGGCTCCCAGCAGGCACACCGTCTCACCGGCCGCGACCTGAAGTTCGAGGCGGTCGAGCGCGACTGCATCGCCGAACCGCTTGGTCAGGCCCTTTGCTTCTATCACCGCGGGCTGCATCTCCATCAGAACCCCGTCAACAAGGTGAGCTGCACCTGCCGCCGCTCACCGAAGAAAACCGCGCGGAAATCACCGCCGATAAAGTAGGTCTCGTCGAACAGGTTCTTGACGTTGAGCGCAGCTTCGAGCGGCCCAAAATCGTGTCGCAGCGCAGCGTCAAACACGGTGAAGGCGGGCAGGATGTCGAGCGCGTCATTGGCGCGCCGCTCGCCGACATGACGCACGCCGATGCTGCCCTCGCTGCCCGCTGCTCCCAGCGCGTCGCCATCCAACGTCAGGAACATGCTCGCCGAATTTTCCGGCACGTTGAGCGAGGTCAGGCCGACATCACCGTTGTTGCTCGCCCGCACCTTGGCGTCGAGATAGGTGTAGCCCGCCTGAACAATCAGCACCTCGCCGATCCGTCCACTGAGCTCGATCTCCACCCCCTTGTGCCGCTGCGCGCCGATCAGCACGCTGAAGCCGGGGTTGGCGGGATCGCCCTGCACGATGTTGGTCTGGTCGATCTGGAACACCGCCGCCTGCGCCGACAGCCGCCCGTCCGCCGATTGCCAGCGCAGCCCCGCCTCGATCTGCTCGCCTTGCGAGGGCGGCGGGGTCTCGCCGCTGGTGAGCGGATCGAACCCGAACTGCGGCTCGAAGGACTGGCTGTAGCTGAGGTAGGGTGAGAACCCCGCATCGGTCAGATACATCACTGCCGCGTTGAAGCTGGTATCGCTATCGTCCTGCGTGCGGGTGGTTCCGGCCAGCACATCGGTGCTGCTTGTGTCCGAATCCGATTGCCGCACCCCGGCGACGATGATGAACCGCTCGGCAATCTTGGCGCGATACTGCGCATAGAGGCCGACCTGCTCCAACCCCACGTCGGCCGAAAAGAACGGCCCCAGCGGCACCGGCGCTGCACCGTATACGGGCGCGTTGGGATTGATCGGCGCAAGGCCGAACAGTTCGCCTGCATTGCGGTCGGTAAAGTCCTGATAGTCGACCCCGATCATCACTCGGTGTTCGACATTTCCCGTGCCGAAGACCGCTTCGAGCTGGTTGTCGGTCGAGAGCATCGTGCGATCACCCGTAAACTCGAAGCCGCGCCGGGTGATGTTGGTGGGGGTCGACCCGCCGCGCGGGGCCTGCACGATCGGGCCTTCGAGGCTGAGGTCGCTATACCGCAGGCGCGAGCGGAACTGGATCGCGTCACTGAACCGGTGAGAGAACTGGTATCCGATCTGCACCTGCTCCGACATGAGCGGGTCCAGCCCCGGCTCCCCCAGAAACAGCGAGCGGCGGATCGGCCCGGCCGGGCTTGGCCGCAAGGTTCCCACCAACGGCGCGCCGATGGTGCGGTCATAGTCGTCGCGCTGATAGAGCCCGAGCAGACTCAGAGTCGTCGCGTCACTCGGCTGCCAAGTCACGCTCGGCGCGACAAAGATGCGCTCCGCCCCGACGAAGTCCTGCGTGTCACCGCGATTGAGATAGACGATCGGCGCGCGGGCCGAGAGCGTGCCGGAGCTGTTGATCGCGCCGCCAATATCGGCGGACAGGCGATAGAAATCGTCCGTGCCGATGGTTGTCGCAAAATCCGCCACGCGTTCGGACGACGCAACGCGGTTCGTCATATTGACTACGCCGCCCGGCGCAATCTGTCCGAACAGCACCGAGGCGGGGCCTTTCACCACCTCGATCGAAGCAAGCCCGCCCGGCTCCTGCTGCTGGAGGAACCCCGGATCGAGCCGCAGGCCATCGCGGAACTGGTAGCGGGACTGATCGAACCCGCGCACGAGGAAGGCATCGAAGCCCGATCGCCCCGAAAGCTCGGCCTGCACCGAGGGAACGTAACGCAGGATTTCCTCAACACTGGTGGCGTTCTGACGCTCGAATGCCTCTTGCGTAATGACGGTGATGTTCTGCGGGGTTTCGGCCAGCGGCACGTCCAACTTGGCGATAGCTGTGGCAGTGACGACAATGTCTTCCGCCTGATCTGAACCGCTCTTGCTGCTTTCCTGGGCATGCAGCGTTGTCGGCAACGTGGAAATGGCCGCAGCCAAGACAATGGTCTTCATGTCGTTCTGCAAGCCCCGTCGTGTTTCCCTGCGGCGCTTGATATGTGACAACATCACATTTAGCAACGTTCATGTTCGGCATCTTGCGCGCTCATCGATCGCTTTCGCTCATACTGAAGCTGGCGGTGGCGATTTTCGCACTCACCGGCATGCCGGTTAGGGCTGCGAACGCAATCCCGGGCCCCATGCTTTAGACAGCACGAAGTGTATCGGGATGCGGTTAAGCGAACGCGGGCTGTTAAGCGGAAAAGGTCGATCTTTTCAGAGCAAACTGGCGGAGAGGGTGTCCGGCTCCGCCATATCTAAGGCGATCTAATAGCGTCTATTATCGTCGCCAAGTGTCCCAATTTGCTACGTTTTTAGCGTCCAAATGCGTCTATTCCAATCTTGCACGATCTGCTATCAGGGTGTGGGTTCAGGTGTGGGCCGGGAAACCGAACTCATTATCGTACAAGGGTGTACTAAATGTCGCAGGAATTATCGAAGGTAACGAAGGCGAAGTCGCAATCCGAACCGGGGCGGTATGGCCTTGGCGGCGGGCTGTATCTGCAAGTGTCGCCCACCGGCACGAAGTCGTACATTTTCCGGTACAAGCTGCACGGGCGTTCCCGGCACATGGGGCTTGGCAGCGCAAATACACTCGATTTGAAGGAAGCCCGCAAGCGCGCGACGAAGGCTCGCCTTCTCATTCTCGACGGGATTGATCCGCTTGCCGAAAAAGACGCGCAAGCCGACGCCGAACGGCAAAAGCGCGCCCGCACGAAATCGTTTGCCGATTGCGCCGCCGTAGTGATCGCGAACAAGACGAAGAATGCGAAGAACCCCAAGCATATCGCGCAGTGGACCTCGACGCTCGAAACGTACGTGTACCCGACGCTTGGCAAACGTCCTGTCGGCGAAGTCACGAAGCACGACGTTGAAGCCGTCCTTCGTCCGATTTGGGATACCAAGCACGAAACCGCGAGCCGCGTTCGGGGCCGCATGGAAGCCGTGTTCGATTACGCGAAAGCTATGGGATACCGCGAAGGCGACAACCCGGCCGCGTGGAAGGGCAACCTTCAACCGCTGCTAGGCGACGGATCGCGAGCAAAGCGCCACCAACCGTCGTTGCCTTACACGCGCATTTTCGAATTCATGGCCGATCTTCGTAAGCGCGAAGGAACGTCGGCGCGTGCGCTCGAATTCGCCATTCTAACGGCCGCACGATCATCGGAAGTGCTTGGCGCGACTTGGGCCGAAATCGACTTCGACGCGAAGGTTTGGACGATCCCGGCCGCACGCATGAAAGCGAACCGCGAACATGACGTGCCGCTGTCGGACGCGGCAATCGCGCTATTGAAGGCGCTGCCCCGGATCAAAGACGTTCCGTACCTTTTCGCCGCAACGCGCGGCGGCAAGCTGTCGGACATGGCGTTGTCTATGACGGTTCGCCGCATGAATGGCGAAACTCCGAAATTCGTAGATCGCGTGTCGGGCGATCCCGTTGTGCCGCACGGCTTTCGCAGCACGTTCCGCGAATTCGCTGGCAACATGACGACGCACCCGCGCGAAGTTATCGAACACGCTCTTGCCCACAGATTGCCCGATGCTGTCGAGCGCGCATATCAGCGCAGCACGCTTTTGCCGAAGCGGGCGCTGCTAATGGCGGATTGGGCAGCGTACTGCGAGCGCCCCAATACTGTGGGCAACAACGTCGTTCCGATGGCACAGGCGCGCGCGTGACCGACGACACGCCCTCTAAGCGGCCGCGCGGGCGTCCCCCCGGTACGCGAAAGCGCGAATACGCCGTCGCAGCGGCCGAAGCCGTCCGTTCACGGCAGTTCGATAGCATTCGCGAAGCTGCGCGCCATTTTTTCCCGCTGCATATTGGCGCGCGCGATACGACACCACCCACTGTCGAAGAATTGCGGGCATCGGAGCGTTTTAGCGATTTCGTTGACTACGTCGAAGAAGCGTTCCGAGATGGCGAACTATCGGTTCGGGACTTTGGCGTATTGGGAAAGCGCAGCATTCATCGCAGCGTACAGCCGCACGAACGGAAGAAGCGAGCCGCCGCCAACATTGAAGAAATCAAGGCTGTACTTGCCAGCTTAGACGATCTGCCGCCGACTAATTAATTCCCCCCTCACGGCGAACCGGGCAACGATTAGCCACCTTCCAAGATCACCTTGGAGGGACCGAGCATGTCCAACAAAGTAATGCGAATGCCCGAACTTACGGGCTACGTCGGCCTTAGCCGGGCGTCGATCTATGCCATGATGGCGCGCGGCGAATTCGTACGTCCGATCAAGCTTGGCGAACGGGCTGTCGGCTGGCGTTCGGCTGATATTGACGCATGGCTTGCCGCGCGTCCGATGGCTGCCGCTTGATCCGTGACAGCCATTTTGCATCCTGTCCCTACAAGGCCGTTCGCGCGCATTCCGTCCGACATGCGGCCGTTCGTCCAATGGGTATGTTGGAAATACGAAGATCGCGGCGGCAAGCGCGCCAAGCTGCCCGTGAACCCGCGCGACGGTTCGCTTGCCAGCGTTTCCGATCCGGCCACATGGGCGACGTTCGACGACGCGTGTACGGCTGCTATTGATTACGACGGCATCGGCTTCGTTTTCACGGCCGACGATCCCTTTGCCGGTATCGACATTGATCCGACAAACGATTCGACAATTCGCGCCCGGCACGACGCCATTTACGCTGCCTTCAACAGCTACACGGAACGTTCACCGTCCGGGCAAGGCGTGCACATAATCGTTCGCGGCACGGTGCCCACAGGCAGGCGGCGAGATTGCGTCGAACTTTACCCGTACGGCCGCTTCTTTACCATGACAGGCGACGTAGTGAACGACGCGCCAATCGTCGAACGGCAGGAATTGCTCTCGCACCTGTGGGACGAAATGGCCCCGCCGACCGCCTCGCCAACGGGCGACGCTAGCACGTTCTACCGGCAAGCTACCGAAGCGGACGACACGATTTACGAGCGCGCTGCCAAGGCGGCGAACGGCGACAAGTTCGTGCGCCTTTGGAACGGCGACGGATCGGCGTTGCCCGGCAGCGACAAATCCGGTTCGGCAATCGACCAAGCCCTTGTGAACTTCCTCGCCTTCTACACGAAAAACCCGGACCAAATCGAACGGCTTTGGCTTCGCAGTCCGCAAGGCCAACGCGACAAGACGCGGAACCGTACGGACTACCGCGCCAGCACGATCCGTCGCGCATTCGACAACGAACAGCCCGTCGCGAATTTCGATGGCATGACGGCGAACGGTTCGCATTGGTTGCCCGGTGTCGGCGTCGTGCCCGCGATCCCGGCCGAACAGCGGTACAAGCCCCTTAACGCGGCCGATCTACGGGCGCTGCCGCCGCTGCGCTGGATCATCAAAGGCGTGCTGCCCGCGCATGGCCTAGCCGTCATGTACGGCCCTAGCGCGTCGGGTAAGTCCTTCCTCGCGATCGACATGGGTTGCGCCGTCGCCGACGCCCCTTCGTGGTTCGGCTACCGCACGAAGCCCGCCAATGTCGTGTATCTCGCGCTTGAAGGGCAAGCCGGTATTCGCAACCGCGTTCTGGCATGGGAAACCAGAAACCGCCGCGAATTGCCGGACGGTTTCCGCGTCATTCTCGAAACATTCAAGCTAACCAACCCGGACGACGTACGGGCGCTTGCCGAAGTCTGCCCGAAAGGCGGCGTCGTGATCGTCGACACGTTCGCACGCGCAGGCGACGACGATCCGAACGACGCGAAACTGCGCGCCGCCAACGTCGCCGGGGCGCTATCGCTGCAATCCATGATCGGCGGCGTCGTCGTGCTTGTCGCCCATACCGGCAAGGATGAAACGCGCGGCATTAGCGGTATGAAAAGTCTGTTCGACGCAGCCGACGCCGTGATTTTCGTTAGCCGGAAAGACACCGGACGCACTTGGAAAGCCGACAAGGTAAAAGACGGCAACGACGAAAAGGAACACGCCTTCACGCTCAATACCGTGTTTCTTGGCGTGGACGACGACGGCGATCCGATAACAAGCTGCACCGTCGAACTCGTCGCCGAAGTGAGTTACGGACCTGCCCACAGGATCGCGGCCGAAACAGCTGCCGACGAACTGTTCATGCGATTGCTGGCAGAATTCACAGCGCAGGGCCGCACAGTGTCCGCGCACCCGGCATCACGCACGCACGCCGCGCTAATGTTCGCGCAAACTGCCGCTGGCAAATCGTTCAAGCGATCCGGCTTCGAAGCGGCAATGCAAAGGCTGTTCGAAACCAAACGCATTCGCGTCGAGCATGTCGGCCCGGCGTCGAAGCGAAAGGAAATCGTCGTAGCGGCGGGCGCGGAAATGCTTTCCGACCCCCCTTCCGACCCATTTCTGACCGCTTCCGACCCCTATGCCGACCCCCATGCCGACCCCGGTGCCGACCCCTTCCGACCCCCAGCCTTCTCACCCCCCAAACCCCCCTAGGGAAAGGCGCGCCCTTGGGGGCGGCTCGCCTTCCCTAACTGTGGGAAGTCGGCGGAATTTGCGTCCGCCAAATCGAACGCATTTCCGCACGTTACAGCGCGAATTCGAACCGAACCTACAACCGAACTTACACTATCATCACGAAAGGAATTCCGATGGCTACCAACGCAGCATCCTTGAACGATATTGGCGGCGACGCTTTAAAGGGCGAACAGTACGTCGCGCCGGACCTTGCCGAAGCCGCCGCAAACGATCCTATCGTATCGAACATGCGCGGCACGCATGACTTTCTACGCAAGGGGTTCGGCGCGATCCAAAACGCACTTGGCACGCAAGACCCGACGCGCACGGCCGAAGCGCACTTTATGGAAGTGAAGAAGAAGGCGGAGCAATGGCTGTCGGACGGCGCGCGCAAAGCCGAAGCGACGCGGACAGCCGCCGAAGCTGCCATTGCGACAATCGAACAAGAGATTGTCGATGAACTCGGCATTGTGGACGGCAAGTACGCATCGGAAATTCGCGCGCACTTCCTGCAAATGGCGAAGAATGATCGCATTAACGCGATCCGCGCGGCAATCGACAAACGGGACGCCGAAACGCTTGGCGCGCTGTTGTCCGGGCCGTCGTTCCTGTCGGGCTTTTCGGACGACGAACAGGCGCTTTTCCGCCGCCTGTATGCGGAGAAATACGCCGCGAAGCCGCTTGCACGTAAGGCGGCTATCGAAAAGTCTGTCGAGATTAACCGGCGCACCTTCGACGAAGCAATTATGGCGGTTTCGGCCATGTTCCCGCACGGCAAGGTCGCCGACATTTCGGATCGTATCGCTAAGGCGCAGGCGGCAAAGGATGGAATCCTAGCCAGCTAGCGCCCGCGTGCCCGTGTCGAACGGGAACCCCGGCACGGGCACGCACCCATTCCCGAAATCAAAGGAACGAACATGGCCGACAATTGGATACCGAACGAACCGGAAACCGGATCGCAACCCACGCCGCAAGTGGCAGCGAACAACATACCGGACGGCGAAAACCCGCCGCTTGGCGTATTGCTCGACAACGCCTTAGCCATTGACGAACGGCTCTATGGGCCGGGGAAAGGGCCGTACAGTGCCCGGTGACGATCCTTGGCCCGCGAACCCTGCCAATCTGCCCGCTGTGGTGCCCCCTGTGGGCATCCAGCCGGTTCCTGGGGGTGCACAGCCCCCGGCGCTCGCACGCGACGCCAGCGGCCGTTTCAAATCGGGGAATATCGGTGGCGGACGGCCCAAGGGCGCGCGTAACCGGCTTACCGAAACTTTCCTCGCAACCGTCGTCGATCACTTTGCCGAACACGGTAAGGCGGCGTTCGACAAATTGGCGACGGACGATCCAGCCGCGTACCTTCGTATAATGGCGTCGTTCGTCCCGCGCGAACAGGCACGCGAGGATTTTGGCGATATGACGGACGAAGAAATCGTCGAAGCCGTAGAGCGCGCCGAACGGCACCGCCGCGTCGCGCGCTTGATCGACGCAGGCGAGTAAGGGCAATGCGGCTAGAACGCTTCAACGATAAAGCGCACGTTATCCTACAGGACATGCTCGATTACGCCGAAGAAAAGGTCGTACGGCTTGGCCTTTGTCAACGCGCCGACGCCGACGAATATCTCGCGCTCGACTATATCAGGACGTGCGCCGAATTCCTCGAACACAGCACGCAATATCTCGAATCCGACGAACGTATCGGCGCGGACTTGTTTCTTGCGAAGCTGGCGAAGGGGCCGCTTAGGGCGCGCTTCGAACGGAACAAACGCATGTGCGCGTTGCAGTTAGCGACGAACACCCGAACGTACTTCCCGGAATATCCGAAGCTGTTGCGGCTCGCCATGTTGCATGTAATCCAGACGGCATCGGACGCGCAGACGGTGCGTTGGAACGGCGTCGTGTTGCTAGCCGCCGCTTCGTTACCGAACGTCCGTACCGACGTTCGGCGCGAACTTCGTAGGCGGGGCATGGATCACGACGTAACGCTTGTCGGCGATGCTACCGTAGCGCGGCGTATCGACAGCCGCGACGGCTTACCGGAATGGCCTCGCCTGCAATGAGTGTGTGAAACTTAGCCCGGCTTAAACTCGGACACCCCGTTCGCTGTCATCCATTGCAAGAACTGATGCCCAAACGGTGTGATTTGCGCCAACGCAGGGTTCGAACCTTCAACCGCCACGACGTACCCTATGTTCACAACGAAATCGGCCCATTGGTTGAAGCTGCGGTCCTTATGGATTGGTTCATTTGCCGGGTTGCTAGCGACTGTCGCATAGTACTTTTCGAATTCGCTAATGGGGGCCGGGCCAGTCACGTTTAAGGACTTCAGCGCAGCTATTTGCGAACCAAACAACAATCGATAGTTCGTCTCATGCATCCGGTTAGCTTCGCTGATCGACCGTGACCTGATTGCCCACGCCAGCTTCACCTCAGCGCCGCCTTGTATGTGTTTATCTAAGTTTGCTTTAAGCTGCGCGTCGAGTGCGTCGTATACCGGGTCGGATGGCGGCGCGATGCTTGTGTCAGTAAGGGCTGGAAGTGACGCCTTCGTCGCGTCGGCGGACTGCTGCGATCCGATTTCAGGCGGATTAAATTCCGCAGTGCCCCCGAACCCACTTACCTGCCGCACCCGCCCAATCATGGCCGTGATTGGCTTTCGAAACGCCCAAGCGATAGCGCCGATGGAGATAGGCCATGCGGCGTTCGAAATTGGATCGAGTACCGTTTTCACACCCTGAAAAACGATTGGCCAATCAACGCTCATATGCCCCCTCGAACCGATAGGATTTCGCCCTATATACCACACAAGCATGAGGTGCGTATGTCGGGGCGGAAACAGCATTTTATTCCACAAAGTCTTTTGCGCGGATTCAGCCGCAAGGGAAAGGGATCGAAACAACAAGTTGTAGCGTACACGTACGATCGCGGCATTTTCACGGCTGCAACCGACGGCGTAGGAGCCGAACGAAACTTCTATTCTGAACTTGACGTCGAAGGAAAAACCCAAACACTCGACGACAAAATCACTGATTTTGAAACGCCTCTTGCGGATGTGCTGGTAGGCCTTCGGGCATTACCACATCGCGCCAGCGCAGAGACGCTGCAAGCCGCGACCTTTGTCACACATTTAACGGTCCGAAACGATCATTTCCGAAAGTCCGTTTCTACTGGCGGCGCTGCCTTGTTCCACAGGTTCCAAAGTTCAATGTCGGACGAACAAACCGCAAAGGCTTTGATGGGCCTTGGGGGAAATAGCCCGTCCGACTTCTTCCGAAACGCGATGAAAAAGCCCATTGCCGATTACGCAGCAATGTTCGCGGCAATGGGACTTAGCGAGGACCAAATTATTGAATGGGCATTCGCGTACGCTAAAGCAAACTTTTCCGAATTTCACAGAGCATTAGTCGTGCCAATGCAGGCGTCGTTTGATAGCTTTTCCGAACCAAAGATACTCGAAATTGCGGCAGATGCGCAACGCCGCGCGCTTGAAACAGGTTTGTCGCCGCAGGCGTGGATTGACCGATTAAGCGAAATGGACTGGCACGTGTTACATAGCGACGTGTCACTCATTTTGCCTGACTGTGTGTCGATCGCTGTCGGTAACTCTGGAACTCCTAGCCCGCTTATGCTCGCAGAACGCGATGAGGTCGAAGCTATCCTATTGCCAATCGCTAGCGACCGATTGTTAGTTGGATCGCGCGAGGATCGCGCCATACCTTTGTTCGACTTGAACGCAGCTTTTGCAGCTTGTTCGTGGGACTTTTTCGTAGGCTTTGATCGCACCAATGAATTTGAGGCGCTTCGCGATAGCATCCGCACTGGCGTCCAGAAGCAGATGGACGATCTTGTATCCGAGGCACTGAACGAATCAGTGCACAAGCAAACCACGAAGAATTCAGGGGTGTAGGCGCGGTTGTTGGTTCGTCGAATTATACGACGAAAAGGCTAAAAAACTCAAATACTTAATGAGATAGTTGGCGGAGAGGGTGGGATTCGAACCCACGTTACCGTCGCCGGTAAACCGCATTTCGAGTGCGGCGCATTCGACCACTCTGCCACCTCTCCGCAAGTCCTGTCGCAGTACTGGAGGCCATCTGGTCGGGACGGCTGGCGACAGGGAGCGCGCCCGTTAGCCCAAGGCGCGGGGCTTGCCAAGACCCGAGGGTGCACAAAATGCGGGCATATCTCGCAGGTGCACAAAGCCACTGCTTGTTTTGCTGGCGCAAAGGTCCATATTATCAGGCATGGAACGTTCAGAGTTCTTCTCGAGCCAGGCCGGGCGCACCATTGTCGCGCCGCGCCAGACCCGTGCCCGCTTCGGCATTGGCGATGTGGTCCGCCACCGCCTGTTCGCCTTTCGCGGTGTGGTGTTCGATATCGATCCGGTCTTCGCCAATTCGGAGGAATGGTACCAGTCGATCCCCGAGGACATCCGTCCCCGGCGCGACCAGCCGTTTTATCACCTGCTCGCGGAGAATGATGATTCGTCCTATGTGGCCTATGTCAGCCAGGGCAATCTGATCGCGGACTCCGATGGCGGGCCAGTCGATCACCCGACCGTGCGGCAGCTGTTCGAGAGATTCAAGGATGGCCGCTACCGGATGCGGCGCTCGCTGACGCATTGATGATCAAGGGTCGATCCCGCCCGCTCAGCTCTTGAGCTTCCAGCCCGATCGCAGCAGCGCATAGACGCCCGCCGCCAGCGCCGCGTTCAGCACCAGCAGGCCCACAGCCGCCGCCGTCAGGACAGTGCCAGGCCCCATGTCGCTCGCCCCGAGGAAGCCATAGCGGAAGCCCGAGATCACGTAGAAGAACGGGTTCAAGCGGCTCACCCACTGGAACACCGCGTCGAGGTTCTCGATCACATAGAACGTGCCCGACAGCAGCGAGAGCGGCGCGATGATGAAGTTGGTGACAGCGGCGTTGTGATCGAACTTCTCGGCCCAGATCGAGGTCGCAAGGCCGAGCGTCGCCAGCATGAGCGATCCCATCAGGCCGAACCATATGACCGCCCACGGGTGTGTCATCGCGAGCGAGACACCGGGCCACAAGGCAATCGCGAAAGCCACCGCAAGCCCCACCGCAATCGCGCGGGTCACAGCCGCCGCGAGGATCCCCGCCATCAACTCACCCGGCGACAGCGGCGGCATCAGCAGATCGATAATCGTGCCCTGCATCTTGCCCGACAGCAGCGAGAAGCTGGAATTGGCAAAGGCGTTCTGCATCATCGCCATCACGATCAGACCCGGCGCAACGAAGCTGGCAAAGGGCACGCCCAGCACTTCGCGCCCCTGGCGGCCCAATGCGACCGTGAAAATCACCAGAAACAGCAGTGTGGTAAAGGCCGGAGCCCAGATCGTCTGCGTCTGGACCTTGAGAAACCGGCGCACCTCCTTCATATAGAGGGCGAAGAGCCCCACGCGATTGACCCCGATGATCACGGGCACGCCGCGCGGGGAAAACCGGATGCTCCCGCCGGTCTTGTCATCAGGCGTCATTTCAGTCACGGGAGCAGCGTCGTGCAAAGGGTTTGCTGAAGGAGCGCGGTCGGCCATGGCGCAGGTGCCTAGGCCGCAAGGGACGCTCTGACAAGCAGCAGTGCTATACGGCAGGCGCCGGACACAGGAACAGGTAGGAATTATGGGCTGGACGGACGAGCGCATCGCAACGCTCAAGAAGATGTGGGAAGGCGGCTCCACCGCGAGCGAGATCGCGGCCGAGCTCGGCGGCGTCAGCCGCAATGCCGTGATCGGCAAGGCGCACCGCCTTGGCCTGAAGGCGCGCCCCTCTCCGGTGAAGGCCAATGACAAGAAGAAGCCGGCCGCTCCGGCGAAGAAGCCCGCTGCAGCGCCCGCGCCGCGCGCGGCTGAACCGCGGGCCGAACCCGCAGAACGCAGCGTTGCCGGCGAAGCGGCTGAGCGCCCTGCGCCGCGCACGCCTGCGCCCTCCCCCCGCGTTGACGTGGCTGCGGATGAAGGTCTGAATGCAGTGCCTTCTCAGCCCGTTCCGGGCCCATCGGCCGATCTGCCCAAGATCGTTTCGGTCGGGCCGGGCGGTTTCCTGCGCCAAGGTCCCGGCGACCAGCAGGCACCGATTCCTCCGGCCCCGCCGCGCCGCCTCGTGCCTGCCAAGCCGAGCCCCGAGATTGCGGGCAAGACCACGCTGCTCGATCTGTCGGACAAGGTGTGCCGCTGGCCGATGGGGCACCCCGGCGAAGCCGATTTCCACTTCTGCGGTCAGCCGGTAAACCCGGGCTTCCCCTATTGCGTCGAACATTGCGGCCGCGCCTATCAGGCGCAGCTGCCGCGCGGCGTGCGTCGCCCCCCGCCGCCACTGCCCTTCGGCGGACCACGCGTTCGGTAAATCATCGCGCATGGCGACGGGCTGCCTGCATCAGGTCTTGCCCTCGCCCTGCCTCGCCTTCTATGGCTGGGAGAGGTCAAAGGGAGCGCTAACATGCACGCCAGAACAGGGTGGCAACTGGTAGCACTTGGCGCCCTCGCGACGGCGCAGGCGGCTCATGCCGAATTGCCCGAACCCGTGCGCGCGATGATTGATGCCGCGATCGCCACCGGCGATGAAACCAAGGTCCGCACCGTTACCGAAATCGCGCGCGCGACCAATCCGGGCGATCAGGAAGAAATCGACGCGATTGTCGCCAACTTCGAGAAGGGTGTCGCCGCGCGCAAAGCGGCCGAGGCCGAGGCAAAAGTGGCGCAAATCCGCGCGGCCGGTCTGCTCGACAACTGGTCTGGCAAGGGCGAGTTTGGCGCGTTCCGCGCCACCGGCAACTCGGACAATACCGGCGTTACCGCGGGCCTGACCTTGGACCGTGAGGGCATCGACTGGCGCCACAAGCTGACAGGCCGGGTCGATTACCAGCGCGCCAATGGCGTGACGACCCGCGAACAATACCTCGGCCGTTACGAGCCCAACTTCAACGTCTCGGACAACTTCTATGTCTATGCGCTTGCCCAATACGAGCGCGACCGGTTTCAGGGCATCGCGGCACGCTATGCCGTGTCAGGCGGCATGGGCTATCAGGCGCTCAAGGCAGATGACATCCAGCTTTCGGTCAAAGCCGGTCCGGCATACCGCGTCACCGAATTCGCCGATGGCCGCAACGAAAGCCGGATCGCCGGGCTGATCGGCCTCGATTTCGACTGGAAAATCACCGAAAAGCTCAAGCTGACCCAGGACACCAATGCCGTGGCCGAAACGGGCGGATCGGCGGTCGCCATCATCGATTCGCGCAACACCACGCTCGATCTGATCACCGGCCTTGATGCCCGGATCAACCGCAGCCTGACCGCGCGCTTTTCCTACGCAGTGGAATATGACAGCAACCCGCCGCCGGGCGCCGTGCAGACCGATACGCTGAGCCGCGTCACGCTGATTTACGACTTCTGAGCAAACCAGATGATGTGGTGTGCGCCCTTGTTGTTGGGGCGTGATCGGACGTTCCACTCGGTCACTTGCAGGCCCGTATCGTACAGCCGCTTGCGGAAGGCGGGGTCGGGCCCTGCCGACCACACCGCGAGTATGCCGCCCGGCTTCAAGGCGTCGCGCGCCTTGGCAAGGCCGGTGCGCGAGTAGATCCGGTTGTTGGCGTCGCGCACAATCCCGTCGGGGCCGTTATCGACATCGAGCAGGATCGCATCGAACTTGTCGCAAGTGCCGTCATTGGCATCGTCGATCAGCGCGGCGACGTCGCAGATCTTGAGGTCGAGACGCGGGTCGGCGAGGCCGTCCCCCGTCAGCTCTGCCATCGGCCCCTTGGCCCAGTCGATGATCGCCTCGCTGATTTCCGCGACCACGATCTGCGCCTTGGGCCCGAGCTTAACGGCCGCCGCGCGGTAGGTGAAGCCCATGCCGTAGCCGCCGATCAGGATGCGGGCCTTGTCCTTGCCGAGCCGTTCAAGCGTGAGGTCGGCGAGCTGCTCCTCGGAAAAGCGCATCCGCGTGCTCATCAGCTCGTTGCGCCCCATCACGATCATGAAGTGGCCGGCATGGGTGTAGAGTTCGAGGGTGACGCCGTCCTCGATCTGGGTGGTGTCGATGAGTTCGCGCTGGAGCATGGTTGGTGCCTTAATGGAAAGGCCGCCCGGAATGAACCGGGCGGCCTTTGTTCTTTTCAACCCGTCATCCCAGCGAAAGCTGGGACCTAGGGCCTCAAAGGACTGCGCTTGCCGCTCAAGGTCCCAGCTTTCGCTGGGATGACGAGAGCGGGCTAAGCTCAGTCCTTCAGGAAGTCGGGCAGGCCCGCAGGTGCGTTGTCGCGCGGACCACGGTCACCGCCGCGATCGCCGCCACGGCCACCACGGTCGCCGCCGCGACCACCCCGGTCGCCCTTCGGCCCACGACGATCACCGCCACGGCCGCCTTCGCGCGGTTCACGCGGTTCGCGGGGCGGACGGGTGTCCTCCAGCTCTTCGCCGGTTTCCTGGTCGACCACGCGCATCGACAGGCGGACCTTGCCGCGCTGGTCGATCTCGAGGACCTTGACCTTCACTTCCATGCCTTCGGAGACGACATCGGTGGGCTTCTCAACCCGCTCGTTGCGCATTTCCGAAACGTGGACGAGGCCGTCCTTGCCGCCCATGAAGTTCACGAAAGCGCCGAAATCGACGATGTTCACGACCTTGCCGTTGTAGATCTTGCCGACTTCGGCTTCCTCGACGATGCCGAGGATCCACTTCTTCGCCGCTTCGATCTCGTCGAGGTTCGAGGACGAAATCTTGATCACGCCTTCATCGTCGATGTCGACCTTGGCGCCGGTTTCGGCGACGATCTCGCGGATCACCTTGCCGCCGGTGCCGATGACGTCACGGATCTTCGACTTGTCGATCTGGATCGTCTCGATGCGCGGTGCGTGCTTGCTGACTTCGGTGCGGGCACCGGTCAGGGCCTTGGCCATCTCGCCGAGGATGTGCTGACGGCCGGCCTTGGCCTGCTCCAGCGCCTTGGCCATGATCTCCTGCGTGATGCCGGCGACCTTGATGTCCATCTGCATCGTGGTGATGCCTTCGGCGGTCCCGGCAACCTTGAAGTCCATGTCGCCGAGGTGGTCTTCATCGCCCAGAATGTCCGAGAGGACGGCGAATTCGTCACCTTCGAGGATCAGGCCCATGGCGATACCCGAAACGGGAGCTTTCACCGGCACACCGGCGTCCATCATCGACAGACAGCCGCCGCACACGGTCGCCATCGAGGACGAGCCGTTCGACTCGGTGATGTCCGACAGAACGCGGATGGTGTAGGGGAAGTCTTCCTTGCTCGGCAGCACGGGGTTCAGCGCGCGCCAAGCGAGCTTGCCGTGACCGACTTCGCGGCGACCCGGCGCGCCGAAGCGGCCCACTTCACCGACCGAATAGGGCGGGAAGTTGTAGTGCAGCATGAAGCTCGAATAGCTGAGGCCTTCGAGCCCGTCGATCATCTGCTCGCTGTCCTTGGTGCCCAAAGTGGTGGTGCAGATCGCCTGAGTCTCGCCGCGGGTGAACAGCGAGGAGCCGTGGGTGCGCGGCAGGAAGCCGACGATGGCTTTGATCGGGCGAACCTGATCGAGCTTGCGGCCGTCGATGCGCTGGCCATCCTTGAGGATCGCGGTGCGCACGATTTCCGCTTCGAGCTTCTTCATCAGCTTGCCAGCGACCATCTGGGTCTGTCCGCCTTCGTCGGCGAACGCCGCCTTGGCCTTGGCCCGGGCTTCGTTCAGCAGGTTCGAACGCTGCGACTTGTCGGTGACCTTGTAGGCCGCCGCGATGTCGCCGCCGATCAGCTCTTTGAGCTTGGCCTTCATGTCGGCGGTGTTGTCGCTGGTGTCGACATCCCACGGATCCTTGGCGGCCTTCTCGGCCAGATCGACGATCGCGCCGATGACCTTGCGGATCTCGTCATGCGCGAACATCACCGCGCCGAGCATTTCGTCCTCGGTCAGTTCCTTGGCTTCGGATTCGACCATCATCACCGCGTTCTGGGTCGCGGCGACCACGAGGTCGAGACGGCCTTCGGAGAGCGCCTTGTCCTGCTTCGGGTTCAGCGTGTATTCGCCATCGACATAGCCGACGCGCGCCGCGCCGATCGGGCCCATGAAGGGCACGCCCGAGATGGTGAGCGCAGCTGATGCCGCGATCATCGCGACGATATCGGCCTCGGTCTCGCCGTCGAACGACAGGACCTGCGCGATCACGTTGATCTCGTTGTAGAAGCCTTCGGGAAAGAGCGGACGGATCGGACGGTCAATCAACCGGCTGGTGAGCGTTTCCTTCTCGGTCGCGCCGCGTTCACGCTTGAAGAAGCCGCCGGGGATACGGCCGGCAGCCGAGAACTTTTCCTGGTAGTGGACGGTGAGCGGGAAGAAGTCCTGCCCTTCCTTCACCGACTTGGCGGCGGTCACGGCGCACAGCACCACGGTTTCGCCATAGGTCGCGAGGACTGCGCCATCGGCCTGACGGGCAATACGCCCGGTTTCCAGAGTGAGGGTCTTTCCGCCCCACTCCAGCGATACGGTTTTCGTGTCGAACATTGGTTTTCCTTCTGACCCGCTCGGCCACATTGCCGGGCGGGGCCTCATGTGCCGGGGAAAGAACCGTCCCGGTCCGGTTAGGGGCGCTTGTGTCAGCCCCGAAGGCGATGCTCGCCGAATTGCGAGCCGCACCCTTTACTTCGTCATCCCGGCGAAGGCCGGGATCCATTACTCCACCTGGCTCTTCGGCCCGATGGATCCCCGCCTTCGCGGGGATGACGCAAAACGTAAACGGCCCGCCAATGGCGGGCCGAACGTTTGCGTCACTTACGCAGACCCAGCTTCTGGATCAGGGCGTTGTAGCGCTCGACATCCTTCTTCTTGAGATAGGCGAGCAGCGTGCGACGCTTGTTCACCATCATCAGCAGGCCGCGACGCGAGTGGTTGTCCTTGTGGTGATCCTTGAAGTGCTCGGTGAGGTTGCGGATGCGCTCGGTGAGGATCGCGACCTGGACTTCCGGGCTGCCGGTGTCCTTGGGATCACGGGCGTTCGAGGCGATAACTTCCTGCTTCTTTTCGGCGGTCACCGACATAACTTTTCTCTCTTACTCAGCGACATCGGGAAGGTTGAACCCGCGCACGACCGTGGCCGTGCCATCCGAAATCTCCATCAGCGCCACCGGGACGGAGCCCAGCTTGGCGAGGTAGAGCCCGGATGAGTGGGGCATGCCAGACAGCACCCGGCCCTGTCGGACCGCCTGCGCGCTTGTCTGGTCGAGGCTTAGGGCCGGGATGTCGTCCAGCCCCGCCTCCAGCGGCAGGAGGAGGTGTTCAAGGCCCCGGCCCTTAGCGCTTTCCTCCATGAAGTCCAGCGAAATCGCCTGTTCCTCACGGAAGGGCCCGGCCTTGATGCGCCTCAGGTAGGTGACATGGCCGCAGGTGCCAAGGGCATGAGCGATATCGCGTGCGAGGGAGCGGATGTAGGTGCCCTTGGAGACGTGGGCGATCAACGTCACCTCACTTAACAAATCGTCACCCTGAACTTGTTTCAGGGTCCATTCCTCATCCCGCGCAGCCGGTGCTTGCGGAGAGATGGATGCTGAAACTAGTTCAGCATGACGAAGGTGGAGTGCGTGGATCACCACCGCCCGCGCCTTCAACTCCACCGCTTCCCCGGCCCGCGCCAGATCATACGCGCGCTGGCCATCGACCTTCAGCGCTGAGTAGGCCGGGGGCACCTGCTCGATCAGCCCCGTGAATCGCCCCAGCACCGCCTCCACATCCGGCAACGTCGGGCGCACGTCGCTGGTCGCAATCACCGCCCCTTCCGTATCGAGCGTGTCAGTCTCCTCGCCAAACGTCAGCGTGAAGGCATAGATCTTGTCGCTATCCAGCATCCGCCCCGCGAGCTTGGTCGCCTCCCCCAGCGCAATCGGCAGCACGCCCTCGGCCAGCGGATCGAGCGTCCCGCCGTGGCCGACCTTGGTCTTGGTATAGCCGTTCTGCCGCAGCACGCGCTTGACTGCGCTCACCCCCTGCGTGCTGCCCATCCCGCGGGGCTTGTCGAGAATCAGCCAGCCCGAGAGCGGCGTGGACGCCCTGCCGCTCACCGCGCGATCCCGCCCGCGATCCAGTTCGCCAAGGCGAAGTAACGCTCCTCCAGCCACATCACTGGGGGCAGGACAGTGTGCTCGACCAGCGTGAATTGCGGAAAGGCCCAGGTCGCCGCGATCAGCACCACCAGCAGCAGCATCCCGATCTGCTGCAATTTCTGCCACTGCGCCGCCATGCTGCGCGGCAGCAGCCCGCCGACGATGTGCGACCCGTCGAAGGGCGGGATGGGCAGCAGATTGAACAGCGCAAGGAAGATGTTGATGAGGATGAAGGTGGTCAGCATCGTGCCCGCGATCCCCGCCGCCATCGTCCCTTGCCCGACCCCGAGCCCCGCCAGCGCGCCGAGCAGCACGGCACCCACCAGCGCGAGCAGCAGGTTGCTTGCCGGGCCGGCCGCTGCGACGGCCATCATCCCATAGCGCGGATTATCAAGCCGAAGCGCGTTGACGGGCACGGGCTTGGCCCAGCCGAACACCGGCCCGCCCATCAGCGCCAGTGCGCCCGGCACCACCAGCGTGCCGACGGGATCGACATGGCGCAGCGGGTTGAGACTGAGGCGGCGCTGCTCGCGCGCGGTGGGATCGCCCAGTTTCAGCGCGGCCAGCCCGTGGGCGACCTCGTGGAAGACGATGGCGATGATGAGACACGGCACAAGGATCGCCGCATAGAGAAGCGTTTCGGTCATGATGTGGTAGATAGGAAGCCCGCGGTCAGCCCGCCAGCGCCTCGGAGAAATGCTTGCGGCACAGCGCAACATAGCGGTCATTCCCGCCGATCTCGGTCTGCTGGCCCTGACGCACCGCCGCGCCGCTTTCATCGACCCTGAGGTTCATCGTCGCCTTGCGCCCGCAGTGACACACGGCCTTGAGCTCCACCAAGGCGTCCGCAATCCCGAGCAACACCGCCGAGCCAGGGAACAGCGCGCCCTGAAAGTCCGTGCGCAATCCATAGCACAGCACCGGTATCCCCGCCTCGTCCGCCAAACGCGCAAGCTGCCACACCTGCTCCGGCGAGAGGAACTGTGCCTCGTCGGCCAGCACGCAATCGAGCGGCTCCACCTTGTGCGCCGCGCCGATCACCGCCCACAGATCGGTTTCGGGCGTGAATTTGTGCGCCTCGCTCTCCAGCCCGATGCGGCTGCGAACCATCCCCGCAGACCGGCTGTCGAGCGCGGCGGTCCAGAGCATGGTGCGCATCCCCCGCTCGCGATAGTTGAAATCGGCCTGCAACAGGTGCGAGGATTTGCCTGCATTCATGCTGGCGTAGTAGAAGTAGAGCTTGGCCATCGTGTCAGGCTAACCATTCGCCGGACGCTGGGCGAGATGGGCGTGAACCTTTTGCCCGGTTGAAGCGTATGGATAACATCATGATCAAGTCCGTCGCCCGCTCCCGGATGTTCTTGTTGCCGCTGTTTGCGGCGTTGGCGCTGGCCAACAGCGCGGGCGTGCCGCAGCGCTACACGCTTGATGCGTCGGCGAGCAATGTCTCGGCCAAGGTGCCGTTCTTCGGCCTCGCCAGCAAGACTGCGCGCTTCCCGCGGATGGAGGGGGCGGTGACAATCGTGCCGGATGCACCGGAAAAGGCGCTGATCGACGTTACCTTCGATGCCACCGCGATCGAGGCGCCCGACAGCGTCACACTCGCCCGCCTGCGGAGCGACAAGTTCTTCTGGGTGGACAAATATCCCACGATCCGATTCCTCGGCCGCTCGCTCAAATTGTCGAGCACGACGCGCGGGACTGTCAGCGGCGAGTTGACGGCCCGCGGCGTCACCCGTCCCGCCACGCTGGCGGTGACCTTCAATGCCGATCCGATCGCGCAGGCGGGCAGACCCGTCAGCTTCACCGGCACCACCACCATCGACCGGCGACAGTTCGGGATGAAAGCCTATCAGCTGATCGTCGGCAACAAGGTGGACATCACGCTGAAAGCGCGGATGGTGCCGCGTTGAGACAACCGTGAGCCCCCGCACAGGTGGGGCGCCTCAGGCGTGTGGCACTTGGCCGCACGAAGTCCCGGCCTGCGCGGCGACTCAGTCGTCTTTGTTGAGATCGTCATCCAGATCATCGCCCAGATCACGGGCGACCTTGGGGTCGCGCAACAGCGCCTCGATCCGGTCGGCCTCGGCAAAGCTTTCGTCCTTGCGGAATTTGAGCTTGGGGGCGAATTTGAGACCCAATCGCTGGGCGACCTCGCGCTGGAGGAAGGCGGTGTTCTGCCGGAGAGCGTGCACGATGTCGTCCTCGCCCGCCCCAAGAAGGGGCTTCACGTAAGCGGTGGCGTTGCGCAGATCGGGGGTCATCCGCACCTCGGTGACCGCAATATGCGCGGCGCGCACGACATCATCATGCACCTCGCCCCGCGCGAGCAGTTCCGAGAGGATATGCCGCACCCGCTCGCCGACCTTGAGGACGCGGACGGACTGTTGCTCGGTGGTGAAAGGCGTCTTGGCCATCAGCGGTCCATCCCCGTGCTGGTCGGCGTCGGGCGTGGGGTCGGCAGCGCGGTCGAGGTCGAGCGGGCGTATACCGCCCCGTCCTCGGCCAGCAATTCGCCTTCGAGGAAAACGACGCGCCGTCCGCCCTTGACCACCCGGCCCTTGCCGATGACTGTCGCGCCTTCTGGAATCAGCCGGATCAGGCTCATCGAAATGTCGAGATTGAGCGGCGCCATTTCGCCCCCAGTGGCCGCGACATAGGCATATCCCATCACGTCATCGAGATAGCCCGCCACCAAGCCCCCCTGCACGCCCCCGCGCCAGGTGGTCATCTCGCGCTTCACGGTGAAACGCATGGTGACGGTCTGGGTCGCCTCATCCCAGCCAACAAATTCCGAGCCGAGCAGCGCCGTGTGCGGCGACTGCCCGGCATCGTCTGGGTAGTGCGTATCCGTCAGGCTCACAGCGTCCGCTCACGCTCCTCGACCGAGAAGACTTCAAGCTGGTCGCCCGGCTTGATGTCGTTGGTGTCTTCGAGCACCACACCGCATTCCAGACCGGTGCGCACTTCGTCGACATCGTCCTTGAAGCGCCGCAGCGACGCGATCTTGGTGGCCGAAATGATGACATCGGCCCGCGTAAGACGGGCGAACAGGCCCTTGCGGATGACCCCTTCTTCGACCAGCAGGCCAGCGGCCTTGTCGCGCTTGCCCGACTTGAACACCTCCTTGACCAGCGCGCGGCCGACCACGTGCTCGATCCGTTCCGGGCCAAGCTCGCCGATCATCTCCTTGGCGATGGCATCGGTGAGGTGGTAGATGACGTCGTAATACATCATCCGCACATTATCGCGCTTCAACAGCTCGCGGGCCTTGGCATTGGGGCGCACGTTAAAGCCGATGATCGGCGCTTTCGAGCCGCCCGCCAGCATCACGTCGCTTTCGGTGATCGCGCCGACGCCGCCGTTGAGCACCCGAACCTTGATGTCGTCGTTCGACAGGTTGTGGAGCGCATTGACGATCGCTTCGACCGACCCCTGCACGTCGGCCTTCACCACCACCGGGAATTCGATGACGTTGGAGGACAGCGTGTTGAACATCGTGTCGAAATTGGTCGGGGCCAGCGCAGTGCGCTTTTCCGTTGCCAATTCCTGACGATACTTCGCGACTTCGCGGGCGCGCTGTTCGTTCTCGACCACGGTGAGGTTGTCGCCCGCCGAGGGCACCCCGCCAAGGCCGAGCACTTCGACCGGCATTGAGGGGCCGGCTTCCTTGAGCTGCTGGCCCTTGTCATCGACAATCGCGCGCACCTTCCCGCTTTGCGTGCCGACCACGAAGGTATCGCCACGCTTCAGCGTGCCGCGCGTCACCAGCACCGTCGCGACCGGGCCGCGGCCCTTGTCGAGCTGAGCTTCGATCACGGTCGCCTCGGCATCGCGGTCAGGCCGCGCCTTGAGTTCGAGCAGTTCGGCCTGAAGCCCGATCGCCTCGATCAGCTGATCAAGCCCCGCGCCGGTCTTGGCCGAAACCTCGACATCCTGCACATCGCCCGACATCGCCTCGACGATCACTTCGTGCTCGAGCAGACGTTCACGGATCTTCTGCGGGTTGAACTCGGGCTTGTCCGACTTGGTGATCGCCACGATCATCGGCACGCCGGCGGCCTTGGTGTGGTTGATCGCCTCGATCGTCTGCGGCATCAGCCCGTCGTCACCCGCGACCACGAGGATCACGATGTCGGTGACATTCGCCCCGCGCATCCGCATCTCGGTGAAAGCGGCGTGGCCGGGGGTATCGAGGAAGGTGATCTTCTGCTTGTCCTTGGTGGTGATCTGGTAGGCGCCGATATGCTGGGTGATGCCCCCCGCCTCGCCCTTCACAACGTCGGTGCCGCGCAGGGCATCGAGCAGGCTGGTCTTGCCGTGGTCGACGTGGCCCATGATCGTGACCACCGGCGGACGCGGACGCAGGGTCTCTTCCGGATCGGTGTCCTCGCTGCTGTCGATGTCGACATCGCTCGCCGAAACACGCTGGATGTTGTGGCCAAACTCCTCGACCAGCAATTCTGCCGTGTCCTGATCGATCGTCTGGTTGACGGTGACCATCATGCCCATGTTGAACAGGGCCTTCACCAGATCCGCACCCTTTTCGGCCATGCGGTTGGCGAGTTCGCTGACGGTGATCGCCTCAGGCACCACCACATCGCGGACCTGCTTCTCGCGGGGCTTGGACGGGCCGCCCTGACCGCGACGTTCCTTTTCACGCGCACGCTTCAATGCGGCGAGGCTGCGCGCGCGGCGGCCTTCGTCCTCGTTCAGCGCACGCGTGACGGTCAGCTTGCCCGAACGACGGTTGTCCTTGCCTTCGTCGATCGGCGCGGCGCGCTTGTCGTCCTTCTTCTTGCTCTTGACCTCGGCGGGCCGCTTGGGCTCGGGGCGCTCGACCGGGGTGAAGCGCCGTGCGGCGGGCACAGCATCGGCCTTGGCGGCCGTTGCTTCGGTGGCGGGCTCTTCGGCAACGACGGGCGCTTCTGCCGGCGCTGACGCAGCTTCGCTGGCAGCCACGTCGGGCGCAGAGGCGACTGCGGTGCGCTGACGCTCGGCCTCTTCTTCGGCCCGGCGGTTTTCTTCTGCGCGGCGACGCTCTTCCTCTTCGGCGCGCTGACGCTCTTCGTCCTCGCGCTTGCGGGCTTCCTCGGCCAACCGCAGCCGTTCTTCCTCGGCTTCGAGCTGGAGGCGCTTCACGCGCTCTTGCGGGGTCTCGCCCGCGGGAGCGGGGCGGGCCGGACGCGGCGGCGGGGCGGCCGGACGAGGCGCTTCTGCCGCGGGAGCGGGCGGTGGCGGAGGCGGCGGCGGCGCAGCCGCTTCGCTGCCGGGCTTGCCGAGCACGCGGCGGCGCTTCACCTCGACCACCACCTTGTTGGTGCGGCCGTGGCTGAAGGTCTGCTTGACCTCGCCCGCATCCACCGAACGCTTAAGGCCCAGAGGTTTGCGGATGCGCTGGTTGTCGTTGTCGTCGCTCATTATCGCTCGTCAGTCCTTCACGTATTCATCAATATGCGCCGTCCCGCCCTGAGGCTGGTCAGCGTGGCCGGAGGTGTCCCGGCCCGTTTCGTTCGTCGCGCTCGCCCGATCATCCCCGACGTAGTGCACCAGCCGGGAAACCGCCTGCAGCACGCGGCTTGCGGCGCGCATGTCGCCGGGATGGCCGGCGACGCCCAGGTGGACTACGTTGTCGCGGCCCAATGCCACAGACAGCGCGGTGCGGTCCAGAGGCAAGGTCTGCCCGCGCAGGCCGGAGCCTTCGGCATCGGTGCCGACGCGCCACGCCTGATCGAGCTTGCGCCGCCCGTCCTCGCTGCTGTCGGCAGCGTGAAGCAGAACGGCAATCCGTCCGCTGCGCGCCTGCTCTTCGATCCGGGCCGAACCCATCACGATATTGCCGCTGCGAAGTTCAAGCCCGAGCCGGTCGCACAATTGGCGCACCAGCGCGGCTTCAACCATGGCGGGCAAATCGTCAGGAACGGTGAGAGGCGCGCCCTTGAACGCGCGCATCAATGCCTTCTTGAGATGGCCCTCTGCCAGCGCTGTTTCAAGCGCAGCGCGGGTCACTCCGATCCACGCACCGCGTCCGGGTGCTTTCGCCCCTGCATCGGGAAGCACCAGTCCGTCGGGCGAAATAGCCAGACGCAACAGATCGTCCCGTGCCGAGATGTCCCCGGTAAGGATACAGCGCCGCTCGCTCCCCGCCTTCACGGGGAGCGCCGGCTCAGCGATGTCGGACGTCAGGCGCTCATTGGGTGGAGTCCGCATGGGCGGCCTCCTCGGAAGGTTCGTCTTCGAACCAGTGCGCACGCGCGGCCATGATGATCTCGTTGCCCTGCTCTTCCGAGAGGCCATATTCGCCCAGCACGCCGCCCTTGTCGGTTTCGCGCTGCGGACGACGCTGCGGCGGGCCGTCGGTGTTGTTCCGGCGGCGCGGCGCTTCGCGCTTCTTGGCGATCAGCTCGTCGGTGGCGAGATCGGCGAGATCGTCGAGGGTCTTGATCCCCGCCTTGCCGAGCGTGACCAGCATCGCTTCGGTGAGGTGCGGGATTTCGGCGAGGGCATCCTCGACGCCCAGACCACGGCGCACTTCGCGGTGCGCGGCTTCCTGACGCTCGAGCGCTTCGAGGGCACGGCTCTGGAGTTCCTCGGCGAGTTCCTCGTCGAAGCCTTCGATGCTCGCGAGTTCGGCGAGATCGACATAGGCCACTTCCTCGAGCTCGGCAAAGCCTTCGGCGACCAGCAGCTGCGAAAGGGTTTCGTCGACGTCGAGCTCTTCCTCGAACATCTTGGACCGCTCGGCGAATTCCTTGGAACGCTTCTCGGAAGCCTCTTCCTCGGTCATGATATCGATCTGGTGGCCGGTGAGCTGGCTCGCCAGCCGCACGTTCTGGCCGCGGCGGCCGATGGCCAGCGACAGCTGATCGTCGGGAACCACCACTTCGATGCGGCCATCATCCTCGTCGAGCACGACGCGGCTGACCGTGGCGGGCTGGAGCGCGTTGACCACGAAGGTCGCGGTGTCTTCGCTCCACGGGATGATGTCGATCTTCTCGCCCTGGAGTTCCTGCACCACCGCCTGCACGCGGCTGCCCTTCATGCCGACGCAGGCGCCGACCGGGTCGATCGAGGAATCGCGGCTGATCACGCCGATCTTGGCGCGGCTGCCCGGGTCGCGGGCGGCGGCCTTGATCTCGATGATGTTGTCGTAGATTTCGGGCACTTCCTGCGCGAACAGCTTCTTCATGAAGTCCGGGTGCGCACGGCTGAGGAAGATCTGCGGCCCGCGGTTGTTGCGTTCCACCTTGGTGATGAGCGCACGCACCCGCTCGCCGGTACGAGCGGCTTCGCGGGGGATCTGCTGATCGCGGCGGATGACGCCTTCAGCACGGCCGAGGTTGACGATCACGTGCCCGAATTCGACCGACTTGATCACGCCGGTGATGACTTCGCCCTGACGGTCCTTAAACTCTTCATACTGACGCTCGCGCTCGGCATCGCGGACCTTCTGGAAGATCACCTGCTTGGCCGACTGTGCGTCGATGCGGCCGAGATCGACCGGGGGCAGCGGATCGACGATGAAGTCGCCGACCTTGGCGCCGGGCTGAAGCTTTTCGGCTTGCTTGAGATCGACCTGCTTGAAGTAGTCCTCGACCTCCTCGACCACCTCGACCACGCGCCACAGCGTCAGATCGCCGGTCAGCGGATCGAGCTTCGCGCGAATGTCGTTTTCCGCGCCGTAGCGGTTGCGCGCGGATTTCTGGATCGCTTCTTCCATCGCCTCGATCACGATGGACTTGTCGATCATCTTTTCCGAAGCGACCGCGTTGGCAATCGCAAGCAGTTCAGCCTTGTTGGCGGAAATGGCACTCATCAGTCGTCTGCCTTCTCTGTATCTTCTTCGATGAGTTCGTCGGCCCCGCTGGTGTCCAGCGGGCGGGTGGCGGCGATCAGCGCGTCGGTGAGGACGAGCTTGGCCGTGTGAACCTGATCAAGCGGCAGGCGGACATCGCCCGCCTTCACTTCCGCGACGAGGATCATACCATCCTCAAGCCCGCCGAGCACGCCTTTGTTGACACGCTGACCATCATAGCTCTTGCCCATGACGATCCGCACCTCGTGCCCAGCCCAATTGGCGAAGTCTTTCTCGCGGGTGAGCGGACGGTCAATCCCGGGCGAACTGACTTCGAGGTGGTAGGCCCCTTCGATCAGCACTTGGCCCGCTTCTTCCGCCGCATCGATCACGTCCGAAACCCGGCGCGACAGCTCGGCGCACTGATCGATGACAAGTTGCCCCGTCTCAGGATCTTCGGCCATGATCTGCAAGGCCATTCCGCCATCACCGGCTTCGGACGGCAGCATCGCGACGCGCACCAGTTCGAAACCCAGGGCGGTCGCCTCGGGTTCGATCAACTGGGTCAGACGCGCGATATCGGCCATTGATGCTCCATACGACTCGGCATTGCAGAAACGGCGTGTGGGGCCGGCCCCCGGAGGCGCCAGCATCCAAACCTTGTCTCGACAATGCCGGGATTGGCGGTGCAACTAATCGCTGAGACCCGATTTGGCAAGAGCGAACCGCGCCGGCGTGGTGCCCGGTCTCAGTCCTGCCCCTCCATCAGGGAATGCTTGCGAATGCAATGGCGCAGTTGATCATAGGTGAGGCCAAGCGCGCGGGCAGTCTGGCGCTGGTTCCAGCGATGTTTCCCCAAGGCATGGGCCAGAATCGCCCGCTCATGCGCGTCGACCGCGGCACGCAGATCTTCAATGCTGTCGAAACTGGGCGCGGTGCCCGCCACCGGCGCAGCGCCGGACGCCGCGCTGGCAGCGCCCGCTCCTGAAGCTTGCGTGTGGCTGCGCCGGTGTTCGGGAGGACGCGGGCGCCACGGGCTCTCGAAGGGGTCAAACTGGACGTGCGCGATCGGCATATCGGGGCCCGCCCAGCGATAGACCGCGCGTTCGACCACGTTGCGCAGCTCGCGGACATTGCCCGGCCAGGGATGATCCTCAAGCGCATCCATCACGTGCGGGGCGAACCCCGGCCAGCGCTCCCAGTCGAGCTCGGCGGCCATGCGCCGCCCGAAATATTCGGCGAGCACCCCGATATCGCCCTCGCGCACCCTGAGGGGCGGCAAGGTGATGACTTCGAAACTGAGCCGGTCGAGCAGATCCGCGCGGAACTCGCCGCTCGCGGCTAAGGCGGGAAGATCATCATTGGTCGCCGCCACGATCCGCACGTCGACCCGGACCGGGCGCGAGGCTCCGATGCGTGTGATCTCGCCATATTCCACCGCGCGCAGCAAGCGCTCCTGCGCCCCCATCGACAGAGTGCCGAGTTCATCAAGGAACAACGTCCCGCGATCCGCCTCCTCGAACCGACCCACGCGGGTCTTTGTCGCGCCGGTAAAGGCGCCGGCTTCATGGCCGAACAGCTCCGCCTCGATCAGCGTCTCGGGAAGCGCGGCGCAGTTCATCGTCACCAGCGGCTCGTCCCAGCGGCTCGACAGACGGTGAAGGCGTTCGGCGATCAGTTCTTTACCCGTACCGCGCTCACCGATCACCAATACGGGACGGTTCATCGCAGCGGCGCGGCTGGCGCGTTCGACCGCGTCGAGAAAGGCCCCTGACTGGCCGATGAATTGGCTTTCGAGCTTCACATCCAAACTATAGTGAAAAACACCAATGCTTGGCAATACAGACCAACGCTTCCACAGCGCTACTCTCCAAAAACCCCGCAATTCCGCCATTTTCGCGGTTTGGCACGGCGGTTGCAGAATACCGGGCAAGACCACGCATAGCACTTGGGAGGCTCACTATGATCGACCGCAACGCCGCAAACGCCCGCTCCTCGGACAGCTTCTGGAACACCAAGCTCGGTCATGCAGCATTGGCCAGCATCGCTGCGATGGTGATGATGATCGCGCTGTCGTCGCAGATCCAGCCCAGCGCTGCCCATGCCGCTCCGATCGCTCACCCCGCTGCCGAATCCGGCGCGATGATCGAGATCGCATAAGGTGGGCGACCCCTTTGACCCCCTCGGGCCGGAACGCCCCATGCAGGATGTCCCCCCTGCCGACGCTGACCGCACCGCGAAGCCCACGCGCGCTGCCTTCGACAGCGATGTTCCGGCCCAACCCTCCCGCCTGCTTTCGTCCACGCGCCTGTCGCGGCTCGACGAGGAAATCGAGGCCTTGCGCCGCAACCCCAGCCCGTCGCAATCTCGCCGGGCAACTGCCGACCAGGAGCACGACCGCGTCGCTCCCCTGGACCGGGTCAATTCGTTTCTCGATGGAGTAGCCTTCATGGGCATTTTCAGCCGCACCCGCGACATTATTGCCGCCAACTTCAACGACATGCTCGACAAGGCGGATGATCCGTCGAAGATGATCCGCATGATCATCCTCGAGATGGAAGAAACTCTGGTCGAAGTCCGCGCCAGCGCGGCGCGCACCATTGCCGACCAGAAGGAAATGCATCGCCACTGCGTGAAGCTCGACCGTCTCCAGGCCGACTGGAGCGAGAAAGCGCAACTGGCGTTGAGCAAGGACCGCGAAGACCTCGCCCGCGCCGCACTGGTCGAACGGAAGAAGGCCAGCGACATGGCCGAACAGCTGAAAAGCGAAATCGCCGTGCTCGACGACGCCCTGCGCGCCTACGAGGAAGACATCGCCAAGCTCCAGCACCGTCTGCGCGAAGCCCGCAGCCGTCAGACCGCGATCGCCGCACGCCTCGAAAGCGCGGAAAACCGCGTCAAGCTGCGCACGCTGATGAGCACCGAGCGCACCGACGAGGCGCTGGCGCGCTTCGACCAGCTCGAACGCCGGGTGGATTACGCCGAAGGCCGCGCCGATGCGCTGCGCATCGCCGAGGACGGGCCGCCGAGCCTCGCCGACGAAATCGCCGCGCTCGCCGGATCGGACGCCATTGATGACGAACTGGCCGCGATGAAGAAAGCGCTTGGCAAAGCCGACGACAGCAAGGGGGAATAAATCATGGATTTCGAAGTCATTCTTGTTGTCGCGATGCTGTTCATCGGTTTGCCCTGGGTCATCCTGCATTACATGACCAAGTGGAAGACCGCCGCCACGATCACCGTCGATGACGAAGTGCTGCTGGAGGAACTCTACAATCTCGCCAAGCGGCTCGATGAACGGATGGACACGGTCGAACGTCTGGTCGCCAGTGACGACCCGAGCTTCACTCCCGCCCGCCGCCTGATCGCCGATCAGGAACAAGACAACCAGCAACTGCGCGAATTGGAAGCGCTGATTGCCGAGAAGAAGGGAACCCGCGCATGAACAGCCCCCGCACCACGCTCTACCGTGACAAGCACAATGCCAAGCTGATGGGCGTGTGCTCCGGCATCGCCGACTACACCGGGGTGAACGTCTTCTGGGTCCGCATGGCCGCGTTCTTCTCGATCTTCATCACCGGTGGCTGGTCGATCCTGGCCTATTTCGTGGCCGGCTTCATCCTCAACAAGAAGCCGCCGCATCTCTACCGGGACGAAAGCGAGCAGAAGTACTGGCAGTCCGTCCGCCAGAGCCCGAAGCGCACCGCCCGCGAAATCCGCGCCGCCTTCCGTGACGTCGACCGTCGTCTGGCCGCAGTGGAAACCCACTATGTCAGCAGCAACCCGCGCCTGACCGCCGAGATCGAGCGGCTGCGCTAAGCCCGAACACACGCAACAGGGACACGTATCATGGACGCAGGAAGCCTTGGAGTGATGATCCCGATCATCGCCCTGATGATCCCGGTCATCGCGCTGTGGACAAAGCACCAGCAGAAGATGGCTGAAATGCAGCTCGGTGCCACCGCCGAACAGACCGCCGAAAAGGCCGCGCAATACGCCTCGAAGATCCAGCGCCTCGAAGATCGGGTGCAGGTGCTCGAGCGGATCGTCACCGACCGCGGCTATGACATTGCCACCCAGATCGAGGCCCTGCGCGACACCCGCAGGGTGGATGAAGAAGGCGCGGGCGTGCCGCTCGGCCTCGAGAAGAAGGAGCGCGTGTGATGGAATTTGGAGCCCCGCCCTTCGTCGTCATGATCGTTATCGTCTGCACCGCAGGCTGGCTGATCAACAACTGGATCCGCGCCAAGCACGGCTACCCGCTCGAGGACGAGTGGGGCGGCAAGACCGTCAAGCCCGACACGGGCGAAACCGAGCGGCTCAAGGCCGAGAACAAGGCGCTGCACGACAAGCTCGACGCCATGCAGGATCGCATGATCGTGCTCGAGAAAATCGTCACCGACCGTGGCTACTCGCTCGCCCAGGAAATCGAAGCGCTGCGCGACGTGCGGACGGCAGACCATGGCACGGGCGTCCCGCTCGGTCTCGATAAGAAGGAGCGCGTGTGATGGAGAATTTCGACGCTTTCCTCCCCTATCTCGGCTGGATCATCGGCGGCGGCTTCACGCTCGGCGCGCTCGGCATTCTCGCCTCGTTCCAGACGACGCGCATGAAGATCAAGAACGGGTATCCGCTCGAAGGCATGTGGGGCCAGTCCCTGAAGCCCGGCTCGGACAAGGAGACCGCACACCGCGTTACTCTGCTCACCCAGGAAAACGCCGAACTGCGCGCTGAACTCGGTGCGATGAAGGACCGGTTGGTCAATGTCGAACGGATCGTGACCGACGGCGGCTACCACCTCGGCGCGGAAATCGATGCGCTGCGGGATCGCGCCATGTCCGGCCTCAAGGACAAGGGGGAAGCGTGATGGCCGAAATGGTTCTGATAGCGATGACCATCGTCGCGATCGCTCTGATCACGGGCATGACGCTGAACGGCATCGTCGACAAGGTGATGCAGGGCAAGCGCCTGCGCCATGAAGCCCGGCTTCCCGCCGACCCGCACACCCCCGGCGTCCGCGAGATCGCTGAACGCCAGCAGATGATCGAAGACCGTCTGCGCGTGCTGGAACGGATCGCGACCGACCGGGGCAGCCTGCTGGCGGACGAGATCGAAGCGCTGCGCCGCGATACCCTCGCGCTGGCCCCCGCAGAGCGCCAGACGGAGAATGTCGCACCATGAGCAGTTGGGCTATCGTTGCGCTGGTTGCGATCGTGATCTGGGGGATCGTCGAATCGATCCGGGCCCGCGCCGGGATTATCACCGATGAGGACGGCAACCAGAAGGTCGTGACCCGCGAAGATGGGCGCAGCCTGGCCGAAATCGAAGCCGCCCGGCGCGAGGTGAGCGAACTCAAGGAACGGGTGAAAGTGCTGGAACGCATCGTCACCGACAGCAACACCGGCGATGCGCGCGTGACAGCGCAGATCGCGGCCGAAATCGAAGCGCTGCGGGCTCTACCGCAGGCGAAGGAGGAACAGCACAAATGATCACTCCGCTTCTCGACCCTTCCGTGATCACCGCCACATCCGGCCTGATCGCGATCATCGTCATCGCCGCCGCGCTGCTGCGTGGCTGGCAGGGCTGGCTTGACCTCAAGC
Source organism: Erythrobacter sp. W302b (assembly GCF_046452395.1). Taxonomy (NCBI): domain Bacteria; kingdom Pseudomonadati; phylum Pseudomonadota; class Alphaproteobacteria; order Sphingomonadales; family Erythrobacteraceae; genus Erythrobacter; species Erythrobacter sp. W302b. The sequence goes on along the minus strand of NZ_JBKFDH010000001.1, from coordinate 498,154 downwards.
GGCAGGAGCTGGACCGCAACGTCCACCACCCTGCGGCGGCTGACGGTTCCAGCATCGGCACCGCCCGGATCGAACTGGCCGATCTCAAGGAGCGCATCCGCAAGCTGGAAGCCATCGCCAGCGGGGTCGAGCTGTGAGCACAGCTCGCAATACCGCGACGCAGGCGGGTATCGGCCTCGGCAGCGCGATCGCGGTGGCGATCAGCTGGAGCCTCCACAAGTCGATCATCTGGGCCGCCATCCACGGCTTCTTCGGCTGGTTCTATGTGATCTACTATGCCCTTACCCGGCCCGGCGGCCTGAGCGGGTAATTGCGCGGAACGGCCTCCTCCCAACCCCGTTCATGCTGAGCTTGTCGAAGCATCGCCCGATCTTCTAGGGCGATAGCACAAAAATGAAGCAGCCCTTCGACAGGCTCAGGGCAACGGAGTTAGTCATTGCGCACCCTTTCCGATATTCTCGAGGAATATGAATTCCTCGAAGGTGACGAACGTTACGGCCTGCTGATCGAGCTCGGCCGCAGCCTCGAGCCGATGCCCGATGCGCTCAAGACCGATGCGACGCTGGTGCGCGGCTGTTCGGCGGCGGTCTGGGTCTATCCCGCCTCGCAGGAGGAGCAAAAGCTCCACTTCCTCGCCGACAGCAATGCCGCGATCACCAAAGGGATTGTCGCGCTGGTCATCGCCGCGGTGCAGGACAAGCCTGCTGCCGAGGTCGCGCAGATGGACGTGATGGGCGCGCTCGCCCCGTTCGATCTCAGGAACCAGCTCTCGAGCAACCGCACGCAGGGCGTGCCCAACATGATCGCGCTGGTGAAGGAACACGCCGCGCGGCTCGCGGCTGGCTGACCCTTTGGCGCGGAGGGGCAGATAGCGTAATCTCGGCCCCGGGGGACAAGCGCAGGGCGAGTCGCCCCGTTGGGGAGAGACGCAATGCTCACCGATGCCAAGCCCGTCTGCTTCGTGCTCACCGCCGATCTGGCCAAGGCGCGCGGCTTCTACACCGAAACCCTGGGCCTCACCGAAACCGGCGAAGATCCTTTCGCGGTCAGCTATGATCTGGCGGGCACCACGCTGCGGCTCACGGCGATAGAAAACCACCAGCCCGGCCAGCATACAGTGCTCGGCTGGCAGGTCGCCGATATCACGGCGATGATCGATGCGCTGACCGCCAAGGGCGTGACCTTCGCGATCTACGAGGGCTACGGGCAGGACGCGCGCGGCGTGTGGACGCACCCCGCATCGGGCGCGAAGGTCGCGTGGTTCCTCGATCCCGAGGGCAACAATCTCAGCCTGACGCAGGCGCCTTAGAGGTTACGCCCCACGGTCTCGAAGCCCTCAGCCCCTGCGCTGTCGCGCACCACGGCGATCCCCGCTTCCTTTTGCGCCTTGAGCTCGGCTTTCAGCTTGGCCGGATCGCGCGCGAAGACGAAGCCGAAGCTGACCCCGCCCTCCTTGCCGATGGTCGCATGGTGGAGCTTGTGCGCCTGCACCAGCCGCTTGGCGTAGCCTTTCCTCGGCACCCACTTCCAATAACGCTGGTGGACGAGGCCGTCATGCACCAGCGTATAGATCACCCCGTAGAGCGTGATGCCGACGGCGAACCACCACAGCCAGTCCCAGTAGAGCGAGCCGTAGATATACATCGCGGCGTTGATCGTGCCGAAGACGACCGCGAACAGGTCGTTCTTCTCCAGCAGATTGTCATGCGGCTCGTGATGATCGCGGTGCCAGCCCCAGCCCCAGCCGTGCATGATGTACTTGTGCGCATACCACGCGAACAGCTCCATCCCGATCAGCGAGGACATGACGGTGAGAAACACTTCGAGCCAGCTCATGCAGGCACCTTCTCAATCGATTCAACCCGGCCCACCCCGGCCCGGCGCGCACGCGGCAGCGCCCACCACGGCACATCGGGGCGGCGGTGGTGTTCCAGATGATAGCCGAAATGAAAGCACGAGGCGAGGCTCGCGAGCGTGCCGAAATCCTCACTACGGGTGTTGTGGCGGTCGGCGAAATCCGTCGCATCCTCGCCCGGCGCATGGCGGTGCGGGCGGAAGGTGCCGAAATAGAACAGCTGGAGCGATGATCCCAGCGCCGGCAGACCATAGAGCAGCACGATCTGCACCATCGGAATATCCAGCACCAGCCAGTAGATCCCGACCACGGTGTGCACAAACAGGATCGAACGCCAGCCGAAATAGCGCCGGAAGAAGGTGCGGTACCACCTCAGGAAATCAGCTGGATTGTGCTCGTCGAAATCGGGATCACCCGGATGGCCGGCCAGCTTGTGATGATCGAAATGCGCATCGCGCAACTGCCGCCATGCGAAGCCCGCATAGAGCGCCAGCAGCACGGCGCCGATGGCTCCGTTGATACGCGGCTGGCCGGGCACCAGCGTCCCGTGCATCGCATCGTGACAGACAATGAAAACGCCGACGGAAAGCCAGCACTGCACCGCTGCCAGCGCCAGCGCTAAGGGCCAGTTCGACCAGGTCAGTTCGAACACGAACATGCCGTAAGCATGGATCCCCAGCCAGCTCCCGGCAATCGCCAGCGCCAGCGCAAGGCCGATGGCGCTCTGCAAGGTCCGCTTAGGCAGCGTGAAGCCTGGGGCAAAATGCGGGTTCATCGGACCAAGGATACGCACGGGCAAGCCATGCAGATGCGTATAGTCCGCAAAGCCCCTATGGCAATTGCGTTTGCGCGAGGGTCGCGCGCGCCCGCGCCGCAGGCGACACACTCCCACTGACAATGCCGCCGTTCAGAGGCGTCACGTCACGCTCAGTTCGTGACCTTGTCGACCGCCTCTTCGGCCGCTGCGCCGACCTGTTCGGCCGCATCGCCCACCTGTTGCGCGGCTTCAGCAACCGCAGCATCCTTGGCCGCTTCGGATTCGCTCATTTGCGAGAACACAAAAAGCGCCGCCACAGCGATCAGGACCAGCACGATCAACCCGACCCATTTGGTGCCACCGCCAGAACTTGCCCGGTCTGTAACAATCGTGGTGGTGGTGTGGGTATTGCCTTCAGGCGTGCGTGTTTCCGTGATGCGTTCTTCGGTCATGTCGTCTTCCTAAGTGAGTGACCCGCACTCACCCACAGGCATCGCTGCATGAATTGCAACATCACGTGTTAGGAATCGACGGGCCGTGACTCCGCCAAGGGGGCCCATCCAACCGCGTTGCGCAGCGTGGTTGCAAATGGCCGCATTCGGGATGAAGCCATTGCGATCAGGCCGCTCAGGCCTGCCGCTTATTCCCCTTTGGGGAAGAAGAATTCGCGCAGATGCTCGCCGATGCGCGCCGGTCGCAGGGTTTCTGCATCGATGCAGCACCAGCTCGATTGCACCTCGGCCAGCACCTCTTCGCCGCGCTTGATCAACGTCGAATAGAACGCGCGCGCGCCGTTGAAGCGTTCGAGCACGGTCTGGGCGATCACGTCGTCCTCAAGAAAGGCGGGCTTGCGATAGGTGATCTCATGCTTCAGCGCGACCCACGCCTTGCTGGCCACATCCTCGGCCGGGGCGAGCTTGTTCCAGTGCGCAAGCACCGCGTCCTGCACCCAGTTGAGATACCGCGCGTTGTTGACGTGGCCCATGAAGTCGATGTCGCCCGGCTGGACGATGATCGGGTGAAGAAAGGCGACCGCCGGGGATTCGTTTGCTGACATGTCTGTAAGCTAGCGCAAGATTATGACAATTTCCACCAAGGCGTGTCGATGAATTGCCGCAATCTTGCCACGGCTCGACAATCGTGACTATTGGGCCGCACTCTCACCCCCGAATAATGGACCCGATCATGGCTAGCCGCCCTCGCACCCTCTACGAAAAGATCTGGGACGCGCATGTCGTGGAGACACGCGATGATGGGACGGCGCTGATCTATATTGACCGGCATCTGGTGCACGAAGTCACCAGCCCGCAGGCCTTCGAGGCGCTGAAAGTGGCCGGGCGTCCGGTGCGGCGGCCCGAATTGACCCTGGCAGTACCCGACCACAACCTGCCGACGACTGCGCGACGAGACGCCAACGGCATGCCGATGCCCATCGCCGATCCCGAAAGCGCAGCGCAGCTCGCCGCGCTCGAGGTCAACGCCCCCGCCTTCGGCATCCGTTACATCCCCGCAACCGCCAAGGAACAGGGGATCGTCCACGTGGTCGGACCGGAACAGGGCTTTTCGCTGCCCGGCACCACCATCGTCTGCGGCGATTCGCATACCGCCTGTCATGGCGGGCTCGGCGCGCTGGCGTTCGGGATCGGGACGAGTGAAGTCGAGCATGTGCTCGCCACCCAGACCCTGCTGCTCCAGCAGTCGAAGCCGATGGAAGTGCGGGTCGAGGGCGATCTTGGCCCCGGCATCAGCGCGAAGGACCTGATCCTCCACATCATCGGCCGGATCGGGGCAGCGGGCGGATCGGGCTATGTGATCGAATACCGGGGCAAGGTGTTCGAGCGCATGACCATCGAGGAACGCCTCACCGTCTGCAACATGAGCATCGAGGCCGGCGCGCGTGCGGGCCTGATCGCGCCGGATGACACCACCTTCGCCTATCTCAAGGGCCGCCCCATGGCCCCCAAGGGCGCGGAGTGGGATGCGGCGGTCGCCTATTGGCGCAGGCTTCACAGCGATGACGGCGCGACCTTCGCCAAGTCGGTCACGATCAACGCCGCTGATGTCGAACCCAGTGTCACCTGGGGCACCAGCCCCGAGGACGTCGTGCCGATTGGCGGCACGGTGCCGCACCCCGAGGACTTCGCCGACGAGAGTAAGCGCGTCGCCGCGCAGAAATCGCTCGATTACATGGGCCTCACCCCCGGCACCCCGATGACCGAGGTGCCGATCGAGAACGTGTTCATTGGCAGCTGCACCAACAGCCGCATCGAAGACCTGCGCGCCGCCGCCGCGATTCTCAAGGGCCGCCGCAAGGCTGACAATGTCCGCTGGGCAATCGTTGTCCCCGGCTCGGGTCTGGTGAAAGCCATGGCCGAGGATGAAGGCCTCGACCGGATCTTCACCGAGGCGGGCTTCGAATGGCGCGAGCCGGGCTGTTCGGCGTGCCTCGGCATGAACCCCGACAAGGTGCCCGCGGGCGAGCGCTGCGCTTCAACCAGCAACCGCAACTTCGTCGGCCGCCAAGGTCCCGGTGCACGCACCCACCTCGTCTCGCCTGCCATGGCAGCGGCTGCCGCCGTCACCGGGCGGCTCACCGACGTGCGCGAGTTGGCGTAACGCCAGCCCCTTGAAACACCGCCGCGTGAGGCGCAAGGTAACATCATGACCGACAAGCCCAAGAACAACACCGCCCGCAACGCCGCGATTGCTGCTGCCGGTGCCATCGGATCGGCGGCGATTGCTGCCGCGCTGCTCTATACCAACAAGCGCAAGAAAAAGCCGAACGAGCCGACGCAGCCCGGCCCGATTCCGTCGGGCGAGCCGCCGCAAACTGATTGACAGGAACCCCATGCAGCCCCTCACCCACGTCGAAGGCCGCGCCATTCCGCTCGGCCTCAAGAATGTTGATACCGACATCATCATCCCGGCCAGATGGCTCAAGACCATCAGCCGCGAAGGCCTTGGCGCGGGCGCATTTGAATCGCTGCGCGCGGAACCCGGGAATGTCTTCGACGATCCCGCCTACCAGGGTGCGCCGATCTTGATCGCGGGCGACAATTACGGCTGCGGATCGAGCCGCGAACACGCGGCGTGGGCGATGCTCGACCTTGGCATCCGCGTGGTGATCGCGCCGAGCTTTTCCGACATCCATTCGGGCAATGCGGTCAAGAACGGCATCCTGCCCGTGGTGCTTCCGCAAGAAGCGGTCGACCGGCTGCTGGAAGTGGCGCGTGAGGGGCTGGAGATCAGCGTCGATCTCGAGGCGCAGACCGTCACCACCCCCTATCAGGACCGCTTCGTCTTCGAGATCGACCCGTTCCGCAAGCACTGCCTGCTCCACGGGCTCGACGAGGTCGGGCTGACGATGGCGCGGGACGAGGCCATCGGCGCCTTCGAAGCAAGCCGCACCGCCGGTCAGCCGTGGCTGATGCGCGGCACCGCGGCGGCATAGAATTACCATACCGGGAGAGGACACAATGAAAGCTATTCGCACCCACGCCATCGGTGGGCCTGAAACGCTGACCCTGGACGAGGTCGAGACCCCCACCCCCGGCAAGGGCGAAGTGCTGGTCGCGGTCAAGGCTTGCGCGATCAACTATCCCGATGGGCTGATCATCCGCGACATGTACCAGTTCAAGCCGCAGCGGCCCTTCTCGCCTGGCGGCGAGATCTCGGGCGTGATCGAGGCGGTGGGCGAAGGCGTCGAAGGCTTTGCCGTGGGTGACCGGGTGCTGGCCGGGATCGGCAACGGAGGGCTGGCCGAGAAGGTCGTTGTCCCCGCTGGCCGGATGTTCAAGGTGCCCGATGGCGTGCCGTTCGAGAAGGCCGCCTCGCTGTTGATGACCTATGGCACCACCATCCACGGCCTCAAGGACCGCGGGCACATCAAGGCGGGCGACACCGTCTTGATCCTTGGCGCGGCGGGCGGCGTGGGGCTTTCGGCCATCGAACTCAGCAAGGCATTCGGCGCGCGTGTGGTTGCCGCCGTCTCCTCCGAGGCCAAGGGCGAAGTTGCGCGCAAGGCCGGGGCCGACGAGGTCGTGATCTACCCGCGCGAGGCGATGGACAAGGACGCCTCCAAGGCGCTCGCCGACGCCTTCAAGAAAGCCTGCGGCCCCGAAGGCGCGAACATCGTGTATGACATTGTCGGCGGGCAATATTCCGAGCCTGCCCTGCGCGCCATCGCGTGGGAGGGGCGTTTCCTGGTGGTCGGCTTCCCCGCCGGGATCGCCAAGATGCCGCTCAACCTCACGCTCCTCAAATCCTGCGACATCTGCGGCGTCTTCTGGGGCGCCTTCACGGCGCGCGATCCCGAGGGCTTCCACGCGCAGGTCAACGAGCTGTTCGATCTGATGAAAGCGGGCAAGATCGATCCGCTGGTCTCCGAAACCTTCCCCCTCGCCCGTGCCGGCGATGCCATCGCCAAGCTCGAAGCGCGCGAGGCCGTGGGCAAGCTTGTCGTGACGATGGATTAGTGCCGTGCGGGCGCGGCTTCCCGCTTGAAGCTGCGCCCGCCCGCCTCTATCGCTGGCGCGGATCGTATCGGAAGGGACACGCAAGCACATGACCGACTTCAAGGATCGCGAACGCGCCGAGGAAGCCAAGTTCGCGCTCGACAATGACACCGCCTTCCGCATCGCCGCGCGCCGCAACCGCCTGCTGGGCGAATGGGCGGCCGGGCTGATGAAGCTCACCCCGGAAGAAACCGACGCCTACCGCAAGGCCGTGGTGCAAGCCGATTTCGAGGAATCGGGCGATGAGGATGTGGTGCGCAAGCTGCTCGGCGATCTGACGGCCGCGCAAGCCGATGTCAGCGAAGCCGACATCCGCGCCAAGCTGGAAGACATGACCGTCGAGGCCCGGCGTCAGCTGTTCGGCGAGGTCTGAGCCATGCCGATGTCGGCCAGCGCCATCGAAGCCGCAATCCTTGCTGCCCTGCCAGGTGCCACAGTGGAATTGCGCGACCTTGCCGGGGATGATGACCACTGGGCAGCCACTGTCACCGCGCCGCAATTCGCCGGTCTCAGCCGCGTGGCGCAGCACAAACTGGTCTATGCCGCGTTCGGCGGACGCATGGGCGGGGAACTGCACGCCTTGCAAGTCACCACCGTGGTCCCCACGTAATCCCGCAACACCCACCCAAAGCATCAGGGGCGCAACGCACCATGTCCGACGCCAATTCCCGTATCTCCGATCTTGTCACCAGCAACGACGTCGTCCTGTTCATGAAGGGCACGCCGCTGTTCCCGCAGTGCGGCTTTTCCAGCAAGGCCGTTGCGATCCTCGACCATTGCGGCGTCGCCTACGAAAGCGTGGACGTGTTGCAGGACATGGAAATTCGTCAGGGCATCAAGGCTTTCTCCGACTGGCCGACCATCCCGCAGCTTTACGTGATGGGCGAATTCATCGGCGGCAGCGACATCATGATGGAGATGTTCGAAGCGGGTGAATTGCAGCAGCTGATGGATCAGAGCGGGGTCGCCAAGGTCGGTTGAACGTTCAGTCCCTCCCCGTTCGCACAGCGAATGGGGGGCACTGATCTCCCTCAACCTTTCTATTCTACGGATGCACGGCCGACCGGCCGCCCACCGGCGCCCTCAGCGTAGCGGAGGAACAGCGCCGAAGACGCACCCGCGCATCACGCACAAAGAAAAAGCGCTCCGCAGGACCAGTGCGGAGCGCTTTTCATTTTGGGGAGGCGCAACCCGGAGACCAGGAAGGGTCGCACCTCACTTTGAAGACCATTAGGACCGCCACGTATGATGCACAGTGCGTGCCAAACATGAGATATGTCGGAAATTCAACGCTTTTCCGATTTGACCACGTTGGATCCGGAGCGCGGTTGTAAAGGAACCCGACACTCTGTCCTCGCTGGTTCAATCGGCGCTGCGGCGGGCGACGGAAACCCGGCAGGACTGCGCCTTCGCTCTTGGCAAGCGCCAGCCGCAAGGCCATCCTTGACCGCCATGACCAGTGATTCCAGCCCCCAAGGCATTCCGGCCGCCACCATCATCATCTTCCGCAATGCCCCCAACGGGGCACCGCCGGAGGTGCTGATGACGGTGCGTTCGCGGAACATGACGTTTGCGGGCGGGATGGCGGTGTTTCCGGGAGGCAGGGTCGATCCGGCGGATTATGCGCTGGGCGAAGATGTGGCAGCAGCCAGCGGCCTCACCCCCGATGAAGCCGCGCACCAGATCGCCGCTGTGCGCGAGACGCTGGAGGAGACCGGCCTCGCACTCGGGCTGGCCGGTGACATCAACGCCGCCCGCGCGGCGGAGGCGCGCGCGATGCTGGCAGAAACGGGCGCACTGGCCCCGGTGCTGGAAGCCTTCGGCTGGACGCTCGATCTGGCGCAGATCACCCCGTTCGCGCGGTGGTTCCCCAAGAACGAGGCGATTGCCCGGGTCTATGACACGCGCTTCTACCTCGCCAATCTCGGCACCGGGGCGGTCGATGTGTCGATCGACCATGCGGAGAACACCCACCTGTTCTGGACCAGTGCGCAAGGTGCGCTCGACGCGGCGGAGCGCGGGGAGATCAAGTTGATCTTCCCCACCCGCCGCAATCTCGAACGCCTCGCGCTGTTTGCCAGCTTCGAGGAAGCCCGCGCGCAAGCCGAAGCGATTCCGGTGCGCACGATCATGCCGCAGGTGGTGGAGCAGGATGGCAAGCCGTGGCTGACGATCCTCAGCGATGCAGGCTATCCTGTCACCGGCGAATTGCTGGAGAATGTCGCACGCGGCTGACGACCGGGGCGCGGCCCGCTCGAATCGCGCCTCTCCTTGCCTTCGAGCCTTTTATGGTATCGCTATCATTGCACTGAAGTGTCCGTGCATTCGTATTTACGCGGCATTTTCAGCATAGGTTTCATTGGACTAGGCCAGACCTCCCCTGACCCCCCGCCAATCAGCCACCGGCCGGATTGACTTCCCGCTACAGATTTTCCAACATCAATGTTAGCGTTAGCAAGAACGCAGGGGTCTGGCGGGCATCACCGCCATGGGAGAGGGAAATGACAGGCCATTCAGGTCGCACACGGGCTTGCCTTGTCGCGGGGCTTCTGGCCTCGGCCAAGGTTGCGCCGACCGCTTGGGCGGAAGCACCCCAGACACCCGCGCCAGCCGCTGCTGCGACGATTGCGCCTGCTGCGCCCGGCACCGCCCATCCCTCGATCTGGCCCGCCTACGACTACCCCGTCCCGACCCGCGCGGAGCACGAGGCTCGGATTGCGGCGCTGATGGCGCGCATGACGATCGAGGAAAAGGTCGGGCAGTTGGTGCAGGCCGATCTGTGCTGCGTCACGCCTGATGACTTCAGGACATACAAGCTCGGCTCGCTGCTGGTCGGCGGCAATAGTGGCCCAAACGGCAATGACCTGTCCCCCGCGCCCGACTGGCTGAAGGCAGCGGATGATTTCTACCTCGCTTCGGTCGACACGTCGGACGGTGGGGTGGGCATCCCGATGATCTGGGGCATCGACGCGGTTCACGGCCATGCGAACATCATTGGCGCAACGATCTTTCCGCACAATATCGGGCTCGGCGCGATGCGCGATCCGGCGCTGATCGAACGGATTGGCGCGATCACGGCCAAGGAAATCCGGGTCACCGGGCAGGAATGGACCTTTGCCCCGACCGTCGCCGTGCCGCAGGATTTCCGCTGGGGCCGCGCTTACGAGGGCTATTCTTCCGATCCGGAGATCGTCGCCTCCTATGTCGGCGCAATGGTGCGCGGATTGCAGGGACCGCCTGCGGGCGACAATTTGCTGGCCGGGCCTTACGTGATCGCTTCGACCAAGCATTTCCTTGCCGATGGCGGCACCGATAACGGCGTCGATCAGGGCGACAGTTCGGTCAGCGAGGCGGCGTTGCGTGACATTCACGGCAAGCCCTATGGCCCTGCGATTGCCGAGGGCGTCTCGACCGTGATGGTCAGCTTTTCCAGCTGGCAGGGCGTGAAAATGACCGGCAACCACTCGCTGATCACCGGCGTTCTCAAGGAGCGGATGGACTTCGGTGGCTTTGTCGTTTCCGACTGGAACGCTCACGGGCAAGTGGCGGGCTGCACCAATGAGGCATGCCCCCAGGCGCTGCTGGCGGGCCTCGATATGTATATGGCGCCCGATACGTGGAAGCCGATCTACCATGATCTGCTCGCGCGGGCGAAGTCGGGTGCGATCCCGATGGCACGGATCGACGATGCGGTGGCGCGGATCCTGCGGGTCAAGGCGCGGCTCGGGTTGTTCGAGGCAGGCAAACCATCCGACCGCCCCTATGCCGGCCAATACGAGCTTCTCGGCGCGCCCGAGCACCGTGCCGTTGCGCGCGAAGCGGTTCGCAAGTCGCTGGTGCTGCTGAAGAATCAGGGCGTGCTCCCGCTGGCTCCGGGCAAGCGGTTGCTGGTCGCGGGCGACGGGGCTGATGACATCGCGCGCCAGTCAGGTGGCTGGACACTGACCTGGCAAGGCACCGGGATCGACAATCGCCACTTCCCCGGCGCAACCTCGGTCTGGAGCGGATTGCAGCAGGCGGTGGAGGCGGGCGGCGGCAGCGCTGTCCTCTCGCCCGATGGCAGCTACACCGAAAAGCCCGACGCCGCCGTGGTGGTGTTCGGCGAGACGCCCTATGCCGAGTTTCAGGGCGACCGGGCGGCCTTGGTGCTCGATCCCCAACTGACCGCGCCCTACGCGACGATGCGAAAATTGCAGGCCGAGGGCATTCCGGTGATCGCGGTGATGATCACCGGGCGGCCGCTCTATGTGAACCCCGCGCTCAACACCGCTGACGCTTTCGTGGTCGCATGGTTGCCGGGGAGCGAGGGCGGCGGGGTGGCCGATGTTCTGGTGGGTGATAGCGCGGGCAAGCCGCGGTTCGATTTCACCGGCACCCTGCCCGCCGCATGGCCGCGCACCACGCTGCTGAGCGAAGGCGCGCTGTTCCCGCTCGGCTTCGGCCTCGATTACAGTGCGCGGGCGGGTGACTGGGCGATGCTGCCAGAGCTCGATACCAAGAGCCTCGCGGGCGATAGCCGCGTGTGGCTCAACGCGGGCACTCCGGCAGCGCGGTGGTCGTTGATGCTGACCGGCACTGACGGCGAGGTCGAAACGCGCGTCACCACCCTTCCCGCCGAGGCGCTCGGCGGACGGATGCGGGTGACGGCTGAGAATTACAAGGTGCAGGAAGGGGCCAAGCGCTTTGCGATCACCGGCGGGAATGCGAGTGTGCAGCTCGGCAATCTCGATGGTGTGGATGTCGCGCGCGAAGCCAATGGCGATGTGATGCTGCTGGTGACGCTGCGCAGCTGGCACGCGCCCGCCAAGGCGCGGATCGGCGCGACCGGCCCCGGCAGCCGGGGGTTTGCCGAGATCGCTCTGCCGGTCAGCCAAGGCTACATTCGCTATGGCATCCCGCTCAAATGCCTGCGCGACAAGGGCGCGGACGTTGCCAAACTGACACGGCCCTTCGTGCTGGAGACCGAGGGCAAGGCGGATTTCGCCATCGCCGAAGTGCGGTTGGGGAGTGATGCGGAAGCGGTATTGCCCTGCCGCTGACGGGCTGAAGCTATCGGACTGGGGAACAAGCAAGCCGAAAAGGCTGCATCAAGGGAGAGACCAATGAAGTGCTTTGCTTTGGCATCGGCATTGAGCGTTGCGGCGCTCGGGCTGGCATCCGCCACGCTGGCGCAGGCCCCGCAATCGCCTGCGCCTGTCACCAAGCCGCTGCCGGTCGGCACCTGCATCAACATGGGCAACACGCTCGAACCGATGACCGAAGGCGCATGGGGCGGCGCTCCGGCGCGCAAGGCCGATTTCGAGCGGATTGCCGCCGCCGGTTTCGATACCGTCCGCATCCCGGTGCGCTGGCACAACAAGAGCAGCGACACCCCGCCCTACACGGTCGATCCCAAGTGGATGGACCGGGTGCAGCAGATCGTCGACTGGGCGTTGGAGGCGAAGCTCAACGTCATCCTCAACAGCCACCACTTCGACCCGATCCATGACGATCCGCTGGCGGTGGCTGCCTGGCATGGCGGGGTCTGGAAACAGATCGCGGCGCGCTTTGCCGGTTACCCCGAAGCCACCTTGTGGTTCGAACTCGAAAACGAGCCGCACAAGAATTTCAACCACAGCAATCTGCTCGCCACCCTCGCCCCGGCGCTGAAGGAAGTGCGCGCGCTGCATCCGACCCGTGCGGTGATTATCGGCGGCGAGAACTGGAGCGGGATCAAGTCGCTGGAAACGCTGCCACTGCCCGAAGACCCGAACATCCACCCGACCTTCCACTACTATGACCCCTTCACCTACACCCATCAGGGGGCGGAGTGGACCAAACCCGATATGCCGCCCGTGGGCCGGGTGTTCCCGACGACGCAGGATGCCGCCCAACTCGCCCGGGATGTGGCCTCGATCCAGACCTATATCGCCCGCACCGGCAAGACTCCGTTCATGGGCGAAGTCGGCGCTTATGATGCGCACATCCCGCTGGCCGACCGGGTGAAGTATCACCGCATGATCACCGATGCCTTCGCCCCCACCGGGATCGGCGTGTGCATGTGGGCCTATACCAACACCTTCCCGTTCTATGACCAGAACCAGCGCAAGTGGCTGCCCGGCATGTTGGGCGCGGTGGGGCTGAAGGAACAGAACTGACGGATGAGGAGCCTGAAGGTCATGAACCATACCTCGATCACCCTTGCCGCGGGCGCGGCGTTGCTGGCTGTTGCCGTGCCTGCGCTGGCCCAGCTCCCGCCCGAGCTTGCCGCGTTTGACGAACAGGTGCCGGGCGATCTCATCAACGATCCGACCCGGATCGATTGGGCGAGCTATGGCGACAGCTTCGAAACCAGCGGACGGCAAGCGGCCGACATCCCCGGCGGCGGCGCGGCGCGGGTGTTCGATATCAAGGCCAAGGGCGCGTTTCCCTACACCGTCGCCACCAACGTGCCACTGCTTGCCGAGATCAGCGCGGGCGATCAGGTCACAGTCGGCTTCTACGCCCGCGTGGTCAGCACCGAAAGGTCGGACGGCAAGGGGATCATCGGGGTGCGCTTTCAGGAAAACGCCGCGCCCTATGGCGGGTTCGGTGACACCACTATGCTCGTCGGGTCGGAGTGGGAATGGTATGAGGTAAGCGCGCGCGCCGACAAGCGCATCCGCAAGGCCGATGCCATCGTCGCGCTGCAATTGGCAGGTGCGCGGCAGCAGATCGAGATCGGTCAGACGATCGTGGTCAAGGGCTCGCCCACCATCATCGCCAAGCAGATCGCCGCCGCCGCACCGCAGCCGAGCCTGAAAGACCCGGCCAGCATCGAAATGCCCGATTCCCTGCGCAGCGCCGGGCAGCTGATCAATGATCCGATCAATCGCGCCTGGGCGCATGGTGGTGCCGGCGGGAGTTGGCAGGGGCTCGATATCCCCGAAATCTGGCTCCAGAAAGCCACCCGCTTCACCACCACCCAGGTGGGCGCAAACCGCTGGGATCTGACCACCGCGCTCCCGATCATTCCCGAGGTCAAGGAAGGCGATCAGTTCATGGTCGCCGTAGTCGCGCGCACGATCAGCGCACAGACCGATGACGGCAAGGGCCTGATCTACGCGCGGATGCAGAGCAGCACCCCGCCTTACGAAGGCTTTGGCGACAAGGTCTTCAAGATCGGCGACCGCTGGCAGATGGTCAACCTGCCCTTCACCGCCACGCGCGACTTCGGTGCGGGGGATGCGACCATCACGCTCCATTTTGCGGGCGCCGCGCAATCGGTCGAGATCGGGCCGGTCTATGTGTTCAAGACCAACTGAGCCCCTCCGCTAACCCGGCGAGAAAGCATAGGGGCCGACCACCAGCCCGGTGAACAGCCCGGCGTGGACCGAAGCGAGCGGCTCGACATTGATCGGGCCGCCGACGGCCTGCCATGCGCTCGCGTCTGCCGCACGCCAGAACACCCGCGCGCTGCCGCCATCAAGCGCGAGCTTGAGTTCGATCGGTGCATCTGTGGTGAGCGGTTGCTCGGCCACGATCACCCCGCTGCTGCCCTGCTCGGCCGACGTGCGCAAGCGCACCACCAATCGCCCACGCTCCTTGCCCGCGGCGAGGAAGTGGGTCTCGTCCATAAAGGCCAGCAGGCCGGCAAAATCGCCGTTGCGTTCAGGCGTGAAGGCGAGCCGGGTGGAGAACGCTGCGCGGTGATGGCGCAGGCGGCGACCGATGAAGGCGGGCTTGCCGAGGCTGCCCGCCGCCGCTGACCCGGCGATCATCCGCAACTCTCCCGCCGCGATGGCGAATGGGGGCGTCTGCCCGGGTGTGCGCAGGCCAATCCATTCATCGGACAGAGCGGCGTCGAATTCATCGCGCCAACTCGTCCATGCGGACCCGGGCGATGCGGGCAGGTTCGGCTTGGTGAGCACCATCGGCACGGCCTCCTGCCGGTCCAAGAAGCGCGGCCAGCCGTCTTGCCACCTGAGCGGCAGCAGGAACGTCTCGCGCCCCATCAGCGTCGATTGCCCGGCGAAGGGTCGGGTGGCGAGGAACACCCCCCACCACGATCCGTCATCCAGTTGGACAATATCGGCATGGCCTGTGGCCTCGACCCGTTCAGGGCGGCCAGCGGGCAGATCGCGCTGGGTCAGGATCGGATTGAACGGTCCGAGGGTGTAAGGCCCCGTCACCTTGGACGCGCGGTAGATCGTTTGCGAATGCTGGTCCGCCGTGCCGCCTTCGGCCGTCAGCAGATAGTACCATGCGCCGATCTTGTAGATGTGCGGCCCCTCGGCCCAGATCGGCTTGGTGCTGGGATCGACCCCGCCATCCACCAGCAAGGTGCGCCCCGGCAAGACTTTCATCGCCGCCGGATCGAACTCTTGCAGCCACAACGCGCGGTGGCCTTCGTATTTCGGCTCACCGGGCGGCGCATCATTGTAGACGATCCACGCCTTGCCATCGGCGTCGAAGAACAAGGAAGGGTCAATCCCGCCGAAATCGAGCCACGCCGGATCGCTCCACGGCCCGGCGGGATCGGTCGCGGTGATGACGAAATTACCGCCGCATTCGATGCAGGTGTTGACGATCCAGAAGCGCCCGCCGTGATGCGTGATCGCGGGGGCAAACAGCCCGCGATTGGTGCCGAGCCCGCTGAAATCGAGCTGCGTGGGGCGGTCGATGGCATTGCCGATCAGCCGCCAATTGACCAGATCGGTGCTGTGCAGGATCGGGAGGCCCGGAAACCAGCTGAAGGTCGAAGTGACGGCATAGAAATCATCGCCAACGCGCACAA
This sequence comes from Erythrobacter sp. W302b, assembly GCF_046452395.1. Lineage (NCBI taxonomy): Bacteria > Pseudomonadati > Pseudomonadota > Alphaproteobacteria > Sphingomonadales > Erythrobacteraceae > Erythrobacter > Erythrobacter sp. W302b. The sequence continues at coordinate 482,273 of NZ_JBKFDH010000001.1, read as the reverse complement.
TCGACGGATCGGGGTGGAAGCCCGGCAAGACCGGATTGCGAAACGCGCCTTCAGGAACCGGCGCTTCGGCCTCGACCGATTCGTATGCGAGAAAGTCGAACGCGGCGATCACATCGCGCGCCGCTACGGCGTCTGCTGTCCCCATCAGCGCGAGTGCGCTCACCAGCCCGGTCATCCTGCGTGTCATCCCATTCCCTCCCGCTTATCGCTTGCTTTGGGGGCTTGTCGGCCCGTGATTGCGGTTCTATGGTAGCGCTATCAATGAGGAGGGCAAGAGCCAGCAATGGCCGAGAGGATTCTGGAAAGTCTGCCGGCGGATTACCGCCAGGGCCATTTCATCGGCCGGGCGCAATCGCCTGAGGGGCCGTGCGTCATCGCGATCGAAGGCGGCATGATCCATGACCTTACCGGCATCGCCAGCACCGTTTCCGGGGCCATCGCGCGGCGCAGCTTCAGCGGCGGCGCACCGATCGGTCTAGTCGAGGACGGCCTGCCCGAAGGCTGGCGCCTGCTCACCCCTATCGATCTGCAATGCATCAAGGCTGCCGGTGTTACTTTCGCTGTCTCAGCCATTGAGCGCGTGATCGAGGAACGGGCGCGCGGCGATGCCAATGAAGCCGCCGCAATCCGCGCCCAGCTTGAAGACAAGGTCGGGGCCGGGATCCGCGCCGTCATCCCCGGCAGTGATGCCGCAGCGCAGCTCAAGGCCGCGTTGATCGAAGAGGGCATGTGGTCGCAATATCTCGAGGTCGCGATCGGCCCGGATGCGGAGATCTTCTCCAAGGCACCGGTGCTGTCGGCGGTGGGCGCGGGTGCGCCCATCGGGGTGCGGTCGGATTCGCACTGGAACAACCCCGAACCCGAGGTCGTGCTAGTCTGCGATGCGCATGGCGCGGTGATCGGCGCGACGCTCGGCAATGACGTCAACCTGCGCGATTTCGAAGGCCGCTCAGCGCTGCTGCTGTCCAAGGCAAAGGACAACACCGCCAGCTGTGCGATTGGCCCCTTCATCCGCCTGTTTGACGACGGCTTCACCATTGATGATGTGCGCAGCGCCGATGTCGAACTCACCATCGAAGGCCCCGAGGGCTACCGCCTCGAAGGCCGCAACGACATGAGCCAGATCAGCCGCGATCCGCTCGATCTGGTGGCGCAGTGCCTGTCGGAACATCATTATCCCGATGGCTTCGTCCTGTTCTGCGGGACGCTGTTCGCACCCACGCAGGACCGCGATACGCCGGGAACCGGGTTCACGCACAAGGTGGGAGATGTGGTGACGATCCGCTCGCACCGGCTGGGCACTTTGACCAACACCGTCACAACCTCACGCGATGCTCCGGCATGGACGATGGGGATCGGCGGCTTTGTAAGCAACCTTGCCGCGCGCGGTCTTATCGACCGGATCTGACGGCAGGACATGATTTGACAAGGCGCGCCGGAGAGGGATCATCCGCCGCGTCACTGAGGGATGGGGACAAGTTTTGGACGCGCATTCGAGCAGCGCTGGCGTGCACAGCGCGATCTACCCGAGCCTGACCGGGCGCAAGGTGATCGTCAGTGGTGGCGGCTCCGGCATTGGTGAGGCGGTGGTGGAAGCCTTCGCCCGGCAAGGCGCAGCCGTCGCCTTTGTCGACATTCAGGAAAGCCCGAGCGAACAGCTGATCCGGCGGCTCGCGGATGTCGAAATCCCGCCGCACTTCCTGCGCTGCGACATCACCGATTGCGCCGATTACGGGCACAAGATCGAAAAGCTGATCACCAAGCTCGGCGGCTGCGACGTGCTGATCAACAATGCGGCGAGCGATGATCGTCACGCGCTTGATGATGTCACCCCCGCCTATTGGGACGAGCGGATGGCGGTGAACCTCAAGCACCAGTTCTTCGCCGCCAAAGCCGTGCTCCCCGCGATGCGGGCGGCGGGCGGCGGGTCGATCGTCAACATGGGCTCGATCAGCTGGCATCTGGGGCTGCAGGATCTGGTGATCTACCAGACCGCCAAGGCCGCCATCGAGGGCTTGACCCGCAGCCTGGCGCGCGAGCTGGGGCGGGACAACATCCGGGTCAACACCATCATCCCCGGGAACGTCCAGACCCCGCGCCAGATGCAGTGGTATTCGCCGGAAGGGGAGGCGGAAATCGTTTCCGCTCAATGCCTTGACGGCCGTATCCAGCCGGTCGATATTGCCGCGATGGCTCTCTTCCTCGCCTCGGACGACGCGCGCTATTGCACCGCGCACAATTACTGGGTCGATGCCGGATGGAGATGAGCCTGCCCGTCACCGCCGTGCTCGCCGCTGACACCTTGCTGGGTGAAGGTGTGCTGTGGGATGCCGAGCGGGCGATCGTCTGGTTCGTCGATATCAAGCGCAAGCGGCTGTGGCACCTTGACCCGGCCACGGGCAGCAATGGCTTTACCGAAGCGCCCGAACAGATCGGCTGGGCGATCCCCGCTGAAGGGGGCGGATTGCTGTGCGGGTTGAAGGACGGGCTCTACCTTTTCGCGCCGGAATCTCAAGCGTTCACAAAGCTTTGCGTGGTTCCGGGGGAGCCTGCCACCAACCGACTGAATGATGCCTGCACCGATCCCTGGGGTCGGGTGTGGTTCGGGTCGATGGATGATGCCGAGGGGGCCGCGTCGGGCCGGTTCTATGTTTTCGACCGGGGTGAGATCCGCCCTGCCGGGCCAAGCGGGATCGCCATTACCAATGGCCCTGCGGTCAACGCTCAGGGGGACCGGATCTACTTCACCGATACCATCGCCCAGAAGATCATGGTCGCCGACCTTTCATCCGCCGGTGTAGGCGAGGCGCGGCTCTTCGCCGATACCGCGGCGCACTTCCCTACCGCCTACCCCGATGGGCCGGTGGTCGATGCCGAGGATCATGTCTGGACCGGGCTCTATCTTGGCGGCTGCGTCGCCCGCTTTGCGCCCGATGGCAAGCTGGTCGCGACCGTCCCCATGCCCGCCCGCGACATCACCAAGATGGCGTTCGGCGGGACAGACTGCAAAACGGGTTTCGTCACCTCCGCAACCAAGAACATGTCCCAACAGGACATGGCGGAGAGGCCGCTCGCAGGGAGCCTGTTTGCCTTCGCCGCGCCCGTTGCCGGGTTTGCGCAGACGCGCGCCAGGCTCGGCTGATGTTACGTCTTTTCAAAGTTTTGCCGGTCACTCTTGCGACGCTGTGGTCCGCCGCAGCCCTTTCCAACCCGGTGCTGGACGCCGGATTTGGCGACAATATGGTGCTGCAATCCGGCGCGCCGCTGACGCTCTCCGGGCGCGCAAAACCGGGAACAACCGTGACACTACGGCTTGATGACCGCGCAACCACTGCAGAATCCGACGGCAACGGCGCCTTTTTGGCCACTTTGCCCGCGCAATCCAACTCCGCCGCGCCGCACACCCTGACGATCAGCGATTCCGCAGGTTCAACAACCTATCGCAACATTCTGATCGGAAACGTCTTTTTGTGCAGCGGCCAGTCCAACATGGAGCTTTCGGTCGATCGGGCGCTCGATGTCTCCAACCAGCTGCGCCTCGCCGCCGATGACGGCATCCGGTTGCTCATGATTCCCAAGGCGACCGCGCCTCTGCCGCAAGCGCAATTCGCCAGCCCGGTCGCATGGACCCCGGCGACCAGCGCAACCGTCGCGCCCTTTTCCGCAGCCTGCTTCTACATGGCCAAGGCACTGCGGAAGAAAGACCCCGCCACGCCGATCGGCCTCATCCATTCGAACTGGGGCGGCAGCGCCGCGCGCGCGTGGTATGATCCGCAAGGCGCGCGTGAACGCCACGGTGAGGCCGCGCTCGATCAGCTCGCGCTCTACGCCCGTGATCCCTATGCCGCCGCCCAGGCCTTCGTCCCGCAGTGGTTCGACTGGTGGCGGTCGCAGGACAAGGGGCGCGAGCCGTGGAAAAATCCCGCGCTGCTCGACTGGAAGCCGATCCCGCAATTTTCCTTCTGGAACGAATGGAAGGGCACCGGGCTCGACACAAATCCGCGCGCCAATCTGTGGCTGCGCCAGACCATCACGCTGACCGCGCAGCAGGCCAAGTGGGATGGCAGCCTCGCCATCGGTGCCATCGACGATCTCGACCTGACCTTCGTCAACGGCCATCCGGTCGGCTACACCTTCGGCTGGGGGACGGAGCGCACCTACCGCGTGCCGGCCAAGCACCTAAAGCCGGGCGAAAACACCATCCTGATCGCCGCCAACAATATGTGGGACACCGGCGGCTTCTTCGCCGGGCCGGAGCGGCTACACTTCACCGCCGCCAATGGGGAGCGCATCCCGCTGGGCGCGGATTGGGACTACGCGACCACCACTGTCACCGACGTTCCCCCGCGCGCGCCGTGGGATGCCAATGCGGGCATCGGGGTGATGCACAATGCGATGATCGCGCCGCTCGGCCGGATGACGCTGGCAGGCGTGGCCTGGTATCAGGGCGAATCCGACGCGGGACAGCCCGCCTATGACGCCAAGCTTGCCAGCCTGTTTGCCGGATGGCGCCGCCAGTTCGGCCCGCAGACCCGGATGCTGGTGGTGCAGCTCGCCGATTGGGGAGAGCGCCGCTCTGCGCCGGGCGAGTCCGGCTGGGGCCAACTGCGCGACGAACAGCGCCGCGCCGTCGTCGCCGACGGCAACGCCGCCCTCGTCACCGCGATCGACATTGGCGAGCCGACCGACATTCACCCCGCCAACAAGAACGATCTGGGCAAAAGGCTGGCCGAAGCCTTCAATGGCCGCCGGTTGCCGATGCCCGAACGCGCGGTGCGTGAAGGCGCGAATGTCGCGGTCAGCTTCACCGGGATCGAAGGCGCATTGCAGGCGCAGGGCGGCCCCTACCCGCTCGGCGTCGAACTGTGCGAGGCGGCGCCGGGCACCTGCCGCTTTGCGCTCGCCAGCCTTGATGGCAGCCGCATGGTGATCCCCGCGCCGCCGGGCATGACGCCCACCCGCGTGCGCTATGCCTGGGCCGATGCGCCCGTGGTCAATCTGGTCGATGGCGGCGGGATGCCCGTCCCCGGCTTCGGCCTCGATATCGCGCCGTGAGGCTGACGCGCCGTGAGGCCGTTGCCGGAGCGGCCGGGACGCTGGCACTCAGCAGCGTCCCGGCGCGGGGTGAGACCCCTGCTCCCGGCTTCGTCACCCGCCAAGGCACGCAGCTCGTCCGGGGCAAGACGCCATACCGGATCACCGGCGCGAACCTGTGGTATGCCGCATGGCTGGGCGCGGATGCGGCCTATGGCAACCGCGCGCGGCTGATCCGCGAGCTTGACCGGCTGCAAGCGCTCGGCATCAACAATCTCAGGATCATGGCGGCGGCCGAGGAAGGCCCGCTCAAGAATGCTATCACGCCCGGCTTCACCCGCCCCGATGGCAGCGCCAATGCGGCGCTGTTCGCAGGTCTCGACTTCGCGCTGGCGGAGATTGCGAAGCGCGGGATGACGGCGGTGCTGGTGCTGTCGAATTTCTGGGAGTGGTCGGGCGGCTTGCAGACCCTGCTCTACCGCACCACCGGCACCTATATCGACATGGGCGATCCGGCGCATCCCTGGCCCGCCTTCGCCGATGCCACCGCCGCGGTCTACGCCAACCGGGATGCCGTCGCGCTGTACCGCAAGCATATCCGCAGCCTGCTGGCCCGCCGCAACAGCGTGAACGGCGTGGCTTATGCGCAAGACCCGGCGATCATGAGCTGGCAGCTCGCGAACGAACCACGCCCGGGCGGCAGCAAGGCCGCGATCGCCGCCAACCGCGCAGCCTATCTCGGCTGGATTGCCGAGACCGCCGCACTGATCCGCGCTGGCTCGCCGCGGCATCTGGTGAGCCTCGGGCAGGAAGGGACGCAGGCGACCAACGGCGATGCGGAACTGGTCGCCGCGGCGCATCGCGATGTGGACTATGTCACCGCCCATATCTGGCCGCTCAACTGGGGCTGGGTGGCAGGGAGCGATCTGGCCGGGACATGGCCGGAAGGGCGGCGCAAGGTCGCCGAGTATGTCGCCGCCCATGTCGCCATTGCCGAACGCCTCGGCAAGCCGCTGGTGATCGAGGAGTTCGGCTTCCCGCGCGATGGCGAGGCCTATGGGCCGGAGGCCGCGACCACCTTCCGCGAAGCCTATTACGGCGTCATTTACGACGCGGTCGAAGCCAGCTGGCGCAGCGGCGGGGTGATCGCGGGGAGCAACTTCTGGGCGTGGAATGGCGAAGCGCGCGCGGCCCATGCCGATTTCCGCTTTGCCACCGGCGACGCCGCCTATATGGGCGACCCGCCGCACGAGCCGCAGGGTTGGTACGGCGTATTCGATAGCGACACCGGGATGCAGGATCGGATCCGCGCCCACGCCGCCCGCGCGCTGACAGACTGATCGTACAGAGGTTTTTCCGCAATGGCCGAGCTTGTTCTCCAGAGCGGCGCTTGGCACGCGCGGGTGCTGCCGGATGCGGGCGGGCTGATTGCGGCGCTGGCGTGCGGCGACATGCCGGTGCTGCGGGCGATGCCTTCCAGCTCGCGCTCACCGCTCGATGCGGCGTGTTTTCCTATGGTGCCGTGGTGCAACCGGATTGCCGAGGGGCGCTTCGCTTGGGAGAGCGCGGTGGTGGCGCTGGCGCGCAATTTCCTTCCCGAACGCCACGCCATCCACGGTCATGGCTGGCAATCGGTCTGGGCGGTGGAGAGCCATGGCCCCGCTCACTGCACGCTGGTGCATCGCCATGATGGCAGAGCGCCGGGCTGGCCCTGGGCCTATCTGGCGCGCCAGCAAATCGTTTTGAGCGATGCGGGGTGTGCGATCACGCTGTCGCTGACCAATCATTCGGAGCGGCTGATGCCTGCCGGCCTCGGCCTCCACCCCTATCTGCGCCGCCGACCGGAAAGCCGGGTGCGGTTTGCAGCGGCGGATGTGGTCGCGGTCGGCGCGGACCTGATCCCGACGGGCGAGCGCCTGCCGCCTGCCCATTTCGCTGACTTTGCGGCGGGCGCGGCTCTGCCGGCGCGGCTGATCGACCATTGCTTCACCGGCTGGGACGGCACGGCGAGCGTTACCGATGACTGCGGCACGATCACGCTGGCGGCGGAGGGCGCGGGGCTGCTGCATCTCTACGCGCCCGACAATCCCGCGATCCTCTGTCTTGAGCCGGTCAGCCACCTGCCCGACGCCGCCAATGCCGGAGCCATGCCGCTCTGCGCGCCGGGCGAGACGGTGAGCGTCAGCCTACGGATCGGCGTCGCTTAGAGCAGTCACACCGGCGGCGGTCTGCGTGACGGGGCGCATCAGGCCTTGCGCGTCATAGCTGAGGTGTTCCACCGTCACCGCCCGCCGCCCGAGCGCGCCGTTCCGCTCACCGATGGTCAGCGCGGCGTTGTGGAGGAACAGATACCACCGGCCTTTGAATTCGGCGATGCCGGGATGGATGGTGAAGCTGCCCTCCCCCGATCCGGTCAACTCCCCGCGATAGGTCCACGGCCCGTCCAGCGATGTCGCCGTGGCATAGGACACCCGCTCGTCGGTATGCGTCGCGCGGTCCAGTGAGGCGTAGGTGAGGTAATAGAGCCCGCCCCGCTTGTGCAGCCACGGGCCTTCCTCGAAATGCGGCGGGGTGATCTCGCGGATCGGGCCGTCAATGCTGACCATGTCCGCGCCCAGCCTGACGATGTAGCACTGGCGGTTGCCCCACGCGATCCAGGTGGTGCCGTCATCGTCGGTAAAGACGGTGGGGTCGATGTCCTCCCAGCTGTGGGTCCCCTTGGGGGTCATGTCGTTGCTGATCAGCGCTGCGCCCTTGGCGTCGGTAAAGGGGCCTTCGGGGCGGTCGGCAACCGCGACCGCGATGGCCTTGCCCGGTTTGGTCGCGTCATGCTCGACCGCCGCGTAGAGCCAGTAGCGACCGCCCTTTGCGATCACCTGCGCCGCCCATGCGTCCTTGGCGGCCCATGCGAAGTCCGCCACCTTCATGATCGGGCCGTGATAGGTCCACGTCCGCATGTCGGTGGTCGAATAGGCGAGCCATTCGCGCATGTTGAACATCTCGCCCTCGCCCGCCTCGTCATGGCCGGTGTAGAGCCAGAGGCGATCCCCGATCACCACCGGCGCGGGGTCGGCGGTGAAGCGGTCGCGGATGATCGGGTTGCTGCCCGGCGATGGTGCCTCTGCGGCCAGAGGCGTTGCGGCCAGCAGCAAAGTCAGGGCGAGGCGGCGCATCAATGGTTATGCCGCGGCAGCTTTTTCGCCGTGCCCCGGTACTTGAGCGCAAACTCCATCACGCCGCCTTCGGCCAATTGGCCGGTTTTCTCGCGGTAGAGTTCCTCCCACGGGGTCTGGCTGTCGGGCACCGGCGGGCAAGCCTCCTCGGCCAGCCGCCGCGCAATCTCCGCCTCCTCAACCAGCGCATCGCAGCGCCGGGTGTTGAGATCGACGCGGATCACATCCCCCGTTCGCAGCCACGCGAGCCCCCCGCCGACCGCGCTTTCCGGGCTGACGTTGAGGATCGAGGGGCTGTCGCTCGTCCCGGATTGTCGCCCGTCGCCCAGCGTCGGCAGCCATTGCTTGCCCGCGCGGATCATCGCGTCGGGCGGCTGCATGTTGACCACCTCCGCGCTCCCCGGCCAGCCGACCACGCCCGAGCCGCGGATCACGAGGATGCAATCCTCGTCGATGTTCAGGGCAGGATCGTTGATGCGGTGGTGGTAATCGTCCGACCCGTCGAACACGATCGCCCGCGCCTCGAACACGCCTTCGGAGCCGGGGCGCGAGAGGTAGCGGGCGCGGAAGGCTTCGGAGATCACCGAGGTCTTCAGAATCGCAAAGTCGAACAGATTGCCCGAGAGCACCATGAACCCCGCGCGGTCGATCAGCGGATCGGCGAAGGGCCGGATCATCTCACGATCATGGCTTTCGGCGCCTGTGAGGTTCTCGGCCATCGTCAGGCCGGTGCAGGTCAGCACATCGCCATGCAGCTTGCCCGCCTGCAACAGCTCCCACAAGGCCGCCGGAACCCCGCCCGCGCGGTGGAAGCGCTCCCCGAGATATTGCCCCGCAGGCTGCATGTTCACCAGCAGCGGCAGATCATAGCCGTGCTTCTGCCAGATATCGGTTTCGAGGCTCACACCCGCGTGCGCCGCCATCGCCATGATGTGCGGCTGGGCGTTGGACGATCCGCCGATCACGCTGACCGCGGCAATCGCGTTTTCGAACGCCTTGCGCGTGAGAATGTCGGAGGGCTTCAGGTCTTCGAGCACCATCTCGACAATCCGCTTGCCCGTGCGATAGGCCATCTGCCCGCGCTCGCGATAGGGCGCGGGGATCGCGGCGCAGCCGGTGAGCGACATGCCCAGCGCCTCGGCCACCGCGTTCATGGTGCTGGCCGTGCCCATCGAATTGCAGTGCCCGGCGGAGGGCGCGCTGTCGGTCGCGCGGCGCAGAAACTCGTCCTCGTCGATCTCGCCCGCCGCCAGCTTGCGGCGACTGCGCCAGATAACGGTGCCAGAGCCCACCAGCTCGCCTTCGTGCCAACCGTCAAGCATTGGCCCGCCGCTCAGCACAATCGCCGGGATATCGACCGTGGACGCCGCCATGATCTGCGAGGGCGTGGTCTTGTCGCAGCCGGTGGTCAGCACCACGCCATCGATCGGATAGCCGTTCAACAACTCCACCAGTCCGAGATAGAGCAGGTTGCGATCCAGCGCGGCGGTCGGCCGGCGGCAGTTCTCGAAGATCGGGTGGACGGGAAATTCCATCGGGATGCCGCCTGCATCACGGATGCCATCGCGGGTGCGCTTGGCCAGATCGATGTGGATGCGGTTGCAGGGGCTGAGATCGCTGCCGGATTGCGCGATGCCGATGATCGGCTTGCCGCTTTGCAATTCCTCGGGCGTGATCCCGTAATTCATGAACCGCTCGAGGTAGAGCGCCGTCATATCCATACGTTCGCGGTTGTCGAACCAGTCGCGCGAACGCAGACGGCGGGGGGTGGTATTATCGGTCATGGGCTCCCGGGAGGCTTGCTGAAGGATGCGGCAAGGCTGGGCCCTGCGTCGGAATTGCGGCGGATGAGCTGGTAGGCGAGCGTCAGCTGCTCCGCCTTGGCGCGGGCGATGCGCGGCTTCTGCTTGTGGACGCGGGCGATCATGGCGACGGCCTCGGCGGTCATTTCACGGATCGGCTGACGGATGGTGGTAAGCTCGGGCCAGATCGAGCTGGCCAGCTCGGTATCGTCGAACCCGCAAACCGTGATGTCGCCCGGCACGTCGAGATGCCGCCGGTGCGCCATGGCAACGGTGGCGGCGGCCATGTCGTCATTGGAGGCGAAGATCGCGGTGGGACGATGGCTGGCGCTCAGCAGCTTTTCCGCCGCGACCATGCCCGACCGATAGGTGAACTGGCCCTGCGCGATCAGGCTTTCGTCAATCGCCAGCCCGGCATCCTCCATCGCTGACCGGTAGCCGAGCAGACGCCGCCCGCTCGCCACCTGTTCGGGATTGCCGATGATGAAGCCGATCCGTTCATGCCCAAGGCTGATGATGTGCCGGGTCATGTCATAGGCGGCCTGGAACTCGTCGATCAGCACCGCGCCGTGGCTGCCGGTCGCGCGCCCCGGGCCGACCGCGACCGCGATCCCGCCCGCAGCGCGGATCTGGTCGAGCACGTTCTGATCGTCGCACAGCGGCGGAGGCAGGATGAAGCCTTCGATCCCCCCGTCGAGCAGCTTCTTGATCACCTTCTGCGCTTCGGTGGTGTTCTCGCAGGCCTGCACGACCAGATAGATGTCGCGGCGGCTCGCCTCCTCCAGCGCGCCCATCAGGAATTCGCTGAGGTAGGAGGCGGAAGGGTTGTCGAACAGCAGCGCGATCCGCAACTGCGATCCCGCCGCCAGCGAGCGCGCCGCGCGGTTGGGGACGTAGTTGAGCTTCGCAATCGCGCTCAGGACCTTCTGCTTGGTGTCCTCGCGCACGTTCTCCTCGCCATTGATGACCCGGCTGACGGTCATGGGCGAACACTTCGCTTCGCGGGCGACATCGGTGATGGTCGGGGCGGCATTGCTCCGCCGGGCATTGCGTTTGCGGCCCGGAGCGGTGGTCTCTGCGGTGAGGGATTTGGCGCTGTTCATGGCAGCCGCCATACTGCGATGCGCCGAGTGTCAGCAAGCACGATGATCAGCGCTACCATGAGCCGTCTCATTGGCCGGGCGCCTCGGGAAAGGTGCGCGCTTTGTAGGCCTCAAGCCGCTCCGGGATCGGCGCGGCGCCGACGGGAAGCGGGAGGCCGTGAAGCGATTGCCAAAAGCTGAGCGACGCGTCGCGCCACCAGCGCGCTTCGGTGAGTTGGATGGCGAGATCGGCTGCAACGGCGGCGTGGCGCTCCGGGTCGATATGCGGGGTGAGGCTCGTCCAGCCCTGCTGCCGCGCCTGGGCCTCGAGTACGCCCCAGCCATAGGCGTTGACCAGTTCCTCCCACAGCGTCCGCCCGCTCGCCATGCGATGATCCCACGGCAGGTGATGGAACCACAGCAGATGGCGCGGGTCGGTGGTCGCCGGATCGCTCCAGCGGGCCGCTATCGACGGTGCATATTGGGCGAGCGCGTCGGAACCGGTAGCGGTGCGGTCAAACCCGATCCCGCGCCGGTCGGCCCGGTGATAGTAGCACGGGTTCCAGTCTGCCCGCTCCAGATCGCACACCCACGGGCCGGGGCCATAGTGATGGCCGGTCGCCATGAGGTGAGCAAGGCCGAGCGGGCCGGTGTATTTCACCAGAGTTTCGCGGCTGGTGAGCATCATCCGCACGATCCCGTCACGCGGCCCGGGCGCGCGGGTGAAGGTCAGCGCGGTCCATTCGCGGGCGATCTGTTCGCTGGTCAGCGTGGGATCCCACGCCAGCCGCCCGAAGGCGTACCAGTTGGCCTGGTCGAAATGCGTTCCGGTCCAGTTGCGGTCCGCGCCGATGTTGGCGACCCCCGTCATGCCAACGGGGCTGACGATCTGCGCCACGGTTCCGCCCCGCCCGGTGTCGGCCTCCAGCACTTCCTTCCACAGCGGCGCAAGATAGACGATGCCGGTCGCCTGCCCGAGATATTCGCGGGTGATCTGCGCCTCCAGCATCACTTTGGTCCGGGGCAGCGCGCCGAACAGGGGGTGGAACGGCTCGCGCGGCTGGAAATCGAGCGGGCCGTTCTTGACCTGCAGGATGACGTTACTGGCAAACTGACCATCAAGCGGCTGGAACTCGGCATAGGCCTGCATCGTCCGGTCGGTATCGTCCTCGGCCCGGTAAACAAAGGCGCGCCAGACCACCGTGCCGCGGTCGCCCAGCGCGGCGGCGAGCATGTTCGCGCCCTCGGCATGGGTGCGGCCATAGTCCTGCGGGCCGGGCTGGCCTTCGGAGTTGGCCTTGACGAGAAACCCGCCGAAATCGGGGATGGCGGCGTAAATCTCATCCGCCTTGGCCCGCCACCAGGCCGCGACCGCAGCGTCGATCGGGTCGGCGGTGGCGAGCCCGCCGATGTCCTTCGGGGCCGAGAACCGCGCCGACAGGAACACCCGGATGCCATAGGGCCGCCACGCGTCCGCCAGCCGCTTGAGCTTCGCGATGTACCGCGACTCCAGCATGAAGGCGCGGGCGTTGACGTTGTTCACCACCACCGCATTGATGCCCACGCTCGCATTGGCGCGGGCATAGTCGATCATGCGGGGATCGAGCTTTTCGGGCAGGTGCCACCAGTCAAAGATCGAGCGCCCGGCATAGCCGCGTTCGACATGGCCATCGGGATTGTCCCAATGGTTGAGCATCCTGAGCGGCATGGCGGGGGCAGAAAAGGCCTCGGCGTCCGCCACGGTGCCGGTCGCTCCGACGTGGCGGACCAGCGCGAAGGCACCATAGAGCAGACCAAGATCGTCGTTGGCGGTGATCAGGATACGGCCCGAATGCACGGCGCGGATCGAATAGCTGCCCGGTGGCGCGCCTGCCAATCGCGGATCCTTGGGATAGCCGCCGGATTCGAGCCGGTCTGCGCGCGCGAGGACCAGCGCGGGATGGGTCGAGGGTTCGAGCCCGGTCATGCCCGCACCCGCCTGCCCCAGTTCATCCACCGCCAGTTGCACGGTTGGCGACATCGCCGCGAGCACCTGGACGCCCCGCCCCAAATAAGGCCGCGCCGCCTGCGCCTCGGCTGCCGACAGCGGCGCCTGACGCAACCATAGGTCGTAGCCATCCTCAGCATGCAGCGAAGCGAACGGGACCATCGCTGCCCCCACCGCCACAATCAGCATCGCAAGCCGGTTGACAAGGCCCGTCCCTCTCATCATGGTAGCGCTACCACAAACAGGCGGTCAGTCAAGCCGTCGTGGCAGGAGAGGGACATAGAATGAGAGGGATCAAGCGGGCCGCGCTGGCGGCTGGCGTGTGTCTGGCAGCGTTCGGGATGGTTGCCGCACCGGCGACTGTGGCGCAGCCGGTGGCGGTTGAGCGGGCCATGAAAGACGCGCCCTACTGGAACGCCAACCTGCCGACCGAGCAGCGCGTCGAAGACCTGCTGGCGCGCATGACACTGGACGAAAAGGTCGCGCAGCTCCTCACCATCTGGGACAGCAAGGGCCAGATCCAGGGCGACGGCGATGTCTTCGATCCCGCCAAGGCAGCCGCAAAATTCCCCCACGGGATCGGCCAGATCGCCCGCCCCTCGGACCGCGCCGGGCCATCCTCTCCGCGCAAGGTGCCGCGCCGCTCCATCGAAGCCAGCATCCAGTATGTGATCGATGCGCAGGTGTGGGCGATGCAGAACACCCGGCTCGGCATCCCCGTCCTGTTTCACGAGGAATCGCTCCATGGCCTCGCCGCCAAGGATGCGACCGCTTTTCCGCAGGCCATTGGTCTTGCCAGCACCTGGGACCCCGCGCTGATCCGCGACATCAATGCCCTGATTGCTGACGAGACCCACGCGCGCGGCGTCCACTCGGTGCTCTCTCCCGTGGTGGATGTCGCGCGCGATCCGCGCTGGGGCCGGATCGAGGAGACCTTCGGCGAAGACCCGTTCCTCGTCGGCGAGATGGGCGTCGCCTCGGTCGAAGGGCTGATGGGCACCGGCACCACGCGCAAGCTTGCGCCGGGCAAGGTGATGGCCACGCTCAAGCACATGACCGGCCACGGCCAGCCCGAAAGCGGCACCAATGTCGGCCCTGCCCAGATCAGCGAGCGAACCTTGCGCGAGATGTTCTTCCCGCCGTTCGAACAGGTGGTGAAACGCACGAAGATCGACGCGGTGATGGCAAGCTACAACGAGATCGACGGGGTGCCGAGCCACGCCAACCGCTGGCTGCTGGAGGACGTGCTGCGCGGCGAGTGGAAGTACCAGGGCGCGGTCGTCTCCGATTACTACGCAATCGAGGACATGGCCCGCCTCCACCACATCGCGCCCGACAATGCCCGCGCGGGCGAGATCGCGCTGCTGGCGGGCGTCGATGTCGATCTGCCCGAAGGCGCGGGGTTCAAGGACCTCGCGCGGAGCGTGCGCGAAGGCCGCGTGCCGCAGTCCGCCATCGACAACGCAGTGCGCCGCCTGCTGACGACGAAGTTCAACGCCGGATTGTTCGACAACCCCTGGCCCGATCTCGCCAAGGCAAAAAGGTCGAACGGCCCGGACGCGGTGGCTTTGGCGCGGCTGGCGGCGGAAAAGTCGCTGGTGCTGCTCAAGAACAATGGCGCGCTTCCGCTGTCGCTGCCTGCCTCCGGGAAGAAACCGACCATCGCGGTGATCGGACCCAACGCCAATGTCGCGCGGCTGGGCGGCTATTACGGCGAACCGCGTGCCAGCGTGACGCCGCTCGCAGGCATCCGCGCTGCCGTGGGCGACAGGGCGCGGATCGTCCACGCGCTGGGGGTCGAGATCGTCAAAGGTGACAGCGACTGGTGGGACGATCCGGTGGACCTTGCCGACCCGGCCGAAAACCGTCGGCGCATTGCCGAAGCGGTCGAGGTCGCCAAGACCGCCGACACCATCGTGCTGTTCATCGGCGACACCGAGAAAACCAGCCGCGAAGGCTGGGCCGCAGGGCATCTGGGCGACCGCACCAGCCTTGATCTCGTCGGCGAACAGAACGCGCTGTTCACGGCGATGAAGGCCTTGGGCAAGCCGGTGGTTGTCGTGCTCGTCAATGGCCGCCCGCCGAGCTACCCGACCATCGCGGCCGAGGCCGATGCGATCCTCGAAACCTGGTACGCGGGCGAACAGCAGGGCACCGCTATTGCCGATGCGCTGCTCGGCACCATCAATCCCGGCGGCAAGATGCCGGTCTCGACCGCGCGCAATGCCGGGCAATTGCCGATGTTCTACAACCACAAGCCAAGTGCGCGGCGCGGCTATCTGTTCGACGAGGTGACGCCGCTCTATCCCTTCGGCTGGGGCCTCAGCTACACCACCTTCGCGCTGGGCGCGCCGCAGCTTTCGGCGCGCAGCATCAAGGCTGGTCAAGGCGTGACGGTCACCGTGCCGGTCACCAACACCGGCAAGCGTGCAGGCGATGAGGTGGTGCAGGTGTACCTGCGCGATGATGTGAGTTCGGTCACACGCCCGGTGAAGGAACTGGTCGGCTTCCAGCGCGTTACCCTCGCCCCCGGTGAAACGCGCAATGTGGCGATCACCATCGAACCGCGTGCCTTCATGCTGTGGAACACCGACATGAAGCAGGTGGTCGAGCCCGGCACCTTCACGCTGATGACCGGCGCCAACTCGGCCGAGGTGCAGAGCGTCACGCTGACGGTGACCGAGTGAGCCACACCCGCCGCCACGCCTTGCGCTTAATGGCAGGCGGAAGCCTCGCCGTGCTGGCGCTGGCGGCGGGGCCTGCGGTGTGGGCCGCGGGCGGTGCGGTTTACAAGGACGCTGCTGCGCCGATCCCCCTGCGGGTCGCAGACCTGATGGCGCGCATGACGCTGGAGGAAAAGGTCGCGCAGATCCGCACGGCATGGGCGGCCAAGGCTGACATGATCGATGGCCTCGCCTTTGACCCGGCCAAGGCCAGCGCCGCCTTCCCCGACGGGATCGGCCATGTCACCCGCCCGAGCGATAAGCGCGGCGTTCCCGGCATCACCGGCGCGGCCGGCGGCACGGCGGCACGCTGGCGCAAGCCGGGGGAGACGGTCGCCTTCATCAACGCCCTGCAACGCTGGGCGGTCGAGAACACCCGCCTCGGCATCCCAGTGCTGCTGCACGAGGAATCGCTCCACGGCTACATGGCGACTGAGGCGACGATGTTCCCCCAGGCCATTGCGCTGGCGGGTAGCTTCGATCTTGACCTGATGCGCCGCGTCCAGTCGGTGATCGCCCGCGAAACCCGCGCGCGCGGGGTGCCGCTGGTGCTGTCCCCGGTGGTCGATATCGTGCGCGATCCGCGCTGGGGGCGGATCGAGGAGACGTGGGGCGAAGACCCCTACCTCGCCGCCGAGATGGCGGTTGCCGCCGTGGAGGGGCTGCAAGGGCCGGGCAAGTTTGAACGGCTGGCGGACGGCAAGGTGTTCGCCACCCTCAAGCACATGACCGGGCACGGCCAGCCCGAAAGCGGCAACAATGTCGCCCCCGCGCAAATCTCCGAACGCGAGCTGCGAGAGAACTTCTTCCCCCCCTTCCGCGAGGTGGTCCGGCGCTGTTCGGTCGGCGCGGTGATGCCGAGTTACAACGAGATCGACGGTGTGCCCTCCCATGCCAATGCGTGGCTGCTGGGCACCGTGCTGCGCGGCGAGTGGGGCTTCGACGGCATCATCGCCAGCGATTACGGCGGCGTGCACGAACTGGCCACGCTCCACCACGTCGCGCGCGATCTTGAGGACGCGGCGCATCAGGCCCTGCGCGCTGGGGTCGACAGCGAATTGCCCGAGGGTATGGCCTTCGCCACGCTGACAGATGCCGTGCGCGCGGGCCGCGTGCCGCAAGCGCTGGTCGATACCGCCTGCGCGCGGATGCTGGCGTTCAAATTTCGCTGCGGGCTGTTCGAGAACCCCTATGGCGATGCCGCGCTGGCCGAGGCGCTGACTGGCAACGCCGAGGCCCGCGCGCTGGCGCTGGAGGCGGCGAGGAAGGGCGTGTGCCTGCTCACCAACAACGGCGCGCTGCCATTGGACCGCAAGAGGATGGGCCGGGTCGCAGTCATCGGCCCCAACCACGCGATTGCACGGCTCGGCGGCTATTCAAGCGTGCCCAAGCAGACCATCAGCCTGATCGAAGGGCTGCGCATGATTGCGCCGGACGCCGACTCTGTCACCGCGCAGGGGGTGTTCATCACCACCAGCGAGGATCGCTCAGCCGACGACGTGACGCTGGCAGACCGCGCCGCCAACCTCGAACTGATCGCCGAGGCGGTGGACGTGGCGCGCCGCGCGGACACCATCATCCTCGCCATCGGCGATACCGAGCAGACCAGCCGCGAAGGCTTTGCCAAAAACCACCTGGGCGACCGCACCAGCATCGACATTCTGGGAGAGCAGAACGCGCTGGTCGATGCGCTCGCGGCGCTGGGCAAGCCGCTGATTGTCGCCGCCTATAATGGCCGCCCGCCGAGCTGGCCGAATGTCATCGCCAAGGCCGATGCCGTGCTGGAATGCTGGTATCCGGGGCAGGAAGGCGGCCAAGCGGTCGCCGAGGCGCTGCTGGGCGACATCAATCCGGGTGCGAAATTGCCGGTGAGCGTCGTCCGCAACGCAGGGCAGATCCCGCTGTTCTACAACCACAAGCCGAGCGCGCGGCGCGGATATCTGTTCGATGACAAGACCCCGCTGTTCCCGTTTGGCCACGGCCTCAGCTACACCAGCTTCGCCATCTCCGCCCCGCGCACCGCCAAGCCCCGCTTCGCCAGGGACGAGGATATCAGCGCGCAG
The DNA here is from genome assembly GCF_046452395.1 of Erythrobacter sp. W302b. Lineage (NCBI taxonomy): Bacteria > Pseudomonadati > Pseudomonadota > Alphaproteobacteria > Sphingomonadales > Erythrobacteraceae > Erythrobacter > Erythrobacter sp. W302b. The sequence goes on along the minus strand of NZ_JBKFDH010000001.1, from coordinate 464,409 downwards.
GTGACCGTCACCAACACCGGCAACCGCTCAGGCGACGAGGTCGTGCAGCTCTATATCACTCGCTCCGGCCTGTCGGTCAGTCGCCAGGTGCTCGAATTGAAGGGCTTCCAGCGCGTCACGCTCCGGCCGGGTGAGAGCCGCACGCTCAGCTTCACCATCCCCGCCCGCCAACTGGCGGTGTGGGACGACACCCTCACCGAAACCAATCCGCCCGGCCCGCTGCGGCTGTGGGCGGGGAATAGCTCGGCCAATCTCACCCCGCTCGACGTGGAGATCATCTGACATGGATACGGATTTCACCCTCTCCCGCCGCGCGGCGCTCGCCGGGCTTGCCGCCTTGCCGCTGGTCGGCTGCGGCGGCGGATCGGCAGGCACCACGCCCGCGCCCATCAGCGCTCCCCTACCCTCGCCGCCTGCGACCGGCGTGCCGCAGCCCGGCCTCAACGCCATCGCCGCGCGCGGCGGCCGCAAGTTCGGCAGCGCCATCGCATCGACCCCCGGCACCACCAACGCAGGCTCGATCCAGAACGCCGATTACACCGCGATCATCAAGGGCGAATGCGGCATCGTCGTGCCTGAAAACGAGATGAAGTGGCAGGCCGTCCGCCCCGCCCCCACCGTCTATGCCTTCGACCGGATGGACGAAATCGTGCGCTGGGCGCAGCAGAACGCGCTGGCTGTGCGCGGCCACACCCTGCTGTGGCACCGACCGCAGTGGTTCCCGAACTGGCTCAACACCTATGACTACGGCGCGAACCCGGTGCGCGAGGCCGAGCGGCTGCTGACCGAGCACATTCAAACCGTCACCCGCCGCTACAAGGGCATCATCACGTCTTACGATGTGGTCAACGAAGCGATCGACCATGATCGCAATGCCACCATCGAAACCAGCATGAGCCGCGCGATGGGCAGTCCCGAGGCCGTCATCGACCTCGCCTTCCACACCGCGCGGGCCGAGCTACCGGACGCGCAACTGGTCTATAATGATTACATGAGCTGGGAGCCGCAGCACCAGAAGCACTGCAATGATGTGCTGCGCCTGCTCGAAGGGATGAGGAAGCGCGGCACCCCGGTCGATGCGCTCGGCATCCAGTCGCATATCGAGATTTTCGCGATTGATCCGGCCACGGGCGTCGGGCCCTATGCCGAACGGGAATGGCGCAGGTTCCTCGATGAGGTGACCGGCATGGGATACCGCCTGCTGATCACCGAGTTCGACGTGAAGGACAAGGCGCTCCCCGCCAATATCGCCCAGCGCGACGAAAAGGTCGCGGACTTCGCGCGGCGCTATTTCGATCTGATGCTGGATTACGATGCCAAGCTTGATGACGTGCTCGCGTGGGGCATGGTCGACCGGTTCAACTGGTTGCAAGGCTTCGACCCGGCCAAGCGCGCCGACGGGCAGGAGGTGCGCGGCACGCCTTACGATTCCCAATATCGCGCCAAGCCACTGCGCTCCGCACTGGCCAACGTGATGAGCGCTGTCGGCTGATCTCCTCGCAGCAGCGCATCCCTGTGGCCCGGGCATTGTCCCGGGCCTTTTTTTGCGTCCGCTGCACGGCCAGCCTGCCCCACAACGGAAAAGGGCCCCCCGGCAGATGCCGGAGAGCCCTTTCCCTGGGGACTGTGAAGCGAGGGGTCAGAAGTTGCCCCGCACGATGAAGGAGAAGCGCCGGTCATTCATGAAGAACGAACGGGGGGCCAAGACGCTGGCGTCGCCTGTGTAAGCCTGCGTGGTCCTTGTGACCTCGTCGAGCAGGTTCACCCCTTGCACGCCGACCCGGATATCCTTCGTCACGTTGAAGAAGATCGACGCATCGAGCTGTCCGGTCGACTCGTTGAAGATCGAGTAGAACGGGAAGATCACATCCGCCGGGGTCAGCAGGAAGCGTGAGCGCCAGTTATAGGCGGCCCGCAGGCTGAACGGCCCCTTCTCGTAGAACACGGTCGCGTTGACGTTGTGCTTCGAGAGCTGTTCGAGCGGCAGGTTGCCCGGCGGGATCGTGGATTCATCCACCGGCTCGCCCGTGTTGAGGAAGGTGTTCGGCAGGCCGCTGCTCTTGATATAGGTGTAGTTGGCAGCCACCCCCAGACCATCGAGCGGTTTGGGCAGGAAGTCATAGGTCTGCTGGTAAGCGACCTCGAAGCCCTTGATCTTCCCATTATCATCGAAGTTGGCCGGACCGCGCACCAGCACGTCGCGGGTGATCCCATTGCTGGTGACCTGACGGCTGGTGACCTCCTGATAGAAGAAGTCCTTGATGTCCTTGTAGAAGGCATTGAAAGTCAGCGAGCCGACCGTGTCGAAATACCATTCCGCGGTGAAATCGAACTGCCACGCGGTGGCCGGACGGATGAAGGGGTTGCCGGACTGCGCCGTCAGCTCGCCGCTCTGCCCCAGACCGATCTGGAGGAAGTTGCGAACATAGGAGTTGTCGGGCCGGGTCAGCACCTTCGATCCGGCAAAGCGGACAATCACATCATCGGTGATGCCGAGCTTGAGGTTGAGGCTGGGCAGCCAGAAGCTGTAATCGACATCGGCGACATCGAACTGCGATCCGCCACTACCCGCAAAGGTCTGAAGATCGGCGTAGCCCTGCGGCCCGAGATTGCAGACCCCGCCCGGACGGGACGGCTGCGTGCCCGGCGGCGCGCCCGGCGGGACCACGGCGGCGCAGCGGATATCGAACGGATCGAGGATGTTGAGCGCCTGGCCGCTCGGCACCCCGATCGACCCTTGCGAGCGGATGGCGGTGTTGACGTAGCGCAGGCCGACATTGCCCGACAGGCGCAGGTCCCCGAACAGGTTGTCCGTGCCGAATTCGAGCTGCACGTAGGCAGCCGTATCCTGCTGGGCAATCGGCTGAATATCCTCGGGCAGATACGGCGTTCCGGCGATAGCGTTCTGACGGCCCGAAAGCGGCACCCAGCTCGGCGAGGCGCCGAGCGCGCGGGCCTGATCCTGCACCGACTGGAAATCGCTAATCGCGCCTTCATAATCGCCGATCAGATCCCCGGCGTAGTAGAACGCGCCCGGAGGGCCGGGCACCTTGCCGCGGAAGAAGTTCGGGAATTCATAGCGCTCCGATGGGACCTGCGTGCTGTCGGCGAAGTTGACCGGACGGCTGCCCGACCAGGTTTCGCTCAGCATCCCCCAGTTATAGGTGGTGTAGCGCACCGTCTGATCGCGGTCCTGATAGCGCGCGCCCCACTTGGCCTTGCGCAGGAAGGAATCGTCATCAAATTCGTAAGCCATGTCGGCCTGGAAGGCATATTGCTTGCCGGTGCTGTCCTCGATGTGGTCCATCGCGGCCCGCCAGAACTGGAAGCGGGGATCGGTGAAGTATTGATCTTCCGTCGCGCCCGCCAGATCGGCGCCCGGCGTCGACCAGACATAGCCGAGATATTGCGGTTTGCGCGGGATGATCACCGGCAGATCGCCCGAGATATCGAGCTCCTGATCAGCGAAGGACGAACCGAACACGCTGAAATCGAGGTTCCGCTTGCGCGAGGTGGCATATTGCGCGTCGATCTCGACCGTGAAACGATCGGTCAATTCGGTGCGCAGGTTGATCGAGTAGTCTTCGTTGGTGATCCGGTCGTCGACCTGACGGCGCGCCAGCGACTGCTGAAGCCCGCCAATCGGCACGAAGGGCGATGCGCCCGGATCGCCGCGCCAACCATTCGATGCGTTGACGATGTAGCCCGACTGGAACAGGCCGGTGTCGTCATAGAGGAAGTCGGTGAACCCGCCGACCGGGCATTGCGCCCGCGGCGTGGGATCGCCTGCCGACCCATCGGGATTGACCCGGTTCGGGCCGTCGGCATTCTGACGGCAGCCGATCGGATAGGTCTGATACTCGGACAGATCGGGCGCGGTCTCGAAGGTGTACTCGCCCCACTTGTTGGTGGAGGCCGAACGGATGAACTCCGCGGTGATCAGGGTCTTTTCGTCGATCGATTCAAACTGCGCCGAAACCGCGATCCCGTTGCGCTTGCGATCAAATTCCTGCGTGCGGAACTGACCGCCGACCGGGGCCACGCGCGATGCGGCATAGTCGGCAAAGCCGTCCGCTCCGGCCACGCCATTGGCGCCGCACAAGGCGCCTGCGCCCGGCAAGGTGAAATTGTCCGCCGAGCCCGGAAGCGGATTGCGGCAAACGCGCACGCCGCCCGCATTGGCGGCGTTCACCAACTGCCCGTCACGGGTCTGGTAGTTGGCGATTTGCAAGCCATCGGCGCGGCTCTTGATCTCGGAGTAGGAGCCGCTGAACAGCAGGCCGAAGCGGCCCTTGTCGGTATCCCAGGTGTTGCTGATCAAGCCCGACAGCGTGGGCGTCCATTCCTTGCGGAAATCGCCGTAGTTGGCCTCAGCACTGAAGGCGACCTTGAAGCCATTGTTGTCGAACGGCTTGCGGGTGTTGAGGTTGACCGTACCCGCGAGCCCGCCTTCGATGGATTCGGCGGTGGCGTTCTTGCTGATGATCACCGAGCCGAGCAGTTCGGCCGGCACGTCGGCAAAGTTGAGCGCCTGCCCGCCGACGCCCGAAGCAAAGGCGCTGCGGCCGTTGAATTCCGAACGCACGAAGTTGAGGCCGCGCACCACCACACCCGAACCTTCGACCGAGAAGTGGTCGGGATCGTTCGATCCGGCGAAGCGGTTGATGGCAACACCCGGAACGCGCTGGAGCGCTTCGGTCACCGAACGATCGGGCAGCGCGCCAATATCCTGCGCGGTGATCGCATCGACGACGGTGTCGGCGTTCTTCTTCACGTTCTGGGCATTGGCGAGCGAGGCGCGCAGGCCGCTGACGACGATCTCGTTGACAGGCTGTTCCACCGCGGTCGTATCTTCGACCTCCGGTTCGGGTTGGGCTTGCTCCTGCGCCCAGGCACCGCTGCCGCTGATCGCGCTGCTGACAACCAGCGCCGAAGCACCGGCGCGCAAAGCGCTTTTGAACCACGAGTCCCTGACGCCTGCCCCAACGCCGTGGCCATGCACTGCTGTGCGCATAAGATCCCTCCCCATGTTAGCGCTATCATTTATTGTTAGATAGCTTGCCCTCTTGTGGGACGATGGCTTATCGCTGTGTGGGGCGCTTGACAATAGGTCTTCGAAGATTTGCAGGGGAACTGTGGCAATTTGCCAACAATCTCTCGGCACGGTAGGGTTGGGACAGGATGGCTGGGATGAATGGTATCGGTAACGCGAACCGCCTTGCACGGGTCGTAATCGTCGGTGGCGGGACCGCCGGATGGATGGCGGCTGCCGCGCTTGTGCGGTTCTTCAATGATGGGCAGCGCACCGTCACCCTGATCGAATCCGACGCCATCGGCACGGTCGGCGTGGGGGAAGCCACCATCCCGCCGATTCGCAGCTTCAACGCGATGCTCGACATTCCCGAAGCAGAATTTCTGCGCGAAACCCGCGGCACCTGCAAACTGGGGATCGAGTTCGTCAATTGGGGCCAGGTGGGTGATCGGTACTTCCACCCCTTCGGCACCTACGGCCAGGATCTCCACGGCATCGCCTTCCACCAATTGTTCCTGCGCGAGCACGCGCGCAGTGGCGGTGCAGGCGATATTGGCGACTATTCGATGAGCACGGCCGCGGCACGCATGGGCCGCTTTGCCCGCCCGGCCGCGGGTGCGCAGTCGCTGGTGAACCAGATCGCCTATGCCTACCACTTCGATGCCGGACTTTATGCGGCCTACCTGCGCCGTCTGGCGACGCGTCAGGGCGTGACCCGGATCGAGGGCCAGATCACCAAGGTCTCCCGCAATGGCGAAAGCGGTGATGTGGAAAGCGTCACGCTGGACAGCGGCTCAACCGTCGCAGGCGATCTGTTCATCGATTGCTCGGGCTTCAGGGGTCTGCTGATCGAAGACGCGCTGGAGACCGGTTACGAGGATTGGAGCCACTGGCTGCCGATGGACCGCGCGTTGGCTGTTCCCAGCCGCAACCCCGGCCCGCCCGATCCCTTCACCCGTTCCACCGCGCACGCCGCAGGCTGGCAATGGCGCATCCCGCTTCAGCACCGTACCGGCAACGGCCATGTCTTCTCGAGCGCCTTCATGGACGAAGACCGCGCGCGCGACATCCTGCTTGCCAACCTCGAAACCGAGCCGCTGGGCGAACCGCGCGCCTTGCGCTTCCTCACCGGGATGCGGCGCAAGGCGTGGAACCACAATGTGGTCGCCATCGGGCTGTCGTCAGGCTTTATCGAGCCGCTCGAATCGACCAGCATTCACCTGATCCAGAACGGCATCGCGCGCCTGTTCGCGCTGTTTCCCGACAATCCCATCCGCCCGCTGGAGCGCGACGAATATAATCGCGGGATGCGCGAACTGTTCGAGGATGTGCGGGACTTCATCATCCTCCACTACAAGGCGACGCAGCGCGAGGATTCGGCGTTCTGGCGCTATGTCCGCCACATGGACGTGCCCGACAGCCTCGCCCGCAAAATGGCGCTTTGGCAGCATCGCGGGCGGGTGTTCCGCGAAAATGCCGAGCTGTTCACCGCGCCGAGTTGGATCGCGGTGATGCTGGGGCAGAACATCTGGCCCGACATGCATGATCCGATCGCCGACACGCTGGACGAGTCCAAGGTTGCCGCTGCGATGGCGCAGATGCGCGCGGCCTATCGCGACATCGCCGACAAGCTGCCGGTGCATGAAGACTTCCTGCGCCAATCGGGTAGCTGGAACGAAGTCGCCTCTCCAATTGCGCCCGCGCAGGCGGTGAACGTATGAGCGTGCCGCAACCTGTCACGAAGATCGTGGTGGTGGGCGGCGGCACCGCCGGATGGATGACGGCGGCTGCGCTCGTCCGGGTGCTCGGGCAAATGCCGGGCCTGTCGGTGACGCTGGTCGAAAGCGAGGCGATCGGCACGGTCGGCGTGGGAGAGGCGACCATCCCGCAGATCATCGGCTTCAACCGCCTGCTCGGCCTCGATGAAATGCAGTTCATGCGCGAAACCCGCGCGACCTACAAACTCGGGATCGAGTTCGTCGATTGGCTCAGGCCGGGGCATTCCTACGTCCACCCCTTCGGCAGCTTCGGGATCGACATGCTGGGGATCGAATTCCAGCATTTCTGGCTGCGCGGACAACAGGTGGGTGATCGCTCGCGGATCGACGATTATTCGGTGGCGGCGGTGGCCGGCAAATCGGGGCGGTTCGGTTGGCCCCGGCCCGACAACCCCAAATCGCCGATGTCGAAACTGTCCTACGCCTTTCAGTTCGACGCAGGCCGCTATGCCCGGTTCCTGCGCGGCTATGCCGAGAACGCGGGCGCGGTGCGGGTCGAAGGCCGGATCACCGGCGTGAAGCAGGATGGCGAGACGGGCTTCGTCACCGCCGTCACGCTCGAAGACGGGCGCGAGGTTGCGGGCGAGCTGTTCATAGACTGCTCGGGCTTCCGCTCGCTCCTTCTGGGACAGGCGTTGGGCGTGCCTTTCATCGACTGGACCAAGTGGCTGCCGTGCGACAGCGCGGTGGCGGTGCCCTGCGAACTGGGCGGACGCAACGAACCGCTGACCCGCTCGACCGCGCGCCCGGCCGGATGGCAGTGGCGCATCCCGCTTCAGCACCGGATCGGCAATGGCCATGTGTTCTCCTCGGCCCACATTGATCGCACTGCGGCGACCGATCTGTTGCTGGCGAACCTCGATGGCAAGCCGCTCGCCGATCCCAACCAGATCGCCTTTACCGCCGGGCACCGCGCGCGCGCGTGGGACAAGAACGTCGTCGCTCTGGGGCTGGCGGCGGGCTTCCTCGAACCGCTCGAATCGACGTCGATCCACCTGGTGCAATCGGGCATCGCGCGGTTGCTGGCGCTGTTCCCCGATACCGGCTTTTCGGCGGTGGAGATTGACCGTTTCAACTTCGAAACCACCCGCGAATATCGCAACATCCGGGATTTTCTGGTGCTGCACTACCGCGCGAGCGAGCGGGATGATTCGGAATTCTGGCGGTATTGCCGCAACCTGCCGCCGCCCGATGGGCTGGCCGAAAAGCTCGAAATGTTCCGCTCTTCGGGCCGGATCATCCGTGAGAACAACGAGCTGTTCACCGAAGACAGTTGGCTTTCGGTGATGCTGAGCCAGGGGGTGACCCCGCAGTCCCATCACCCGGCAGCCTGGATGCTGGACGAGGCCGAAACCCGCACCCGGCTGGCGCACATCCGCGAGGTGATCCGCCAGACCGTCGATCAGCTGCCGACGCAGGATGACTTCCTGCACCAGCACGGCGGCGCGATCCCGCGCTCGGAATATCTGACGGCGTGAGCGGCCTTCCCCTCCCCGTCCCGATGTCCGAGCTGTCAGGGCCGATTGGCGACGAAGCATTCGCAGCCCTGCGTGCGGCCATTCGCCCGGTGGTGCTGCGCGGGCAGGTGGCGGACTGGCCCGTGGTCGCCGCCGCACGGGCGGGGGATGCGGCGATTGTCGCCTATCTTTCGCGCGAGCCGACCACCCGGCCGGTGGGCGCCATCGCGGCGGCGCCATCGGAAAAGGGCCGCTTCTTCTACACCCCCGATCTCACGCGGCTCAATTTCGTGCGCGGCAGCGGGCGGCTCGAAACCTTTCTGGACGATCTGCTGAGCGCAGCCGCCATGCCCGATCCGCCCGCGATGGCGGTGCAATCGGAAGAGATCGCCAGCCTGCTCCCCGCCTTCGCGCGCGAGAACCGCTTGGCGTTGTTGCCCGAGGTGACTGCGCGCATCTGGATCGGCAACCGCATCCGCGTGGGCGTGCATTACGATGCCAAGGAGAATGTCGCCTGCTGCGTCGCCGGACGACGGCGTTTCACGCTCTACCCGCCCGATCAGATCGGGGGGCTCTATCCCGGTCCGTTTGAGCTGACCCCGGCCGGCATCCCCGTCAGCATGGTCGATCCCCATGCGCCCGATCTGGCGCGCTTCCCGCGCTTCGCCGAAGCCGCGCGTCATGCCGAGGTTGCGACGCTGGAGCCGGGGGATGCGATCTACATTCCCTATGGCTGGTGGCACGGGGTGGAATCGCTCGATCCGGTCAGCATCCTTGTGAATTACTGGTGGACGCCCGGGCAACCGGACGGGATCGGGAGCCCTTACGAAGGGCTGCTCCATGCGCTGCTCGCATTCCGGCACCTGCCGGATGATCAGCGCGCGGTGTGGCGCGAGATGCTCGATTACTACATTTTCAGCGACGATCCCTCGGCGCATCTGCCCGCTCACGCCAAGGGCATCCTTGGCCCACCCTCACCCGAACGCTTTGCGCAGATGCGCAGCGCTATCCGGCAGGCGCTCGGTTAGCATTGACCGCCCGCGCGAGCCATTGATCATAGGGCGGCGCAAAGGCCAGCGCGGCGCGGGCTTCGGCGTCGAACGCGGCGCGCGCACGGGCTTCTGCGGCCGCATCGGCATGGCGCGCGGCGGGCGGCAGGCCCGGTGTCCAGCCCAGCGCGACCAGCAGCGCATATTGCTCCTGCCCCAGCAAGGGCAATTCCTCGCGGAACGGAATGCGCCCGCGCCGCACGAACTGGTCGATCACCGCCCCCACCCGGCCCGGCAGCACCCTTGCGCCAAACACGCGCTGCGCTTCGATGCCGGCGAAATGGAGCGCCAGCACCTCGTGTACGCCCTCCATCATCAGGCCGGAACGGCGGTTATACTCCGCGCGCTCCAGCGGCGAGATCGCGCGGCCGGGCAGCATTTCCAGCAGCAGATCAAGCTGGCGGTGGGCGAGATCCAGATGGAGCGGCCCCAGCGGTGCGAACCGTGCGGCGGCATCACCCAGGGCGACGACATTGCCGATCCACGGTTCCGCCGCCCGTCCCGGCGTGAGCGCAATCGCCGCCCGCGCTGAAGTGCCGAGCAGCGCTTCGGCCTCATGGCGCGCCAAGGGCTCCGCCGTCCCGAGCACGCGGTGCAACCCGTCCCGCCCGGCGACTTCGGTGACCCAGCCAGCGGAGGTCAGCGTGATGCGATCCTCCAGCGCGATCACCGGCGCAGCGGGATCGGCCAGATAGACATGGCGGGTCGGCAGGCTCGCCGACCAGTCAGTGAAGGCGAACCGGGGATGAGCGGCAAGCAGGCTCGCTTGCGGCCCGGTGCAATCGATGAACAGATCGGCCTCGATCAGGCCCTGCCCGGCCAGACCGACAGCGCGGATGGCATCGCCCTCACCCGGCTCGATCCGGTCGATCACCCCTTCGGCATAGCGCACGCCCGCAGCCTCGGCCTGCTGGATCAGCAGCGCGCGATAGGCCGCCGGGTGCCAGCGCAGCGCGTAATCGACCGCTGCCAAGGGCGTGGGCTCGCCCGGCGGCGGCGGGGCAAAGCGGGCCGCTTCGGCGAGCACCTGCGCCACGCTCCCAGCGGGCGGCGCGCCAGCGCCCAGCGGGCGAACCCGCCCCCAGTCCCGCGCAAACGCAGTCTTGAGCGTTGGGTCGAGCGCCTCGCCATAGGCAAGCACCCCCTGCTGCTCGCCCTCGCCCCATCCGGAATAGCGGGTCACCAGCCGGTAGGATCCCCCTGCCTTGGTGATGATATCGGCCTCGGCAATGCCCAGCCGGTCATGCAGCTTGTTGGTGAAGGGCATGGCGCTGGGCGACCAGTCGGCAAAAGCGGCGGGCCCCGGTTGACTGCCGATCACGATCACCTCGCATCCCGGCAGGCTGCGGCGCAACGCCAGTGCGGCGAGCACGCCGACGTGCCCGCCGCCGGCCACGACCACCCGGCGCAAAGGCTCGCGCGGGATGCTCATGCGGCCTCGGCAAGCCGCGCGGCTTCGGCCCGCAGGTAATCGCGGTGACCGGGCATGGTGGCAACCTCGCCCGTCACCGCCATGCGCAAGCGTTCGGTCGCGCGCGCCAGCGCTTGCGGGTCGATGAAGCCCGCGCGCGGGTCATGGCGCTCGGGCAGCATCCCCTGCCCGACATAGACCGCGATCCAGCTGGCATCGTAGAACAGCCCGTCCGAATATTTCTCGATCCGCCCGGCATTGCGCCACAGCTCGAGCTTATCCGCCAGACTGTCGGGCACCCGCATGGTGCGCACATGATTCCAGAACTCGGAATCGTCGCGCGTGGTGGCATGGTAGTGCAGGATCAGGAAGTCCCGCACCCGGTCATATTCCATGTCGACCAGCCGGTTGAACTCGGCCCGGTCGCGCGGGTCGATCTGGCCCGCGGCTGCCGGGAACAGCTCGATCAGATAGGTGATCGCCATCTGCGCGAGGTAGATCGAGGTGGATTCGAGCGGTTCGAGAAACCCGCTCGCCAGCCCCACGCCGATAACATTGTGGCTCCACGATTGCGCACGTCTGCCGGGGCGGAATTTGAGGATGCGTGGCTCTGCCAGCGGCGTGCCCTCGGCGCTCGCGCGGATCGCGTCGCAGGCCTGTTCCTCGGTGATATGGGCCGAGGAGAAGACATAGCCATTGCCCATCCGGTGCTGGAGCGGGATCTGCCAGCGCCAACCGGCGGGCATGGCGGTGGCGGTGGTGTAGGGGCGCAGGTCGTCGGTCGCATGGGTGCAGGGCATGGCTGCTGCCCGGTCACACGGGAGCCAATGTGTCCAATCCTCCCACGCCACGCCCAGTTCCTGCCCCAGCAGCAGCGAGCGGAAGCCCGAGCAATCGACGAACAGATCGCCCACGACCCGCCGACCATCCGCCAACACCAGCGCAACCACATCGCCACTGGCGGCATCACGCTCGACGCTGACGACCCGGCCCTCATGCCGCTCGATCCCGAGGCCCAGCCCGAATTCGCGCATGAAGGGGCCGAACAGCGTCGCATCAAACTGATAGGCATAGCCATAGGTCGAGCCGAGGCTGTCGTCCTGCGATGGTGGGCGGAAACGGTTGGCCTTGGCCGCCGCCACCGCGAGCGAATATTCGCCCAGCTCCCGCGCCATGCCGTGCCGGGCCAGTTCCAGCCAATAGTGGTGGAAGCCGACGCCTGCGACCTCCTCGCCGAAGGAGCCGAAGGGGTGGATGTAGCTTTCCCCGATCCGCCCGAAATCGCGGAAGTCGATGCCCAGCTTGAAGGTCGCATGGGTGGCCTTCATGAAGGCCGCCTCGTCGATCCCGAGCTTTTCGACGAAGCCGCGAATATGCGGCAATGTCGCCTCGCCCACGCCGACGATGCCGATCTCCTCGCTCTCGACCAGTTGGACGCGCGCCAGATCGGGCAGCAGCTTGGCAATTCCGGCGGCGGTCATCCAGCCTGCCGTGCCGCCGCCAAGGACGACGACACGGATCGGCTGAGGAGCATCTGACATCATGGCGTCCTCGCTATCATCGGCGGCCCTATCCGACCATCTCCTCCAGTTCCTTGCCCTTGGTCTCGACGATGAAACGCTGGACGAGGACAAAGCTGATGGTCGCGCACACGGCGTAGAAGCTGTAACTCGCCGCAAGGCCGATCCCCGCCGCCATCAGCGGGAAGCTTTGCGCGATGAGGAAGTTGGCGAACCACTGGAAGAAGCCCGCCACGGCCAGCGCCGATCCGCGAATCTGGTTGGGGAACATCTCCGCCAGCATCACCCACATCACCGGGCCCCAGCTGACATTGAAGAAGATGACATAGAGGTTGGCCGCCACCACCGCCGTCGTGCCGAGGCTCGCCGACAGCACCAGATTGCCCGCCGCATCCAAACCGCCCTGGCTAAACACGAACACCATCACGAACAAGGTCGCCGCCATCCCCGCCGAACCGATCAGCAGCAGTGGCTTGCGCCCGACCTTGTCGATCACCGCAATCGTGACGAAGCAGGCCGCAATCGAAACCGCGCCCGAGACGATGTTGATCAGCAGCGAATCCGCCTCGGTGAAGCCCGCCAGCTGCCACAGCGTCGCGCCATAATAGAAGATCACGTTGATCCCGACGAGTTGCTGAAACACCGCCAACATGATGCCGACCCACACAATCGGACGCATCCTGAGCAGACTCTTCGTGCCTGCCGGTGCCAGCACGTCAGCAAGGCGCGGGCGGTGATCTTCCGAAAAGCTCGCGCGGATTTCGGCGAGCTTGACGGCGGCCTCTTCGGCACCGAACAGGTCGGTCAGCACCTTGGAAGCCTCGGCATGGCGGCCCTTACCGATCAGATAGCGCGGGCTTTCCGGGATGAAGAACAGCGCGGCGAGGAAGATCGCCGCGGGCAGCGCCTGCATCAGATACATCCAGCGCCACGCGGCGATCCCGCCCCAGAAGTCGCCGGTCGAGCTGCCTGCCGCCGCCGCGAGAAAATAGTTCACGAGGAACGCCAGCGTCAGGCCGGTGATGATCATGATCTGCTGCACCGTGGTCATACGTCCGCGAATATTCGCTGGCGCAACCTCGGCGATATAGGCGGGCGACAGCACACTGGCCGCGCCCACCGCCATTCCGCCCGCGATGCGGGCGATCACGAACAGCACATGGCTCTCGGTCAGCCCTTGGATCAGCGCGCCGGCAAGGAACAGCACCGCGGCGATCCGCATGACATTGCGCCGTCCCATCTGGTCGGCGAGCGTGCCCGCAAAGAATGCGCCGATAAAGCAGCCGATCAGCAGCGAACTGACCGTGAAGCCCAGTCCGCCCACGCCCAGACCGAATTCCGCCTGCAACCCCGGCTGCGTGCCGTTGACCGCGCCGCTATCATAGCCGAACAGCAATCCGCCGATGGTCGCAACCGCAACGATCGCGGAAATCAGCACCATGTTGGTGCCGCCCCGATTATTCTCCAAGATCCCTCTCCCCGGTTGCTGTGTTGCAACCCACACCATTTATGGTAGCGCTACCTTTCACCGAAAATCGCGCTATGGCAAGCCGCGTTTTCACAAACGGATTCGGGCTTCGAGAGGAACGGCAATGCTGACGGGCAGAAATTTGGTTGCGGGCGAGTGGCGCGAAGGCACAGAACATTTCGCAGCGGTGGCGGCAGCGAGCGGTGCAGCGCTTGAACCGGCGTTCGCGCAGGCCAACACTGATGATGTCGCCGATGCCTGCGCGGCCGCGGCCGCGGCGCAGCCGGTCTTCGCCGACTTGCCCTTGGCGCAGCGCGCCGCCTTTCTGCGATCGGTCGCCGCAAAAATCGACGCACTCGGCGATAGTCTCACCCAGCGCGCGATGCTGGAAAGCGGCCTGCCCGAAGCGCGTCTCAATGGCGAACGCGGGCGCACTGTGGGTCAGCTCCGCCTGTTCGCCGACGAGGTCGAGAATGGCGCGTGGCAGGGGCTTCGGATCGATCACGCCTTGCCGCAACGCACCCCGCCCAAGCCTGATCTCAGGATGCGCAAGGTGCCCCTTGGCCCCGTCGCCGTGTTCGGCGCGAGCAACTTCCCGCTGGCTTTCTCGGTGGCAGGCGGTGACACTGCTTCGGCGCTCGCCGCCGGGTGCTGCGTGGTGGTCAAGGGCCACCCGGCGCACCCCGGCACGTCCGAGCTGGTGGCTGGCGCAATCCTCGATGCGGTGCGCGAAGCGGGGCTGCCGGACGGTGTGTTCAGCCTTGTGAACGGCACGGACTTCGCGCTGGGCGAGGCGCTGGTGAAAAACCCGCGCATCGCTGCCGTGGGCTTCACTGGGTCGCGCGCCGGGGGTCTCGCCTTGATGAACCACGCCGCCGCGCGGCCCGTGCCGATCCCGGTCTATGCCGAGATGAGCAGCGTCAACCCGGTGGTGTTGATGCCCACCCGGATGGACGAAGCCGCCGACGAACTCGCCGCCGCCTATGTCGGCTCGCTGTCACTGGGGGCGGGCCAGTTCTGCACCAATCCGGGGATCGTTCTGGCGGTGGAGGGCGAGGCGACCACCCGCTTCATCGCCGCCGTGGGCGCCGCGCTCACCGGCATTCCGGCGCAAACCATGCTGACGTCCGGCATCCAGTCCGCCTATGCCAAGGGTATCGCAACCATCGGCGCACAGCCGGGCGCGGAGCTGGTCGGCACCGGCACGGCAGGCGCGGGTGCTTGCGGACAGGCGCAGGTCTTCACCGTCTCGGGCGCAGCGTTCCGCGCCAACCCGGTCCTCAGCCATGAGGTGTTCGGCCCCAGCTCGATCATCGTGGTCTGCACCGATCTGGACGAAGTCTCCGCGATCCTTTCGGACATGGAGGGCCAGCTTACCGCCACGCTGCATATGGCCTCGGCCGATTATCCGGCGGAGCGCAAGCTCATCCCGATCCTTGAAAACCGCGCCGGGCGGATTATCGCCAATGCCTGGCCAACGGGGGTGGAAGTGACCCACGCGATGGTGCACGGTGGCCCCTTCCCGGCCACGTCGGACGGGCGCAGCACCTCGGTCGGCACGCTGGCGATTGATCGCTTCCTGCGGCCGGTCAGCTATCAGGACCTGCCCGCCGCATTGCTGCCCAAGGCGCTGCTCGATGGGCCTAGCCCGGTGCTGCGCCGGGTCGATGGGACGTGGCAGGCCTGAAAGGAGGCGGAGGATGACGCAGGATCACGGCATCACGCGGCGGCGGCTGATCGAAGTGGGCGGCACGGCGGCCGCGGCCGGTCTGGTGATGTCGGGCGCGGCGGCGCTCGGCCCGTCGCGCAATCCTGTCGCCACGGGACAGCCGCTGCCGGACGGGTTGACGCTCCCCACTGCCCCGCCCCGCGCGCACCTGCCGGGCAGCGTCGGCTTTGCGATCATCGGGCTGGGTGACTATGCGCTGAGGCAGATCATGCCGCGCTTCGCCCAATCCGAGCGTGCGCATATTACCGCGCTGGTCTCGGGCAACCCCGCCAAGCTGCGCGCAGTGGGCGAGGCTTACGGCGTGCCGCCGGAAGCCCGCTATTCCTACGACAGCTTCGCCGAAATCGCCGCCAATCCGGCGGTCGAGGCGGTCTATATCGTGCTCCCGACCGGCCTGCACGCCGCATGGGCGGAGCGGGCCTTTGCCGCGGGCAAGCACGTGATGTGCGAAAAGCCGATGGCGCTCTCCAGCGCCGAGTGCGAACGGATGATCGCCGCCAGCCAGCGCGCCAATCGCAAGCTGATGATCGCCTACCGCTGCCACTTTGAACCCTATAATCGCGCCGCGATGGAGCTGATGCGCGACCGGGCCGTGGGCGACCTCCGGCTGATCCGCACCGAACATTCCTACCGCATGGGCCCGACCACCCCGCCGCAGAACTGGCGCGTCAGCCGCGCGCTGGCAGGGGGCGGGCCACTGGAGGATTACGGGATCTACGGACTACAGGCCGCCCTCTACCTGTCAGGCGAGCTGCCCGACCGGATCAGCGCCAGCGCCTATCGCCCCGCCAACGATCCGCGCTTTGCGGAAATCTACGCCCATGTCGCGACCCAATGGCACTTCCCCTCGGGCGCGGCGGCGCAGATCGTGACGTCCTACGCTTCGGCCGGTCTCAACATGGTGGAGGCGCGCGGCACGGGAGGCGCGCTGGTGATGCGCCCGGCGACCAATTATGGTGGCCTGACGCTCGCGCTGGAGACAGGCCGCGACCGGCGCGATCTCACGCCGGGGGACTCTGAAGTCCAGTTCGCTGGTCAGCTCGACCACCTCGCCAGCGCGATCCGGGAGGGCACGGCGATCATCACGCCGGGCGAAATGGGCCTGCGCGACCTGCGCCTGATCGAAGCGATTTACGCCGCGGCGCAGAGCGGGCGCACCGTCATACTCAACGCGGATGCAACGATCGCCGGTTGAAGCGGCGCGGTCAGAGCGCGTGCTATTCGCGTACCCACGCGGCCGTGAGAGCGCCGCGATGCCCTTCGGGCGCGAGCGCCGCGCGCAGGGCTTCCAGCAGAGGCGGCAGGCCTTGGGTGAAGGCATAGGGCGGATTGACGAAGAACAGCCCCGCCCCGTTGTAGATGCCGGGCTGGTCGGCATCATAGAGCCAATGCTCCACCGTCAGAAGCTTCGGGATACCGAGCTGGCGCAGCTTGTCCTTCCACAGCGCATGGGCGGGCCGTTCCTTCAGCGGATACCAGATCACCGTCACGCCATGCGCCCACTTGCGGTGCGCGGCAGCGAGGGTCGCCGTGATCCGGGCGCGTTCGTCGGTCTGCTCGTAGGGCGGGTCGACCACCACAACGCCGCGCGGTGTCCGGGTCGGCAGCATCGCCAGCCATAGCTCGTAGGCGTCGCGCTCATGCACGGCCGCCGGGGTGCCGCGCATGGCGCCGCGCAGGGCATAGGCGTCCTCGGGATGCTTTTCGTTGAGGATCAGGCCATCCTGCGGGCGGAGAAGCTGCGCCATGATGCGCGGGGAGCCGGGGTAGAGGCGCGGTTCGGCCTCGGTGTGCGCGGCCGCATTCACGGCGCAAACGGCGGCGCGGTACTCGTCGAGCAGGGGATTCGGGTCGGCAAAGGCCCGCACCACGCCCTGCATGGCTTCGCCCGTGCGCCCGGCCTCCTCGCCGGCAAGATCATAGAGCCCGCAGCCGGCGTGGGTGTCGATCAGGGTGAGCGCGCTGTCTTTGCGCTGCAAGGCCCGGATGAGGGCGATCAACAGGCTGTGCTTCACGACATCGGCGCTGTTGCCGGCATGGAAGGAATGACGGTAATTCATCGTGAAGACCAGAAATTGCGGTATTATGGCGCAATTGCACCACGCCCAGTGCGCATCTGATTCAGCCGGGTGAAGCCGTCGCTTCAGCTGTTTGCGGAAGAGGCATGAGCAAAGATAGCAGATCAGATGAAATTTGCTGCCACGGCTGGGCGAGATTGATCGTGGCTATGGTCACGCTTTGTCCCTGAAGCTTGAAGCACTCTCGCATGCCTCGGCCCACCTGGGGGTAGAGCAGCATACCTTCGCACTTCGCAAAGGCAGGATCTGACGCCGCGTTTTTAAGATAGGCGAACAGCTGATAGAGGTTCCCAGACTGGAAACTTTCACTGCCGTACAAGCTCTGTTGAAGAGCCCTCGCATAATACTTTGTGTCGATGATCAGGCGACGATTTGGGCTCCTAAGGTAGATGTCGACGATCATCGAGGGCAGCCGCCCTACGCCAGTGGTGGTCAGCTCCAACGCGTCCCATCGAATGGCTAGCGGATTCACAGCGAACTCGCATTGCTCAGCTCGATAGAAGTTGCGGACGAAATCTTCGAAGACGCGGGCCATCTTCCCCTCGTCGCGAAGGATGTCATGAAACGCATACCCGGCGCCACTGGGGTCCGGGAGAAGGCAGTCATAAGCGAGTTCCGCGACCTTCAGGATGATGTCGTAGTAAGCATTGTTCCGATGCAACTGAACACGAGCGAAAGCCGAGCGTTCGAGCCAAATGTCCGACACGTCAGGCATGCGCTGAGCAGTCATAACAAGCTCGTGTGAGAGCTTGGTGTCGATTGTCTGAGCGCGAGCAATGCGCCTTAACGACGCTTTGATGATCTGATTGTGCAGAAGATCATGGCTGAGCTCATCGAACTCACAGGCGAGGCGCCTAACTTTTTGCGATTTCAGCCGAAGCGACGCGCCAATGTCGATATGTCCGCGTACGGTAGCAATCTCGTCCGAGCAATTTTGAAAAGCCCTATCCAAACCGCGTCGCAAAAGTGCTCGCGTGCCGTGCAGCAAAACACGACCCAAAAGATTCGGAAGATCGGGGCTTTGCGTGCCTCCGAGTGGGATCGATTGCGCCTCTTCGAACCGGTTCCAAGCGTAGCAGAACAGGTAATAGATATTCTCGATGGGGATCGGTGGGGCTGCGGTCATGGCTGAGCTAGGAGCTGCACTGTCCATTGCTCAGCTTTGGCAGGGGCATCGAACCAATACTCGCGCAAAAGTGGCGCGACCTCGGTCCGGATCACCCTCTCATACCATTGCCTATCGCCCTCGCCTTCAATCGGTCCCGCGCAGAAGAAGCTATGGCCGATTGCGAACCCTGGACCCAAGTTCGCCACGTCGCTGACAATCTCAGCGTTCAGAGCGGTAACTCGGCTTATCAAGGTCGAAACCAGTTGGTCAGAAACTCCAGCTTGGACCAGCTGCGCTCGAAACTTCGGAGAGCCCAAATTTGACCCGAGGTCGATGAACGCGAACCGCCTGCGCAGCGCATAGTCGACCACTGCAAGAGACCTATCAGCAGTGTTCATCAGCCCAAGGATATGCACATTGGCGGGTACGTGGAAGGGAGCCTTGCCCAATGCAAGCGGCATCGCCCAATCACTGGCGCGCTTATCTGGTTCGATCAGGACCATGAGCTCGCCCATAATCTTGCTCAAGTTACCGCGATTTATTTCATCGATCACAAACACGTACTTGCGGCCCGGATCAGCCTCGGCCTGCCGGCAGAACTCGACAAACTTACCTGGCTTGAGCTCGAAGCCATTTTCCGTGGGGCGAAAGCCCTCAACGAAGTCTTCATACGAATAAGACTGGTGGAACTGGACGAACTTTAGCCGGCTCCGATCATGTTCACCCATCAATGCGAACGCCAATCGCTGAGCGGCATAGGATTTTCCGACGCCGGGGGGGCCCTGCAGAATGATGTTCTTTTTGGCGCGCCAGAGCAGGAGTATCTCCTCGGCAAGCTCACGCTCGATGAACAACGTCTCTAGCGCATCGTCGATCGTGTAGATCTCAAGCTCCGCTGCCGGCTCAGGGGCATCTTCACCTTTTACGTGAGGTAGGTCCTTGCCGGCGAACTCGCGGTAGGCTCGGTTGAGAATGTTGAGCAGACTTGGGGTCGCTTCAGTCAGGTAGGCGCCTTGGTTCAGGTCGAGCGACCTATTGAAAAACATCCCTCTCGCGCCGCTTTCGACAAGCTCCTTCAACTCGCCGGCAAAGGGCTCGGTTGTGAGGAAGGCTTCCCGGGGGAGTGGGGGGTCGAGCGTTTCGTGATCCCGCAACGCAATCCGGTAACCGGCCTGGTCGGCCCAATCTGTTCCAGCCACTCCGGTAAAAGTGTCGTCAGCTACGTCCACCGCAATCGATACGTCGCTAATCGCCTTATTGTCCGTGAGGTGGAAAACGATGTCTCCAGCACGAACCTGCGTCATCGTCTTGTAGATGTCGCGGCCATCTCTTGAGCGCTGCGGCGACCAAAGCGCTAGGCCCAAGGCATGGTCTCCTGTGAGCCGATCTTGTCGGCCAGATACCAAGGTCTTTTCGATCCAAAAACGCGGCCGCACCTCACCTTTCTGTTTTCGGTACATCGCCCCCCAATGATCGTCCGCAAGGAAAATTTCGAAGTCTT
Source organism: Erythrobacter sp. W302b (assembly GCF_046452395.1). NCBI lineage: Bacteria > Pseudomonadati > Pseudomonadota > Alphaproteobacteria > Sphingomonadales > Erythrobacteraceae > Erythrobacter > Erythrobacter sp. W302b. The sequence goes on along the minus strand of NZ_JBKFDH010000001.1, from coordinate 444,278 downwards.
GCGGCTGATCTTCGAACGCGAAGCGGATCAGCGCGTCGGCGAAGTCCGAGCCAGGGAGCAACTCCCAGATCGTCCTGCGATTGGTGTAGAAATACCATTCTTTCGGTTCGAAGCTTTGTTCCCAGTCAACCATGACGTGCAGACCATCGCCTGGGTTGGCAGTGATGACGCCGCGGGCCTTGATACGCATTACTGACACGTTGCCGCCGTGATTTTCGAAAGGCAGATTGTGGCGCTGAACAAAAGCCGCCTTTATCGCGATGCGCTGGCCAGTGGCCATCGACTTGACCTGCGCGGCTTCTGCATCGGTCGGGTTACTGATCTCCCATATTCCATCGTTCAGAAATCGCTCGGTCTGATCGTTAGTGCGGCCATACGAGGAGCCAACGAACCAGTATATTTCGTCTGGCAGTGAAGACGATCTCGATCTTGTAAGATCGTAGGTAAACGCTGTCGTGCTGCTGGCCATTGGACCTTCCATCTTGGGCGGGGGAACGCTGGCAAGATCCTGGAACTTGCGCCCGGCGAGGGCCTGACAAACATTGGCATGCGCAGCGCTAAGACCAAGTTGGTCATGAATGTCGCGCGCGATGATTGTTACCTTCTCACGTCCGGCTCGGCGTGCTGGCTCGAGATAGTCAGTCAATGCAAGCTGGCGAATTCGGTCAGCATCAATGGCCATAAATGCCCTCCCTGGCCGAGGAACAATCGAACCATTACTGTTACCCGCGCAAGCCAAATCCGTGCATTAACCGCAAAATGTTGCGTTTGCCCGCAGTCGGGGTCGACTGCTGAAAGGCGGTTCAGACGCCTAGCGGCGAATCCTGCCGTCCAGTCCGCTCCCGGGCCTGTTCAGAACGGAATAAGAACGGTTGCGAAAAGTCTCAATCGTGCATAAGCCATTGCCATGGCTGAAGAAGACAAGAAACCATATTTCGATATCGCGCTAGTGGTCCCGCTCGAGGAAGAGCTCATCCAAGTGATGGACCGCTTCCCAAGCAAAGAGAATCGCAGCACGGACACCGTGCTGTGCCATGTGGTGGATAGCGGGAGCGCTGACATATCCATGATCGTCGTGCAGCAGCAAGGAATGGGTAAGACGCACGCGACGAACGCTGCGAACTTTCTGCTCAGCCAGTACGATGTTGGCCTGATGATTTGCTTGGGTAGCCGTGGACGGGTTTCTCACCTTCATCGTCGCAGGAGACAAGTCCGACGTTAATCTAGGGCGGACGACGCGCGCGCGTTTCCTCAGAAGCCTCGCATACGAGATGCGACTTGAGAAGCGTACGTTCGGCCAGGCTGATCTGATAGCCTTCACGAAGGAGTTCGCGGAGCGGCACGACTTCGACATCAATCCACTCAATTTCATCCGGGGCTTCGAGGACCAAGGTATCCTGCACTTCGAAGCCGATAGGGTGCAGATCTCGCTGCCGTTTATCGAAGCCTATCTCTTGGCCGTCGAATTGGCTTCCCGACCGGAAGATGCCCAACGCCACTTTGTGATCGGGGAAGACTTCGACTTCGTGACCTTTGACCTTTACGCTGAGATCGGAGCCTCACGATCGATGTTCAATCGGGTCTGTGAGTCATTGGAAGCGTCTATCACGGAGTTGAGGGACAAAAACGGCACGGCCCACATCCTTCTCGGTGAAGACATCGCGCCTATGAGGGTTCGCGACCGCAAGGCTACGGACCGGCTGAAGAAACGTCTCCAAAACGCCATTGAAGCCGTCAAGAAGGGCGCTAGCGATCTAGAGGATAAGCAAAATCTTCTCGATCTTCAGGATCGTGTCCGCGAAGAAGCTGGGCGCCAGCGAGAAACTCAGGATAATGAAGAGAACGTCGCCTGGTCGGAGCGGATAGCACCGCTGGATCGGATGGGGACGGCCTGGACTATTGCCACAGTGCTGCTCGGTGCGGGAGCCGAACATCTCGAGGCGAGCGAGAAGAGGCGCCTGAGTGCTCTGCTAATCGAAGGTGCGGCGGCTTTCACAGACGAATGGAGCCGAATCCAATCCGAATTCGACTTCAAGGGCCTCAAGGAGGCGATCACGACAGACCAGGCCTTAGAAGACTTGCCAGGTCCTGACGACATCGAGGAGAAGAGGAAATTCGTCGCTGCGCTTGTGGACCTCTTCGAATACCAAGCGATGGCTAGTCCGATCCACCGGACGCTAACCTTCCTCTGCGAACAGGCGAGGCACAGGGTTTTGTCGACCAGCGTCGAAGCGGCGGTGTCCGACGGTTTGATCCAGAACCTGATCAAGGGGACATGGCTTATTGACATCGACCCAGCAAAAGGTCGCAAGCCCCTGCGTGAAGCCATGAAAGCATTGCCGCGCTCTACTTTCCTAAGGATGACGATGGTGAGCCATTACATGACGAGGATGTACTGGGCGCACGGCAAAAAGGAGGACAAGCTTGCACTCCTCGACGCCGCCGACGACATGTTGAAGCCGCTGGAGATTGACCTGGACAAGGCACGGTTGAAACGAATGATCGAAAGCGAGGGCTAGATCAGCCTCATTGAAACTGCACGACCAAATTGACGAACGGTCTGGCGGAATTTGGGCTTGCGGTGTCGGCTTCCGCGTCGCACTCGCCCTTAACTGTGCGGTTTGCAGACGGACCTGTGCAGTATCAGTTAGCGTGGTCAGATCGGTGAGTGTCAGTTGTAGTGGTCAACTCACTTCAATAGCGCAGGAGATCCGTCCCGCTGCGATCATGACCCTTGGATTGCAGCCTTGTTCGTCCACTGAGACCAGATTACCAATAAGAAAGCGAGATTGGGCGGCCAACTCGGCCAGATGATCGACGTTGGGGCAATCAAGCTCGACGTGGATTGGCTCCCGCTGTCCCTGCAATTGTATCAGGTAGAGGGTCATCAAGCCGCCTCCTTCCGGCGCTGCCAGTAGCCCTTCCAGAGCCGTGACACCGGATGCTTGCATCCAAGCGCAACCACCTGTGCGTAGCGCGTCGCAGAGTCAGTCCTGCGATTGTCTTCGCGCCAGCACGCATCGTTGGCGTAATAGAGTGTGTAGGCCCCTGCGATCTTGTGGTGTGTACCTAGCTCAACGCGCCGGAGGCGGGAAAAGAAGGACTCGGCATGATTGGTTGAAATCCACCCGTCAGCATACTGCTTCGAGTGATTGACCCTGAAGGCTTGGTAGCGCGCTCCGATCTTGGATGAGCCGCTAAATGAGTCGGAGAAGATAAACGATCCCTCCTCCACCACGTTCGGCAGAATATCGGGCATCTTGCTCTCATGGGCCACCATGAATGCGCGCGAGCGCCCGTGCCGCTCGCGAGCCACCATCACGACTTTTGCCTTTTCCTTGTTCCGGTTGAGCTTACGGCGGTTGCGGCGTGCGGGATTATCAGTTCCGGGCTTGATGTATCCGCCGCAATGCATCGCATCGATCTCTACCTCGCCGCTTAAGCGGAAGCTGGACTGATGCGCAGTAACTACCTCACGAAGCTTGTGGGCGATGACGAAAGCGCTCTTGTAGTGAATTTCAGCATCTTGGCTCAGTTCGATCGCAGAAATGCCTTTGGCTTTCACGACGAAATGCGCAACCACGAGCAGTAAACTCTTGTACGAGAGCTTGCGGTCTTGGAATACGGTGCCCGATGTAGCGGAGAAGCTTGCTCGGCAAGACTTGTCCGCGCACTTCCACCGGCGACGCGAAGAAATCTGATAGAGGTGTGTGCTGCCGCATTTGGGGCAGAAGGGCTCGCCGTTGTTCTCCGCGAAGCGAAGAGAGACGAACTCGGCGTATGCCTCGTCGTCGGAAAGGGCATAGATACGCCTGAAGCTAAGCGTCCTTGCCTTTGGCGAGAGAAGAAAATGCTGCGACGTAACCTCCTTTGCTCGATCGCAGCGCAGGAAGAATACAGATTGGCAGCCAAAGGCAACAGGTTTGTTTTCTCAGTTAACTTTCGGCAGATTTGTGCGGGGTTCCACATTAACCATGCGGTTATTCTCAGATTACTTTCTCAGATTAGTCGACCCCCTTGCGAATCACTCTCCATTCCTTGGGATAGTCGCGCCGCGATTCGACCAACTCATCCTCATACTTTTTCAGGTAGGTCGTGACGCTGTTGGCAGTCCGATCAAGCGTGTCCTTGTCATCGGTATCGTGCCCGATCTTCTTGAGCATCCGCTCGGCGATCTCACGGGCACGCAACCAATCGCTCGCTTCGCGCAGGACGGCCAAGGCCGTCATGCCGAGATCGCCTGCGGGGAATGGGCTGGACCAACTCCCCTTGCGCGCCGGCTTGATGTGGCCGCCAGACCAACTCGCGTCGTCAAGCTTCAGGATCGTCTCCGCGGCGGCAATCAGTGCTTGCTGCTCGCGGACCTTCTCACGGAGCGAGATCATTCGCTTGAGCCCTGCCTGAATTTGAGCGATCTCTTTCTGAGCGGCTTCAAGCTCGCCCAGCGCCTGAGCGATCTTGCGCTCCAAGCCGTACTTGATGTTCGTCTTTCCCATGCTGGGAAATATAGCGACGACAGGCACTTATCGCTTGGTGCAATTGCGCCATAATACCGAGAAATTGGCGCGCCCGGCAGGACTCGAACCTGCTGCCTCAAGATTAGAAGTCTCGCGCTCTATCCAGATGAGCTACGGGCGCGCACCCGAAACATGGGAGACGGCTGCCCAATAGCGCGCTTTGCCGCACAGGCAAATCGCGCTAATCGGTCAAGCGATGGAAAACACCGCTCCTGCTGATCCAGCCGCCGCCTTTGACCGCGATCCGACCGACGGCATTGTCGCCACCAGCCGTCCGCCGATCACCTTCCGGTATTACGATCTGGTGATGGCGGGTTTCGTCGCGATCCTGCTTCTGTCGAACATCATCGGCGCGGCCAAGCTGACCTTTGTCGACGTGCCGTTCTGGCCGCAAGGCTGGTGGCCCGCGCCGGACGGCGTGTTCATCTATGGCGCGGGGATTCTGTTCTTCCCGCTGGGCTATGTCATCGGGGACGTGCTGACCGAGATCTATGGCTTTGCCAAGGCGCGCCGGGTGATCTGGGTGGGGACGGCAGCGATGCTGTTCCTTGCCTTCATGTCCTATGTCGTCACCGCCCTACCGCCCTTCGCCGGATGGGAATGCGCGGCCAGCGGGTTCGGCGGCCCCCGCCCGGACACCGCCACCGCCAATGCGGCCATCACCGGCGGCCAAATCTGCCAGAGCACGTATGAAAGCGTGTTCGGCAGCACCTGGCGGATCGTCGTCGCCTCGATCACCGCCTTCTGGGCGGGCGAGTTCGTCAATTCCTTCGTCATGGCCAAGATGAAGGTGCTCACCAAGGGCCGCGCCTTGTGGACCCGCACCATCGGCTCGACCTTCGTGGGACAGGGCGTCGACAGCCTGATCTTCTACCCGGTCGCCTTCTACGGCATCTGGACGACCGAGGCGGTGCTGACCGTGATGGTGACCAACTGGGCGCTGAAAGTCGCATGGGAAGCGTTGCTGACCCCGGTGACCTATGTGGTGGTGAACCGGCTGAAGGCCGCCGAAGGTGTCGACCTGTTCGACATCGACACCGACTTCTCGCCCTTCGGGAGCGCGCAAAAGGGGTGACAGCCCCGCAGTCCCTCCCCGTTGCGAAGCCATGGGAAGTGACGTGAGGGCTACATCACGATTTCATCGACGATATCGACCCGCCAGCCGATCCCCAGCCGTCCGGCGAGCAGTTTCATGTCCTTCTCCGTCGGCGAGCCGAACAGCGCCGCATGGCTGGCAGCGAGTTCGAGCACCAGCGTGCCCTCCTCCACCCGCAGCCGGCTCACCTCAAGCGAACGGGCCGATTGCCCGCCGAGCCGCCGCGCGAGGCGCAAAGCGAGGCCCCAGCACACGGCTTCATCGATCGCTTCGGGACAGGCCAGCGCGCGCACCTCTGCGGGGAGGTTCAGCTGGTTGCCATTGGCCGCAATCGCCGCGGCCAGCATCGCCCGGCCCTTGCCATCAATCCCGACCCAACGCTTGTGCAGCGCCCAGTTGATCGCCTGCGGCAGGCGGATATTGGGTTCGATCTGCATCGCGGCGAGCGCGAGCATGGTCGCCGCCAGCCGCAGCCGCTCGCTGCCATGTTCGCGCGCGGGGGCGGCATCCAGCGTCCAGGCTGCCATCCGGGTGGCGAGCGTCGGGGCAGAGCCGCGCTGGCTGGCGAACACCGCCACCCCCGCCAGCAGCGGGTCTTGCGCCTTGGTGTGCGCCGGCAGACGATCATAAAGCAGCCCCTCGCGCAGACCCCAGGACGAGAACACCACCTGCTCCGGTGCCAACCGCGTCAGCAGTGCTTGCAGCAGCACGGCGGCATCGGGGAGCTTCTCGGCCCGCATCGCCGAAATCCGCTCGCGGCCCTTCAGGACATCGGCTTCACTCAGCGCAAGGCCGGTGGCGAGTTCGAGTGCCGCGGCGCCTTCGATCGCGAAGCCGTGCGGATCGCTCAGCGGATAGCCGCGCGCCGCCATCGCATAGACCGCCATCGCCCGCCACGTCCCGCCGACCAGATAGAGCGTGCCATTCTCCGCCGCAGGCGTCGCTGACAGATCCCAGCCAGCCTTGCGGATCACCTTGTCGAGGCTCTTACGCATCTCGCCCCGCCCACCCTTGCGGTGTTCGGGCAGGCGCAAGGTGCCGAGCGGGAGGGTGCTGGCGCTGTCGGTCTGGCCTCCTGCCACGCGGACCAGCTCAAGGCTGCCGCCGCCAAGGTCGGCCACGATCCCCCGCGCATCAGGGAAGGCTCCGATCACACCGTGGGCGCTCAGCAGCGCTTCTTCCTCGCCCGAGATCACGCGCGGGTTGAGGCCGATCGCCCGCAGGCTCTCGACAAACTCGGGGCCGTTGGCCGCCTCGCGCACAGCGGCGGTCGCCACGGTCTCGATATCTTTGATCCCGAGATCGGCGAGCAGCAGCGCAAAGCGTTTCAGTCCGCGCAGCGCCAGCGCCATCGCCTCGTCCGCCAACCGGCCGGTCGCCGCAATCTCGCGCCCGAGCTTCGCTGTCACCTTCTCGTTGAGCAGCACCGTGGGCGCGCGCATCGTGCCGCCATAGACCACGAGGCGCACCGTGTTCGAACCGATGTCGATGATCGCGCGCTCGGCGGAGTTGCCGCCAAACGCACTGTCGCGGCTTTCGCGCCGCCAACGCCAGATCATGCTGCTGCTCCCCGGCGCAGCGAAAGCTTGGGAACGGCCCCCGCTTCCAGCGCTCCGCCGCGCCCGGAGAGCGACGGGTTGGTCATGAAGTACCGGTGGCAGTTGAACGGCTTGCGCCCCTCTTCAACCGTAAAGCGGGAATAGCTGCCGTCAGGATGCAGCCACCAGCTTTGTTCGGTATCGAGCATATTGGCGAGCAGCACCTGCTGAAGCACCTGATCGTGCACCGTGCGGTTGAGGATGGGGATGAGCGCTTCGACCCGCCGATCGAGATTGCGGCTCATCATGTCCGCCGATGCGATGAACACCGCCGCATGGGCGCTCGGCATGGCGTGGCCATTGGCGAAGGCGTAGATGCGACTGTGTTCGAGGAAGCGGCCGATGACCGATTTCACGCGGATGTTCTCGGACAGGCCCGCGATGCCCGGCCGCAGGCAGCAGATGCCTCGCACCACCAGTTCGACCTGCACGCCGGCATTGCTGGCGGCATAGAGCCGGTCGATCACGCCCTCATCGGTCAGCTGGTTGCACTTGAACCAGACCGCAGCAGGCTTTCCGGCTTGCGCATTGGCGATTTCGGTATCGATGCGGCTGTAGATTTCCTCGCGCAGATCAATCGGGGCGATGTGGATGCGTTCGAGCGCGTGGGGCTCGACATAGCCGGTGACGAAATTGAACATCTTGGCCGCATCGCGCGCCAGCTTGGGATCGGCGGTGAAGAAACTGAGATCGGTGTAAACCTTGGCCGTGACCGGGTGATAATTGCCGGTGCCGAAGTGGCAGTAGGACCGGAACCCGTCGCCCTCGCGCCGCACCACCATCGCGACCTTGGCGTGGGTCTTCCAGTCGGTGAAGCCATAGATCACCTGCACGCCCGCGCGTTCGAGCTTGCTCGCCCACTTGAGGTTCTGCTCCTCGTCGAAGCGGGCCTTCAGCTCCACCACGGCGGTGACGGACTTGCCCGCTTCGGCCGCCTCGATCAGCGCGCCGACCACGGCCGACTGCGACCCGGCGCGGTACAGCGTCTGCTTGATCGCCACGACATCGGGATCGGCCGCGGCCTGCCGGATGAAATCGACCACCACTTCGAAACTTTCGTAAGGGTGGTGGATGATGATGTCCTTTTCCCGGATCGCGGAGAAGGCGTCGCCGTCATGCTCGCGGATCCGTTCCGGGAAGCGCGGGGAATAGGCATCGAACTTCAGGTCGGGCCGGTCTTCGCGGACGATTTCCGCAAGGCCATCGATCCCGATCATGCCATCGGTCTTGATCACCGCGGCCTCGTTGATGCCGAGCTGTTCGAGCAGCAGCTGTTCGGCGGCGGGATCGAAATCCTCCTCGATCTCCAGCTGGATCACCTGCCCGCGCCGCCGCCGCTGGATCGCGCTGCGGAAGGTGCGGACGAGGTCCTCGGCCTCTTCCTCGATCTCGATATCGCTGTCGCGCAGCACCCGGAACAACCCGTCGCCCTGAATCGTGAAGCCGGGGAACAGCGCCTCGGCATAGCGCTGGATCAGCCGCGCAATCGAGATGTAGAGCACGCTGCCGTCCCCGCTGACCGCATCCGGCACCCGCACGAAGCGGGGCAGCGCGCTGGGGATCAGCACCATCTCGATCAGCTGCTCGCCGCCAGTATTGCGGGTCAGCGTGAACAGCAGACCCATGCCCTCGTTCTGGACGAAGGGGAACGGGTGCGCCGGATCGAGCGCCTGGGGCGTGATGATCGGCAGGATCTCGTTGAGGAAATAGGTCTTGAGCCACTTGTGCGCGGCCGGGCTGACGCGCTGTTCGTCGGCAATGTGGATATCCGCGCCTGCCAGCCCTTCCTGCACCGAGCGCCAGATCGTCTGCTGGATGGCGCTGAGTTCGGCCAGCTTCTCACGGATCGCGGCCAATTGCTGCGAGGGGCTGCGCCCGTCGATCGACGGGATCGCCATGCCGCGCTGCACCTGCCCCACCAGCCCGGCGACGCGGATCATCATGAATTCATCGAGATTGCTGCCCGAAATTGACAGGAACCGCAGCCGTTCGAGCAGCGGGTAGGCCGGATTGCAGGCCTCTGCCAGCACGCGCTGGTTGAATTGCAGCCACGACAGTTCGCGGTTGAAATAGGGGGATTCGTCATGAGCCAGCTCGGCCATCTGCATGGGGGCCGCGCCTGCGGAAACATCCGCGTTGCCTATCGGTGACGTGCTCATCGCTTTCCTGTTCTGCCCTGCGCCGGTTCACGGGACGCGGCGCTTGACCAGCGCATGTGTTCGCTCGGCCCAGGGGTGTAAATCAGGAAGATGGGCTTGTCACACCAATGTCAATCTGACGGGCGGTTCACACCAGTTCGCGGCTCTCGGCAATCTGGGTGATGCCGCGCTTGCCATTGGCGTCGCGGCCCAGTTGCACGATCACGTCGATCACGCTGGCGGCATAGGCGATGGTGTCCGAGCGGGTGAGGCCGATGCCGGTCTGCATCACCATCAGCGACAGCTGTTCGAGCGCGCCGCGCAGGGAGTTGGCGTGGATGGTCGAGAAGCTGCCCGGATGCCCGGTGTTGATCGCGCGCAGGAAGCTGACGCTCTCCGCGCCGCGCAGCTCGCCCAGCACGATGCGGTCGGGGCGGAGGCGCAGCGCGGCTTGCAGCAATTCGTTGGCGGTGACCTTGGCCTCCCCCAACTCGCCCTTGACCGCAACCAGGCCGACCGCGTTCTCGCCGGGGAACTTCAGTTCGGGCGTGTCTTCGACCAGCACCACACGCTCCTGCGCCGGAATCTCGCCGAGCATGGCGTTGAGGAAAGTGGTCTTGCCGGTGCTGGTTCCGCCCGAGATCAGGATCGTGCGCCGCGCGCGGATCGCGGCGCGGAGGTAGGCGATGGGCTGGCTTTGCGGATCGGGCAGAGCGCAGGGCATCTCGCCCGCGAGCGGGCCGGTGTCATAGGCGTCGAGCGGCAGGTCGAGCCGGCGGTGGCGGCGGATCGCCATGACCCAATGCTTGCGGCTGGCGGGCGGCCCGCAGAACTGCACACGCGCACCGTCCGGCAGGGTCGCGCCCAGCAGCGGGTGTTCGCGATTGATCCCCTGGTGCGAAACCCGCGCGACCTGTTCGGCGAGGCGCTGCACCAGCCGGTCGTCGATCTCCGGCGTTTCGATCCTTTGCATTCCGGGGCTGGCGGCATCCTCGATCCAGACCTCGCCCGGGCGATTGACCATGATTTCGGTTACAGTGTCACGGTCGAGCCAACGGCGGAACGGCGCGAGATAGGCGTCGAGATAGACGCTGCGTTCGGCCGAAAGCGGCACCGCCCCCTCGGCCGGGGTCTCGCTCTCTCCCATGCCGAGCCGGTGGATATCCGCGCTCATGCCGTCAGTTGCCGACCATGCTGAAATCGAGATCGCGGGCGGTGTAGACCTTGATCGGCTCCCCGGCGCGGACCCTGATCGTCGGGCTGATCTGCCCCTGCGATTGCACAGCCGAATTGGCCGCACCTTGCGCGCCGCCCGCGACGATCACGCCGCCCACGCCGCCGGTTGCCAGCGCGCCGAGGCCGCCGACCACCGACAAAAGCAGGCCCGAACCAAAGCGCTTGAGGAAGTGGCTGTTGACGTCGCCCTCAAGCCCGGTCGTCCCGTCGAACCCGATCGCGGGGGATGCAATATTGACCGAGACGCCATCGGGCCGGATCAGCCGTGTCCAGATCACATAGGCGCGGCGCTGGCCCTGTTCGACGCCCGCCTGATACTGCCCGATCAGGCGCGACGAACGCGGGACGAGCACGCGCTTGCCATCGAAGCTGCGGATATCCTGGCTCACCACCGCGCGGACATAGCCCGGCACGTCGGTGTTGATCGCGGTTTCGAGCACGGCCGGGATCAGCGTGCCTTCTGTCACTGTGGTCGAAGGATTGGTCATCGCCCGCGCCTGTGCGGGCCCGCCGCCGACGCCGCCGATCTGGCCTGCGAAAGCGGCCGCACCGCCAATGCCGGCCACATTTCCTGTCGTCCCAGCCGCCGGAACGCCCAGCGGCGCTTCGGCAAGGCGCGCGCTGCCCGCGGCACGGCTCGCATCGAACACCAGCTGCGGGGTGGCATAGGGATTGACCGCCATGCCGGGCACGACCGAGGGATTGTTGGCGAGAACCGGCATCGGCGCAGGATCGCCCTGCGGTGCCATCGGCACGGCACCGGGCTGCTGCGCGGGATTGCCCACGGGCGGCACTGCCGCAGGCGCGGCAGGCGGCGGCGGCGCAACGGCGGGATTGCCGATCCCCTGTGGCTCAGGCGTGCGCGCCGCGTTCATCGCCCAGAAGGTCACAGCGCCGAGCAGGCCAACGACCGCGACCCCAGCCGCCATCTGGAACCCGTCACCCTTGGCCTTGCGGTCAGTAACAGCGGGAAAGGCCGCGCGGCTGGCGAGATCGATGATCTCGGCGGATTCCCGCTCGCGCGGATCGCCGCTTTCGCCGGTTGAACCTTCGCCCTTCCTGGGCGGCAAACGCATGGCCAGACGCATCAGATGCTCTCCTTGGCGGATTCGATGGCAATGATCATGTTACGACCCCCCCTTGCGCGGCGCGGCCAGCTCCGCCTGCCGGGCCGAAGGCGCCATCGGGCCGGTGTTGGTGAGGGTCGCGCTATCGCGGCCAGCGCGCAGGATGATCTGCGGCGGCACCCCGTCCACCACCAGGGTATCGCCGCGCACGGTGTAATTGATCGGCCCTTCTTCACCCGCCGCATTGGTGACGAGGATCGCCGGAATCGCGACGCCTTTCGGCCAGGTCAGAAACACCGCATTGCCATTGTCATAGGCGCGTGACGGCAGCAGGTCGCGCGCGCCTGCGCTGGCCCAGGCGAAGTTGAGACTGGCCGGATCGCTCACCGCATAGGGATCAGCCGCAAGCGCCACCTCCGCCGGAGCCTCCAGCGCCCGCACGGCCTGCGCCTCGGCTTCGGCGATGGCGGCAAGACGCGCTTCCTCGGCCGCCCTCTCCAGCTCGGGATAGCGGAATTGCAGCACATAGAGCGCGGCGTTTCTCGGGGACGCAACCAGATCGAACAGGTAGGTGCGCTTGTCCGTCACCACGGTCATATTGGTGCGGGCCTCGGGTTCCAGCGGCTTCACGAACAGAATCGACTGCGCCTTGTTCGGCTGCACCTGCCACGCGGCGGAATCGCCGATCGCGACATTCTCGATCACTTCGTCGGGCCCGAACTTGATCGTGGTCTGGACCTTCACCTTGCCGTCGATTCGCACCACCGCGTTCTCGTCGAACACGCGTGTTTGCAAGCGGTTGTCCTGCGCCGCGACAGGCGCGGAGAGGCAGAGAGCGAGGCTCGCGAAGAGCACGGCGCGGGTCATTGGTAGGTCTCCGAAGGGGGGGCTTTCGGCGCAGGCGCAGGCTTGGCGGGCGATGCCGAACGGAAGCGGTTGCCGATGCCGCGGGTGCGCGAGGTTGCCGGATTGAGCGGCACCACCTGCCCGCTTCCCCCGCCGCCGGTCGCATAAACCCGGGTCTCGCGCGCCACGGTGCCCGCAGGCCCGGTATCATTGGCGGCGGCCACGGTCTGGAGCGCGCCCAGATCCACCCGGCGCGGGGCCAGACCGGGGCTTGGCGGCGCGACGTTGGTGTTGCGCGGCACCGAGCCGACCGCTTGCGGCACCGCTACGGAGCGCGCGCTGTCATGGCTGCGGCTGTGTTCCTTGTCCGGCACCAGGCCGAACACCTGCCAGCCCGCCACCATGCTGGATGCGACCTTGAGCGACAGCAGCATCAGCGCCATGTGCACCGCGCCGATCACGAAGAACGCCATCGCGGCCTGCTGGTCGATCTGCCCCGGCACCGCCACCAGTGCGGCGAGCACCGGCACGGCCATCTCCAGCATGATCGACCCGCCCAGCACCGCAAACAGCGGCGCCAAAGCCATCATCGTCAGCCCTTTGAGCCAGCCGGTGAACAGCTCGCGCGTGCCTTCGAACAGCGCCAACACGACGAAGATCGGTCCCACGGCGAGCAGCAGCGCCAGCGCGATCCGCGCCGTCACCAGCAGCCCGACCGTGCCGAGCAGCAACAGCATCGCACCCATCCACATCATGCCCGGCGGCGAAAAGGCGGAGATATCCTTGGTATCCCCGCTCGCCCGCTGGATCGCCATGAACACCACGTCGAGCTTCTGCGCGAACACCGCCGTTGCACTCTCGCCCTGCGTCCCGGTGAGGATGCCGGCGATCTGGTCCGGCCCACCGATGAAGATGTTGTAGAAGATGGTCGAGAAGGCGACGAAACTGGTCGCGAAGGTCAGCACCAGCCCCAGGGTTATCGCCTTGGGCAGCAGCGCGCGCACACCCAAGCTCGAACGACCCAGCATAAGGGAGATCGCGAAGAAACTGACATACAGCCCCAACAACACAGTCAAGGCAAAGGCCAATTGCCCCTCGGTCCCGAACAGGCGGTTGAAGGCCTGTTCCGAGACGGTGGCGGCGATGCAATCGACCGCGCTCAGCGCCGCGGCGACGCCCGTGCCCATCGACTGGGCGGCAAGATCACAGGTGGTCGTCATTCGGCGGCCTGCCACATCGGCTGACCGTCCTGATCGCCGTCGCCATCTGGCCAAGCGCGACCCGTGAGCGCCGGGAACCATGCCGCAGGCGCATCGCCCACCGCCTCGCGCAGCAGATCGAGCCGCCGCACCGCGCTTTCGCGGCCCGAGAGGATCGTCAGCACCTCCGGCGCGCCCGACAGGTCGAGGCGCACCACCACGCTCGCATCGGGCTGGCGCACGAGGAAACACCGGCTGTGCGCAGGCAGCGAGCGGATCAGCGCGAATTCGTGGCTGGTGAGGCCGAAGCCGTCGCAATAATCCTCAGGCCGGGCGCGGCTGTTGGGCATGAACACCATCGTCGCGGTCTGTTCGACCAGCGCGGTGGAAATACGGCTGTCGAGCGCATCGCGCGCCGATTGCGTGGCGAACCCGACCAGCGCGTTGCGCTTGCGCAGCGTCTTGAGCCAGTCGCGGATGCGCGCGGCAAAGACCTCGTCGTCAAGCGCCTTCCAGCCTTCATCGATCAGGATCATGGTCGGCTGCCCGTCCAGCCGCTCGTCGATGCGGTGGAACAGGTACATCATCGTCGGCGTGCGCAGGCGCGGGTTTTCCAGCAGCGCGGTCATGTCGAAGCCCAGCACCCGCTCGGCGAGGTCGAGCCGGTCGCGTTCATTGTCGAACAGCCACGCGTGCTCGCCGCCATCTCCGCTGGGCGATCCGATCCACGCCGCCAAGCGATCCGCCAGATCACCCGGCTGCGGGCGGCGGGTGCCCGAAAGCAGCTCCTTGAAGTGCCTGAGGCGGCGCAGCGAAGGATCATTGGCATAAGTCGCATCGACCGCCGCGCTGATGGTCGAAAACTCCTCCGGGCCCTCGGCCTTGAGCAGCACGGCCAGCCAATCTCGCAGGAAGGCGCGGTTGGCGGGGGTGTCGGGGAGCGAGAGCGGATTGAACCCGGTCGAGTCGCCGGGAGCGATGCGGCTATACCGCCCGCCGATCCCGCGAATGAACAGCTCCGCGCCGCGATCCTTGTCGAACAGGATGGTGCGGGGGCGGAATTTCTGTGCTTGCGCCGCAAGGAAGTTCATCACCACGGTCTTGCCCGAGCCGCTCGGCCCGATGACCGAGAAATTGCCCAAGTCGCCGTGGTGGAAATTGAAGAAGAACGGCGTGGCGCTGGTCGTCTCCAGCAGCGTCACCGCATCGCCCCAGTGGTTGCCGGACGCCTGCCCCAACGCAAAGCCGTGGAAGCTCCCGAAGCCCGCCATGTTGGCCGAGGAGATCAGCGCGCGGCGCACGATATATTCCTCGTTCCCCGGGAACTGCGCCCAGAAGGCGGGTTCGAGATTGGTGTCCTCGCGCACCGCAATCGCGCCGGTGTCCGCGAGGGCGGCGGCACAGGCCGCCATCGCATCATCGAGGCGCGGCAGCGTGGTCTCGCGCACCAGCACGGTCAGGTGATGGTCGCCAAAGCCGACCGCCCCGTTACCCAGCGCATCGCGCGCCGCGAGCATGTCGGCGCGTTCGGCGGCAGCCTCTTCATCGACCGAGCGCGAGCGGCGCAGCGCGAGGTCGATCCGCTCCTTGGCCGTGGTGCGCTCGTTGGGGGCGTAGCTTTCGGTGACGACCATCTCGAACGGCAGGCGCAGCAGATTGTCGAGCAGGCCGGGCGAGGTCGCCTCGGGGTAATCCTTCAGCCCGAGGATCGCGGCGAAATCGGGCGCAGCCGAGCCGCGCAGCTCCATCGCATCGAGCCCGAAGGAGGCGCGGCGATAGGGGAGCATGTGGCCGATGTCGGTATCCTCCGACGGCCGCCTGACGGGGCGCATCTCGCCGTTATACAGCGCGGAGAGCAGCTCCAGCATCTCCGAATTGGTGCCGCTCGAACCGGGTGCCTGATAATCTCCCAGCACAGCCGCGCCATAGTTCTGCAAGCTGGCGACGAGCCCGGTAATCGCGGCCTTGAGGCTGCGGATATCCTTGGGATCGGCCTCAAGCTCATCCTGCCCCGCCCGCGAGAAGAACTTCGAGAACCGCTCGGGCAAGCCGGTCTTGCCGCGCGCAGGGCGGCGGATCAGGGTGACGAACTGGTCGTTGATGAACAGCGAACCACCCGCCAACCGCTGTTTCCAGCGCGCGTCGATATGGCGGCTGAGGGGATCGGGAAACTCGGCCTCCAGCTCCACCTCCACCCGGCGGCGGATGACGTGGTGATACATCACGAAGCGCGCATCGAGCGTCGAGCGCAGCATCACCTCGCGCGTGGCGGCGTGGGCGTTCAAGGCATCGCTGTCCTCGGTCTCGAACAGCAGGCCCGGCACCTGGATCGCGCTCATTACCGAGCCGTCACGCAGCAGCACGGTGTTCTCGTCGATCAGGCGGGCATAGGGCAGGCGGTCGCCAACCTTGGCTTCCTTCGCACTCCACGCGGCGGCGCCGATCCATTTACGGGGCATAGGAATTGCACCCCCAGCGATTGAAATTGGGCACCCGCGGGCACTTCGAGACCTTGGTGATCCACAGATCGAAGATGCGCGGTTCGCGCAGCGAAGCGAAGTAGCCGATCCCGTGCATCACCATCGGCACCGGCAGGATCCACCAGCTCTTGAGGATCAGGAAAGCGATCGTCGTCACCATCAGATTGATGATGAAAAAATTCATCGTCACGCCCGCAAACATCTGCGGGCGGGTGAGCGCGCGGTGCACCGGGTTGCGGATGAGCTCGCTCACGGACGCTTACCCCGCGGCTGACTGAATACCGGCGACGATGGTGGTCGCGCCGAAGAGAATGAACACGCCGATGATCACGGTCGCGCCGAAGCGCCAGTTCATCCGGCCCGTCAGCATCATGAAGCCGATCGCCGCAACCGCCATCACCGCAATCGTGGTCGCCACCGTCCCGAGCAGCGTGCCTTGCAACCACAGCAGGGCATTGTTGATCGGGCCGGAGCCGGCCGGATCGGCAGTTTGCGCAAAGGCGACGCTCGGCGTGAGCGCCAGTGCGAGGGCAGCAGCAAGACGGGCAGGAAGGCGGAACAGCGACATCATTTCTCGGTCATTCTTTCATGTGATCTGAACGCAGCCGGTCACTGGCCGACGATACGCGAATGGTTGGCAAGCCGCCCCATGATGGCGGCGACATATTGCTTTGTCTCACGGATATTGGGGATGCCCCCGGCCCGCTCGACCCGTCCCGGCCCGGCGTTGTAGGCCGCCAGCGCCTTTTCCAGATCGCCGTCAAACCGGTCGAGCTGTTCGCGCAGATACCGCGCGCCGCCTTCGAGATTGGCGAAGGGGTCGCGCGGGTCAACGCCGAGATAGCGGGCCGTGCCCGGCATCAGCTGGGCGAGGCCCTGCGCGCCGACCGGCGAGCGGGCGTTCTCGTTCCAGCGGCTCTCCTGCCACACCAGCGCTTCGAGCAAGCTGGGTGACAGATCGAACCGGGCGGCGAGTTCAAGGATCTTGGCGTGATAGCGCAGCGGAATCCCGGCAGCATGGCGCGCCGGATCGGCAATGGCGTGTTCGGGGATCGAAGGCGCCCCTGCAAAGTCCAGCTCTGCCGCGGTGAGCGGCATGGAAGAGGCAGCCCCGGGATCGACCGCAGTAGCGGGGGCGAGCGACTGGCCCGCAAGCGGCCCTGCCACCCAGCGCGCGCCGTCAGCACCCAGTTCGAGCACATCTGCCTGAGCCTGGGCGGCCAGCCCGAGTGCAGCAGTCCCAATCATGACGCGGCAAGCCGCGGCGAGAATCATGTCTCGGCCCTCCAGAATGTCTCCCTTTGTCTATCCTAAATGACACGCAGGTGACAGTCTTGCGAAAGCCCCGCCTTCAGTCTCCGGCGCGCGCAGCAAAACGGGCGGGCTGCTCCCCTGCAGCCCGCCCGTTTGCGGCTTCAGTGCGACCCGAGGGCCACACGGCAATCAATCGCGAAGGGTCAGCTGTTCACCGCGCATCGCGGGCTCGCGGAACTCGCCGCGCTCAAGCATCTTGATCGCCTTGCGGGCCAGACGGCGCGAATCGGTGGCAGTGCCATCGGCGGTGTCGAGCTCGACCACTTCGTGACAGGCCAGCGCCGCTTCAAACGCGTCCCGTGCTTTCACATCGTCGCCCGCCTGCGCATAGGCGATGCCGAGATTGATCAGCACCGCGGCGTCATGCGGATCGGCCGCGCTTGCCTTCTGAAGCGTCGCCAAGGCCTGTTCGGCCCGGCCAGCGGCCAGCGGCTGCACCGCCAGTTCGGCATCCTTGATATGAGCGGCAGGGGCCCCTGCCAACGGGGTCGCAGCGATCAGCGCGAGTGCGAAAGCGGTAACGGACATCGGCATGGCTCCTGTGTGAACGCCGCAGAAGATGACTCACTTGCCGTGCCGATGCAACAAAACTGAAACATTGTAATTTATTTGTAATCTAAGCCGCCATCTCTCTGCTTTTGCGCCATTTTAATGTTACGGTCGTGCGCGCAGCATCCCGCCGCGTTTCGCGCGGCTTTGTCGCATTTGTCTTTCTTCGGTCATAATCGCCGAACTGACACACGCCTGTCATCATGCAAGAATTCTGTCACGACCGCCCCCTAGCGAGCCCCCAGCGCAACAAGCTTCGCGCCTAACTCGATTCTCGGCTCAAGAGGGGACCGCTCGCTGTGAAAAACTTTCAACGCACTCTGATCATGGGTTGCAGTCTGGTCGCTCTGGCTGGCTGCGGCGCGGATGAAATCGTCTCGCCGGGCACCAGCGGCGATGTCATCATCAACAATCCGGCCCCGACGCCCACCCCGACGCCGACCCCGACCCCGACTCAGTCGCTGGTCACCCCGGCGGCTGGCTGCCCGACCATCGCGACGGCGGGCGGGCTGGTCGATGCCAGCACCATCTCCGGCCCGACCGGCACCTACCGCGTCTGCCAATTGCCCGCACGCTTTACCTCGACCGACACCCTGCCCTACATCCGCGGGCTGGTGTACCAGATCAACGGCCGTGTCGAAGTGGGCGCGGATCGCGGCTTTTCCAGCACCGGCACCACTGTCACCCTCACCATCGAACCCGGCGTGATCCTGTTCGCGCAGCAGGATTCCTATCTGGTGGTGAACCGTGGCAACGCGATCCAGTCGAACGGTACCGCAGACCGCCCGATCATCTGGACCAGCCGCGACAACATCCAGGGCGTCGCCAGCGACAACAGCCAGCAGCAGTGGGGCGGCGTCGTGCTGCTCGGCCGCGCGCCGGTTTCCGACTGCTCGACCGGCGTGTTCAACACCACTGCCAATCCGACCGCCAACCCCACCTGCGAAGGCCGGTTGGAAGGCGCGGCGGTTGCCACCCCGTTCGGCGGTGCCAACGCGGCTGACAGCTCGGGCTCGTTCCGCTTCAACCAGATCCGCTTCTCGGGCTTCGAACTGGCGCCTAACAACGAACTCCAGTCGCTGACCACCGGCGGCGCGGGTTCGGGCACCACGATCGAGAATCTCGTCTCGTTCAACAGCTCGGATGACGGCGTCGAGTTCTTCGGCGGCGGGTTCAACGCCCGCAACTTCGCGATCATCGGCGCGTCGGACGACTCGCTCGACGTCGACACCGGCGCGATCGTCAACCTCGACACTGTGATCGCGGTGCAGCGTTCGACCACGGGTGACCGCCTGATCGAGCTCGACTCGCCCAACGTCGCCGATCGCACGCCTTCCAACGCGATTCCCCAGACGCGCTTCCAGGTGAACAACTTCACTTTCGTCACCCGCGACGGTGCGCCGCAGGTCGTGCAGGCGCGCGGCGGTGCGGCGCTCGGCCTCACCAACGGCGTCATCAATGCCGGCACCAACCACTGCTTCCAGATCGACGAGCCCACCACGCTCGCCGCGATCATCGGCGTGGATTCGGTGGTCGGCGATTGCCCGGCGACCGATCCGATCCGCGGCGGCGCAGGCGTGACCAACGCTGACGCGGCGGCGCGCATCAATGGCGGCACCAACAACAACCTCGCCTTCGCGATCACGCTCACCAATGGCGTGGTCAATGGCACCGGCGAAACCGGGCGGACGGCCTTCAACGCCAACACCCGTGCGACCTTCTTCCCGACCCGCACCTTCGTGGGCGCGATCCAGAACGCCGCAGCGCTGACCACTATCTTCGGCAACTGGACCTGCAACTCGTCGATCCAGAACTTCGGAAGCGCGACCGGCGCCTGCACCTCGCTGCCGGTCTATCCGGCCTAAGCGGCGATCATGACACGTTCGGGGGAGACGCAGCTTCATCGCCGCGCCTCCCCCATTTTCACATACAGGCTGACCAATTCATGAGGGGGTCCTCACCTATGTCGACCGGCACGCGCCTGGCAGGGCTGCTGCTTCTCACCACGTCGCTTACCTTGCCGTCCGTTCTGCACGCGCAGGATGTGCCGCAGGAAGAGGAAACGGCGCAGGACCCGATCGCCGACGCGGTGGAGGGCGAGCCTCCGGCTGAGGAGCTGCAGGAAACCGATATCTCGGTGCCGGGCGGCGGGATCATCGTGACCGGACGGCGCAACCGCGATCCGGCGCGCAATTCCGGCCAGGTGCTCAGCGTCCTCAGCGAAGCCGACATCGCCCGCACCGGCGAAGGCGATATCGCCGGCGCGCTGGCGCGGGTCAGCGGCCTGTCGCTGGTCGGCAATGGCCGCGTCTTCGTGCGCGGTCTGGGCGACCGCTACTCGCTCGCGCTGCTCAACGGCCTGCCGCTCCCCAGCCCCGAGCCTTTGAGCCGGGTCGTCCCGCTCGACATCTTCCCGACCAGCGTGATCGCATCATCGCTGGTGCAGAAGACCTATTCGGCCAACTTCCCGGGCGAATTCGGTGGCGGGGTGATCAACCTCACCACCAAGGCGATCCCGACCGAGGATTTCCTCACCATCGGCGTCTCTGGCAGCGGCGATACCGAGACGACCTTCCAGAACGGCCTCACCTATTTCGGCAGCCGCTGGGACACCTTCGGTTTCGACAATGGCAACCGCGATTTTCCGACCGCGCTGCAAGGCCTGATCGCCAGCGGCACCCGCATCAACGACGCGCCAATCGCCGTGCAGCGCCAGCTCGCCGGGCAGATCATGCCGCTCAATCTCGTCACCCTGCAGAAGAATGATGAACTGCCGATCAACTTTAGCGCCAACCTCACCGGCGGCGCGTCGTTCGAGGTGGGTGATGGCAATTACCTCGGCGTGATCGCGACCGCGGGGATCACCAACACCTGGCGCAATCGCAATGTCACCAGTCAGCAATTCGGCGACGCTGAAGCGGGCCAGATCCTGTTCGATTCGCGCAACTTCATCACCGACAACAAGGTGCTGGTGAACGGCCTCATCGGCCTCGGGTTCGACATTGGTGAGCACACCATCCGCTGGACCAATCTCTACATCCGCGACACCCTCAAGACCGCGCGCCTGGCAACCGGCACGGACAGCTTCACCGACGTTGCCCGTCCGTTCGACTTCCAGACCCAGCAGACCGGCTGGTTCGAACGCCAGCTGATGGATTCGCAGATCGTTGCCGAATTCAACTTCGACGCCTTCGAGCTCGATCTGCGCGGCGGCTATGCCCGCACGGACCGCGAGGCGCCCTACAACGCCATCGTCCCTTACATCCGCACCAACATCCCCGGCGATCCCTTCGGCGACAAGTTTGTGGTCGATGTCGGCGCGCAGGTCGGCGGGACCGAGCGGATTCAGGTCGGCTTCGAAGGCCTGACCGAAGAACTGTGGTTCGGCGGCGCGGACGTGACCTTCGAGGTCTCCGACACCCTGTCGCTGACCGCGGGCTATGCCTATTCAGACACCACCCGCCGCTCGCTGTCCTTCATCATCCGCCCGCTGCTCGGTTCCTCGGCGGAGCTCAACACCGCGCTGCGGGCGCTGGGCCTGCGCCGTCCAGGGGACATCATCAACGGGGCGGTGCTGGCCGAATTCCCCGATGGCACCCCGTTCTTCAACGTCACCGTGTCCGATCCGACCCCCTTTCCGGTGTTCGATGCGGCGCTGACAGTGCACGCGGGCTACGGCCTGGCGCGGTACCGCCCAACCGACCGTCTCAGCATCGAGGCGGGCCTTCGCTATGAGGACGGGCTGCAAGTGGCCGCCCCCGATCTCACCTTCGGCGGCGGCAATCTCGCCAACCCGACGCGGATCGCCAACGACTATTTCCTGCCGTCTGCCACCATCACCTGGGAAGCGATCGACGATCTCCAGCTGCGCCTCTCGGCCTCGCAAACCATCGCCCGCCCGCAGTTCCGCGAGCTGGTCGAACAGACCTATTTCGATCCTGAATCGAACCGCCGTTTCCGCGGCAACCCGTTCCTTCAGGACAGCGAGCTGATCAACGTCGAAGCGCGCGCCGAATATTACCTCGGCGGCCCGAAGAAGGTGAGCCTCGCCGGGTTCTACAAGAAAATCGACAACCCGATCGAAAACTTCCTGATCACCGCGCCCGGCATCATCGAGACAAGCTATGCCAATGCGCCCTCCGCCGAGCTTTACGGGGCCGAGCTTGATGCCTCTTACGGCATTGATCTGGCCGATTGGGGCGGGTTCTTCGAGACCAAGCAGTTCCTGATCATCGCCAACTACACCTACACCCAATCGAGCATTTCGGTGGGTGCGGCCGATCTCGCCCCGATCCCCGGCGCAACCGGCCAGCTGGCGAGCCAGCTGTTCGACGATGGCTCACCGCTGGTCGGCCAGTCCGATCACGTCGCTAACCTCTCGCTCGGGATCGAGGACCTCGACAAGGTCCAGCAGTTCACGGTGCTGTTCAACTATGCGAGCGAACGGGTGACCCTGCGCGGCGGAGCGCTGCCCGATGTGGTGGAAGACCCCGGCCTGACGGTCGATCTGGTCGCCCGCTCCGAGATCAAGCTCGGCGGGTTGCCGCTCGAATTGTCGCTGGAGGCCCGCAACATCTTCGGGCGCGACAATTTCGAATTCCAGGAAGTGAACGGCAACCGCGCCGAACTGAATACCTTCGACGTCGGCACCAGCTTCGCCATCGGCGTGAAGGCGGAGTTCTGACGCGTCCACGTTCCTACGCCGAAACCAAACGAGGCCGCCCTTCACCGGGCGGCCTTTTTCGTTGAAGCGTCCGCTTTTGGGGGCGCTGGCTCTTTGCACGGATGGCGGAAGGTGGGTGGGGAGCGGAATGGCTTCCCGCGAGTCGACCAAAGCCAATGGACAGCCAAGTCACGCGATGGCAACGCCAAGTCGTGAGAACGCGCCGCCTCATCGTCGAACCCCTCCTCGCGCATCATGCAGATGAGCTGATCGACTTGCTCGACGAACGCGTGAACCGATACTTCCCTTCGCAGGACGTGCCTTCATCGCAGGCCGCCCTGCGCGAGCAGTTCGCAGAAATGGAAAGGGCCGCCAACAGCAGAGATGATGGCCGCCGCTTCCATCCCTTCGTGGTGAGGACGGCGGTGGGTCAGACCTGCATCGGCAGGTTGGAAGTTCTGATGCACGACAGGGACGCAGAGATCGCGTTCGTCTTTGTGCCGAACGCTTGGGGCAAAGGCTATGCGAGCGAGGCTGTCAAGGCGATCATCAATCACTTCGAGCTTGCCGGGGTGCAGCGCTTCTGGGCCTGCGTTACCCGAGGCAACGCGCCGTCTCTGAGGCTGTGCGAGCGCCTGGGGTTTGCACTTGCGGAAGTCCCTCAGGATCTTGAGCTGTGGACATATGACGACGGCGACATCGTCTTGACGTTCGAGAGCGCGGGCAATTTATGAAGGCGATCTTATACGCTTCCCGGTTCCGTTTCTGGAACGGGGTCGAAAGCCGAAAGGCAGGAATTTTTCGCGACCGGAGCAAAGCCCACATACCGCTTTCGGGATCGCCGCCTCGTTGCGAGAAGGGCGGGAGATGGGGTGGATTGTTGTCACCTCTCTGGAGACCGTCGCCCCGTGCTTGACACGGGGCTTGGCTTTTCTTGGTTCGAACTTGGCGCAACAGCTTGCGCAGGGGAGAAGGGGACTTTGAACCCGAGACCGGGCAGAAGTATCCAAGCCCCGTGTCAAGCACGGGGCGACGAGGGAGGAGGCATCACAAAAGGGCTCGTTTCCAGAACCACCGCACCCGGCCAGCGTCTGACGATTGCCGACATTTCCTACACGCCCCGCCGCCGCTATTTTGGGCGCGGCTCTTTCTCATTGCTGTACCCGGCCTGAGAGGCCGTTCTGTCACCGGGACGCGAAACAAGTCCCTGCTCCCCTGTCCGTCCGCTTGACGAAGCCGGGTTCAGATCATTGAATTATCACAATAAATAGAGAGAATGCAAAGCGGACACGGTGTCCGCTTTGTAACGCTTATTTCCGCAAACCGCTGTGCCGAACCGTCACCCCAGATCGAAGACATACCCCAATGATCGCACCGTGCGCAGCGGGTTGCCGCCGCCCGCGGCCTTGATCGCGCGCCGCAGACGGCCGATCCACACATCCACCGTCCGCTCGTCAATCGGCGGTTCGCGCTTGCCGAGGCCGCTGATCAGATCCTCGCGGGTCAGCACCCGGTTGGGGTTTTCGGCGAGGAAACGCAGCAGGCGGAACTCGTTGGGCCGCAGCACGATCGGCGTCTCGTCCCAGCGCGCCTGAAGCGCCGCCATGTCGATCGTCAGCGCGCCGAGTTCGAACCGCCGTGTGGCGTTGCGCTCCGACCCGCGTGATTGCAGCGCCAGCACCCGGTCGAGCACGGCCGTGCGGGTCAACGGCCCGATCACATAATCATCCGCTCCGGCCCGCAATGCGCGGCGGCGATCCTCGGCATCGTCTTCTTCCAGCACCATCGTCACATGCGCGTCAGCCGTGCGCGGATCGGCCCGCAGGCGGCGGCACAGCTCAAGCCCGGCCAGTTCGGGCATGACCCAATCGACAAAGGCCCACATCGGCCCCTCGACCAGCCGCCGCGGCCCTTCCGGGCCGAGCCGGTCAAAAGTGAAACGTCGCTGATCATGGACGAAATCCTCCAGGCTCTCGCCCAGTTCGCCAGTCAGGAAGATATTGACGACATCCATGCTCTGTCAGCCCCGGTTTGATGCCGGAGTGGCGCAGGTGTGTGACGCGTTTGTGACTGGATTTCAGTTGTATGTAACAATCCGCTCGCAATCATCCGCCAAGCACGGAAACCTTGTCCATGGCGGGCATCGGCATTCCCATCCCGGTCGGGAATTTCGGCCGGTAGGGCGCTTCGAGCGCCGCGATGTCCTCCGCCGACAGCACGATATCGAGCGCGGCCACCGCGTCGGCGATGTGCTGCGGCTTGGTCGCGCCGATGATCGGGGCCGCGACTTGCGGCTTGGTGAAGTGCCACGCCAACCCCAGGCTCGCCATCGGCACGCCGCGCCGGGCAGCGAGATCGGCGAGCGCGCCGATCACCGCCCGGTCCGCGGCGTCCTCCGCCTTGTAGAGCGCCTTGCCGACCACATCGGTCTCGCTGCGCACCGTGGTCTCGCCGAAGGGCCGGGTCAGCCGACCGCGTGCGAGCGGGCTCCACGGGATCACGCCCACGCCCTGATCCGCGCAAAGCGGGAGCATCTCGCGCTCCTCCTCGCGGTAGAGGAGGTTAAGCTGGTTCTGCATGGCAATGAACCGCGTCCAGCCGTTCGCGCGCGCCACCTCCTGCGCCTTGGCGAATTGCCATGCGAACATCGACGACGCGCCGATATAGCGCGCCTTGCCCGCCTTCACGATATCGTGCAGCGCCTCCATCGTCTCCTCGATCGGGGTGTTGTCGTCCCAGCGATGGATCTGGAACAGGTCGACATGGTCCATCCCGAGCCGCGCGAGGCTGTCGTCGATCGCGGCGAACAGCGCCTTGCGGGAGAGCCCGCCGCAATTGGGCGCGTTCCGCCACACGCCGAAAGCTTTGGTGGCGACCACGATCTCGTCACGCCGCGCCATTTCCTTGAGCAGCTTGCCGGTGATCTCCTCCGAGGTGCCGCCCGAGTAGATGTTGGCGGTGTCGAAGAAGTTGATCCCCGCCTCCAGCGCCTCGCGGAAGAAGGGCCGCGCGGCGTCCTCACCGAGCAGCCAGTCGCCGTGCCAGCCCTTGGAGGTGTCACCATAGGACATGCAACCGAGGCACAGGCGCGAGACGGTGAGGCCGGATGTGCCGAGGCGGGTGAATTGCATTGGGCCAGTCTCCTCAGGCCAGCGTCAGGCCGCCGTCGACCACCAGCGTCTGCCCGGTGATGTAGGCACTGAGCGGCGAGGCGAGAAACAGCGCGGCGCCGGCCATGTCCTCGGGCGTTCCCATGCGCCTGAGGGGGATGCGTTTCAGGCTGGCTTCAAGGCGTTCGGGGTGGTCGGTGGTGACGGAGGTCAGCTTGGTCGGCACCAGCCCCGGGGCGATGCCATTGACGCGGATGCCGTCGCGCGCCCAGGCCTCGCCCAGCGTCTTGGTAAGGCTCGCCGCGCCCGCCTTGGAGGCGGCATAGGCGGGCGTCCCGATGGTCGATTTGAACGCGGCGACGCTGGAGACGATGATGATCCTGCCCTTCGCTTCGGCGAGCGCGGGGTGGAAGGCGCGGGCAGCGTCCATCACCGAATTGAGGTTGATGTCGACGACCTGATCCCACCCCTCGCGGGTGAATTCCTGCCGCCCGTAGCGCACCGTGCCCTGGCAGAGCACCAAGACATCGAGGGGCCCGAAGGTGGCCGCTAGCCGGTCGGCAGCGTCGCGATCAGTAAGGTCGAGCTGGTGATAATCGAGGCCGGTGAAGTCGCTGTCCTCGGCCTCCAGATAGTCGCCGAAATCGGGCCGGGTGCCGGTGACGATCACGCTCGCCCCGCGCGCGCGGAAGCCGTGGGCGATGCCGTTGCCGATCCCGCTCGACCCGCCGATGACGAGGACGCGCTGGCCGGTGAAGTCGAGAGGGTCGGTCATTAGGCTTGCTCCGCTTGAAGCCCCTTCCCCCTGGGGAAGGGGTTGGGGATGGGGGTTCGACAGCCGAGGGGGCAGAGCCCCCACCCCCGCCCCCTCCCCGCCGGGGGAGGGGAGACGTGAGCTCAAATCGAGCGCGAGATCACTTCCTTCATGATCTCGTTCGTGCCCCCGAAGATCCGCGTCACCCGCGCGTCGCGCCACAGCCGCGCGATGGCATATTCGTTCATGTAGCCCGCCCCGCCGTGGAGTTGCAGCGCGGTGTCGCAGCATTCCCACTGGAGGTCGGTGTGCCACAGCTTGGCCGCCGACGCCTCGTCGGTGGTGAGCTCGCCCGCGAGATGCTTGCGGATCGCCCAGTCCAAGTGCGCCCAGCCCACCTGGAGCTTGGCCTTGAGGTCCGCGAGCGTGAACTTGGTGTTCTGGAACTCGAACACGGTCTTGCCGAAAGCCTTGCGGTCCTTGGTGAACTTCACCGCCTCGTCAAACGCCCGCTGCGCGGCCGCCTGCGCGCCGACCGCGATGCCGAGGCGTTCCTGCGGCAGCTCCTCCATCAGGTGCACAAAGCCCATGCCTTCCGCGCCGAGGATATTGGTCATCGGCACGCGGCAATCGTTGAAGAACAGCTCGGAGGTGTCGGCGGCGTGCTGCCCGATCTTGTCGAGATTGCGCCCGCGCTCGAAGCCGGGGGTGTCGGCGTCGACCAGCACAAGGCTGATGCCCTTGGCGCCCCGCTCGGGATCGGTCTTGGCGACCACGATCACGCAATCGGCGTTCTGGCCGTTGGTGATGTAGGTCTTGGAGCCGTTGATGACGAGGTGATTGCCGTCCTTCTTGGCCGTGGTGCGGATGCCCTGAAGATCGGAGCCCGCGCCGGGCTCGGTCATGGCAATGGCGGTGATGATGTCGCCGCTGACCATGCCGGGCAGGTACTTGGCGCGCTGTTCGTCGTTGCCCAGCCGCTCGAAATAGTTTGCCGTGATATCGTTCTGGAGCGTGAAGCCGGCTGATGAGCCGAGGTAGGAGAGTTCCTCGGTCAGCACGCAGTTGAAGCCGAAATCGAGGCCGAGGCCGCCGTTTTCCTCCTTCACCGTCATGCACAGCATCCCCGCGTCGCCCATCTTTTTCCAGACGTCGCGCGGCACGATGCCGTTGGCTTCGTGCTCGTCCATATGCGGGGTGAGGTGCTCGGCAAAGACCTTGCGGACAGTGTCGCGGAAGGCCTCGTGGTCTTCGTTATAGGCGGTGCGATAGGAGGTCGCGAGCATGGGGGTTCTCTCCGGCAGATGGGTTTTGATTTGCCACGATAGAACAGGGCGGGCGCGCGGGGGTCAAGTGTGAAAGTGGGGGTGGGGATGGCCTTGTGGCGCTCGCTTACAGCACCTTCATGCTGACAATCGCAATTAAGCGCAGCGCAGAAAAGCCTGACGCGCCGCGGCACCTATCATCGCCGGTGGCTGAAACTTGCTGATCACTTCCGGCTCATGACCGACAAATTCATCGCTAAACCCTTCCCAAGCCTGCAATTTAACATGGCGTCTAGGAGTGAAATAAAGATGATTATTTCTTAGTTGGACCGAAACGCGTATCATATTTTTATACATTCTACGCAATGATTTATATCCCAAAATTTTTACCTGCTCAGCATCCCAGCTTTTACAATTCTCTATCAATGACCGTGAAAGCTCAAACCTGATTTTTCTGCTCTTCTGCAACGCCGATAACACACAAACTCCGAGATCTTCGTCAGAACACTGCAAATCCAATCGAAACCGTTCGCCATCGAAGTCGGGCATATAAACCATATCCCCGCTCTCCGTTATTACCCAGATGTACTCTTCGTTGAAGTAAATCGCTGACTGCTTTGTAAAATTTCGAGACTTGAGGAACTTTGAGAGTATCATCTCGAGATTCCCCTGTTTGGCAAAACCCGCGTTCAAACTGACACTTAGCCCGCCTCGTCATCCCAGCGCAAGCTGGGACCTGGGGCGGCAGGCGCTGCCCTGTAAGGCTCTAGGCCCCAGCTTGCGCTGGGGTGACGGAGGACCAGACAAAATTTGCCCCCGTCCCGGGCTTGACCCGGGACCCAGCTTGTTTTGTCCAAATGCGGAACTCGAAGGGCAGCGGGGCCCCGGGTCAAGCCCGGGGCGGGGAACTACCCCACAAACGCCCGTTCGATCACGAACTGGCCGGGCTTGTTGTTCGCGCCTTCCTCGAACCCGCGGCGTTCCAGATCGGCGGCGTGGTCCTTGATCATCGCCATCGAGCCGCACAGCATCACGCGGTCTTCCTCGGGCACGAAGCGCTGCGGGCCCTTCGATTGCTCGAACAGGCGGCCATCGTCGATCAGCGCCTGGATGCGGCCCTGTGTGCGGAAAGGCTCGCGGGTCACGGTGGGGACGTAGATCATCCGCGCGCGGTCTTCGTCTTCGAGCAGCGGGTCGCCTTCGAGCTTCGATTCCAGCAGCTCGCGATAGGCGAGTTCGTTCACGTTGCGCACGGAATGCACCACGATCACTTCCTCGAACATCTGGTAGACATCGGGGTCGCGCACCAATGACATGAAGGGGGCAAGGCCGGTGCCGGTCGAGAGCATGAACAGCCGCTTGCCCGGCAGCAGCGCGTCGGTGACGAGAGTGCCGGTCGGCTTCTTGCCGAGGTAGATCGGGTCGCCGACCTTAATGTGCTGAAGCCGCGAGGTCAGCGGGCCATCCTGCACCTTGATCGACAGGAATTCCAATTCCTCGTCATAGCTGGGCGAGGCGACCGAATAGGCGCGCAGCAGCGGCTTGCCGTTGTCCCCCGGCAGGCCGATCATCACGAACTCGCCCGAACGGAAGCGGAAGCTCGGCGGACGGGTCATCTTGAGCGTGAACAGCCCCTCGCACCAGTGATGGACATAGGTGATGGTCTCGACAGAGAGCGCCGCGCTTTCGGTGAACTGGTCGCGGTCGATGATGGGCTGGTTCAAAGCGGGCCTCGGATGTCAGGTCAGCGCCGCCCCCACGGGCAGCCGGAATGCGGGCGCAAATGGACGAGTAGCGCGCCCCCTTCAAGACAGTTTAGTGTTAAGGGGTGAAAGCGGGCCTTGATCTGCCGCAATTCGCGCGCACCCTTTTGCCCTGCCCGCGTCAGTTCCAGCCGGCGCGGTCGAAGATCCTGACCGCTTCGGCCTGCCCCTTGCCGATCTCGGCCACGCTCAGCGTATCGGCCTTGAACGTGCCGAGCGCTTCGACGGCGGAATTGGCCTTCAGCCCGATGCTGGCGGGATATTCGTTGTTGCCGTCCGCGAAGTACCGCTGGGCGCTCTCCGAGGTCAGGTATTCCAGAAACTTCACCGCGTTGTCGCGATTGGGCGCGGTCTTGACGAGGCCCGCGCCACTGACATTGACGTGGGTGCCGACCCCGCCCTGATCGGGGAAGATCACGCCGACCTTGTCGAAGATCGCCTTGGCGGCCGCATCGCCCCCGGCATAGCGGGCGAGGTAATAGGTGTTGACCACCGACACGCGGCACTGCCCGGCAGCGACCGCTTCGATCATCGCGGTGTCATTGCCTTGCGGAGCCTGCTTGAAATTGGCGACTACCCCCTTGGTCCATGCCTCGGCTTCGGCGGCGCCCTTGTGAGCGATAATGCTGGAGAGGAGCGAGATGTTGTAGATATTTGAGGACGACCGCATGCAGATCGCGCCTTTGAGCGCGGGATTGGCGAGATCGGCATAATTGGCAAGGCCCTGCGGTGCGCCTTCGGCCTTGTTGTAGATGATGATCCGCGCCCGGGTCGACAGGCCGAACCACAGCCCATCGGGATGGCGCAGATTGGCGGGCAGGCGCTCCTTCAGCACCGGCGAATCGACCGGCGCGAGAATGCCCGCCTCTTCCGCCCGCCACAGCCGCCCGGCATCGACAGTGATGAGGATATCGGCAGGGCTGAACTCGCCCTCGGCCCCGATCCGTTCGATCAGCGCATCGGCATCGGCCTCGATCCGGTTGACCTTGATCCCGGTTTCACGGGTGAAATCCTCGTAAAGCGCCAGATCGGTGTCGTAGTGGCGCGAGGAATAGATGTTGACCTCGCCCGTGATCGGCACCGCCGCGTCGCCCGCGTCATCGGCGCAGCCGGACAGCGCACCAAGGCTGACAAGAGCGCAGGCGGCAAGGACGAGGTTCTTCATGGGTGAAACGGCTTTCTGTGACTACTTGCGAATGACTTGCAATATAATCGGAGGCCGCGCAAGCCCTATCTGCGCGCAAAGGCCCTGACGCTCTCCGGGTCCGGCAGCACGCTATAGGTCTTGTGCAGATCGATCGGCAGCGCGGTTTCGACCGTGATCGCCGCCCCATCCGCACCTTGAAGCAACACCCGGCTGCGCGCCCCCATCGGATGCACATCCCGCACGCTGCACCCCCGCCCATCTGCCACCGGCACCAGCCGGTCGGCCTGCACCAGCAGATCGAAGGCGGGTGCATCGGGCAGCGCGCCGATCAGGCTGGCGAGCGGCCACAAGCCGAACGGCGTATCCAGCCCCTCTGCCCCGCGCGTGCCCGAGATAATCTGCGCCCCGCTGAAAATCGCCCCGACCGAGGCGGTGGCGGGTGCGTGGTGAAGCTCGTGCGGGGTGCCAAACTGGATGATCCGCCCGCTCTCCATCACCGCGATCCGGTCCGCGATGTCGAGCGCTTCGGCCGGATCATGCGTCACCAGCACCACCGTTGCCCCCGCCTCGCGCAGCAGGATGCGGCATTCGCGGCGGAGCTTGCGGCGCAGCACGATGTCGACGCTGGCGAAAGGCTCGTCCATCAGCAGCACCTGCGGCTCGGGCGCCATCGCGCGGGCGAGTGCAGCGCGCTGTTGCTGCCCGCCCGAAAGCTCGTGCGGATAGCGCGCGCCCATCCCGGCAAGGCCGACCTTGGCGAGCCAGCTATCGGCCTCGGCGCGCCGCGCCTTGGGCAAGCCGAAGGCGACATTGGCGGCCAGTGTCATATGCGGGAACAGCGCGCCGTCCTGAAACACCAGCCCCACGGGCCGCGCCTCAGGCGGCGGGTTGCGCTGCGCGTCGGCCAGCACCTCGTCCCCCAGCGCAACCTCGCCCTGCTGCACCCGCAGCAAGCCTGCCGCAAGCCCAAGCAGTGTTGACTTCCCGCAACCCGACGCGCCAAGCAGACAGGTGATCTCCCCCGCGGGCGCGGTAAAGCTGATATCCTCCAGCGCCCGCACCTCACCGTAAGCATGTGCAATATGACGAAATTCGAGGCTCAATGGCTGATCCTGCCCTCACGGCGCGTGGGTTTCGGGGGAAACTCCCGGTGAGCCGCCTTAGGCAAATTGCAGGCCATGGTGCAAGCGGTGGCGGTTGGGGCGCGGCCGCGCTGCTCATTGCCGCGCTGGCCGGATTGCCGATTGCCGCGATCGCCTCGGCGTCGCTCACAGGCGGGGGAGAGGCAATTGCCGATCTCGCCGCGACCGTCCTGCCGACCTATGTCGCCAACACCGCGCTTCTGATGCTGCTCGCAGGCGCTATCGCTGCGGTGGTGGGCACCGGCTGCGCGTGGCTGGTCGCCGCGACCCGTTTTCCGGGACGCCGCGTGTTGAGCTGGGCGCTGGTGCTGCCGCTCGCCCTGCCCGCCTACCTGGCGGCCTATATCTATGCTGACCTGCTCGATTTTGCCGGGCCGCTGCAAAGCGCCTTGCGCGCGACCATGGGCTGGGGGGCGGAGGATTACGCCCTGCCCGACATCCGCTCGCTGGGCGGCGGGGCCTTGGTGCTGGGCCTTGTGCTTTACCCTTACGTCTACCTGCTCGCGCGCACCGCCTTTGCGACTCAGAGCCTCACGCAATTCCGCGCCGCCCGCAGCCTTGGCGCTGCGCCTGCACGCGCGTTCTGGCGCGTGGCGCTGCCCGCCGCCCGCCCCGCCATCGCCGGGGGCCTTGCACTGGTGCTGATGGAGGTGCTCGCCGATTTCGGCGTGGCCGAATATTTCGCGATCCCCACCTTCTCGACCGGAATCTTCCGCAGCTGGTTGGCGATGGGGGACAAGGCCGCCGCCTTGAAGCTTGCCGCGATCATGCTGATCTTCGTCATCGCGCTGGTCGCGTGGGAGGCGCAGAGCCGGCGCGGACGCAGCGACAGCCGCGATGGCCTCGCCGCGCGGCGGGACGAGGAGCCGCTGGTGGCGCTGACGCCGCTAGGCAAGGGTCTGGCCTGCCTCGCCTGCGCCGCGCCGGTGCTGCTCGGCTTCGGGCTTCCCGCCGGATATCTCGCCTCCCTTGCACTGACGCCGATCGCGCAGGCGGCTGCGGGCGATCTTCCCACCTATATCCGTGGGAGCCTGTGGCTGGGCCTTGCCGCAGCGAGCCTGTGCCTTGTCGCCGCGCTCCTGCTCGCCTTTGCCCGCGCGCGCTCGGCCTCGCGGGTCACGGCGAGCGCGATCCGGCTGGCGACGCTGGGCTATGCGCTTCCGGGGGCCTTGCTGGCGGTCGGCCTGCTCGCGCCGCTCGGCGCTTTCGACCAGAGCCTGACCCGCTTCGCCCGCGACAACCTCGGCTGGAGCGGCGGCTTGCTGCTGACCGGCACCAGCGCGCTGCTGATCTATGCGCTGTCGGTGCGGTTCATGACGGTCGCCTATAACAGCGTCAGCGGCGGGCTGGCGCGCATTCCCCCTGGCCTTGATGCCGCCGCGCGGAGCCTTGGCGCGGCCCCGTCCCGCGTGCTCGCCCGGATCTATGCCCCGCTGCTGGCCCCCAGCCTCGCAGGCGCGGCGGCGCTAGTGTTCATCGACACCTTGCGCGAACTGCCCGCCACGCTGATCCTGCGGCCCTTCAACCTCGAAACACTGGCGACCCGCACCTATCGCCTCGCGAGTGACGAACGACTGGTCGAGGCGGCGATCCCGGCGCTGATCCTGCTGGCGGCGGGGCTGCTGCCGGTGCTGGTGCTCAATCGGCTGGGAAAGCGGTAGAGGGGATCTGACGGCGTCTGCCCCCTTTCCCCTTAGGGGAGGAGCTGCTTGGCCCCAAGTGTAATGCCAGCTTGTCACTTTCCCTTGTCCAAACCCTCCCGAAGGTTCACAAGACGCCCCACATGGCACGCTTCCCCTTCTCCGCAATCGTCGGTCAGGACGAGATGAAACAGGCGCTTCTGATCGCCGCCGTCGACCCCAGCATTGGCGGGGTGATGGTGTTCGGCGATCGCGGCACCGGCAAGTCCACCGCCGCGCGGGCTTTGGCGAGCCTGCTGCCGCCGATCATGGCCGCGGATGGCTGCGCCTATGGCTGTTCGAAGGAGGATCAAGCGCGCTATCCGGGCGTCTGCGGCACGGGCAAGATGGTGAAGCGCGCGGTGCCCTTCGTCGACATGCCCTTGGGCGCGACCGAGGACCGGGTGATCGGCTCGCTCGATCTGGAACGCGCACTGCGCTCCGGCGAAAAGGCGTTTGAACCGGGTCTGCTGGCCAAGGCGCATCGCGGGTTTCTCTATATCGACGAGATCAACCTGCTCGAAGATCATCTGGTCGATCTGTTGCTGGACGTGGCGGCCTCGGGCGAGAACGTGGTCGAGCGGGAGGGCCTGTCGGTCCGCCACCCGGCCAAGTTCGTGCTGATCGGCAGCGGCAACCCCGAAGAGGGCGAACTGCGCCCGCAATTGCTCGACCGCTTCGGGCTTTCGGTGGAAGTGCGCAGCCCCAAGGATATCGAAACCCGCATCGCGATCATGCGCCTCGTCGCCGAGAACGAGCGTGATCCCGAAGGCTTTGCTGCGCGTTGGGCGGGCGAGGACGAGGCGATCCTCAAGCGCGTGGCCAAGGGCAAGGCGCGGCTGCCGAAGCTGGAAGCGGGCGATGATGTGCTGCGCGATGCCGCCAACCTGTGCCTCGCCGTGGGCGCGGACGGGCTGCGCGGCGAGCTCACCCTGATGCGCGCCGCCCGCGCGCTGGCGGCGCTGGAGGGGGCGAAGGCCGTCACCCGCAAGCACATGATCGCCATTGCCCCGCTGGCCTTACGCCACCGGCTGCGGCGCGATGTGCTGGACGAAACCGGCTCCACCGTGCGCATCACCCGGGCGATTGCCGAGCTGTTCGGATGACCTCCCCCGACCTCGCCGACCCGCTTGACGATGCGGTGCTGGCGGCGCGGCTGTTTGCTCTGGCTCCGGCCACCTTCAAAGGCATGGTTCTGCGCGGCAGCAGCCCGGCGCGGGAGGCGCTGGTAACGGCATTGAGCACGGGCGTAACGCTGAGACGGATGCCGGGGCATATTGATGACGAGCGGCTGCTGGGCGGGATCGATCTCGCCGCCAGCCTCTCCGCCGGTCGCCCGGTCCGTCAGACGGGTCTGATCGAGGAAGCGCGCGGCGGCGCTCTGCTCGCGGGCATGGCCGAGCGGATGGATGGCGGCATTGCCGGGCGGTTGGCGCAGGCTCTCGACGACCCTTTGCATGAGGGCCAGGCCGCGCTGGTGCTGCTCGACGATGCGACCGAGCCCGAGGACGCGCCGCCCGCCAGCCTGACCGAACGCCTCGCCTTTGCCTGCGACCTGTCGACCTCACGGCGTTGGCAGGGGGTGGCGCTGGCCCCTGCGGCCGGTGCATTGGCCGAGGTGGCTCCTCTGGACGATGACGCCCTGCGCGCGCTCGCTGCGACGGCTGACGCGCTTGGGGTGGAAAGCGTGCGGGCGCTGATCTTTGCGGGAGAGGCCGCGCGCGGGCTTGCCGCACTCGACGGGCGCGGCCTTGCCGAGCGGGGCGATTTGACCGGTGCTGTCAGGCTGGTGCTCGCCCCGCGCGCCACGCGCCTGCCGCCGCAGGAACAGGATACTCCGCCCGAAGATCAGCCGCCTCCCCCTGACAGCGAGCGGGATGACCCGTCCGACAGCGAAGAGCAGCAGCAGGAGCTCGACCTCTCCGACATTCTGGTCGAAGCGGCCAAGGCGGCGATCCCGGCGGACCTGCTCGCGCAACTCGCCCAAGGCAAGGCCCCGCGCCGGTCCAGCAGCAGCGGCACCGGGCAGAAGCGCAAGGCCGCCACGCGCGGCAAGCCTTTGGGTGCGCGTCCCGGCATGCCACGCGGCGGGCACAAGCTGGCGCTGATCGACTCGCTGCGCGCGGCCGTGCCGTGGCAGGCCGTCAGGCGGCGTGAGGTGGGCGCCAATGACGCCTCGGCGATCCTGATGCGGAAGGAAGACCTGCGCATCCGCCGGTTCGAGGAACGCGCCGCCCGCGTCACCATCTTCGCGGTCGATGCCAGCGGATCGGCAGCGGCAGCGCGCCTCGCCGAGGCCAAGGGCGCGGTCGAGCTGATGCTGGGGCAGGCCTATGTCACCCGCTCCGAAGTCGCGCTGGTCGCGTTCCGGGGAACGAGTGCCGAGCTGATCCTGCCCCCCACCCGCTCGCTGACGCGGGCACGGCGGACGCTGGCGGAATTGCCCGGCGGTGGGGGAACGCCGCTCGCGATGGGCCTCAACGCCGCCCGCGAGGTGGCCGAGGCGGTCATCGCCAAGGGGCGGAGCGCGGCGCTGGTGATCCTCACCGATGGCCGCGCCAACATCGCCGCCGACGGCGCGCCCGGAAGGCCCCAAGCCACCGCCGATGCCGAGACCGCCGCCAAGGCGATCGCCGCACGCGGGATCGACGCATTGGTGGTCGACATCTCCGCCCGCCCCGGCCCCGAAGGCGCAGCCCTGGCCGCTGCGCTGGGCGGACGCTTTCTCGCCCTTCCCCGCGCCGACGCCCGGATGATCACGGCTGCGATCAACGCCGTCCAGCCCATCGGCAAGGCGGCATGAGCAGCCTCGACTGGAACCGCGAAGGTCTGATCTGGCCGCATCGCGAGGCGAGCGCGTTCGTCAGCCTCGGCGCGAAGCGCTGGCACGTGCAGCGCATGGGAAGCGGCCCGCCGCTGCTGCTGCTCCACGGCACGGGTGCATCAGTCCATTCGTGGCGCGGGCTGATGCCGCTGCTGGCGCAGACCCACACCATCATCGCCCCCGATCTGCCGCGCCATGCCTTCACCACGGGGCATGATGCCTATGCGATGAGCCTGCCTGCGATGGCGAGCGAGATTGCCGGGCTGATGCAGGCGCTCGACGTGCAGCCCACCGCCATCGTCGGCCATTCGGCCGGCGCGGCGATTGCGCTGCAACTGGCGCTAGACCACGGCTACACCGGCCCGATCATCGGGCTCAATTCCGCGCTGCGACCCTTCCCCGGTGCGCTCGCCCAGATTTTCCCGGCGGTGGCAAGGGCGCTGTTCGTCAACCCGCTGGTGCCGCGGTTCTTTGCCGGGAGCATCGATCTGGTCGGCGGCGCCAAGACATTCCTGTGGCGATCGACCCACTCGCATCTCGATGCCGAGGGGCTGGCCTGTTACCGCACCCTGTTGAAGCACCCCGCGCACGCGGGCGGCGCGCTCGCCATGATGGCGAACTGGGACTTGCCGGGCCTGCGGTTGCGGATGGGCGAGGTGCGCAATCCGGTGCTGCTGATCCACGGTGCGAATGACCCCGCCATCCCGCTCGACTGGGCCAGGGACGCCCATAGCTGGCTGGCGAATGCGCGGCTGGACGTGCTTCCCGGTCTCGGCCATCTTGCCCATGAGGAAGCGCCCGGGAAAGCCGCTGCGCTGATCGCAACCTTCCTCGCCGAGCAAAGCCAGGAGGCGCGCCATGGATAGCGGCACATTCGGATGGATCGAGCTGGTGCTGTTCTATGGCATCGCCATCGGGTTAGGCGTCTGGCAGTGGGTCAAGATGGACCGGATGCTGAAGAAGACCCGCGCCGAAAAGGCAGCAAAAGAGGCGGCCGAGCGGAATGGCGAGACTGAGCGCAACGCCAGAGAGTGAATGTCCGCTTTGCTGCGCGTCGGCCAAAAGCTGCCGCTAGGCTAGCGACCCCGTAGCGGCCCTTACCGTCACCCCAGCAAACGCTGGGGCCTAGGGCCATCACATGCAGCGCTTGCCGCTCTGGGTCCCAGCTTTCGCTGGGATGACGAGAGTGGCACACATGCACCCAAACCCCGCCCTTAACATCTCGTTAGGTTACGCCCGGAAGCGGACACCCTCAAGGCGCCTCTAACCCTTCCGACGCGGCATCCGGTAGGGCAGCATGAACTGCACCAGCGGCGAGGAGAAGCGCCGCATGTCGAGGCTCTCCTGCACCGCTACCACCTCCTCGCCCGCGAAACGCGAGGCGAGTTCGGAGCGGGCGTAGAACGGCGTATCCTCCCACGTGCGGCGCACTTCGGCGACGCCGATATCGGAGCGGGTGCGGCGATCAACACGCCACTTGCTCGGCGGCAACTGGGCGATGGGCGGCAGATCGACCGGCTCGGGCACGCCATCGGCGCCGAACCGCAGGGCGCTGGCAAACAGCGAACCGTCACCGCGTTCGCCCTCGTAGCAGACCAGCGCCCCTTCGTTCAGATGCGCGCGCGACCAGTGCCAGGTGTTGAAGCCGGCCTCCAGCGGCTCCGCGCCGCGGTTGTGATCGAGATAGGCCTTGCCGCTCCACGCAATGCCGGGCGAGCTCATCTCCACTTCGATCCGTGCGCGCGGGGCGAGGCAGTGCCAGATGTGGCTTTCGGCCCCGTCGAGCGCGAAGGCGGTGCGGTTGAGCGCTTCAGGGAACACCCGGACGCGTCCGTGCACCGGGCGCTGCCACGGGACGAACAGGCGGGTGTCACCCTCGACGATGTCGATCGTCAGCGCCTCGCCATCCCAGCGCACCGCGCTTGGCCCGATCACGAGATTGCTGGCATCCCGCTCCACCGCGCCGCGCCCGCGCTCGGTCATCACCCAACGGTGTTGCGGGCCATAGAGCGCGACGTTGAGGCAGGCGTGGTCGAGCGGGTCGTGGCGGCCGGAGCGCTTGTAATAGGGGGAGAACACGCTCCCGAGGAACGCGATGATCGTCAGCCCGTGCTGCCCGTCGTCACTGATCGCGTCGACATACCACCAGGAATAGCCACCGGGCGGGATGTCCTCATCGAAGCGAGGTCCTTCGCGATGACCCGCGCTACCAGCTGCCCGGACAAGGCTGCCATGGGCACCCCAGCTGCCGGGTGGGTCGCCCCGCCCGTGCAATAGAGACCGGGCAGTCGGGTCTTGGGCCCCTGCCGCTGGAAAGAGGCCGCCCAGCCGTGCGACGCTCTGCCATAAAGGGCGCCGCCCGTGGCCGGGAACAGACCCTCCCAGTCCTGAGGGGTCATGAGCTGATGCGGCAACGGCTCCTCCAGCTGCAGGCCGCAGCGTTTCAGCGTGGCCATCATGGCTTGCGTGCATCGGGCTCTCTCCTCGGGTGTATAGGCGTGGACGTCTCCGTTGGCGGGGGCGTTGACGATGATCTGGATTCGTTCGCGGGTGCCGGGCGGGGGTGCCGGGTCGCCGATGCGTGCGCCGCGGTCGATGGCGCAGACATAGACGGTCGGCTCTGACGGCGTACCGCCCTGGCCGATTTGGCGGAACTCGCGGGCGTAATCGCGCGAGAAGAAGACATTGTGGTGGGTGAGATCAAAGCCGCTGGTCTCGGCATGGGCATACCACACCAGCGCGGACAGCGAGCGCTTGGCGCGCGGGATTGCGGGCACCGCGCGCGTCGCGTCTTGCCCAAACCGTCCGGCGGCAAGCGCGCCCGGATCGCCGTTGCAGATCACGATATCGGCGGGGAGCACCTCGCCCGAGGCGAGCCTGACGCCGCTGGTGCGCCCGTTCGCGGTGAGCACTTCGGCGACAGCGGCATTCGTCCGCACCCGCGCGCCTTGCTGCGTGGCAAGGCCCGCAATCGCCTTGGCCAGCGCATGGATTCCGCCCTCAATCAGCCACACCCCGCGCGCCTCGACATGCGCGATCAGCATCAGCGTGGCGGGCGCGGCGAAGGGGGATGATCCGCAATAGGTGGCGTAGCGGCCGAACAATTGCTGGAGGCGCGGGTCTTTGAAATGGCCGCCCAGCGCGTTCCACATCCCATCGAACGGGCGCATCGCGAGCATGTCGCCCAGCTTCCACGGCCCGATCCGCCACATCATCGGCAGCGGGGTCGACGCCTTGTCGCCGCGCAGGAAGGGCTCTTCGAGCACTGCGAAGATCCGTGCCGCCTCTTCTGTAAAGCTGCGATAGCCGCGCGCCGCTTCCGCCCCGGCGAAGGCACCCACGGCATCAATGCTGCGGTCGCGATCCGCGTAGAGGTCGAGGTGGCCGCTATCGTCCCACGCATGACGTGCGATCACCTCGGCGCGATTGACGGTGACATGATCTTCCAAAACCGCGCCACAAGCCGCGAAAACCTCGTCGAAAACCTTGCGATAGGTGAACACGGTCGGCCCGCCGTCGATCTCCGCGCCGTCCACCACGACCCGCCGCGCCTTGCCGCCGACCCACGCCTCTTTTTCGAGCACGGTCACATCGGCCCCGCGCGCGGCGAGCAGGGCGGCGCTGGTCAGCCCGCCTATCCCTGCCCCGATCACGACGACTCGCGCGTCCACCTGTCTCAGCTCCCGTCAACCCGGCGATTATCATTGACCTTACGTACGTGTCTGTCCAATTATTTAGACATATGGCCAGTGAAACACCCCGACAGTGAGCAAATGGGCCGCATTCAAGGTCGGATATGTCACGCGCCGCAACCGCGTGTTTGCCTCGCCGAAGTTCCAGCACTGGGCCGCGCGTCTGCCGGTCATCAAGTGGATCGCCCGCTCCCGCGCTGACGCCGCTTTCGATCTGCTGGCTGGCTTCGCCTATTCGCAGGTCTTGCGCGCCTTTGTTGAAAGCGGGCTGTTCGATGTGTTGAAGAACGGCCCGCTCAGCGCTGCCGAGATCGCCACGCGGATCGACCTGTCGGAAAGCGCCGCGCTGACCCTGCTGCGCGCGGGCCGCTCGCTGATGCTGTCCGAGGAACCTGCGCCTGATCAGTGGATGCTCGGCGAACAAGGTGCTGTATTCGCGAGCAATCCGGGCGTTCAGGCAATGGTGCGCCACCACCGCTTGCTCTATGCTGACCTTGCCGATCCGCTCATGCTGTTACGCGCCGATCGGCAGGAGCCCACCGCACTGTCGCGGTTCTGGACCTATGCGGGCGCGCTCCACGGGGCGAGCGAGCGCGGTACGGATACGGCGGAGTATTCGCAGCTGATGGCCGCGTCACAGCATTTCGTGGCTGACGAAGTGCTGGCCTCGGTCGGTTTCCGCGATGTCGAGCGGCTGCTCGATGTCGGCGGCGGACATGGCGCGTTCCTGCGCCATATCGGCGCGGCCTGGCCGCATCTCAAGCTCGGCCTGTTCGACTTGCCCGAAGTGGCCGAGACCGGCGCCAAGATCCTCGGCGAGACGCTCGGGGCCAGCCGTGTGATGGGGCATCCGGGAAATTTCTTCAAGGATTCCATACCCCAAGGCTACGACATGGTCTCGCTGATCCGTATCCTGCACGATCACGACGACGCGCCCGCGCAAGGCCTGCTCGCCAATATCCGTGCCAGCCTTGCCCCCGGCGCACAGCTGCTGATTGCCGAGCCGATGGCGCAGATTCCCGGCGCAGAACCGATGGGCGAGGCGTTTTTCGGCCTCTACCTTTGGGCGATGGGCTCGGGGCGGCCCCGCAGCCCGGCCGAGATCATCGCCATGCTGGATGCAGCCGGGTTCGCATCGGCTCGGGTCGTCGCGACAGCACAACCGGTCAACGCAAGCATCATTATTGCCACGGCCTGAGCATAAATTGTCCAAGTTGTTTGACAGTCAATGTTGTAAGGCGTAGCAAACAGATGGGAGAACGTTTTTTTCGGACTTTCGAGTCGGCGTTCGCGCTGCGGAATCCGGGAAAATGGGAGCACGAAGCGATGAACACCCTGGCCGTCATTCTTGAAGCTCCGGAGCGCCTTGCGCTTCGGTCGCTCGAGATGAAGCC
Organism: Erythrobacter sp. W302b; assembly: GCF_046452395.1. Taxonomy (NCBI): domain Bacteria; kingdom Pseudomonadati; phylum Pseudomonadota; class Alphaproteobacteria; order Sphingomonadales; family Erythrobacteraceae; genus Erythrobacter; species Erythrobacter sp. W302b. Next base: position 402,805 of record NZ_JBKFDH010000001.1, on the reverse strand, counting down.
AGCGGAAGCCGCAGACGTTCTTGTCGAAATTGCCTTCAGCGGAATCAGTACCGGCACCGAGAAACTGCTGTGGAGCGGGCGGATGCCGCCCTTTCCCGGGCTCGGCTATCCGCTGGTGCCCGGCTACGAATCGGTCGGTCGCATCGTCGATTCCGGACCCGAAGCCCGCGCCCGGATCGGCGACTGGGTCTTCGTCCCCGGTGCCAATTGCTATCAGGACGCACGCGGATTGTTTGGTGGGACGGCGAGGCGCGTGATCGTGCCTTCGGCGCGCGCGCTCCCCATTCCCGAACATCTGGGCGAATCCGGCGTATTGTGCGCGCTGGCTGCGACGGCGCTCCATGCGATCAAGGGCGGCTTTGCCCGGCGCGAGGCGCTGCCTGACCTTATCATCGGTCATGGCGTGCTCGGCCGTCTGCTGGCCCGCCTGACGCTGGCCTTGGGCGGTGCAGCGCCGACCGTGTGGGAAACCAACCCCGCCCGCCGCCTTGGCGCGGTTGGCTACAACGCCATCGACCCGACCACGGACGACCGCCGCGATTATCACGCGATCTACGATGCCAGCGGCGACGCCGGCCTGATCGACGATCTCGTCATGCGTCTGGCCAAGGGCGGCGAGATCGTCCTCGCGGGCTTCTATTCCGAACGGGTGAGTTTCGCCTTCCCTGCGGCCTTCATGCGGGAAGCGCATTTCCGCGTCGCCGCCGAATGGCAACCCGGCGACCTCGCTGAAACGCGGGCACTGATTGAATGCGGGAGGCTCGATCTGAAGGGCCTAGTCACCAACCGGCGTCCTGCCGGAGAGGCGCTCGACGCCTACCCCCAAGCCTTCAGCGATCCCGATTGCCTGAAGATGGTCCTCGATTGGAGCGAATGCTGATGTCCGTGCTTGATACCCAGGCCGCCGACCTTCGCGAAGAAGCGAGCCACGAACCCGATCCGGTCCACACCGGCGAGGTGAAGAGCGAAACGCAGGTCATTGCGATCTACGGCAAGGGCGGCAGCGGCAAGAGCTTCGCGCTCTCCAACCTCAGCTACATGATGGCCCAGCAGGGCAAGCGCGTGCTGCTGATCGGCTGCGATCCCAAGAGCGACACCACGAGCCTGCTGTTCGGCGGCAAGAGCTGCCCGACCATCATCGAAACCTCCAGCCGCAAGAAGCTCGCCGGTGAGGAAGTGCGCATCGAGGATGTGTGCTTCCAGCGCGACGGCGTTTTCGCGATGGAACTCGGCGGCCCCGAAGTCGGGCGCGGCTGCGGCGGGCGCGGGATCATCCACGGCTTCGAACTGCTCGAAAAGCTGGGCTTCCACGATTGGGGCTTCGATTACGTCTTGCTCGATTTCCTCGGCGACGTGGTGTGCGGCGGGTTCGGCCTGCCGATCGCGCGGGACATGTGCCAGAAGGTGATCGTGGTCGGCTCGAACGACCTGCAATCGCTCTACGTGGCGAACAATGTGTGCCAGGCGGTCGAATATTTCCGCAAGATGGGCGGCAACGTCGGCGTTGCTGGCATGATCGTCAACAAGGACGACGGCACGGGCGAGGCCAAGGCCTTTGCCGACGCGGTCGGCATTCCGGTGCTCACCGCGATCCCCGCCAACGAGGATATCCGCCGCAAGAGCGCCAATTACCAGATCATCGGCATCCCTGGTGGCGAATGGGCGAGCTTGTTTGAAGAGCTCGCGATCAACGTCGCCGAAGCTCCGCCGCTACGTCCCAATCCGCTGTCACAGGACGGCCTCCTCGGCCTGTTCAGCCCTGACGAGACCGGCGGCAATGTCGAGCTGGTCCCGGCCACGCAAGCCGACATGCGCGGCGGCGTGTTCGAAACCCGCCCCAGCCTCGAAGTGGTCTACGACGAGGCATGAGCGACCATAACGCCTTTGACGCCGTCCCGCGCGCTGCTGACCGGATCGACCTCGATCCGGCCGCGGGGGCTTGCGCGTCGAAGGACACCATGAACCAGGCTGCCCGCGCCGCGGGCAAGAGCGAGATCCTCGATCAATATGCCGCCGACTACCCCGTCGGCCCGCACGACCAACCCCAATCCATGTGCCCTGCGTTCGGGTCACTTCGGGTGGGCCTGAGAATGCGGCGCACCGCGACCGTGCTCTCAGGTTCGGCCTGCTGCGTCTATGGCCTGACCTTCACCTCGCACTTCTACGGCGCGCGGCGGACGGTGGGCTATGTGCCCTTCTCCTCGGAAACCCTCGTCACCGGCAAGCTGTTCGAGGACATCAAGGAAGCGGTCGAAGGCCTCGCCGACCCCGAGCTCTATGACGCGATCGTGGTCACCAACCTGTGCGTCCCCACCGCGAGCGGCGTGCCGCTGCGGCTCCTAGGCAAGCAGATCAACGGCGTACGAATCATCGGCATTGATGTCCCCGGCTTCGGCATCCCGACCCACGCCGAGGCGAAGGACGTTCTCGCGGGCGCGATGCTGCAATATGCGCGCGAGGAAGTGATGAGCGGGCCGGTTGCGGCCCCGCGCGAACGTTTCGACCTGCCTTCGGTGGCGCTGCTGGGCGAGATGTTCCCGGCTGACCCCGTGGTGATCGGTCAGATGCTTGCGCCCCTCGGCCTTGCTGCCGGGCCGGTTGTCCCGACCCGCGAATGGCGCGAGCTCTATGCCGCGCTCGATTGCGCGGTGGTCGCTGCGATCCACCCCTTCTACACCGCCTCGATCCGCGAATTCGAAGCGGCCGGACGACCGATCATCGGCTCGGCCCCGGTCGGCGCGGACGGCACCGCCGCCTGGCTGCAATCGCTGGGCGATGTGATGGGCCTGCCGCAGGCCAAGGTCGACGGCGTCAAGAACGCGATGGTCGCCGCCTGCAAGGGCGCGCTCGCCAATATGCCGATCAAGGGGCGGATCACGGTCTCGGGCTATGAAGGCTCCGAGCTGCTGGTTGCCCGCCTGCTGGTCGAAAGCGGCGCGGACGTGCGCTATGTCGGCTCGGCCTGCCCGCGCACCCGGTGGTCGGACGCCGACCGCGAATGGCTCGAAGCGCGCGGCGTGCAAGTGCAGTTCCGCGCCAGTCTCGAGCAGGACATTGCCGCGGTCGAGGAATATCGCCCCGATCTCGCCATCGGCACCACGCCGGTCGTGCAGCACGCCAAGGCAAAGGCGATCCCGGCGCTCTATTTCACCAACCTCATCTCCGCGCGGCCCCTGATGGGCCCGGCGGGTGCAGGCAGCCTCGCCACCGTCATCAACGCCGCGATGGGCAACAAGGCCCGCTTCGATGCGATGCGCGATTTCTTCGAAGGTGTGGGCACCGAGCACGCTGCGGGCGTGTGGGAAGACCTCCCCGTCGACCGGCCCAAGTTCCGCAAGAAGTACGCCGCCCTCAACGAGGCTGCGCGCAAGGCATCGGAGGCGATCGGCACATGACCCTCGTCCTCGACCACGATCGCGCCGGGGGCTACTGGGGCGCCACCTACGTCTTCACTGCGGTGAAGGGGTTGCAGGTCATCATCGACGGCCCGGTGGGCTGCGAGAACCTGCCCGTCACCTCGGTGCTGCATTACACCGACGCCCTGCCCCCGCATGAGCTGCCCATCGTCGTCACCGGCCTTGGCGAGGAAGAGCTGGGCAAGACCGGCACCGAAGGCGCGATGAAGCGGGCGTGGAAAACGCTCGACACCGAGCTGCCCTGCGTGGTCGTCACCGGCTCGATCGCCGAGATGATCGGCGGCGGCGTCACGCCGGAAGGCACCAATATCAAGCGTTTCCTGCCGCGCACCATCGACGAGGATCAGTGGCAGAGCGCCGACCGCGCGCTGACCTGGCTGTGGACCGAATTCGGCCCCAAGAAGATGCCGGAAAAGCGCGAACGCAAGGATGGCGAAAAGCCCCGCGTCAACATCATCGGCCCGTCCTACGGCATGTTCAACATGCCGAGCGATCTGGCCGAGATCCGCCGACTGATCGAAGGCATCGGCGCAGAAGTCGGCGCCGTGTTCCCCTTGGGCAGCCACCTTGCCGACATCCGCGATCTCGCGACATCGGACGCGAACGTCTGCATGTACCGCGAGTTTGGCCGCAACCTGTGCGAAACGCTCGAACGGCCCTATTTCCAGGCTCCGATTGGCCTCACCCAGACCACCAAGTTCCTGCGCGCCTTGGGCGCCGAGCTTGGACTTGATCCTGAGCCGTTCATTGAGCGCGAGAAGCACACCACGATCAAACCCTTGTGGGATCTGTGGCGTTCGGTGACGCAGGACTTCTTCGGCACCGCAAGCTTCGGCATCGTCGCCAATGAAACCTATGCGCGCGGTATCCGCCAGTTCCTTGAAGGGGACATGGGCCTGCCCTGCACCATCGCGGCCTCGCGCTGCGCCGGGGTGAAGACCGACAACCATGCGGTGCGCGAGTCCCTGCACAGCAACCCGCCACTGGTGATGTTCGGGAGCTACAACGAACGCATGTATCTGGCGGAAAAGTCCGGCAGCGGATACGGACCGAGCCCGCAGTTCATTCCCGCCAGCTTCCCCGGCGCGGCGATCCGTCGCCACACCGGCACACCCTTCATGGGCTATGCCGGCGCGACCTATCTGGTGCAGGAAGTGTGCAATGCGCTGTTTGACGCGCTGTTCCACATCCTCCCGCTTGGCACCGAACTCGACAGGGTCGACCCCACACCGACGCGCAATGAAGCGCAACTGGCTTGGGACGACGATGCCAAGACCAAGCTTGACCAGCTGGTGGAAGCCCAGCCCGTGCTGGTTCGGATTTCCGCGGCCAAGCGCCTGCGCGATCTGGCCGAACGGACCGCGCGGCGCCGCGGGCATGCCACAGTTACCGCAGACTGCCTGGCCGAGGCGCTGCTTGAAGGTGCGGGAGCATGACGATCATGCCGGCCCTTCCCAACTCTTTGTCGCTGACGCGGAGCCTTTTCGCGACGGCACAATCCCATGCCCCCTTCGAGGGGGCTCTCCAATCCACGTGGGGGATCACGCGGGGACGCCGAAGGGAGCTTTCGGGCTCTCAATCAAACCCAACTGAACGGAGAAAACCCGATGAACGAACGTATCGGAACTCACCTGACGCCTGAAGAGGCTCAGGAAATCCACAAGGGCTTCATGGGCACCTTCACCCTTTATGTGGTGATCGCGCTCGTGGCTCATGCCCTGATGTGGGCCTACAAGCCCTGGCTCTAATTCCGTCATGATTGCGCGCTGCCTGCAATCGGCAGGCCGTGCAGATATCTGATCGGTAAACGAAAGGAATTTTCCCATGTGGAGAGTTTGGTTCTACTTTGACATCCGTCGCGCCCTCGTCGCGCTCCATGTTGGTCTCGCCGTGTTGGCGTTCACCATCCACTTCATCCTGCTCAGCACGGATCGCTACAACTGGCTCGAGCGCGCTCCCGGCGCACCCGCACCGGCTCAGGCAGCTATCGAATCGTCGGAAGCTCCGGCGGCGGGATAGTTCCTGCTTGAAATGTGAGGGGGCAGGTTCGCCTGCCTGCCTCCTAACACTTTTTGGCAAACCTATAGCACCCGCCTCGCTGGCGGGGAGGATGGACCTATGGCGCTCCTTAGTTTCGAGCGGAAATACCGCGTCCGCGGTGGCACATTAATCGGCGGCGACCTTTTCGACTTCTGGGTCGGGCCGTTTTATGTCGGATTCTTTGGAGTGACGACGGCGATCAGCGCCCTTCTGGGCACCATGCTGATCTTCGCCGCCGCTACACAGGGTCCGACCCTCAACCCGTGGCTCATTTCGATCAATCCGCCACCGATCGAATATGGCCTCAGCCTCGCGCCGATGGCGCAGGGTGGATACTGGCAGATCATCACCTGCTGCGCCGTTGTCGCCTTCGTTTCGTGGGTGCTGCGGCAGGCGGAAATCTCCCGCAAGCTCGGCATGAGCTACCATGTACCGATCGCCTTCAGCGTGGCCGTGTTCGCCTATGTCTCGCTCAACGTCATCCGTCCCTTGTGGATGGGCGCATGGGGCAACGGCTTCCCTTACGGGATCTGGACGCACCTCGAGTGGGTCTCGAACGTCGGCTACGCCTTCGGCAACTTCCACTACAACCCCGTGCACATGCTCGCGATCACGTTCTTCTTCACGAACTGTCTCGCGCTCGCGCTGCATGGCGGTCTGGTGCTGTCGGCGGTCAATCCGAGCGGGGGCACCGACGTCAAGTCGCCCGAATACGAAGACACCTACTTCCGTGACTTCATCGGCTATTCGGTCGGCACGCTCGGCATTCACCGGGTGGGCCTGTTCCTGGCGCTCAATGCCGGGTTCTGGAGCGCCATCTGCATCGTCATCTCCGGCACTCTGTATGTCGGCAGCTGGATCGAATTCTGGGATTTCTGGAAGAAGATTCCGATCTGGTCGTAAGGAGCACCTGAACCATGGCGACTTATCAAAACATATTCACACAGGTCCAGGTGCAAGGGCCGCCCGAAATGGGCGTCCCGCACCTCGACGGCAGCGAAGGGCGCATTGCCCTGGTCGGCCACAACTACTGGATGGGCAAGCTGGGCCAGGCCCAGATCGGCCCCGTCTATCTCGGCACCACCGGGGTGATCAGCCTGGCCTTCGGGACGCTGGCGATCATGATCATCGGGCTGAATTTCTGGGCGCAAGCCGGATGGAGCCCGCAGACCTTCATGCGTGAATTCTTCTGGCTCTATCTCGCGCCCCCGGGGCCGGAATATGGCTTCAGCCCGTTTGTCCCGCTGGACAAGGGTGGCTGGTGGATTCTCGCGGGGTTCAGTCTGACGGTCTCGATCCTGATGTGGTGGGTGCGCACCTATAACCGCGCCAAGGCGCTGGGCATGGGGATGCACATCCCCTGGGCCTTCGCGTCGGCCATCTGGCTCTACCTGGTGCTGGGCTTCATCCGCCCCATGCTGATGGGCCAGTGGTCGGAAGCGGTGCCTTTCGGCATCTTCGAGCACCTCAATTGGACCAACAACTTCTCGCTGGTCTACGGTAACCTGTTCTACAACCCGTTCCACGCGCTCTCGATTGTCTTCCTGTATGGGTCGGCCGTCCTGTTCGCGATGCACGGGGCAACGATCCTTGCCCTCGGCCGCTACGGCGGGGAGCGCGAGATCGAACAGATCACCGATCGCGGCACCGCGGCTGAGCGCGGCGCCATCTTCTGGCGCTGGGTGATGGGCTTCAATGCCACGTTCGAATCGATCCACCGCTGGGCATGGTGGTTCGCGGTGCTGACGACGCTTACGGGCGGGATCGGCATTCTGCTGACCGGCACCGTGGTCGATAACTGGTACCTGTGGGCGCAAGAGCATTACTACGCACCGGATACGGTCAACTATGATCCGACCGGCGCGGCTCAGGCCTCCGCTGGTCAGAAATAAGGACCCGGGCCCTGGTGGCCCGGCTCCTCCACTTACCGCACAGACACAAGCCCGGCGCGGACCTCACGGTCCGGCCGGGTTTTGCTTTGGGGGTGTTGGGGTATCTGGAAATTGGCCCGGCGCGCGGATTACTGGGGTGATCCCGCCTTGAACCGCATGCGCAGATCCATCAGGTGGAGCGGCAGCGACGCCGCCAAAGGCAAGGCGATCCACCACCAGTCGGCTTCCACGAGCGCCGCACGCAGGCCGAGGACGATCAGCGCCGCCGGGCCCAGCAGACCGGCAATCGCCCTCCAGCTCCAGCCTTTCGCAGAGCGCAGCCAAGCCGCCTCGATCGCGAGCACACCGAGAATCACGTCAGCGGCGTGGCCGTTATCGAACAGGATCTCGGTGAGCCCTCCGCCTGGCATGGCGCACTCAGCCTCAGCCGAACGGGGCGTTCAGCTGCACCACCGCCCAATTGAGCGCCCCGGCAAAGGTCACCCAGCCCAGATAGGGCACCAGCAGCAGCGCGGCGGCTTTGGAGAAGCGCCCGCAATAGAGGATGATCGCAAGGATCGAGAGCCACAGCACCGTGACCTCAAGAAACGCCCAGTCGGGCCGCTGGAGGCGGAAGAAGATCAGGCTCCAGCTGATGTTGAGAAAGCCGTTCAGGGCAAACAGCCCCACCACCCACTCCGCCGCCGCCGATGTCGGCGCGGTGCGCCAGGCGGTGATCCCGGCAACCGTGATCAAGGCATAGATCACCGTCCAGCCCATCGGGAAGACCACATCCGGTGGGTTCCAGTCAGGCTTCGCCAGCGCCTGATACCACGGGCCCAGATCGGTAACAGTCGCGCCAAGGGCAGCGACACACAGCGCCGCGACCGTCGCAACGGTCACGGGAATGATCATCATCCGGTTCATTGCACGAGCCTAGAGTCGCACCTGCCAACCTGCAACGGAAAGCGCGCCGATATGGTCAGGTCGCAGGACGCAGGCCCAGCAGGTGAGCGGTGTCCTTGAGGAAAATCTTGATGTGCGCCATCGGTTTGGCGCGTACCAGTTTCTTGTGCATGTAGGCCTGCCAGGTCAGCTCCTGCACATCCTTGTCATCGCACATGGTGACGAAGCGTTCGCGCCGCTTGTCGGACGAATACCAGAAATACTGCATGATCCCGAGCACCCAGAAGACCTTGCCATGCTCCTTCATGAAGGCCTTGCGCGCGGAGCGCAGGTGTTTGGCGTCCCCGGTCTTGAGGAAGGCCGCGGCCGCCTCGCCCACCAGCCGCCCCCCGACCATCGCGTAATAGATGCCCTCGCCCGATGCAGGCGCGACAACCCCCGCTGCATCGCCGGCAACGATCACGTCAGCGCCGTTGTCCCAGCGCTTCAGCGGTTTCAAGGGGATCGGCGCGCCTTCGCGGCGCAAGGTCTCGCAGCGGTCCAGCCCCAGGTCATCGCGCATCGTGGCAATCGCCCCGCGCAGGCTGAAGCCCTTGTTGGCGCTGCCCACCCCGATGCTCGCCGTGTCGCCATGCGGGAACACCCAGGCGTAGAAATCGGGCGAGAGGCGGCCCTGATAATAGACATCGCAGCGTGAGGCATCGAACTGGTCGGTGTTGCGCGGCGGTGACTTGATGATCTCGTGGTAGGCGAAGACGCAGGGGATGCGCTCGGCACCCGGCAGGCATTGCTTGGCCACGGCCGAGCGCGCACCATCCGCGCCGATCACCACCCGGGCGCGCACGCTTTCAATCGGCGCGCCGCGGCTGCGGCGGAAGGTGACGATGGGGTGAGCCTTGTCGTCACGCTCGATCTTCTCGAAGGTGGCGGTCAGGCGTTCGGCGCCGGAGTGGCGCGCGCGTTCCCGCAAGGCTTCGTCGAATTCCTCACGGTCGACCATACCGACATAGCCGATTTCGCCGACCGGCATATCGACCGCGCGGCCGGAGGGCGCAATCATCCGGGCGGAGCGCGCCTTGGCGACGAGCAGGCTTTGCGGAATGTCGAAATCGGCGAGCAGCCGCGGCGGAATGGCTCCGCCGCACGGCTTGATCCGCCCACCGCGCTCGATCAGCAGCACCGAATGTCCGGCAAGCGCAAGGTCGGTCGCCGCAGTCGAGCCGGACGGACCACCGCCGATGATGACCGCGTCATAGATTGTCTGGTTCATGCGAAGACCTCCCTCTTCTGCTTGATCATGGCGGCGCGCATCGCTGCCCCGCCCGTGGCCTTCACTGCCAAGAGAGCAGCAAGCACGAAGGCGGCCGCTTCCACGGCAAAAACAACTTGGAACGCTGCGCCATCGCTCTCGAGCGTCCGGCGCGCGACATCGAGACCCAGCGCGCCAATCAGTCCGCCCAGCCCGAAGGCAATCGCTTGGCTGGCCCCCCACACGCCCATGCGCACGCCTTCGCGGGTTTTCTCGCCCGCGCCGGCCAGACCCATCATCGACCCGATCGCGGCAACCGCGAACACGCCATTGCCGAAGCCGAGCACGAAAAGGTTGATCCCCAAGGGCCACGGCGGCCCGTTGACCGCTGCCAGCCCGAGCGCGCCCAGCCCCAGCCCAGACGCAAGGCAACCGCCCACCACCCACGGGCGCAGACCTTCCGCCCGCTTGCCCGAAAAGGCGCTGCCGCCAATCCCGGCGATGATCATGCCGATCAGGATGCCGCCCTGATGGAACTGTCCCACGGTCTTGGTCGATTCCCCCGGTGACAGGCCGAAGATCAGACCTGCGAAGGGTTCGAGGATCAGGTCCTGCATCGAGAACGCGATCATCGACACGAAGATGAAGATGGTGAATCGCCGCGCCGCGGCTTCATGCCAGATTTCGGCAAGGGCAGCGCGGAAATCGGGCGCGGGCGCGTCCTCGTCGCTATCGCGGAACTGGCCCGCCTGCCGCTCCAGCCGGAAGGTTGCCAGCACGGTCACGGCAATCGTCACCGCCGCCAGTCCGCCCGCCACTTCGAGCAATCGCTCAGGCGAATAGGGCTTGAGCAATTCGCCCACGGTGATCGCCGAGACGACAATGCCGCCCACCATCATGATCCACGTGACGGCGGCGGCCGCCGCGCGCCGTTCCGGCGCAACGCCGGACGCGAGCAGCGCCAGCGCCGACGTCCCGCCTGCACCCACGCCGACACCGATCAGCGCATAGGCAAACACGGCCAGCGCGAAGGCGGCGGGGAAAGTGCTCGCCATCATCAGCGTCGCTTGGGTCGCCAGCAGCGCGCCAGCGGCCAGCACCACCAGCCCGCCAATGATCCACGGCACGCGGGAGCGCCCTTTGTCGGAACCATGTCCCCACAGCGGACGGCCGAGCTGCACCGCATAATGCCATGCGACCAGTCCGGCGGGGATGGCCGCTGCCAGCTGGAACTCGACGATCATCAGCCGGTTGAGCACCGCGGTGGTCAGCATCACCAGCGCGCCGATCGCGGCCTGCACAAGGCCAATCCGCATGATCCCCAACCAGCCGAACCCGGGTTTGGTTGTCACCGGCGCGGCGAGCGGGGCGTGCATCAGATATAGCCTCCGATGCCCAGCGCCGCTGCCAGCATTCCCAGCACATAGAGCGTTACGCCCACGCCGTTATACCACGGCGCATATCGGGCCGGATCGCGGATCAGCTTGGGCATCGCGGCGATCTGCGCGGCGAGCACGCCAGTCACGATCAGCGCGGACAAGCTATAGCCCCACGCGGCCAGAAGCGCGATCACCGCGATCTGCGCGGTGGCCATCGTGACGCAGGCCAGCTTTGCCGCAGGACCCACGCCCATCACGACCGGGAGCGAGGTCAGGCCGGTCTGACGGTCACCCTCGACCGCCTTGAAATCATTGAGCACCATGATCCCGTGCGCGCCGAGCGAATAGAGCACCAGCACGCTGATGACGTGGACCGAAGGCATCGCGCCGAGCATGACGGCAGCGCCCGTGAACCAGCTCAACCCTTCATAGGTTAACCCGCATACCAGTGGGCCGAGCCAGCCATTGGCCTTGAAGCGCAGCGGCGGCGCGGAATAGGCCCAGGCAAAGGCGAGACCCACCAGACCGGCCATGAACACCAGTGGGCCGAGCAGCCAGCCAATTCCGGCCGATATCAGCGTGGCGATGATGGCGATGTAAAGCCCCCACCGCCCCGGAATCCGGCCCGAGGGGATTGGGCGGTGCGGTTCGTTGATGGCGTCCACATGGCGGTCGAACCAATCGTTGACCGCCTGGCTCGTCCCGCACACCAGCGGTCCTGCCAGCAAAACGCCGCCCGCCACAAACCACCAGCGGCCCTCCAGCCCGGCACCGGACGATACCGCGCCGCACATGAAGGCCCACATCGGGGGAAACCAGGTGATCGGCTTGAGCAGTTCGAGCACATCGCGCGGCCCGGGCGCCGATCGCGGGCGCGGGCCTGAACTTGGCGCCGGGCTGGGCACTGTGCGAGTCGAAGGTACCGAGTGCTCCATGATCGAAGGCTATGCCTGACAACCATAGGCGTCAAATTATTTTGACACTTATATCCCGCGATAACCCGATTTTTTCGTTCATTTAAGTCAATGCGTCCGACCTATGTCCAATTCGGACATGTCAGGTTCGCGATCGGAATCATTGCCAGAGCGCGCCTTGCCCGACCTCAGCGTCAGATTGACCTGCTTCGGAGGCACGTGTTCCGAAGTGCCGAGGCTCAAGGCCCTACCGGGCCCGCCGTTACTCGCCGTCGCCGGCGAGGTTACCAAGCCCGTAACGGTGCAGCTTGGAATAGAGGCTCTGGCGCGAAAGGCCGAGAATTTCCGCGGCCGATGCCCGGTTATCGGATGTATAGGAGAGCGCCGCCTCGATGCACAATCTCTCAATGAGATCAGTACTTTCGCGCACGATATCCTTCAGTGACATCCGCCCGACCAGTTCGGTCAACTGCTCGACGGAGCGCGGCATATCCTGCGCACCGGGCGGCAGGTCGCGCAAACGGCGTCCAATCGGACGGATCACGAAGGCATAATAGCCATCTTCGCCCGAGGTACGCACGGCTGACAATTCAACCGCTTCGCCTTCGATATCATGGCCAACCCGCAGGATCGTCGCGACGTTGCGCGCGGCGCCATGCTGGTCGATCTGGCCTTCGATCAGATCGAGGTCGATCCCGGGCCGACCGATCGATTCCGACAGATGCCGCCCGCGCAGTTGATCGACGCTAGCGGCCTGCAAAAGCTCGACAAATGCGGCGTTGGCGGTGACGATTTCCAGATTGCTGTCAGCCACCACAAAGGCATCGGGCATCTGATCGACCAGCGTCAGGACCGGTGAGGATTCGAGCGGCGGACGATCGCTTGCCGGGACCAGCCGCACGAGCAGAAACTGGCCGCGATCCTGGGTGAACCCATTGACCGTCGCCATCACTTCGCGTGCACCGCGAGCGATGCGGATCCGAGCCGGACTGACCGTGTCCGAAACCAGCGCCGCGCCGACCAGCGACTGGACCGCATCATACGAATTTTTGTCGATGAAAGTCAGGAGCTTCTTACCGGGCAGCCCCCCGATGCGGGTGCCGACCAGCATATGCGCTGCCGGGTTCGCCTCGCGGATCCGCAGCGTGCCGGCCTCGACAATCATCACCGGCTCGGTCGAGCGTTCGAACAGCATCCGGTAGCGCGACTCAAGCTGGCGCATCCTGAGGTAATCGCGTTCAAGCGACTGCTGGACCTGCAGCAACCGCTGCTGCAACTTGCCCGCTTCCCGCAGATCGCGGCCAAAGGCGATGCGGTGCTCGCCACCATTGACGCTCAGCACGGCATAGCGGATCGGCACGTCACCATCGCGCGACGGGTGATTGACCTGCCGCCAATGCTGCACTTCGCCGCGCCGGGCGGCGGCCAGCATCTCCATGATTTTCGGGCGACTTTCGTCCGTCACCGTCTCGATCCAATTGGTCCCGACCCATTCCGAAAAGGCCGGAAACTCGCGCGGATCAAACGCCGCATCAAGGATCGTGCCCGTATCGTCCAGGACCAACGTCACGTCACCCGCGACCATCGCCAGCTTCATCGCCGCGTCGGCATCAAGGGTGTTGAACAGCTCGGCCGCCTTCCCGAACGGGTGCTTGCCTTCAATGCTGTGTTTGCGGGTGAGCATCGCTGATCGAACCTACAACAGGTTCAGATGACGGGTAGCAGCGGTCTTAATCAGCGAATTCGCCAGTTCGAGCGCGGCCAGCGCGTCCGCTCCTGTACCATCGGCACCCACTTCAATCGCAACTCCGGGGTTTTCGTTGATCATTCGTCCGCCGACAAGCACGATGATGTGAGGGTTAGCCGATACGTTGCGCATCGCCTTGATCAGGTTGCCAAGTGCGGTGCTAGGACAATCGCGGGCGAGGGTCAATCCGATGAGATCGAAGGGTTGGCGCGCAAGGCGATCAAGCAATTCGCGCCGCTCAGGCTTGACCAGCGCTTCGCTGCGCCAACCGCCGCGAGCGAAGACTTCCTCGATCATCAGCGTGCCGAAATTGTGGTTGTCACCCGGCATCGGCGAGAACAGCGCGGAGTAAGGCAGGGTAACCCCACCCATCACGGCGGGCGAGCGTGCCGCAACCTCGCGCATCACTTCCTGCAATCGCCACAAGCCCATTGTAACATCGAGGAAATCGCATTCATCCGCTTCCCACATTTCGCCCAGCCTGCGGGCGGCGGGGGCAAGCAGATCGAGGCAGATCGTCTCGACACTGGCGCCTTTGGTGATGAAGGCATCGACCTCTTCGAGCAGGCTCGCCGCTTCGAGCCGCAGCGGCAAAACGGCGAAACGCGAAGCCTCATCCGCGGAAATGGTTCGGGATCGCTTCGACCGGGGCTGAGCGTCGGTGCTGGCATGAGCCATCAACAGGCGAGGAATGATCTCACCCTCGATGATCGCATTGACGGAATCCGGCTGATCAGGGCTGGCGACAGAACCGCGTCGGCGCACCGCTTCAAGTGGCGCCGAAATGACCCCCCGCAGGACTGCCGATCCTGCACCAAACATGCTCGAAGCCTTGGACTCTCCCATTCGTCAGACCCTCCAAGGTCTTGCGGACGAACCTTCCGCAGGAGGTGTACCAACCCAACACAACCCAACATCGATCGGCTGCAGACCTGATCCCGAAGGACCGGCGACTCTAAATACGCTTTTTCCCGGCGTGGCGCAAATGACCTTACCGGGGAATCCGTAATCGTCAACAAAACTAAACGTCCAATCCAGTTGACACTTAAGTTGGAAAGGGTAATCTCCGAGTCTGAGAGAAAAGGCTAACGCATCACATGACTCGGACGGATCAAGCATCCCCGGTCGAACCCGGAACCACGGCGAAGGGGGCGGGCCACGATAGGGGCAATACCGGCGCGCTTTACACCGCCGAAGAACGGCAGCGCCGCGACCAGTCCGTCTGGACCATTGTTCAGGGCGTCTTGGCCCCGGTGCAGTTTCTGGTGTTTCTCGTTAGCCTCGGCCTTGTAATCCGCACGCTCACCACGGGTGACGGCGCCTTCGCGGCCGATGTCTCGATCGTCATCAAGACCCTGGTGCTCTACACCATCATGATCACCGGCTCGATCTGGGAGAAGGTGGTGTTCGGCAAATGGCTGTTCGCCCCCGCGTTCTTCTGGGAAGACGTGTTCTCGATGCTCGTGCTGGCCCTGCACAGCCTTTATCTGGTGCTGCTGCTGGGCGAGATCGGCACCCTGGAGCAGCGGATGCTGGTCGCGTTGGCGGGCTATGCCGCTTACGTGATCAACGCCGGGCAGTTCATCTGGAAGCTGCGGATGGCGCGCCTACAGGGCAGCCTTTCCAACACGGCGGTGGCCGCATGAGCGTGGCTGACATCCTCGATGGCTGCGCGGCCGAACTCGCCCGCGACACTGGCCCCGCAGTCGCGGCTGCGCGCCCGGTGCTGCGCGAACGCGGCCAGCGCGAAGTCTTCTGCGGGCTCACCGGCATCATCTGGCTGCACCGCAAGATGCAGGACGCCTTCTTCCTCGTGGTCGGCTCGCGCACCTGTGCGCACCTGCTGCAATCGGCCGCCGGCGTGATGATCTTTGCCGAGCCGCGCTTTGCCACCGCGATCATGGAAGAGCGCGACCTTGCCGGCATGGTCGATGCACAGGACGAGCTTGACCGGGTGGTGAACCGCCTGCTGGAACGCCGCCCCGACATCAAGACGCTGTTCCTCGTCGGCTCGTGCCCCTCGGAGGTTATCAAGCTCGATCTCGCCAAGGCCGCCCAGCGCCTCGGCGCGGTGCACATGCCGCGGGTGCGCATCCTCAACTATTCGGGCAGCGGGATCGAGACGACCTTCACGCAAGGGGAAGACGCTTGTCTTGCCGCGCTGGTGCCGGTGATGCCTGCCCTGCCCGCCGATGCTCCGGCCGAGTTGCTGATCGTCGGGAGCCTGCCCGACATCGTCGAGGACCAGTTCCTGCGCCTCTTCGCCGATCTCGGCATCAGCCGCGTCGGCTGTCTGCCCGCACGCAATGCCCGCGAGCTTCCGAGCGTCGGGCCGAACACCCGTTACCTCCTCGCCCAGCCCTTCCTTGGCGAGACCGCGATGGCGTTGGAAGGGCGCGGCGCGAAGCGGATCGAGGCGCTGTTCCCCTTCGGGGTCGAGGGCACCTCAGACTGGCTGCGCGCCGCCGCCCGCGAATTCGGCGTCGATGCCGCGCTGACCGAACAGGTGCTCGCCCCCGGCCGCGAACGGGCGCGCATCGCGCTCTCCAAGCTGCGCCCGCAGCTCGAAGGCAAGCGCATCTCCTTCCTGCCCGACTCGCAGCTTGAAGTTCCCCTCGCCCGCTATTTGCAGGACGAGCTGGGGATGGAGCTGGTCGAGGTCGGCACGCCCTATCTCCACCGCGCCCACCTTGCCCGCGAGCTCGAAAGCTTCGGCCCGAACGTGCGCCTCTCCGAAGGCCAGCATGTCGAGCGCCAGCTGGACCGCGTGCGCGCCGACCGGCCCGATATCACCGTCTGCGGCCTCGGCCTTGCCAACCCGCTTGAGGGCGAGGGCCTGACCACCAAGTGGGCGATCGAACTCGTCTTCTCGCCGATCCACGGCTTCGACCAGGCCGCCGATCTCGCCGAACTCTTTGCCCGTCCGCTGCGGCGGCGCGACCTTCTGGAGGTATAGCGCCATGCAGCTCGCCGTCTGGACATATGAAGGCCCCCCGCACGTTGGCGCGATGCGCGTGGCGACGGCGATGGAGAAGCTCCACTACGTCCTGCACGCACCGCAGGGCGATACCTATGCGGACCTGCTGTTCACGATGATCGAGCGGCGCGGCAAGCGTCCGCCGGTGACCTACACCACCTTCGAGGCGCGCGATCTGGGCAAGGATACTGCGCAGATCTTTCAGGACGCTGCACGCGAGGCAGTCACGCGGTTCAAGCCGCAAGCGATCATCGTCGGCGCGTCCTGCACTGCCGAACTGATCCAGGACGATCCGGCCGGCCTGTCCGAGGCAATGGGCCTGCCCTGTCCGGTCATCCCGCTCGAATTGCCGAGCTATCAGCGCAAGGAAAACTGGGGCGCGGCGGAAACCTTCTACCAGATCGTCCGCACCCTCGCCGACAAGTCGGTGGTGCGCGCGCCGCGTGAAGGCCGCGCCGCCCGCGTCAACGTCCTCGGCCCGACCGCATTGGGCTTCCGCCACCGCGATGATCTGGTCGAGATTCGCAAGATTCTTGCCCTGCTGGGCGTCGAGATCAATCTCGTCGCTCCGCTGGGTGCCACCCCGGAGGACATCACCCGGATCGGTCACGCCGATTTCAACATCGTCCTCTACCCCGAAATCGCAGATGAGGCCGCCCGCTGGCTCGAAAAGACTTTCGATCAGCCCGCAGTGCGGACCGTCCCTATCGGCGTGGGAGCCACCCGCTCCTTCATTGCCGACGTCGCCGAGCTGGCAGGTGCAGATCCCACGCCTGCCCTCGGCGACACCTCTTCCCGGATGCCCTGGTGGTCACGGTCGGTCGATTCGACCTACCTGACCTCAAAGCGCGTCTTCATCTTTGGCGATGCGACCCACGCGGTCGCCGCCGCCCGGATCGCGCGCGAGGAGCTGGGCTTCGAGGTCTGCGGCCTCGGCTGCTACGCCCGCGAATTTGCGCGCGAAGTCCGCGCAGAGGCCGCGCGCTGCGGCATCGAGGCGCTGATCACGGATGATCACCTCGCAGTCGAAGACGCCATCGCCGCCGCCGCGCCCGAACTGGTGCTGGGCACGCAGATGGAACGGCACATCGCCAAGCGGCTCGGCATCCCCTGCGCGGTCATCTCGGCGCCGGTCCACGTGCAGGATTTCCCCGCGCGCCATTCGCCCCAGATGGGGTTCGAGGGTGCCAACGTGATCTTCGACACCTGGGTCCATCCGCTGGTGATGGGGCTGGAAGAGCACCTGCTGACCATGTTCCGCGAGGATTTCGAGTTCTCCGACGAAGCGGGCGCATCGCATCACGCCGCTATCCTCCCCCACCGGGGGAGGGGGACCACCCCGGACCCGATCCGCGGTGGTGGTGAGGCACCCGCCGCCTTTGCAGATCTTGCCCCTTCGGATCAGCCGGGCGTGCCCCTCCACCATCTGGCGGATGGCCCCCCTTCCCTTGCAGGGGAGGACAGACTCTGGACCGCCGAGGCCGAGCGGGAGCTGAAAAAGATCCCCTTCTTCGTGCGCGGCAAGGCGCGCCGCAACACCGAGAATTTCGCCGCCGCCGAGGGGCGCCGTCAGATCGACCTCGAAACCCTCTATGACGCCAAGGCGCATTATGCACGGTAATGTCGCCTCGGCCTCCTCGGTGGACCCGCGCGCGCCCGTCCGGGTGGTGATCGTTACGCTCGACAATCACCTCAAAGGCGCAGTGGACCGGGCCGAGGAGGCACTGGCGGCAGAGGGTATCGATCTCAGCCTGCACGCCGCCTCCGAATGGGGCAGCGACGCGGGCGAGCTTGAACATTGCAAGGCAGCCATCGCAGACGCCGACATCGTCATCGCGACGATGCTGTTCCTGGACGATCACATCCGCACGATCCTCCCCAGCCTCGAAGCGCGGCGCGAAGATTGCGACGCGATGGTGTGCCTGATGTCGGCGGGCGAAGTCGTCCGCCTGACCAAGATGGGCGCCTACCGGATGGACGCGCCGGCCAAGGGCCCGCTCGCGCTGCTCAAGAAGCTGCGCGGCAATGCGGGGAAGCCCGGCGGCAATTCGGGCGCGGGGCAGATGAAGATGCTGCGCCGCCTGCCCAAGCTGCTGCGCTTCATCCCCGGCACCGCGCAGGATGTGCGCGCCTATTTCCTCACCCTGCAATATTGGCTGGCCGGTTCGGACGAGAACGTCGTCGCGATGGTCCGCGCCCTGATTGATCGCTATGCCGCCGGTGAGCGGCTCTATCGTCGCGGGATCACCAAGGCCGAAGCCCCGCTCGAATATCCCGAAACCGGGGTCTATCACCCGCGCACCCAGCAGCGCATTTCCGAAAGCCTGCGCCTTCTCCCGCGCGAGGATGGCCAGCACGGCACGGTCGGGCTGATCCTGCTGCGCTCCTACCTGCTCGGCCGCGACTGCGCGCATTATGACGGGGCGATTGCCGCCTTTGAGGCCGCTGGTCTCAAGGTTGTCCCGGTGTTTGCCAGCGGGCTCGATGCGCGCCCGGCGATCGAAGCCTTCTTCGTCGGCCCGGATGGCAAGCCCACGGTGGATGCGGTGGTGAACCTCACCGGCTTCAGCCTCGTCGGCGGGCCCGCCTATTCCGATGCGCAAGCCGCACGCGACGTGCTGGGCAAGCTTGATCTGCCCTACCTCGCCGCTCACGCGATCGAGTTCCAGACGATCGAGGATTGGGCGCACCGTCCGCAGGGCCTGTTGCCGCTCGAATCGACCATGATGGTCGCTCTGCCGGAGCTTGACGGCGCGACTGCGCCGAGCGTGTTCGGCGGTCGTGCGGGGAATTCGGACAAGGGCTGCACCGGCTGTGATCGCAATTGCGCGCGTCCTGCCTCGCACAAGGCCCGCCCGATGCAGGCCTGCCCGGAACGCGCCGAGGCCTTGGCCGCGCGCACTGTCAAACTGATCCAGCTGCGCAAGAGCGAGCGGGCCGCCCGCAAACTCGCGATCGTGGTGTTCAACTTCCCGCCCAATGCCGGGGCCACCGGCACGGCCGCTTTCATGGCGGTGCACGAATCGCTCTACGCCACGCTCCAGCGCCTCAGCGCCGATGGCTATGCCGTCGACGTTCCTGAAAGCGTCGATGCGATGCGGGACGCGCTGCTGAAGGGCAACACGGATCGCTACGGCACCGATGCCAACGTCGCCCACCGCATCCCGGCCGATGAACACGTGCGGCGCGAAAAGCACCTCGCCGAAATTGAGGCCGCATGGGGCCCCGCCCCCGGCAAGCAATTGTCCGATGGCGGCAATATCCTCATTCAGGGCGCGCATTTCGGCAATGTCTTCGTCGGCGTCCAGCCGGGCTTCGGCTACGAAGGCGATCCGATGCGGCTGCTGTTCGAGGGTACTTTCGCCCCGACCCATGCCTTCAGCGCCTTCTATCGCTGGATCCGCGAAGACTTCGGCGCCCATGCGATCCTCCATTTCGGCACGCACGGCGCGCTCGAATTCATGCCCGGCAAGCAGGCGGGGATGAGCGGGCAGTGCTGGCCGGACCGGCTGATCGGCGAAATGCCCAATTTCTACCTCTACGCCGCCAACAACCCGTCCGAAGGGATGTTGGCCAAGCGCCGCTCGGGCGCGACGCTGGTGAGCTATCTCACCCCGCCGCTGGCGCAGGCCGGATTGTACAAGGGTCTGGTGGAACTCAAGGCCACTGTCGAGCGCTGGCGGACCACGATCGACGATGCCGACCATGCCGCCGAGCGTGCCGACCTTGCCCAACTGGTCGCCGATCAGTGCGAAGCGCTCGACATCACCTATGCCGACATCGGCGAGCTGCCCGCGCGGCTTTACGAGATGGAAGCGGCGCTGATCCCGCATGGCCTGCACATCCTCGGCCGCAACCCGCAAGGGCTTGAGCGCGAGGACATGCTCGATGCGATGATGGAGGCCGGGAGCCTTGATGGCCCGACGCCGGAGCGCGCGGTGCTGGCGGCCAAGCTCGATTCCTCGGATGAACTGGGCGCGCTGATCCACGCGCTGGATGGCGGTTATGTCCAGCCCGCCCCCGGCGGCGATGTGGTGGTGAACCCCGATGTGCTGCCCACGGGCCGGAATATCCACGGCTTCGATCCGTTCCTGATGCCCTCGGCCTATGCCTGCCGCCTGGGCACGGAACAGGCCGAACAGCTGATCGCGCGCCATGTGAACGGCGGCGAGCCCTTCCCCGAAAGCATCGCGATGGTGCTGTGGGGCACCGACAACATGAAGTCCGAAGGCGTCCAGATCGCGCAGGCGATGACGTTGATGGGCGCACGGCCCCGGCGCGATTCCTATGGTCGTCTGGCCGGCGCGGAACTCATCCCGCTGGCCGATCTCGGCCGTCCGCGGATCGACGTGGTGATGACGCTTTCGGGCATCTTCCGCGATCTGCTGCCGATGCAGACCCGGATGCTCGCCGAAGCCGCGCTGCTCGCCAGCCGCGCGGAAGACGAGACGATTGAGGCCAACTTCGTCCGCAAGCACACGCTGGCGCAAATGGAAAAGCACGGCTGCGACCTCGAAACCGCTGCGCTCCGCGTCTTCTCCAATGCCGAGGGCGCTTACGGCGCCAACGTCAACCAGATGATCGAAGGCGGTGTCTGGGCCGATCCCGACGAACTCGCCAATGCCTTCGAAAGCAACAAGGGCTTTGCCTACGGGGTTTCGGGCAAGCCGGTGCAGCAGCGCGAATTGCTGCAAAGCGCTCTGAGCACGGTGGATTTCACTTACCAGAACCTCGAGAGCGTCGAACTCGGCATCAATGATGTCGACCAATATGTCGACGGGCTTGGCGGCGTGACCCGCTCGGTCGCACGGGCCAAGGGGGCGGAAACGCCGGTCTATATCCTCGATGCGACGCGCGGCAGCACCAAGGTGCGCACGCTCGGCGAGCAGATCGACCTTGAAACCCGCACCCGCACGCTGAACCCCAAGTGGTTCGAGGGCCTGCTCGAACATGGCTACGAAGGCGTGCGCCAGATCGAAGGTCATGTGACCAGCACGCTCGGCTGGTCCGCCACGACCGGCCAGGTTGCGCCCTGGGTGTACCAGAAGATTTCCGAGACCTTCGTGCTGGACGCCGACATGCGGCGGCGGCTGTCGGCGCTCAACCCCAAGAGCGCGGGCCGCGTGGCGAACCGGCTGCTGGAAGCCTGCGACCGCAACCTGTGGGCGCCGGACGAGGCCACGCTGGCCGCCTTGCGCGAAGCCAATGACGAGCTGGAGGACCGCCTCGAAGGCGTGTTCCCGGCAGAATGAATTCAAGGGATAGATCATCATGAACCTGCACAGCCCCTCATCCTCCTTCAGCCCGCCCGATGGCGACGGCTCGGTCCAGGTCCAGCTGGACCCGGCAGACAAGATCAAGGGTGCCAAGGTTTTTGCGGTCTATGGCAAGGGCGGGATCGGCAAATCGACCACGTCTTCCAACCTGTCGGCCGCCTTCTCGAAGCTCGGCCACCGGGTGCTCCAGATCGGCTGCGATCCCAAGCATGACAGCACCTTCACGCTGACCAAGAAGCTGATGCCGACCGTGATCGACGTGCTGGAAACGGTCGAGTTCCACGCGGAAGAACTGCGGCCTGAAGACTACATGTTCGAAGGCTATAACGGCGTGATGTGTGTCGAGGCGGGCGGGCCTCCGGCAGGCACCGGCTGCGGCGGCTATGTCGTCGGGCAGACGGTCAAGCTGCTGAAGCAGCACCACCTGCTCGAAGAAACCGACGTCGTGATCTTCGATGTGCTGGGCGATGTGGTGTGCGGCGGCTTTGCGGCCCCGCTGCAACACGCCGAACGCGCGCTGGTGGTGGCGGCGAATGATTTTGACTCGATCTTCGCGATGAACCGGATCGTGGCGGCGATCGCGGCGAAATCGAAGAACTACGATGTGCGTCTGGCCGGCGTCGTCGCCAACCGCAGCAAGGACACCGACGAGATCGACCGGTTCTGCGAAAAGGTCGGGATGCCCCGCCTCGCGCACTTCCGCGATGTCGATGCGATCCGCCGCTCGCGCCTGAAGAAGTGCACCTTGTTCGAGATGGGTGACGATCCCGAGGTCGTCGCCGCGCAGGACGAATATCTGCGCCTCGCCGCGATGCTGTGGGCCGGTGTCGATCCTTCCACGGCGCAGCCGATGAAGGACCGCGACATCTTCGACTTCCTGGGGTTTGAATAATGGCGACCCGGCACTCATCCGAATATGATCACCGGCGCGAGGCGCTGGCGACCTATTTCGACAGCACTGCGCGTCAGGCGTGGATCGATCTCACCTCCGACGCGAAGGTGAGCGGCATCCGCGCGACCGTGCGCGCGGGGCGCGATGCGATGCGTGCCAATCTGCTGGACTGGTTGCCGACCGACCTGCGCCGCACCAAGGTGCTTGATGCCGGATGCGGCACCGGCTCTCTGGCGGTTGCAGCGGCGTGCCGCGGCGCCGAGGTCACCGGGATCGATGTCGCCGCAGGCCTTGTCGAAGTCGCCCGCCAGCGCACGCCTTCGTTCATCGGCCATGGCCGGATCCACTGGCGCTCGGGCGACATGCTCGATCCGCAACTGGGCGCCTTTGCCCATGTGGTGGCGATGGACTCGCTGATCCATTACCAGCCCGAAGATCTCGTCGATGCCCTGACCCAGCTGGCACAGCGCACCACCGGATCGATCCTCTTCACCTTCGCCCCGCGCACGCGCCTGCTGAGCGCGATGCACGAAGTCGGCAAGTTCTTCCCCAAGTCCGACCGCTCGCCCGCGATCGTTCCAACGGCGGAGGGTGATCTGCGCGAACGGCTTTCCCGCCTGCAAGGCTGGAGCATCGGCCGCACCCAGCGCATCAGCAGCGGGTTCTACACCTCGCAGGCTCTGGAACTGGTGCGCCACGGATGACCCAACCCGTCCGCCCTCCCCCACCGCATTGGACAGCGCTGGTTTTCCAGCTGCTGCCGTTTGCGGATGCGGCGAGTGTGGACCTGCCGCTGCCGCGCCTGCTGCGCCTCGCGCTGTTTCAGGTGAGCGTCGGCATGGCGATGGTGCTGCTCAACGGCACCTTGAACCGGGTGATGGTGGTGGAGCTTGGCACGCCCACCTGGCTGGTCGCCCTGCTCATCGCCGTGCCCCTGTTTGCCGCGCCGTTCCGCGCGCTGATCGGCCACAAGTCCGACACGCACCGTTCGGTGCTCGGCTGGCGGCGCGTGCCCTATATCTGGTTCGGCACGCTGATGCAGTTCGGCGGCCTAGCGATCATGCCCTTCGCGCTGCTGCTGCTGGGCACCACCGACCGCTTCGAAATCGGTCTGGTCGCGGCGACCGCGGCCTTCCTGCTGACCGGCGTCGGCTTCCATGTCACGCAAACCGCTGGCCTCGCGCTGGCGACCGACCTTGCGCCGGAGGACAAGCGCCCCCGCGCGGTCGCGCTGCTTTACGTGATGCTGCTGGTCGGCATGATGTTCGCCGCCTTCGTGATCGGCGGCGTGCTGTCGGATTACAGCGAGACCAAGCTGGTGCAGGTGATCCAGGGCTGCGCGCTCCTGACGGTCATTCTCAACGTGGTCGCCCTGTGGAAGCAGGAGGCGCGCAACCCGGCCGTCACCGCGCCTGATCGCGAGACGGCGACGTTCCGGGAAATCTGGCAGGCCTTCATCACCGATGGCCGCAACGCGCGGCTCCTGACCGCGATCGGCATTGGCGCGGCGGGCTTCGCGATGCAGGACGCGCTGCTGGAGCCCTATGGCGGCGAAATCCTCGGCCTTTCGGTCGGCGCGACCACGGGACTGACGGGCGCATGGGCGCTCGGCTCGCTGTTCGGGTTCATGCTGTCGGGCCGGGCGCTGGCACGCGGCTGGGATCCGCTCCGGCTTGCCGGGGCCGGACTGGTGATCGGGATCAATGCCTTTCTGCTGGTGCTGTTCGCCGGCCCCTTCGGCGCGCCGCTGATGCTCTATGCCGGTGCGCTGACCATCGGCGTCGGCCTCGGACTCTTCTCGGTCGGCACGCTGATGGAAGCGATGAGCCTGGCCAAGCACCAGACCGCAGGCCTTGCATTGGGCGCATGGGGCGCGGTGCAGGCGACCTGCGCGGGCTTCGGGATCGCCATCGGCGGCCTGCTGCGCGACGGCATCGCAGCCCTGCTGCAAAGCGGCGACCAGACCGCCAGCATCGCCATGCGCGCCACCGGCTATGGCACGGTCTACATCCTCGAGATCGCTCTTCTGCTTATCGGCCTTGCCGCCATCGGCCCGCTGGTCAGCCACCAGCGCCGCCTGCCGGACGACGCCGAAGACCCGCTCGCCCAGCCCTTTGGGCTCGTTGAGTTTCCGACATGATTACCTGTGCCCGCCCGTCCCGATCCTTGCCCGGCTCCGCCTCAGCCGGATTGTTCCATGAGAGGAATATGAAATGAACGCTGCCTATATCGTCGGCACCTTCGATGTTGCCGAACTCACCTTCCTGCTGTTTTTCGGCTTCTTCATCGCTCTGGTGTTCTACCTGAACCGCGAAAGCCGCCGCGAAGGCTATCCGCTCGAAGACGAGGGCACCGGCAAGATTCACCCCGGCAGCCTGTTTGATGCCGGCAAGAAGACCTTCCAGCTGCCGAACGGCCGCGGCACCTATGTGCCGGAAGACGTCGCCCGCGATGATATCAACGTCCCCGGCGTGCCGGCCTTCCGCTCCGCAGGCGCGCCGCTGGTGCCGACGGGCAATCCGATGCTCGACGGCATGGGCCCGGCCGCCTTTGCCAACCGCTCCAAATATCCCGACCTCACCTTCGATGGCCGTCCGCGCATCGTTCCGATCGCCCAAAGCCATGAGATCATCGTCTCGCCCAACGATCCGCAGCTGGTCGGCTGGCCGGTGGTTGCTGCCGACGGCGTGACCGTGGGCAAGGTCAGCGATATCTGGGTCGATCAGGCCGAACACCTGATCCGTTACCTCGAAGTCGAAACCACCACCGGCAAGAAGGTGCTGGCGCCGATGATGGTCGCCAAGGTCCACGGCAACGGCCTGATCGACGCGCTGCTGCCGATCATCGACGACAAGCCCAAGTTCGTCGAGATCGACGCCATCACCGCCGCGCAGTTCGAGACTGCACCGACGCTCGAAACCGCCGGCATCATCACCCGCTACGAAGAAGACCGCGTCCAGGCCTATTTCGGTGGCGGTTACATGTATGCGACTCCCGAAAGGTCTGAAGCATGGATCTGAACCCAACCGCAGGTGCAGCGGCGACGGAAACGTCGCTGCTGCCCGGCCTCGATCACGCCTCGCTTGAGAATGACGGGCCCAAGGCATTCGGCGACCGGATCGGCACGCCGGCACCTGAGGAAAAGGTTTTGTGGAAGGGCCGTCCTGCGGTCGGCCTGCTGGCGCGCTCGGCGTTCCATGCGCACAAGGCCGGTGCCTACATGGCGGCCCTGGCGGTGATCGCGGTGCTGACGGGCAACACGACCGCGGCGCTGGTCGCGGCCGGGCTGGGCCTGGTGCTGGTCGGATTGCTCTATCTGCTCGCCTGGACGAGCGCGCGCACCACGCTCTACATCCTGACCGACGCGCGGATGATCATGCGCATCGGCATGGCGATCGAGACGCGGATCAACCTGCCGCTGAAGCAGATCACGGCGGCGAACTTGCGCCTACGCGGCAAGGGCTACGGCGACATCGCCTTTGCCTTGGCCGGTGAGCGCTTGCTCGGCACGCTGCTGCTGTGGCCGCATGTCCGCCCGTTCCACTATGCGATGCCTCAGCCGATGCTGCGCGCCGTGCCTGACGCGGCGCGCGTGGCACAGATGATCGGCGATGCCCGCGCACAATATGGCGCGATCGAACGGAATTTGACCGAGATCAAGGAAGCCGCCCCCGCCGGCGTCCAACACGCCGGTCAGGGCGCAGGTGCGGCTGCGGCCGGACGTCTCGCCCCGGTGATGGGCCGGACCGGACAGGGTCTTGAGGGAGCACCAGCATGATCGTTCGCGAATACGAGAAGGACGAAGTCACCGTCCACAAGGCGCCGCTGCTGCTGATGGGCGGGATGGTTGCGATCGCGCTGGCCTTGACCTCGGCTGTCTCCCTCGGCTTCTTCGAACGTCAGTCGGTTCCGGCCGAGGCGCGGGCCGCAGCCGGAATCAAGGCCGCAGACGTGGTGACACTGCGCTTTTTCGACGAGGAGGACGGCACGGTCCGCGTCGAAGACGGCGCCACCGCGCAAGTGCTCGGCCGCTTCGGCCCGGGCGAAGGCGGCTTCATCCGCGCCACTGTGCGCAGCCTCGTCCACCAGCGCCGCATCCGCGGGGAAGGACCGGCGGTGCCCTTCACCCTCACCCGGTGGGAAAACGACACGCTCACGCTCAGCGACCCGGTCACCGGGCGCAGCGTGGAAGTCAGCTCTTTCGGGCCGGACAACCGCGCGGTCTATGCCAACCTGCTCACCGCGAAGACCACGGCGCAGTAATGCCATTTGCCTTCATCACCGCACGCTCGTTCGAAACGCCCTGCACGATCACGGTCGAGCAGAGCTCCGAGCATTTCCACGCCCATGTCGAACTCGCCGACGATGTCGAAATGCAGCCGGGCGACAAGGTCCGCGTTCACGGAGCGCCGATCCAGATCCCGTTTGGCACGCGCCAGGTGTTTGAACGCCGCGCCACCGTGACCCGCGCCAGTCCGCTGGCCCGCGGGCTCACGCGCTTGGCCGCCTATTTCGATCTGGCGGAGCTTTACGAAGTCAGTTTCAATGCCGGGAGGATCAAATGAACGCCTACAAGCCGATGACCAGCGAAGAGGCGATGGCGATCGCGACGCAGGACACGATGCTGACCCCGCGTTTCTACACCACCGATTACGACGCGCTCGATGCCATCGACATCAGCCCCGTGCGGCGCGAATGGGACCAGCTGATCGCCGACATGGTGGGCGATCCCAACAAGCTGCACTTCAAGCATTCCGACCGCTTCAAGGGTGTGATCGAGGGTCTGGAACCTGCGCTGCGCAAGGAGTTCACCGATTTTCTCGTCAGTTCGATGACGAGCGAGTTTTCGGGCTGCGTGCTCTATGCCGAAATCGCCAAGCGCACCAAGAACCCGGACGTGAAGCAGCTGTTCCGCCTGCTCGCCCGCGATGAAAGCCGCCATGCCGGCTTCATCAATGAAAGCCTCAAGGATGCGGGCATCGGCGTCGACCTCGGCTATCTGACCAAGACCAAGAAATACACCTATTTCAAGCCGAAGTTCATCTTCTACGCCGTCTATCTCAGCGAGAAGATCGGCTACGCGCGCTACATTACCATCTTCCGCCACCTCGCCGCCAATCCCCAGCACAAGTTCCACCCGATCTTCGACTGGTTCGAGGAGTGGTGCAACGACGAGTTCCGCCATGGCGAGGCCTTCGCCATGCTGCTGCGCGCCGATCCCAAGCTTCTGGAAGGCGCCAACAAGCTGTGGGTGCGCTTCTTCCTGCTCTCCGTTTACGCCACGATGTATGTGCGCGATCACAACCGCCCGCTGTTCCACGCCGCGCTCGGCGTCGATCCGACCGAATATGGCTACAAGGTGTTTGCGATCTGCAACCAGATCAGCCGCCAGGTCTTCCCGGTGGAACTGGACATTGATGCGCCTGCCTTCCGCATTCAGATGGAAAAACTGCGCCTCGCTGCCGGTCGCATCGAAGAAGGCAAGGCGCGCGGGGGGATCGGCGGCCTGATTCAGCGCGCGTCCGGCATGGCCGGGGCCGGCCTCGCCTTTGCCAAGATGTATCTGCAAAAGCCCAAGCCGAACGCGCTGCCCGCTTCGATCCGGCTTCAGCCCGCGTGGTAAGCTGGAGCGGCCATATTGTGCCGTTCATCGTGACGGTCGCGATCTGGTTTGTCGCAACCGGGCTGATTGCCTGGGCGGACAACCGTGAGCGCGCGACCTTCTCGACCAGCCTTCTGGTGGGCAGTGTGGTGGGGATTGCCGGGCTGCTGGTGATCCTTGTTGCCTCGCTTTCGACCGAGGTCTGGGCGGTGTATCTGGCCTTCATCGGTGCGCTGATGGTGTGGGGCTGGCACGAACTCTCCTTCCTCACCGGCGCGTCGGCCGGACCACGCCGGGGCGTGAGCGACCCGTCGCTGACCGGCGCTGCCCGCTTCCGCCAGGCTGCCGCAACCGTGATGCATCACGAGGTCGCCTTGGCGCTCACCGCGCTGCTGCTGATCTCGCTGTCATGGAGCGTGCCCAACCAGATCGGCGCGACCGTGTTCGTGCTGATGTTCGCGATGCGGCTGATTTCGAAGATCAACCTGTTTGTCGGCGTGCCCAATTCCACCGCGGAAATGCTGCCCGAACAGCTCGCTTACCTGAAGACCTATTTCGGCCCCAACCGCATGACGGTGCTGCTGGTGCTGTCGGTCGTGGGCATTGCAGCCGTGACCGCGTGGTTCGCAAGCCTCGCGCTCGCAGCGCCGGTGGGCAGCGCCGAGATGGTCGGCGCGAGCCTGCTGACCACGCTGAGCCTGCTCGGCGTGCTCGAACACCTGTTTCTCGCCCTGCCCTTCCGTGACGGGATGCTGTGGGGCTGGGCCATGCCAAAACGGACGGGGCCGCAGCGGAAGGCCGCGGCGCAGATCAATCAAGATTGAAAGCAAGACAATGACGACAGAGGGAACCCCGATGGACTTCGAAGCTTTTTTCGCCGGCGAGCTGGACACGGTACGCGCCGACGGCCGTTACCGGGTGTTCACCGACATCAAGCGCCATCGCGGCCGCTTCCCGCAAGCCACCCGCTTCGTCGAAGGCGAGACGCAGGCGGTTACGGTATGGTGCTCGAACGACTATCTCGGCATGGGCCAGCACCCCGCCGTGCTCGAAGCGATGCATGACTGCCTTGACGAATGCGGCGCTGGTGCCGGGGGCACGCGCAATATTTCGGGCACCAACCACTACCATGTGGAACTGGAAGCCGAGCTTGCCGACCTTCACAACAAGGAAGCCGCGCTGCTGTTCACCTCCGGCTATGTCTCGAACTGGGCGGGCCTCGGCACGCTGGCGAGCAAGATCCCGGGCTGCGTCGTGTTTTCGGATGCGCTGAACCACGCCTCGATGATCGAGGGCATCCGCCACTCCCGCGCGCCCTACAAGGTGTGGCGTCACAATGACGCGGAGCACCTCGACGAGCTGCTCTCCATGTATGGCCCCGAAGTGCCCAAGCTGGTCGCCTTCGAGAGCGTCTATTCGATGGACGGCGACATCGCCCCCATCGCCGACATCCTCGACGTGTGCGAAAAGCACGGCGCGATGAGCTATATCGACGAGGTCCATGCGGTCGGCCTCTACGGCCCGCGCGGCGGCGGGATTGCCGAGCGCGAAGGGCTGATGGACCGCATCACCGTGATCGAAGGCACGCTGGGCAAGGCCTTCGGCGTCATGGGCGGCTACATCGCGGCCAGCGCCAACCTCGTCGATTTCGTGCGCAGCTTTGCCAGCGGCTTCATCTTCTCGACCGCACTGCCCCCTGCCATCGCGGCGGGCGCAGCGGCCAGCATCCGGCACCTCAAGACCAGCAGCGCCGAGCGTGAGCTTCAGCAGAAGCGCGTCGCGCAGGTCCGCCGCGCGCTCGACATCATGGGCATCCCGCACTTGGACAACCCCAGCCACATCATCCCGGTGATGGTGGGCGACGCCAAGAAGTGCAAGATGATCAGCGACTGGCTGATGGACAACCACGGGATCTATGTGCAGCCGATCAACTACCCGACCGTGCCCGTCGGCACCGAGCGGCTGCGCGTCACACCCTCGCCCGTGCACACCGATGGCGACATCGACCGGCTGATCAAGGCGCTGTCCGAGATCTGGTCGCATTGCGAACTGGCGCGGATGGAACAGGCCGCCTGAGCGCGCTTTCCGACTGACAGCAATACCGGCTCTCCCTTGGACGGGAGTGAGGGCGGACGCCATGGGGGTGGCGGCCGCCCTCTTTGTGCGGGGCGCGGCGGATGGCGGGACGTGGGTGGGGAGCGGACCCGTTCGTCATCCCAGCGAAAGCGGGGACCTAGTGCGGCAGGCGCTGCACCATGAGGCGCTGGGCCCCGGCCTTCACCGGAGTGACGGTTAGGGCAAAATCGGGATCGTTTCCTGTCAGACCACTTTGGGCACCAACGCTGCGCTAGCCGTCTGTCGGCTTCCAGGATTGGTCGAGGCACTCGCGAACGGCAGTTTGTGGGTGGATTGCGGAATGGCGGCTTCTCAATTCATCTTAGCGGACACAAAGCAAACCGGGTGATGCGCATGCAACGATTATTCAACCTGCGCGATGGGCCATTAACTTGGCAGTGCAGTTCATTATCCAATCAAATCCGCGGTCAGTCGCAAGCCAGCGCAAGGCGATCAACGGCCTTGCTCCCCCACCAACGACATAACGGGTTTTGGGCCTGCGGGCGGCCAGCGCGCTGATGACCGCGTCCGCGACCACTTCAGGAGGTGAGCTGTTGCTCTTATCGGCGGCGGCCAGCAAGCTGGCGGTCTGGCGGGCCAGTTGAGCATATGCGCCGGCGCCCGAGGTCGAAAGCAGGCTAGCCCGAGCGATGCCGCTCCACTCGGTCTTGATTGCGCCCGGCTGAACCACGACGACGTGGATTCCGAATGGTGCTAATTCCATCCGCAGACAATCTGACAGCCCTTCCACAGCGAACTTGGTCGCGTGATACCAAGCACCCATCGGCTCGTGGATTTTTCCGCCAATCGAACTGATGTTGACGATCCGTCCTCCGCCTTGCTGCCGCATGGCGGGTAGGGCCAGCTGGATCAGCCGCGCAAGGCCGAACAGATTGACCTCGACCTGCCGCCGGGCCTCGGTCAACGGCATATCCTCCAAGGCACCATAAGCGCCGTATCCGGCATTGTTGATGAGCGCGTCGATCCGTCCCGACTGATCGCACAGCATCGCCATGGCGGCCTTGATGCTGGCGTCATCTTCCAGATCGAGCGAAACCAGTCGCGCGCCTTTTTGGCCGAGGGCGCTCATGCGCTCCATCCGCCGCGCTGCCGCAAACACCGTCCAGCCCTGCGCGATCAGTCGGGTGGCGATAGCCTCGCCGATCCCTGATGATGCGCCGGTGACGAGTGCAACCTTGTTCATGCCAAGCTCCTTGTCTTGTGGAGCTTCGCCGATAAGCTATGGACCATAGTCCACAGTCAAGGCCTTTCATTCCATGCTGATCAAGCAATTCTGCGAGGCGACGGGGCTGCCTCGCGACACTGTCCGCTTCTACGTCAAGCGCGGCCTGCTCAAGCCGACCATCGGATCGGCCAGCGGCAATCGCTATCAGCACTTCGATGCCGCTCAGGTCGAGCGCGCCATGTTGATCCGGTCTGGGCAGAGCCTCGGGTTCACGCTCCGCCAGATTGCCGAGCTGGCGAAGGACTACGAACACGAGGCGTTCTCGGTGAAAGACAAGGCCGGTGTGCTCCGTGACCAACTGGCACAGATCACTGCGCGCGAGCGTGATCTGCGCGAGATGCGGCGATATCTCGAGGCCAAGCTGCGCTGGCTTGAAGCTGGTGCGTCAGGTGCTCAACCAACGTTTCTCCCGCGGCTGAGCAAACCAAGCGCTGAAATCCGCGCGCGGCGGGGCAAGAGACCCTGATGGCAATCATGGGGTCGATACCTGAATGCCCGTTTTCGGCGGCAAGATGACGTAAGCTGCCATCCTCTCCACCGTCGCCCCGTGCGTGACACGGGGTTAGGCTTTTCTTCGTCGCCAGCACTAAAGGGAGCCAAGCCCCGTGTCACGCATGGGGCGACGAGCAAGGAATAGGTCGCGCCGTTTTCCTACACGAACGCCAGCCGCTAGCCTCCGCCTCGGCTCTTTCCCATCGTTCTGTCTGGCCCGCGCGGCCGTTTGCTCGATCGCGGCGCGAGAAAAGGCCCTCTCTTCCTGTCCGTCTGCGTGGACGATAGGGCATCAAGACTCTGTATTTATTCGCTAAATTGAGAGCGGACAAAGCGGACACGGTGTCCGCTTTGTAACGCTTAATCATCCTCACCTCGCCGGAATGAACCGCACTGCGACCCCGCCTGACGCCGCCAGCCGCACCGCGAAAGTGTCACCGCCGGTCACGACCTTTTCCTCGATCACCATGTCATAGGGGTTGTAATCCCAATGGGCATGGGGGCCGTCGCGATAGATTTGCGCGCGATACTTGCGCCCCGACTCGAGGAAGCTCAGCGGCACCGAAAGATCGCGCGGATTGGCGTCCGTGACCGCGCCGAGGAACCATTCCTTCGACTTGCGCCCCTGCCGCGCCATCACCACGAATTCGCCAACTTCGCCTGCGAGCGCGATCGACTCCTCCCAATCGGCTTCCACGTCCTTGATGAACTGGAAGGCTTCGGGCCGGGCCTCGTAGTTCTCCGGCAGATCGGCCGCCATCTGGAGCGGCGAGTAGATCGTCACATAGGTGGCGAGTTGCTTCGCCAGCGTGGTCTGCGGGCGGTTCTTGGGGTCGCCGCGCGGCATGTCGGGGCGGACCGGCGGGCGCTCATTGGGGCGCAGGTCGAAGATGCCGGGGGTGTAGTCGAAGGGCCCGGCCAGCAGCGCGGTGAAGGCCAGCATCGGCTCATGGCTCGGCGGGTTGGGCGGCGTGCCCCAGGCGTTGAACTCCATCCCGCGCGCACCTTCGCGAGTCATCCAGTTGGGATAGGTGCGCCGGAGGCCGGTGTCCTTCACCGGCTCGTGGGTGTCCATGGCGATCTGGCGCGCGGCAGCGGCCTTGATCACGGTCATGTGGTGGTCGATCATCCGCTGACTGTCGTAATATTCGTAGTGGCGGATGCCCTTGTCATCGACCCACACCGCATCCCCCGCGTCCGAGACATAGCCCGACTTGACGTAGTTCGAGCCGATTGCCTTCACCAGGTCGAGCCCGGCTTCGAGCTGGTTCTCGTAATTGGTGAGATTGGCGGAGGTTTCATGGTGGACGATGAGCTGGACGCCTTTCGCCTTGGCGTATTTGCTCAGGGCCTTGATGTCGTAATCGGGATAGGGCTCGGTGAAGCTGAAGAGATCGCCATTGTTGAACCAGTCGCCGTCCCAGCCCTTGTTCCAGCCTTCGACCAGCACGCCGGAAAAGCCATGCTTGGCGGCAAAGTCGATATAGCGCTTCGTCTCGGCGGTGGTGGCGCCGTGATACTTGTCGCTCGCCCAGGTGCGGTCATTGATGTGCATCGCCCACCAGATGCCGATGTATTTGCCGGGCTTGGCATAGGAGACATCGCCCAGCGCGTTGGGTTCGTTGAGGTTGAGGATGATGTCGGAGTTGATCAGCCCCACCGCCTCGCGCGCGATCTGGATGGTGCGCCAAGGGGATGTGAACGGCGCCTTGGTCTTGACCTTGGGGCCGCCCGACCAGTTGCGCAGGTTCGCCTGAAAGTTGCCGGGACGCAGCTGATCGAGCGACATCGAGGAGTAATCGACCAGCGCCGCTTCGTGGATCGCGAAGTGAATGCCGGTGGTGGTGCGGAAGGTGGAGGGAGTGTGTGCGTCATCAACCTCGCCAGCCGGGGCGACGCGGTAGATATATTCGTTGCGGTTGTATTCGTCGGACGGGGTGTACCACATGGTGGTTTTGTCGCCGACGCCGAATTGGGTCAGCTCCTCGACGATGGCGATATCGCCTTCGAGCGCGGGCTGTTCGGCCAGCTCGTAGCGGAAGCCGATGCCGGTATCAAAGGCGCGGAAGCGGACCGTCATCTGCCGGTCGGGGCCCTCGGCGGGCTTGAAAGTGACGGCGAGCTCGTTGTGCTGGTCACGCACCACCCGGCGCTCGCCCCACGGCTGTTCCCAGGTCGTGTCGGTGCTCGCGCGGGTCGATCCGGCGATGGCGAGGCCGCGTTCGAACCCGTGGTGGTCGGCGAACAGCATCCCGAGCTTGGACGGGGCGATCACCTGCTCGCCCTCGAAGCGCACGGCATAGGTCGCCTGCCCGCCATCATCCTTGACAGTGACGGTGATCTTGCCGTCGGGCGAGGCGAGCTCCAGCGTCTCGGCCTGGGCAGGCGCGGCGGCCCATGCGATGGCGGCCAGCGCGACCAGCGACTTCCAATGCTTCGTCATAGTCCCTCTCCTGCGGCTCGGTGGCGGCCGCCTCACTTGGTCTCGGTGTAAATGCGGTAGCCCCATGCGGGCAGGTCAAGGCTTTCCCCGCCCTTGAAGCTTGCGGGCGCGCCAGTCAGAGCGTCGGCATAGGTGCCGTGATGGCGGGCATGGCTGAGGGCGATGCGGTGCGGCCGGGGTGAGAGGTTGAACACCGCGAACACCCGCGCGCCCTTGTCGCCCCGCGTGAACGCGAAGACATCCGCCGTCTCGCTCGTCGGCACTTCCACCAGCGCCGCGCCGAAGCGCCCGTTGTGGAGCGCGGGGTTGTCGGTCTTGAGCGCGATCAGCCTGGCGATCAGCGCGGCGTGCTTGCCTTCGCGCCAGATGATCGGATCGCGCTCGAAGAACTTGAGCTGCCGGTCATTATCCGCCTCTTGCCCATTATAGATCAGCGGCAGGCCGGGGCCGATGAAGGACAACGCCATCGCCGCCTCGTAAGCTGGGCCGTAGATCTCGGCCGCCACACCGTCCCAGGAATTCTGGTCGTGGTTCTCGGTATAGACCATGCGCATCGCGGCGTGGGGCCAGGTTTCGGACTGCCCGGCATAGTAGCCGCGCATCGCCCCTGCCCCGCCGCCGTCCTTGACGAGGCGCTGCATCGCTTCCTTCCAGCCCCAGCCATAGGTCGCGTCGAAAGCGCGGGCGTGGAGATCGCGCTGCTCCCATTCGGCGAGCATGAAGACCGGCTTCACCTTGTCCAGCTCCGCGCGGGCGGTCTCCCAGAAATCGGTCGGGACGTAGCCAGCCACGTCCGCGCGGTATCCGTCGATGCCGAACTCGCGCACCCAGTAGGTGAGGCTTTCGGTCATGTAGCGGCGCAGGCCGGGCTGGCTGTAATCGAAGTCTGCCACGTCCGACCAGTCGGTGCCCGCCGGCGACATCAGCGCGCCCTCCGGCGTGCGGGTGTACCAGTCGGGATGGCTGAGGGTCAGCGGATTGTCATAGGCCGAATGGTTGGCGACCCAGTCGAGGATCACCTTCAGCCCCAACCGGTGCGCCTCGTCCACGAAGGCGCGGAACTGGGCCTCAGTGCCGAGCTCGGGATTGACCGCGCGATAGTCACGCACGGCATAGGGGCTGCCGAGGCTGCCCTTGCGGTTCGCCTCGCCAATCGGGTGGATCGGCATCAGCCAGACGATATCGACGCCCATTGCGGCGAGCCGCGCAAGCTGCTTCTGCGCCGCGGCAAAGGTGCCTTCCGGTGTGAACTGCCGGGTGTTGAGCTGATACAGCACAGCATCGCGCGTCCACGCGGCGTTCTGCACCTGCACCCCATCGCGCGGCGTGTAATCGGGTTGAGCCAGAACCGGGGTCGCGACCAGCGCGCCCGCCAGCAGAGCAGTGACAAACCGCATCACGCTTCCCCCGCCCGCAGAGCGGCAACGCCCCGCGTCTCGCCATCCTTCACCAGCAGAGTCGCCGCTGCCGCAAGCACCAGACTGACCGCGCCGATCACGAAGGCATTGATCGCCGCGCCGCCGAACAGGTTGGTGACGAGAAAGCCCAGCAGCGTCGCTGCGAGCAATTGCGGCACGACGATGAAGATGTTGAACACCCCCATGTAAATGCCCATCTTTTCCGCCGGGACGCAGCCTGCAAGGATCGCATAGGGCAGCGCCACGATCGAGGCCCAGGCGATGCCCATCCCGATCTGCGGGATCCACAGCAGCGCCGGATCGCGCACCAGCAGCATCGCGGCAAAGCCCACCGCGCCCAGCGTCAGGTTGATCGCGTGGAGGCGGCAGCGGTCGATCTTCGCGGCGATCATCACGAACCCGAGCGCGGCGGCAGCGGCTAGGCCGTTGCGCACCGATCCCATCAGGCTCCACCAATCGGCCCCGTCCTGATAGGCGGCGCTCGCCGCATCGCTCGCGCCGAAGTGGTATTCCGTCACCCCCGGCGTGCCATAGATCCACAGCGCGAACATCGCGAACCAGCTGAAGAACTGCACCACGGCCAGCTGGCGCATGGTCTTGGGCATGGCGAACAGATCGCTCACCACCTCCATGAAGCCGCTCGTCTCGCGGCCCTGCTGGCGCAATGACGCCGCGACCAGCTGGATCACGCCGAACCCGGCGATCAGCACGGCAAGGACGTAAAGCTCCTGCGCGACCTCGATTTCGCCGAGAAAGGCCAGACGCGCCTCGCCCCGCGCGATGGCGACCAGCGCGGCGACCAGCGCCCCGGCGATGATCCATACCACGCCGCCGCGCGCGAACTGGCTGGCGCTGCGCAGGACCGGCGCATGGCCCGCGCCCGCCCCGCGCCCGGTCGAGGCTTCGAACCGGGCAAGCTCCTCGGGCGAGTATTCCTTGGTCGAGAAGACGGTCCACGCGACCGCTGCCGCCAGCGCCGTTCCGCCGATGTAGAAAGCCCAGCGCACGGTTTCCGGAATCTCGCCCGCAGGCGCGATGTTGCTGAGGCCGAGCCAGTTGGTCATCACCCACGGCAGCGCGCCCGCCATCACCGCGCCGGTGCCGATGAAAAAGCTCTGCATCGCATAGCCCATCGTGCGCTGGCGATCGGGCAGGTTGTCGCCGACAAAGGCGCGGAACGGCTCCATCGTGATGTTGAGCGAGGCGTCCATGATCCACAGCATTCCGGCTGCAACCCACAGCACCGGGGCATTGGGCATGACAAACAGCGCCAGTGTCGCCAGCAAAGCGCCGATGAGGAAATAGGGACGGCGGCGGCCGAAGCGGGGGCTCCAAGTCTTGTCCGACAGGTGACCGATGATCGGCTGCACCACCAACCCCGTCATCGGCGCGGCAATCCACAGGATCGCAAGTTCGCCAACATCGGCGCCCAACGTCTGGAAAATGCGGCTGACATTGCCGTTCTGAAGCTCGAACCCGATCTGGATTCCGAGGAAGCCGAAGCTCATGTTCCAGATCTGGCCCGCGTTCAGCGCAGGCTTTAGGCCGGCTTGCGTCATGATCGTATCATCCCTCTCCCCCACGCCACCATCCGCCCGGAGGTGACGCAGCTCCCGGCATCGCGTAGGCTCCCGGATCTATCGCCGGATGACGCATTGCACGATGCCGGGCCCTAGTCTGGACGCCTTGCAAAAATTTGCAAGAAACTTTCCGACAATCTCATTAAATTTTGTCGACCATCTCTTGATTTGGTCATTTAATTCAACTTTTTCAGATGTTTGAAGCGCAGTCGAACGACCCACTCGACTTTTCACAAAGATTTGCAAAATCTCTTGCGAGGTGTCAGAAAAGCGGCCGGAGGGAGTTGGGTCATGACGCGAATCTTCGTGAGCTTAGCGGCTGTGCTGTGCGCGGGCACCGCCTTGGCGGGAGGGCCGGTTGCGGCCGAATCCCCCTTCCCGACATCGGGCCCCGCGCCCATTTCCGAGCGCCAGCTTGAAGACGAGATCATCTATTTCGTCCTGCCCGACCGCTTCGAAAACGGCGACACCTCGAACGACCGCGGCGGGATCAAGGGCGACGTGTTCGATCACGGCTTCGATCCTACCCACAAAGGCTTCTACCACGGCGGCGACCTCAAAGGGCTGACCGCAAAGCTCGATTACATTCAGGGCATGGGCGTCACCGCAATCTGGTTTGCGCCGGTGTTCAAGAACAAGCCGGTGCAGGGGCTGCCCGGTCAGGAAAGCGCGGGCTACCACGGTTACTGGGTGACCGACTTCACGCAGATTGATCCGCATTTCGGGACCAATGCCGAGTTCAAGGCCTTCGTCGATGCCGCCCATGCGCGCGGCATGAAGGTCTATATGGACATCATCATCAACCACACCGCAGATGTGATCGACTATGCCGAAGGACCGGCGAATGGCTACGCTTACCGCAGCAAGGGCGATTATCCCTACGGGCGCAAGGGCGGCCCGAACGGCGCACCGATCAACCCGGGCTTTGCGGGGGACGACAACGCCGATCCCGCCAGCTGGGCCAAGCTCACCGATCCTGCCTTCGCCTATACCCCCGTGGTGCCCGAGGCGGAAAAGAACGTGAAAGTGCCCGCGTGGCTCAATGACGTGACGCTCTACCACAACCGCGGCAATTCGCAGTGGGTGGGGGAAAGCAGCGTCTATGGCGACTTCTCGGGCCTTGATGATCTGGCGACCGAGAATCCCCGCGTTGTCGAGGGCATGATCGCGATCTTCGGCCAGTGGATCGACGATTACGGGATCGACGGCTACCGCATCGACACCGCCAAGCACGTGAACCCGGAATTCTGGCAGGCCTTCGTCCCCCCCATTCTGGCCCGCGCCAAGGCCAAGGGGATCGACCACTTCCACATCTTCGGTGAGATCGCTTACGAGGAACCCACCGCCACGCTCGCCGCGCAGGTGATGGCGGAAAGCCAGCTTCCCTATGCGCTCGACATGGGCTTCGCGAAGGCGGCGCAACTGGTTGCGAGCGGCAAGGCTGGTCCGCGGCTGATGGCCGAATTCCTCCAGCAGGATGCGATCTACCCCGGCGGCGCCAAGACCGCGCTCGGCCTGCCGACCTTCCTCGGCAATCACGATTTCGGCCGCTTTGCGATGTTCGTGCGCGACATCAGCGGTTCGGATGATGCCGAGACCCTGCTGGCGCGGGTCAAGCTCGGCCATGCGTTGATGTTCCTGCTGCGCGGCGTGCCGACCGTCTATTACGGCGACGAGCAGGGCTTCATCTCCGACGGCAATGATCAGCTGGCGCGCGAGGACATGTTCCCCAGCAAGGTCGCGGCCTACAACGACAACACCCTGATCGGCACCACAGCCACCACGGCGCAGAGCAACTTCGACACCGCTCATCCGCTCTACCGCCTGATCGCCGAACTGTCGGCGGCGCGCACCGCCAGCCCGGCGCTGCGGCGCGGCCTGTCCGAGGTGCGCGCTTTCACGGAAACCGCCCCCGGCCTGCTCGCCATCGAGCGGCATGATCCCGAAACCGGACAGCGCGTGCTTGCGGTGTTCAATACGAGCGCATCGCCGCTTTCGCACAATGTCGAGGTAAGCTACCGGGCGAGCGGTGTCGCGCCCTTGGTTGGCACGTGTCCGGCCGAGCTTACCGCGCCGGGAACGCTTGCAATCGCGTTGCCCGCTTTCGGCTTTGCTGCCTGCATTCTGGAGACTGACGACTAATGGCATCCGCCCAGTCCTGCGCTGGCCCGCAAGCCGCCGCCGAAACCGCCGCCAGCGACACTGTTCGCTTGGGGGCCTGGTGGCGCGGCGCTGTCATCTACCAGATCTATCCGCGCTCGTTCCGCGACACCAATGGCGACGGGATCGGCGACCTTGCCGGGATTGCCGAGGGGCTCGACTACATTGCCGATCTCGGCGTGGACGGTATCTGGATCTCGCCCTTCTTCACCTCGCCGATGAAGGACTTTGGCTACGACGTGGCCGATTACTGCGGGATCGACCCCAGCTTCGGCACCTTTGCCGATTTCGACCGGATCATCGCCAAGGCCCATGCGCTGGGGCTGAAGGTGATCATCGATCAGGTCTATTCGCACACCTCCGACGAACATGCGTGGTTTCAGGAAAGCCGGCAGGATCGCACCAATCCCAAGGCCGACTGGTATGTCTGGGCCGACCCCAAGCCCGATGGCTCGCCGCCATCGAATTGGCAGTCAGTATTCGGCGGTTCGGCGTGGCAGTGGGACGGGCCGAGGAAGCAGTATTACCTGCACAATTTCCTGACCTCACAGCCCGATCTCAACGTCCACAATATCGAGGTGCAGGACGCGCTGCTGGATGTGGCGCGGTTCTGGTTGAACCGGGGCGTGGACGGGTTTCGGCTCGATGCGCTCAATTTCTCGATGCATGACCCGGACCTGCGCGACAATCCGCCCAGCGGGCTGCCGATGGAACTGGTGACCCGCCCGTTCGACATGCAGGTCAAGCAGTACAACCAGTCGCACCCGGATATCACCGGCTTCCTGGAACGCATCCGGGCGACGATCGACGAGTTTCCGGGCCGCTTCACCGTTGCCGAAGTCGGCGGGCCGGAGCCGCTGGCGGAGATGAAGGCCTTCACTGAAGGCGGCAAACGGCTCGATTCCGCTTACAACTTCGATTTCCTCTACGCCCCGCGCCTGACTGCGGGCGTGGTCCGCGCCAGCCTGTCGCAATGGAGCGGGGAGCCGGGGGAAGGCTGGCCTTCGTGGGCGTTTTCAAACCATGATGCGCCGCGCGCCGTCACCCGCTGGACACTCGACGGCGACATGGCGCGGGCCGCGCGGCTCAACCTGCTGCTGCTGCTGTCCTTGCGCGGTAACCCGATCATCTATCAGGGCGAGGAACTGGGCCTGCCGCAGGGCGAGGTCGCTTTCGAAGACCTGCAAGACCCCGAGGCCATCGCCAACTGGCCGCACACCTTGGGCCGCGACGGCGCGCGCACCCCGATGCCGTGGCAGGCCAATGCGCCCCAGGCGGGGTTCTCGAACGCCAACCGCACCTGGCTCAAGCTGGATCCGGTTCACACCGGCTTTGCGGTCGACAGTCAGGCCTCGGACCCGGCCTCGACCCTCGGTTACGCGCGCCAGCTGCTGCGCCTGCGGCGGGCCCATCCGGCGCTGGTGCGCGGCGATATCGCGCTGATCGACAGCCCGGACGACATCCTCGCCTTCCTGCGCCGGGACGAAAGCGGCGCTGTGCTCTGCGTCTTCAATCTCGGCGAAGCGCCAGTCCGGTGGAGCCCTCCGGCGGAACTTGGCAGCCTCAGTGCGATCGCTACCCAAAACACAGTCGACACGGCCGCTGCCTTGCCGCACGATCTTGCCCCCGGCACCGGCTATTGGGCCGTCGTGGCGGGCAGCTGAGGACGAATGACCGATACACTCTCCCCCGCATCCCGGCGCAGCGCGACGCTTGAGGATATCGCGCGCGAGGCAGGGGTCTCGATCTCCACCGTCAGCCGCGCGCTGAACGACAGCCCCTCGGTCAAGCGCAGGACCAAGCAGCAGATCTGGCAGATCGCCCGCGCGCATGACTACGAGTTCCGCTCCTCCATGCCGAGCGGGCCGATTGGTGCAGACGCAACCATCGCGGTCGTCGTCCCCGCCCCGCAAGCGCGCGACAGTCGGGTGTCCGACCCGTTCTTCCTAGAACTGCTCGCCGGGATCGCCGAAGCCGCGCGCGAACGGAACGCGGACCTGATCATCAGCCACCTCAGCCCGCGCGCAGGCCTCGATCTCGATTACGCGATGAGCACGAGCCGGGCGACCGGGGTGATCTTCATCGGGCAAAGCTCGCTCCACCACGAATTCAACGCGCTGGCCGCGCGCGACAATCGCTTTGTGGTGTGGGGCGCGGAGTTTCCCGATGCCCAATATTGCGTGATCGGATCGGACAATGTCGCCGGCGGCCGGCGGGCAACCGCGCATCTCGCCCGCCTTGGCCGCCGCCGCATCCTGTTCCTCGGCGATACCGAAGCGCCCGAAGCCGAACAGCGGTTCCGCGGCTACAAGCAGGCGCTCGATCAGGCGGGGATCGCGCTGGATGACGAGCTGATCGTGCCCGCCCATTTCGAAGTCCACTCGGCCGAAGCGGCTGTGCGCAGCGCGATCGCGCGCGGGCTCCGGTTCGATGCTGTGTTCGCCGTCAGCGATCTCATCGCCATCGGCGCGATCCGGGCGCTGACGCGCTCGGGAATGCGGGTGCCGGAGGACGTGTCGGTCGTCGGCTACGACAACATCCCCGCCGCGCGGCTCGTCACCCCGCAGCTGACCACCATCGATCAGGATGCCAATCTTGCCGGAAGGATGCTGGTGTCGAAGCTGATCGACAAGGGTGACGGCCCAGCCATTTCGCAGCGGCTGGAAACCAGCCTGCTGATCCGCGAAAGCTGCGGGGGATGAGCCAGCCCGCCCCGCTCACACACATCGTGATTGTCGGCGGCGGCAGCGCGGGCTGGATGACGGCGGCGGCGCTTTCCCATGCGGTCGGACGGTCCTGCGCGATCACGCTGATCGAGAGCGAGGCCATCGGCACCGTGGGCGTTGGCGAGGCGACCATCCCGCCGATCCGCAACTTCAACCAGCGCCTCGGCATCGACGAGGCGACCTTCGTGCGCGAAACGCAGGGGT
Organism: Erythrobacter sp. W302b; assembly: GCF_046452395.1. Taxonomy (NCBI): domain Bacteria; kingdom Pseudomonadati; phylum Pseudomonadota; class Alphaproteobacteria; order Sphingomonadales; family Erythrobacteraceae; genus Erythrobacter; species Erythrobacter sp. W302b. The sequence goes on along the minus strand of NZ_JBKFDH010000001.1, from coordinate 360,152 downwards.
CGTACAAGCTCGGGATCGAGTTCGTCGATTGGGGGCGCAAGGGGCATTCCTATTTCCACCCCTTCGGCCAGCATGGCGCCGAGTTCGACAGCGTCCCCTTCTACCACCACTGGATGCGCGAGAGCCTCGAAGGCCGGATCGGCGGCCCGATTGACGATTTCTCGATGTGCTGGGCGATGGCCAAGGCCGGCAAGTTCAGCCACCCCTCGTCCGACCGCCGCATGATCCAGTCGACCTTCGACTATGCCTATCACTTCGATGCGGGGCTCTATGCCGCCTACCTGCGCCGGTTCGCCGAGGCGCGGGGTGTGGTGCGCAAGGAGGGCAAGGTCGTTGACGTGTCGTTGCGCTCTCATGACGGGTTCGTTGACAGCGTGTTGCTTGATGATGGCACGCGCGTGGCGGGCGAATTCTTCGTCGATTGCAGCGGTTTCCGGGGCTTGCTGATCGAAGAGGCGCTGGAAGCGGGTTACGACAACTGGCAGCATTGGCTCCCCTGCGACCGGGCCGTGGCGGTCCCTTGCGAGAAGGGCGAGTTCACCCCCTACACCCGCTCCACCGCGCGTGAGGCCGGGTGGCAGTGGCGGATCCCGCTCCAGCACCGCACCGGCAACGGCTATGTCCATTGCAGCGAATTCATCTCCGAGGACGAGGCCAGTGCGACGCTGCTCGCCAACCTTGACGGCAAGGCGCTGGCCGACCCGCGCCCCTTGCGGTTCGTCACCGGCAAGCGCCGCGAATTCTGGAAGAAGAACTGCGTCGCCATCGGGCTGTCGGCGGGCTTCATGGAGCCGCTCGAGTCGACCAGCCTGCACCTCATCCAGTACGGCATCCTGCGTCTGATCGCGCTCCTCCCGGACAGCGCCATGTCGCCGCTGCTCGCCCGGGAGTACAACGCCCAGACCGCGCGCGAATACGAGCTGATCCGCGACTTCCTGATCCTCCACTACAAGGCCACGGAACGCGACGACTCCGAACTGTGGCGCTATTGCGCCGCCATGCCGATCCCCGACAGCCTGCAGTACAAGATCGACCATTTCCGCGCCCACGGGACGCTGGTGGCCGAGCCGCAGGAACTGTTCGCCAACCCAAGCTGGATTGCGGTCTATCTGGGACAGGGGATCGTGCCGCAGCGGGCGCCCGCGCTCGCGGCGATGCGCGAAGGCGTGCCGGTGGCCGAACGGCTCGCGCAGATCCGCGCGGCCATGAGCGAGGCGGTGGCGGCCATGCCGAGCCACAGCGAATTCGTTGCCCGGCATTGCGCCGCGGCTCCCCTCGCAGGCTGACGTACCCGTCGCAAATGTTCCGCAAGGAACAATGACCGAGCGCCCTCCCGAAAAGAAAGGGCCCGCCGTTTCCGGCGAGCCCCATTGCGACCCAGGAGAGACCTGAACGCCTTCGCGTCAGAAGCTCTTGCGGATCGTGAACTGGAATGTCCGTCCGTAGAGTTCGTGCCGGCTCGGGAAAGACGAGCCGAGCGGCTGGCGCAGCGGATCGTTGTTCGGACGGTCGAACAGCGGGTTCTCGGTCACGAACGGCTCGTTGGTGAGGTTGAACACCTCCGCCAGCAGCTGCACGCCGTTGAGCACGCTGCCTTCCTTCTCGAAGGTGTAGCCGATCTGCGCGTCGAGGATCGTCTCGCTCTGCGCCTCGGCGCCTTCCAGCCCGCCCGAGAAGTTCGGCACTTCCGAGAGGAATCCGCCGCGGTAGCGTGCTGCCAGCTTGGCGCGGAAACCGTACTTCTCGTAGAAGATGTCGCCCGACCAGGTCAGATCCGAATAGCCCGGGATCGAAATCGGGGCGTTGCCCGGCGGGGTGATCTCGGCGTCCGAATAGGTGATCGAGTAGAACCCGCCGAACCCGTCGAGCGCATCGCTGAAGTCGCCGAAGTTGAAGCGCAGCGTGCCTTCGATCCCGGTGATCTTGCCGTCGGAGAAGTTGACCGGACCGTCGAAGGCACCGACTGCGATATCCGGCGACGACTGAAGGATCGAGCCGAACCCGGCATTCTCGATCTGCTGGGTGAAATCGATCACGGCCGGCTGATTGACCACCCAGTCCGACAGGTCCTTGTGGAACGCCGCAACGATGATCGCGGTGCCGGGCGAGAAGTACTTCTCGAAGGAAACGTCGAACGAGGTCGAGCGGTAAGGCTGTAGGGTCGGGTTACCGCCGCTCACGGTGAAGCACACGTTGGCGGGAGGGTTGAAGGCCCCGGGGACGATCGAATCGGGCACCTGATCGCCATTGGTGTCGCGGCAGACCAGCGGATTGAACGTCAGGTTCTGGTTGGCCGCCAGCTGATCCAACCGCGCGCGGGTGATCGTCTGGGCGAATGCGACACGGATGAAGGTATCCTCCATCACCTCAAAGGCGAGGTTCGCGCTCGGCAACCAGTTGTCGTAGCTGAACTCCACCTCGTTGACACGGCCACCGCTGAGCGTGCCGATCGACGACTGCTTGGTATCGACATAGCGAAGGCCGATATTGCCGCGCACCGGCACCGAGCCGAGCTCGCCGTCGAGGTTGGCCTGGATGTAGAAGTTGTGGACCTGCTCTTTCACCTGCCATTCGGTGTCGTCGGTCGCGGCCTGCTGCACATAGGTGCCATTGGTCAACAGCGGAGCGGGGTCATAGGCGAGGATGTCAAGCCCGATGCCCTTGGAATTGCTCGAACCGATGATGAGGTTGCTGGGGATCGGCGCCCTGTTGCCGCCAACACCGTTGGTGAAGCCCGAACCTGCCCGCAGGAAGATGCCGTTGTTGTCGAAATCCTTGTTGCGGTCGGTATAGAGCCAGCCGGCGACGATGCGGTCGATGAAGCCGCCGTCGAACTCCCAATAGGTCTCGGCGCGCAGCTGGTGCAGCTCGTCATTGGTTTCCGGGACACGCAGGAATCCGACCTGACCCCAGCCGCCCGGATCGATCAGCAGGAGGTTGCCCGGATCGGTGTAATCGAGTTGGGTGTCGATGGTGTACTGCCCGTCCTGCGGGAAGGTGAAGGTGAGCGTATCCGCGGGGCCGGTGCCGTTGGGGCCGGTGCCGGCATAGGATTCATAATCGACGTCGTTGCGATTGAGCGTCGAGTAGCCGTAGTCGAGGACGAAGCCGAGGTTGTCGGTCGCCTTCCACTCCATGTTGCCGCCGATCGCGAAGATCTCCGAATCCGCGCCCTCGGTGTCGGTGCGCAGGATCGGATAGACGTTGGAGTAGGTCGCGCTCTCGGCGAAGGGACCGCTGCCGGTGACGTTGGCGACCTGCGCGCCGCCATCGAAGCTCCACGAAGCGATCGGGGTTTCGGTGCCGCGAAAGATGCCCGCGTCCTCGGTCTTGGTGTAGAAGGAATCGACCGTCAGCGAGAAGCGGTCGGTGGGCTCGAACTGGAGGCTGCCCGCGACCGAGGTCCGCTTGAACTCGCGGCTCTGCGAACCCTGACGCGGGTTGTCGCGCGGAAAGACGGTGCCGCCGGGGGTGGTGACGCGGTCGACCTGGCCGTTGTTGGTCTTGAGCTCGCGCTGGATGATCTGGGTCGGGATCGATTGGGTCGTCGCACCGATCGACCAGCCGATCGTGCCATCCGCATTCTGATCGATATAGCTGGCGAAGAGGCGGTAGCCATCCGAGCCGAAATCGGGGTTGAGCGAGCCATTGTCGTTAATGGTGTAGGTGCCCGACACGGTGATCTGACGCTTGCTCGAATCCAGCGGCTTGACCGTGCGCAGGTCGACCGCGCCGGCGATGCCGATGGCGGCGAGTTGGGCATCACCGGTCTTGTAGACGACGCCGGTGCCGATCAGTTCAGAGGGGAACTGGTCGAATTCGATCCCGCGGTTGTTGCCTGCCGAGACAACCTCGCGGCCGTTGAGCAGGGCAAGGCTGAAATCAGGGCCGAGGCCGCGGATCGAAACCTGCTGCGAACGGCCGCGCACGCGTTGGGCGGTCACGCCGGGCAGGCGCGCGAGGGTGTCGGCGATTGACAGATCGGGCAGCAGACCAAGATCTTCGGAGGAAATGACTTCGACAATCGAGGTCGCGTTGCGCTTGGCATCGAGGGAGGACTGGATCGATCCGCGAATGCCGGTGACGACGATGTCTTCGCCTTCGCCTTCGACGGCAGCCGGCTCTTCAGCCTCTTGCGCCATGACCGGCGTGCCGGTGACAGCCAGTGCCAGGAATGTCGCGGCCCCGCACAGCAGGCGCGCGCTTGCATTGATCCCATTCGCTTTCATCAGAAATCCCCTCCCGCAAGCGCCCCTGAACGTGCGCTTTTGCAGATTTTTTCATAGCCCAACATGAACCTCAGGTAAATCGCCAAAAAGCAGATGCGCGGGAACAACCGCAATTTTCGCAAATTTACTGATATTCCAATATGTTGAGCTGTTTTTGGCAACGTTCACATCGGTTTTCGCGCACGTCGGCAAGGTGAAATGTTGCCAGTTTGACACAGTTTTTGTCGATGCCGCATTGCAGCATCGGCGTGAGCGCGATCACCCGGTGGCTGGATCGCGTTAGACCCCCGGAATGTCCCTTATTTCCTCGCTATTTCATTGCCATAGCCTTTCCAGATGGACTGCCTCACGGAGTTTGATAGGCTTATCCTCATGGTCGTGCCGTCCACTTCTATGCAGCAATCAGCCCCTGAAGGATGGGGCATCTCCCTCGCGCACGCGCAGGCTGGGACATTTTCAGCGTCCAATCAGATGCTTGCCAGCATCGATGGATTTCTCGAAGCGCCCGCGCAGGTCATTTTGCAGGCCGGTTTGCAAAATTTTGCAAAGATCACGCCGCAATATCCCGGGGTGCGGGCGCCGCTTGATCCGGCAATCTGCCGCGCTTGGCTCAGGCAGCTGACACCGCTGCTGGATCAGTGGTTTGGGCCCTATGGCCGCCCGTGGGAGATGCAGGCGTGGTATTCGCTGGTGACCACCCCGCCCGCCCAACTCGCGCCGATTCAGCGCCTCCCCCATGTCGACGGCACCGATCCGACGCAGATCGCCATGATGCTGTACCTCCACCGTACAGGACATGGCGGCACGGCGTTCTTCCGCCACAAGTCGACCGGCCTCGAGTCGCTGACCGCCAATGACTTCGCGCGCTATGCCGCCGCGCTGCAGGCCGAGGTCGGGCGCACGGGCCTGCCGCCCGCCGCCTATCCCACCGATGGGGCCCCGCATTTCGAGCGAGTTCACACGGTCCCCGGTGCGTTCAACAGCGCGGTATTCTATCGCGGCAATATTCTGCACAGCGGCGTAATCGACAACGCCGCGCCATTGAGCGCCGACCCTGCCGAGGGTCGGCTGACGATCAATGCCTTCTTCCGCCCGGCGGCGGGAGCGGGCGCCACAGGGACGGGATGATGCAACCAGAGGTCAGAAAACTCGTGATTGTCGGCGGGGGAACGGCGGGCTGGATCACCGCCGCCGCTTTCAGCCGCCTGCTGGGCCAGCGCCTTACCATTGAACTGGTCGAGAGCGAGGCCATCGGCACGGTCGGCGTAGGTGAGGCGACGATCCCGCAGATCATCCGGCTGAACACCATCCTCGGCATTGACGAGCATGAATTTCTGCGGGCGACTTCGGGCACCTTCAAGCTCGGGATCGAGTTCGTCGACTGGGGAAAGAAGGGCAGCCGCTATCTCCATACCTTCGGCGATACGGGGATGAACCTCGGCAATGTCGCCTTCCACCACTATTGGCGGCGCAGCGCAGGCGACACGCCCGACCCCAAGGGGTTGTGGGATTACTCACTGCACCAGCAAGCATCCAATCAAGCGCGCTTCGGCAAGCTCGACCGGGTCGGCAATACCGCGATGACCGGGCTCGCCTATGCCTATCACTTCGACGCGAGCCGCTATGCGCTGTTCCTGCGCGCTTACAGCGAAAAGCGCGGGGTGACGCGGACCGAGGGGATCGTCGAAACCGTAGAGCGCGATGGCGAAGCCGGTGACATCACTGCGATCACCCTGAAGAATGGCCAGCGCGTTGCTGGCGATTTCTTCATCGATTGCACCGGTTTCCGCTCGCTCCTGCTGGGCGAGTCGCTCGGGGTGGGTTACGAGGACTGGTCGCGCTGGTTGCCGTGTGACCGCGCGCTGGCGGTCCCGAGCGAGCGGCTGCCCGTGCTGGTGCCCTATACCCGCGCCACGGCAAAGGACGCAGGCTGGCAGTGGCGCATCCCCTTGCAGCACCGCACCGGCAACGGCCACGTCTATTCGAGCGGGTTTACCAGTGATGCGGCGGCAGCCGATGTGCTGCTGCAAGGTCTCGACACCAAGGCGCTGGGCGATCCGCGCCCAATCCGTTTCACCACGGGGCGACGTGAGAGGTTCTGGGCCCACAACTGCGCGGCGATCGGTCTGTCGAGCGGGTTTCTCGAACCGCTCGAATCGACTTCGATCCATCTGATTCAGGCGCATGTGAGCCGGTTGATCCAGCTCTTCCCGCGGGCCAGCAATCCGGCCGCGATGCGCGACGAATACAACCGCCGCTGCAGTGCCGAGTTCGCTCAGATCCGCGATTTCCTGATCCTGCACTACCACCAGACAGACCGCGAGGACTCGGAATTCTGGCGCTATTGCAAGCATATGGACGTGCCCGACAGCCTTACGCACAAGCTGGAGCTGTTCGCCGCATCGGGCCGCGTGGGGCGTGACCACGATGATCTGTTCCGCGATGCGAGCTGGGTGCAGGTGATGCTGGGCCAGGGCATCGTGCCGGCCGATTACGATCCGATGGCAGACCAGATTGCGCCACAGCAACTGACCGAATTTCTCGCCAACCTGCGGACCTTGATTGCGCGCGGGATCGCTAGCTTGCCGACTCACGAGGACTATCTGCGCCAGCACTGCCCCGCCGACCCAAGCCTGCTGGCCGCCTGAGGCGTCCCCGAGCGGGAGCGCTTTGCATCACCGCGCCGCCCACGAAAAAGGGCGGCGCAGTGTCCCGCGCCGCCCCATCATTCTCGCCCGGAGGCGATGAATTACTTCGACTGGGCTTCCAGATAGGCGACCAGGTCAGCGCGCTTCTGCGCGTCCTTGACGCCGGGGAAGGCCATCTTGGTGCCCGGCACGTAGGCCTTGGGATCTTCGAGGTACGCGAACAGCACGTCCGGCGTCCAGGTGATGCCGCTGTTCTTGTTGGCGTCCGAGTAGCTGAAGCCAGCGACCGAACCGGCCTTGCGGCCCACGATCTTGTGCAGCGACGGGCCGACGCGGTTCACACCTTCGTCAAACACGTGGCAGGTGCGGCAAGCCGCGAACACCTTTTCGCCGGCAGCAGCGTCGGTGGTGAAGCTGGCATACTCGACCTTGGCACCGTCAGCGGCAGCAGCCGCCGGAGTTTCTGCCGCAGCCGGGGTTTCGACGGCCATGGCATCTTCGGTAGCTGCCGGAGCCGGAGCATTGGCATCGCTGCCAGCACCGCCGCCGCAAGCCGAAAGGGTAACGAGGCTCGCCAGCGCGGCCGCGCCCATCAGGAAATTACGCTTCATGGTTATCTGTCCTCTGAACAACTTGTTCCTCCCGCATCCCAGCGGGCTTTAAACCAGATTTTCGGGCATGGAAAGCGGGACTTCACGTCGCGCCAAGACCCTCTCCCCAGATACCGTAATCCCGCAACGCACAGGCTCGCAAAGGGTTTCAGGCCCGAGCCAGAAAGATTGCCATGCGCGCACCCGGCGTTATGACTGCGGGCATGACAAACCTGCCCAAGCACACCAAGCTCGTCCTCGCCCTGTTGGCGTTCATCCCGCTCTATTTCGCGATTGCCGCGCTGGGCACCAAGGTCGGGATATGGAGTTGGCAGATCGGATTGATGACGCTGACCTTCAAAGGCGGGATGGTTGTGCTGGGGGTGACCGCGCTGGTTGCGCTGGTATCGCTGATCCTGTCGGCCCGCGCCAAGCCGCGCCGCAACGGCCCGCTGGCCGCAGCGATCCTCGGCCTGCTGGCACCGGGCGCGGCGCTGGTGATGTTCATGAGCGCCGGCGGCAAGGCCGAACAGAACCCGATCCACGACATCGCCACCGATACCGGCAACCCGCCGCTGTTTTCCGCCGCAACGCTGGATGCGCGCGCTGAGGCGGGGGCCAATCCGCTGAGCGATTACCAGATCCCGCTGGGCCAGCTGGAGCTTTACCAGGGCAAGGTTTCACCCGAGCTCGCGGTCAAATCCCACGCGCAGATCATCACCGATCGCAAGGATCGCCCTGCCCCGCTGCCGCTGGGCGGCGCGAGCAAGCAGGAGGGACTCGCCGCCGTCGCCGCCGCCATGGCCGCAATGGGGCTGACGGACATTCGCACCGATAGTGAAATCGGCATCGTCGAAGGCGTGGCGAGCAGCTTCTGGTTCGGCTTCAAGGATGATGTCGTGGCCCGCGTGGGTGACAGCCAGATTGACTTCCGTTCGGTCAGCCGCGTCGGGATCAGCGATCTGGGCGCGAACACCGCGCGGATCATCGACCTGCGCGCCCGGACCGAAGCCTTGCTGGGCGCGGCCAGTCGCTAACGCCTAAACCGTTTGCGTCGTTAATCCCGGAAAGCCGCTACCGCCATCGCGCTGCGCTGGATCACGGTCAGCACGCATAGGCTGGCATAGGCGTAGGCGATTGTCCCGAACCACGCGGGCACGGCGCACATGGCGATGAAGACGATGATCGTCTCGGTCCCTTCGGCGAGCCCTGTGGAATAGAAGAAGCTTTTTGCGCCATGCGCCTCGGTTGTCGCCCCGCGCTTGGCAGCGATGACGGCGAAAGCGAGGAAGCTCACCCCCGTCAGCACAAAACTCGCCACCAGCACCAGCGCGGGGAGCGTGTTGGCGGTGCTGAGAAGGCCAAAGCCTAGGGGAATACTGACATAGAAGGCGAAGTCCGCGACAATGTCGAAATAACCGCCGAAGTCTGAAGGCCCCCGCACCCGCGCCACCGCGCCGTCGAGCCCGTCGGCAATGCGGTTGGCGATGATGAGGGCGAGACCCCAGCCGATGTGGCCGAGCGCGATCGACGCGGCTCCGGCTAGGCCAAGCGCAAGGCCGGTGCAGGTCAGGGCATTGGCGGTGACCCCTGCGCCTGCCAGCACACGACCGATGGCGTTGAGCGGAGGGTCGATGAGGGGGCGGAGCTTAGCGTCAAGCATCTGATTCCCCCCCCGTCCCGGGCTTGACCCGGGACCCAGCTTCTTTGCCCGATACGTCTTGAACCCGAAGAATAGCGGGGCCCCGGGTCAGGCCCGGGGCGGGGGAAGATGATGGCTTTAGCCTCACCACGTCACCAGCCCGATCCACGCCCCCGTCATCGCGCTGGCGAGGTTGCCGGAAATCCAGCTTTTCATCCCCAGCCCCGCAGCCTCCGCGCGGCGTTCGGGGCAGAGCGTGCCGATGGTGGAGACCAGCAGGCCGACACTGGCGAGGTTGGCGACGCCGCACAGGGCGTAGGTGACGATCAGCAGGCTCCTCGGCCCCAGCGTGCCATCCGGCAGCGCGGCGAGTTCGAGATAGGCGACATATTCGTTGAGCACCGCCTTGGTGCCCATCAATCCCCCCGCCGCCTGCGCCTCAGCCCAAGGCACGCCCAGTAACCACATGAAGGGCGCCAGGCCCCAGCCGAGCAGGCGCTTGAGGCTGAGCGCCTCGCCATCGATGAACGGCAGCGCGGCCAACATCCCGTCCACCAGCGCCACCAGCGCAAACACGGTGATGATCACCGCGATGACCGCGAGGAACAGCTGCATCCCCTCCATCGTGCCTTTGACGATCGCATCGATGCTCGATTCGTAGCGCAGACCGGGGTCTTCCTCATCCACCTCGGTTGCGACATCATCGGCGCGGCCCGGCACCATCATCCGCGCGATCAGCAACGCAGCGGGAAGCGAGATCAGCGAAGCTGAGATCATGTGGCCCACCGCGTCGGGCACGGTGTTGCGCAAGGTGGTCGCATAGAGGATCAGGATTGCGCCACTGATCGTCGCCATCGTCAGCGTCATGATCTGGAACAGCTCGGTCCGGCTGATGCGCGCGAAATAGGCGCGGGTGACCAGCGGCGCCTCGACCACGCCGAGGAACACGCTCGCCCCGCCCGACAGGCCGACGACGCCCGAGACGCCAAGGCTGCGGCGCAGCAGAAAGCTCAAACCGTTCACGATCCAGCGCAGCACGCCCCAGTGCCACAGCAGCGCGGCCAGCGCAGAGAAGACGATCACCAGCGGCAGGATCTGGAAGGCGATCACCAGCGGCGGCTGCGCGCCCTCTTTGAGCGCGAAGGGCAGCTCGGCCCCGCCGAGATAGCCGAACATATAGGCCGAGCCTTTGAGCGTGGCCGCCTCGACCGCGCTCACCGCATTGTTGACCAGCCCGACCGCCGCCCACACCGCAGGCACCCGCACGATCAGCACGGCAAGCACGCCCTGCAAGGCGAGCGCGCCCGCGATCCAGCGCCAGCCGGGATGGGCCCTGCGGTTCTCGCTTATCGCCCATGCCATCCCGATCAGCACCGCAATGCCGATGATGCCGCGCAGCTGGTCGAACAAGTCCACCCTGCTCTAGCCCCGCATCCAGGTGTGATAGCGTTCCACCCACCTCAGCAGGCCTTCGGGCTTGTGCGCCTTCTTCCAGTTTCCGGCCGCAAACTTGTTGGCTTCGACCATGGTGGGATAGGCGTGGATCGTGCCGAGAATCTTGTTGAGACCGATCCCGTGCTTCATCGCCAGCACATATTCGGCGAGCAGTTCGCCCGCATGGGCGCCGACGATGGTCGCGCCGAGCACCGTGTCCTTGCCGCCCGCGGGGGTGAGCACCTTCACGAAACCCTTGGTCTCGCTCTCCGCAATCGCGCGGTCGAGATCGTCGAGGTCGTAGCGGGTGACTTCCACCGCAATGCCCTGCTCCGCCGCCTCGCGTTCGTTGAGGCCAACGCGGGCGAATTCGGGATCGAGGAAGGTGACGGCGGGGATCACGCGGTAATCGGCCTTGAACTTGCGGAAGGTGCCGAACAGCGCGTTGACGCTCGCATACCACGCCTGATGGCTGGCGGTGTGGGTGAACTGGAAGGGCCCGGCGACATCGCCTGCGGCGAAGATATTGGGGAATTTGGTGGCGAGGAATTCGTCGGTCACCACAGTCTTCGCGGTATCGACGCCGATATCCTCCAGCCCGAAACCGGTGAGCCGCGCCTTGCGCCCTACTGCGACGAGCAGCACATCGAACGGAATACGCTCCTCCTGCCCGCCCGCATCGGCGATCAGAGTGCGGTCTTCGATCCGCACCGCCTTGTGTCCGGTCAGCACGCGCACCCCGTCGGCCTCGAGCACGCTGCGGGCGAGCGCCGATACGTCCGCATCCTCGCGCCCCAGCAGCGCATCGGCCATCTCGACCTGCGTCACCTGCGCTCCCAGCCGTGCCAACGCCTGCGCCAGCTCGCAGCCGATTGGCCCGCCGCCCAGCACCGCGACGCGCGCGGGGACTGTGTCCATCTGCGCAAAGGCCTCCCACATCGTCTCGCTGGTGAGATAGCCGCTGCTCTCGATACCCGGGATCGGCGGCACCACCGGCTCGGCCCCGCTGGCGATCACGATGCTGCGCGTGGTGAAGCGCTGCGTGCCGCCGTCATTGCGCGCGATTGCGACCGTCCACGGGTCGATGATCGTCGCATAGCCCTTGACCACATCGACGCCGAGACCTTCGTAGCGCTCGACGCTGTCATGCGGCTCGATCGCCTTGACCGCCTCCCGCACCCGCGCGATCACCGCCTTGAATGGCACCTCCGGCTCGGTCGGCGTCAGGCCATATTTGTCGGCGTGGCGCATCATTGCGGCGACCTTGGCGCTCTTGATCAGCGCCTTGCTCGGCACGCAGCCGGTGTTGAGGCAGTCGCCGCCCATCTCGTTCGCCTCGACCAGCGTCACCTTGGCCTTCACCGTCGCTGCAATCAGCGCCGATACGAGGCCCGCGGAGCCAGCCCCGATCACCACCATGTTGCGGTCGAAACGCTTGGGCCGCGTGAAGCCCGCATAGACCTTGCGACGCTTGATCAGGCCGATCACCAGCTTGGCCAGCCACGGCGCGATGCCAAGCAGCACAAAGCTGCCCAGCACGGCGGGCGAGGCAATGCCTGACAGGCTGTCGATCTGCGCCAGCTGCGTGCCCGCGTTCACATAGACCACCGTGCCGAGCAGCATCCCCAGCTGGCTCACCCAGACATAGGTCCAGACGCGGATGCGGGTCAGGCCCATCACCAGATTGACCACGAAGAAGGGGAAGGCCGGGATCATGCGCAAGCTGAAGAGGTAGAACGCCCCGTCGCGCTCCACCCCGGCGTTGATCGCCTTCAGCCTTTCACCGAAGCGTGCCTCGATACTGTCGCGCAGCACATAGCGCGAGGACAGGAAGGCCAGTGTGGCTCCCAATGTGGAGGCGAAGGAAACGAGGATCGTACCCGTCACCACCCCGAACAGCGCCCCCGCCGCCAGCGTCATGATCGCCGCACCGGGCAGCGACGCCGCCGTCACCGCGACATAGGCCGCGAAGAACCCGGCGATGACCATCACGGGGTTGTCGGCGTAGAACGCCTCCCACTGGGCGACCAACTGCTTGATCCCCTCCAGTGTCAGATACTGCCCGAGATCGAAGACAAAATAGGCCGTGATGATGGCGGCCAGCACGGCGAGGATGGCAAGCTTTTTCACATGATCTCCTGCCCGCACATTCGCGCAGGCTGCTGCGAGGGTTACGCCATCTGCGCAAGGCGGACGTATTGCGCAATCCAGCGCTTGTCGATCCAATGCTTGAGAGCGAGCACCCAGCGGCCCTCGGCGGCGAGCGAGCCATGGCTGGCAATCGCGCTGCCGTCGCCGGTGTTCATCAGGTAGAGATTGTTGCGGCGCGGGCGATAGGTCCGGCGCGGCGCCTCGCCCGCCAGCACCGCGCGCAGGTTGGCGGCGAGCACCGGGCCGGCAAACACCGCATGAACGCCGGAATGGGCCAGCGGTCGATCGATGCGGACGGCAACGTCTCCGGCGGCGAAGATATAGGGGTGCGAGGGGGAACGCTGGTGCGCGTCCACTGCAAGGAAGCCCGCCGCATCGGTGGCGATGCCGCTCGCCCGCACCCATCCGGGCGCAGCGCTGCCGGTGGCGGCGATGATGCAATCGGCGGGTTCCAGCGATTGCTCGCCCGCGCAAATCGCGCCGCCTGCGAAACGCGCTTCGGCGGCCAGCAACTTGATGCCCTGCCGCGCCAGCGCTCGGGCGGCGCGCGCCTGCACCGCGGGCGCAAAGCCGGGGAGCACCCCGCCCGCCCCCGCCACAAGTGTGACGTCTGGGGCCACGGGGGCTCCGGCGCGATTGCGGAGCGCGAAGGCCAGCTCCACGCCCCCCGCCCCGCCGCCCACCACCACGATCCGCCTCAAGGAGCCAAGCGCGGCAAGGCGATCAACGAAAGCGCCGATGGGGCGGATATCGAGCAGGCGGGGATCGTCCCCGAGCAGCCTCGTCGCCTGCCCCTCCCCACCGGTATCGAAGGACGCGACGTCAAAGCCAATCGCCTCGCCCTGTGCGGTGCGGACCACCCGCGCCTCCGGGTCGAGGCCGGTGCAGCGATCCAGTACCAGCGCCACGCCCGCGCGCGCCGCCAGTGCGGCCAGATCGACCAGCCCGTCATCCCGCGCGTGCTGCCCCGCGATCCAGCCGGGCACCATGCCGGAATAGCGAAAGTGCCGCTCCGGCGTCAGCAGCACCCCCCGCACGCCCGTTGGCGCGCCGCGCGTCGCCCAGTCCGCCAAGACGGCGACATGCGCATGGCCGCCCCCTACCAGCAACATCACGGTTTCCGCACCGAGCGAGGCATTATGCCGTGTCATCACGCTCGCTTCATCGGCCTTGGTTCAGCTATCCGCAAGCTTTGGTCGCTAACGGGGCGGTCAAACGACATTGCTTCGCATTAGCCTTCAATACTTCATATCTTCAAGAAGTTGCAGCACCTTTTTTGTCGCTGGAACCGTCGGCGTGTTGGATGATTGATCGCTTGCGGCGCGGCAATGTTGCATTCGTTGCACTCACGTTCAGGTGCGTGTTGTCCAAGCCAGACAACGCGGTCCCTGAACGCAGATTTCGGATTGAAAGGCTGCCATGGCAGGAGAAGGCCAAAGTTACGGCTCGCAGATTTCGCTGGCAAAATTCTTCAGGATTTTCTTCGACATCCTGAAGCCCGAAGCGAATTTCTACTGGCTCGCGGCCGTCTACGGGATCGGCATCAGCTTGCTCAGCCTGGCAACGCCGATTTCGGTGCAGATGCTGATCAACACCATCGCCAACACCGCGCTCACCGCGCCTTTGGTGGTTCTGTCGCTCACGCTGTTCGGCCTGCTGTTCATATCCAGCATGCTCTACGCGCTGCGGGTCCACCTTATGGAGCTGTTCGCACGGCGTTTTTACGCCCGCATGGTGGCCGAGATTTCGCTGATCTCGGTCTACGCGCAGAACCCGTTCTTCGACGACGCGAAGAAGGGCGACCTGTTCAACCGCTATTTCGACGTGGTCTATGTCCAGACCGCGATCCCGATCCTGTTCATCGGGGGCTTCACCACACTCTTGCAGATTGCGGTCGGGTTTGTGCTGGTGAGCCTCTATCACCCCTATTTCCTGGGCTTCACCCTGATCATGGTGGCCCTGATCTGGGTGGTGTGGCTGACCTGGGGCAGCCGCGCGCTGCGCACCGGGGTCGATCTCAGCCACGCCAAGCACAAGACCGCCGCCTGGTTGCAGACCATCGGCGGATCGAACGGCTTCTTCAAGTCGCAGCGCCGGATCGACTACGCGCTCGACAAGACCGATGATTACACCCGTCAGTACATCACCGATCGCAAGCGCCATTTCCGCCACCTGTTCGCGCAGACCATCGCCTTTCTGCTGATGTATGCTGCCGCCAGTGCGGCGCTGCTGGGCCTCGGCGGCTGGCTGGTGATCCAGAACCAGCTCACGCTCGGCCAGCTGGTGGCGGCCGAACTGGTGCTGTCGGCGGCGTTCTTCGGCGTGGCGCAGCTGGGCAGCTATCTGGGCTATTTCTACGATCTGTTCGCCGCTGTTGAGGAAATCTCGCAGTTCTACGATGTCGAGCAGGAACAGCCCAAGGGCGCTGACCCGTTCGAGGGGCCGGATCACGCCATCGTGATGAAAGGTGTGCGCGGCAAGGCACGGCATGAAGAGGCACAGTTCGATCTGGAGGTCCCCTCTGGCTCGATCATCATGGCCGCGGCCAGCCAGCACGGGGTGCAACGCCTGTTCACCAACCTGCTCAAGATGCACGCCCTGCCGGAATCCGGCTTTGCGACGCTGGGCGGCGTCGACATGAAAGCGATCGAGGCGCACCACCTGCGCAAGAACGTCCATGTGCTCGACCGGCCGAGCATCGTCGAAATGACGATCCGCGAATATCTCGCCCTGTCCTGCCCCGACACCGCCCCGCAGCGCATGATCGGCGCCCTGGAGACGGTGGGGCTGGCGAAGATGATCTCGGCGCTGGACAAGGGCCTAGATACCCCGCTGGCGGCGACGGGCTATCCACTGTCGGCCGTGGAATTGCAGCAGTTGAAACTCGCTAACGCTTTGCTGGAACGCCCGCGCATTCTGGTGCTCAGCCGCTTGTTTGACCTGATCGATCCCGAACCCATCGCCCGCGCCGTGACGGAGCTGCGCGCGCAGGCCTATTCGACTGTGATCTACTTCTCTAACCGGCGCATCGATCTGGGCTTTGACCGCTTCCTCTATCTCGAAGCGCACCAGCAGCGTTACTTCACCAATTTCGAGGAGTTCAGCGCCGCGATGAACCGCCCCGCGCCCTCTGCTGCCGCCCCGACTGACAAGGGAGGCGCATAATCATGGCAACGCTCAAAGAGGACATGGCGCATTTCACCACGCTGGCGTCCATCAAGACGCCGCGCGTGATGCGGGCGGTGTTTTTCATGCTGCTGGCCGCGATCGTCATCACCTTGGCTTTCCTGATCTACGTGCCGTGGGTGCAGACCACCTCGGGCCGCGGGGTGGTGACAACCCTCAGCCCCAACGAACGCAAGCAGGATATCAACGCGCTGGTGCCGGGCCGGATCGAGGAATGGTACGTTCGCGACGGCAGCTCGGTGAAGAAGGGCGATCCGATCGTCCGCATCGCCGATATCGATCCGCAGCTGCTCGACCGGTTGCAGGCCGAACGCGGGCAGATGGAGCTGCAGTTGCGAGCCGCCCAATCCGCACTCGCCACGGCGCAGATTGACGAGCGCCGGTCTCGCGAATTGTTTGAAGCCGGACTTGCCGCACGCCGCGATTATGAATTGGCGCAGATCAAGGTTGCCGACATGCAAGGGCGCGTGGCCGCAGCCCAGGCCGATCTCAACCGCGCCGACACCAACATCGCCCGCCAGTCCGAACAGATCGTGCGCGCGCCGCGTGACGGGTTCATCCAGAGCCTCAATGCGGGCGACGCAGCCACCTATATCAACGCAGGCGACGTGCTCGCGACCTTCGTGCCCGATGGGGCCGAGCGCGTGATCGAGATTTTCATCGACGGGCGCGATGTCGCGCTGGTGCGTCCCGGCGACAAGACCCGCATCCAGTTCGAAGGCTGGCCTGCGGTGCAGTTTTCGGGCTGGCCCTCGGTCGCGGTCGGCACCTTTGGCGGGCGGGTCATTTCGGTCGACCAGTCGGCCCAGATCAATGGCCGGTTCCGCGTGCTGATCGCCGAAGACCGGAGCGAGCAGCACCGCTGGCCGGAAGAACGCTACGTCCGCTTTGGGGCTGTGGTGCAGGCCTGGGTCCTGCTCGAAACCGTGCCGGTGGGTTACGAAATCTGGCGTCAGCTCAACAATTTCCCGCCTGAACTGCCGGTGGCGGAAAGCACCGGGTCGGCGAACTGACGATGACACGCAGGACGGCCTTGATGCGGCTGGGCACGGTGCTCAGCCCCGCCGCTTTCGGTGCAGCGCTGCTGGCGCTCGCCCCCGTGGCGGCGGCGGCGCAGGATATCGCGCCGGTCGGCGATCCGCTCGACGTGGCGCTGACCACCGGACCGTTGCTCCCGGACGAAGTGCTCCGTTCCTCGGCGCTCACCTTTCCGTCGATCCTCGAAGCCTTCGAGCGTGAAGCCGCCGCCCGTTCCGACCAGCTCAGCGCCGATGGTGCTTTCGACCTGATGCTGAAGGGCGAATATTACGACCGCCTCACCGGCTTTTATTCGGGCGGCTTCGGCAAGGTCGAGGCCCGTCAGCCATTGCGGCCCTACGGAGCGGAGGTGTTCGGATCCTATCGCGTTTCCAGCGGCAATTTCCCCACTTACGAAAATTACAATTACACCAATGCGCTGGGCGAGGCGAAAGTCGGCGCGCTGTTCTCGCTGCTGCGCAACCGCGACATCGACAGCCGCCGCTTCGCGATCGAGGACACCCGCCTCGCCGCCAGTCAGGCGCGGCTCGATGTCATGCTGGTGCAATTGAACGTCCAGCACGAAGCCCTGCGCGCCTATTGGCGCTGGGTCGGCGCGGGCGAGGAAATCCGGGTGTTCGAGGAACTGCTCGAAATCGCCGAAGCCCGCCAGATCGGCCTCACCCGCGAAGTCAACGAAGGTGCCCGCGCCCGCATCGCGCTGACCGAGAACGAACAGAACCTGCTGCGCCGCCGCTCGCTGCTGGAAGAGGCCAAGCGCAACTTCCTCACCGCCGCCAACAGCCTCGGCTTCTATCTGCGCGGCAGCGACGGGCGGATGGTGATCCCAACCCGCGAGATGTTGCCCGATCTGTCGCGCATGAAGGCAATTGCACCGGTCGAACAGCTGGCGGCGACGCCGCTGAGCGACGTGATCCAGAGCCGCCCGGAACTCCAGACCTTCAAGCTGGCGCTGGAACGCGCCACCAACCGCGTCGCTTTGCGCCGCAATGATCTCGAGCCCTCGCTCAACGCCAGTGTCGAATTGTCGCGCGATTTCGGCCAGATCGGGCCGGGCGGGCCGGGCTTCGATTCGACCGACACCGTGGTGGGCCTGACTTTCAGTGTTCCGCTGCAACGCCGCACAGCGCGTGGCGCGGTGCAGCGCGCCGAGGCTGAACTGCGTGAGACCGAACTGCGCCAGCGCCGCATCGCGGACCAGATCACCACTGAGGTGGGCAACATCCTCGTCAATCTCAACACCGCGCTGAAGCAGGCCGATCTGGCCGATGCCGAGGTCAAGCAGGCCAACCAGATGGTGCAGGCCGAACGCACCCGGTTCCGGCTGGGCGCGGGCGATTTCTTCTTCGTCAACCAGCGCGAGGAAACCGCCGCCAACGCGCAGATCAACGCGATCCGCGCCGAACTCGCCGGGCGATTGGCCGAAGCAAGCTACAACGCGGCAACGATGAACCTTGGCGCGCTGGGACTGGAGTAGCGGCCTACCGCTCCGTGACGTCGAACGCGCGGGCGCCTGCGACCAGTCACCCCGACCTCAGCCGCAGGCACGGACAGCAAGGGTTGGATTACAGCTTGCCCCGCAGCGCCTGATAGGCCGCCGCGGTCACTGTGTTGGCCAGGTTCAATGACCGGATCACGTCCGAGCGCATCGGCAGCTTGAACAGCCGGTCGGCGTGGCGGTCGATTATGGCCTTGGGGATGCCCTTCGTCTCCTGCCCGAACACGAGAAAGGCATCCTCCGGGTAGTCCGGCTCGTAGAAGCTCCTCGCGCCGAATTCCTCGAACAGGAAGAGCTGATCGGCGCGCGGGGTGCGGGCTTCGAGAAAGGCATCCCAGCTCGCATAATCCGTCAGGCGGACATGCGGCCAGTAATCAAGGCCCGAACGCTTCACCCGCTTGTCCGAAATCTCGAAGCCCAGCGGGTGAATCAGGATCAACTCCATCCCCAGCGCCACACAGGTGCGCCCCACCGCCCCGGTGTTGCCGGGGATCTCGGGCTGAATAAGGACGATGGAAAGACCCATGCGGGCCTCGGATCAGCCCAGCTTGCCCTTCAGGAGCTGGTTCACCAACTGCGGGTTCGCCTTGCCCTGCATCGCCTTCATCGTCTGGCCGACGAAGAAGCCGAACAGCGCTTCCTTGCCAGCGCGGTACTGTTCGACCTTGTCGGCATTGGCGGCGATGATCGCGTCCACGGCGGCTTCGATCGCGCCGGTGTCGGAGACCTGCTTCAGCCCCTCGGCCTCGGCGATTTCAGCAGGATCGCGGCCGGTCTTGAGGACGATTTCGAAGATCTCCTTGGCCTGCCCGCCGCTGATCTCGGCCTTGTCGGCCATGGCGAGGATGGCGGCCTGCGCGGACGCCGTGGCGTTGGCGGGGTCGGCTTCGTCGCCGAGCGCCTTCAGCACCCCCGGCGCGACCGAGAGCGACCAGTTGGCGACCTGCGTGGCGACGTCCGCATCGCCCTTGCCGGTGGCCTTGGCGGTCTCGGCCAGCAGCGTCTCGAACCGCGCGAAGGTCTCGACCTCGGCGGTCAGCTCGCGCGCGTTGTAGGGGGTGAGGCCGAGCGCTTCGACATAGCGCTTGCGCTTGGCATCCGGCAGTTCGGGCAACGAGGCGCGGCATTCGGCGAGGAAATCCTCCTCCAGCACCAGCGGCAGCAGGTCGGGATCGGGGAAGTAGCGGTAATCGTGCGCGTCTTCCTTGCTGCGCATCGTGCGCGTGGTGCCGGTGCCGGGATCGAACAGGCGGGTTTCCTGCACCACCGTACCGCCGCTCTCGAGCACATCGACCTGGCGCATCGCCTCATGCTCGATCGCCTGCATGACGAAGCGCACGGAGTTGACGTTCTTGGTCTCGGTCCGGGTGCCGAAGGGCTCGCCGACCTTGCGCACGCTGACGTTCACGTCGGCGCGCATCGAGCCTTCTTCCATGTTTCCATCGCACGAGCCGACATAGCGCAGGATCGCCCGCAGCTTCCTGAGGTAAGCCCCTGCTTCGGCGGGCGAACGCATATCGGGCTTGGAGACGATCTCCATCAGCGCCACGCCGCTGCGGTTCAGGTCGACATAGGACATGGTCGGGTGCTGGTCGTGCATCAGTTTGCCCGCGTCCTGCTCGATGTGGATGCGCTCGATGCCGATGACCTTGTCCTCGGGGATGCCCGCCTTCTCGTCCGACTCGATCAGGAGTGAACCTTCGCCCACAATCGGATGATAAAGCTGGCTAATCTGGTAGCCCTGCGGCAGGTCGGCGTAGAAGTAGTTCTTGCGGTCGAAGCGCGACCACGCGTTGATCTGCGCCTCGATCGCCATGCCGGTGCGCACCGCCTGACGGATGCACTCGCGGTTGGGCACGGGCAGCATTCCCGGCATCGCGGCATCGACGAGGGAGACCTGCGAATTCGGCTCCGCGCCGAACGCGGTCGCCGCGCCCGAGAACAGCTTGGACGCGCTCGTCACCTGCGCGTGGACTTCGAGGCCAATCACGACCTCCCATTCACCCGTGGCACCCTGAATGCGGTAGTTGCTCATTTCACTTCCTCATCCTCGATCACCTTGCCGTCCGGCCCGAAGCGCATCTCGCCGTGATCGACGTTCTTTCTCACCCAGTTGGCGACCATGAAGGTCACCGGCACCGCGAAGGCAATCGCCAGACCGGCGATCGTCAGCGGCAGGTCGGCGGTCACCACCACTTCTCCGGCTTGGCGGTGAAGCCGGCGCGCTGCTGGATCGCGAGACCGGCGTTGAGCACGCCCTGCTCGTCGAACGGGCGACCGACCAGCTGGAGACCGAGCGGCAGCCCGTCGGCGTTGATCGTGGCGGGGACGCTCATCGCGGGCAGGCCAGCGAGGCTCGCAGGCACGGCGAAGACGTCGTTCAGATACATCGTCAGCGGGTCTTCGTTCATCGAACCCAGCGGGAAGCTCGCCGTCGGCGTGGTCGGCGCGAGGATCACGTCGCACTGCTCGAAAGCACGCTCGAAATCGCGGGCGACCAGCGCGCGGACCTTCTGCGCCTGCGTGTAATAGGCGTCGTAGAAGCCCGCCGAGAGCACATAGGTGCCGATCAGGATGCGGCGCTTGACCTCGTCGCCGAAGCCCGCAGCGCGGGTGGCGGCGTACATGTCCTGAAGGCCGACACCATCGGGCAGATCGCGCAGGCCATAGCGCACGCCGTCATAGCGCGCGAGGTTGCTCGACGCTTCGGCGGGGGCTACGATGTAATAGGCCGGCAGCGCATATTTGGTGTGCGGCAGCGAGACGTCGACGATTTCCGCGCCCGCGTCCTTCAGCCATGCCTTGCCCTGCTCCCACGAATCGAGGATCGCCTGATCGGTGCCCTCCATCCGGTATTCGCGCGGGATGCCGACCTTCTTGCCGCGCAGGTCGGCGTTGAGGGCCGCTTCCCAATCGGGCACGTCCATCTGGAGCGAGGTCGAATCCTTCGGATCGAACCCCGCCATCGCGCCGAGCATGATCGCGCAATCTTCTACCGAGCGCGCCATCGGCCCGGCCTGATCGAGCGACGAGGCGAAGGCGACGATCCCCCAGCGCGAGCAGCGGCCATAGGTCGGCTTGATCCCGCAGATGCCGGTGAAGGCGGCGGGCTGGCGAATCGAGCCGCCGGTGTCGGTGCCGGTCGCAGCCGGCGCGATGCGCGCGGCGACGGCGGCGGAGGAACCGCCCGAAGAGCCGCCGGGGCTCATCGGCTGGTTGCTGCCAGCCTTGCGCCATGGCGAGGAGACGTTGCCGAAATAGGAGGTCTCGTTCGACGAACCCATCGCGAACTGGTCAAGATTGAGCTTGCCGAGCATCCCCGCGCCCGCATCCCAGAGTTTCTGCGAGACGGTGGATTCATAACGGGGCGTGAAGCCTTCGAGGATGTGGCTCGCGGCGGTGGTCTGGACGCCGTGGGTGGCGAACAGGTCCTTCATGCCGATCGGCACGCCCGCCATTGAGCCAAGCGTCTCGCCCGCAGCCCGCGCGGCGTCGACCTTCTCGGCAGCGGCAAGCGCGTGGTCGGGGGTGGTGACGATGAAGGCATTGAGCGCGGCAGCCTCGGCCACTGCGGCGTTGAACGCTTCCGCCACTTCGCACGCGGTGAAATCGCCCTTCGCGACACCGTCGCGGATGTCCTTTACGCCGAGAGAGGTAAGGTCAGTCATTTGTTTTCTTCCGTCATCCCCGCGAAGGCGGGGATCCAGCTAAGGTTTCCCGTCCAGCCAGTGGTCAGCTGGGCCCCCGCCTTCGCGGGGGTGACGGGGAAATGCTACTCGATCACCTTGGGCACGCCGAAGAACCCGTGCTCGGCCGCGGGCGCATTGGCAAGGATATCGCCCTGCCTGCCCCCGCCGGTCAGCGGATCGGCATCGATCACGTCAGCGCGCAGGCGGAGCGTGTTGGGGATCACCGCCGCCATCGGCTCGATCCCGGTCACGTCCACTTCGCCCAATTGTTCGACCCATTGGAGGATGCCGTTCAGTTCCGGCACCATCTGCTCCAGCGCGGCGTCATCCATGCGGATGCGCGCCAGCGAGGCGATCTTGGCAACGGTTGCCTTGTCGACCGACATTGCGCGTCCGCCCCTTACTGGCCCGGCGCGACCGGAGGCGCACCCTCTGCCGCGCCGCCCGGCGCTGCGCCACCGGGAGCACCGCCCGGAGCGGCGCCCATCTGCTGCTGCATCGTCTGCTGGAGGATCTGCAGATTGCGGTCAAAGGTCGCGCGGCTCATGATGTCCATCACCTCGATCTCGAATTCGAGATCGGCGTTGGGCGGGATCGGCGTGCCCGGAGGCGGCGTCGCGCCGTATGCGAGATCGGCCGGGATGAAGAGCGTGTACTTGCCGCCCTTCTGCATCTGCTGAAGCCCCTGGAAGAAGCCCGGAATGGTCGCGCCTTCTTCAACCGGGAAAGGATTGCCTTCGGGGAACAGGCCCTGAACCGGCAGCGGGATGTTCTGCGATTCGTCGAACACCGTGCCATCGGCGGCCAGCTTGCCCTTGTACTTGACGAACACGACATCGCCCTTGGCCGCGGTCTTGCCCGTGCCTGCGACTTCGACATCAAGGTCAAGCCCGCGTGGCACGGCCGACCAGGCAAGCCCGCCGCCAACCGCGATCGCAAGCGCGACCCCGATCCACAGCTTGGTGAGCGAGCCCTTGGCCACAGGCTTGATCGGAACGCGGGTAATCTCGGTCATGGGTACGGTCCTGATGGGCGGCACATTTGCGCCACGTTATGACGGCAAAAGGGCGCGGGAATAAGCCGCGCCCTGATGACTGATCGGAAAAGGGGTTTCAAGCGGTTCTGCGAGGCAGAACGCGCTTGGCAGCGGGATTATTTGCTCCCGTCACGCTCCATCCGCTTGCGCTCCATCTTGCGGGCGCGACGCACAGCCGCAGCCTTTTCACGGGCGCGCTTTTCGCTGGGCTTTTCGAAGTGACGACGCAGCTTCATTTCGCGATAAACGCCTTCGCGCTGCAGCTTCTTCTTGAGCGCGCGCAGGGCCTGATCGACATTGTTATCGCGAACCATGATTTGCATAAACGACGAATACCTCAATTTTCCAAACGCCAGAGCCCGCCCGAATCACGCGGGGATACGCGGTGAATTGCCTGTGAAACACCAATGATACGCGGGCGATTCCCTTGCAGGACCGCCCACCAAACCGCGCCCCGATAGTCCAACATCGTCCCAAAGGCAACCCGCCAGCGTGCGCGCATTGGCGCAATCGTTCTTCAGCCGCGCTAGGCAGATCGCGCGCCGCTCGCTATGGCCGCGCCATGTCCGGTGAAATCTCCCCTCTCATGGCCAGCCTCAATGTCGCTGTCGGCGGCGCGGCGGGCTCTGTGCTGCGCTATCATGCCGGCCGCGCCGTTGCGCATCTGGCCGGGCCGGACAACGCCTTCCCGTGGGGGACGCTCGGCGTCAATATCCTCGGCAGCCTGCTGATGGGCGTGTTGGTGGGCTGGCTCGCGCGCGGCAGTGCGGAGGCGCAGACGGCCGAAAATGTCCGGTTGCTGATCGGCGTCGGCCTGCTTGGCGGGTTCACCACCTTCAGCGCTTTCAGCGCCGAGCTTGTGACCCTGCTGCATCGCGGACAGGCGCTGCTCGCCATCGGCTATGCCGCCGCCTCGCTGGTCGCCGGAATGGCAGCGGTCATCATCGGCCTTGTCGCCGCCCAGAGTGCATCATGACCGAGACCCCGACCGATAACGTCCGCCAGTTCACCGTCAGCGAAGATGACGACGGCATCCGGCTGGACCGCTGGTTCAAGCGCAATCTGCCGCAGATCGGCTTTGCCACCGTGTCGCGCTGGGCGCGCACCGGGCAGATCCGGGTGGATGGCAAGCGCGCCAAGCCGGAAGATCGGCTGGAACAAGGTCAGGTCCTGCGGGTGCCCCCCGGCGGCGAGGACACGCCCGCCGCCAGGAAAGCCGCGCCGCGCCTGCGCAGCCTCAGCCCCGAACAGATCGCCGAGGCCAAGGGCATGGTGATCCGCCAAACGGCGAGCGCGATCGTGCTCAACAAGCCCCCCGGCCTTGCCACCCAAGGCGGCAGCAAGACGACCAAGCATATCGACGGGCTGCTCGATGCCTTTGTCGAGGGCAATGCGCCGCGCCCGCGCCTGGTCCACCGGCTCGACAAGGACACCTCGGGCGTGCTGCTGATCGCGCGCACGCCGGGGGCTGCTGCGAGTTACTCGAAGCGCTTCGCCAGCCGTTCGGCGCGCAAGGTCTATTGGGCGCTGGTTGTCGGCGTGCCGAAGCTGTCCGAAGGCGTGATCGACGCCCCGCTCGCCAAACAGCCGGGCACCGGCGGCGAAAAGATGCATATCGACGAGGAGAACGGGGCGGCTGCCAAAACCCGTTACCGCGTGGTCGAGCGGGCGGGCCAACGCGCCGCATGGGTCGAGCTTGAACCCCTGACCGGCCGCACGCACCAGCTGCGCGTCCACATGGCCGCGATCGGCCACCCGATTGTGGGCGACGGCAAATATGGCGGGCCGGATAGCTTCCTCACCGGTGCGGTCAGCCGCAAGATGCACCTGCACGCGCGCCGCCTCATCATCTCCGAACCCAAGGTCGGTGAAGGCACTGGCGGCAAGCTGGATGTGACCGCCGAGCTCCCGCCGCACTTTGCCATGAGCATGGAAGTGCTGGGCTTTGACCCGGGCCTGTCCGACGCTTCACCCATGGGTGACGAGGCGCCCGAACGGACGGGTGAGGAAAAGAAGCAGGCCGCCCGCCGCCACTTCAAGCAGGCGCGCAAGGAGGCCCGCGCACCGCGCCGTGCGCGCGGGGATGCGAGCGCCAAGCCGAAGGCCAAGGGCAAGCCCAAGGCCAAACCGGGCCTCAAGCCGGGAGGCAAGCCCAAGCCCAAGCCCAAGGGAGCAGGCCGCAAGCCGACTCGCTGATGCACCCCAATCCGCTCTACCGCACCGATGACCGCGCCCTGTGCGAAAGCCTGATCGACGAGATCGGCTTCGGCATGGTCTTCGCCCAGACCCCCGACGGGCCGAGGGTGGCACATACGCCGCTGCTCTCGACCGGCGACGGGGCGGTGCAGTTTCACCTTGCGCGCGGCAATGCGCTGGCGCGGCACTTGGAAGGCAGCACCGCCCTGATCGTGGTCAACGGGCCGGACGCCTATGTCAGCCCGCGCTGGTATGCCAACCGCGACACCGTGCCGACCTGGGACTACATCGCGCTTGAGCTCGAAGGCCGGGTGCGGCGCATGGATGACGAGGGGCTGGAAGCCTTCCTCCACGCCGCGATCGAAAAGCACGAAGGGCGGCTGGACGGCGCGCCGTGGCTGGCGAGCGAATCCTCGGACAAGGTCTGGAGCGGGCTGTTCCGCGGCATCATGGGATTCGAGCTGGAGGTGCAGGCCTGGCGCCCGACGCTCAAGCTTTCGCAGAACAAGCCCGCCGAAGAGCGCGCGGCGATTGCGGACGGGCTTGATGCAGCGGGCCACGCCGCGCTCGCCCATCTGGTGCGGGGTTTTGCCGCATGAGGCTCGCCGTGTTCGATTGCGACGGCACGCTGGTCGATGGGCAGGCGGATGTCTGCTGGGCGATGGCGCGCGCCTTTGCCCGCGCCGGCCTGCCCGCGCCCGAGGTGTCCGCCGTGCGCCGCGCTGTCGGGCTGAGCCTGCCGCAAGCCGTGCGGACGCTGTCGCCCGATCTCACCGAGGATCAGAACCGCGCCGTTACCGAATTCTACCGTTCGAGCTTCCGTGCGCGGCGGGAGGAAGGCTTGCTCGACGAGCCGCTCTATGATGGCATCGCCGAGCTGCTCCGCAATCTGCACGGCGCGGGCTGGAGCCTTGCGGTCGCCACCGGCAAGTCCGACCGCGGGCTCGCCGCCTGCCTCGCGACCCATGGGATCGCCAATCTGTTCGTCTCGCTCCAGACCGCCGACCGCCACCCGTCCAAGCCGCATCCCGCCATGCTGGAGGCCGCGCTGTTCGAGGCGGGCGCAACCCGCGAACAGGCTGTGATGATTGGCGACACCAGTTTCGACATGCTGATGGCGCGCAGTATCGGGGTCGCAGGGATTGGCGTTGGCTGGGGCTATCACGCCGCGCCCGAATTGCTGGCGAGCGGCGCGGCGCGGGTGGTCAGCACCGCCGAGGCGCTGGCCGCTGCGCTTGAGGAGGCCTTGCCATGAGCCGATCCGACCGCGACCTCGCCGAAGCGCGCGCCCGCACCGGCTTCATCATCATCAACCTCGTGCGGTTCAGCGGGGTTGCGCTGGTGATGCTGGGCTTTGCCATCGTGCGCGGGGTCATCGACCTGCCTTATGCGGTGGGCGCGGTGATCGCGGTCGTGGGCTTTATCGAGGTGTTCTTCCTCCCGCGCTTCATCGCGCGCCGCTTCAAGGCTGGAGATGGGACGCCCAAATGATCCGCCGGTTCTACAAGGAGGCAACGCTCGGAGTGCAACCGGGTGGCTATCAGGTGCTGCTTGACGGTCGCGGGGTAAAGACCGTCGGCGGCGCGGCGCAGATCGTTCCGACCGCGGCGCTGGGCGAGGCGCTGGCGGCGGAATGGCGGCAGCAGGGCGACACAATCGATCCCGCCAGCCTGCCGCTGCGCGACCTGGCCGACTATGCGATCGACGTCGTCACGCCCGATCCCGCGGCGATTGCGGAAGGCCTCATCGCCTATGCCGAGACCGATACGCTCTGCTACCGCGCCGATCCCGACGAGCCGCTCCACGCGCACCAGCACGCGGTGTGGGAGCCGCTGCTTGCGGCGTTCGAAGCGGCGCATGGCATCACCTTGGTCCGGGTCAACGGCGTGCTCCACCGCCCGCAACCCGAGGCGTCTCTGGCCGTGCTGCGCCAGCGGCTCGCGGCGCTGGATCCCTTTGCGCTGGCGGGCGTGCAGACAATGACCACGCTTGCCGCATCGCTGGTGACCGCGCTTTCCGCGCTCGATGCCGACCACGCGGATGAACCGCGCGCGCTGTGGCAGGCGGTGTGCCTCGAAGAGGAATGGCAGGCCGACCTGTGGGGCCGCGACTGGGAAGCCGAAGAACGCCGCGCCCGGCGCGAGGCCGATTTCCTGCGCGCCTATGGCTTTGCGCGGTTGGCGCGGGTTGAGCCTAAGGGTTGAGGGCTCGAACCAATGAGAAGATCGCCGCGATAAGGCTGATGATCATGGCCGGAACGATAGTACCCAGGTTCTCGCGAACCTCTTTGCCGAATTGGGCGTTCGAGGCGCTTTCCGACCGATAGAATATCGCGAACAACGCAACCAAGGCGACAATGTTGAAGCCAGCAATTGCGACTGTTGCAATGCCCTGTTCAGTCCATGGCGGGGGCACAAGCCACAAATAGGCAATAGTAGCCAACGCGGCCCCAAAGACCGAGATCGTGATTGAACGCGACACTCCCGAAAAGCGACCGACTAAGGTTCTTTGCGAATTTGATTGGTGACAACATAGGTCAAACTGGCACCAAGCGCTCCGACAAGGAGAGCGGGAAACAAGGCACCGGTCGCAGCCACGATGGCCGCGCCAGCACCCACGCCCGAGAGAGCAGAATTTGCAGCGAGGCCGGTCTGGGAGAACAACATCCCCTGCCGGTCATCTGAGCGGACTTTTTCCATGTCTAAGTATTAGCAAAAATTCTCTGGATTTTCAAGTCCATCAGTGACGCTGGGCCTTCACCCTCCCGCGACCCAATCCGCCACTTCGGCAGCGACGCGGTTCGCCGCGACATTCAGCGCCGCGCCGACCGCGCGGGTATCGGCGGTCACGCCCCCCTCGCGCGCTTCGAAACGACGGGTGGTGACTGCCCCTTCCTTGTCCACCCGCACCGCATCGAACCGCACCACCGCCTCCGATGTGCGCGCCTCGTAGCCCATATCGATCAGCGTGCCGCGCAAGGTCACGGTTGCCAACATCGCCGTATCGTCGCCATCGACCACCATTGCCGCGCCGCGCGAACGGATGGTTTCCCCCACCAGCCGCCGGAACAGGCGGGCAGGCTTTTCCACCCAGAACGCCTCTTGCAGATAGGCCAGTTCGGTTGCGCTGACCTCGACCGGCACCCGCAGCACGTCGAGCTTGGCAGGCGTATCGAAGGTCAGCACCGCGACAACCGGGCGCTCCCCACCTTGAGCGATGCCCTGCCCGGCCGGCGCGCGGACTTCGGGGTTCAGCGTCAGCAGGCTTTCAGGCGGCTCTCCGCCAAGGCTGATGCAGCCGGGCAGCGCCAGCAGAAGGAGCGGAGCAAGCAGGATTGGCCGGGTCAGGAAGGTCATGGCAGCGGTCATCCTCATTTCGGCTTGTAGTCGGGCAGCGACTTGCCGCCCACCAGCGCGCCCGCACCTTCGCTTTCGAGCTTCTCGGTGATCGCGCGCAGCGCGCGGCTGGTGGCACGCAGGTCCTGCAGGGTCGCCTCGGCATTGGGCAGCGTGCTGGTGCGCAGCTGACGCGCCGCCGGGCGGGTGTCCTCGAGCGTCGCCGCGAGCGACGCGAGCGCGGCATTGGCCGACTTCAGCGTCTCCCGCAGTTCGCGCGCCAGCGGCTCGCCTTCCTTGCTCATCAGCGTGTCGGTGGTGAGCGCCAGCTTTTCAGCGGCATCCAGCGTCTGGTTGAATTCCTGCATCGTGACGCGGAATTCCTTGAGGTTCGCGGTCAATTCCGGCGCCGCATCGGCCAGCCCGCCAGTCAGGCGGTTGGTGTTCTTGAGGATGCCCGCCAGTTCTTCCTGGTTCTCTGGGCCGAGGATCGTGTTCAGCTGTTCGGTCAAGGTCGCCAGCCGTTCGAGCAGCAGCGGCGCATTCGCCACGATCTCGCCAAAGCCGCCGCGTCCCGGGGGGATCACCGGGCGGCCTTCAGGGCAGGCGGTGGTCTCACAGGTGATCGGCGGATTGTCCTTGCGCGCGCCATCCAGCAGGATCGTCGACACGCCGGTAAAGCTCGCCTGAATAGTTGCCTGCGTGCCGACAAGGATCGGTACATCTTCCCCGACCTTGATCCGCACCCGGACGAATTCGGGATTGTCCTTGGCCAGCGCGATTTCGGTCACCTGGCCCACCGGCACACCCGCAAAGCTGACCTGACTGCCCTTGGCGAGGCCGGAGACCGACTGGCCATAGAAGATGTCGAATTCGTCCTGCTTGCCTTCGCCCAGCCGCGCGATCCAGACGATGAAGGCGGCCAGCACCGCCAGCAACACCAGCGTCACCGCACCGACCCACAGATGATTGGCTCTGGTTTCCATGTGCGTTTCCTATGCGGCGCAGGCGGCGCGCTTGTCCATTACTATCCGGCTCATGCCTGGCTCCTGAGGTGCGCGTCATGAGCAGAGCGGCCGCGCGGACCGCCGAAATATTCTTCGATCCAAGGATGCTTCGTCGCGATCAGTTCCGGGATGGTGCCAACCGCGATAATCTTCTTCTCCGCAATCACCGCCACCCGGTCGCATATCTCGTAAAGCGTATCGAGATCATGGGTTATGAGAAATACGGTCAGGCCCAGCGTTTCCTTCAGTTCGCGGGTCAGCCGGTCGAACTTCGCCGCGCCGATCGGGTCGAGCCCGGCGGTCGGTTCGTCCAGAAACAGCAATTCAGGATCGAGCGCCAGAGCGCGAGCGAGGCCCGCGCGTTTCTTCATGCCGCCCGAAAGCTCGGACGGGAACTTGGCCACCGCATCTTCGGGCAGGCCGGTAAGGATCACCTTGTAGCGCGCGATCTCGGTCCGCAGGGATTGGTCGAGATCGGGGTAATATTTCCTGAGCGGAACTTCGACATTTTCTCCCACGGTCAGCGTCGAAAACAGCGCCCCGCCCTGAAACAAGACGCCCCAGCGGCGGCGCACGCCGATGCCCTGTTCCAGATCGAGTTCGGTGATGGTGCGGCCCAGCACATCGATCCGCCCCTCGCTCGGCCGTTGCAAGCCGATGATCGAGCGCATCAGCACCGATTTGCCCGTGCCCGAGCCGCCGACCACGCCCAGGATCTCGCCGCGCCGCACCTTCAGATCGAGTCCGTCGTGCACCGTCACATCGCCGAAGCGGTTGACCAGCCCTTCGACCACGATGGGGTAGTCCGCGTCCTCGTGATGCATGTCGCCCGCCATCGCTCAGCCCCACCCGACTTCGGTGAAGAACACCGCGAAAAACGCATCGAGCACGATCACCGCAAAGATCGCCGAGACCACGGCCATGGTCGTGCGGCGGCCCACTTCCTCGGAATCGCCGCGCACTTGCATCCCGTGATAACAGCCCGCCAGCGCCACGATCAGCCCGAACACCGGAGCCTTGATTAGCCCGACCCACAGGTCATGGGTCGGGACCACCTCCTGAATACGGAGCAGGAAGGTCACAAACGGAATGCCGAGCGTCAGGTCGCCCACCACCGCGCCGCCGATGATCGCCATCAGCGAGGAATAGAAGCCCAGCAGCAGCATCATGAACGTCGCCGCCAGAATGCGCGGGATCACCAGCACCTCGATCGGCGAGACGCCGATGGTGCGCATCGCGTCGATCTCCTCTGTCAGTTTCATTGTCCCGATCTGCGCGGCGAAGGCGCTGCCGGATCGGCCCGCGACCATGATCGCGGTCATCAGCACGCCGAGCTCGCGCAAGGTGATGCGGCCGACAAGGTTCACCGTCAGCGCCTCGGCACCGAATTGTTCGAGCTGGACCGAGCCCTGCTGCGCGATGACAATGCCGATCAGGAAGCTCATCAACCCGATGATCGGCAAAGCGGTCACGCCGACCAGTTCCATCTGGTGCACCAGCGCCTTGATCGGAAAGCGGGTCGGGTGGCGCAGCAGACTGGCCCCGCCGAGCAGGATCTGACCGAAGAAACCGACCACGCCGTAAATGCCGCGGCGCGCCCCGAACACCTTTTCACCCAACGCCGTGGGCACACGTTCCCACACGGGCAGGCGGGGGGCGCGGGTATCGCCGCGCGCGTCGATCCCGCGCATCGCAGTCAGCAGCCGCTCGGCCGCCTCGCTCGCGCCGGTGATGTCGCAATTGTGTTCGCGTGCGAGCCGGCACACCACCCAGGCACCGACCGTGTCGATCTCGTCCACCGCGGCCAGATCAATGCTGGCGAGCGGGCCGTTGATGCGCTTGAGGTCGGATTCGATAGGGCCGATATTGGCCAGCGTCAGCCGCCCTGACAGCACCAGCCGGGCGGTGTCCGCGCCTGCTTCCTCCAGCGTATATTGCGCGGCGTCCTGCATCGGATGGCAGCTATGGGGTGATTTTTCGCCCCCGGCAAGGCTCTCGCGCCGAACCGCAATTGCCTTCCATCATTGCATCGCAACATAGGTGCTGGCATGGCGCGGGGCATCATGAGCGACACTGTGCAACCCACTCTCCCGACCACGTTTGACCCCGCCGAAATCGAGGCGCGCTGGTATTCCCATTGGGAGGCGAACGGCCTGTTCCGGCCCGAGCGGCCCGATGCCGAGGCCTTCACCATCGTCAACCCGCCGCCAAATGTGACCGGCTCGCTCCACATCGGCCACGCGCTCGACAACACCTTGCAGGACGTGGTGATCCGCTATGAGCGGCTGCGCGGCAAGGACGCGCTGTGGGTGGTCGGCACCGACCATGCGGGCATCGCCACGCAGATGGTGGTCGAACGCCAGATGGAAGCGCGGCAGGACAAGCGCACCAATTACTCGCGTGAGGCCTTCGTCGAGAAGGTGTGGGAGTGGAAGGCTGAAAGCGGCGGCACGATCACCAACCAGCTGCGCCGCCTTGGCTGCTCGATGGACTGGAGCCGCGAGCAGTTCACGATGGACCCGCACTTTACCAAGGCGGTGATCAAAACCTTCGTCGACCTCTACAACGACGACCTCATCTACCGCGACAAGCGGCTGGTGAACTGGGACCCGAAACTCAAGACCGCGATCAGCGACCTTGAGGTCGAGACGCAGACGATTGCGGGGAGCTTCTGGCACTTCAAATATCCGCTCGCCGACGGCGCAACGCTCGACGACGGGCGCGACTATCTCGAAGTCGCCACCACCCGGCCCGAGACGATGCTCGCCGACATGGCCGTGGCGGTGAACCCCGCGGACGAGCGCTACCAGAGCGTGATCGGCAAGCACGTGATCCTGCCGCTGACCGGCCGCCGCATCCCGGTGATTGCCGATGAACACGCCGATCCGGAGCTGGGGAGCGGCTGCGTCAAGATCACCCCGGGGCATGACTTCAACGACTTCGAAGTCGGCAAGCGCGCCGGCATCGCGCCCGCCGAGATGCTCAACATGCTCGATGCCGAGGCGAACGTGTGCCAGACGGCGGACGGGCTGGTGCCGGATGAATTCCTCGGCCTCCACCGCTTCAAGCGCGACGGCGTCGACGGTGCACGCGAGCTGGTGGTGGCGCGGATGAAGGCGCTCGGCCTCCTCATCCCGCATGTCACCAAGGACAAGGAAGGCAACGACGTCGAGCACGACGCCGAGCCGCGCCAGATCGCGACCCCCTTCGGCGACCGCGCCGGCGTGGTGATCGAGCCGTGGCTGACCGACCAGTGGTATGTGAACGCAGCGGAACTGGCGAAGAAGCCGATCGAAGCCGTGCGCTCGGGCGACATCCAGATCGTGCCCAAGACCTGGGAGAAGACCTTCTTCAACTGGATGGAGAACATCCAGCCGTGGTGCGTGTCGCGCCAGCTGTGGTGGGGGCACCGGATTCCGGCGTGGTTCGCCGAGGATGGCCGCTGCTTCGTCGCCGAAACCGCCGAGGCCGCGCAGGCCAAGGCGGGTGAAGGCGTCGCGCTGACGCAGGACGAGGACGTGCTCGACACGTGGTTCTCCTCCGCGCTGTGGCCCTTCGCCACGCTCGGCTGGCCGGAGGACGGCGCGCCGCTCCTGCAGAAGCACTTCCCCAACTCGCTCCTCATCTCGGGCTTCGACATCCTGTTTTTCTGGGATGCCCGCATGATGATGATGGGCTTCTACAATATGGGCCAGAAGCCCTGGGACACGCTCTATCTCCATGGCCTCGTGCGCGCGGCGGATGGGGCGAAGATGTCGAAGTCCAAGGGCAACGTGGTCGATCCGCTCGGCCTCATCGACCAGTATGGCGCCGACGCCCTCAGGTTCTTCATGGCGGCGATGGAGAGCCAGGGCCGCGACATCAAGATGGATGAAAAGCGGGTCGAGGGATACCGCAACTTCGCCACCAAGCTGTGGAACGCGGCGCGCTTCTGCCAGTCGAACGGCATCGGTGCCTCGGACACGATCAAGGCTCCGGCAGCGCGCCTCGCGGCCAACCAGTGGATCATCGGCGAGGTGCAGGCCTGCGTCACCGAGATCGAAAAGGCGATGGCCGACCTGCGCTTCGACGCGGCGGCCAATGCGATCTATCAGTTCACCTGGTCGAAGTTCTGCGACTGGTATCTGGAGCTCATCAAGCCGGTCTTCGCCGGGGACGCCGACAGCGCGCCCGCGGTGGAAACCCGTGCGGTCGCCGGGTGGGCGCTCGACCAGATCCTCGTCATGCTTCACCCCTTCATGCCCTTCATCACCGAAGAGCTGTGGCACAAGCTGGGCGCGCGCGATTACGAGCTGATCCTCGCCCAGTGGCCCGCCCCGGAAGCGGAAGTCTCGAAAGAGGCGACCGACGCGATTGACTGGGTGATCGACCTCACCACCAACACCCGCAGCGCCAAGAACGAGCTCGGCATCGCGCCGGGGGCCAAGCTGGCGGCATTCCTTGCCGCGCCATCCGATGTGGCAACCCGCACCATCGAGCGCAGCAGCGCGGCCATCGAGCGCCTCGCGCGCCTCACCCCGGTGACCATCGGCGAGGCCCCCGCTGGCCCCGCCATGCAGGTGACTGCGGGTGAGGACGTGTTCGTGATCCCGCTCGAAGGGATCGTCGATATCGCGGCCGAAAAGGCGCGGCTGGAAAAGGCGCTGGCGGCCAGCACCAAGGAGGCCAAGAGCCTCGACGGGCGCCTCTCCAACCCCGCCTTCGCCGAGAAGGCCAAACCCGAAGCGGTCGAAAAGGCCCGCGCCGATCTCGCCCACCACACGGGCGAGGTCGAGCGGCTGACCGCGGCGCTGGCGCGGCTGGGGTGAGCTTGCTTACCCCTCCGTCAGCGCTTCGCGCTGCCACCTCCCCATCCCTTCGGGACGGGGAGGGACGTATTTGTCGGCCTACCGCTTCGCTGCTTGAGACCGGAAGTCCCTCCCCGTTGCGCAGCAATGGGGAGGTGGCAGACGCCGCAGGCGGCTGACGGAGGGGTGCCATGACCCTCACCCTTGCCACGGACGACACCGGCGGGCCGGAGATCTTCGCCTCGCTGCAAGGCGAAGGGCCGAGCGCCGGGATGCCGGTCGCCTTCGTGCGGCTGTCGCGTTGCAACCTCGCCTGCACCTGGTGCGACACGGCCTATACGTGGCGCTTCGAGGGCGACAACCGCCCGCATCGCGACGGGATCGCCTTTGCGCGCAAGGCCAATCAGGTGACGCTCTCGCCTGCGGAGACAGCTGAGCGGATCGCCGCGCTGGGCCAGAAGCGCCTCGTCATCACCGGAGGCGAGCCGCTGTTGCAGGCGGGCGCGCTGGCCGAGATGCTGGCGCACCTGCCGGACATTGCGGTGGAGATCGAGACCAACGGTATGGTCGCAAGCCCTGCACGGCTGGATGTGCGGGTCGACCAGTACAATGTCAGCCCGAAACTGGCGCATAGCGGCAACCCGGCCGACCTCGCGCTGATCCCCGAACGCCTCGACGCATGGGCGGCGGACCCCCGCGCCTTCCTGAAGTTCGTGATCGCCGCGCCTGAGGATGTGGACGAGGTGCTGGCATTGCAGCGACGCTACCGCTTCAAACCCGAACGCGTGTTCCTGATGGCCGAGGGGACGGACAGCGCCACACTGCGCGCGCGGCAGGCGTGGCTTTCGGAGCTATGCCTCAAGCACGGGTTCCGCATGAGCGACCGGCTGCATATTCACCTCTATGGGGATACGCGGGGCACCTAGTTTGCCTGCGTGACCGCGGAGGCGCGGGCGCAAGCAGCAGCCCCTTAACCCTGACTTCTCCAGCGCATCACCACGCGCTCGACCAGTTCTTCTTCGCCGCCGTCCTTGCTCCACAGTTCGACGAAGCTGGGATCTTCGGAGGCCGGGCGCTTGTGTTCTTCGAGATTGTCGAAGGTCACGCGGATCGGGATCGCCACGCCTTCGCCGCAGATGATGCATTCGCGGTTGCGCAGCGCCGGGATCGAATCGAGAAAGCCGCGCGCGCCTTCGGGCATCGCGGCGCGCACGAAGGCCTGGTCGCGGTCGTTGTTGAGGCGCATCGCAATGATCGTGCCGCACTGCGACAGCACGCCTTCGGCGAGGTCGGAGGGACGCTGCGTGATCAGGCCGAGGCTGATGCCGTATTTGCGGCCTTCCTTGGCGATCCGGCTGAGGATCTTGCCGACGGATGATCCATCGGCGTTCTTCTCGTTGGGGACATAACGGTGCGCTTCTTCGCACACCAGCAGCACGGGCCGGGTCTTTTCGTCGCGGCTCCAGATCGCAAAGTCGAACACCAGGCGCGACAGCACCGCCACCACGGTCGAGGTGATATCGGAGGGCACGCCCGACACATCGATGATCGAGATCGGGCGGCCGTGACCGGGCATGCGGAAGATCTTGCCGATGAAATCGACCATCGTGTCGCCCACCAGCATGCCTGAGAACATGAACTGGTAGCGCGGATCGGCCTTGATCTCGTCGAGCTTCTGCTTGATCCGCATATAGGGCGCGGACGAGGTGGCCTTGTCGAGCTTGCCCATCTCATCCTGAAGGATGTTGCTGAAGTCCGACAGCAGATAGGGAATCGGCGAATCCACCGTGATCTTGCCCATGGTCTGCGCCAACCGGCTTTTCGAGCGCGCGGCGAGCAGCACCTTGGCGAGAATGTCGGCGTCGACCTGACGTTCGTTCCCGCTGCTCGACAGCAGCACTTCGCAATGCTCCTCGTAGTTCATAAGCCAATAGGGCATCTGAAGGTTGGAGACATCGAGGATCTGTCCCGTGGTGCGGAAAGCGGCGCTGTATTCGCCGTGCGGGTCGATCATCACGATATGACCCTTGGGCGCGGCCTCGCAGATGCGGTGCAGGATCAGCGCGGCGCTGGTCGATTTGCCGGTCCCGGTCGATCCGAGCAGCGCAAAGTGCTTGCCGAGCATCGCGTCGATATAGAGCCCGGCGCGGATGTCCTTGGTCGGGAACACCTTGCCGATGGTGATGCTGGCGCGGCCATCGCTGGCGTAGATCTGTTCAAGATCGCGAGTGGTCGCGGGATAGATCATCGCGCCGGGGATCGGATAGCGGGTGACCCCGCGCTTGAAGCCATTGATCCGCCCGGTCAGCTTTTCCTCGCCGCCTTCGCCCAGAAAATCGATATGGGCGATGATCCCGCCATCACTGCGGCGGTCCTTGCGCTGGTCGCGGACGTTGGCGAGCAGCCAGGCATCGCCGACGCGGATCTTGATCTGGCTGCCGACCTGTCCGGCCAGCGCGATCGAGGGATCGGCGTCCTTCATGCAATCGTTGAGACGCTGAAGATCAAGCGCGATCTGCGAGCCCGAGCCCGAAATCTCAAGCACCACGCCGATAGGCAGCCGCGCATTGTCCTGGCTGATGGCGTGGGCCGATGCCCCCTCTTCCGCACCCGCCGAATTGGGGCCGGTGAAGCGCTCGAAATCTTGCCTGCCGTGATCGGTCATCCGCGCATTCCCTTGACGCTCCCGTTGGAGCAGGCAGGAGATAAGAGAGACGAGGTTAAGATCGCGTCAACATTGCGGGGGCCTGTCGGTGCGCTGGCGGTATCAGGCGCGGGCGAACAGCCGGCCGGCGAGCCACCCCATCCCGAGCGAAAGCGCAATCGCGCCAAGGCCATAGAGGAACGACCAGCGCTGGGCCGCCGACACCACCTGTCCTTCCAGCCCGGCCTTGACCACCTCGATCCGCGCCGTCGCGCTCGCCAGCACCCGGCCGCGGGCGATGGCGAAGGTTTCGGCGGTATAGCGTCCGGTGGTGACGTTGGAGGGCAGATCGATGCGCGCCTGATAAAGCACCTTTTCCGCGATGCTCACTCCGCGCGGGTTCTCCTGATAAAGCCCCTGCCGCCGCCGCAATTCGACCAGACCTTGCGCAAAGCGGGCCTGTTCCACCGGATCGATCTGGCCGGAGGGCGAAAGCTGGATGAAATCCGTGCCAAGCTCGTAAATCGCCGCCGTGCGTTGATCGACGATCTCGCCGACCGGGCGGGAGGAGGCGACCGCGAAGAACGCGGGAGCGGAACGAAAGTCGCTCGACCCGGCATTGGCCCAGATGCCGATGATGCGTTCCTTCTCGCGGATGCGCACCGGCTCGGTCGGGCCCTTGAGGACGACGACGATGTCATAATCCCCGGCGCGGCCGGTGCCCGACGGATCGATCACCGCGCCGTAGAGCAGCAGCCGCGCACCGGTGAAGCCCTGCCGCACCTCGATGCGCGACTGGCTGACAGCGGGCACCAGAATGGGTTCTCGCTGCGCTGACAGCGTCGCCCAGGCGACCGCCAGCAGGATCAGCCGCCCTGCCATGCTCACCGCGCAGCCCTCACAGCGGAACCACGGTGTAGATTTCGTCGGGCTGCACGCCGAGCCCATAGAGCATCCTCAGCGCAATCAGCAGCACCAGCGCTGCGAGCGCGAGGCGCAGGTATTCGGGTTTGGCCTTGAGCGCGATCTGGGTGCCGAACTGCGCCCCCAGCACCGATCCCAGCAGCAGCAGCGCCGCCAGTACGAGATCGACCGCCTTGGTCGTCAGCGCGTGAGTCATCGTCGTCACCATCGTCACGAACAGGATCTGGAACAGCGAGGTGCCCACGACGACATTGCCGCTCATGCCGAGGATATAGAGCATCGCCGGCACCAGCAGAAACCCGCCGCCCACGCCCATCAGCATGGTGAGGATACCGACCAGCATCCCGAGGATCGCCGGGGCCAGCGGCGAGATATACAGCCCCGAGGCATAGAACCGCCAGCGATAGGGCAGGCTCGCGACCAGCGGGTGGTGGCGGCGCTTTTTCACCTGCACGCCCGCTCTGCCGAGCAGGCCGGGGCGCAGCGCGCTCACCGCCTCGCGCATCATCAGCATCCCGATCGAGCCGAGCATCAGCACATAGAGGATCGAGATCACGACATCGATCTGCCCGAGCGATTGCAGCACCCGGAACAGGCCCGCTCCGATCAG
This sequence comes from Erythrobacter sp. W302b, assembly GCF_046452395.1. Lineage (NCBI taxonomy): Bacteria > Pseudomonadati > Pseudomonadota > Alphaproteobacteria > Sphingomonadales > Erythrobacteraceae > Erythrobacter > Erythrobacter sp. W302b. The sequence goes on along the minus strand of NZ_JBKFDH010000001.1, from coordinate 321,508 downwards.
CGCGCCGACAATCCCGCCGCCAACCATCACCCCGCCCATGCGGTAGTCCACCCCCTTGCGGCGCGAATGGGCGAGCACGCCCGAAACGCTCGCGCCGGTCACTTGGGTCGCCGCCGACGCCGCAGCCACTGTCGGCGGGATGCCGTAGAAGATCAGCAGGGGCGTCGTCAGAAAGCCGCCGCCGACCCCGAACAGGCCCGACAGGATGCCGGTCAGCCCGCCCAGCAGCACGATATAGAGGCCGTTGACCGAGAGATTCGCGATGGGCAGGTAAACGTCCATGCGCGGGAGGGTAGACCAGCGGCGAAGGTGATGAAAGTCAGCGGCAGCGCGTTCCTGTTGGTGAGGCGGCGGTTTTGCGTGTTTCGGCGGCTTGATCGGCCCGCAGCGATCAGAACCGGGTCGATAATGTCGCGGCCAGCCCGGAATCCGGCCCGGCATCGCCCGCCACACGCTCCCGCCAATCGACCGAAAGGCGCGCGGGCACCTCGCCCAGCATGAGATCGAGCCGCACAGTCGGGCCGATGTCGATCCGCTCTGCATCTTTCTGTGCCCCGCCCCATGCCGCCGCGCCAAGGCTGAGGTGCACCGCATCGCCGGTCAACCCGGCGACCTTGGGCCATTCGCCGGTTACGCTCGCTTGCCCGTCGGCAAAGCCGGTGGGGTCCGGGCCGCCCACCCAGCCCGCCTGACCATAGGCCTCCAGCCGCGCACCATAGGGCAGCGGCATCGGCGCCAGGTCGCTGACGACATAGGCGGCCGGTCGCCAAGAGTCGCTGAACGCCCCGTCGGTATAGCGCAGCTCGCCCGCCAGCCGCAGGGGGGCGCGGCCCAGCGGGCGGGCCGAAGCGCCCAGCGCCAGCTCGCTTTCACCCCTGCGCACCAGCGCGCGATAGGCCCGGGCGTAGAGCCGCGGGTCATGCGGGGAGGCGGGGGTGAGGCGATATTGCAGCACCGCGCCCGCCTGGCTCGCGCCATAGATCGGCACCCGCCCCTGCGAGATCGGCGCGGCGTTCGAACCCTGACGCCAGAACGCCCAGGCATCGACCGACCACCGTCTGGCCGGAGCAGGCGGGGGCGCGGCGGGGCGTGCCGGGACGAATGGCGCGGCAGCGGGCCAATCGCGATGGCCGGTCGGGAGTGTGACTTCGATCCCGGCGATCACGGCGCCGTCCCGGGTCAAATCGCGCAGAGTGGCGGGCCTCAGCCCTTGCTGTGCCACCGCAATCTCGCCGTCGCTACCGCCGCCCCCGGATACGTCAGCGCGCCAGACCATTGCGGTGGAGGCAATCGGCAGCACGCCTGCTCCCCGCCGTTCTGGCGCAAGCGGCAGCAGCGGCGCGGGTGGCGCGGCGATCAATGTCGCGGTCGGCGGATTTGGGGTAAGGACGGGCAGATCGCGGCCGGGGACTGAGGGCAGAAACGGATTGTCCCACCACACCGCCCGCGCCGCGCTCCATCCGCTGACCAGCACCACCAGCATCACCAGCGGTCCGCCCCGGACGTGCACATGGGCGTGCGCGGTGTTGCTCCCCGCCGTCATGATCGCCCGGCCGGTATCCCCACCAGCGAGACCGGATGGGCATCATGCTCGGTCTTGTCCCACACCGCCGCCCGGCCGCCGAGCGTGCGGGCATAGGCAAAGACCGCGCGGCGGCCGGCGATGATCGCGATGACGTTGGCCAGCGGCAGACGCAGCACCGCCCGCAGCCCCTCGCTGATGCCATATTCGCGCGCGGTGAACGCGAACCGCATCGCGATCCGCCACACGAAGGCGGCGCTATCGGCGATCAACACCGCCCTCAGCGCCGGGGTCAGCGGTGCGGGTTCGGCAATGCCGGTCACGACGATGGCCCCCATCACGCCGGTCAGCAGCACCAGCGCATAGCCCACCAGCATCACCAGCGCCGTCAACGGCCCGCGCCGGTCGCGCGCGCGCATCCAGAATTCGCTCGCCCCGCCCGCCCAGCCGACGCGGTCCCAGCCTTGCAGCGCGATGCCGAGCACCCAGCGGCTCTTCTGCCGCACGACGGTGTCGAAGCGGTGCGGGAAAAAGGCGCGGGTCGCGATCAGCCGCCCATCCACGCCGCGTGCCCGGATGAAGCGGCAGCGCCCGCCCGCCGCCGCAATAGCGAGCCCCAGCTCGTAATCCTCGGTCAGCGAGTCGCTGGCAAAGGGCAGGCCCCCGCCGCCGCCGGCGCTGTGACGCTCCACCAGGCGGTCAAGCGCGCGGCGGGAGACAGCGCAGCCCACGCCCGCCCCCGGAATGCCCGCGCCCAAGGCATCGCGCACCACCAGCGCCTTGCCGTGGGCTTCAACGAATGATGCGTTATCGCAACTAAGATGTCCGCTTTCGGGAAGCGAATAACCTCAGCTCAATGACCGAAACTGGAGGGGGAGCCGCCTGACCGCTTTCGGATGATAGAACGCAATAGCTGCCGTCGAACGCAGCCGAGCAATGCGTCGCCATTCGACCAGACCCAGTCACTCACGGCCGCCGAACTGAATGTCTGGTTTCACCAGAAGCCGACATAATGCTTTCGGAAACGCGGTTCGTTCATACTCACTCAGGACGGTAGCTGGAATCCAGAACGCCGCATCTGCGGGCCGGTCTCAGAACCGTGCGATCAGACTGATCCGGCCGATGCCGCGTTCAAAACCGGTCGAGGAAGCCGCGCTCGACGAGCTGTAGTCGTAAGCTGCCTCGATATCGACGGCGGGCGTGAGCTGCTGGCGCAGGTAGGCGCTGGTGCTGAGAATGAAGCGCTCGGCGCTGCCGACGTCGCGCTCCGCCCCGGCGCTGGCGCGCAGGCCATACCAGGTTCGCGGGCCCGCCTGCCCGTCGATCCGCAGCGTCGCCTCGAGCGCGTGATACTCTCCGGGGCTGAAATAGCCCGGCTGACCAACGAGGCGGAAGCTGGTGCCGGTGTAGCGCGCCCCGACATGGACGCGCGGCGCGAGCGCGAGGCGCTGCTCGAACTCAGCCTGCCACCACCATTGGCGGTTGCCGTCATTATAATCGGCGGTGGCGGCGCGGGCGGTGAGACGGCTGCGCTCGGTCGGCAGGACATCGGCCGAGGCCTTGATCTGGTTCGCGATAACCCGATTGCGCAGCGTCGGCTCGCTGTCGAGCGTGAAGCGCTGGACGCCGAGGTCGATCCGCACGCGGTCTTCGGCGAAGAACGAGGCATAGGCATCGTACGTCAGGAATTCCTCCGCCCCACCGGGGCCCGGCGCAACGATGCTGTCGACGCCGATCGTAGCATTGAGATCGACCGCGTTCGACAGGCGCCACCCGCCGTTCGCCGCAATGCGGGTGACGGTGAACGTGTCGCCGGGGGCGTCGGTGGGATCGAAGGTGGCATGTTGCAGCCGCGGCCCGATCCGCCCGCGTCCATCGGCAAAGCGGTAATCTGCACCGAGGTTGATTTGTGCGACATTGAGCCCGTCGGACTGATCGAAGCGGCGGGCATCCAGACGGACCTCGCTGCGCATGTCGCGCTCCAGCCGGCCCATCAGCCAACGGGCGCGATCATCGCCCGGTGCCTCGGCGAGGCGAGCGCGCAGCGTGGCCGCGGCGCGGTCAGGCCGGCCCAGCCATTGCTGCGCCTCAGCGGTGATGGTGACGGCCTCGGTCGCATTGGCGGGCGCATCGGGGAGCTGCGCGAGGGTCGCGAGCGCCGCGCGCTGCCGCCCGCGCCAGGTCTGCACCCGCGCAAGGCCGAGCAGTGCGCGCTCATCGGCCGGGTCCTTGGCCAGCAGCGCACGATAGCCCGCCTCGGCCTCGGCTTGGCGGTTGTCCCACGACAGCGCCTGCGCGCGCAGCAGCGCCGCCTCGAGGTCGGCGGGATCTAGCGCCAGCGCGGTATCGAAGGCAGCGACCGCGGGAGCATGGTCACCGCGCCGTGCCAGCACGCGGCCGAGACCGGTCTGCGCCTTGCGCATCAGATCGCCCCGCCCGCTGGCGATAACCGCGCGATATTCTTGCACCGCCGCATCGAGATCGCCCGCCCAGGTCAGCTGGTCGGCGAGTTCGAGCCGCCAGTCGGGACGCTCCTCGCGCGCCTGACGCATTGCCTCGCGATAGGGCGCGATCGCCTCGGCCGAACGTCCGGCGTCGGCGGCGCCGCGGGCCTCGGCGAGCGCCGTCTCGGCGGCATCCTGCGCCAGCGCCGGGGCAGCGGGCAGGGCAGCGGCAAGGGCAGTGCCCAGCAGCAGCAGGCAAGCGAGGGGGGTCTTAGCGAGCATGGGCAGCATCCTTGGCAAGCAGGGCTGAGAGCGCAGGCGCGGCACGCAGACCGACCACGCAGGCGAGGATCCATAGCGACCAGAAGGCCGCTAAGGCCTGTCCGGCGTGGACGAAGAACCCTGCCCAGGCGACGAGGGTGAGGCAGAAGAACAGCTCGAACTTGAGATAGGCCGTGTCCTTCATCCGGGCCTTGGGGCGCGCGGCCCTAGTGGTCCTCGCTGTGCCCGCCCTATCGGTCGCGGCGGTCTTGGGTGTGCGCACGAACTCGGCATGGAGCGGTCCGAACATCCCCTCGAGAAAGGCGCAGAAGTGATGCGGCATCATGCCGGTGTTGAGGATCATGTAGGGCACCACGCGGGCCATCCGCATTAGCCGCGCGCGCCAACCGTTGCGGCCGTGGAGCGCATAGGTTGGACGCGCCTCGTTGGCGGCGATCATCCCGGCAAGCACCGCAAAGAACAGCGGCGGCAAGACATAGGCAGCCACCGCCAGCTCCATCCCGAGCGCGCCCAGCCACAACCCTGTGGCGATGAGGAAGGGCAGCACCATGATCCATGCGGTCCACAGGAACCACTGCCAGCAGATCCCGGCGAAATAGGTAAGGTAGAGGCGGCGGGCGAAGGGCGTGGGGTAGCGCGTCAGCAGGGTGCGCATGTGCAGCCGCTGAAGCTGGGCCCAGCCTTGGGTCCAGCGCTTCTGCTGCGAGCGGTAGGCGGCGATGGTCGAGGGCAGCTCGGCCGGGGCGACAATGGTGCCCACGAACCGCGTGCGGTATCCGGCAAACAGGGCGCGGATCGACAGCTCGCAATCCTCCACCAGACTGGCTGCGCGCCAGCCGCCCGCCGCCTCGATCGCCGCGCGCCGCCACACCCCGGCGGTGCCGGTGAAGTTGACGAAGCCGATCACCCCGCTGCGCCAGGTCTTCTGGAGCGTATGGTGATCGTCCACCCACAGAGCCTGTGCGCAGGTGAGCAAGCTCTCGCGGTCGTTGAGGTGGCCCCATTGTGCCTGCACCACGGCAAGGTCGGCGATGGCGCGGCCGGTGATGTCGTAGAAATGCGGGATCGCACGGGTCAGGAAATCGGGCGGCGGGATGAAATCGGCATCGAAGATCGCGAAGAATTCGGCGTCGGTCATGTGCCGCCCCGCCTCGAGCGCTCCGGCCTTGTAACCCTGTCGGTCGGTGCGGTGGATCCAGCGGCAATCGACACCGGTGCTCGTGGCGATGGCCTTGCAGAAAGCGCGCACCCTCAGCTTGGTTGCCTCGTCGGTGGAATCGTCAAGCACCTGCACCGTGAGGCTTGCGCGCGGCCAGTCCAGCGCGCAGGCCGCGGCGATGACGCGCTCAGCGACGGCATCCTCGTTGAACATGGGCAATTGCACGCAGACCTTGGGCGTGCGGCGCGGCAGATTGCCAGGGCGTGGCGGACGGGCGGCGATGCGGAAATAGTCGAAGCGCTCGATCAGGCCGAAGAAAAGGAAGGAGAGGATCGCGACGAATGGCAGGTGAAGCGCGGCAGCCAGCAGCCATTCGCGCCAGCTCACGGGGCGCTCGCCCGGCTCGTATTGCACGATCGTGAGGGCGAACAGCGCGCACCACAGCGCAAGGGCGGCGAAAATCGCGACATCTGCGCGCTTCATGGCCGGCCACCGGCGATAGGCTTGCTCTCCGGAGGGACGGAGGGGGTGTGGGCGCTGGGCATGGGGGATCGGCGTGACATGCACGGTCTTCTCCTGAACATGAGGGAAGACCCGCCGCCGACCCGCGACGGGAAGTGAGGGTGCCAGCCGGTCGGGTCGTTCCGGCTGGCATAGGGTTAACGGTTCAGGCCGGTGGCCTATTCCCGGCGCTCTCGAAAAACTTCGCCGCCCGGCGATTAGGCTGCGAGCGTCGCGGGCCGCGCCAAAGCGCCGGCCACTCGGTTAGTGATCTTGCGGGCGGCGTCCCGCAGTGCGGCGCGCCAATCATGGACCGGCCGCACCGCAGTCCTCGGTCCCGCCCGCCGCGGGGCGCGGGCGCGCTCGCGTTGCAGGCGCTCGATCAGAGCGATCCGCGACCCTAGCCCGGCACCATTGATGTTCTGGATCTCGAGCCCCGGGTAGGCATTGCATTCGAGCACCTGCACGCCGCGCGTGGCATCGATCACCAGATCGACCCCGACATAGCCTAGTCCCAGCGCACCCGAGCAGCGCCTTGCGGCGGCGACGGTCTCGTTCCAGAACGGCAGCCGCGCACCGATCAACGCAGCATCGGTAGAGGGGTGGTCGAACACCTCGTTCTTTCCCAGCACGGCGCGGAAAATCGTCCCGTCGCGAAAGTCGATCGCTGCGCCCACCGCACCCTGGTGGAGGTTCGCCCGGCCCCCGCTCTCTTGCGTCGGCAGCCGGGTCATCGCCATGAGCGGGACATCGCCAAGGCAGATGATGCGGATGTCGGGGAGGCCGAACGGCACCAATCGCGCAAAATCGGTGTGGGTTCGGATCAGCGGCTCGATCAGCGCAGTGTCGCTATTGCCGCCTTCGAGCGATAGCTCTCCGGCGAGGATCCGTGTGACATGCGCGCGCAACGCCTTTTCGGTGAGCACATCGCCATTGAGCTTGCGCCAGCCGCCTTCACAACGGCCGTCAACGAGGATCACGCCCTCCCCGCGCCGCCCGCGATTGGGCTTGATCGCGAAGGCATCGGGTAGGCTGGCATAGTCGAAACCCGCCGCCTCGGCCTCGCCCGCGATCAGCGCGAGGGTCGGCGGCACCGGCACCCCAGCAGCTGCGAGGCGCTGCTTGGTCTCGAACTTCTGGTTGACCCCCTTGATCGCCTCGCGCGGGTTGAGACGGGCGATCAGGGCATTGCGGCGGTTCATTCCTAGGACGGTCATGATGTCAAACTCCTGCCTGTGCAGCCGCGCGGAAGCGCGCAATTTCGGAGAGGCGCAGGCCCTGATAGCGGCCCAGCACGATCATCAGCGCGGTGCTCGCCAGCGGCAGCCCCAGCGGCAATTCGGTAGCCAGCCACACCACCGGCGGAGCAGCGACCAGCAGCTGGATCGCGATGGCGACACCGAGCGTCGCGATAGTCATGCGCACGGCCTTCTTCGGACCATCGGCCTCGTAAGCGTTCCACCACCGCTCGACGATCAGCGCGGTGACCACCACCGGGAAAGCACTGACGAGCGCGGGCTGGTCGAACTTCAGGGCCATCGCCCCGAGCGCCGAGACGACAATCGCAATCAGCGTGCCGAGAAAGCCGACGCGCGAGAGGTTCAGCAGCTTGAGGAAAGGCACCGCCAGCATCCCGACTAGGATTGCGCAGGTCGAAACAACCGGCCCGGCAATCGGCCCGGATTGCAGATAGGCCAGTGCCAGCAGCATCGGGGTGAACAGACCAAACGTCTTCCACCCCAGCACAGAGCGCACAAACACCACCACCGTCGCGCCCAACGGCATCACCAGCAGCAGGTGCATCCCCGGCAGGTCCCACGGACGCGAGGGATCGCCGAACATCGCGATCACCGCACCGGTGACGATGTTGTCGGAAGGATCAAACAGCGCCCAGACAATCGCCCCGAAGGTCGCGGCCAGAGAAGCGGCAAGGGCATAGCCCGCGCGCTGCAATGCAATATCGCCCGGCAGGGTCAGATCATCAGAACGCATGGGAAACCTCCACTTCGAAGCGGTAGCCCGACCGGTCGAACGCCGGATCGGTGGAATTGCGGACAACGTAACGGGCCTCTCCGGCGATACGCCACGGGCCGGGGCTCCAGACCAGGGTCAGCTCGGGCCAGAACAGTTCGTCCTCGCGCACGCCGCCGCCCGCTACCGGTCGGCCGCCGAAGTCGAGCCGCTGGTAGCTGAGCTCGCCGCGCAGGCGCAGGTCGCTGGCAATCGGGCGCTGGTAGCTCGCCTCGGCCAGCCAGCGGGTGAGGTTGCGGCGCGCCTCGGACGAATTGATTGCGTCATAGCGCCCGCGCAGGAAGGCATAATGGTTCGGCCCGAAGCGGTAGCGGTATTCGCCGTCGACGCGGATGCCGTCACCGCTGGAGCCCGCCGCATCGTCATAGCTGCGCGTCCGCCAGCTGGCGCCCAGCGCTAGGCGGTTCGCAGCATCGAGACTGTGCATGATCTCCCCGCCGAATTCCCATTCGTCCGTCGAGGTGAATTCCGCGGCGAGGATATTGTCGCTGCGCTCGCCGAAAGCGGTGAGGCGGGTTGCGTCGGAAAGGTCAAAGCTGATCGCGGCGCGCGCGGCGTTCTGCCAGCGGTCGGTGCGGCCTACGTCCTCGAATTCGAGCCTGGTCGTCGCATTGCGCAGCGTCACGGTCACTTCGTCCTTGGCGAGCACCACTGAAGGGGTGATGACCACGGCGAGCGCGTTGCCATCGACCACCTCGTCCTCGGCAGGCGCAGTCGAGCGTGCGGTGACGCCGCGCGCGGTGAGCCTGAGACCGGGATCGAGGCTCCAGCCGGAACCCGCTTTGGCGGCAGCGACGTCATCGATCTCGTCATCGATGGTGCTACCTTGAGAATCCTGGTCTGGCACGGCGGTCTCGGCGAGGGCGGCGGTGGCGAAGCATACCAAGGGAACCGCCAGCGCGATGGCTTGCAGGAGTCGGGGGGGCACGGGGTTGCGAGAGGTCACGAAAGGCTCCTGTTGCGGCTCGGCGATAGCGCCGGTTCGCAAGCCAAACGGAGCAGGCAGTGGGCTTATTCCCTAAACCCGGCCAGAAAAATTTTGCCTCTCATGGGGGGAATTTACGCAGGTCCCAGCCCGTTAACGCAGGTCAGTCCTGCAACAGGAGGAGCCCCGTGTCGCAGCCATGCCCCCCCGATCCTTTGCATAATCCGCGCTATGGGGATCACGGCGACGTCGCATCGCTGGCGCACACCTCGCTGCTGCGCGACCACCTCGTCGGGTGCGAGCGGAGCAATTCTTTTCAGGAACCGGGCACAAAATCTAAAATAGGTTATTTTATGTTGCAACGGCCAAGCCGGCCATTTCCTGAAGGTTTGAAGATGACAATTAACGCAAAGATCCTAAGCCTTTACAGCGTAGCGACACTCGGCACGGCGATCGCGGGCGCAACGGCGGCACAGGCGCAGGCCGACGAGCAACAGGAAACCAAGGCACTGCCCCGGCTCGAAGTGCAGTGGGAGGGGATCGACATCCGCCTGACTGCAGGCGCCGCAGCGCAGGGAGCGGTGTTCGACGATGATGATCCAGCTACCGATTCTCCCGACGCCAAGGTCGACCTGTTCGCCCGGCTCAACGCTCAGTGGACCTCGCCCGGCGGGATCATCCTTGGCGTGAACGCGGAACAGAACAGTCGCCGTCGCGCCTCCGAAGTGCTCGAAGCGGGCGAAATCTACGGCTTTGCGGCGAGCGACTATGGCCGCGTCGAGGTGGGCCTACAGGACGGGCCGGCCGATACCCTCGCCTTTGCCGCACCGCTGGTGGCGCTGGGGCAGGTGCGCGGCGAGTTCTCACGCTATGCCGGGACACAGGCATTGCTGCGCGCGCTCGACACACAAGACGCCTTCAAGGTGATCTACCTCTCGCCTCCCGTCGGGGGCTTGCGCGGCGGGGTGTCCTATTCGCCCAAAGTGCGCCGCAACGCTGTCGCGGTGGATTCGCGCGACCGCATCGAGGTCAACGATGCCTTTGAATTCGGGGTGCAGTACCAGCAGCCGGTGGGCGACTGGATCCTCGGTGCGAGCGGTGGCTATGCCACGGGCGACGCCGATCCGGTCACCACCCGCGCCGATCTCAACAGCTGGAGCGTAGGGGCGGAGGCCCGCCGTGGTCCCCTGCGGATCGGTGCGGCTTACGTGGACCGCGGCGATTCCAACCGGCTCGACCGCGGGTTCGACCAGTGGGAAGTGAACGGCGGAGTGGGCTGGGTGACGCCAGAGTGGGGCGCTGCTGGCAGTGTCGCCCTCACCAGGGCATCCGACCGAGAGAACCGGCTGATCGGCGTCGGCGGCTTTTATCAGCTGCACCCCAACATCCAAATCCGCGCAGATATCGTCTCGATCCGCGAGGAGCGGTTCCTTATCTCTACCGACAGCGGCATCGCCACTGTGGTCGAGGTGCTTTTCACGATCTGACGCGCTGTTGCTGGAGCAAGCGCAAAAGCCCGGGCGCTCAGGCGACCGCCCGGGCTTTTTGCTGCGGCAGCTGCGGCTATTTCTTCTCGAGTTCGGCGAGTTCTTCGGCACCCGTTAGGGGATCGCTGTCGATCATCGCATCGACCGCGGCGACTACTGCGGGTGCAGCCTCGCCGCTGGCGAGCTTCATTTCGCCGACCGAAGCCGCACGCCGCCCATAGGCCTCGATCTGCCACTTGGCCGCGCCGCCCGTGCCCGTGCCAGCGCAGGCGAGCGCATCGCTGGTCGTCCCGCCTGTGCCTGCGATCAGAAATTGGCGGCACAGCTGGCCCTCGGCGTTGCGGAAGGTCAGCACCACCTCGCCCTCGCCCAGCGCGGCGAGATCGGTCGTTTGACCACTCGGCGCAGAATCGAGCATGGCGGTGAGATCAGCGCTGGCGAGCACCAGACTGCCGCCCGAGGGTGCCTCTGTTCCGCCCTTGAGCAGCGGGCCGCCGATCAGCACGCCCAGTACCAGGCTCGCCGCCATCGCGCCGAATTGGGGCCAGCGCCAGTTGCTGCGGCCGGTGTCATTGGCAGGTGTCGGCAGCGCAGCCGACTTCGCTGCGCGCGGGGCGGCGAGGTCGACCATTTCGGCCTCTAGCGGGGTTGCCGCAGCGATCAGCCGCTCAGGCACGCGCGCATCCAGCACTGGAGCGAAGGCATCGCGCACTGCGGTGTCCACAGGCTCGGCCACGGCCAGCGCTTCGACACGTTCGGCAAGCGCCGGGTCCGCATTGATCGCCGCCTCGATCCCATCGATCAGCGCCTCGTCCTCGAGCGTTCCGCTTAGGAAGGCGGCGAGCTGCGCATCAGTGAAGCCCGTGCTCATTGCATCGCCCCTTCACCTGCGATCCGCTTTGCCAGCGCCGCTTTGGCGCGGGAAAGCCGGCTCATCACCGTGCCGATCGGCAAGCCGAGCAGATCAGCCGCCTCGCGATAACTCAGCTCCTCAAGCATCACCAGTGCGACCACATCGCGCTGTTCGGGCGGCAGGCTGTCGACCGCCGCTCGCACCATCCGCGCTTCGGCACTCGCCTCGACCACCGTCACACCATCGTCGCCAACCAGATCGAGCATCTCACCGATGTCGTCATGGCCCATGCGGTTGTGCATACGGCGCCGGTCATCGATCCAGTGGTTTCGGGCGATTCGAAACACCCAAGCGTCAAGCCGGGTGCCGGGCTGGTATTGACCAAGGTTGACCATTGCTTTCTCCAACGCCGCCTGCACGACATCGTCGGCATCGGCGATCGACCCCGTCAGCACGCGGGCGAAACGGCGCAGGCGAGGGATTAGCGCGATCAGCGCCTGCCTTGTCGTATCGTCCGGGTTCATCGGGCGGTTCATGGGCTCAACGGTTCAGCAAGTGGCAATATTCCGCCCATAGACAGGACAAGGGAATAAAAGAAAAGCTAGTTTCGTATATAGCGAGGTAAGGAACGAAACAGTCCTCCCAGCTTTGTTGTTGGGGCGGTCAGGGGGCATTCGATGCAAACGCGGGTCATCATTGCATATTTGCTGATGCTAGGGCTGACGCTCGGCTCGGTGACAATCTCTTTGCATGCCCCGCTCGCCGCGCAGGACGCGGGCGATGATGACGACGACGATAATGACGACGAGGATGACGACGACGTTGAGGACCCCGATGATCAGGATCCCGGCGGGGATGATGACGTCGGCGGGGACGATCCCGGTGATGATGCTGGCGGCGACGATGTCGGCGGCGACGACCCGGGCGGCGGCGACGCTGGCGGCGATGATGACGCTGGCGGCGATGATGACGCGGGCGGAGACGATGACGCGGGCGGCGGTGATGACGCGGGCGGAGACGATGACGGCGCGGCGGGTGGCGATGACGACGATGATGGCGCCGCCGGCGGCGATGACGACGATGACGGCGCGGCCGGCGGCGGCGGCGGCGACGATGACGGCGCTACCGTTGGCGGCGACGATGATGACGACGGCCCAGCCGCTGGCGGCGATGATGGCGACGACATCACCGATGATCGCGGCGACACCGATGACGGCGCAGACGATCTCGACGATGACCCCGGCCAGTGGCTGCTCCCCAGCGGCGAGACCGAAACCGAACGCACCGCGAATGACGAACGCGACCGGATCGACATCGACGGTGACGGCTTCCGCTATCGCCGCGGCGAATTCGTCGCGCTCGATCTGACCGCTGCCGACCTTGCCGAGCTCAAGGCGGGCGGCTTTCAGTTGGTCGCCAGCGAGAATCTCGCCTCGGTAGAAGGCACGGTGTTGCTGCTGCGCGGCCCGGCCCAGATCACCGACGAGGCCGCGCTCGACACGCTCGAGACGATCGCCGACCCCGACACCATCGGCTATAATCACCTGTTCGACAGCTCGGCGGTGCAGACCAAGCGCCGCAAGAGCGCGAGTGTGCAGCAGCGTGCGGCCTGCGGCTGCCAGATCGGGCTGATCGACACCGGGATCGCGACGGGCCTCGCCTATTTCAAACATGTCACGCTGAGCCAGCGCGCTTTCAACGGCAAGGCCGCCGAAGCGCGTCTGCACGGCACCGCGGTGGCCCACCTGATGGCTGGCACTAAGGCCGATCCGGCGGCGCGCACGAAGATCTTCGTCGCCGACATCTTCTCCGGCCCGCGCGAATCCGCCGGGTCGAGCTTCGCGTTGATCAAGGCGCTCGATTGGCTCGCGGCGCAAGGCGTCCCGGTGATCAACATCAGCCTGTCCGGCCCGCGCAACCCTGCCGTGGCCGGCGCAATTGCGCGCATCACCATGCGCGGCCATGTAATCGTGGCAGCGGCGGGCAATGATGGCCCCGCCGCCCCGCCGGTGTTTCCTGGGGCTTATGACAATGTCGTCGGCGTGACTGCGGTCGATGCCCAGAACCGCGTTTATCGCTACGCCAATCGCGGCGCGCATGTCGATTTCGCGGCGCGGGGCGTGGCTGTCCCGGCGATCGACGCCAAGGGTGAAGTGCGCGATGCCACCGGCACCTCCTTTGCCGCACCGCTGGTCGCCGCGCGGCTGGCGCGCCAACTTGGCAAGGCCGATCCCGCAGCCGCCAAGAAGGCGATCCGCGCGCTCGAAGCCGAGGCGCGCGATCTCGGCCCGCGTGGGCGTGATCCAATCTATGGAGCCGGTCTGGTCGAGGCCAGCCAGTGACCTGGCCAAACTCGCTCAGCATGGCAGCCGCAACGGCCCTTGCAGCCGTGTTCCCAGCACCAGTGCCGATGCCGGAATACGAGCCCGGCGATGCCTTCGTTTTCTCCGACGGCCGCGTCGAGCGGGTTATCAATTCCGATGGCGAACGCCTGACTTGGGCAGGCCTGTCAGGAGCGAGCTACAAGCGCAGCCGCAATTTCGTGGTGCCAGTGCTGGAATGGCGCAGCGGCCGCGCGACGGGACGGCGCGAAGTGCGCGGCAGTCCCGATGCGCTCTGGCCCATCGGCGATGGCAAGGGTAGCGGAAAATCGGCGCGCTTCAGGGTCGTGACTGAAACGAAGGCCAATGCTCAGGCCTCGGCGAAGCGGTCGGTCAGCCTATGGGTTTGCAAGACGGGCAAACTCAAGAGCTTTACCGTGCAGGCGGGCACATACGACGCGATCCCAGTCAAGTGCGACCGCTATTCCCCCACCACAATGCGCCTCCTTGAGCAGCGCGAGTGGGATTATGCGCCCGAAATCGGCCACTATGTTCGGCGCGTCACCGTGAACTACCTGCGCGGCACCACGCGCACGGTCGAACTTGTCGCAGCTCTCTCGGGCCCGTCGGCGAGCAAGGCCCGCCTGACCGCCCTCGCCCGCGCAGCGCGCCAGTCAGACAAGACCGCGAGGCAATAGGGGGGTGGCAAATGCAGCGCCGATGACCTGCTCCGCTAGCGGGAGCGTCGAGAACCTGTACTCCAAAGCAAGGTAGCAAGAGCCAGGCTGGCTCCAGCAAGTCAGGTCGTCATGAAGCGAACCTTGAGCCGCCATCCCCCCACGGGCCAGGCGAATGGTCGTTCAGCTTCTGGCAAGACCCGTTATTCGCCAATCCGCTTTAGAGCGGCTGCCAAGTCCCAATTCTAGCTGCTTCTAGCCCCATCCAGACTTGGCCGTTTTCAGGAAGTCGCAGGTCGCAACCGAACGTCTGACTTGGGGTCGTTTGCGGAAGGTCTGCTTTTGGCGCAGGTGAGGCGATAGCTGCCCGTCCGCTATCGGGGCCACACAATGATGTCAGCCATGACCGCAAGTGGGTGGAAAGGCGAATGGCAGCTATTGCCGCTCTGCCATAGGGGTATCCAGCTCGCATTCTGCGGCTCTGCAAGGCAGGCCTCAGTCAACCAGACTAATGGCTCTCCTCGCGGCTAAAGCCGGAAGCCAGAATGCTGACAAGCCCGTTCATCACAGTCTCGTAATAGGCTCCGCGGAAATGCTGGTCGTAACTCTCGACCGCAGCATCGATCTGTGCGCGCGGATACATTCGTCCGCCGACCGTCAGGAACTGCCAGTCCCGCACCGCTGCCAGATCGGGACGCGAGCCCTTGCGCAGGATCAGCAGGTCGGCAAAGTTGCCAACCGCGATCCGGCCAACCATGCCACGGTCGACATGGCGACCATTGACCTGCGTCGCAGCGGCGAGCGCAGCTTCGTCGCCGCCGAAGGCCTGGGACAGCATCGCCAGTTGGAGATGCAGGGACTCGCCCGGCACGACATAGGGCATGACGACATCCGTTCCCGCCAGCACATCGATACCTGCCAGACGGGCCTTGCCGACGAAGGCGACTTCTGCCGCGATGCCATCAAGGTCGGCTGCGACGGCTTCGGCGGATTCCGGGTGCGCGACGATCATAGGCCAGGCCTGCTCCCAAAAGGACGGGAGATGCCGCAGGCCTTCTGTGGGAGGAAAGCGCTTTCGGTCCGATGCCGTCAACCGGGCTTTCTGGTTCGCCTGCGTGGGCAGGATCGAAATGCGGTTGGCCTTCATCAGCGCGATCACTTCGGCAATGTCAACCTCGCTCATGGCGGACACATCCTGGCTGCGATAATCGGCATCCTCGGGCGGCGGTTTGTGGAGATAAGGGATCCCGTTGAAATGCTGGACCTCGAAATCGGACACATCGCGCAGGTTTACCGCGTGCGGCGTATGACCTACGAGCGGCAGGCCTTGCCGCCTCGCTTCGGTGGCAGCTGCGCTGAATGCTTCCTTAGGCAGGCCCGTGTAGGTCTTGATGCAGCTGGCGCCGCTCGCCTTAAGAGTCTTCACGGCGCCAATCGCCTGCGCCCCGTCAACGATCCGCAAGGCGCTGGGCCAGCTTGGCCGCTCGCCGTCCAGGACCGGGCCACAGCGATACATCCTCGGGCCGGCGATCCGTCCTGCCGCAATCTCGGCTTGCAGATCGGCAATACTATCATCGGTCTGCCCAAGATCGCGAACGCTGGTCACCCCATATTTCAGGTAGAGCAGCGAAAACAGGCGCTGGTTGCCGATCGCGGCTTGGGGTGGTGTATGGACATGGGCGTCAATTAGGCCCGGCATGACGATGCAGCCCGGACAGATCGGCGGATCGTCATCTGGTCGACTTGGTCGGATTTCGGCGATGCGCCCGTCTTTGACGATGATGGTCTGATCGGGCTGGGAGGGCTCGCCAGGATTCCAGATTGTGACCCCGGCGATCATCCGGTCGGAACTGGGGGGCACCGCAACATCGGGCGGGAACAGCATCCAAAAGCCGAGCGACCCGGCAAGGCCAAGCACCCCAAGAATACCCAGCGACCACAAGCCAATCCGTCGAACCATAAAGCTCCGCAGCGGACATGGCGAATGATCGGCTGCCGCTCACGTTTTATCTCAGCAACAGTGACTTGAGCGCAAGAGCTATAGTGAGGGACACCCTATTCTGACCGGTAACCGGATATCAGTCTCTGCGCTTCCAATGTCCGCTTCGGGGTCGCGAATCGGCGCCGCTCATGACCACTCATGGGTGAATTCCTGCCGGTTGATCTTGGCCTGCTGTAATCGGCTCCTGGGCCGGTTGCGCCCCGTAAATTATTGTTCGTCGCGATGTGACAAGCAGCCCTTCGGCGGCCGCACCGTAAGGTAAAGTCCTGCATTTCGGCCCTTTTCACCCTCCTGCTGAGAAGCTGTCGATTGAGAGGTTGAACACGAGGTGATTGGGAAGTTCGCCGGTAAGGCTGCCGGGGTTCCCTAGACCGTAGTAAATGTCAGCAAAGTCACCAAACTGACCTCTACCATGCCGATGGAACTCCATAAGCGCTTCATCATCGAGTGCCAAATAGGCTTGGGCATACAGGCCAGTGTAGGCCGTGGCGTAGTACAACCGCAGCATGTCGGCCGGGCCCAGCGGGTCGAACCCGCTGTCATCGGACAGCAGAAGTTGCAAGTCTGTTTGGGTGTCTGCAAGGCTTCCGCCTTCGGCCAGGTCGACCAGACGCTGCAGACCAGTAGAGCTGCCGGCGCCAGCAAAGGCTAGCATCTCGCCAAACGAAGATGGCGCCAGAGCCATGAGGTTGCCGCCGCTGGGCGAGATAGAAGCAGTGACGTCGTTGGCATCAATCGAACTGGTTTGCATGCTACCAGCCAGAGTTGCCTGTGTGGAGCCGAGCTCTTGGTCGCCGAGAAGAACCTTGCCGGTGACTGGGTCGATGCGGAGCAGGCGCTCGCCGTCGGCAAAGGTAAGCCTGGTGCCCCCGGGACTGACCGGGATGCTAACCCTTGTGCCACTCGTCTCAATGAACACCGCGCTACCCGAACGCACCGCCGTGTAGTCGCTTGCCGGTCCATTAAAGCCGACCGTATCCATGCCGCCGGTGAAGCCACCGCGGATGGCAATGTCCCCGCCAGCCGCCACAAACAGCTCGTTGTCGAAGCTGGTACCAAAGACATCGATCTTGCCAGCGACTTTAACCTCCAAGCCTTCGGCCACAATAAGCCGCCCGCGGACCGCAGGATCGGCAAGGTTAGGCAGCGGGTCTGTATCGGCCGGTATAGTGATCGCGGCTGGAGTATTGTTCGCAAGCTGACTGCCTAGCCGTATCTGACCGGCTACTATCGCCAGTGTGCGTGGACCGTCACCAAACACCACGTTGATGCCTATGGGGCTCACCGGGATGCTGACAACCGTATCGCCATCTGCGATCTCGACCCGCGAGCCCACTCGGGCGATGGTGTAGGCGCTGGCAGCGCCAGCAAAGCGAATAATGTCATCGCCGCCTGGAGGGCCACTTAGCGTTATCGTGCCGGGACCGTCGATGATGCGGAGGTCCTGGAAGCCCGAGGTCAGGAATACCGCTGTGGTGCCGCCAATCCCGCCAGCAAAGCCATCCGGTGTGATCAGCCGTGGCGCCACGCTGCGGTCGGCAACACTCACGTTCAGGGTCTGGATATCGGTCAAGCTGCCATCGCTGGCGCTGACTATTACGTCGTAGAGATTATCGCCATCGCTATCGTCCGGCTGTTCAAAGTCAGGAGCCGTCACAAAGCTCAGCTGACCGGTCACGGGGTTGATCGCGAAGCGGCTCGCATCCGCACCGCCTGTGATAGTGTAGGTGACTGCGCCAGGTGAGGGTCCTTTTGCAAAAACCTGGGTGACTTGGCTCTGCCCCTCCGGAACAACAATAGCTGCGGTGTCGCCTCCCCCATTCGAGGTGATGACGGGAACCTCGTCGAGGTTCGTAACCTTGATCGTCACTGCCTTAGTATCGCTCAGCGCGCCATCCGAAGCATTCACAGAAATCTGATACTCATTGTCGCCATCAGCATCGTCAGGAGCCTCGAAGTCTGGCTCTGTCTTAAATCTCACCACGCCTGTGGTGCCGTCGACGTTGAATAGTCCGGCATCTGTACCTGCGATACTGTAAGTGATCGCTGCCTGTGCATCCGGGTCATACCCGGTAGCAAAGTAGGCCAAAGTCTGGTTCTCCACGACGCTAGCGATCGCCCCACTTGTGATCGTTGGCATCTCATTTTTATCGGCCACCTTGATGCTGACGGCAAAATCACTTCCAAGCCGACTTTCATTGGTTGCCCTAATTACAATATCGTAGCGATTGTCGTTGTCTGCGTCGGCTGGATTCTCGAAGTTAGGAGGAGATCTAAACGATACTGCGCCACTCAATGCATCGATCTGAAATAATGAGGCATCATTTCCAGATAATGAAAATTTGACCGTCTCGCCGTTGGGGTCAAATGCCGACGCGGCATAAACATAATTGTCATTCTCAAAAATTTCTGCAGTCGGATTTGACGTAAATACTGGAATGTTGCCAATCAGTATATTTTCAGCTTTGAATACGACATCAGAAAATGAAATGAATTCAACTCCAATAACGCTATCCTTCCCGCCATCTGGAACAATATCAATACTTTCAACAAAAATCTCTTTTCCAGAAATTGAAATACTGTATTGATCGGAGCTTCCTAAAAACCTTGCTGTATCAATGCCGTTCCCACCTGATAGAACATCATCACCCTCTCCGCCGGTTAGGTCATCGTCTCCGTCTCCTCCTTGGAGAGTGTCATTGCCCGCCCATCCAACCAAGATGTCAGATCCGCCATTGCCCGCGAGAAGATTATTTGCGGCATTGCCGAATATTTGATCATCGCCTGAACCTGAAATCACATCTTCAATTAGTGAGCGTTCATCGCCTTGATACAAAAGGGCGTTTACAATATTTCCGGGTTTGAGAGTCCAGTCGATACCGCCTACGTCATTCAATTTGCCATACTGCTGCTGCAGCTGATCTTGAGAGAAAGTTGACCAACCGCCAGGTTTGAGATCTATTTTTTGATTCTGGGAAAAATTCGAGAGGTCATACTGGTCTCTGCCTCCCCCGTCCCAGATGGTCCGAAATATATAGCCTCCCGCCACAAGACCTTGAGAGACCCCATTTACAAAAACTTCGCCGGTGCTTTCGTCGAAAGTATATCTTGTATCTGAGTCATTATGCGAGAAATTAGCGCCATAGAGATGCTGAAGCGCCGCCATGTCCAGCAAAGGTAAGGTTTGCTCCCAACTACCAAAATTTGGAGAAAAAACCTGCGAACCATCCGGAGCGAGAGAATAGGACATTGCCGTGTAAACGCCGATGTCAAATTCGGCTGGCATGACCAACGGGCCTTCAAATGGATGCTTGAGGCCTAAAGCATGGCCGATTTCATGGAGCGTTATGTGATAAATCACATCACCCGGTAGCTCGGGGATGTTGCCGTTGTTGGCAAACCACATGTCGCCGCCAGCCCCTGAGCCGGGATAGTATGCATACGCAAGATTTTGGGGATCATCAAAGCGGGCAAACCTAAGATCGCCGCTTCCATTTTCCTGAAGCGTGAATTTCAATCCGGTTATGTCGCTGATATGATTGAGCCAATACACGGCCTTGGTGCGGTATTCTTCAGAGAACCCCTGAACATTCACCAAGAATTGCGAATCCGCTGGATAGTCAGGAAGATATGGCTCGGAGCTATCTGGAAAAGAGAAGGTCAGTGCATTTTCCGCCCACTGAGAACCGATCATCAACGAATCAATCAATAAGTTCCCCGAATACTCGGATTGCTTTGACCTATTCATCGCCCTCTCCCCCTAGACGAGATTACAAATTCAGCACTTGCGAGAATTTCACATCAAACTGCGAGATTGCGAAGCGCTAAGTCATCGGTGGAATTATGCCTATACTCGTGCGACTATGCAATGTAGGATTCAGCATCATATTGCAGCGATGACTTCATTGGTTGCGACTGAAGCCGCACCGGCTCCCACCGCCGCAGGTTGCTGGCCGCTGACTTGGGATTTTCGACGCTCTAGCCGCTCCTCAATTTCGCCCGCTTTCGGGACCTAATCTATAGGGCTCGCATCACAGGGATTAGGCTACATAGCTGACCCGGCGCTCACGGCTGCTTAGGGGTCGAAACCTGAAGGGCAGATTTTTCGCAATCGCAGCGATTTCCTGCCGTTCAACAAGCGACCCGTTCCTGACATTTAATGGACGTTTGCTCTCTCGCGACGTCCAATCAGATTTGTCATAGCAAGGGCAGCCGCAGCCACCGCCAAGCCAAGCAGGATCGATGCCAGCATCTGGCTGGCCCAGTGTCCGCCCAGCACCACCCGCGCCGCTGCGCCGATGATGATCAAGGCTACGGCGAAGGCTCGCGTCGCCAGCGCGATCTTGCCGTTCGCCGTTGCGAGCAGCACGGCTCCAAAAATGCTTCCGTAAACAAGCCCAAAGGTCGAGGGCAAGCCGCTCGAACTGCTGGCGCTCGCGACTTCGACCAGTTCGGTTGCTGGACGCGGCGCAAAGATCACGGCCCTCAGTGCTTTGTCAAGCAACCAGCCGAGGCCAAAAGCGAGCGGTATCGCCACTGCCCCACGCCAGCCCGCTACCAGCCCTGCCAGCCCCGCACCCCCGGACATCGTCGCAACCACCAGCGGAGGCTTGGCCATGTCGGTCACCCATTCGGCCCATTGCGGCGATGGGCCGAAAGCCGATTGCAGAGCAGTTGTGACAGCAACATCTCCCAGCAACGGCCCCGACACGGCAAGGCAAGCTGCGCCCACCACAAGTGCAGACAAGGTAAGGACGACAGTTCGAAGCATGATTTCCACGCTTTCCTTTGGCAACGAGGAACGAATGGTCATCGATAATCTTGCTCCTGAACCGAGCCCCCTATAAACCACTTAGGGATGATCAGGAAATAGCAAGAAACCACCCAGTTGTTGCCGGTTCGGCGACTTTTGCTCGTCACCAAAAGCGGCCATCGGAGCCTGCCCGAGGGCCGCCATGATGTTCAGATCTCAATAACCTCAGCCAGAACAAGGGCATCTTCCACGTCGACACCGAGATAGCGGACGGTATTTTCGATCTTGGAATGGCCCAGCCGGATCTGCACGGCACGAAGGTTTCCGGTTGTGCGGTAAATCATCGCTGCTTTAGTGCGACGCATGGAGTGGGCGCCATAATCTTCGCGCCGCAGCCCCGCTGCGGTGACCCATTCATCGACAAGGCGCGCATACTGCCGGGTGCCTAACGGTTGTCCCGAATGGATTCGGCTTGGGAACACGAATTCATCGATGGTGCCGCTCCGCCGAAGAAGCCACGTAGCAAGGCTAGCGCGAGCATCTGCGGTGATTTCAAATTGAACTGGTCGCCCTGTCTTCTGCTGAATGACCATCGCACGGCTGCAGACTTCAGATCCGGCCACAAGGTCGCCGATCCTGAGCTTCACCAGATCGCAGCCGCGCAGCTTGCTGTCGATCGCAAGGTCGAACAATGCGCGGTCGCGGAGCCGCACTTCCCGGTCGAGGAAGAAACGGATTGCCCAAATCTGCTTCTGGGTCAGTGGCCGCTTTGTACCTACGGTTCTGCCAGCATTCTACGAGACCCGATTTTGCATGGCAGGGTCGAGGTGAGAGTGAGTCATCATTTTTCTCCTTGGCCGTGATTGGCCAGGAAGAAGAACGTTCGTCAAACCGAGCGCATCTAGTTAGCCTCACCTAGGCATCGACATAAGGCCCGGCCGGGGGCACCTGACCAAACAGCCGCTCCCCCGAGGGCAGATTTCGGGATCGAGCCGGGTCGTCAGTTATGGCTGGAGCTGGGTGGATTCCGGATGGGTAGCTTCTACAAAAGCCGCGGGATCTGCGTCATTTCACACCGGTCAACCGACGATAGTTCCACGCGCCCGAGCGGGGGGAGCCAATGCATAAGGATCCTGCCTTGGCCCCCAAGATAATGACTTGCAAGGTCGGGCAGCTCTCAATACTCCCCAGCAATGCCGACAGCCAACAATGACGACGTCCGCCGTGCAGAGCTGTCCGGCCTAATTGCTCGGGTCGCGCGCGGGGACCGAAGAGCGCTCAACGCCGTCTATGATCGCACATCGGCAAAACTCTATGGCGTTTGTCTTCAAATCGCCCGCGATCGCGATGCGGCAGACGACATCCTTCAGTCGGTCTATCTTAAAGTCTGGAACCGAGCTGGGCGCTTTAATCCCGATTTTGCCAGCCCGATTACCTGGCTTTGCGCCATTGCCCGTAATACGGCCATTGACTGGGTGCGCAAGCATGGCAGCCCTGCCTTGGTAGCGCCCGGCACGGCAGAAGGCGGCGACGCGGGGTTCGATGAAGCGCTGGCAGTGATGGCAGCCGATGAGGATCGTGCGCAGATCTTTGACTGCCTCGAGGCACTGTCGCCCCAACAGCAGCGGGCAATCACCCTCGCCTTTTTCGACGGGTTGAGCCATTCGGAACTTGCAACCACGATGCGAACACCGCTCGGTACAACCAAAAGCTGGATTCGCAGAGGCTTGCTAGAGTTGCGGGGGTGCCTCCAAGGTGACTGACGAACTCACACCCGAACAAGCCGCTTTGGCAGCCGAGCTAGCTCTCGGTGTGCTAGAAGGTGAGGAGCGGGCCGAAGCCTTGAGGCTCTCATTGGCCAACCCTGGCTTCGCTGCGCAGGTTATGGATTGGCAGCAACGCCTCGATCCGCTCAGCGAAGCGTTTGAAGAAGCTCCGCCTCCCGACATGTGGGCGGCGATTGACGCGCGGCTCGACGATAACCCGAACACCGCCAAGGTTGGCACGCTGCGTCTTTGGCAAGGTGCCGCCGCAGTTTCCGGAGCAATGGCGGCGAGCCTCGCTGCGATCATGCTGTTCGGCACCTCCCCTTTGCGCGACGCCAGTGCCCCGCCCGCGGCCATCAGCCCCGCACCCGTAATCATCGCCCAGCTTGCAGGGGGAGACGGAACCTTGCTCGCTGCCAGAATCGGGCCGGACAGCCGGTATCTCGACATTCGGGCAGTCGCCCTGCCTGATACCGATCTGACGCCAGAACTCTGGGTCATTCCTGGCGACGGCGTGCCTCGCTCGCTGGGCCTGATCGCACGCAACGGCACGACGCAGGTGATACTGCCTGAAAGCCTGAGGCCGCTGGTCGTTGACGGCGCGGTTCTCGCGGTTTCACTAGAGTCTCCGCTAGGCGCACCTCACGCTGCGCCTAGCGCCACGCCGATCGCGTCAGGAAAAATTTCCGCGATCTGAGCTTGCTGCATCTGATCGTCTTCAGATCCTCGTATCTTCACCAGAGAATGCGGGCTGCGACGCTCTAGGCGCTGACGTCGATTGGACCGATCGGTGCCGACAGGATGATTGTCTCAGCAATCGCTCCGCTTTCTCGCGCACGTGAAGTTCACAAGAATCGCGATTTGCAGGAGTATCCCATGAAAGCAATTTTCCTCGCCGCCACCGCTTCGACCATTCTGGTCGCCGTGCCTGTCAACGCTGAAGACGAGTTCGAGGGCTTCTATGCCGGCGCCTCGATCGGCTATGACTTCCAGGCGAGCGACGGCGATGAATTCATCTCCTTCGACCGCGGATCAAACGGTAGCTTCGGCGAAACCGTGACCACCGCTGCGGGCGCCAATGCCTTCTCACCGGGGTTCTGCGGCGGTGCCGCGACCTCGCCGCAGAACGCGAACTGCGAGTCCGACTCTGACGGAGTCTCTTTCAATGGCCACCTCGGCTATGACAGCCAGATGGGGAAGTTCGTCGTGGGTCTGGTGGGCGAGGTCGGCACCGCCAATGTGCGCGATGCTGTGTCAGCCTTCAGCACGACACCGGCGTTCTACTATATGGAGCGCGAGATCGATTATACTGCCGCGCTGCGCCTGCGCGCCGGGTACACCCCGGCCACCTCGACCCTGCTCTACCTCACGGGCGGCCTTGCCTATGCCAAGCTCGACCAGGAGTTCGAGACGAGCAACACCGCCAATTCCTTCACCGTGATTGCCGACGACAAGGCCTGGGGCTACCAGATCGGCGCTGGCATCGAGCAGAAGGTCGGCAAGCAGTTCTCGATCGGCATCGAGTATCTTTACACCGGTTACAATGATGACGACACGCTGATCCGCGTCGGCCAAGGCACAGCCCCGGCCACCAACCCGTTCGTGCTGGCTGGCGGTGTCGACTTCAAGCGGGCCAATGACGACTTCAACCTGCAAACCGTCAAGGCAGTGGTGCGCTACGGCTTCTGATGATCCTTGTGCACGGGAGCATCGGCAACTTGCTCCCGTGCCCTTATGCTCGACGCTCAAACCAGAACATGATCAATTTGTGATGAGCGTTCCGAAAGTGCGTAGAGCGGAGTTAACGGGGGCACCGGTTTTGTCCGCACTGGGGTCGATTGCAGAATGGCAGGAGTTTTCCGGATGCCAGACAAAGCTGTCATCCGCTGCCCGTGTTGCCCCTTGTCGGCTGTCGACCCAAAGTTGGTCGTTCGCATCCACCACGATGAATGTCCGGTTCGGACAAAGCAACGAGTAGAAACTTCCAATTGGGTTTTCGAGCCGCAACAGCTGAACCTTCGCCGGCAAAGCAACCGCGGAAAGGGAAGACACAACCGGTTATCGACGCAATGGGCCGACCCTAAATCCGATAATCGCAGAAGCGCATCTGAAGACAGGCCAGGAGATGCCTGAGTCTTTCAGTGCGCCAACGTTCCCAACGACGATCCGATGTCCTCAGATGAGCATCCTCGCTCCAGAAAAACAACTCAATCCAGGCGGCTTTTTCCACCGCGTCCAACGTGCGCGGGTCGGGTAGGCCTGATTCCAACTCGGCCGCCCAATTCTGGCTGTTCGCCAACGCGAGCCGAATCAGGCGCTCAAGACTGTTGCGGTGCTCCCCCATGCATAATTGCTGCGCTAGCAAGCTGGCATGAGCAAGCGATTTCGGTGGCACAATATTCAACTAACAGCATCGGGGTCGGCCAAACATACCGGAACATCGCGACCACGCCACTGATTACCGATGCCGTCGCGTGCGACCAACTTCATCCAAAGCGAAGTCCATCGCTGCCTCGCGTGATCCTGAAGCGGTTGACTATGAAGGGACGGAAGGCGCGGCTGCGGATGGTGTCGACTGCGATGAAGGTCGCCTCGGCGGCGCTGCGCCCAAGATCGAGGCGGACGTAACCTTGATGCATATTGTCGGTCCACACCACCTCGGGGACGTAATCGGCGAAGGCCTTATCGAGCATCCGTGACAGGTCATCGCCGAACCCGCTTTCAACGAAATCTCCAGGCGAGGTGATACCGGCGGTGCCCAATTCAAGGCCCGCCTTGCGGCCTTGCCCATCCTTAAGGCTATTGGCCCAGAAGCTGTGGCTGTCTCCGGTCAGGAAGATAAGATCGGCCGCGCCGGCCATGCGCGACAGCTCATACAAGCGCTCTCGCGCCCATGGATAGCCGTCCCAGGTGTCGGGATAGAACGGCAGGCCGGCCCGGCCCTTGGCCGCCAAGGTTTTGGCGTTGTTGCGCGCAGCAGCGGTGTAGGGCGCGCCGGGTGTGTCGGGATCTGGAAGGATGCCGAGCCCCACCAGATCGGGAACATCGGTGCGCGCGATCGGGACAGCATTGCCGATCAGTCGCCACGGCTGCTTGCCCGCCACGGATTGTTCGAGCGCGCGTGCCAGCTCCGTCTCGCATTCAGGCGAAATCATGCGCCGACCAGGTGCGCCGAGCACGTCACTGCGGAACCGCCCCACGGCGTCAGTGTTCGAGATCTCGTCGCCAAGCTGTGCGTAATCGATCTGCTCGGCGCGTGCGGTGTGGCGGGTTTCGAGTGTCACCAGCGTCGCCAAATCGCCGAAGCTGTAGCTGCGCCAGAATTCGTTCCGGGTCATGCCTGGGCGGTCCAGCCATTCCGGCTCGCGCACAGGCATCCACTCGAAATAGGCCCGGATCGACGCTGCCCGGCGGGCCTCCCAATCACCTTCACGTTCCGGCTGGTGGTTCTGCGCTCCACCGGTCCAAGGGTTGTTAGCGCTTTCGTGGTCGTCCCAGCAGGCCATGAAAGTGTGCGCGGCATGCATCGCCTGCGATCCGGCGTCGGTCTTGTATTTGGCGTGGCGGCGGCGATAGTCAGACAAGCTGACGATCTCGTGCGCGGGATCATGCCGGCGGCCCAGATCACGGGCAACCTCATCGCCCCAGCCGTCCTGACCATACTCGTAAATGTAGTCGCCAGTGTGCAGCACGAAATCTACGGCAGAATCTTGGGCGATGGCTTCATAGGCGTTGAAGTAGCCAAAGGCATAATTGGAGCAGGACGCCAGCGCGATGCCCAGCCGGTCAAGCCTCCCGTCCGGGAGCGTGCGCGCCCGGCCGACCGGGGATGGCTCGCTGTCCAATCGGAAGCGGTAATAGTAGGTCCGCCCCGGCTCCAGCCCTCGCACCAGCCATTTGGCGGTATGATCGCGGTTGGGCCCAGTGGTAACCTCGGCGCGGGCGACGATACGGGTGAAGCCAAGATCCTCTGCGACTTCGCCGGTCAGAATGACCTCACCGCTGATCGTCACCCGGGTCCACAGGACAACGCTCGTCGCATTGGGATCGCCGCTGGCAACCCCATGGCGGAATGGACCATCGCTGGATGCATTCGCCCGGCGAGGAACCGTGAGCGCCGCTGTCCCTGCCGCCAGGCTGCCCAGCGTAGTGCGGCGCGTAATAGGCATTGGAAATAGCGTGCGGATCACAGGCGGCTCCTCGCCGGGGCGATATCGATTGGTCTCAGGTGAATGGTATCAGGTATTGTCACGAAAAGAGCCGACCAGCTTTCGCTGACCGGCCCTGGTCGTCAGACCTTTCGAGCTCAGAAGTCCTTGCGCAGGGTCACGAAGAACTGCTGCGGCGCGCCCGGCAGCAGGGTCTGATTGTCACCGCTGAAGCCGAACCCGTTTGAACCGATGGTCGAGACGTAACGCTCGTCGAACAGGTTAGTCACCGTGCCTTCAAGCGCCAGCCCGTCGAGCCAGCGATTGTCGCTTTGCAAGCGCACCCCGATCAGCGCATCGACCAGCACCCGACCATCGACCGATTGATCGTTGGAGAAGGTGAAGAACCGCTGCGAGGTGTAGTTGGCATTGCCGCGCGCGTAGAACATGCCGTCGTCATAGGCGAGTTCGAGGTTGGCGATGCTTTCCGGGCTGTCGACCACGGTGCGTCCTTTGATCGCTTGGATCACGGTGCCGGCCTGGTTGACCACGTCATTGCGGTAGGTGTTCTCGTTATAAGCGTAGCTGCCGGTCACGGTGAAATCGTCCACCGGTCGCCACTGGAGGCCGATTTCCGCCCCGATCGAGCGGACGTCACCCACGTTCGACAGCAGCGGCGCATTGCCGACGATGCCTGGACCCTGCGGGATCGCCAGCAGGCGGTCCGAGAAATTGACCAGATAGGCCGCGACCACCCCGGTCAGCTGACCTTCGCCGAAGCGGAACCCGACTTCGTAGGTGTCGGTCTTTTCCGGCTCGATCTGTTCGCGCAGCGCGGCAAATCCAGCGGCTGACGTGGCGAACGGGCCCGAGGTCGCGGAGGCGATCAGAGCGCGCTGGTTCTGGGTGAAGCTGGCGAAGATTTCATTGCCGCCGCCTAGCTTGTAGAGCACGCCGACCTGCGGGAGAAGTAGGTCTTCATTGTCGATCTCGCCCACCGCCAGCGGGCTGGGGTTGGGATTGATCGCGGTCGCTTCTAACTTGACGATCTGGCCCTTGAACCCTGCTGTGACCGTGAAGGCATCGGTCACGTCCCACTGATCTTGGATCGCATATTGCAAGGTGCTGGTGTTGTAATCGTTGTTCCACTGCGTGAAAAACGGGTTCGATTGATAGGTCAGCGCATTGGTTGACGGCGCGGTCAGGCTGCTGCCGATGGTGTAGAACCGACGGGCTTGTTCGAAATCATTGTTTTCGTACCACAGATTGGCCCGCACGGTGTGCGCGCCAAGCTCGGCCACGAGATCGCCCAGCACGCCGATGCGCTCCATCTGGTATTCTGTGGTGCGGAAGCTAAGCGGCAGGCCCCCCGGGCTGGCGCGGTAGGGCGTGATCCACGAACCCTGGCCCTTGTTGGTATGATAGTAACCTTGCAGGCCCAGCTTCACGGCATCGCCTAGCTGTTGGTCGATCCGCCCGCTGGCGACCCAATCGCGGCGCAGGCCGCCGGCGTCGAAATAGGCATCGTCAGCGTTGGTGAAGGGCGCGGGATAGGTGGTGCCAAAATTATTCGGACCAACCGCCACGCCGGTGTAGCCGGTGTTGGCGCCGACAAAAGCCACCTGCACGGCAAGCGGCCAATTGTCAGAAACGTTGTCCCAGAAATACCCCAGGCGGTCTAGCATATCGAGGCTGAAATCGTGGTAGTCATTCTCCTTGCGGTCGGAGAAATTGACAAAGGCGGTGAAGGTGGTCGAGGGCGAGACATCGGCCACCAATTTGGCATTGACCTGGGTCGAACGCTGTGTGCCGAAGCCCTTCCACTTGTCGGCATCGATGTGCGCGGCGCTGATATAGGCCTTGAAGCCGCCCAGATCACCGGTGTCGAGCGTGCCGTATGCGCGGATGGTGTTGCTGTCACCATAGGTGATGTTGCCAGCGATCCCGAGTTCGTCTTGCGGATCGCGGCTGAAGAATTCGATGGTGCCGCCGAGGTTCGAGGTCGAAGCGGTGCCAAGCGCGCCGGCGCCTTGGCTCACGCGAGTCGAACCGATGTTATCGGCGATGATCGCGCGGCTGATGTGCAACCCGTTGGTGTTGCCATAGCTCATGTCACCGAGCGGCACGCCGTCAAGCGTGAAGCCGAGCTGGTTCTGGTTAAAACCACGCAAGGTGATGCGGGTCGACCATTCATAAACGCCGAAGGGGTCAGCGGACTGGAAGTTGACGCCCGGCAGTTTGCGCAGCGCGATGAAGGGGCTGGAACCGGCAGTGGTCAGCTGGATGTCATCGGCGCTGATCTCGGTAACCTGCCTCACTTCGCCTTTGCCGTAGACCAGGATCTCGTTGCCTTCGGCGTTGTCTTCAACAGAGGAGTCCGTAACCTCGGCGATGGCTTGGGCTTCGGCCTCAGCAGCGATAGCCGACGACGGGATTGCGATGCCAATCAGCGCCGCACTCGAGAGGAAGGCGGTGCGTAAAGAAGTGGATTTCATGTCGGTGCCCCTGTTTGTTTTGTAGTTGCAGGGGCGCGCCTAGGCGCTTGATGTTGCATTTCTGGAACGGTTTGGTTTCAGGAAATGGAAGGAAAAAAGACCGATCGCGGTCGTTGCAATTGCAACACACAGCAGTCCGCTCGGTCCAGAAGAACCGAAACATAGAGGACAGCTTGAGAGCAGTTGAACTTGCGACTCAAATAACCAGAAATTTGTGAGTTAGCCGCTTCTCGGACAACGTCACTGTGACAAAGCGCGTGTGCCGTAAGCCCAATTTTCGCGCCTGCGCGCGATTGTGACCGGAAGGCGCTCAACATCCGACAGGTTGGCAAGAAATCCTTCCGCATTCTGACTTCATACCATCACGAGCATTTCACCGAAGATCACCATGGAACCAATTCCGCCCGGGGGATCCCGTGCGGCGCATTCAAGAATTGCGTTCCAAGTCGATGGGGAAGCTGCGTGACCGAGAGCTTGCTGATCTGCGATCTGACCCAAAGCTGGTCGCCGACGGGGGGCGGTGGCATTTCCACCTACCTCAAGGAAAAGCGCCGCTACATCCAAGATTGCACCGAACACCGACTGCTTCAGATCGTGCCCGGTTTGCAAGACAGGATCACGGTTGAGGGGCGCACGATCCTTGCCGAGGTCGGCTCAGGGCAGGTCTGGGGCAGTCCCAATTACCGCTGGATCAGCCGCAATGACGCCGTCTTTGCGCTGCTGCGCGAATATCTGCCTAACATCATTGAGAGCCTGTGCCCGTGGGTCCTGCCGTGGATCGCGATCCGGCATCGCTGGCGCTTTCCAGAAACTGCACTGGTCGCCGGCTACCGCACCGACTTTCCCAATGCCCATATCTACCGGGTGATGAACGATCTGACCGGCCACTACTCCGCCAGCCTCTTCCGCTCCATCGCCTATGGCTATGCTGCACTGACCTATAGCCGCTTCGACCGCGTCTACGCCCTTAACCGCGATGCCGAGCGGATGTTGCACGGGCTTGGGCAGACCAATACCGGGCTCCTCGGATTGGGGGTCGATATCGGCCAGTTTTCGTCCGATCACCGCGACCCGGAATATCGCGCATCCTTGGGGTTGCCGGAAACCGATGGTCCGCTGCTGATCTATGCCGGACGGATCGACAACGAAAAGCGGGCTGATCTACTCGTCAGCATGTTCAAGGCGCTTCCGCAGGATTTGGGCGCGGTGATGGTGTTGCTCGGCGACGGAAAGCTGCGGGCGCAATTGCAGCAAGAAGCGCGTGGTTTGCCGATCGCCTTCCCCGGGTTCGAGACCGACCGCCGAGCTCTCGCAGTCGCGCTCGCCTCGAGCGACATCTATGTATCGGGCATGGCTGACGAAACCTTTGGGATTTCGGTGCTCGAGGCACAGGCTTCAGGCCTCCCGGTGGTGGGTGTCGCGAGTGGCGCTATGATCGAACGTGTCCCCGAAGGCACCGGTCTGCTGGGCCCGGTGGATGATGCGGCGGCTATGGCGTCCAATGTCGCCAAGTTGTGGTGCAGCGATTATCGCAGCGCTCGCCAACGGAGCATTGCGCTTGCGAATGCACACAACCGCTGGGAGCAAACCTTCGATCAACTGTTCAAGGTTGAATATGCCGCAGCCCTTGCCGCTCGCGATGCGCGACGCGCTGTAGGCTGGGGCCTGCCTGCCAGACGGGCGTTGGACGCTTCTTGAAGCACCCTGCGCTCCCCGACTCCGTCCCTGAGCAAGAGCGAGTTGATGCTCTTGGTCGCCATCTTGCGAGATTGCCGCGCCGAACACTGAGCTTTGCGATGTGGTCGCTTCCGGTCGTTGCGCTCGGCAACGTCGCGGTGCTGATATGGTCGCTGGGCACGATCAATCTTGCCGAGCGCTTGGTCGCCCCGCCGCTGTTGGCGCTGGCGGGGCTACTCGTGTTTGTGCCGATGGTTGCCAATGCGCTGCGATTGATGATCTCGAGCCGGTTCCTGGGCCTCGGTTTGGGCCTTGTTGGCGCGCTGAGAGTTACCACAGGAACCATGGTGGCCAATTCCGTCACGCCTTCGGCCGCAGGAGGGGCGCCGATCAAAGCGCTGTTCCTGATTGGCGAGGGGATCGAACCCCGTCGGGCGGTTTCACTAATCTCTTTCCAAGCTGCCGAGGATGCGGTGTCCCTGTTCGGCCTCGCAGCGGTGGCAGCGGCACTCAGCGGCTTTGCCTTCGCGGACTTACTCCCGCCCGACCCTGATCTCACCCTTGGCATCGAAAATAGCCTTCGGATCGGTGCTGGGATCATGGTCGGTCTGGTTGCGGTGCTAATGGCTCTGGGTGGGGTGATCGGCGCTGGGGTGCTCGGCCACCGGATCCGTGGATCGCTGTGCAAGCTGCTGCGACGCGTACGGGTTTCGCTTGCAATAGTGACGAGCGACTGGGGGAAATTGATGCGCCGCGGCAAAGGTGTGGCGATACTCAATCTCGGCATCGCGTGCGTGCAATGGAGCGTCCGCTTTTCGATCGCTGGTCTGGTGCTGCGTGCCTTCGGCATAGCGTGGCAACCGGCGCTGTTCTGGCTGCTGCAGTATTTGATTCAAACCATCAGCTCGATTGTGCCATCGCCTGGCGGCGTGGGCGGAGCGGAGGCGGGCTTCCTGCTGCTTTTTGCGCCTTTTGTCGAGCATGCGGTGCTCTTGCCAGCGATGAGCACTTGGCGGCTCCTGTTTTTCTACCTTCCCCTAATGGCCGCAGCGCTGATCTACTTCGTCTTGCGTCATCGCCAGCGCGCCGCAGCACCATCGCTGCATGGCCACATGCCTGCCGAATAGGTCGGCGCGCCTGCCTCAAAACTTCATGCTTGCCGGGAGACGCTGATTGGACGCAAAAACGACGGGCGCTGCGCTAACCCTCCACCCCTCTTGCCGATGGCCCGATCACGACCCGCGCCGCATGGCTCGCGACTTTCTGCTCTGGCGCCATTTGCGGGTGTTGCGCGCCCGGACGATGCGGCACATCCGGCGGCTTGTAACAAGCCCGCAAGGTCAGGCTCAGGCGCGCGCAGAGCCCACGGCATATGGCGTGCGCATGATCCCCAACTGGAACGACCGAACCTACGCCTATTGCCGTTATGGCACTTATGGTCCTTACCTCGCCGATCTGATCCTTGCAGTTGAGCAACCTTTCTTGTTTCTCGATATCGGGGCCAATCAGGGCCTGTTCTCGCTGATTGCGTCCCGCAATCCCTTCTGCAAAGCGATAGTCGCGCTTGAGCCCGTGCCCAAGACCCACACCCGATTGTTGCGCAATTTTGCGGCCAATGGCCTCGGCGACCGTGCACAGGCGTTAGCATTCGGACTTTCCGGCAGAACAGGCACGCACCAGATCGCTTGTCGCCGCAGTCATAGCGGTGTTGCGACGCTTGAAGGGCACCTTTCTCAGCGCGAACCGCATGCCATCAGTGTCGCGGTAGAAATGCGTACCGTGGCGGGTCTCGCGCCCCATCTTCCGGCCGATCTCCCAATCTTCGTGAAGATTGATGTCGAAGGTCACGAGGCCCAAGTCATCACGCAGTTGCTGACCTCGCATCTTGCGGGCCGCATCATGGCCCTATTTTATGAGCATGATAACAAGTGGAGTGATGGCGAGGCGATCGCCGCTCTGTTGGCCAATTCAGGCTTTGCGATAAATCGCCAATATGGGCGCGGCCGACACTACGACGTCTTTGCACTTCCGCCTTGCCCGCGCCGCAAATTTGCTGAGCAAATGACTGGGCAATGAACTGTTCAGCCCTACGCCGGCGGAATGCCTTCGCCCGCTTCCCGGTAGCTGGGCAGTCGCCATCTGGAGGTAAATGTCGGCTGCCGCAAATGTATCACTGAAGCGTCACGGACCGTGGCTACGGCCCTGCCTGCTTTAAGCGTACGCCCCAACAAGCGCGTGTGCTCGACCGAAGAGGATACATCCATGCTGAGCCTGAACGCCCTTAGAACCATCTTTCGCCAGAATTTCGACACCTTGGTCAATTCCGGTAGCAGCAGCACGCTGCCAGAGGGCTGGTTTATCAGTGAAGTGGGTACAAGTGGCACGGTGAATGGTCTCTATGCGGCCGGGACGGGGTCGAGCAATACGGGCGACACCTACAGCTTCGGCGCAGTGGGGAGCACTGATCGTGCACTCGGCACCCTGCGCAGCGGCACCAATGCGCCCACCATCGGGGCGCAGTTCTCCAATGATACCGGCGCCACAATAGCGTCGTTGCAGATTGCCTTCACTGGTGAGCAATGGCGTCTGGGCACCGCGGGCCGCACCGACCGGCTCGATTTCCAGATCAGCTTCGATGCGACCAGCCTCACCACAGGCACATGGACCAATGTGGACGCGCTCGATTTCATTTCGCCGAATACCGCTGGTACGGTGGGCGCGCTCGACGGCAATGCTGCGGCCAACCGCACCGCCGTGTCGGGCACCATTGATATTCTGGAGGGCATCCCGGCCGGGGCCACCTTCTGGATCCGCTGGGTCGATTTCGATGCGAGCGGTGCCGATGATGGTCTTGCTATTGACGACTTCTCGATCACCGCCATCGGCGAGACTGCCAATCCGGGTACCTTCTCGGTCGCATCGGCCTCAGCTAGCGAAGCGCAGAGCTTTGTCGATCTGGTGGTCACCCGCAGCGGCGGCAGCAGCGGCGCTGCGACTGTGAGCTATACCCTTGCAAGTGGCACCGCGACGGCCGGGACCGATTTCGATGCGACCGCCGGATCGGTCACTTTTATCGATGGAGAGACGACAAAGACCATTCGGGTCCCGGTGGTCAACGACACGCTGTTCGAAAGCGACGAGACCTTCACGGTCACGTTGACCGGTACGACCGCGGGCGCGATCGGCACGGCAACCGCCACTGGAACGATCGTCAACGATGAGGCCTCGCCGCTTCCACCGTCGCTGTCGATCGCCGATGCTAGCGTCGCCGAAGGCGACAGCGGGACCGCTCAGATCCGCTTCGACATCACCCGCAGCGGAAGCAGCAGTGGTGAGGCTTCGGCCGATTACACGGTTGCGTTCAGCTCAGCCAACTCGGCCGATTTCGCATCCGGCACCGTGTTTTCGGGCCGGGTGACCCTTGCTGACGGGCAAACGGCGGGGGTCGTCACGCTCGACGTGCAGGGCGACACGGTCGTGGAGGTGGACGAGACCTTCACTGTCACTCTTTCGAACGCCAACATGGGCACGCTGATCGGCACAGCTGTCGCCACCGGCACGATTACCAATGACGATATCGCACCCACACCTATCGCAAATGTGTGGGTGAATGAGATCAACTACGACCCCGCTGGGGCCGACGCCAACGAGACCATTGAGGTCGCGGGCGCCGCAGGCACCGACCTGTCAGGCTGGGTCATCGTCCTCTATAATGGCAACGGCGGCGGCGCTTATGCCTCTACTGGAGGATCGGTGAACGGCATTCCGCTTTCCGGCACAATTCCCGATCAGAACAATGGCTTCGGCACCCTCTCCTTCGCCGCTCCCGGCCTGCAGAACGGCGCTCCGGACGGTTTTGCGCTTGTCGACAATCAAGGCCGAGTGCTCCAGTTCCTTTCCTATGAAGGCACTTTCACCGCCGCCAACGGACCGGCGGCCGGCCTGACGAGCATCGATATTGGTGTCGCGCAGGATGGCGACCCCGTTGGTACCTCTCTGCAGCTTATCGGCACCGGTTCGAGCTATGCGGACTTCACCTGGGCGACCGCGCAGACCAACACCTATGCTGCGGTCAACTTGGGCCAGAGCTTCTTGTCGGCGAACGCCCCAGGCGAACTGCGCATCCTGGACGCCGTGGTGGTTGAAGGCGATGCGGGCTTGCGTAACCTCGTGTTCACGGTGCGCCGTGCCGGAGCCAGCGAGCTCACCACCACGGTCGAGTACACGATCAACCTCGGCGGCACCGCCAACGCCGCCGACCTCAGCAACGAGGCAGTGCTTTCGGGCACGCTAACCTTTACGCCCGGTGTCAGCAGCCAGCAGATCATCGTTCCCATTCAGGGCGACACCCTGTCGGAACTGAACGAGACGCTGAGCGTCACGCTCGGCAACGCCGTCAACGCCGCGATCATCGACGGCGATGCCATCGGCACCATCACCAATGACGATCCGATCAATCTTGCGATCTACACCATTCAGGGGCTTGGCCATCGGTCCGACTACGTCGGCCAGACCGTGATCACGCGCGGGATCGTCACGGCGGTCGATTCCAACGGATACTACCTACAGGACGCCGCCGGTGACGGTGATGCCCGCACGTCGGACGCGGTGTTTGTCTTCACCGGCAGTGCGCCGGGCCGCGCGGTGGGCGACGCGGTCGAAGTGCGCGGCACTGTTGCCGAGTTCCTGCCCGGCAACAACACCTCCAACCTCACCATCACACAGATCAACCAGACGGCAGTGGCGGTGACTTCGACCGGCAACTCCCTGCCCGCCGCTACGTTGATCAGCGCAGGCTCCGGTGGGGTCCTGCCTCCGAGCGCGGTGTTCGACGACGACGGCTTCCAGATTTACGATCCCGCAAGCGACGCCGCCGATTTCTACGAATCGCTCGAAGGGATGCGGGTCACCATCGCCGCTCCGCTCGTGACCAGTCCCACTAACGAGTTCGGCGAGACCTTTGTCGTCGCCTCGGGCGGAGTCGGCGCCACCGGCGTTAACGGGCGCGGCGGCATCACCATTTCAGGTAATGCCAGCAACGTCGACGACTACAACCCCGAGCGCCTCCAGCTCGATGACAACTCCAACCTCTTCGCGGGCTTCCTTCCCAATTATACACAGAGCGACATTCTCTCGGATGTAACTGGCATCATCAGCTACAATTTCCAGACATACGAACTGCAGGTCACCGAAGCGGTCACCGTTGCCACCGATGTCGGCCCGCTCCCTCGCGAGACAACGTCGCTCGTTGGGACCGCCGACCGCCTGACGATGGTCACCTATAACGTCGAGAACCTCGATCCGACCGACGGCGCAGTGAAATTCAACCTGCTCGCCAACGACATTGTCTACAACCTGCGCGCGCCGGACATCATCGCCTTCCAAGAAATCCAGGATGCAGACGGCGCGGGCAGCGGATCGAACCTGTCGGGTGCAGACACCGCAAATCTCGTCATCGCGGCGATCAATGCCGCCGGCGGTCCGCAATACGCCTTTGTTGAGGTCGCGCCGAGCGCGCCCAACACAACTGGCGGCGAGCCCAACGGCAACATCCGCAATGGTTTCCTCTATCAGGTCAACCGCGTCGACTATATCGAAGGCAGCGCAACGTTGGTGCCTGGAACGGCCTTTAACAACAGCCGATCCCCGCTGGTTGCCAGCTTCATCTTCAACGAACAGAAGATTACGGCGATCAACGTTCATTCGACTTCTCGAGGTGGAAGCAGCCCGCTGTTCGGCGCGGAGCAGCCACCGGTAAATGCCGGTGAGGGTGCCCGCACCGACCAGTCCGAGGCGATCCTTGCCTATGTCACCGACATCCTTAGTAACAGCCCTGCTGCCAACATTGCGGTTCTGGGCGACTTCAACGCATTCTATTTCGAAAACTCGCTGGAACTGCTTGAGGCTGGCGGCATCCTCACCAACATCCTGCGCGAACTTCCCTCGGAAGAGCGGTACACTTATTACTTCGGCGGCAACGCTCAGGCGCTGGACAATTTCCTAGTCACGCCGGGGTTGCTGCAGAGCATCATGGTCGATGCAGTACACATCAATTCCGAACAGCCCGCCGGACCGAACCGTGTCTCCGATCACGATCCGCTGCTCGTCTCCTTCCTGCTGCCGCCGCCCAATGCAGCGCCCACCGATCTTGTGCTGAGCAATGCTAGCATCGCGGAAAACAGCGCGGCGGGAACTGTGGTCGGTACGCTCAGCGCCACCGATCGCGCCACCGATACGCTGCGCTATGAACTGGTCGACAATGCCGGCGGGCGCTTCGCAGTCAATGCCGTCACCGGCGTGATCACCGCAACTGCCGTTTTTGACTTCGAATCCGCAACTTCCTTCTCGCTGATCGCCAAGGTCAGCGATCAAGGCGGTCTCAGCACCCAGCAGAGCTTCCAGATCGGCGTAACCAACGTCAACGAAGCGCCTGTTGCCACCAACGACACGATCTCGGTCAATGAGGATGAGACCACAAGCAACCTTTGGTCGCTGCTGCTCGGGAATGATACTGATACTGATGCTGGCGACGTGCTTCGCATCGAGGCAATTGATGACAGCCAGACCCTCGGTACGTTGGTGTTCGACCCGATCACCCAGAGCCTGCGCTATATTGCGGACGATATCAGCTTCGATAATCTCGCGACCGGTAAGATCGCGATGGACCGCTTCACCTACACTGTGCGCGATCAGGCGGGCCTCACCAGCACCGCCACGGTGGAGGTCCGGGTCACCGGGATAGCCGATGGTGTGATCCGTTACGGTTCGATTTTCTCCGACACGATCACGGGCACGGCGGGCGAGGACAAGCTGTTCGGCCTCATCGGCAACGACACGCTCTACGGCCTTGGCGGCCAAGACGAGCTGTGGGGTGCCATCGGCAACGACCGGCTGTTTGGCGGCGACGGCAATGACCTGCTTTCGGGCGGTCTGGGCAACGACATTCTCGATGGAGGCGCTGACAATGACCGGTTGTCAGGCGATAGCGGCAACGACACGCTGACCGGTGGTGCTGGCCGCGACATGTTCGCGTTCGGCTTTCTGGCGGGCAATGATACCATCATCGACTTCAATGTTGCGGAGGATACGATCCTGCTTGAAAGCGGCATCAATATTCTGCGTGCCCGCGTGCGTGACGTGAACCGCGATGGCACCGACGATCTCCTGCTGACATTGTCAGGCGGCGGGTCGGTGACACTCTTGGGTGTCGCCGACTTCGACGTCGTTAATTTTCAGCAAGAAAGGCTGCCGATCTTCCTCGAATCGCTGTTCTGATCAAAAAGTGTAGGGGGGGTGAGGCGGATAAGCGTCTCTACCCCCGTAAAGGCAGACCCGGGCGATCCGCTCCTTCCTCGGTGTCTAAGAGCGCCTGTGGGACTGGGACTTTCGTTTTTTGTATACCAAGCCCGTCGACGAGGTTGAGCCAGATACGAATGGCCACAACGGGGTTGCCTCCTGCATGTCGGGTTTCAAGAAGCGAACCCTGCATAGCCGCCACTTAAGCTCCCAAGCGGAATCGTGTCCGCTTTTGGCGAAACCTGTCGCTAGACACATCGCAGGTGAACGACCGCAAAGTCCCAATTTCAGCTGTTCCGAGCCCCATGAACACGTGGCCGCTTTCAGGAAGTCGAAGGTCGCAACTGAACGTCTGACTTGGGGTCGTTACCTGAACAGCCGCTTTTGGCCTACCACAGGCCCTAAGCTGCCATAGAGTGCTGCGAACAATTCGCCTCTCCTGGGCGCAGATCGCTGCGCGTCCACGAGTTATAACTGCAAAATTGAGAGCTTATAGGCGATCAGGCTCGCCGCCGCTCCGCCAACGCTAGCACTTCGTCGATGTGGCGGATCACGTGAAGATCGACGCCACGCTTGCCCTCTGATGGGGTGACCACGATGCGGGCGATCAGCTTGCGCAGGCGGGGGGCTGCCTCCTTGCGGGTCTCTTCGTCAGCCAGTTCTTGGTGCAGGTGCTCGATCGCCTTACGGTATTGTTGGGCAAGACCGGGATGCAGCGCGATGGCGGGCAACGCGTCAATGGCAGCGAGCTGGCGCCGTGCTTCGGCGGCATCGGCCTTGGTGGCAGCCAACGCGGTGCGGATCTCGACGAACTCGTTGCCGCCCGCAGCGATCGCGGCAACGAGGTTGGCGACCTTGAGATCGGCATCTCTCATCCGCCGTTCCAGCTGGCCTCGCTCCCTGGCTGACTCGCGCGCGCGGCGGGAGTGCTCTTGTCGGTATTCTTCTAGGTAGGCTTCTACGACGTCTGGAGCGAGCATCTTGTCCCGTAGTTCGGCGAGGACGCGCTGCTCGTATTCATCCTTTTTGATCAGCCGACGATTGGTGCAAGCACGGCCATCAATCACGCTGCTGCATCCGAAATAGCTGTCTCGGGTGATGATCCAAGTACCGCCGCAAACGCCGCATTCACCCAACTTCGACAGCAGGTGCCGTGGGCGGCGCTGGCGCTCCGTCGGGCCGGTGCTGCGTTCCTCGAGTTGGGCTTGCACTTGCTGCCAAAGTTCATCCTCGATGATCCGCAGTTTCGGGGCCTCACCACTTGCGACCTCACCCTGCCCTTTCCTGGTGCTGCGCTTGCGAGTGCGCGGGTCGGTTATGCTCTCGGTCCGCCCATAGAGCAGCTGGCCGATGTAGATCGGGTTGGCGAGGATGCTCATCCCGTCACGTCTGTGCCCGGCGAGGGTCGATGCACGCCAGATCCCGCCTCGAGGGGCGGGAAGCCCTTCGGCGTTGAGGTCGCCTGCGATCTGCCGAGCGCTGCGGCCATCGGCGTAGTCCCGGAAGATGCGTCGGACAATTGCCGCCTTCTGGGGATCAATCTCGCGCAGGCCGCGTACCGGCTCGCCTTTTTCGTCGAACTTCACGACCCGGCGATATCCGAAGGCAACGCCTGACGGCGAGCGGCCTTGTGCGATTACGCCCTTGTGGCCACGGCGCACTCGCTGGGCGAGATCCTTGCGGTTACGCGCGTCGAAAAGGCTCTTGATGGTGCCGGTGATGTCGTCGACCACCCCGTCCATCAAGGTGAAGAGGCGGGCGCCCGCGTACTCGATCAGCTCGCGCACAGCGAATGCGTCGCCCTGATGGCGGGCAATGCGATCGGTGCTTTCGGTCAGCACCTGGTCGATCCCGCCGCGCTCGACCCGCTCGAGTAGCGCGGCAAGGCCCGGGCGCTGGCTTTCTTCGATGCCGGCAGAGCCACTAATGGCGCGATCGTGGAATTCGCCTAGGATGGTCCAGCCTTCAGCCTCGGCTCGTGCGTGGCAGGCGGCGATCTGATCATCGATAGACCGGGGGTTCTGCAGCTGGCTAGAGTAGCGCGCGTAGATCAGCGTTCGCACAGATTTTCTCTCCCAGTGATTCCCTCGCTGCGGCAATGTCGCGCCTGACATGCGCACGCGCAAGGGCACGCGCGATTTCCAGCACAAGTGGATCCGATGGAGTCTGCGGGGCGGGCTTCACAGCCTACCCCTCTTCAACGCGAAGCGCGAAACGTTGTGCCCCTCGTCATCCTCGAACTCAATGCAGCAAGCGTTTATGGTTACGCGCTCTAGGATGCGGCAGCGCTGCCCCTTGAGGTGAGGCAGAGTCGATCGCCAGTTCAAGATGCGATCAAAGATCGGCATCAGCCCAGAACCAGCTTGATCTGATCCATGAAGGCGCGCTCGCGGATTTCAGCGCGGCACATCGTGGCGTTATAGGTGCTGTGGCAGCGGTGGCAGTAGCCGTACAGGTTATCGCCGCTGCAATGCGCGGGCTGATGGTCGAGGCGGGCGAAGGTGAGGAGGATGATCGATCCGGTGACTGGGCTCACCTTGCCGTTCTCGGCCCTGCAGTCCGGAAAATCGGGCCAGCCTTCGCAATGCCGTTCAGCGAGCGAACGAATGCGCAAGCTGATCGCCTTCCAGTCCTTGGGGTAACGGACGTGATTTTGTGGCCGGATCGCCATCTGCTCGAGCATCTGCTCGTCAATGCTGCGACCATCGCCCGTCGAACCGGTTTTGGCGAGGAGGATGGGCTTAGTTTTCATCGGGCTCTCCGGTCTGGGGCGGCGGACTGACATTGCCAGGGTTGTCAGACGGCAATCGCCCTAGATTGAGGCCTTTGGGCAAGGCGCGCGCTCCGTTGGCGCGCTGTTAACGGGGTAGCGATGGGGCGGCTCCTGCGAGAGCTGTGACGTTTGGTGCTGTGATGACCGTACAGCCCACCATCGATCCTAGCGCCGAGCGGGCGGCGCTTCCGTTCGAAGCGCGGCTGGCGGCGCGTCCGCTCTACTGGCGGAGGCGGCAGCCATTTAGTCAACAAGGTCGTGCCGCACCTGCGGCGCCCGTCTAGTCCGTTACGGCCGTGCGTGATTTTCAGCTGACCAGCCCCGGCCCCAGAAATCCAGCGCCCGACCTGCAAAAAAACCGTCACCGATCAATCGGGCCATACCCCCGCGCAAAGACCCCGCGCGCCGCGCTTGCCCCCACGCCTCGCCCTCATGCTTTCTGCCCGTTTTTTATGCAGTCGGGGCGCTGCCGTTGCAATCTGACAGACGGGGGTATGTGCGGGAAACACGGTACATTTGGAATATTGGCTGAAGTCGTCACACAACGCACTGACTTTACTGGGAGAAAATATACCGTCAGCAATGGAATATGATGGAATATTTTAGAGCCTTCGACGGTACATCATTGAAAACATTGAAGTCGTAAAAGTGAAAATATTCCATTGGTCCCACGGTATAATGTTCCATCGATATTCCAAATATATACCGTTCTAAATAATTGAATTTGTGAGAATGTTCCAAATGTACCGTGTTTCCCGCACATACCCCCCTCTTCAAAACGGCTGACGGGAAAGTGCCATTTTTCGCCTATCACTCGGATCGCCGGTACCAGATCTCGGAACGAAGGGGCGTAATGCAGTCTGATGCACACGGGGGCATCGCAGCCCAGTTCCAAAGGTGCAGCAGGTGGCTGGACTCAGGCATCGCTGAGCTCAGCGAACACCAATCACAGATCCGGCCGCCCTGCATTATCTGCAGGGCGGCCGGACTATGGTCGTTAGGCGAGCTTCTTTGCGAGCCAGTCGTGGACGTCTTTCGGCCCCCAACCACGATAAGGTGCACGGAGCGGGATGACGAAGAGGTTGTCGTTGTCATCAATGACCGGCTTCAGCCGGTCATAAACTGCAGTCGAGCTGGTCGCCTCGACAGCATATGAGGACTCCGACAGCTTCGCCCAGTTCCAATCCTGAATGAGCTTCAAGATGTTGGGGCGCTTGACCTCCTTGTTGAGATCATAGGTGACGATAAAAACGGCCATGGGTATTTCCTTCAGTGATTGCTGGAAGGGTTGACCATGGTCCCCTGAAAATGC
Organism: Erythrobacter sp. W302b; assembly: GCF_046452395.1. Classification (NCBI taxonomy): domain Bacteria; kingdom Pseudomonadati; phylum Pseudomonadota; class Alphaproteobacteria; order Sphingomonadales; family Erythrobacteraceae; genus Erythrobacter; species Erythrobacter sp. W302b. The sequence continues at coordinate 279,084 of NZ_JBKFDH010000001.1, read as the reverse complement.
ATTCAGGAGTTGCAGTCCTGACCACCCTTCCGCGGTGGTGGATGATCGGCCCGGCTCGGTGCTGTAACACCTTGCCGGGCCGTTTTCATTTTCCCCTCGTTCGCAGTTCTGGTTGTGAAACCGTCACCACGTTCTCGGGGGTTCGAATAGCGCCGAACCACTAGATGGTGAATCACTGCGGGACTCCCGTCAACGGGCGTTTAGGCACTTAGTTACCATGACGGGTCGGTTTCAGGCCTGTGTCAGACCGGCGTCACACCCGCGACGCGTGGACCAAGCTGGAGTCGCGCAGGCCGCAAGCCCCAAATTGAATCTGCGAAGAAAAATATGGTGATTGAATCATTCGAATCCGCCGGTGCATCTTTTGCACATCGGGTAGCCGGTTTGGTGCGTGCACAGCTTGATCCATCTAGCCGCGGCGATTCGTGTCATGCTGACAGCGAGGCCTCGCAGTGGAGAGCTGGAGTTCGGGACTATTCCGGGACTCGATTGCATTTCACAGTCCGCGCGTTGCCGCTTCGTTCCGTTTTCGCATGCCTTGACCGCCGCGAAATCCCCGCTATTTGCCCCGTAGCGCTAGACGCGGACGGTTAGCTCAGTTGGTAGAGCATCTCGTTTACACTGAGAGCGTCGATCATCTAGCAGAGACCAGCGGATTATCTCCCGTCCCGCTTTACGCTCACTCACAACCATCGCAGCCTTCCATCGATCACTGGCGATGTAAGAATCGTGTACATGCTGCGGCACCCCAAGCTTAAATTGCTCCAAAGGATCAATGCGTAGCTGCATTTAGCCGCCGTCCTTCGCACGGGTGCGTGCACATTTACCTCTCGGTCAGGTTTCGCAAAGCAAGTGCGCGGTTGCGATAACGACCAGTTCGTTTCGGCGAATTCCTCGCAATAGTGGCTGCCGATCTGCCGCGCGAGCCAGCCGCGGTGATGCGGCACCAGCGGTTCGACCGGCAATTGCACGAAGTCCGCGCCCTCGGCGATGGCTTCGTCCAGCAGGCCGAGCGCGCCGGGATCGACCATGTCTTCGGCATCGTGGAACACGACCCCGGTGAAGCGCTTTCCGGCGCGATCTTCATCGATCAGGAGCGCGGCAAAGAGTCGGTTGAGGCAATCGGCCTTGGTGGTTGGCCCGTCGTGACCCACGATGACCAGCCGCAGCCGCGGGTCTCCATGCGCCGTGGCCATGGCCGCCGCCAGCGTTGCCGGATCATTGCGGTAGCACCCGACATAGAGGCGCAGGCGCGGCTGCGGCCAGGTATCGAGCAGGTGGCGGACCGTCTGGCCGATCACCGCGGCCTCCTGCCACGCGGGGATCAGCACGGCGACCGGCCCGGCCAGTGGGCGATGCTGGAGCGCGAGCCGACTGCGTGTCCGGGACCCGCCCCGCCCGGTCAGGCGGAGCCATAGCCACACGCCATCAACCGCAAGATCGTCCAGCGCGCCGATCAGGAAAAATACCCCGGCGAACAGCAACAATTCTCGCTGTAGCAGCGCCATCCACTGCCACAGACCAGGTTCGGTAATGGACAAGGCGACCCCCTCCCCACTCAGGAAGGCAAGCTACCCCGTCCAGCCCCGCCACGCAACCGGGTTTGCAAATTTATCTTGGTTTATTCGATGTTTAGACTCTCACCTCGCCCAAGCCCGTGGCTTACCAGCTGCCCGTATTCGGCATGCTGACCCACGGTTCGGCGGGCGCAAGATGGCCTTCCTGAAGCAACTCGACCGAGATGCCGTCGGGCGATTTGACGAAGGCCATGTGCCCGTCACGCGGGGGGCGATGGATGATGTGGCCCGCATCGGCGAGGCGCTGGCACGTCTCGTAGATATTGTCGACGCGGTAGGCGAGATGGCCGAAATTGCGGCCGCCGCTATAGTCTTCGGCGGCGCTGCCGTCTTCGGGCGGCCAATTATAGGTCAGCTCGACCTCGGCGACGCCCGCCTGCCCCGGCGCGGCGAGGAAGATCAGCGTGAAGCGCCCGGCCTCGACATCGAACCGGCGCACTTCCTCCAGCCCGATCAGCTTGAAGAAATCGACCGTCGCGTCGGGATCCGTGACGCGGATCATGGAGTGAAGATATTTGACCATGGGGACTTCCATTCAAAAACGGTTCATCGACGATGATGCACAACTCGCCGCATCACCTCATTCACGGGAAAGATGGTATGGACGAGTCAGAAGTGCAACCGGCAAACACGGCAAAGAGTGTTCTGCGAGAGCCTGCCGCCCTGCGCTGGTTCGGCACGGCGGCGATCCTGGCGGTCGGCATGGTCGCGGGCGGATACCTGCTCGGGGATGGGTTGCTGCGCGCCAAGGATGCCGATCGCGCCGTGACGGTGCGCGGGCTGGCGGAACGCAATGTCACCGCCGACCTTGCGACCTGGACGATCTCCTACTCCGCCTCCTCCACCAGCCTTGCCGAAGCGCAGGCCAAGGTGCGCGCGGACACGCAATCCATCGAGGCGTTCTTCAAGGAATTGGGCTTTCCTGCCGACGCGCTGCAACCGACCGGCGCGAATGTGACCAGCTTCACCAATGAAGGCATCACGACCTTCACCGTGCGCCAGCGGCTCGCCCTGCGCACGGAAGACATCACCCGCGCGCAGAAGGCCGTGGCGCGGCAGTTCGACCTTGTCGGGCGCGGCGTGTTTCTGGAGGAAGGCTCAGGGATGGCCTACACCTTCACCAAGCTCAATGACATCAAGCCCGAAATGGTGGCCGAAGCGACCAAGGACGCGCGCGCTGCTGCCCAGCAATTCGCCGAGGATTCCAACTCCGGTGTCGGCAAGATCAAGGACGCCACGCAAGGCTATTTCGAGATCGAGGCGCGCGATGGCGAGGCCGGCGGCTGGGGCTCGGCCGACAGCCCGTACAAGAAGGTGCGGGTGGTCACGACTGTCAGCTTCACGCTCGACTGACCAAGCAAGCAGCAACCGGCGCGCCACTGGACGAGGAATCCGCACCGCCCGGCGTGCAGGTCGGGGGGTGTGTTGCGCGGCCACGTCGCAGGGCCTATGCGCACGCCCCTGCGACGGCGGCGGGTTTGGTGCCGCCCGCCGCACGGCCCTATAGGGCTGGCAAAACCGGAACATTGCCTCAACCATGCTTCAGCGATTGCGCGATTTTTTCAGGCCCCCCTCTCCGCCCAAGCTACCGGCGGTGCCGGATGGCGCGCGCTATTACGCGATTGGCGACATTCACGGGCGGCTTGATCTCTACGAGACGCTGATTGCCGCGATCGAGGCCGAGATCGCGGCCGCCCCCGGGCTCGCGCATCACATCATCCTGCTCGGCGATCTGATCGACCGCGGGCCGGACAGCGCGGGCGTGGTGGCCCGCACCCAAGCCTGGCAGCAGGCCCGCAATGTGCAGGTGTTGGCGGGCAACCACGAAGAGATGTTCCTCGCCGCCTTCGAAAAGCCCGAAGCGCTGCGCCACTTCCTCAAGCATGGCGGCCGCGAGACGCTGCTGAGCTACGGCCTGTCGAGCAAGCAGCTCGCCGCGCTGGAACTGGGCGAGATCTTCGAACGGCTGCCGAAGTTCGTGCCGCAGGCGACCCGCGACTACATCGCCGGGTTCGCAACGCTGATCTGCGCTGGCGACTATGCCTTCGTTCACGCGGGCATCGATCCAGGGCGGCCGCTGGACGAACAGAAGCGCAGCGATCTTCTCTGGATTCGCGAGCGTTTTCTCAGCCACGAAGGCCCGCTCGAAAAGGTGGCGGTGCACGGCCACACCATTTTCAGCCACGTGATGGATTGCGGCAATCGCATCGGCATTGATACTGGCGCTTTTCGTTCGGGTGTGCTTACAGCGCTCGTGCTTGAGGGCGATCAACGGCGGATTTTGCAGGCCCGGACAACCGATGGGGGCGCCGCAGAGGTCTTCCATGGCGACCGGCCTCGCTAACCTCGCGGATCAAGGCGCGGGCGGTTTTCGGATTTCGCTTAGAGGCTGTTGTTCATGAAAATTGCGATGGTAGGGTCAGGCTATGTCGGGCTCGTATCAGGGGCGTGCTTCGCCGATTTCGGGCATGACGTGGTCTGCATCGACAAGGATCAGAGCAAGATCGACCGGCTCCACGCCGGGATCATGCCGATCTATGAGCCGGGTCTCGATGCGCTGGTCGACGGCAATGTGAAGGCCGGACGCCTCAGCTTCACCACCGATCTGGGAGAGGGCATCGCGGGTGCGGCGGCGATCTTCATCGCGGTCGGCACGCCCAGCCGCCGGGGCGATGGCCACGCCGACCTCACCTTCGTCTACGAGGTCGCGCGCGAAGTCGGCGAGAAGCTCGCCAATGACGCGGTGATCGTCACCAAGTCGACCGTGCCCGTCGGCACGGGTGACGAGGTCGAGCGGATCATCGCCGAGACCGGCGCGTCCAGTGAAAGGGGCCACCGTTTCGCGGTCGTCTCCAACCCCGAATTCCTGCGCGAAGGCGCGGCGATCGGCGATTTCAAGCGGCCTGACCGGATCGTGATCGGGACGGAAGATGATTTCGGCCGCGAGGTGATGCGCGAGGTCTATCGTCCGCTGTTCCTCAACGAGTCGCCGATCCTGTTCACCAGCCGCCGCACCAGCGAGCTGATCAAATACGCCGCCAACGCCTTCCTCGCGACCAAGATCACCTTCATCAACGAGATGGCGGATCTGTGCGAAAAGGTCGGTGCGAATGTGCAGGACGTCAGCCGCGGGATCGGGATGGACAACCGCATCGGCGCCAAGTTCCTGCACGCTGGCCCCGGCTATGGCGGCAGCTGCTTCCCCAAGGACACGCTCGCGCTGCTCAAGACCGCCGAGGATTATGACAGCCCGGTGCGGATCGTCGAGGCGGTGGTCAAGGTCAACGACAGCCGCAAGCGCGCGATGGGCCGCAAGGTCGTCGACGCGCTGGGCGGAATGGACGAAGCGCGCGGCAAGAAGGCGGCGCTGCTCGGCCTGACCTTCAAGCCCAACACCGACGACATGCGCGACAGCCCGGCAATAGCGGTCGCGCAGACGCTGCTGGACGCGGGGGTGGCGGTCGCCGCCTACGACCCCGAAGGCATGGACCAGGCCCGCCCGCTGCTCCCCGATGTCACCATGTGCGCCAATCCCTATGCCGCGATCGAAGGCGCGGATGTGGTGGTGATCGTGACCGAATGGGACGCCTTCCGCGCGCTTGATTTCAAGCGGGTGAAAGAGCTCGCCAACGCGCCCGTGCTGGTCGACCTGCGCAACATCTACAAGCCCGATGATATGGCGGCGGCCGGGTTCACCTATGTGAGCGTGGGGCGGGGGTAACAGCTTAGTCATTGCGCCTTTAAGCCCCTTCCCTTGAGGGAAGGGGAAATCCCAGCCTAACCCGGCGTCAGATCGACGCCGTCGTCGAAGAACGCCCGCATGCCGCAGCTCATGAACGCGCTCGCCTCCTCGGGCGTGTTGCCGGAATTGCCGCTGTAGCGCAGCACGATCCGCCGACCCTCGATGCGAAACAGCGGCACGGCGACGCCCGTATCGCTCTTCGCACTCCACCAGCCGGTTTTGGGATCGAAGCGGGTGACGGGCGCGCCCAGTTCGCAGGTATGGGCATTGGCGCGCACCGCCGAGCCCTCAACAGCAATGCTGCCATCGCGGTTGCCGGTGAGCGTGATCTCCTGCCCGCTCGCTTCGGCCAGCACCGGCAGGATGCGTTCGTAAAGCGCGCCGCGCCGCATCGCATCGGGCAGCGGGAGGGTGTCGTCTTCATAGGTCACGCTCTCGCCCGGCGCGAGCGTGATGCCGGGGCCGAGCGCGCCCCGCAAAGCCGCGATGCGCACCTGATAGAGCTCGGCAAGGCACGTCCGGTCACCATCGCATGTGTCGCGCGAGGCGAGCCAGCGGCGCTGTGCGGCAAGGTCGCCCTTCCCCGCCGCCCGCGCCTTGTCCCAAGCCTCGGCCAGCGCGCGGTCGAGGCTGCGCAACTCGCTTTCGTATTCGCCGCAAAGGGTCTTTTCGATCGGCGCGGCGGCCTTGCCGCAATCGAAACTCGGGCGATCCTCCTCGGCGCTGGCGGCGAGCGTGCCATCGATGATCGTCCGCGCCTCTGCGGCGCTGATCGTGGCGGTGACGGGGGCGTAGTCCCGGTCGGGATAGGTCGGCGTGAAATAGCTCGCCAGCCGCAGCGGGCCGGTGATCCGGGCACCGCCGAGGTTGACGAGCGAGCGCGGGGAGACCGTGGTGTTGTCAAGGGTCGCGCCCAGATTCATCTGCGCATCCCACAGGCCCAGTCCGCTGATGTCGGCTCCGGTCAGATTGGCGTCGGTCAGGTCGGGAGCGGCATTGATGCACCATTCGTCCACGGTGATCCCGCAGGCGAAGCTCGCCTCGGTGAGGTTGGCCGCCCTGAAGCGGACCGCGCCAAAATCCGCGCCCTGCCACGCCGAAACGAAGCGGATGCCGTAGAGGTCTGCCCCGGTGAAATCGGTCCCGGCAAAGTTCGTCCCGAGCATTGATCCCCACGACCAGTGCGCGCCGCTGGCCTTGGCATTGGTCAGAGCGACCCGCACCAGTCTCAGCCCGGGGACGATGGTGTTTTCCCAATTGGTGCCGTCAAGATCGGTCGCGACGAGGCAGGCATTGGCGAGCAGCGCCGCAGGCTCGCGCATGTCGGCGCCCGTGAAATTGCCGCCCCGCACGATCCGGCGCTGGCCCGCAGGCGCGGCCCGCAGCGCGGCGGCGAGTTCGGCGGGCGCGGTCATGGTGCGCGCATCGATGATCGCCCACTTCGCGCGGGCTCCGGGTGCCTCGCCGGGAAGCGCGCAGGACTCGATGGCTTCGAGCTCGGCTGCGTCGTCCGGTGCAGGGGCTTGGACAGCAAGCGAAAGCGCAGCGGCGAGTGTGAGCATTGGCGGCGGTTCCTCCCGAACAGAAGGTTACGCGAAGGCGGGGCGCGAGACAAATCCCGCTATCATCCCCCACCCCGGGCTTGACCCGGGGCCCCGCTCTCTTTCCCTCGTCGCCAGAAAGATGGGCCCCGGGTCAAGCCCGGGGCGTGGTGAGGTGCATATCAGGGGGCCATCATAAGCCGGGTTCTGTCTCCGCGGGCGGTATCCCTTGCGGGACGGGCCTGCGGTGGCAGCCATTCATCTGCGCGCCGGATTGCTCCGGCGCTCTAGCAGCCAACCCGGGTCTCTCGGGGCGAAACACCCCTGCCCCTCTTGCGAGCGGCGCGAGACCCCTATTCGGCCTTGCTCCGGGTGGGGTTTGCCATGCGGTTGCTGTTGCCAGCCCCCCGGTGCGCTCTTGCCGCACCCTTTCACCCTTGCCTGTGCTCCCGAAGGAGCCATCGGCGGTTTGCTCTCTGTGGCACTTTCCCTTGCCCTGCCCGAAGGCCGGACCGGCGGGCGTTACCCGCCACCCTTGTTTCGTGGAGCCCGGACTTTCCTCGCATGTGCGCGGCTGCCTCAGGCCCCCTGACGTCGCGGGCTATAGGCGTGAGCGGCGGGAATTGCAAAGCGCCCCCGCCGCGCGCCCGGCCTCACGCGGCAGGATCGGTGTCCCGCCCGCCGATATTGGCGAGGCTTTCGTCCGGCGCCAGCAGCAGCTTCCACACCAGCGCGCCAATCGCTGCGCCCGCCAGCGGCGCGAGCCAGAACAGCCACAATTGCCCGACCGCCGCCGTATCCGCGTAGAAGGCCACGCTGGTCGACCGTGCCGGATTGACCGAGGTGTTGGTGACCGGGATGGAAATGAGGTGGATCAAGGTCAAGGCCAGACCAATGGCGATCGGCGCAAAGCCGCCCGGCACCTTTGACGAGGTCGAGCCGAGAATCACGACGAGGAAACCCGCCGTCAGCACCACCTCGGTCACCAGCGCCGCCAGCAGCGAAAAGCCGCCCGGCGACAATTCGCCATAGCCGTTGGAGGCAAAGCCGCCCGCGGCAAAGCCCGGCGCTCCGCTGGCGATCACGTAGAGCATCCCCGCCGCGCAGAATGAACCGATGACCTGCGCCGCCCAGTACGGCGCCAGCTCACCCCACGAAAAGCGCCCACTGATGGCGAGGCCCAGGCTGACCGCCGGATTGAAATGCCCGCCCGAGATGCCGCCGACCGCATAGGCCATCGTCAGCACCGTCAAGCCGAAGGCGAGCGACACGCCCGCAAAGCCGATCCCCAATTCGGGAAAGCCCGCCGCGAGCACCGCCGATCCGCAGCCTCCGAACACCAGCCAGAAGGTGCCGAAAAATTCGGCTGCCAATTTCCTTGTCATCCCACTCTCCCCCGTATGGCCAACCGGATCCCACTCCGGCCAGACGTTGAAAAACCCTTCCTTAGCGCGTGCGCCCCTGATCGCGGTCGAGCAGCAATTGCCACAGGATCGCGGCGATCTCGCCATCGGGGATGCCGGTGATATGTTCGGGCCGCCAGCGCCGTTCGAACGCCTCGACCGCCTTGGTCTGATCGGTGATGTCGTAACCGAAGCGTTCCAGTGCGAGGAAGAACGCGCCTTCGTTGTGAAACGGATTGCCCGCGGCAAGGTTTTGCGGGCGCGGCAGGCACAGCTTGTGTTGCGCCAGCCGGTCCCACGGAAACAGCTCGCCCGGATCGACCTTGCGCATCGGGGCGACGCAGGAATGGCCGACCACGTTGGCGCGGGGAATGTCGTAGTGCCTCACGATCCGGCCCAGCAGCGGGATCAGCGCGTCGATCTGCGCGTCGGTAAAGCCGCGGTAGCCCAGACCGTGCCCGGGGTGATCCAGTTCGATCCCGATGCTCGCCGAATTCACGTCGGGAATGCCGCGCCAGAAGCTCGCGCCCGCGTGCCAGGCGCGCTTGTCCTCCGGCACCAGACGGATGACGCCGCCTTCCTCGGTGATGAGGTAATGGGCGCTGACCTTGGCCTCGGGGTCGGTCAGCCGCTCAAGCGCGGCGCCGACCGGCTTCATCTCGGTATAGTGCAGCACCACCATGCTGACAGGCAGGCTGCGTTCGTCGAAGTTGGGCGAAAGACGTTCCTCGTGAACCAGTTCGTCCTCCCCCTCCATTATCGTTCCCTCAGCCGATCATGCCGTCAGGCTCGGGCAGCACCGCGCCCAGCACCAGCGCTCCATCGCCCAGCTTGTACTGGAGGCCGCCCTCCATCTCCTCGGCCAGCACCGCGATCATGTGCGCAGCGGCGGTGCGGCTGGTGATTTCGCTTTCATCCAGATCGCCTTGCAGCGCCCGGCCGATGGTTTCGTCGAACGCGATCCGCTCCCCGCGCGCTCGCGCCACGATCTCGACCGCGCCGTCGCGCCGCTCCGCCCCGATATCGAGCGTTCCGCCGCGCACCAGCGTATCCAATCCGATCTGCGCGAGGTTGAGCAGCACCTTGACCGCCGGCTTGGGCAGGCTGGGTTCCGCGATCGCCCAATTGACATCGACCCGCTTGGCATCGGAGGCCAGCGCGTCGATCACCGCCTTGGCCTCATCCACCGGGATTGCCTCGCCAAAGCCGCCCGCCGCGCCAAAGGCGAGGCGGAAGAACTTGAGCTTATCGGTGCTGATCCGGGCGGATTGTTCCAGCAGCTCCATGCAGCGCGCGCGCATCTGGGGGTCCTGCTCGTCGGCGAGCAGCTCCAGCCCATTGGCGAGCGCGCCGACCGGGGAGAGCATATCGTGGCACAAACGCGAGCACAGCATCGCGGCAAGATCAGTCTGGGAAATCATGGCGCATTCCTAGCCATCGATCATGGTAAAGGGAAGGGCGACAAACCCTTGTTCCCCGTCCATCCAGAACTTCACGTCGTGTCCGGCGATGATCGCCCACACCCGGCCATCGCCCGAGGCCGAGGCGCGATCCGTGGCCGAAGGCGCGGGCGGGCCTGCGGGATGGGAGTGGAAATAGCCGAGCACCTGCGGCCCGGCTCCGCCCCGCGCGGCACGGTGGGCATCGATCAGCGCCTGCGGGTCGATTTCGAAATGGGTCTGCGGCGCGGGATGGACGTTGCGGGTGTCGCGCGCCTCAGTGATGCGCGCGCCCTCCCCCAGCAACAACCCGCACGCCTCCAAAGGGTGAGCGGCGGCAGCGGCGGCGCGCATGGCGGTGAGAGCTTGCAAGGTGATTTCTACCGCCACTCTTGTCACCCCCTACTCCGGCTTCCGTCACCCCCGCGCAGGCGGGGGTCCAGCTCCTGTCCGCACGTCAGCTGGGTCCCCGCCTCCGCGGGGAGGACGAAGGAGAAAGCGCTAGGTCAAGTGCTGACCTTCGACAAGCCGATAGCGAACGGGTAGGGGGCGCTGGTGAGCGACACAGAAATCATCACCGGCACCATCCCCAATTCACCGGGTTCGCCCGCCCGCCTCGACAAGGCGCTGGCCGATGCCACGAGCCTTTCCCGCGCGCGGGTGCAGGGGTTGATCGAGGAAGGGCGAGTCGATGTCGCGGGGAAGACCGCCACCTCCGCCGCGATGAAGGTCGCGGCAGGCGCGCCGTTCCGCATCATCATCGCCGCCGCCATGCCCGCCGAGGCGCAGCCGGAGGATATTCCGCTCACCATCGCTTACGAGGACCAGCACCTGATCGTGGTCGACAAGCCTGCGGGGATGGTCGTCCACCCGGCGGTGGGCAATATCACCGGCACGCTGGTCAATGCGCTGCTGCACCACTGCCGGGGCAAGCTGTCGGGCATCAACGGGGTCGCGCGGCCGGGGATTGTCCACCGGATCGACAAGGACACCTCGGGCCTGCTCGTGGTGGCGAAGTCGGACGCCGCGCATGAAGGGCTGGCCATCCAGTTCGCCGCGCACACCGTCCACCGCCGCTATATCGCGGTCTGCGCCGGGCACCCCGCGCCATCCGAGGGCACGATCAATGCCCGCGTCGGACGGTCGGACGCCGACAGAAAGAAAATGACGGTGCTGCCCAACAATTCCTCGCGCGGGAAAAGCGCGATCACCCATTATACCTTGCTCGAACGGCTGGATGACGCCGCGGTGATCGAATGCCGGCTGGAAACCGGGCGCACCCACCAGGTGCGCGTTCACTTTGCGTCAATCGGCCATCCGCTATTGGGAGACCCTGCCTATGGCCGTACCCCCAAATCCCTGCGCGCCGATCTGGAGCGACTCGGCTTTGCCCGGCAGGCCCTGCATGCGGCCGAGCTTGGCTTTGTCCATCCGGTGACGGGCGAATCGCTCCGTTTCACAAGCGATCTGCCGCAAGACATGGCGGAACTTATCGACCAACTGCGACTTAGTAATCGATGAAACCCGCATACATCTGAGGCGTTTTCGCGTATATAGTGAACCCGTGGCCCAGTTCGCGGGATGCCCATCAGGGGTCCTGCGCAAGCGGTCGACGCTAGAAAGGTTAGGTAAAACGTGACCAAGTCCCAAAGTGTCCGATCGAAGTCGTCTTCGGTCCCGGCCCTGAGCGGTGAGCAGAGCCTCAACCGCTATCTTGCAGAAATCCGCAAGTTCCCGATCCTCACCGCCGAGCAGGAATATATGCTCGCCAAGCGGTATCAGGAGCATGAGGATCCCGAAGCGGCCGCCCAGCTCGTCTCCAGCCACCTGCGGCTCGTCGCGAAGATCGCGATGGGGTATCGCGGCTATGGCCTGCCGGTTTCCGATCTGATTTCGGAAGGCAATGTCGGCCTGATGCAGGGCGTCAAGAAGTTCGAACCCGATCGCGGTTTCCGCCTCGCGACCTACGCGATGTGGTGGATCAAGGCGTCGATGCAGGAGTTCATCCTGCGCTCGTGGAGCCTCGTGAAGATGGGCACCACCGCGGCGCAGAAGAAGCTGTTCTTCAACCTGCGCCGGATGAAGAAGCAGCTGGAAGCCTATGAGGATTCCGACCTGTCGCCCGAGGACGTGACCCGGATCGCGACCGATCTCGGCGTGCCGGAGCAGGAAGTCATCAACATGAACCGGCGGATGATGATGGGCGGCGATGCGTCGCTCAACGTCAGCCTGCGCGGGGATGAGGAAGGCTCGGGCCAGTGGCAGGATTGGCTGGCGGATGATCGCCCGTTGCAGGACGAAACCGTCGCCGATGCCGAAGAATCGCAGATGCGCATGGCGATGCTGTCCGAAGCGATGGAAAGCCTCAACGAGCGTGAGCGTCACATCCTGACCGAGCGCCGCTTGACCGAAAAGCCGCAGACGCTCGAAGAGCTGAGCCAGGCCTATGACGTCAGCCGCGAACGTATCCGCCAGATCGAAGTCCGGGCGTTCGAAAAGCTGCAAAAGGCAATGCAGCGGATCGCGGGTGAAAGGCTGCTGCCCGGCGTGGCGTAACGATCCATCTGCCGTGGCGGCCTGGTTGGCCCGTCATTGCATCATCATCGCGCAGTCATTGCGCGATTGTGAAGGGGCGCTGCGAGAGATCGCAGCGCCCTTTTCGCTGTCATCCCAGCCAATGTTTCACGTGAAACATTTCAGGAACATTCACTTTTTCTTCCCCGCCAGATCCAGCACCGCCGCCACCATCGCCCGTGTGCCCAGCACCACGCTTTCACGCGGGGCGATCTGGAACAGCGGGGAGTGGTGTCCGGCAATCGGCGGTCCGCCCGCCTTGGCCGCGGCAATCCGCTCCGGCGTGGTCCCGCCAACCGCGAAGTAGTACCCCGGCACGCCGGTATCGGCCGCGACGAAATAGGTGAAGTCCTCGGCCCCCATGTTCTTCTGCTCAAAGGGGACAAAGGCCGACGCCCCCAATTCGCGCTGCATCACCGCGTTGAGACGGCGGGCAAGCGCGGCGTCGTTGATCGTCGTCGGCGTGCCCGGCAGGCGCGTCACGGTGACCGGCATAGAGTCGGGCAAACCATGCGCCTTGCCGATATTGACCGCGATCCGCTCGACCGTAGCAATCACCTGTTCGCGGGTCTCCTCGTCATTGGCGCGCACTGTGACTTGCAGCTTCGCCTCGTCCGAGATGATGTTGTGCTTGGACCCGGCATGGAACGAGCCGACCGTCACCACCACCGGCTTCACCGGCGAGATTTCTCGGCTGTCGATCGATTGCAGCGCGGTCACCACCTGCGAGGCGATGTACACCGGATCGCGCCCCAGATGCGGCGCCGCGCCGTGGGTGCCGATGCCGGGCACGCGGATATCGAGCGAATCCGAGGACGAATACTGGATCCCTTCCGAGGCCGAAACCTTGCCCGTCTCCAGTTCCGCCGCGACATGGAAGGCGAGCGCATAGTCGGGCTTGCCGAAGCGCTCGTACAGCCCATCCTCCATCATCGCTTTGGCCCCGCGCACGCCTTCCTCGGCGGGCTGGACGATGAACATCAGCGTGCCCTTCCACTGGCTCTTCATCGCCACTAGCCGCCGCGCGGTGCCCACCAGCGAGGTGATGTGCACATCATGCCCGCAGGCGTGCATCACCGGATATTCCTTGCCATCCTCACCCACCTGCTTCGCCTTGGAGGCGTAGCCGAGGCCGGTTTTCTCCTCGACCGGCAGCCCGTCCATATCCGCGCGCAGCAGGATCAGCGGGCCATCGCCGTTCTTGAGGATGCCGACCACACCGGTCTTGCCCACACCTGTGGTCACCTCCAGCCCGGCCGCCTTCAGCTCCGCCGCCATCTTGGCCGCCGTGCGGTTTTCGAGGAAACCCATCTCGGGGTTCTGGTGGAAATCGAGGAACAGCGGGGCGAGGTAATTGTCGTACTCGGCCTCGATCGCCGCCTTGGTCGCAGGCGCTTCAGCGAGCGCGGGCTCGGCGGCAAGGACGAGCGCGATGGCGCTGGCGGCGGCGGCGTGGAACAGGCGCATGAAATTCTCCCCTGAGTAAGCCCACAGGTAGCCACGGCGCGGCCCCGCCTGCAAGCGCCGATGCTTCCCTGCGCGGGATTGCTGCGCTAGAGCCAGCGCTGTGATCACGATCCTGCGCCTCATCGCCAAGGCCCTTGGCGCCTTTATCGCTCTCACGCTGGTGCTGGTGGTAGCGTTCAAATGGATCCCGGTCCCCGTCACTGCGACCATGCTGATGGACGACAAGGGCATCACCAAGGATTGGGAAAGCCTCGACAATATCGACCGCAATCTGGTGAGCGCGGTGATCGCGGCGGAGGATTCGCGCTTCTGTGAGCATTATGGCTTCGATGCCGAGGCGATCGAGCAGGCGATGCGCGAGAACATGGAAGGCGGGCGCATCCGCGGCGGATCGACCATCAGCCAGCAGACCGCCAAGAACGTGTTCCTGTGGCAGGGCGGCGGCTTCTTCCGCAAGGGGCTGGAAGCGTGGTTCACCTTCTGGATCGAGACGATCTGGGGCAAGCGGCGGATCATGGAAGTCTATCTCAACGTCGCCGAGACCGGGATCGGCACCTATGGCGCCGAAGCCGGGTCGCAGCGCTATTTCGGCCATTCCGCCGCACGTCTTTCACCGGACGAAGCGAGCCGGATGGCCGCTGCCCTGCCCAGCCCCAAGAAGCGCTCGGTGAAAAGCCCCGGCGGCTGGCTTGCGCGGCACGGCAATCGGATCGAACGTCGGATCGGGATCGTCAGGCGTGACGGGCTCGACGCTTGCGTCTACAACTGACCGGACATGCACGCCCACGCCCATCATCACCAGCACAGCAGCGGTGGCTCCGACTGCCATGGGCTGCATGATTCGCATGGGCACCACCATGCCCCGGCCGATTTCGGCAACGCGTTCCTGATCGGCATCGGGCTCAATATCGTCTTCGTCGTGGTCGAGGGCGCAGCGGGCCTGATCTATGGTTCGATGGCGCTGGTGGCGGATGCCGGGCACAATCTCTCTGATGTGCTGGCGCTGGTGCTGGCCTGGGTTGCGAGCATCGCCGCGCGGCGGCCGCCCTCGGGCCGGTTCACCTATGGGTTCAAAAGCTCCACCATCCTCGCCGCGCTTGGCAATGCGCTGCTGCTGGCGGTGGCCATCGGGGCGATCCTGTTTGAAACCCTGCACCGGATCATGACCCCGCAAGAGCCGCAGGGGATGGCGATGATCGTCGTCGCCGGGATCGGGATCGCGATCAATGCGTTGACGGCCATGCTGTTTCTGAAGGGGCAAGAGGACATCAACATTCGCGGGGCCTATCTCCACATGGCCGCCGATGCGCTGGTGTCGCTCGGCGTGGTTGTGGCGGGGCTGGCGATTGTCCTGACGGGGCTGTGGTGGATTGATCCCCTGGTGAGCCTTGTGATCATCGCGGTGATCGCATGGGGCACGTGGGGCCTCGCGCGTGACAGTCTGACCATGGGGCTGCTCGCTGCCCCCGCCCGGATCGATCTGGCCGAGGTCAAGCAGCACCTTGCCAGCTTTGACGGGGTAAGCGCGGTCCACGACCTTCACGTCTGGCCGATGTCGACCACCGAAGTCGCCTTGACCGCGCATCTTGTGATGCCCGGCCGCCCTGCGCCCGACAGCTTCCTGCGCGATATTGCGGCCTCGCTCGAAACGCGCTTTGGCGTGGGCCATGCGACGCTTCAGGTGGAAAGCGGCGAGAACCCCTGTGGAGGCTGTTGCTGATGGCCGCACGTCCCCGCCCCGCATCGGACGAAGCGCGCGAAGCGCTGCGCGAAGCCATGGCGCGGCTGGCGAGCGGCGATCAGGCGGCGCTGGAAGAAATCTATCGCGCCACGCGGGTGAAGCTGTTCGGCATTACCTTGCGTATCTTGGGGGACCGAAAGGAAGCCGAGGACGCCTTGCAAGACGTCTATGTCAATCTCTGGCAGCGGGCCGACCGCTATGACCCGACCCGCGCGAGCCCGATCGCGTGGCTGGCGGCGTTTGCCCGCAACCGGGCGATTGACCGGCTGCGCACGGGCAAGGTGCGCGGCGGCGCTGTGCCGGTTGAGGAAGCCGCGCCGATCGCCGATGAGACCCCGCTCGCCGATATGCTGATGGTCGATGCCGAACAGGCCGCGCAGATCCACAAGTGCCTGGGCGCTCTGGATGCGCGCACGCAAGGCCATATTCGGGCGGCGTTCTTTGACGGGCAGACCTATGCCCAATTGGCCGAAGCGGCTGACGTTCCGCTCGGCACGATGAAAAGCTGGATCCGCCGCGGGCTGCAACGCCTGCGCGCCTGCCTTGAAGCGAGCGAAGCCGTATGAGCGCGCCCGAAAATTCCGGCCCGGAAGTGACCCGCGACGATCCGATGATCGCCGCCGAATGGGCGCTCGGCCTGCTCGAAGGTGAGGAACTGCTCGCCGCGCGCGGCAAGGCCGCGACCGATCCGCACTTCGCCTGGCGCAAGGAATGGTGGGACGATTGGTTCGCTCCGCTGACCGACGCCATCCCCGGCGCGGAACCGGGGGAGCACGTGTGGGACGGCATCACCGCCCGGATTGCCGCACAGCAGGCCGCTGCCGATGGGGCAGCCGCTTCGCCCGATGCGCCTGCCGTCAACGTGGTGGCGCTCGAAGCGCGGGTGCGGCGCTGGCAGTGGGTGGCGGGGATTTCGTCGATGGCCGCTGCCGTGGCGCTTGCGCTGTTCCTCTCTGCACCCTTGCGTTCGCCCGTCGCACCGCCCGTTCAGGTCGCGGCGGCCGAACCGATGGTGGCAACCGTGCCGATTGGCGATACCGGGCTGAGGCTCGATGTCACCTACATCCCCGAGAGCGAGAAAATGCTGGTCGCGGCCATTGGCCTGACAGCTGACGGCGTGCACGATCACGAGCTGTGGCTGGTGCCTGCCGATGGCTCCGCGCTGCAATCACTGGGGGTGGTCGCGCCGGGCGAAGTGCGCAGCATGGCGCTGCCCGCGACGGTCACCGCCAAGCTCAGCGACGGCGCGAGCCTCGTGCTCACCCGCGAGCCGATCGGCGGCAAGCCCGAAGGCGTAGACGCCGGCCCGGTGGTGGCCAAGGGCGCTTTCAGCCGCGTCTGACGCCCTTTCGATTCGCCGTATGCAAGCGGCAATTCATCCTCATTAGCAACAAGATTGCATCCGCCTGCCGCAGGCCTGCGTAGCTTCGTGGCAAGCGGGAGGGCTTGCAGACGTGACATTCCCTTTACGGAGATCCCCACTGTGACCCCCAAGAACACCCTGACTGCCGTGATCGCCGCCGCTCTGGCTGCCACCACCGGTTTTGCCGCACTCCCCGCTGTCGCCCATCAGCATGGCCACCATGCCAAGGCCGCGCCGAACATCGTCCAGACAGCGATGAGCACCGGCGTCCACAACACCCTGGTCGCCGCCGTGAAGGCCGCGGGCCTCGTCGAAACGCTGAGCGGCCCCGGCCCCTTCACGGTGTTCGCCCCCACCGACACCGCCTTCGCCAAGCTGCCTGAAGGCACCGTCGCCACACTGGTGAAGCCTGAAAACAAGGGCACGCTGACCGGCATCCTCACTTACCATGCGGTGGCGGGCAAGGTGACCAGCGCCGATCTGGTCAAGTTGATCAACCAGCATGGCGGCGAAGCGACCATCGAGACCCTCGCGGGTGGTGAGCTGACCGCGCGTCTTTCGGGCGACAAGATCGTGATCACCGACGAAAAGGGCCGCGCCACCGCCGTGACGCAGGCCGACGTCGTGACGTCGAACGGTGTGGTCCACGTGACCGACGGGGTGTTCCTGCCCGCCTGATCGACCTGACAAGCTGGCGTTGCCCCTCAGCCCCCCATCCCCTCCATCCGAGGGGCAGCGCTTCTCCCGACCCCGTTCGGCCTCCTCCCGAGGCCGGGCGGGGTTTTGATTTGGGGGACGGACCGAGTTTACCCCTCCGTCAGCCCTTCGGGCTGCCACCTCCCCATTCGCGGGGCGAACGGGGAGGGCCTTTTACGTTTTTACACAATATGTTAAGTCCCTCCCCGTCCCGTAGGAATGGGGAGGTGGCGCGCGCCGCAGGCGCGTGACGGAGGGGTAAATTGCGCAAAAGCGACCACAACTACCCCCTCGCCCGTGCGCAACGAAAGGCGCCGAGCCTACCGGAAGGCCTGCTGTGGCGAGAACTGCGCAGCAAGGCGGGCGGCCTCAAATTCCGTCGCCAGCATCCCGTCGGCCGCTACGTGATCGATTTCTACTGCGCGGGCGCGAAGTGCGGGTTCGAGATCGATGGGATTGTACACGACATGGGCACGCGGCCGGAACGCGATGCCGCGCGGGCTGCGTGGTTGGCCGAACACGGCATACGGATTGTCCGTATCCCGGCGCGCGAGGTGCTGGACGATCCGCCAGGCGTCGCCGAGGGCATGGTGCGGCTGTGCAGGGGGATTATTGACGGGGAGGTTTGCGAGTGAAGACCCCCTCCGTCAGCCCTTCGGGCTGCCACCTCCCCATTGCTGCGCAACGGGGAGAGACTTGGCGGGCTGGTCCGTCCCTCCCCGTTTCGTAGGGATGGGGAGGTGGCGCGCGCCGCAGGCGCGTGACGGAGGGGTAAACTCCGCCAGCGCGGTAACCTACGCCGCTTCTTCCTTCTTCTTTTCCAGCCCGATCACGCGGATCGGTTCCTTCTTGCCCGCGACCACATCGGCGTCGATCACGATTTCCGTGACACCTTCCATGTCGGGCAGGTCGAACATCGTGTCGAGCAACAGGCCTTCGACAATCGAGCGCAGCCCGCGCGCGCCGGTCTTGCGCTTGATCGCGCGCTCGGCAATCGCCTGGAGCGCGTCGTCGGTGAAGGTGAGTTCGACATCCTCAAGCTCGAACAGCTTGCGGTACTGCTTCACCAGCGCGTTCTTGGGCTCCTTGAGGATCGTCACCAGTGCCGGCACGTCGAGATCGTGCAGGGTCGCGATCACCGGCAGACGGCCGACGAATTCGGGGATCAGGCCGAACTTGAGCAGATCCTCAGGCTCGGATTTTTCGAGCAGCTCGCCCACGCGCCGCTTGTCGGGATCGGCGACATGCGCGCCGAAGCCGATCGAGCGCTTCTGCAAGCGATCCGCGATAATCTTGTCGAGGCCCGCGAAGGCGCCGCCGCAAATGAACAGGATGTTGGTCGTGTCCACTTGCAGGAATTCCTGCTGCGGATGCTTGCGCCCCCCCTGCGGCGGAACGCTCGCGGTGGTGCCCTCCATCAGCTTGAGCAGCGCCTGCTGCACGCCCTCGCCCGATACATCGCGGGTGATCGAGGGGTTTTCGGCCTTGCGCGTGATCTTGTCGATCTCGTCGATATAGACGATCCCGTGCTGCGCCTTCTCGACATTGTAGTCCGAGGCCTGGAGCAGCTTGAGGATGATGTTCTCGACATCCTCACCCACGTAGCCCGCTTCGGTCAGCGTGGTCGCATCGGCCATGGTGAAGGGCACATCGAAGGTGCGCGCCAGCGTCTGCGCGAGCAGGGTCTTGCCCGACCCGGTCGGGCCGACCAGCAGGATGTTCGACTTCGCCAGCTCGACATCGCCCGATTTGCCGGAGTGCTTCAGGCGTTTGTAGTGGTTGTGCACCGCGACCGAGAGCACACGCTTGGCGCGGTCCTGCCCGATCACGTAATCATTGAGCTGGGTAAAGATATCCATCGGCGTGGGGATCTCGCCGTCTTTCTTGCCGGCGATCCCTGCCTTGGTTTCCTCGCGGATGATGTCGTTGCACAGCTCCACGCATTCATCGCAGATGAACACGGTCGGGCCGGCGATAAGCTTGCGCACCTCGTGCTGCGACTTCCCGCAGAAGCTGCAGTAGAGAGTGCTCTTGCTATCAGATCCGCTCAATTTGGTCATTCCTGTGTCCTCGAATCCAGCCCTGCACGCTGCGCTACGCGGATGGCGGATTCGTCAAGTGTATCCATGGCACCAGATGAATCAACACATGGCGCGATATTTCGTGTTGTTACCATAGCGGCACCGCTGCCGGATGAACGGGAAAAGCAGCCTGGCAAGGCCACTGTCCCGCCGCGGTGCAGGTGGCAGGCAAAGCCTTGATGCTTGCCTTACTCAGGCGCGCCGCCCGAACCGAGCTCGTCGCTGGTTTCGTCACTTTCGGGCCGGGTCTCGAACACCTTGTCGACCAGACCAAAGGCCTTGGCCTCTTCGGCTTCAAGGAAGGTGTCGCGATCCATCGCCCGTTCAATTTCTTCGAGGCTGCGGCCGGTGAACTTCACGTAGAGATCGTTCATGCGGCTGCGGATGCGCAGAATTTCGCGCGCCTGGATTTCGATGTCCGACGCCATCCCGCGCGCGCCGCCCGAAGGCTGGTGGATCATGATCCGCGCATTGGGGAGCGCCACGCGCATCCCCGGCTCGCCCGCGGCCAGCAGGAAGCTGCCCATGCTGGCGGCCTGCCCGATGCACACGGTCGACACGCGCGGCTTGATATATTGCATGGTGTCGAAGATCGCGAGACCCGCCGTCACCACGCCGCCCGGCGAGTTGATGTACATGCTGATCGGCTTCGACGGGTTTTCGCTTTCGAGGAACAGCAGCTGCGCCACGATCAGCGACGCCATGCCATCTTCGACCTGTCCGGTTACGAACACGATGCGTTCGCGCAGCAGGCGCGAGAAGATATCGAAGCTGCGTTCACCGCGGCTCGTCTGCTCGACGACCATCGGGACCAGTGCGCCCGTAACGGGATCGCGCGTGAACTGTCCCTGGGTGCCGTGGGTCTCGCCGGAATTGCCGAACAGATCGATCATGTCAGTGCCGTGTCCTTCGTAGGTTTCGATACGGCTATGTCGGACGCTGGGGGGCAATTTCAAGGGCGTTTACCTTGTCCCTGTGAATTGGTGTGCATTGGCGGCGCATAAGCACTGCTATCCGGGGCGTTTTGCCCCTTGCTGTTGCGGCTGGCCGTGGCAAACCTCTGAACGATGACAACAGCCCACCTTGCCCGCCCGGCCCTCGCCCTGCTGCTCGCCACCGCGGCCAATGCCGCTTTCGCCCAAACCGCAAGCCCGCCCCCGGCCAACAGCCCGCACGACCGGGCGGCGATGAATGAGTTGCTGGCGGCGGACGAGTACATTCTGCGCATTCAGGCGCTCGACGACAACGGCCCGCGCATCAATGCCGTGATCGACTATGATCCCGCCGCTTCGGTCAAGGCGCGGCAATTGCTCGGCACCGGCCCCCTGCGTGGGCGGACCGTGCTGGTGAAGGACAATGTCGAGACCGCCGAATGGGCGACGACTGCGGGCAGCCTCGCTCTGAAAGACAATGCCACGGGCCGCGATGCGACGCTGATCGCGCTGCTGCGCAAGAATGGCGGCGTGGTGCTTGGCAAGACGAACCTGTCCGAATGGGCCAATATTCGCTCCGACAGTTCGACCAGCGGGTGGAGCGCGGTCGGCGGGCTGACGCGCAACCCCTACGCCATCGACCGCAACAGCTGCGGCTCGTCCTCGGGCAGCGGCGCGGCGATTGCGGCGGGCTTCGCCTGGGGCGCGATCGGGACGGAGACCAATGGCTCGATCACCTGCCCGGCCGCCATCAACGGCCTCGTGGGGTTCAAACCCAGCGTCGGCATCGTCAGCCGCACCCATGTGGTGCCAATTTCGAGCACGCAGGACACCGCCGGGCCGATGACGCGCACGGTCCATGATGCGGCGTTGCTGCTGACCGCCATCGCGGGTGAGGACAAGGCCGATCCGGTAACGCTCGAAGCCAAGCGCGTGAAGGACTACACCGCCGGGCTGGAGACCCCATCGCTGCAAGGCGTGCGGATCGGGGTGCTGCGCAGTGCCGTGGGGAGCCGCGCGGATGTGAAGGCGCTGTTCGAAGCGGCGCTGGCCGATCTCACCCGTGCGGGCGCTGTGCTGGTCGATATCGAATATGCCCCGCCGGGCGAGCTGTGGGGCGCCTCGCTCCCGGTGCTGCTCTATGAACTGCGGGTCGAGATGGACAAGTACCTGAGCGGACGCCCCCTCCCCGAAGGCCCGCGCAGCCTCGCCGATGTGGTCGCGTTCAACCGCGCCAACGCGGCGGCAGAGATGCGCTGGTTCGGGCAGGAGCTGTTCGAACAGGCGCTCGAAACGACCGATGCAGAAGCCTATGCCAAGAACCTCGCCACGCTGCGCCGTCTGACCCGCGCCGAGGGGATCGACAAGCTGCTGGCAGACAACAAGGTCAGCTTCCTTGTTGCGCCGACGACCGGCCCGGCCTGGACCACCGACCTCGTCAATGGCGACAATTTCGGTGGCAGGATCGGCG
The DNA here is from genome assembly GCF_046452395.1 of Erythrobacter sp. W302b. Lineage (NCBI taxonomy): Bacteria > Pseudomonadati > Pseudomonadota > Alphaproteobacteria > Sphingomonadales > Erythrobacteraceae > Erythrobacter > Erythrobacter sp. W302b. The sequence continues at coordinate 257,057 of NZ_JBKFDH010000001.1, read as the reverse complement.
CGGGCTATCTCGCCGCGATTGCCGGCTACCCGCACCTCACGGTGCCGATGGGCGGGGTCGAGGGCCTGCCGGTGGGGATCAGCTTTATGGGCGGCCAGTGGCAGGATCATGCCGTGCTGAAAGCGGGCGCCGCCTACGAAAAAGCGCGGACAGCCAAGCTGCCCGCGCCCACATTCCGTCCCTGGCGACCGCTCGAAGACTAGGATGAGCCCCTGCACAGGCGGGGACCTCGGTCGGCTTCGCGCTTTCGCGCCTGCGGCCCCCGCCAGCGCAGGGGCTCACGGGTCGATTACTTCTTCGCCGCCGCCTTCTTGGCCGGAGCCTTCTTGGCAGCGGGCTTTTCGTCGGCGGCCGGAGCAGCCTTCTTCGCCGGAGCCTTCTTGGCGGCAGGCTTGGCTTCGGCGTCCTCGGCGGGAGCTTCGGCCTTCTTCTTCGGGGCAGCCTTCTTGGCGGGCTTTTCGTCCGCCGCAGGTGCTTCCTCGGCGGCTTCCGCCTTCTTGGCCGGAGCCTTCTTCGCCGCCGGAGCCGCTTCCGCGCCATCTTCGGCTTCAATCGCCGCCTGAAGCTCCTCGACGGTCACTTCGCGTTCGGTGACGTCGGCCTTGTCGAACAGGAAGTCGACGACCTTGTCTTCATACAGCGGCGCGCGCAGCTGAGCGGCGGCCATCGGCTCGGACTGGATGTACTGCACGAACCGCTCACGGTCCTCGTTGCGGTACTGCATCGCAGCCTGCTGGATCAGCATGGACATTTCCTGCTGGGTCACTTCCACGCCATTGGCCTGACCGATTTCCGAGAGCAGCAGCCCCAGACGCACGCGGCGCTCGGCGATGGCCCGGTATTCATCCTTCTCGTCCTCGATCTGCTTGAGCGCGGCCGCCGGATCCTCGTCACGCGCGGCTTCCTGCTGAAGCTGCGCCCAGATCTGGGCGAACTCGGCTTCGACCATGGTGCCGGGGACTTCGAAGCTGTGGCCCGCAGCCAGCTGATCGAGCAGTGCGCGCTTCATCTGCGTGCGGGTCAGGCCGGCGGTCTGCTGTTCCAGCTGTGCCTTCATGATCTCGCGCAGCTTGTCCATGCTGTCGAGCCCGAGGCTCTTGGCGAAGTCTTCATCCAGCGTGGTTTCGGTTTCGACCTTTACCGCCTTCACGGTGATGTCGAAGGTCGCGTCCTTGCCTGCGAGATGGGCGGCCTGATAATCGGCGGGGAAGGTGACGGTGATGGTCTTTTCCGCGCCGGTCTTCACGCCAACCAGTTGGTCTTCGAAGCCGGGGATGAAGGTGCCCGAACCCAGCACCAGCGCCGCGTCCTCGGCCTTGCCGCCGTCGAACTCGACACCGTCGAGCTTGCCGACGAAATCGATGATGAGCTGGTCGCCCTCGGCCGCCTTCTTGGTCTTCGGCGCGTCCTTGTAGCTCTTGTTCTGCGAGGCAATGTTGCCCAGCGCTTCATCGATCTGCGCGTCCGTCACCGGCACGACCAGCTTTTCGAGCTTCAGCCCGTCAAGGCTCGGCGCTTCGATCGCGGGCAGCACTTCGAGGCTGACGGTGATCTGGGCGTCCTTGCCCTGCTCGTAATCGTCGTTAAGGCCGATTTCCGGCTGCATCGCCGGACGCAGCGCTTCATCGCGCAGCAGCTTGTCGACCGATTCGCGGATCGTATCGTTCACCACCTGGCCGTGCAGGGCTTCGCCGTGCATCTTCTTGACGAGGTTGGCAGGCACTTTGCCCGGACGGAAACCGGGCATCCGCACCTGCGGCGCAACCTTCTTGATCTCGGCGTCGATCTTCGCGGTGAGATCGGCGGCGGGGATCGTGATGAGATAGGCGCGCTTGAGCCCTTCGTTGACGGTCTGCTTGGTCTGCATGGTGACTGATTGAAGCCTTCTTGCCATAAATCCGGTGGGCCGGGCTGGTTCGGGGCGAATTTGGTGCGGGCGAAGGGACTCGAACCCCCACATCTTGCGATGCCAGAACCTAAATCTGGTGCGTCTACCAATTTCGCCACGCCCGCATGCCCGAACGAAGCCGCGCGGGGAAACCGATCAAGGCCCCCCGCGCGTATTAGCGAGCGCCTCTATCCCGCTCCGCCGAAAAGGGCAAGCGCAACACGCTTGAAGGGAGCGGCATTGGCGATTAAGGGCGCGCGCATGACCGAAGAAACCTCTGAAAGCGTCCCCGCAGCCACCTCCGGTAGCGACGTTCCGCCCGATCACCTGTCGGTCAATCCGCGCAGCCCGTTCTTCGATGCGGAAAAGCTCCAGCGCGGCGTCGGCATCCGGTTCAAGGACCGGGTGCGCACCGATATCGAGGAATACTCGATCTCCGAAGGCTGGGTGCGGGTCCAGGCCGGCAAGGCGGTCGACCGCAAAGGCCAGCCGCTCACGATCAAGCTGACCGGCCCGGTCGAAGCCTGGTTTGAAGACCTCGGCGAGAACCCCCCGGTCGCCCGCAAGGGCTGACGCGCAAGGGCGATTCTCCCTCCGGCTTGCCAAAACGGGCGATTGCGCCCACTTGGGCGGGGTTATGTCCCTCCCCAAAAAGCCTGAAGTCGTCATCATCGGTCGCCCCAATGTGGGCAAGTCCACGCTGTTCAACCGGCTGGTGGGCAAGAAGCTCGCCCTCGTCGACGATCAGCCCGGCGTCACGCGTGACCGGCGGATGGGCGATGCGGAGATCGCAGGACTGAAGTTCACCATCGTCGACACCGCCGGGTGGGAAGACGAGGACGCCCATACCCTGCCCGGCCGGATGCGGATGCAGACCGAAGCCAGCCTTGAAGGCGCAGACGCTGCGGTGTTCGTGATCGATGCGCGCGCCGGCCTGACTCCGCTCGACGAGGAAATCGCCCGCTACCTGCGCGAACAGGAAGTCCCGGTCGTGGTGGTTGCCAACAAGGCCGAGGGCAAGAGCGGTGAAAGCGGCGCGATGGAAGCCTATGCGCTCGGCCTTGGCGAGCCGCTCGCCATGTCGGCAGAGCATGGCGAAGGCATTGCCGATCTGTTCGGCGGTCTTTGGCCGATCATTGGCGCTGCATCCGAGGAATGGGAGGAATTCAACGACGTTACCCGCGCCGAAATCGCGGCGATGGACGAGGATGATCGCCCCAGCGGACCGCTGAAGCTGGCCATCGTGGGCCGCCCCAATGCGGGCAAATCCACGCTCATCAACCGCCTGCTCGGCGAAGATCGCCTGCTGACGGGCCCCGAAGCCGGGATCACCCGCGATTCGATCGCGATCGACTGGGACTGGACCGACCCCAAGACCGGCGAGACCCGCGAAATCCGGCTGATCGACACCGCCGGGATGCGCAAGAAGAAGAACGTCACCGAGAAGCTCGAAAAGCTCTCGGTCGCCGATGCGCGCCGCGCGGTGGACTTTGCCGAGGTCGTGGTGCTGCTGCTCGATGCGACGCAGGGCCTCGAGCATCAGGACCTGAAGATCGCCAGCCACGTGCTGGAAGAAGGTCGCGCGCTGATGATCGCGATCAACAAATGGGACGTGGCCGAGGACGCGAGCAAGCTGTTCAACGGCATCCGCGCCGCTTTGGATGACGGGCTGGCGCAGGTGCGCGGGCTGCCGCTGTTCGCCGTGTCGGCCAAGACGGGCAAGGGCCTCGATCAGATGCTCGGCGGCGCCTTCGAACTGCGCGAGGCGTGGTCCAAGCGCGTTTCGACCGCCGCCCTCAACCGCTGGTTTGACGATGCGCTGGAAGCCAACCCGCCGCCCGCGCCCGGCGGCAAACGGATCAAGCTGCGCTACATCACGCAGGCTGGCACCCGCCCGCCGCGGTTTGTGATCTTCGGTTCGCGGCTCGACCTCCTGCCGACCAGCTATGAACGCTATCTGGTGAACGGCATCCGCGCCAAGCTCGGCTTTGACGCTGTGCCGGTGCGCGTCACGCTCAAGACCAACAAGAACCCCTACGCCAAGGACTAACCGGGATGGTGTTCGACCTGCTCGCCCCCGTCGCTGCCCTCGCCGCCGAGGCCCGCCTGCCGTTCGCGCTGGAGATTTTCGAGCGCACGGCTTCCACACCGCGCGTGCAGCAAGTGGTGCAATTGAGCCTCGCGCCAGCGTTCCTGCTGTCCGGGATCGGCGCGGTGATGAATGTCATCATGAGCCGGATGATCTGGATCGCGAAGCGGATCGAGACCATCGAGGACAAGATGGAAGAACACCGCACCCCGCGGCAGGTGCGCGAATTCGGCTGGTTGATGCGGCGGCGCAAGCTGATGCAGGGCGCAATCCTGTTCTCCACCGCAGCGGCGGTGATGATCAGCGCCGTGATCATGCTGCTGTTCATCTCGGCTTACATCACCTCCCAGATCGGCACGGTGATTGCCTTCATGTGGGTGCTGACCATGGCGCTGCTGGTGACGGGGCTCGGGTTTTTCCTGTTGGAAACGCGGCTGGCCGCCATTGGCGCGCAGATACCGCGAGACTGACCGAGACAGCAAAAGGGGCAGAGCCGCATCCGGCCCTGCCCCTTTTTTCAGCACCCCTGCGGATAACCCTTAGCTGTCGCCAGCGGGCGCGCTTTGCAGCTGACAATAATTGTGCAGCCCCATGCGCTCGATCATCTCGAACTGGGTTTCGAGGAAGTCGACATGCTCTTCCTCGTTCTTGAGGATGTCTTCGAACAATCCGGCCGAGGTGTGATCCTTGACGCTGCGGGCATATTCCGCCGCATCCTTGAGCAGCGGGATCGCCTCGTGTTCGAGCGCGAGATCGGCCTTGAGAATTTCCTCGACCGTCTCGCCGACCTTCAGCTTGTGGATTGCCTGAAAATTGGGCAACGCTTCGAGGAAGAGGATGCGTTCGGCCAGCTTATCGGCGTGCTCCATTTCCTCGATCGATTCATGGCGTTCGTAAGCCGCGAGCTTCTTCATCCCCCAATTGTCGAGCACGCGGTAATGGAGCCAGTACTGGTTGATCGCGGTCAGCTCGTTCGTGAGCGCCTGATTGAGATAGTCGATGACCTTGGGGTCGCCCTTCATGGGAATGTCCTTTGCGCAATATCAAAGCCGGGTTGCGGCATTGGGCGCAGGATACACGTTGCCGAACCTTGTCCGCAAGGGGGGCGTCAGGGAATATCTTTGCGAATCAGTCGCTTGCGAGACGTTCGCAATCGCGGTTCAGGCCGCTTCTACTGCGAATACCTCGCATGATGCCGCGGCGCGTTCAGCGTCGATAATTTCCTGCGCTTCTTCAAGGCACTGGCCGCAATTGGGTCGCTTGCCGAGACAGGCATACGTCGCTTCAGCGTCGCCTTCGCAAGAAAGCGCGGCCTTGCGCAGATCGGTTTCACGAATGGCATTGCAAATGCAGATGTACATGAGCGTGCGAATCTTTCCTGCGAAGCGTTTGCAGGAACGAATGTATGCGAGTTATTCGCAATAACAAGGAATTTTTTGCGTGCCGCAGCGTGCAGCCGATCGGCCTTCCCCCGTGGCAGGCCGAATCAGCGCCAACGACCGGATTGGCTCACTTCCGCAACGGGAACAGCGTCCGGTAGGTCAAACACCGCCACAGCCATTCAAGCGGACCGTAGCGGTAGCGATCAAGCCACGGCTTCGACCATGCCAGCATCAGAACGCAGGTCAGCGCCACCACGATGTAAAGCTGCGGACGGTTCAATTGTCCGAACAGCCCCAGCGCCCAGCCATGGAAGACGAACATCATCACGATCGACGTGCCGAGGTAATTGGTGAAGGCCGCCCGTCCTGCCGCGCGCACCCGTTCACCCAGCCAGCCCGTCGCCGACGGCGCATAGGCCACCAGCAAGGCGGCGATGCCCAGCACCATCCACAGGCGCGGCAGCGGGCTCCAGCCCATGAAGGCGGCGAGCGTGCCGTAGAATGTGAAACCGCCGGCCTGCGCCACCAGCCCGAGCGCCAGATGCGCTGCGACCCCGGTGATCAGCCCGAACAAGCCCCAGCGGATCATCTTTCGCCGGTCAAACCCGCCTGAAAAGAACCCCATCCGGTAAAGCGCGATCCCGATCAGCATCAGCGGAATCGTCTCGAAGCAGAAGAACAGCGCATTGCTCCACGGCTCCATCCACTGTTCGGCCAGACGGTGCGCTACCAGCGCGGGATAATCACCCGCCACGATTGCGGCATTGGGTACCGCCCCGTGCGCCACAGCCTCATCGATCCCGGCGACCATCTCGCCGCGCATTTCCAGCATCTCAGGCGAGCTTTCGCCAAAGGGCGTGTCGACCACAGCCCAGGGAAAGCTCATCGCCGCAGCATAGAACACCACCCCAAGCATGTAGCCTGCCAGCCCTACCCCGAGCTGGGTTTTCACCTTCCACCGCAGGCAGGCCAGCACGATGAGGCCGAACAGGCCGTAATAGAACAGGATGTCGCCCGGCCAGATAAAGAAGAAGTGGATCATCCCGAAGGCCATCAGGATGATCAGCCGCCACGCCTGAAGCTTGCGCGTCGCGCCGCGCGCCCAGGCTTTCTCCATGAAGAGATACATCCCCGCGCCGAACAGCAGCGTGAACAGGCCGCGCATCTTGCCGTCGATCAGGATGAACTGCGTGATCCACATCCACCCGCCCGGATCGCCAGCATCGGTCATGAACGCGGCCGGGTACATGTAGGCCTCGAACGGTTGGCCGAAGGCCACGATATTGGCGGCGAGAATGCCCATCACCGCAAGCCCGCGGATGAAATCCAGCGTGTCAATGCGCTCGGCAGCGCTGACAGGGGCGACAGCGCGCTCCTGCGTGCCGAAGATTTCCCCTGCCGCTTGTGGCGAAAGCGTCTCATTCATGGCTGATCCCCCGGCCCGAAAACAAGGGGATAGTATCACGTCCTCAGCGCATGGGAAGCGCTGCCTGTCGGGGCCCTTTTGTCTTTGGTCAGACGCTTAGCCCTGACCGGCGACGACGCAGGCTTTCCCGTCACGCTTCAGCGCGGCGCAGGCGCGGGTGGCTTCGGCCTCGCTGGCAAAGCCGGAGGCCAGCAGCCGCGTGAGATTACCGCTGGGCAGCAGTGTCTTCTTCGTGCCGGCGAGCGCGGCGTGCTTGCCAAGCTGGGTCCACAGGCGGTCGGCATTGGACGCGACCCCGAACGCCCCCAGCTGGACGCGCCACTTGCCCTGCTTGCGCATCGGCGCGGGCGCTGCCGCGGCGGGCGGCGGGGACGCAGGGGCAGGCTTGGGCGTCATGGTGAAAGCGACCGGAACGGGCGTCACAGACTTGGCCGCTGGCTGCGTGACCGCAGCAACCACGGGAGCCGGCGCGACGGGGCGCGTTCCCAGGTCGGCAGCGGCCAGTTCAGCCGCACGCTGCGCCTTGGCCCCGGCTTCGATGTCTCGGGCGAGCGACTGGGCCTGGCTGCGCTGAGCTTGCGGGATATACTTGTCCATCTGCGCCAGTGCATCACGCGCCTGTGGCAGGCCCGAGCCGTTCGCCAGCGTCATCAACGCATAGGCGCGCACCCAGTCGCGCGGGGCGTAATCGGCATTGAAGTGTGACAGGCCGAGCACGTATTGCGCGCGCGGATCGCCGCGCTCGGCCGCGGCCTTGATCAGCGGCATCGCCTTTTCCTGCTCGCCTTCCTGAAACAGCAGCAGCCCGTAATTGTCCGCGGCTTTCACATGGCCGAGACTGGCGGCCTGTTCATACAGCTTGCGTGCGCGCGCATTGTCGATCTCGACCCCGCGCCCTAGCCGATAGGCCTGTGCGAGGTTGAACAGCGCATCGGGATCGCCCGCCGCTGCCGGACCCTGCCATTCGACCACGGCGCGCGCAAAATCGCCCGCGCTCCATGCGTCGACCCCGGCCTTGACGTCGGCCACGGCGGGCGCGGCCAGCATCGCCAGCACCGCTACGCCAAGTCCGGTCGTCACCTTACGCGAAAACTCCGCTGCCATCATCCTTACCATTGCTGTCATGCCTCGCCGGGTATGAGAAAAATTCCGTCCCGCACAACGTAGCCGAAACAAGGTTAGCAAATGGTTGCCCGCCCCTCTCGCGGACGGCCGCGCGGTACAACCCATTGCATCAAAGCGATTGCCAGCTTTCAGGAAGGTGAGCGATGTTAACCCTAAATTAGGGGTATCCTGCGATCCCGTGTCCATCCAGCCGTTATCAGGTGTCGCAATAGGGCGGGCCCGGACGGTTCAATCCAGGGGGACCCAGGCGTGCGTGTACTCGCTTTGGCATCGCAGAAAGGTGGATCGGGCAAGACCACCCTGTCCGGACATCTTGCCGTCCAGGCTCAGCGCGCTGGCGCTGGCCCGGTCGTACTGATCGACATCGACCCGCAGGGCTCGCTGGCCGACTGGTGGAACGAGCGTGAGGCGGAATATCCCGCTTTCGCCCAGACCACCGTGGCGCGGCTTGCCAATGACCTTGCGGTCTTGCGTCAGCAAGGCTTCAAGCTGGCGGTAATCGACACGCCGCCCGCCATCACGATGGCGATCCAGTCGGTCATCTCGGTCGCCGAGCTCATCGTCGTGCCGACCCGGCCCAGCCCGCACGATCTGCGCGCTGTGGGCGCAACGGTCGATCTGTGCGAGCGCGCGGGCAAGCCGCTGGTGTTCGTCGTCAATGGGGCGACCCCGAAGGCCAAGATCACCTCGGAAGCCGCGGTCGCGCTGTCGCAGCACGGCACGGTTGCGCCGATCACGCTCCACCACCGCACGGATTTCGCCGCTTCGATGATCGATGGCCGCACCGTGATGGAAGTCGATCCCGAAAGCCGCTCGGCTGCCGAGATCGCTGCGCTGTGGCGCTATATTGCCGACCGGCTCGAAAAGAACTTCCGCCGCACCGTGTTTGCCCCCGCCCCCAATGGGCAGGCGCAGCAACTCGGCGGCTTGCCGCGTCCGTCTGGCGGCTTCGGTCGCCGGGTCGCCCAGTAAGCGCAGCGGAGGCAACAGGCCATGTCCGAACCCGGTTTTGCCTCGCTTGGCCCATCGCTGCTGGCCCGCAAGGGCGGCGCGAAGCCCGCGATGCGTCCGCAGGTCGCGCCGCTGGTGGCTGACGAGACGGCAATTGCCACGCTCGCCGAAGACCAGCTCGAAGACTTGGGCTGGAACGATATGGGCGATTCGGACAGCCAAGGTGGCGGTGCGGATATCGTGCCGATCAACGCCGATGTCTCTGCCGATGATTTCGTGTCTGGCGCCCTTTCGGGCGGGGGTCCGATCGTGCGCCGTCAGCAGCGCCGCCTTGAAGAGCGCGTGCTCGCCGATGCGGTGATGACCGGCCCGGAAGATGCCGACCCCGAATATGACGAAGACGATGAGCCTATTTACGGAGAGGCCTTCGACGACGAGGAAGACTACGCGGACGAAGACGAAGGCGCCGAATACGCAGCCCTCGCCCCTGCCCCTCAGGCTGAGCCTGTCACTGCGGCACCGGCCCCTCGCCCGCGCGCTACGCGCAGTGCCCGCGTGCCGGCCGCGCAGGCTGGACGCCGTGCTGCCTTCACGCTCCGGCTCGATGCCGATCGTCACCTCAAGCTGCGCCTCGCCGCCACCATGCAAGGTGTCAGCGCACAGGCGCTCGTGACCGAAGCGCTCGACCGGCTGCTGGCCGAATATGACGAGCTCGATGTCATCGCCAACCATATGAAACGCCACTGATCGTCAACCTATCACCTTGACCTGAACCAACCGGATTTACGGGGGAAATGACAATGGACCGCAGCTTCAAGACCGGCAGCCGCGCCAAGCCGTATCGGGCGCCGCGCCTCGCGCTCGCCATCACCACCGCTATTGCAGGCCTGACGCTGTCCAGCATGACTGCCAATGCGGCACCGGGCGCGCAGGTTTCCTTCAGCAAAGCGCAGACCGCGCTGAGCAAGGGGCAGGTCAACAAGGCGATCACCTATGCCGAAGCTGCGGTCAGTGCCGATCCGCGCAATCCCGGCTATCGTGCCCTGCTCGGCGCTGCCTATCTTGAAGCGGGCCGGTTCCAATCGGCCGCGACCAGCTTCGGCGACGCGCTCGACCTTGGTGACGAGAACCCGCGCACGGTGCTGAGCTTCGCGCTCGCCAAGATCGCGCTGGGCGATTCGGGCGCCGCCGTCAGCGTGCTTGACGAATATGCGCAGGCGATTGATCCGACCGACCTCGGCTTGGCGTTGGCACTGGCGGGACAGCCAGAGCGCGGGATGCACGTGCTCGTGAACGCGGTGCGCTCGGCTGAGCAGACCACGCCCAAGCTGCGCCAGAACCTCGCTTACACCTATGCGCTGGCGGGCAATTGGCGCGCGGCGCGGGTCATGGCAGCCGAAGACGTGCCGGCCGACCAACTCGACGCGCGCCTGTCGCAATGGGCATCGATGTCCGCCCCGGAGATGTTCCAGCAGCGCATCGCTGCGCTGCTTGATGTAACTCCGCGCGCCGACAGTGGGCAGCCACAGCAATTGGCACTCGCCAACTTCCCGGGCCAGACAATGCTGGCCGCCGTATCGGCAGAGGAAGCCGCGACCGATGTTGCTATGGGCGAAGCTACGCCGCTGAAAATTGCCTACGTCGCACCGACGCCGACCCCTGTCGCCCAGCCCGCGCCGGGCACCGCCTTCGCGCAGGCCTTCGCCGCGTCCGAACCTTCAGCCTCCGGCATCCGCTACGTTTCGAACCCGGTCGTTCAGGAACTTCCCACGCGCGCAGCTCCGGCCGCATCGCGCGTCGCCGCAGCATCGCCGCAGCGCCGCATGGCCCCGGCGGCCACACCGGCACCCGCACCGATCGCCAGCGACAAGGCCGCAGGCACGCATCTCGTCCAGCTTGGGTCCTACAGCAGCAAGCTTGAGGCCGAGCGCGGCTGGAACATGCTGAAGGCGAAGTTCCCGCAGCTCAAGGATCACAAGCCGGTGATTACCGAAGCGGTGGTCAATGGCCGCAATTTCTGGCGCGTTGCTGCCGCTGGCTTCGGCCCGAAAAGCGCGCAGTCGATGTGCGGCACGGTCAAGTCCTCCGGTCGCGGCTGCTTTGCCTATGCCGCTTCGGCGCCGCCCGCCGGCGGGGTGAAGCGCGACGTGCAAATGGCCGCGCGCAGCCGCTGAAATTCCCTGCCTTGGCAGGAATGAGCAAGCCTCGCTCCCGGATCGCGTTCGCGCCGTCCGGGAGTTTTCTTATGCGGACAGGCTGACCCCACCCTTCCACAAACCGAGCACCCGCCCCTGCGCACCCTGCCGGTCGAACGGAGTGTTATCGGCGGTCGCCTCCATCTTGCGGCGGTCGATGATCCATGGCGCGTCGGGATCAATCAAGGCGAGGTCAGCCTCCAGCCCCGCCGTGAGCGCACCGGCCGGAACGCCGAGCAAGCGCGCCGAATTGCGGGCGAGGCAATCGAAAGCGCGGGTCGTATCAATCACCTCGTCGCGCACCAGCCCCAGCACCATCGCGAGCAGCGTCTCGGCCCCGGCCATGCCCGGCGCGGCATCGGCGAAGGGCAGGCGCTTGTCTTCCGGCCCGCGCGGATCATGACCGCTGGCAATCACGTCCACGGTGCCATCGCCAATCGCTGCCCGCGCCGCCTGCCGATCCGCCTCGCCGCGCAAGGGGGGCGAGATGCGGGTGAAGGTGCGGAAATCGGCGGTCGCAAGGTCCGACAGCATGAAATGCGCAGGCGTGATTCCGCAGGTGACCGGCAGGCCCCGTGCCTTGGCCTCGCGCACCAGATCGAACCCGCGCGCGGTCGTGACCTGGCGGATATGGAGCCGCGCGCCCGCCAGCTCAGCCAACGCAATATCGCGGGCAATGGCGAGCGCCTCGGCTTCGGCAGGCGCGGCAGGGAGGCCGAGCCGGGTGGCGATCTCGCCCGCGGTCGCCGCAGCCTCTCCGGTCAATCCGCCATCCTCGGCATGGGTGACGACCACCAGATCCAGCATCGCGGCATATTGCAGCAGCCGCAGCATCACGCCGCTGTCAGCGATCCAGCGCCGCCCGGTCGCAATCCCGCGTGCGCCCGCGTCCTGCATCAGCGCGATTTCGGCGAGCTCCCGCCCCTCAAGCCCGCGCGTGGCGGCGGCGAGCGGGTGAACCCAGAGGTCGGGCTTGCCGCTCTTGGCGATGAAGCCCACCCGGCTCGGCAGATCGAGCGGCGGGGATTGGTCGGGCATCAGTGCCGCGCGGGTGATCCCGCCGAAATGGAACGCAGGCTTGTCGACCGCGAACACGCCCAGATCAATGATGCCGGGCGCCAGCAGTTTGCCGCGCGCATCGACAACCTCGTCACCCGCCTCGGCCGCAACATCCGCTCCCACCGCGGCGATCAGCCCGTCTGCGCAGCGCAGCGCGCCTGACGTCACACCTTCGGGGGTGACCAATTGCGCATTGGTGATGGTGAGCGGACGCGCCTGTTTCATGCGGCCCACCCGTCAACGCCGCGCGCCTCGCGCGTCAGGATATCGAGGCATGCCATGCGGATCGCGACGCCCATCTCGACTTGTCGGGTGATCAGCGAGCGGGGCACCAGATCGGCAACCTCGCTGTCGATCTCGACCCCACGGTTCATCGGGCCGGGGTGCATCACCAGCGCGCCCGGCGCGGCGCGTGCAAGACGCTTGGCGGTCAGCCCGTAAAGGTGGCGATATTCGCGCGGGCTGGGAATGAACTGGCCGCTCATCCGTTCGGACTGGAGCCGCAGCATCATCACGACTTCCGCCCCGTCCAGCGCTTCGTCGAAGTGGTGGTACACCTCCACGCCCATCGCCTCGATCCCGGTCGGCATCAGGGCAGGCGGCGCGCAGACGCGAACATTCGCGCCCATCGCGGTGAGGCACAGGATGTTCGAGCGCGCGACGCGGCTGTGCAGGATGTCACCGCAGATCACGATATTGAGCCCGGTGAAATCCTCGGCCCCCTCGCCCCGCTCGGCCAGCGCATGGCGCAGGGTCAGCGCATCGAGCAGCGCCTGCGTGGGATGTTCGTGCTGTCCGTCGCCCGCGTTGAGCACCGGACAATCGACCTTGTCCGCAATCAGCCCGGTCGCGCCGGACGAACCATGGCGGATCACGATGGCATCGGCGCGCATCGCGTTCAGCGTGATCGCGGTATCAATCAGCGTCTCGCCCTTCTTCACCGAGCTTTGCGCGGCGTGCATGTTGACCACGTCCGCCCCCAGCCGCTTGCCCGCGATCTCGAAGCTGAGCAGCGTGCGGGTGGAGTTTTCGAAGAAGGCGTTGATGATCGTCAGGCCCGCCAGCAGGTCGGTATGCTTGGTGCGCTGGCGGTTGAGCGCGACCCATTGCTCGGCCTGATCGAGCACATAGAGAATCTCGTGCCGCTGCAACCGGCCAATCGCGGTAAGGTCGCGATGCGGAAACGCCAACCGCCCGGCCGGAAAGCGGCCCTGTGCCGGTGAAGTCTCGCGTGCATCCATCAAGTTCATGCCCCTAGTCGAGCCTCATCCGCCGCTCAACCCATCGCGTAAGGTTTCCGATAGCAGTTGGCGTGCAAAGTCCCTAAATCGGCGGGGCAAGCTGAAGGAACGAATGCATGAACTTTGTCGGCAAGGTCTGGAAGATCCTCGTGGGGATCAAGGACGGACTGGTGCTCCTGTTCATGCTGCTGTTCTTTATGGCCCTGTTTGCCATCCTTTCGGCGCGCCCCAATCCCGGTCAGGTGCGCGAAGGGGCACTCCTGATCGATCTGGACGGCATTCTGGTCGAGGAAAAATCGGTACTCGATCCGATCGAGACACTGCTGTCGGGCACCGCCCCGGTCGGCGAATACCGCGCCCGCGACATCGTCCGCGCGCTGGACGCGGCGGCAACCGATGATCGCATCAAGGCCGTGGTGTTCGATCTCACCACCTTCCTCGGCGGCGGTCAGGTGCACCTCAAGGACATCGGCGAAGCGATGGACCGGGTGCGCAAGGCGAAGAAGCCGGTGCTGACCTATGCGGTCGGCTATGCCGATGATCACATGCTGCTGGCGGCCCATGCGAGCGAAGTGTGGCTCGATCCGCAGGGCCTAGCCGTCATCTCCGGGCCGGGCGGCAACCGGCTTTACTATGCAGGCCTGCTCGAAAAGCTGAGCGTCAATGCGCGGGTGTACCGCGTGGGTGCGTTCAAATCGGCGGTAGAGCCCTATTCGCGCAGTTCGATGTCGGACGAGGCGCGCCAGAACCTTGGCGGTCTGTACGGCGCGATGTGGGAGGAGTGGCAGGCCAATGTCAGCAAGGCCCGTCCCAAGCTCGCCCTGGCGCGGGTGACGAGCGATCCGACGGCCTGGATCCAGAGTTCGGGCGGTGATCTGGCGCAAGCGGCCGTCTCCGCAGGGCTGGTCGACAAGCTTGGCGACCGCGTCCAGTTTGGTGCGCGGGTGGCGGAACTGGTGGGCAAGGACCCGTGGAGCGACCTGCCCGGCACCTATGCCACAAGCGAGCTCGGCGCCTTCCTCGCCGATGCCGGTAAGGATCGTTCCGGCAAGGCCATCGGCGTGGTCACCATCGCGGGCGAGATCGTCGATGGCGAAGCCGGACCGGGTATCGCCGGGGGCAGGCGGATCGCTGATCTGCTCGACGAGGCGCTCGACGATGATTTTGCCGCGCTGGTGGTGCGGGTCGATTCGCCGGGCGGGTCGGCCACTGCGGCGGAGGAAATCCGCCGCGCGATCCAGCGCCACCGCGACCGCAAGATTCCCGTGGCGGTGTCCTTCGGCAATGTCGCGGCAAGCGGCGGCTACTGGGTCGCCACGTCGAGCGACCGGATCTTTGCCGAGCCCGATACCATCACAGGCTCGATCGGCGTCTTCGCCGTGGTGCCAACCTTCGAACAGGCCGCCGCCCGGCTTGGGGTCAATGCCGATGGCTATCGCACCACGCCGCTTTCGGGCCAGCCCGACTTCATCGGCGGCTTCAGCCCGGAAATGGACACGCTGTTCCAGACCTCGATCAGCGGCACCTACACGGACTTCATCTCCCTCGTCGCCAAGGCGCGGCGCATGCCGGTCGACCAGGTCGATAGCGTCGCACAAGGTCAAGTGTGGGACGGCGGAACCGCGCGCCAGAAGGGGCTCGTGGACGAATTCGGCGGTTTGGACGCCGCGCTCGGCTGGGCGGCGGCCAAGGCTGGTTTGAAGGACGGCGGATGGCACGCGGTCTACCTCGGTGAGCAGGCCGCCAATTACGATTCGCTTATCCGGCGCCTGGTTGCCAACCAAACCGCCCGGGCGCCTGCGGTGAACAATGGCGATCTGTTCGCGATGGCAGCGGCGCGCAGCGAGAACCTCGGCGCAAGGCTGGCCCGCGATGCCGAGCGTCTGCTGGGAACGCGCGGCGTTCAGGCGTTCTGTGCCGAGTGCCCGCCGAGCGCAGCGCCCCCGCCCTCCCCCACGAAGCGACCTGCGGGGATGCTGGCGCTGCTGGCGTGGCTGGCCGGCAGCTGAGCATCAGCGAAATCGCACGTCACCTCACCGCGAGCGCTTGCCAAGCGCGCAAGGCCCGATTAAAGGCGCCCCCCTGTCCGGGTCATACGGCCCCACGGACGGGCGCGTAGCTCAGCGGTAGAGCACACCCTTCACACGGGTGGGGTCACAGGTTCAATCCCTGTCGCGCCCACCATTTTTCCCAAGGTTTCAGAGGCTTTTAGCTCTGGCTGGAAAGATGGTCGTTGCGGCCGATGCGGAACATTACGCGAAAATGCAGGCCGATGCGGGCCGATTCCGTACAAATCCCGTACACACCGCAGGCCTTTGGTCTCGCCCTGTTCTTGCCGGATAGACTTTGCCGCTTCGCGCAAATAACTGGCTTCGGTCACTTCGGGGGAGACCGTCATGCCAATGGTCTATGCGTTCAAGCAGTTCGACATCATCTCAGGGTACGAGAAGGTCGCTGCCCGCAAAGCCACCCGCGAAGCGATCAAGCACGGGGAATTCACACTTATCGAAAGGACTGGCGAAGAGGTGTCGGCTGACGAAATCGACGGGGACGGGTTTTATCCCGCCAAGGCCTAGCCGGCCTTCCGCTTAGGCGCGGCGGTGCTGAGCTTCCCGCCAGGACCCCTTGCCAGCTGCAGGCCAGTCGCCGCTTCGGCCGCGCGCAGGCCTGCGTAGAACGCGCCATGCACTTTGGCTTTGGTGCCCTCGGCGTGGGTGTATGTGCGGCGCATCAGATTGGTGTCGCTCCACCCGCCCCATTCTCCCGCCGCCTTCTCATCGACGCTCTGGCGTACGTTCATCTCCTGACCGAAGCCGTGACGGCCAGCGCTGTGGAACGGAATGAACTCGATCCCTGCATTGCGACAGGCGGTTTCCCAGCCCTTGCGCGGGCCGCTGCGCGAGCTCCATCCGAAAACGCGCAGGTTCTCCTTCTTTCGCTCCCAGCCCCGCGGATAGAGCGGCGGCAGGTTCGCCAACTCCACCACCAGTTCGGTCGGGATGTCGAGCCAGCGATCGGGCGCGCCTTTCGCGCCTGGTATGCAGGCCTTGCCGTTTTGCAGATCGAGGTGGCGGCCGGGGTGCATCTCGCACGCCTGGCTGATCCGCGCGCCGGTGCAGAACATCAGTAACGCGAGCGCACCGTGGCGGGCGCTAGCGTGCTGGCGGAAGGCGAGCAGCCATTCCCATGATCCTGGCGGATAGCGGCGGCGGCCAGATCTGCCCCGAGCCTTGTCTTGCGCGACTGTCTCGGCCTTCGAGTATCCCTTAATCCTGATCGGCGGGCATTTGCCCAGATCGTGCGCGTTGTTGATCACCGCACGAATCGGGCTGATCACTTGCCGGACCCATGTGGCGGTGCCGCTGGCCGGATAGAACTCGGCGCCGAGCTCGCGCACGAAGCGCGGGGTGATCTGGCCGATCAACATTTCGCCGATCTTCTGGGTCAGTGGAATGAGGTAATCGGCGGTCTTCGGGTCGGCATCGTAAAGCAGCACCGCCTCGGCAAAGGTCAGGCCTGCTTCGTCCCCGAGAAGGTGACGACGGATCCGCCGGGCTTCCTCTTCCCTGATCCACGCCCTTGCGCCTTGCTCGTCAGATGCGCCAGTGCTGCAGCGGTAGTAGGCTGTGATCGGGGTGCCCTGGTGTTCAATCCGGCCGCGGACCCACCAGGTCGCGCCGCGCTGGTAACATTCGAGCGGCATTTTGCGTCCTCCCCTTCCCCTGCACTAAGGATAAATTCCATCTGGGCAGGCGTAATTAGCATAGCGCGGCCAATCTTATGCCGGGCACCGAGACGGTTGGCTTTCTCGCGCAAAGTTCGCTCTGAGATCACGATGCCACGATGGCTGAGCAGTACAATCCATTCAGACGGGGAGCGGGCCTCGTCAAGCGTGCGGCAGCCGGTGTTGATCACGTTTCAATCCTGCCGAAGGGTGATGATGGTGGCGATCGCCATGGCGGCAGCGAGCTCGAGGTGACGGATGACCTTGTCTCGATCCGCCCCAGCGTTTCGCATCTCAAGCATTGCGTCGAGGGCGAGGTTGAGGGTTTCCTCGCACAGGCCCTTGGCGCGCTGATCGGGGGCAACGAAGCGTGTGATCTGCTTTTCGACCAGTGCGGCGCGGGCAGCGATCACGCCGCGGAACGCATCAGCATCTTCGGCGAAGACGCGGACATGCTCGATATCGATCGACATGGCAGCGTGGCTGCCAATGCGTAGGGTCGGGAGCGTGCGGCTCATGCCGCGATCTTCCGGCGGCGATCGCGGGCCGAGGCGGCGCAATCGTCACAGACCGGCTTGCCATCGAGGCCGATTAGCCAGCCTGGCGGGGCGCCGGGTGCTGGGGCCGTGTGGGTCCGACCGCAATGGCATTCGAAGATGTGAGGCGTGTTCATGGCTGGCTCCTTCAGCTGGTGACGTTGAGGACAGTGCAGACCGCCAGGACGAACCCGGCGGGGAAGATGAGTGCGAAGGCGGCGACCTTCAGCCGGTCGCGGGCTTCCTGCCGGCGGATCTCGGCAACCTCGCGCTGCAGCCATCCGGGCAGATCGCGTTCGGTCAGGCTGGATGGATCATGCTTCCACATGGGTCTGGGGCTCCCTCTGCTGGCGCGCCTCGGCGCGGAGTTCGTGGGTGATGCGGGCAAGAGCGACGGTTCGGCGCCCGGGTTCGCAGTGCCAGCGCAAGGCAATCACCCGGTTAGCCTGGTCTTCGAGCTGCTCTGACATGCCGCCGTGCTCGGCCGCGAAGGCGGCAATACGGGTGATCGCCTGGTCGAGCGCGTCGCGGCGGTCCTGTTCACTGGCCGGGCTAGCTGGCTCCCCTTCCCCGTCGCAGATGAATTCCCAGTCTCGGACCAGATCTGCGAATGCGCGCAGTTCGCGCTCGGCCTCTTCAGGGGAGAGCTGACCAGCGGCGATGCGCTTGGGGAAGGATTCCCGGCGTGCGGCCAGCATCGTTTCCGCCATGCGGCGCAGATCGTGAAAGTCGCGACACGCGGGCGGCGGTTCGGGACAGATAATCGCGGGGCGACCGTCTGCAGGCCAGCGACGTTCACCGGGGCCGACCGTGTCGTTGATCGAGGGCGCGGACCATCGGCCCACTGGGCGGGATGCGAGTGCACGGCTCATACGAAGGGTCCTCTCTCGGACGCGGGGATCTGGAAGACCCAACACTTCCGGCTCTTGCCGTCAGCGCAGTTGACTCCCTTGGTTTCCAGCCAGCGGCGCGACTTCGAGGTGCGCAGGTGCTTCTTCAGGAGGTCGAGGTTGGGCGGGCTGAGACCAGCGTTCCGGCACCGGGCTTCGTAATCCGGCAGATTGATCGCGATCTTCTCGTCGGGCTTGCGATGGTGGTTGATGCTCTTGCCCAGCTCGTGATCGCTATCGCTTTCACGGTTGAGCAGGTGTTCGACATTTTCCCAGAAAGCGGCGACGATCGGGTGATCGCCCCCGGTCGACTGCTGGCGGTCGATCGCCATCGCGTCGACCAGCTTCAGCGCCTCTGCCAGCCATTCGGGCCGGGTATTCGGGAACAGCACTGGAAGGGTTTCGATCGCCGCCGCCAGCTGGCTGTGATTAAGGATCACGCGGTCATTCTCGAGCCCATCGACCCGGCGGCGCATGTCCTTTAGATGGTGGTTGAACTTGGCGGTGTGCGTGGTGAGATAGGCGTCTTCCTTGCGCGCGACATGGATGATGGTCCCCGACACATCGGCGAGCGGCATTTGTTTGAAGCGCGATGCGGCTTCCCGCCCGGCTTCGCTGAAATGCGCCTTGTCGAAGTGGAGCGACATGAGGCGTTCCAGCACGGCCGGGATCGCCGATATCCGCTCATTCTGCATGAGGTAAAGCGCGCCCTGGAAGGGCTGGGAATCGGTCTCGTAACCGCCACTGCGCCGCCCGATCGTGCGGGGCGAGCGGCCATTGAACAGCACCAGCAATTCGTTGGGATCGAACTTCTTGGAGTGGTTCCTGTCGTCCTCGCGTCCGCTTTCGATCAGGCCGACCGGCAGGTTGGAGAACTTCACCAGCTCGCGCGCCAGACCGGCTGCGCTGGTCTTCACGGGGTCAAGCCCTTCGAAGTCGGCCCGGCCGAGCAACCGCCACAGGGACTCGACCAATGTGGATTTCCCCGCGCCGGGAAGACCGGTGATTTCGAGGAAGCCCAGCGATCCATCGCGCGAACGGATCTGCACCGCAAAGACCGCCATCATGAAGAAGGCCAAGACCACGACGCCCTTGGGGCCGTAGGCGGTCCACAAGTCATCCAGCCATTGGGTGGCGACACGGTCGGGATCGTAGCGGATCTCGAGCGGGCGCTCGGGGCTGGCGAGCTTGGCCGAGAGCTTGCCGAATTCGAAGTATTCCTCCGCGTTCGGTTCGACCACGCGGCCCTTGTGCACGGCGATATCGCCGAGCAGCCAAGCGGCATGCTTGCGGGAATACCCGAGCAACTTTCCATGTCTGCAATCGAAAGGGTAAACTCCTTCAAATTGAAGAGGCCTCTGCCCCAGCCACCAAGCCCCGAAAGCTACCCCTCGGATTTAGTATCTTCACGCCTCGCGGCGATCGCTCCAGCCCTTAGAGGCTCAGCCCCCTACCCCTTCAGACTCACCAGCTTGACCCGGCTGCCCAACCCGCCGCCGCCATCGAGCCGATGCTCAACCTCGTCCACCAGCCAGCGGATTCCGTCGATCTCGGGATCCCAGCCTTGGAGCGTCACGGGCACGTTCGGTTCGATCGCCGGATCGCCTAGCGCCATTTCGTAATCGAACTCGTACTTCCCGCGCGCGGCGCGGCGGGCTTCGGCTGCAGCGGCGGTGCGAGCCTCAGCCTCGCTGGCGAACCTGCGCTTGATCCGCTTGGGGTTGTTCGCCTTCCCCTCTCTCACCGTCTTGCGGCGCGCCTCACCGCGATCCTGCCACTGCGCCTCGGCACCATCATGCTCTTCGCGATCGGCGATGCGGAAGCTCCAGCGGCTGCCATCGCGCCGCCGCAACACCAATGCGCCGAAGGCCTCATTGCTGACGTTCTCGCTGGCGCCCACGGGAAGGAAAAGCAGCACCTTGTCCTTCACCGTGGCGATCGCATCGTAGCGCGCCCCCAGATCGCGCAGGAAGGCGGCGTCGCTTTTCGCGTCCTGCTCGATGAGGGCAACCGGAAGACTGGCGAGATCCGATTGCACGCGAGCGGTGTAGCCATTGTCGGACGCAATCTGACCCAGAACTGAGCCAAGGGTTGTGTTCTTCCAGCTGCGATCCTGCCGGCGGCGAAATCCTCCGGTCAGGTCCGCCGATCGCGCGCTGATCCGAAGGGTGTCCGGCGGGCCGGACTTCTCCACCTGGTCGACCAGAAACCGGCCTTTGTCGACCATGCCGACCGTCACCTCTGGCCCTGCGACCCAGCCCAGCGCCAGTCTGGCATCCACCCCGCGCTTGATCGTGGGCAACAGGCCATCATGGTTCGACAAGGTGATCTCGAGCTTGTCGGCTTCCTCGCCCAGCTTCTCGGAGAAGCTCAGGCTCATCAGCCGCGGGACCAGCGTTTCGGCATAATCGATGCCGTCGATCTCCAGCATGAAGCTGGCGGTGTTGTAACTCATGTCACGGGCCGTTCCCGTTCGACCCGCTTCAGATCGACCGCAAAATCTAGCACGCGCGGCCGGCCGCCAGCGATGATGTGGCGCCAGCGTTCATCGACGTTGAGGATCACGAAGTAACCCAGCTCCTCGCCGTTGCCGAGGATAAGGGGCCATGCTTCACCCGATGCAGCCATCTCGCGAAGCCGCTCGATGTCGGAGAAGCTGCCGGCAATTTCGGGCACGAGCACGCCGTTGAGGGTCAGCTTCTCCTCGCCCGGGCCGAGGAATTGCACGGCGGCGCGCGCGCCATAGCGCTCGTTCTCACCCCAGCGCCAAGACGCGCGCCGCTCGAGCTCGTTGTAGGCAAGGCGCGGGATCCCGAACACGAACATCCCGATCGCGAGCAGGTGTTCATTCATCGCGGTACGCTCCCAAGCGTCTCGCCGAAGCTGCCGGTCAAACTGGATAGCGAGCTGCGCCCCCGGCGCCGGGGGGGCGGTGAAGCGGATTCGGGTACAGCCATGGCCTCCGCGCGCCTGATGCAGCGCAACCCCGATCTCACCGCCACCCGCGAAGGCAGCGATCGCGGCGATCAGCGCCGCTCGGTTGCCGATGATCTGCTCGCCGATGCCACCCGCACCATCCGCCAGATGCAGGGCGAAGCGCGCACCACCTCGGAGCTGATCTGATGGCGGCCGTGGTCTCCCGCGAAGGCGAACCGCTCGACCTGATCGTCTGGCGCAATCGTGGCCGCACCGGCGGGTTGGTCGAGGCTGCGCTCGGCCTCAACCCCGGTCTCGCCGCGCTCGGTCCCGAGCTGCCCGAAGGCGTCACCGTCCAGCTTCCCCCCGAAAGCACCGCACCGCCCGTCCTGAAAACCGTGAAGCTTTGGGGGTAGCGCGTGCTCGATCCATTCAAAGACCTGCCCGATGGGGCGAAAGCCGCCGGCGATTTGCTCTCGATCGCAACCCTTGTTGGCTCGCTGGCGAGCCTGCTGCCCGCCGTTGCATCGATCCTGACCATCATCTGGACCGTAATCCGGATCTACGAAACCCGCACGGTTCAGCAGCTGCTGGGCAGACCTTCAGCACCGCGATCGGCGAGCTGCGCGGCGAAATGCGGACCGAGATCGATCAGCTGGCGGTCTGCCGGCGGTGCGCGTGCCGTTCTTCCCTGCCAACGGCTTGCTGATCACTCGCCTCGATAATCTGTCGATCTATTGGCAGGAAGGCACCCGCCGCCGCTGGCTGAAGGATGAGCCCGAGGCTGATCGCATCGCCAACTACGAAAGTGTGAACGAGGCCTTCGTGGTCGAAGATTACGAGCTGGTGGTGCTGGTCGAGAACATCGTGATCGGCGCGGCACCGGCCCGACCGGAGGCACCGTAATACCGAGGGGCGTTGAAGGCGGCTGCTGACATCAGGGTCGGCGCCGTCTGAGCCCGTAGCATAGCCGGGGAGGAGCCAGAGCAAGGGCGGGATGCCCAATCTCTCGCCATAGCGCCCGGCCCCCGCCGCCTGATCGAGCGGGGAATTCGCCAGAAAGGAACCGCAGATGACCAGCCCCGCTCTCATGCATCGCCAGCAGAAGCTCGCGCGTCTCAGCACCCGCGCGCATCTCGATGACATGGCCCGGCGGTCGCGGGCCGGGATGGCCGCCCCGATGCCGGACGAAGGCCCGGTCGCAACCGAATACCAGGGCCTGCTCGCCCAGCTGCACGATGACCTGCGGGCGCTGTCGAACATCCAGTCGATCGAGAAGAAGATCGAGAAGAAGCCCGCATTGCTCGCCAAGTACCGCCCCTGGGTGGCTGGCGCGCTGCAGGTGGCCGACGGCGATGCCGCGCCGCAGGATGAGATCGTCGTCACTGCGCTGATCTGGGCGCTCGACATCGCCGACTGGGGCTTTGCGCTCGACATCGCCGATCACTGCCTGACCCACCATCTGGATCTGCCGGAACGCCACAAGCGCACGCTGGGCTGCATGGTGGTTGAAGAGATTGCCGATGCAGCGATCAAGGCCACCGCAAGCGTCCCGCATGATGTGCTGGAACGGGTGCGCCCGATCGTCAGCGATCATGACATGCCCGACCAGGTGCGGGCCAAGTTTTTCCGCGCGCTCGGCGAAAGCTGGGCTCAGCGTGCCGAGACCTACGACGCGGCCAGCGACAGCGCACCTGCAGGCGGCAAGCCCGCGATGGTCGACGCCGCGCTGACCGAGCTGCGCCGCGCGGTCGAGCTTAACGCCAAGGTCGGCGTCAAGAAAACGATCGAGCAGCTGGAGCGCGAGGCCAACCGGCTGCTGGTGCTGCGACGTTCGATGATGTCGGCAACGCGGCGGGCGAGCTGCTCGCCATCCTCGCCAGGCTGCTGCTGGATCGTGATGTTAAGGGTCACACCAGCGGCAGGGACATTGGGCCGAAGAGGCGCGCGATCCTCGCGATCACGGCCAGTGACCGGCGTCGCAAACTGCGCCTGCGGGCGAAGAGCTTCCTGCCGAGCCTCAAGCGCTGCGACAGGTGCCATCTGCGGCATCACTCGCATCAGAGCATCAGGCAGATCCAGCTGGCGGGCGATGTCGAGATCGACCGGCAGCCGCATTCGGCCTAGCGCCGGTAGGCGTGGGGCAGCGGGCTCCGCGACTTCCGCACCGATTGCCAGATCATCAGGTCGGGGCAGCTGCGGCAAAGCAGGGGAAGCGATCGCCGACCGGATCCGCAGCGCATCTATGGTCGGCAGGCGTGGCCCTTGCGGCGCGGCGATCTCTGCGCCGAACGCCAGATCATCGGGCCGCGGCAGCTGCGGCAAGGCTGGTGCGGTGACCGCCGACTGGATCCGCAGCACGTCCATGGTCGGCAGGCGTGGCCCTTGCGGCTCAGCGATCGCCGCGCCGATCGCCAGATCATCGGGCCGGGGCAACTGCGGCAAGGCCGGGGCGGTGATCGCCGACTGGATCCGCAGCGCGTCCATGGTCGGCAGGCGAGGCGTTTGCGGCGCGGCGATCTCTGCGCCGAACGCCAGATCACCGGGCTGCGCCATAGCGGGCACTGGCAGCGTCGGCACCGTCATGGCGGCCGCCACCGCAACCGCCATTCGCCACGCTGCGCCCACCGCACGCGGCGCACTGCGATCAAGGCCGATCGCCATCCCCTCTGTCATGAAGCCGCCCATTTCGGCGAACAGCCGCGAGGGTGATTTGATACCAAGGAAGGCGCGGATGTTGTCGACCCCGCGCATCACCACCGACTTAAGTGCATTCCACACTGCACCTGGTGCCGCCAGGATGCCCCGGACCAGCCCGTTGATGATCGCCCGCCCATAGGACGCCATCTGTCCGCCCAGTCCCTGCAGCCACGCGATTCCTTCGCCGAAGGCCCCGCGTATCATCTGCCATGCCTGCCCGATCATGCCCGTTCCGGCGGCAAAGGCCGATCGCACCGAAGACCAATGGGTCGTCACCAGCGTTCCGATCAGGCCCAGCGGCCCGAACAGCGCTGGGAGCAGGTGGAGCTTGCCCCTAATCCATTCCCAGGCGGTGCCCATCCAGCCCAAGGCCGTATCAAACCCGGCCCGGATCGCATCCCAGTTGGTGATTACCGCATGCGCCGCTAGTCCGATCGGTCCGAACAGACCGGGGAAGGCCATGAACTTGGCCTTGATCCATTCCCAGACGCCGCCGAGCCAACCGACAGCCGTGGCGAATGCGGCCTTGATCGTGTCCCAGTGGGTGTAGATCAGGTAAGCGGCCACGCCGATCCCGACCGCGATGGCTGTGATCCCGAGCACCATAGGGTTGGCCATCATCATCAGCCCGGCTCGCATTACCCCCTTGGCCATGAACAGCGCCGCCGAGCGCAGCAGCGTGAAGCCTTTGACCGCTGCAGTACCAAGCCCCGATGTCATCGCGCGCGCTGCCTGACGAAGGCGGACGAAGGACCGAGCCGCGTTGGGAAAGGCCCGCACGATGCTGCTGGCGTTCTTCCATTTGGCGTAGATTCCCCAGGCGCTGGCCATCGGCCGGAGAATGGTCCCGAAGACGATCTGTAGCCCGCCCAGCGCCACCTTGGCCGCGCCGGCGCCCGCAACCAGGTAA
Organism: Erythrobacter sp. W302b; assembly: GCF_046452395.1. Taxonomy (NCBI): domain Bacteria; kingdom Pseudomonadati; phylum Pseudomonadota; class Alphaproteobacteria; order Sphingomonadales; family Erythrobacteraceae; genus Erythrobacter; species Erythrobacter sp. W302b. The sequence goes on along the minus strand of NZ_JBKFDH010000001.1, from coordinate 232,025 downwards.
AGCAACCCAGTGGTGAGTTGCGGGTTCGCGGCCGCGAAATCGCCCACCGCGCTGGCCATCCCTCCGGCAATCGTAAGGAATTGGCTGGCCACCGGCAGCAGCTTGGTCCCCAGGGTCAGGGCAGTGCCGGTGAGTTGCACCTTGAAGGCTTGCCAGGCGATCATGCCATCGTTCAGAGCGCGCTGATCGAAGGCCGCGTCGATCGTGCCGGCAGAGTTAGCAATATCGCCGCGGATCTTACGATACTCTTCCATGTTCTGGATGAGCGCGATCAAGCCTAGCTGGGCTTGCTGGTCCTCGAGCACAAAGCCGAGCTTCCGATCATCGCCGCCTGTCGCTTCATCTGCGATGGTGGCGAACGCCTCCATCGTCGTCATGCCTTGCGCTTCGAATTTGCGAAGGGCGGCCGGCAGATCGATGCCGAAGTTCTTTTGAAACGCGCGGATCGTGGCTGGCGCGTTGATCTTGGCCATCAGGTTGGCGATGTTATTCGCGGCTTCGTCGGCCGACCCGGCGGTTTTCATCGCCACCTGCAGCGCGGCGGTGAGATCCGTCACCGCCGGAACGCCTGTCTGCCCCAGCACCTGCATCCGCGCGGTCAGCGTTGGGAACCACCGCGCCATATCCTTGATCTCGAACGCGCCCGCATTGCTCCCGGCGGCCATGATATCGAAGGCGCGGGCGGTATCCGACAGCGGCACTTTGAGGTTGTTGATATTGGCGTAAGCGGCCGCAGCCGCATCAGCGAGCTCAACTTTGAACGCCGTGCCAAGCCGTCCGATCGGCTCAGCCAGTTTCACCGCCTGGCGGGGATCCATGCCGAAGCCCGCCAGCACGTCGACTGCGGCGCGCATATCCTCAGGCAGCTGGTGCGTGGCACGCGAGGCGGCGAGGATATGACCCTGCATCCGGATCAATTCGGCGTTGGTCAGCCCCGCTTTCTGCTGGAGATCGACCATCCCGCTGGAGAATTCCATCGCGCCCTTGGTCGCAAGGATGAAAGGCGCAAGGATCGCCGCGCCTTCAACAGCGTTTTCCTGACCGGAGGAGATCAGCTCGTCGGCCCGTTGGTGCATGGCGCCGACCTTATTGTCGATCGCCATGATCTGGCGCTGTCGCTCGACCGCGCCGTTCGCGCGGCTCACAGCGTCCTCGAGCGCGCGCTCCCGTTCGATCAGTTCGGTGACGTTCCCTGTTGCGCCTTCCAGCTCCCGGCGGAGATCCGCAAGTTCGCGGTCCGCTGCCCGTGCCGCACGGGTGAGACGGGCGAGCGACTGCCCGCTCCGTTCCCCTAGCCCGACGATGTTCTTCAACGGCCCCGACAGCTTGTCGACGCCATTCAGAAGGATTGTCAGGGCAAGCTTGCGGTCCATTGTTTTCCCGTCAGTCTTCCTTCCCGGCGTGCGCTGCATTCCAGCGCTTGATCGCACGCTCACGCCAGCGCAGCAGTTCCTCGAAGCTCAACCGTTCAAGCTGATCGAGCGGCCAGCGGAACACGAATGCGATGTCAGCGATCAGCTCGTCGACGTCTGATCCTGCCCCATAACCCGGGCCATCATGGCTATGTCCGCCTTCGACATAAAAAAACCGAGCACCACACCGCTGATCACGCCGAGGTCCTCGATGCTCAGATCCTCGACCTCCTGCGAGACCAGCGTCGGCATGCTGATGCGCGGGACCAACGCCATCACGGCATTGACATCACCCTGCACCAGCGATTGCACCTGCAGGCCGCGCAGCTCGCGCGCCTTCGGCTTGCGCAACGCGATCTGGCTGATGACTTGGTCACCGCGGCGGATCGGGGTTTCGAGGGTGATGGTCTCCAGCCCTACCTCTGCGGGGACGGAAGCGGGAACGGGATCTTCGGTAGTGGGCTTCGCGGTGCTCATGGTTGGTTCCTTGTTGCCCTACCGTTCGAAGCGCGGCGGGCGGCGCGTTCGCTCTACTGGCGGGGCTGGTCGATTGGCCAGATCGCCGATGAGCTGGGCGTTGCCTATCCGACCATCGCCAGCTGGAAGAAGCGCGGGGGGTGGGACGAGGCACCCAGCCATGTCAAGATGGGCGATGCGCTGGAGGCACGCTGGGCCACCCTGATCGACAAGCCGGAGAAGACGGGCAAGGACTTCAAGGAAATCGATCTGCTCGCCCGGCAGGCCGAGCGCCTTGCCCGGATTGAGAAGTTCCGCGGCGGCGGCAACGAGGGCGATCTCAACCCCAATGTCGCCAATCGCACCTCGCCAGAGGCGAAGGCGAAGCGCGCGAAGGGCAAGAACCTTCTCACGTTCGAGGAGATCGAGAAGTGCCGGGAGCTGTTCGAAGACAAGCTCTACGGGCACCAGACCAAATGGTGGGAAGCATCCTCCCAGGTCATCCGCTTCATCCTCAAATCGCGGCAGATCGGGGCCACCTGGTACTTCGCCCGCGAGGCGTTCATGCGCGGCATGGACACCGGGAACAACCAGATCTTCCTGTCGGCCTCGAAGAACCAGGCTGAGGTGTTCCGCGATTACATCATCGACTTCGTGTTCGAAGCGACCGGCAAGGAGCTCAAGGGCAACCCGCTGGTCATCAATCGCCTCGATGAAGATGGCAACCAGCTGGACCCGGTCCGGTTCTATTTCCTCGCCACCAACTTCCGCACCGCGCAGAGCTATCACGGCGACGTCTATCTGGATGAGGCCTTCTGGCTTCCCGGGTTCCAGCAGTTCGAGGCCGTTGCCTCGGCGATGGCGTCGCAGAAGTTCTACCGCCTTACCTATTTTTCGACGCCGTCGACCGTCACGCACGGTGCCTATGGCAAGTGGAGCGGCGAGGAATGGAACCGCGGCCGCGCCAAGGGCGAGCGCCAGCATTTCGACACCAGCCACAAGACGCTAAAAGCTGGCGCGGTCGGGCCGGACGGGATCTGGCGCCAGATCGTCACGATCGACGATGCCGAGGAGCTGGGCTTCGATCTGTTCGACCGCGAAGCGTTGCAGCGCCGCTATTCGGTCGAAGAGTTCGGCAACAAGTTCCTGTGCCTGTTCGTCGACGATACCCAGTCGGCATTCAACTGGGCCATGCTGCAGCCCGCGATGGTCGACGCCTTCTACAAGTGGAAGGACTACAAGCCCGCCGAGCTTCGCCCGTTCGGTAACAAGCCGGTCTGGCTGGGATATGATCCGAACGATCAGGGCCGCGACGACGCGCAGCTGATGGTGATCGCGCCGCCCGAAGCCCCGCGCGGCAAGTTCCGCCTTCTCGAAAAGGTCCGACTGTCCGGTGAGGACTACGCCGGGCAGGACCGGGCCATCCACAGGATCGCGATGCGCTACAACGTGACCGACATCGGGATCGAGAACAGCGCCTTCGGATCCGCCGTCTATCAGCTGGTGGTCAAGTGGTTCCCAATGGCCCGGAAGGTCGATTACTCGGTCACCGGCAAGGCCCACATGGTGATGAAGGCGCAGAACCTGTTCCGCGCCGGGCGCATCGAGATGCCGATCGAATGGGGCGACGTGCGCGACGCCTTCATGATGATCCGGCCCAGCCTGACCGCCAGTGGCAAGCAGCTGACCTATGTCTCGGGACGCAACTCGGATCTCGGCCACGCCGATATCGCCTGGGCGACGATGCACGCCCTGATCAACGAGCCACTCGATGCCGGCGAGACCGGCCGCAGCCAATCCACCGTGGAGTTCTTCGAATATGACTGATGCAACCCAGCAGCTCACCGCGGCTCCGGCCGGGATCGAGGCCTTCACCTTCGGCGACGATGTCAGCGTGGTCGACGGGCGCAGCCTGTGGGAATACTTCGACGGCGCGTGGATCAATGCCGACTGGTACGAGCCGCCGGTGCCGTTCGTGGGCCTCGCCAAGTGCTACCGGATGAGCCCGCATCACCAGAGCGCAATCAAGCTGAAGGTCAACCTGCTGAAGAAGCACTTCGTGCCCTCGCGCTGGATGGACGCGGCGACCCATGAACGCGCCGCGCTTGACTTCCTGCAGATGGGCAACCTGTTCCTCGAGATGATCCCCAACGTCGCGCGGAAGCCGATGGCGTACCGGGTCAGCCCGGCGCTCCACACCCGCGTTGGGACCAAGGAAGGGTACTTCTACTGGGTCAAACCCGACACGGTGGGCCTGGGCAGCATCGCCAGCGGGCATGAGTTCGCGCCCGGATCGATCATCCACCTGCGCGAGCCCGATGTCGGCCAGGAGATCTATGGCCTGCCTGAATGGCTGGCGGCGCTCAATTCCGGGCTGCTCAACGAGGCGGCGACCCTGTTCCGCCGCCGTTATTACAAGAACGGGGCGCACGCCGGTTTCATCTTCTACCTGTCCGAGCCCAGCATGAGCGATGACGACGTGAAGAAGATCCGCGACCAGCTGCGCGGTGCCAAAGGCGTCGGCAACTTCAAGAACCTGTTCCTCCACGCGCCGAACGGCAAGAAGGACGGGGTGCAGATCATGCACCTCAGCGAGGTCGCGGCGAAGGACGAGTTCCTCAACATCAAGAACGTGACCCGCGACGATCTGCTGGTCGCCCACCGCACGCCGCCGCAGGTGCTCGGGATCATCCCCCAGAACAACGGCGGCTTCGGCGACGTGCGCACCGCGATGGATGTGTTCTTCAGCAACGAGATCATGCCGCTGATGGACGTCATGCGGCAGGTCAACGACATCACCGGCCTGCCGGTCGTGCAGTACCGCGATTACGCCCCGATGATGGTCGGCCCCGCGTCCTGATATTCACCTCGCCGAGAAGGCGGGGGAACCGGGCGCGCCAACGCCCGAATTCCGACGAAATGCTCTCGTCCTGTCCCCAACCGGTCCCGCCTTGGGATCAGCCCGCCTGCCGACTCGACAGCGGAACAGATATGGAACAAATGCGATGGAGTCGAATCCCTATTCTCCGCTCGAGCCGGTTGATCCGGTCCGCCCTGCCGCCGCCTACATCGGGGGCAAGCGAGCGCTCGCCAAGCGCCTGGTCGCGATGATCGATGCCGTGCCGCATGATGCCTATTGCGAGGGCTTCGTGGGCATGGGCGGCGTGTTCTTCCGCCGATCGGCAAGGCCGAAGAGCGAGACCATCAACGACTGGTCGCAAGACGTGGCGACGTTTTTCCGGGTGCTGCAGCATCATTACGTCGCCTTCCTCGACATGCTCCGATTCCAGGTAACAAGCCGGGCGAACTTCGAGCTGCTGGTGCGACAGGATCCGGCCACGCTCACCGACCTGCAGCGATCGGCGCGGTTCCTTTACCTGCAGCGCCTGACCTTCGGCGGGAAGGTTGATGGCCGCGGCTACGGCGTCGACTATGCGGCGCCCGCGCGCTTCGACGTCACCAAGCTGGGTCCGGTACTCGAGGCGATCCACGAACGGCTCGCCCGGGTGAAGATCGAGCGTCTGCCCTGGAGCGACTTCATCGCGCGGTACGACCGGCCTGGCACGCTGTTCTACCTCGATCCGCCCTACTATGGCTGCGAAGGCGACTATGGCCGGGAGTTGTTTGATCGCGACCAGTTCGCCTTGATGGCCGAGCAGCTGGCGCGCCTGAAGGGGCGCTTCATCCTGTCGATCAATGATCATCCCGAAGTGCGCCGGATCTTCGCGGGCTTTGCATTCCATGAGGAGGCGGTGCGCTACACCGTTGGCGGGATGCACAAAAGCCACCACTTTGGCGAGCTGATCATCACCGGCGGGGCCGATTGATCCCGCGCGCCATGGCGCTATTCAGGGATCTCGACGCGAGCATTGTGCCGCCCGGCCGATAACCGGGAACCGTTCTAGGACGTAGGCGCAGGGGCGCGTCACCGCTTGTACGCTAACCGTGCCAGTGAATTCGGGTGCCGACGGCCTTGGCCATACGTCCGAAACGACAGAAGCATGAACTCCCTGGTGCATGCCATCAGCGCGGCGTGGATAGATACAGACCGCCTGCGCAGCAATGGGCGTTGCGTTTGTTCCGCTCTTGTTCTCTCTGCGCGCATGAGTTCCAAGCGCCTTGATTCGCTGTCCGCCTATTGCCGTGAGGGTCTGCGGCTGCGCGTGCAGTGCAGCTGCGGGCATACCGTGCTGCTCGACCCCGCCACGCTGCTCAAACGCTGCCAGCGGAAGGGCGGCAGCCACTTGGTGGCCAAGATCGTGCCACGGATGAAGTGCAGCACCTGCGGCGCTCGCCCGATCGATTACGGTCCTGCCTGATTGGGATTGACGGCCCGACGCGGTGACCGGCTCATCAGGCTTGCCGCCGATGCCATATTCGTTCGGTCACCGCGTCGAACCTGCGACCTTAGCCTAGGGGCGCGAGCAGAGGTCGGCATCGATATCTCTACGATTGGCATCGCCGCAGTAACCCTATCTTGGATCAGTTTTGGAGGTTCCGGGAGTTGGCCACCTTCACCGGGGACCCACCAATACGACCGGGCCAAACCTGCGCGCCCAGACCCCGAGCGCCGCGCTTGCCCCCACGCCTCGCCCTCATGCTTTCTGCCCGCTTTTTATGCAGTCGGGGCGCTCACGGTGCGATCCGACGGAGGGGGGTATGGTCGGGGAACAGGTAATATTGGTAACCGGCCTCCGAAACGACCCCAGAAATGGCGGAATTCCGCCATTCTTCAGGTTACCTCCAAGGGGTAACATGCGGTAACATTTTCGAAGCCCAGAGGTCACATCATTGATTTTATTGGCTTCTGTTCTTCTCAAATATTACCTCTGGTAGGGGTAATTTGGTTACCCTGAAATTACCAAAATGTTACCCTCTAAGATATTGAATTAAAACATATGTTACCAATGTTACCTGTTTCCCCAATATACCCATCACCTAAGCGAAGCCGACGCAGTTCTGCGGTTTTCCGCAGACGATGCGGCAACCGAGGTTACATGGCTTGGGCTGAGAATCGATTATGCGGTCTGATGCACACGGGGGCATCGCGCCCCACTTACTCCAAAGATGGAGCGGGTGAAGGGAACTGACCTTTAGAGTGAGTGGCTTCGGCGTCTTGCTCGAATTCGCAGCTGCTGGTGGCGGCTTTCGGGAAATGGGCGAGCCCAGCTCAATGTCGGAAGCTGGGTGGTTTTTTGCCATTTCCTGATCATCCCTTCGTGGTTTATAGGGGGCTCGGTTCAGGAGCGAGACTATCGATGACCATTCGTTCCTCGTTGCCAAAGGAAAGCGTGGAAATCATGCTTCGAACTGTCGTCCTTACCTTGTCTGCACTTGTGGTGGGCGCAGCTTGCCTTGCCGTGTCGGGGCCGTTGCTGGGAGATGTTGCTGTCACAACTGCTCTGCAATCGGCTTTCGGCCCATCGCCGCAATGGGCCGAATGGGTGACCGACACGGCCAAGCCTCCGCTGGTGATTGCGACGATGTCCGGGGGTGCGGGGCTGGCAGGGCTGGTAACGGGCTGGCGTGGGGCAGTGGCGATACCGCTCGCTTTTGGCCTCGGCTGGTTGCTTGACAAAGCACTGAGGGCCGTGATCTTTGCGCCGCGTCCAGCAACCGAACTGGTCGAAGTCGCGAGCGCCAGCAGTTCGAGCGGCTTGCCCTCGACCTTTGGGCTTGTTTACGGAAGCATTTTTGGAGCCGTGCTGCTCGCAACGGCGAATGGCAAGATCGCGCTGGCGACACGAGCCTTCGCTGTAGCCTTGATTATCATCGGCGCAGCGGCGCGGGTGGTGCTGGGCGGACACTGGGCCAGCCAGATGCTGGCATCGATCCTGCTTGGCTTGGCGGTGGCTGCGGCTGCCCTTGCTATGACAAATCTGATTGGACGTCGCGAGAGAGCAAACGTCCATTAAATGTCAGGAATGGGGTCGGTTGCAGAAGAGCAGGAATTTTCCAGCAGAGTGGCAAAGCCGACATACCGCTTGCGGGATCGTCCACCGGCCGTGCTTATGACTGCTGGTGGGTGGATAGCTGCCGTTGTCGCGCAGAGAGCAAGCAGCTAAGCTGTGCGTATGGATCAAAGAGAGTTTGTGCGCTTATTGAACGCCGTAGTCCTTGAAGGGCTTTCGAGTGACGTCGTGAGCGCTTGGCAACATCCACCCGGTCGATTGCGTTCCGAGGAGAAGTCGCGGCGCTCCGATTGGCTTGAAACCATGAATTCGGAAGAGCGTGCGCTTCTTGAGGCTTTCGGCGCCGACGTGGCGCGAGCAGCGGTTTTCGGTGTGCTGGCCGTGCTGGACGGCAACCGGAAAGTTGAAGAGCCTGAGATTGGCCACCTTGAGCTTCGTCACGTCTCAGATGGCCGCTCTGAACTTCTCGCCTCCAGCGCCATAGAAATGCCGGTTCTGCCTCTGCACGAGCTACTGCCCTGAGGGTCCGTTACGGTGCCGAATTCGGAACGGCGGCTCGCGAGTGACTTGCCTACTCAGTCCCGGAGCCAGTCAAATTCAGATTTCGCGTCAGCCTCAAGAGCTTCCTCTGTTTCATATAGGCCGGAAAATTTTGCCATGGTCCAGTGGGGAGGATCAGGAAAATCCTCATCCCCTCGGTAGCGGTCGTCGAAGGTGACGTATCGGTAAAGGCCATCGGCACCGCGTTCGACGTCGATGCGGTTTTTGCCGTCACGGCTGATGATGCTTCGAACTATGTCCATTTGCCATTCTTCGCAGAACATGACGGCCGATGTCTATCATCAAGGCCGCGCCGCCTTAATGTCCAGTTCGGGGTCGATTGCCGAATGGCGCTTCTTGGCGAAAATCCTACCTAAGCTGCTCGGCTGCTTTCGTATCCGCCACCTACCCGGCTCATGGCAGCTCGTGGGTGGATTCCGGTAATCAGAATGCCGTCAACGGAGGCGCTGTTCGTCCAAGATAATCTCCGCTCCCGCCGAGACTTCGAAGTTACCGAATTCAGCGAGTTCTACCAATAAATCGATTATTGTAGAACAATCGTAATTTTGAAGACAGTATACCAAGGTTCCGCGATTGTTCACGAGTTCCGGACGCTGAATTAGTTCCACGAGAGGCTGAAAGACTCTTTTGTCTTTCGTATCAGAAAGCTCCAGTGCAAGCGAGTTTCGCTCCAAGTGACTGTCAGTCACTTCAAGGCGACGCAGCTTCTCCAAGATTTCAGTCTCGTTCATGGCGTTATTCTGGCCGAAGGCGCTTATGACCACAATGGGGTCGTTTGCGGAAAGTCAGCTTCTGGCAGAAAATCTCCCGAAGCTGCCGGTCCGCTATCGGGACCGCGCACCTTCGCCGGGACGGGCTGGAAATGGGTGGGAAGCGGACGACAAGCTCAGATCAACTCCACATTTCGTGGCGGACCGCTGGTCATGATGTGGAGCGAGTGGTCTGTAGTTGAAATTACCAAGTGCCGCCATGCCCGGTCGATGCCTCCATTGCGCGACATTACCCGTGCAACCCACGAGGAATGGATCACCTCTTGCAGTGGATATCGCCAGCGGTGGTCCTCTCCGGTCAATTGAGGAAGCGGCAATTGATTGGACATCCAAGGATCCGAAAACTCCTCATAGGATTTGAACGCTTCCACATAGTCGAAATCGATATGAAGCTTGTGATGCGCACCGGTTGACCAATAGCGGGCAGTCACGCTCAGCCACCCGTCATTGAACGTGCAACCAAAAGTCTCAAGTGGAGCTTCCGGCAATCCGGGGATTGGAACCCATCGTTCGTAGCGCTCAACCATTTCGTCCATGCCCAGTAGCTTAAGCAACCAAACTTCGTCCGCAATGGGTCGTTTCCCGAACGGCAGCATTTATCTGAATGGCCCAGATAGCAGCCCACCCTGCCTGGAGCCAGTTGCGGCAATGGGAGGATTGCTCAATTCGACCATTGAGTAGCTGACTGCAGTTTTGCGGTAGGGATTAAAGAGGCGGGCGAGCCACACGTTGGGATTGCTCACTACTCCAGCTAGCAAACCTTCAAGTTATCCGGAGGCATGCTCCGCCATTTGGCTTTGATATGGCTTCTAACGCAATCGCAATTATCTGATATCCCGGTGTCTAACCCTTGCTAAGCGCATTCGGCGATGCCACTAATTGCCTTTCTCAGGGGAGCGGAATTAAATGGTGCGCGTTGCTTCGCGGAGGCTGGTCGCCTCCCTTTTAGTGCTTGGCGTACTGTCCGGCTGCGGCGGTGGTGATAGTGGAAGTGGTAGCGGAGTCCCTGCGCAAATCAACAAAGCCCCGTCTTTCACCTCGGCAACCACCGCTTCGGTAGCTGAGAACTCTAGCACGCCGTTCTATAATGCTGCGGCCACAGATGCCGATGGAGATACGGTCACGATCGCAATCACGGGCGGAAGCGATTCCGCCGCATTCTCATTTGCCGGAGGCGTGCTCGCCTTCGCCAGAGCACCGAACTACGATCAGCCCACCGATGCAAATCTCGATAACACCTACGAAGTCACATTGACCGCAACCGACGGCAAGGGCGGATCGACCAGTCTGACTTTACCGGTTCGAGTTACAAACGACCACGAGGGGGTCAACTTAACCAGACTGGCTAGTGGCCTTGGAACCGATGCGGTTATTGCCGCGCGCATAAGCGGGTCTGACGGGCTGATCGTAGTCTCGCAAGACGGCACAGTTCGTGAGTTCTTTGGCGGTGACGCGACGGGCAATCTTTCGGGCAACGTCTTTGAGCCTGGGGAGACCGGGCGTGTGCTCGCAGTCGCTCACTTCAATGGATACGGTGTGGCCATGCTCCAAATCGCGGGAGTGGGTGTCATCGTGCGCACCATTGTCCTCCAGGATTCCATCTTGCGATATGTCGATAACGATGTGCTCGCTGGACCCTCCACCGAAGCAGTCCGCGGCACCCTTTTCATCGGCGGTGACGGCTTTCTGTTCGGCGCACTGGGCGATCCTTCGGGCGGACTGGCGCAGGATGTTTCATCGGGTTACGGCAAGCTCTACCGGGTTCAAATTGATCCCTTCTGCGGCGCTTCGCTCGGTTCCTATTGTTTGTTTTCAGAACTGTTCGGAGACGGGATACACTCACCGGCCGGGGGCGGTGGCTATGCCTCTCGCAGCTTTCTGCTCGACAGCGGTACGGACCAGCAGGAGGAAGTCGACTACTTCTTCCAAGATGCGCGCCCGCTCGATTTCGGCTGGCCATTTCGCGAAGGTACCTACGTCCGGGTTGCCAATCCGCCGGCGGCTGTGATCGGCCCGTCCATCACCTACACATATGGAGATGGGTTCTTTCAAGGCCAGAGAATGACCGGCGGGGTCCACTATAGAGGTAACATCTCCAGTCTGGACGATCGCATCCTGATCACCGACCGGAGCGGAAAGATTTTCGCTTTCCGCGCCGGTTTCCTGAGTGATGGCATTTTGCATGCGGCGAACGAGATGGAGAACCGAACCGCCGATTTTGCCCCCGCAGACGGAGCAATCGAACGCCCGACCGCCATTGTGCGCGATACGGCAGGTCGTCTTTTCGTACTCGACGGCGACGGCGAGCTTTACGTAGCTCGCTGAGCAGAGAGTAGGCGTGCCCCGCACGCAGACGGGTGGCTCTTGGCGAAAATCTCATACAAGCTGCCTGTCTGGTTGGCTGAAAGGTCTCCATGTCCATCGCCCATTCTAGTGCGAATGCAGACAGATTGGAGTGATCAGGTACAAAGCTCGTACACGCGAATTCGATCTGCGCTCTGATATCCTAGTCGGATTATGACATTAGCGTAAACCGCTAGCGTCCTTCACACGGGTGGGGTCACAGGTTCAATCCCTGTCGCGCCCACCATTTCCTCCTCTTTGCGGCAGAGCGGAAATGGCTTGACTGCGGCCCGCCACGGCCCGCTGCACCGCCTCCTTGCGTCATTCGCCCCTCCTGCCTTGACCGGGCCGCCGTGTTCGCGGCAAGGCTGGTCGCTCACGCCGGTGGGCGATCATGCGAGGTTCTTCATGCGCAAGAGATTCTGGGGCCAGTGCCTTGTCACAATGGCGGCTCTGATAGGTGCGGGCCAGCCGGCTGCGGCGCAGTCGTTCCTTGAGGGCAGTTTTGATCCTGCGATCCCCACGCTGACAGCCACGGTCGGCCATGCGCCGGGGACGCGCATCACCTCGCCGGACCAGACCTATGCCTATCTAAAGGCGCTCGCCGAAGCGGCGCCGGATCGGACGCGGCTGGTGCAATATGCGGTGAGCTGGGAGGGTCGGCCACTATATTACCTCGTGCTGTCCGCGCCTGCGAACATGGCGAATCTCGACGCCATTCGGGCCGATATGGCGACAATCGCTGCGGGACGACCCGGCAACGGCACGGCGATGCCTGTGACATGGCTGGCCTACGGCGTGCACGGCAACGAGATTTCCTCGACCGATGCGGCCTTGATGACCGCCTATCACCTGCTCGCCGCCACGGATGACGCGCGTGCGGCCAAGATCATGGCCAATACCATCGTGGTGGTCGACCCGATGCAGAACCCCGATGGGCGCGCGCGGTTCGTGAACAATTTTCTTGCGTCGACCGGCATCACGCCCGCCGCCGACCGTCAGGCGGCCGAGCATGACGAGCCCTGGCCTTCGGGCCGGGTCAATCACTACATGTTCGATCTCAACCGCGACTGGTTCACGCTCAGCCAGCCCGAAACCCGGGGCAAGGTTGCCGCAATCCGTCAGTGGAACCCGGTGGTGGTGGTTGACCTCCATGAAATGGGCGGGGACGAGACCTACTTTTTCTCCCCCGCCGCCCAGCCCTTCAACCCCAATCTCTCGGCCGCGCAAATCCGCAGTTACGAGCTGATCGGGCGCTACAACGCCGCCGCCTTCGACGCGCGGGGCGAGCCCTATTTCACCAGAGAGGTCTATGACCTGTTCTACCCCGGCTATGGCGACACCTGGAACGCGCATCAGGGCGCGATCGGCAGCACCTATGAACAGGGTTCGGCGCGGGGCCTCGTCTTCGCGCGGCGTGACGGGACGGAGCTGACCTACGCTGACGGCATCACCAACCACTTCACCGCCAGCCTCGCCACTGCGGCCGCTGTGGCTGACAATCCCGAGCGGTTCCTCAGCGACTTTGCCGCCTATCGCAGCGGCAATGCCAGTGGCTCGGCCGGACGCGGCACCTATGTCATCGACCTGTCAACACGGCGCTGGAATGCTGAGCGGCTGGGCCGCCGCCTGGCCGAACAGGGCATCACCGTGCTGCGGCGCGAAGGCAGCGCCAATGTTTGCGGCAAGTCCTATCCCGCGGGCTACCTCGCCGTGCCGCAGGCCCAACCCGCCGCCCGGCTGGTCAAGAGCCTGCTCGACCGCGACACGCCCTTGCCGCCCGATTTCCTCGCCGAACAGGAGCGGCGCCGCTCGGTCGATCTGCCGCACGAGCTGTATGACGTGACCGCATGGTCGGTCGGCCCGATGGCGGGCGTGGATGTGGCGCTGTGCAATGCGGCGGTCAGCGGCGATGCGATGAGTGCCAATGCGCCGATTGCAGCCAAGGCAGAGGGCTCCGGCAGCTTCGGCATCGCCGTGCCGTGGACCGACAGCGGGCAGGCGCGACTGGTCGCCCTGGCGCTGCGCGAAGGGATTGACGGGCGCGTGACCGATCGCGCCTTCACGACCGGAGGCCGCGCGTTTCCGCGCGGCACGGTGGTGTTCCCGGCAGGCTCCAATAGCCCCCAAAAGATGGCCCGCCTTGCCGAGCTTGCCCGCGAGGTCGGTGCCCATACGGTGGCGCTCGAAAGTGGCTGGGTCGATAATGGGCCGAACCTTGGCAGCGAGCATTTCGTGCGGCTGGCAGTGCCGCGCGTCGCTGTGGCGTGGGACGATGGTGTCTCGCAGTTGAGCGCAGGCGCGCTGCGCTATGTACTTGAACAGCGGCTCGGCCTGCCGGTAACGCCGATCCGCACCAGCCGCCTGGGCCGTGCTGACCTCTCGGATTACGATGTGGTGCTGGTGCCCGAAGGTGATCCGTCAAGCGAGCTCGGCGACGGGGGATTGCGGGCGATCCGCAGCTTCGTGCAGCGCGGCGGCGTGCTGGTGGCGATCGGCGAGAGCTTGGAAACCTTCAGCAGCGGCGACAATCCCTTGCTCGCGGTGAAGCGTGAAGCGGCGCTGGGGCGCGAGCCTGCCGGCGGCGATGACGACAAGGCCGCGCTGGCTGAAGCGGTCGCAATCGGCAACGACGCCGAATATCGTGAAGCGATCAAGGATCAGCAGGCACTCCCCGACACCTTGCCGGGCGCTTTGCTGAATGTCGTGGGGGAGCCCGATCATTTCCTCTCCGCAGGTTACGACAATGGCGCGGTGGTTCTGGCAACCGGCACGCAAATCTTCACCCCGCTCGACCGGGCCAAGGGGATCAACGTCCTGCGCTTCGCGGCCGCAGGCAACCTGATCGCCAGCGGCTATGTGTGGGACGAAAACCGGCGGCAATTGGCCTACAAGCCCTATCTGATGGCGCAGCCGCAAGGACGCGGGTTGGTGATCGGCTTTGCCCATGATCCTTCGGCCCGTGCCTATCTCGAAGGGCTCGACCTGATGATCGCCAACGCGGTGATGGTGGCGCCGTCACGGGTGCGGTGACGGGCTCTAGGCGCGGCGCGGCGATTGTGTCATCCTGACCGGGATGGCGTTGTTTGAAGCCCTTGTCGTCCTTCATGTCGCCACCGGAGCAGTGGGGCTGACGGCGTTCTGGGGGCCGATTGTCACGCGCAAGGGTGCTGCCAAACACCGCAAGTGGGGCCGCGCGACGTGCTACGGATTTCTGGGCGCGGGCGCGCTGGCCATCGCGATGGCTCTGCTGTCGCTCTACGGGCCCGAGCATCGCCACCCCGAAGTCACGGACCGCGCGCTCTATGAAGGCCTGTTCGGGTGGATGATGCTGTATCTCGGCGTGCTCACCATCGGCTTTGTCGACTATGGCCTCGCCGTGGTGCGCCACAGAAGCGACCGGCGCGCGCTGCGTTCGGCCCGGTATCAGGCGATGATCGCCGCCGTGGTGATATCGGGCGCGTGGTGCGGGATCTATGGCTTCCGGGTCGGGCATCCGTTGATGATGCTGGTTGCCTTCATCGGCATTGTCGCAATGCTGATCCAGCAGCGCTACATCTGGCGCAAGGTTGATCCGCCGCGCACGACCTACATCGGCGAGCATTTCCGCGCGCTGATCGGCATGGGGATCTCGGCCTATACCGCCTTCCTTTCGGTCGGGCTGATCCGGCTGATCCCCGAACATGTGTTCAACCCCCTGATCTGGGCCGGGCCGAGCGTCATCGGGGTGAGCCTGATCCTCTATTTCACGATAAAGGGCAAACGCACCGCTACCGGCCCGAGCTCAGGACCGCGCCCACATCCGCAATAGGTTGGCGATAGTCTTGTCCAGCGTCAGCAACTCGGCCGATTGGGCGGGCAATTGCTGGCGGAGCGCGGTGCGCAGGTTTTCGAGATCGAACAGCATTTCGCGCTGCGCCGGATCGGCGACCGTGCTTTCGATCCAGCCGATGCAAACGATCCGCGTGCCCTTCGTCACCGGCTTGACCTCGTGGATGCTGCCCGAGGGATAGAGCACCAGATTGCCCGCCTCGCCCTTCAGCTCCTGCGTCATGCCTGCGGCGTGGATGACCAGTTCCCCGCCCTCGTATTCGCCCGGCGGTGTCAGGAACAGGGTGAAGGAAAGATCGGTGCGCAGCCGCTGCGCGCCGCGGCCCATCAGCGCATTGTCGACATGGGCGCCATACTTGCCGCCCACGCCGGTTCGGCTGATGATCACCGGTGAGAACCGGCGCGGCTGCGCGGCGGCCTTCACGACGATATTGTCCGCAATCAGCTGGGACAGCTCGTCCTGCAAGGCCCGGCCCGCAGGCGAGTTCATCGCCGCCTGCTCGTTGCGCTTCACCTGCCGCGCGACCGACCCGGCGGTCTCGCGCCCGTCGCGCCATTCCAGCATCGCGATCCGCTCGGCAATCGCGGCGCGGTGGTCGGCATCTTCGAGCGCGTTGATGACAAGGATCATGGGTCCGCTCTAACGCTTGGGTCGTCACCCAGCAAGAAGGCCGGCGGGAAGCGAGGACACTGCTTCCCGCCGACAGGGCAACCGAGGATGTGGGGACGCTTAGCCGCCCTTGCGGGACGTGCCTTCCTCGATCAGCGCCAGCGCCTTGGCGCTCGCGGCTTCAGGGGTCTGCTTGCCATCCTTGATCGCATCGGCGAGCAGCATCAGTTCATTGGCGATGGTGGTACCGGCACTGGCTTCCTGCGCGATGCGGATGCCGCCATTGGCCTCGGCCACCGCATCCCACTTCTGGCGCACGGCGTCCCAATACCCCTTGGTCTTGGCCCAATAGGTCTCGGCCGCGGCGACGTTGTAGCCATTGAAGCGCTCGTAGGTGTTGAGGACATATTCCTGCACCACCGGCGCGGCCTCGCCGCCGTCCTTGGGGGTCGCCATCTTGGTGTTGTCCTGCCAGTGGATCCACCCGGTCGGGGTCAATTGGTGGCGGTTGATGCCCATGTAGTGGTCGTAGACCGGATTGCGGATCGCATCGCGCCGGGCGAGCGGGCGGGCCGTCCAGTTGGAGCGCCAGCGGCGGATGCCCTGGCTCGTCTCCCACTCGCCCCACCCGGCATAGCGCGGGCTGTCATCGACCTGATACACGGTCTGCGACCAGCGCCCGGCGCGCATCTTTTCGGGGACCGGAGTCAACTCCCACGTATCGCCGCCCTTGTAGCCGAGGATCTGCGCGGGCTGATATTCCCAGTCCTGCCGCCAGTGCTTGACGACATAGGGGTTGGCCTCGTCCCCCGTTACCAGCAGGTGCTGGAGCACGATGCGGGTGCCGGTGTCCTCGATCACGCGGACGCTTTCGTACCCGCCTGAAATCTTGCGCTCTAGGGGCGTGTAGCCTTCCATCCAGGGGGTCGATTCCTGCATGTCGAAGGTCACCTTGAAGTCCCCCGCCATCGCAAGGATCGTCTGCCGATCCTCCGCGAAGGCAGCTTTGGCGGCCTCGGCGGTTTGGACAATCGGGCCATCGGCGAGCGCCGGGGCGGGGACAGCCGCCAGCGCGAGCGCGGCGATCCCGGATGCGAACAGGGTTTTGGTCAGTCGGTTCATGGTGTCCTCCATTCAGGTTCAGAAGCGGTAGCTGGCCGAGAGGCTGAGATTGCGGCCCGGCCGGGTGAAGGCATCGGCAATCCGCGCGTCCGCGACGCTGAGCCCGCGCACATCGGACCACAGGGCGTAGGTCTCGTCGGTCAGATTGAAGAGGCCGGCGCGCAGCTTCAGCCGCTCGGTCACGGCATAGAAGGCGGTGAGATCGAGGATGGTGGAGGCATCGGGCCGGACGAACAGATCGGAGCCATTGGCCGCACGCTCCAGTTCATTGGCGCCCTTTCGGGCATTGTGGGTGAGGATCAACTCACCCCCGAACCTCCCCGAAGGAGCGCGGTAGCCAAGCCCTGCGATCATGTTGAACGGGTCAATCGTGTCGAGCGGCGTGCGGCTGCCATCGGGCGCGATCACATCGCTATTGGCATAGGCCAGCGCGACCCGCGCGTTCCAGCCGCTGTCCAGCTTCACCTCGCCGCGCGCTTCCAGCCCTTCGATCTCCACGGCGTCGAAATTGACGAACTGGTAATTCGCCGGATCCTGCGGAGTGAAACTGCCGCTGACCACCTGCTGGCTGATGAAGTTGTCGTAATCGCCCTTGAAACCTGTCAGCTGGAGCGAGAACACCTCCCCAACATAGCGCGCGCCAACCTCCCAGCTTTCGCTGGTTTCGGGCCTGAGATCGGGGTTGGGGATCGAGGTGTAGCCGCCCGCGATGAGCTCGAAGAAGTTGTTCACCTGGCTTGGCGTCGGCGCGAGGAAGCCTTGCGCGTAATTGCCGAACAGGATCACCTCTGGCGCAAGCTTTACGGTGACGCCCAGCTTGGGGGAGAGGCGGCTGTCGCTCTGCCCCGAGGCGGTGAAGGTCGGGAGCAGCGGATCGTCGGTCGGGTTGAGATCATAGAAGTCGAACCGCAGCGCCGGGAACAGCGTCACCGCACCGTCCCCCACGCTGATCTCGTCGGCGATGAACAACCCGCCCAGCGTGAAATCGGTCGCCGGGAAGGCGCGGGTGGGGAACGTCTCGCCCCGCCCCGGCACTGTGCCGCTGCGCAGCCCTTCTTGCCGGGTCCAGCTGACATCGCCGCCGATTGCAATGCGATGCGCCATGCCGCCAAGGTCGAAGCCGGAGCGCAGCTCGCCCGCCGCGCCGTAAACGCGGTTTTCGAAGGTGTTGAGCCGCTCGCGATCCGGCGCTGGGGTCGCGGTGAGCGCGGTCCGCTCCTCAAACGCAAACTGCCGGTCTTCCGCATCCTGCCAATAGGCCGAAAGGAAGGCGTATTCGATCGCGTCCTCGGGCGAACCGTCATAGGTCCAGTCAAGCGAGGCGCGCAGCCGTTCGGTCGTGTCGCGGGCGTTGAGGGCGTCCACGATCCACACCGGATTGGGGCCAAAGGTGAAAGCCGGGCCGAGGCCGGTCAGCACTTCGGTCTCCACCGCGCTGTCGAGGTATTCGCCCGTCAGACGGATGCGGTGGGGGCCATTGTCCCACACCAGCTTGGCGAGCACCGCATCGCTCCGCCCATCCTGCGGGTTGGGCGCCGTGCGGGTCGGGCCCGTGCCCCCGGTCGTGCCCTGATTATCGAGTTCGCTGAAATCGCGGCGGGTATAGGCCAGCATAGCCGACCAATTGCCGGTCTGTCCGGCCAGCGTTGCGGTCTGAGCGAATTCATTGTCGTCGCTGGAATATTGCGAGGTCACGAAACCGCCGATGCTGGCGCCCGCAATAATGTCGACCGGGTCAGAGGTGACAAAGCTGATCGCGCCCGCCAGCCCGTCCGACCCATAGAGAGCCGAGGCCGGACCGCGCAGGATTTCGACCTGTTTGACCAGGCTGACATCGGCAAAACCGCCGCGTCCGGCATCCTGCGGGCCGAAGCTGAAGCCCTGCGGTGCGCGAATGCCGTCGACCTGAACCAGCACCCGGTTGCCGCCGATCCCGCGCACCGTGAAGCCTTCGTTGCGGGCGCGACCGGTCGCTCCGATTGCCGCACCAAAGCGAGCGGGCGCGCGGCGGACCGAGACGCCGGGTTCGAACCGGATCAGGTCCTTGATGTCGGTCGCGAGCTGGTCGGCGATGTCCTGGTCGGTGATGATGGTGACGGTGGCGGGGGCTTCCTCCTGCAACACCGGCGTACGGGTCGCGGTGACCGTGATCCGCCCGGTTTGCTGCTGCGCCTCAGCCTCGGCTTCCGCGGAGAGATCCTCCGCCGCAGCGGGGACGGCGAGCAGAGCGAGGGGGGCGGTGGACAGGGCAAGTTTGTTGATAAAGTACACGCGAAGGGCATCCTGCTGGGGATTGAAGGAACCCGAGCCTGATGTCCTTATTGCGAATGAGAGTCAATAAGTATTGCGAATAAGAATCGTTCGCAAATCAGACAGGGAGCTTCGCTTCCCCGGATGTCCCGCTCTTAGCCCCGCAGCACCCCCTCCGCGAGCAACCGGTTCACCCCGGCCGCCACCTCATCGGGCGACATGTCCGCTCCGCCCCACACCACGTAGCGCAGGCCGACGAAGACGTTCATTCCCATCATCGCCCATGCCTCCAGCTCGCCCAACCCGTCGCGGAACTCGCCCCCGGCGGCACCCGCCCGCAAACGGTCTGCGATGCGGGCCGCGATAGTTTCGTAGTGCTCGCGGTAGCTGGCCGGATCGACGAATTCGGCTTCATCGATGATCCGATAGACTTCCTTGTGCTCGGCCGCGAAGCGCAGGAACGCCGCCAGCGCCGCACGTTCGATCTCAAGCGGGCCCATGCCGTCATGCAAGGCTGATCGCGCGCTGGTGCGCACCTTCTCGCTCATGTCGGCGACCAGTGCGCGGAACAATCCGTCCTTGCTGTCGAAATAGGTGTAGAAGCTCCCCAGCGCCACACCGGCCCGCCGCGTGATCGAGCTGACCGAAGCTTCGTGGAAGCCTTTCTCGCCAAACTCTTCCGCCGCCGCATCCAGCAGCTTGCGCAAGGTCCGCCGCCCGCGCTCGGTGCGCGGCGTCTTGGCGTCACCGCATGCGGCATCAGCCACCCCCGATGCGACTTTGGTCGCGCTGCTCTGAGTGTTGCTCATCAGCTACTCCCTCCACGCTTTCGGTAGGCGGCACAAGACTCGTGCACAAGTCTAAACTTGAAAGGTGGTTCAACTTTCAATATTGGTGGCAGCCACAAGAGGGCCAGGAGAGGAAACACCCCATGACCATTACGCTTTACACGCGCGCATTGCTGCTCGCCGGGACTGCCGGACTTGCCACTATCGCCGCGCCGCTCGCCGCGCAGGACAGCGCTGCGGACATTGCCGCCGAAGCCGAGGCTGCAGCCGCCGAAGAAGACAACACGATCTACGTCACGGCCCGTCGCCGCGAAGAACGCCTGATCGATGTGCCCCTGTCCGTCACCGCGCTTTCGGGCGAGGATCTGGTCAAGCAGGGCGTGCAGGATCTGACGCAGATTGCGCAGCAGGTGCCCAACATCACGCTCGAAGTCAGCCGCGGCACCAACACCACCCTCACCGCCTTCATCCGCGGCGTCGGCCAGCAGGATCCGGTTGCCGGGTTCGAAGCGGGCGTCGGCCTCTATGTCGATGACGTCTACCTCAACCGCCCGCAGGCCGCCGTGCTCGATATCTATGATGTCGAGCGCATCGAAGTGCTGCGCGGACCGCAGGGCACGCTCTATGGTCGCAACACCATCGGCGGCGCGATCAAGTATGTGACGGCCGAACTGCCGGACGACACCAGCGTGAAGATCCGCGGCACTTACGGCTCCTATGATCAGGCCGATCTGATCGTCACCGCCTCGACCCCGATCACCAGCAACCTCAAGATCGGTGCCAGCGGCGCACGGCTCTCGCGCGGCGGCTTTGGTGACAACCTGACGCTCGGCACCGAGAACTACAACAAGGACGTCTGGGCCGCGCGCGGCACGATTGAATTCGACAGCGGGCCCGTGTTCGTTCGCCTGTCGGGTGATTACGTCAAGGACAGCTCCGAAGCGCGTCAGGGCCACCGCCTCATTCCCAGCCTGCTCACCAGACAGCCTGTGCTCGACAATGTGTTCGAC
This sequence comes from Erythrobacter sp. W302b, assembly GCF_046452395.1. Lineage (NCBI taxonomy): Bacteria > Pseudomonadati > Pseudomonadota > Alphaproteobacteria > Sphingomonadales > Erythrobacteraceae > Erythrobacter > Erythrobacter sp. W302b. The sequence goes on along the minus strand of NZ_JBKFDH010000001.1, from coordinate 210,960 downwards.
ACCCGCGCCGGGCTCAACATCGTCGATCAGGAAGTCGAAGCATGGGGCGGCGCGCTGAATGTCGCGATCGAACTGAGCGACACGCTGACCTTCAAGTCGATCACCGGCTACCGCGAGGACAAATCGACCACCCCGATCGACTTCGACAGCCTTGCCGCCGTCGATCTGGATGTGCCGGCGATCTACAATAATGATCAGCTGAGCCAGGAATTCCAGCTGCTCTATGAAGGCGACAGCCTGTCGGGCGTCGTGGGCTTCTACTATCTCGATGCCAACGCCTTCACCGCGTTCGATGTGGCGCTCTTCACCACCCTCAACGGCTTGACCGCGCAGACGCTGGGCGATGTGAACACCAAGACCTGGTCGGTGTTCGGCGACTTCACCTATGACCTGTCGGACACGATCAGCGTCTCGGTCGGCGGGCGCTACACCAATGACAAGCGCACCAGCACGGTGCTGCGCACCAGCTTCCTTGGCGGGTTCTCGAACCTGTTCGGTGGCACTGGCGCGGCCTTTGCGGTCACCAGCAACTTCAACGGCAGCGCGACCTTCAAGGACTTCAACCCGCGCGCCTCGATCAGCTGGCAGCCGAATGCCGATCACAACCTCTATTTCACCTATTCGCAGGGCTTCAAGGGCGGCGGCTTTGACCCGCGCGGCCAGACGACCGCCTGCCGTAACCCGCGCGGCGGGGCCTGTACTGCGGACGAGGTGTTCGATTTCCTCGCCTTCGATCCCGAAACGGTCGACAGCTTCGAACTGGGCTGGAAGGCCTCGCTGCTCGACAACCGCCTGAACATCAGCCTGGCGGGCTTCCTCGCGCAGTACAAGGACGTCCAGATTCCCGGCTCGGTCGGCTTCGATGGCAATGGCGACGGGGTGAACGAGAGCTTCATCGGCATCACCTCGAACGCGGCGAGCGCCGACGTCAACGGGATCGAGTTTGAAGGCAACGCGCTGGTCGGGGAAGACTTCGCGGGCGAAGGCAGCCGTTTCAGCGTCAACTGGTCGCTCGGCGTGCTTGATGCCAAGTTCAACACCTTCATCGACGCCTTCGGCAATGATGTGGCGGATCAGCGGGTGTTCCAGAACACGCCGGACATCACCGCCCATATGGGCTTCAACATGGGTGTGCCGCTGGGCGGGGGCATGATGGATTTCATCGGCCTCGCCTCGCTCCGGTCGGACGCGAGCCAGTTCGAAGTGCCCAACCCGTTCCTTGATCAGGACGGCTTCGTGCTGGTCGATGCGAGCATCATCTACACCGCCGACAGCGGGCTCTATTCAATTGGGGTCCACGGCAAGAACCTGTTCGACAAGGAGTATATCGTTGCCGGTTACAACTTCGTCGCGGGCGGGGTTGGCGGTGCGCCGTTTATCCCGACCTTGGGCCGTGAAGGCACGCTGACCGGCTTCTACGGCGATCCGCGCCGCGTGTTCGTCACGGCGCAAATCAACTTCTGAAGGCTCTTTCCCCAGGGGGCGGCGGCCTCTGAATTGCCAACGCCGCCCCTGTCTCCATGATCGGGTTACTGCTGGACGGGAGCAGGCGGCGGGGTGGGCTTGGTGGCCTGCTCCGCCGCATTCTTGTCCATGAAACGCTTGGCGACATAGCCGCCGACACCCAAAGCGACCATCGCGGGCAGGCTGACCCGCGCGATGATGAAGGGAACCGCGGTCGCCAGCACGACCCCGGTCGCCCCGCCCACGGCCGGATGCTGCTTTGCCACACGCGCACCGACTGCGGCGCCAATCAATTTACGGATCATTTTGCGATACCTCCTGTGCGACCTACCCTCCGGCACACGGGGATGTTCCATGGCGATTGCGGCTTTTCTTGCCCAGCGTGAGCGGGCATAGCGCGCCCCATGCACGATATTCGCTTGATCCGAGACAATCCCGAAGCTTTTGACGCAGGCCTCTCCCGGCGCGGCCTTCCGCCACAGGCCGCATCGCTGATCGCCCTCGACGAGGAACGCCGCGCGGCGGTGACCGAGGTGCAGGTCGCCCAGTCGCGCCGCAACGAGGCGTCGAAGCTGATCGGCGCGGCGATGGCCAAGGGGGACAAGGACGGCGCCGAGGCGATCAAGGCCGAGGTTGCAGCGCTCAAGGATCAGATGCCCGCCATGGAGGCCCGCGCGGATGAGCTGGCGGGCAAGCTGAAGGCGGCGCTGGAGATCATCCCCAACCTGCCGGGCGCGGATGTCCCCGACGGCGGTGGCGAGGAGGAGAATGTCGAAGTCAGCCGCTGGGGTACGCCCCGGGCGTTCGACTTCGAGCCGAAAGAACACGCCGACATCGCCCCCGCCCTCGGCATGGATTTCGAGACTGGCGCAAGGCTCTCCGGCGCGCGCTTCACCTTCCTGCGTGGGGGTATGGCAAGGCTCCACCGCGCGCTCGGCCAGTTCATGCTCGACGTGCAGACCGGCGAGCACGGCTATGCGGAGTGCAACCCGCCGGTGCTGGTGGGCGACGATGCGATGTATGGCACCGACAAGCTGCCCAAGTTTGCTGGAGACAGCTTCGAGACGCATCTGAATATGCAGGAAATGTTGGAGAAGCTTGCTACTGATGGTGTTGAGCAACTGAAGAGGGACGCTGCTAACGAGCTTGCGCCAAACAGCGCCTCTTTCAATGATCAACTTTTCCTGACCCTCCGTGAAACCATGATACGTCAGGCTAAAGACAAGTTCCAAAGCAGAGGAATTACCCGCCGCTGGCTCATCCCCACCAGCGAAGTCTCCCTCACCGCCAGCGTCATGGGCGAACTGCTCGACGAGAGCGCCCTTCCCTTGCGCCTCACCGCGCTCACCCTGTGCTTCCGTTCCGAGGCCGGGGCGGCGGGCAAGGATACGCGCGGGTTCATTCGCCAGCACCAGTTCGAAAAGTGCGAGCTCGTCAGCATCGTGCGGCCGGAGGACTCCGAGGCGGAACACCAGCGCATGACCCGCGCCGCCGAGACCATCCTCGAGCGTCTGAACCTCCCCTACCGCAAGCTGCTGCTGTGCACCGGCGACATGGGGTTCGGCGCGCGCAAGACCTATGACCTCGAGGTCTGGCTGCCCGGCCAGGGTGCCTTCCGCGAGATCAGTTCGTGCTCCAACACCGGCGACTTCCAGGCCCGCCGCATGAACACCCGTTTCCGGGTGGCGGGCGAGAAGCGGACCGAGTTCGTCCACACCCTCAACGGCTCCGGCCTCGCCGTCGGACGCACATTGGTGGCGGTGATCGAGAATTATCAGAACGCCGATGGCTCGGTCACGGTGCCCGAGGCGCTGCGACCGTACATGGGCGGGCTCGAGGTCATCAGACCACAGTAAAGACCTCGTCATCCTGAACTTGGTTGACCTTCGGTCAGCTTCGCTTCCAGGCTCCATCGTGCCTCAAACGATGTGCGGCGACCAAATGACAAACGGATGCTGAAGCAAGTTCAGCATGACAAAGTTAGGACAAGAATGCGCATCCTCCTCACCAATGACGACGGCATCCACGCCCCCGGCCTCAAGGTGCTGGAGGAAATCGCGCGCCAGTTCTCCGACGATATCTGGATCTGCGCCCCGTCCGAGGAGCAGTCCGGCGCGGGCCATTCGCTGACGCTGACGCGGCCCGTGCGGCTCCAGCAGCTGGGCGAGCGGCGCTTTGCCGTCACCGGCACGCCGACCGACAGCGTGATGATGGCGCTGCGCACCGTGATGCCCGAGGCCCCCGACCTGATCCTCTCGGGCGTCAACCGCGGCGCGAACCTTGCGGACGACATCACCTATTCCGGCACCGTCTCGGCCGCGATCGAGGGCGCGCTGGCAGGCGTGCGCTCGATTGCCTTCAGCCAGGTCTATGCCCGCGAAGGCATGGGCGATGACGTGCCCTTCGGCGCAGCGCGCGAGTGGGGGGCGAAGGTGCTCGCGCCTCTGATCGACGCGCCGATGGCCGAGCGCACGCTCATCAACGTCAACTTCCCCGCCGGCGCGCCCGAAGACGTCAAGGGCATCCGCGTCGTCCGTCAGGGCTTTCACGATTACCAGCGCGGCACCATCGTCGAAGGGCGCGATCCGCGCGGCTACCGCTATTTCTGGTTCGGGCTCGACCCGATCGAGCACACCATGGATCACGGCACCGACCTTGAAGCGATCGAGGATGGCTACATCGCGGTGACGCCCTTGCAGCTCGACCTGACGCATTATTCGACCATCGGCATTCTGGCGGAGCGGTTCGGCGGCTGATGGCTGAAGCGCCCAGCCGCAATCCGTTCAAGCGCAAGGCGCTGCTGGCCGACCAGTTCCAACCACTGCGCCGTCAGGTGCGGATTCCGGTGTGGGGCGATCTCGGCATCCGCATGGGCGCGGCTTTCTTGCTGATCGCCTTTGTCATCGCAGTTCACTGGTTCGATCGCGCGGGGCTCAAGGACAATCACGACAACGTCATCAGCTTCCTCGACGTCGTCTATTTCACCATGATCAGCATCACGACCACGGGCTTTGGCGACATCGCCCCGATTTCGGACCGCGCGCGGCTGATCGAAGCGGTGATCGTCACCCCCGTCCGCATCGCGGTCCTGTTCATCTTCGTGGGCGCGGCCTACGATTTCGTCATCAAGCGCAGCTGGGAGAAGTTTCGCATGGCCCGCATCCAGGAACAGCTCACCGATCACGTGGTGGTGCTGGGCTTCGGCGTCTCCGGCTCGCAGAGCGTCGGCGAGCTGATCGCGCGCGGGGTCGATCCGCGGTGCATCGTGGTGATCGACCCGTCCGAGGAACGGCTGACCGAAGCCGAGAAGCTCGGCGTCAACGTCATGGCCGCCGATGCCACCCGTGACGAAACGCTCAAGGCCGTGCGCATTGCCGAAGCGCAAAGCGTGCTGGTGAGCGCCGGGCGTGACGATACCTCGATCCTGATGGTGCTGACCGTGCGCCACCTCGCCCCCAAAGTGCCGATCAGCGTGGTGGTGCGCGCCGAGGACAATGAACTGCTGGCGCGGCAGGCAGGGGCGAACAATGTCATCAACCCGGTGCGCTTCACCGGCCTGCTGCTGGCCGGCAGCGTCAAGGGCGCGCATATCGCCGATTACCTCGCCGATCTCGCCAGCGTCGGCGGGCGGGTGCAGCTGGTCGAACGCGAGGTGACCGAGGCAGAATGCGGCAAATCGATCAGACAGCTGGAGAGCGGTGGCACGGGCCTGCGCGTCTACCGCAACGGCCGCGCGATCGGCTTCTGGGAGGACGAATGCCAGAAGCTTCAGCCCGGCGACGTGGTGGTGGAAATCGTGCCCACCGCGCCGAGCGAGGGCGGGTAGGCCCACCTGCGAAGCCACCGGTAAGCGGACAAAGCGGACACCGTGTCCGCTTTGCTATGAAGCAATATTTTGATTATTTACAGTAGTTTGCACCCGCCTGAGCGAAGCGGACGGACAAGGAATCGGGGCCTTGTTTCACGCACCGTATAGCGAAACGGCCTCGCAGGCCGGGCAGAACGATGGGAAAGAGCCGCTCGGAATCTAGCGGTGCCCAGCGTTGTAGGAAAACCTCGGCTATCGGTGGCATTCTGACGAAAGCGGCCGTCGGGGAAACGACCCCATTGTGGCCCTCACCGTCACCCCAGCGAAAGCTGGGGCCTAGGGCCTCTTAGTGCAGCGCCTGCCGCCCTGGGTCCCAGCTTTCGCTGGGATGACAAGAGTGGCAAATTTCCACCCAATTCAACACGTGCAACCCATCCCCGGCGTTCGCCAAAAGCCGTCATTCACGGCCTCAAGCACCTCATCCCCGGAACCAGACGAACACACCGCCCATCGCTGCCATGCCGGTGAGGAAATGCCCCGCGTCGATCAGGAATAACGCCAGGGGCTTGCGCTGATGCAGGTAGTTGATCCCGATCGCCGGGATCATCACCCCGACCGCAAAGCCCACCGCCATCATCATCACCACATGGGCGGGCGGGTCGGTGCGGGCCAACAGGTGCCACAGCACCATCGCGATCAGCATTTCGAAGGCGAAGGTCAGCGCGAAGATCACGCCCATGTTGCCGCTGCGCAGCTGGGTGTTCGAAAGCCCCGCCGCGCGCTGCCACGGCTTGGCAAAGATCACGCCGTACCACAGCGCGCCGACGGCAAAAAACGCTGCCGATCCGGCCAGCACGGGCCACAGGGCAAAGTCACTCATTCTTGATCTCCTTCGCCCTCGGGCCATTCGAGTTCGAGCGTGGCATTGACGGCTGCGTCCCGCCATTCTTCCAGAAAGGCGTCGAGGGCTGCGCGGATGTCACCCAACTGGGCAGGCACACCGGCGGGCGGCGGCACGCGCGAGGCTGCCCAGGCGGGCTCGGCCATCGCCATGATCGCCGCATCATCAGCCCCGCCGCTCCAGCTGGCGGCCTCGAAACATTCGACCAGCCGCTCGGCCTGGAGGAGTTCAACGATTGCCGGATCGGGCTCAGCAGCGCGCTTGGCGCTGGCATGTCCGCCAGCAAGCGCCATCGCCTGCACCGCCTCCGGCTCCATCCCGCGCGCAACCAGACCCCAGAACCCCGCCTCCATCCCGAGGCCGCGCTCGATGAAGAAGTGGAAGGCGTCGTGCGGATAGGGGCCTTTCTTGGCGAAGGCGAAGCGGGTGCACGAACCGTCGGCCCGCGTGACCGCGACGTGATCCTGCGACGTCCCTTTGGTGATCGCGATACGCATGGGGGGCATGTAACCTAGTTAACGCCCCACGTGTAGGGCGCGCGCGCTAGATCACGTAAGCGAATTCCTCGGCCTCGGGCGTCGGCTTGCGGCCGCGCATCTCGGCGTCGAGTTGCACCACGGTGCGGCTCGCGGTCTTGACGAACAGACCGGGGACGATGGCGTGGACCATGCACGCGAGCCCGCCGACCACCATGCGCCAACCGAAGCTGAGGGCGGTGCGGGCGTGCTGGCCATAGGTTTCGCCGATGGCGCGCGGATGGTCGGTGAAGAGCTTGAAGATCATGATGTTTCATGATGCCCCGCTGAGCCTGCCTTCGTCAACCCTAGCGCTGGCCCCCCACACAGTGTAGGGGGCGCGCCGCAATGAACACCCCGACCTCCATCCCCGACCAGAAGAAGATCGGCATGGTCTCGCTCGGCTGCCCCAAGGCGCTGGTCGATTCCGAGCGCATCCTCACCCGCCTACGCGCCGATGGCTATGCCTTTGCCGAGGACTATGCGGGCGCGGACGTCGTGCTGGTGAACACCTGCGGCTTCCTCGATTCCGCCAAGGAGGAAAGCCTCGCCGCGATCGGGGAGGCTATTGCCGAGAATGGCCGCGTCATCGTCACCGGCTGCATGGGCGAGGAAGCTGACGCGATCCGCGCCGCGCATCCGCAGGTGCTGGCGGTGACGGGCGCGCATCAATACGAACAGGTCGTGGAGGCGGTCCACACCCATGCGCCGCCGAGCCAAGGGCCGTTCGTCGACCTCATCCCGCAGCCCGATATCAAGCTGACGCCCCGGCATTACAGCTACCTCAAGATTTCCGAGGGCTGCAATCACTCCTGCGCCTTCTGCATCATCCCCGATCTGCGCGGCAAACTGGCCAGCCGCCGGATCGATGCCGTGCTGCGCGAGGCGGAGAAGCTGGTCGCGGCGGGGACGAAGGAACTCCTCATCATCTCGCAGGACACCAGCGCCTACGGGGTCGATATCCGTCACGAGAGCCGGACATGGAAGGGCCGCGAGGTGCGCGCCCACATGACCGACATGGCGCGCGAACTCGGCGGCCTTCGCACTCCCGAGGGCCAGACGCCGTGGGTGCGGCTCCACTATGTCTACCCCTACCCCCATGTCGATCAGGTCATCCCGCTGATGGCCGAGGGGCTGCTGACGCCTTACCTCGACATTCCCTTCCAGCACGCCAGCCCCAAGGTTTTGAAGCTGATGCGCCGCCCGGCGAACGAGGCGAAGGTGCTCGAACGGCTCAAGGCGTGGCGGGCCATCTGCCCCGACATCGCGATCCGCTCCTCCTTCGTGGTCGGCTTTCCGGGGGAGACCGAGGAGGACTTCCAGTACCTGCTCGATTGGCTGGAGGAAGCCCAGCTCGACCGCGTCGGCGCCTTCCGCTTCGAACCCGTCGAAGGCGCGGCGGCCAACGCCCTGCCCGATCAGGTGCCCGAAGCGATCAAGGAAGAACGCTATGCCCGGATCATGGAAGTCACCGAGCGCATCTCCGCGGCCAAACTCGCCGCCAAGGTCGGCCGCACGCTCCCGGTCATCATCGACGAGGTGGGCGAGCCCGACGAGGACGGCGATATCGGCGCGACCGGCCGCTCGCAGGCCGATGCGCCCGAGATCGACGGGGCGGTGTATCTGCGCAACGTGCCGGAAACGCTGGCGCCGGGCGCCATCGTCGAAGTCACCATCGAGGATGCCGACGCGCACGACCTGTTCGGGGTCATTGCGCGTTAACGCCTCTCCCCCCGCGCCGTCCCCACGAGGGACGCGCTTGGGTTAAGCGCTGGCGTGGATCGGGCTAACGGGGCATAATCGGCCTCATGATGCGGAACCTTGCTCTCACCCTCGCCCTTGTCGCGCTTCCTTTTGCCGCGGCGGCACAACCCACCGCCGGTCAGACCGGCGATGCTGCCGAGGCGGTTGCGGCGGAGGCGACCGGCACTTTCGAGCGGGTTGATCCCGATAGCGACCTGCCTTCGGCTGACGCTGCGACGGCAGCCTATGCTGGCCTTCCGCCTCTTGCGGCAGACGACGCGCCCGAGATGGTGGCCGCGCCTTCCCTCAGGCCCGAGCCTCCCCGTGGTCCGGCGGTGCGGATGATCGCCAATGAGGTCGCACAGCCGCTCCCCGCAGCCGCGCCTGCGCCTGCGCCTGCGCTCACGCCGGCGGCGCTCACGCGCAATGATCCCTTCGTCATCAAGTCGATCCTGCCGATCGAGGGCAGCATCCGCTATGGCGACTGGTTCTGGGACGAAAGCGCCGCGCCGCGCACCGGCAAGCTGGTGATCACCGTCGACCTCGAAGCGCGCGTCATCAGCGCCTTTCGTGACGGGCACGAAATCGGCACCGCCGTCGTGCTGGTTGGCACGCAGGCGCACCCCACACCGCTCGGCAGTTTCCCGATCCTGACCAAGGAGAAGGACAATGTCTCGGAGAAGTACAACAACGCCCCGATGCCGCATACGCTGCGTCTGACGTGGGACGGGATCGCGATCCACGGTTCACCGGTGATGAACGGCTATGCCAGCCATGGCTGCATCGGCGTGCCGGACGAATTCGCCGCCAAGCTGTTCGCCGCCGCCAAGCGCGGGGACAAGGTCATCATCACGCGCGGGAAGATGATCGGGATTGGCGACAAGGTGATGTAAATATCGGCGTAAGCCCCTTTCCCCGCCCCGGACTTGATCCGGGGCCCGCTTTCTCGCATTCGGAAGGAAGATAGCTGGGCCCCAAGTCAGGCCCGGGACAGGGATTACGTCAATTCACACTGCCCCGCGCAGGCTCCGGCCGGAAGCGCCAGACTCGCATGGGGACGCCGACCTTCTCCACCCGCTCCACTCCCGGCACAGCCAGCACGCCGCCCAACGACGCGTTCTCACCCGCCCAAAGCCGGTCCCATGCCCGCGCCGCCTCTGAACGGGAGGCGTGCCCGCCCAGCGCGCGGATGATCTTGCAGATCGTCTCGATGGCAATGACGCGGGGAACATTCGCACAATAGGTGTAACCGACCCCGCCCGGAGCGGAGTCATCGCGCATCACCATTTCGTGCCAGTCAAGCTCCGCATACCATTCCAGCGCCTGCCACCCTTCAGCCAGATGAGCGGCACTTGTCGCCAGCGCGACCGGATCGAGCCAGTCAGCCTCGGCAAGCTGCGCCCGCAAGCGAGCCCGGTCGAACGCCGGGTTGGTGTTGGAAGGGTCGGCGGCAGGCGTGATCCCGGCAGCCGCAACCACCGCCCCCAGCTCTGCCTTGCGCCAACTCAGCAGCGGGCGCAGCAGCGTGATCTCGCTGTCCGCGATGGTTGACCGGCCGCGCACCCCTGCCAGCCCTGCCAGCCCGCTGCCCCGGTTGAGGCGCATCAGCAGGGTTTCCGCTTGATCATCGGCATGATGGGCCGTGGCAACGGCGCCCAGCCCCTTGGCCTCCGCCCATTTCGCCAAAGCTGCATAGCGCACCGCACGGGCCTGCGCCTGAAGGTTGCCGGGGGCAAGCGTAACGGCAAGCTGCGTGAAGGGAATGCCGCGTTCCGCCGCGATCCGTTCGACCAGCGCGATTTCTCCCGCAGCCTCGGGCCGCAAGCCGTGGTCGATGCTGCACACCGCGATGGCGCCCGGCAGGGCTTCATGCGCGAGCAGCAGCAGCGCCAGACTATCCGGCCCGCCCGAGACCGCGAGACCCAGAGGGCCGTTCCGCTCATCCTCGGGCCACAGCGCCGCCAGATCGGCCGCGAAGCGCCGGAGCGCTGGGGCGCTTAGCTGCACTTCACCTTGGCGAGGCTGTTCCGGTATTCGTCAGCCAAGCGCCCGGTCGCGACCAGCGGATAGGTCTCACCAAATTCGGCGAGCGCGATGCAGGCCTTGCGGGTGTCGTTCTTCGCGATCATCGCCTTGCCGAGATAGAGCAGGCTGTCGGGCGCGCGGTCGCCCGCTTTGTTGGCCTGATAATTCCTGAGGAACCAGCGCGCGGCCTCATCCGGCAGATTGTCGTCGAGGAACGCGCGGCCCAGCAGGTTGCGGCCAAAGCTGATGCGCGGATGGTTGGGATATTGTTCGACAAATTTGGTGAGCTGCTGGCGCGCTTCGGGGTAGAACCCGGCGCTCCACAGGCGGAACCCGTAAGAATATTCGTCATCCCCGGCATCGGCCGTCTGCGGCTTCGTGATGGCCTGAACGGCGGCAAGGCGCGAAGCGCTCGGCGCGGCGACGCTGGCAGCGGGCGCAGGCGTCGGCGCGGGAGCGGTCTGTACCGGCGGGCGCACGGTGGGGACGGTGGTGGCCGGCGCACTGGTCGGGGCGGGCTGAAACGCCGGCAGGCTCGCACCAGACGGCGGCGTGGTGGTGATCGGCATGTTCGCCGCTGTCTCCAGCGCAGCGAGCCGCAGTTCCATCTGCGAGAGCGCGTTGGCCTGCTCCTCGGAACGGGCGGTCAGCCCGCGCAGCTGCGTCTCCAGCGTGTCGAGCCGCACGAGGATATCGGTCACCGCCGTGCTGGACGGGGCAGCGGGGGACGACGTCGTCGTCGTTGGCGCAGCGGGATCGCCGCCAGGGCCAATCTGCGGCTCAAAGAAGCGACCGTCCCCGCCGGGGAAGACCTTGCGCTGCAATGCACGCACTTCGGCCTCGATCTTGCGGATACGAGCGTCCGCCGTACTGTCCTGCGCGAAGGCGGGCGCGGGCGCGGTCACCACCGTCGCGGTGCCAGCGGCAATCAGCATCGCACCGGCAAGGCGCAGAGCGGGGGTTCGCAGGAGGGGGGTCATGGCGCGTCAGGCTCCCTGTCTATGGCCGCGCATCGTGACGCGGCGCACATGAACGTGTTCCGAATCCCTGCCTTGTGCAGTCCCTCAAGTCGAGAGCGGCACAGGGCCTAATCAACGGGAAAAGGGTTAACCGCGCGGAGAAGGCGCCGTTTCGCCCGCTGGCGCGGGGTTACTGGCGGCAGCGGGCGCGGTTTGCCGCATTGCCGCGACTTCTGCCGTCGCCGCCGAAGGGCTCGCTGTCGCGCTGCGTTGCGGGGCGGTGCGCCGGGGCGGAGCAGCTGTGACCGCTTGCGGCAAGGCGGCGGTCTGATCCGCCGGAGCCGCCACGCGCGCCAGCAATGCGGCAGCGGAGACTGGCACGCCCGAGATCGTCTCGGCCCGGTCGGAAATCTTGGCGACCGCCTGTCCGCCGACCGTCACCGACAGCGCATCGGGACGTCCGGTGTTGATGCGAGGATCGCTCGCCGCAGCCGGAACCGTGACCGCCTCACCCTGCTTGAGCGTGCGTTCGAGCAGTCGCTCCCCGCCCTCTTCATAAAGGCGCACCCACACGCCATCCTCCAGCGCGGTCAACACCACCGGGCCGCTGGCCGCAGGGGTTTGGGATGGGGCAGGCTTGGCCGCAATCGCCGCGCCGCTCGCCGCCGGTTCGGGCGACAGCAGCGAGCCCGGCTGGGTCCCGGCAGCGAAATAGGTGTTGAAGAACGCGAAGGCGCCGATGGCCAGGATCAGCACCGCAGCGGCCGCAGCCCAGGCGAGCCCGGACGAGGGCAGGCGCGCCGGATCGCCCGGCTCCATGTCGCCCGAGGGGACCGAACGTCGCATCGAGCCATCGGCGAGTTCAGCCCGCACGGCATCGGTGATGACCGCGGGGTCCAGGCCGACGGCCTTGGCGAAGGTGCGCGAAAAGCCGATGGCATAGGCGCGGCTGGGCAGGCCTTCAAAATTATCGTCTTCGATCGCTTCCAGATGGCGCAGCGGGATGCGGGTTTCGGCAGCGACCTGCGACAGGTCGAGCCGCAAGGCCTCTCGCGCGGCGCGCAAGGTCGCACCCGGCCCGTGAAGGGGCAATTCCGGCGCATTGCTGGCGCTGGTGTGATTTTCGCTGTCCATGACCCGGGTCCGCGCCTTCTTCTCGAGGCGTTGAGTGCAAGAGTAAGAGTGAATTGTCCTTGAACGGGACTCACCCGCTCAGGGCAGTTCTGTCAAGCATCGCCATAACACGCCAGCGCGCTTGGCGCACGCTTCTCCGCAAGGCGGGTGTCAATCGTACTCGATGTCCCGCGCATCGGCCCAGGCCGACAATTCTTTGCGCAGGTTCACCGACGGATCGGCCAGCCAGCCGGTCATTGCCGCTGTCAGTTCAGCCAGATCGACCTTGCGCACCAGTTCCTTGATCGGGCCGACGGCGGCAGGGGTGATCGAGAGACGGCGATAGCCGATGCCCATCAGGGCCAGCGCTTCCAACCGGCGCCCGCCCATTTCGCCGCAGACGCCGATATCGACCCCGCTGCCGACCGCGTTCTGCATCACCCGCCGCAGGAACCGGAGGATCGAGGTGCTGAGCCAGTCATACCGCTCGGCGAGCTTGGGATTGGCACGGTCGGCGGCGAACAGGAACTGGGTGAGGTCGTTGGTTCCGATCGACAGGAAGCTCAGCTTGGGTAGCAGCAGATCGAGCACCTCGGCCAGCGCGGGCACTTCGAGCATCGCGCCAAACAGGATCCGCTCGGGCAGCAGCTTCTTCTGGGCGCGCAGGTAGGCGAGCTGTTCATCGAACACCGCCTTGGCCGCATCGAACTCCCACGGTTCGCTGACCATCGGGAACATCACATAGAGCGACCGTCCACCCGCCGCTTCGAGCAGCGACCGCGCCTGAATCTTCATCAGGCCTTCGCGTTCCAGCGCGAGGCGCAGGGCGCGCCAGCCCATCGCCGGGTTTTCGTCCTGCGCGGCGATCTCGCTGGCGAGATAGGGCACCGACTTGTCCCCGCCGATATCGACCGTGCGGAAGATCACCGGCTTGTCTCCGGCCGCGTCCAGCACATCGCGGTAAAGCCGCGTCTGGCGCTCACGCTGCGGCAGGGTGGCAGAGACGAGGAACTGGAACTCGGTGCGGAACAGGCCCACGCCGTCCGCGCCGGTCATCGCCAGCGCGCTCATGTCATCGCGCAGGCCCGCGTTCATCATCACCTGAATGCGCGTGCCGCAGCGGGTGAAGGGTTCGACATCCCGGAGCGAGGCATAGGCCGCCTGCTTTTCGCGGCTCTTGGCGAACCGCGCCTGAAACGCATCGGCGACCTGCGGCAAGGGACGAATAATGGCATTGCCGGCGGTGGCATCGAGCAGGATCTCGTCGCCTTCGCGGATCGTGGTGCGCACGCCCTTGGCCCGCCCGATCACCGGCACATTCATCGCCCGCGCCACAATCACCACATGCGCGGTGAGCGAGCCTTCCTCAAGGATCACGCCTTTCAGCCGCCGCTTGTCATATTCGAGCAGTTCGGCCGGGCCGAGATTGCGGGCGATCAGGATCGTGTCGCGCCTCAGGCCTTGCGAGGCGGCGGTGCCGACCTGTCCCGCGACAATCCGCACCAGCCGGTTCGCCAGATCCTCCAGATCGTGCATCCGGTCAGCGAGCAGCGGATCATCGATCTCGCGCATCCGCATCCGGGTGTGCTGCTGGACGCGCTCGATCGCGGCCTCGGCGGTCAGCCCGCTATCAATCGCCTCGTTGATCCGCCGCGACCACCCTTCGTCATAGGCGAACATCTTGTAGGTTTCGAGCACCTCCTCATGCTCGCCGCCTGCGCCGAATTCGGCCTGGCTGGCGAGCGTGTCGATCTGCTCGCGCATCTTGTCGAAGGCGCGGTACACCCGTTGGCGCTCGGCCTCCGTGTCTTCGGCCATGACCTGCGTGATTTCGACGCGTGGCTGGTGATAGACCGCATGGCCTGCGCCCAGACCTTTCACCAGCGTGAGGCCGGTCAGGGTCTGCGGCCCGGTCTGTTCCTGCGTCAACCCGCGCGCTTCTTCTTCGTCGACCAGTTCGGCGTTGGCGATCAGCTCGCTCAGCACCATAGCGGTGGTCTGGAGCGCTTCGATCTCGACCTCTTCATAGCGGCGCGGCTCGACATGCTGGACGCACAGCACGCCCACCGCGCGGGCACGGTAGACGATCGGCACACCGGCGAAGGAGTGGAATTTTTCCTCGCCCGTTTCGGGGCGGTACTGGAAGTCAGGATGGGCCTTGGCCTCGGCGAGGTTCAGCGTTTCGACCTTTTGCGCAATCGCGCCGGTCAGCCCTTCGCCAATCGCCATGCGGGTGACGTGGACCGCGCTCTGGTTCAGGCCGCGGGTCGCGAACAGCTCGAGCATGCCTTCGCGCAACAGGTAGATCGAGCAGACCTCGCTCGACAGGCATTCGCCGATGATCTCCACGACCTGATCAAGCTTGGCTTGCGCGTGCATACGCGAAGCCATCACCTCGGTCAGGCGGGTCAGAATCTGGCGAGCGGCGGCTGCGGCGGTCATCACCATGCGGGTCTATTCATTCCGCACCACAATTGCAAAAGGCCTGATCGCAGCACGCCGCCCGTCAGGGGCGTCAGGTGGATAATTCGCGCCGCTCAGCAGGCGGCGATCTCTTCCTTCAATCGCAGTTTCTGCTTCTTGAGGGCCTGGATCATCGCGGTGTCGGGCACGGGCCGGGCCATTTCTTCGCGCAACCGGGCTTCAAGGCCGGCATGTTTGCTCTGAAGGGCGTGGAGGTGTGACAACACTGCGGTCGATGCCATTATGCGTTCTCCTATCCAAGCGGGGGGCTGCCCCCGGAAAGGCGACTCGGCAATCGAAGCGGCCGAGCCGCAGGTTTCATTGAAACCACAGGCAGCCTCGCTTGCAAAGCCCTCACAAATCGTAAATCGGCGCAACTGCGCTTACACGCGATGAACCGCGCGGGCGGATCACCCCAAAGCGGGGTGAAATCTGCACCTGCCATCTACCAAATCGCCGCAGGAACGCGTAGCGCACGCCGTGCATTGGACGCAGGCCAGCATGTCGGCGGCAAAGTGGAAGGATCAGGGGCGACTATGACCGAGCAGGAGCTCAGGAAAAATCTTGAGTTGCTCAAGACCGAGCATCGCGACCTCGACGCCGCGATTGCCGCCTTGACCGAGGCAGCACGGGCCAGCGCATCGGCCGAC
Organism: Erythrobacter sp. W302b; assembly: GCF_046452395.1. Taxonomy (NCBI): domain Bacteria; kingdom Pseudomonadati; phylum Pseudomonadota; class Alphaproteobacteria; order Sphingomonadales; family Erythrobacteraceae; genus Erythrobacter; species Erythrobacter sp. W302b. Next base: position 195,319 of record NZ_JBKFDH010000001.1, on the reverse strand, counting down.
ATGCTCCAGATCGCCCGCCTCAAGAAGCGCAAGCTGCGGCTGAGGGACCAGATCGCCATCATCGAAGACACGCTGCTGCCGGATATCATTGCGTGATGTGACCGCAGGTCCCTCCCCCTTCGCAACGAATGGAAAGGGACTTTGCCGCCACGTTCATGGTTAACGCGGCGGCAATTCTGTGCCCTGCCGGGACGGCGGCAAAAATTGCCGGGAAAGTAACCATAGCGATATGGCGGGGAGCCGCGCGGCGACGTAGCTTGCGGCGCACTATGGCCCGCACTACCAATCTTTCGCGCCCGATTGTCGAGGCGCTCTACACCGAGGCGCTCGTTCTGGCGGATGATGTGCGCGCGGTGTTTGCCGCTGGCACGCGCGAGCCGCTGGCAGGCGAGGACGCCTTTGTGCGTCTGGCGCTCTCGACCGAGGGGCTGAAGACCACCACCCGGATGATGCATGTGCTCGCGTGGCTCTTGAACCAGCGCGCGCTGTTTCAGGGCGAACTCAGCGAAAATCAGGTGCGTCTGCACGGGGCGCTGCCGCCGGATCGCGGCTCGGACGAGGCGCAGCTGGCGCTGCTCGAACCGGAAACCCGCGAGCTTATCGCTGACACCGAAAAACTGCACCAGCGCATCGCGCGGCTCGACGAAGCGTGGCGCCAGCATTTCGAAATGGCCTCGCCCGCGCGGGCCTTTCAGGACCGGATCGGGCGCGAACTGGGGCGGTTTGGCTAGATAGTCTCCCTCCCTGTTCCACAGGAATGCACCGCGTAGCGGTGACGGAGGGGTAACCCCTCACGCCGCCCTTACCCCTCCGACCAAGGCCTGAAGGCCTCGCCCACCTCCCATCCTTCCAGGATGGGGAGGGACGTAATCGATCACGCCGCCGCCAGCGCCTTCTTCCACCGTCCCAGCCGCGCGTCGCGCACTTCGGACTCCATCTGCGGCTCGAACGTCACCAGCCGCCCGCGCATGGCCTGCGCGGCTGCGCTCAGATCGGCGTACATCCCCACCCCGCACGCCGCCAGCATCGCCGCCCCCAAGGCAGTCGTCTCGACAAAGCCGGGCCGCTCGACCGTGATGCCAAGCATGTCGGCCAGATCCTGCGCCATCCAGTCATTCGCCGCCATGCCGCCATCGATCCTGAGCGTGTGCCACGGTGCGCCATCCTTGGTGAAGGCCGCGCACAGATCATGCGTCTGATGCGCCATCGCCTCCAGCGCGGCGCGCGCCAGTTCGGCCTTGCCGCTGGAGAAACTGAGCCCTGCGATCACCCCGCGCGCGTCAGCCTGCCAATGTGGCGCGCCAAGGCCCGACAGCGCGGGCACGATCACCACCCCGCCGCTATCCGGGATCGAGCGGGCCAGCGCCTCGGTCTCCTCCGCCACCTGCACAATGCCGAGCGAGTCCCTAAGCCATTGCACCAGACTGCCTGCGACGAACACCGAACCCTCAATGGCATAGGTGCGCTGGCCTTCAAGCTGGGTGAGCACTGTGCCGAGCAGGCGGTTGGTCGAGCGCGGAATGGTGCGCCCCTGACAGGTCAGCACGAAAGCGCCCGTGCCATAGGTCGCCTTGGTCTGGCCCGGCGCAAGGCACGCCTGCCCGATGGTCGCCGCCTGCTGATCGCCCGCGAGGCCCGTGATCGGGATCGCCCGGCCCAGCAAGCTGCGATCGGTCATGGCCAGCGGCCCGGCCATGTCGACCACGCCCGGCAAGGCGGCGAGCGGCACGCCGAACAGGTCGCACAGCCCTTCATCGAACTGCGCGTCCTCCAACCCCATCAGCAGGGTGCGGCTGGCGTTCGAGGCATCAGTGATATGCGCTGCCCCGCCGGTGAGCTTGTAAACGAGCCAGCTTTCGACTGTGCCGAAGGCCAGCGTGCCGGCCTGCGCCGCTGCGCGCACTTCCGGCACATTGTCGAGCATCCAGCGCATCTTGGTGCCGGAGAAATAGGGATCCAGCAGCAAGCCAGTGCGTTCCTGCACGCCCGCTTCGTGGCCCGCCGCCCGCAGTTCAGCGCAAAACGGCTCGGTGCGGCGATCCTGCCAGACAATCGCATTGGTGAGCGGCTCGCCCGTGCTGCGTTCCCACGCCACCACGGTTTCGCGCTGGTTGGTGATGCCGATGGCAGCAATGCTCGCCGCTCCGCCCGCCTTGGGGATCACCTCCAGCGCGCAGGCCAGTGTCTTGTCCCAGATCTCGCGCGGATCATGCTCGACCCAGCCCGATTGCGGGTAATGCTGCTCCAGCGGTGCCTGCGCCGAGGCAACCAGCACCCCGTCGGAGGCAAACAGCATCGCGCGGGTGGAGGTCGTGCCTTCATCGAGCACGAGGATGTAGTCGGACATGAAGCTCTCCCGTTTGCCGCTTCCTAGCCGGAGCGCGCGCGGGAAGTCGAGAACCTCTTCCCCGTCCCGGGCCTGACCCGGGACCCCGCTATCTTCAAGCTTGCCCCATCCGGAAAGGCAGCGGGGCCCCGGATCAAGTCCGGGGCGGGGGTTGCCGATAAGCCAGCGCAGGCCCAAATGGGGCGCATGGTCACGATCCCCGAAAAGCCCTGGCCCACGGGCCTCGCCGAAGCCGTCGAGCCGCTGGTGCTGCGCGTGCTCGCCCCCAATCCCTCGCCCTACACCTTCACCGGCACCCAGACCTATGTTGTCGGCGACCCGCAGGGGCCCGACTGCGCGGTGATTGATCCGGGGCCGGACGAGCCCGATCACATCGCCGCGATCCTCGCCGCCGTGGGAACACGAAAAATCCTCGCGATCATGTGCACCCACACCCACCGCGACCACTCGCCCGCCGCCGCGCCGCTGGCGGAGCGGACCGGTGCGCCGATCGTCGGCTGCGCGCCGCTGGTGCTGGCGGTGGACGGCCCGCGTTCGGACGAGGCCTTCGATCCCACCTACGCCCCCGACCGCGTATTGCTCGATGGCGAGGGGATGCGCGGCACCGGCTGGACGCTCACCGCCGTGGCCACCCCGGGCCACACCTCGAACCACCTGTGCTTCGCACTGGAAGAGAGCGGCGCGCTGTTCACCGGCGATCATGTCATGGGCTGGTCAACCAGCGTCGTCATCCCGCCCGATGGCGACATGGGCGATTACATGGCGAGCCTCGAAAAGCTGATGGCGCGCGATGATACGCGCTACCACTCGGCCCATGGCGCGGCGATCGAGAAGCCCAAACAGCTGGTGCGCGGCATGATCGGCCACCGCCGCCAGCGCGAGGCGCAGATCCTGCGTCTGCTGGGCGAGGAAGCGCGCCCGGTCAGCGGCTTCATCCCCGAGATGTACAAGGGGTTGGACCCGCGCCTGATCGGGGCGGCTGAAATGAGCGTGACCGCGCATCTGCTCGATCTGGAGAAGCGCGGGATGGCTGCGCGTGACGGCGCGGTCTGGCGGGTCGTGTAAAGCGCGCTTGCACCCTCGCCCATTTTGGTGTTCCTCTGCGTCGGGGCGCGACAGTGGGGGGCGGGATGGCCACTTTAGCACAAGGCGGCGCGTCGACCGAAGGGCCGCGCTTTTATACCGTCATGGCGTTCGTCATGGCGCTGGTGATCGTGGCGGGCTTCTCGCTCAATCTGGCGATGGGGCGATCAAGCTTTGCGCTGCCGGCCGCGTTCCATGTCCATGGCATGATCTTCATGGGCTGGCTCGGGCTGTATCTTGCGCAGGCCGTGACCATCGCAAGCGGCAATCGCGCCTTGCATCGCCAGCTGGGCAAGCTCGCCTACATCTTGATCCCGGCGATGGTCGCGGCTGGGGTGATGATCATCGTCGTTTCGATCCGCGGGACGGGCGGGCCGTTCTTCTTTGCGCAGAACGAGTTTTTCATCAGCAATCTGGCCGGGCTGCTGGTGTTCGGCGGGCTCGCATGGTGGGCGCTGCGGGTGCGGCGTCACACCGGCTGGCACCGCCGCCTGATGCTGGTGGCGATGAGCGCGCTGACCGGGCCCGGGCTCGGACGCCTGCTGCCGATGCCGCTGCTGATCCCCTATGCCTGGCCGATCGCGGTCGGGGCGAGCTTTGTGTTCGGCGCGGTCGCCATGCTGGTCGATTGGCGGACCAATGGCCGGGTGCATCCCGCCTATTGGTGGGGCATGGGCATCAATGTCGGCGGTTTCCTCGCCTCGATGGCGCTGGCCTATTCGCCCATCGGCTATGCGATTACCGAAGCGGTGATTGCCGGCACACCGGGAGCCGAACGGCCGATGGGCCCGTTCCTGCCACCGGGCTTCGCGATGTAGGGCGGGGCCCAAGCTTTTCGCTCGAAAATCGGGGGCGAGCCCCTATATCGGCGGTTCCTGAGATAACGGGGACTGACCGATGAGCCTCTTGACCCGCAACCCCACCGGCACCGATCTGCTGGCCGAGATCGACCGCCTCCGCAAGGAGAAGAACGCGGTGATCCTCGCGCATTATTACCAGACGCCGGATATTCAGGACATCGCCGACTTCGTGGGCGATTCTCTGGAGCTGTCGCGCAAGGCGGCGGCGACTGACGCGGACGTGATCGCCTTCTGCGGGGTCAAGTTCATGGCCGACACGGCGAAAATCCTCTCGCCCCAGAAGACCGTGATCCTGCCCGACATGGACGCCGGGTGCAGCCTTGAAGACAGCTGCCCGCCCGAGAAGTTCCGCGCCTTCCGCGAGGCGCACTCGGATCACATCGCGCTGACCTACATCAACTGCTCGACCGAGGTGAAAGCGCTCAGCGACATCATCGTCACTTCTTCCAGTGCCGAGACCATCCTCGCCCAGATCCCGCCCGAGCAGAAGATCATCTTCGGTCCCGACCGCCACCTTGGCGGCTATCTGGCGCGCAAGTTCAACCGCGAGATGCTGCTGTGGCCCGGCGTGTGCATCGTGCACGAGGCCTTCTCCGAGACCGAATTGCTCAAGCTGAAAGAGCAATACCCCGGCGCGCCCATCGCAGCGCACCCGGAATGCCCGCCGACGATCATCGACCACGCGGATTATGTCGGCTCGACCAGCGGCATCCTCAGCTTCGCCAAGACCTTCCCCGGCGACACCCTGATCGTCGCCACCGAGCCGCACATCATCCACCAGATGCAGAAGGCCCTGCCCGAAAAGACCTTCATCGGTGCCCCCGGCGCGGACGGGAACTGCTCGTGCAACATCTGCCCCTACATGGCGCTGAACACGATGGAGAAGCTCTACGTGGCGCTGCGCGACCTCTCGCCCCAGATCGAGATCGAGGAAGGCATCCGCCTGAAGGCGAAGCGCAGCCTCGACCGGATGCTCGAGATGGCGAGCGGGACCGTGGGGATGGGAGACTTGGGGAAGGTGCGGTTCAGTAGGGATTGAAGCCTCTCCCGTCACCCCAGCGAAAGCTGGGGCCTAGAGCAACTATTTGCTAAGCCTCTGATATGGAACGCGGTGGCTACGTCTATATCGTGACCAACAGGCGCTATGGCGTGCTCTACACCGGCGTCACCAGCGACCTCGCTGCCCGCGCGATGCAGCATCGCGAGGGTAAGGGCGGCGCCTTCACGTCCACGTACAAGTGCACCCGCCTGGTCTACATCGAGCACTACCCCACCATTGAAGAAGCCATAGCCCGCGAGAAGGCGATCAAGGCATGGAGGCGGATGTGGAAGATCGAGGCGATCGAGAAGCTGAACCCGTCTTGGGACGATCTCTTCCTCACGATCACCGCTTGAGGCCCTAGGCCCCAGCTTTCGCTGGGGTGACGAATTACGCCCTCGCCCGCGCCACCGCCAGCGCCGCGCCCACCAGCATCATCCCGACAATATCCAGCCCCGACAGCACTTCGCCGAATGCCAGCCAGCCGTAGATCGAGGCCACCGCCGGCTGGGTCAGCAGCGCCAGGCCCACCACCAGTGGCGGGAAATACTTGAGCGCGAACACCATCAGCCCCTGCCCCACCAGCTGGCTGAGCACGAAGAGGCCCACAATCGGTCCCCATGCCTGCGGCCATACCGGCTCGCCCAGCGCCAGCGCGATCACCAGCAGCACCGGCGCGCCGAACAGGCTCACCCACACCAGCAGGCTCCACGATCCGAACTGCCCGCGCGCTCCCTGCAAGGTCAGCAGGTACACCGCGTAAAGCAGCCCGGCGGCGACGCTGAACAGGTCGCCGATCAGGGTTTCGTTCGAAATCTCGAGACTGCGCCCCATCAGGATCGCCGCGCCCGCCAGCGCGAAGATGATCGCCAGCCACTCCAGCCGACCCGGCAGCGTGCGCGCGACGAGGAAGCCCCAGAACAGCAGCACGATCGAGCCGGCATTGCCGAACAGCGTTGCATTGCCCAGCCGGGTCATGCCGATCCCGATGTGCCAGCTGGCGAGATCAAGCGCGAAAGTCACCGCCCCCAGCGCCACCAGCGCGAGCGTGGTCGCAGGCATCCCCGTCAGCCGCTGGCCGTTTGCCCGCGCCAGCAGCACCAGAAACGGCAACGCCAGAAACAGCCGCCAGAACCCGGCGGCCACGGGCCCGGTATCGGCCAGACGCACGAACCACGGCCCGATCGCCAGCGCCACGTTCCCGCCAAACAGCGCGAGCAGCAGCAACCACGCCGCCGGTCGCGGCGGTTCACCGACAAGTTCTACTTGGGGGCGCTGCTCATTTTCCATGCTTGCGCCCTAGCCCTGCGACCCCCAATTGGATAGCCAACCGCAACCGGCTCACAAGGATTACCCACATATGCACGACGCACTGTTCCAGCCGCTCCAGATGGGGGCGCTCCATGCCAAGAACCGCATCCACATGGCCCCGCTCACCCGCGGTCGCGCGGCCGATCCGATGTTCACGCCCAACGAATTGATGGCGACCTATTACCGCCAGCGCGCGGGGGCGGGCATGATCCTCACCGAAGCGACCGGGATCAGCCGCGAAGGCCTGGGTTGGCCGAGCGCGCCCGGCATCTGGAGCGACGAGCAGACCGAAGCGTGGAAGGCCACCACTGCGGCGGTCCACGAGGAAGGCGGCCTCATCGTCATGCAGCTGTGGCACATGGGCCGCATCGTCCACCCCGTGTTCCTCGATGGCCAGCCGCCCTTCTCGGCCAGCGCCACCACCGCGCCGGGCGAGGCGCACACGCCGACCGGCAAGCAACCCTATGCGCAGGCGCGCGAAATGACGCATGAGGACATCAAGCGCACGATCAGCGATTATCGCCGCGCGGCCGAGAACGCCAAGAAAGCGGGCTTTGACGGGGTCCAGCTTCACGGTGCGAATGGCTATCTCGTCGACCAGTTCCTGCGCGACAACACCAACCTGCGCACCGACGAATATGGCGGCAGCCCCGAAAACCGCACCCGCTTCATGCGCGAAGTGCTGGAAGCGCTGATCGACGTATGGGGTGCGGACCGCGTCGGTATCCGGCTCTCGCCCAATGGCGATTCGCAAGGGGCCGATGACAGCAACCCGCCCGCAACCTTCGGCGCGGCGGCGAAGGTGTGCGAGGAACTCGGCCTCGCCTTCGTCGAACTGCGCGAGCCGGGCCCGAACGGGACCTTCGGCCAGACCGATGTGCCCAAGCAGAGCCCGCTGATCCGTCAGATCTACACCGGCAAGCTGATCCTCAACTCGGATTACACCGCCGAGGAAGCCGTCGCCGATGTGACAAGCGGCAAGTGCGATGCGGTGAGCTTTGGCCGGCCCTATATCTCCAACCCCGATCTCGAAAAGCGGATCGCAGTGGGCGCGCACTGGAACCCGAACAAGGATGTGCCCAAGAGCTGGTACTTCCCGATTCCCCAAGGCTACACCGACTACCCCACTCTGGAAGAAGAACAGGCCGAAGCGGCGGAGTAAAACAACACTGGCGGAACACCCCTTCTTCCCCCCTCCCCTTGCGGGAGGGGCCGGGGGAGGGGTGCGAGGCCGCAGGCCCCGCCACGTTGACGCTGGCGTGGAAGCCCCTCCCCCCGACCCCCTCCCGCAAGGGGAGGGGGAGGATTAGCGTTGCGGCTGATCCGGCGCGGCCGCGGCAGGGGCGGCTTCGGCCCCTTCGCTTGGTTGAGCACCGTCGATCCCCGGTACCGGAGTCACTTCGGGCTGCTCGGCGTCGATATCACCGGTCGGGATGGCCTGCCGCGGCGCGAGCGGGGCCTGCGATTCGAGCTGCTCCAACGGGATCATCGCATCGCTGATCGAGCCTGCGAGCACCTCGCCCGATGCCTCTCCCCGCTGCTCACCAGACGTGGCTGCATCCTCGGTGCAGGCCGAAGCGAGGAGAGCAAGGACAAGGATCGCGGCGCGGGTCATCGGCACGCTCTTTTCGCCGCGGCGTCCAATGCGTCAAGGAAATCATCGCTCGCAGCGATCAGCGCTGCGTCCCATTCCGGCGCCGAAACCTGCAAACCCAGCTTCGCGAGACTGGTCACGCCATATTCGGCGATCCCGCAAGGCACAATCCCGCCGAAGTGCGACAGATCCGGGTCGAGATTGACCGAAAAGCCGTGCATCGTCACCCAGCGCCGCACCCGGACGCCGATCGCGCCGATCTTGGCTTCGCGCCCGTCAATGTCCCTGGTCCAGATGCCGACGCGGCCTTCGGCCCGCCAGCTTTCCACGCCAAAGCGGGCGAGCGTAGCGATCACCCAGCCTTCAATCGCATGGACGAAGCAGCGCACATCCTTGCCGCGCTTGGCGAGATCGAGCACGAGATAGCCCACCCGTTGACCCGGCCCATGGTAGGTGTAGCGCCCGCCGCGTCCGGCTTCGACCACTTCGAAGCGCGGATCGACCAGCTCTGCCGGATCTGCGCTGGTGCCGGCGGTGTAGACCGGGGGATGTTCGAGCAGCCACACCAGCTCCGCCGCCTCACCCGCGAAGACAGCTGCATTGCGCGCTTCCATCGCCGCCAGCGCAGCCGCGTAGGCCACAGGCGCGCTCTCACGGCGCCATTCAATCGGATATGCAACGCCGGGGACAGGAGCAGTGCTTGCCATGGCGCATCGGTGGGGGCATTGAGCGGCGAGATCAAGAGGCGATTGCGCTTTGCGCGGGCTTCGGAACTTCTGGGGATCGGAACAGCGCAGATGGCACATGGCAAGCTCGATATGGGGAAGGCCTGGACACAGGCGACAGCGCTGATTGGCCTGAACCGTGACACGATCGGCGCGATTGCGGGGCTGTTTTTCTTCCTGCCCTCGATGGCCAGTGCGCTGTTCGTGCCGGTCACCGCGATCACGCCCGCTCCGCCGGCAGGATCGGGCGGCGAGGACCCGGCTGTGGTGATGCATGCCGCGGTCGATCAGATGGCGGCGCTCTACGCCGATAACTGGCCGATCCTGCTCGCTGTCTTCGCCATGCAGTTCATCGGTTCGATGAGCCTGTTTGCCCTGCTGACCGACCGCGGCAATCCCACCGTGGGCGAAGCGCTGGCGACCGGGATCAAGGGCCTGCCAAGCTATATCGCGGCGCAATTGATCACGGTGATCGGCGCGTCGCTGGCCATCGGCCTGCCGCTTGGCCTGGTGTCGGCGCTGGGCGGCGAGGCGGTGGCGCTGCTGGCGATCCTGGCCGCGCTGGTGGCGATCATCTATCTCATGGTGAAGGTCTCGCTGGCAGCCCCCGTGATCGCCATCGAAGGCCAGCGCAATCCCTTCACCGCGCTGGTGCGGTCGTGGCAACTGACCAAGGGGAACAGCGTGCGCATAGCGGTCTTCATTGCGCTGCTGGTGGTGGTGATCGGGATCATTTCGGCTCTGGTTTCCGGGATCGTCACTCTGATCCTCGCAGCGGTGGGCGGCGGCGTGGCGACCATTGGCGGGGCGGCGGTCAACGCGCTGGTCAATGCGCTGCTGACCGCGCTGTTCGTGGTGGTGACGGTGGCGATCTACCGGCAGCTGAGCGACGATCTGCCCCAGCGCGCCGCCGACGTTTTCGAATAGCGCCGCTTTGCCAAGCCGATGGCCGACCCTGACCCCAAGCTGACCTCCACCGCCCCAACCAGCGCAATCCCGCCATCGCGCATGGTGTTGCTGTTCATGGTCATGCTGGTGACAGCGGCCGGCAACACCGCCATGCAATCGGTAATGCCGTCGATTGGCACGGCGTTGCGGGTCGATGATGTGTGGATCAGCTTGGCCTATAGCTGGTCGGCGCTGCTCTGGGTGGTGTGCGCACCCTTCTGGGCGCGGCGGTCGGACCAGCGTGGGCGCAAGGCGATGATGGCGCTGGGGCTGACCGGCTTTATCGTTTCCTTCGTGCTGTGCGGCGCGGCCTTGTGGGCGGGGCTTTCGGGCGTTTTGTCCGCGGTCTGGACACTGATCGCCTTTGCAGCCGCGCGGAGCCTGTATGGCGGGTTCGGCAGCGCCGCGCCGCCGGCGGTGCAGGCCTATGTCGCCTCACGCACCCCGCGCGCGGAACGCACGCAGGCGCTGTCCCTGATCGCATCAAGCTTTGGCCTTGGCACGGTGATCGGACCGGCGCTGGCGCCGCTGATGGTGGTGCCGTTTCTCGGGCTCGGGCTGACCGGCCCGTTCCTTGCCTTTGCAGCGATTGGGGCCGTCGCGCTCGTGCTGCTGCGGCTGCGCCTGCCCAATGACGAGCCCCAATATGCCGCGCGCGGACAGGCCGTCGCCTATTCGAGCGGAACGGGCGCACCCGTCGACCCGCAGGAGACGCCCGAGCTGGAAGACGCCGCCTCCTCCGAGCCGCCGCGCCTCAGCTGGCGCGACCCGCGGCTGCGGCCCTGGGTGTTCGCGGGGTTCTTCGGCGGCCACGCGCAGGCGATGGTGCTGGGAATTTCGGGCTTTCTGGTGCTCGATCGGCTGGGCCTGCGCGAGACGCCCACCGATGGCGCCGGGCCGGTCGGGCTGGTGCTGATGAGCGGAGCTATTGCCACGCTGCTGGCGCAATGGGGCCTGATCCCGCGCTTCGATCTCGGCCCGCGCGCGGCGACCTTGTGGGGGATCACGACGGCGGCGCTGGGCACGGTCATTCTGGCGATTGCGGGCGATCTGCATCTGATCGCGTTGGGCTATGCCATCGCCTCGTTGGGCTTCGGACTGTTCCGCCCCGGCACCACGGCGGGCACCTCTCTCGCGGTCACCCGCGCCGAGCAGGGACAGGCCAGCGGTATCGTCGCATCACTGGCGGGGGCGAGCTACATCTATGCACCTGCGCTGGGCGTATGGCTCTACGGCCACTCCGACTGGCTCGGTTTCGGGCTGATCGTCGCCCTGTGCGCCATCGTGCTGGCGCACGGATGGTTCGCGCTTCAGGCCGATAGAGAGCTTACGAGAGAGCGAAGCTAGCTGCTTTCCGTTCGCCTCGAGCGCAGTCGAGAGGCCGGTTAGAAGTGTCCCGACCTCGTTCGACACGAACGGAGATCAAAGAATCTCCAAAACCACATCCTGCGGGCGGCAGAGGCGCACGCCCTTGTCGGTCTCGACCAGCGGGCGTTCGATCAGTTTGGGGTCGGCCACCATCGCCGACAGCACCGTCGCGTCGTCAGCCTCGATCAGGCCGCGCTCGGCTGCATCCGTGCCGCGCAGACGCAGCCCTTGCTGAGGCGTGATCCCCGCGTCGCGATAGAGCTGCGCGAGCTTCTCGGCCGAAGGCGGGGTCTTGAGATACTCCACCACCGTCACCTCAACCTGGCTGAGGTTTTCGAGGATCGCCAAGGTCTTCCTCGACGTGCCGCAAGCCGGATTGTGCCAGATTGTCGCCTTCATTGCCGCCATTCCTGCGATTGAACCGCCCTGTTCCTAAGCGAGCCGCGACACGAATGCCACAGCGTGTTGAGAATCACTCTCGCAAGCTGCGAGCGCTTGCAGATGCGAGTAAGTTGCAATAGCTGGCCTTCCACATTGTCTGAAAGGTACCCCATGATTCTCCGCGCCGCGCGCTGTGCCCTGTTCCTCGGCTGCGCCAGCATTGCCTTCCCGGCGCTCGCCGACACGGCCCCGGACCTCAGCGCCACCGCTGCGGCGGACAGCGCGGAGGCCGACGACACCGGAGAGCGCGGCCCCAATATCATCGTCACCGGCACCGTGCTCTATGCCGACCAGATCAACGCCCTGCGCACCCCCACGCCGATCATCGACGTGCCGCAATCGCTTTCGATCACCACCGCCGACCAGATCGTGCGGCAGGGCTTCGACAGCATCGGCGATATCGTCAACTACACCCCCGGCGTCACCAACTCGCAGGGCGAAGGCCACCGCGATTCCGTGGTGTTCCGCGGTGTCCGCTCCACCGCCGACTTCTTTGTCGACGGAGTGCGCGACGATGTCGAATACTACCGCGGCCTCTACAATCTCGAACAGGTCGAGATCCTGCGCGGCCCCAATGCCCTGCTGTTCGGCCGGGGCGGAACCGGGGGCATTCTCAACCGCGTGACCAAGAAGGGCGTGGTGGGGGAGACCTTCGGCGGCGTGCGCGCCTCGGTCGATACCTTCGGCGCTCATGACATCTGGGCCGATCTCAATCTGGCGACCAGCGACACCTCGGCGCTGCGGATCAACGCCGCCTATGAGTATCTCGACAATCACCGCGACCTGTTCGATGGCGAGCAGATCAGCATCAATCCGACCTTCCGCGCCGAACTCGGCAGTGCGACCACGATCGACCTCAGCTACGAATATCTTGATCACGAACGCTTCATCGATCGCGGCATTCCGACGGACGACAATGGCGATCCCGTGCGGGCGCTGAAGCGCATCACCTTTGGCGATCCCGACAACAATTATGCGACTTTCAAGGCGCATGTGCTGCGCGGTACGGTGCAGCACAGCTTTTCGGACAACCTCAAGGGCAACTTCACCGCTTCGTGGGGTGACTATTCCAAGGTCTACGCCAACTATTTCCCCGTCGGCTACACGCCCGCGACCAACATCGTCGCGATGGACGGCTATATCGACACCAACCAGCGCCAGAACCTCGTGCTGTCGGGCAACCTGATCGGCGAGTTTGCCACGGGCGGAATCGGCCACACGCTGATCGTCGGCGGCGAATATATCGACACCAGCAACAACAATGACCGCTTCAACGCGGTGTTCGACACAGCGGTCGCCGATGGCCGCCGCGCCGATGTCGAGTTCTTCTCGGCGGTGCGGCCCTTCCCGCTGCGCGGCGGGGTCGGCACGCTGGCCAACGGCCGCACGACGCGGGTCGGGTTCACCGCGCTCAACGATGATACCGAGGCGGATCTGACCGTCTTCTCGGCCTATATCCAGGACGAGGTGAAGGTGGCCGATTGGCTGCGGGTGGTGCTCGGCGCGCGGTTTGACAGCTTTGAAATCACCGTGCTCGACAACCGCACCGGCGCGGTGCGCACCCGCAAGGACGAGGAAGTGACGCCCCGGGTCGGGGTGATCCTCAAGCCGCAGGACAACCTTTCGCTCTACGGCAGCTATTCGGAAACCTTCCTGCCGCGCTCGGGCGATCAGTTCGCCGACATCAATCCGCCCAATGATGCGCTCGATCCCGATACCTTCTCGAACCTTGAAGCGGGCGTGAAGTGGGACATCCGCCCGGACCTCGCGCTGACGGCGGCGGTGTTCCAGATCGAGCAATCCTCACCGCAGGTGGCGGACAACAATCCCGATACGCTGGACGTGATCGATTCCCGGATTCGCGGGTTCGAGGCGCAGTTCCAGGGGCAGGTGATCCCGGGCTGGTTCCTCACCGCAGGCTATTCCTATCTCGATGGCGAACAGCAGAGCCGCACGGGCCCCACCGGGCGCCGGGTGCGCGAATTGCCGGAGCATATGTTCTCGATCTGGAACAATGTGCAGGCGACCGATCAGCTCGGTTTCGGGTTGGGCCTGACAGCGCAGGACGAGACCTTTGCCGATAATGGCAACACCGCCACCCTGCCGGCCTATGCGCGGGTCGATATGGCGGCGTTCTACGATGTGAACCCGAACCTGCGGGTGCAGGTGAATGTCGAGAACCTGCTGGACACGCTCTATTTCCCGACGGCCCACTCGGCTGACGAACTGACTGTCGCCCCGCCGATCAACGCGCGGCTGACGGTGTCGGCACGCTTCTAGGACTCTATTCCGGGGTAGTCACCCGCAGCGCCGGGACGGCCTTGGCGGCGTCCTCGGGGCTGATGCCGGGGGCAGGCGCGGCGCTGATGCGCTCCTGCCGCTGGGCCACGCGGCCCGCCTGCTCCACGGCCTTGATCAGCCGCGGGTAGACCCCGCAGCGGCAGATATTGGGAACCGCGGCGTCGATATCCTCACGGGTCGGCGCCGGGTTGCGCTGGAGCAGCGCGGCAATCGCGATGGCGATGCCGGGGGTGCAATAGCCGCACTGGATCGCCTGCTGCGCCACCAACGCCTGCTGCACGGGATGCGCACGATCGCGCGACAACCCCTCGATGGTCGTGATCAAACGCCCCTCAGCCTCGGCCAGCGTGATCGCGCAGGACCGCAGCGCAACCCCGTCGACCAGCACCATGCACGCGCCCGAACACGCCGCCCCGCCACCACAGGCCTTGGTGCCAGTGAGGTTCATCGCCTCCCGCAGCGCGTAGAGCAACGGCATGCGGGGATCGAGGTCGAACTCGACCGGCCGCTCGTTGACGGTCATGCGGGACATGCGATGGGCCTAGAGCGGGCTTACTGCCGCCAGCTATCGTCGATCTTGTCGACCCGGCGCTTCCATGCCTCGAAATCGAACAGCCCGGCACCGCCCTGCCCCGCCATCACCGACAGGTCGCGCTGGTGAACGTCGATCACCTCTTGCGGGACGAGCACGGGGTTGCCCATGCCGAGCGTCGCCACCTGAATCTCGCAGGCGCGCTGGAGCGCCCACATCTTGACGAACATCCCCTGGATGGTGCGGTCCATCACCACCGGGCCGTGGTTGCGCAGCATCAGGATCGTGTGATTGCCGAGGTTCTTGACCAGCCGCTCACCTTCTTCCGGGCGGACGGTGACGCCCTCGAAGTCGTGATATCCGATCTGGCCCTGGAAATTGCAGGCGTAGAAATTGGTCGGCAGCAAGCCGTCCTTGTGGCTCGCCACAGCCATCGTCGCGGTGGTGTGGACGTGGCAGATCGCATCGGCGCGGCCGCCCAGATGCTTGTGGAAATAGCCGTGCTGGGTGAAGCCCGCCTTGTTCACCATATAGGGCGAGCCGCCGACATTATTGCCCTCAACATCGATCTTGACGAGGTTGCTCGCCGTCACTTCGCTATACAGCAGCCCGAAGGGGTTGATCAGGAAGGTATCTTTCTCCCCCGGCACCTTCAGGGAGATGTGGTTGTAGATTGATTCCGACCAACCGAGGTGGTCGAAGATCCGATAGCAGGCCGCCAGATCGAGCCGCGCCTGCCACTCTTCCTTGCTGCATTCGATTGTCGGTTTGAGCTGGGTAGCCATGGCTGATCCTCTCCGTCTGTCCTTCGCACCAGCTATCGCACGCTGAGGGAATGCTTTGCAAGCCGCGAGGCCTGCGGCTAGGCCTTGGCGACGATGAATGCACCCGCTCTATCTTCTGCGAAACTGGTCAGCGGCAGCATTCCCGGACATCTGGTCAGTCAGACCTTGCCCGCTGTCATCGGCGTCGCCGCGATCATGTCGATCGGGATCGTCGATGCCTATTTCATCGGGCAATTGGGCAGCGCACCGCTGGCCGCGATCAGCTTCATTTTCCCGGTCACCGTGGCGAGCACCTCGTTGGGTGTCGGGGTGATGGTCGGGATCAATTCGGTGGTCGCCCGCGCCCTGGGCGAAGGCGATTTCGACCGGGCCGCGCGGCGGGCCAATTTCGGGATCGTGTTCGCGGTCCTGTGCGGGCTGGTGATGGGCCTTGGCCTGTGGCTGCTGATCGATCCGATCTTCACGGCGATGAATGCGCCGCCCGCACTCATGCCGCTGATCCGCGCCTATATGACCCCCTATGCCTGCGGCTTCCCGCTGAGCCTCGCGATCATGGGCTTCAACGGCGTGCTGCGCGGACAGGGGGAGGCCAAGCGGACCAGCACCGTCAGCATCGCCTATGCGGCGGCCAACTGGGTGCTCAACCCGATCCTGATCATGGGCGGGTTCGGGTTCGAGGGCTTCGGGATTGCAGGCTCTGCCTGTGCGACCGTGATCGGCTGGGGCATCGGCGTGCTGACCGCGCTCGTGCTGCTGCGCGGAACGCCATTGCCCTTGAACCTTGCCTTGCTGCGCGATTGCAGCCTGATCGACCCGGCAAAAGCAATCATCCGCGTCGGGCTGCCGGCGGCGTTCTCCAATGCGATCAACCCGCTGGGCCTTGCCATTCTGACATCGCTGGTGGCGCTGGAAAGCGAAGCCGCAGTGGCGGGCTTTGGCGCGGCAGGGCGCTTGCAGAGCTTCGTGATCGTCCCCCTGCTCGGCCTGTCGGGCGCGATTGGCGCGATTGTCGGCCAGAACTGGGGCGCGGGCCGCCATGACCGGGCGCGCGAGGCGGCGCTCTATGCCGCAGGCTTCTGCGTCGTGTGGGGGCTGCTGATCGCGGTCGGAATGGTGGCCGCGGGCGAACGCTTCGCCAAGGTCTTCACCGACGATCCCGCCGTGATCGCCGAATTTGCGCTCTACCTGAAAATCGCCGCCTGGGGCTATGCCGGGTTCGGGCTGCTGATCGTCGGCAACGGGATCATGAATGCGGTCGACAAGGCGGGCTTTGCACTGGCCCAGTCGGTCGCTCGGGTGTTTCTGGTCATGCTGCCGGTGGCACTGGTTTTGCAGCCTTGGATGGGCAGCGCAGCGATCTACACCGCAGAGCTTGCCGCCAATCTCTTCGGGGCGGTTTCCGCCGTGATGCTGGTGCGGCATATCTTTGTCAGAAATTCCGCAGCTTGGGTGCGACGCTAGGCGCTTGTTAACCAACGCTGGCGCATAGCCCTGCCCATAAGGGCTAAGAGGTTGCGCACCTGATGGACGATCTGCTGGCGGATTTCATCGCCGAGACCCGCGAAATGTTGGAGGCTTCCGGCGGCGAGCTCGTCGCCTGGGAGGCGGATCCGGCTGACCGCGCGCGGCTCGATAGCATCTTCCGCTTCGTCCATACCGTGAAGGGCAATTGCGGCTTTTTCGACTTCCCGCGCCTCGCCAGCCTCAGCCATGCGGCCGAAGACGCGCTGGCCGATTGCCGCGCCGGACGGCGCGAGCCGGACCAGCAACTGGTCTCCGCTGTCCTCGCCATCATCGACCGGATCGCCCTGATGATCGACGCGATCGAAGCGGGCGACGAATTTCCCGAAGGCGGAGACGACGCGCTGATCGCTGCGGTCGATGGGTCCCATGAAGCGGCCTCCAGTGCCAGCCCGACAGAGGTCAGGGAGGGGGCCAACCCGCCGCTGCACGCACCGGCTGATGCGCTGCTTGCCACCGCAGAGGAGCAGATCGCGCCCTATCGCCGCGCCGATTCCGCCGCTGCCCAGCGCACCATCCGCTTACCGGTCGATCTGCTCGACCGGGTGATGAGCGGGGTTTCCGACATGGTGCTGGCGCGCAATGATCTGGCGCACCGGCTGCGGCAGGCGGGCAATCAGCCCACCATCGACGGCCCGTTCGAGCGGCTCACCACGATTCTGTCCGATGTGCGCGATGCGATCACCCGGATGCGGATGCAGCGGATCGAGACGCTGTTCGGCGCCTTGCCGCGGCTGGTGCGCGATCTCAGCGCCGAACTCGGCAAGCAGGTCATGGTCGATCTTGATGGCGGTGATGTCGAACTCGACCGCGAGATGATCGAGACGATCCGCGATCCGCTCACCCACCTGATCCGCAACGCCGTCGACCACGGGATCGAGCAGCCCTCTGCCCGCCTTGCCCATGGCAAGCGCGAGATCGGTCTGCTGGCCATCGCCGCGCGGCAATCGGGCAACACCATCAGCATCGCGATCTCCGACGACGGGCGCGGGCTGGACGAGGACCGCATCGCCGCCAAGGCGATCGCCACCGGCCTCATCACCGCGTCCGAGCGGCAGACGATGAGCCGGGACAAGATCCTCAACCTGATCTTCGAGCCCGGCTTCTCCACCGCCGAGACCGTCAGCAATGTCTCGGGCCGCGGCGTGGGCCTCGATGTGGTGCGCCAGAACCTCGAAAAGGTCGGCGGCAGCATCAAGGTCACCAGCGTTCCGGGACAGGGCACGCTGTTCAGCCTGCAAATCCCCCTCACCCTCAGCATCATTGCGGGCCTCACGGTCGAGGTCGGTGGGCATCGCTTCGCCATCCCGCAAAGCTATGTCGAGGAAATCGTCCAGGCCTCGGCCCGCGCGCTCGATTTTACCCGGATGGGCGAAACCGCGCTGGTCACCTTCCGTGGCGACCGGGTGCCCTGCCTGATGCTGGGCGAGGTGCTGGGCCTCAACACGTGCGAGATTACGGCGCGGGAACCGACGCTGGTGATGCTGCGACTCGCCAGCGGCGATCTGTTCGCGCTGGCGGTGGAAGGGATCCACAATCATGGCGATCTGGTGGTCAAGCCGCTTGCGCCTGCGGTGATGCGCTCGGGCCTTTATGCTGGATCGACCCTGCTCGATGATGGCCAGCCGGTGCTGTTGCTCGATGTCGCCAACATCGCCAGCCAGCACAACCTGATGTCCGATACCCGGGTGCGGGCGATAGGGCCGCTGGACGGCGAGACCACTGTCACCACCGAAGTGCCGCGCGCGATGCTGTTTACCGATTTTGCCGGACGCCGCTCTGCCGTTCGCCTCGAACTGGTGCAGCGGATCGAGACGGCGCCGGCCTCGGCCATTGATCGGTCCGCCGCCCGCCCGCGGGTGGTGATCGACGGGTTGATCCTGCCGTTGATCGGCCTACCCGAAGACGCCTTGACCCTGCCGCGTGTGCGCCTGCTGCGCCTGTCGGACGGAGCGTGCGAACTGCTCTATGCGGTGCGCGAAGTCGAAGACGCGGTCGAGCTCAAGGACGCGCTGCACCCGGTGCCAGAAGATCCGCTGGCCGAAGCCATGACGCTGATCGGGGAGCACCCGGTCACGCTGATCGATGCCCACGCGCTGTTTGCGCTGCATGGCGAGCCGCCGCAGGCCGCCGCCCGCCCACGCTGCGTGCTGCCCGAAGGCGAATGGGCGCGCACCATCCTCGCCCCGCTGGTCGCCAGCGCCGGGTACGACATCCTGCCCGAAGGCACCACTGACCCCGCCGCGATCGGGATCGTGTTCGATGATGTATTCGAAGTGGCCGAAGCGCTGGGCTTCGCCCTGCCGACGCGGGTGATTCGCCTGCGCGATCAGCCCGACGCACCGCCGGATTGCGAGACGATCTACCGCTATGACCGCGAAGGCCTGCTCGCGGCGCTGGCCGAAGCCAACCGCGCCGCCCGCGTCGAAGGAGTGGCTGCATGACCGGAGAATTACTCGTCATCGCCCAGATCGCGGGTCGCCGCTGCGCGCTCTCCGCGCTCGACGTGAAATCCGTGATCGAGATCGGCACCATTACCCCGATCCCGCGCGCGCCGGCCTGGATTGCGGGGATTACCGCGCTGCGCAGTCAGGCGCTGACGGTGATCGATTGCCGCCGCGCGCTCGGCTTTGGCGGCGGGGCCGACGACACGGACTGGCCGACCGACCACCGCGCTGCCGTGGTGGCGGATGGGGGCCATTCCTACGCGCTGATGGTCGATTCGATCGAAGACATCACCACGGCCGCAGACGAAGCGGGGCAGGTGCCGGGCGGGTTCGGGCCGGAATGGTCGCGCGTTGCCACCGGGATGATCGAGACCATGGCGGGGCCCGCCTTGATGCTCGATCTGGCCGCCCTGCTGGCCGGTCCTGAAACCGCAAGACACGAAATCGAAGCCGCAGCTTAATCCTATGCTTACCAAGTGCGCCTAGTTTCAGGGTTCAAACCGCAGGAACGCCCATGAAAACATGCCTCATCGTCGATGATTCCCGGGTCATCCGCAAGGTTTCGAGGCATATCCTCGAGACCCTCGGCTTTGCCGTGGAAGAAGCCGAAAACGGCAAGCTGGCCTTGGACGCCTGCGATGCGTCGATGCCCGATGTGGTTCTGCTGGACTGGAACATGCCGGTGATGACGGGGATCGAATTCCTCGTCCACCTGCGCCAGCGTCCCGGCGGTGAGCGGCCCAAGGTGGTGTTCTGCACCACGGAAAACGACGTAGCTCACATCCGCGAGGCCATTCAGGCGGGGGCGGACGAATATGTCATGAAGCCGTTTGATCACGAGACGCTCCAGATCAAGTTGCAGCTTGTCGGGTTTGCGTGAACCGCTCCTCATTCATTCCCCGGACGCCCCCGCCAGCCTCCGCTGACGGGAGCGGTCGCCGCCCCTTCGCCCGCGCCGGTGCAGCCGCCGCGATCCGGGTGATGATCGTCGACGATTCGCTGACAGTCCGCACGATCTTCAAGCGGATGGTGGACAGCGATCCCGCGCTGATGATTGTCGGCACCGCCAGCAGCGCCGAACGCGCCATCGCCCAGCTGGCCGCCGAGCCGGCCGATGTGGTGCTGCTCGATCTCGAAATGCCCGGCATCGGCGGATTGGACGCCCTCCCCGCAATCCTCGCCACGCCCGGCCGCCCGCAGGTGCTGGTCGTATCGTCGCTGACGATGGACGGGGCCGAACACACGCTCGCCGCCTTGCAGATGGGCGCGGCGGACACGCTGCTCAAACCGCGCCCCGGCGGCTTTACGGATGAGTACCGCGCGCAATTGCTTGGCAAGATCCGCGCGCTGGGTAGCCGCCTCGACGATAGTGACCGACTGCCCGCCCGCCTTGCCGAACCGAGCTTCGCACGCCCCGGTTATTCCCGCCGCAGCTTGCGGCCCGAGGCCATCGCGATCGGCGCGTCGACAGGCGGGATCCATGCCCTCGGCCTGATGCTGCGGCAGCTTGGCCCGGATTTCGATCTGCCGATCCTGATCACCCAGCACCTGCCCGCATCATTCATGCCGGTCTTCGCGCGGCAGATTGAGTCTGCATGTGGGCGTGCTGCCGATATTGCCGCTGATGGCCTGATCCTCAACCCAAGGCGGATTCTGATCGCGCCCGGCCATGGCCATATCGTGGTGCGCCGCAAGGGCACCGCCGGTCTCACGGTTCAGGTCAGCACGGCACCTGCGGCCAGCGGCTGTATGCCTTCGGTCGATCCGATGCTGACCAGTCTTGCCGAAGCTTGCGATGGCCGCGCGCTGGGCGTGATCCTGTCGGGCATGGGCCGCGACGGGGCGCTCGGCGCCAAGGACCTCGTCGATGCCGGCGGGATGATTTACGCGCAGGATGCCGATTCGAGCGCGGTATGGGGCATGCCGGGCGCCGTCGCGCGGGCCGGGCTGGCCAGCATGATTGCACCGCCCGACCAGCTTGGCGATGCAGTGATGGCTCAGGCCGCCACACCTGCTTCCTCGGCGCTGCGGTAGGCCGCGCGCGTGATTGAAGTCAGCGAAGCCTCCCATCAGATCATCGCCGATCTGCTCGAAGCACGTACCGGCCAGCACTTGACGGAAAGCCGTCGCTGGCGGGTCAATTCGGCGCTTGCGGGGATTTTCCGTGCGCACGGGATCAACAATGTCGATCAGCTGGTGTGCCTCCTCGCCGCGCCTCCGGGCGGCCCGGAGACCCCCGACCTGTCGCAGGAAGTGGTCGAGGCGCTGCTCAACAACGAGACCTATTTCTTCCGCGACAAGCCGACCTTTGACCAGCTGCCGGGTGAAATCCTTCCCGAGCTCGCCCACCGCCGCCGCGATGTGCGGCGCCTGTCGATCTGGTCGGCGGGCTGTTCGACAGGGCAGGAGGTCTATTCGCTCGCCATGCTGTTCAACGAACAGGCGGAACGGTGGCAGGGCTGGACGATCGATATTCTCGGCACCGACGTCTCGCACCGCGCGATCAACGCGGCGCGCAGCGGGTGCTACAGCCAGTTCGAAGTGCAGCGCGGGCTCGGCGTGACCCAGATGCTGCGCCACTTCGACGAGACCCCGCGCGGGTGGCAGGTGCGCGAGGATGTGCGCGGCAAAGTGCGGTTCCACCAGCACAATATCCTCGGCCCCTTCCCCGGACGGATGCCCTTCGATCTGGTGCTGTGCCGCAACGTGCTGCTCTATTTCGACCGACAGGTCCGCACGCAGGCCTTCGCCCGCCTATCAAGCGCGGTGATGCCAGACGGATTCCTGATGCTCGGCGCGGGCGAGACAGTGGTGGGCCAGACGGACCGCTTCGTTCCCTCCGCCCGGCGCGCGAGCTTTTTCGAGCCCGTCGGCTTGCCCGCGACACTTCAGAAGATCGCGTAACCCCGCGGCCGGCGCGGTCGCGGGCTTTACCCTTCCTTAGCCGCTTCTGTTTAGCATGATCGCATAACAGCACGCCACACGGCGTGCCTATCGGGAAACCTGATCGTGTTGACGGCGAAGCAACCCTTGCATCTGACCTCGGTCGGACTGGTGCTCATTCCTATCGGAGTGGCCAGCGTCATGACCGGCGCACTGGTGCTGGCGGTCAGCTTCAGCGATTACTGGGTCATCGGATCGCATAGCGGCCTGCTGATTGCCGCGATCCTGATCTATACCGCCACGCTGTTCTTCCTTGGCCGCAGCGGCATAGCCGGCGTCCGCGGATTGGAACTGCGCGCCAACACCGACGTGCTAACCGGCCTGCCCAACCGGCATGCGCTGCACGAGGACATTCTCCATATCTCCAACGGGAACGAAGAAGTCGCGCTGGCGATGATCGATCTCGACAGCTTCAAGCAGGTGAACGACCACTATGGCCATGCGGTCGGCGATCAGCTGATCGAGCTGTGCGCGCAGCTGATCCGCGACGTCTGCGGAGAGGAAGCGCGCTGTTACCGGCTTGGCGGAGACGAATTTGCGGCCGTGATGGCGGGCAAGGTCTCGGGCACAATCCTTGAGGGGATGTGCCGCACGCTGCTCGAACGGCTGGGCACGCCGGTCACGCTCGGTCACCGCCAGATCGCGGTCGGCGCAAGCATCGGTCTGACCCGCTCGACCGCCGATCATCGCGTGCCCTCATCCGAAATGCTGCGCCGCGCCGATGTGGCGATGGACATGTCCAAGCGCGGCGGAAAGATGCGCTGCACCTGGTTCAACGAGAGCTTCGACCGCCGCCGCGAACGCCTGCGCGAGATCGAGGACGAGATTCGCAGCGGTATCGCCACGGGCGAATTCAACCTGGCCTATCAGCCGCTGGTCAGTGCCGATGATGCGCGGATCGTCGCGGTCGAGGCGCTGCTGCGCTGGGATCGGGGCAATCGCCCGCCGCTTGGCCCCAATGTCTTCGTGCCGGTGGCCGAGGATTCGGGCCTGATCAACCCGCTCGGCCTGTGGGTGCTGCGTCAGGCGGTGTGCGATGCATTGCGGTGGGGCGACATCACGCTGTCGGTCAATATCTCCGCCGCCCAGCTGCGCAATGCCGAATTCCCGATCAAGCTCGGCGAAGTGCTGGAGGAAACCGGCTTCCCGCCCCACCGGCTCGAACTCGAGGTGACCGAAACCTGCCTGGTGCTCGACCCCGTCGTCGCCGAACGCACGCTTGATGTGATTCGCAGCTTCGGCGTGCGCATCGCACTGGACGATTTCGGCACCGGCTATGCCTCGATTGGCTTCCTGCGGCGCTTCCGCTTCGAAAAGCTGAAGCTTGACCGCAGCCTTGTGGAACTTGCGGGCGTCGATGAAGGCAGCCGCGCGATGATGCTGTCGAGCATTGCTCTGGCCCGCGCGCTCAACATGGGCGTCACGGCCGAAGGCGTCGAGACCGAAGAGCAGGCCGAACTGGTGCGCCTTGCCGGGTGCGACCAGATTCAGGGCTGGCTGTACTACCGCGCCCTGCCCGCCGCCGAAATCGACCGGCTGATGGCTGAACAGAACCGCGCCGACACACAGGTCACCGGGCCGGACAAGAAGGACGAACACGCGGCATGAGCGCGCTCCAGGATATTGCCCTCAACCTTGATGCCGAACAGGCCGCGCACGAGCACAGCGCGCCCGCGAGCCGGGTGGGCCGCGCGCAGCGCTGGTTCGCCACGCTTTCGATCGGCAGCAAGATCACCCTGTTCTTCAGCTGCAACCTCGCTTTCGCGCTGCTGGCCGGGCTGTTCGTTGTCGGCGGCTATGTTGAACTCGGTCAACGCGGGGAGCGGATTCGCACCACCCACGAAGCCGCGCTCAAGGCCGAACGGCTGCTGGTCCAGCTGACCGAAGGGCAGCGCCATGCCGAATTGCTGGTCGCCGATGGCGACGCGGCGCGCGCCCGCGCCGCACGCGAAGCCTTTGAACAGGCGGCGGCGAGCGTTGCGGCGCTGGCCGAACGAGCCGATGCAGCCGGGATCGACGCGCAGGACCGGCTCGCTCTGATCCGCGAAGGGGTGGCCGATCTGGGCGGTCAGGTCGCCGCCTTTGATGGTGACGCCGCCGATGCCACCACCCGCCGGAGCCAGGCCGCCGCGATTGCCGCCACCAGCAGCACCGTGCTCGAAGCGGCGCGCGCGATGACCGTGACGCTCGGCGACGAGGCCAACTCCATGGCTGATAACGGCGCGGCGCTGATTTCGCGCCTCTTGGTGATGTGGATTGCGCTCGCCACCATCCTCACGCTTATCACGCTGTTCGCCCAGCGCTATTTCAACCGCACCGTGGGCGCGACGCTGAATGCGATCGCCCAGCAGATGAGCCGCATCGCCGCCGGCGAGCGCGATGTCGCGATCAGCGGCAAAGACCGGCAGGATGAAATCGGCGAGATGGCGCGCGCCACCGAAGTGTTCCACCGCGCCGGAATCAGGCTCGAACGCCTGAGCCGCGAGCGCGCCGAGCGCGCCAAGGCCGAGCTTGACGAACAGGCCCGTCAGCAAGTGCTGCGTGAAGAAGCGCGGCTTGAGCGGGAACGGGTGCTGCAAGGCATCGCCGACCAGTTCGAACGCACGGTGGGCGAAGTCGTCACAGGAGTCGTCACCGCTTCCAGCCAATTGCAAGCGACCGCCACCCTGATGGCGACAACCGCTGAAGACGCCAGCGCCCGAACCGGCGAGGCATCCTCCGCCATGCAGGAGGCCAATCTCGGCGCAACGGCAGCCGCCGCCGCCAGCGATGAATTCGCCATGTCGATCGGGGAGATCAGCCGTCAGGCCGCCTCGTCTGCCGAGCTTGCCCGCGAGGCGAGCATTTCCGCGCGGCGGGCAGACAGCACCATCAGTGCCCTTTCGGCGTCCGCGCAGGAGGTCGGCCAGATTGTCGAACTGATCCAGACCATCGCCCAGCGCACCAATCTGCTCGCCCTCAATGCCAGCATCGAGGCGGCACGCGGCGGCGAGGCGGGCCGGGGGTTCGCGGTGGTGGCAAGCGAGGTCAAGGAACTCGCCAACCAGACCAGCCGCGCCACCGAAAAAGTGGCCGATCAAATCCGCGCGATGCAATCCACGACCGGCGCCAGCGTCAGTGCGCTGCGCGACATCGCGGCCCAGATCGAAAGTCTCGAAACCACGGCAGTGTCCATCGCCAGCGCGGTCGATCAACAATCGGTTGCCGGCCATGATCTGGCCCGCAGCATCGATCTTGCCGCGCGCGGGACCGAGAAGGTTGCCGGCCACGTCGAAAACGTTCGTGCCCTGTCGCTTTCAACCGGGGCTGCGGCGAGCCAGGTGCTTTCCAGCGCCACCAGCCTCGAATCGCAGGCCGCGACCCTGCGAACGCAGGTCCAGAGCTTCCTGTCGCGGGTTCGCGCAGGCTAATCGCCAATAAATCCACGTGACTCAAGCATTTGGAAAGGATTTTCCTTCACAATTGCTTGAAAGAGGACCCTGGGGAATTGCGGCATGAACATGATGAGCTTGCAGGAGCGACGCGAGGAACAGGCTGTTCCCGACTTCGTGCGCCAGATGATAATGGAAGAGAACTTCGACCCTAGCGATGTGGCTGGGACCGCACCTCCCGCCGCGCCACGCGCGACGCTGCTGGAGCGGATCGACTGGTTCCGCGACCTCTCGCTCTCGGGCAAGATCAACGCGATCTTCGGCACCTTTCTTGCCACCGGCGTGCTCATGGTGCTGGTGCTGGGCGCCGGCCTCGGTGAACTCTGGAACCGCTACAACGCTTCAGCGCGGGTGCAGGAAACGCTGGTCGCCGCCGGGCAGCTGCAATCGACCGCGGGCGAACTGCGCTATCATTCGGTGCGAGTGCTGTATGACCGCAATCCCGAACTTCGCGAACAGCAGCGCAAAGGCGAAAGCGCGCTGTTGTCGCAAGTGACCGCGATCGAGGCTGCGCTGGCGAAGGATGCTCCCGAACTCGCTCCGCGCGTGGTGACCCTGCGCGAAGAACTCAGCCAGTTCGAAAGCACCTTCGACAGCGCCAGTGAAGCCGTGCGCGGCGGGGCCGATACCAACGCCGCGGCCGAGAAGGTCTCGGCCCAGGGCAGCGCATTGATGGGTGCCAGCGCGCAGCTTTCCGCCGAACTGTCAGCCCGCAGTGAGACACAGGAAGCCACCGGCATCGGCTATTTCTTCAACATGATCCTGATTCTCGCCGCGTTGGCCTTTGTCGGCGGCGCGGTGCTGCTGCTGGGACTGGCCTATCTGTCGCGCGATTTCTCACGCAAGATCGTCGAGATCACCGACGCCATGACCCGGCTGGCCGATGGTGACCGCAACTTCGCCATCGAAGGCGAGGATCGCAAGGACGAGATCGGCGCAATGGTCCGCGCGCTCGAGCTGTTCAAACGCGCGAGCAAGCGGCTGGAAACCTGGGCGCGCGAACGCTCGGAGAAGGCCGAGCAGGAATTGCAGCTGCAACAGGATCGCGAGCGCGAGCGGCTTGAAGGCGAAGCGCGCAAGGCTGCGCTGCTTGATGAAGTCGCGCGTCAGTTCGAACGCACCGTCGGCGAAGTCGTGAATGGAGTCGCCGCCGCTTCGAGCCAGCTCCACACCACAGCGACCCGCATGGCATCCAGCGCCGAGGAAGCCAGCCGCCGCACCGGTGAGGTCGCCCTGTCGATGGAAGAAGCCAACGCCGGCGCCACAGCGGCTGCGGCTGCGAGCGATGAATTTGCGCTGTCGATCAGCGAGATCAGCCGTCAGGCGGCGTCTTCGAGCGAACTCGCACGGCTTGCCACGGTGGCCACCGGCGAAGCGGATGAGACCATCTCGGCCCTGGCTGCCTCCGCAGACGAAGTCGGCCAGATCGTCGAACTGATTCAGACCATCGCTCAGCGCACGAATTTGCTCGCCCTCAACGCCTCGATCGAAGCGGCGCGCGGCGGCGAGGCAGGGCGCGGCTTTGCCGTGGTCGCCAGCGAGGTCAAGGAACTCGCGATGCAGACCAGCCGCGCGACCGAGAAGGTCGCCGACCAGATCCGCGCCATGCAATCCACGACCGGTGCCAGCGTCAAGGCGCTGCGGGCAATCGCCGGACAGGTGAAGGAACTGGAGTCCACCGCCGTCTCGATCGCAACAGCGGTCGATCAGCAATCCGTCGCCGGGCGCGATCTGGCGCAGAGCATTGATCTGGCCGCACGCGGAACCGAGAAGGTTTCCGGCCATATCGAGGATGTTCGTCAGCTGTCGCTCTCGACCGGCGCCGCCGCCTCTCAGGTCCTGCTGAGCGCGAACGAGCTGGAGGCGCAGGCTTCGCACCTGGGCGAACAGGTTCGCGGGTTCTTGCGAACGGTGCGGATGGGATGATCCCCCTGTCGCGGCGGACCATGCCGCGGCCGTCACGGCTAATCGAACCGGCGTCGCAGGGCATCTGGGAGCAAAGCCAAGCCTGATCAGTATGTCGCAGGCGGGTTGCGCCAAAGGCGCCCTGCTTGGCGGCCTTGTGGGACCGAGCCGCGCGTGCAATAGGCGCCGCCCCTTCGGTCATGCGCAATTGGAAAGGCTCGGCCCCGTGACAGGAATTGCGCCGACAGCGCTCGGCCTCGACTTCGGCACAACGAATACCGTTGTTGCGCTCAGCGGCGGCGGAGACACGTCTCAGCTGATTGCCTTTGATGGTGAGGAGGCGACAGGCGAGATTTTTCGGTCGGCGCTATGTTTCTGGGAAGAAGGCAGTGGACCGAACGACATTGCCAGCGAGGCCGGTCCGTGGGCCATCGCCGAGTATCTTCAGTCGCCGCTCGACAGCCGCTTCGTGCAATCGTTCAAGACTGTTGCCGCCAGTGCGATCTTCGAACGGGCGCAAATCTTCGGACGGTCGTTCCGGTTCGAAGATTTCGGACAGCTGTTTCTGCAAAAGCTCCGCGATCATGCGGGCGGCCAGCTTGCAAGCTTGCCGCCGCGCATCGTTGTCGGCCGGCCGGTCGAATATGCCGGCGCGCGTCCTGATCCCGCCTTGGCGCGACAACGCTACGATCTGATGTTCGCGCAATGGGGTTCGCAGCTCCATTATGTGTACGAGCCGCTGGGTGCCGCCTTCAGCTTCGCCTCACGGCTTGATCGGCCGGCGACCTTGCTGGTCGCTGATTTCGGGGGCGGCACGACCGACTTTTCCGTGGTTCGCGTGGCAGAGCCCGGCAGCCGCCGCCGGTGCCAGCCCTTGGCCTCGTCCGGCGTCGGCATCGCGGGTGATCTGTTCGACAAGCGGATCGTCGACCATCTCGTCCTGCCGCTGCTCGGCAAGCGCGGGCTGTATCGGTCCTTCGACAAGATCCTCGAAATACCCGGTGGCTATTTCAACGACTTTGCCGATTGGTCCCGGCTGGCGCTGATGCGCAACAAGCGCACGCTGGAGGAGCTTCGCAAGCTGCAACGCAACGCGGTCGACCCTGCGCCGATCGGACGCATGATCGCTCTGATTGAGCATGAACAAGGCTTTCCGCTCTACGAAGCTGTTGGCCGGACAAAGCGCGCGCTATCGAGCGGTGACGAAGCGCAGTTCGTGTTTTCTGGCGGCGGCGTTGCCATCAATGCGGTCGTCAGCCGCCGAGAGTTCGAACAGTGGATCGCCGAGGATCTGCGCCGGATCGAGGCCGCCATGGATGCCGCACTGGCGCAAGCCGGACTGGAGCCTGCCGCCATCGACCGCGTTTTCCTCACTGGCGGATCGTCCCTTATCCCGGCGATCCGTGCCTTGTTCGAACGGCGATTCAGGCCTGAGCAAATTGCAACCGGCGGGGAGCTGACGTCGATTGCGCATGGTCTTGCGCTGATTGGCAATGATCCCAATCCGGCTGAATGGAGCGTGTGACGATTTTGCTCTCAGAGGTCGTCGGGATGAGCAATCGGCGGGGTCTTGCAGAGGATGTCGTGCAATACTCATCAGTGAAAGACGCATAAGGTCGGCACCCGACACTGGCCTGCATATTGAGACCCCAATGACTGAAATCTATTTGATCCGGCACGGAGAAACGGAATGGAATGTTCAGGGCCGTTTTCAGGGAAAGCTGGATTCAGCCCTTACTGACACTGGCGTCAGGCAAGCCGAGGCTATCGGCAGACGCCTCGCTGGATTGGACCTCTCAATCGATGCGTTCGTCTCTAGCCCGCTGAGAAGAACGCGTCAGACAGCAGCAATCATTGCTGGCAGCGCGAATCTTCCTGCCGTTCAGTGTGATGATCGTCTGGCCGAGGTGTCTTTGGGTTCATGGGATGGTTTGACCCACATCGATATCGACGCACAATGGCCGGGGTTGCTGGATGGCTCGACACCCTTCGATTGGTTTTTCAGGTCGCCTGACGGAGAGAGCTACGACGCCGCTTTCCTGAGAATTGAAAGCTGGTTGCGCGAACGGCAGGGTGTGACGGTCGCCGTATCTCACGGGCTGGTTAGCCGGATCATCAGAGCCGCATATAGCGGGCTGTCCAAAGCAGAAGCATTGAGCCTGCCCGTGCCCCAGGACGTTATCTGGAGACTTTCCAACGGTCGGATTGAGCCACTATCCGTCAGCTAAGCATCGGCGCAATTGGGCAAACAGGCTCTATCCCATTAGCCCTTGCACTCGCCTGTGCGCTCGCTGGTCAGACGCATTTCCATATTGGCCTTGCCGCCGGGCAACTTGTCGTCGGTGATCTCGCCCGCCAAGACCATTGTCACCTTGTCGGCGCTGTAGGTTCCGGTCATTGCCATTGTCGGCGCGCCGAAACCGCCGCCCGTGCCCTTGCACACCATCGTGCCCGACATGGTGCCGCCACCCTGCTGGAAATTGTCCATCGTGCAATCACCCTGCTGCATCGCGTTTGACATCGAGCGCACCCCGGCCTTGGCCTCGGCCTCGCTCATGCACGCCTCGGTGGTCTGGCTTTGGCCGAGCATGGCCTT
Organism: Erythrobacter sp. W302b; assembly: GCF_046452395.1. NCBI lineage: Bacteria > Pseudomonadati > Pseudomonadota > Alphaproteobacteria > Sphingomonadales > Erythrobacteraceae > Erythrobacter > Erythrobacter sp. W302b. Next base: position 165,142 of record NZ_JBKFDH010000001.1, on the reverse strand, counting down.
GGCTCGCTCTGCGACTTCGGGGGGCGCGCCGGGGATCTCGAACTTGCTCATGGCCATCGTACTTTTCCAGTTGCCCGGATTAAGCTCTCCGTCGGCCTGCCCGCAGGCACTCAGAAGGGCGATCAGGGGCAAGGCAGCAAGCGATTGTTTCATAGCGGTTTCCTCCTTGAATTGAGCGGGCTTCAGTCGAGGCAGCCGCAGGGGATGTATCCGGGGGTGAAATTCACCGAGAGCCCGCCGGGCGCATAGGTGCCGCCGCCGGCATAGGATTCGGTCACGGTGTGACGGTGTGCCGCGCAATATTTCGCGCCGCGGGACATGATCGTCACGTCGGTCGCGCGTTCGATCGGCACGCTCGTCAGTTCATTGACGGTGATTTTCCATTCGCGCCCCACCGCGACCGCTTTGACCGGGGTTAGATCGGCCCAGTCCCAATAGCGCTTGGCTTCGCTCAGCGCGCGCGCCTCGGTCGCGGCGGTTCCGGCCCCGCCGCGCCCCGGACCGCAGACGGCGGTGTTGCCCGCCTTGAAGATGCCGGGCGGGACGCGCAACGTGAAGCTACCTTTGGCAACGACATCCGCCTTCAGCTTGGTCTGCGCCTCGGTATTTGTCTGGGGGATCACCTCCATGGTCACCGTGTGCGTTCCCGGATTCAGCACGCCGGCCATGGTCGCGCGCGAGAGCATTTCGAGAAAGGCGTCGGTCCCCGGGGTCAGCTGTGCGTTGCCGGGATTGACGAACTGTCCACGCCAGGTGGTCCAGGTCTCGTGATCCTTGCGATTACCCCAGGGGAAGATGTCGGTGTCGAAGGTCTGCCCGCCCACCGTGAAGCGGGCGATGTAGTGGACGCCGTCGGCATAGACATCGCGCGCGCCCATGCTGTTGGCGGCGGCGATGGCGTTGACGGCGGATGTCTCGGTGAAGACGCGGAAGTACATTGGCTCGCCCAGCGTGAAATCGCTGGCGATATCGCCCTCGGTGATTGCGCCGATGCCAAGATCGCGGCGGGTGAACACGATCTCGCTCTGATGGGCAGCGTGGACGGCATTGTGGACGCCCTGATCGGGAATGGTGCCGCTGCTTTGCGAGGACGACGCCTGCGCCGGACCAATGGCGGGCTGCGGGAGCGGGCGGCGCGTGGGCCTTTCCCGCGCGGGGGCGGCGGGCTTGCCGATCACGTCACGCAACCGCTTGAACGGATCCTGCCCAGCGGCTTGCGTCCCGGCCAGCGCCGTGCACCCCAATGATAAAGCTGCGATCCAGACCGTGCGCATGATGCCCTCCCCGTGTGGCTTTGACGCGCCCATGATGCGGCGATGACGGCGGGCGGGCGATCCCCTCATCTGGCGGGGATGAGATTGCGGCCGGGCAAGGCGATAGTGCCACCGGAGAGTGGACAAGGCCCGGACCTCAGGGCACCACGAGCAACACCATGGCGCAAGGCACCCAGCATCCCGCCCCCGAGGCACCGCCGCGTCCGGCCCGCGTCATCATCGTCGAGGATGACGAGCGGCTGCGGAGCTATGCCAAAGGGGCGCTGGCGGCGGCCCCGGATATCGCGGTGGTGGGCGATGCGGGCACGCTGGCCGATGGCTTGCTGCTGGTCGATCTGATGCCCGATCTGGCGCTGCTTGACCTGGGCCTGCCCGATGGCAACGGAATCGCTGTGATCGAGGCCATCCGCACCACGGTGCCGGCCTGCCGCGTGCTGGTCTTTACCGTGTTCGAGGACCGGGCAAGTGTGCTCGGCACGTTGAAGGCCGGCGCGGATGGCTACATCCTCAAGGATACCAGCGCCGATATGGTGCTGGCCCATGTCCGGGCGACGCTGGCGGGCGAGACCCCGATCAGCGCGCGCGCCGCAAGCCATTTGCTGAGCCTTGTGCGCGATGAACCCGCCGCGGACACTGCCGGACCGGATGCACCGCACCTGTCCCCGCGGGAACGCGAGCTGCTGGAATATCTCGCGCGCGGGTTGAGCCGCAAGGAAGCGGCGCGGGTCATGAACCTTTCGCCCTATACGGTCGCCGAATATGTGCAGGGCATCTACCGCAAGCTGCATGTCAGATCGCGCGGCGAGGCGGTGTTCGAAGCGATCCAAGCCAAATTGATCCGCTTCGACCGCGAATAGGCGCGGCCGCGCCACCCCCTCAGATGGAGGGAATGCGCCGCTCTCGGCCCAAAGAGTAAGTCTGCCCGGGTCACTATCTGACAGGGGGACGTCGTATGAATGCCATTGCCCGGCCGTGGATTGGCCTCGTCTTCAAATGCTGCGCGGCGCTCGCGCTGATTGTCGCCTTCGTGTTCTTCATGCGGATGCAGGAGGACCAGTCCTTCATCGACCGCTACCGCGCTGACGGCACGGTGTCGCGCGCGGTGGTGATCGGGATGGAGCGAGATACGCTGACCACCACCACCCGCAAGGGCCGCTCGCGCCGCACCGACATCCAGATGCTGACAGTGCGGTTCAACCCCAAGTCCGGTATGAAATATGCCGATTACACCGGACAGGCCGACATTCCCTCGGCCCCGCCACCGACCGGTAATCCCATGGCGGATTCGGAGTTCAGCGAGGTGATCTGGGTATCCAATGCCGCATTCGAAGCGACCAAGGTGGGGGACAGCTTTGTGGTGGTGGACACGCCGTACAGCGGCGACGGGCCCGAACTGTTTGATGACATCCGCGATTTCGACCCTGCCAGCTATTACCCTGGCATGGCCCTGTCGCTGGTGGCGATGCTGGTATTGGCCGCGGTGGGCTGGCGGATCAGCCGCGACTCAGCCATGCGCGGGGTGGCGGAGGTGTTGCCCCTCCCCCTGCCTGGCGCTGGAAGATGAAGGGCGGGAACTTCACGCTTCCGGCGCGCAGCCGGGACAGGCCGGGCGAGTTGACGCTGATGATCGGTCTGGCGCTGTTCCTGATCGCGCCTTTTGTGCTGGTGATCATCCACACCGAAGCCGACGAGCTCGCCCTGCTCAAAGCCAATGGCGTGGTCGCCGAAGGGGAGATCATATCTCACGACAGCCGCGAAAACAGCAGCACCAGCCGCAAGGGTCGGGACCGATCGACCACCTCCTACCTCCTCGAAGTGCGTTTTGATGTCATGGCACGCACGCCCTATGCCGATTGGGCCACGGAGGCGGAACTGGCCCGTTCGCGCTTTCCCGCGCTGTCGACGACGACCTTTGAGGTCTCTCAGCCCGAACAGGCGGCGAGCCCGGTCGGTTCTCGCCAGACGGTCACCTTCCTGCCGCGCGATCCGAGCACAATGAAGCTGGTCTCGACCGTCGAGGCGCAGACTTCGGCGATCTATTTCGCTCAGTATTATGCCGCGATGGCGGCGATGATGCTGGCTGGCGCTTGGCTGATGCGGCGCGGCTGGCGGCAACGCAGGGAGGGCCGTGGTTAGCGCCTTGCCCCATGCCCTTCTCTGCATCGCGCTTGCGCGCTGCAACCCGCTTCGCCGACGGGAACTGCCGGTAGCGCCAGCGCTGGGCGTGGGCGGGCCGGGTGTTTGAAATGGTCGGCGCGGATGAAACGCCGATCTGTTACGGAATACCCGTGCATCAATGGCTCCAGACCTGCTGGACCATACAGGCTTAGCACAAAAAATCGCGTCGCAGGTGCCGGGGGGCAAGGACTGGTACAGAAGGGCGCAGGATAATCGGGGGGAAGTGGCGGGTGGCAATCTGGCTGAACCGGTTGAAGGCGGGCTTGGCGCTGCTGGCGGTGCTCGCCGCGTTCTGGGGCGCGCTTTACTGGGGTGAGAGCGCCGTGCGGCCAGCGGGCATGGCCCCGCCGCCCAGCCTCGCCTTCGTGCCTGTCGATGCCGCGGGCGCGCCCCTTCCGGGCGCAAAGCCGCGCCGGGCCGACTATCAGGAAAATCCCATCTACCGCGCGCTGGTGGATGAAGGCGGGCCGCGAGTGGAGTTCTTGATCCCCTTCGAAGCGCGCCACAATGTCGAGGATCTGGCCTTCTATCTGGGGGCGACGCCGGGTCTTCAGCAAATCACGCTCAACGGCACGGTCATTCAGCCGAACATCCCGCTCGATACGCTGCGCGGCGCATCGGACGGGACCGCGCTCTATTATGTCATGCCGCCCGCACTGCTGCGCGACGGCGATAATCTGATCGAGGTGCTGGTTGAAACTCAAAGCAGCGTGCTTGCCCTTGCGCCGTTCCACATCGGGCCCGCGGGTGAGGCAGCCCGCGCCGCCGCCGCGGTGGATCTGATCACCGACATCATCCCGATCATCGCCATTTCGGTGCTCGCATTTGCGACCCTGCTGTGCCTTGTCATCAACTGGCCCTCTGAAGACCGTGCGCGCATCCGCAGCCTCATGCTGTTGATGGGCGTGTGGGGCTTGCGCACCTATGTCATCTCGTTTCAGACACCTGTCGAAGTGCCGTTCCTGATAACGGCTTTCCTCTACTATCTGCTCGATTTTTCGATCATCATCGCCTTTGCGCGCCATCTGCTGGCGGGCGAAACCGGCACAGAGCGCTGGCAGCACTGGCTCGGCTGGCTGTGGGCAGCACTGCTGCTCTATCTGGTGGTCGTGACCGGGGCGGGCTTTGTGGTGGGGCCCGCGATCATGCCATGGTTCGAATATCTGGCGATGGGCAATGCCGCGATGCTCCTGGTGCTCGCGCTCGGCGGGATGGCGGTGCTCGCGTGGGGCGTGGCTGTGCGACGCGACGGGCGCTGGCTGGAGCGGATCGCCCTGATGTTCTGCCTGCTGGCCCTGTCGGTCGATGCGGCCGACACGGTGTTCGACCTTGCCCTGCCCTTCGCGCAAAATCTCGCGCTCACCTTCTACGCTTCCGCGCCTGCAGGACTGCTGCTTGGACTCGGGGTGGTCGCGTCAATCGCGCGCGAGGCGAGCGAGGCGCGACGCACCGTTGTCCGCTCAAATGAGATCCTCGCTGCCCAGCTGACCGAACAGACCGCCAAGCTTGAACGCAGCTATGATGCGCAAAAGCAGATGCTTCAACGCGAGGTCATGTTGGTCGAGCGCCAGCGCATCGTGCGCGATATGCATGATGGGATCGGGGGGCAGTTGCTCGGGCTGATGATGCAGGTCAGGAGCGGCGGGGCCAGCGCAGTTGAGGTCGAGCAGGGCTTGCAGACCAGCATCGC